>NZ_CP199750.1:0-3455619 GCF_052654735.1 Flavobacterium sp. 25HG05S-40
CCGAGTTCACGCAGCGCACCACGACGGTATCTAATTCTTCTTTGAGTTTAGTTTGATCAACATCATGTTGGTACTGCCCTACTCCTATCGATTTAGGATCAATCTTCACCAGCTCAGCCAAAGGATCAGCCAAACGTCGCCCAATAGAAACCGAACCACGAACCGTTACGTCAAAATTAGGGAATTCCTCTCGCGCAATTTTAGAAGCAGAATATACCGAAGCTCCAGCTTCTGAAACTACAAAAACCTGAACCGGTTTGTCAAAAGCAATCTTTTTGATAAAAAATTCCGTTTCGCGACTTGCTGTTCCATTTCCGATAGAGATGGCTTCAATGTTATAGGCATTGACCATGGAGCGGATTTTTTTCATAGCCATGGCGGTCTCGTTTTGTGGCTGATGCGGATAAATCGTTTCGTTGTATAACAAATCGCCTTTTTCATCCAAACAAACTACTTTACAACCACTTCTAAATCCGGGATCAATCGCCAAAATACGTTTTTCTCCTAAAGGTGGCGCTAACAAAAGCTGACCCAGATTTCCGGCAAAAACATCAATGGCTTTGATGTCGGCTTTGGCTTTGGCTTCTTGCAAGGTTTCATTGGAAATCGCAGGCTCGAGCAATCGTTTGTAACTGTCCTTAATGGCCAATTCGATATGCGTTGTAGTGTCGTTATTGCTTTTGATAATTTCGTTTTCGATAAAATCAAGTGCTTCCTCTTTTTCAAAATCCACATGTAACTTAACAAAACCCTCGGCTTCGGCTCTAAGCATTGCTAATAATCGGTGAGAAGGTGCTTTTGAAATAGGCTCAGCCCAATCGAAATATTGTGAGAACTTCTGAGCGGCTTCGTCTTCTTTCTTGGTTTTTACGACCTTTGTGGTCACTACTGCTTTCCGCTGAAACATACGGCGTAGATTCTTTCTAATGAAAATGTTTTCATTGATCCATTCGGCCATTATATCGCGAGCTCCTTGTAGCGCTTCGTCTTCGTTTTTGACTTTATCATTGATATATTGTGTCGAAATGAAATCGATGTCGTCTTTCCCTTGCGCGAAAATGATTTTGGCTAAAGGTTCTAAGCCATTTTCACGCGCGATGTCGGCTTTGGTTTTTTTCTTCTTTTTATAGGGAAGATACAAATCTTCTACTTCCTGTAAATCGAAGCTTTCTTTTATTTTTTTGGCCAATTCAGGTGTCAACTGACCTTGCTCATCGATGGTTTTCAGAATGCTCTCTTTTCGCTTTACGATTTCGTCGTAGTGTTTGGAAAGCTTGGCTATGGTTTCGATAATGACTTCATCAAGGTTTCCGGTTTGGTCTTTTCGGTAACGGGAAATAAACGGAATGGTACATTCTTCTGATAGTAATTTTAATGTTGCCTCAATGCTTTTGGGCGAAGCTGTAACTTGATTTTGTATGAATTGTATGTTGGTCATTTTTGTATATTTGAACTAAATCAGTGCAATGATAAAATATTTTTTTCTGCGAATCTTATTATTGATGCTACTTTGTATCGGAAGCATTGTTTTCTTTCTTGATTTTGAAGAGTTTTATCTAGCTTACGCGTTGAGTATTTACTGTGGTTTATTTCTTTGGTCTCTTTTTTTAGTAGCGGAGAGTTACCTTTTCCATAAAAAATCAATGTTCCTCAAAAGAAACTTGAACCTATTGGCTGGAATTCCTGTTTTTCTTTTTATTGTGGTCAGCTTTATATTCTTTCTAATTGCGCTTCGAAATTAATCTACTCGATCTTTAGAAATCTCTTTAAAAGCTTTCCCTAGATTCTGAATGACATCGGTAATCAGCATACTTTCTTCGCTTTGAGTTTCCAAAGTGATATCGGCAGCCAAACCATGAAGATATACTCCGAGAATTGCTGCGTTGATGGGTTCATATCCCTGCGCCAGAAAAGCCGTGATGATTCCGGTCAAAGCATCGCCTGAGCCGCCTTTAGCCAAACCCGAATTTCCTGTGGTATTTTCAAATTGTTCTTGGCCGTTCGTGATAAAAGTATGATATCCTTTTAGAATAATAATTAGGTTCAATTCTGTTGCTTTGGCTACAGCAGTTTGTCTTCTTTCGTCCTCCGAATGGTGGATTCCAAATAGTCTGTCAAACTCCTTGACATGAGGTGTTAGAATGGATTTTTTATAAATTTTAGAGAGCCAGTCTTGGTTTTTAGATAAAATAGTCAGCACGTCAGCATCAAAAACCGTTGGGACATTTACAGCAGCAATTAGTGCCTTCAATAAAAGCTCTGCCGAAGTATCAGTTCCTATTCCGGGTCCAATAGCTATGGCATTAAAGCTACTCCAATGCTGATTTTCTTCTCGAAATTGGATCATAGCTTCCGGAACAGCTGTAAAAAGAGCTACTCTTTCTTCTTTTGGAATATTTACAGTCACTAATCCGGCTCCGGTTCTTAAACAAGCTTTTGCGGCAATTATAGCGGCTCCCATTTTAGAAGAGCTTCCGGCCATAAGTAAAGCATGGCCATGATTTCCTTTGTGGGAATTCGGAGCTCTCTTTTGGAATAGCTTCTGAATACTATGGCTATCGAGTTGTAGCATCATTTTAATCCTGAACAATAAAGTGTTTGGGATCTTCTTTTTTGAATTCGGGTTGAATATTGGTATGGTTGATGTTAAATTTGTTATAGAGTACCATCTCAATTTCGTTGAGTAAGACGTTGAATTCACTCATTTTTATATCATCGGCACAATCTAAATGCGCTTCCAGATGCAGCTCTTCATCATTTAAATGCCAAATGTGAATATGGTGGAGCTTATTGACGCCTTTTATTTTGTGGACTTCGCGAACGACCTCTTTAATATCAATAAAATCAGGTGTAAAGAGCATTAACATTTTTGTAGCTGATTTTATCAAATCGTAGCTTACATAAATTAAGTACATCGCGATTAGTAATGTCATTACACTGTCTACCCAAAACCAGCCGTAAAACTTCATTAAAAGACCGCCCACCAACACGGCAACCGATGCCATCATGTCTGTTAAAAGATGCAAATAAGCCGATTTCATATTTAAATTGTGCTTCGAATCTTTCTTGAGTAATAAAACCGAACCACCGTTGACTACAATTCCTAAAATAGCTAACCAAATGACCAAACCTGACTTAATGGGTTCAGGATGGAAAAAACGTGTAGCAGCTTCAAATATTAAATAAAGTGCTACAATGATTAACGTTATTGCATTAATAAAAGCAGCTATTAATTCGGCTCTTTTGTAACCAAACGTATTGTTTATGGAGGCTTTTCTTCTGGATAATTTATGAGCAATGAGACTAAATACTAAAGAGAGTACGTCTGAAAAGTTGTGAAGAGCATCCGAGATCAACGCTAGGCTTCCTGAGATTATGCCGCCTACAATTTGGGCAATAGTAATCAGTAAATTTAATAGAATAGAAAGGATTAAATTACTTCCTTTTACTTCATGTTTGTGAATTTCAATTTTTGTCATCTAGTGGCTATTTAAGAGCTCGTAAATTGTAAAGCCTAATTGTATATAAAAATAACCAATTGGGATATTAAGCAACATTAAAAAAAGAGTAAAAAAAATAGTTTTCTTATCGTTATTTTTTTGGAATAATAATGAAAACAGTATGGAAAAAACAACTCCGTTTACTATCAGAAACGAAATCATATAAAATAGACTAATGTAAATAAATCCGCTGTACGAAGTAAGATAGTATAACGCTAAAATGAAGCTTCCTGTTACAAAAGTAACAGCGGCTACTTTTCTTCCAAGACTTGCATATTCGTTAACCGTTTTTGGATTTACAAACATTGTTATGTACTATTTACAAGCTATTTTATTCACTCTACTCGCATGTCTTCCGCCTTCGAAATCGGTATTGAAAAAAGTGTCTACCATTTCAACCGCTTGTTGAATTGAAGTAAATCGAGCCGGAATACTTATTATATTAGCATCATTATGCTGACGTGCTAAAGCCGCTATTTCTTTGGTCCAGCATAAAGCCGAACGAATGCCTTGATGTTTGTTTACCGTCATGTTGATTCCGTTTCCGGAGCCGCAAATTACAATTCCGAAATCGGCTTTTTGGTTTTCAACATCCATTGCTACCGGATGACCAAAATCAGGATAATCAACGCTGTCAAAAGTATCTGTTCCGTGGTTAAAAATTTCGTGTCCTTGTTGCTCTAAAAAATGTATTATTGCTTTCTTGTATTCTGGTCCTGCGTGATCGTTTCCGATGGAGATTTTCATAATGTTGTGTGTGAAATAAGTTAGACAAAATTACGGAAACTATTGGTTGTATTTTGAGATATTCGTAACTGTTTGATTTTTAAGTTTCAACGACGGCATTCAATTGCATAATTTTTATAAGTGTTTGAAAATCATTGCTATTTATACAACTAAAATGTTAAAATATTAGATTGTTAATAGCGATACGCAATTCGTTGATTTTCAGTTAACCTTAAATTAACATCGTTTGTTAACAACTTCGGATAGAATTTTAGAAGTTTTTTTAGGAAGTAGGTGATTAAATTGTAATGCAAAACCGAGATGAAAAAAACAAATTTAGTTTGCGTAATTTTTGGAAAAGTTATCAAGATAAAAAAGCCCTTTTTCAACCAAAAATACAATGTAAAGTTATTTACAAAAATAATGATTTTGTACTTGTGAACAACTGTTAATTAAATTATAAAAAAGGTTAAAAATGAAGCTTTTACTTTGGAATAAACATGTTGATAAATCAATATAAAAAAGCATAACTACAAAATCTACTTTAAAAAAATAAAGTTATTCCACAAATCAACACGCTATAATAACCATCATAAATTTAAATTTTAAAATCTTTTCTTTTTGTTGTTTTTAATAAGTGTTGATAACCTTCTTTTGTAAACCTTAAAAGTTATTTTTTATATAAATCTTAAAACTTACTTCTGATATCTTAATACTTCTTCGTAATTTTCAGCATTAATTAGAAATGAATAATGAGTAAGAAACCCAAAAAGTTCGGGAAAAATGAAAAGACTTTTTCCGAAAAGATATTTAAAATACTATCTAAAAACGCGAATAAACCTTTTAACTACAAACAAATTGCTGCTATTTTAGAATTGGATGATACCAAAAGCAGAAATGAAATTATCAAAGATTTAAAAATTCTAGCAGCTCAAAAACTGATTATAGAATCAGAACCCGGAAAATATTTAGTAAAAGCGACCAGTCAGCATTATTACGAAGGTGTTGTTGATATGACCTCTAGAAAAGCCGGTTATTTTGTTTGTGAAGAATTAGAAAACGACGTCTTTATACCGTTTATCAATCTGAATCATGCGTTAGATGGCGATAAAGTTAAAGCTTATGTGTACAACAGAAGAAGCTCTAGAAAACCAGAAGCGGAAGTTATTGAAATCATCGAAAGAAATAAAACTGAATTCGTAGGTGTTGTAGATATTCAAAAGAATTTCGGCTTTGTTACTACAGCGAATGCCAAAATGTATACCGATATTTTTATCCCTAAAAATAAATTAGCAGAAGCTGAACATGGAGACGTAGTTTTAGTAAAACTGGAAGATTGGCCGGCTAAAGCAGATTCCCCTTTTGGTTCGGTTATCAAAGTCCTTGGAAAACCAGGAGAACATAATACCGAAATCCATGCAATTTTAGCCGAATACGGTTTACCTTATGATTTTCCGATTGAAGTAGAAGCCTTTGCTAATAAATTAGATACTTCCATAACCGAAAAGGAAATTGAAAAGCGACGTGATATGAGAAAGGTTTTAACCTTTACTATTGATCCAAAAGACGCTAAAGATTTTGATGACGCACTTTCTTTTCAGGTTTTAGACAATGGAAATTATGAAATCGGAGTTCATATTGCCGATGTGTCGCATTATTTACAAGAAGGCACTATTTTGGATGATGAAGCCTATAAAAGAGCCACTTCGGTTTATTTAGTAGATAGAGTGGTTCCTATGTTGCCCGAAGTATTATCTAATTTTGCTTGCTCACTCAGACCCAATGAAGAAAAATATACGTTCTCTGCTATATTCGAACTGACTCCAAAAGCCGAAGTAGTCAATCAATGGTTTGGAAGAACGATCATCTATTCGGATCAACGTTTTGCTTATGAAGAAGCGCAGCATATTATTGAAACGAAAGGTGATGTTATTCCGGCTGAAATTTCACTAACCGGAAAAGAGTATAAAGTTCCGGCGGAGATTGTGTCTGCAACTTTAAAACAAGATGAATTAGCTAAAATTCTGAGAAGAAAAAGAATGGCAGCAGGAGCAATTTCCTTTGATAAAGTAGAGGTGAAATTCAATTTAGATGCCAATGCGGAACCGGTTGGAGTCTTCTTTAAAATCTCTAAAGATGCCAATCATCTTATTGAAGAATTTATGTTGTTGGCCAATCGAAAAGTCGCTGAATTTATTGGAAAGCAAAAGAAAACCTTCATTTATCGAATTCACGATGAACCTAATGAAGATAAGTTAATCAATTTACAAACCGTGATTTCTAAGTTTGGCTATTCCATCAATATGAAATCAAAACAAGATATTTCCAAATCGTTGAATGCGTTGTTGAATGATGTTAACGGAAAAAAAGAGCAAAATCTAGTTGATACGTTAACGATTCGAAGTATGAGTAAAGCCAAATATTCGACAGAAAATATTGGACATTATGGATTAGCATTTGATTATTACGGACATTTTACGTCGCCAATCCGTCGATATCCCGATGTTATGGCGCATCGATTACTGCAGTATTATTTGGATGGAGGAAAATCGGTGGATGCTGATGTCTATGAAGAAAAGTGTGAACATTCGAGTAACATGGAAGGTTTAGCAGCTCAGGCAGAAAGAGATTCGGTAAAATACATGCAAGTAAAATACATGCAAGATCACAAAGATCAGGAGTTTCTCGGTGTAATTTCAGGAGTTACCGAATGGGGAATTTATGTAGAAATCATCGAGAACAAATGTGAAGGAATGGTTAGAATCCGTGAAATCAAAGAAGATTATTATACTTTCGATGAAAAACAATATGCCTTGGTTGGACAAGCAACCCAAAGTATTTTACAACTTGGTGATGAAGTTTTTGTAAAAGTAAAAAATGCCGATTTAGTTAAAAAGCAACTAGATTTCCATTTCATAAGGAGAAACTAATAGTACGTTTTAGTATTCAGTTAAAAATTTTAGAATGAAAAAGATATTTTTTAGTATATTATTAATCAGTTCAATAGCTTTTGGACAAGTAGAAAAACGTCCGGGCGATTTTAATAAAGTAACCTCGTTTGATCAAATTGATGTACTGTTGGTTCCCGCTGAGGAAAATAGTGTTCAAATTGATGGAGGCAATGCAGAAGATGTTGAAGTCATCAATAAAAATGGCGAATTAAAAATCAGAATGCCATTACTCCGCATGTTGGACGGTGACCATATTTCGGTTACTGTGTATTTTAAGCGAATTGATGCGGTTGAAGCTAATGAAGGCTCAAGAATTGCGTGCGCGGAGAAGATTGAAGCTACTTCATTTGAAATCATTGCTAAAGAAGGCTCTCAAGTAAAACTCGTTTTAGATACCGATAAATTAAACATCAGAACGGCTAACGGATCTATTGTTAATCTATCAGGAAGTGCAAAAGTTCAGGATGTTTTAGTGAATTCGGGTGGCATTTATGAAGCTCAAAATTTGCATACTCAGCAAACAGTAATTACTTGTAATGCAGGCGGAAAAGCCGGCGTTCATGCGACAGATTTGGTAGACGCAAAAGTGAGAGCCGGCGGTACAATTACTATATATGGTAAACCAAAACAAATTAATGAAAAAACAGTAGCCGGCGGAAACATCAGACAAGCAAAATAGATTTTGTTTTAGATTTTAATTTTAAATTTTAAATTGCAGTGTCAAAACCTTAACAATGATTTTACTTCAGGATATTTTATCAGCCATACCGCTTGGTTTCTTTCTAAGTTTTATGATTGGACCCGTTTTTTTTGTATTACTCGAAACCAGCGTCGTCAAAGGATTTAGAGCGGCCATTTTTTTTGATTTAGGAGTAGTTTTGGCCGATATTGTATTTATTACTATTGCCTTTTTTAGTAGTTATCGTTTAATTCAAAGCATCAAGGATGATCCGGCATTATATATTTTTGGTGGATTGGTTATGCTAACGTATGGTATCATTTCTTTTATCAATAACCGAAAGGAATCTAAAAAGACAAATATTGATGAAATCGACCCAAAAGAACTCGCTAAAACCAATTATCTTTCCTTATTCATCAAAGGCTTTTTTCTGAACTTTATCAATATTGGTGTACTCGGTTTTTGGTTAGCTATCCTTATAACTATTGGGCCGCAGTTGGAATTGAAGACCTCAAGAATGTTGACGTTCTTTACAACTTTGATTTTAACGTATTTCGTAACTGATATCTTTAAAATACTTTTAGCCAAGCAATTACGGAAACAACTCAATGCCAAAAACATTCTGTTAATCAAAAAGTTTATTAGCATTGTATTGATTATTTGTGGTGTATTTTTACTCTCTCAGGCGTGGTTTCCTAAAGAAGGGAAAATTGTAGATAAAGCGTTCGAAAAGCTCGAAAATGAGGAGTAATAAATATGTTTCAAACCTTTCAAATCATTACGTTACTTCAGGGATTATTTTTGTTATTACTACTTTACAAAAATAAAAGCCAGTACATTTTTACCCATTATTTTTATTTGAATGCTTCGTTGATTTCGCTTCTGATTTACATGTTGGGCGATACTAATTCCAATTTATTCATTTCGGATTTTGATTTTTTTATTGTCGATAATACGTTGTTTATTGTCTTCCTTTTCCTTTTCCTAAAGAATTTTAATCAACCGAAACCTATACAGATTTTAAAAATTGCACCCTATTTCCTTCCGGTTGTAGTTTACGTTTTTATTGAGGTTTATGAAATTTTTTTTGGAGAACCATTCGGAATTGAATCTGCCGAGCATTTTTTGTATTTGATTTTTATAGGGTATTTGGTCGGTTCGTTGTACTACACTTTAAATTTAAAAGTTGCCATCGTAGTGAAAATTCCGTTTTTAGTGCTAGTTTGCTCTTTGTTAACAGTTTACCTCAGCAATATTTTTAGTTTTGTTTCTCATTTTGAAAGTATAGAGCACTATCGAAATTTCAATACTATACTCATTTTTGTAATTGCCTTCGTGTTTTATTATTTGTCTTATTTGTTTGCCTTTAATTCGAGCTTTATCAACCAACCGATAATCCATAATAAATACAAGAACTCCTCACTGAATGAAAAGGATATTCAAGAGTATATTCTAAAAATAAAAGATGGGATGGAATCGAAAAAACTCTATTTAAATGCCAATTTATCCTTACAACATTTTAGCGAAAGTGTTCGTATTCCAAAGCATTTCATCTCTGAAATTTTAAACGTACATCTTCAGACCAACTTTCAGGATTTTGTCAATGAATATCGGGTAGAAGAGTTCATCAGGTTATATACGAATCCAGACAACAAACAGTACTCAATACTAGGGATTGCGACCTCTTGTGGTTTTAAAAACAAAGCGACTTTTAATACTAATTTCAAAAAAATAAAAGGTGTTTCTCCAACAGAATACAAGCACAACCAGACTATTTAAGGCGACTTTTTAAGTCAATTCTAATTAGACGATACCTCTAAATCGCTAAGTCCTTTTGTTTATCCTTTAATTTTGGGGTACTTCACGCACCAATTTTCTTACCCTAAAAGAATATGAACAAACTACTGGTGAATCGGTTTACGATTCTAAACAATTTTATTACTATTTATTGCTTTCTTGGATTTAGTATACGAATGATTTTATTCATGATGTCTCTAAAATCTTTAGACATTTCCTTGCTTAATATTTTCAAAGTATTTGGCCTGGGATTCGTATTTGATTTTGGAACTGCAGTGTTTTTTATCCTTCCGTATGGATTGTATTTATTGATTTTTCCATCGAAATTTATAGGAAAATCATTGGATAAATGGCTGACATATGGCATTTTGTTTTTTACCTTTTTTATCACGGTGTTTTCCTTTCTAGCGGAATTTCCGTTTTGGGATGAATTCAATACAAGGTTTAATTTTATTGCGGTAGATTATTTAATATATACTTACGAAGTCTTTGAAAACATCAATCAGTCTTACCCTTTACCGGTTTTAATCATTTCGTTATTATTAGTGACAGGTTTATTCTTTCTCTATTTCACCAAAACCCAAAAATTCGCTAAGGTCTTTTCTGACCGATTGTCCTTTAAAAACCGATTAATTCCGATCTTATTTTTGGCAGGGATTAGTCTTATTTATATACAGTTTGTTCCCAATAAAATTGCGGAGTTAGGCGAAAACACGTATGTCAATGAGCTTTCAAAAAACGGAGTGTATTCTTTTTTCGCAGCTTTTCGGTCCAACGAATTGGATTATGACACTTTTTATCAAAAATTACCCGAAGACCTAGCATTTGCCTTGGTAAAGGAAGATGTAAAGCAGCGTAATCAAGTCTATCTTTCCGATTCCATAACTAATTTAGAAAGAAGGATTACCAATTCTGGTCTAGAAATCCGTCCCAATATCGTATTGGTTTGTATAGAAAGCTTTAGCGCAGAGTTTATGGGAAAGTTCGGGAATAAAGAAAACCTCACTCCGAATCTGGATACTATGGCAGATCAAAGCATCTTTTTTACCAACCTTTATGCTACAGGAACCCGAACTGTAAGAGGGATGGAAGCCTTAACGCTCTCAGTACCGCCAACGCCCGGCAATAGTATTGTCAGACGTCATGAAAATACTAATTTATACTCGATTGCGACTATTTTAAAACAAAAGGACTACAACCTGAATTTTATTTATGGTGGTGATGGTTATTTTGATAATATGAATACTTTTTTTGGCGGTCAGGGATTTACTATTGTGGACCGAAACAGAGGTAATCCTTTGAATGATATTATTACCACTAAGCGCATCAATATTGAAGATACTGAAGTAACTTTTGAAAATGCTTGGGGCATCTGTGATGAGGATATTTATAAAAAATCGATAAAAATTGCGGACGATAATTATGCTTTAGGTAAACCTTTTTTCAATTTCATCATGACTACATCGAATCATAAACCCTATTCTTTTCCGGCTAATGCTATTGCTATGCCGCAAGGAAAAAGGGCTTCTGTAATTAAATATACCGATTTTGCCATAGGAAAGTTTATCAATAGCGCTAAAACCAAACCTTGGTTCAAAAATACTATCTTCATATTTATTGCCGATCATTGTGCCAACAGTGCCGGAAAATGGGAAGTAAATATTGATAAGCATCATATTCCGGCGATGATTTTTAATTCCCAACAAGCTCCTGAAAAGGTCGATAAATTAGCCTCGCAAATCGATATTATGCCGACGGTCTTTGGGTATTTGAATTGGAATTACACTTCGTCTCTTTACGGAAAAGACATCAGGCTGATGCAGCCCAATGAGGAACGCGCTTTTTTAGGTAATTATAGAACTATAGGGCTTTTGCAAAACAATATTTTCACCGAAATCAATGATAGAAAGCAATGCCATCAGTATTCTTGGAATTCCGATACCAAGGAAATGAAGGAGTTAAAAACCCTAAACCTGACCTTAAAAAATAAAACGATTGCTAATTACCAAACTGCCAGTGAGCGTTTTACAAGAGGACAAATGAAAGCTAACTAAGTAAACTTACTTTTTATCAAAAATTAGCAATAAAAAACCTCCAAGTTTGCTTCGCCAGTTCACTTCGTTCAAGTGCTTGAAAGTTCCAGAGGCATCTTCCGGATTCGAGCATTGACTTTACTTAATTTTTTCTAAAAATTAACCAAAAAAAAACCTCCAAGTTTCCTTGAAGGTTTCAGAGGCATCTTCCGGATTCGAACCGGAGTAAACGGTTTTGCAGACCGGTGCCTAGCCGCTCGGCCAAGATGCCCATTGTGCCGGCAAATATATAAAAAAGTTTATATGTTTATAAGGTTTACAAAAAAGTTTATATGGTTTTTAGAATATATAAACCTTTTTAACCTCATAAACTTTAACTTCGGTATTCTTCCATCTCTATTGTAACCGCTTCCACATCGCCGCCAATAGGAGGGTTCAGTTTAGAAACCGCCAGAAGAATCCGGGATACTTCAGGTATTTCACTAAAAATTCTAACAATAATTCGATGGCCTACATGTTCCAGTAGTTTAGACCGAATGGCCATTTCTTCAACAACAATCCTGTTCAACAACACATAATCAACCGTATCACTGAGCTCGTCAGAGGTAGAAGATTTTCTCAAATCGGTTTTGATTTCGAGATCTACGCGGTAATCCGAACCTATTCGGGCTTCTTCTTCCAGACAACCGTGAAAGGAAAAGGTTCTTATATTTTGAAGTTTTATAGTTCCCATTTAAAAAAGGTTATTAGGGTTATGATGTTTAAAAGGTTTAATACTATCCATAAACTTCATAAACCTTATAAACTTATAAACTCTTTTATATCTTTGCTAAAATTACAAAAATAATGTCAACAGAAGAGAAGTCGCTTAATTTCATTGAACAAATAATAGAAGAAGATCTGAGAAACGGTTTGTCTAACGACAAATTGCGCTTTCGTTTTCCGCCAGAGCCTAACGGGTATTTGCACGTAGGTCATGCCAGTGCGATTTGCCTGAATTTTGGTTTAGGTATTGATTATCAGGCTCCGGTAAATTTGAGGTTTGATGATACCAATCCGGCCAAGGAAGAGCAGGAATATGTTGATGCTATCAAGAGAGATATTGAATGGTTGGGTTTTCAATGGTCTAACGAATGCTATGCTTCGGATTATTTTCAGCAATTATACGACTGGGCTACTGAATTTATTAAGCAAGGCAAAGCCTACGTAGACAGCCAATCTTCTGAAGATATGGCCAAGCAAAAAGGAACACCTACCAGTCCGGGTACGAATTCTCCCTTCAGAGACCGTTCTATCGAAGAAAATTTAGACCTATTTACCCGAATGAAGAATGGCGAATTTCCGAACGGTACGCATATCCTTCGCGCCAAAATAGACATGGCACACAACAATATGTTGATGCGTGATCCTATTATGTACAGAATTCTCCATGCGCATCACCACAGAACCGGAAACGATTGGTGTATTTACCCAATGTATGACTGGGCTCACGGAGAAAGTGATTATTTAGAACAAATTTCCCATTCTTTCTGTACGCTCGAGTTCCTACCGCATCGCGAATTATATGATTGGTTCTTAGACCAGGTTTATGATAGCACTAAAGTACGTCCAAAGCAAAGAGAATTTGCTCGTAGAAACTTATCGCATACTGTAGTTTCCAAAAGAAAACTACTGCAATTGGTCGAAGAAAAGCATGTAACCGCTTGGGATGACCCTCGAATGAGTACGATATCGGGAATGAGAAGACGCGGTTATCCACCTATGGCGATTCGGAATTTTGCCAATACTATCGGAATAGCCAAAAGAACCAATTTAATTGATGTTTCGCTATTGGAATTCTGCGTTCGCGAAGAATTGAATAAAACTACCCCACGTGTAATGGCAGTTCTGAACCCGGTAAAATTAGTCATTACCAATTATCCTGAAGGTCAAGAGGAGATTTTGGATGCCGAAAACAGTCAGGAAGACGAAAGTTTAGGCTTTAGAAAAGTCCCTTTTTCAAAAGAATTGTATATCGAAAGAGAAGATTTTCAGGAAGAAGCCAATAAGAGGTTTTTCCGATTAACATTAGGAACAGAGGTTCGTTTGAAAAATGCTTATATCATCAAAGGAGAAAGCGTTGTTAAAGATGCCGATGGAACTATTACGGAAATTCACTGTACCTATGATGAAGATTCCCGAAGCGGAAGCGGTACCGAAGCCAGTCAGCGTAAGGTAAAAGGAACAATTCATTGGGTCTCGATTAACCATGCTATAGAAGCTGAAGTCCGGATTTACGATCGACTGTTTACCCATGAAAATCCCGACGGCGATAAAGAGGTAGATTTTAAGGAATATATCAATAAAAATTCTTTAGAAGTTATTACCGGATATTTGGAGCCAAGTTTAGTCACTGCCAAAAATGGTGAGCGTTTTCAATTTCAGCGATTAGGATATTATTGTGTAGATAAAGATTCTTCTTCTGAAAAATTAGTTTTCAACAAAACGGTTGGTCTAAGAGACACTTGGGCAAAAGTAGAAAGCAAAGAATAATTAAAATAGATTTTATTAATGAAAAGCTCGCTTTATTAGCGGGCTTTCTTATTATTTACAAAATCTATAAAAACAACAAAAAGTATAATATTAGACAATTAAAATCGGCTTTCATAAATTGATTTAATTCGATTTTTAAAAATTTGGCAAGTCAATATATAATTAGATAAAAAAACTTTCGGGAAATGGCTTTAAAAGAAGTTTCGGTGCTTTAACCACAATTTAACACCACGTTTCGTCGAATTTTCGTAACTTTCCTAAAATTAAATATCAAAAGTTATGTCAAGTAGTAATGGAAATGGAATTTTGGCTCTTTTAGCCGGTGCAGCTATTGGAGCAGCCATCGGAGTTTTATTTGCTCCCGATAAAGGTTCTAAAACAAGAGAAAAAATAAAAGATGGATTTGACGATTTAAAAGATCAGGCAAAATCAAAATGGAATTCGATGGAAGAGGAAACCAAAGAAAAGTTTTCAGGAGCCAAAGAGGATTTCAAGGAAACGGTCGAAGACTTTCTTTCGAACTCGAGTTACAAAGCCGAGGAAGCGATTACTTTTTTGGAAGAGAAACTAGCTGAACTTAAAAAAGAAAACGCCAAACTTCAAAAATAATGGCCTTAGAAGAACTACAGGATAATATTGAAGATATTCAGGAAAATGCTAAAGCGTATGTAGAGAGCAGTATTGCTTATTACAAACTTTGGGGCTTTAAAGTAGCTATGAAGTCGACAACTTTAATCCTTAAATTTACGCTGATTGCAATGTGCCTAATGATTGTCATGTTGTTTTTGTCGGTAGCTGCAGCTTTGGCAATTGGACAGTTGATGAACAGTTATGTTGTGGGTTTTTTAATTGTAGCCGGAGTATATTTTATTTTAGCCATGCTTTTATTTATGGTTAAGGACAAAATTGTAGAAGGTCCGATTTTGGAAAAATTTTCAGAAATATTTTTTAACGAGGACTAACTATGGCAGCAAAAAAATATGCTTCTTACGCTGAAATAGAACATGATTTGAAAATCCTGAAATTAGAAAGGGAAATTTATCAAAAGAAGGTAGTTCTCAGTCTTAATAAAACCAAGGAAAGCTTTCTTCCTTCAAAGTCCGTTTCGTTACTGGGTGATATTTACTCCAAGTTATTTTCGGGCACGATAGGAAGTATTGTAAAGCTCGTTATTCCTTATGTTATCAATTGGTATATAAACAGAAAAAGAGGCGATTAAGCCTCTTTTTTTATTGTAATTATTAGTATTATACTTCAGTATCAAGAGTTTCGTCTTCTTGATTATCATCCTTAGAATTATTTTTCCCTTTTTTACGTTCGATAGTTCTCATACCATTTTTCATAGATTCGCCTACTAAATTACTGGCTGTAAAACTAGCAACCATATTGTTGAGCATATCGCTTCCAGCTTGAGGAGAGTTTGGTAATAAAATCAAATTCGAATTCGTATCAGCACCAATGGCTTGTAACGTATCGTAATGTTGGGTAACCACGATTAAAGCCGAAGCTTCTTGAGAGTTGATGCCCACTTTATTCAGTACATCTACACTTTCTACTAAACCTTTGGCAATTTCCCGTCTTTGGTCGGCAATCCCTTGTCCTTGTAAACGTTTGCTTTCCGCTTCCGCTTTTGCTTTAGCTACAATTCTGATTCTGGAAGCTTCCGCTTCAAATTCAGCTACCGTTTTTTCTCTATCAGCAGCGTTTATTCTGTTCATCGCATTCTTTACCTGAATATCCGGATCAATATCCGTAACCAAAGTATTGATGATAGTATAACCATACGTAGTCATAGCTTCGTTTAATTCTCTTTTAACCGCGATGGCGATATCGTCTTTTCTTTCAAAAACATCATCCAAAATCAATTTGGGAACTTCTGCACGAACTACATCAAATACATAGGATGTAATCTGATCATGTGGGTATTCTAATTTATAAAAAGCATCATAAACCGTTTCTTTTACCACCATAAACTGAACCGAAACTTTTAGCTTCACAAACACATTGTCTTTGGTTTTGGTTTCAATAATAACATCCAACTGTTGGATTTTAAGATTAACACGACCCGCAATTCGATCAATCAAAGGAATTTTTAATTGAAGACCGGACTGTCTGATGCTCAAAAACTTTCCAAATCGCTCTATAATTACAGCAGTTTGTTGCTTGACCGTAAAGAAAGAAGAGAATAGCAGAATAAGACCCAAGAATAAAAAAACAAAAAAGAAAATAGGCATAATTTCTAAATATTAAAGGTTAGTAAAGTTGTTGTACGAAAAAAATGTATGTTTGTTACAAATTATAAGTTAGTTATGAAGATAAAAATGACAATCCTTTTGCTGATGCTTTCAACAATAGGATTTGCGCAATACGGCAACAGAGATGGCAACCGTATCGGAATCTCAGCCGGAGTTTCCCAAACGAGTTTATTTACCAGTAATTTCGATACCAAACCCGAGCTTGGATTTGCCGGTGGACTTTCGGTAAGAGGAAATTATTACAACGATTGGAGTATGATTTATGGTATGCAGTTTTTCTCTAATGCATTTTCATTAGAATCTACCTTTGATCAAAAAATCAAGTATACTATTCAAGGCGTTCAAGTTCGATTGTTGCTGAGTTATAATGTAGTAGAAGACCATGTTTCGTTAGATTTTGGTCCGGTATTGCAAATCAACGGTAAATTAGGCTTAGCCAAAACAGACGAAACTAAAATCATCAAAGGGACTTTATTAAGAGCCGAAGACATTGTTGATGTTTCTCCTGTTAGCGGTAACTTTTATTTAGGCTGTTCGGCCGGAAGCAAAACGGTTCGAGCTGTAATTTTTTATGAATATGGATTTACCAACATTCTGAATAAACTCAACAAAAACGATGAATTGCAAGAGCTCAATAATGGCGATGAATTCAAAGGAAATCTGGGAACTATAAATGCTCAGGTAGTTTTTAATTTATAAAAAAAGCCCCGATGATTCGGGGCTTTTTGTTTTATAAAGTAGCTATTGCGGTTTGTAATCGTTTGATGGTTTCTTCCTTGCCAATCAACTCTACAATGTCAAAAAGATGCGGTCCTTTTAAGGCACCTACTAAGCTCAAACGGAACGGCTGCATTACTTTTCCCATCCCGATTTCATTTTGCGTCATCCAATCTTTTACATCCGTTTCTATAGTTGCTGAGGTAAAGTCGCTGATGTTTTCCAACACCGAAATCAATTCTTGCATCGTTCTTGGCGTATCTTCTTTCCAGTTTTTGGCTGCTTTTTCATCATAAGAGGTTGGTGCTTCAAAAAAGAAGCTGCTCATTTCCCAGAATTCAGAAACAAAGTTGGCGCGTTCTTTTATCAAAGAAACAATTTTTGTCAATGTAGTATAATCGACATCAACTCCTTTTTCGTAAAGGATAGAAGCATAGCTTTTCGCTAAGCTTTCATCATCTTGTTTTTGCAGGTATTGGTGATTGAACCATTTGTTTTTCTCAGGGTCAAATTTGGCTCCGGCTTTATGAACTCGATTTAAATCAAATTTTTCAACCAATTCTTCAAGCGAAAATAATTCCTGGTCGGTTCCGTCATTCCAACCTAATAAAGCCAAAAAGTTAAGTACAGCTTCCGGGAAAAACCCGTTTTCTCTGTAACCCGACGAAATGCCTTCTTCACTTTTCCATTCTAAAGGAAATACCGGAAAACCTAATTTATCACCATCACGTTTCGATAATTTTCCGTTTCCTATTGGCTTTAAAATCAAAGGCAAATGGGCAAATTCAGGTGCTTCCCAATCAAAAGCTTTGTATAATAAACAATGCAAAGGCATCGATGGCAGCCATTCTTCACCTCGAATCACATGCGAAGTTTCCATTAAATGATCGTCAACAATATTGGCCAAATGATAGGTTGGCATGCCGTCACTTTTAAACAACACCTTATCGTCTAAAAGATTGGTTTCAAAGTTTATGTCTCCACGAATAATGTCATGCAAATGCAAAGTCTCATTAACCGGAGTTTTAAAACGAACCACATAAGCTTCGCCAGCAGCAATTCTCTTTTTAGTTGTTTCTTTAGAAAGGACTAAAGAAGTATCTAGTTTTTCACGATTATGCCAGTTGTAGATGAACGTTTTACCTTGCTCTTCGTGCTGTTTCCGATGCATATCCAAAGCTTCAGCAGTATCAAAGGCATAATACGCCCAACCAGAATCAATCAATTGGTCGGCATATTGTTTGTACAACGCCTTTCTTTCGGATTGACGGTAAGGACCAAATTTTTCGTTCTTTCCAACAGTTTCGCTTGGTGCAATTCCCAACCAATCTAAAGCTTCAAAAATGTATTGTTCAGCTCCGGGAACAAAGCGGTTTTGATCGGTATCTTCAATTCTTAAATAGAAAACACCGTTATTTTTTTTAGCAAATAAGTAATTGAATAAGGCAGTTCTAACACCTCCAATATGTAATGGTCCGGTCGGACTTGGAGCAAAACGAACTCTAACTGGTCTTGACATTTTGTATAAATTTTTGCAAAGATAAACAGAAGCAAGAAGCAAGAAGCAAGAAGCAGGAAGTTTTTAATGAGGTCCAAGTGCCTGATTTTTCTTTGGCAAATTTTTAACGCTTGGGTATTCGGTAAAAATTGTACTTTTATCGGTTATAATTAGAAATTGCTAAAATTGGAGAATTCAAACATCATATATCAAAAACTAGAAGACTTTATCAGAAAGTTTTATACTAATGAACTGCTGCGTGGCATTATTTTCTTCGTGGGTATTGGGTTGCTGTATTTTATCTTCACCTTGTTTGTCGAATATTTCCTTTGGCTGAAACCAACAGCCCGAACAGTTTTGTTTTACAGTTTTGTTTTGGTAGAACTTTTTCTGTTGTCTCGATTTATTTTTTTTCCGTTATTCAAATTATTCAAGCTTCAAAAGGGGATTGATTACAATCAGGCATCAGCAATAATTGGAAATCATTTCAACGAAGTAGGTGACAAGCTGACTAACTTTTTACAACTTTCACAAGATAAAAACAAGTCGGAGTTGCTATTAGCATCTATAGACCAAAAAGCCAACACACTACAACCCATCCCTTTTGGAAACGCTATAAATCTTCGTAACAATAAAAAGTACTTGCCTTTAGCGCTACTACCGATATTGTTCTTTGCTTTCTTTTATATTTCTGGCAACAGTAATGTGATTTCTCAAAGTTTGAATAGGGTAGTTAATTTTAAACAACAATTTTTGCCTCCAGCACCTTTTGAGTTTGAAGTTTTGAACGCCAATTTACAAACAGAGCAAAACAAGGATTATCTTTTAAAAGTTAAAACCGTTGGAAAAGTTGTTCCCGAAAACGCGATGATTTTCATTGGCGATGAAAGTTATTATATGGAAAGTAGTAAACCGGGAGAATTTGAATTTGTTATTCCGAAACCTTCGGATGATTTAGCGTTTCATCTCGAAGCGAACAATGTTTCCTCTAACGATTACGAACTAAAAGTCGTTACAGTTCCCTCGATTGCCAATTTTGAAATGCTACTGCGTTTCCCGGGTTATTTGAATAAAAAAGCAGAAGTTATTAAAGGAACCGGTAATGCAATTATCCCCGAAGGAACTCAGGTGACTTGGCGAATGAACACCCTGGCTACTCAAAAAGTGGATTGGGTAAATGAAAATTCACGATACACCTTCGGAAAGCAGGACAATGTTTTTTCATTAACCAAAAGCATTCTTCAGAATGTGGATTACCAAATTTTAACTTCGAATAATAAGGTTCTGAACTACGAAAAACTGAACTATCAAATTTCTGTTATCAAGGATCAGTTTCCAACGATTACCGTAAACAATGCTCCCGATAGTTTAAAAGTTAATAAAAACTTCGTTTTGGGTCAGGTTTCAGACGATTATGGCTTGTCTAAGTTACTAATTGTCTACTATCCTAAAGAGACTCCGAATCAAACAAAAAAAGCAACGATAGCGGTTAAAAGAGATGTTTACGACCAGTTTGTATTTTCTTTTCCAAGCAATCTTCCGGTAGAAGAAGGTGTTTCGTATGAATACTATTTTGAAATTTTTGATAATGATGCAATTCATAATTTCAAAAGCACGAAATCATCTGTATTCAGCAACAGAATTGCTACCGAAGAGGAAAAGCAGGACGAGATGATGCAGCAGCAAAACGAGAATATCAATTCGCTAGCAAAATCTTTAAAAGCTCAGGACAAACAACTTTCGGAAATGGACAAGTTGCAAAAAATGGGCAAAGAGAAAGATAATTTAGAATATAAAGAGCAACAAAAAGTCAACGATTTTATCCAACGTCAAAAGCAACAGGATGAGATGATGAAAGAGTTCTCCGAGAAGATGAAAGAAAATCTGGAGCAATTCAAATCGGAGAAAAAAGATGAGAAGAAAGAAGCGCTTCAGGAACGACTTGAAAAATCAAAAGAAGAAATAGAAAAGAACAAAAAACTCCTTGACGAACTTAAGAAGTTGAATGATAAAATCAACAAAGATGAGTTGTTTGAAAAGATGGAGAAATTCCAGCAAGCTAGTAAAAATCAGACGAAGAGTTTAGAGCAATTAGTGGAGCTTACTAAGCGTTACTATGTAGAGAAAAAAGCGCAGCAAATTGCGGATAAAATGAATAAGCTTGCAGAAAAGCAAGATAAATTAGCTGACAAAACGGAAGAGAACAACACAGAAAAGCAAGAAGAAATTAACAAAGAGTTTGATAAGCTACAAGAAGAACTTAAGGACTTGCAAAAAGAAAATAAGGAATTAAAATCTCCTATGGATATGCCTAAGACGGAAGAAAAGGAGAAAAGCATTGACGAAGATTTAAAGGATGCTAAAGAGCAATTGCAAAAGCAGCAAAAAGAGAAAGCCAAGCCAAAACAGAAAAGTGCTTCAAAAAAAATGAAGCAAATGAGTAAGCAAATGCAGGAACAAATGGCTTCTGGTGAAATGGAACAAATGGAAGAAGATGTAGCGATGTTGCGTCAGATTTTAGACAATCTTTTGGCCTATTCGTTTTCTCAAGAAGATGTGATGAAGCAGTTTAAGAATTTAAAACGTGGTGCACCGGCTTTTAATAAAAGTTTAAAGACCCAACAAGATTTAAAACAACAATTTAAACACGTAGACGATAGTTTATTTGCCATGTCATTGCGTAATCCGAAGATAGCAGAAGAGGTTACTAAGGAAATTGGTAATGTTCAGTATAATGTTGATAAAGCAATTGAAAATTTAGCAGAATCAAATGTGCCTAAAGGTAATTCACATCAACAGTATGCAGTCTCTTCCTCTAATAAATTAGCAGATATGTTGAGCGATATCTTAAACGGAATGCAGATGCAAATGTCAGGAGCCGGAGCTGGAAAGCCAAAACCTGGACAAGGACAAGGTGGAATGCAATTGCCGGATATTATTAAAAAGCAGGAAGGTCTTGGAGAGAAGATGAAGAAGGGTATGAAAAAAGGTGATAAACCTGGAGAAGGTCAAGAAGGTAGCAAAGGAGAAAAAGAAGGCCAAGGTCAAGACGGACAACAAGGCAGTAACGGTCAGAAAGAAGGAAAAGGAGAAAGCGGCAATGGTAAGGGTAATAGTGGTAAAGGACAAGGAAACCAAAATGGTGGTGAGAATGGTCAGGACGGAGAAGGTGATGCTAAAGCCATTATGGAAATTTACAAAGAACAACAGCAATTGAGAGAAGCTCTGGAAAAGGAGCTTAAAAAACAAGGAGTTGGAGGAAATGGTCAAAATGCGCTTGATCAAATGAAGCAAATAGAAAAGCAATTGTTGAATAAAGGTTTTAATAATGAAACGCTTCAAAAGATTTTAAATGTTAAATATGAGTTGTTGAAATTGGAAAAGGCTGTCCAACAACAGGGTGAAGACAAAAAGCGTCAATCAGAAACGAATAAGAAAGAATATAATAATCAGGCAACTGCATTACCAAGCAGACTTCAAGATTATTTAAAGAGTATTGAAATTTTAAATAGACAAAGCTTACCTTTGCGCTCCAATTTTAACCAGAAGGTTCAAGAATATTTTAAAACCAATGATTAGTTTTAATTACGAGTTAGATTTCAAATTAGAAGAAGAAGCCGCTTATTCAGAATGGATATCTAAAGTTATTAGCTCTGAAAACAAGCACGAAGGAGAGATAAACTATATCTTCTGTGACGATAACTATTTAGTTGAATTAAACCAGCAGTATTTGGACCACGACACGCTTACCGATATTATAAGCTTTGATTATTCTGAGGGAAACCACTTACATGGTGATATTTTCATTTCTATAGAAAGAGTACGTGATAATGCATTAGATTTTGATGTGCTTTTTGAGGATGAATTAAAAAGAGTTTTAGCTCACGGAGTTTTACACTATTGTGGATATAAAGATAAAAGCGAGGAAGACGAGAAACTTATGCGTCAAAAAGAAGAGGAAAAAATGAAAATGTTTTATAAATAGTCTAGATGAGAAATATTAAAAAATTTAGTATAATTGTTTTGTTAGCATTACCGTCGTTATTTTTTGCACAGACATATGCCGTTGACACAACTTTTAATACTGGTAATTCAGGTCTTCTTGGAAATCTTTTCGCAATGGTGCAGCAAGCTGATGGGAAAATAGTTATTGGAGGCAGTTTTGTTTCATACAATGGAGTTACACGTAATGGAATAGCAAGATTGAATGCAGATGGTACATTGGATGAATCCTTTATTACTGGAACAGGTGTGGCTTCTGGAGTGAATCCTGGAGTGGTATACGATTTGGCGATTGACTCTAATGGTAAAATTTTAGCGGTTGGAAATTTTTCAACTTACAAAGGAGGGGCAAAGAATTGCATAGTACGGATTAATGATGATGGAAGTGTAGATCCCACTTTCATAGGAACAAATTTATTTAGTAGTCCTGCTCAAGGCGTTAAAAGTTTGTGGAGTGTTAAGGTTACTTCAGAAGGCAAAATTCTTGTTGGCGGTAGTTATAGAGTTATTGGACAGTCTTCAAAAAACTTTATACGTTTGAATGCTGATGGCTCTTATGATTCTAGCTTTGTTTATCCAAATTCAACTTTTCAGGATATGGAAATAGTCAAAGACATAGAAGTTCAGGCCGATGGTAAAATTGTAGTTGCTTTTTCAGCCACTTTTAACATGCCAATAAAGCGATTCAATGCTGATGGAACTATAGACAGTACATTTCAGAATTTAGATTTTTTTCTTTCAGGAAATAAGATCTTTTGTAAACCTGATGGAAATGTTTTGTTAGGGGGATTGATGATTGATTACAATGATGCTAGTCTTGGGTTTGTTTTGATGGGGCTTAATAACAATGGATCTTTTGATTCCAATTTTTCAAATATCCCGTTTCAGAGTACAGCAATAGCTAACAATATAGTTTATGAAATTAAACCTCTATCGGACAAGTTCCTTATAGGGGGTAATTTAAATTATGCGAATGGAGTTGTTAATGATAGGCTTTTAAGGATTAATGCTGATGGAACTTCTGACAGTACTTTTTCAGTAGGAACCGGCCCTAATGGTACTGTTTATGTTGTTGACATGACTATCGATAATAAAATACTAGTTGCAGGAAACTTTTCTGCTGTTAATGGCGTTTTTTCGAGAGGCATTGCTAGGTTGGCAGATTTTCAATTGTCGAGCCCAAATTTTGTCGGAAATGATTTTACTTTGTCGTCTAGTAAAGGCAGTTATATCCTTCATTCAAACAATACTGAAATCCAATCTGTAGAATTGTATGATACTACGGGAAAAAAGCTACATAAATCAAATAATATTAACAGTTCTGATTTTTTTATTGAGAGCAATTTTGCTCAAGGACTTAAGATTTTCAGAATATGTTTTTCTGATAATTCCACAAAGACAGTTAAGGTTATTGACTAATTGTTCCACGTGAAACATAATTAAATAATGTTTTTAGAAAAATACGATGTAATAGTTGTGGGTGCAGGCCATGCAGGTTGCGAGGCCGCCGCGTCAGCGGCAAATTTGGGCTGTAGTACGCTATTGGTTACAATGAGTCTGCAAAACATTGCGCAGATGTCTTGCAATCCTGCTATGGGTGGAATTGCAAAAGGACAGATTGTTCGTGAGATTGATGCGCTTGGTGGATATTCCGGAATTATATCCGATAAAACTGCCGTCCAGTTTAAAATGCTTAACAAATCGAAAGGACCCGCTATGTGGTCTCCAAGAGTACAGTCCGACCGAATGCGTTTTGCTGAAGAATGGCGGTTGCGATTAGAGCAAACTCCGAATGTCGATTTCTATCAGGAGATGGTCAAAGGGCTTTTGATTAAGAATAATAAGATAGAAGGGATTGTTACGTCACTCGGGATTGAAATCAAAGCTAAGACCGTTGTGTTAACCAATGGCACTTTTCTTAATGGTTTAATTCATATTGGTGATAAACAATTTGGAGGAGGAAGAGCTGGTGAAAGTGCAGCCTATGGTATCACAGATGATTTAATTAAAGTTGGTTTCGAAGCGGGAAGAATGAAAACCGGGACACCACCCAGAGTTGATGGACGTTCTTTAGATTATTCTAAAATGAGAGAAGAACTTGGTGACGAATTTCCAGATAAGTTTTCTTATTCAGATGAAACTAAGCCTTTGACACATCAAAAGCCATGTCATATGACCTATACTTCTAATGAGGTGCATAGTATTCTCAGGGAAGGTTTTGATCGTTCCCCAATGTTTAATGGTAGAATAAAAAGTATTGGACCAAGATATTGCCCTTCTATTGAGGACAAGATAAATCGTTTTGCCGATAAAGAGAGACATCAACTGTTTGTTGAGCCTGAAGGATGGAACACCGTTGAGGTTTACGTGAATGGTTTTTCCACTTCATTGCCAGAAGATATTCAGTTTAAAGCGCTGCGTTCTGTGGAAGGTTTTGATAAGGTTAAGTTTTTCCGACCAGGTTACGCCATTGAATACGATTATTTTCCTCCAACTCAATTGAAACATACGCTAGAAACTAAATTAGTTGACGGTCTATACTTCGCAGGGCAAATAAATGGTACAACAGGTTACGAAGAAGCGGCTTCTCAAGGATTAATGGCTGGTATTAATGCGGCTCTTAAAGTAAAGGAGCAGGAACCAATGATTCTTCGTCGTGATGAAGCCTATATCGGAGTTTTGATAGACGACTTGATTACGAAAGGAACTGAAGAGCCCTACCGAATGTTCACATCTCGTGCGGAATACAGAACATTATTGCGCCAGGACAATGCGGATTTCCGCTTAACTCCAAAATCTTATGAAATTGGTTTAGCTTCTGAAAAGCAATTGAGAAGAATGGAACACAAATTCAATGAAAGTGAAAAAATGGTTGCCTTTTTCAAAGAGACCAGCGTCTCTCCAGAAGAAGCCAATCCAATTTTAGAATCAAAAGAGAGTTCACTGATGCTTCAATCAGATAAAATGTTTAAAGTGTTTTCACGACCACAAATTGAGCTAGATGATTTTATGAAGTTTGACAAAGTCAAGAACTATGTTGTCGAAAATGATTTGGATAAAGAAATAATCGAACAAGCGGAAATTCAGGTAAAATATTCAGGTTATATAGAAAAGGAACGAAACAATGCTGAAAAATTAATTCGACTAGAAGATATTAAAATCCCTGAAAATTTTGATTATCATAAAATCAAATCGATGTCAATTGAAGCTAAGCAAAAGCTAAGTTCTATTAGACCGGTAACTATTTCACAAGCATCAAGAATCAGCGGTGTTTCTCCATCAGATATTTCAGTTTTATTAATTTATATGGGAAGATAACAATCTGTTCCACGTGAAACTAAGTTTCGCAAGCCCTACTAATAAAGAGTTTTATGAGTTTTCAGAACAATATTTTTTTTAAAAAAGTTAAAGATTATTCCGTTTCAAACGAGATTTTCGAATTGCACCACAATCCCGAGTATGATTTATTAATCACTTTTCCGAAGCCAAGTTTAGAAAAATTACCTAGTTATTATGAAAGTGATGATTACATTTCCCACACAGACGGAAAACGATCATTATTTGAAAGAGTATACCATATAATAAAAAACATTGCACTTAAAAATAAAGTAAAGCTAATTAATGCGCAATCTGAAAAAGGAAGGCTTTTAGACATAGGAGCTGGAACAGGAGATTTTTTAGTAGTGGCAAAAAATGAGGGTTGGCAGACAATAGGAATTGAACCAAGTTTGAAAGCAAAATCGATAGCTTTAAAAAAGGGAGTAAACTTTGCAGATAATTTATCGAATCTGGAAAGCCATTCTTTTGATGTAATTACCATGTGGCACGTTTTGGAGCACGTGCCTAATTTAGAGGAGTATATTTTAGAGTTAAAAAGATTACTAAAACCAAAGGGAACAATTATTATAGCGGTCCCAAACTTTAAATCTTTTGATGCCAATTATTACGGAAGATTTTGGGCGGCTTATGATGTGCCGAGACACATCTGGCATTTTTCGAGAACTGCTATTCAAAAATTGTTTTCTGAAAAAGAAATGCTTTTAGTAGACGTGCTACCAATGAAGTTTGATAGTTTTTATGTAAGTCTATTGTCAGAGAAATACAAATCTGGAAAAATGAATTTTATCAAGGCTTTTTTTGTTGGATTAAAGTCAAATCTCAACGGAAAGCGAACAAATGAGTTTTCATCTCATATTTATGTGATTAAAAACAGCTAAAAATCGAAATTAAAGCCCACTTTCGCCGAAAGTAACCTCAAATGCATTTGTGGTTGATAAAATGGTAAAGTTTCTTTATTTAGCTTTATTTGAGGGTAAAAACAATAGATAAAAAACATAACAAATTAAACCTTAATAAATAAAAATTATATCATAAAAGAGACAATACATCAACCTTAGATTATTGAATTTAATTTTTATACTTTTGGACTCGAAAAATAATTAGTAAAACATAATGAAAAAAACAATCTTCCTTATTGCATTCGCATTTGCAATCATTTCTTGCAATAAAACAACAGAAATTAAAGAGTTTAAAACAGCCTATATAGATACATCAAAATTGATGGAAGAATCGACAGAGGCAAAAGATATTGAAGCAAAATATAAAGACAAAGCCAAAGTAATGGGTAGTCAATTAGATGCAGAAGTCGCTCAGTTCAAATCAGAAGCAGCAAGTTTTAGAGAAAATGCACAAAAAAATGGTCAAGCCTGGGCACAACAAAAAGGCTCAGAATTACAACAAAGAGAAGAGAGATTGACGTATGCGCAACAAGCAATGTTACAGCAATTGCAACAGGAAAGCGGAGTTGAGCAAGATTCAATGGTAAAAAATTATAGAAAAATAATTCAGGAATATGGTAAACAAAAAGGCTTTGACTACATTTACGGATCTGGCGATGTTTCACCATCTGTTTTATATGCAAAAGACAGTTATGATATTACCAAAGAAGTAATAAAATTAATCAACGACAAATATCAGTCTACTAACAAAAAGGAAGAAACTCCTAAAGAAGAGAAAAAATAAATCTTTTTATATAAAAAAAGCCGTCTCAATCAGGACGGCTTTTTATTTTAAGTATATCAAGATAGCCAAAAAACAGCTAAAACTGCTGGCAAAAAATAGATGGCAATAGTTCTGGCACCATCATAATCTTTTGCTAAACGTTGACCTAAAAGCAACAAAATCAGGGTAATACAAGAAAAAACTGCACCATAATAGCCAAATGTCCTCTCGCCATTAATTAATAATTGTACACAGCCAACTAAAGTTAAAATACCCGTTATTAATTCTAAAAGCAATATTACTCCAAGCGCAGCAGGAACATTGTTTTTAAGTAGTGAGGTATTCGCAAAATGACTTTTAAGCCAATCAACATTTCCTTGCCAGGCAAATACTTTATCATAAGCAGATTGTATAAAAGTGACAGCTAAAAAAATCAAAACAAGTACAGAAGCAGTATTGGTCATAGGAATTAGTTTTTATGAATTAATCTCGTCAGTTTTATTGATAAATCGGTAAGTATAATCTTGGCATTTCCATTTCGTTCTATATGATAAATGGCATCTGAAAGCTCTTTAAAAATAGCATTTATATTGTTTCCATTGACAAAAGGTGCGAATTTAGCAATGCTGAAGTTCTCAATTTTAGGCTCTACATAAACCAGATTTTGCGTTTCATAATTAAACAATAATGCCTGTCGAAACATGACAATGCAATAGTTTAAAAATTGTTTTTGTCCTTCTCGACCTAAACCAGCAACTTCTTCACTCCACACAATCAAATCCTGAATTGCAGCAGCATTCCCTTTTGCTCTAAAAGCAGCCCGAACCCAATCAACAAACCACTTTTCAAAAGGTAAGTCTTCGGCATCGTTGTTAACGATATGAATGGCTTTATTATAATTTCCCTGAGCTTGATGGGAAACTTTTGTTGCTGAAGCATCATCCAGAAAGTATTTATCTTTAATCGCTTTTGCTATTATAGCTTCAGGTAAAGCCCCAAAATGCAATACTTGACATCTTGAGCGAATCGTTTGTATAATATCTTCTTCATTTTCAGTAATCAAGAGGAAGAGTGTTTTTTCAGGTGGTTCTTCGAGCAATTTTAGTAATTTATTTGAAGCCGAAATGTTCATTTTATCGGCCATCCAAACAATCATGATTTTATAACCTCCTTCGTAGGACTTTAAAGCTAATGATTTTAAAATATCCTGCGCGTCTTCTACTCGGATTTCACCCTGTTTATTTTGAACCCCTAAATGTTTGTACCAATCAAATAAGCTACCGTAAGGATTTGCTAAAACAAATTCACGCCAGTCACTTATGAAATCAGCACTTTTAGGTTTAGTCTTTACTTCTTCATTCGTAACATTGGGATACACAAAATGTAAATCAGGATGGGAAAGCGATTGAAATTTTAGGTTACAGCTTTCATTGCCACCCCTATTTTCAGAGCCTAAATTGGAACATAAAACAAATTGCGCGTAAGCTATAGCCATGGCTAAAGTTCCACAGCCTTCAGGGCCAACAAATAATTGTGCATGAGGAATTCTTCCCGATGCAGCGCTCTTAACGAGATGATTTTTTATGTAGTCCTGACCAAGAATGTCTGAAAAATGCATAGGCAAATATAACGGAAATATTTTGCTAATTTGAATAACAATTAGAAAGCAAAGAGGCGGTTCTTTTTCAGAAACTGCTTTCTATTCGTTTGAGGATAAAGTTTTTAAACCTTAAAATTCCCTTAAAAAACATCGACAAAAGCACAAAAACTACCGATGAAATTAAATTTTACTATATTTGCAAGGATGCAAACCCTGAAAAACACAAAATGAAAACCCTTCAAGATTTCAATTTCAAAGGCAAAAAAGCCCTAATAAGAGTTGATTTTAATGTTCCCTTAGACGAAAATTTTAATGTTACTGATGCTACTAGAATTGAAGCTGCAAAGTCAACTATAGATACTATTCTTGCTGATGGCGGAAGTGTAATTTTAATGTCTCATCTAGGAAGACCTAAAGGAAAAGAAGATAAATATTCATTACGACATATTGTAGAAAAAACATCGGAAGTGTTGGGCAGAAATGTTCACTTTGCGTCAGATTGTAGAGGAGATATAGCTGCAAAAGCTGCCCGTGATTTAAAACCAGGCGAAGTTTTATTGTTAGAAAATCTTCGATTTTATCCTGAAGAAGAAGCAGGAGATGAAGGTTTTGCTAAAGAATTAGCTTCTTTGGGAGATATTTATGTGAACGATGCTTTTGGGACTGCTCACAGAGCGCATGCCTCTACAACGATAATTGCTAAATTTTTTCCCAATGCAAAATGTTTTGGTACACTTTTAGCTAAAGAAATCGAAAGTTTAGAGCGGGTTTTGAATAACTCTGTAAAACCTGTAACTGCAGTTTTAGGAGGGTCTAAAGTTTCTTCAAAGATTACTGTTATTGAAAATATTTTAGACAAAGTGGATCACATGATTATTGGTGGCGGAATGACATTCACTTTTGTAAAAGCCCTAGGTGGCAAAATCGGAGATTCTATTTGTGAAGATGACAAACAGGAATTGGCTTTAGAAATTTTGCGTTTGGCTAAAGAAAAAAACGTTCAAATTCACATACCAGTTGACGTTGTGGCAGCAGATGCCTTTTCAAATAATGCCAATACTAAGATTGTAGATGTTCGGGAAATTCCTGATGGATGGCAAGGATTAGATGCGGGCCCAAAATCATTAGAGAATTTTAGAAAGGTTATCATGGAATCGAAAACAATTCTTTGGAACGGTCCATTAGGTGTTTTTGAAATGGAAAATTTTGCTAACGGAACCATTGAATTAGGGAATTATATAGCTGCGTCAACAGCAAATGGTGCTTTTTCTCTTGTCGGAGGAGGCGATTCCGTAGCTGCGGTTAAACAATTTGGTTTAGAAGATAAAATGAGCTATGTTTCAACTGGCGGTGGCGCTATGTTGGAAATGTTAGAAGGACAAACGCTACCTGGAATTGCAGCTATTTTAAGTTAAAATTTTGTGGCAACACAATAAAAAACAATATGCTACGTTATTAATTGGTGACAATTAATAAAACTGAATTCGAAATAAACACTTTACACAATAAAGTTATGATCATAAAAAAAATCACATCTCTGGCGCTAATCCTGGTATCATCGGCAGTTTTTGCTCAAGATACCATCGTCGCTACAGCGATAAAAAAAGAGCCGTTAACGAGAAGAGAAGTTCTTGATTCCATTAAAGCGACTTTTGTACAAGACAACATTGCATCTTGTGTCGATAGCTTGTGGATGCAGGAATTAGCAAGTTTGGATTTGTATAACGAACTGAGCTTTGACATCAAAAATATCGATGTGGATCAGAAAGTGGATTACGAATTGTCCACAGAACTTTTAAAAGAAAGACTGAAGAAGCTGGACGAAAAATCACCCTTCAATATCGAATATAATGTTGGTTTAGAAAACGTAATCAAATCTTTCTTAAAAAACAGAAAAAGAGCATTCGAAAGATTAATGGGCGTTTCTCAGTTTTATTTTCCAATGTTTGAAGAATCATTAGCAGCTCAGAATATTCCACTTGAAATTAAGTATTTATCTGTTGTGGAATCGGCATTGAATCCTAGAGCAGTTTCAAGAGTAGGAGCAACAGGTTTGTGGCAGTTTATGTATCAGACCGGTAAACAATACGGATTAAAAGTGGATACTTATGTAGACGAAAGAAGCGATCCTTTGAAAGCGAGTAAAGCCGCCACGCAATACATGAAAAATATGTATGGTATTTTTGGGGATTGGGATTTGGTTCTTGCCTCCTATAATACAGGTCCGGGTAATGTTGCTAAAGCAATCCGTCGATCAGGAGGAAAACAAAATTACTGGAACATCAGACCTTATCTTCATAAAGAAACTCAAGGATATTTACCTGCCTTTTTGGCAACGATGTACATCTTTGAATACCATAAAGAACATGGCATAAAACCAGACAAAGCCATCGCTAATCATTTCGCTACAGATACTGTAATGATAAAGAATGCAATGACTTTCAAACAAATTTCTGATTTGTTAGACGTTCCTATTGCCGAATTGCAGTTCTTAAATCCGTCTTACAAGAGAGAAGTTGTTCCTTATATCACAGGAGAAAATCATTATTTGAGATTACCGGTGAATAAGATTGCTGTATTTACGTCAAACGAGGATAAAATATATGCTTTCGTAAAGTATGAGGCCGACAAAAGAGAAAGACCTTATGAGAGTATGCTCGCTTCAAGAAGTACTAACAGCTCTGAAAACGAGGGTACGGTTTCAAGAATTAAGTATCATAAAGTCAGAAAAGGGGATAGCCTTAGTGAGATTTCAGACCGTTATGGTATAACGATGACCGAACTCAAAAAGTGGAATCATCTTAAAAACAATAAAGCGCCTTTGGGTAGAAAATTAAAAATCTACACGATGGAAACCATAGCCTCAAACAATAAGAAAATAACCAAACCAGATACTGTTTCTGTTAAAGAACCATCGCAGATTGCCTCGCATTCTTCAAAAGTATTTAAAGAGGAAAAAGTAGTTTCTTATAAAGATGTTGTAAAATACCATAAAGTTAAAAGAGGGGATAACCTTGGTGAAATCTCAGATAAATTCGGAGTAACAGTTGCCGAAGTTAAAAAATGGAACAAACTTAAAGGAAGCAATATCATTCCCGGAAAAAGTTTGAAAATTATCAAAAACGAAAGAGTAGTAACCACAGTTAGAAAAGAGGTTAAGAACGATAAAAACGTGGAAACAGATGTTGCTTCAAATGAGGATGAAAAATCAAGCGATTTTTACGTTGTAGAAAGAGGTGATAACTTATTCAGTATTGCCAAAAAATTCAACGTTAGCTTAGAAGACTTGAAAAAATGGAATAATCTCGAAGAGTTGAATGTTGATCAAGGGATAAAACTAGCTGTAGCAGGCAACGAGGATTCAGCCAATGATACCGCAAACAAAGCAGATGTTAAAATCACAGAGCATATCGTAGAAAAAGGTGAAAACTTAGGAAGCATTTCCCGTAAATACGATGTAGCCGTTTCGGATATTAAGGATTGGAATAATTTAGAAGACAATAACATCCAGTTAGGCGCTACCTTAGTGGTAGGAAAAAAATATGTGATTACTTCTGATAACAAAAACACTTCCGCTAAAAAAGAAAGCATTGCTGCCAACGACAGAAATCAGGTAAAACTGTATTATGTAAAAAAAGGGGATTCTTTGTTTAGTATTGCTAAAAAATACCCAGGTGTTTCTATTTCAGATTTAAAAAAATGGAACGGCATCAAAAACGAAAGCCTTAAAGCCGGGATGAAATTAAAAATTAACGGTTAATCCGAAAATCTTCTATAAATTTGGGTTTTATTTCTATTATGAATAAAACCCTTTTTTTATGGCTTTTACTTCCGGCTTTTTTGTGTTCCTGTTCTTTTAAGGAAGACAAGACTCCTGATACATCTTCTGCAGCCATAAACACCATTTCCGTAATTATTGATGATCAGCTTTGGAACGGAGAAGTAGGTGATAGTATCCGAAACAAATTTGCATCGCCTGTTTTAGGGTTACCACAAGAAGAGCCTTTGTTTACCATCAATCAATATCCGGTAAAGCTTTTTGAAGGATTTTCAACAGGTAGCCATAATATCATTATCGTCAAGAAAGGCAATGAAAATAAATATGAATTCAAAGAAAATGAATTCGCAACTCCTCAAAATGCTTTTCATATTTCGGGGAAAACCTCTTTTGAAATAATTGAACTTCTGGAAGAGAATGCGCCAGACATTATTAAAAAGATGCGTGCGATTGAGGTTATTCACAATCAGGATATCTTTAAAGATTCCTTATTAAATACTAAAAAAATCCAAAAGAAGTTCAATATCGATTTGCTTATACCGTCCAAATATGAATACGTAATGCGAAGAAAGAATTTCATTTGGCTCAAAAGTGAAATCATAAGCGGGAACACTAGTCTAATCATTTATCAGATTCCGTGGAAAAGTATCCACACCAATACTGCTGTAAATGATATTGTCCGAACCAGAGACTCGATCGGAAAAGCCTACATTCACGGTTCGGATTACGGTACTCAGATGGTAACCGAAGCAGCGTATTCTCCTTATTTCTCTAAAATAATGCTTGCGGGAAATAAATGCTATGAAACCAAAGGAACTTGGCAAATGAAAAACGACTTTATGTCGGGACCTTTTATCAATTATACCATCTTTGATAAAGAACACCGACGAATATTGGTATTAGAGGGATTTTGCTATGCACCTTCGAAAGAAAAACGCGATTTGATGTTCGAATTGGAATCCATCATCAAATCTATTCAAATCAAAAAATAATTATGGACATACAATGGAAAATAAAGCGATTTGAGGCACTTTCTGCTATTGACTTATATAATTTACTGCAATTGCGCTCTGAAGTCTTTGTGGTGGAGCAAAACTGCGTTTATCAGGACATAGACGGTAAAGATCAAAAAGCATTGCACTTAATTGGCGAAGATAATGGGCAAACGGTTGCCTATGCTCGTTTATTCAAACCCAAAGATTATTTTGAAGAAGCCTCCATCGGAAGAGTAGTGGTTAAACCTACGTACCGAGATAAAAAATTAGGGCATATTCTCATGCGCGAAGCCATTTATTTTGTGAAACACCAATTTGGCGAAACTAAAATTACCATTTCTGCCCAGCTTTATCTAAAAAAATTCTACGAGAGCCATGGGTTTATCCAGACTAGCGAAACGTATCTCGAAGATGATATTCCTCATATTGAGATGAAGCGATCGTGATTAAATTCAGGCTTTATCCTCTGTAAATTTGTTTTACCATATTTACGATGAAAAGATTAGTACGGAAAAATTCGCAACGGTTAGATTTTAGTAATAACCAATTCCACTCTTCGGTCGTATTGCGCTCCTTTTCCTAAAGGCACTGTATTTCCATAACCTTTGAAAGTCATGCGGTCTTTCGAAATTTTCTTGAAAAGTAAATACTTGTAAACCGTTTGTGCGCGGTTAAAAGATAACTGTCGCTTTTTGGTATCCTTGTCAATAGCTTCTTTTTGATAAGGAGGCGTACAGCACACATGTCCCTGAATTTCGAATTGCAGATTTTTATATTTATGAAGCAGCTTTGCTATTTTGTCAAGGTCTGTTTTTGATTTGAATTCCAGTTTACTGCTGCCTCTTTGAAACAATACGTTTTCCAGATAAATATGGTCTCCAACGATATGGTTTTTTTGAATGGTAGTATAAAATCCCGGAATTTCGATTTTGGGCAAAGGTTTTACATTGACAACGATATCCACACGACGGTTTTTAGAGCGTTTTTCGGGAAGATTTTCCAAAATATCATCATCTATTAAAATCCGCCCTTTTCCTTCAATAGTTACAATGATTTTACTCTTAATACCATTTTCAATGAACTTGTCCTGAATAGCTGTAGCGCGTTTGGTAGAAAGTTTGAAATTATAGGCTTCTTTTCCAACATCATCGGTATAACCAAAAATCTGAATGGATTCGATTCGGGTAGAATCGGTTTTTTGTATAAAATCAACAGCGTCATGGACTTGTTTTTCATTCAAGACATGCTTATCAAAATCAAAGTAAACAGAATGGACAATTTCTTCCTGAGCCTGAAGCCATCCGAAAAACAATAGGGGTAAATATTTTAAAAACTTCATATTATAATTTCAAAATCTTAGTGTATTGAGCTTTGTCGTTGAGCACTTCGATAGCCTTTTTGATTTCGAAATTGCTTTTTAGGTAATATTGGTACAAACCTTCCTTGTACTGATATCTTTTGATGATTTCGTCTAAAAGTAAATTCTTGATTTCCTTCTGATTTTTATCAATTAACGTCTCTTCACTGCGTTCCAAAGCACTCAATAATTGTTGATATTCGGTAGCAATAGTAGCATCTAAATTTTCCTTTTTAGCTTTTTCCAAAGTATTTTTTAAAGCGATTTCTGTTTCGGTATTCATAGAAATCTTTTCTTTTTTCAGATAGGCTTTAAAATCCGCTAAGTCGGCATCAGAAATCGTAGGGATTTTGTCGCCAAGATTTGGGTTTTTGTAATAGTAATTAGTCGCATAGCTAAAGATAGCATCATTTTTTTGTAAAGCTTCGGCAATAGCACTAGTCTTGGTGTTTTCCAGAACGACATCAGGTAAAATACCGCCACCATCATATACGGTTCTTCCTTTTTGGGTTTTGAAGGCATTATAGTTTTTCTCTTCTGTTCGGATCGCTTTTCCGTTTTTATCTTTCCGTCCATAATCCAATGCCTGAATACATCTTCCGGATGGTGTGTAATATTTAGAAATAGTCACTTTAACCTGAGTTCCATAAGTCATATCAATCGGTCGCTGCACCAATCCTTTCCCGAAACTTCGGCTTCCGATGATAACGGCTCGGTCTAAATCTTGCAAAGCTCCGGCAACAATTTCAGAGGCGGACGCACTTTTCCCGTCTACAATTACTATTAGTGGAATTTCGGTATCGACAGGTTCTTTCGTTGTTTTGTTGGTATTGTTGTATTTGGTGTTTTTAGATTTTGTCGTTACAATCAACTCACCTCTTGGAACAAAAAGGTTACAAATGTTTACCGCTTCATGCAGTAAGCCACCACCATTGCCACGTAAATCCAAAATAATCTGTTTAGCTCCGTCTTCTTTTAATTTCTCCAAAGCTTCTTTGGTTTCTGAGGATGCCTTAGCGTTAAACTGCGTTAATACAATGTATCCGGTCTTATCATCTGCCATTCCGAAAAAAGGAACGGCTTTTACGGCTACTTCATCAAGAATTAATTGGGTACTCATGGGTTTCCCCTGACGCAGGTATTTAATATCGATTTTAGTTCCTTTTGCGCCTTTGGTTAATTGCGAGGCATCATCTTTAAAATCGGCCAATAATACGTCACCAATTTGGATAATTTCATCTCCGGCTTTGAGTCCGGCTTTGTCGGCAGGAAATCCTTTGTAAGGTTCTTTTACAATGAGTTTATCTTCTTTTCGGGTAATCATGGCGCCCATTCCGGTATATTCTCCGGTATTGTTTATTTTGAATTTGATGACATCCTGTTCATTGAAATAATTAGTATACGGATCCAAATCGGCCAACATACTTTTAATAGCCTTGTCCATTAATTCTGCCGGATTGGTTTCGTCTACATAATTTTGATTGATGGTTTTGTATAAGGTTGTGAAGATTTCAATTTGCTTGGAAATCTCAAAATAATCATCTTTAAAACTTACGCCAATAAAGAGAAACACACTCAATATTACCGGAATTATATATCTTTTTTTAATGCTTTTAATTTTCGATACCATCTTTTTTATTTTTTCGTTTGAATCGTTTTCTAATGAGAAGAATTAAGACAACTAATGTAACAATAACTAGCTAAATTAAAACGTATAATGTTCTAATTTATTGCCTTGACAGTTTACAGTAAATGCTGTTCTGCCTGAATAGCTTGGGCAAACTTCTCAAAAAGCCGAATTGTTTTTTCGTTTATTTCGGAATACGACAGTTTTTCTTTAGTTTGATAAAAAAACATACAGCAGTATTTGGCATTCATATTTTCTTGAAGCAATGGTTTATTTAACCGATAACATTCGCGCAAAACACGCTTGAAATAGTTGCGGTCGACTGCCTTTTTAAAATATTTTTTAGAAACCGAAACGCCCATTTTTAAAGGTACATTATCTTCAAAATCATGGGCAACATACACAAGGCGCAATGGGTATTTACTCACCGATTTTCCTTCGGTAAAAAGGATGTCAATAATTTTTTTGCTTTTTAGTTTTTCAGCTTTAGGATAGGAAGCATCCATTATTATTGGACATTGTAGATGTTATACACAAATTTGACTTCGTTATAATTGATGTAAAACTGCATCCGGTTGTTCTCTTTTTTCTTGGTAATAATCAGAATGGTACATTTTGAAAATTTATTGTCCATACATTCAAAAGGAACAATGTTTACTTCATCATTATCGGTGATTTCGCCGTAAGCTTTGATTTTAAACGACTGTACTTCGCTTGAATTTACAGTTATTAAATCTTTCTTAGCATCTACAGTAATTAACACATTGGCATCGACAAAGTCTGACCATTCGTTCCAATTTTCGTTGTCTTTTTTATCGGTAAAACTTACGCTACTTGTTTTAAAACGAATAGGTTGCGCAGAAGCAAGGCTTCCGAAAGTTAAAAAAAGGCAAACAATAAGCAGTGGAATCGGTTTCATCGTATGAAGTTTTTATCGTCGGTAAATCTACAAATTCTATTCGAAAAAAAAGCGAACCTTAAAAGTTCGCTTTATAATTATTTTACTTCAAAAATATTATTGCTTCTTTTCACATCTGCCATAAAACCACTTGGGTCAATAGTAATCTTTTTGATGCTGGATTTTGATTTTGGGATTTCGAAAAAATACGTGGGATAAGCCCAAGCCCAGTCTTGTAAAACCGTTCTTTTAATTTCAGGATTCGGATTCTCTTTTTCAAAATTCATCATGCGCAACGGAATGTAGAAACTTTCTTTAGTTCCGTCGGTATACTCAACCAAAATATCCATTGGCATCGGCATTCTACCAATTCTTTCTAAAGTAACGCCAGTTCTTGGAACTTCATCTGTAGCACTTTCAACATTTTTAATGCTGTAATCAATAGTGTTTAGTGTTTGAGTCCAATCTGTTAAATACCAATCTAAATTCGCTCCGGAAACACGTTCTGCCGTTCTTTTAATATCATTTGGCGTTGGATGTTTGAACTTAAATTCGTTGTAAAATCGTGTTAATGTTTTGGCCGTGTTTTCTTTTCCGATGAGGTACTGCAGTTGCGAAAGGAAAAGTGCGCCTTTTACATACGAAGCTATGCTATAGCTTCGGTTTTCATCATAACGGTCACCATGAGTAGATAAGGGTTGCTCTTTGCCGGTTTCGACTAATTTAACATACGTTCTGTAAGAACCTTCAAAGGGATTTTCAACTTTCTTAGTTGAAAGTTCATTCGAAACCATGTCTTCAATATAGCTGGCAAATCCCTCGTCCATCCATGGATGCTTAGATTCGTTAGAAGCTAAAATGTGTTGAAACCAAGAATGCGCCAATTCGTGAATAGCGGTGCCAATCATCCCGTTTAATGTTCCTTCGCCAAGCATTAAGGTACACATGGCATATTCCATACCGCCATCGCCACCTTGAATAAAGGAATATTGTTTATACGGATAAGGGCCTACGGTTTTGTTGTAATAATCCATAACCGCTACCATAATCGGTTGCATTTTTTTCCAATTATCAATTATTTTCGGATTGTTTTTATAAACGAAATGCAAGTCCACATTGTCCGGACCTTTTACTATATCGTGAAGGTAGTTTTTGTCTGCGGCCCAAGTAAAATCGTGTACATTGTTGGCCACAAAATGCCACGTTTGCGTTTTTGATTTGGAGTCTTTTTTGACTATTGTTCCTTGATCTTCATAACCAAAACCAATCTCATTGTTGTTTTTCAAATCACCGCTTCCGGCAACAAGATAATTTTTATCGATAGTGATTTTCACATCAAAATCTCCCCAAACGCCATGAAATTCCCGACCAATATAAGGGTCAGCGTGCCAGCCTTCAAAATCGAATTCAGCTATTTTGGGATACCATTGCGCCATCGAAAGTTCTACACCTTCGGAATTATTGCGGCCGGAACGTCGAATTTGTACCGGAACCTGACCCTCAAAATCTAAAGTAAACGTTGTTGATGTTCCAGGGAGAATGGGTTTGTCCAAATCGACTTCAAGTATAGTACCAACTACTTTATTTTTGGCAGGAGCATTATCTTGTCTGAAGTTGGCGATTTTCAGATAGCCGATTTCGTTAGGTTTAAGATTGGCAATTCTGATTTCCTTGATTTCTTTTCCGTCGGAATCTTTAGTTTTTTTAATGAAGCGCGCATCTGGGTCTACAATGGTTTGTGCACGCATGTCCATTTCGCTTCCGGGTTGAAAAGCATTGTTATACAAATGATAATACACGCGTCGTAACGTATCGTTAGAATTATTGGTATAAACCAATTTCTGAGTGCCTTTATACTGATAGTTTTTGACATTCATGGAAACCGTCATTTCATAGTCTGCCTTTTGTTGCCAATAACTTGTAGACTGAGCAAAAACTGAAGAGCAGCACAGTACAATACAACCAAGTAGAATCTTGTTCTTCATAAAAATAAAATAAAAAAGGAAGGTTTTACGCTTCCTTTAGGGGTTATAATTTTGGATTACTCTTTATAGTATTTGACATTTCTTCGGCCATTTTCAGTGCACTATAGGCATTGACAATTTTCCCGGAAATACTGGCTTCGGCGAATGGAATCTTGATTTGTTTTTCATCAACGATTACCTCAAGATTTAGTGGCGTTCCCGATTGCATTAAAATTTGTTTCACTTGAGCCGCTTTCAAATTCGGATAATATTCACGGATTAAAGTGGCTACACCTGCTGCATTTGGAGCTGCCATCGATGTTCCTTGAAGGTATTTGTATTTACTTCCCGGAATTGTTGCATAAATCTTTACACCCGGAGCATAAACATCGACATTTCTTTTTCCGTAGTTTGAAAATTTGGCGACTACTTTTTCTCCATATTCATAATTTAAAGCCCCAACAGTCAATACATTATCAGCAATTTCAGAGCCACTTACTTCATCGGTTGGGAAGTTGGGTTCCGTATCAATGTTTTTGGAGTCGTTTCCGGCTGCATGAATAAACAATACATCTTTACTAGCTGCATATTTTATGGCATCATAAACCCATTCGGCATGAGGCGAAAAATCTTTTCCAAAACTTCCATTGATGACTTTGGCACCATTATCAACAGCATAGCGAATTGCCAATGCAATATCTTTATCGTACTCATCTCCATTTGGAACGGCGCGCACCGCCATAATTTGAACATTGTTGGTAACACCGTCTCCACCAAGGCCATTATTTCTTGCTTGAGCAATGATACCGGCAACATGCGTTCCGTGTGAGGAATCTTTACGGTCTTTAGAATACACTACATTATTGCCATATTTTTTGTCATTGATGTCGTCCGGATTATCGCCTACCAATTTTCGGGGATTGAACTCTTTATTCAAATTGTAATCCAATTGATCATAAACATATTCTTTATAGGATTTTAAATCATCATGGAACGACTCTCCTTTTTGATTGGCATAAGACAACATGATTCTTTTACTGTCATACAATTCGAATTTAACCGAAGGCATGTCTTTTAACTCTCCAATGGTATAATTCTCCTTTTTTAGAAAATCACGAACCGTTTTGTCGGCTTTAAGCAAGACATCTATGTTCTCTTTTAAATCCATGACTTCATCATATCGGGCTTTATAATCTGCAGAAGCTTTTTTGTATACTTCAGAACCGTCATCAGGCTTTCTCAAAAGACGCGTCATTTCTAGGGTTTCATTATTGGAATCGCCTAAAAAATTCCATCCATGTATGTCGTCGATATAGCCGTTTTTGTCATCGTCTTTTCCGTTATTCGGAATTTCTTTTTTATTGGTCCAGATAACAGACTTTAAATCTTCATGATTGATATCTACACCCGTATCGATAACGCCAACAATTACTTTGGTTCCTTTTTTGTTTTTCAATAATTCGGCGTAAGCTTTATCTACACTCATGCCCGGAATAGAATCTTTTTCTAAATCCAAATGACTCCAGCGTTTCAGTTCGGAATCTGTTAAAGGCGTTTTTTTAGTATAGTTTTGACTTGACGTTTGTGCAGAGATGGCCAATGAAAACATGGACACCAGCAATAATTGTAATATTCTCATTTGTACTGAATTGATTTTTGAATGAGTGTAAAAATAAAATGTTTTAGTACAGCAATAGTAAGGATTAACACTACGTTAAGATATCCTCACAGTGAAAGACTTCTTTAAGACGAATTCCTTTTTCAGTACTTTCTACCGTTATGATTTCGTTGTGCGCATCGTGTTCGAGCCACAAATAATAATTATTTTCAACAGCTGCATGTAAAAACTTAGCTTTCTCAGGCATGGTTAAAAGCGGTCTGGTGTCATAACCCATCACATAAGGTAATGGCAAATGTCCAGCAGTCGGAATCAAATCGGCACAAAAAGCGATAGTTTTATCTTTGTATTGAATGTGTGGAATCATCATTTTTTCGGTATGTCCATCCACATAGAAAACCCCAAAATTCAATTCCTCCGAAAACCCAAAATCACCTTCGGGTCTTTTGATAAAGTTCAATTGTCCGCTTTCTTGCATGGGCAAGATATTTTCAGATAGGAACGATGCTTTTTCACGTGCGTTTGGTTTGGTTGCCCATTCCCAATGATTGTCGTTCGTCCAGAATTTCGCATTTTTAAAAGCAACTTCATAACCGGTTTTGTCGGCATTCCAATGTACACTTCCGCCACAATGATCAAAATGCAGATGCGTCATAAAAACATCGGTCACGTCGTCACGGTGAAACCCATATTTGGCCAGCGATTTATCTAAGGAATAGCTTCCCCAAAGCGAATAATAGCCAAAAAATTTCTCCGATTGTTTATTTCCCATGCCAGTATCAATCAAAATCAATCGGTTTCCGTCTTGAATCAGCATGCATCTTGCTGCAATGTCAATAAGATTATTTTCGTTTGCTGGATTGGTTTTGTTCCAAATAGTTTTAGGTACAACACCAAACATAGCGCCACCATCAAGCTTAAAGTTTCCGCATTCAATTGGGTAAATTTTCATTTTGTAATGTTTTTTACAAATTTATAGAATTAAAAATCAATTTTCTTTATTCGTTCATACGTTATAAATATGTTACAGATGCTTGAAAAAAAGGATATTTGTACTAACTTTGCGGTTAATTTAGACAAAATCAAAATAACAATGATAAAAGTATCCGATGATGCCAGTAAAAAAATCGTTGCGATGATGCAGGAAGACGGTTTTGATGCAGCCAAAGATTATGTCCGAGTGGGCGTAAAAAGTGGTGGTTGTTCAGGCTTGTCTTATGAGTTAAAATTCGATAAAGCACTGGGTGAAAACGATAAGGTTTTCGAAGATAATAATGTAAAAATAGCCGTTGAGAAAAAATCATTCTTGTATTTGGCAGGTACTGTATTAGAATTCTCAGGCGGACTAAACGGAAAAGGATTTGTTTTCAACAATCCAAATGCATCTAGAACCTGCGGATGTGGAGAATCATTCTCGCTATAGTCGAATGTCGAAAGTCATAAAGTCGAAAGACTAAATATGACTTTCAAACTTTGGACTTTCAAACTTTAAGACTAAAAAAATGTCAAAATATACGGAAGAAGACTTAAAAGTCGAACTCGAAAATAAAGAATACGAATACGGATTCTACACCGATTTGGACTCGGAAACTTTTCCTATCGGATTGAATGAAGAAATTGTTCGTGCTATTTCGCTTAAAAAAGAAGAGCCTCAGTGGATGACCGATTGGCGTATTGAATCGTTTAGGTTGTGGCAAGAGATGATTGAGCCAGAATGGGCCAATGTGCATTACGAAAAACCAGACTTTCAAGCGATTTCCTATTATTCTGCTCCCAAGAAAGTTGATCCTAATAAAACTTTAGACGATGTTGATCCCGAACTTTTGGCGATGTACAAAAAACTGGGAATCTCTTTAGACGAACAGAAAAAAATGAACAATGTCGCTATGGATATTGTCGTCGATTCAGTTTCTGTCGCAACTACCTTCAAGAAAACACTTAACGAAAAAGGAATTATTTTTTGTTCTATTTCTGAAGCCATCAAAGAGCATCCCGAATTGGTCAAAAAGTATATCGGCACTGTAGTTCCACAAAAAGATAATTTCTATGCCGCATTGAATTCGGCCGTTTTTTCCGACGGATCGTTTTGTTATATCCCAAAAGGGGTTCATTGCCCAATGGAATTGTCAACCTATTTCCGAATCAATCAGGCCGGAACCGGACAATTTGAAAGAACGCTTTTAATTGCCGATGAAGGAAGCTATGTTTCGTATTTAGAAGGCTGTACCGCTCCAAGTCGAGATGAAAATCAATTGCACGCTGCAGTAGTCGAGCTAATTGCACTTGATGGTGCCGAAATCAAATATTCTACGGTACAAAATTGGTATCCTGGGAATAAAGAAGGTAAGGGAGGTGTTTTCAACTTTGTAACCAAAAGAGGCCTATGCGAGAAAGGTGCTAAAATCTCCTGGACTCAAGTCGAAACCGGTTCCGCAATTACTTGGAAATATCCTTCTGTTATTTTGAAAGGGGATCATTCGATAGGAGAATTTTACTCCATTGCCGTAACCAATAATTTTCAACAGGCTGATACGGGAACCAAGATGATTCATTTGGGCAAAAACACCAAATCGACCATCATTTCCAAAGGTATTTCTGCAGGGAAATCACAAAATAGTTACAGAGGTTTGGTTCAAATTGGAGCCAGAGCAGAAAATGCGCGTAACTTTTCACAATGCGATTCCTTATTGATGGGCAACAGCTGTGGAGCACACACTTTTCCGTATATCGAAAGCAAAAATTCAACCGCCATAATCGAACACGAAGCCACAACTTCCAAAATTGGCGAAGATCAGGTTTTTTATTGCAATCAACGTGGCATTCCGACCGAGAAGGCTATTGCGCTAATCGTAAACGGTTTCAGTAAAGAGGTGTTGAATAAATTGCCAATGGAATTTGCGGTAGAAGCTCAAAAGTTACTTGAAATTTCTTTGGAAGGGAGCGTTGGGTAATACGAAAATGATTCAACTTGACTTAACAATAATAAGTATAAAACAAAAATATAGAAAATTAGAATTGAAAATAAGGCGAAACAACATCATCAAATTTTCAAATTTTCAAATCATCAAATTATGTTATCAATAAAAAATTTACACGCAAGTGTCGAAGATAAAGGCATCTTAAAAGGCATCAATCTCGAAGTAAAAGCTGGAGAAGTTCACGCCATCATGGGTCCTAATGGAGCCGGAAAAAGTACATTAGCATCAATCATTGCGGGAAACGAAAACTACGAAGTTTCTGAAGGGGAAATCCTTTTGAACGGAGAAGATATTTCCGAATTGGCTCCGGAAGAACGAGCACACAAAGGTGTTTTTCTTTCGTTTCAGTATCCGGTAGAAATTCCGGGAGTTTCGGTAACGAACTTTATGAAGACAGCCATCAATGAAAGCAGAAAAGCCAATGGCAAAGAAGAAATGCCAGCAAACGAAATGCTGAAATTAATCCGTGAGAAATCGGAATTGTTAGAGATTGACCGTAAATTTTTGTCGCGTTCGCTAAATGAAGGGTTTTCAGGTGGTGAAAAAAAACGTAACGAAATCTTTCAAATGGCCATGTTAGAACCTAAAATTGCTATCCTTGACGAAACCGATTCAGGTTTGGATATTGATGCGTTGCGAATCGTTGCCAATGGCGTCAACAAGTTGAAAAACAAAGACAATGCAGTAGTTGTAATTACGCACTACCAAAGACTTTTGGATTATATCGTTCCCGATTTTGTACACGTTTTGATGGATGGAAAAATCGTAAAGTCAGGCGGCAAAGAACTGGCTTACGAACTGGAAGAAAAAGGATACGATTGGATTAAAGCTGAAAATTTAGTCTAAAGTCAAAAGTTGGAAAGTCTAAAAGTATGAGTAAGTTTAATTCTTTTGAGGAAATTATTTCTTGGCAAAAAGCCAGAGAATTTAACCAGAGAATTTATAAAGTAACCGAATCCAATACTTTTAAAAAAGATTTTGAACTCGTCAAACAAATAAGGGGAGCATCAATATCAATAACATCCAACATAGCTGAAGGATTCGAGAGAAATACCGATAAAGAGTTTATTTATTTTTTGTTTATAGCCAAAGCCTCTGCCGGGGAAGTGCGCTCTCAGATTTATTTAGCATTCGATTTAGATTATATAACAGAACAAGAATTTAAACAACTTTTAGAATCAATTACAGAAATCTCTAAACTGATAAGTGGTTTTATTAAATATTTAGGTCCAAAAGAATGAAGTCTTTAGACTTTAGACTTTAGACTTTAAGACTAAAATTATGGATTTAAAAGATAAATTAATATCGTCTTTTATGGCGTTTGAAGAAAGCATTGATGTGCATAATGAGTTGCACGATGTTCGTACTTCCGCTATTAAGAATTTTGAAAACAAAGGTTTCCCTACTAAAAAAGAGGAAGCTTGGAAATACACTTCGCTAAATTCGATTCTGAAAAATGATTATTCGGTGTTTCCCAAACACGAAAACGCCATTGAATTTAAGGATGTCAAGAAATTTTTCTTGCATGAAATCGATACGCATAAAGTCATTTTTGTAGACGGAAAATTCGCCTCGTTTTTATCTGCAACTACACATGATGGTTTAGATGTTTGCTTGATGTCATCCGCTTTGAATAAGCCCAAATACAAAATGGTCATCGATGAGTATTTCAACAAAATTGCCAGTAAAGACGAAACGTTGACAACATTAAATACAGCTTTCGCCAATGAAGGCGCGTACATCAATATCCCGAAAAGCAAAGTCGTTGAAAAACCCATTGAAATCATCTACTTTTCAACTGGAGTAGAAAATGCACTAATGCTACAGCCAAGAAATTTGGTTATCGTCGGTGAAAATGCGCACGTTCAAATTATTGAAAGACATCAATCGTTAAACGAAAATCCGGTGCTGACCAATTCGGTTACCGAAATTTTTGCCCAAAAAAGAGCGATTGTTGACTATTATAAAATCCAAAATGATTTACAGTCGGCCAACTTAATCGACAACACATATATCGCTCAAAAGCAGGAAAGCCGAGTATCGGTCCACACATTTTCATTTGGAGGAAACATCACCAGAAACAATTTGAATTTCTATCATTTCGGTGAAAGAATTGACTCGACCTTGAAAGGAATCACGATCATTGGCGACAAGCAGCACGTAGATCATTACACTTTGGTTCATCATGCGACGCCCAACTGCGAAAGCCATCAGAACTATAAAACCATTTTAGGTGACAGTTCAACTGGTGTTTTCAACGGAAAGATTTTTGTAGAAAAAGAAGCCCAGAAAACAGACGCATTCCAGCAAAACAACAATATCTTACTTGGAGACAAAGCCACAATCAACGCCAAACCGCAATTGGAAATTTTTGCTGATGACGTAAAGTGTTCGCACGGCTGTACGATTGGTCAATTAGACGAAAGCGCTATGTTTTATATGCAACAACGAGGTATTCCAAGGAAAGAAGCGAAAGCTTTATTGATGTATGCTTTTTCCAACGATGTTATCGAGAGCATTCATATCCCAGAACTGAAAAAACGAATCACTAAAATTATCGCCACGAAATTGGGCGTCAGTTTAGGATTTGATTTATAATCCATCTGCATTTTGAGGAAACTGCTCCTTTTTTTTTGCTTTTTTGCGGACTTACGAAAAGTCAGGCACAGTTCTTTAAAAACAACTTTTATTACGAAGTCGAGATTGGCGGAATCACTTCCTTTTTGGTGCAGGATGCCGATGGCAAAATACTTTAGGCGGAATGAGTTTCAGTGGCGGAATTGGAATCCATAACCGTGAATGAAGCGTGATGTTCGGCCTGCATTCGGGAATAGAAGGTAACTTCAGGCATGATGCCGGAATACTGCCACTGTATATAAACCGCAGGATTACTTTGGATGTAGGCGATGACAGTAAACTGATTTTGGCTTTTGCATACGGGAAAAACTTTCAGATCGGGGCTGAAAATTTCAAAGGCTCACTAAACAAATACACCATAGGTTTTACAACCATTACGGATGGCGATATTATGCAGACTTTCTTTATCGAAGTCACTAACCACGGTTTTTACTATCCCGACGGCGTCAAGGCGATTACATTGAATCTTGGCTACACGTTTAAGTTCCTGTAAAACATAAAAAAAGGCCCAAATTTCTTTGAACCTTTATATGGATTTTATCTATTAATGAAGCTCATGGCTCGTTAAGTACCTTGTCTTTGTAACATTATCCACGCTGCTCGTAACACTTTCCCTTACCAAACCAATGTCTTTGGCAAACCAATATTCTCCAACAATGTTAGTGGTTTGTGAATTTACCTTTTCTACAGCATCGAGTTTCATCTTGATGACATTTGTATAAGTTTCGGTACCCAATGTTACCGTTGCATCACGCTCTAGGATTGTTCCGGTGTATTTAAGCGATGCAGGCAGTTTTTGCGGAGTGCCTTCGGCGTAAACCGTTACGTCAAGCTTCGTTGAACCTTTCCATGTGTCTCCGACTGCTAAGTCATCTTTAAACAGCTTTATTTCGTATTCGCCAATTCCCAGCGTAGCGCCATTTGACAAAGGAACCAATGCTCCGTCAATTTTCTGATAATAAGACGCCCCTTTTTTTGCCATCCAGAAGTTTACATCAACTTCACTGCTGTTGTCAAGGATGCGGTAGTAAAGCGTATTGTCAAAAACCCTTGTGGTGATGGCATATACAAAGCTTTCCTCTCCTTCCGGATTTACATAACGCCAGTCATTTTGTTCTGCTAATGGATAGTAATTTCCTGTGGTTATTCCGTCTGAATCCTTTTGGTTATCATCACTTGTGCAGGAAGATAACGAAAATGCGGAAATGAATAGTAGTGTCAAAAACCTAAGATTGTTTTTCATATTTTGGGAGTTTTATTGGTGTAAAGATATATTTTAGTTTTTAAGGATTTGAATTCTTTGTTAAACTTCGAATCACATCCCTCAAAAACCCATTAAAATCAAAGTCTTCGCTCAATCCCATGCGAACAACTACCAAATCATGGCTTGGAAAAACAGCGACCATTTGCCCTTGGTAGCCACTGGCGTAATACATGTCTTTGGGAACATCAGGGAATTTCCCGCCGGCATTGAGCCAAAACTGTGCGCCATATTGTCCGTTAGAGGTATTGGTTGGAGTGGCTACATAGGTTGCCCAATGGGCATCAAAAAGTTGTTCGCCATTCCAAGTGCCTTTGTGCAGGTACAATAAACCAAATTTAGCCCAATCCCGTGTCGTAGCCCAGCCATAGGATGAACCTACAAAATTCCCAGCCATATCCGTTTCTATCAAAGCCGATGACATTCCAATTTTATCCAGAAAATTGGTATACCAAAAATCCAAATACTCTTGATGGGTTTTGAACTGTTTTCGCAAAATGCCGCTCAATAAATTGGTCGTTCCCGAGGAGTAATTCCAAGAAGCATTCGGCTTTCCAACCAACGGTTTGTTGATTTGCGATTTCGTCATATCTTCTTCGGTAAAAAGCATTTTGGTCGCATCACAAATTTTATCGTATCGCTCTTCCCATTCCAAACCGGAATTCATATGTAGTAAGTCATTGATGGTAATTTTTTTACGCTCATCTTTCGCCCATTCTGGTATTGGTGCGGGTTTCATAACATCGATTTTACCTTGCTTTTGAAGGATTCCAAAACAAGTGGCCGTAATACTTTTGGTCATCGACCAGCCTAATATTTTAGAATTTTCATCGAAACCATCGGTATATTTTTCGGCAATGATTTTGTTTTTGTAAATCACGATAACCGAACGTGAGCGTTTATTTTTTTCGCCTTTTTTATCAAAAGCATTTTCAACTACGGCATTTAATTTAGCATAATCAATATTGGAAAACACACTATCAATCTTAACATTTCCTAATGGAAAAGGCTGCGTTTTATGTTTGGCACGCACCGGAACGTCATACGGTTTACTTACATCAAAGGCATCATTAATCAAAGTAGCTCCCAAACCGTCGCGGTAAATCGCTTTGCGTTCTTTTAATCCGTAAACCGTTGAGGTTACCAATCGTTCTTTGCCATGAATGGTATTCGTGGCCCAATCTATTTTATCAATATCATTGTCGCCTTGCTGAATAGTTTCCAAACTTCTGCCATCAATAAAATGTCCGGAAGCCACACTTTTAGCCGAAAAGCCCGAAATTAAATCGAGTTGCGGATAAATAGAAATTCGCAAATACAACAGTACGACAAGCAGGACAACAGCGAAGATTTTCAGGAATTTTTTCATATTGATTGATTTTGAGGTAATTTACTTTTCTGCCACCAATACACGAATGGTATTTGACAGTAATCAAGTAAATATAAATAAATTTTCAATGTAAAAAGGATCCAAACATTCTTGCATTTGTGGCTGCTTCTACAAATCATAAATATTCGTGAATTCGTCGCTTTTTCCACTGCAATTTTTCTACTTTTGTATTTAGATTTTTTCTAAATAAACTCATGCTAGACATACAAAAAATCAGAGCTGATTTCCCCATACTTTCGCAACAAATAAACGGAAAACCACTCGTTTACTTCGATAACGGCGCTACCTCGCAAAAACCTCAGATAGTCATCGACGCCATTGTTGATTACTACTCAAGATACAACGCCAATATTCACCGCGGCGTGCATACGCTGAGCCAATTGGCAACTGATGCTTACGAACAAGCCAGAACGAAAATTCAGAATCATTTTAACGCCAAACATAACTACGAAATCATCTTTACCTCGGGAACAACCGAAAGTATCAATTTGGTAGCTAACGGTTTTGCCTCGATACTAAAAAAAGACGACGAAATAATGGTCTCCGCTTTGGAACATCATAGTGATATTGTGCCATGGCAAATGCTGTGCGAACAGACTGGAGCCAAACTTTTGGTAATTCCTATGAGTTACGAAGGCGAATTGTTGATGGATGACTATGAAAAGTTACTTTCCCATAAAACCAAATTGGTCTGCTGTAATCACGTTTCAAATGCTTTGGGAACCATAAATACCATAGAATTTATCATCCAAAAAGCACATGAGGTTGGTGCAGCCGTTTTGATCGATGGCGCTCAGGCGTGTCCACATCTGAAACCCAATGTTCAGGCTTTGGACTGTGATTTTTATGTCACTTCGGCGCACAAAATGTGTGGTCCAACGGGTGTGGGAATGTTGTATGGAAAAGAAAGTTGGTTGCGAAAACTGCCACCTTATAAAGGCGGAGGTGAAATGATTGCCACCGTAACGTTCGAAAAAACAACCTACGCCGATTTACCGCATAAATTTGAAGCTGGAACGCCAAACATTTGCGGTGGAATTGCTTTTGGAACGGCTATCGATTATATGAATGAAGTTGGTTTTGACAACATTGCCGCTCATGAAAACGAATTGTTGGCTTATGGAACGCAACGGTTACTGGAATTAGAGAACATCGAAATTTACGGACCAAAAGATTTAAGTAAAAAAGCCTCTGTGATATCGTTCAACATCAAAGGAATTCACCCGTATGACGTTGGAACCATCATCGATAAACTAGGAATTGCAGTGCGAACCGGTCATCATTGCGCACAACCTATCATGGATTTTTATAAAATTCCGGGCACACTCAGAGCCAGTTTTGCCTTTTACAACACCAAAGAAGAAATCGATTTGATGATAGCAGCCTTGAAAAAAGCACAAATGATGTTGAGTTAAATCAGGAGCTATTTCCCGCTTTCCGCGCTACACGGTAGCTCGCTGCAATCGGGGCTAAAAAAAGAAATATGAAAATACTAAGTTTGATTGTATTGACCCTTGTAATGAGTAAAAGCTGCTCCAACCAAGCCCAAAAGGACTTGGCGAATTCGGTCCTTCAGTACACAGCGGATAGCAGAGGTTTTCATCTGAAAATCATTATTGCCAACCAAAAAGCGACTATTTCGCAAGGAACCGGAACTGAAAACCCTTCGGAAGTCATCGCCATTACCGATGCCGATTGGAAGGAATTGGCAACCGAGTTTCAAAAGACCACTTTGGAAGAAATTCCAAATCTGAAAGATCCAACACAAAAACGCTTTTATGATGGCGCAGCCATAGCCAATCTCAAGATACGGTATCAAGATAAAAATTACGAAACGGTTGCTTTTGATCACGGATTTCCACCAGCAGCAATCGAAAAAATGGTCAACAAAATCGTTTCCTTAGCCAAACAAAAAGACGAATGAGTATAAAAGAAATACAAGACGAAATCGTAGACGAGTTTTCCATGTTTGACGATTGGATGCAACGCTACGAATACATCATCGATTTGGGAAAAGGGTTACCTTTAATTGATGAACGCCACAAAACCGAAGACAACATTATTACAGGTTGCCAATCAAAAGTTTGGGTTCATGCCGAAATGCAACAAGATAAAGTAGTTTTCACCGCCGATAGTGATGCGATTTTAACCAAAGGAATCATTGCGATTCTTATTCGGGCTTTTTCCAACCAAAAACCGGCAGCTATTTTGGCAGCTGATACCGAATTTATTGACGAAATCGGACTAAAAGAACATCTATCGCCAACACGGGCCAACGGTCTAGTTTCGATGATTAAAAAATTAAAAATGTATGCTTTAGCATTTGAAGCAAAAAATTAAATTACAACAACAAACTTCAGCAGCGATGCTGCAATAAACACAGCATAAATGGAAGAATTTAAAGACGATATCAATCTGGGAGAAAACGTAGTGAAAGTACTCAAAGGTATTTATGATCCCGAAATTCCGGTGGATATATATGAACTGGGCTTAATCTACGATGTCATGATCAATGAGGATAATGAAGTAAAAGTTTTGATGACTTTAACTTCTCCAAATTGCCCTGTGGCAGAAACATTGCCTCGTGAAGTAGAAGAAAAAATTACTAAGATAGACACCGTTAAATCGTGTGAAGTGGAAATCACTTTTGATCCGCCATGGACCAAAGATTTGATGAGTGAAGAAGCGAAATTAGAATTAGGAATGCTATAAAAATAGTCTAAAGTCTAAAGTTGTAAGGTTAAAAGCTTTATGACTTTCGGCATTCGACTTTATAACTCAAAATGGACGAAATCATTAACAAAGTAGCCAATTCTGCACTCGAAGTTTTCGATCTAGAGGATTATTATCCTAACGGAATACGAACGCAGCTTGACATTTCGCAATGGCTTCACGAAGGTTTTCTGTTGAAAGAAAAAGACTTTCGCGAGGCATTAAAAAATCACGATTGGCAACAATATGAAAATCAATTTGTAGCTATTTATTGCTCCACTGATGCTATTATTCCGGCGTGGGCATCGATTTTGGTTACGGTGTATTTAGGGCCTTTTGCTAATAAAATGGTTTTAGGCACACTCACCGATTTGGAAACCGCTTTGTATCAGGAAATTATTCCTACCATTGATTACTCTCAATACCAAGACAAGCCTGTCATCCTAAAAGGCTGCTCTAAAAAACCGGTTCCCGAAAGTGCTTATATTATGGCCATTCAGAAGCTTCAACCTTTTGCGAAAAGCATCATGTATGGTGAAGCTTGCTCGGCAGTTCCGCTATTTAAGAAAGCTAAATAATTAGTTTTTTGATACTATTTGGTCAAGCCAATTGTATTCTTACCTTTGCACCGAAAATTTTAATCTAAACAAAATGAAAAAAAGTATACTTACGGTTGTATTAGTATTTGCTATAACTAGTTCATTTTCTCAAGTTAACGAAAAGGAGTTGTTGAAGAAAACAGAAGAAGCGGTGGCCAAAATTAAAGAAGAAAAACCAAATGGTTGGTTAAAAAAAGGGACATTTACTTTTTTAGCCAATCAAGCAACGTTCAACAACTGGCTTGCTGGAGGACAAAGCAATGTTTCCGGAAATATCGGTTTGAACTATGATTTTAATTATAAAAGCAATAATTGGAATTGGGATAACAAAATTATCGCAGGCTATGGTCTAACCAAAATTAAAGATCAAGACCTTCAAAAATCAGATGACCGTTTGATTTTAAATTCATTGGCAGGAAGAAAGGCTAGTGGTTATTGGTATTATTCGGCATTTTTCAATTTCCAAACACAATTTGATTCGGGAATTGATTTAGCATCGGGAATTAAAACTTCTCATTTCTTTTCGCCTGCTTATTTTCAATTTGGACCAGGTATGTTATGGAAAAAAAGTGATAATTTGAAAGTAAACATTGCGCCAGCAACATCAAAATTAATTATTGTTCATCCTCATTTCACAGAACTTGGACCCTCATTTGGTGTTGAACAAGGCAATTCTTCACGATATGAATTTGGAGCAGCATTAAACGCGTATTACAAATTTACAATGGTGGAAAACGTAACTGTTGAAAATATTTTGAACCTATATTCTAACTATTTAGAAGATCCACAAAATGTTGATGTTGACTATACTTTAAATGTAGCAATGAAAATCAATAAAACGTTGTCAACAAATTTAGCCTTTCAATTGCTATTTGATGATAATGCTGTTGCTGAAGGTGCAAATTATGCAAAAGTACAAACAAGACAAGTTATTGGTCTAGGAGTGAATTATGCTTTCTAATCTAAATCTATTTGATATAAAAAAGTCCCGAAATTTTTCGGGACTTTTTTGTTTTATCTAAAGGCTTGTTCTAAATCGGCCAATAAATCATCTATATCTTCAACACCAGTACTCAATCGAACTAAATCGTCTGTGATGCCTATTTCTTTACGTTTGTCTTCGGGAATCGAAGCATGCGTCATCAAAGCCGGATGATTAGCCAAACTCTCCACGCCACCAAGCGATTCCGCCAAAGTAAATACTTTCAGTTTTTCTAAAAATGCCACAGCATCTTCCTTTTTACCTGATTTAAAAGTGAAGGAAACCATTCCGCCAAAACCACTCATTTGTTTTTTGGCAATTTCATGAAACGGATGACTTGGTAAACCAGGATAATAAACGGTTGCCACCTCAGGATGATTGCTTAAAAAAGCAGCTACTTTTTCGCCGTTTTCACAGTGTCTCTGAACTCTTAAATGTAGCGTTTTTATTCCTCTTAGCACTAAGAAGCTGTCCATTGGTCCTAAAGTTGCACCGGTTGCAAATTGCTTGAAGTGTAATTCATCTCCTAATTCTTTATCTTTTATAATCAACGCTCCGGCAATAACATCGGAATGTCCGCCAAGGTATTTTGTGGCCGAATGCATGACGATATCGGCACCCAAATCTAAAGGTTTCTGCAAATAAGGCGTAGCAAAAGTATTATCAACTGCAAAAAGAATGTTTTTTGCTTTAGTAATCTTGGCAATTTCAGCAATATCCGCCAGTTTCATCAAAGGATTGGTCGGTGTTTCTACCCAAACCAACTTAGTGTTTTCATTGATAAGCGATTGAAATTTTGCGATATCGTTCATATCTACAAAGTGGAATTTAATACCACTGTCTTTGTATAATCGGGTAAATAATCGATACGTTCCGCCGTATAAATCGTCCATTGCAATAACTTCGTCACCAGCTTTGAAAAGACGTAATAAACAGTCTGTCGCTGCTAATCCTGATGAAAAGGCCAAACCACGCGCACCATTTTCTATTGATGCTAAAGCATCTTCCAAGGCTTGACGTGTTGGGTTGGCTGCTCGGGAATATTCATAATCACCAACAGGTTTCCCAGGTGATGTCTGTGCATACGTTGAGGTTTGAAAAACAGGAGGCATGACAGCTCCGGTAACTTCTTCATGATGTTGTCCACCATGTATGACTTTGGTATTGAATTTCATTTTGTAGAATATTTATTTGTAGTAGATTATGCAAAGGTAATTTTTTGTTTTTAATAGCCCAGATAGAAATGAAAATCCTTTTTCCTATCAGGGAAAAGATTGTAATGGATAGCTGGAAAATGCTCCTAAATAAACTTTCTAATCTGCATCATGATTCCGGTGTGCAGCGCTTCGTGATAATTGTTGAATTCCATGGCCGCTTTGGCATTTTTGATGGTGAATCCTGACATTGTGGTGAATTCGGTGTAGTTTTTAAAAATATCTCTAGCAAAGTCTTTTTGGGCTTGTTCTAATGTTGAAAACAAAAATATTTTAAGCGCATCCACTTCTTCTTGACTTACGCTGTGTTCCGGTTTAGTGCCGCGTTTGTATTTCGAAACCATATCGTCCGAAACCATCATTGGCAATCCAGATAAATTGTAGACCAGCATCTGTTGTACGACCACGATGTGCGCAATATTCCAAATTAAGTTGTTGCTGAATCCTTCGGGAATAGTATTGAGCTGCGCTAAAGTATAATTATCAAGAAATTTCGAAAGTACTGTGCGGCTAGTGTGATTGATTTCAAAAGTTGTAGTCATATTTTGTTTTTTAGGATAAAATTACAGATTATAACCTTTAAATGATTTTCCTTTGCAAAAAGAAATTTTATGATTGATAAAATCTACTATCTGGCTTCTTGTGATACGTGTCGCAAAATTATAAAATCCTTACCTAATTCAGGAAGATTGGCCTTTCACGACATCCGTCAAAATCCGATAACCGAAGCGGAACTAGAAGAAATGTACTCGCTTTCCGGAAGCTACGAAGCGCTTTTCAGCAAAAAGGCACAGTTGTACAAGTCCATGGATTTAAAAAACAAATCCTTGACCGAAGCCGATTTTAAAAAGTATCTCTTAGAACATTATACTTTTTTAAGCCGTCCTGTTTTTATCATTGACGACCAAATCTATATTGGTAACGGACAAAAAAACATCTTAGAAGTTATAAAAGCTTTGACCTAAATGTCTAAAAGAACGTGGGCACTAATTGCCGCATTAACGGTTTCAATAATTTATGGCGTTTCGTTTACGATTGCCAAAGACGTCATGCCGACGTATGTTAAACCTTTTGGATTTATTTTACTTCGCGTTTTTGGGGCAACTGTCTTGTTTTGGGCCGTTTCTTTTTTGGGACCAAAAGAGAAAATTCAAACGAAGGATTTTCCTCGAATTATAGCAGCAGCTTTTTTTGGCGTGGCGCTAAACATGCTAACTTTTTTCAAAGGATTAAGTTTCACTTCGCCCATTTCGGGAGCGGTAATCATGGTGACAACGCCTATTATTGTGATGATATTGTCGGCGGTACTCATCAGGGAAAAGATAAAAGTCAGGAAGATTTTAGGCATTTTGCTTGGTCTTATCGGTACCGGATTTCTAATTCTCTACGGTAAATCAATAGGAAACGCCAGCAACGCTTCGTTGGGAAATCTTTTGGTGTTTATCAATGCGGTTTCGTATGCGGTTTATTTGATAGTCGTTAAAAAACTGATGGATAAATACAATGCGTTTACCTTTGTAAAATGGATTTATACTTTTGGTCTGCTGATGGTTTTGCCTTTCGGATGGAACGAATATCAAGAGATTCAATGGGCCACAATTCCGACACATATTCTCTGGGAAATAGGCTTTGTGGTGGTGTTTACTACTTTTTTGACGTATCTGTTCAATCTGGTTTCGATGCGCGAATTAAAGCCAACGACTGTGGCGGTTTTCATTTATCTGCAGCCGCTTTTTGCTACTGTTTTCGCCATTAGTTTAGGAAAAGACGAACTCACTTGGGTTAAAATCATATCGGCAGTTTTGATTTTTGTTGGGGTTTTTCTGGCTACAAAGAAGAAATCCTAAATCCTAAATCCCAAATCCTCATTTTTGAATATATTTGTAGTTATTAGAAAACATCCGAATGATACAATCCATGACTGGCTTTGGGAAAGCTTCGCAGCAATTACCCACCAAAAAAATTACTGTAGAAATCAAATCACTAAACTCGAAAGGGTTGGATTTAAATACCAGAATGCCCTCTGTTTTTCGCGAAATGGAATTGGGGCTTCGGAACCAACTGTCCCATAGATTGGAACGAGGAAAAATCGATTTTTCTCTATACATAGAAATTACAGGCGAAGAGACATCGTCTAAAATCAATGTGCCGATTGTCAAAGGCTACATTGCCCAAATGAAAGCGGTTATTCCTAATGCCGATGAAACCGAATTAATGAAAATGGCCGTCAGAATGCCCGATGCTCTTAAAACGGAACGCGACGAAATTGACGAAAACGATTGGAAACAAATTCAAACCGTTATTGATGAAGCCATCGAAAACATAGCACAGTTCCGAAAAGATGAAGGCGTGGCATTGGAAAAAGAATTCCTGCACCGCATTGCCAACATCATGACATTGATGAACAATGCCGTTGCCTATGATGCCGAAAGAGTAGAAACTGTAAAAACCCGTCTAAGAACCGCTCTTGATGAGTTAAAAGAAAATGTTGACGAGACTCGTTTTGAGCAAGAATTGATTTTTTATCTAGAAAAATACGACATCACTGAAGAAAAAGTGCGTTTGGAAAATCATCTGAATTATTTCATCGAAACGCTTGCCGGAACAGAAGCTAATGGCAGAAAATTAGGATTCATCACACAAGAAATGGGAAGAGAGATCAATACGATGGGCTCTAAATCGAACCATACCGAAATGCAAAAATTAGTCGTGATGATGAAAGATGAATTGGAGAAAATCAAGGAGCAGGTTTTAAATGTTTTATAAAGGCAATAGGCTTTAAGCAATAAGCTTTAGGCAAAATAATAGTAAACAAAGCTTACAGCATAATGGCTTATAGCTTAAAGCATCAAAAATGAAAGGAAAATTATTAGTATTCTCAGCGCCATCTGGTTCCGGAAAAACCACCATAGTAAGGCATTTATTGGCGCAACCCGATTTGAACCTCGAGTTTTCGATTTCGGCAGCAACACGCGAACTTCGTGGCGAAGAAGTCGATGGAAAGGATTATTACTTTATGTCGATAGCCGAGTTCAAAAAACATATCAAAGCGGATGATTTTATTGAATGGGAAGAAGTGTACCGTGATAACTTTTACGGAACACTGAAGAGTGAAGTCGAGAGAATCTGGGCGAAAGGGAAAAACGTGATTTTTGATATTGATGTTTCCGGTGGCTTGCGCATCAAATCTAAGTTTCCCCAGGAAACCTTAGCGGTTTTTGTAAAACCACCTAGCGTAGATGAGCTCAAACGACGTTTAAAAGAACGTTCTACCGAAAGCGAAGAAAAAATCAATATGCGTATCGCTAAAGCACATGTTGAATTGGCAACAGCACCGCAGTTTGATACTATTATCAAAAATTATGATTTGGATGTGGCCAAGCAGGAAGCGTATGAGTTAGTGAAAGAGTTTGTAAAATGAGCCATTAGCCACTAGTAAAAAGGCAATAGAAAATATGATTGCCTAATGCCTAATGCCTAATGCTTAATTCCTAATTTATGAAAATCGGACTATACTTCGGAACCTTTAACCCTATTCATATTGGGCATATGATTATAGCCAATCACATGGCCGAACATTCCGATTTGGACCAGATTTGGTTGGTTGTAACGCCACACAATCCGCATAAGCAAAAAAGCACCTTGCTTGACGATTATCAGCGTTTGCACATGGTTACTTTGGCAACTGAAGATTATACCAAAATCAAGCCTTCAGATATCGAGTTTAAACTACCGCAACCCAATTATACCGTAAATACATTAGCGCATTTGGAAGAGAAATATCCCCATCATAAGTTTGCCTTAATTATGGGAGAAGACAACCTCAATTCGCTGCATAAATGGAAAAACTACGAAATAATTCTACAAAACCATGATATTTATGTGTATCCCAGACTCCATTCAGGTGAAATGGATCATCAGTTTGCCAATCATCCTAAAATTCATAGAGTTGGTGCACCAGTCATAGAACTCTCTTCGACATTCATCCGCGAAAGCATCAAAAATAAAAAAAATGTGGCCCCAATGCTCCCACAGAAAGTTTGGGATTATATAGATAGTGGGTCTTTTTACAGAAAGTAATTTATTGCTTCAAAAACCTAGTTGTTTTTACTAAGTCGCCAACAGTGATTTGAATCAAATACCATCCTTTTTCTAGGCCGGAAACATGGAGCTTTTCTTCTGAAGAAGTACTCGTTTTTGATAGTATTTTTTGCCCTAAAAGATTGAATACTTTAATTTCAGAAATACTATTTGAAGCCGAAACCGTCAAAATATCCGCTACCGGATTGGGATAAACCCTGAAGTCGACAATAGGATTATTGGTTATGTCTAGTGCAGTATCAACTTTTACACTGATTACAAAAGAACTCTCTCCATCCAGATTTGAAGCCGTAACGGTATAATCTGTGGCTGGAGAAATTAGGGTAGGAGTTCCGCTGATGGTTCCTGTAGCAGTATCAAAACTTAGTCCTGCTGGTAAGTTTGGATGTATAGTATAGCCATAGGTTTTTATTTTTCGGATTTTATTATTGCCATAATCACATACAAAAACGGTATTATTTTGATCAACAGCAACACCTGTTGAAGCATTAAATTGTGCTACTGTAGAAACGCCGTCAGTAGCGCCAACCACGCCCGTTCCTGCATACGTTGAAACCATTCCGTCGGGTGTAATTTTTCGAATTTTGTGGTTTCCTCCATCCGTTATGTATAAGTTATCATTGGAGTCAATCGCTACAATGGCAGGATAAAAAAAAGTGGCCGCAGTTCCAAGTCCATCTGCAGCTCCAATAGTGCCACTACCGGCAATCGTAGAAACATCACCCGAAGTATTGATTTTTCGAATTTTATTGCTGTAATAATCGGCTACAAAAATATTTCCGAGACGATCTACACATACTCCAGTTGCTCCGTTAAACTGAGCTGTTAAAACAGATCCATCGGTTGAGCCCGCAAGCCCGGTTCCGGCTAATGTTGAAACTGCCCCATCAGGAGTAATTTTTCGAATTTTATTATTGCCAAAATCAGCCACCAAAATAGTATCATCAGCATCAACTGCCATTCCGGCCGGGTAATAAAAACGAGCGGTATTTCCGGGGCCATCTGTTGCTCCGATTACTCCGGTTCCGGCAAAGGTTGAAACAGTGCCATCGGGCGTAATTTTCCTAATTTTATGATTGCTTTGGTCGGATATGTAAAGATTGTTGTGTGAGTCAAAAACAGCACCATCAGGATATCTAAAAGTAGCAACCGTTGCAACTCCATCATCAGCGCCTATAGCTCCAGAACCAGCAAAAGTCGTCACATCTCCAGTTACCGTAATTTTCCGGATCTTGTGATTGTTACGATCAACTACAAAAATATTCCCAAAATTGTCAATAGTAACAACGGTGGGAAGATTAAAGCTTGCGGCAATTCCGTTACCGTCAGCCGAACCAATACTTCCTGAACCTGCAAAAGTTGAAACTAAAGTCTGAGCAAGGATATTTCCGCCTGTATTTATCGGTTCTAAGTTGGTTATAGTTTGATTAACAGTAAAAGTATTGGGTGTAGTATAACTGATATTTGGAGCCTGCGAATGAATAAGATTGAACGTAAACAACAAACCTATAGTAATTTTTTTCATGTTTGGGAAGGGTTTATTCTGATACAAATGTAATTTAAAAATTGGAACTGATTGATTTATAACGGCTAATAGATTTTGTGCTTTAAAAAGATATTGAGTTGTTTAAAAAACAGTATTTTTGATAGATATAAAGGTTTATCTACATGAATAAATATCCAAAATTTGCCGTTATTGGCGGCGGAAGCTGGGCAACAGCCATTGCAAAAATGCTTTGCGTCAATCTGGACGAAATTGCCTGGTATATGCGAAATGAATCGGCCATAGATCATATAAAAACTCAAAAACACAATCCCAATTATTTAAGTTCGGTGGAGTTTGACATCAGTAAATTAAAGCTGACTTCAGACATCAACGAAGCAGTGGCCTATGCCGATTATATCATTTTTGCAATTCCTTCGGCTTTTTTGAGCGCTGAATTGGCAAAGTTGACGGTAAGTTTAAAAGACAAAGTTATCTTTTCTGCTATTAAGGGTATTGTTCCCGAAACGTCTTTGATTGTTGGCGAACATTTCAATAAAGAATTCGACATTCCGTTTGAAAATATTGGCGTTATTACCGGTCCATGTCATGCCGAAGAAGTAGCGCTGGAACGACTTTCCTATCTGACCATTGCCTGTGGTGATGCAAGTAAAGCGAAAGTAGTTGCTAAAGTATTAGCAGGGAATTACATCAAAACCAAAATTTCGGACGACATCATCGGAACTGAATATGCGGCCATGCTCAAAAATATTTATGCCATTGCAGCCGGAATTGCCCATGGTTTAGGTTATGGCGATAACTTTCAGTCGGTCATTATGAGTAATGCGATTCGTGAGATGAAAAAGTTCATCCGCAAAGTGCATAAAATGAAGCGAAACATCAATAATTCCGCCTATTTGGGTGATTTGTTGGTTACGGGATATTCCGTTTTTTCCCGAAACCGAATGTTCGGAAACATGATTGGAAAAGGCTATACCGTAAAATCCGCCATGATGGAAATGTCTATGGTGGCCGAAGGCTATTATGCCGTCAAAAGTGCCTACAAACTCAATCAGGAATACAAAGCCAAAACGCCTATTATTGATGCGGTTTATGAAATTTTGTACGAAGGGAAAGATGCCAAGAAAGTCTTTAAAAAACTAACGGAAAAATTGGATTAGCATGAGCGATAGGTGGAAATATCAACTAAAGACAGGTTTGCCTTTCGGACTTTTATTACCTGTTTTTATCACAGCTATGGATTGGTACGGCACTTCTTTCGAAGAAGCCTTTTTAACGAAAAAATTTCTGATTAATCTTATAGTGTACCTCTTTGGAGGCGTATTTGTAATAGGGTATTTCAACTGGAGAGAAAAGAAAAAGAACGAAGAATACAATAAACAGAAGTAAATGACTATCGCACAATTACGCCATCTACAAACAAAATAGGAACTTCTTCTACATAGTCCGGAGTGATGGATTGCGCCTTGAAGATAAATTTCTTGTCGTATAAAGTGCTTCCGATAAAGTAAGTCACCATAAACTCATTGTTCAGTCGAAGTACACTTTTCTCAACCATTTCGATCTTGACAACCGAAACCGCTGGAACCTGCATAAAAGCATGACGCAGTAACGACGTTTTTTTCATTTCCCCATCAAGAGTGCCAAAAGCTTTAGAAACGACCATTACGGAGTCTAAATCGAAGTCAGAATCATTGACCAGATACACATACCAAACTTTTTCCATAAAGTCATCGCTCCATTCTTGAACAGCCGCCAGAAACACGTTTTCAACTTTTGGGATGGTAATGTCTTTTTTCAATGATAAAAAATTAGGAGCCATTTCCCGCTTTCCGCGCTACATGGTAGCTTGCTGCAATCGGGGCTAGGGTTTCGTTTATATACTCGACTTAAATTGCTCTAAGAAACGCACATCGTTTTCATAAAACATTCGGATATCGCCAATTTGGTACAGCAACATCGCAATACGCTCAATACCCATTCCAAAGGCAAAACCATTATATTCCTCAGGATTGATGCCACAGTTTTTCAAAACATTAGGATCTACCATACCACAGCCCATAATTTCCAACCAACCGGTTCCTTTGGTAATGCGGTAATCGGTTTCGGTTTTCAATCCCCAGTAAATATCCACTTCGGCACTAGGCTCAGTAAACGGAAAATAACTAGGTCTCAAACGTATTTTCGACTTCCCAAACATTTCCTTGGTGAAATATAAAAGCGTCTGCTTTAAGTCGGCAAATGAAACCTCTTTATCAATATACAAACCTTCCACTTGATGGAAAATACAATGTGAACGCGAAGAAACAGCTTCGTTTCTGAAAACTCTACCTGGAGAAATAGTTCTAATCGGCGGTTTGTTGTTTTCCATATAACGCACCTGTACCGATGAGGTATGCGTTCTCAGCAATACATCAGGGTTAGTCTGAATGAAAAAAGTATCCTGCATGTCTCTTGCCGGATGGTATTCGGGTAAATTTAAAGCGGTAAAATTATGCCAATCGTCTTCAATTTCAGGCCCATCAGAAACATTAAATCCTATTGTAGAAAAAATATCGATAATCTGATTTTTTACCAGAGAAATAGGATGACGAGAGCCAATGATAGCCGGTTCTGCAGGACGGGTTAAATCGCCATAAAAACCTTTAACTTCTTCCTTACTTTCCAATTCTTCTTGAATGGCTTTTACTTTTTCTTCAGCAACTGCCTTTAGGGTATTGATCACTTGACCAAAATCTTTTTTCTGATCGTTTGGTATATTCTTGAATTCGGTAAAAAGCTCTTTCAACAAGCCTTTGCTTCCTAAATATTTGATACGGAAATGTTCTAAAGCTTCCTTGTTTTTGGTGTTGAATGCTTTAGCTTCTTCAATGTGTTCTTTAATCTTGTCTATCATCGGTCATTTTGGTAAAGGTGCAAATTTAGGTTTTTTAGTTGAAAGTAAGCAGTCACAGTCGCAGTTTTCAGTTATCAAAATACTGTTTACTGCGACTGCGACTTTAAACGTTACTCAATAACCTCTTTTTCTAGAAAATAATTCACAATCGCTTCTTTCATCAAAACCGATTGTTCTCCGGCTTTTAGCGCAGGCAATTCTTCCTTTATTTTGTAATGAGGCCAACCGTCTTTGTCTACAAAATCAAATTCGTAGTATCCATAAGGCTCGAGTAAGCGACAAATGGCGATATGCATCAGGTTAAGCTTTTCGTCTTTTTTAAACGTTTGGTGTACTTTTCCGAGTTCTTGTACTCCGATTAGATATATAATGGCGTCTAAGTCGAGTACGTCTCCTTCCGCAAATTGATTGGAAAGGATTTGCACGACATTGTCCCAGCGGTTTTTTAATTGTTCGTCTCTTGACATTTTTTAAATTTAGAGAATAGAGAATAGATGATAGATAATAGACTTTTTGCCTCAATATCAATTTCTAAATTCTAAGTTTGGATTGCAAAGATAACTATTGAAAACTAATAAAACTGCCAACTGTTACTGTGAACTGAACACTAATTCTTGATTTCTTTAATCGCAGCCTCATCAATCCAACCGGTAGTTTCGTCGGTGAGTTCGACTTTTTTCCAATTGGCGATGCTTTCGAGGATGTATACTTTTGTGCCTTCGTGAAGCAATGTTGCGTCTGGACTGCTAAGTTTAGGTTCGGTTTTTAGTGGCGTGCTTTCGGCAAAAATGATGGCCGGTCTTTCGTTGTCGTTACGGTTTTTTTCATAAAATCCGGAGGCGGCACTGAGTACAATACCTAGTAACCAAAAGAACATTCCCATAAAGAAAATGCGTTTTAAAATCGTTTTCTCTGAAAAATAATATCCCACAAAAAACAATAAAAACAGGAACGCAAAACTCACAGCAATCCAAGCCCAAGTGTCATAATAGTATTTCGAAGTAAAATCGGAAAGCAATTTGTGGAATCCTACTTTTGGAATTACTTTGACGTCATCAATGGCCATTTTTCGGGCAAATTCTAAGTTGGTTTTGATTTCAGAATCACTTGGTTTCAGCAATAAAGCCTTTTCGTAATTGTATATTGCCGGAGCCACTTTATGCAGTTTGTAATAAGCGTTTCCGAGATTAAAATACAATTCCGCTGATTGTTTGCCGGAATTCACAACGCTTTCGTAACTTGAAATAGCAGCTTCATACTGCTCTTTTTCGTAGTGTTTGTTTCCTGTTTCAAAAGTATTTTGAGCCCAAAATGTTTGGGAAAGGAGTAGCAATAAAAAAAGTAATCTCTTCATTATCATTTTATTTTAATTGCTTTTCTAGTTCAGATATAATGACCACAGCCTTATCATAATCCTGTTGAATGGCCGATTCTGAAGAAAAGGCATAACGCGCCAATTCACAGTTTTCGGTTAACTGAATGAAATCACCAACGGTCTCCGGATTGGCTTTTCGAGAGAGCAGTAATTCCGTTATCTTCTCCTTACTCATTTCCGAAGTTTCGATGTGTAATTTGGCTTTCAGGAAGTTGTGCATGGCTTTTTCCAATGCGATGTAGAACGGTTCTTTGTTGCCCAGATGTTTTTTGGCTTCGCCCAAATATTTCTTCGCCAATGCATTCGATTTCTTGATTTTATTCCCAACCACATCGTTGTCTGACGCGTCTTTTCTTCGTTTGCCCACAATCAAAAACGGAATCGCCAAAAACGGTAAAAAGACCAAAGAATAGAACAATCCTGAACCCAAGAAATCTTCTTTTTGCGTCGGCTGCAAAGCGGTTTTTTGTTTGATGTAAGCGAAGGACTTAGCCACTTCTAATTTGGTTTTAGCCACATCATTCGGATTCGTTTTTTCGGAACTGGCTGCGCTTGGACCATCCAAAACAGAAATAGTAATGGGTTGAGAGGTAATGGTTTTGTAGCTTGACGAACCCAAATCGAAATACGTAAAACGCAGCGGCTTGATTTGGTAGCTTCCTTTGTATTGAGGAATGATGGTGTATTTGTCGGAAATTTTACCAGACATTCCAGTTAATGGTGTGTTGACGTTTTCATCGTGTACCGGATCGTACATTTCCAATGCCGAAGGGACAATTGGTTTGGGCAATGTAAACAATTTGAGATTTCCGACTCCAACGACACTGACATCCAAATCCATAGATTCGCCGTTTTTCAATAGTGTTTTGGAAGGTTTTACTTTGAAATCAAAGCGACCAACAGCACCTGAAAAATCTTCCGGTTTTCCCTTCTCTGGTAACGGACGCACATTGATTATTTTGCTTCCGGCGGAAACCCGTTTGCTGTCATCGGTCATCATTGCTTGTCCCCAAAAATTTCTTCGGTTCGTAGGTACTTGGCAATCGATATCTAATGATAAGGGTTCGATTTCAAGTTTCCCGGATTTTTGCGGATACAAGACTGTTTTTCTCAAAACCACATAACGATAACGCTCTCCTTTAAAAGTTCCGTCTTCGGCCACCAATTGTTTGATATCGATATTCTGACTCCAGAAATCATTGTATTTTGGTTTGTTGAGCTCGCGCCAATTGGTTATCCCGATGTTGTAGCTGAAATACAATTTGTAAACCACTGTTATCGGTTCGTTGAGATAAGGATTGGCTTTAGAAATGTCGGCCACTAAATAAATATTATCGTCAGCACTTATAGTTGGAGCTTCGTTAGGATCTTTCGGAATCTGAACGGCATTTGTCACGTTGATTTTTACAGGCGATGTTTTATAAATCTGACCGTTGATTTCGATGGAAGCCTGTTTGAGCGTCAAGGAACCTTTTTGCGTAGGCAATAATATGTAGATATACGATTTGTTAAAGGAACTTCTTCCGTTGATCCAAGATTGGCTTACCGACTGACTTGGACCAGCAACCACCTTAAATCCAGAAGCTTCGAAGTTGGGCGGGACAAAATTGTCGCCATCAGCATTCATCGTAAAATCAACGCGAACGCGTTCGTTTAAACCTAGAGAATTCTTGCTCACTTTTGCCTCAAACTGAACTTGGGCGAAAAGCGAGTAACTTATTAGTAAAACCGTTAAAATTAATATCTTTTTCATTTTCAAATTGACTAATTTCCAAATCTATTTTACCAGTCTTTTTCTGCTTTTTTAGGGTTGAGCTGTACTTTTTGTTTATTTACCTTATCCTGAACTTTTTTCTCTTCGTTGTTTACCGCATCCAATAAATTCTCAACACGTTGTTTTCCCATGCCACCAGGCTGTGGTTTTGGTTTGCCGTCATTTTGATTTTTATCGTCTTTCTTATCTTTATCCTTGTCGCCTTCTTTTTTATCTTTATCCTCGTCTTTTCCGTCTTTCTTATCGTCTTTTTTGTCTTTGTCTTTGTCTTTATCCTTATCCTGATTTTTATCTTTCTTATCGTCTTTTTTGTCCTGATTTTTGTCGCCGTCTTTTTTAGGAGGATTGTTTTTCAGATATTCTTTTGCCAAGGCATAATTATAGCGGGTTTCTTCATCAGCCGGATTGTTTCGCAAGGCGTTTTTATAGGCCTCCACTGCGTTGGCATAATCTTTAGCTTTCATAAAAGTATTGCCTAAATTATGAGAAGCCTGATGTTTTTCTGCTCTAGTTTTGGCCGTTTTTAAGGCTTTAGCATAATGATATTTGGCTTCAGCCGCTTGGTTTTGTTTGTAAATAGCATTTCCCAAATTATAGGATGCAATTGCTTTTTTTGGATTTTTAGATTCGGAAACTCTGTAATCTGCTTCGGCATCAGCGTATTTTTTTTCGACGAATGAGTCGTTTCCTTTAGGCAAATCGGTATCCTTCTCTTGAGCTTGAAAAGCTAAAGAAATCAGTAGGAAGCTATATAAAAATATCTTTTTCATTTAATCCTTTTCGTTAAAGAGATTCATTTTTTCAACCCATTTAGTCTTTTTCTCCAACAGAAACACATCCAAAAGCAGTAGGAAAAACCCAAAACCTAAAAACCATTGGAACTGCGATTTAAAATCGGCCATTTGTGTACTTTCAAATTCGGTTTTCTGAATGTTATCTAGAGCATTTTTCACATAATCCAAAACCGCTTTGGTAGAATTTCCGTCGACATATCCGCCACCAGAACTTTTGGCTATGGTTTTCAATACATCGGCATTTCGTTTGGTAATGACTACTTCACCTTGTTGGTCTCGTTGAAAACTTTCGACAACACCATTGCGCTTTAACGGAATCGTACCACCTTTTTCAGTTCCGACACCAATGGTCAATATTTTCAACCCTAATTTTTTGGCTTCCTCGGCGGCATCTTGAGCGCTATCAGAATGATCTTCACCATCGGTAATAATGATTAAAAGCTTATTGGTTTTATCTTTTTTATCGATGTAGGTTGTGGCCAGATTAATTGCTTGGTCAATGGACGTTCCCTGAGCTGAAATCATTCCGGGATTCATGCTTTGCAGAAACATTTTGGCGACACTGTAGTCACTTGTAATAGGCAACATTGGAAAGGCACTTCCCGAATAAGCAATAATACCGATGCGGTCGCTTCCCAGATTATTGATGATTTGGGAAACCAACTGCTTGCTTTTTTCCAATCGGCTTGGTGCAACATCTTCGGCTAACATACTTTTTGAGACATCCACAGCAAAAATAACATCAATACCTTCGCGTTTTACGGTTTCTAATTTGGTGCCAATTTTTGGGTTCACTAAACCAAGAATCAGACAGGTTAATCCCAATAAGATCACAACTAATTTCAAAACAGGTTTGAAAGCCGATTTTTCAGGGCTCAGTTTTTTAATCAATTCCAAATCGCCAAATTCGCGTTGTTTTTTTCTTTTCCAGAATTGAATGTACAAGAAAAGCACCGCCATTATGGGGATGACTATCAGGAAATACAAATACCATTTTTCTTCTAACTCGTACATAATTAATTATGAATTATGAATTTTAAATTATGAATTAAATTCGTTCTCACTTTGTTCATTCGTCTTTCGTAGTTTCTAATCAACTTCGTTCAGTTCTGCTTTTAGTCTCAATTCGTAATTATATAAAACTTCTATAAACGGTGTTACGCAAACCAAATTCGATTAAAACCAAAATACAGGCAATCCATACAAAAGGTCTGTATTTTTCATCGTAATCGTAGAATTTCAGTTCCTGAATCTCGGTGGTTTCCAATTTATTAATTTCGTTATAAATCGATTCCAATTTGCTATTGCTGCTGGCTCTGAAATACTTTCCACCAGTATTTTTGGCAATGGTCTGTAACAAACTCACGTCAATTTCAACAGGCATCATTCGGAATAAAAAGCCGCCATTTGGAGCATACGCATAAGGGAACATCGCATTTCCATTGGTTCCAATTCCGATGGTATAGACTTTAATTCCGTATTCTTTGGCAATTTGGGATGCGGTTTCGGGCTCTATAAATCCTGCATTGTTGACACCATCCGTCAAAAGAATAATTACTTTGCTTTTCGCTTTACTATCTTTCAAACGATTAACAGCAGTGGTCAATCCCATTCCGATTCCGGTTCCGTCTTGCAAAACATTATTGTATTCGATACTTTTAATGGCTTCTTGTACGATGGGTTTATCGCTTGTTACCGGTGTTTTTGTATAGGCTTCTGCAGCATACACTACAATTCCGATGCGGTCATTGGGTCTTCCTTGAACAAAATTTTCGGCCACTTTTTTTAAGGCTTCCATTCGGTTAGGCTTTAAATCCTTGGCAAGCATACTTCCAGAAACGTCAATGGCCATTACAATATCGATACCTTTTGTCGATTTGGTTTGACTGCTGATGTCTACTTTTCGTGGACGCGCCATGGCAATAATCAACGAGCTTAATGCCACTACTCGCAATACTATTAAGAACGGCTTCAATTGTGCCAACAATGATTTCTGAGCTTTGAACCCTTTAACCGAACTTATTTTCAAGGTTACCGATTGCTGTTTTCTTTTCCAAAAGTGCCACACAATAGCTGCCGGAAGCAATAAAAACAACCAGAAAAATTCAGGATTTAAAAAACTTATCTCTTTCATTCTTGCGTAGTTGTTTGTAATTCTACCGAGTTCAACATTCTTTCGGCAATCTGTTGTCCGTATTTATCTTCTTCACGATGCATCACTAATAGGGTCTGTAAGCCACCGTTTTGACTGAACAGCAATAACTCGTAATACATTTTAGTGGATTTACCCTTTACTTTATCTAAAACACTCATTGTGCCATAAGCTTTCTTGCCGGCAATCCCTTTTTGAGTATCAAAATCTTCTGTTTTTACAATGATGTTTTGAGCGCCTTGCGCTTCCATTATTTTCAGATAACCTTCGGCTGTTTTATCTAAATCTATTTGAGTTTCTTGTTTGTAAGTTACTGTAGACACTGTGATGTAGAAGTCCTCCAATAAACTTCCGTAACCAAAAGTCTGCATTTCCTTAATCATTGCCATGGCGTCTTTTGGAAGTGAAGTAGCAACATCAATACGCTTTAGAACTTTTGGAGTTTCCACGCGTACGCCTGGATTTCCGTATTCGCTGTAAATCCATTTTCCTTCCACTAAATCTTTAGTGGGATGACCTAAGAAATTATCTTTTACATAGTCAAAGCCTTTGAAATAAATTAAACCTAAAACAGAAAGCATCAGCATGCCTAATACAATTCCAATGGTCGAAATAATGCGAACACGTTTTTGTTTTTTGAGTTTTTGCAAACGCGCCAACTCTTTCTGTTGTTCGTTCCATTGTAGTAATTCGTCATCTTCCTCTACTACTTCAGGAATCGATTTGTGTATGGTTACTATCGAATTAGAAATACGTTTTTTATCTTCTTCAATTTCAAAATCAAGCGGTTTTACTTTCGCAAATTTTACCAAGTCGGCTTGTTTTAAAACTTTTTCCAGATTTTCAACGGTTTCGTTGGACAGTTTTAATTTCTTTTGTTTGGATGCTTTTCGAAGCCCTTCAATCAATTCAGATGTGGTGCTTTCCATAGCCGGAATGTGAATTTCTTCTTCGATATAGTTACGTGCAATATCTGTTAACTCAGAATAGTAATGTTTGATTTCACCTTTTTGCCAAAGCTCTTTTTTCTCTAATTGTTGCAATAAGGTTGTGGCTTTTTCTATAGGTGATTTGTAAACCACTTCTTCCACTTTAGGTTCGCTTTGTCTTTTTTTGATGTATTTGTAAATGAAGAACCCTAAAACGGCAATAGCTAACAGTATCAAAAGATAAATCCACCAGTTGCCTAACGGACTTTCCACTAGCGCAATATCTTTGATGTCGTACATTTTTTGTTTTAAGGTGTCGACTTTCACAGCGTTCACTTCAACCTTAATGCTGTCTGAAAAAATAGGTTTTCCATTGATTACAACCGGAATTCTTGGAATAACATATTGGCCAGAATCAAATTGGGTTAAGCCATATTTCTTGATTAATTGGTAGCGGCCTCCGTTTTTTACCGTATCCATTTTATAGGATTGAATCACTTCTAAGGCTCCAAAATTCTTCGCTTCGGGGAATTTTACTTTTGATAAAGTATCGACATCAGTTTTCAGTGTCAGTTTAAATTCGGCTCCGATTTTGTTTTTGGTTACGTCAATAGCAGTTGTCACTTTTTGGGCAAAAAGCGAAGTTGATATCAGAAAAAATAATATATATAATTTAATTTTCATTTGTTTAAATCTTAAACCTTACAGGTTTCTAACGGGATTTAAAATACCCTAATAATTTCGTCACATAACTTTCGTCAACACGCGTGTTTACAGTTCCGGAACCACATTTCGAGAAAATATCTTTAAAATAATTCACTTTATCTCGGTATTGTTGTTCGTAACTCAAACGCGCTTTCTTTGAACCTGTATTCACTACTAAAATCTCTCCGGTTTCGGCATCTTCCATCGTTACCATTCCGATGTTGGGCATTTTTTCCTCACGGATGTCGTACACACGAACTCCGGTAATATCGTGTTTCTTCCCGGCAATCTTGAGCGTTTTTTCGTAATCATCCTCTACCATAAAATCCGAAATCACGAAAACAATCGCTTTCTTTTTTTGCGTGCCGGATAAAAATTTCAACGCTTGTGATAAATCGGTTTTTTTGCTCTTAGGCTTGAATTCGATGAGTTCGCGGATGATTCGTAAGACGTGAGATTTTCCTTTTTTGGGCGGAATGTATAATTCGATTTGATCCGAAAATAAAATCAGACCAATCTTGTCGTTGTTTTGTGTAGCCGAAAAGGCCATGGTTGCTGCAATTTCGGTGACGATTTCGCTTTTCAGTTGGTTTTTGGTACCAAAACTTTCCGAACCGGAAATGTCTACCATCAGCATCATGGTCAGTTCGCGTTCTTCTTCAAAGACTTTTACGTAAGGTTCGTTGTAACGCGCCGTAACATTCCAATCAATCGCACGAATATCATCGCCATATTGGTATTGACGCACTTCCGAAAACGTCATACCTCGACCTTTGAAAGACGTGTGGTATTCTCCCGAAAAGATATGATCGCTCAATCTTCGGGTTTTGATTTCGATTTTACGAACTTTTTTGAGTAGGTCTTTTGTTTCCATTTTTAAGGCAATAGGCAATAGGCAATAGGCAATAGGCAGAAGTTTTACTAATGGCTAATGGCTTTTGACTAACTACTTTTTAAGGGACTTCAATTTCGTTAACAATTTTGTTGATGATGTCAACAGAAGTGATGTTTTCAGCTTCAGCTTCATACGTAACGCCAATTCTGTGACGCAATACATCATGTACAACAGCACGAACATCTTCTGGAATTACATAGCCACGACGTTTGATAAACGCATAACATTTGGCTGCATTTGCCAGATTAATACTTCCACGAGGTGAAGCTCCAAAACCGATAAGTGGTTTTAGACTTTCTAATTTATATTTCTCCGGATAACGTGTCGCGAAGATGATATCCAAAATGTATTTTTCGATTTTTTCATCCATATACACCTCACGAACCGCTTCTTGCGCTTTTAGGATTTGCTCGATGGAAACCACAGGATTCACTTTTTCATAAGCTCCTTTTAAATTCTGACGAATCACCAAACGTTCTTCATCTATTTTTGGATAATCGATAACGGTTTTTAGCATAAAACGGTCGACTTGAGCTTCGGGTAAAGGATACGTTCCTTCCTGTTCAATAGGATTTTGAGTAGCTAAAACTAAGAATGGTCTGTCCAATTTAAAAGTGGTATCGCCAATGGTCACTTGTTTTTCCTGCATCGCTTCCAGCAAAGCAGACTGCACTTTTGCAGGTGCACGATTAATCTCATCCGCCAAAACGAAATTGGCAAAAATGGGTCCTTTTTTTATAGAAAATTCATTGGCTTTAATGTTGTAAATCATGGTTCCAACAACGTCTGCCGGTAATAAATCCGGCGTGAACTGAATTCGGCTGAAACTTCCTTGAACTGCTTGTGACAACGTGTTTATTGCTAAGGTTTTTGCCAGCCCTGGAACACCTTCTAAAAGAATATGACCTTGACCTAAAAGTCCGATTAACAATCGTTCCACCATGTGCTTTTGACCTACGATAACTTTATTCATTTCCATAGTCAGCAAATCAATAAAAGCACTTTCTCTTTCTATTTTTTCATTAATCGCTCTAATGTCTAAAGCAGTACCAGTTTCTTCCATAGTTAGTCTATTTGTTCTAAAATGTGACGGTTATAATTTTAACATTTCAAAAGTGAAAATTTAATCCCTTACCAGATGTTAACGATGCGTTAAAACTTTAGAAAACATCCCTATTTTAAGGATGATTTATGATTTTCTTTTTATAATTTTAAGACCGAATCTATTTTTCGAAATTTTCGACAGCAAAATAATAAAATTTTCGAAATTCAAAAACAAACATCAATTTTACACAACATGAAAACAAAACTATCGCCTATCGTTGCCGGAACCATGAATTGGGGCATTTGGGATAAAAATTTAACTACTTCAGAAATGGAACATTTGATGCACGTTTGTATCGAAAACCAGATCACCAGTTTTGACCATGCGGACATTTATGGAAATTATACTACTGAAGCTGATTTTGGAAAAGCGTTTGCGCAAAGCAAGATCGACAGAAACAGAATGCAATTGATTTCAAAATGCGGTATTCAACATATCAATGGAAGAAATAATACCATTAAACACTATGATTACTCCAAGGAATACATCGTTTGGTCGGTCGAAAATTCACTGAAAAATTTGCAAACTGATTATTTGGACGTATTGTTGTTGCATCGGCCAAGTCCGTTAATGGTGGCTGATGAAATTGCGGAGGCGGTTTCCAAATTGAAGAGCGAAGGTAAAATCATTGATTTTGGTCTCTCCAATTTCACAGCATCGCAATCCGAATTAATCAGACAAAAAACAGCAATCAATTACAATCAGATACAATTTTCGACCACACATCATGAAGCCATGTTGGACGGAAGCCTAGATTATATGCAGTTGCACAACATTCGTCCAATGTCATGGAATCCGTTGGGAACTGTTTTTCGCGAAGATATTGAACAAACCCGACGTCTTAAAAAACTTTTGGTACAATTAGTAGAAAAGTATCATTTGGGTTCCGATTCGATATTGTTAGCATGGGTTTTAAAACATCCGGCCCATGTTATTCCGGTAGCCGGAACCGTAAATATTGCCCGAATTCAAGCCTTGATGAAAGCCGTAGCTTTGGATTTAGACAAGCTCGATTGGTTTGCCATTTGGTCAGAAAGTATGGGAAATAAGGTTCCGTAAAAAGTTTACAGTCTCAGTTTTCAGAAACTGCGACTGCGACTGAAAACTACTGTAATGATTAATAAACGTTTACTTATCAAGAATCTCTTAGCTCACAATGATGAGAGTAGTTTTTATGATAAAAAACGTCAGTTGAATTTGCATACCAAAGAGGGAAAAGCCAAGTTTCTAAAGCATATCTGCGCGCTTTCTAATTCCAATCCATCCAATAATTCTTATATAGTTGTGGGTGTTGAAGACCACGATAACGAAATAGTAGGCGATGATTTTTTTGATGACAGCCGAATCCAGAATCTGGTCAATGCGTATTTGGAAAATCCGCCTAAGATTCAGTATGAAAATGTACCGTTTCCCAACTTGCCTAAAGACCGCGTGGTTGGTCTGGTAACCATAAAACCCAAACATAAAACGTCGTTTTTTAAGAAAAACATTCACACTATTTTGGCCAATACGGTGTTTGTAAGGGTTGGAAGCAATTCGATGCCTACAGAAGAAAAAATCCCGCATTCTAAGCAAAACATCGAAACCGTTATCAGTATTGAAAATAGTTCTCGAAACAGTATTGCACATACGCTTGATGGCGTTATTGATTTTATGAATTTCAGACATGGCGATATGCTTTCCCAATACAAGGTTTTCAAGGAATTGTTCGTTATTTGCTGGGCAGGAAATCCCAAAAAAATTAGAGATACTACCTATCTTTCAAGGGTGGACATCGAATTAATCAACGAGCAGGTGAAACTTTTTTATTCGGCACTCGATGTCGTTTCTATTCAATACGATGAACAAAGCTTTACCATTATTGAACACGTTCCGCTTGGGTTAAATGATAAAACCAGTTTTTATCCGTTGGAGCAGCAAAAAATCTCTTTTTTTGATAATGGTTATTACAAAATAGAAAATCAGATGCTTTTTGAACCGCCCGAATTCAATAAAAAAATGCTGCATCATATATACAATTCGAATGTAGCTTTGCTGAACAAAATGCAAAAAGGAATAGCCATCTCGGCACGGGAAGAAAAGGATTTAGAAAACCTCTCATCAACGTTGATGCTCTGCTATCTGAATGGTTTTGATGATGCTAAGCAGCGACTTATCGATGCGAAACCACTATTTAAAGCACAAAAAAACCCGACGGTTTATCTTAGTTTTAAGGAAGCGATGCGCATTTTAAGAAAAATGAAATATAACTATAAAAATGAGTAGAACACTAGTAATTGGCGACATTCACGGCGGATTAAAAGCCTTGATTCAGGTAATGGAAAGAGCCAATGTAACACCAAATGATACCTTAATTTTTCTTGGTGATTATGTTGATGGTTGGAGTGAATCGCCACAAGTTTTAGATTTTTTAATCCAACTCAAAACTTCCAATACCTGTGTTTTTCTTCGTGGAAATCACGATGAATTGTTATTGGATTGGTTTATCAACCACAGCGAAAACATCGACGAAGGAATGTGGTTTATGCATGGCGGTGAAGCTACAGTTTTGGCCTATCGAAATGTTTCCGAAAGTCAAAAACAACTTCACATAGCTTTTTTAAAATCGCTTCAAGATTTTTATTTAGATGAAAAAAATAGGCTGTTCATACATGCTGGATTTACGAATATGAATGGCATTCAGCACGAATATTTTCCGAAATTATTTTATTGGGACAGAACACTATGGGAAACGGCCTTGTCTCTAGATGAATCGATTACAAAAGACAATCCTAAATACCCAAAACGACTTACCTTATATGACGAAATATATATTGGTCATACGCCGGTGACCCGAATCGGAAAAACAGTTCCAATACAAAAAGCTTGTGTTTGGAATATAGATACTGGAGCCGCATTTAAAGGACCATTAACTATCATGGATATTGATACCAAGGAGTTTTGGCAGAGCGATTTTTTGAATGATTTGTATTTGAATGAAAAAGGAAGAAACTAGATTTTTGACGCTTGAGGTAAGATTTTTGCTTCCAGCCATTTGGAATTTCTATATTTGCAGCAAAATAAACCGAAATTAATATGAAAAAAATAATCACAATAGCTGCCATTCTTTTGGTGAGCTTTGCAAATGCTCAAGCCTACAAAGGCAAAGGAGATATTAAGGCGCAAGTGGGAATGAACATCCAAGATCATGGAACTGGTATCAATGTTTCTGCCGATTTCGGAATTGGTGAAAACATGTCCTACGGATTTGTAGCCTCCTACCTGCTTTCTGTTGAAAAACCGGGTGGTATTAAACCGGATTTCAGTGACAGAGCAGATGCAAAAGTTCGTTTTAACGCCAACCTTGGAAATGTATTCAAACTTGATAAGTCTATGGATGTTTATCCTGGATTGAATTTAGGTACACGAAACTTTGGAGCACATTTGGGCTTTAGATATTTCTTTACCGAAGGATTTGGTATTTATACAGAAGCCGGAGTTCCGCTAGCACGGTACGATTCAGATGTTCAAGGATTTGACGAATACAACAATCAATTTGTGTTTCAGATTGGAGCATCATTTAATTTATAATATGAGTGCTGTAGATAAAAAATTAAACGACAGAAGTGGTTCCAAATGTGAAATGTGCGGTTCAGCCGAAGATTTAAGAATACATTTAACCAAAGAAGAAGCGATATCTTTAGACAATTCTGTTTTAGTTTGTTCGACATGTAAAAACCAAATAGAGCATATCACAACAACCGATCCTAATCATTGGAGATGTCTTAGCGACAGTATGTGGAATGAAAACAAACCAGTACAGGTAGTTGCATGGCGTATGCTGAACAGATTACGCGGGGAAGGTTGGCCACAAGATTTACTAGACATGATGTATCTTGATGAAGAAACCTTAGTTTGGGCAGGAGCTACTGGAGAAGGAGAAGATGAAGACGGCAAAATTGTCCATAAGGATGGTAATGGAAACATTCTAAAAGATGGCGATTCTGTGGTTTTAATCAAAGATTTGGATGTAAAAGGAGCTAATTTCACAGCAAAAAGAGGTGCTGCGGTTCACAATATCAAATTGGTTTGGGACAATGTCGATCAAATTGAAGGAAGAGTCGAAGGGCAGCATATTGTAATTTTGACGCAATACGTTAAGAAGACCAAATAGCAGCTCTAGAGCCAGTTTAAAATAAATAAAAAATCCCTGTAATGCTTTATTACAGGGATTTTTTATTTAAGATGGATTAGTTTATTTTCTTGATACCATTCAGATAAAAATAAATTGAATTAGCATCGAGGAACATGTCTTTTGCCTGCACATAGCTTGGATTGTTTAGAGGTGTTTCCTGATAGTAGCCGGCATTAGTGCCAAAGGAAGTATCCAAAATCCCTGAACTGTTTATTTTAATGATATTCGAATTGCCATTGGAAACACCATTGCCACCAATAAAATAATCAGATCCTTTAACCAAAACCCTGCTAATTCCAAAATCGGTCAACAATAAGTTTGTGTTATAAATACCATTGACTCCAAAACCAGCATCTGTGGTGCCATTTAAATTCAACTGCATTAGGATGTTTTTGTTGTAAACAAGAAGTTTTCCATTGGTATTATTAATGGCAATGTTTATTCTATAACTTGAGTTTAAGGGGATAGCAGTGACATCGATAAATCCGCTTGTTCCATAGTTAGCATCAATAGTTCCATTCGGAAGGATTTTAAGGACTTTGATGAAACTGGGGCCGTTACCACCAGCATTATGGTAAATCAATGCGTAATAATTTCCTGCAGTATCTTTTACTATATCTTCAGCAGCAAAAAGCTGGGAGTAACTACTAGAAATAATTGGAATAGTATACAAATCTAGCACTCCATTCGTGCCAAAACCTGTATCTGGCTGACCCGAGTTCGTCAATTTAGAAAGGGATAATTTTGTGTTTCCAGACTCGGCATAGGTTTTGGCAACAAGATATTCATTTTGCGATGTAACCGTAATACCATTAATCCACAATAAAGGTGTGGTTGGAACAGTACCATAAAAGCCAAATGTATTATCTGGTTTACCATCGGTTTTATATCTCGTTATTAAAAATTTGGTACTTCCGCTATTACCTTCACCTAAATTACAGATGATTTTATCATGTGAATCCACATTAAAATTCATTACATCTGAAATATAGCCATTGTTTGCAAATGATGTATCTAAGATAAAATTACTGTCCATTTTGAACAAATTTTTAGTGCTGTCTAAGCCATAAAATCCGGTACTTGTTTTTACTATTTTTTTGAATAATATGGAATTTTCTGAACTGGAAAGACAGGTTGTGGGAAAATTGTTTGAGGGCATTTTTACAAATGGAGTTTTACCCACTGTACAATTATCATACTGGTTAACCGAATAAAAAGTATTATCACTTGGTCTTATTTCAAGCGAAATTGGATTCACATTAAAGCTATTCGAGTTGGGGAACGTCCAGCCAAAGGAACGGCTGGTATATGGAGACTCAACATTCAACTGAAACTGTATTCCGCGCACGTAAGGAGAATTAAAGGTTTCTTGATAGCCAACGCCATAAATATAACCCTCTTTATAGATAATGCTATTGTATTCGCTTTCCAAAGCAATTCTGTCGGTACCCCAAACATAGCACCCTGGTGCAATATAGGCTCCAGGGATATTGCCATTGCCAAAAGAAGTTACAGACTGTCCGTTAGTATCATACTTAAAAACACTCGCATTATAACCATATAATCCAGGGCAAAGAAAGGTATCCGTGATTGTGAAAGCCTTCCCTGCTAAATAAAGCGAACCATCGGCACCAATAACCATACTATTTACGTTGTTGTCCTGATTGTTGACGTCTTTAACGACTACGCCATTGGTTCCAAAACCAGTATCTAAAGTACCGTCGTTATTGACACGGGTGAGGAACAAATCGGTATCAGCCCCATTGAAACTATTTCCCGCCACGACTACTTTCCCATCCGATTGAACCACCATGGCAGTTGGCTTGCTTCTGGCACCTATTTGAAAAGTATAAAAACCGCATTGGTTGAATGTTTTGTCTAAAAACCCTTCCGAAGTGTATCTCGCGATAATCCCTTTATCACCCGAATAGCCTGTTATAACGCATTTGCCGTTAGCAGCGAGTTTAATTGCTGTAGCTTCTTCATCGGTTTCTTGCGTATCAAAAACCAACTTACCATCGATGTTAAAACCTGTGTCCATCGCCCATCTTGAGCTATTTGAACCTGTTCCTCGTTTTAGCCTTGCTGCAAAAAAAGCTTTATTGTTATCTTCTTTTACCGTATGACCCGTAATATAAATTAACTGATTGGTATCAAATACGGCGTCGTTAAAACGTGTCAAATCCCATCCTGAAACATAGTCCGGAAATGTAAAGGATCCATTAGCACTACCAGAGAGTCTAATTGCTCTGGTCTTTCTATCATTAGTCAGGTAAACGATTTCAGTGGTGCTACCAAAAATTACTTTATCTGCAGAAGGCGGATTGGGCGTTGAGGAATATCCATATAAATTGGTGATGACCTTTTTCATGCCATTCGTCCCAAAACTAGAGTCTACCTGCCCATTTTGTGCAAAAAAGGACTGACCCATTAAAAACAATAAAAAAGTATAAATAGTTCTCATGGTTTAGCTTTTTATGACCTTTATTGTTTTAGTTCTTGTTCCGCTTGTTATTTTAAAAAAATAAATTCCTGCTGTAAAGCGACTTATGTTTTCATAAAAGACCTGATTGCTGTTTTCGAATCTTTTTTTGTTATAAACGGTAATTAATGAACCGGTTAAACTATATACTTCAATTGTAGTATCCTCATCTGTAATCGATTCAAGTGAAATGGTAACAAAATCCTTTACAGGGTTTGGAGATAGTGAAAGACTTAACTCGTCTGCGGGATTATTCGATAAAGTATTATCAATGATATATCCATTGATGCGGTAATCTCCGTCACTATATCCAATATATTGATAGTTGTTAAAGACCAGAGAGGTAAAACTACTAACTTGATTTACCGGAGCACTTTGTGAAACTAAACCGCCATTGGGAGTAAGAATGGTATTTCTGACACCACTGGTATTTGTATCACTGGTTATAAGAATGTTTTGGTTGCTAAGTATAGTAATAAACCCGTCATACATCTCATAAAAAGGGACATTGGTAAACGAGGGAACAGTAACACCGTTTAAATCAATTTTATAAAGTCGGGAATTGTAAAAGTTGGTAAAATTAGCATTGTAATAGGCGCCATTAGTTAAAACCAACATGCTTGAGTCGGGAAGGACTTCAAACTGAACCATGTCATAGTCGTTTTCATACTGACCATTGACAATTCTCTTAATGCCGAAGCCGGAGTCGTAAGTACCTGTTGCTGAAAATTTAAAAAAGACCACAGTATCAGCAAAACTGTTGTTGGATGAATCCCCAAAACAAAGTATGGAACCATCGCTTAAAGCCTTTCCTTTTCTTATGATAAGCCTTGAGCCATTATCATCAAGCAATGTAGCACCTAAGATTCCAAAAGTAGGATCAAAAAAACCGTTTGTATTCAGCCGTTCGATACAGCCATCCTGATTTTTTTCGCCTACGGCAATAATTTTATTGTTGGCATCAATAAAGAGGTCATATATGTTTTCCGACTCTAAAGCAATGGAGCCGTTTACACCAAAACCAGAGTCTAATTTACCATCAGGAAGAAAACGCAAAAGAACAGTACGTTCGCTTAAAAGGCCATTAGATCTGCCTCCCACTATTACTTTTCCGTCGTTTTGAGCAACGCTGCAGGAAGGCGTAAAATTTTGGTAGGTATCTACACTGTAATAGACTTTACCATTCAACCCAAAAGAGGTGTCCAGACTACCATCGGTATTGTACTTCACCATCGCCAGCACTAATGATACGTTTGTGCCCGAGGCATTACTGTTACCAAACTGGACAATTCCAGAAATTTTGCTAGAGCCAAACAAAATAATCTTGCCGTCCGGCAATGTCGCCATGGTGCCAAAACTATCTGCATCATTTGCAAAATCTGTAGTTACAAAGCCATTGCTGCCAAAGTTTGTGTCTATCGTTTGGGCAGAAAGGATGCTTTTTGATACCACACAAAAACAATAGGTTAATAGTCTGATTTTAAATTTCATAGTCTATTTTTTGTTAAAAGTAGCATTTATATTCAATTAATCAAACTATCTTAAAAAAGCTTCCCAACTTTCAAAAAAACGATATAAAAAAGCGCCCTAATTTTAGGACGCTTTTTAGTTTCTAATTCGATTGTAAATTGACCGTCAGCGATTGTGTAATCACATGGCAAACATTACGATTCACAACAATTGGTGGAGAAGTATAGGTTTGATAGCCGGGTTTGGTAATAGTTAGGGTATATATACCAGCTCTTTCATCTGCTCCGGAGAATGAATATTCTAATCCCGGAAGTAACTCCAAAGTTTCCTGATACGATTCATCCACAGCTCTAACTTCAACATTATCTACCAAAGGTTGTCCGTTAGCAGCATCAAGGACAGCAACCCTTAGTCCGGGCACCACTTCCTGAGTACAAAAAATAGGGTTGTCACTACTATCACAAGAAGAAGTTATTAGTAATGATGTAAACAATACCAATAAGAATAATTTTTTGCTTACAAGTGAACGATTTGTTTTTAATAAGACTGCGGTAATTTTTGATTTCATAGCTTTTGATTTTTTGGTTTTTGAAATAGATAGCAATTTGGTAAAACAGTTGCGTTGCTTGATAAAATAAAAAGGGATATGTAAGTTTATATAAAAAGAAAAAGCGTCCAAAATATCAGGACGCTTTTTTTTATTCTTGCAGCGAAGCGATCTTGCTTCTTGCTTCTTTTCTCTTAAAGATCAAACTTAATTCCCTACGCCAATGGTAAACTGTTAGTATAATTGATGCTATTGGTTTATCTTCTCATGTACACTTTTCAGGCATCAGAACCTGATTCACGACCACCAACGGTTTCTTTTTCGCCACCAAAAACACCCCCAATTTCAGCTACTAAAGTACCTCGGTTTACTTTGCTAATAGAAATTAATGCCCTAAAATCCATTTTTTAATCAAATTTCTATATACTTGTATTAATTTGGTGTTAAGACATACCAATAAATGCAAATTAATTAAACTTATAATTAAATATTATGATACAAAGACTAAGCCTTATGTTGTTGCTACTATCTTCCTATTGCTACAGCCAGGAAGTAAATACCGATATTAGAGAGTATGCAACTTTCAAAGAAGGGACGACTTATTTTATAATGTCGAGTGATAAAAAATACAATAAGATTGTCAATGATATTTTAGTGAAATATTGGAAAGTCAATAAATTTGAAATGATTCCTTCCAAGCAAATTGAAAAGTTAAAGGGAGAGGGTTCCTTTTTTGTGGATCAGGTTGAGTACAGTTTTTCGAGAACCGCAGGTACAACTGGAGCACTGAATATGAATTACGGAGTGACTAAGTTAGCCATGTTTAAAGACTTTAAAAAGAATACCCCGAAAGATATTCTGTCCTTAGTACAGCTCGATAAAATATCTCCTGTGGAAATGCTTTTTTCAATACAGATGATGCAGAGCGAAATTAATTTTGTTTTTGATTTAAATAAAAAAAAGGATCTTGACCTAAAAGACTATCTGGAAGAGGTAAATGAAAAAAATAAGAAAAGGATACAAAGCAAAACACTTTATGTAACCCGTAATGGCATGAAAGATGATATTGACCACGAAGAGGGTTTAAAAAAAGTATATGATCATAAATTTATTTTCACCACTCGTGAAAACATAGAAAAAGCCATCGAAGATCAAAATGAGGACGCCGTATTCCTTAAAGTGATTAATTATAAAAATTTAAAGTTTGTACTTTTTATCGCTGCAAAAAACAGTGAACTGCTCTATGGAAGGGTAATGACTGGATTCAATCAGGCAGAAATAGGGCCTAAATTTTTCAAGGATGTTAATGAATAACCAATAGTATTAAACATAAAAAAGTCCCGAGTTATCGGGACTTTTTCGTCTATTTTCTTTTCTCTTTGTTCTATTTTCTTCGGCTACAAGTCAAATTTAATTCCTTGTGCTAATGGTAAACTGGTAGTATAATTGATGGTATTGGTTTGTCTTCTCATGTACACTTTCCAGGCATCTGAACCTGATTCACGTCCGCCTCCTGTTTCTTTTTCGCCACCAAAAGCACCTCCAATTTCAGCTCCAGAAGTTCCGATGTTTACATTAGCAATTCCACAATCGGAACCCGCTACTGATAAAAAGGCTTCTGCTTCGCGAAGATTGTTGGTCATTATTGCAGATGATAATCCTTGAGCCACGCCATTTTGAATAGCAATAGCATCATGTACATCGCCTGAATATTTTAATAAATATAAAACGGGAGCAAAGGTTTCGTGTTGAACGATTTCGAACGAGTTGTTGGCTTCAGCGATAGCAGGTTTAACGTAGCAGCCACTTTCATAACCTTCACCAGTTAAAACACCACCTTCAACAAGGATCTTTCCGCCTTCTTCCACTACTTTGGACAAGGCTTTGTTATACATTTCAACAGCATGTTTATCAATAAGTGGACCAACGTGATTGTTTTGGTCTAATGGATTTCCTATTCTTAATTGACCGTAAGCACCAACGATAGCGTCTCTTACTTTGTCATAAATACTTTCATGGATGATTAATCTTCGGGTTGAGGTACAACGTTGACCAGCAGTTCCCACAGCACCAAATACCGCTCCGATAACCGTCATTTTAATATCGGCATCCGGAGTAACGATGATGGCGTTATTGCCACCTAATTCTAATAAGGAGTTTCCTAAACGAGCCGCACAAGCTTGCGCTACGATTTTACCCATTCGTGTTGAACCAGTGGCCGAAACCAAAGGAACACGTTTGTCATGCGTCATCAATTCGCCAACTTTATAGTCACCATTGATTAGGCAGGAGATTCCTTCAGGAAGATTATTTTCTTTTAAAACTTCTGCAATAATATTTTGACAAGCTATTCCGCATAAAGGTGTTTTTTCGGATGGTTTCCAAACGCAAACGTCGCCACAAATCCAGGCTAATGCTGTGTTCCAAGCCCAAACGGCTACCGGGAAGTTAAATGCCGAAATGATTCCGACTACGCCAAGTGGATGGTATTGCTCGTACATACGGTGTCCTGGGCGTTCTGAGTGCATGGTTAAACCGTGAAGCTGACGCGATAACCCTACAGCAAAATCGCAGATATCAATCATTTCTTGAACTTCGCCGTAACCTTCTTGTAATGATTTCCCCATTTCATAGGAAACCAATTTTCCAAGAGGCTCTTTATAGTGTCTTAGTTTTTCACCAAATTGACGCACGATTTCACCACGTTTTGGTGCTGGCATCAGGCGGAAAGTTTTGAAGGCTTCGGTGGCTGATTGCATTACTTTTTCGTAATCGGCAGCAGTTGATGCTTTTACTTTTGCGATAAGTTGGCCGTCTACAGGCGAATGTGATTCGAAAGTGTCTCCGTTAGAAAACCATATGTTTCCTGTTGAGGTTCCTTCGTTTATAGCTTTTACTCCGAGAATTTCCAGAGCTTCGGTCATGCCGAATTGTTGTGCAATTGTTGACATTGTATGTTCTTTAAATAGTTTGTTTGTATAATTTATGACTGCAAAAGTATGTAGAAAAAATATTTTAAATTTTAAATTTTGAATTTTAAATGATACGCTTGATTCAAAATATATACTTCAGAATTCAAAATAGGCTTATTAGCCCCGATAGGAGCGAGCTACCATGTAGCGCGGATAGCGGGAGGATTCGTCTTAAATGGCAGACGAGTGCCGCTTCTAATACATTTATTTGGCCGTAAAACGAGAATCCGTTTCCATAACAGTGCCGCATTTTTCGCAGGTTCTCAATGCTTCCGAATTGTAATACTGTTTGAAATGATGTAGAAAATCGGTTTCGATATCAGTAAGTGGGAAATAGACTTCGTAGAGTTTGTGATTGCAATTGTCACAGAACCAAAGTAGGCCATCTTTAGCATCGGAACCAAAACGTTTTCTTTCGATTACCAAACCAATGGAACCTTCTGTTCTGCTTGGAGAATGCGGCGTTTTAGCAGGATGGAGGTACATGTCGCCAGCAGAAAGTTTCATAGCTTTTTTTTCTCCGTTATCCTGAACATAGACGGTGATTTCGCCTTCAAGCTGATAGAAAAGTTCTTCGGTTTCGTTGTAATGGTAGTCTTTTCGGGCATTTGGGCCGGCTACAACCATTACGATGTAATCTTCGGAATCGATGTATAGATTTTTGTTGCCAACAGGGGGTTTGAGTAAATGGCGGTTTTCTTTGAGCCAAGTAGTGAGGTTGAAGGGTTTTGCAATAGCCATGGGAAAATATTTTTACGAAATTACAAAATAAAAAAGGTTAGTGTTACCTAACCTTTAAATTGTTTTTTTTGGGAAGTTAGTGCTAACTAACTTAGTTTGAGCTCAACGAAATTATTTAATTTCTTTAATCAAATAGATGAAAGACGGAAAGTGATCACTATAACCAATCTCGGTGTTTCCGTGTCGGAGCGGATAGCCTTTGTACTGACCGGCTGTTGTAATCATGTATGGTTTATTGTAGATTCCGGCTTTCCAGTAACGGAAAGAAGAATAGTCTTTTTTGATTAAGGTTTCTGATACCATGATTTGGTCAAAAATATCTCCAGCGTCTCTATAGAAAAGGGTAGCGTTTCCTTTGTAGAACATTTCCTCGAAAGGATTGTATATGCCAAATTCTTTTACCTCTTCTTTTTTACGTTTGGCACCAATGCCTTCTTTTACACTTTTATTGTAAGTTCCATCATTCAAATCGCCCATGGTTATGATTTTGGCATTTGGGTTTATTTTGTAGATAGAGTCCATTATTTTTCGGTTTAGTCTTCCAGCAGCTTCACGAAAAGGAGAACTTTTTTTCTCACCTCCGGAACGCGATGGCCAGTGATTTACCATAATGTTGATTTCTTCACCATCAAGGAAACCTGTAACTAACAAGATATCTCTAGTATAAACGCGATCCAAATTTTTATCTATTTCTGATTTGTCATCTGAAACATCATCTGATTCGTGTTTTCTTTTGGCACTTTCGTTCAATTGATTTTTGTAAATCAACAAAGGAATGTTTTTGTAACTGGTAGGTTTGAAGTGTTTTTTTTGATATAAAAAACCTACATCAATACCTCTTTTATCGGGAGACTCAAAATGGACAACGCCATAGTCTTTATTAATTAACAAAGGTTCCTTGACTAAATCTTCCAAAACACCTCTATTTTCAATTTCGCAGCAGCCAATTAGTGTAGGAGAATTGCTGGTGTTTTCGCCAGTTCCGATTTCAGAAAGCACTCGAGCTAAATTTTGTAGTTTTTGCTTGTATTTGGCTTTAGTCCAACTTTGTGCGCCATTTGGCAACCATTCTTCATCATTGTTTGGACCATTGATGGTGTCAAATAGATTCTCCAAATTGTAGAAAGCTACAGTATGAATATTATACTTTTTTGCCTGTGCATTAGCTCCTGAAATTGCGAATAAAACAACAAAAACAGCGATTAGCTTTTTAATTCTCATAAATATCAATATTAATTTAATGTCAAGTTTTTTACAAACTTCGGGCCAAAAGTAGATAATATTATTAAAAGATGTACATTTGTCGGCTGTTAAGTTTATATTAAGCTTACAGTTACAGAAAAATTAACTTTATTTTATTTATGAAAAAACTTGTTATTAGTACATTGTTTGTAATGCAAGTGTTTTTTGTTTTTGCACAAACTACAACAGGAATTACTGGAAAAGTAGTAGACTCTAAAGCACAAAAACCATTACAAAATGTCGTAGCTTCTATTCAAAACACAGTCTTAACAACTTTAACAGACGGGACAGGAGCTTTTGTTTTTAAGGACGTTCCAAAGGGAAGTCAATTGGTACAGATTAAAAGCAATGGTTACAAAGATCAACTATTGGTTGTTGAAGTTGAAACTGGAAAAATGCTAGATTTAGGGATTATTGTTTTTGAAGAAGACATTACTTCCGAGCAACAGTTGAGTTTGGTTACCATCACAGAAAATGATTTGGGTGATGATAACAGTGGTTCTGAAAGTACTTCTGGACTTTTACAAGCTACCAGAGATGTTTATCAACAGGCGGCAGCGTTTAACTGGGGACAATCTCGATTTAGAATCAGAGGTTTAGATAACGAGTATGGTGTTACCATGATTAATGGTATTTCCATGAATAAATTATATGACGGAAGACCACAGTGGAGTAACTGGGGAGGTTTAAATGATGCCACACGTAACCAAGAGTTTACTATGGGTTCTGCACCTTCTGACTACACTTTTGGTAATGCGTTAGGGACACAAGAGATTAATGCCAGAGCCTCTATTTACCGTCCAGGTTCCAGAATTTCGATGTCGGGAACTAATACCAACTATAGCTGGAGAATGATGGGTACTGTGGCTTCAGGGTTAAGCAAAGATGGTTGGGCTTATGTTATTTCTGCTTCAAGAAGATGGGCACAAGAAGGTTACTTTGAAGGAACAGATTACAGTGCTAATTCATTATTTGCTAGTGTTGAGAAAAAATTCAACGAAAAACACAGCTTAAACTTTACTTCTATATACGCTGAAAACAGCAGAGGGAAATCGTCACCAAACACTAAAGAAGTTACGGATTTAATGGGTATTAAATACAATTCGTATTGGGGATGGCAAGATGGTAAAAAGCGTAATTCCAGAGATAAAGATGTTGAAGAGCCGATGGTAATCTTATCTCACTATTGGAAATTAACAAAAAATACCAACTTAAATACCAATATTTCCTATCAAACTGGGCGTATTTCAAATTCAAGATTAGAGAATCCATTAGGAAATAATCCAGATCCTACTTATTACAGAAAACTACCAAGTTACTATTTAAATGATCCGGATAGTTATGTTACTATAACTAACCCTGACGGTACAACAACTGAGACAAATCCGAATGCTGTAAGAGCAAGAGAAGAATTTCTTAGCAATAGCCAAATCAATTGGAATGCTATGTACGCTGCCAACCAAAATACTGCAGAGCAAGGACGAGCAGCCTATGCGTTGACCGAACAACGTAATGATGACACTACTGTAGCAGCTAATATGTTGTTGAATAGTACCTTGTCTAATAACATTAGTTTTAATGCTGGAGTAAACTTTAAAAATTTAAGATCTCATAATTATGCCGTTATTACGGATTTACTAGGGGCAGAATATTTCTTGAATGCAGACCCCTTCTTTTTAGGTGATAACGCTCAATTTGATTTGAACAATCCTAACCAAAGAATAGGAGACAATGGTACCGTTGGATACAATTATAACTTGTTTGCTAATGTTGTTGATGGTTTTACACAATTCAAATTTAACTACAGCAAATTTGACTTCTATTTAGCACAAACATTTTCTAGAACAGAATACAAAAGAGAAGGTTTGTACAGAAGTGGTAATTATGCTGAGAATTCTTTTGGTAAATCAGAATCTAAAGTGTTTGAAAACTTCGGATTTAAAGGAGGCTTAACATACAAAGCATCGGGTCAGCACTACTTCGATTTCAATGGGATGTATATGACCAAAGCACCTAATTTGAGAAACAGTTTTTATAACGCAAGAAGAAGTAATGAGTATACCGAAAACTTAACAAGTGAAAATATTGTTAGTGCTGATGCAAGTTACATCTTAAGAATGCCAAAATTCAAAGCTAGATTGACAGGTTTCTTCTCTAGAGTTAAAGACGCTACAGAAATTGCCTTTTTCTATGCCGAGAATGTGAGTGATAATGAAGGTGATGAAGATTCATTCATTACTGAAATCGCAACAGGAATTCAAAAACAAAATTTGGGAGCGGAACTTGGTTTAGAATATCAAATCACTTCTACAATTAAAGCAACAGCAGCGGCTTCATATGGCCAATACATTTACTCCGGTAACGCTAACTTGCAAACAAGTGATGATGCCTTAGCAGCACAAGGATTGAGTCCGTTGACTGATTTTGGAACCATTTATATGAAAAACTACCACCAACCAGGAATGCCACAACAAGCGTATTCTTTCGGATTGGAATATAGAGATCCAAACTTCTGGTGGATTGGTGCTAACGTGAATTATTTATCAGACAGTTACATAAGCATCTCTAAAATCATGCGTACTGATAATTTCAGTATTGATGGTGCAACTGGAGATAATTACGCTGGAGCAACTCCAGAAACTGTTAGAGACATTTTGCGTCAAGAAAAATTCGATAGCTTTACCTTAGTAAATCTAACTGGAGGAAAATCATGGAGAATCAGCAAGAAAACAAGAGACACTTTTGGTGTATTTGCATCGGTGAATAACGTTTTTGATATCGATTATAAAACAGGCGGATTTGAGCAATCTAGAAAAGCAACATTCCCTGATTTAACTGCAGATAATGCTAATGGAACACCATCATTTGGCCCTAAGTATTTCTATGGTTACGGAAGAACATATTTTGTTAATTTCTACATTAACTTCTAAAAAAATACACTATGAAAATTAAATTTTTAAAAACAATGTTCTTGTTGGTGCTTGCTTCTAGTATGCTAACAAGTTGTGTAGGCGAGGATGATTATGCTATTCCTACCGTGTACGATTATTATTTTAGCGAAGGGTTTTCGGAATCGCCTCTTGGAAGTGGTTCCAATGAAGTGCCTATTGCCTTAGAAGGATGGGTAAATTATAATGCTACAGCGACACGTTTATGGCATGCAAGAGCCTTTTCAAACAACAGTTATGCTGAGTTCTCTTCATTCTATTCCGCTACAGGAACTAATGACGTGGCTTGGTTAATTACACCTGCAATCGATTTGACTACAACGACAGGTGAAATTTTATCGTTTGTTACTAAAACAAGATTTGAAAACGGATATCCGTTAACGGCGTTCATCTCCACAGATTATGATGGAACCACAGCAGGGATAGCTACAGCAAATTGGACACCAATCACATTTACCGCTCCTACTGCAGATGACGTATTTGTAAACAGTGGTAATATTGATTTAAGTACGGTTAACAGTACGAATGTTAGAATTGCTTTCAAATATACTGGAAGTAAATCAGGAGTAACGACTACGCTACAATTGGATAATATTAAGATTTCTAAAAACTAATAGCTATGAAAAATTTAAAATTACTAGTAACAGCAGCTCTTTTCGCTACTTTAGCGGGTTGCGTTAATGATGATGAATACGGTATTCCGGATTTATCAGGAGAATGTGTAAGCATCGCAAAAACAAAAGAAGTATCTGATATAACTAATGTAGCTACTTCGGGAGCCGTTCAGTATACTACAAGTGATACGGTAATTGAATATATCGAAGCTTATGTTACTTCAAGTGACGAAGGTGGTAACTTCTACAAATCCATCTCCATGATGTCCTTAGATGGATTAAAAGGATTTAGTATGCCTGTGGACAATTACAACTTGTTTAATGAGTTTGAACCAGGAAGAAAAGTTACTATCAAACTTGACAAAAACAGATATTTCAACAAGCAAAACGGCTCAACTGTTATTGGATCTTCGTATAATGGAGGTGTAGGAAGAGTGTCTGGAGTAGAATACAAAGATGTAATTTTTAGATCTTGTGATGATGTTAATGAAGATGACATTGTTAAAAATTTGACTATTACTCAAGCAAGAAACGATCAGTATTTGAATATGTTGATTGAGTTTGATGCGGTACAGTTCACCGATCCATCCTTAGGGAAAACATATTACGATGCTTCATTAAACAGTATTGGCGGGGCTACTAATCATCAAATTTCGGATCAATTTGGAAATAAAGTAATTGTTAGAGTTAGTGAGTTTGCCAAATTCGCAGGGGAAAAAATTCCTAGTGGTAACGGTAAACTTCGTGGCGTAATGACGAAATTCGGTAGTGATTACCAATTCATGATTCGAACACTAGTGGATGTTAAAGTTCCGGAGGATGGAAGATTGGACATTGATTTAGCGCCGCCAATTGTTGGTACGGCTCTAGTTTATGGTGCAACGATGAATGAAAATTTCACTTCGTATGCTACTAATCTTCAAATATTCCCTAAATATGTTAATGATGCTGCTACTGGAAACAGATATTGGCAGGTTAAAACATTTGGTGGTAACAAGTACATCCAAATGAGTTCTTTTGGAGGAACACCGGAAGCTAACAGATCGTTATTCTTTGTTCCTGTTGATATGACTGCAGCAAGTACTTTTACCTTCAAAACGTTATCAGGATTTGATAATGGTTCTGTTTTGAAAGTATATTACACGACTAATTATACTCCAGGAGCACAAATATCTACAGCTACGTTAACGAATATTACTTCTAGCTTTACAATACCATCAGGACCTTCAGGAGCTTATGCTACTGCTTTTACACCAAGCGGAGTATATAATATTCCAGCTGGAGTTACCGGAAATGGATTTTTTGTATTTGAATATGTTGGCAATGGAAGCGGTGGACCATCAACCACTATCCAAGTTGACGATATTATCATAAACTAATATCTTAGCGTTATAGTACAAAAAAGAGTCCCGAATATTCGGGACTCTTTTTTGTTTAAATGTATTTAGTTAAGAATTATAAAGTACCTCTTAACATCTGCTCTCTTTCGATAGATTCGAATAAAGCTTTGAAGTTACCGGCACCAAATCCTTTAGCACCCATTCTTTGAATGATTTCGAAGAACAAAGTTGGTCGGTCTTCTACGGGTCTGGTGAAAATTTGAAGTAAATAGCCTTCCTCATCAGCATCAATCATAATACCCAGTTTCTGAAGCTCATTAATATCTTCCTTAAACTTATTCATGTGATCTTTCAATCGTTCGGGAATCGCGTCGTAATAGGCTTGTGGTGGTGTTGTTAAGAACTCGATTCCTCTGGCACGCATTTCAGCAACGGTTTTGATAATATCATCGGTGGCCACAGCAATGTGTTGTACCCCTGAACCTTCATAGAAATCTAAATATTCTTCAATTTGCGATTTTTTCTTTCCTTCTGCTGGTTCGTTGATTGGGAATTTGATTCTTCCGTTACCATTACTCATTACTTTTGACATCAATGCCGAATATTCGGTAGTGATTTGTTTGTCATCGAACGAAAGGAAATTCACAAATCCCATAACATCTTCGTACCATTTTACCCAAGTGTTCATTTCGTTCCAGCCAACATTTCCGACCATATGATCCACATATTTCAGACCTACAGAAGTCGGATTGTAATCGGATTTCCATTCTTTATAGCCTGGTAAAAAGTCACCGGTGTAGTTTTTACGTTCTACAAACATGTGAACGGTTTCGCCATACGTGTAAATTCCGGCGCGCACTACTTCTCCGTGTTCGTCTTTTTCGACAGTGGGTTCCATGTACACTTTGGCACCACGTTTCGTAGTTTCTTCAAAGGCAGCACGGGCATCTTCCACCCATAAAGCAATGATTTTTACACCATCTCCGTGTTTTTTAACGTGTTCTCCAATAGGAGAATTGCTGTTTAATGCCGTAGTTAATACCAAACGGATTTTATCTTGTTTTAAAACATAAGAGGCTCTGTCTCTCATTCCGGTTTCTAATCCGGCATAGGCATGCGATTGAAATCCAAATGCGGTTTTATAAAAATGGGCTGCTTGTTTGGCATTCCCAACGTAAAATTCTACGTAATCTGTTCCTAATAGCGGAAGGAAATCTTGTGCTCCTTCGAATATTTTTTCTAAGCCGTATTCAACGGATTTTATTTCTTTACTCATGATATTTATTTTTTCGCCACGAATACATCAATGATTTTTTAATCGTGAAGTTGTTGTTTGTTATGTTTTTTTAGCCCCGATTGCAGCTAGCTACCGTGTAGCGCGGAAAGCGGGAAATAGCTCCTGATTACTCTAACCAAGATTGGAAATATTTGTCGTCAGCAATTTTCATGGCTTCTTCGGTGACCATCAGAGGTTTGAAAGTATCGACCATAACGGCTAATTCTTGCGTATCTTTTTTGCCAATACTTCTTTCTGCTGCTCCTGGGTGCGGACCGTGTGGAATTCCGGCAGGATGCAACGAAATGTGTCCGGCTTCGATATCGTTTCTACTCATAAAATCCCCATCGACGTAATACAATACTTCATCAGAATCGATGTTGCTGTGGTTGTATGGCGCTGGAATCGCATTCGGATGGTAATCGTATAAACGCGGTACAAATGAGCACACTACGAAAGCGTCTGTTTCAAAGGTTTGGTGCACCGGTGGCGGTTGATGCACTCTTCCTGTTATGGGTTCAAAGTCATGGATTGAAAAGGCATACGGGAAATTGTATCCGTCATATCCCACTACATCAAAAGGATGTGTAGCGTAAACCATATCAAATATTTCGTCTTTCTTTTTTACCTTGATTATAAATTCTCCTTTTTCGTCATGGGTTTCTAATTCATAAGGGCGACGAATATCGCGTTCACAGAAAGGCGAATGTTCTAAAAGTTGGCCAAACCAATTTCGATAGCGTTTTGGAGTATAAATTGGGCGGTGTGACTCTACGATAAACAATCGATTGTCTTCGGTGTCAAAATCGATTTTATAAATGATTCCACGAGGGATAATCAAGTAATCGCCGTATTTGAAATCGATGTTGCCCAACATGGTTCTCAATTTTCCCGAACCTTTATGGATGAAAATCATTTCATCAGAATCGGTGTTTTTATAGAAATAGTCGGTGGTTGACTTTTTAGGTGCTGCCAAAACAATATGGCAATCGGAATTGGTCAATACAATTTTTCGGCTTTCCAGAAAATCATCTTCAGGATTTACCTGAAATCCTCGTAGTCTGTAGGATTGGATGTTATTGCTTTTTGCAATTTTTGGAGCAACACTGTATTGGTTTCGTATTTCTTTAACCTGCGTTGGTCTGTGTTCGTGGTACGAGTTGGTCGACATTCCGTCGAAACCTACGGTACCGAACAATTGTTCGTAATACAAATCGCCGTTAGGTTTGCGAAAGATGGTATGTCTTTTGGGTGGAATATTTCCTAATTTGTGATATAATGGCATAGTCTTTAATTTAGCTTCGCTCAGTTCGGGTATTGCCCTCGAGTGAAAATTTGAAAATGTGACAATTTGAAAATTAATTCAAATCACTAATTATTCAGATACAAAGAATCAAACTCATTCAGGATTTCTCTTGATGAGGAATTTTAGGTGTGCTAATAAATTATCCCATTTTTTCATCTAACAAATATCGGGAAAATATAAATTCTAAAAATGATAATTATCAATTTTTTATAAAAAGGAAAAGGATTAAAAAGTTCGAAAACCGTTTAATCCTTTTCTGTTATACTTGAATAATTAAATTATTTTTTATTGTTTAAGGTGCTGTTTTTCTTGCTGTATACAAAATAGAACACCAATCCTAATGCCAACCAGCCAATAAGTCTTGCCCAATTGGTCCAGCCTAAACCATAGATCATGGCAAGACAAACAATTATTCCTAATATGGGTACAAAAGGCACAAAAGGGGTTTTGAATTGACGCGGCATATCAGGCTCTGTTTTGCGTAATACAATTACTGAAATACAAACCAAGATGAAGGCAAACAAGGTTCCGATACTGGTCATATCACCTACAATATCTCCCGGAACAAATGCGGCAAAAAGGCCAACAATTACCAAGATTGCTAAATTAGCTTTATAAGGCGTTTTGAATTTTGGGTGTACTTCGCTAAACGCTTTTGGTAACAAACCGTCTTTCCCCATGGAATAAAATACTCTGGATTGCCCCAATAACATCACCAAAATAACAGAAGAGAATCCAGCTAAAATAGCTACGGTTACAAATTGTGCTAACCATTCATATCCAGGCATTCCTGAAGTAATGGCGTTAGCAACAGAGGCTTCTTTTCCGCCAGTTCTGAAAAACTCAACAGACTCTAAGCCTGTTAAAACGTGCGCAAAAAGAATATATAAAACGGTACAAACAGCTAACGAACCCAAAATTCCAATCGGCATATTGCGTTTAGGATTAATGGTTTCTTGAGCAGCGGTACTTACAGCATCAAATCCGATGAAAGCAAAGAAAACGGTTCCTGCCGCACCCAATATTCCCATAATGCCACCAAAGTTATGGCCAACGCCGTGCTCATCTGTAAAAATGGAACTTGGCGGAATGTATGGTGTATGATTTTCTGGTCGGATAAAACTCCATCCAAAAATGATAATCATTACAACGATAGCTACTTTAGCTACAACGATAATTCCGTTTACAAAAGCAGATTCCTGTGTTCCTTTTATCAATAATAAACTAATAACAGCCACAATAAAGAAAGCAGGTAAATTTATCATACCACTAACACCATCAGCAGAGGTCTGAAAAGGGGAATGGCACCATTCATAAGGGATTGGATTTAAATGAAGCACATTGACCAGCAGATTATTGAGATATTCACTCCACGCAATTCCCACTGTTGCTGCTCCTACAGCATATTCTAAGATTAAATCCCAACCAATAATCCAGGCTAATAACTCGCCCATAGTGGCATAAGTATACGTATAAGCACTTCCAGATATTGGAATGGATGAAGATAATTCAGCGTAACACAAACCTGCTAATGCGCAACCAATAGCGGCTACAATAAATCCAATTGTAACAGATGGTCCAGCATTTTGAGCTGCTGCGGTTGCTGTTCTTACAAAAAGTCCGGCACCAATAATTGCTCCAATTCCTAAGGCGACAAGTGACCAAGCAGTCAATGTTCTTTTTAATCCTTTTTCAGATTCTGAGGCTTCTTCCAATAAGATCGCCATTGGTTTTCTTTTCCAAATAGACATAGGATGGTTTTTTAGTTAAATTAATAGCTTCAAATATAGTTTTTTATTTTAATAATGATAAATAGTACGGTTTAAAACGAGAAACCAACGGTGAAATAAGCATAGCCTTTTCGGAGTTCTGGCGACCAAGAATATTTGATTTCTACAGGACCAACAATCGACTCCAAGGCATATCCAATGGCGTATCCGTTAAAAGTGGGTTTGGAAAGCCAGTTTCCGTTTTCAAATAATTTGTTTTCAGCGTTGGCGTAGTTGGCCGCAAAATTGACATGATTTTTTTTGTAGAATTCGTAATCCAAAGTAAAGCACGATTTGATGTAACTATCGGCAGCAATGCTCAAGAAATCATAGCCGTAAAAATGTTTGAAGTTATTGATGGTATTAAAGCCATAACCTCCCAAAACAAAATCAAAAAAATGCACACTGTCTTCTCCAATGGTAAATCCGGCTTCGGACTGAATCTTTAAAGTGAGTTTTTTGCTGAACGATTTTACTACGGATACTTCTCCTTTGGCTATCGAAAAACGGCTAAATTGATTGGTGTAATCTGTAGAGTGTAGATAAGACTGAATATCACCCGAAATGAGCCATCCTTTTTTTGGGAATAATTTATTGTCAAAGGAATCATAATTCAGATATCCAAAAACACTCAGATAACTGCTTTTTTCGAAAGTGGGATTTATACCGACTAAGTTTTCTGATTTTATCTTTAAATATTTATGTTCAATTCCGGCACCAATTTGGAACTTCTGAATAAAAACGGTCTGAACATAGGCCTGATTGGTCAAATCTTCAAAGTCAATATTGATGCTGTTCAACCCAAGTAAGGCTAACAATTGGCCGTTCCTAAAATCGGTCGTTACATTTCTGTTGAAGGTGTTGAAGCGCGATTTAATGCCGAAACTCCAATAAAAACCATTATCGATGTAGTAATCCAAATTGTAACGAATATTGTCGCCAAGTCCTAAATCAAAAGACACAACGTCGTTTTTAAACAAGGATTTCTTTTGAGTGATGTTGGCCAAAACAGCACTTTTGTACAAGCCATCATAATGCAACCCGAATTTCAAAAAGGTAGTTGTTGGATTTTCAGTCAAGCTCAATCGCAACTCATCTCCGTTCGGATTACCTTCGATGGTATAGCTTATTCTGCTAAAGTTTTGTGTAGCATTGATGTTATTGATACCTGTTTTCAGGTCGTCATAACTTATTTTCGCCCCATTTTTAAAACGTAGTTTTCCCAACACATAGGCACGGGTATAATTGTCTAATTTGTTTAAGGTGATGCTTTTTATTTGCAAAGTATCTTTGCTGATTTTTAAGTTGTTTTGCTGATAGGTTACCGTTGAATCTGCCAACTTTTTAATTTGTTCATAAACGGCAAACGAAGCTTCTTCTCCCTTTTTTATAATCTCTTTTCCAGCATCAAAGGAAATGACGCCATACTCGGAAACATCAGGTTTGATATAAATATCGGTTTGTTTTTGCTTTTCTTTCATCACCTTAATCATATCCAAATTGGTAATCTGAACCAAAATACGGGTAGCATCTTTAAGCGATTTTCGGTCTTTTAAATCATCCTGAACATCCACACCAATGACGATATCAGCACCCATTTTTCGAATTTCCTCGATGGGATAATTATTTACAACACCACCATCAATCAATACTTTACCGTCAATTTCTACGGGTGAAAATAAAGATGGAAAAGCCGAACTGGCCAACATGGCTTGAGCCAAATAACCTTCATCCAGAATGACTTGTTCTCCTTTTTCAATATCTGTGGCAATGCATAAAAAAGGAATAGGAAGCTTGTTGAAATCACGAACGTGTCTTACTTTGTGGGTTAGTTTTGACAGTAGGTTGTAGTTGTACATTCCTTTTGAATAAGCAATCGGAATTCCAAATTTAAAATTATTGAAGGGCAGTGTTAAGGCATACATCTGGTCGTTGCGTTTTTCATAAAAACTCTTAGAAGAACGCGGAATATAATCCTGAAGCAACTCGTCAAAATTAGTATTGTAAAAAATAGAATCAATTTGAGTCGCACTGTAACCGCTAGCATACAAACCGCCAACCACCGCACCCATGCTGGTTCCCGTAATATAATCGATTTTTACTCCGGCTTGTTCCAATACTTTCAAAACCCCAATATGTGCAAATCCTTTGGCACCACCACCACTGAGTACTAATCCTACTTTTGGACCTTTGGGTTTTTCCTGAGCTGTTGCAGGAATTGAAAACATCAAAAAGGCAATTGGCAAGAGGCAATAGGCAAAAGGGAAGTATTTTTTAAAGACAGTGTTTTTTTTAGCAAATGGCTTTTGGCTTTTGGCTAATGGCTTTGGACAAATGGCGATTGGCTTTCTTAGCATTACTATTCTTTTTGGTAAAAGTCGGAAATTTTTTTTGCTTTTGATACTCCGACAACCTCTGAAATTTCTTTTTCGGTGGCTAATTTTAATCTTTTAACACTTTTGAAATGTTTTAATAACGTAAGCATTGTTTTTTCTCCAATACCTGGAATGAGTTCTATGGTCGAATTTAAGGCCGATTTGCTTCGTTTGTCCCTATGATGTGTAATGCCGAAGCGATGCGCCTCGTTCCGTAAATGCTGTATGATTTTGAGTGTTTCCGATTTTTTATCGAGATACAACGGCACAGAATCACCCGGATAAAACAATTCTTCCAATCGTTTGGCAATTCCGATAATGGCTATTTTGCCTCGTAAACCTAAATCATCAATGCTTTTCAATGCCGATGATAATTGTCCTTTTCCACCATCAATGATAATCAATTGAGGCAACGGTTGATGCTCCTCCAAAAGGCGTTTGTATCTTCTATAAACCACTTCTTCCATCGAGGCAAAATCGTTTGGTCCTTCGACGGTTTTGATATTGAAATGACGGTAGTCTTTTTTGCTCGGCTTTCCATCCTTAAATACGACACAAGCGGAAACGGGATTGGTTCCCTGAATATTCGAATTATCAAAGCATTCAATATGTCTTGGCTCTACAGAAAGGCGTAAGTCTTTTTGCATTTGCGCCATAATTCGGTTAGTGTGCCGTTCTGGATCTACAATCTGAATTTGTTTTAGCTGTTCTAATCGCTGGTATTTGGCGTTTCTTTGGGAAAGCTGCAGGATTTCCTTTTTGTCGCCCAATTGTGGTACGGTCACTTTTAGGGTATCTCCAAAATCTAATAAAAAAGGCAAAATAATTTCTTTGGAAGTCAAATGAAAACGTTCCCGAAGCTCCACTACAGCAAGTTCCAAAAGTTCTTCATCGGTTTCATCCAGTTTCTTTTTGAGTTCCAACGTAAACGAACGGATGATGGCTCCGTGTGCTATCTGTAAAAAGTTGACATACGCCATAGCTTCATCAGAAACAATCGAGAACACATCAATATTGGAAATTTTAGGATTCAAAATCGTAGAACGCGATTGGTAATGCTCCAAAACATCCATCTTTTCTTTGATTTTCTGAGCTTCTTCAAATTTCATTTCGAGGGCAAAATCGGTCATCATTTTTTTGAAATCGCGCAAACTTTCTTTAAAATTTCCTTTAAGTATTTGACGGATGGCCTCTACTTGTTTCTGATAATCTTCAGAAGTTTCCAGCCCTTCACACGGCCCTTTGCAATTCCCGATATGGTATTCCAGACACACTTTGAATTTATGCGATTGAATATTGCTTTGACTCAAATCATAATTACAAGTTCGCAGTGGGTACAATTCTTTTATCAAATCCATGATAGTATGCACGGTCTTGAAATTAGTATAGGGGCCAAAATATTCCGAGCCATCTTTAATCATTCTTCGGGTTGGAAAGATTCTGGGAAAAGGTTCTTTTTTGATGCAAATCCACGGATACGTCTTGTCATCCCGAAGCAACACATTGTAGCGAGGTTGCAGTTTTTTAATAAGATTGTTCTCGAGCAACAGCGCATCTTGTTCCGAAGAAACGACGATGTGTTTGATGGTTACAATTTTCCGAACCAGCACATTGGTTTTGGCATTGTCATGTTGCTTGTTGAAATAGGAAGAGACTCTTTTTTTTAAGTTTTTCGCCTTGCCTACGTACAGAATTTTATCTTCTTTATCGTAATACTGATACACTCCGGGATTGTCCGGTAGCGTTTGTATCTGAAGTTCGAGAGAAGGACTATTCATAAAACAAAGTTACTCTAAAACTCTGTAAATGCAAGATGATGCTTAACTAACATTTATCATGTTTTTTTGGTTTAACAAGGGTTAGTTTTGGCAAAAATTTCACGTATGAACTATTGGAAAAAGCTCTCACAAGAAGAACGAGGCAACCGAATTCAACAAGCATTGACGGAAAATGTAAATTTTTCAACAGATATTTCATTGGGTTATCCTGCTTCTCATTTGGATGGAAAAGTATTCAATGATGATGCGCCCTTTTTGAAAGATGCGCCAATTTTACAAACCTATGTGGCCAATCCGAACAACATTGGTTGTCATACTTTTGGTACTTCTGAAAAAGCGTTTAGCGGAACACATCAGATTGAACGGGAAGTATTGCAAGTTATTGCAGTAGATATTTTTAAGGCTGAGCCAAAGTCAATTGATGGATACATTTCACCAGGCGGAACAGAGGCTAACATTCAGGCTATTTGGATGTTTCGAAATTATTTCATAAATAATTTTGATGCTTTAGTTGATGAAATTGCTATCGTCGCTTCAGAAGACACTCATTATTCTATTCCCAAAGCAGCTAATTTACTGCAATTGGATTGGTTGAGGGTTGCAGTTGATTTTGATACTCGAGCTATCGATAAAAGGAAGCTGGAAGAGTCTGTTGTAAAAGCTCAGGCAAATGGGAAAAGGTATTTTATAGTTGTTTCTAATTTGGGCACAACAATGTTTGGTTCGGTAGACAATCCGGAGGATTATATTTCGGTTTTTGAAAAATACCATCTGCCTTATAAAATGCATATTGACGGAGCTTATGGCGGATTTGTATATCCGTTCAGCAATCAGCTTTCGACAATCAACTTTAGCAATCCTAAGATCAGTTCTATTACTATTGATGCGCACAAAATGCTACAGGCTCCTTATGGAACCGGAGTTTTTATTTGTCGAAAAGGGTATATTGAAAATGTATTGACCAAGGAAGCCGAGTATGTAGAAGGAATGGATTTAACACTCTGTGGAAGCCGCAGTGGCGCGAATGCTGTCGCTGTTTGGATGATTTTGTTTACGTATGGTCCGAATGGTTGGTTTGAAAAAGTAAGTGTTTTACAGATGCGGACACAGTTTTTGTGTAACGAGCTAGATGCTTTAAATATTCCATATTTTAGAGAGTCCTTTATGAATATAGTTACTATTAGAGCAGCCAATGTACCGCTCGCTGTTGCTGCAAAATATGATTTAGTACCACAGAAACACAGTTCGGATAATCAATGGTACAAAATTGTCTTGATGGATCACGTAGAAGTGGAACATTTGACTACTTTTATACAAGATTTGAAAGAGAAAGTCTATGCTTAAAAAAGACCTTAGAGCCAAATACAAAGCGCTCCGACAACAATTGTCATCAGACGAAATTGACAATCTTAGTTTGGCTATTGCTAATAGAATACTACAACTTAACATTTGGGACAAAACCTATTTTCATTTGTTTCTGACCATCGAAGAGCACAAGGAAGTAGCAACCGAATTCATTCTTCAGATACTTGCAGGAAAAGACAAAGAAATTGTAGTGTCTAAAAGCAATTTTGAAACCCTAGAAATGACGCATTATCTTATGACAGATAATACGAAATTTCAAAAAAATAAGCATCATATTTATGAACCAGTAGACGGAATTGAAGTACCTAATACTAAAATAGAGGTTGTTTTTGTACCGCTTTTGGCTTTTGATAAACAAGGTAACAGAGTAGGGTATGGCAAAGGATTTTACGATCTCTTTTTATCTAAATGTTCTGAAGATGTGATCAAGGTAGGACTATCGTTCTTTGAAGCTGAAGACTCTATAGAGGATGTTTTTGAAAACGATATTCGATTGGATTTTTGTAGTACGCCAACAACTAACTATGCGTTCCCAAAGAAGTCTTCTTAGCAAAAGCTTTTTTGTTGAATACAATCAGAATACCAACTCCGGTTGAAATGGCCATATCTGCCACGTTGAAAATAGCATTGAAGAATTTAAACGGCTCACCACCATATACAGGTAACCATTTTGGAAAAGTACCTTCGCAAATTGGGAAATACAGCATATCGACTACTTTTCCATGAAACCAGGTTCCATAAGGAGTATCCGTAAATATTGTCGCTACTTGGTTATAGCTGTGGTCAAAATATACGCCGTAAAAAACAGAATCAATAATGTTTCCGGCGGCACCAGCAAATATTAAGGCAATAGCAACCATTAAATAATTAGAACTGTGCTTTGTGCTGGCGTCATACAACCAATATCCAATACCAAAAATGGCTAAGATTCGGAAAATCGTCAAAATTAATTTACCATGCATTCCGGGAATCTTAGCTCCCCAAGCCATTCCTTCGTTTTCAATCAGCATAATCTTAAACCAACCAGTCACATCAACGGTTTCATTGTACATGAAATTAGTTTTAATGTATATCTTAGTAAATTGATCAATCAATAAAATGATGGCGATGATTAGAATAGAATTTCTTAAAGACATTTTCTGAATTTTGTTGGCGCAAAAATAACAATATTATGATACAAAAAACAGATTATTTTTTAAGTTATAAATCTCATTACATACTATTTAGGAAACTTGTTAAAAGAATTAGTAATTTTAACATCAAAAGCAACCAATTCTCTTTTTTTACATCCAAAGAAAACTAACCCATTAAAAAATTGATATGAAAAGAATTTATTTATGCACCGTTTTAGTTTTATCGCTTTTTGTTTTGTCTTGTGATTCCGATGATACTTCGCAAGAGCAGGCCAAATTTGCAGTACCAACGTATAAATCTTTGGCAGAAATTAGAGGGAATGTGGCTGTTAGTTCCGCCAGAGAAACCCATTCCGATGGTAAAATTTATGTGGCAGAACACTACCTTTTTTATATTGCTAAAGAGCGAGGCGTACATGTGTATGACAACTCCAATCCTTCAGCACCAGTTAATATTGCCTTCATCACTATTGAAGGAGTGCACGATATCGCGGTAAAAGGGAATTATCTGTATGCTGATAATTTTGTTGATTTATTGGTTTTCGATATTTCAAATATCCAAACAATCTCTTTAGTAAGAATCGTGCAAAACACTATTGGTTTTAGTCCGGTTTTTCCAGATGATGCCGAGTTTTATGATTACACGGTAACACAAACAGAAGGTCAAATACTTACCGGATTTACTGTTGAAACCAGAGACCGACCTGAAGGGCAGGAAGTGGTTTGGTCAGATAATGCGCTAGCATCATTTGAGAGCGCTGCCGGAAATGCTATCGGAACGGGAGGTTCTTATGCTCGTTTTCAAATAAGAAACAATGCATTATATACGATTGACTCTTATAAATTGAATGTCTTTAATATCACAAATCCTAACGACACTTTCTTTGATAAAGAAATTTATATGACACAATGGTTTGGTGGTGGTGAATTTGAAACCTTGTTTATTCAGAAAGATGTCTTGTTTGTGGGCTCTACAACCGGAATGTACACTGTAAATGCTAGCGATGAGTTCAACCCTTATTTTGTCTCCGGATTTTCGCATGCAACGGCTTGTGATCCTGTGGTGGTTTTTGGCAATACCGCTTATATTACTGTTCGAGGAGGTTCTAGCTGTGGCGCTATAGAAGACCAGATTAATGTTATTGATGTAACCGATATTTCCAATCCAACGTTACTATCAACGTATTTTGTTGGTCAACCCTATGGTTTGGGAATCAAGGATGACGTTTTGTATGTTGCCTGTGGCAGCAATGGATTAAAAGTATTCAATGCGGTAAATAGCGCCAACATTACTTTAGAAAACACTTACACAGGTCATGTAAAGGATATCATTCCGTTAGAGGATCATTTAATTGTTGTAGGTGATAATACGATTACCCAATACAGTTACGGGTCAAATTTCACCCTGACACAACTTAGTCAAATCGAATTATAAATAAAAAAAGCCTCTCGTTTAACGAGAGGCTTTTTTTATGTTTGATAGTTTATTATCGTTGCAAATTTTTAGCTTCGATACTCATCGTCGCGTGAGGAACGATTTTTAGTCTTTCTCTACCAATAAGTTTTCCAGTAACTTTACAAACGCCGTACGTTTTGTTTTCAACACGGAAAAGGGCGTTTTTCAAATCGCGGATAAATTTTTCCTGACGAATGGCCAATTGCGAGTTTGCCTCTTTAGACATTGTTTCGCTGCCTTCTTCAAACGCTTTAAACGTAGGTGATGTGTCATCAGTACCATTGTTTAAGTCATTCATGTAAGCACTTTTTATCAATTCTAAGTCGGCTTTTGCCTTCTCCATTTTTTGTAAAATAATTTCTTTGAACTCTGCTAAATCTGCATCTGAGTATCTCATTTTTTCTTCTACCATCTTTATCTATTTTGAGATTAATATTTTTGTTTTTATTGTGTCAAATTCTATTTCTATTCCGTTGTTCAACGTAGTAACAAAGTCTAATGTTTCTGTCAATGTTTCCGATTTGATATAAGCTTCATTCGCACTTACTGCTTTTTCTAAATCGTCATTGTGTTGTAACTGAACTTTAATCTTATCGGTTACTTCAAAACCACTATCTTTTCTGATGTTCTGAATTCGGTTTACCAATTCCCTTGCAATTCCTTCGTTTATCAATTCGTCTGTTAGCGTAATGTCTAGAGCAACAGTTATGCCATTTGCATTGGCCACCAACCAACCCGGAATATCCTGTGAAGAAATTTCAACGTCATCGGTTGTTAAAATTATGGTATTTCCTGAAATAACAAGCATCAGCTCACCCTTTCTTTCTAATTCAGATATTTGTTCCGGCGAAAAATTTTGTATCTCTTTGGCAATCAATCCCATGTCTTTTCCGAAACGCGGACCAAGCGCCTTAAAATTAGGCTTAATTTGTTTCACCAATACACCCGAAGCATCGTCTAAAAGTTCGATTTCTTTTACGTTAACTTCGGCTTTTATTAGGTCAGAAACGGCATTGATTTCCGCTTTGAAATTAGCGTCAAATGCAGGAATGATAACCTTTTGCAGCGGTTGACGTACCTTAATCATTTCCTTTTTTCGAAGCGATAAAACTAAGGACGAAACCGTCTGTGCTTTCATCATTTTGCTCTCCAATGATTTATCAACAAAGTTTTCAACCGAAATCGGGAATTGTGCCAAGTGAACACTGGTAAACCCCTCAGAATTAGTAGTGTTCACTAAATCGCGGTAAAGCTTGTCCATAAAGAACGGAGCGATTGGTGCTGAGAGCTTGGCTACATTTAGTAAACAAGTATACAACGTTTGGTAAGCTGCAATTTTATCTTTTTCGTATTCGCCTTTCCAAAATCTTCTTCGGCATAAGCGAACGTACCAGTTGCTAAGGTTTTCCTGAACGAAATCAGATATCGCGCGAGCCGCTTTTGTGGGTTCGTAATCGGCGTAAGCTTCATCCACTACTTTTATTAAGGTATGCAATTCGGATAAAATCCAACGGTCAATTTCGGGTCTTTCGTTTAACGGAATTTCCGCTTCCGCGTATTGAAATCCGTCAATATTAGCATATAACGCAAAAAACGAATAGGTATTGTAAAGTGTTCCGAAGAATTTACGACGTACTTCGGCAACGCCTTCGATATCAAACTTTAAGTTGTCCCAAGGATTGGCATTGGCAATCATGTACCAACGTGTTGCATCCGGACCGTATTCTGCCAAAGTAGTAAAAGGGTCAACAGCATTACCTAAACGTTTGGACATTTTTTGTCCATTCTTATCTAAAACCAAACCGTTAGAGACTACATTTTTATAGGCAATTTTATCAAAAACCAAAGTTCCGATAGCATGTAGTGTGTAGAACCAACCTCGAGTCTGATCGACACCTTCGGCAATAAAGTCGGCTGGGAAATCTTTATTTTGGTCGATTTTATCTTTATTTTCAAATGGGTAATGCCACTGTGCATAAGGCATTGCACCACTATCGAACCAAACATCAATCAAATCAGTTTCCCGTGTCATTGGTTTTCCAGATGGAGAAACTAAAGTAATAGCATCTACAACATTTTTGTGCAAATCCACCAAATCATAGTTGGTTTCGTTCATGTTTCCAATTTCGAAGCCTTGAAACGGATTTGAAGTTGTTACTCCGGCTTGTATTGCTTTTACGATTTCAATGTACAGTTCTTCTACCGAACCTATGCATATTTCTTCCTGTTTGTCTTCTGTTCTCCAGATGGGCAATGGAATTCCCCAATAACGAGAACGCGATAAATTCCAGTCGTTGGCATTTTTAAGCCAGTTTCCGAAACGGCCTTCACCGGTTGCTTTGGGTTTCCAGTTGATGGTGTCATTAAGGTCAAACATTCGGTCTTTGACGTCAGTTACCTTGATAAACCAAGAATCTAATGGATAATATAATAAGGGCTCATCGGTTCTCCAACTGTGCGGGTAACTGTGAACGTATTTTTCTACTTTGAAGGCTTTGTTTTCTTCTTTTAATTGAATGGCAATTTCAACATCGGCAGAACGCTCTGGTGCTGTTCCTGCATCATAGTATTCGTTCTTCACATACTTTCCGGACAAATCGCCTAGACCTTGAATAAATTTACCTTGTAAATCGACCAAAGGGACAGGCGTTCCAAAAGCATCTAAAACCAACATGGGTGGAACTTCCGGTTTCGCTTCTTTGGCTACTTTAGCATCATCGGCACCAAAAGTCGGCGCCGTATGTACAATTCCGGTTCCATCTTCCGTAGTCACAAAATCTCCCGAAATCACTCTAAAAGCATTTTCCGGATTTTGATAAGGCAATGCCAATGGCATCAATTGTTCGTAACGGATTCCGACTAAGTCTTTTCCTTTAAACTCGGCTAAAACTTTGAATGGAATTGTTTTGTCTCCGCCTTTATAATGGTTAAAATCTTCCTCACTTTCACTAGCAGCAAACCCTTTCCCGAATTGTTTTCCGACTAAGTTTTTCGCCAAAACCACATTAACCGCTTCGAAAGTATATTGATTGAAGGTCTTCACCAAAACATAGTCAATCTTTGGTCCAACAGTCAATGCGGTGTTACTTGGCAATGTCCATGGCGTTGTGGTCCAAGCTAAAATGTGAACTGTTCCGAAGCCTTGTAAAAAGCTTGGTAAGGTTTCGGGTTTTGTTTTGAATTGTGCTACAACCGTGGTATCCGTCACATCTCGGTAACTTCCGGGTTGGTTGACTTCGTGGGAAGATAATCCTGTTCCGGCTTTGGGAGAATAGGGCTGAATGGTGTAGCCTTTGTATAGTAAATCCTTGTTATAAATCTGTTTTAATAACCACCAAACCGACTCCATGTATTTGGATTTGTAAGTTACATACGGATCTTCCATATCGACCCAATACCCCATTTTTTCGGTCAAATCATTCCAGACGTCTGTGTAACGCATCACAGTTCGTTTACACGCTTCGTTGTATTCTTCAATAGATATGGTTTTCCCGATATCTTCTTTGGTGATGCCTAATTCTTTTTCGGTGCCTAATTCAACAGGCAAACCATGAGTGTCCCAACCTGCTTTGCGCTTAACTTGAAAACCTTTTTGGGTTTTGTAACGACAAAAAATATCTTTAATCGCACGAGCCATGACGTGATGAATTCCAGGCAAACCATTCGCTGATGGTGGTCCTTCAAAAAACACATACGGTGTGGCGCCTTCACGAGACGAAACGCTTTGTTCAAAGACATTATTTTTTTTCCAGAAATCAAGAACTTCTGATGCCACCGTTGGCAGGTCAAGTCCTTTGTATTCAGTAAACTTAGTACTCATTTTTGTCGGTTTCTTAAATCAGTTTGCGAAAGTAAGGAATTTTGAGAAAAGAGAATAGAAAATAGACAAAAGAGAATAGACTTTTGCTTAAAATTAAAAAACAAGAATACTTTTTTGAATAATTAAGCAAAAACCTCTTTTAAAACGTCGAGAGATTTTGGTTTTTTGAAGCCATCGAGATGAATAGTGTAATAGTGTAATAAGATTTTGAGCAATATTTGGCGTTCTGTGCCTGCGAATACTTTTTGGTCGGAGTCGAATTTTAAGTCGATTAGTTTTTTGAATAGAAAAGTTTCATGTTCTGAAAGACACTCTGTGCCCTGATACTGAGAAAAAGTACCTTCTTTACAGTCAAAATAATGAAATTCTATTTCCGAAGTGTCTGGGTAGAATCCGAGGAATTTTGTCATTTCGAGCATCAGTATTAAATGAAAATTAGCCATGTCATTGTGTGCATCAAGCCAAAGCAATGCCGATTCGAGAAAGTCAAATAAGGTTTCATTTTTTTCTTCTTCGTGGATGCTGTGATGGATGACTTCTGAAAGGAACATTACAATCGTACTTTTGACGATATCGATCGAAATGGTCTGATAGGCGTGGGCTAACTTGATTTCTTTGAAATGTTCGAGCGTACCTTTGTTTTTATGATTAGCTTCAATTTCAAGCAGTGACAAAGGTTGGAAATAGGCTATTTTTTGGTTGGATTTTTTAGCCGCAAAAGCATTAGGCACAAAGTATGTTTTCAAACCATCGGAATGCGTAAGACATTTAACTATCAAGCTTTTTTCCTGATATTTTAAAGACGAAATTACAATGGCTTTGGTTTTGACCAACATTTGAATTGTGAATTGTGAATTGTGAATTGTGAATTATGAATTAGGAATTATAAAATTTTCATTTACGATTCACCATTTACGATTCACAATTATCTTATAATCATTACTTTTTTAACAGCAGTTTCGGTGGCGTCTTCTGCGGCAATGAAAATCATGTAAACACCGGAAGCCACTTTGTGTTTTCCAAAAGCAGTGGTGTCCCATTCTATAGTTCCACCTTCAGAAGTGGTTTCATGCACAAGATTTCCTTCTATGTCGGTGATTTTGATATTGGCTTTAGAAACTAAACCGGCTACTTTTACGGTACCATCAAAGTTAGGGCGCACCGGATTTGGATACACATAGACATTGTCCAAACTATCGGCGGGTCTTGTGGAGACACCTTGGAAAGACACTAAACCTTTGTTAGTAGCAAAGAAAACTTCTCCTGTAGCAGCATTAATTTCTATGTCGGTAACCGTATCGCTTGGCAATGGAGAATTATCTTTAGTAAAATGATAAATGGTTTCTTGACCGTTTGCAGAAAAGAAAAACACACCAGAATCAGCGGTTGAAATCCATTTTTGGTTAGAACCATTTACAGCAATATCGGTTATCGATTGTTCTTGTAGTAATTCTTTTGCGACACCATCTTCAATAAATATAATTGCATTGGCTTTCATTTGATCATCGCTATTATAACTTCCTGTACTCGATAAGACTCTTAAGCCACGCGATGTGCCAATCCAAACTTGACTGCGGTTGTCAATTGCAAGAGCGCGGACATCAGTCGAAGGGAGATTTCCAAGGTCTACACCTTCTGATAACTTTTTGAATACATTAGTATTCTCGTTGAAAGCAATTACACCATTTTTAAAAGAGGCTATCCATTTTGTACCGCTACGGTCAATGGCTATTCTACAGAAATCATTGCTGGCAAAGTTGTCTAAAATGCCTTCCATATTATAAGACTGCCATTGTCCGTCGGACTTCAGTACGTTTAAAGCTTTTTTCACACGACTGTCGGTCATCCATAAATTCCCTGATCTGTCAAATGTTGTGCTGTTCACCCAAATTTCACTACCGACACTTATTTCCAAAGAACTATTAGTATTGTCAAATAGTGTTGTAGGAATGTCATTTTCGACTTTTAATAATCCGTTGTGATAAGAGCCAATGTAAACTAGATTTTCATCATTAGGGTCTACGGCAATTCTAACTAAAGCTTTGGCATCGAGAACATCGCTATAAGGAATATTAAGCCAACCGTCGGTTTCATTATATTTACTAATACCATACTGACCTAGGCCAAAACCAATGAATGTGTATGGATTATAGTCATTACTATATCCCCCATATACAGCCCATAGATTGGAAGAGGTGTAGTTTATGGAAAACATATTATTTCGTTGTGGACCTACGGGCATGATGAATTCGAAAGTAGAAGGAGCAGTGAGCGTGGAGTTGAGGATGCCATTTTCATTGGTTCCGATATAGATTCCGCCATTGATTACGGTGGCACAAGTAAATGTTACTGGGATAGTAGTTACTTGTGAGTTGAGAATTACAGCAGATTGATTCAGCGATTGGTTGAAAATCAAAACTTTATTGGCCGAGGTTACAATCAGATTATTAGCGGAAACTCTGATGTCGAGACAATTTTGGCCCAAGTTAGCCACTTGTGAAAAGAAAGTCCCATTGTGTCTATAGATATTGGTATCGAGATTGGCACAAATCAGTTGATTGTTAAACGTTACTATTCCGTTCCAATTACCAGCATCAAAAACTTGCCATTGCGCAAAGTCAATTAAATTAGGGTTGTTTACAGCAGCTTTTCGAATGCCAAAAAATTGGGTAACAGCGTAGATTTCGTTATTGAAGACTGTGGTTTGAAATACTTTTATTTCTTGACCTCCAGGACCAATAAAATAAGTGTCGCCAAACTCTAAAGTGTTTAGTCGATATTGCACAATTCCAAAGTCGCATGAAACATAAAGTATACCATTATATTCCATAAAATGATTCACTTTTTTGATATTGGCTGGAATATTTTTATTAATAATGTCTACAACATTAAGCATGGTGCCATCAGCATCATTTATTACTATCATCAAGCCATTTTCATATCCAACAACTGTTTTGTTGAAGGTTTCACTGTGATATAATGCGGATATTGTTTGACCTGATAAGCCATCTATTGTATTGATGGTTTTAAGTTCATTACTGGCCAAGTTTTTAGTAAACAAGGCATTTTCAGCAGCAGCATAGAGTCGAGTACTTGATTCAGAAACATCTTTAATAGTGTTGTAGGAGTAATACCCTTTCCAGTTTAGATTTTGTTGGCTAAAACCTATTTGGAAAAGGAGTACTATAAACCATGAAAGGTGCTTTGTCATCTGAAAGGGAATTAGTTTACAAATATAGTATAAACGCAAAAACAATCCATTTGTTATATTGTAAACAAAAAATGCTGTCAGTACTGACAGCATTTTGAGGGTTTTTATTCCGCTGTCGCTCCATACAGTTCGGCAGCGGCATCGGGTGGTTGGTTTAATTTTTATTATACGATTCCTTGAGCTAACATAGCATCGGCAACTTTAACGAAACCAGCAATGTTGGCGCCTTTTACGTAATCTGTATAACCATTGGCGTCAGTGCCATATTTTACACAAGCTTCGTGAATGTTAGCCATAATGTTTTTCAATCTTTGGTCAACTTCTTCAGAAGTCCAACTCAAGCGTAAAGAATTTTGAGACATCTCAAGACCTGAAGTTGCTACACCACCGGCATTAGAAGCTTTTCCTGGTGCGAAAAGGATTTTAGCCTTTAAGAACTCAGTAACGGCTTCAGGAGTGGAAGGCATATTCGCACCTTCGGCAACACAAATACATCCGTTAGCAATTAATGTTTTAGCTTCGTCACCGTTTAATTCGTTTTGGGTTGCACATGGTAAAGCGACATCACATTTCACTTCCCAAGGACGTTTTCCAGCTACGAATTTAGCAGATGGGTATTTTTTTATGTAATCAGAAATCCTGCTGTAGTTTACGTTTTTGATTTCCATTACGTGCGCTAGTTTCTCCGCGTCAATTCCATCAGCATCATGAATGTATCCTGAAGAATCAGATAAAGTCACTACTTTTCCTCCTAATTGAGTTGCTTTTTCACAAGCGTATTGTGCTACATTTCCGGAACCAGAAATTACCACTGTTTTACCTTCAAAACTTTGTCCTTTGGTTGCCAACATACTTTGTGCAAAGTATACATCGCCATAACCTGTAGCTTCCGGACGAATTAATGATCCACCAAAGGTGATTCCTTTTCCGGTTAATACTCCGGTAAACTCGTTTCTTATTCTTTTGTATTGTCCGAACATATAACCTACTTCTCTTCCTCCAACACCAATGTCACCAGCAGGAACGTCAGTGTCAGCACCGATGTGTTTTGCTAATTCGGTCATAAATGCTTGACAGAACTTCATGATTTCGATGTCTGATTTTCCTTTAGGATCAAAATCGGCTCCACCTTTTCCACCACCCATTGGCAATGTAGTTAAGCTGTTTTTGAACGTTTGTTCGAAAGCTAGGAATTTCAAAATGCTTAAATTTACAGAAGGATGGAAACGAATTCCTCCTTTGTAAGGTCCAATAGCAGAGTTCATCTGAATTCTGTAACCACGATTTACCTGAGTAGCACCTGCATCGTCAATCCAAGTAACTCGGAACATGATGACTCTTTCCGGTTCTACCATTCTTTCCAAAAGCATTTTGTTTTGGTATTTTTTATTTTGTTCGATAAACGGAATTACTGTTTCAGCAACTTCCATAACAGCTTGCATAAATTCTGGTTCATGACCATTTCTTTGTGCAACCACATCCATAAATGCGTTAATACTTTGTGACATAAAATTATCTATTTACTATTTTTAAGAAATCGATTTCGTAAAATCGGACAAATATACATTTTATTCAAAAATAGAGGAAGATATTTTCTTTAATTCTCAAGAACTTTAAAGATTTAAAATATTGGGCATACCAATTGGAATTACTTATGGTTTTACTCTTGTTTTATTTAGTATTTGTGCTATGATAACAATAGTTTTATCAAATAAAAACAAAATATGATTTGCTTTAACGAGAATTACCCAGGCTTAAAAGTTTAAATTTTTCTAAATTACTTGTTGATGAACTGTTAAACTTAAAATGAAAGCAATATTAATAAAGCAATGAAAGCTTATTTATGGGATTATTATTGAAACCAAATATTAATTTTTTCGTATATGAAGCAACTATTTTTTATTTTATTTTATAACTGATTGATGTTTTTATATATTTGTCGAGATTTGAACTAATTAGTATGCAAATGCCCAAGAAATTTATTCTATCCCTGATATTGTTATTTGCGTTGTCAAATAGCACTAATGCTCAATTTGGTTTTTCTCATGAAATTGGAGCAATCCTTGGTCCTGTTGCTTTTCAGTCGGATTATGGACAGCGTCACGATTTCTCAACGAATGTTGGTAATACTGGTTACGGAATTGGAATTATTCATTACTTGAATTTTTCATACCGAGCTGAGTGTAACTGTTATACTCCGGAAACGTATTTCAACGACCACTTCAAATTAAGAAGTGAGTTGTCTTACAACAAAACAGAGTTACAGCATTTTGGCAAATGGGTTGATCCAGACAGAACCTCACAAATTGCTAATCAATTAAGAGCGATGAGAGGAAGCACAGCGGTTACCAATGTAGGTATGCAGCTTGAGTTTTTCCCGCTTAGTATTAGAGAGTTTACAGCAACTAAAGGGTCTTTAGCGCCATTTATCAGTTTAGGTGGACAGTTTAGTTTTTTCGATCCAGAGGCATATTCTTTACTGGGAGATGGAAGTTTAGATAATCCAACTACAACACCTATTAAATATTTAGGAGCAACTACAAATAGCGGTGGTACAGTATGGTCCATTGTATCAAGTTTGGGGTGTAGATATAGACTTAATGATGTAGGCGATTTAATGGTAGACATGAGATTGCAATATTATTTCTCAAATTGGGTCGACGGGTTAAATCCTGATGAGACTATTTACAAAGAGAACAAAGCAAACGATTGGAATGTTTGGTTTAACTTCGGGTATATCTACTATCTAAACTAGAAGTTAGTTTAGTTTTATTCATTTTCTTTTTCAACAGCATCTTTATAATCCGGATACAAAAATTTATTGTACGGAAATCTTGTGATGTGGATGCTTCTTACCAATTCGTATACTTTTTCCCTAAATTCTTCAAAGTTTTCTTTATTTGTTGCTGAAATAAATAAGGCATTTTTAGCTCCAACATTACTCATCCACGTTGCTTTCCATTCATTCAGAGTATAATGCTTCGTGGTTCTCTCGGTTATCAAATCATCCTCTTCAATCACTTCATTTTTATAGGCATCAATTTTATTGAAAACCATTATGGTTGGTTTGTCTTGACTTTTAATATCTTGTAGAATTTGATTTACTGACGCAATGTGCTCTTCAAAATCAGGATGAGAAATATCCACCACATGCAACAATAAATCGGCTTCACGAACTTCATCTAGGGTGCTTTTAAAAGATTCGATTAGCTGCGTTGGCAGTTTTCGGATGAACCCAACGGTGTCCGATAATAAGAAAGGCAAATTCTTGATAACTACTTTGCGGACTGTTGTGTCAAGCGTTGCAAATAATTTATTTTCAACAAAAACCTCACTTTTACTGATGACATTCATCAGAGTGGACTTGCCAACGTTGGTATATCCTACCAAAGCAACCCTCACCATTGCACCACGATTCCCGCGTTGTACCGACATCTGTTTGTCTATAGTTTTTATTTTTTCTTTTAGTAATGCAATACGATCTCGAACAATCCTTCTATCAGTTTCTATTTCGGTTTCCCCAGGTCCACGAAGACCAATACCTCCCTTTTGACGCTCTAAGTGAGTCCACATTCCGGAAAGTCTTGGTAACAAATACTGACATTGAGCTAATTCAACTTGAGTTCGAGCATATGAGGTTTCTGCTCTTTGCGCAAAAATATCAAGAATCAGATTCGTTCTATCCAACACTTTGCAATCGAGTATTTTTGAGATGTTTTTTTGCTGGGAAGGGGATAACTCGTCATCAAAAATTACTGTTGAAATGTTCTTCTCTTTGATGAATATGCTGATTTCATCCATCTTACCCGTTCCTAAAAAGGTTTTTGGATTTGGACGTTCCAATTTCTGTGAAAAGCGCTTAATGACTTCACCGCCAGCAGTAAAGGTTAAAAATTCTAGCTCATCGAGATATTCCGCTAGTTTTTCTTCATTTTGTTGTTGTGTAACTATTCCAACAATAACAGTGCGCTCAAAATTTATAACTTCTTTTTCTAACATTTTTGTTTTTATTCAGGTACAAAAATACTCATTTGAAAATTAAAAAAACGCATAAATACTTGAGGAATACTGAATAATAATGCACTTTGTTTAGTTAAAAAATTAATAATCTTAATTATTTCATAATTTTTACTAAATTTGGACTTCAAAATTCTAAAACTTTTATCCAACAACTCAAAATTTTCATTTCATGAAAAAAATTACATTACTACTATTACTTCTTTTCGTTTCTGTAAGTGGTTATTCCCAGTTGTATAACCAAACAGAAGGTTTTGAAGGTTCTCCAAGTCCGGCAGGACCACTTCCTGCTATTTGGACACTGAACACAGGTAACTGGGCTATTTTTGAAAGAAATATACCAAACACAGTCGGGTCCGGAGAAAGCTGGGGAATCAATCCCTTTGCGGCAAGTCTTCAATATGAGGGCTTAGAATGTGCTTCAGTAAGCCGCGAACAAATAGGTTTAGGAGGCGTTTCCGAAGACTATTTGGCCACCTCACAAGTTGACGTTCCTGCTACAGGAATTACAGAATTACATTTCTGGACTAGAAACTTCGTAAGTGGTAATCAGGGAACAATCTTTAAAGTCATGATTGCGCCTGCGATAGACCCTTCTTTTCAGACAGATCCTGATGCCTATACCGATTTGGCACAATGGTCAGAATTGGATTTAATTGTTCCCACAAGCAATTTCAATGTTTGGACCGAAAAAACGGTTACTCTTCCTGATTTTACACAAGGGCAAAGTATCTATATAGCTTTTGTAAAAGTATACACACAGCCAACCGCAGACCTTGATGGTGATTTTTGGTTGATTGACAAGGTAGGAGTTAATACACAATGTATACCTCCAGTACCCGGAACTACAACGCTTATTACTTCATCAAATGCAGCATTGAATTGGGCTAACCCAGGTGGGGCTACAACATGGGAAATAGAAGTTGTTCTTACTACTGCTTCATTTACCGGCGCAGTGACCTACACACACTCTGGACCACCACCATTTACAATTCCATCAGGAGATTTACAGTCAAATACAACTTATAAATACCGAATCAGGGGAGTTTGTTCTTCCGGATTTACCAGTGACTGGTCTGTAGCTTCCGCCAACTTTACCACTCTAGTGGCACCACCAGTCTGTGGGGGTAACTTGATCGATTCAGGTGGAATTGCCGGAAACTATGCCAATAACGAAAATGTTACAACAACAGTAACTCCAGCTGCCGGACAAGTTGTTACAGTAACATTTACAGCGTTCAATACACAGGCTAATACAGACATTTTAAGAATATACGATGGTCCAAATGCTACTTTTCCATTGATAGCTAGTCTTTCAGGAACAGCATTACCGCCATCTTTTACTTCAACCGCCCCTAATGGGGAATTAACATTTGTGTTCACTTCAAATGGCACAACTGTAGCAGCAGGTTATGCAGCTAATATTACATGTGGTCCAGCACCAGCGTGTAGAATCCCAAACACTTTAACGGCTAGTGGTATTACTACAACCACAGTCACTTTAGACTGGTTGCAACCAATTAATCCTGATACAAGTGTTGCCACTGTTTGGGATATTATTGCTTTACCATGTGGTTCGGCTGCACCAACAGCATCATCGATACCAAATTTTAACGGTAACGATACTACAGCACCACCTTTTACACTAACTGGTTTAACTCCAGCTACTTGTTACGATATTTATGTAAGAGCTGTCTGCGGTACTGCTAACAGTGGTTGGAACACAGTACCAGTAACAGTCAATATGCTGGTTGCACCACCAATATGTGGAGGTAATTTCGTAGATACTGGAGGTACAACTGGTAACTATGGTAATAATGAAAATCTTACCACTGTTATTTGTCCAGATACCGTTGGCGATGCTGTAACAATTACATTCACGGCATTTAATATAGCCGCTGGTGATACTTTAACGGTATATGACGGTAATAACACTAGTGCTACATTGTTAGCTACTTTAACCGGAACCACATTACCACCATCATTTGTTTCTTCTGCACCATCCGGATGTTTGACGTTCGTATTTACATCAAACGGGACAGGCGCAGCTGCAGGTTGGTTGGCAAATGTAACATGTGCTCCACAACCAGGTTGTGCGGCACCAACAGTATTTACAACTGGAGCTGTATTGCATAACACTGTTTCGCTTGATTGGGTGCAACCTGCAAATCCAGATACAAGTGTTTCTACAACATGGAATGTATATGCTTTACCTTGCGGTTCAGCGGCACCTACGGCTTCCTCTACACCAACTCAAACATTTAATGCGCCACCAAATCCACCATACATCTTAACCGGATTAACACCACTTACGTGTTATGATATCTATGTGAGAGCAGTATGTGGCAGTGAAGGTAGTATTATAGTTGGACCAAGAACAATAACAACTTTAGCAGCTCCGCCAGAGTGTGGAGGAAACTTTGTTGATGCAGGAGGAACAACGGGTCCTTATGCTGCTACTTCAGATGTTACTACAGTAATTTGTCCACAAATTCTAGGTGATGTTGTTACAGTAACTTTTACAGCCTTCAATACAGAAGCAACTTTTGATGCTCTATATGTTTTTGACGGAAATTCAATAGCTGCTACACAAATTTCTAGTGCCAATGGTGCTGGAACTGTACCTGGAGGTTTAGCCGGAGGGTATTGGGGTGCAGTTATTCCTGGGCCATTTACATCTACAGCTGCAAACGGATGTTTGACTTTCCGTTTCAGAAGTGATGGCTCGGTTCAAAACCCAGGTTGGTTAGCCAATGTAACTTGTGGGCCACCACCAACTTGTAGAAGACCAACTGCTATAACCACTAGCGTTGTAACGAGTAATTCAGTTACACTAAACTGGACACAACCTGCAAACCCAGACACTACAGTTGCTTCAGCATGGGAAGTTCTAGCTTTACCTTGTGGTTCACCTATTCCAACTGCAACTTCAACAGGATTTGTTCCAGCTACTACCAACGTCAACTTTGTACTTAATACAGGATTATCATCAGCAACTTGTTATGATATCTATGTAAGAGCAGTATGTAGTGCCACGGATAGTAGTTCATGGGCTGGACCAGCGACAATAACTACACAAGTAGCTCCACCAGTTTGTGGAGGAAATTTTGTAGATAATGGCGGAGCAACTGCCAATTATACAGCAAATGCTAACGTTACAACAACTATTTGTCCAACAACTGCTGGTGATGTAGTTACAGTAACCTTTACTTCTTTCAATACCGAAGCTACATTTGATGCTTTGTATGTTTATGATGGTAACTCCATAACTGCAACACAAATTGCTAGTGCGAATGGTGGTGGAAACGTACCGGGAGGTGTTCCTGGAGGATATTGGGGAGCAGTTATTCCTGGCCCTTTTACCTCATCAAGTGTTGATGGGTGTTTGACTTTTGTTTTTAGAAGTGATGGTTCTGTCCAGAATCCTGGTTTTATAGCCAATGTAACTTGTGCACCACCACCAACTTGTAGAAGACCAACTGCTATAACAACAAGCTTAATAACGCATAATTCCGTTACTCTAAACTGGAATCAACCAGTAAATCCTGATAACAGTACAGCTTCTTCATGGCAGGTTTTAGCATTACCATGCGGATCACCTCTTCCGGGAGCGAATCCAACTACAGGTATCTTAGTTACAGCTAATACCAATACGAATTTCTTGTTAACAGGTTTATCACCAACGACTTGTTACGATATTTATATCAGAGCCGTTTGTAGTGATACAGATAGCAGTGCATGGGGTGGTCCTGCAAGCATTACAACTTTAGTAGCTCCCCCAGTTTGTGGAGGTCAGTTTGTTGATGCCGGAGGTGCAGGAGCAAATTATGCTAATGGTTCAAATATTACCACTATTATATGTCCAACAAACCCAGGAGAAATTGTTACAGTAACTTTTACATCTTTCAATACCGAGGCAACATGGGATGGACTTTATGTTTACGATGGAAATGCGGTGGTACCGGCAAACCAAATTGCTAGTACTAACCCTGCAGGAAACGTTCCAGGAGGATTAGCAGGTTCATGGTGGGGTAATTTAGCAGGAGCTAACCTTCCTGGCCCATTTACATCAACTACACCAGACGGATGTTTGACTTTTGTGTTTAGAAGTGATGGAACTGCAAATAATCCAGGATGGGTTGCTGATGTAACTTGTGCTGCTGCACCAACATGTGCTAGACCAGTTTTATTAAATGCTAACCCAATTACGCAAACAACGGCTACGTTGAACTGGACTCAGTTGAATAATCCAGACGGTTCTACAGCAACGAATTGGGAAGTATTAGTTTTACCTTTTGGATCGCCAATTCCTATTGGTGGTGGTATTCCTGTTGCAGGAGCTTCTACTTATTTTGCTGCTGGTTTAACACCAGGGACTGCTTATGTATTTTATGTAAGAGCTATTTGTGATGGAACCAATGGTCAGAGTACATGGTCTGCTTTAAATTTTGCTACTAAACCAGTTAATGATGAGTGTGACGCAGCAACTTTTGCCATTGTAAATCAAAACTTAAACTGTGTTCAGACTACTCCGGGAACCTTAGCAGGTGCTACAGGTTCAGCTCCTCCTACAACTTGTGGTGGAGCAGGTGCCGCAAATGATGATGTTTGGTTTACTTTTACAGCTACAACAATAACACATGTAATTTCATTTAACAATGTTGTTCCAGCTAATGCCGATTTGAGCTATGCTATTTACCAAGGAACTTGTAATGGCTTAACCGAGGTTGGCTGTAATACAGGAGCTGGTTTAACAGCGGGGACTACTTATTATATAAGAGTATTCTCGGATTCATTACAACCTCAATTTACAGACTTCGATTTGTGTATTGGAACATTACCTTGTACTGAGGCACCAGCATTCTGTACTGGTCAAACCGTTACTTATGCTAACTCGACCAACGTTCCAAGTTTAGGACAAATTGGATGTTTATTTACATCACCTAACCCAGCATTCTTCTTCTTACAAGTAAATCAGGCAGGACCTTTGAGTTACTTAATTTCTCAGGTTGATAATGGTGGAATCGGAAGAGACGTTGATTACGTTGCTTGGGGACCATTTACAGATTTAAATTCTGCTTGTACTGGTGTTCCAGCAAACCCACTTGGACAAACAGTTCCAATTCCGACTCCAACTACTGGATGTCCTGGAACTTTACACGCTTGTAGTTATTCTACAGCACCACAAGAGATTATGTGTATTCCTAATGCTCAGTTGTGTGAGGTTTATGTAATTATGATTACTAACTTCTCTAACCAAGCAGGAACAGTAACGTTTACTCAAACCAACTCTGGTGGAGGAACAACAGCTTGTTTCCCAATTAATACTTTTAATTATGCGCAAACATACTACTGCCAGAATCAACCGAATCCAACTCCGGTCTTATCACCTGGAGCGTCAGCAGGAGTTTATTCTTCTACGCCTGGATTAGTTATAGATCCTGTAACTGGAACTATTGACTTATTAGCTAGTATTCCTGGTAATTATATTGTAACAAGTACTTCTGCTACTACAATTGGTGGAACTTGTAACACTATTCCATTTATAACAACAACTAGGACAGTCATTATTACTGCTCCAGCAAGTGCAACAATTGCATACGCTGAAGCAACTTACTGTAATAGCATTACTGCAACAGAGCCAGTTATTCTTACAGGTACTGTTGGAGGAACCTATTCTGCTACACCAGCTGGTTTATTGCTTAATGTTAACACTGGAGAAATTATTCCTGTTGCAAGTACACCTGGACTATATACAGTAACTTACACAATTCCAGCGACAGGAGGTTGTGCACCTTTTACGACCACAACTCAAGTAGAGATATTGGCATCACCGGTACTTACTCAAAATTCGGTGACAGTATGTGATTCGTTTACACTACCAACTTTAACAGAAGGTGGTTACTTTACTAGCACAGGTGGAGTTGGACCAATTGATGCAAGTGTTCCAATTATAGCTACCCAGACAATATTTATTTATGCTGAAGGCGCTAATGGTTGTATTACAGAAAGACAATTTACTGTAACAATAAACAGAGTTCCTACTCCAATTGAGACTCAGGTTACACAATCTTCTTGTACAGCTTCTACAGGATCTATATTAGTTACAAACCCATTTTCTGCTGGTGGAGCACTTCCTAATGATTTATTTATTTCTGAAGTTACTGATGCAGACACAGGTTCTTTAACTTATGTTGAGTTATACAACGCTACAGGAGCACCGGTTAATCTCGCCAATTATAAATTGAAATTCTATACTTGGGGAGCACCTCCAACATCTGAAAACTTACAATGTGATTTACAGTTGGCAGGAACTATTCCTAATAATGCTACAAATGTTATCAAAGTGAGCAACAATGCTAATATAGCCGGTGTTACTCCAAATCAAACTTTTGCATCATGTGCTGGAGTGAACAATAATGATAATATTAGATTGACTACAGTTTCAGGAACTGAAATCGATGTTTTTGGAACAATAGATGGATCCATTTATTCACCTGCGGGTCAAACAGGTTTTACATATAGAAGACTAAATACTTCTACTATTCCAAGTCCAACATGGGTTTCTGCAGATTGGACTGCGATTGATCCAGAGGATTATACTAATATTGGTATATATGCTATGACAGTATCTACCTATCAATATGCCCTTGACGGAGGAACTTTTACATCTGATCCACTATTTAGCAATCTTGCTCCAGGACCACATACAGTGGTAGTGAGAGATACCACAACAGGCTGTTTATCTGCGCCAGTTACGGTAGTTGTTGGTGCACAAAATGCGATACCTTCGGTTACTACATTTACTTACACTACTCCTGTTTGTCAAAATGCTACAGTTAATCCATTGCCAGATACTTCTGCTGCCGGATTTACAACTGGAGGTGTATTCACATCAAGTCCTTCAACTGGAATTGATTTGAACCCAGCTACGGGAGAAATTAATTTAGCAGCTACAACAGGTGGTTCTTATGATATTACGTATACTATTGCTTTTGATCCTGTTACGTGTCAATCATTCAGTACTACTACATTTACTGTAGTTATTACAGATGTTGTCGTACCGGTGGTTGGATTCAGTTATACCACTCCAATTTGTCAGAATGCACAAGCCACCTTGAGCCCAACTTTAAATGCAGGATTCACTACTGGTGGTGTATTTAGTTCGACAACAGGTTTAGTTATTGATGCTGCAACTGGGGTTATTGATTTAGCTGCTAGTACTGCTGGTCCGTATACTATAACATATACAGTGGCGGGTGATAGTTGTCAAAATGCTAGTGTTGCTACTTTTGATATCGTTATCAATCCTGTAATTACTCCTGTAACAACCTTTACATATACAACTCCTATTTGTCAAACGGCAACGGTCAATCCTTTACCAGATACTTCTGCTACAGGATTTACATCTGGAGGTGTATTCACATCAAATCCTGCAACCGGAATAGATATTAATCCTTCAACAGGAGAAATTAATTTAGCTGGTTCAACAGGCGGAACTTATGATATTACCTACACAGTAGCCGCGGATCTAAGCACTTGTCAAGTGTTCAGTTCAACAACATTCACTGTTGTTATTACTAATGTTATTGTCCCAGTAACAGGATTTAGTTATACAACTCCAATATGTCAAGATGCTCAAGCCATATTAACGCCAACTTTGGACGCAGGATTTACTACTGGTGGGACATTTAGCTCAACTACTGGTTTAGTTATTGATGCTTCAACTGGAGTGATAGACGTGACTTCAAGTACAGCAGGGCCTTATACAATTTCATATACATTGGCAGGTACTAGTTGTCTTGCCGCAACAGTTGCCACTTTTAATATTGTTATTAATCCTGTAATTACGCCGGTAACTTCATTTACCTATACTACTCCAGTGTGTTTGAATGCTTCAGCTAATCCAACACCAACTTTTGGAACTGGATTTACTAATGGAGGTGTCTTTACATCAAATCCAGCTACTGGAATTGACTTAAATTCTAGTACGGGTCAGATTAATTTAGCAGGTTCGGCGGACGGAACTTATGTAATAACTTATGCTGTGGCAGCTGATCCAGCATCATGTCAAGTTGCAAGCTCAACAGACTTTACAATAGTTTTAAGTCCTGTAGTGACACCAATTGTTGGATTTAACTACACTACACCGATTTGTAAAAATGCACAAGCAACTTTGACTCCAACTTTAGATGCAGGCTTTACTTTAGGAGGGATATTTAGCTCAACCACAGGTTTATCAATAAATGCTTCTACGGGAGTAATTGATTTAGCTAATAGTACGGCAGGTTCTTATACAATTACTTATGATGTAGCGGCAAACACAACAACATGTCAAGTTGCCAATAGTGCTACATTTAATATTGTGATTGATCCAATTGTAACACCAGTGACAAACTTTAGTTATGCTACTCCGTTCTGTTACTCTGTTACTTCGAGTACAGAATTGCCAACCTTAGGTGCTGGATTTACTTCAGGAGGAACTTTTAGTTCAACATCAGGATTGATTATTAATGCAACAACTGGTGCAATTGATTTAATCAGTACACCTGGTACTTATACAATTACCTACACAGTCAATGCTGATCCATCTATTTGTCAGGTTGCTTCAACTGGAACAGCTCAGATTACTATAGTGCCACCAGTACTTGTCGATATAAGTGGAGGATGTCAAAACGTATATGTTTTAAATGTTAGTCCAGTTAATGGGTCATTTAATCCTGAAACTGCTACTTTCCTTTGGGAGAATGAATTAGGTGTTGATGTGGGAAGCACACAAAGTATAAATTTAACGGCTCCAGGAACTTATACTGTGACTGTTACTTTTAATGGTTGCTCAACTACATCTGATCCTTTTGTTGTAGCATCAGTGGCTTGTCAGATACAAAAAGGTATTTCTGTAAATAATGATGGTTTCAACGACACATTTGATTTAACAGGATTCGATGTTAAAAAACTAACTATTTTTAACAGATACGGAACGCAGGTTTATTCCCGTGCAAATTATGTTAATGAATGGGGTGGAAAATCTGATGATGGGGACGAACTTCCAGACGGAACATATTTTTATGTTCTGGATAAAAATACTGGAGATTCAGTTACAGGATGGATTTACATCAATAGAGCACAATAACAACTTAATAATTTGCATTCAAAATAAAACAAAACAAAATGAAGAAAATATATTTCATTGCGATATTGGCTTTAGCGATTAACGAGTTAAAAGCGCAACAAGATCCACATTACACTCAATATATGTATAATATGAGTGTAATGAATCCGGCGTATGCCGGTTCAAAAGAAAGTTTGTCCGGAGGATTACTTTATAGAGCACAATGGGTTGGTTTAGACGGAGCTCCTACAACGGGAACGTTCTTTTTACACAGTCCTGTGGGGAGAAATGTTGGTTTAGGACTTTCTGTAGTATCCGATAAAATCGGACCAGTGGAAGAAAACAACATTTATGGTGATTTCTCGTACACATTAAGTTTAGGTGGTGAACACAAATTGGCTTTTGGTTTAAAAGCAGGATTGACTTTACACAAAGTTGATTTCGAGCAAATTTTCCCAACGTTGCCCAGTCCCATCCCTAGTGATCCATTTTCTGGATCTAATCCAAACAATACCTTCTTGAATATTGGATCTGGGGTTTTCTATTATACCGATAAATATTATGTTGCTTTTTCGGTTCCGAATATGCTTAAATCAAAATATTTGGATTTTAATGGTACAGAATATGGAACAGATGTTATTCATTACTTCTTAACTGGAGGTTATGTATTTGATATCAATCCTAATTTGAAATTTAAACCGTTTGCGATGATAAAATCGTCGGTAAATGCACCTACATCAGTTGATCTTTCTACCAATTTCCTAATACAGGACAGATTGGAGTTAGGAGCAACATATAGATTGGAAGATTCATTTGGAGCGATGGTAAACTTTGCCATCACTCCAAATCTAAGAATTGGATATGCTTACGACCATATAGTTTCAGATTTAAAGGTAGATACACCAGCATCGCATGAGGTAATGGTGTTATTTGATTTGAACTTCCCGAAAAAAGTATCACGTTCGCCTAGATATTTCTAACCTATAAAGCAATCCTAAAAATGAAAAATCTATATATTATATTAAGTTTTGTAGCATTCAGTTATACTGTTACAGCACAAAACAAAGACACCAAGGCAGCTGATAAATTGTTCAGCAGATTTGAATATGTTGATGCTGCAAAAGAGTATCTTAAGTTGGTTGAAAATGGTAAGGCAGATGGCTATGTTTACAAACAATTAGCAGATGCGAATTACAATATGTTTAATACCAAAGAATCTGCGAAATGGTATGCTAAAGCTACAGAAACCAATCAGGATGCAGAAACCTACTACCGTTATGCACAAATGCTAAAAGCAGAAGGTAAATATGAAGACGCTAATAAGCAGATGAAAAAGTTTGCGTCGGCATCTCCAAGCGACATGCGTGCTAAAGCGTTTAATGAAAATCCAAATTATATTCCGAGATTGTTGGATAAGACCAGATTGTTTAATGTCAATCCTTCGGATGCATCTAGTGATAAGTCTGATTTTGGTGCGGTTCTTTATGACAATGCTGTTTATTTTGCCAGCGCTAGAAATGGAGCTCGTAAAACCTACGGATGGACTGATGAACCTTATTTAGATATCTACAAAGCGGATTACAATACTGATGGTACTGTTACAAATGCAGTTCCTTTAAGAGACTTAAATTCAAAATGGCATGATGGTCCGATTACTATAACTGCAGATGGCAATACAGCTTATTTTGCAAGTGAAAGTTATAAGGAAAAAGAATCTGAAAAAGATAAAAAAGCCAATGCAAGATTTAGTCAGGTTTATTTATTTAAAGCTACTAAAACAGGAGATAAATGGGGTAATATTAACGAAGTGTCTTTTAATGACAAAACGTTTTCAAATAGTAATCCTAGTTTAAGTCGTGATGGTAAAACTCTTTATTTTTCTTCTAATAGACCAGGAAGTATGGGAGGTACAGATATCTGGAAAGTAGCTATCAATGATGATGGAACTTACGGAGAACCACAAAACTTAGGTAATAAAGTGAATACCGAAGGTAATGAAAGTTTTCCTTTTATTGCAGATGATAATAAAACACTATACTTCGCCTCAAGTGGAAAACAAGGCTTAGGTGGTTTAGATGTTTATCAAATCGATTTGTCTAATGGCTCAGAAGCAAGTAACTTAGGAAAACCAGTAAATACCGAAAAAGATGATTTTGCATTTACTTTTAACGGAGTAAAAGGTGCTGGGTTTTTATCTAGTAATAGAAATGGAAACGATGACATCTTTGCGGTAAGTCCAATTTGTGGCGTTGATGTGATGATTGTTGTTACCAATGCTAAAACGGGAGAAATTCTATCTAATGCAAGCGTGTCAATACTTGACGACAAGAAAAATGTTATTGCTACTGAAATGTCAAATGCTAAAGGTGAAGTAAAATATCGTGTAGAATGCGACAAACCTTATGTGGTTCAAGCCTCAAAAGATGGATATGAAGGAAATACTTTTGCTGTAAACAAGAGTAAAGGACCAACAGCTAAAATTGATGCTGCGTTACAGCCAATAGATGTTATTGTAACGGAAACGGAAATCGTTCTGAAACCCATTTATTTTGAGTTTAATAAAAGCAACATCACACAAGAAGGTGCTTTTGAGCTAGACAAACTGGTTCAGGTTATGAAAAATAATGATAAAATGGTTATCATGGCTAAATCTCATACAGATAATCGCGGAACCGATAACTACAATTTATCACTGTCAGACAGAAGAGCAAAATCAACAGTGCAATACGTAATTTCAAGAGGAATTGCTGCCAGCAGAATTTCTGGAAAAGGAATGGGTGAGTTAGAACCTAAAGTAGATTGCGGTAAAGATTGTACAGAAGAACAACACGCGCTTAACCGTCGTTCTGAATTCCTAATAGTAAAATAATTTAAAATATTTATTATAGTAAAAACCGAGCTGAAAGCTCGGTTTTTTTTGTTTTATACAACTAACCCATTGAATTCACCTAAAGATGACAATAATTATAGCAAGGAAGCTCTTTTGTTAAACATAATGTAAAAAAAGCATCTAAAACGAAACATATTTTATTAATTAACTGTTAAAGTTGATATTTTACTTGCAATTACGCAACGTTTTGAAGTACATTTGTAGCATCAAAAAAAACAAGGAGTGGTTTCCTTAGATTTTTTGGATAAATTTTCATAATTTATAGTTTTTTTGGTTGGTTAATAGCGTAAAAACTCAGTCATTAATTTGATTGGGTTTTTTTGTTTTGGTACATTTGGAACAGATATTGTACATACAGTATAAAAAGCACATGAAAAACATGAAAAAATATTTTTTAGTACTGTTGGTTTTTATCACTGTAAGTTTCGATACTCAAAAGCCCGATGCCTATGATGCAGGAGAGTGGTTTAAGTTCAGGATCCATTATGGATTCGTTAATGCGGGTTATGCAACTCTCGAAATAAAGGAAGCCATCCGAGATAATAAAAAAGTATATCATGCTATTGGTAAGGGGTATACTGTCGGGATGTCACGTTTCTTTTTCAAGGTTAACGACAATTATGAGAGTTATTTTGACAAAGTAACGAATAAGCCGTATCAATTTGTTAGAAAGATTGATGAAGGTGGATATACCAAAAATCAAGAAGGTTTTTTTAACCAAGACATTAATAAGGTCTTGATTAAAGATTATAAGAAGAACACCGAGAAAACATTTTCTGTCACTGAGAACGTTCAGGACATCATCTCCACGTTTTATTTTTTAAGAAATCATCCTAATATTGATAAATTAAAGGTAGGCGAATCCATAATAGTGGATATGTTTTTTGACGATGAGATTTTTAAGTTTAAGTTAAAATTCATAGGAAGGGAAGATTTAAAAACTAAATTTGGAACCGCTCCAACAATGATTTTTAGACCCATCGTTCAATCTGGAAGAGTTTTCAAAGAGGAAGAAAGCCTAACCGTTTGGATTTCTGATGATGAAAATAAAATTCCGTTAAGAATAAAAGCCAGTCTCGCAGTGGGCTCTATAAAAGCCGATATCGATGGTTTCAAAGGATTGAAGAACCCTTTTATGGTTAAAATGAAATAAATAATGACAACTAAGACAAATTCAGACACATTATTAGAAGCTTTAGAACAAAAGTTTGATGCCATCAATCAAAAAACGGAAACACATCTTGAAGGATTGCTTTGGTCAAAACCGATTACTTATTGGGATTATATTCAAACTGATGCTTTGCTGAATTTGCAGACTCAAAGAACCTTATTGCCCGATGAGATGGTATTTATTATGTACCATCAAGTAAATGAGTTGTTGTTTAAAATGATATTATGGGAAATCAATCAGCTTTGTCATAACGAAAAACCAACAACGGACTTTTTTACTGAGAAATTGAGAAGAATTAGCCGCTATTTTGATATGCTAACGACTTCTTTTGATATCATGGGTGACGGAATGGAAGTCGATCAATACATGAAATTCAGAAATACATTAACACCAGCAAGTGGTTTTCAAAGCGCTCAATACCGTTTAATTGAGTTCTCCTCAACAGATTTAATAAATCTTATAGATTATCGCTTCAGAGCGACCATCGATAGAAATACGCCTTATTCTCATGCTTTTGAACATTTGTATTGGCAAGCCGCAGGAAAAGATTATCATACAGGCGAAAAATCCTATCTGATTTTAGAATTCGAAAGAAAGTACCGAGAGGAATTTCTTCGCTATATGGAAGAATACAACACTATTAATATCTGGCAAAAATTTAAACAGTTACCAAAAGATGACCAAAAGAATACTGAACTTATAAAAGCAATGCGTCACTATGACCACACAGTCAATATAACTTGGGTTATGGGGCACTTAAATGCCGCTAAAAAATATATTGAAAGTGGCAAAGGCTCCGGTGAAGCAACTGGAGGAAGTGATTGGAAGAAATACATGCATCCAAAATACCAACGCAGAATATTTTTCCCGGAACTTTGGTCGGAAGAAGAATTAAAAAATTGGGGAGAAGGATATTAAGAATAGCATGATGTCAAAAATCTTTCAAAAAATAATTTTAATCCTCTTTTTAGCTGCGTTCACTTTATCTTGTAATAAAACTAAAGAAGAAGAAATCATTGTCACTAAGACCAAACCTAAATTGGTCGAATTTGGTTTCAATCTGCACGATTTCAACATTGTACATGATACTATTCAATCAGGAGACACCTTTGGAAGTATTTTAGAAAGTCAAAATCTTAACGGAAATCAGGTCTACGACATTGTTGCCAAAGTCAAAGACACCTTTGACGTCAGAAGTATCAGAAAAGGGAAACCCTTTACCATTCTTCGCAGTAAAGACAAAACCAATAAAATACAGATTTTCATCTATCAGCCGGACCGATTGAATTATTATGTAGTAGACTTCAGAGATTCAATTACTGCACACAAAAAAGCAAGACCGCTAACTTTTAAAACCAGAACGATAGCAGGAGCATTAAATGGTTCTTTGTCTGAAACTCTTCAGAATATGAAAGTGGACCCATCTTTAGCGCCAAAGATTGCTAAAATATATGCGTGGTCCATCGACTTCTTCAAACTAAAGAAAGGCGATAAATTTGGATTGAAATTTACCGAAAGATATATTAATGATACTATTTACGACGGTGTTGACAGTCTTAAAGCAGCATTTTTTGAATACAAAGGTAAAAACATCTACGCTTTTTCATTTGCTCCTGATGAAAACACCAAAAAGCAACAATATTTTGATGAAGAAGGTAAAACACTCAAGAGTTTTTTCTTAAAAGCGCCTTTAAAGTTCATCAACATTACTTCACGCTACGCCAAAAACAGATTTCATCCAGTACAACTTATTTGGAAAGCGCACAAAGGAACCGATTATGCCGCGCCAACGGGTACCCCAATTATGTCTACTGCCGCCGGAATAGTAGAACAAGCCGGATTTACGACCGGAAATGGCAACTTTGTCAAAGTAAAACACGACAAGACGTATGCTACACAGTACTTACACATGTCCAAAATATTGGTTAAACGTGGGCAAAGGGTTACTCAAGGTCAAGTAATCGGGAAAGTAGGAAGCACTGGATTAGCGACAGGACCTCACGTTTGTTACCGATTTTGGAAAAATGGCGTTCAAGTTGATGCGCTGAAGTTGAAATTACCAACCGCAACACCTATGGATTCTAGGTATAAACAAAAATATTTGGAATACATCACGCCAATCAAAAGAGAGCTAGACAGTGTTGCTGCTATCAGCATAAAAAAATAACTACTATTTTTTTCAACTACAACGTTAGCGTAAAATTTTACCTGATTTTATACCAATCATATTTGTAGATTTGTCTTTCAAAATATAAAAAATGGCTTTACCAACGATAAACCCAACAACTACAGTTGCTTGGAAAAAACTAAACGATCACTTTCTTCAAATGCAACATGTTTCCATGAAGGAAATGTTTGCTAATGACTCCAATAGAGCCCAAAAGTTTAACATTCAATGGAAGGAATTTTTAATCGATTATTCTAAAAATAGAATCAACGAACAAACCTTCTTATTGCTTCAGGATTTAGCGAAAGAAGTCAATTTAAAGTCTGCCATCCAAAGTTATTTCTCGGGAGAAAACATCAATCAAACAGAAGATAGAGCTGTACTTCATACTGCTTTACGCGCTCCAGAAAATACAACGGTTATTGTTGATGGAGAAAACATTATTCCAGCAGTTTTTGAAGTAAAGAATAAAATGAAAGTCTTTTGTCATGAAGTCATTTCCGGACAAAGAAAAGGCTTCACCGGAAAGTCGTTTACAGATGTTGTTAATATCGGAATTGGTGGTTCAGACCTCGGCCCAGCGATGGTTGTGGAAGCATTGCAATTCTATAAAAATCACCTGAATGTCCATTTTGTTTCCAATGTAGATGGCGATCACGTAAACGAAATCATCAAAAAACTCAATCCGGAAACGACCCTTTTTGTAGTGGCTTCAAAAACATTTACCACACAAGAAACCTTGTCAAATGCCGAAACTATTCGAGCTTGGTTTTTACAATCGGCACAACAGGAAGATGTTGCTAAGCATTTCGTTGCGGTTTCCACAAATATTCAAAAAGTTACTGAATTCGGAATCAATCCTGATAATATTTTCCCCATGTGGGATTGGGTTGGTGGACGGTTTTCACTTTGGAGTGCCGTTGGTTTAACCATTAGTCTTGCGGTCGGATTTGATAATTTTGACGATTTACTAAATGGAGCAAACGAAATGGACGAGCATTTCAAAACCGCCGAGTTTGATAAAAATATTCCGGTTGTGCTAGCCTTATTAAGTGTTTGGTACAATAATTTCTTTGGTGCCGAAAGCGAAGCTTTGATTCCGTATACGCAATATCTTCAAAAATTAGCGCCTTACTTGCAACAGGGAATCATGGAAAGCAACGGAAAAAGTATCGGACGCGATGGGAATTCGGTAAATTATCAAACGGGAACTATTATTTGGGGTGAACCCGGAACCAATTCACAACACGCCTTTTTTCAATTGATTCATCAAGGTACCAAAGTAATCCCAACTGATTTTATTGGATTTGTAAAACCTTTGTACGGAAACCAAGACCATCACGATAAACTGATGTCAAATTTCTTTGCGCAAACAGAAGCGCTGCTAAACGGAAAAACAGAAGCTCAAGTCCAATCCGAATTCGAAAAGCAAAACCTCACTTCAGAAAAAGCAGATTTTCTCCTGCCATTTAAGGTTTTCACGGGCAACAAACCAACAAACACCTTTTTAATAGACAAACTTACTCCAAAAAATTTAGGCTCCTTAATTGCGCTCTACGAGCATAAAATATTTGTTCAGGGAATTATCTGGAATATTTTCAGCTATGACCAATGGGGCGTAGAACTCGGAAAACAGTTAGCCAACTCTATTTTGGACGAAATTAATTCAGGTGAAGTTAAACAACACGATAGTTCAACAGACTTCCTACTCAGACACTTTTTAAAACAGAAATAAATAACAGAAACCTCAACTTAGTTTGAGGTTTTTTTATGCCTTTTTCGTTATATTTGTTATTCTAAAAAAATAAACATGTACACTTTTATACAAAAATTCCATTCAGGCTGGGCATACTTAGCGTTATTGTTATTGGTTTTCGCAGTGGTTAATGCATTATTGGGAATGTCGTCTAAAAAAGAATTTACCGCCAAAGACCGAAAAATTGCTTTGTTCGGATTAATAGCCACGCATATCCAACTCGTAGTAGGTTTCATCCTTTACTTTATTTCTCCTCTCGGATCTGCCTCTTTTGGTCAAATGAAAGATGCCGCCTTGCGTTTAACGTCACTAGAACATCCACTTACCAATATTATCGCTATTGCTTTAATCACCATAGGTTGGTCCAAGCATAAAAAAGCAGCAACTAGTGAGGCAAAATTTAAAGCTTTGACAATTTTTTATGGCTTAGGTTTGGTTTTGATATTAATCAGAATCCCATGGAAGCTATGGTTCTAGCAAACAATAACTAAAGTCCTGACAAGGGCTTTTTTTATCAGGCACATTTTTTGTTATGTAGCCATCATCTAAAAACAAGCATCATGAATAACAAGATTCTTATACTTTTTTTGACTATAGCAACTACCTTCTTTGGTAGTTTCTTGGTTACTAACAAACCGCAACAAAAGGAAAAAAATAAAGACAAGGCCACCAAGATTTCCGAAACAAAAGAAAAGGAAAAAACCATCGCCATTACCAAAGTTGATACGGTTCAAAACAAACCTAAAACAGGTTTAGAGGTTGATACTTTTGACTTGGCCAATGTAAAATTAAAGTTCCTTAAAAAAAATGCGCACGCTTCGTACTACCACAACAAATTCAACGGAAGAAGGACAGCTAGCGGGAAAAAATTCGACAATAACGCTTACACGGCTGCCCATAAAAAATTACCCTTCGGAAGTATGGTTAAAGTAACCAATGAAGCGAACGGAAAATTCGTAATCGTAGAAATTACAGACCGCGGACCATTCTCAAAAGTACGTGAAATTGATTTGAGCCGAAGAGCCTTTATGGATATCGCTTCTAATAAGAATTCCGGTGTGGTCATTGTAACCTTGGAAGTCCTCGAAACTAAAAAGTAGCTACCAACTTTTAAAAGGTTTTTTGCTCAAATACGCATTGTAAAACCGCTTGTCATTAGTCACTTCCTGACCCAACCAAAAGGGTTTTTCAAAGGATTCAGATTCATCTTCTAATTCGATTTCCGCCATGATTAATCCTTCGTTTGCTCCGGTAAAAACATCAACTTCATAAACGTGTTGCCCTACTTTGATTTCGTGCCTTATTTTATCAATAACGCCTTCTTCACAAATGAGTAATAGTTTTTCTGCATCAGCAACCGGAATTTCGGTTTCCCATTCCATTCGCGTCGTTCCGGACGAATTCCCCTTTCCTTTAATGGTCAAATAAGCCTTGTCTTCTTTTATTCTGACGCGCACTGCACGCTCCGGATTGGAGTTTAAATAGGCTTGTACAATCCTTTTCGACGAAAAGGATTCTTTTATAAAATCATTCGAAAGCACTAAAAATTTACGTTCTATTTCTATCATTTTTGAGGGTTTATGCTGAGTTAATTTTTAGAAGCTTTTTCCAGCTTTCCACTGTATCTTTTTTGGTTTAAAAACCAAAAAAGGATGCCGTTGCAATCTGGGCTAGTGGTTTACATCTGACGTATTCATCAAACACCAACAACAAATAAACACTTGGAAAAGTAAATATATTATAAATTTGTGAAATGACGGATTCCATGACATACAGAAAGATTATCCATATCGATATGGACGCCTTTTATGCTTCTGTAGAGCAAATGGACAATCCTGAACTAAAAGGAAAACCTTTGGCCGTCGGAGGAAGCGAAATTCGTGGCGTAGTTTCGGCAGCAAGTTATGAAGCCCGAAAATTTGGTGTGCGTTCCGCCATGAGCGGTATTCAAGCCAAAAGGAATTGCCCCGATTTGATTTTTGTCCGACCTCGATTTGATCGCTACAAAGAAATCTCCAAAAAAATCAGAGCCATATTTCACGACTATACCGACTTAGTAGAACCTTTATCACTCGACGAAGCCTATCTCGATGTTACGCAGAATAAAAAAGGAAATCCAAGTGCCACCTTATTAGCGCGGGAAATCCGTCAACGAATTTTTGATGAAGTAGGCTTAACAGCATCAGCCGGAATATCCGTCAATAAATTTGTGGCCAAAGTCGCCAGCGATTACAACAAACCCAACGGCCAAAAAACGGTCAACCCGGAAGAAGTCGAAGATTTTTTAGAAAAATTGGACATTCGCAAATTCTACGGAATCGGGAAAGTTACTGCGGATAAGATGTACCATTTAGGCATTTTTACCGGCAAAGACTTAAAGTCCAAAACCAGTGAATTCCTAGAGGAGCATTTCAGCAAAAGTGGCCTCTATTTTTATAACATCGTTCGAGGCATCCATAACAGTCAGGTTAAACCCAACAGAACAGCAAAATCGGTTGCCGCAGAACACACCTTCAATGAAAATTTGACCTCTGAAATTTTTATGATAGCCAAACTGGAACGCATTGCATCCGAATTGGAAAATCGTTTAAAGAAATACAACATTTCAGGAAAAACGGTAACGCTCAAAATCAAATACAGCGATTTTACGACGCAAACACGGAGCAAGACATTGCCATACTTCATATCCGACAAAGGATTGCTTCTGGAGACCGCAAAAGAGCTTCTTTTTCAAGAACGGATGAAAGATTCTGTCAGGCTGCTCGGCATCTCTTTAAATAATTTAAATACCGAAATCAAGAAAACGGTGGTCGTGCAGCTGAAGTTTGAGTTTTAGACATAAAAAAACCTGCAAATTTTGCAGGTTTTATATTTTTAGTAGCATCAGTAATTAATCTCTACTAGATAATTTCGATAACAATCTTAGGAATTCGATATACAACCACACTAACGTAATCATTAATCCCATCGCACCGTACCATTCCATGTATTTTGGCATTTTTTGTTGTACGCCTTTTTCAATCTGATCAAAGTCTAGGAATAAATTCAAGGCAGCAATTACAATTACAAAAACGCTGATACCAATACTCATCAAGGAATTACCATGATGCACCGGTTGGAAGCTGGTAAACATCGACAACAACCAAGAAATTAAATAATACGTAGCAATAGCCAATGTTGCCGCAACAACAACCGATTTAAAGCGCTCCGTAACTTTTACAATTTGGTATTTATACAATCCGAAGCACACCATAAACGTTACAAAAGTGCAACTTACAGCCTGAATCACAATGCCAGGATACATCACTTCAAAAATAGCCGAAATCCCACCAATGAATAGTCCTTCAAAAATAGCGTAACCTGGAGCTAAAAACCCCGAATATTGTGGTTTGAATGTCGCAATCAAAACCAAGATTAGCGCTACAATGGCACCACCAATAGTGAATATCATTGGATTCTGTCCGCTATAGGCCATAGTCCACGTTACTGCCGCACTGGCAACTAACAAGATTAACATCAGGAAACTTTTATTGATAGTTCCTGAAACCGTCATGGTTTGATTGTAATCAATGACAACCGCATCATGCGTTACTTCGTTGTTTTCCTTAAACGATTTTGTTTTAAAAAACGGATTGTTTGAGTTCATAATAATGTATTTTTAAAAAAGTAAAAGTAATTATTCTATTTCAGATACACGCAATGTGTTTACCATTCCTTTATCGGCAACCGGCATAGCGGCAAGATTGATAAGCATATCTCCTTTTTTAACGTATTCTTTTTCTTTAGCAATATCGTTTACATCGCCAACGGTATCATCGGTACTTACAAACTTGTCATAAAAGAACGCATTAACACCCCAAAGTAAGCTCAGTTGTGTAAGGATTCTTCTGTTAGAAGTATAGACTAAAATATGTGCTTTTGGTCGCCAAGCTGAAATTTGGAAAGCCGTATACCCACTATTGGTCAAGGTAGAAATCGCTTTTGCTTTGATTTCATTCGCCATAATGGCTGCGTGATAACAAATCGATTTTGTAATGAAACGTTTGGTTCTAACGTGAGGTGGATTTTGAGGCACCATGATCAGTGGTGAATCTTCCACAGCTTCAATAATTTGAGTCATTTTTTCGATTACTTCTACAGGATAATTTCCAACAGAAGTTTCACCTGATAGCATAACAGCATCTGCACCGTCCATAACCGAATTCGCAACGTCATTTACTTCGGCACGAGTTGGTGTTAAGCTGGTAATCATCGTTTCCATCATTTGTGTGGCAACGATTACCGGAATACGTGCTGTTTTTGCTCGGTGAATTAATTTCTTTTGAATAAGCGGTACTTCGTGAGCCGGAATTTCAACACCCAAATCGCCTCGAGCTACCATCAATCCATCACAGAAAGCAACAATTTTATCGATATTTTCTACCGCTTCAGGCTTTTCTATTTTGGCTACAATCGGGATTTTATACGCCGAATGTTTTGCAATCAAATCTTGTAATTCTTCTAAATCGGCCGGAGTTCTTACAAAGGAAAGTGCTATCCAATCTACTTCTTGCTCAATAGCAAACAAAGCATCTTTAATGTCTTTTTTAGTCAGCGCCGGAAGCGAAACTTTGGTATTAGGAAGGTTCACTCCTTTTTTAGATTTTAAAGGACCACCTTGAATTACTTTACAAACCACTTCGGTAGTTCCGTTGGTTTCCAAAGCTTCAAACATCAGTTTACCATCATCTAAAAGAATTTTTTCTCCAGGATTGACATCTCTTGGGAATTCAATATAGTTCATGTAAACACGATCTTTGGTTCCGGGAACGTCTTCTGCCGTTTGAAAGGTGATAATGTCTCCTGGATTTACCACGACATCTTCTTTCATAACACCTACTCGAAGTTTTGGTCCTTGTAGGTCGGCTAAAATGGCGGTATTGTATCCAAACTCATCATTCAAACCTCGGATGATATCTATTCTTTCTTTTACGTCGGTATAATCGGCATGGGAAAAATTGATTCGGAATACGTTTACTCCAGCGTCAATCATTTTCTTAATGACTTCTTTCGAACTACACGCAGGACCAAGTGTCGCTACAATTTTAGTCTTTTTTCTTGTTGGCATTATCTTTAAAAAATTAAATTATTTTTTGATTTTATCTTTTCTACTTCAACCGAATACACGGCGCTAATTCGTTCTATTTTTTTTAGTTGATTAGTGATTTGAGTCATATCAATAGCTACTTCATCATTTTCTATTTTTAAAAAGTAATCTACTTTTTTAAATTCCGGAATCAGATATATTTTCGTTGACATGGTATCTTCGCTATTACTAAATAAGCCCTGACTAACGGTCATATTAGAAACCACTGCTTTATTCTGATTTTGAACCAAGCTCCACAAAATATCCTTCTCATCTTCAAAAACAAATCGGGTAAACTGGGTTTCTCCCTCTTTATTGCTGACCTGAAGATCACACTTGCTTTTTTTGAGATTGATGGGTAAATTCTGGTTGATGTAATAGGCTAGTCGAAAATCCTCTAAGGTGCAATGAATAGCTATTAGTTGATAATCTATCTCATCATATTCTTCTATATGCAATTTGTGAACTGTCATATACAGCAAAATTAGTGGTAAATATAGTTTATCTGTTACAGACTTTTACAAACTAGGTTTTAGGTTAACGTTATTTTATGAACGAAAACGATGTAGTTTTTGAGAAATTGTATTATTTACTGTTAATTTTTTCCTGAAGTGCAAAAAATGCGCGTTGAGATGCTTTTTCTTCTGCCTTTTTTTTGGAGGTTGCTCGAGCTTTGCCAATCACTTTTCCGTCGATGCTGAGTTTTACGCCAAAGTATTTTTGACCGTCAATGCCATTGTCATCAAAAACATCAAAATGGAAGTTTTTTTTCTCTTTTTGGCACCATTCAATCAGTAAACTCTTGTAGCTGATTACTTTTCCCTCAAGCTTTGCGATGTCCACATACGGAATCACCACACTTTTCTGGATGAACTTTTCGCAAAACGTATAACCTTTATCAAGAAAAATAGCGCCAACGAGTGCTTCAAAGATGTTCCCGTGAATGTTTTCACCAAAATGCTGTGTAGGGACTTTGCTGTCTACAAACCGAATTAAATCTAAATCGCGACCCAGTTCGTTTAAGTGTTCGCGACTAACAATTTTTGACCGCATTTTGGTCAGATATCCTTCGTCGCCTGTGGGGACTTCGTTGTATAAATGAGCTGCGATGACAGCGCTTAGCATAGCATCTCCTAAAAATTCCAAACGCTCATAATTCATAGCATTTCCTTGCGCATCCGTTCGGTTGGTCGAACGATGGGTAAAGGCCTTTTGGTAATAAAAAAGGGTATGGGGCGGAAAACCTATGATGGTCTGAATTTCTTTAAAAAAAATCCCGTCCTCAGTTGAACGGGAATTTTTAAATATATTTTTTAAAATTTTCATTCTAAAATTACTCAACTACTTTTTTGAATAAAACACAAGCGTTGTGTCCACCAAACCCAAAAGTATTGCTCATAGCCACATTGATGTCTCTTTTCTGAGCTTTATTCAACGTTAAATTCAAGCTTGGATCAATATTTTCATCCACCACAGTATGATTTATCGTTGGAGGAACAATACCATGTTTCATAGCTAAAATAGAAGCAATAGCTTCGATAGCACCGGCAGCGCCCAATAAATGGCCTGTCATCGATTTGGTCGAATTGATGTTGATGTTCTTAGCATGTGCTCCAAAAACAGCGCTAATCGCTTTCAATTCGGCTACATCGCCAAGCGGCGTTGAGGTTCCGTGCGTATTGATATGGTCTACTTGTTCAGGAGTCATACCCGCATCACGCAACGTATTTTCCATTACTGCAATGACCCCAATTCCTTCCGGATGTGGCGCGGTTAAATGATACGCGTCTGAAGACATACCACCACCGCCAATTTCACAGTAAATCTTGGCGCCACGGGCTTTCGCATGTTCGTATTCTTCTAATACTAAAGCACCAGCGCCTTCACCAAGAACAAAGCCATCACGGGTAGCGTCAAAGGGTCTTGAAGCTGTTTCCGGACTTTCATTTCTGGTGGATAAGGCCTGCATCGAATTGAATCCGCCCATTCCGGCAATCGTTACGGCTGCTTCAGATCCGCCTGAAATAATGACATCACACATTCCTAAACGAATGTAGTTAAAGGCATCAATCAAGGCGTTGGCTGAAGAAGCACAAGCAGAAACCGTGGTATAATTAGGCCCCATAAATCCGTTACGCATCGAAATGTGTGCAGGAGCAATATCGGCAATCATTTTCGGGATAAAGAACGGGTTGAATCGTGGCGTTCCATCGCCTTGCGCGTAGCTGATTACTTCTTCTTGAAAAGTTTCTAATCCGCCAATTCCGGCACCCCAAATCACACCCACTCGGTGTTTGTTTACATTAGACTCCGTGATTCCGGCATCTTTAATAGCTTCTTCACTAGCTGCAATGGCGTACTGAGCAAATTTATCCATACGGCGCGCTTCCTTGCGGTCCATGTAATTTTCGATGTTGAAGCCTTTCACTTCACAAGCAAATTTTGTTTTATGCTTTTCGGTATCGTAATAGGTTATTGGAGCAGCACCGCTTTTGCCATTTACCAGGGCATCCCAATATTCTTCAATGGAATTCCCAATAGGTGTCAATGCACCCAAACCTGTTACCACTACTCGCTTTAACGCCATAATTTATTTTTTACAATTGTATTTAAACAAATAATACCCATGTTTTCTTCAAATATAATCATTAAAGAGACAAGGGTATTTCAATATTTTGAGATTGAATATCAATCAGTGTTTTCTTTTAATAAAAATAATAAAAAAATCCGTGAAACTAGTTCAAGTCTCACGGATTTATACTTATTATTTTTTTGCTTCTTCGATGTAAGAAATAGCTTGACCTACAGTAGCGATGTTTTCTGCTTGGTCGTCTGGAATCTGAATATCAAATTCTTTTTCGAATTCCATAATCAACTCAACAGTGTCTAATGAATCAGCGCCTAAATCATTTGTGAAGCTTGCTTCTGTTACAACTTCGTTTTCATCAACGCCTAATTTGTCTACAATAATCGCTTTAACTCTTGATGCAATGTCTGACATAATTTCTAATTTTTAATTTTAATTTGTTGGCAAAAATAAAAAACTTTATTTTAAAACAACCTTTTTGTTAGTAAATGTGACCACGAAAATAAAAAATTTATTTGAGAATCTCCTATAATCATGGTTTTAATTCGGGTATTTATTCTTTTTTTTGTGCTGTAATTTTTTTACATATGAAATCGCCATAGCCAGTGGACAATAATTAAGGCGACGATTCCATATTCCATTGAAAAATCAATAGTATCATCGTATGAAAAAGATTTTGTTTTTTGCTTCGGGCACGGGTTCCAATGTGGAAAATAGTATCCAATACTTCAAAAATCACCATGATATTGTCGTAGTTGGTGTCTTCACTAACAATCCACACGCCAAAGTTTTAGAAAAAGCCCAAAAGCATCATGTACCTACACTCGTCTTCGACAGAACAGTACTTACCGAAGGTTTTGTATTGGATAAAATAAACGAACTGCAACCTGATTTAATTGTATTGGCAGGCTTTCTTTGGAAAATGCCCGAAGCCATTGTGGCAGCTTATCCTAATAAAATCATCAACATTCATCCGGCCTTATTACCCAAATATGGCGGAAAAGGTATGTACGGCATGAAAGTCCATCAAACGGTCTTAGACAATAAGGAAAAAGAAACCGGCATTACCATTCATTATGTCAACGAGCACTATGACGAAGGTGAATTCATTTTGCAGCAGAAAGTGGCCATTGAAGATTGCGCTTCCGCAGAGGAAATCGCGAGTAAAGTACAGCAATTAGAACATGAATTTTTTCCAAGAGCAATTGAGAGATTACTAGATTATTAGACTTCTTAGACTTCTTAGACTAACTTAGACTTCTTAGACTATCTTAGACTTCTTAGAAGAACTTTTATCTTTACAAAATCTAACAATCTAACAAACTAATAATCTAAGCAGTCTAACAATCTAAGTAGTCTAACAATCCAACAATCTAAGCAGTCTAAAAATCTAAGTAGTCTAAAAATCTAAGTAGTCTAACAATGTCTCACCAAATCCACATATACACTGACGGCGCTGCCAAAGGAAATCCCGGAAACGGCGGTTATGGCATTGTAATGGAATTGGTCGGAACAACCTATAAAAAGGAATTCTACGAAGGGTTCAGACATACCACGAACAACCGCATGGAGCTGTTGGCTGTAATTGTAGGTTTGGAAAAGATAAAAAATCCAAATGCCAAAGTTTTAGTGGTTTCTGATTCTAAATATGTAGTAGATGCTGTTGAAAAGAAATGGGTTTTCGGCTGGGAGAAGAAAGGCTTTAAAGACAAGAAAAACCCAGACCTCTGGATGCGCTTCCTTAAAATTTACCGCCAACATCAAGTCGACTTCAAATGGATCAAAGGCCATAACAACCACCCTCAAAACGAGCGCTGCGACGAACTAGCCGTATACGCTTCGGGTTTACCCAATTTATCCATTGATGCCTTTTATGAAAGGGAAGAAGCGAAATTGTTGTAATGACACTTGTAATGAGTCTCAGTCTCAGTCTCAGTTTTCAGTTGGTTCCCTATTGACGGATAGGTAAGGCAAGAAGTAGTACTCCATAAAGTGAACGTCAGTTCGAGTGATTCTCACAAAGTGAGAATTATATCGAGAACCCTCGCATAACGAAAGCTTCTCGATAAATCCGCTAAGGCGGACACTAGAAGAGACGGTCAAAAAGCGCTAAAAAAAGTAAAAACCAACGCTCGTTTCCTCAAAATCAATTCCACCACTATGATGGTTGCGAAACAGCTTCCTTATCAATCCACAATGCTATCATACTGCTTCCATAGTCAGTCCATAATTTTTAACAGTTTTTATGGACTCATCATGGACTCATTATGGACTCATCATGGACTCATTGCCCATCTACTATAGCATTACTACCAATTAATCCCCGCGAAAAGTAAAAGTTTTCAGCAATACCACCCCACCTAAAAGATATTTTCTTACTTTAGCACTATTCTATAACAAATACCACACAATTTTATCGGAAGGAATACCTATGCTTTTTCTTGAGTTCAGGGAGGAGAATTAGGTTTATGCTGTTTTTGGGAAACCGGATAGTGGGGGGATTGCTTTTGGTAATTGCAACGTTATTCAATACTTTTCGAGAAAGAAAAGATAAACAACAATTAAAATTATGATACTAAACAAAATTATTATCCATGAATTAAAGAAGGAAAGCGAAAGCAATCAAGTAGATTTAATATTTTCCGAAGAATTAATACCAAATAATCTAGAATCAACAGCATTAATCACTGCTCTTTCAGATAGTTATAAAAGTGATAGAATTTTATATGCAGTATTTGATAATTCAGAAGGAAAATATTTTCCTGAAAAATTTTATGAATATCGAGAAACGGATAGAAATAATTCTGACTTTATTACGTTTACAAGATTAGTTATGGGTAATTTAGTTGGATTAATACAGCCTATAACTTTTGCAACTGGTGGTTATTTTGTTTTTGCAGAATATGTGGATAATGGTTATAATTTTGTTTCTGTTTATCTAATTCGTGATGTTGAAGGAAAGATTTTAAGAAAAACTGCTAACTCTTTTTCTATACAAACCGTTGAATATGTTGACACCAAAAATTTGGCAATGGCTTGTCGTATAAATGAAAACAGAATTGATTTAGAGGAAATAAATTATTTATCATTTACACAATTACGACAACAAGAAGTTTCCGAATATTTTAAAAATTGGATTTCTATTCAGCAACTTGAATCAAGCAGTGACTATACAAAATCTCTTTACGAAATTATTACGCAAATTGAACCCCCAATAAATACTGACACAAATACACCTTATGAAATAGAAACTTTTAGAAATTTAGTTTATAATTATACATCGAGCAGCCCAACTGATACAGTAAATATAAGGGATTTAAGTATGCATTTTTATCAAAATGAAGATATAATTTCAGACTTTGCAAACAACAATAATATTTCTATCGACACAGAATTTAGATTTAACAAAAGACAATTAAAAAAGTTTATTAAACTTGAAGTAAATAGAGATGGTATCAATTTAAAATTTTCTCGTGGAGTTTTGAATGAAAAAATAAGATTATCGGCCGATAACCCAAATGTAGTAATAATTGAATCACAAAGTTTTGCGACTGCTTTAAGAAATGAAATTGGAAACAACTAATGTTAGAAACTCAAAAAAAAATATTTGAACTTTTTAATAATCCTGGCTTTGAAATTAAGGCAGATAAGATTGATTTTCTATTTTCGGAGAATGTTGAAAATCAGCTAAAAGCTTTAAATATAGTTTATGAAAAAATTAGAAACCAAATATTAAGTGTTGAAAAAGAGGATCTGCAATTAAAAATTTATAATGATTTTGCATCATATTTAAAACTCACGGAAGTAAATAATAACTTGAATGTTTTGATTTTAAATCAGACAGGTAAGCCTTATTCTCTTATTGCCGGGACAACCTACATTGATTTTAAAGAAAAGCCAGAAAATTACTTTTTTAAAAATGCCATTTCATTTTACAACTTTATAGATTTCTTAAAAACTCAAGAAATTGACAGTGAAGAAGCTTTTCATTTTGTAGACTATTTAAATGATGTGGCTAGAAAAATTGTTTTTACAAGTTTAACTGATAAGGGAAGATTAATAATTAAGTATCATAATGAAATATATCATTTCAACGAAAACTTTAATCTTAACAATTCTCTAGAAAATTTTATCACTTGTTTTGCTGAGCAAAACAACCATTTGCCTAAATTTTTAAAAAGCTCTATTATAGAATATGCATCAAGATATGATATTGAGAATAGAATTTTTAAAGTTTTTGAAGAATTAAATGATATTACAAACAGTGCAAGAATAAACTTTGAAATTTATTTAAATAACTTATCAATTGATCAGATAAGAAAAGAATATGATGAGTACAAATCAAAATACTTCAAAGAAGTCTCTGAAATTCTTAGTAATATAACCCAAAAAATTATTGGATTTCCAATACTTATAGCGAGTACTCTATTTGCAATTGAGAAAGTTAAAGAAAATCCATTATTTCTTATACTTTTAATTATTGTTATTTTAATTACTAATATATATATGATTTTATTACTTAAAATTAATTTTAATGATTTAACATATATTGATACAATATCAAATCAAGATTTTAAAACATTAAAGGAGAATAATTTCTTTACAAAGTATCCAGCTGAATTAGAAATTTTTACAAAAATAAAATCACGAATAATATCAAGAATTAAATATTTAACGATAATTACTGAATCATATTTCTGGATCTTAGGAGTAACAAATGTTGCGACAATTGGATTCGTGTTATTGTACCTTAATTTAAACTACACACAAATTTTTTTGATATCAATAATATTACTTTTCATTTTAGCAATGTCTAGAAATTATATTTTAAACGATATAGAAAACAAAAGCCTTGCATAACTTTAATCTGACAGAAACTTTTATATCTAATTTAATTTTTAATTAAAAAACTGTGGACAAAAAAAATACTATTGAAAATAAAATAAAAGGGGATCTTTTTGAAAAACAAGTTGGAGAAATATATGAAGGACTTGGATATAAGATTGAATCAAATAGAATTGTCGAGGGACAACAAGTTGATTTAATTGCAACCAAAACAGTCAAAGGTGCAGGTCAAGTCATTCTCATGATTGAATGCAAATATCTTACTAAAGGATCTGTTTCAAATCAAAACGTAATGGATTTCAAAAATTTTATAGAATCAAACAGATCTATACAACGAATTTCATCTGGTGTTTTAATTACTAATACATCTTTTAGCTCTACCTCACATTTGGCAAAAGGTCCTTATCTTAATCTTCTAACCATAAATGAACTAGAAACAACTTTATTTGATATTAAAGATTCTTTACGCACTATAGTATCTGACTATGAAAGAGATCCAATGTTTTATGATTTTATAACTTTAAGTGGATCAAAAGAAAGTGATAAAATTCTTGATGTTAAAGAGCATTTGTTAAAATCCATTGAATATGAAGCAAATACAACAAGCTTTGTCTCTGTTTTAGCTGACTATGGATCTGGAAAAACGACATTAATGCAAAGGATAAGATATGAACTAGCTAATAAATATTTATTAGAAAAAACCACAATAAAACCATTTTACTTAGAACTCAAGAATTTTCATAAATATTCAGATTTACAAACATTTATATCAATTACATTTTGTAAACAATTTAATCTCGATATATCTCAAGAAAAAATTTGGAAAGAAATTGACCGAGGTGGTTTCGTTTTTTTGTTAGATGGATTTGATGAAATGTCTCTACAAGTGAATAATAAAGTTAAACTTGATAATTTTATGATTCTGTATAGAATATTACTTAGCAATTCTTTTTCAATTATCACTTGCAGACCATCATATTTTGTTTCAAATAAAGAATACAATGATCTTATAAAAGCTATTCAGCATAAAGTAAACCCAACAAAAATAATACTTCCAAGCAATACTAGCGATTATATAAGAAGAAAATCAGATTTTAAAATATTAGAAACACAGTTGTCAACTAAATATATTAGTTCAAAAAATAGTCATAATGAAACAAATTCTAATAAATCATATATGACAATAACTCTCGATAGCTTTTCAGAGGAAAAAATTGATTTATTTCTCAAGAATTTTGAAGGTAAATTTCAAGAAGTTTGTAATTCTTCATGGCAAGAAGTGAAAGATTTTCTTTTATCAGTATATGATTTAAAAGATTTAATGAAAAAGCCCATTTTGCTGTCTATGATAAAGGACACAATTTTACTAGAAAAAGGGAATTACAAAAAAAGTAATATTAATTATGGTTCCTCAGCCTTATATGAATTATATACTAATTTAAATCTTGAATTAGAATGGAGTAAAGGAACAACAAGACAATTAATTGACAAAGAACAAAGAAGAGAGTTTGCACAAGCAATTGCAATTTTGATATACAAAAGTGATAAACCAGATATCGCCTATAACGACATTATTGATATAATTAAACAATATAAAAACAACCTTGAAAATATAAATAAATCGATTAGCAATTATGCAATAAAGGATATAGCTTCAGATATTCAAATATGCACATTTATTACAAGAGTGGGAGAAGATAAATTTAAATTTATCCACAGATCGTTTATGGAGTTTTTTGTTGCGAGATTTATCAAAGATAATCTTGATGATGAAAATATTTTAGACCTTATCAGCAGTAATAAAGTTCCAAAAGAAATATTATATTTCTTGGGTGGGTTTGGTGTTATCGAAAAGAAAACCAAATCAATGTTACTTAATTTAAGTAAAAGAAAATTAATGAATGATTCAAACTTTAAGAGAAATATATGTGTAGCAATAATTTTTTCCTCTCTTAAACATGATGAATTAAAAATTAATGAAACATTTATTGACAAAATAGATATAAAAAAAATTAATTTTTTAAATACAACATTTCAAAACCTAACAATAAAAGAGGTTAATTGGGGTTTTCAAACAATTAATTTATCAAAATTTATAAATGTTAAGATTGACAATTCCAATTTTGAGGATACAACTTTTGAGGATACAACTTTTGAAAATTGCGAATTAGAAAAATCGGAATTAATTAATCCAAATGGATACATATCATTAGTAAATTCAAGTTTTAATAATTTTCAACTTACTTCTACAAAAAAAACAAGTTTAGCTATAAATGGAAAAAAAATAGAATCTGAACTTAAAAATGGAAAAATTGAAATAGATAATTTAATACTAAAAGGTTTGTTAGAAATTAGACATGTAAAGTTCAAAAATTGTAAAATTTTAATAAATGAGAAAACTGAACTTAATGAAGAATTTATAAAATTCTCAAACTGTCAATTTGAAGACTGCCAATTAGAAATTTTATTAAACGACATTAACAAACTTAATTTCGAGTTATGTGAGTTTAGTGATTGTCAATTTTTAGGCTATTCGCTTCCTATAAATTTTAAACAAGTTAATTCCATTTATAATTCATATGGTTTCTTTTTCTCAGAAAATTTATTCTTTAATATAAAAAAGAATCAATATGCCTATGTCGCGAATGATGCAATTTTAAAATATGATGATGGTATTTTTGTTGTAAATCAAAACAATATTAGCAAAATAAAAATAAACAAAAACATTTTAGAACCGTTTTCAGATCTTAAAAGAGAAAATGATATAATTAAATTTAAAAGAGTTACATCCCATTTCATAAAAAAACACTTTCCTAAAGATCAAATAATTAATGAATTATTTTCAAACCTTATATTCAACTATTCATTAATAAATTTAATCAATAATTATCAATCATTTTGTGAAAAGAAATTGATGCCATTAGAAAATGTAAAAGAAATTGATCTTATTATTTCAAAAAACAAACTAAGTCAAAATTTGAAATTTGAAAATTTATTTAATGTTGAAATAGAGTCAACAGAAGTGATATATTTAATAAATGTAGCAGTTATAAAAAACAAACACTTATTCTTATGGATTTTAATGTTTTATTCTTCAAATAAAAATAAATACACTTTCCCCAGAAAAATATTTGAATTAGCCGAAAAAATTGTGGAGGATGCAATAATAAATTTAGATAAAATTGATAAAGAAAAAATTCTGACTAGTAAAGAAATGAAAATAATTGATAGACCGTTTACTAAATTATTAATTGATATTGAAACTAAACTAACTCAAGTAATAGTTAAACATTTAAAAGATTACTTAGACTAAAAATCACCCCCTCTCCCGCCCGAATCTTTCGTGTGGTACCTATCCCAATAGCACTAATTTTACCCAGAAATTGCTAAATTAGCAGTAGCAGTAATGCGATGACCAACACTGTAAAACATAGATAAAAATGGAAACACTAGTAGTTATTTGTGGGCTTTATAATTTGGCGTTTGCCCTTTTCCACTTTGGGTTTTGGAAAATGTTTCGGTGGGACAGCCAATTGAAAAAATTGAGTTTTGCCAATAGAGGAATCATGCAAATTTTAAATATTCAAATCAGCTACTATTTTATTTGGAGTGCCATTATTTGTTTCGTTTTTCCAACAGAACTTTTGACCACTGCATTAGGGAATTGGTTTTTACTTGGGAATTCCTTGTTTTGGTTACTTCGGACACTACAACAGTTCATTTTCTTACGAGCGAATCATTATAAAATACATTTGTTGACTTTTATTTTTTTGATAGGCACTGTTTTATTTTTAGTACCAACATTATCGAGAAGTTAAATATTCCGCGCGTTCCATTTTTCTTTATGCCTTTTGACTTTGCCACTTTCTGACTAATGATTATCTTTGCGCCTTTAATTTGAAACTCAGATAATGAACAAACTTTTAATAGTAGGAACGGTTGCTTTTGACGCTATCGAAACCCCTTTCGGAAAAACAGACAAAATTTTAGGAGGCGCAGGAACCTTTATCGGACTTTCGGCTTCGCATTTTAACCTGCAGTCAGCGATTGTTTCGGTCGTAGGTGATGATTTTCCACAAGAATATCTAGATTTATTAACTTCGAGAAACATCGATATTTCAGGACTTGAAGTAGTGAAAGGCGGCAAAACCTTCTTTTGGAGCGGTCGTTACCACAACGATATGAACTCAAGAGATACTTTGGCTACAGAACTTAATGTCTTGGCTGATTTCAATCCGGTGGTTCCCGAAAACTTTAAAGATGCCGATGTCGTGATGTTAGGAAACTTACATCCAATTGTACAAACCGGTGTGTTGAATCAAATGGCACAAAAACCAAAATTGGTAGTATTAGATACGATGAACTTTTGGATGGATTGTGCGTTGCCGGAATTATTAGACGTCATCAAACGTGTTGACGTGATTACTATTAATGATGAAGAAGCCCGTCAGTTGTCCGGAGAATATTCGTTGGTAAAAGCAGCCGCTAAGATTCACACTATGGGTCCAAAATATGTAGTGATTAAAAAAGGAGAACACGGTGCGTTGATTTTCCATGACGAACATATTTTCTTTGCGCCGGCTTTACCTTTAGCCGATGTATTTGATCCGACTGGAGCAGGAGATACTTTTGCAGGCGGATTTGCCGGATTCATTACCCAACAAGGAGACATTTCTTTTGAAACAATGAAAACCGCGATTATTCAGGGTTCCAACTTGGCTTCGTTCTGCGTGGAGAAATTCGGAACCGAAAGAATGGTGGAACTGAAAAAAGAAGAAGTGAACCAACGCCTAAAACAATTCAAAGCGTTAACACAATTTGAAATAGAATTAGCTTAATTTTATGCCTCGAATTTTCGGGGCATTTTTTTTTCAGTCAAAAGTCGAAAGTCATAAAGACAGCAGACTGAAAAATTAAATAGTAAACAACAACACAATGAAAAATCAAAACGGAAATACGATTGCTAAGCGTCTTTCGACTTTCTAACTTTTGACATTCGACTAAATAACTACTACAATGAGCGACGCGATAAAACACGAATGTGGAATTGCACTTTTACGATTAAAAAAACCATTAGAATTCTACAAAGAAAAATACGGTTCGGCTTTCTACGGCATACAAAAAATGTACTTGCTAATGGAAAAGCAGCACAATCGCGGACAAGACGGTGCCGGATTTGCCTCTATAAAGTTGGATGTCGATCCGGGAGAACGTTATATCAGCAGGGTTCGTTCCAATAAAGCACAAGCCATTCAGGATATTTTTGCTCAGATTAATGAGCGTATTAATGAAGAGCTGACGTTGCATCCGGAATACCAAGATAATGTCGCGCTGCAAAAAGAGAACATTCCCTATATCGGCGAATTGTTTTTGGGCCATGTCCGTTACGGTACTTATGGCAAAAACAGCATCGAAAGCGTACACCCTTTTTTACGTCAGAACAACTGGATGCACCGGAACCTGATTTTGGCCGGAAATTTCAATATGACGAATGTTACCGAGCTCTTTAATAGTTTGGTGGAGTTGGGTCAGCACCCGAAAGAAATGACAGATACGGTAACAGTGATGGAGAAAATAGGTCACTTCTTGGATGATGCGGTAACCGATTTGTATCAGGAATGTAAAAACAACGGCTTGTCCAAACGTGAAGCGTCTCCGGTAATAGCTGAAAAATTAGACATTACCAAAATATTAAAACGCGCTTCCAAAGGATGGGACGGAGGTTTTGCTATGGCTGGACTGCTGGGGCATGGCGATGCTTTTGTGTTGCGTGATCCGGCCGGAATTCGTCCAGCGTATTTTTATCAGGATGATGAAATTGCCGTAGTCGCTTCAGAAAGACCTGTGATACAGACGGTTTTTAATGTTCCTTTTGAAAAAGTACAGGAATTGCAACCGGGACATGCATTAATCATCAAGAAAAACGGCACGATCACCGAAGAAGAAATTATTGAGCCTACCGTTAAAAAGGCGTGTTCGTTTGAACGTATTTATTTTTCCAGAGGCAGTGATGCCGAAATTTATCAGGAACGAAAAGAATTGGGTAAGTTAATTCTTCCGGCAGTGCTGGAGGCTATAGAGGACGATACCGACAATACGGTGTTCTCGTATATCCCGAATACCGCAGAAACCTCTTTTTACGGTATGGTGGAAGCGGCCAATGATTTCTTAAACCAAAGGAAGAACCATTTTATTCTGAACAACCGAAAAACCTTGACCAAAGAAAAATTGGAAGAAATCCTTTCGGTAAAAATCAGAACCGAGAAAATAGCCATTAAAGATGCTAAATTGCGAACCTTTATTACGGAAGATAGCAGTCGGGATGACTTGGTTGCCCATGTATACGACGTTACGTACGGCGTCATTAAAACCGAGGATAATTTGGTAATCATTGACGATAGTATCGTGCGAGGAACGACCTTAAAAATGTCGATTCTCAAAATGATGGACCGACTGCATCCTAAACGCATTGTCATTGTTTCCTCGGCGCCGCAAATCCGTTTTCCGGACTGTTATGGCATCGATATGGCCAAGTTAGAAGGATTGGTGGCTTTTCAAGCTACTATGGAATTGCTCAAAGAGCGCAATTTATACCATATTGTAGATGAGGTCTATGCCAAATGTAAAGCACAGGCTAATTTTAAAGACAGTGAGGTGGTCAATTACGTAACCGAAATCTACAAACCGTTTACGGATCAAGAAATTTCAGATAAGATAGCGCAATTGTTAACCTCTGAAGAGATCAAAGCCGAAGTAAAAATCATTTTTCAAACGGTAGACGATTTGCATAAGGCCTGCCCGAAAAATTTAGGCGATTGGTACTTCACAGGAGACTATCCTACTCCAGGTGGAAATCGTGTCGCCAACAAAGCCTTTATGAACTTTTATGAAGGAAAAAATGCCCGTGCGTATTAAAATTTTAACATTTTTTGTCTTTTAACGATTATTGCGGTAGTTCATCTAAATTATTTGTACTAAGCATTCTATCGCCTATATATTTGTTGAACCATAGCATTAGTAGGTTAAGTTTATGGTAGATTTGGGGCAAAAAGGGTGAAAAGAAATTTTCACCTTTTTTATTTTCTAACCCCGTCATTTTTCCTCCAATTTCAGTATTTAACAACGCGATTTTCCTTTCTCAAAGCAACTTTGTTAATTTTAACGATTATTGATGCTTTTCATCTAAAATATTTGTTGCAACCTAACATCACCTATACATTTGTTGAACCATAGCATTAGTAGGTTAAGTTTATGGTAGATTTGGGGCAAAAAGGGTGAAAAGAAATTTTCACCTTTTTTATTTTATAAAACCCTGAAAATCATTAAGAAATAGGGTATTTCACTCGCATTTGCCTATCATCCCAATATATTTTTAACAAAAAACCTTGTTTTTTAACAAGTTATCTCTAGTTTTGTCGTACCATAGTATTTAGTAGGTTAAGTTTATGGTAGATTTGGGGCAAACAGGTGGAAGAAATTCCGCCTGTTTATTTTTTATCCTAATCCCAAATAAAAAAACCGACTGCTTTCACAATCGGTTTCTCAAAGATAACAAGATTCTTTCTTATTTTTCTATAGCGTATAGTCGCGCCACTTCGGTCCAGTTCACCACATTGAAAAATGCCTCAATATAATCAGGACGACGGTTTTGATAATTCAAATAATACGCGTGTTCCCAAACGTCCATACCTAGGATAGGCGTTCCGCCACAACCAACACCAGGCATTAGGGGATTATCCTGATTTGGAGTTCCGCATACTTCTAGTTTTCCTTCTTTTACACAAAGCCAAGCCCAACCAGAGCCAAACTGTGTAGCACCTGCTTTGGAGAAGCGCGCTTTAAATTCATCAAAATTTCCAAAAGAAGCATCGATAGCATCTGCTAAATCGCCTGTTGGTAATCCGCCTCCTGTAGGTGACAGCACTCGCCAAAACAAGTTGTGATTGTAAAAACCGCCACCATTATTTCTAACGGCTGCGTTTTTCATATCCAGATTGATTAAAATGTTTTCAATGGTCAATCCTTCCAAATCGGTTCCTGCTACAGCAGCGTTTAAATTTGTAGTGTAAGCATTATGATGTTTCGTATGGTGGATTTCCATAGTTCGGGCATCAATATGAGGCTCTAATGCGTCGTAAGCATACGGTAATGATGGTAGTTCAAAAGCCATGATTCAATTTTTTAAAGATTAGTATATGATTGTCAAATTTAAGAATTATTAATCGTTTTAAGTTATAAAATTATGAAAGTGTTTTATAGTTCTACTTGCTGCAATTTTCGTTCTAATTGAAACGAAATAAATACGCACAATAGAATTAGAGTTACACTGATATAGCCCAAATAATTGTAATTGTGTATCGCAAACTTCGCATCACTATAGGTAATCCAGCCACTTAATAAGGATGCAAAACCGGTTCCAAGCGATTGCACGCAAGAGTTTAAACTCATAAAACTGCCGCGGGTTTTAGCATTTACAGCTTGTGTAATCATGGCTTGTCCAGGAACGGTTCTTCCGGTGGAGGAGCTAAACCAAAATCCGAAAATCCCTAAAACCACAAACAGCTGCCAATGGGGCATATTGGTAATCAAAACCACAAAAATGATAGAGATCAAGGCAGCCCATACAAAGACGTTTCGTTTGCCATAACTATCCGCCAATTTACCTATAATTTGCGCAGAAATCAAAGAACAAATGCCACCCACCAAATAAATCAAAGGCGTATATTCTTGCGGCACACCAACATTATACACTAAATAAGGATTAATTAACGGGACAATGATAAAATGTCCGGTTATCAGTAAAAAGCTAAACACTAACGCGGTAACTTGGGCTTTATTACTAAAAATGTCATAGAAATTGGAAATGCGTTCTTTCAATTTTATGGGATTTTCCAAATGCGCATTCACTTTAGGAACAAATTTGAAAAGAAACGGCAACAATAAAACTCCGAAAATAGCAACTACCAAAAACGGATAGTACCAATCATAGGTGTTGGCTAAATACAATCCAAACGGCACCCCAATAACCGATGCTAAAGCAAATCCACCCATCAACATTCCCATCGCTCGACCACGGCGCTCATACGGAATAACATCGGCAATAATACTTAAAATCTGAGCACTGATTAAGCCGCCGAAAACTCCGGTTAACGTACGAGCAATGATCATCGAATACGTTCCTAAAGCAAACGCACAAGCAAACGTTCCTAGCAAAAATCCGGAATAAGCAAACAATAAAAGTTTTTTTCGGTCAAATTTATCCGCAAAGAAAATAGCACAAAAACTACTAGCAAAAGCAGCCAAAGAATAACTCGAAACAATAATGGCAAATTCGGATGTAGTTAAATTCCATTTCGGCATCAAGATGTTTCCCAAGGGCATCAAGATCATAAAATCGAGAATATGCGTAAAGTTGAGTAGCGCCATCAGCGCTACCAGTATAATTTCATTTCTTTTCAAGGCGCTTTTTTTATATGGTGTAAAATTACACATTGCATAATTCCTTTTTCTTAATAAAGAATTAATTAATTACATTAGTACCATCAATAAAACCTATCGCTAGCATGTTTGATATACAGCCCAATCATTTGAAAAACAGTTTACTGGTACTTTCGCCTTTGCAGGAAAATGATTTTGAGGAATTGTATGCCGTTGCTAATGACGAACTCCTTTGGGAACAGCATCCCAACAAACTTCGGTATCAGCGTGATGTTTTTAAGAATTTTTTTGAAGGGGCGATGCTATCTGGCGGAGCGTTTCTCATTAGGGATAAGGTAACTAACGAAGTTGTGGGCAGCAGTCGTTTTTATGATTACAAGGAAACAGAACAATCCATTTTAATTGGTTACACGTTCATCGGACGTAAATTTTGGGGCAAGAACTACAACCAATCGTTGAAGAAACTAATGTTAGACTATGCTTTTGAACATGTGGACAATGTCTATTTTCATATTGGTGCTTTCAACATCCGTTCCCAAAAAGCTATCGAAAAAATTGGCGCCCTCAAAGTGGATGAATTTGAAGTAGAATATTATGGTGAAGATAGTAAGTTGAATTTTGTTTATGTGATCAACAAAAGCAATTTTTAAATGATTACAAAAAAACCTATAAAACAAATGCGTGGAGGATATCATGTCTACTAAATTTAAATAACAGATGACAACTATCTTTGATTTTTGCTTGGATGTAATTCGGGTTGATCTGATTATAGGATTTGGATGGTATTCTATTTTCTTCTTTATTTTTAGATTATTCAAATATCAAAAAGAACGTCTTGTTGAGTTTGATTCGTATGCTTGTAAAACAGTGGTCTTTTTAGGAATCACATTTGGTATTGTTTGGTGTTTAGCTTCAGGCTTTAATTATCTTTATGTACTGAATGACGACCAAAAAACCCGCTTATTTCAAAGGGCTACAGGGCCTTATTGGTTCGGCTACTGGTTGCAGCCATTATTTTTCATTGCTTGGACACAATTAGTAAGAATTCGGTTTGTTAGAAGGTTTTTGCTTTTCAGGATAATCATCTGCTTCCTGTTTGTTCTTTCTTTTGAACAATTCGTTATTATAGTTACCATGATCCATAGGGATTACCTTCCGGTTAGCTGGGGTTTCTATAATGTAGACTTAGGATTTGAATGGGGGGTATTTTTACTATCCATCTTGGGAAAGATGACCGAATTTATAATTGTCGTTTTCACTTGTAAATTTTTACAACAATCAATAGGGAAACCTAAAACAATTAAAGCAAACTAAATGCAAAAACCAGCTTTCTCCATATATGATGCTTCTGCAGGCTCTGGGAAAACCTATACTTTGGTCAAAGAATACCTAAAAATCATACTGCTTTCCAAAAAACCCGATGCTTATCGCAACATACTTGCCATTACCTTCACCAACAAAGCGGTTCATGAAATGAAAAGTCGAGTGGTAGACAGCTTGTCCGAATTCGCTAAAGAAAACCCATCGGATAAAGCCTTACAGTTGATGCAGGATATTCATCAGGAAACGGGATTGAGTCTGAATGCGATTACTGAAAAAGCCAAAAGCATTATCAAAAACCTCATTCACAATTACGCCGCGTTTGATATCTCCACTATTGATAAGTTTACCCATAAGGTAATCCGCGCCTTTGCACACGATTTGAATTTGCCCATCACTTTTGAAGTTTCACTGGATACCGAAAATTTATTGACAGAAGCCGTAGATGCCATCATTGCAGAGGCTGGCAACAATCCCGAATTGACAAAATTATTGGTTGATTTTACTATGGAAAAAACTGACGACGACAAATCGTGGGATGTTTCACGTGATATCATGGAAACTGGGAAGTTGATTCTGAATGAAAACAACCGAGAGGAAATCACCCATTTTCAAAACAAAAACATAGAAGATTTTATTCTGATTAAAAATAAATTAGTCACGCTTTGTGAAGGTTTAAAGGCACAGAGTGTCGATTTGGCACAGAGTGCTTTAGCTTTAATGCAGCATAACGGCATTGATGAAAAATCATTTTCGGCAGGCCACTTTCCGAATCATTTGAGAAGTATTGCTTCGGGTAAATTCAATCCGAAAAACAAAACCTATCACGAATTTGAGGATATCAAAATCAATAAAACAGCCGCGGACAAAGCCGTTATTGAGGGTATTATTCCTGAGTTGCTGTCAATTTTAGCGTCGATTTATAAGATACACCAGCAGCTCGATTTTTACGAAGCGTTTTTAAAGAATATTACGCCGCTTTCCTTACTGAACACGGTGAGCAACGAATTGATTAAAATTCAGAAAGAACAAGGCATTCTCTCCATATCCGAATTCAATAAATTGATATATAACGAAATTCAGAATCAGCCTGCACCTTTTATTTATGAGCGATTGGGCGAGAAATACAAGCACTTTTTTATTGATGAATTTCAGGATACATCAGAAATGCAGTGGCACAATCTGATTCCGTTAATTGACAACGCCCTTTCTAGTGAAGACTTATTGGGCGAAAGAGGCTCATTGATGTTGGTGGGCGATCCCAAACAGTCTATTTACCGATGGCGAGGCGGAAAAGCAGAGCAGTTTATCGCTCTTAGTAAAGACAAAAACCCATTTGTGAATCCGGATAAAAAACTGTTTTCGTTGGGAACCAACTGGAGAAGTTATTCTGAAATAATTGATTTTAATAACGATTTCTTCGGCTTTATGGCATCAGAATTTGACCATGAAGATTATAAAGATTTGTACAAAAACCATAGTCACCAGCAGCAAAATGATAAAAAAGGTGGTTATGTGAACCTCTCTTTTATACCCAAAGCGGAAAAGATGGACTCGAGCACAAGCGAACTGGGAATTCCATTTGGCGAAGCCGAAAGTCCGGACAAAACCGAATTGTACCTAGAAGCCACTTTACAAACGATTGCAAAAGCAAAATCAAAAGGTTTCCGCAATAAAGATATTGTCATTTTGACCCGAAAAAAAGCACACGGAACCCAAGTGGCCAACTATCTTACAGAGCACGGAATTCCAATAGTATCAACCGAAAGTTTGTTGCTGGGCGCCTCTTCAGAAGTGCAAAGTATACTTTCAGTATTGTCCTATTTGAATAATAATAACGATTTGTTGTCCAAAGCAGCTTTTCTGTATTATTTGGCTTTACAACAAGCCAGCATGGGCATACACGATTTTATCGCAGCCGGAATGATGCCGTCAAGTGAAACCGATTTTCAGCAATGGTTAACCAAATTTGAGATTGATTTTTCTTTTGCCAATATTCGTAAAAAGTCCTTGTATGAGGCAACGGAAGTGATTATTGCTACAATGATTCCCGAAGAAAAACGGAATGCCTACGTGCAGTTCTTTTTGGATTTAGTTTTGGAACATGATTTGAAGAAACAGTCCGGAATTGCTGATTTTTTGCAGTATTGGAATACCAATTCGGAAAAATTGAGCATTCCTTCGCCCGAAGGGAATGACGCCGTAAGGATTATGACCATTCATAAATCTAAAGGATTGGAGTTTCCTGTTGTGATTTTTCCTTTTGCCGATGAAGACTACAGTAAAGGGCCTAAAGAAAAAATATGGTTGAACGCTGAGGAAGAAACTTTTGGCTTACAAAAGGTTTTAGTAGACAAAAGCAGCAGTGTTTCGGGTTACGGAGAAGCTGCGGCTCTAGTTTACAACCAAAAAAAACAAGAAGAATTGCTCGATGATGTGAATGTATTGTACGTGGCCTTGACTCGAGCAGAAGAGCAATTGTATATTGTTTCGGCAATGCAAAGCACTAATAGTAAAGGCGTTTATCCGAATACTATGGCCGCTTTTTTTATTAAGTTTTTGACTTCAAAAGGACTTTTTACAGAGGAGCAATACGAATATTCTTTTGGAAGCTCTGAGAAACTTTCGCCAACCAAAGAAGTCACAACGGAAACGCTCACTATACCCCAATTATCTACTACTTTACATCCTAAAAACATCAAAATAGCCCAGCGCGAAAGTCTGATGTGGAATACCAAACAGCAAAAGGCTATTGAATATGGAAATGTCATCCACGAAATTTTATCTTTTATCAAAACGAAAGAGGATATTGATGTGGCACTGACCAAAGCCATCGAAAATGGACTGATTGTTTCGGGTCAAAAAGATGTAGTTCAGAAAACCATTCAAAGTATTGTTTTGCATCAAGACTTGACAATGTACTTCTCTAGTCAGCATAAAATAATCAATGAAAAAAGTATCATTCAAAAAGAAGGTAATATAGTTAAGCCCGATAGAATGGTGCTTACAAAGCAAAACGAAATTTATCTGCTGGATTATAAAACAGGTTCGCATCAATCCAAATACACGTTGCAACTTGAAAATTATCAAAGTGCTATTGAAAAAATGGGATTTAAAGTCACTAAAAAAGCCTTGGTTTATATTGGAGAAACCTTGGAAGTGGTAAATTTGCATTAGATTTGATAGTAAGAGGAGGACTGCCACTGGCAGTCAGGTAAAAAACTTTTGGTGTCTTACTATAAATACAAACTAAAAACGATAAATCTACAAACGCTAATCATGTACGGAAAAATTCAACAACACTTACAAAACGAGTTAAATACTATTGAAAACAATGGGCTTTTCAAAAAGGAGCGCATTATTACATCGCCACAAGGAGCAGAGATCACAGTTAATGGGGAAACGGTTTTAAACTTTTGTGCCAATAATTATTTGGGATTATCATCTCATCCCGAAGTGGTTCAGGCTGCGAAAGACACCTTAGACTCTCATGGTTTCGGAATGTCATCCGTGCGTTTTATCTGCGGTACTCAGGATATTCACAAAACACTAGAGCAAAAAATAGCGGCTTTTTATGGTACAGAAGATACTATTTTATATGCTGCTGCTTTTGATGCCAATGGTGGCGTTTTTGAACCCTTATTGGGAGAGGAAGATTGTATTATTTCGGATAGTTTAAATCATGCTTCTATAATTGATGGGGTTCGTTTGTGTAAAGCTGCGCGATATCGTTATGAAAATTCCAATATGGAAGATCTGGAAGCGCAGTTGAAAAAAGCGGTCGAAGCCGGTCATCGTTTTAAACTTATTGTAACTGATGGTGTTTTTTCGATGGACGGTTTGGTGGCGCCTTTGGATAAAATTTGTGATTTAGCAGATCAATACGATGCGCTGGTGATGGTTGACGAGTGTCACGCCGCTGGATTTATCGGCGCCACAGGTAAAGGTACGCTCGAAGCCAAAGGCGTGATGGGAAGAGTGGATATTATCACTGGAACACTCGGAAAAGCGCTTGGAGGTGCGATGGGAGGTTATACAACGGCAAAGAAAGAGATCATCGAAATATTGCGTCAGCGCTCGAGACCTTATCTGTTTTCCAATTCACTTGCTCCGGCCATAGTAGGCGCTTCTATTAAGGTTTTTGAACTCTTAGAGAAAGACACAACACTGCGAGATAAAGTGGAATGGAATACAAACTATTTCAAAGCAGGGTTGCGAAAAGCAGGGATTGATTTTATTGATGGTGATTCAGCCATCGTCCCTGTCATGTTGTATGATGCCAAACTCTCTCAAGTCATGGCCGATGAGTTACTCAAAAAAGGCATTTATGTGATTGGTTTCTTCTTTCCTGTAGTGCCAAAAGATAAGGCGCGTATTCGTGTTCAGCTCTCGGCTGCGCACACCCAATCACATTTAGATCAGGCAATTAATGCATTTGCGGAAGTTCACGAAAGACTAAACGTTGTCAAAAAACAATGATTTTTTCATAATTGATGTCAAATCCTTATATAATTCACATATTTTAACATTTTGATTTTGATATTAGAATTATAGGTATTACTTTTGTCCCATTATAATTATTATAATCTAATCAAATTAAGTATGAAACATCTTAACAAATTATTCGTTGCTTTGGTAATGTTAGCTGGACTCAGCTCGCAAGCTCAAGACAGTAACAATCCTTGGGCGATATCGTTTGGGGTTAATGCAGTAGATACAAGAGTTAGTGCTGCTTCTAAATTAGAAGACCAACTTTCTCAGTATTTTAATGCAAGAGACAACTGGAATATTCTTCCTGCGGTGTCTTATGTAAACGTATCTAAATACGTTGGAAGTAATTTCTCTTTTGGAGTTACAGGATCTGTTAACAAAATCAAAAGGTATGTATTGCCTAGAGTTGGTGAAGGTCCATATACAGTTGTTAACCCAGGAGATCTAAACTATTATGCGGCTGATGCAGTTATTAACTACAGCTTAATGAGTTTGATTAAATCTAAAAAAATTGACCCTTCTATTCATCTTGGTGGAGGTTATACGTGGTTAGGAGATAGCTCTGCAGGTACTTTAAACGGAGGTTTAGGATTAACGTATTGGTTCTCTGAAATGGTAGGTTTGTCAGTTCGTTCAACTTACAAACAATCTTTCGAAGATGTACGTGAAGATATGCCATCTCACATGCAACATTTTGCAGGTCTTACTTTCAAATTTGGAGGTAAAGATACAGACGGAGACGGAATCTATGATAAAGACGATGCTTGTCCAGAAGTTGCTGGTTTAAAACAATTTAATGGTTGTCCTGATACAGATGCTGACGGAATTGCTGATAAAGATGACGCTTGTCCAGAAGTTGCTGGTCCAGCTGAATTCCAAGGTTGTCCTGATACTGACGGAGACGGAATTGCTGATAAAGATGACGCTTGTCCAGATGTTGCTGGTTTAAAATCTTTAGGCGGTTGTCCTGATACTGACGGTGACGGTGTTACTGATAAATCAGACAAATGTCCAGATGTTAAAGGTCCAAAAGAAAACGCAGGTTGTCCTTGGCCAGATAGAGATGGAGATAAAGTATTTGATAAAGATGACAGATGTCCAGATGTAGCTGGTACAGTTGCTAACAATGGTTGTCCAGAAGTATCTGATGAAGTTATCAAAAGATTGAATGATTATGCTAAAACTATCTTATTTGATTCTGCAAAAGCAACATTCAAACAACAAACTTACCCAGTATTACAAGCTATGGTTGCTATCTTAAAAGAATATCCAAATTCTAACTTCTCTTTAGAAGGACACACGGATAGCGATGGTAAAGATGCAGCTAACCAAAAATTATCTGAAGACAGAGCTGGTGCAGTTAAAAATTATTTAATTGAAAACGGTATTGCTTCTGACAGATTATCTTCAGTTGGTTTCGGTGAATCTAAACCAATCGATTCTAACAAAACTAAAGCTGGTAAAGCTAACAACAGAAGAGTAGAAGTGAAATTAGTAAAATAATTTCCTCTAAAATATTTTCAAGAAAACGCTCCGAATTTCGGGGCGTTTTTCTATTTTTATAGAATGTCAAAACCAACCTTTCTTCATCAACTGGCTCAGGAAATACTAAAATCATATTCTGATACTTTATCAGAGCTAACCATAGTTTTACCCAACAAGAGAGCTAAAGTCTTTTTACTGGAGGAATTAAAGACACTGGTTACTACAACAATCTTTGCTCCTGAAATCATTAGCATTGAGGACTTCGTTCAGGATGTTGCCGGTATTCGTTCTATTGATAGTATTGAGCTTCTTTTTGAGTTCTATGAAGTATATCTTTCCACTACAACTAATGAAAAGGCAGAACCTTTCGACAGCTTTGCCAATTGGGCTAAAACCTTACTTCAGGATTTTAATGAAATTGACCGCTATCTTCTGGATCCTAACGCCATTCTGAATTATCTTGAAAACATAAAGGAAATCGAACATTGGTCCGTTGATCTTGACAAGCGAACCGAATTGATTGAAAAACACCTATTGTTCTGGAAAAAATTACCACTTTATTATCATTCCTTATATCAATATCTCTTGGATAAAGGAGTAGGTTATCAAGGATTAATTTATCGCGAAGCCGTATCAAATCTAAACCACTTTTCTGAAAACAATCAACAGAAGTTTTTTGTTTTTGCCGGATTTAATGCGCTCAATCAAGCCGAAGAAAAAATTATACAGCATCTTTTGGCACTTGATGCGGCCAAAATATATTGGGATATCGACGAAACCTTGCTGCACGATTCGTTTCATGATGCCGGACTTTTTCAACGTCGCTTCAAATCAGAATGGATTTATTATAAAACACATCCGTATGAGTGGATTTTCAACGATTTTAAGGAAGAAAAGAACATTCAGCTTATTGCTACATCAAAATTGATTGGACAAGCTAAAATAGCGGGAAATATTATCAAAAACCATATTGATCAGAGCGCCTCAGGGTTGCACCATGTGGCTTTAGTTTTGGGTGAAGAGAATTTGTTGCTTCCCATTTTGCATTCACTGCCCGCAAGCGTTGATGCACTGAACATCACGATGGGGTTTTCGAGCAAAAATAATCCTGCTCAGTTACTGATAGCTAAATTGTTCAAATTACACAGCAACGCTTTGACCCGAAATGCCTCGAGTTATGTAATGTATTATAAAGACCTGCTCGATATTTTGACGCATCCACTTATCGAACCTTTTGTTATGGCTCATGAATTGGTTGGTAAAATCAACAAAAATAATTTTACGTTCATTCCCCATAAGAAACTAGAGGAATTACATCCGCAAGGCAATATTCTTTTTGGGCTTTTATTTCAAAAATGGGATAAAAGTAGTGTTGCTATTTTAGAAAACATGTCTCAGATTTTACTTCAAATCAAAGCGAATCTGAGCTACGAAAACGAGGAGGAAAAGGTGGTGAATGCCTTTGTCTATTCTGTTTTTAAGGTCATCAACAAAATGATTTCCTATTTTTCAGAACATCCTCAAGTAGACGATATCAAAACCTTACAGGCTATTTATAAACAAGTAATTGATGTTGCTGAGGTTTCTTTTGAAGGCGAACCTTTAAACGGTTTGCAGATTATGGGCGTATTGGAAAGCCGTGTGCTCGATTTTGAGACGGTTATCATCACCTCAGTAAACGAAGGCAAATTTCCCGCAGGAAAAAGCACCAATTCTTTTATTCCGTATGATGTGAAAAGAGAATATGGTTTGCCCACTTTTAAAGAAAAAGACGCTATTTATACCTATCATTTTTACCATTTACTACAAAGAGCTAAAAACATTTATTTGATATACAATTCGGATAGTGAAGGATTTGATGCCGGCGAGAAAAGTCGCTTTATCACGCAGTTGGAAGTGGAAAAAAAACCCAAACACCAATTGACTTTTCAGCATTACAATCCGAATGTGCCGAGTATTGCTCATCAGCCGGTAGTTGTGCCTAAAACAGAAAGTGTCTTGACTCGTTTACGCGAAATCGCAGAAAATGGGTTTTCTCCTTCCTCTTTAACAACCTATATCCGCAATCCAATACAATTTTACTTTCAAAGGGTTTTGCGCATTTCGGAAACGGATGAGGTGGAAGAAAACATTGCTGTGAATACACTGGGAACCATTATTCATGGCGCTTTAGAAGAATTATATAAGCCTTTTGTGGGACGTATTCTACTGATAGAAGACCTCAAAAGTTGTTTGAGTAAGATAGATTCTGAAGTGTTGCTTCAGTTTAAAAAAGTCTACAAAGAAGGCGAAATCAATAAAGGAAGAAACCTTTTAGCGTTTGAAGTCGCGAAGCGTAATGTACTCAATTTCTTGAAATTAGAAATCGAATCGATAGAAAAGGAAGGAGATGAAATTCAGATTTTAGCCTTAGAAACTACTTTAGATAGGACGCTTACAGATTCTCGTTTGCCCTTTCCGGTCTTGATAAAAGGGAATGTAGACCGAATTGAACTTCGCAACGGAAAAATCAGAATTGTGGATTATAAAACCGGAAAAGTAGAGCAGCGTAATGTAACCTTAAAAGACTGGAATGGTCTGACAAATGATATCAAAAACGAGAAGATTATTCAGGTTTTAGTTTATGCTTTTATGTATGAACCTCATTCCAATGGAAGAGCAATGGAAGCCGGAATCCTATCATTCAAGAACTTAAAATCTGGATTTTTACCCTTTGAATTCAAACCCGAAAAAGAACCGTTTTCAGTAATTTCACCCGAAATCATGGAAAGCTATTTGGATCAGATAGTCCTATTACTTTTGGAAATATTGGACGTTACCATTCCTTTTGAAGAGAAGCTTTAAGAGGGTTAACCACAAAAGACACAAAGGCTCTTGGGGTTGAAAAACTAAATCTTCTTTAAAAATTCAACCAATACTGTTTTTAATTCCTTTTCGTTTTCGATAGAAGACATGTGTCCGTCGTTAAATGTAGTAAGGGCTACTTTAGTGCCTTCAATTTGATCTATAGTTTCATCATAAGGCAAGACGGGATCTTTTTTCCCCAACACTAAATGAATAGGATAAGGCGCAAAATGCAGCAGTACTTCGCGGTCTTTTCGTATTTTCATGCCTTCGAGAGCCGCTACGATTCCTTGTAAAGGCGTTTTCAAGGCTTCTTTTTTTACTTTTTCAATTTCTTTAGCCAGTTTTTCTCGATTATCTTCGCTAAACAGATTGGCGATAGACATTCGGACAAAGTTGGTATAATCTTGTTTCACGCATACAATCGCGCGTTCCCGGTTGGTTTTTCGTTCGGCGCTGTCAGCACGCGTAGTCGAATTTAAAAGGAAGATACCCTTGACATAATCGGGATATAATTCGGCGAAAGCCAAAGCCACATAACCTCCCATAGAATGTCCTACTAAAATCACTTTGCGCAGTCGGAGATAGATTAAAACCGCATACAGCATATCGGCTTGGTCCTCCATTGCATGCACATATCCCAGACATTCTGTTGCACCATGGCCAAGTAAATCAATAGTAATTACCCGATGGTTTTTAGACAAGAGACTGTTATACTTGTCCCACATCGTTTTGTTTTCCAAAAAACCATGTAGTAAAACCACAGCCGTGCCTTTACCTTCATCGGTATAAGAGATTTTAGTGTTTTTGTAGACAAGCGTTTTCATAGTTCAAAAATAGGGTTTTCAGAAGCAAGAGGCAAGAGAAAAGAAGCAAGAAACAATTGATGAGATAAAGAATTGTCAACAAAACCTTTTGTCAGCCTTTGCCACAAATACAATTGCCTAAAAAAGAAGCATAAGCCATAACTTGTCATTTCGAACGCAGAGAGAAATCTCATCATGTGATTCCTCCTTTGTTGGAATGACAATTTTTTAGAAGAAAAACAACCAAGCATCGTAATCCGTCTATCATCTATTCTCTATTTTCTATCATCTAAAAAAAACAAAAACGACCCACTTCCGTGAGCCGTCTATTATCTATTCTCTATATTCTTTTCTCTAATCAAGAATTCATTATCGATTCAATTTCCTCCACTTCAATCGGAATATTGCGCATAAGGTTGAACGGTTCGCCTTGTTCCTGGATTACGACATCATCTTCAATTCGGATTCCGAAACCTTCAGCCGGAATATAAATCCCTGGTTCCACCGTAAAAACCATATTGGCTTTCATAGGTTCGTATAACAAGCCATAATCGTGCGTGTCTAATCCCATATGGTGTGAGGTTCCGTGCATGAAGTATTTTTTATAAGCTGGCCAATCCGGATTTTCGTTTTGCACATCAGCTTTGTCGATTAGACCCAAAGCAAGGAGTTCCGAAGTCATGATTTTCCCGACTTCAACATGGTATTGTTTCCATAAATTACCCACCGTCAGCATTTGGGTTGCTTCATTTTTTACTCTTAAAACGGCATTGTACACTTCTTTCTGTCTGTCGCTAAAACGACCCGAAACCGGAACCATACGCGTCATATCGCTCGAATAATTGGCATATTCAGCACCAACATCTAACAAAATCAAATCGCCTGCCTTACATTGCTGGTTGTTTTCGATGTAATGGAGAACGTTGGCATTGTTTCCCGAGGCAATGATTGGCGTGTAGGCGAATCCTTTAGAACGATTTCTTAGAAATTCATGCGCAAATTCGGCTTCAATTTCATACTCGGTAACGTTTGGTTTTACAAATTGTAACACTCTGCGATAGCCTTTTTCGGTAATGTCGCAGGCTTTTTGGATTAAATCCAATTCTTCGCTTTCTTTTACAGAGCGCAATCTTTGCAAAATCGGATTCGATTTTTCTACTTTATGCGCCGGATAATTTTCTTTCCACCATTTTACAAAACGCGCTTCACGAGTTTCGGTTTCAATCACTGCACGATAATGCTCGTTGGTATTGATATACATTGTTTCGGCATATGCCATCACTTCTTTCAAAGTCTTATGAAAATCTTGCAACCATATCACCGATTTGATTCCGGCCACTTCAAAAGCACGGTCTTTGGTTAGTTTTTCACCTTCCCAAATGGCAATATGTTCGTTGGTTTCTTTTAAGAATAAAATCTCCTTCAAATGTTCGTATGGAGCATCTGGAAACAACAGTAAAATGCTTTCTTCCTGATCAACTCCGGACAAGTAAAAGATATCGCGGTGTTGCGCAAACGGCAAAGTGCTATCGGCAGAAACCGGATAAATATCGTTAGAATTGAAAACAGCTACACTGTTGGGCTTCATTTGTGCCGTAAATTTTGCTCTATTTTTGATGAACAACTGACGGTCTATTTGATGGTATTTCATGATTAGAATTTTAGACTTCTTAGAAAGTTAGATTATTAGATATAATGTTTTACCAAAATTACGCATTACTTCAAACTAGCTTGTAGCCATTTGGCTTTATTTTATGTTTTTTCGGATGCGACTCATATGTCGGGTAGAAATTCCGAGGAAGGATGCGAGGTAATGCAGCGGTACTTCCTGTAATAATTTTGGTTCGGTTTGAAGCAGCTTTGTATAGCGTTCTTCCGGAGTAAGGGTCAGTAAGTCGATGCGGTACTCGTCAATGAGGATAATTTGTTTTTCAATAAGATTATAATAAAATTGGCGGAAAGCTTCGTTATTGGCAAGTAAATCTTTAAACCCCTTTAGATTGATTACCCAGAGTTGGCAATCGACCAGTGCTTTGATGCTTTTTCGTGACGGAACCTTATTCAAAAAACTATTCAATGAGGAAGTAACCGAGTTGCGCAAAGCCAAATAGGTTGTTTTCTCATCATCATCTACCAAAATAGCATGCTGTAAAACACCACTTTCAATAAATCCAAAGTAAGGGCACACTTGGTTTTCATCTACAAGAAGCTGGTTCTTTTTTAAGGTCAAAACGCTGAATTTAGCAATGATTTCTAAAAACTCTTGTTCCAAATATGTAGCATTGCCTTCGACATACTGATGCAGATACTTTAAAAAAATGGTGCTGTTGTTTTGATTTTTCATGATACTAACCACAAAAATATTCTTTTTCAGTGATATTTTTTTATTCAGCGATTAATGAATAATTTTAAGCAAAATTATCTGAATATGAAAAAGATCCTAGTACTTCTCGCTTTTATAATTGGTTTTGGGGTTGAAGCTCAGGACAAAAAAGCATACCAACTTTTTGATAAAAAGGGCAAAAAGGCGGATTACGGTCAATTGCTCAAAGCTGCTCGAACTGCTCAAGTAGTTTTGTTTGGCGAATACCATAACAATCCAATTTCGCATTGGCTGCAACTAGAACTGACTAAAGATTTGGCTGAAAAGAAAGCAGTAATTCTTGGGGCAGAAATGATAGAAGCCGACAACCAGAAGCAACTCAATCAGTATCTAAAGGATGAAATCAATCAGAAACAAATGGATACAACAGCGCGACTTTGGCCCAATTATAAAACAGATTACAAGCCTTTAGTGGATTTTGCCAAAGAAAATAAACTGCCTTTTATCGCCACCAATATTCCCAGAAGGTATGCGTCTTTGGTTTCCAAAAAAGGATTTGAAGCATTGGAAAGTCTGACTTCAGAAGAAAAATCATGGATAGCGCCGTTACCGATTCTTTATGACGCCAATTTGCCGGGCTATGTTAATATGATGAAGATGATGGGCGAACATGCGAGTCCGAATATGCCGAAAGCGCAGGCGATAAAAGATGCGACTATGGCCTATTTTATCCAAAAGAATTTAAAAGAGGATTCGATTTTCATCCACTATAACGGAACCTATCATTCTGATAACTTTGAAGGTATTTATTGGTATTTAAAAAAAGGGAATCCTACCCTACAAATAATTACCATTGCGACATTAGAACAAGCCGATTTAAAAAAAATAAATGAGGAAGATTATACTAAAGCAGACTATATTCTCGTTATAGATGAAGACGTTACCAAAACGCATTGATGTCGTTTGATTTTAATTTAAAACCACCCAATGAAAAAGAGATATATAACCTTGTTGTTTTTAGTAGTAACTATTCCATTTCTTTCTTGCTCAGAGGACAAGGAACAGGAACCGATGCTTATAGTAAAGTTTAAATTTGACCCAACTCAGGAACGCTTGAATAATTTGGGACAACCGTCATCGGTTGCTGCCGGAAATGCAGCTCAGTCTCCCATTTTTAATACTATTTCATCCCATTATGTTGAGTTAGCTCCGAATGCGACTACGCAGTTGGGCTTTGGGGAAATTCTCTATCATGCTCCCGAGACGACAAGTGGTGGGGCGACGGCAATTGATTTTAGCCAAGCTAAAACTGTAGCTCAAGGTGAAACCTTTTTAAAAATTCCGCTACGTGAAGTTGCAGCAGGAAGCTATCAATGGATGCGGGTTTCATTATCGTATCAAAATTATCAAATCAATGTTCGCAACGCCGGAATGGATTATGCCGGAACTTTAGCAAGCTTTGTGGGATTCAACACCTACATTTCATCGTTTAACATTGGCAATAATATTTTTAATGTGAATGGGAACAGAGCACAAGGATATTGGGCTTTTGGACTAAACGATCATCCATATTCTACTTCGGGGCAAGCACCAGCCGGAGCGACCACAGTTCCCAACCCAATAGAAGCGACTTCTCCAATCCCACGCGCTAACAATACCTGTGTAGTAACGGGGAAATTTGCCACGAACTTGGTCATAGATGGAACAGAAACAAATGATGTAGTAATCACGCTGTCACTCTCAACCAATAAAAGTTTTGAATGGCAGGAAGTAACGGCAGACGGCAAATACGAACCGAGCATTGGAGAGAATGTGGTTGATATGGGATTACGTGGCTTAGTTCCGTCCTATGTGAAGTAGTTTTGTTTAACTTTTTCAAGCTTTAAAACGTCTATAAGCACTTGATAATCAACAAGTGTTAAACTCAAATTAAATTGATTATAAATTACAGCGAAAAGGTTGTAGTTAATGGCAAATAGCTGTATTTTTGTGTTGTTTTTTAAAAAATCTACACAATTATGGCAAAATCCTCTGTTTTGAGTTCGTCCATTGCAAGAAAGGTAGCGATGGCACTTTCGGGACTATTCTTAATTTCATTTTTAGCACTTCACTTTTTTATTAATTCCATATCTGTTTTCAGTGCAGAGACTTTCAACTCCTTTTCGCATTTCATGGGATACAATCCTTTGATTCAGTATGTAATGCAGCCTATTTTAGTTGCAGGTGTTATTTTTCACTTTGTAATGGGATTTGTTTTGGAAATTCAAAACCGAAATGCACGCCCTATCGCTTATGCAAAAAACAATGGTTCCGCCAATTCGTCTTGGGCCTCTAGAAACATGATTATTTCGGGTTTGGTGGTATTAGCATTTCTTGGATTGCATTTTTACGATTTCTGGTTTCCGGAAATGGTTTACAAATATGTAGAAGTAAATCCAATAGATGAAACCAGATACTTCACCGAATTAGTTCATAAATTCGAAAGTCCGGTTCGCACCGGATTGTATTGTTTGTCATTTGTATTGTTGTCTTTGCACTTATGGCACGGTTTCAACTCTTCGATGCAATCAGTAGGGTTTAACAATAAATTTTCGAGAGCACTTCATAAATTAGGATATGCATTCGCAGTAATAGTTCCCTTTGGATTCATCTTTATTGCATTGTTTCATCATTTTAATCATTAATTTCAAATTATAAATGAAACTAGATTCAAAAATACCAGAAGGTCCAATTTCGGACAAATGGACCAATTATAAAGATCATTTAAAATTAGTAGCGCCCAACAACCGACCGAAGATTGATATTATCGTGGTAGGAACAGGATTGGCCGGAGCATCTGCGGCTGCGTCTTTGGGAGAAATGGGTTATAATGTAAAAGCATTTTGCTTTCAAGATTCTCCAAGAAGAGCACACTCGATTGCGGCTCAGGGCGGAATCAATGCTGCCAAGAATTACCAAAATGATGGTGATAGTACGTACAGATTATTCTACGACACGATAAAAGGAGGCGATTACAGAGCACGTGAAGCTAATGTTCACCGTTTGGCCGAGGTATCAGCTAATATTATTGACCAGTGTGTGGCTCAAGGTGTTCCTTTTGCTCGTGATTATGGTGGAATGTTAGACAACCGTTCGTTTGGAGGAACCCAATTGCAACGTACATTTTATGCGGCAGGACAAACCGGACAACAGTTGTTATTAGGAGCTTACTCAGCCTTATCAAGACAAATTGGTTTGGGTCGTGTTAAGATGTACAACCGTCACGAAATGCTGGATTTAGTGAAAGTAGACGGAAAAGCAAGAGGTATTATTGCCCGTAACTTGGTTACCGGCGAATTAGAAAGACATTCGGCTCATGCTGTGGTAATTGCTTCTGGAGGTTATGGAAACGTATATTTCCTCTCTACAAATGCTATGGGAAGTAATGTGACCGCGGGTTGGAAAGTTCACAAAAGAGGTGCTTTATTCGCCAATCCTTGTTTTGTACAAATTCACCCAACTTGCATTCCTGTTCATGGTACCAATCAAGCAAAATTGACTTTGATGTCAGAATCATTGCGAAACTCAGGAAGAATTTGGGTTCCAAAAAAGAAAGAAGATGCAGAAGCGATTCGCGCCGGAAAATTAAAACCAACACAATTATCGGAAGAAAATAGAGATTACTTCTTAGAAAGAAAATATCCAGCCTTTGGTAATCTTGTTCCTCGTGATGTAGCTTCAAGAGCTGCCAAAGAGTTATGCGACCAAGGATTCGGAATTGAAGCCAATGATACCAACGAAGGGGTTTATTTAGATTTCTCTACAGAAATTCAAACCAAAGGTAGACAAACTGCTTATGCTCAAGGAAATCACAATCCATCTGCAGAAGAAGTGACTCGTTTAGGAAAAAAATGGCTCGAAGAAAAATACGGGAACCTTTTCGCGATGTATGAAAAAATCACCGACGAGAACCCATACGAAACACCAATGAAGATTTATCCGGCCGTACACTATACTATGGGTGGAGTTTGGGTAGATTATAATTTGCAATCCACAATTCCAGGATGTTTCGTTGCTGGAGAAGCTAATTTCTCTGATCATGGAGCAAACAGATTAGGTGCTTCTGCCTTGATGCAAGGTTTGGCCGATGGTTATTTTGTATTGCCTTACACGGTTTCCAATTATTTGGCAGATGAAATCAGAACCGGAAAAATTTCAACAGATTTGCCGGAGTTTGCAGAAGCCGAAAACAACGTAAAAGAAACGATTGCTAAGTTTCTCAATAACAACGGTTCGAAATCGGTTGACCATTTCCATAAAAGATTAGGTTTGATTATGTGGAACAAGGTTGGCATGGGAAGAAACGAAAAAGGCTTAAAAGAAGCTATTGCTGAAATTGCCGCTTTAAAAGAAGAATTCTACAAAGATGTTTACGTTCCGGGAAGTGCAGACGAATTGAATCCTGAATTAGAAAAAGCACTTCGTGTAGCCGACTTCATTGATTTAGGCCAATTAATGGCCATGGATGCGTTGCAACGTAACGAATCTTGTGGTGGTCACTTCCGTGAAGAGTATCAGGATTCAGAAGGAGAAACGCTTCGCGATGATGAGAACTTCTCCTTTGTTGCCGCATGGGAATACATGGGTTACGATATCAGCAAAGAAATCCTGAATAAGGAAGAATTAAAATACGAGTTTATTAAAATCGCAGCTAGAAATTATAAGTAATTAGGCATCAGCCAATAGGCAATAGTTGATGAGTGAAATAAAATCATATAAAGATTTAATAATTTGGCAGAAAGGAATTGAGATTGCCATTAATTTATATGAATTAGTTGAAGATTTTCCAAAAGAAGAACTTTACGCTTAAACAAGCCAAATAAAAAGAGCTTGTGTTTCAATTTCTTCAAATATAGCTGAAGGTTATGGCAGAAGTTCAACTCAAAGTTATATTCATTTTGTAAGTATTTCAAGAGGTTCTTTGTTTGAGTTAGAAACCCAACTGATCGTTGCCAAAAGATTAAAATTTATTAAAAATGAAACTTTATTTTCTGAATTAATGAATCAAATTACAGAAGAAAGTAAAATGCTAAATTCTTTTATAAACAAATTAGAGTCAAGTAAACAATAACTACTAATGCCTACTGCCTTTTGGCTAATGGCTAAAAATAAACATTATGAGTGCAGCAAAAAACATCAACATAAACCTTAAAATTTGGCGTCAGAAAGATGCGAAATCCAAAGGAAGCATGGAAACTTATAAATTAGATAATGTCTCGACTGCTAGTTCGTTTTTGGAAATGTTAGACCAATTAAACGAGCAGTTAATTAACGATAAAAAATCGCCAGTTGCTTTTGATCACGATTGTCGTGAAGGAATTTGCGGTATGTGCTCACTATACATCAATGGTCGTGCTCACGGTCCGGAAACCGGAACCACAACCTGCCAGTTGCACATGCGTAAATTCAACGATGGCGATACGATTTATATCGAGCCTTGGAGAAGTAAAGCCTTCCCAGTAATCAAAGATTTAGTCGTGGACAGAAGTTCGTTCGACAGAATCCAACAAGCTGGTGGATTTGTATCAGTGAACACCTCAGGAAGAACCATTGACGCAAACGCTACTCCAATTCCAAAACACGATGCTGACCGCGCTTTTGAAGCTGCTGCTTGTATCGGTTGTGGTGCCTGTGTAGCTACTTGTAAAAACGGTTCCGCAATGCTATTCGTGGGAGCCAAAGTTTCACAGTATGCTTTATTACCACAAGGGAAAGTAGAAGCCACGGCACGTGTGTTAAACATGGTGCGCCAAATGGACGAAGAAGGATTCGGAAACTGTACTAACACTGGTGCTTGTGAAGTGGAATGTCCAAAAGGAATTTCGCTAGAAAACATCGCTCGTATGAATAGAGAATATTTGTCAGCAAGTTTGAAATAATTCACTTTTGCAAAATTATATATAGCGCACTCATTTTGGGTGCGTTTTTTTTTGGGTGTGTCCCTTCGGGTCGGGCTTTCCGTTATATCTTTTAGACCTGTCAGGTTTGAAAAACCTGACAGGTCTAAAAGGATGCCACTGCAATCCCTCACACAAACGCTGCTCAAAAAATGTATATTTGATATATAATTCAATTATAATGAAAACTCATTTTACTTACTTGCTTTTGCTGACTTCATTTTTTTCTACTTTATCAGCACAAAATCTAAAACTGATGACCTACAATATTCGCCTCGATGTAGCTTCTGACGGCGAAAATGCTTGGGCGAACCGAAAAGAATATTGGGCTTCACAAGTGTCCTTTTACGAACCCGATATTTTCGGAATTCAGGAAGCTTTGCCCAGTCAGGTTTCGGATATCTCGACTTTATTACCAAAATACAGTTATGTTGGCATTGGAAGAGATGGCATTGGAAAAGGCGAGTCATCTAATATTTTTTTCAAAAAAGTACGTTTCAACGTGGTACAGCAAAACACCTTTTGGCTTTCCGAAACTCCGGATAAAATCTCTAAAGGTTGGGATGCAGCGCTGAATCGGGTTTGTACGTATGCGTTGCTTAAAGACAGAAAGACCAAACAGACTTTTTGGGTTTTTAATACCCATTTAGATCATATGGGCGAATTGGCCAGAACCAATTCCATTCAGTTGATATTAGCCAAAATAAAAGCACTCAATGCGCAAAAGTATCCGGTGTTTTTTATGGGTGATTTCAATTCGGAACCTACAGAGCAACGTATTATCAACCTCAAAAAAGAAATGAATGACAGTCGCGATATTTCAGAAGAGAAACCTTTCGGACCAATTGGGACTTTCAATGGTTTCCGTCACCAAGAAGCGGTTACGAAACGAATTGATTACATCTTTTTATCTAAAGACAATCCCTTTAAAGTCAATAAATACGCCGTTTTAAGTGATTCCAAAGACTTGAAATACCCATCAGATCATTTGCCGGTTTATGTTGAACTTCGATTTTAAGTATCTTTGAAGGGTAAACGTCCAACACCATGAAACTACAATTTTCAACCTTACTCTTACTGCTTTCCCTTACTGTTTTCAGTCAAAACTACCATCAATACATCAATCCAATGATTGGGACTGGTGGTCATGGTCATACCTATCCCGGAGCAACAGTGCCTTTCGGAATGGTTCAATTATCTCCCGACACCAGAATAGACGGAAGTTGGGACGGCTGTTCGGGTTATCATTATGATGATGCCACTATTTACGGATTTTCTCATACGCATTTAAACGGAACTGGCTGTACCGATTATGGCGATATTATGCTGATGCCAACCATGGGCGAACCATCCTTGAATCCGAAAGAATACAGCTCAACCTTCTCTCATGCTAATGAAAAAGCGACAGCAGGATATTATTCGGTTAAACTAGACAAACATACTATTGATGTAAAAGTGACTGCCTCAACACGTGTTGGTTTTCACGAATACACATTCCATAAAGCCGGAAATGCCAATATCATCCTCGACTTAAATCACCGTGATAAATTACTTCAAGGCGAAGTCAAAATCATTGACAGCAAAACCATCGAAATTCTACGCAGAAGCGAAGCTTGGGCCAAAGATCAATATGTCTATGCCCGAATAGCATTTAACGTTCCGATGAAGATCAACAATGTTAGGAATAACGGCTTTGCTTTGGTTAAAAATACCGATACTTTTTTTGCTGGAACCCAATTGGCTTTGAGTTTTACAAAATCAGTTAAAAAAGGAGAAAAAATCTTAGTAAAAGTCGCTTTGTCACCAACAAGTTCCCAAGGAGCAAAGCATAACATGAGCGAAGTCAACCACTGGAATTTCGAAAAAGTAAAAAAAGAAGCCGAAGCACTTTGGGACAAACAACTTTCTAAAATTGCAATTACAGAAAGCAATAAAGATAAATTAAGCGTTTTTTACACCGCTTTATATCATACGATGGTTCAACCGAATATCGCTCAGGATATCGACGGAAAATATCGCGGAAGGGATAATCAGATTCATAAGGCTGAAGGTTTTGATTACTATTCGGTGTTTTCGCTTTGGGACACGTTCAGAGGTGCACATCCGCTATATACCTTAATCGAAAAGAAACGCACGGCCGATTTCATCAATACGTTTTTAAAACAATACGAACAAGGCGGAAGATTACCAGTCTGGGAATTAGCTTCCAACGAAACCGATTGTATGATTGGCTATCATTCGGTTTCCGTAATGGCAGACGCGATGGCGAAAGGAATTAAAGGTTTTGATTATGAAAAAGCGTTTCAAGCGGCAAAACATTCGGCAATGCTGGATCATTTAGGTTTAGAAGCCTACAAAAGACAGGGCTTCATTTCTATGGATGACGAACACGAAAGTGTATCCAAAACAGTGGAATATGCTTATGACGATTGGTGTATTGCACAAATGGCTCAAATTTTAAACAAACAGGAAGATTACAACTATTTCATGAAACGTTCCCAAAGCTGGAAAAATGTTTTCGACTGGAATACAGGATTTATGCGACCAAAGAAAAACGGAGGTTGGGACAAACCTTTTGATCCGCGTGAAATCAATAACAACTTTACCGAAGGCAATTCGTGGCAGTATTCCTTCTTCGTTCCACAAGATATTCCCGGAATGATTGAAGCGTATGGTGGCAACGAAAAATTTGAAGTCAAATTAGACGAAATGTTCAACAGCGAGAGCAAAACAACAGGCAGAGAACAAGTAGATGTGACCGGATTAATCGGGCAATACGCACACGGCAATGAACCAAGTCATCACATGGCTTATTTGTACAATTATGTGGGAAAGCCTGAGAAAACAACTGAAAAAGTGCGTTTCGTTTTAGATAATTTCTACAAAAACACACCCGATGGTTTGATAGGCAATGAGGATTGTGGTCAAATGAGCGCTTGGTATGTGCTGAGTTCGATGGGAATTTATAATGTTACTCCGGGAACAGCTAAATGGGATACAACGAAGCCCTATTTCGAAAGAATTAGACTCAATTTAAATGGTGAAAAAACACAAGAGATTAGTGAGAATTCAACAGCAGACGAATTAAAGAATATCGGTAGATTTTATAAAAAAACCATAATGAGCAGTAATGCTTTTTTCTATACTAATATTGTTCCTGTTCCGGTAATCCAGTCGGAAAGTAAGGCGTTTAAGGATAAAATGACAATCGAAATAAAATCTAAGGATGGAAATGATCAATTATATTATCACGTCTTTTCTAAAGATACAAGTATGATATTCATACCTTATAAAAAGTACAAAAAAGCATTTGTAATAGATAAAAGTTCGACTATACTAGCCTATTCTGAAAAAGACGGTTTAAAGAGCGGAATCGTGTCAGCATCGTTCTTTAAAAAGCCCAACAACTATACCATCAACATCAAATCAACTTATAATCCGCAGTATCATGCCGGTGGTTCTGAAGGGTTGTTAGATGGAATTTTCGGCACAGAGAATTGGCGCAAAGGCGATTGGCAAGGCTATCAAGGACAGGATTTTGAAGCGGTTGTTGATTTACAAAAAGAAATAACGATTCATTCTATTGATGCCACATTCTTACAAGATTCCCGTTCGTGGATTTTAATGCCTACCAAGGTGGAATACTATGTTTCGAATGATAATAGCAACTACACTTTAGCAGGAACAATCGATAACAGTATCGATCCAAAAGAAACCGAAAACAAAATAAAAAGCTTTAATCTGGACAAAGAACTTAAAGCAAAATACGTCAAAATAAAAGCCTATAATTTTGGAAAATTACCCGAATGGCATCAAGGTGCTGGTGGTGATGCTTTTATTTTTATTGATGAGATTACTATTCACTAATCACTTAAAAAAATGAAAATAGCCTTAATCCAAACTTCATTATCATGGGAAAACCCTATCGAAAACAGAAGCCATCTTGCCCAGAAAATCACTGGTTTTATGGAAGATGTTGATTTGATTGTGTTACCCGAAATGTTTTCTTCAGGCTTTACTATGAATCCACAAGCTGTTGCTGAAAACATGCAAGGCGAAACGGTTTCGTGGCTACAACATCTGGCGAAAGCCAAAAACTGCGCTATTACCGGAAGTTTGGTTATTCAGGAAGAGGGAAAGTATTACAACCGCTTAGTCTTTGTTTTTCCAACGGGTGTCATCAAAACCTACGATAAAAGACATTTATTCACATTGACTGGCGAAGACCAATACTACACAGCAGGCACAGAAAAACTAATTATCGAATACAAAGGATACAAAATCTGTCCGCTAGTATGTTATGACTTGCGTTTTCCTGTTTTTTCCAGAAATGTTGAAGATTATGACGTTTTGCTGTATGTTGCCAATTGGCCCAAACCAAGAATTAACGCTTGGGATATTTTGTTAAAGGCAAGAGCAGTAGAAAATATGTGTTATACTATTGGCGTGAATAGAATCGGGACGGATGAGAACCATCACGAGTATGTTGGACATTCTCAGGTAGTTGATTATCTGGGGAATTATTTGCTAGAGCCACAAGAAGCCGATTCTGTTTTTATAGTGACTTTGAATAAAGCCAATTTATTAGAAACCCGAAGCCGATTGCCATTTTTAAATGATAGAGATTCTTTTGAAATAACTTCGTAAATGATAGTTTCTAGTTTGTGCTTCCCACATTAAAGGGCTGCTCCCAATCCCAATTGGCACGAAGATCGATTTCTTTCGGTAAATAAATGACTTCTTCGGTTTGTCGTTTTTCCATGAAACTTCCAGTGTCCCAAACTTTGTTCTTATTATCATCATAGATGATTCTCAAGGTATATTTAGCTGGTTCCAATGCTAAGAACTCTACGGTAGGACTATTTTCTGAGTATGCAGTCGCTTTTACTTTTCCGTCTTTGTCGGTGAGTTCGAGGATTAGAGGATATCGTTTGACATTCTCTAAAACCACTTTCAAATTACCATAATCTGTAGTTTTTTTGGTAGCAATAGCGTAGTTTAAGGTATCGTTGGATCTGTCATAAAAATCAGTTAAAGCTCCGGGCATAAGCTGAATTTTATACTTTTCCTGTTCTTCTTTTTTAAAGTCGAAAAAAAGTTTTTGTTCAAATTCATCGTATTCGGTAGTAAAATCAACCGCTACTGAATCTTTGTTTCGGATGCTGATTTTCGATTTGTCAAATTTTACTAAAGGAATTGTACTCGTTAAGTTAAAACGCTCACGAAACGGAAGCGTACCATTGAATTCCGAAGTTATAGTAAGCGAATCCACTTTTTGCTTTTTTATTTTAACCATGAAATCCTTTAAAAACGGCTCTTTTTCAACTACAACTTTTAAGGAATCAGCTTTTATCGGTTGGAACCAAATGTTCAAAGAATCCTTTTTGGGGAATTGTGTAACGATAGTAGGAAGAAGTTCAGCGCCATTTTTAACCGAAACTTTTACCTGTTTAGGATTTCCTTCGTAAGCCATAATCATTCGATTTCCTGAAGCTTGTATTGGTTTTTGGGCATTGAAAGGAAGTTTTTCTTTAAATAATTCTACTTCAAAGAGGGTATCGTTTGGAATCGTAATGTACTGCTTTTGAAAACCTATTTTATCTGATTTTGGATTGTATTTGTTGTTCCCGTTATCTTTCAGCGCAACCAAAAGATATTTTCCGGCTTTGATGTTTTCAAGAGTAACGACTTTCAGACTGTCTAAGGTGTTCGTAATGTATCTTGGAGTTTCTTTATAAATAGTGGAGTCATTGAATTTTTCATTGATCTCATAAAGCATTACGGATACAAAATTATCCGTCTTTTTTTCCAAAGCATCTTTGACTTTGACATTAATTTTTAACGAATCGATATAAGCTCCAGTAGAAAAAACATATTTGAATTGCGAATACGGATTGCCTTCGTTGTTATCTTCAATACTTTGCCCGAAGTTCAAACTGTAGGTTGTGTTGGGTTGCAACGTGTCTTTTAGCTTGATGGTAATGACTTTGCTAGCATTAGTAGGCAAAATTTCTGGCTGATTTTTCATTGGTGGCGAAATAATCAGTTGTTTGTTGATGTTTTTCAACTTTACATATTCATCAAAAACCAATTTAATTTCCTTTCCATTAAAATTAGTCGAAAGATTTTTTGGGAAACTAGATTTCAAAATCGGAGACAACGTGTCTTTTAAACCGCCCGTAATATTGCCACGCTTGGCGCAACTCGACATCACGACTATAAAAAGTAAACAAATAAACTTAAAAATAGATTTTGGCATACTGCGGTTGTTTCAAAGCACAAAATAACAATTATATTTAGTGTGAATGAAATGTTTTTGGGTAAAACTTAACAATTAACTGTGTGACATCGCCATACATACAATACTAATTTTAGCGTCGGGAATTTTGAGTAAAGCACGGCTACAAGCTTCCAGTGTGGAACCTGTTGTAAGTACGTCATCAATCAAAAGAAAATGTTTGCCTTGATGGCTTTCAGTAAAATTCACATCAAAAACAGTAGCAATGACATCGGCTCTGCCCAATAGGTCTTTCTTGGTTTGTGTTTTTGTATATAATTTTCGGAACAACAAGGTGTCATTATAGGGAATTTTAAGATTTGCAGATAAGACTTTGCCAAAACCTTCTACCTGATTGTAACCGCGTTCTCGCAATCTTTTTTTGTGTAATGGCACCGGAATGATATAATCGATATTTTGTAGTTGTTCCAGATAACGCAATTCCTCACTGTACCAGTTTCCTATAGTTTCGCCAATTTCATACTGACCTTTGTATTTCAACTGATGCACCATCTCCTGAACAATCCCTTTTTTATGGAAATAAAACAAGGCCGAACCGTATTCTAATGGAATGCGACCGTAAAATTTTTGAAAGATTTCATTGTGCTCTATTTTATGATGGTTCGTTAACGGAATTTCATGTCTGCACTGGGTACAAATCACATTTTCATTACCTAATAAAAGTGACTTACAACCGGCACAGGACTTTGGAAAAAACAGATTTAGCAAATGCTTCCACATAAAAAAGGATTTTTTCTTACATAAAAGTATAAAAAAATTCTATTCTAATTGATTTTTAAGGCTTTTTTTATAATCGCTTTTTATATTTTTGCAGCATTATGGCAAAACAAGAAGATTTATTTAAGAACGTAGTTTCGCATGCAAAGGAATACGGATTCATTTTTCCGTCGAGCGAAATTTATGATGGTTTGAGCGCAGTCTATGACTATGCGCAAAACGGTGTTGAATTAAAAAAGAATATTAGAGAATATTGGTGGAAAGCCATGGTTCAGATGCATGATAATATTGTGGGGCTTGATGCTGCCATTTTGATGCATCCAACAACTTGGAAAGCTTCCGGTCACGTTGATGCGTTTAACGACCCGTTGATTGACAACAAAGACTCTAAAAAAAGATATAGAGCAGATGTTCTCATTGAAGATTATGCTGAAAAATTAAACCTGAAAGCCAAAAAAGAAATCGAAAAAGCACGTGAACGTTTCGGAGATTCTTTTGATGAAGAGCAATACAAAACTACCAATCCACGCGTAATGGAATACCTTTCCAAAGAGAGAGAGATTCTGGAGCGCATGGGTCGTTCGTTAGGTAATGGCGATTTAGAAGATGTAAAAAATCTTATTGAAGAACTAGAAATAGCAGATCCTGAAACAGGTTCCCGCAATTGGACCGATGTAAAACAGTTCAACTTGATGTTTGGTACCAAACTAGGTGCTTCTGCCGAAAACGCGATGGATTTATACCTGCGTCCTGAAACGGCACAGGGAATTTTCGTTAACTTCCTCAACGTGCAAAAGACCGGAAGAATGAAGATTCCGTTTGGTATTGCACAAACTGGGAAAGCCTTCAGGAACGAGATTGTTGCAAGACAGTTTATTTTCCGTATGCGTGAATTTGAACAAATGGAAATGCAATTTTTTGTAAAACCAGGCGAAGAAATGAAATGGTATGAGTACTGGAAAACTACCCGTTTGAACTGGCATTTGTCCTTGGGATTAGGAAAACAGAACTACCGTTTTCACGACCACGAAAAATTAGCTCATTACGCTAATGCCGCTGCGGATATTGAGTTCAATTTCCCTTTCGGATTCAAAGAATTAGAAGGAATCCATTCAAGAACCGACTTTGATTTAAAAGCACATGAAGAATATTCCGGAAAAAAATTACAGTATTTTGATCCTGAAACCAATTCAAATTACGTTCCTTATGTAGTGGAGACATCGGTTGGATTGGATCGCATGTTTTTAGCCGTTTTTGCTACCTCGTTACAAGAAGAAACCTTAGAAGATGGTTCTACTCGTACAGTCTTAAGATTACCATCAGTATTGGCGCCAACAAAGGCTGCAGTATTGCCATTAGTTAAGAAAGATGGTTTGCCTGAAGTAGCTCAAAAAATTATCGAAGACTTAAAGTGGGATTTCAATGTGGCTTATGATGAAAAAGATGCTGTGGGCCGTCGTTACCGTAGACAAGATGCTTTAGGAACTCCTTTCTGCATCACGGTGGATCATCAAACTCTCGAAGATCAAACAGTAACTATTCGCCATAGAGATTCGATGCAACAAGATCGTGTTAAAATCACAGATTTAAGAAACATTATCAATGATGAGGTTTCGGTGAGAAACTGGTTAATGAAGATGTAATTGTATACGATTTCTAGCAACCATAATTTAAAAAACTTAAATCCAAATTCTAATTTGAATTTGGATTTTTTGTTTTGTAGCCTTTTCTTCGGTTATGTAACTATATATTAACAACTTTACCATTAATATTAACATTTTTAGTAAAGTAAACCTCAAATTTATACATTCGCTATAACGAAAATAAAGACGTTTAAACGATTATATTTTCAAGACTGGATATTTATCATAATATTAGCTGAACAGTTTTTAGTTGTCCCCAAACTACGCATACAACCACTAATGTTTTCCCTAAATCAATGGAAAAACATTAATGAGTCACACTTTTATAATTATTGATGACAATCAGGACGATGTCACGAAAACTCAGGCTATTGCTGAGCGTTTTCGCAATTTGTCATTTTTGGCTTCCGCTAATAATTATGATGATGGTGTTAATTTGATTTTGGAACATCAGCCACATTTGGTGTTTTTGGAAATTGATCCTTCAGACAAAAAAAGCAATCTTTCCCTTAGTTTAATCAACGAATTGTACCGCTATTTAAAGGTGGTTCCCAAGATAATTGTCACTACTTCTAAAAAAGATTTAGCCTACGATGCTTTACAGTATGAAGTTGTGGATTATTTATTGAAACCAATAAACATAAATGATTTTAGAAAAGCAATTCTGAAATTCGACCGCGCCATTCAATCGGATTTACCGCATATGGAAGTCAAAAATCCAGTGGCAACCTATGAAGTGTTGGATGAAACCGAGGCGATTACTCTTGAAGAAGAACTTATTGATGAAAATGTAAATGATATAGAGGTTAAGGTTACACCAATGGCTTTAGAAAAACCAACGGTAGTTATGCAACCTGACCAATCTTTGGTGATTTGTGTCAAATCTTATGGCGATTACCGTTATATTGATTCAGCAGATATTCTCTATTTTGAAGCCGATAATAACTCGACCGATATCCATCTAAATAATGGAGAAATGATTACGGCTTTTAAAACCTTAAAACATTTTGAAACCGTTTTGCCAACACACCAGTTTCTTAGAATTCACAACAGTTACATCATCAACGTAAACCAAGTTTCCCGTATTCACACCGGAAACACAGTGTGTTACATCAAAAATTCAACCACGAAACTACCGTTCTCAAAATCCTATAAAGAGAATGTGGATTTAATTATAAGTCGAATAGCCTCAGGAAATTATTTGGAGATTTAGAAGAAAAATAATACATTTACTTTTATAAAAGCTATTTTATGGAAGTAAAAGTGTTAATGGTTGACGATCATCCACCAATAATTGAAGGATATAAATCGATTTTATCATTCAATACTTATGGATATAAACTAAGTACAACGGCCGCTTACAGTTGTGAAGCCGCCTTCGATGCTATTGTAAATTCAAATACCACTTTTGACATAGTCTTTTTAGATTTGACTTTACCACCATACTTAGAAAAAGGGATTAATTCTGGTGAAGATTTAATTCCGATAGTTAGAAAATTTCAACCCGATGCCAAAGTAATTGTACTTACATCACATTCCGAATCTATTGTGCTTTTCAAATTACTAAACGAGCAAAAACCAGATGGATTATTGGTAAAGAGTGATTTTCAGGCAGATGAGTTATTAATTGCTTTTCATACCATCGTGCAAGGAGAAACTTATTACAGTCAAACTATTATTAGACATCAAAAAAATTGGGAAGAAAAAAATAAAGTGATGGACAATTATAACCGTCAGATTTTGTTATTGCTTTCTCAAGGAATTCAAACTAAAAGTTTACCGGATTTATTACATCTTTCGAAAAGCGCTATTGACAAAAGGAAAGCCATTATTAAACAAATTTTCGGAATTGATAAAGGCACAGACGAAGACATACTGCGTGAAGCCAGAAAGCAAGGTTTAATTTAGTGTAAAATAACTATTTCAAAAATGTACACTTTTTGTGTACCAAAGTTTAAAATCAACCCTATAATTTTACAACATCAAATAACAGGAATTTTAATTGGTTTTAGACAGTTGAAATAATTAAAATTGAAAAGCATGAAAAGTAGATGGTACAGCTTGGTTGCTTTAATTTTAGTTGTGTTCATTGGCAAAGCTCAGGAGAAGAAGGATTTAGAGGAAAAGCATTATTTTAAAAACGCCTCAATTAAAACGTCATTTAATAAAGAAGTTATAGAATATAAGTTTGCCTCTTTAGATGACTTAAGAGAACAGATAGAACAAACTATTAAAGAGTTGCACTTTAATGATTCAGAAAATAAAAAAGACCTCTGTGAAGTACTCATAGAACTCAAACTTGAAATAGGGATTGGAGCCACTAAAGTACTAATATCAGAAACAATAACCACCAATTGTGAATCCGATACAGCAGTAATGGCTGTTGAAAAGTTTAAAGCTATGATAACAGCGGCAATTGGGTAAGAAATTGTAAAGTCAGATGGAAAAATGAATGCATATAATTCATTTAATTGTGGGAAATTGGGTTTCGACTATTTGTCGGAGCCCAATTTATTTTATAATATATTGATATTATGATTAGACTTTTATGTTATACCCTATTAGCGGGCTTTTTTTTAAGCAGTTGTACCCAAAAGAGCAGTAATGAAGTGCACTCTGCCACCAATGATTCTGTAAAGAAATATTTGGATTTGGCAGGGGATAAGACAATTGCATTTGATAAAAGAATTAAGTATAATGATAAGGCATTGTCATATGTGAATTTAGATAAGAATGATTCTTTATCCTTAATGTACATATATAAAATAAATATTAATTTAAGTAGGCTCGGAAAAATAGACAAATTAAAAGAGCTTTCCAAAGTGTTAATTAATAACTCAATTATTGCTAAAGATTCAATCTCCCTTTTTAGAGGTTATCATTGTTTAGGTTATGTATACATGAGAGACTCGAAAAATGAATTGGCAATTAAATATTTTTTTAAAGCAAAAAAAGGATTTTCTTCAAAAGGATTAATTGAAGAAGAACTAAAAGTTATGGACAAAATAGCTACTACACAATCGTATGCTAATGATTTTTCAGGAAGTATAAAAACTTCATTCGAACTTATAAAAAAAGCAAAAAAGCTTAGCAGGATTTGTGAAATTAATGATGCATACATGAATATTGGTAATAACTTTTCTTATCTCAAAAATGAAAGAAAATCAATTAATTACTATAATAAGATAAAATACGAAAAAGACAATATTGATTTAATTCTGTCATTAAAAGCTAATATTGCAAGTTCGTATATTAATTTAGGAGAATATGAAAAAGCTTTTTCCAAAATTAAAGATGTAGTTAATAAGCCTGAATATATGAGGCAAAAGAGAAAAGGTATAGGGGTTATAAATAGTTTGTTGGGATTATATTATCTTAAAACTAAAAGACCATTAAATTCATTGCTTTATTTAAAAAGAGCCAACAATATTTTTAAATCAATTGATGCGTCAAATGGGGAAAATTATAATCAAATATATTTTTCGGAATATTATGCTCAGATAAATGACACTTTAAATGCAATTAAAACTGCCCAGAGAGCAATTGATTTGTCCCGTAATTATAAAAATCCAGCAGATATTTTATTGTCAATTGAACAAATTATTAAAGTTGACAAAAAAAATGCTCTTCAACACGCAATGGAGTATATAAGAATTAATGACAGTATGCAGATATCAGAAAGAAATTTTAGAGATAAGTTTGCCGAAATAATATATGAAAAGGATGAAATCAATAAGGAAAAAGACAAGGCAATAAGCCAAAAATGGATTGTTATTGGTGTTTCGGGTTTTATCATATTGATTATTGTATTGCTTTTGATAATAACAAGACAACGCACAAAGCAGAAAGAATTACAATTACTACAATCCCAGCAAAAAGCTAATGAAGAAATTTATGATTTAATGCTCTCTCAAAAAAACAAAGAACAGGAAGCAAGGCAGAACGAGAAGAAAAGAATCGCTTTGGAATTGCATGACGGCGTGATGAATAAATTGGCTAGTGCCAGACTTAATTTAGATGTGCTTCATCATAAAAGAGATGAGCAAACCATTGAAGAATGTTTGGGTCATATTAATGAAATCTATAAAATAGAACAAGAGATTAGAAATATTTCTCACGATTTATCCATAGATGGTTTTAAAAGAAACAATAGCTTCAAAGGATTGATAGACGATTTTCTGAATACTCAAAACAAGACTTACGTCACCCATTTTAAATTAGAAATGGAAGATACCATAAAGTGGGAAAACATTTCCAGTAGCATTAAAATGAATCTTTTCCGAATTATACAGGAAGCAAGTCATAATATCAACAAGTTTGCCAATGCAAAGAATGCTGTAATTACGTTTATTATAGATGCCAATAATCTTTGCCTTTCTGTTACGGATGACGGACAAGGATTTGATGTTGAAAATCAAACCGAGGGCATTGGATTAAAAAACATAAAACAACGAGTGGCGTCACTCAAAGGGAAATGTATTATTCAATCTATACACAATCACTCTACTTCAATCAATATTGCAATTCCGATGTAGTTTACTGAGCTTTTTCATTAAAATTAAAATCCATAAATATAATGTGTTTTATGGATGCAATTAGCCTTTAATTTTAACACATCCACCCAGATTTACCATTTTGCATAAAAAAGTATTGGTCGCCGAAGTCACTATTGGTAAGCATTTAAGCAAAAAACCACCAAAACCCAAAAATCATCCACTAGCATTTGCCTATCATTCACTATCAAACGAAGTCATTCCACCATAAACACCAAGAATCATAAGTGTTGACAGAGACATCCTTTTTAGTTTTACATCGTGAAAGTGTCAGAGCCTCAAATCAAACAAAAGGCACACACCACAAAAAACGAAGCAAAAACAAAAAAATAAAAAGTCTCAAATTATGAAAAAATTAACAACAACATTTGGACTATTGGCATTAATGTTAATAGTTACGTCATTTACAACTCCTGAAATTGGAGGAACACAAGGTACTCCAAGAGGAGGAGGAGGTAAAGATCTAGGAACTCCTACTACCATTTATGAAATTGGAGGTACACAAGGTACCCCAAGAGGAGGAAAAAATGTAGGAACTCCTAGTAATGTTTATGAAATTGGAGGAACTCAAGGTGCCCCAAGAGGAGATAAAGGAGTGGGTACAGGCAACTAGAATAAAATATTCTTAAATATATTACATTAAACTATCTATAATTTATAGGTAGTTTTTTTTTTAAAAGAATAATAGTACTTTTGAAATCAAATATTTTTTTGTTGAGAAAAATTACTATTATAATTGCAATCCTGTTTCTGGCTTGTTCAAAAAACAAGAAGATGAACGATGTTAGTAAGACATCAGATAGTATAGATTTTTATTTTGCTAATGTAGAAAATCCTAAAATAGTACCTAAAGAAAAAGATGTAATTTTATTAAAGGCTGAAGCTGTTCTTAAAAATCAACCAAATACTTTACAAAATAGATCATCTCTATATAAGTTAGCTGAAAAAAGTTATGAATTAGGAAAATCTGATATTGCTTTTTCAGTATCGCAAACACTTCTTAATAGAGCGACAGAAAAAAAAGACACAATTAATATAGCAAATAGTAGTTACTTGTTAGGAAACTATTATTTAGATATATATAAAAATGACAGTTCGTTTTACTATTTTGTTAAGGCTGAAAAATTATATAAAAAAATAAAAAGCTTAGAGAAAATTGATGAAATTTATTTAAATAAAGCATTCATTTATATTTACGAAAGCGACTATGCAAATTGTGAATCATCAGCTTCAAAAGTGCTTCTCAGTATCAATCCTAATGATGCGGGTAGTCAGAGAATGAAATATGACTCTTATAATTTAATTGCGGTAAGCTCAAATGAGTTAAAAAATTATACAAGAGCAATTGAGTATCATCAGAAAGCACTCTTGGTAGCTCAAAATTTTTTGGCAAATAATAAATCCAATTTAGTGGCAAACTCTCAAAATAATATAGGAGTAGTTTATCAGAATATAAACAATCACACTAAAGCAATACAGTATTTTAAGAGTGCATTGTCACAAAAGGATTTAAGTCAATCCCCAAGTTTGTTCGCAATGTTAGTTGATAATCTAGCATATTCACAATTCAAAATTGGCGATAATAAAGATTTGCCGGAATTATTTTACACTTCCTTAAAGATAAGGGAAGAAAATAATCTTAGTTCAGGAGTTATTGCTAACAAGATACATCTCTCAGAGTATTATTCGGAAAATAATGACACAATAAATTCAAAAAAATTCGCGTTTGAAGCCTTAAACTTGGCAAAATCTACAAAAATAAGTGGTGATATTTTAGTTTCATTGAATCAGTTATCAATTGTTGATAAAGCTAAATCTTCAACTTATTCAAAAGAATATATAAGAATTAATGATAGCCTTCAAGTAGAAGAGAGAAATTCTAAAGATAAGTTTGCTCGAATTCAATTCGAAACCGACGAAATCATCCAAGAAAAAGACGTCCTCGAAAACAGAAACAGAACTCTTCTCTATGTCTTTGTAGTAACCTTTATTTTAGTCGCGTTGTTATTTGTTGTTAGAGCGCAACGTGCAAGAACACGGGAGTTACTATTTAAGCAGACACAGCAAAAAGCCAACGAAGAGATCTTCAATCTGATGATGTCGCAACAATCTATTATTGATGAAAGCCGGAATAAAGAAAAGAAACGTCTTGCTCAAGATTTGCACGACGGTATTCTAGGAAGAATGTTTGGATTGCGACTCAATTTAGACAGCTTAAATTCCAGTACAGATTCTGATGCGGTTCAAAAACGACATGAGTTACTAAATGAATTAAAAACCATCGAACAAGATATTCGTGAAATTTCTCATGACCTTAATAGAGAGAAAATGGTTTTAATTAATAACTTTGTTTCCATCGTTCATAATTTATTGGAAGAGCAAAAGACTTCTCATGAAGCGAATGTGGTTTATCATATTGACACCAAAATTGATTGGGATAAAATAGGAAATGCTATCAAAATTAACTTATATCGTATCTTGCAAGAAGGTTTACAAAACATCAATAAGTACGCCAATGCTAAGAATATTAAGGTTGACATCAGCGGAAATGTGGAAAATGTGTATTTAAAAATTAAAGACGACGGAATAGGTTTTGATGTCAACAAAAAAAGCAAAGGAATCGGAATGCAAAACATGATTTCAAGAACACATGATTGTCAAGGAATAATCGATATCAATTCTAAAAAAGGCCAAGGAACCAAAATAATTATTACAGTCCCACTAGAGACGAAACAACAAATAGTAGAAAACGCATGACAAATCCCATCAATATACTCATTGTCGACGATCATCCTTTCATAATTCAGGCCTACAGAAATGCATTAGACAAATACAGTCAACAAGGTTATGAATTTGTAGTAACTCAGGCCAGTAATTGTAAAACAGGTTATGAAAGTATAACTGACGCCAAAGTTCCCTTCAATGTAGCGTTTTTTGATATCAGTATGCCCGAATATGCCGAAAAAGGGATTTATTCAGGAGAAGATTTAGCTGCGTTAATGAAAACCGAAATGCCTGATTGCAAAATCATACTGTTGACAATGCACACCGAATTGTTGAAGATCAATAACATCATTAAAAACATCAATCCAAGCGGACTGATTATCAAAAATGATTTAACCTTTGATGAATTGATTTTTGCGTTTGATAAAATCATTAACAGTGAAAGTTATTATAGCCAAACTGTCATCAAATTAGTGGGTCAGGCTCAGTATAATAACATCGAATTAGATGCCTTTGACAAACAAATTCTATTTCACTTATCCAAGGGTGTTAAAACAAAAGATTTGCCACAATATATTCCGCTATCGCTCAGTGCCATTGAAAAACGAAAACTTAACATCAGAGAAATTTTGGAAGTAAAAGGCAGTACCGACGTCGATTTAATTAACGAAGCCAAAACAAAAGGTGTCATTTAACGATTTTACGGGAAACCGTAACAGTCATTCAAAATACTAGACCTAAATTTGCTATAGATTTTAGGGTTTTTAGATAAATTATTGCAGTATTTATGGATACTACTAGATTTATGTAAATTTAAATTCAGGGGAAAAAGCGATACTTTTAAGTATCGCTTTTTATTTTATTCTGAGAGCGCATCCCAACCTCTAGCTTTCAAAGGGATTTTGGTATTGGCTCTCGTAATAAGATGTATACCTTCGCTTTCTTGAGTTAAATGTCCAATTACCGTAAAATTGGGATTCGCTTTTATTTTATCAAAGTCTTCCAAAGCTATGGTAAATAATAATTCGTAATCTTCACCACCATTAATTGCCACCGTTGTACTGTCAATATTAAATTCCTCACAAACATTGATAAACTGTGGATCAACCGGAATTTTTTCTTCGTATAAATTACAGCCAACGTTACTTTGTTTACAAATATGAATTATTTCAGAGGATAAGCCGTCGGAAATATCAATCATAGAGGTCGGTTTAACTTCCAATTTAGATAATAGTTCCCGGATGTCATGTCTAGCTTCAGGCTTTAATTGACGCTCTATTAAATACGAATAATTGTCCAAATCGGGTTGGTTGTTTGGATTTACCTGGAAAACCTGTTTCTCACGCTCTAAAACCTGCAAACCCATATAAGCCGAACCCAAATCGCCGGAAACCACCAATAAATCGCCATTTTTAGCACCGTTTCTATAGATAATATTTTCGGCATCAGCTTCGCCGATAGCTGTAACAGAAATGATCAATCCTTTTTGGGATGAGGTCGTATCGCCACCAATGACATCAACATTATAAAATTTGGCCGCTAATGCAATTCCATCAAACAGCTCTTCCAAAGCTTCCAATGGAAAACGATTCGATACGGCAATAGAAACTGTAATTTGTGTTGGCTTGGCGTTCATCGCGCAAATATCAGAAACATTCACCACTACGGCTTTGTAACCCAAATGACGTAAAGGCATATAAGACAAATCAAAATGAACGCCTTCAATCAGTAAGTCGGTGGAAACCACTACTTTTTTATCTTTAAAATCTAAAACGGCAGCATCGTCCCCGATACTCTTCAAAGTTGAGGGCTGTTTTACATCGAAGTTTTTTGTCAAATGTTCAATCAAACCAAATTCTCCCAATTGAGATAATGGTGTACGTTGCGGAGATTTATCCTCTAACATAATGCTATTTTTTAGGTTGCAAAGTTACAAAGTTTTTTATCCATACTTTGGAAAGAGTTTCAACGATTATTCGCAACTTTATAGGAATAAATTTTCATCATGAAATTACATCAGATTGCAACGGTAACTATAAATCCATCATTGGACAAAAGCACTCATTTTAAAGAATTGGTAGCCGAACAGAAAATGCGTTGCGAAAAACCTCGTTACGATGCGGGTGGCGGAGGTATAAACGTTTCAAAAGCTATTGCGGAATTAGGAGGAAACGCTCTTTGCCTATTTACCTCAGGAGGATCATCCGGAGAAATGTTAGAAGAATTGCTGCAAAAAAAGAATATGCAAACTAAAGTGATTCGAACTAAAAGTTGGACAAGAGAAAATTTTATTGCTTTTGAAAACAAAACCAAAGCGCAATATCGATTTGGTTTTCCTGGAAACGAATTATCTGAAGCCGAACAAAAATCCATAATAGAAACTATAAAAGAAATTAAAACCAATTTTTTAGTTCTTAGCGGAAGTTTGAATGAAGGTTTACCAACGAATTTCTATCAAATCATTGCCGAAAAAGCAAAAGATTCAGGAATAAAAGTTATTGTAGACACATCGGGTGATTCTCTCAAGAAAGTCATTGAAACAGGAGTATACCTTATAAAACCAAATGTCGGTGAATTAGCCAAATTAATGGGCGTGGAATATCTAGAAAAAAAGGATGTAGAAAAAGCCGCCAAAACATTAATTGATAATAAATGTTCGGAAATCGTAGTCGTTTCTCTAGGTGCTGAAGGTGCCTTTTTAGTAACAAATGATCAAACCGAATTTGTAACAGCTCCAAAAATTGAAAAGAAAAGTACCGTTGGTGCCGGAGATAGTATGGTTGGCGGCATGGTTTGGGCTTTATCCCAAAACAAAACACTAAAAGAAGTCATACAATGGGGCGTTGCCTGCGGAACGGCAGCCACAATGAACGAAGGAACACAACTTTTTAAAAAAGAAGATGCGGAAAGATTGTTTCAAGAACTTCAAAAATAAAACCCAACAACTTTCGTCATTGGGTTTCTCTATATTTCTTGTCTCTTGCTTCTTGTTTCTTTTCTCTGAAAATTAATCATTCAACTTCAATACCGCCATAAACGCCTCTTGCGGAATTTCTACATTCCCCACCAAACGCATACGTTTCTTTCCTTTTTTCTGTTTTTCCAATAATTTACGTTTACGGGAAATATCTCCTCCGTAACATTTTGCGGTAACATCTTTACGTAAGGCTTTGATGGTTTCACGAGCAATGATTTTCGCACCAATCGCTGCTTGAATTGGAATATCAAACTGCTGTCTCGGAATCAATTCGCGTAGTTTCTCGCACATTTTTTTACCAATGTGATAGGCATTGCTTTCGTGGATTAAAGCTGAAAGTGCATCAACGGATTGCGCATTCAAAAGAACATCTAACTTCACTAGTTTGGATTCCCGCATTCCAATAGGAGAGTAGTCAAACGACGCATATCCTTTCGAAACGGTTTTTAATCGGTCATAAAAATCGAATACGATTTCAGCTAAAGGCATATCAAAATTTAATTCTACTCTTTCAGTAGTCAAATAAGTTTGATTGGTAATTACGCCACGTTTTTCAATACACAAACTCATTACATTTCCAACATAATCAGCTTTGGTTATAATGGTTGCTTTGATATAAGGTTCTTCGACTCTGTCTAATCTTGAAGGTTCGGGTAAGTCAGAAGGATTGTTAACTACAAAAGGAGTTTCCGGATCTTTTTTGGTATAAGCCATGTACGAAACGTTGGGAACAGTAGTAATTACCGACATATCGAATTCGCGTTCCAAACGTTCCTGAATGATTTCCATGTGTAGCATTCCTAAGAATCCACAACGAAAACCAAAACCTAAAGCCGCAGAACTTTCTGGTAAAAATACTAACGAAGCATCGTTCAGTTGCAGTTTTTCCATTGAGGAGCGCAAATCTTCGTAATCTTCTGTATCTACAGGATAAATTCCGGCAAAAACCATGGGTTTTACATCCTCAAATCCCGTAATCATGTTGGTGGTTGGCGTTTTTGCATCCGTTAAGGTGTCCCCAACTTTCACTTCTTTGGCTTCTTTTATTCCCGATATCAGATAACCAACATCGCCAGTAGAAATTACATCTTTGGGCACTTGGTTTAACTTTAAGGTTCCCACTTCATCGGCAAAATACTCATTGCCCGTTGCCATAAACTTAATTTTTTGGCCTTTTCGGATTTCGCCATTTTTCACACGGAAAATAACTTCAATACCACGAAAGGGATTGTAATGAGAGTCAAATATCAAGGCCTGTAATGGCTCGTCTTTGATGCCTTTTGGAGCTGGTATTTTTTCAATAATGGCAGCTAAAATATTTTCAACCCCAAATCCGGTTTTCCCCGAAGCATGAATAATATCTTCCAGTTTACAGCCTAATAAATCTATAATATCGTCGCTTACTTCTTCCGGATTAGCACTTGGCAAATCCACTTTGTTAAGAACCGGAATAATTTCCAGATCATTTTCTAAAGCCAAATATAAGTTCGATATCGTTTGTGCCTGAATACTTTGCGCCGCATCTACAATCAAAAGTGCCCCTTCACAAGCGGCTATGGATCGCGAAACTTCATACGAAAAATCAACGTGTCCCGGAGTGTCAATAAGATTCAGAATATAATCTTCCCCTTTATACTTATACTCCATTTGAATCGCGTGACTTTTTATCGTAATACCGCGCTCACGCTCCAAGTCCATGTTGTCCAACAACTGTGCTTTTTCTTCACGTGCTGTTACGGTTTGTGTTGCGCCAAGAAGTCGGTCCGCCAACGTACTTTTTCCATGGTCAATATGGGCAATAATGCAAAAATTTCTAATGTGTTTCATGTAAAATGAATATTGTTTTTATCGGAAACAGGCAATATCTCGCATGTCCTCTTCGTAAATCTGTCCGTTTTGTTGGGCGTTACCCTCATCTCGTTGGTTCAACGAGACAGGGTCAGGCTTTCCGCAGTACACGGTACTTGCTCTAATCCTTAACGCATTTAATCGGCAAATATAGGGCAAAGTTTTGATTTAAAATAAAAGCAAACAAAGCAAATAAATACAAAGCTATTTCTGCTTCTTTATTTTGGGAGTGACCTCAGGCTGAACAATTACAGCCTCGTTTGGTTTAGCGGTTTGCGGAAGAATGGTAACTTCTCTTTCTTTTTCGTGTTGTTCCACATAAACGGCATAATCGGCGGGTTCAATTCGGGCACCAGTATATTCGGCGTAAACCCTTGTAAATTCGGCACCAAAATATAAAATAGCCGCAGTATAATACACCCAAACCAAAATTACTATTAACGATCCGGCAGCACCATATGGAGAACCAGTATTAGTATAATCGATATAAATTCCAATAAGGAATCGGCCCAACATAAACAGACAAGCCGTGAAAAAAGCTCCGGCACGAACGTCCTTCCAAGCAATTTTGGCATCGGGCAATACTTTAAATATTACGCCAAACAATGTCATGATTACGGAAAAGCTAATCAGGAAGTTTGCAATCTGGAAAATAATCAAGGTGACTTCCGGAAAATAATTTTTCAACCATTCACTTAAAGCCAGCATTGCGCCATTGACAACCAATGATACAATCAATAAAAATCCCAATCCTGCAATTAACGAAGATGAAAGGAGTCGGTCTGTAATTAATTTGACCCAGCCTCGTTTCGGTTTAGCCTTCACTCTCCAAATGCTATTAATAGAATCTTGAATTTCACTAAAAACACTTGTGGCGCCAATAAATAAGGTAACCGCTCCAATAATTACGGCAAAAGAGGTTTCTCCGGAAAGTTCCATGTTTTTGATAACATTTTGAATCTGTAAAGCGGCTTCATTGCCAATAAGTCCGTTAATTTTACCAAAAATCTTTCCTTGGATAGCTTCCTTACCAAAAAAAACGCCCGCTAATGAAATCAACAATAATAAAAGAGGCGCTAAAGAGAAAACAGTGTAATACGAAAGAGAAGCACTAAACTTCAGTGCGCGGTCATCGATAAAGCTTTCGAAAGTATCTTTCAATATTCGTAAAGCAGTTTTTATAGTAATTTTAATTTTCATCTTTTGGTCAGCCATAATGCTACAAAGGTCTTTTATTTATGCTGAAGAAAATTATAAAATTTCTTTCTTTTGTTGTAGCATTGAAAGGCAATTGTACTTAACTTAAAAAGTGTAATTTTGCACTATTAAAACTCAAGTTATGCCCAAAATAGGCAACATTTTATTACCTGACTTTCCACTTTTACTTGCGCCTATGGAAGATGTGAGCGATCCGCCTTTCCGTCGTTTGTGCAAGTTGCATGGTGCTGATTTGATGTACTCGGAGTTTATTTCTTCAGAAGGACTGATTCGCGATGCGATAAAAAGCAAAATGAAGTTAGATATTTTCGATTACGAAAGACCGGTCGGTATTCAGATTTTTGGAGGAGACGAAGAAGCCATGGAAATGTCATCAAGGATTGTTGATGCCGTTCGCCCTGATTTGGTAGACATTAATTTTGGATGTCCGGTGAAAAAAGTAGTTTGTAAAGGTGCTGGAGCCGGAGTTTTGAAAGATGTTGATCTGATGGTGCGTTTGACCAAAGCGGTTATTAAGGGAACCAATCTTCCGGTGACGGTAAAAACCCGTTTGGGTTGGGATGAAAATTCGATTAATATTGATGAGGTAGCCGAAAGGCTTCAGGATATTGGAGTGCAAGCTTTGACAGTTCACGCCCGAACGCGAGCCCAAATGTATAAAGGCCATTCGGATTGGTCGCATATTGCCCGAGTGAAAAACAATCCGCGAATTACGATGCCCATTTTCGGAAACGGTGATATCGATTCTCCCGAAAAAGCCTTAGAATACAAAAATAAATACGGCTTAGATGGCATGATGATTGGTCGTGCGGCCATTGGATATCCATGGATTTTTAACGAAATCAAACATTATTTCAAAACAGGAGACCATTTGCCTCAGCCAACCATTGCCGATAGAGTTGAAGCAGCTCGGAATCATTTAACCTGGTCAATGGATTGGAAAGGCGAACGTGTTGGCATTGTTGAAATGCGTCGTCATTATACAAATTATTTCAAAGGAATTTCCAATTTTAAGGAGCACCGTTTAAAACTGGTAACGCTGGAAAGTGCTGAGAGTTTATTCAGAGCTTTAGATGAGATTCAGGAAGTTTACGCTAAGTATCAGTTTGTTTAATCCAACAACTTTTTTGTTACGCGACTACTTGCAATTAGGCTCGAGATAAAGCCAAGCGCAATAATGGTTCCCATTACAATCACTACATTTTGAATCGAGAAAACGACCGGATACGCTAAAGATTCGGTAATCATAATCAGCTGGAATTGCTGTTGTAGCACAACAATAATAATTCCTATAATCAAGCCTATTATTCCGCCAATAACGGTCAACAAGCTTCCTTGTAACAAAAATATTTTCTTCAAATCGCTGACTTCAGCACCTAAGTTATAGAGCGTTTTTAGGTTGCTTTTTTTGTCCAAAACCATCATGATCAGAGCACCAATCAAATTGAAAAGCGCAATGATAATGACTAACGTGAAAATCAGGTACACCGCAATATTTTCGGTATTCAGCATCTTATAAAGTGTAGCATTAAGCTGTGCCCGAGTTTTTATTTCAGCCTTATTCTGGAAAACAGTATTCAGTTTTTCTATAACATCGCTTTCGTTAGCATCGGGTTTTAGTTTTAGTTCTACTGCCGAAATCTGATTCGGTTGGTATTCTAATAATTCCTGCGCCAATCGTAAATCGGAAAAAACATACTTGGAATCCAAATCTTCACTTATCGCATATATTCCTACCGGAATTAGTGCGGTTTTATTGAAAGCTTCCGCTTCGCTCTCGATTACCGCTTTGCCTTTTCGGGGGACATATACTTCAAAAGCATTATTAAAATCGAATAATCCCATGGATAATTTCTGAGTGATTCCATAGCCCACTACAACTTCTGCCGTATTATATCGCAACCATTTTCCATTGTAAATACTTTTGGATACTGCATTGATTTTGGTATAATTGGTATCAACACCTTTTAAATAGGTGACTTGCTCTTTTCCGTCAAAAAAGAAAAGTACGCGTTCTTCGACAATTTTACTGTAGGACGCAACACCTGCTATCGCAGCAATTTGTTTTTCTTGGGCTGAATTAATGAAGAGACTTTTTCCCTTGAGTGGATTTACTTTTAAATCGGGATCAATGGTATTCGTAAACGACAGACTAAAAACTCTAAGGCCGCTAAAAACCGAAAGCACTACAAACAGCGCAAGCGTTCCCACGATGATTCCCATAGAGGCAATGCCAGTAATGATGTTGATAGCATTGTTTTTGCTTTTGCTAAAGACGTATCGTTTGGCTATGTATAGCGGGAAATTCAACGTTGAAAATTAAAATTTCTTGCGTTTGTCTAAAAGATCGCGGTTTTCAATAGGATTCTCTTTCCCGGAAAGGGCATTGTCAATCTTTTCGATATAATCTAAAGAATCATCAATATAAAAAGAAAGATTAGGCACTTTACGCAATTGTAGTTTTACACGTTGCGACAAATCATGCTTAATTAAAGGAGCATTGGTTTTTACAGCTTCTAATAATTCGGCTGCTCTGTTCTGCGGGAAAACGCTTAAATAGACTTTAGCAATAGATAAATCAGTAGTTACACTTACTTTAGAAACGGATATTACTAAATTTGAAATCCCGTTTTTTCGTACCTCGCCCTGCAAAATATCTACTAAATCCTTTTGCAATACGCTGCCAATTTTTTTCTGTCTGTTCGTTTCCATGCCGCAAAAATACAATTTTTAAGTGGCAAAGTTACAAAGTTTATGCAAGCATCTTTGCTACAAAGGGCTAGGATGTAATTAGCAAAGTTTTTTTAGAAGCTGTTTCCCGCTGTCCGTTATATCTTTTCCCTGCGAAACCGCAGGAAAAAGGATGCCACTTCCATCGGGGCTAATTTTTGAAATGCTTATCTTTGATTTTTTAACGAACTCACATAATGAATTAGCAACTTTAGCCATGAGAAAAATAGAACACATCGGAATAGCCGTTAATGACCTAGCAGTTTCCAATCAACTTTTTGAAAAATTATTTGGGCAACCACCATACAAACAAGAAGAAGTAGCCAGCGAAGGTGTAAAAACTTCTTTTTTTATGAACGGTCCTAATAAAATAGAATTACTAGAAGCCACCAACACTGATAGTCCTATAGCTAAATTCCTAGAAAAAAAAGGAGAAGGTATTCATCATATCGCTTTTGATGTGGAAAACATTGTAGCAGAAATAGAAAGGTTACAAAAAGAAGGATTCGTTGTGCTCAATGAAACACCTAAAAAAGGGGCTGATAATAAATTAGTTTCTTTTTTACATCCTAAAGGAACTAACGGAGTTTTGATTGAACTTTGTCAAGAAATACCATAAAAACACTTGCATCGAACAAAAATTAATAGTAATATTGCAACCGCTAATACAGCAGGTCCTATAGCTCAGTTGGTTAGAGCACCTGACTCATAATCAGGTGGTCCTTGGTTCGAGCCCAAGTGGGACCACATTATTTTAAGACCTCAAATCGAGGTCTTTTTTGTGTAATTTAAAACCAAAAAATCAAATACAACGTTAATTAGTGTAAGTTGTCGATTTTTTAAGCAGAAGATTGAATACCATTTGCGGAACATTAATTTTCTATTAACTTTACCGATTAAACAATAATTTATTTTGGTAAATAAATTTTTTTTATACTTTTACGCACTATGAAAATTGTCCCGAATAGAATTGTAATGTTTTTGGTTGTGTTTTTGCTGCAGCAAACAAGTGTTTTTGCTGACACACCGCCACCGCCGCCATCACCTCCTGGGCCTTTGCCACCGGGACTGCCTTTGGACGGAGGTTTGTTTCTATTGGTTGCAATTTCAATTTCTTACGGTATCTATAAATTGAATAAAATAAAAAAAGCTTCAAATTAACTTTGAAGCTTTTTTATTTCCTTTTTTGTAGTTTATTGTTTCAAAGCATGCAATCGGGCGACATATTTTCCTACAACGTCAAACTCTAGATTTATTTTTGTACCAATTTCAAAAGTTTTAAAATTAGTATTGTCGTATGTGTAAGGTATTATGGCTACCTTAAATTCGTTTTCTTTCGAATCTACTACTGTTAAACTGACACCATTAACTGTAATAGAACCCTTTTCGATAGTGATGTTGTTAAAGCTACTGTCATACTCGAATGCATAATACCAACTTCCGTTTACCTCTTTAATCGATTTGCAAACGCCTATTTGGTCAACATGTCCCTGAACAATATGTCCGTCAAGTCGATCTCCCAATTTCATCGCACGCTCTAAATTGATAAGGTCTCCGATCTTCCAATCGCTTAAATTTGTTTTAAGGATAGTTTCTTTGATGGCGGTAACAGTGAAAGTGTCATCATCAATAGCAATTACAGTAAGACAAACGCCATTATGTGCCACGCTTTGATCGATTTTTAGCTCGTTAGTTATTGTGGATGAAACGGTAATATGAAGATTATCATTTTCTCTTTTCAAATCTTTGATAATTCCAAGGGTTTCGATTATTCCTGTAAACATTGTGGTTTTATTTTACTAAATTTGCACTTCAAAATTAGCAATAAATAACTTGTTCTTCTTATGAAAAAAGCAGAAAATATCATCGTTGGAATTTCTATCGGTGATTTGAACGGAATCGGAAGTGAAGTCATACTTAAGACTTTCGATGATTCAAGAATGTTAGAACTTTGTACTCCAGTTATTTTTGCCAATGTAAAGGTGTTGTCTTTCATAAAGAAGACACTAGGTCTAGAGACACAGCTTCATGGAATTGACCAAATCAATCAAATTGTGATTGGTAAAATTAACGTGCTTAACATTTGGAAAGAAAGCGTTGATTTAAATTTTGGCACTAATGATGAAAATATTGGAAAATATGCCATAAAATCGTTTACTGAAGCTACAAAAGCATTAAAGGAAAATCAGATAGATGTTTTAGTTACAGCGCCAATTAATAAATATAACATTCAGTCGGAAGAATTTAAATTTCCTGGACATACAGATTATCTAGACAAAGAGTTAGAAGGGAATGCGCTAATGCTTATGGTTCAGGATACTTTGAGAGTTGGCTTGCTTACAGATCATATTCCAGTAAATGAAGTAGCAAAACATTTAACGGAAAAACTCATAATTCAGAAAATAGAAACCATTAAACATTCTCTTATTCAAGATTTTGGTATTAACAAGCCAAAAATAGCTATGCTGGCTTTGAATCCGCATGCGGGAGATAATGGAGTTATTGGTAAAGAGGACGATGAAATACTGAAGCCCGTAGTAAAAAAATTATTTGAAAAAGGAACACTTGTTTTTGGCCCTTTTGCTGCAGATGGTTTTTTTGGAAGTAGTCAATATGAAAAATACGATGCTGTTATCGCTACCTATCACGATCAGGGCTTAATCCCTTTTAAAACGTTGTCTTTTGGTAATGGCGTAAATTATACTGCAGGTTTACATAAAATCAGAACTTCACCAGATCATGGGACAGCTTTTGAAATCGCTGGTAAAGGAGTTGCTGATTACAATTCCTTTAAAGAAGCTGTTTATATGGCTATCGATATCTATAATTCTAGAAATCAGTACCAAGAAATCAGTAAAAACCCACTGAAAACCAAGGAAAAACAGTTATAAACAAAAAAATGTTTATAAGGCTTTTGGAATTGCAATAATTTTATATCTTTGCACTCCCGATTTAGGGCTCAAATTGTTGTTTAGATGAAAAGTACGAATGAATATTTAATTCCTTTTATAGGATTAAAATTAGGAAAGCATCAGTTTGAATTTAAAATAAGCAAAAAGTTCTTTGACGATTTTAGTTTTGATGAATTCGACAATTGCGATATAAGCGTAGATGTTGTCCTTGAAAAAAAGGCAACTATGCTTGAAATTAGCTTCAAACATAAAGGGACTGTGAATGTTCCCTGTGATTTAACCGGAGAGCAATTTGATTTGCCAATTAAAGGGAAAATCAAGCTAGTAGTTCAGTTTGGAGAAGAATTTAATAATGACAATGATGAATTGTTGATTTTGCCTCACGGAGAACATCAAATAGATTTAGCACAATATATTTATGAAATGATTGTATTGTCTGTTCCTCATAAAAGAGTTCATCCAGGAGTAAAAGATGGAAGTTTGGAAACCGAAGCATTGAAAAAACTAAAAGAATTACAGGTTAATGGCCCTAGCGCAAGCGAACAGTCAAAGAAAATAAAAGAAGAAAAAAAAGAAGAAGAAATTGACCCGCGTTGGGATAAATTAAAACAACTATTAACGGATAAATAATACAGTAAAATGGCACATCCTAAAAGAAAAATCTCGAAAACAAGAAGAGATAAGAGAAGAACTCACTATAAAGCAACTGTTGCTCAAATTGCAACTTGCCCAATAACTGGAGAGGCACATTTATACCACAGAGCTTACTGGCATGAAGGTAAAATGTACTACAGAGGACAAGTAGTTATTGATAAATCAGTAGCTGTAGCATAATTAAAGTTTTTTTACAAAACTAACTCTCACTTTGTGGGAGTTTTTTGTTTTAAAGAAATTTAACAAATAACCAGCCCTAAAACTCTATAGGTATAAATTTTTTTTGTAATTTCCACAACTTTTCGCAATCAAAAAAGCGAGAAGAAAAACTTCTTATTTATGAATACAATTACAGCCGCAATCACAGCAGTTGGAGCTTATGTCCCAGACTTTGTACTCTCAAATCAAGTACTGGAATCTATGGTTGACACCAATGATGAATGGATTACTACTCGAACCGGAATCAAGGAAAGAAGACTGTTGAAAGAGAAGGGTAAAGGCACTTCGTTCATGGCTATAAAAGCCGCTCAGAATTTAATTGAAAAAGCCAATATAAATCCAGCCGAAATTGATTTGGTAATTATGGCAACCGCTACTCCAGATATGCCTGTTGCCTCAACAGGTGTTTATGTTGCTACTCAAATTGGTGCGGTCAATGCTTTTGCTTTTGATTTACAAGCCGCTTGTTCCAGCTTTTTATACGGAATGTCAACTGCAGCGGCCTACATACAATCCGGCAGATATAAAAAAGTACTTTTAATAGGTGCTGATAAAATGTCCTCTATCATCGATTATACAGATAGAGCCACATGCATTATTTTTGGGGATGGAGCTGGCGCGGTATTATTTGAACCGAATCAGGAAGGCTTAGGTTTACAAGATGAATTTTTAAGAAGTGATGGCATTGGAAGGGAGTATCTAAAAATTGATGCTGGTGGTTCTATTCTTCCTCCGTCAAAAGAAACGGTTGAAAATGGTCAACATTTTGTTTTTCAAGATGGGAAAACTGTTTTTAAATATGCTGTTTCCGGCATGGCGGATGTGAGCGAGAAAATTATGGAGCGTAATAATTTGACTAAAGAGGACGTCAATTGGTTAATTGCTCATCAGGCAAACAAACGAATTATTGATGCTACAGCAAGTAGAATGGGACTTGATGAAGAAAAAGTGTTAGTAAATATCCATAGATATGGCAACACAACTTCAGCAACGCTACCTTTATTATTGAGTGATTTTGAGGATAAACTAAAAAAAGGAGATAATTTAATTTTTGCCGCATTTGGCGGTGGATTCACATGGGGTTCCATCTATTTAAAATGGGCCTATAACAAACAATAAACTAACTAAAACAAAACTTATCATGGATTTAAAAGAAATTCAAAACCTAATCAAATTTGTATCCAATTCTGGAGTTGCAGAGGTGAAGTTAGAAACAGGAGATATAAAAATTACCATCAGAACCACTCTTGAAGGGAATACACCTGACATTACTTATGTGCAGCAAGCACCAATGCAACAACTTGCCGCTGCTCCGGCTCCGGCACAAACCGCTGCTCCAGTAGCCGCAACTCCAACAGCTGCCACTGAAGATAACTCAAAATACATTACTATAAAGTCGCCAATGATTGGAACGTTCTATCGTAAACCAGCACCAGACAAACCAGTTTTTGTGGAAGTGGGAACTACCATTGGGAAAGGCGATGTGCTTTGTGTTGTAGAAGCAATGAAGTTATTTAACGAAATAGAAGCTGAAGTTACCGGTAAAATCGTTAAGATTCTAGTTGACGATATGTCACCAGTAGAGTTTGACCAACCTTTATTCTTAGTTGACCCATCTTAATTTGAAAATTTGAAGATGTGTTAATTTGAAAACAATTATCACATTCTTTGCCAATTTTCAAATTTTCAAATTGTTTAATTTTCAAATTAAGAATGATGTTTAAAAAAATATTAATAGCCAATAGAGGAGAAATTGCACTTCGTGTAATTCGGACCTGTAAAGAAATGGGGATAAAGACGGTGGCTGTATATTCTACTGCCGATGCGGAAAGTTTGCACGTAAAATTTGCAGATGAAGCTGTTTGTATTGGTCCTCCACCAAGTAATTTGTCTTATTTAAAAATGTCCAATATTATTGCTGCGGCTGAAATTACAAACGCAGATGCCATTCACCCTGGGTATGGTTTCCTTTCTGAAAATGCTAAATTTTCAAAAATCTGTCAGGAGCATGGTATAAAATTTATAGGTGCCTCTCCAGAAATGATTGACAGAATGGGAGATAAAGCTTCAGCGAAAGCTACTATGAAAGCAGCCGGAGTTCCTTGTGTTCCCGGTTCCGAAGGACTTTTAGAATCGTATGAACAAGCTTTGGAGTTATCTAAAGGAATGGGATTCCCAGTCATGTTAAAAGCAACTGCTGGTGGTGGTGGAAAAGGAATGCGTGCCGTATGGAAAGAAGAGGATCTTTTAAAAGCTTGGGAAAGTGCCCGTCAGGAATCTGCTGCGGCTTTTGGAAATGACGGAATGTATTTGGAAAAGTTAATCGAAGAACCTCGTCATATAGAAATACAAGTTGTAGGTGATTCTTATGGAAAAGCCTGTCACTTATCAGAAAGAGATTGTTCTGTGCAACGTCGTCATCAAAAATTAACTGAAGAAACACCTTCGCCTTTTATGACTGATGAATTGCGTCATAAAATGGGAGAAGCAGCCGTTAAAGCAGCCGAATTCATAAAATATGAAGGTGCCGGTACGGTTGAGTTCTTAGTGGATAAGCATAGAAATTTCTATTTTATGGAAATGAATACGAGAATACAGGTAGAGCACCCAATTACGGAGCAGGTTATTGATTATGATTTGATTCGGGAGCAGATTTTAGTTGCTGCTGGAGTGCCAATTTCTGGTAAAAATTATTTGCCTCAATTACATTCTATTGAGTGCCGAATTAATGCTGAAGACCCTTATAATGATTTCCGTCCTTCGCCAGGAAAAATCACCGTTTTACATTCGCCAGGTGGACACGGAGTACGTTTAGATACGCACGTTTATGCAGGATATACCATTCCGCCAAATTATGACTCGATGATTGCTAAGTTGATTACAACGGCTCAAACAAGGGAAGAAGCTATCAATAAAATGAAGCGTGCTTTGGATGAGTTTTATATTGAAGGAATCAAAACTACCATTCCTTTCCACAGACAATTGATGGATGAGCCGGATTATGTATCCGGAAATTATACTACCAAGTTTATGGAGAGTTTTAAAATGAACGATCCGGAATAGATAAAAAGCCCCACTGAAAGTGGGGCTTTTTTTTCAGTTTGTTGATTGTTTAATAAGTTTCTTATCCTCAGAGTTTACTGCGTTTTGATTGTAGAATTCAACTATTTTTTTGTTTTTTTTAACGCCTTATCGAAAAGTTAATTAACATTTTGTAAGGAATATCATGTTTTGATAATTATAGATTTGTCCTCTAATCATAAATATATAAACATGAAAAAAATTATTTTGGTAATGACAATTCTTTGTGTTGGAATCATTCAGGCGCAGCAAAGAGAAAAAGGAACAATTGAAATTTTTCCTCATATTGGCTTTACGATTTCCGATTTTTCTGGAAGTGATGCTGGTAATGATGGAGAAGTTTCTTCTTTAAATATTGGCGTTGGGACTGATTATTATTTGAATAGTCGTTGGAGTATTCGATCAGGATTGCATTATCAAACGATGGGATCAGATATTGATGATACTATTCTTGGGTTGAGCTATCTTACTCTTCCGTTAAATGCTAACTGGCATTTTGGCAAAACAAGAAAGTGGAACCTGAATTTTGGGCCAAGTGTTGGGTTTCTAACGTATGCTAAATTAGGGGATGTTGATGTCAAAGATAATTTCAACAAGTTTCAGGTAGGTTTGAATGTTGGAATTGGTTATAAGTTTGAGTTAACTAAAAAAGTAAGCCTTTTAATAGATTATCAGGGAATGGCTGGATTAAGCAATGCTGAAAAGGATTTGAATGTTAAAAACAATTACGGCTCTTTAAATGTTGGAGCCGTTTTCAAATTATAATAATTTCAATGCGAAATTGTTACTTATAAATGGATTTTAATTTCCTCTCAAAATGAAACAAAAAAGCCTTGAAGATTCAAGGCTTTTTTTATTGAAAACAATTTTGGTTTTACAATGTCTCTTTCAACCATCTATAGAATTCACGTTGCCAAACCATTCCGTTTTGCGGTTTTAATACCCAGTGATTTTCTTCAGGTAAGTATAGAAAACGGCTTTTGATTCCGCGAAGCTGAGCAGCTTGAAAGGCTTCCTGGGCCTGTCCAATAGGAACACGAAAATCTTTTCCACCTTGTACAATTAAAATAGGCGTATTCCATTGGTCAACAAAGTTGATAGGATTGAATTCGTTGTAAGCTTTTTGAGCGATAGCATTATTTTTTTCCCAATAAGCGCCACCAAAATCCCAGTTGTTAAAAAATACTTCTTCAGTAGTTCCAAACATACTTTGGGTATTAAAGACGCCATCGTGAGCTATGAAAGACTTGAAGCGATTTTTATGGATTCCGGCCAAATAGAAGACAGAATATCCTCCGTAGCTTGCACCAACACAACCTAATCGGGCTTTATCTACATAACTTTCTTTGGCAACATCATCAATAGCAGAAAGATAATCATCCATTACCTGACCACCCCAATCTTTTGAAATTTGTTCGTTCCAAGCTTGTCCGTGACCATACATCCCTCTTCTGTTTGGCGCCACAACAATATATCCTTGCGAAGCCATCAGCGAGAAATTCCATCGGAAAGAATAGAATTGTGTCAATGGCGATTGTGGTCCACCTTGACAATATAATAGCGTAGGATATTTTTTGTTTTTATCAAAATTTGGAGGAAGAATCACCCAAACCAACATTTTTTTACCATCGGTAGTCGTTACATATCTTCGCTCGTACTTTGGCAACGCTAATTTTGAATAAGCTTCGTTATTGGTTTTGGTAAGTTGCGTAAATGTTTTTTTCTTGTAGTTGAAGGAATATAGTTCTGCGGCATGATTCATATCGGTTCGTGTTACAATGATATGATCTCCATTAAAACCAACGATGTCATGAACATCAAAATCTCCTCTAGAAATTTGCTTTACGCTGATGGCAATTCGTTTTACACCCGGGAAGTTTACTTCAAATAACTGTAAAGTTCCATCAACGGCAGCAATAAAAAAGACCTTAGTGCCGTCAGCACTCCATTTAAAACTCTCCACCGAACCATCCCAATTGATAGTCAGATTATAATCAATGTCTCTGAAACGAACGATAATGTCGTTTTTATCTGCTTCATAACCGTCGCGTTTCATTTGTAACCAACTCAAATAACCTTCAGGAGAAAACGTTGGGTTGGTGTCATAACCCGGATTGTTTTCGGTTAGATTTTTAGTCGATTTTGATTCGATGTTGTATTCATACAAATCAGTATTGGTAGAAACGGCATAGGCTGTTCCTGCTTTTTTCTTGCATACATAGAGGATACTTTTGCTATCGGGCGACCAAATAAAATCTTCATCGCCACCGAAGGGTTTTTGAGGAGCATCATAAGGTTCGTCTTTCATAATGTCAATCGGACGCGCTTTTGCTCCTTTATTGACCGCATAAAACACATGATTGTGAGTTCCGCTATTCCAAGTGTCCCAATGGCGATAATCTAATCCGTCATAAATTTGGGCTTCTGATTTTTCTAATTCCGGATAAAAATCTTTACCTAAAACTTTTTCGATTTTGACTTCTTCGGTTGATAAAATATACTTTCCATCTGGCGATACATTTTTATCGTTTAGCAACTCTTTTATCTGCGTTTCCTGAATTTCTACAACAGTACCACCATTTACTGGAATGGTATAAAATTTTGAATTGGATTTGTTTTCTTCAACAGATGGTGTGGCTACTTTATAAACTATAGATTTTCCGTCTTTTGAAATTCCAAGAGCAGTTAACCGACCTAATTTCCATAAACTTTCAGGAGATAAAACTTCTTGCGCAGCTGCAGTGATGCTCATTGTGCTAAGGATTAAAATAAGTAATTGTTTCATTTTTAATGATTTTTTAATGGCTTAAAAGTAGCAAAATTAATTCATAAAAAAAGCCACACTTTTCAGTATGGCTTTTACACTTTAATAAACTAAAATTATTCTTTGATAAAACGTTTTGTAGTTGTTGAAGTTCCGTTTGACACTTCAATTAAGAAAGTACCCGAATTTAAGGAGCCAACAAAAACAGCATCATTTTCAATTGTACCACTTCCTAATTCTTGTCCCATCATATTGAAAATTCTATACGTTGATGCAGTTTCAAGATTTGAAATGTTCAACACGTCACCTTTTACTGGGTTTGGATATAAATTGAAAGCAACTTTTGCAACACTGGTTTCATCAAATCTGGCAGTAGATGTAATGTTTACAGTATAATCTTCTACTTCGCCAAAAGAGAATGCCTCGCAAGATGTTGGAGATGCGTTGTACTTCATCGAAACACGCATTCTAGTGGTTCCTAATGAAGCAGTAGCAGGAACAGTGAAGCTTCCTGTGATAGGAGTTGCAGTGGTTCTGTTTCTGTTGAAAACTTGTTCGCCAGCGTCCAAGAAATCGCCATCTTTATTATAGTCAATCCAAACTCTGTAGGCTTCGCTATATACTGTTCCTGTCCATGCAGGTGTGATGGTAACTGAATTGCTTGTTCCGCGAACTAAATTAGTAGATAGTGCTGTAAAGTCACCATAACCACTATTGTTTCCAGAAGTGTTGTTTATTGCTCCTAATTGAACTCTGTTGATATACTCATCTGCCGTACTATTTCCTCTAGAAGTACAGTAAGTTACACTATTAGCAAGAGTAGTAACACTCACAGTATTACTATTTACAGAAGCATTTCCAGCAGCATCTTTAGCTCTTACATTGAAAGTATAGGCTGTAGAAGCTGTCAGACCTGTCGCTGCAAAAGTTGTGGCAGTTGTTGTTGAACCAATTAATGCGCCATTTCTATAAACATCATAACCAGTTACTGCAACGTTGTCTGTTGCGCCAGTCCAAGATAAATTCGTAGAAGACGAAGTAGTTCCAGAAGCTGATAATGTTGGTGCTGTTGGCGCAGTCGTATCTGGAGTTAACGTAGTAACATTTACAGTATTACTTGCAACAGAACTATTTCCGGCAGCATCTTTAGCCTGAACATAAAATGCATAAGAAGTTGAAGATAGTAAGCCTGTAGCAGCGTAGCTAGTTGAAGCTGTTGAGGCAAGGAATACACCGTCTTTATAAATATCATAACCGGTTACAGCTACATTATCAGTAGCGCCAGACCAAGATAAGTTTGTGGAGTTCAAAGTAGTTCCCGAAGCCGATAACGTTGGCGCTGTTGGCGCTGTAGTATCTGGAGCAGGCGTTAAAGTAGTTACGTTTACCGTATTACTATTTACAGAAGCATTTCCGGCAGCATCTTTAGCTGTAACATTAAATGTATAAGAAGTTGAAGCGGTCAAACCAGTTGCTGCATAAGTTGTAGCAGTTGTTGTTGAACCAATTAAAGCACCATTTCTATAAACATCATAACCAGTTACAGCAATATTATCTGTGGCGCCAGACCATGATAAATTGGTTGTTGTTTCAGTTGTGCCAGAAGCAGTCAAAGTTGGTGCCGTTGGAGCAATAGTATCTGGAGCAGAACCCGCAGTAATTGTGAAGTTAGTGTTGGAAACATCAAAGAAAACATGATTGGTTCCTTTTACCATTATTCGGTTCGTTGTTCCTGGGGTATTCGGAATAGTTACAGCCTGAGTTCCATCATTTGGAGTAGCCGCCAACAAAGTAGCCCACGAATTTCCTCCATCAGTGGATAAAAGAATATCCACATTAGCACAATTAACGCCATTTGCTGTGGTTCCGGCTACGGCCCAAGTTACTGTTTGAGTACTTCCACCAACATAGGAAACAGCAGTGTTTGGTGCACTTACTGTAAATGGTCCTGCTGTTGCATTAACCGTAATAACCATATCATCACTGTTGTTTGCTGAGCCACCAGCTCTGTTATCACGAACTGTAACTCTGAAATTTTGTGTTCTGGCAACAGAAGACAAGGCTTCTACTGTAAGTTCAGTTCCTGCTGTAGTTGTTGCACCTGTTAAAACAGAAGCCATTCTAGGGAAATATCTTGTTGGAGATGTTGTAGAGTTGTACGATCTGTAATTCACACCACTAGTTTTAGTAGCGCTAGGAGCTGCAGAAGTGCTTTGAGAATCCATTTGTTCCCAATTGTATGTTAGTGCATCGCCATTTGCATCAGTTCCAACTGCCGTTAACATAAATGGTGTGCTTTTTGGAATAGTATAATCCAAACCTGCACTTACAGTAGGAACTGCATTTCCTGTAGCAGTATTGGTTTGACACGTTTTCGCTTTGATATTATTAGTTACCTGTTGGATACTAACCGCATGAAAATAAGCATCTGAATGAGGCTGAACATCTAAAGAAGTAATCCCAGCATAACCCATAATTGTAGATCCAGATCCTGGTTCCATTTGTACACCAGTACCTTCATTACTATGTGTAAAAGTATGATTGCCTCCAAACTGATGACCAATTTCGTGAGCAACATAATCGATATCAAAATTATCTCCAGTTGGTATTGTGCTTGATGTAAAGCCACTACCTTTTGAACCATTAACACATACACAACCAATGCAACCTGCATTTCCATTGTTAGAGGCTTGAACAAAAACATGACCTACATCGTAATTCGCTTCTCCTATCACTGAAGTTAATGTACTTTGAAGTTGACTGTTGTAACTTGTAGTGTAAGGATCTGTTGAGGCACTTGTATAAATTACTAAATCATTATTGGCAATTAAAACCATTCGAGCTGCAAAATCTTTTTCAAATACCCCGTTAACTCGAGTCATCGAATTATTCATCGCTGCTAAAGCTAAAGCTTTGGTCCCTCCAAAATAAGTTGCATATTCCCCTGTACAAGACAAAGCTAGTCGGAACGTCCTTAAAGTGGCATCATCCGCATTTGGTCGGGCATCAGCGCCAGCAACTTGTGGAGTTACTTCATCAATTACGCTACACTCAAAAGGAGTTAGGGATTGTTTTTTGTCCGCTTTTCTGTAAACGCTATACGTTCCTAGATCAGCAGAAATAGGCTCAATGAAAACGGCAGATTTATCTGGCGCAAGAACCATCGATTTGAATCCTAACGGGGAAACACTGAAATAGGCAGTTGCCGTTGGATTGTCGATACCAATTCCGATATATGATTTAATTTCTGGATATCTTGCCGCTAAGGACGGATCCATAATCGAATTTTCAAAAATGGTGTATCGCTCTAAAACACCTTCGGCATTAGGAATAGATAGGATAGTTGTTGATTTTACATTGGCCATTCTTGCCGGTGCTGTCCTCAAATTTGAACGAAGGCTTGTAAGATTTAAATCGAAAAGATTGTTTTCTGGAAGCTGCATTCGAGCTTCTAAAGCAACCATGTTACTTTTTTTAGTGGTCGAGTTCCACAACGTACTTTTGTTTTGTGCAAAAGAGAAACTGGATGCTGCCAACAAGGCAACAATGAGTAGTTTACGCTTCATAATTTGGTTTGGTTAAAATTAGTGTACCAAAAATAAAATTATTTTCAAGAAACAACTCAACTATTTAATAAAACTATTAACAAATCGATAAACTACCTATCTTTTAATTGTCAGATGCTTATTAATTAAGAAAAATAGGTAAGAAAATAATAATTTTGAGAACAATCATAGCTCCATTTCCTCAAAAAAACTATTTTTAAAAAAAATAACCAAATGAATCTTAGCTATTGGGAACTTAAAAATTGGTTTACAGATGTCGATTTTACCATTGTAGGTAGCGGAATCGTGGGACTTCATTGCGCTTTGAGACTACGAGAAAAATTTCCAAATAGTAAAATTCTAGTTTTAGAAAAAGGCGTTTTACCTCAAGGGGCAAGCACTAAAAATGCCGGTTTTGCCTGTTTTGGTAGTATTTCGGAAATTATAGATGATTTAAAATCGCATACCGAAGAAGAAGTAGTACAGCTCATTCAAAAACGGTGGAATGGCTTACAATTGCTCCGAAAAAACCTTGGTGATGACGTAATTGACTTTAAACCTTATGGTGGTTATGAATTATTTTTGAAGGATGATGAGAGTTCTTATGCCGAATGTCTGCAAAAGTTACCTTTTATTAACGATTTACTGAAGACCTTGTTTAGAAATGATGTTTTTGCTAGAGAAGTAGATCGTTTTGCTTTTCAAGGGATACAGGAATACTTAATTTTCAATCCGTTAGAAGCACAGCTGGATACCGGAAAGATGATGAACGCTTTACTTCAAAAAGCGATTGGGAACGGCATTTTAATCCTAAATCAAGTCGAAGTTGCTTCGTATCAGGAAAAAAGTAATGGAGTGGATGTGAGGTTGTCCGATTTTAGTTTCTTTTCCAAAAAAGTAATGTTTGCGACCAATGGTTTTGCTGGAAACCTTACCAATAATCAAGTCAAGCCCGCAAGGGCTCAAGTTTTGATTACCGAACCGATTCCGAATCTGGATATCAAAGGAACGTTTCACCTGGACAAAGGATACTATTATTTCCGAAACATAGACGATAGGATATTGTTTGGAGGTGGAAGAAATTTAGCGTTTGAAGAAGAAACCACCACGTCATTAGGACAAACCGAATTAATACAAAATCGTTTGGAGGAATTATTAAAAGAAGTAATTTTACCCCATACTGATTTTAAAATCGCTCATCGATGGAGTGGTATTATGGGGTTGGGCTCAACCAAAAAACCAATGGTAGAGCAATTGTCAGAACACGTGTATTGCGGCGTGCGATTAGGCGGAATGGGAGTTGCGATTGGAAGTAAAATAGGTCAAGAATTAGCAGATTTAGTTCAATAAGATGATAAAAAAAATTTTTCGCTGGATTTGGAAAGCCATGCTATGGTTCTTCGGACTTTCTATCCTATCGGTTATTCTGTTCAAATGGGTACCCATTCCGTTCACGCCTTTAATGGTAACGAGAATCATTGAGTTTAAAATGGATGGTGAAGATGCTATTTATAGCCACAAATGGGTGCCTTTGGAAAAAATTTCACCAAATCTTCAGAAAGCGGTAATTGCTAGTGAAGACGGTAATTTCTTAAAACACAATGGTTTTGATTTTAAAGCCATGCAAAAAGCGTTCAAGAACAACAGTAAAGGAAAAAGACTTAAAGGAGGAAGCACAATATCGCAGCAAACGGCTAAGAATGTTTTTCTATGGCAGGGCAGAAGCTATGTTCGTAAAGGTTTGGAAGCCTATTTTACCGTTTTGATAGAACTTATTTGGGGTAAGGAACGCATCATGGAAGTGTATCTCAATAGTATCGAAATGGGCAACGGTGTTTATGGAGCTCAGGAAGCAGCCAGACATTGGTATCGTAAAACAGCAGATGATTTGACGCCAAGAGAAGCTGCCGGAATTGCCGCCATTTTACCGAATCCGCGAAAATATAAGGCTTCCAATTCATCGGCTTATATCGAAAGAAGAAAAGGCAAAATCATGAGAGTAATGCGCCACATTGGAAAGATTGACTATTAATGCGCCATCCAATTTTATTAGTACTTCTAGTGCCAATGTTACTTTGTGCTCAGGAAAACCCCAATTTTGAAATTGGTTTACAATTGGATAATGATTCTTTTGTTTCTACTTACAATGATTTTTATTATACCAGCGGTTTGCTTGCTTTTGCTAATTATAAAGCGGCTAAGTCTAGTGCTGAAAAAATAATCATCCACAGTTTTGCATTAAAACAGCAGATTTACAACCCGAGAGAGGTGAAATCGCCTTTCCCGGAAGACCATAACCGCCCTTATGCCGGATACTTTTCTGCCGAATATAAAAACACAAAGCTGTATTCGTCCAATAGTGTTTTGAGTTGGTCGTTTGGACTCGGCATCATTGGGCCTGATTCGAAAGCCGAGGCTTTTCAAAATTGGATGCACCGTTCTTTTAGTTTTGGAGACATTATTGGCTGGGAACAACAAATTCGGAATTTGCCGGTAGTCCAATTGGGATGTACTTATTCTATACCCGTTTTCTCTAAAATTTCTTCAGATAAAATCGATTTTCATTGGTATTCACAATCAGAAATCGGAACCGCTTTTGTGGGGGCTTCTACTGGAACTTTAGGTAGAATCAGTCTGTTAAAACAACTTACACCGATGCAAAACTCCAATTTTTATACTGGTTTGGGTAGTGCTCAAAAGGAGCTCTATTTTTTTGTTTTGCCCAAAATCAATATTCAACTTTATGACGCTACTATTCAGGGAAGTATGTTTACAGATGGTAGTCCAGTAACGTTCGATTTAAAACAAGTGCGCTTTAAGGGGGAAGCCGGATTTAAATACAAATACCATCACTACAATCTTTCTTGTGTTTTTCACTATACCACAGATGAAATTCGGAACAGTTCGGCGAAAGGCTACTATTATGGTTCGTTAGGCTTTTCCTGTTCTTTTTAAAAAGAAAAACGCTTCGATAAGAAGCGTTTTTTGAAGTTTTAATAAAACAAAGGCTTGTATTGTTGCCAATGTTTGAATATAAGAATGGTATTGAAAATTAAAATCAATAAGGCAAAGGGCGATCCAGGAATGTCTAAAAACAAATGGAATAGAACAATATTGATGGAAATTGGAGCTAATAATATTAAAGCAAAAGCAACCCATTTTTTCATTAAAAGCAGTATTCCAATCATTACTTCTAAAACACCTACAATAGGAAAAACATAACCTGTTGCGCCAAGAGAATTCATAAAATCACCCGCAGAGCCTGTTGGTGCTTCCATGGGTATGAAATGTAAAAATTTATTGGCTCCAAAAACAACTAGCGCCACACCTAAAACTATTCTAACGATTTTAGTAAACATAGAATTCATACCTAAAGATTTTAAATTAGTGATATGGTAAAAATAATATTAATTATTTAAAGTTATGCTAATTTATTGGCTATATTTTTAACGATGTGTCTATTGTAAAGCAAAAGAGCTGTCAGAAGACAGCTCTTTAAAATTGTAAAGCGAGTGTTATTGTACTACGATCGGATAAGTAACCTGTGCATCAGTGGCACCTCCTGCGTTGGTAATATCTCCCGTCGCGACACCTGAAGCTGATTTATTAGGTAAATGTCTTAGTGTGATGGTTAGATTACCAGAAGAAGCATTTCCTGTCAAAAGCGAAAATTGTAGTCCAATTGGTTTTCCGTTAGCATCTGTATCGCTATAAGTAAACGTACCTAAACTGCTTGGAGCTTGAAAAAATAATTGATGGTCAGCACCTTCTTCCAAAACTTCTGTAGTAATATTGTCAACCGGATCTGAAGTTTCGTTTAAGAAAGAAACGGCACCCGTATAGGTAGTGTTAGCGGCTAAAATACCGGAAACCGTTACCACAGGATCATTAGGTCCGTCTCCGTCTAAATCTCTGGAGCTAAGCGTAATGATATTGGATCCGTTGGTTAAAGTAGCAGTAACCGTAGTGATGACTTCTTCCTCATTTACAGGATCATCATCATTGCTACAAGATGAAAAAGTTAGTGCAGTAATAGCTATAATAAAGAATTTTGATTTGTTTACAAATGGTACTGTTTTCATTTTTTTAAATTTTAATAATTAATTTTTAATTGAATTTGAAAGTTTCTACCCATTTCATCAGAATAGAAACGTTGTCTGTTTAAATAATCTCGGTATTTTGCATTAAAAAGGTTAAATACAGAAAAACCTAATGTTGCCACTGCGTGTTCGGAAGTTTTAAATTGTACATCAGATGAAAAGTGTATAAGATGATAGGCTGGTGGCGTTTCACTGATGTTAACTTCTACAGGGGTTAACTCATTGTTGACAATAATATTGGTTGTAAAATTGTTGTTGGGAAACTGCGTTTGCTTGAAAACCATTTCACTTTGCAATTCAAGTGTCAAATTGTTCCAATTCTTTTGGTGGAACTGTATTCGGTTGTTAATGTTCAACGGCGGCATATCAATTATAACGTCGTCATTAGTTTTATCTTTTCCGTTAACATACGATAACAGCAATTGGTGTTGCCAATGTTCACTGATTTGCCACTCTGAATTCAAATCAAATCCGGTCAACAAGGCATTGTTTTGCTCATATTCCCAAACGGGAAAAGCGCCTCGGATAGTAGTTTCAAAACCGGTTGGTTTTAAATACATGAAATCTTCAACAAAGTTTAGAAACGGATTGATGTTGATCTTCAAATTTCTCCATTTTTTTTGCAACGAAGTTCCAATCTTATTTGACTTTTCTTGTTGTAATCGCAAGTCCCCCAATTCAATCATACCCGTGGAATGATGCAGTCCATCACTAAAAAATTCAGAAGGATTTGGGTTTCTGACGGCACGACTGATATTAAAATACCACTCATAATCAGTTCCAAACGAATATTGTGTTCCGACACTAGCCGAAAAGTTATGAAATGTAAATTGTGGTTTTGTTAGCCATTGTGTTCCAAAGTCACCATCAATAAACGAATCAAATTCCGGACTATAATTGCGTTCGTTCCATCGTGATTTCAAGTAATATTTAGTCGCTTCAATAGTTGAAAAATCATATCGAATTCCAGCTTCTACCGAAAAATCCGTTGTAAAGTGTTTGTCAACAATAGCGTATACGCCAGCATCTACTCTATTATAACTGGGGATTAAAGGACGAACACCTGTATTGGGGTTAGCCGTATTATTCTGGTAAGAACTCGAAATACCTGCTTTATAATCCCAAAAGTCTTTACTCAATTTGTAATCGGCATTCAAAGTGTGAGTCATTAAGTTTAAATCTAATGCTGGTCTGGAATTAGCAATTCCGGTTCGTAAATCAAATTCCTTTCGGTTATTGAATTGAAAAGCATATTGTAAACTAATAGACTCTCGGTCTTTGATGTAATAATTATAATTGAGTTTGGCCAAATGATGTTGCATTTTTTGTTTTGGATTGTTAATCGAATAGGTAAAATCGCCATCACCGAAAGGAGCTTGATTGTTTATAGCATTGTATAAATCATTTACATTTCCGATATGTGAGGCGCTTAAAATGGCTATTGTAGCAGTATACAAACTGTAGTACGCAGAAAAATCATATTTTTTCCCGATATACTTCAAATCTCCCGAAAAATTCACTTCTCGATTTCCGGTATTTGAAAAAACATAGTCAGGAGATTCGCGATCACCATAGTATTTAAGACTCGCTTGAGCATTCCAACTCCAATCGCAAAAATTACCTTTGTGCAAACTCGAAGAAATGGTACCGCCACGGCCGTTGGACTCCGCTGTCATAATAGTTTTTCCAAAAAGAGTATCTTTCTTAACAACCAATGGCTCAACGATTACAATGCCTCCAATGGCATCTCCACTATATTGCAAACCGGATGCGCCTTTAAGAACGGTTATTTTACCGGCAGAATTGACGTCAAAGTTGGGTGCATGTTCCATACCCCATTGCTGGTCTTCTAATTTGACATTGTTGTTGTAAATCGGAACACGACTGCTGTGTAAACCATTGATTACAGGTTTTACAATAGTATTACCGCTCTTTAAAATAGAGACTCCGGATACTTCTTTGAGCACATTTCCTAAGGACTGACTACTGTACTTTTCAATGGTTTTCTCATTGATTTTTTGCTCTGAAACCGAGTGATTGTAATAGTTGTTTTTGTGTTTTACAACAACTTCTTCCAATGCTTCTTTTTGGGGTTTCATAACAAAGTTGATCTCGAGATTTCCGGTAACGGTAATCAAGGTGTCAATAGATTTATATCCTAGATACGTGATTAAGACTTTAGCCGGACCATTTGCGATATTACGAATCTCATAATAACCGTCTTTGTTACTATTGTCAGATTTGGAACCTATGTGGACATGACATTTCTCTAACGTTTCATTAGTATCTCCCGTGATTCTTCCGCTTATTGTATTTTGACTATAGTTTATACCAAAACACAACAAGCAAAAAAACAAACTGATTTTTTGCATTTTTATTTTTATTTGTTTACTACCAAGTTAGGTCGGACTTTTAAACAAATGGAGGTCCACGAAGAGAGAACAAAGCTCCTTTAAAAGTTTGCTTTGCTTCTTTTAAGTCAAGAAGAGGTGTCTTAGAGTTAATCTCAATTTTTTCAAATGAGAATACTTTGAATGTAGGTTTCGTGTAGTTACTGAAGGCAAATTCGCAAACAAAACATTTTTCTAAACCATCATGTCCATGGTGGAGCTCGGTGTGATGGTGCTGGTAAACGTGATGGCATTTTTTCTCCGAAAACTGTTCTGCTAAGTGTTCAATAGCATGAATAGATTGTGATACTATTGCGAATAATATCATCAATCCCATCAAAGCGTTGGATAAAAGCAGTTTTCTTTTCATCGCTACAAATGTAAAACATTGTCAAAGAAAAACCGTCTCATTTTAACAAACTTTAATATTTGTAAAACAAGACGGATTTATAGATTGGGAATCCTTGTATAAAAGGAGACTATACTAATTTATGCGCTACCAAGTATTCGGCAATTTGAATGGTATTGGTGGCCGCTCCTTTTCTTAAATTGTCGGCTACTATCCACATATTTAAAGAGTTGGGCTGACTTTCGTCTCTACGGATTCGGCCTACAAAAACCTCGTCTTTTCCCTGAGCGTATAGAGGCATTGGATACGTGTACGTATCATTATTGTCTTGCACAACAACGCCGCCGGTATGGTGTAAAATTGTACGGATTTCATTTATATCAAAATCATTCGAAAACTCTACGTTTACGGCTTCGCTATGACCTCCAACAACCGGAATTCTGATGGCTGTTGCTGTTACGGCAATCGATTTATCACCGATAATCTTTTGGGTTTCGCGAACCAATTTCATTTCTTCTTTGGTATATCCGTTGTCTTCAAAACTGTCGCATTGCGGAATGGCATTGCGATGAATTTGATATTTATAGGCCATTTCTCCCTGAACTCCGGCATATTCATTTTCCAACTGCTGTACCGCTTTTACTCCGGTTCCGGTAATCGACTGATAAGTAGAGACAATGACGCGTTTAATTTTGTATTTTTTATGCAAAGGTGCTAAAACCATGACCATTTGAATGGTAGAACAGTTAGGGTTGGCGATGATTTTATCTTCTTTAGTCAATTCAGAAGCGTTGATTTCAGGAACAATTAGTTTTTTGGTTGGATCCATTCTCCATGCAGAAGAATTGTCAATTACTGTGGTTCCGGCTTCCGCAAATTTGGGAGCCCAAGCTAAAGAAGTTTCTCCACCGGCCGAAAACAAAGCGATATCGGCTTTCATATCGACTGCGGTTTGCAAGCCAACAACTTTATATTTTTTTCCTTTGAATTCGATTTCCTTACCTACTGATTTTTCGGAAGCCACAGGAATTAATTCTGTAACCGGGAAATTTCTTTCGGCTAAAACTTTCAGCATGACTTCGCCAACCATTCCGGTTGCGCCAACAACAGCAACTTTCATATTTATATGTTTATCGGGTTATAATTTTTTGATGTACAAAAGTATGAAAGAAGTTAGAAGCAAGAAGCAAGAGGCAAGATGTTTTTAGCATTATTTTTAAAAAATAGGAGTGAAAATTTTAAAACGTGAATTTTAGCCCCGATAATTTGTTAGTAAGAGTAGGACTGCCAGTGGCAGTAAGGTATTTTTATTTTCCCAATGAAAAACAATTCCTGAATTTAGCCCCGATTCCTTCGGCAGTCGCTTCGCTCGTGTGTAGCAAGCTACCATGTAGCGCGGATAGCGGGAGGATTTGCCCTAAGGAAGATAAATGTTGTGCTCAAAAAAAAGAAAAACCGCCTCCATTAAGAAGCGGTTTAGTTAAGAATATGTATTGTAGCGGTATTATTTTTTCAATAAATCTCTGATTTGAGTCAGCAATTCTTCTTGAGATGGTCCGGCTGGAGCCGCAGGAGCTGCTTCTTCTTTTTTCTTCATGCTGTTCAGGGCTTTTACCATGATGAAGATTACAAAAGCAATAACAAGGAAACTGATTACAGCTGCCAAGAATTTTCCATAAAGTATTCCGCCTTCCGTTTTTAAATCCGCTAAGTTTTCAACTTGAGCCGCTTTTAGGGCCGGATTTAATAATGCTGGAGTAATCACATCTGCTACTAATGAATTTACAATAGCGCCAAATGCTGCTCCGATAATTACTCCGACTGCTAAATCCATTGCATTCCCTTTCGCAATGAACTCCTTAAATTCTGAAATCATTCCCATAATTGTTTTAATTTATTTGGTTAGTAGTACTAAAGTAATTAAAATTTTAACATTTAAAAAAAAAAATCATTTTATTCTCGGAAAAAGACTCTTTTGACTCTTTGTGAGATGCTGGTCAGGATTTCATATGGAATGGTATTGAGCTGTTTAGCTATGTAATTCACACTCGGGTTTTCACCAAATATGATCACGGTAGCGCCTTCTTTGCAGTCGATGTGAGAAACATTTACCATGAGCATGTCCATACAGACACTTCCTACAATTTTGGCAGGTTTACCATTAATTAGAACATGACCTACGCCATGTCCCCAATTTCTGCTGATGCCATCAGCGTAGCCTATAGGAATGGTAGCAATTTTCGTAGTTTCGGTAGCTATAAATCGTCTGCCGTAGCCCACACTTTCGCCGGCATCGATGGTTCTGATTTGAGAAATAACCGATTTCAGGGTACCCACTATTTCCAATTCTTTCTGTTCTTCGGAATCGTTGGAAATCCCGTAAAGGCCGATGCCAAGGCGAACCATGTCGTATTGTGCTTCGCCATAATTGGAAATTCCGGACGTGTTTAAGAGATGTCGGATAGGTTTTATGTGGAGTTCGGACATCAGTTTTGAAGACAATTTTTCGAATAAGGCAATTTGTTCATTGGCAAAGGCATCATGGTGTAAGTCATCACTAGTGGCCATGTGCGATAAAATACTTTTGATTTGAACGGTTTCGGTGCCTTTTAGAATCTGAATTACCTCTGCCAGATTTTCTTCCTCAAAGCCCAAGCGGTGCATGCCGGTATCGATTTTGATATGAATAGGGAAGTGTTTTAACTTCTTTTGTTCGGCTATTTTCAGAAAGGCTTTTAATCCTTTAACTGAGTAAATTTCGGGTTCCAATTGATGCTGAATGATAGCCGAAAAACTTGTAGACTCCGGATTCAGCACCATAATCGGGACAGAAATTCCGGCATTTTGAAGGGAAATCCCTTCATCGGCGAAAGCCACACCCAAATAGTCTACTTTATGATGTTCGAGTAATTTCGCAATTTCAAACCCACCGTTTCCATAGCCAAAGGCTTTAACCATGACCATCATCTTGGTTTTGGGTTTCAGCTTCGATTTGAAGAAGTTCAGGTTATGACTAATGGCGTTGAGGTTGATTTCGAGAACGGTTTCATGCGTTTTTTCTTCGAGCATCGATACAATCTCTTCAAAATGAAAGTCGCGCGCACCTTTGATTAAAATGGTTTCATTTTCAAAACTTAGACTCTCAAAAGCTTTGGAAAATTCGGCTACATTGTTGAAAGTCAAACTGTTGATGAATTTGCTTTTATATAGAGAAATTGTAGTTCCAATACCAATAACACGGGTAATTTTATTCGAAATAACCAACTGGGATACTTGCGAATACAACTCATCATTGCTCAGACCACTCTGAAAAATATCCGATAAAATCAGTGTTTTCTTTTTATGTTGCTTTTGATTTTCTAAAAAGTCCAAGGCAATTTTCAGCGATTGAAAATCGGAACTGTAACTATCGTCAATCAGTGTGGAATTGTTGATGCCGTTCTTGACTTTAAGCCGCATTTCTACAGGATACAATTGCGCCATTCGGTTTTGAATAACGGCATGGTTATAGCCAAAATAGAGCATTACCATCATACAGTGTATGGCATTTTCAACCGAAGCCTGATCCTGAAACGGAATCGTAATTGGGAAGGTGTCTTCGCGGTAAGTTATGTTGAGTTCCGTTAGTTCGCCTACATTCTTTTTCGTAACATACACATCGGCACTTTTATCGTCAGAGCACCAACTGAAGGTTTTAATCTTAGAATTGATAAAGGCAATGATGGTTTTATTTTTTTGTAAAATCAGCACATTGACCAAGACAAAGAGCTTTAATTTTTCTTTAATTTTCTCCGCAGCACTTGAAAATCCTTCGTCGTGAGCAGAACCGATATTGGAAAGGATTCCTATTGTTGGCTGAATGATTTTCTGGAGCTTTTCCATTTCGTGGATTTGCGAAATTCCAGCCTCAAAAATACCGAGATTGTGTTTTTCGTTGATGCCCAAAATAGATAAGGGTACACCCACTTGAGAGTTATAGCTTTTGGGGCTTCGAATGATATTAAAATCGGGACTTAACAAAAAATTCAGCCATTCTTTGATGATGGTTTTTCCGTTACTTCCTGTAATTCCGATAACGGGAAAATCAAATTGACTTCGGTAAAATGCGGCACATTTCTGAAAAGCATCAAGGGTATTATCGACAAACAAAAAGTTCGCTTTATCTGCAATACCTTCAGGAATATGGGTTACTACAAAATGGTATACTCCTTTTTGAATGAGTTCTTCAATATAAGTATGACCATCATGATTAGGTCCGGAAATAGCAAAAAACAAGGTGTTTTTGCCATTTTGCAGCGAGCGACTGTCAATAGAAATGGAGTCGATTACTGTGGTATCATCATTCCCAAACCATTTGGCTTTGATGATTGGAATGATATTTTTGATGGGTAGTTTCAATTTTTTGGTGGAATTAGTACTGCGTCAGTTCGCTGCGCTCGGGTCTTCTTTAGACAAATGTTCCGGTTCGTTCACGATCATGTTTTGTCGCATCGCATTGAAATAAGCTGCCCGGCTGAGAGGTTCGTATTCTTCTGTTTCACCCAGCATGACTAATTTATCATTATCATTTTTTCGGAAACTGTAGTGCGCCAGATTCCCGGTTCGGGTACACACGGCGTGTACTTTGGTAACATATTCTGCAGTTGCCATCAGGGCCGGCATCGGGCCAAAAGGATTGCCTTTAAAATCCATGTCTAATCCGGCCACAATTACGCGAATTCCGGAGTTGGCCAAATCATTACAAACCGCAACAATTTCATCGTCAAAAAACTGCGCTTCATCAATACCAACTACATCACAACCTTGCGCTAAGATTCGGATATTGGCGGCCGCAGGAACCGGAGTGGAACGAATTTCATTTTTGTTGTGCGAAACCACCATTGCTTCATCATATCGAGTATCGATTGACGGCTTGAAAATTTCCACTTTTTGTTTGGCAAACTGAGCTCTTTTCAATCGACGTATCAGCTCTTCGGTTTTGCCCGAAAACATGGAACCGCAGATCACTTCAATCCACCCAAATTGTTCTTTATGATTTACAGTATTTTCGAGAAACATTTTGTATTTTTCTTGCGCTAAAAATGAATAGTTTTTATTACTTTGTAACGATTACAAATCGACTTAAAATTTTCTTAGTTTTACGTCGATTCAAATGTAGAAAAATTTTAATTAAGGTAACTTCTTCCCATGATTAAATAAATGGATACGAAGAAAATTAACTGAAGCACCAGCAATTTCAAATTAATATGAAAAAAAGATTAGAAGCCGAATTAATCAGCATTGCACACCGAATTTTAAAGCTTAAAAACAAGTCGGAAGTAGACCAATTGTATAAGGAAACCCAAAAATTATACGAAACGTTGTCGGTTTTAAAGTTTTATCAGGACAATTTTGAATCGGTAAAATCAGATTTGAAACTAGATGCTTTAGAAGAAAAACTAGCGCAGGCTCATGAGCAGGAATCAGTGGTAGTGGCTGAAGTTAAGGAAACCAATGTTGAGGTAGTGCCGGAAACAGATACCGTTATTGAAGAAACACAGTCAGAAACTGAAGCCGATGATGTAGAAGAGCAAATTCAACCCGAAACTGAGGAAGAAATTGAAGAAGCACTAGCTGAAGAAGCGTTGGTTTCAGAAGAACCTGAAGCAAGTTTAGAAGAAGAAACGCCACTTGAAGAGCCTACTGTTGTAGAGGAAGAAGAGACTGTTGTTGATCCAAAACCTGCATTTGAGCCTATTTTTCAATTGGACGTAGAGGAAGAGGAAGAAGCCGAAATAGCAGTAGCCGAAACAGCTTCAGAGGTACAACCTAAGGAAAAATTAGAGGATATGATTGGCAATTACGCTGATCCAGTTTTTGTGAAGCCCAATGAAGTAACTTTATTTCCAACAGAAATCAAAGAAGAAGAAACTACAAAAGAGGAAGCGCCAAAATCAGCTATTGTAAATGATACGCATTCAAAATCAATTGCGATTGGACTGAACGACAGAATTGGTTTTGTACAACATCTTTTTAACGATAGCAATGAAGATTTCAATCGAGTGATTTCTCAATTAAACACCTTTGATACTTTTGAAGAAGCCAAAGCATTTATTAATGATATGGTTATACCGGATTACAACTATTGGGTTGGAGAGGAAGACTACATCGAACGCTTTATGGAAATTGTGGAGAAAAAATTCCAGTAAATGGCAAAATTATACCTAGTTCCAACGCCTATTGGCAATCTTGATGACATGACTTTCAGAGCCATTAAAGTGCTGAAAGAAGTAGATTTGATTTTGGCCGAAGACACACGAACCAGTGGTAAACTCCTGAAGCATTTTGACATTGCCACACACATGCACAGTCATCACATGCACAACGAACACAAAACCGTTGAAAATCTGATTAAGCGATTACAGGCTGGTGAAAGTATTGCCTTAATTTCTGATGCCGGAACTCCGGCCATTTCTGACCCTGGGTTTTTACTGACCAGAGCTTGTGTAGAAAACGGTATTGAAGTCGATTGTTTACCTGGTGCTACCGCATTTGTACCAGCTTTGGTGAACAGTGGTCTACCTAATGACCGTTTTATTTTTGAAGGTTTTTTACCTGAAAAGAAAGGAAGACAAACCCGATTTTTGGCTTTAGCCGAAGAAACCCGAACGATGATTTTTTATGTTTCACCGCATAAATTAGTAAAGACTTTGGCCGAATTTGTACAGTATTTTGGCGCCGACAGATCCGTTTCGGTTTCCAGAGAATTATCAAAACTGCATGAAGAAACCATCCGCGGAACAGCTGAAGAAGTTTTAAAACATTTCGAAGCCAAGCCACCTAAAGGTGAGATTGTACTGGTTGTTGGAGGGAAGATTATAGAAGCAAGAAGCAAGAGGCAAGAAGCAAGAGAAGAATAAAATCTTTTTTTCTTGCAGCGTAGCGGTCTTGCATTTTTCAGCGAAGCGTTCTTTCGTCTAATTCACTTCCAAATCCACAAACGAAAACGAATTCCCGCTGAACAATCCTTTGTCAGACAATTTTAAATCAGGAATTACCAATAAAGCCATAAACGAAAGCGTCATAAAAGGGGCTTTTAAATTACTTCCTAATTGTTTTGACATCGCATCAATTTCCTGATATAAACGTCCGGCTTCCCAACCGTTCTGGTCGCTCATGATTCCGGCCACTGGCAAGGCTAATGATTTGCTTTCTAAACCATTCACGGCGCAAACGCCACCTTTATTTTCGATTAGAATATTCACGGCTTTACAGATTTCCTCATCAGAAGTTCCCACTACTACTATGTTATGACAATCGTGTGCTACCGAACTCGCAATCGCACCTGTTTTCAATCCAAAGTTTTTGATAAAAGCAATGGCCGGTTGTGCGTCTTCATATCGGTTGACAACTGCCATTTTGAGAATGTCATTTTCGACATCGGAAACAAGCATTCCATTTTTGATTTTTGGTTGGCAATGGATTTCGTTAGTGATTAATTGTCCTTCCAAAGCTTCGATTACCCTTATTTTTTCGGCTGCACCTGAAATTTCAAAATCGGTGACTTCCTTTTTCGATGTATTGAAATTATTCGGCTTTTCGAAATCGACATGTTTTACAAAAGATTGTCCTTTATCGGCAACCAATTCGCCATTGATGTAGGTTTGTAACACGTTAAAATCGATTAAATCTTCTACAACTATAAAATCGGCGGCATCATTTTTTTGCAACAATCCAACCTCCATTTTATAATGTTTTACTGGATTGATACACGCCATTTGTAGGACTTTGAAAACATCAAAACCTTTGGCAACCGCTCTTTGGCATAGCAAGTTGATATGACCGATAATCAAATCGTCAGGATGTTTGTCATCGGAGCAGAACATCATATTTTGATAGTTTTCGGGCAACAAATCAATTAAAGCGTTAAAATTCTTGGCAGCACTTCCTTCCCGAATCAGCACTTTCATTCCAAGCGATAATTTTTCGGCAGCTTCATCATAGGTAAAACACTCGTGATCGGTCGAAATTCCGGCCGAAATGTATTTTTTAATAGGTCCACCTCGCAATCCAGGCGCATGACCATCTACAGGTTTATTGTAGTGTTTGGCCCATGCTATTTTTTTCAGTACTTCTTCGTCATCAGACAACACTCCAGGATAATTCATCATTTCAGACAAATAGTAAATATCGGGAGACGCCATCAATTCCTTGATTTGCTCGGAATCAATTATGGCTCCGGCTGTTTCAAAAAAAGTTGCCGGAACACAGGATGGAGCTCCAAAGTGAAATTTCAACGACACTTTTTTGCCGTTATCAATCATGTAATCCACGCCGTCTTTTCCGAGTACATTCGCAATTTCATGCGGGTCAGAAATCGTTCCGATGGTTCCGTGCAGCACCGCTAGTTTTGCAAATTCAGAAGGCACCAGCATCGAACTTTCGATGTGAATATGAGCATCAATAAAACCGGGAAGAATAAAGGTTTTAACGTTATGTTCTTTTTCAATTATGGAACTGATTCTACCATTTTCTACTTTAATTTCACCCGAATAAATTCGTCTGTTTTCGATGTCTACGATTTGACCTTGGATCTGCATTTGGAATGGATTTAGTCCTCCAAAAGTAGCAATATTAATTTGGTTTGGAGTTAACAAAATATATACAAAAACTACCTCTTTCTTTATAGCCATTCGTGTATTTTTGTTAAAAATAATTTAGAATTCAAAATTCAAAATTTACAATTCAAAAAATGCGCTGGACACTTAAACCCAAACCTTCCCATAAAAAAGTAACTTCATTAGCTTCTGAACTAAATGTCAGTGAGTTGATTGCGTCCTTGTTAGTACAAAGAGGTATTGAAACGTATGAAGAAGCGCGACAATTTTTCCGACCTAGTTTGAGCGATTTGCACGATCCTTATCTGATGAAAGATATGGATAAGGCGGTTTCTCGAATAGAAAAAGCGATTGCTAGTGGAGAAAACATTTTGGTTTTTGGAGATTATGATGTCGATGGAACAACAGCCGTTTCCCTGATGTCAAGCTATTTGAGAAGTTATTGTGAGAATGTAGCAACGTATATTCCCGATCGTTATGACGAAGGTTACGGAATATCCTTCAAAGGGATTGATTTTGCAGATGACAATGGTTTTACGTTGATTATTGCGTTGGATTGTGGCATCAAATCGATTGACCATGTGGCTTATGCGAAAGAAAGAGCTATTGATTTTATTATTTGTGACCACCATCGTCCGGGCGACACATTGCCCGAGGCTGCTGCAGTTCTAGACCCGAAGCGGGAAGATTGCCATTATCCTTATGACGAATTGTGTGGTTGTGGAGTTGGTTTTAAACTCGTTCAGGCATTGGCACAGAATAGAAATCAAGGGATTGAAGATTTGCTTCCGTATCTCGATTTGGTGGCTACAGCTATTGGTGCCGATATTGTTCCGATTACGGGAGAAAATAGGGTTTTGGCTAAATTCGGATTAGGTGTTATCAATACCTCTCCGCGTCCCGGAATCAAAGCTTTAGTTCAGAATGTCAAGAAAAAAGTATTGACCATTACCGATGTTGTATTTATTATTGCACCCCGAATCAACGCAGCGGGCAGAATCAAACACGGCAATGAAGCGGTGGCTTTACTGACCGAATTCAATTTGGAACAGGCTGAAATTTTTGCCTCAGAAATTGAAAAACACAACGCAGACCGAAAAGATTTAGACAAACAAATTACTTATGAAGCACTTAGACAAATTGAAAAAAATAATGAGCAGCAAGACTTTTCTACTGTTGTTTATAGCGAAAATTGGCATAAAGGTGTTATTGGTATTGTGGCTTCTCGATTGACAGAAACCTATTATCGACCAACGATAGTTTTTACCAAAAGCGGTGATAAATTGGCTGCATCAGCACGATCTGTAAAGGATTTTGATATCTATAATGCCTTAGAAAATGTTTCAGAACATTTAGAGCAGTTTGGCGGACACATGTATGCTGCAGGAATGACCCTCAAAGAAGAAAATTATCCAGCTTTTAAAGAGGCGTTTAATAAAACGGTCGAAGCAACGATACACCCTGACTTATTAATTCCGGAAATTGCCATCGATGCTGAAATTGATTTAGAAGATATCAACGAAAAATTAGTGCGTCTGTTGCATCAATTTGAGCCTTTTGGACCACAGAATATGGCGCCTGTTTTCTTGACAAAAGATGTTAAAGATACGGGTTACGCAAAAGCTATTGGAACCGAAGAAGAGCATTTGAAATTGTATGTAAAACAAAGAAACTCCACTGGGTTTGGTGCCATTGGATTTCGCTTAGGCAGCAAATTAGAATTAGCAAAAGATAAAAAATCTATTGCTATCGTGTATCACATTGATGAAAATGAGTTTAACGGAAATGTGTCGGTGCAGTTGCGCTTGAAGGATTTGAGATGAAATTAATACTCCTTCAATTCAAAAGAGGTTCCGTCAAAAACACCATACGTAAAATACCCAATCCAATCGCCAAGATTGACGTATTCAGCGTTTTCGCCAACTTTTATAATCATTGGTAAATGACGGTGGCCAAAAACAAGGTAATTATAGTGTTTGGTTTCGAGTTTTCGTTTGGAATATTGTACCAGCCATTCGTTATCTTCTCCAAGAAATTTCACATCAGCTTCGCCCGAAATCAGCTTGTTTTTTATCGATAAATATTGTGCCAGTTTCATCCCAATATCCGGATGTAGCCAACGGTAGAGCCATTTTGAAAATGGATTGGTGAACACTTTTTTCATGCGTTTGTATCCTTTATCGCCTGGACCTTTTCCGTCTCCGTGACCAATCAAAAACCTTTTGCCGTTGAATTCATATTCCTGATTGTCTCGATAGACTGGGATATTAAGTTCCTTTTCAAAATAATCACTCATCCACAAATCGTGATTGCCTACAAAGAAATAAATCGGAATACCACTGTCGCGGATTTCAGCCAGCTTGCCTAAGACTCTCACGAAACCTTTCGGTACAACGGTTTTGTATTCAAACCAAAAATCAAACAAATCGCCCAAAAGAAAAATACACTCGGCATCTTTTTTTACTTCATCCAACCAGGCAACAAATTTTTGTTCCCGCGGAAAACTGGCTTCCGGTGTAGGAGCACCAAAATGTTGGTCGGAGGCAAAATATATTTTTTTGTTGAGAGAAATAGTCATTAATACTTTAGGTTATTCGTTATCGGAAGCATACCATTCGGCAAAAGAGGTGTCGGTTTCCTGTAGTTTAAGCGAATGTAATTGAATGCCAGCAGGCAAACGATTCTTTATCTTTTGTGCAAAATCGGTTACCATATTTTCGCTTGTGGGCTGATAATCTACTAATATCACATGATGTCCACGGTTTTTCAATTCGGCAGCCAGTTCAACATGAGGCGTATTTTGATTAAAAACGGTAGCGTGGTCAAAAATATCTACAATTTCCTCTTTTACAATTTTTTTCAAATCAGAAAAGTCGATTACCATTCCAAACTTTACATTGGTGTTGTCCGAAATGGGTTTCCCAATAACCGTCACAGATAGTTTATAGCTGTGTCCGTGTACGTTTTTACATTTGCCGTCATAACCGTAAAGGGCATGTCCGGTTTCGAAAGAAAATTGTTTGGTAATTCGGATGTTACTCATTAGAGAAGTTTTTTACGCTGCAAATTTACTAAAATAAAGCTATTGGTCGTTTCGTCTTTTTTTGGCGCGATGATAAAGAAAATAGGCAACTCCTGCTAAAACGGCAAAAGGTAAAATATAGCCTATCCAAACTCCGATTAAATAGCCATCATCAGGAGCACTTTTTATTTTCTCATCAATGTTGACTTGTTGGAAAAGCAAAATCAGACTCATATGCTATTTTTTGAATTCGTTTAAGGCATTTTTGGTAAAATCAGAAAGCACCAATTTACCCGAAATAGCGGCTCTTTCGTATAATAATTGGTCCCAATGTTCCGTATCTTCCCAAAAGACTTTCTTCATTTTAGACAACGCTTCTGGGTTATACGAAGCCAATCGGGTTGCAAGATGTTCGACCGCTTCATTAACTTCGGCCTGACTATCGAAAATGTCTGCATATAAACCTTTTGAAAGAGCCCAATCTGCAGTTTGCCATACGTTAGGTTGTAAAGTCATTTCGCTCATCGCGATTTTACCCATTTTTCTCGACACAACCGGTTCAATCACAAACGGACCGATGCCTATAGCTATTTCGGATAATTTAATAGCAGCATCCTGATAAGCAAAGGCAATATCACAGGCCGAAATTAATCCAACGCCACCACCAACAGCTTTTCCCTGTACTTTTCCGATGATGATTTTAGAACATTTTCGCATAGCGTTGATAACATCGGCGAAGCCAGAAAAGAATTTTTTACCGGCTTCAAAATCGGTCACCGAAAGTAATTCGTCAAAAGAGGCGCCAGCGCAAAAGGTTTTTCCTTCGCTTTGTAGGACTACTACGTTCACATCTGCATTATTTGAAATCTTATGCAATTCGGAGGTTAATTTTTGCAATAAATCACTTGGAAATGAATTGCTCGCAGGATGACTAAAAGTTATTGTTGCGATTTTATTTTGAATACCAATGGAGATGTCTCCGGCTGTAGCTATGCCCATTTTTTAAAAGAATTTTAGCAAATTTAAGCAAAAAAAAGAAGGTTGCTTTTTTGAGCAACCTTTTATTTATCTATAGCAATACCGTATTATGGATTCTCTTCAAATTCCTGATCTTCATTGGCATGAGAAGCTCTGGTATTTATAGCAACATTGTCGCTACCCACCAAAAAAGCTACAAAATTAAGATTCGAAGCGTTTTCTATATTTGCTGGAACAGGTATTGAAAAGTTTCTAGTAATGGTGCTTCCAGCTTCGGTATTTTCGGTGATGGCATCTCCAAGAATGTTCGTCATAGCAGCTCTTAACACATGATTATGTGTGTAGGCTGGAATTGGATTCACATTGTCATAATACGTAGTGTAATTACGTTGTAGATATACTAAGTCATCTTCTAAAAGATATACCACCAGTTTTAAATCGGTGAAGTTTAGTGCAAATTTGATGTTAACATCAAGATTAATCATGCCGTTTTCAACAGTAGAATTCATGGCGATTCCTAATCCAGAGTTATTTCCTGTTAGGTTAATGGCTTCTTGTGTGTTTGTTGGTTCTGGGAAAGTCCAAACATTCATTCGATTTAGTCGTGAAACGGGTAAAGCCAAAGGGCTATTTGGTAAAATTAAATTTTTTAGAGGCGCAATTCCATCAAAATGATAAGGATCATTTCCGTTATGAATGGCAACAGTTACTGCTTTGTCAGTCTCTGTATTAACTTGGTCAATCGCATAGGCTACTCGGGTACAATTTCCACACCATGTTCCGGTATAATCTTCGATTAAAACTCTCTTTTTGAAATAACCAGAAATAGGGGGTGTATCTACACTCCCATCAGGAATGTTTTCAACCACATTGGTTTCTCCACAAGAAATGAAAAGAACAGATAGGAAAAGCAAACTTAAAAAAGATGATTTTTTCATGATTAATTATTGAGTAATGAACATTATAGTACAAAAAAATAAAAAAAAATTCAATATTTTATAACTTAATTCAGTTATTTGCGATAAAATTAATCAAACCATGAAGAACTTTATTTTTTGCTTATTATTTATAGGAATAAATTTAAATGCCCAAAGTAATTTACCCAATGTACCTCTTACTAATCTTGAAGGAAAAAAAGTATCCTCAACAGCTGATTTTTCGGAGAAAGACCAATTATATGTGTTCTCGTTTTGGGCTACTTGGTGTACACCTTGTATAAGCGAATTAGACGAAATCAACGATTTAATGCCTCAATGGAAAAAAGAAGTAGATTTTAAAATGGTAGCCGTTTCTATAGATGATTCGAGAACGCAAAAAAGAGTAAAACCCTTGATTAATGGTAAAGGATGGGAATTTGATATTCTGTTAGATTCCAATCAGGATTTTAAAAGAGCGCTATCCATAGTAAATGTTCCTTACACGATTGTCGTAAAAAACAATAAAATCGTACACGTTCAAAACGGATATGTGCCAGGTAACGAAGTAGAATTATTAGAAAAATTGAAATCTCTTAAATAATGAAGAAAGTAGTTCGCTTAATTTGCCTTTCCTTATTACCCGTTTTATCCTTTTCACAACAAAACAACAGCGTTTTTTCCGGAGGTTTTGAATCGAATGCTCAATGGTATTTGAATGATAAAGGCTTGAAAGATGAGTTTAATAATCCGACTTCACATCCTGAAGATCCGCTTCGATCGAACAATTATCTTTTTGTGAATTATGCCTATAAAAATTGGTCGTTTGGTATTCAAGGAGAAAGTTATGTGCAAAATGCCTTGTTGAATATGAATCCAAAATACAATGAAACAAACGTCGCTACCTATTTTGCTCGATATAAAACAGAGAAAATTGACATTACGGCGGGTTACTATTACGAACAATTTGGTAGCGGTTTATTATTGAGGTCATGGGAAGACAGAGCTTTGGGAATCAACAATGCGTTGCGTGGCGTGAGAATCATTTTCAAACCATTAGATTTTATTACGTTAAAATCAGTTTATGGTCAACAAAGAACAGGTTTTGATGTAACCGATAGTAAAATTTATGGTCTTGATTTGGAGTTTGATTTAAAAACGGCTTTTAAATTCCAAACTTCTGATTTGACGGTTGGATTTAGTTATGTAGGTCGAGACGAAGAAGTAGATCTTCCTGTTCAGGATTTTGAAGATTTAACCAATGCTTTTGCCGGAAGAGTCAGCTTTTCTCACAATGCTTTTTACATCAGTTCAGAAATGAATTATAAAGCTAAAGATGCTGTTGTTCAGGTAAACAATCAAGTGAATAACAGACTGGTAAAACAGGGAAGTGCTTTATTGTTAAATACAGGCTATTCTAAAAAAGGATTTGGTATTGATGCCACCTTCAGAAGATTAGAAAACATGAGCTTTTTTTCGGAAAGAGGCGCGAAAGGAAATGATTTTAATGACCGACTTATGAATTTCATTCCGAGTTTAACCAAGCAACAGCACTACAATCTGGCAAATATTTATGTTTATCAGGCACAACCTGGTGTGTTTTTAGCGGATGAAGATTTAGTTAAAGCTGGAGAAATTGGAGGACAATTGGATTTGTTTTATGATTTCAAAAAAGGAACAGCTTTAGGAGGTAAAAACGGAATGAAAATCGCTTTGAACATGTCTAGTTGGAATGCTTTAAGCGGTACATTCTATATTTTCAATCCACAAGATTACCAAACAGACTTTTTCAGTTTCGGTAAAAGATATTACACCGATTTTAATGTTGAAGTCACCAAAAAATGGAATAATAAGTGGCAGTCAGCATTCAGTTACATCAATCAGTATTACAACAAACAGATGGTGGAAGGAACGGATGGCGTCGTGTATTCGGATATTGTCGCAGCAGAAGCTACGTATAAATTTACAGCTACTAAATCCATCCGAGTGGTCGGTGAACACATGTGGGCGAATTATGAAAAAAAGAATTGGGCAAGTGCTACAGTCGAATTCAACCTAAATTCTAAATTCTCTTTTTACGCGGTGGATTTGTACAATTATGGCAACGAATTGGAATACCAACGAAATCATTATTACAATTTTGGAGGTTCTTTCAGAAAAAAAGCTACCAGAATTGCTTTAAGCTATGGTAGACAACGTGGAGGATTGGTTTGTGTAGGCGGTGTTTGTAGAAATGTTCCTGAAAGCTCCGGAATATCGTTATCATTAAATACATCATTTTAAAAAGTATCACTTGAAAAAAACAGGAAGTAGAATAGTTGTTTTAGTAATGATGCTATCTTTTTATACTTCTTGTACTAAAGAAGAATATACTAGAATAGAGGAATCTCCTGTTGTGGTTGATTTAACTCAGGTTCCGTATCCTAAACTTTCGGATTATAAGTTTTTTGAGGGTGATTTAAAAAATCAAAAACCTTCGTTCGGTGTACTACCTTATCAACCCATAAGCGAACTTTTTACCGATTATGCTCAAAAAAAGCGCTTTGTTTGGTTGCCCAGTGGGACAAAAGCTATTTATAATGGCGATGGTAATGTTCTAAACTTACCCGTGGGAGCAGCACTTATAAAGAACTTTTATTACACGAAGGTACAGCCTAATAATTCCACGAGGATTATTGAAACCCGGATTATGATTCGCAAAAGTAATGAATGGATTTTTGCAGAATATGTTTGGAATGAAGATCAATCGGAAGCTTTTCTTACTACTCAAAGAGCAGTAACAACTATTTCCTGGCGAGATGAAACCAATGTCATCAGAACTATTAATTACAAAATCCCATCAGTAACATTAGATTGTATCCGATGCCACGGATTATTGAATGGAGAGCGAGAACCGATTGGTATTAAACCTCAAAATATCAATAGTAATTTTAGCTACAGTACTGGTGCCAAAAATCAATTGCAAAAACTAATAGAACTCGGTTATCTGGAAGATAATTTACCAAACGCTATCACAACGGTTGTGGATTATAAAGATACCACAAAATCAATTGATTTAAGAGCTCGTTCTTATTTTGATAGTAATTGTGCCCATTGCCATAAAGATGGTGGAGAAGCGGAACATTTTTCATTACGTTTTGCTTTCAATCAAACTACTGATATTGAAAATATGGGTGTAAGTATGCCTGCAGAACATTCTTTGGCGGGATACAACGGAAGAATTGTATATCCTAACAATGTAAACCAATCTATTTTACACTACCGAGTAAATACCGAAACAGATAACTTTTATATGATGCCACCATTAGGCCGAACCATAAAACATGACGAAGGTGTTCATCTGTTAGAAGACTGGATAAATTCATTATAACAAAAAAGGCTCCAAATTTTGGAGCCTTTTTAATAATAAATAGAATGTCTTATTTTTTTAAGATTTTTTTAGTCGAAACTCTTCCTTCTTCTGAAGTGAATTTCAAAATAAACACTCCAGAACTTAGATTCGAAACATCAACTGTTTGGACTCCATATTCAAGTTTTTTGCTGTAAACTAATTTACCGGTGATATCATACAATGTCATTTGGCTTGGCTTTAGAACATCTAAAGAAAGTTCATTATTAACCAAAGTAGACTTAACAATCACACCAGAAGTTTCTAACTGATTGATGTCGTCAATAGACAATGTCGAATCATATCTATAAGTCATAGTAATCGAATTGCTAACTTCATTCCCTGTCCCATTAATTTGGTAAAATCTAAACACAAAATCTTTTGGTAAATTACCTGTTCCGGCATTGGTGTTTAATAAATGGTCAAAATTTCCATTTCTTCCGTTAGGACCTAATATTACAGGGATACTCGGGTAGATTTCTCCTTGTTCCACATTAGGAAGACATTCATTGCCAAAGCAAAGTTCAAATCCTGTCCCATCGTTATTTATTAGTGCCTCACAAGCTATTTTTACATTAGTACTTGTGGTTGAGGATAAATTGGTAACATAAAAATCCATTTCACAAGCAGGGTAAACGACCGTATTAAACGCCACCACCTGACCATCTACAATAGGACTTCCGTTACGTCTAGATAAAGCTATTTGTGCTTGCATGGCACTTACAAAGAAGACAAAAACTAAAAGTAAAATTTTTTTCATAGTGATAATTTAAAAATAAGTAGGGAATTGTAACAACTCCCTACTTATGGTGTTAGTTCAAAATAATTTTTTCTGTTTTAATGGCGTTTTCTCCACTAATTTTAGCAAAATACACTCCATTTTGAATGGATGATAAATTGATTTGAGTTTCATTTGTTGCCTGAGAAACACTGTAAACGCTCTTTCCAGTAATATCAAAAATTTCGATGTCTACTGGAATTTCTGTTGCGATTCTGACAATGCCTTTTGAAGGGTTTGGATATAGTTTCACAGATGAAAGAACATCAAACTGCCCAGTTCCTAAAGTTGAATCAACTGCATAACCAGCTTGCATGATTGCTTTACCAGAAGGGTTTTGTATAAATACTACAACTTCTAAATCTGACAATTCTTCTACAAACGTACTGCCTAAGTCAACTTGTAAATTAGTAGTTGAAGCAACGTCATGAACTAGATTAAGAGTAGTTCCGCTTGCATCAGGCATCATTTTCATCATAACATTATGGAATTCTACTTCACCATTACTGTCAGCATTATTGTAGGTGTTTTTTTCAACAACAGCGGCATATAATTTATAAGTTCCTGTAACAAATGGAGTAACATCAACCTGAACACTCATAGTGCTTCCCACTAAAGTTTTAGTTGCTGTCATATTGAAGTAAGCTGGAACTCCCATTTGCTGATTTAATTTAACACCTAATTCAGAAGTTGTATTAAAAGCACCAGTTACTTCATTATTTGTACCATCTTTAGAGTCTACCAATAATGTTGGCGCACCGCTAATTCCATAGTAACCTACTCTAGAACCTGTTTCAAGTGTATAATATGGATCTCCAGTTCCAGGCCAGTTTACCTGATAACTAATAAGCGCAAAATCTTCTTCACGATTACTCAAGAAGCTGTTAAAACTATTGGTATTAAAAGAATAACAAGGTGGACATGTTGAACTTGAGAATTTTTCGTAAAGCGGGAAACGTGTGGATGTATTGCTATATACAGAAATTGGTCTAGTGATTATGTCATTGGTTGTATCAGCATCAGCTCCGTTGTTATTAACGTTACTAATAGATAATTTTAAACTGTAATATCCTGGAGTCGTAGCCCAAGTATTAGTGTGATTAAACGCATAGCTTTGTCCTGGAGCAATGCTCAATCCTGTAAAAGATTGTGTGTAGATTGTACCTGAATCAACTTGCCAATTTGCGTCAAAAGAAGTTACCGTTGTAGAACCTGAATTCTTAAACGTTCCAGCTACAGTTGTATTTCCAACCGGGACGTATGAATTTACACTTAATAAACGTAATTCTCCATCCATGGCAGGAATTTGCTCAATAGTAACTTCATCAATAAATATGTTGTTACCATATTGTGAAGTTCCTAAGAAGTGAATAAATCCTGTTCCACTGATAGTTCCCGGAATATCCATTGAATAAGAATACCATCCATCTTCAGTTTCCGTTGGAGCTAATGAACGGGAACGATTTACGGTTCCTAATAGCGTTCCACCTGCAGCATTTGTTGTGTTGTAGTAAAGTTTAACGTTGTCAGCATCACCTGCATAAGCATTGTCTCTGAACATTTTAAATTTAACTCTATAACTAGCACCTGCGAATGTAATTGCCGGAGAAGTTAAACGAGCAGTTGTACCTGCTGGCAAGTTATACGAATAAAACCGTGCCATACCAGCACCTGCAAAAGGGGAACATGCTGGTGCACCACCAGTAGTTCTTCTTGACCAAGCGGTTGTTGAAGAGGCAGTCCAACCAAGAGCAGCATCAAAATTTTGTGAAGCTATAATTTGAGCTTCTGAAAGAACGGACATTAAAAGAAATGTCAAAAGTAAAGTAGTTTTTTTCATAAATAATTGAAGTAGTGTTAGTTTAATGTTAATAAAATTGCACAAGTATACTAAAAAAAAGTATATAAATTTTAAATAAATTTATATGCAAGATGTTTTTGTTTAAATATAACTAAAATAAGTATATTTGCTCACTTAAATTTTGGGGATGTAGCTCAGCTGGTTAGAGTGCTTGCCTGGCAGGCAAGAAGTCGTGGGTTCGAGTCCCATCTTCTCCACAAATAAAAAGCCGAAGGACAATACTTCGGCTTTTTGTTTTAAACTTTTTTAAAAGACTTGTCAAAAGAATCTGAGTCTTTTGTTGTTCTCAAAAATCGAAAGTCTCTTTTTTAGCTTTATTTTCCGTTCTTTAAATCTTCGGCTACTTTTTCAAGTTCTGCATACCATTCTTCTCCAAAGCGGCGAACCAAAGCTTCTTTTACAAATTTATAAACAGGAACTTCCAGCTCTTTCCCCAACGAACAAGCAGGACTACAAATATCCCATCGATCATAATTCACCGCGGCAAATTCAGTAAAATCTTTTACACGAATAGGGTACAAGTGACAGGAAACAGGCTTTTTCCAAGCAATAATTCCTTGATTATAGGCTTGTTCAATACCACAAAGGGCTGTTTTTCCATCAAAAATCACATAAGCACAATCCTTATTGTCAATCAGAGGTGTTTCTAAATCCTGATCGGTTCCAACCACCCAAGTGCCCAATCTTTCAATAACCTCAATGCCTTCTTTGCGCAGAAATGGTTTTACTTTAGGATAAATCTCTTCTAAAATTTTTGTTTCTGCTTCTGTTAAAGGTGCGCCAGCATCACCATCTACACAACAGGCACCGTGACAGGCCGAAAGATTACAAACAAAATCTTTTTCAAGAATGTCTTCAGAAACGATGGTTTTTCCTAATTGAAACATGATGTTTTAGAAATTAAATTTCGTGCAAAAGTAAGTATTTTGATGTTGGATTTCAGGGTTTACATTTTGATATTTGCTACATTTGAAAAAAGAAATCTATGAACTTTGATTTTAGAGAAATAGCAACAACAACAATGGTACTTTTTGCGGTGATAGATATCGTGGGAAGTATTCCTGTAATTATCGGGTTGAGGTCAAAATTTGGACACATCCAGTCGGGTAAAGCCTCGTTAGTATCCGCGGGAATCATGATCGCGTTTTTGTTTGTTGGAGAAGAAATCTTAAAATTAATCGGAATTGATGCCAATTCGTTTGCTGTAGCAGGTTCGTTTGTGTTGTTCTTTATGGCTTTAGAAATGATACTCGGAATCCGATTGTATAAAGATGATCATGCCACTTCAGCTTCGGTAGTTCCGATTGCTTTTCCATTAATTGCCGGAGCTGGAACGATGACGACTTTACTTTCGTTGCGCGCCGAATTTCAATCGATTAATATTATCGTAGCCATAATTTTGAATATTATTTTGGTGTATTTGGTTTTGAAATCTTCGGCTAAAATTGAAAAAATGTTGGGTGAAAACGGGCTAAGTATCATTAGAAAAGTGTTTGGCGTGGTGCTTTTAGCTATTGCTGTTAAATTATTTGCTGCTAATGTTAAAGGGCTGTTTGCATAATCTTAAATTTTAGTATTTTTGTTGTCTAAATATACTTCATGAAAATTTTCACCGCGATATTAATTGTTATTGCCATTGGGCTTGTTATTTTCAATTTGACTTTGTTAGATTTTGAAAAACCTCTAGAAGGTAATAGTATGGCTGCGCTTATCGGAATTGCCGCATCGCTTTGTGCTATTCTTATTCTTCTGATTTTCAGAATGTCCAAAAACATAGAAGAAAAACTAAAAAACTAATGAGATGTTTGATGTGCTAATCATTGGCGGAGGCGTTTCTGGAATGTCTTGTGCTCTAGTTTTAGGCTCTGCTCATAAAAAAGTTTTTGTTCAGGATAAAAAAATCGGAATCATAACCCATCAAAAAACATCAAGTCTTCAGGAGGCTTTGTTCAATAATGCTTATGGCATTCCTGCCGGAAAATTAGGGTCTGAATTGTTGACCGAAAGTGTGCAGCATTTACAAGAATTGTATCCTCATGTTACCCAAATTGATGGCGAAAAAGTACTAAAAGTATCCGGTGAATTCCCTAATTTTACTGTTACTACCAATAAAAATTCATATCAAACCAAAGCATTAGTTCTTGCCCTTGGGTATTCCAATACTTTCGATATCGACGGTTTGATGCACTATGTGGAACCGCACAAAAAAGCGGCTGTAGAGAAACAGCGCATCCAATTACAAAATGAAGATCATAAAGTAGCTGATGGTATTTATGTGGCCGGAACTTTAGCAGGTTGGCGCAGTCAGTTGGCCATTGCTGCCGGAAGCGGTGCTGCCGTCGCAACCGATATTCTAACGTTTTGGAATAACGGAATTGCAGCTCAAAGCCACGATTCTATCAAAAAGTAGTTTCCTTTTTTCAAGGTTTAAACTTTCCCACAATAATAATTTTATTATCTTGCTAATCCATTTGGCACTAGTGCTGTTTAAACCAAACCAATTGTTATGAAAAAATTACTCTTGCTTGCGATAATCCTTAGTTCTACTACTATTTTTTCACAAAAAATTACAGATACCATTTTCTCTAAAAGACTCAACGAAGAAAGAGAAATCAAGATAGGTTTGCCACCATCATACGACAAGCATCCCAATCAAAAATTTCCCATTTTGCTATTGCTGGATGGAGATTTTTTGTTTGATCCCTTTCAAGGAGCATTAAGCTATGGCTATTATTGGGATGATTTGCCGGAAGTCATTATCGTTGGAATTACACAAAACAAAAATAATGAGCGTGAGACGGATTGTATGGTAGATGAAACTACAGGTTTGCCATTAGATAAAGGGGAAGATTTCTTTGAATTTATCGGAATGGAATTGTTGCCCTATATTGAAAAGAGTTATAGAACCGCACCTTTCAAAATGATTGCAGGTTTGGACATTACCGCAGGGTTTTTAAATTTATATTTATACAAAGACAATCCAGTCTTTGATGCCTATATCTCGATGAGTCCGGAACTTCCTGCCGGCATGGAAGAGCAAATTCCGGAGCGATTGAATGCTATTCAAAAACCACTTTTTTATTACCACTCTTCTGCTGATGGAGATGTTAAAAAAATGCGTAATCGAATTATTGCTCTGGATGAAGTCGCCAAAAACATTAAAAAAGAGACACTCAATTATCGGTTTGATGACTTTAAAGGCGCCTCACATTATTCGTTAGTATTGAATTCAATACCAAGTGCTTTGTACCAAATATTTTCGGTGTATCAGCCGATTTCCATCACCGAATTCAATGAAAAAATTGCAACACTGACTTCAGGATATGCGGATTATTTGATTAAAAAATATGACGTAATCGAAAAATCGTTTGCTTTAAAATTACCCATTCGTTTGAATGATTTTAAAGCTATTGAAGCCGCAATTCTTAAAAATAAAGCGTATGAAGAGTTTGATAAATTGGCTCAATTAGCTCGAAAAAATTATCCAAAAGCAATGCTTGCGGACTATGAACTAGCTCAGATGTACGAGAAGAAAGGAGATAATGCCAGAGCCGTTAAATCGTATTTGAGTGCCTTTCAACGCGAAGAAATTGGTGACTTGACCAAAGACATGATGATTGAAAGAGCCGATGAATTGAAAAAATCATTACCTAAAAAAGGAGATAAAGGTAAAAAAGTAGCCGAAGAACCAGTAGTGGAAGAACCAGCACCAACCGAAGGAACTCCAACTGAAGGAACTCCAACTGAAAATCCACCAAGCGAAGCACCAACCGAAGAAAAAAAGCAGGAATAATACTCGAATAAATTCAGCCTTAATGTCAAAAGTTAAAACAACTTTTTTTTGTCAAAACTGTGGTGCGCAATATGCCAAATGGCAGGGACAGTGTAATTCATGCAAAGAATGGAATACCATTGCGGAAGAAATTATTCAAAAGGAAGAAAAAGCAAGTTGGAAGCCTTCTAGTACCGACTCAAAAAGAGTTTCCAAACCTTTAAAAATCAAAGAAATTGATTCGACTCAGGAAGTGCGTATGGATACTACTGACGGCGAATTAAACCGAGTGCTTGGTGGCGGAATTGTCCCTGGTTCTTTAATCCTTTTAGGTGGTGAACCCGGAATAGGAAAAAGTACGCTACTGTTGCAAATTTCTTTAAAATTGCCCTACAAAACTTTATATGTTTCTGGTGAGGAAAGTCAGAAACAAATCAAAATGCGCGCAGAAAGGATTAATCCCGATAGTGATAACTGCTATATTTTAACAGAAACGAAAACGCAAAACATCTTCCGTCATATTGTCGAAACCGAACCTGATATTGTTATTATTGATTCGATTCAAACCTTGCATACAGATTATATAGAATCGACAGCAGGAAGTATTTCACAAATCAGGGAAACTACGGCCGAATTGATAAAATTTGCCAAAGAAACTAATATTCCTGTGATTTTAATCGGTCATATCACCAAAGATGGAAACATAGCTGGACCTAAGATTTTGGAACATATGGTGGATACGGTTTTGCAGTTTGAAGGCGATAGAAATCATGTATACCGAATTTTACGTTCGCTCAAAAACCGTTTTGGATCAACCGCTGAGTTAGGTATTTATGAAATGCAGGGTTCGGGTTTAAGAGAAGTCTCCAATCCATCAGAAATATTGATTTCTCATCGTGAAGAAGAGCTTTCTGGAACTGCAATTGCCTCGACTTTGGAAGGAATGCGACCGTTAATGATTGAAATTCAAGCCTTGGTTTCTACCGCAGTATACGGAACGCCACAACGAAGCACCACAGGTTATAATGCCAAAAGACTGAATATGATTCTAGCTGTCTTGGAAAAACGCGCCGGCTTCCGATTGGGAACCAAAGATGTATTTCTGAACGTAACAGGCGGAATTTCAGTAGATGATCCGGCAATTGACTTGGCTGTGGTCGCAGCTATATTATCTTCCAACGAAGATATTGCTGTGGGCAAAGACGTTTGTTTTGCAGGCGAAGTAGGTCTTTCGGGCGAAATTCGTCCGGTAAATAGAGTGGAACAACGGATTCAAGAAGCGGAAAAACTAGGGTTTTCAACTATTTTTGTTTCTAAATATAATAAGATTGCTACTAAGTTTCCAGGTATAAAAGTGGTTCTAGTTTCCAAAATTGAGGAAGTTGTAGAGCAGCTATTTGGATAAAAACCAAAGCTTTAAATTGTGTAAACAATTCTTGAAATTGTATAAAAGCAAATCATTTTACAATGACTACTTTTCGTTACAAAAACAATAAAAGTCTGAGAAAAACGTTTCCTATTTACTAAATCGATTCTTTATGAAAACAAAAGGACTTTGCTTGATCTTTATTTTTACACTCTTGATTTCGTGCTCTGATAACCATTTTAGACGCTTCGATATTTTACCCGAAGACCAGCGTTGGCAAGCATCTGATGCAAAAGTATACGAATTTGACATTGAAAACGATTCTCAATTCTACACTATTGAATTCCAATTTAGTCATGTCTATGGTTATCAGTTTAGTACTATTCCGATAAACTTCACACTTAAAAGTCCGGATGGCAAAACGGAGGTGATTGATATAGATCTTGCTATTGCAGATGATTCGGGGAAACAGCTAGGAGACTGTTCCGGAGATGTTTGTGATTTGTTTTATACCATCAAGGAAAGAACTAAACTGCAAAAAGGGAAGTACAAAGTGACCGTCTCTCATAGTTTTACAGGACCCTTTCTTCCTAATGTCATCGGTATTGGGCTGGCAGTTCAAAATGAAAAATAAATGACCCAAAAAAAACAAAGAGGTTTACTTATTCTGAAAGTATGCGGTGGATTGTTGCTGCTCGGAATGGTACTGCTTTTTGCTTTTCGAAATACCATTTTAAACAAAGTCATTCAAAGAGTTGATGCCAAATTTGAAAAAGAGTATCAATGCGATTTTGCCATTCAAAAAGCCGAATTTCACGGGTTAACCAACATCGAATTGCAGCATATTACATTAGTTCCGAAACAGGCAGACACGCTACTGCGGATTGATGGACTTAAAACCAGTGTTAGTTTTTGGAAACTTTTAAAGGGTGATATTCAATTGGGTAAATTAGAAATCAATAAAGGATTTATTCAATTGGTAAAAAAAGGAAAAAAAGGCAATTACGATGCTTTTTTACGTTCCAAAAAAGACAAAAAAGACGCAGGGGAAGTCAATTATGCGACATTCCTGAACCGAATAACTTCTCGATTAATGGATTTGGTTCCGACGGATATGCAGGTGAAAGGATTTGCCTTCAGGATCAATGACAATGGCAACAAAGTATTATTTGATTTTAACGAATTGGTATTGGCCGATAAGCAATTGAAAACCATTATTGATGTTACATCGGATGACTTTTCACAGCAATGGAGCATCAAAGGATTTGCCGATCCAAGAGACCGAAAAGCCGATTTGACTTTTGCCAATACCCAAAATGACACTATAAAGATTCCGTATCTGGATAAAAAATTCCATCTAAAGACAGGTTTTAAATCGATTCATTTCAATTTGGAAAAACTTGCTATGGAAAGTGGCACATTGCATATTGACGGTTATTCGTCTATTGATAATTTGATAGTCAACAACCCCAAAATAGCGAGCAAAGATGTGATTATCACAAAAGCGCGCTTTGATTACCGTTGGATAGTCGGTTCCCGATTCATTGCTTTAGACAGTACTTCGATGATGCAATTGAATGCCATCAAATGTCAACCCTATGTTGCTTATACCAATGAAGAAGCAAAGGTTTATGAACTTCGCCTGAAGATTCCGAAAATGAAAGCGCAGGATTTTATTTCATCCCTACCCACAGGATTATTCCATCATTTTGAAGGTATGGAAGCTCAAGGGAATTTCAGTTACGCACTAAATTTCAAATACAACGATAAGCAACCTAACAATATTGTTTTTGAAAGCAGTATGAAGCCTGATGGTTTGAAAATTACCAAATACGGAGCAGCGGATCTCAATAAAATTAACGGACAGTTTACGTATCGCGCTATTGATAAGGGCGTGGCTCAAAGGCCCATTTTAGTAGGTGCTGCCAATGCGAATTATACGTCTTTGACTGAAATGTCTCCTTATTTGACCAAATGTGTGTTGACCAGTGAAGATCCTTCTTTTATGAATCATCGCGGATTTATCAATGAGGCTTTCAAAGAATCCATATCTAAAAACATCCGCACCAAAAAGTTTGCTCGTGGTGCCAGTACAATAAGCATGCAGTTGGTCAAAAATGTATTTCTGACCCGTGAAAAAACCTTATCGAGAAAGCTGGAGGAAATCTTATTGGTTTATATTTTGGAAAACAATCGGATTAGCTCGAAACAACGCATGCTTGAAGTCTATTTTAATATTATCGAATGGGGACCTAATATTTATGGGATTGCCGAAGCCTCTGAGTTTTATTTTCAAAAAAGGCCAATCGATTTGAATATCAATCAGTGCTTGTTTTTGGCGACTATCATTCCGAATCCGAAAGGCTTTATGTGGCGATTTGACTCCCATAACAGATTAAAACCAGCACACCAACAACAGGAAAAATTCCTAACCAATCTAATGTTCAAACGCAATTTGATTACTCCAAATGATACTATTGGTAATTTTCCGCTCTTTATTTCGGGAGCAGCCAAATATTATCTAAAACAACCACCAACAGTGACAGAATCTGATATTAATACTATTGAAGAATTCGAATTCTAGATGAAGCCCACAGCAGCCATCATACAAAAGATAGAAACCTACCACGAGTTGGGCGAAACCATTGCGGCAGCGGAATATCTGATCGAGGTTTATGCTATAAAACATCCTAATTTTAAAGGCTTTGAACTGCGCGAAAAGGCCAAACCCGAGTATGTACTGATGACTACAGAAGGTACATTTGGGCAACCGCAAATCATTAGAATTCCGGAAAATACTTTTGAATTTGAATTGGTTTTGATGCTTAATCTTATTGCGCACGAAATGATCCATGTGGCTCAAAAAGTAGTTCCCAATCAATATCCGGACAGAAATGAAAGAGAATGGCAGGCGTATTATGAAATGCTGTTTCATAAGACCTATCCTCAAGTTCCGAATGTAAAAGAGCATCACATACTTTTTTTTGGAAACAAAGCTTTTGAATATTACAATCGAATGGAGAACGGCGGTGCACTGCAACAAAAATATGCCGAGCAGAAAGCCGAGGTGGAAAAATTACTGGCTACTTTGAAAAAAAAGCAATCCTAACCGATTGCGTTTTTTTATAACAATTTGATTCTAAAGTTTTTATTTTTAACTTTACGCAAATTAAATAACCTACTATGAAAAAGATAATACTTATTTTGTCATTTTTTGCCCTTACGGCAAATGCTCAAACAGTCGCTTTACAAAGTTTTGCTACCGGATTTACTACACCGGTTGAAATAGCGCATCCCGTTGGAGACTCACGCCTTTTTGTAGTACAAAAAGGAGGTTTAATCCGAATTTTAAATTCAAATGGAACTATTAATGCAACACCCTTTTTAACGATTACAGGATTAGGTAACGCAAGTGAACAAGGTTTGCTTGGCTTGGCATTTCATCCCAACTATACTACTAACGGTTATTTTTATGTGAATTATACCCGTGCCAGCGATGGCGCAACGGTAATAGCTCGTTATACGGTTTCTGCCGATCCAAATATTGCGAATGCTGCAAGCGCCAACACATTGCTGACGATTGCACAACCTGCAAGTAATCACAATGGTGGAACTATAAAGTTTGGTCCTGATGGTTTTTTGTATATCGGAATGGGAGACGGTGGTTTTGGTGGAGATCCAGACAACCGCTCGCAAAACATCAATGATAATTTAGGGAAAATGCTCAGATTAGATGTGGATTCTGCCTCTCCTTATGGTATTCCGCCAACCAATCCGTATGTGGGTGTCGCAGGAAACGATGAGATTTGGGCCATTGGCGTACGTAATCCATGGAAATTTTCTTTTAACCGATTGAATGGCGATTTATGGATCGCCGATGTAGGTCAGAATCTTGCTGAAGAAATCAATAAAATTGCAAGTCCATTACCGAATAGCGGTTTGAATTTCGGTTGGCGTTGTTTTGAAGGAAGTCTTGTTTATGATAACTCTGGCGGGAACTGTCCAAACTATCTTTCAACAGTAGCTCCAATAACACAATACGGACATGGATCCAGCAGATGTTCCATTACAGGAGGTTATTTCTATACAGGTTCAATGTATCCTAATTTTGCTAATAAATATTTTTTCGCGGACTATTGCACCGCCGAAATTGGTTATATCTCGGGAACATCAAGTACAATAACTTGGGCAATAAATCCTACCGGAAGCATTACTACTTTTGGCGAGGATGTGAATGGCGAGCTTTATGCCGCAGTTAGTGGCACAATTTACAAGATTATCGATTCGTCTTTGAGCAATTCTGATTTTGAAAAGAATGGATTTTCTATCTATCCTAATCCAGCTAAAGACAAAGTTTACATAAAGAATACTTCCGATATTGTCTTGACCAAAGTAGAATTATTTGATATTACGGGTAAATTACTTTTATCAGAAACAGCAGCCGCAAATCCGGAAGCGAGTCTTCAAGTTGCAGATTTAGCCAAAGGGATGTATGTTGTGATTATTGAAACACAATCAGGAAACCGATACAATACAAAACTTGTTATACAGTAGATAGTGAAATAACTAATAAAAAGAGTGCTAAGATTTTTTTCTTAGTGTTCTTTTTGTTTTAATTAAGGTGCTGGATTCGGTATTATTTCCTGAATAGTATTAATCTCTGAAAGTAGTTGAGGTGTTACTACAGTTTCAAATGCTGCGATGTTTTCCTGAAGTTGCGCTATTGAGGTTGCTCCGATAATTGTTGCTGTAACAAAGTCCTGTTGATTTACAAAAGCCAATGCCATTTGGGTTAAAGTCATTCCGTTTGATTCGGCTAGTTCTTTGTAAAGTTTTGTCGCCTTGTGACAGTTGTCATTGGAGTATCTGGTGAACTGCGGAAATAATCCCAAACGCGAACCCGATAAAGTACCGTTTAAGTGTTTTCCAGTTAAAAAACTAAATGCTAAAGGTGAATAGGCTAAAAGACCAACATTTTCGCGCATTCCGATCTCAGATAAACCAACTTCGTATAAGCGATTTAGTAGTGAAAAGGGATTTTGTATTGTTACTATTCGGGGTAAGTTATGTTTCTCGCTTTCGCTGATGAATTTCATTACACCATACGGATTTTCATTTGAAACTCCGATGTGTTTTATTTTACCTTCTTTTATCAATCCGTCATATACACTTAGCACTTCAAAGAAGTTTTCTTGCCAATTAGGGTCTATTTTGGAAACGCCGCGTTGTCCAAACATATTCATAACGCGTTCTGGCCAATGCATTTGATACAAATCGATATACTCCGTTTGAAGGTTTTTTAAGCTAAGGTTTACGGCTTCGTGGATGTTTTTCTTGGAGAAATTTAAGGGCTTTCGGATGTAATCCATGCCACGGTTAGGCCCGGCGATTTTAGTTGCGATAACTAAATCATCTCTTTTCCCCGATTTCTTTAACCAATTTCCAATATATCTTTCAGTGTGTCCGAGTGTTGCTTCACGGGCTGCAATCGGATACATTTCGGCCGTGTCAATGAAATTTATTCCTTTTTCAATGGCAAAGTCCAATTGGGAATGGGCATCGCTTTCAGAATTTTGTTCTCCAAAAGTCATAGTGCCAAGACAAACTTTACTGACTTTTAAATCAGTATTCGGTAAAAAAGTGTATTTCATTTCTTGGTTTCAATTAGATTTTGAATCTAATGCGAATGGAATTAATTCAATAAATTGGTCACAAAGGAAGGCCAAACGCCAATGATGATGTTGAGTAAAATCGCCAAAACTGCTACTGTGTAATACACAAAAGGAACAGCAACTTTCTCTTCAGTAGCTTCTTTAGTATACATGGCCAAAATCAATTTGAAATAATAGCCAACGCTAATAATGGAATTAATTACCCCTGCAATGACTAGCACCAAATAGCCTTCTTTTATGGTTTGTGCAAACAACATAAACTTAGCAAAGAATCCCGAAAAAATAGGGATACCAGCCATGGATAAAAGCGACGCTGTCAATACAGCAGCCATTAAAGGATTTGTTTTTCCGAGACCGTTAAAGTTAAAGATATCTTCGTTGTCTTTGTCTTTGGTTACATAGATGATTACGGCAAACGATGCAATTCCGGCCAAAGCATAAGCAGCAGTGTAATACAGTAAAGTGGAAGCGGCTGTTGTTAAACTCAACAACGCCATAAGCATAAATCCGGCATGAGAAATCCCCGAAAAGGCTAACATTCGTTTTACATTCTTTTGACGCAATGCCATGATGTTCCCTACCGTCATCGATAAGATGGAGATAATTACAATCAGTATTTCTACTTTTTCAGATAATTCGGTTAAGCCACTTAACAATTTATAGAGTGTTGCCATAGCTACTACTTTCGCCAAAGTACTCATAGTTGCTGTAGTCATCGATGGAGAACCTTCGTACACATCTGGAGCCCAAAAATGGAAAGGAGCTGCTGCAATTTTGAATAGCATACCAATAACTATTAGCGTGATTCCAATAGGAAACCAAACCGGCAAACCTGCACCTTGTGATAAATCGTAGATTTCTGCCATGTCAAAATAGCCTGTAGCACCATAAACCAGACAGATTCCGAATAGAATTATTCCAGAGGCAAAGGAGCCCATTAAAAAGTATTTCATTCCGGCTTCGTTACTTTTAAGATCGAGTCTTCGGCTAGCTGCCAAGACATATAACGAGATGGATAGCACTTCAATACCTAGGAAAAACATCGCTAAGTTTCCGAAAGAAACCATAGCAACGGCTCCAGCTAAAAGGAAAATTTTTATGGCAATAAAATCCGAAATTTTGGTCGGATGCTCTTTATAAAAATCGCCACTTAACGCTACCAAGAAAATCGTTAGTATGATAAACAAACTGGAGAAAGCCACCGAAAATTTATCGACTACAATCATATTATTGTAGAAGGAAGCAGGTGTGTTGAATTCAGAAACGGTAAGTCCAAGAATGGCTAATAGTCCCAATATAGCTACAGGAACTAATAGTTTTCTTAAATTGAAGATTTCAGCGATAAGGCAAAAAACACCTAAACCTGATATGGCAATTAATGTATTCATTGTTGAACTTTTATCTATTTATTGTTTCTAAAATTTCATTTAAACTCGGCGTTACCAGATCTACGATAGGTTTTGGATATAATCCGAAGAATAATAGAAAGGCAATTATGAAAACCAAAGTTATGGCTTCATTGACAGTTACATCAGCAAAGATTTTGGTATTGGTTTCTCCAAGCATCGTATTTTGGAACATTTTCAGCATATAATAGGCTCCTAAAATAATCGTTGTTCCTCCTAAGATGGCAAACCAAATATTGACTTGACTTAAGCTATATAATACGGTAAACTCTCCAACAAAGTTGAAGGTTCCTGGTAAAGCTACAGAGGCTAAAACCAAGATCATAAACATCGAAGTAAATTTTGGGGTTTGCGAACGAATTCCACCCATTTCAGCAATTTTGTTGGTTGCATATCTTCTGAAAATAATTTCGGCAGCAAAGAATAAACCTACTATAACAAAACCGTGCGCTATCATTTGGGAAACCGCTCCACTTAATCCGTCAAGAGTTAGTGTGTAACAACCTGCCGCAATTAGACCAACGTGAGCCAACGAAGAATAGGCCAACAATTTTTTCAAATCCTTTTGACGTAAAGCCACAATGGAACCATAAATGACTCCGGCAATGCTCAATCCAATTAAAACAGGCATATACGTTTTGGCAGCTTGTGGTGCAATTGGTAACTGCCAACGAATGACGCTATACAATCCCATTTTCAACATGATACCTGATAAAAGCATTGTTCCAACTGTTGGTGCTTTTTGGTACACTTTTGCCTGCCAAGTGTGGAAAGGAATAATAGGAATCTTAATAGCATACGCTAAAAAGAAAGCAAAGAAAATGTAGCATTGTTCCGTTGCGGATAAGTCTACTTTATATAAATCTTCCAAAAGGAAACTATCAGCTTTGGAATATAAGTAGGCGAAAGCAATTAACATAAATAGCGAACCTCCTAAAGTATAGATAAAGAATTTCAGGACTGCTTTTTTACGCTCATCGGCATCGCCATTACCCCAAATAAGTGCTATAAAGTATATCGGAATTAATGCCAACTCCCAGAAAATATAATACAATAGTCCGTCAGCTGCCAAGAATGTTCCCACCATTGCAAAGGACATAAACAGCACTAAAGCGTAGAAATTTTTACTGTTGTTGAAAGTGTTTCCGAAAGATGAAAAGATAATCAGTGGAGTCAAAGCCGTAGTCAGTAAAACCATTGCCATGGAAAGTCCATCAGCTTTGAAGGTTAGGGCTACTTTTGGCATATCTATCCAATTTGCAGTGAAGCTGATGTTTCCACCATTGCAGTAAGTAGAAAGCAAATTGAGTGCTACACCAAGTGCTCCTAAACTGAAAACAAGCGCGACTTTTGAAGCCAATTTATCTCCAGAAAAATAGGTGACAAGTGCACCAGCGAGAAGTAATAATAATATAGTAGTTACATCCATTATGTAAAAATTATTGAGCGATAAATAAATAAGATACGATGGCAACAACACCAATTACAAAGGCAAATAAGTATAAACCAATACTTCCAGTTTGTAATTTTTTACCCTGTGTTCCAATTCCATTAGCTACAGTTCCAAATCCGTAAACTACTTTCCCTAATGCCGGTTCTAAAGTAGTTCGGAAGAAATTAGACAAACTATTTAGTGGCTTCACAATCAGGAAGGTATAAAATTCGTCAACGTAATATTTGTTGTAAATTGTTTTTGGGAAACCCGTAATTGTAGCGTCTTCTTTTGGTACAAATCCTTGTTTGATATATTTGGAATAAGCCCAAAGAATCCCAAATACAGCACCAGCCAAAGCGATTCCCATCAGCATAAATTCCTGACTTCCTAAATGATGAGCTTCGTGTTTTGCAGATAAAATCGGTTCGAGGAAATGGTTTAACCACATGCTTCCCGGTAAATTGATAGCACCTCCAACTAAGGCCAAAATAGAAAGTATTACTAATGGAATAGTAATCAGGCTTGGACTTTCGTGTAAATGGTGTTTTTGTTCTTCGGTTCCGCGGAACTCTCTGAAGAATGTCAGATACATCAATCGGAACATATAGAAAGCGGTCATTATCGAGGCTATAGAAGCCACAATCCATAGTACTTTGTTGTGTTCAAAGGCTACCATCAAAATTTCATCTTTAGACCAAAAACCAGCGAAAGGGAAAATTCCCGCAATCGCCAATGTTGAAATCATCATCGTCCAAAAAGTGATAGGCATTGCTTTACGCAATCCACCCATATTACGCATATCTTGTTCTCCGTGTAAAGCGTGGATAACAGAACCTGAACCTAAGAATAGACAGGCTTTGAAGAAGGCGTGCGTTATTACGTGAAAAACAGCAACATTATAAGCTCCTAATCCTAAAGCAAGGAACATTAATCCTAATTGAGAAACGGTAGAATAAGCTAATACTTTTTTGATGTCATTCTGCAATAACCCGATAGAAGCTGCAACTAAAGCAGTGGCTACACCAACAATAGCTATTATTTCCTGTACATAAGGAGTCAAATCGAATAAGAAATTCATTCGGGTAACCATAAAAATACCAGCCGTTACCATCGTGGCAGCGTGAATTAAAGCCGAAACCGGAGTAGGTCCAGCCATGGCATCGGGTAACCAAGTGTAAAGTGGCAACTGTGCTGATTTTCCACAAGCTCCGATGAATAAGCATAATGCAGCCAAACCAGTTAAAAATACATTTTGAGGGGTATTGATGTAAATAGAAAGAAAATGTGTTTTCATCGTTGTGAAATCTAACGAGCCGCACATACTCGCCAATATAAAAATCCCGATTAAGAATCCTAAATCACCGATACGGTTCATAATGAACGCTTTCTTTGCTGCATCATTATAAGATTGATTTTTATACCAAAATCCGATAAGCAAATACGAACACAATCCAACGCCTTCCCAACCGATAAACATCACCAATAAGTTGTTTCCGATGACTAGCGTTATCATGAAGAATACAAATAGATTTAAATACGCAAAAAACTTATGCATATTTTCATCATCGTGCATGTAGCTGATGGAGTAGAGGTGAATCAAAGAACCTATTCCGGTAACGAATAATAACCAAAGTAGGGACAATTGGTCTAATAAAATTCCGAAATCTAATTTGAAGTTGTGGACCGAAATCCAGTCAAATAATGAAATTTCGAAAGGTTTTCCGTTTTGGTTCAGTTGGGCAAAAAAGCAAATGCTCAATAAGAATGAAGTAACCACCGTTAACGTTCCGATAGCGCCAGAAATTCCTTTGCTTACTTTTTTTCCGAAGAAAATATTGAAAAGAAATCCAACAAATGGAGATAAGAGTAATAGTAAAGCTAAGTTTGTTTCCATTCCAGATTATCCTTTTAAGTTCTTTAAATTAGCGATATCAATCGAGCCTACATTTCTAAATACAGAAACCAGAATGGCGAGACCTACAGCAACTTCTGCTGCCGCAACGGCCATCGAGAAGAATACAAATACTTGTCCTTCGGCATCTTGATGATAGGTAGAAAAAGCTACAAATAATAAGTTTACGGCATTCAGCATAATCTCAATCGACATGAATACAATAATGGCGTTTCTTCTATACAACACTCCAAAAACTCCGATACAGAATAGGAGTACCGAAAGGAATATGTAGTTTTCTATACCAATTTGATTTAAAATATTATTCATTATTTCTTTTCTGTTTTTTCTTTTTTAGACAATAAAACAACACCCATCATGGCTACCAATAATAATATAGAGGCAAACTCAAAAGGCACCATATATTCGTTCAGCAAAATTTTTCCAAGCGCTTTAATCGATTGAAAATCTTCACCAGTAACGTCATATTCGCCCATAATTGTTTTAGAATTGATGAATACCGTCACAAGAACCACACTCATCAAAATAAAAACTACGATAGCGCCAAGTCTAGTTATTCTAGGTTTGTGCACTTCATCTTCTTTATTTAAATTCATTAACATGATGGTAAAAAGGAACAGTACCATGATGGCACCAGCATAAACTATAAGTTGCACTAAAGCCAAAAACTGCGCATTGAACATTAAATAATGTCCCACGATAGACATCATGCAAATCACAAGATAAATAGCACTGTGAATAGGGTTTCTACTGTAAATAGTTAAAAACGCCGAAGCTAGAGTAATAGCGGATAAAAAGTAAAATATAATCGTTATCGTCGACATTAGTTAGCGTTTTTAAGTTGAGTATTTTTGAGTGCCATTTCTAAAGGCATTACCAATTTATCTTTTCCAAAAATAAAATCTTCTCTGTTGTATTGCGATGGAACCAATTCTTTGGAAAGCGTCAAATAAATAGCATCTTTTGGACAAGCTTCTTCACATAAACCGCAGAAAATACAGCGCAACATATTGATTTCATATATTGATGCATATTTTTCCTCACGATACAAATGTTCTTCGCCCGGTTTGCGTTCTTCAGCTTTCATTGTGATGGCTTCTGCAGGACAAGATAAAGCGCACAGACCACAAGCTGTACAATTTTCACGACCTTGTTCATCGCGTTTCAACATGTGTCTTCCACGATATACGGGGCTAAATTCACGCACTTGTTCCGGATAATGAATGGTTGCTTTTTTTCTAAAAAAGTGTTTGATAGTAATAGCTAGTCCTTTTACGATTGCCACTAGATATAATCTTTCCCAAAAAGTCATTTCCTTGTTGGAAACTTGCTTTTTTCTACCAGAAAGCGATATACTCTGAATTGATGTAGACATAAGTTCTTTTCTTAATTAAAAGCCAGAATGCAAATTCCTGTTATAATAATATTGATGATAGAAAGTGGAATCAAAATCTTCCATCCCAAATTCATCAATTGATCGTATCTGAAACGTGGAATGGTCCAACGAATCCACATATAGAAGAAAATGAAGAAACATATTTTTACAAATAAAACTCCGATTCCTATAAGGTTTGCTGTATTTACACCTACATTCTCCACCATCCATTGCATTCCGGGATAATTATAACCTCCAAAATATAAGATGGCTAAAATAGCTGATGAAATAAACATATTGGCATACTCGGCAAATAAATAGAACCCCATTTTCATGGATGAATATTCGGTGTGATAGCCACCAATAAGCTCTGATTCACATTCTGCCAAATCAAAAGGCGTTCTGTTCGTTTCGGCAAAAGCACAGATTAAGAAGATTAAGAATCCGACCGGTTGGTAGAAAATATTCCAATTCATTCCGGCTTGTTGTTCGGATATTTCTTTTAAGCTCAGAGTTCCGGTCATCATTACCAAAGCGATAATAGACAATCCCATAGCCACTTCATACGAAACCATCTGTGAAGCAGCTCGAACGGCTCCCATTAACGAGAATTTATTATTAGAGGCCCAACCACCAATCATAATTCCGTAAACACCTATTGATACGATTCCGAAAATGTACAATAAGGAAACATCAATATCTGTAGCCTGTAAAATAACCGTTCTTCCAAAAATTTCCAATCGGTCACCCCATGGAATTACAGCGCTGGTCATTAAGGCAGTACTCATTGCTACGGCCGGACCAACAAAGAATAAAAATTTATTTTTGGTATTGGGTTCAAATTCTTCTTTGGCGAATAATTTCATTCCGTCTGCAAGTGGCTGTAATAATCCACCCCAACCTGCACGGTTTGGTCCAACACGATCTTGTAAAAAAGCGGCGACTTTACGCTCAGCCCAAGTAGAATACATGGCCATAATCATTGTTATAGCAAAAATGGCTACAATGAAAACACTTTTTTCTATAATAAAGGCATTATCCATTATGCTTTGAATTTACTGGGTTACCATCTATTTTTTCGTTGTAATCAATCTCAGTCATACTGATTTTTTTACGGTCGATATCTCTTCCTTGTAGAATTCCTTTTTCGGTATTGATAATGACTTTGTCTAATTTTCTGGTGTAATTATTTTGATTGATAACCGAATCTTTTTCGAATCTTCTTGGTCCTTCAATAACCCAATCCGCAACGTCTTTTTTGTCAAAACGACAGGTATTACAAATAAAATCTTCTACTTCATGGTAGATGTCTTTACGTGCTGTGACACGCTGGATTTCATTACCAAACATCCAAAGTGTAGTTTTTCCACAACAACCCGGAGTAGTACATTCTCTGTGCGCATTAAACGGTTTGTTAAACCAAACTCTTGATTTGAATCGGAAAGTCTTATCGGTTAAAGCACCAACTGGACAAACATCAATCATATTTCCTGAAAATTCATTGTCAATGGCAGCCGAAACGCAAGTCGAAATTTGAGAATGATCACCACGATTTAAAACGCCGTGCACACGACCATCGGTTAATTGATCGGCCACTTCCACACAACGTTGGCAAACGATGCAACGGTTCATGTGTAATTGAATATACGGACCAATATTTTCGGGTTCGAAAGTTCGTTTCTCTTCAATAAATCGCGTTTCCGATTTTCCGTGTTCGAAGCTTAAATTCTGTAAATCACATTCGCCTGCCTGATCACAAACCGGACAATCTAAAGGGTGATTGATAAGTAAAAATTCGGTTACTGCTTTACGAGCGTCGGTAACTCTTTCCGAAGATTTACTGGCTACTTCCATTCCGTCTTGACAACCCGTTACACAAGAGGCTACCAATTTTGGCATTGGTCTTGGATCAGCTTCGCTACCTTTCGTAACGTCCACCAAACAGCAACGGCATTTTCCGCCAGTTCCTTTTAGTTTAGAATAATAACACATGGCTGGCGGAACGGATTCTCCACCAATCATACGAGCAGCTTGTAGGATGGTTGTTCCTGCTTCTACTTCTATTTCTTGACCGTCTATGGTTACTTTCATTATTTTGTCTTAATGTCGAAAGTCGAAAGTCGAAAGAATTTTTATTCGTTGACTTTATAACTTTATGACTTTTATACGATTGACTTATATTTCTTGCTTTGCAACTAAATGCTTTACTTTTTCAAAAGGCTCATTCACAAAGTGATCTCTGTTTTTAATTTTTTCGGGGAAACGAATATGGTATTCAAACTCGTCTCTGAAATGTCGAATTGCTGCTGCGACAGGCCATGAAGCCGCATCACCCAGAGGACAAATGGTATTTCCTTCAATTTTGGATTGGATACTCCATAACAATTCGATGTCTTCTTCGCGTCCTTGTCCGTTTTCGATTCTCCACAATACTTTTTCTAACCAACCTGTTCCTTCGCGGCATGGTGTACATTGACCGCAGGATTCATGGTGATAAAATCTTGAAAAATTCCAAGTATTTCTAACGATACAAGCTCTATCATCATAAACGATAAATCCGCCTGAACCTAACATAGAGCCTGTTGCGAATCCACCATCGGATAAGCTTTCGTAGGACATTAATCGGTCTTCACCAGCGGCCGTTTTGTAAATTAAATCCGCAGGTAAAATTGGCACCGAAGAACCTCCGGGAACCAATGCTTTCAAAGGTCTGTCGGTTTGCATTCCGCCACAATATTCATCAGAATTCATGAATTCGTATACAGAAACGCCTAGTTCAATTTCGAAAACACCTTGATTTTTAATATTGCCTGAAGCTGAAATTAATTTGGTTCCAGTTGAACGCCCGATTCCGATTCCAGCATAATCAGCACCTGAATTATTGATAATCCATGGCACCGCTGAAATGGTTTCTACATTATTTACAACGGTAGGATTTTGCCAAAGTCCTTTTACAGCAGGGAAAGGCGGTTTCAATCTAGGATTGCCACGATTTCCTTCCAAACTTTCGATCAGTGCCGTTTCTTCTCCACAGATGTAAGCTCCTCCACCAATTTGAACGTATAATTCCAAATCGTATCCTGAACCTAGTATGTTTTTACCCAACCAACCGGCAGCTTTTGCTTCAGCGATGGCTCTTTCTAAAATTTTGTAAACCCACATATATTCTCCACGAATGTAGATATAAGATAGGTTAGCACCCAAAGCATAACTTGAGGTTATCATTCCTTCTATTAAAAGGTGTGGAATGTATTCCATTAAGTATCGGTCTTTAAAAGTACCCGGTTCCGACTCATCAGCATTGCATACCAAGTGTCTTGGATTGCCCGATTTTTTGTCTATAAAACTCCATTTCATTCCGGCAGGAAATCCAGCGCCACCACGACCGCGTAATCCTGAAGTTTTTACTTCTTCGACTACTTCATCAGGAGTCATTTTTTTCAACGCTTTTTCTACTGAAGCATAACCGCCTTCTCGACGATATACTTCATAGGTTTTAATACCCGGAACGTTGATTTTGTCTAATAATATTTTTCTTCCCATGATATTATTTATCGTGTAAAGTGATTTTTCCGTCTTTACAATCTGCGATTAGCTGGTCTACTTTTTCTTTGGTCAAATGTTCTTGGTAGAAATCACCCAACTGCATCATTGGTGCATAACCACATGCTCCTAAACATTCTACGCCACGTATTTCAAACATCCCGTCAGCCGTTGGTTGTCCTATACCTACTCCTAATTTAGAACAAGTGTAATCCATCAAATCTTCTACGCCGTTTTGACAACAAGCGGCGGTTTGACAGAATTCGAACATATATTTTCCGATGGGACGTTGATTGAACATGGTATAAAAAGTGACTACTTCGTATACTTCAATCGGTTGGATTTCTAAAATCTCGGCTACTTTGTTTTGTAATTCGATGCTCAACCAGTCGTCGTGAGCGTCTTGTACTTCATGTAAAACAGGCAGTAAAGCCGATTTCTTTTTATCTTCAGGATAATGACTGAGCAATTCATTGATGCGAGCCATCAACGGTTCAGTAATGTTTATCTCTTGTTTGATATGTGATCTTTCCATTTTTAATTTTAGATTTTAGATTTTAGATTTCAGATTTTCTAACCTGCATTCTAAAATCTGCATTCTTAATTTATTAAGCGTCTAATTCGCCTGCAATTACATTTAAACTTGATAAAATAACGATAGCATCAGAGAGCATTGCTCCTTTTATCATTTCAGGATAAGCTTGATAATAGATGTAACAAGGTCTTCTGAATTTTAATCGGTAAGGTGTTCTACTTCCGTCTGTTACTAAATAAAAACCTAATTCGCCGTTTCCGCCTTCTACAGCATGATAGATTTCATCTACAGGAACCGGAACTTCGCCCATCACAATTTTGAAGTGATAAATTAAGCTCTCCATATTGTGGTAAACGTCTTCTTTTGGGGGCAAATAGTAATCAGGAACGTCAGCGTGAATTGGTCCTTCCGGTAATTTGGCTAAAGCTTGTCTGATGATGCTTAAACTTTCCCATACTTCAGCATTACGTACGCAGAAACGATCGTAAGTATCACCTGATTTACCCACAGGAACAATAAATTCAAAATCTTCATAAGAAGAATAGGGTTGGGCTACTCGAACGTCGTAATCAACGCCAGCAGCACGCAAATTTGGGCCTGTAAATCCGTAAGCCATAGCTTTTTCGGCTGTTATTCCACCAACGTTTACAGTTCTATCAATAAATATTCTGTTTCTTTCGAATAGGTTTTCAAATTCTTTCCAAGCTACTGGAAAATCTTGAAGGAATGTATTAAGTAATTCAAATGCTTTTGGAGACCATTCTCTCTCAAAACCACCAATTCTACCCATATTAGTTGTTAAACGAGCACCACAGATTTCTTCGTAGATTTCGTAAACTTTTTCTCGGAACTGAAATACATAAAGGAAACCAGTGTAAGCTCCAGTATCCACACCAAGTATCGAATTGCAGATTAAGTGGTCTGTTATACGCGCTAATTCCATTACAATAACCCTCAAATACTGAGCGCGCTTAGGTACTTCAACATTTAAAAGTTTTTCAACAGTCATCCACCAAGCCATGTTATTGATAGGCGATGAACAGTAATTCATACGGTCTGTCAGTACGTTAATTTGGTAAAAAGGACGGTTTTCGGCAATTTTTTCAAAAGCACGATGAATGTATCCAATAGTTGGTTCAGCTTCTAAGATTCTTTCACCATCCATCAAAAGGATATTTTGAAAGATTCCGTGTGTTGCTGGATGTGTTGGGCCTAAATTTAGAATGGAATACTCGCTGCCATCTTCATTTCGCTTTTCCTCAATTATCTTAGCATATCGATGCTCTGGTGGTAATAATAGTTCTGACATTTTTATAATGTTGACTTATTTGACACTGTTCTTCCAAAAAATCTATCGTCTTTATCGGTTCTTCCGCTGTCTTCCATTGGAAACTCTTTTCTCATGGGAAAAGAAACCATTTCATCCATATTAAGAATTCTTTTTAGCTGGGGATGTCCAATAAAATGGATTCCGAAGAAATCCCAAGCTTCTCTTTCCATCCAGTTTGCACACTGAAATAAGTCTGTTATCGTTTTGAGTTCTGGATTTTCAGGCAAATAGGTTTTAACTCGGATTCTAATGTTTTCCATCCAATTGTGTAGCTGATATACAACGGCAAACTGATGTTCATCGTCATTATCCGGAAAATGAATTCCAGTTAAATCAGTGAGAAAATGGAAGTTTAAATCTTCTTGTACTTTTAGAAATCGAATCACTTCATGTATTGTGGCTGGTGTTGCTTCAAAAGTGAAAATATCTCTTTTCATTTCAAAATTCAACACATTGTTGCCGAATTGGTGTGATAATTTTTCTTGTATAAAAACTGTTTCTAATGCCATATTAAAGGTTGTAAGAAGCTAGTAATTCTTTATATTCTGGTGAATTTCTTCGTCTAACAGATTCGTTTCTCACCAATTCTTGCAATTGCATAACACCATCTACGATTTGCTCTGGTCTTGGAGGACAACCCGGAACATATACATCTACAGGGATTACTTTATCGATTCCTTGTAAAACAGAATAAGTATCAAAAACACCTCCTGAACAAGCGCAAGCACCCACAGAAATAACCCAGCGAGGCTCTGACATTTGTTCGTATACCTGACGTAAAATAGGGGCCATTTTTTTGGAAATAGTACCCATTACCATTAGCATATCGGCCTGACGTGGAGAAAAACTTACTCTCTCAGAACCAAAACGCGCTAAATCGTAATGAGAAGCCATAGTTGCCATGAACTCGATTCCGCAACATGAAGTGGCAAAAGGCAAGGGCCAAAGCGAATTCGCTCGGGCTAATCCAACAACATCGTTCAGTTTTGTAGCGAAGAAACCTTCACCTACAACTCCTTCTGGCGGAGCAACCATATTTGGTTTTGTATCCATTTTTATTTTGAATTGTAAATTTTAAATGAAAACTAATTTAAAATTCAATAGTTATAATTTAAAATAATTTGATTATTCCCACTCTAGAGCTTTCTTCTTAATGATGTAGAAAAAGCCTACTAAAAGTAACATCATAAAAATGACCATTTTAATCATGCCTTCTACACCCAATTCTTTGAAGTTTACTGCCCAAGGATATAAGAAAATCACTTCGACGTCAAACAATACAAATAAAATAGCTACTAGAAAATATTTAACTGAGAAAGGAATTCTGGCATTACCAACGGATTCAATACCACACTCGAAGTTTTTGTCTTTATTTTTAGAGTGTCTTTTTGGGCCTAAAAAATTCGAACCAATAATAGTCATAACCACAAATCCTACAGCTAATCCCGCTTGCATAAGAATTGGTAAATAATCTGATTGAGTAGACTGCATAGTGCTTAAAGTTAGTCGTAATTTAAATAGCCACAAATATACATCGCATTATTTAATTCGCAAAAGTCAAGCAATAAACGTTTGTTATTAAATACTTAAAATTAGTTATTTAAATTGATTCTAAACAATAAAACAAAGCATAAAAAAACGCCCCGGTTTCGGGACGTGATTTCTTAGGTAATCAAAAAATAATATATATTAGTCTTCGATAGCTACTACTTGAGCTGCTACTTTACCTTTTCTTCCTTCTTCTTCTTCGTAAGATACTTTGTCACCTTCGTTTAAGTTTTCTGTCTTAATTCCAGTTGCATGTACGAAAATGTCTTTTCCAGTTTCATCATCTGTGATAAAACCGTAACCTTTAGACTCGTTGAAAAATTTTACTGTTCCTGTGCGCATTTTGTATTGTAAAAATAATTAATAATGTTCAAAGATATATTTTATTGCGACATAACAAGCATTTCTGCCTTAAATAATTAATATTTTGTTAAAATTTAATTCTTTCTTTAAATTATTGATAGAGAAATACTTGCAACATTTCAAATTTAGACTTAAAAAACGCAACTGATTTTGTGTAATTCATCGATAGCTTCTTAAAATTCTGTGAATTTGATAGAAATTACTTCAAATCTAATTTAATATACAATTCTTTCAATTGTGCTTCGTCAATTGCTGATGGTGCATCTATCATAACATCTCTACCGGAATTGTTTTTCGGGAATGCAATAAAGTCTCTGATAGTTTCCTGTCCGCCAAGAATTGCCACTAATCGATCCAATCCAAAAGCCAATCCACCATGAGGAGGTGCCCCAAATTGGAAGGCATTCATTAGGAATCCAAACTGTTCTTCTGCTTGTTCAGGAGAAAAGCCTAAAAGCGATAACATTCTGCTTTGCAATCCTTTATCATGAATACGAATCGAACCGCCTCCAATTTCATTACCATTCAATACCATATCATAAGCATTGGCTCTAACATTTCCGGGTTCGGTATCAATTAATTTCATGTCTTCCGGTTTTGGAGAGGTAAAGGGATGGTGCATCGCATGAAAGCGCTCATTTTCTTCATCCCATTCTAACAAAGGAAAATCCACAACCCATAACGGAGCAAATTCATTTGGATTTCGCAATCCTAAACGGGTTGCTAATTCCATACGAAGCGCCGATAGTTGTGCACGAGTCTTGTTTGCCGGACCAGAAAGGACAAAAATCATATCGCCCGCTTTTGCTTTGGTACATTCTGCCCATTTTTTCAAATCCTCTTGGTCATAAAACTTGTCTACAGAGGATTTAAATGTTCCGTCTTCTTCACATTTTACGTATACCATGCCGCTCGCTCCAACTTGTGGGCGTTTTACCCAATCAATTAGAGCATCTATTTCTTTTCTGGTTAGCGAAGCGCAATTGGGTGCTGCAATTCCGACTACTAATTCGGCTGAATTGAAAACGCTAAAGTCTTTGTGTTGTGCTACCGAATTCAACTCGCCAAATTTCATTTCGAAACGAATATCCGGTTTGTCGTTACCATAAGTTTTCATCGCGTAATCGTAGGTAATTCTTGGGAATTCTGCTACATCAATACCTTTTAATTCTTTGAGTAAATGACGCGTTAATCCTTCGAAAACATTTAAAATATCTTCTTGTTCCACAAAGGCCATTTCACAGTCAATCTGCGTAAATTCTGGCTGTCTGTCGGCTCTTAAGTCTTCATCTCGGAAGCATTTTACAATTTGGAAATATTTGTCCATTCCGCCTACCATCAATAACTGTTTGAACGTTTGTGGTGATTGCGGTAAGGCATAAAATTGTCCTTCGTTCATGCGGCTTGGCACGACAAAATCTCTAGCGCCTTCTGGAGTAGATTTGATTAAATACGGTGTTTCTACCTCACAAAAATCTAAATCAGACAAATATTTACGAACCTCCATAGCTACTTTGTGTCGGAAAAGCAGTGAGTTTTTCACGGGATTTCTTCGAATGTCCAAATAGCGGTATTTCATGCGGATATCTTCACCACCATCGGTTTCGTCTTCAATAGTGAAGGGTGGCACTAAGGCTGCGTTGAGAATGGTCAGTTCTGAAACCAGAATTTCAATATCTCCTGTAGTCATATTGGCGTTTTTCGACTCGCGTTCAATAACAGTCCCTTTTACCTGAATGACAAATTCTCTTCCCAATGATTTGGCTTTATCAAAAACTAATTTATCCGTACGTTGTTCGTCAAAAATTAATTGCGTGATTCCATAACGGTCGCGTAAATCTACCCAAATCATAAATCCTTTATCGCGTGATTTTTGAACCCAGCCTGCAAGTGTTACTTCTTTGTTTATATGTGTAGTGTTTAATTCACCACAATTATGACTTCTGTACATTTAGAATATTTTTTTTGCAAAAGTAAAAAACTAAATCTATAAACAGCGCTAAACTTAGTGTCAAGTTTAACAAATCGTTTATGAATGCGATAAAAAAAACTACTACATTTGAGTTTTAAAATTAAACGATTACTTATGAAAAATCTATTTACTTTCCTTACTCTAATTTTGATTTCTTCCTTATGTTTTGCACAAGATGCTGTACAATTTGAGGCTAAGATTGACAATAAAAATGGAGATGTTTTATACATCAAAGACAACAACATCATCGTTAAAGAGATTAAAATTGATGACAAAGGACTTTTTAAAGCGTCATTTTCGGTAAAAGAAGGGATGTATCAAATGTTTGACGGAGCGGAGTATGCGCAGTTGTATCTGAAAAACGGATTTGATTTAAAAATGACCATGAATGCGGCTGAGTTTGATGAGACCATAAAGTTTGAAGGAAAAGGGTCGAAAGAAAATAATTATTTGGCACAAGAAGCTTTAGCAGAGGAGAAGTTTGGGTATGATAAATTGTTGGGATTAGACGAGCCCAATTTCAACAAAGCCATTGAGCAAAAAAAGAACGCTGATGCTGAGAAATTGAAGCAAGCCGGATTGGACGCTAAATTTGTCGAATTGCACAAAGCCGGATTAGACATGAATATGCTCGGGTTACAGCAATATTATGCTCAAATTAGTGCCAATAGAAAACTGAATAACTCCAAAGCACCTAATTTTGATTATGAAAATCATGCCGGCGGAAAGACAAGTTTAGAAAGTTTGAAAGGCAAATACGTTTATATCGATGTTTGGGCAACTTGGTGCGGACCTTGTCGTGCTGAGATTCCGTCTTTAAAGAAAGTGGAAGAGCAATTTCACGGTAAAAACATAGCCTTTGTCAGTATTTCGGTAGATGTTGATAAAGACCACGAAAAATGGAAAGCATTTGTGAAAGAAAAAGATTTAGGTGGAATTCAATTATTTGCTGATAAAAATTGGTTGTCCGATTTTATTAAAGCATTTAACATTAACTCCATTCCAAGATTTCTTCTAATTGATCCTAATGGAATTGTTGTAGATGCTGATGCTGCAAGACCTTCAGACCCAAGATTACAGGCGCAATTGAGCCGTTTGTTACCATAAGATTGTTAAAATGCTGATTTACAAAGCCTCGATTTTTCGAGGCTTTTTTATTTTCCAATGTTAAATTTTCATCCAATGTTACCAAATTGTTAAGCAAAAGTTTTTTTAATGTAAAATAATTGATACATTTGTTATGTAATTATGAATATTTAAAACCTACAACTATGAAAAAGATAATGATTTTAGGAGCATTAGTAATCTCAGGATTCACTTTTGCACAGGCAAAAAAACCAATGTTGGAGCAAGAAGGTAACCTTGTTAAGGCTACTTATTATTATGATAACGGACAAATTCAACAACAAGGATATTTCAAAGAAGGAAAGCTTGAAGGAAGTTGGGTTGCTTTTGATGAAAAAGGAAATAAAAAATCAATTGGAGAATATACTAATGGTGAGAAAACCGGGAAATGGTTTTTTTGGAATGATAAATCGCTAAGCGAAGTAGATTATAGCAACAGCAGAGTTGCTAATGTTAAGTCTTGGAAGCAAGATGCACTTGCCAAAAACTAAAAGTTAATTATTTATATTGTAAAAAGGGAACTCCATCGAGTTCCCTTTTTTATTGGAATTACTTTTCTATTACTCTTGTTTGACAGAAAGAGAAAATAAAAAGAGTCAGATATAATTTCTTAAAAACGATAGGTGATCTCAATAGCCCCGATAGAAGCTAGCTACCCTGCCTGACGGGAGACAGGTATGTAGCGCGGATAGCGGGAGGATGTTTGACAGAAAGACATGCGAACTGCTCCTGAGAGAAAAATAGAGAGCATAAAAAAAGGGAACTCATTAGAGTTCCCTTTTTTTATGAAAGCGTTTGTTTTATAAAGCTTTTCTATCTCTAATCCAATATTTGGTTCTTTTCACTAAGTAGAACATTACCGGAACCATGACCAAGGTTAAGACAGTGGCATAGGTCAATCCGAAAATGATGGTCCAGGCCAAAGGTCCCCAGAAGATTACGTTATCACCACCCAAATACAAGTGCGGATTCAAATCGGTAATCAGTCCGAAGAAGTCAAAGTTTAATCCGATAGCTAACGGAATCAATCCTAAAACCGCAGTCAAAGCAGTTAATAAAACCGGGCGCAGACGCGATTTTCCACTTTCGATAATTACTTCTTTAATTTCGTCCAAAGTCAAATCGTTGTGCGATTCTACTCCTTTATCGGCTACTTTTTTATCCAAAAGCAATACGAAGAAGTCCATTAATACAATACCGTTCTTTACTACAATTCCCGCCAGCGATATGATTCCCATCATGGTCATCAGGATTACGAAATCCATATTGGCAATGACGTAGCCATAGAAGACACCACTGAAACTTAGGATTACCGTGAACAAAATTACTACTGTTTTTGAAACCGAGTTAAATTGCAGCACGATAATGATTGTAATTCCGGCCAATGCTAAGAATAAAGCATACATCAAGAAGCTTTGATTTTTGCCTTGCTCTTCTTGAACTCCAGAGAACGAATAGGTTACGTCTTTCGGCATTTTATAACCATTCAGCTCCGTAGCGATTTGTTTGGTAATTTCGTCGCCATTAAAACCAGTCAATACATTGGAATATACCGTTAGAATACGTTTGTAGTTCTTTCTTTTGATTTGATTGTACGTATTGGTTTTCTCGGTTTGTGATACTGCCGAAATCGGAATCTGCATCATTTGACCATTAGCTTGATTTCGGAATGTAAGCGACTGGTTGAAAAGAATGTTTTCATTTTTACGCTGGTCTTCCTGCATACGTACCACAATATTGTAATCGTCATCGCCTTCTTTATAAGTCGAAATTTCCTGACCGTATACAGAACGACGTAAATTAAACCCCAATTGTCCAGTAGAAACACCAACACTTCCGGCATTTACACGGTCTACTTTAACTTCCAGTTCCGGACTTTCTTTGTTGACATCAACATTCAGTTTTTCGATTCCAGGAATGTTTTTCTTGTCGATAAAGGCAATGAGTTTATCGGCTTCTTTCAACATCAAATCATAATCACTTCCGGTTAATTGGATACTGATTGGATAACCGGCTGGTGGGCCATTGGCATCTTTTTCGACCGTTACATTGGCTCCGGCAATTCCTTTTACTTTCGCTCTAATTTCTTCTAGAACATCGGCAGTGCTGTAGCCTCTTCTGAATTTAAATTCGGAAAAGTTAACCGTTACCTTTCCTTTGAAGGGAGTTTCCGATGCGTTTCCGGCATCCACATTGGGGTTTCCGGCACCGATACCCACCTGAGAAACGATACTTTCCGCTAAGAAATTTTCTTTAGTGGTTTCATCAACATATTTACTCAAAATACCGATGACCTGTTTTTCAACAAAAGTGGTCGCTTTGTTCGTTTTTTCGATGTCTGTTCCCTGAGGATACTCGATGTAAACAATCGCTTGATTCGGAATATTATCCGGGAAAAACAATACTTTTCTTGGGAAGATTCCCAATAGCACGAAAGAGAAAATCAACATTCCGATAATGGTTCCCAATCCAATCCAAGCATTTTTTCCGGTAAGTATTTTGGCTAAAAAGTTTTGATATTTAACCTCCATTTTCGGGAAGAAATTATGTTGAAAATCTTGCGTCCATTGGTACAATTTCAATCGGTACAACCACATTAATACTAGTGAAATTATCGCTAAATGTCCGATTGCTTTCGCAAATTTTGAATCGTAAATATTTCCAAGGAGTACAAATATCACGGCGATAATCGTAAATACAATGGAATATGTTTTGGCTGATTTTTTAGTTACATTTTTATCTTCAATATCCATAGAACCTCCTGTCATAGCCGCATTGACTACCATGGCGACGAATAATGAAGCGGTCAAGGTAATGGTTAATGTGATGGGGAAATATTTCATGAATTTACCCATTGTTCCAGGCCAAAGTGCAAAAGGCAAGAACGCCATCAAGGTTGTTGCTGTAGAGGAAATAACCGGCCAAGCAATTTCACCAATACCAATTTTAGAAGCCTGAATTCGGGGCATTCCTTTTTTCATATTGGCAAAAACGTTATCAACAACAACTATTCCATCGTCAACCAACATTCCCAATCCCATGACCAATCCGAACAACACCATAGTGTTCAGCGTTAAGCCAAAGGCAGACAGAATGGTAAATGCCATCATCATGGATAACGGAATTGCCGCACCAACGAACAAGGAGTTTCGTAGTCCCATGGTAAACATCAGTACAATCATTACCAATACGATTCCGAAGATGATGTGGTTGGACAACTCATCAACCTGATGCTCTACTCGTGAAGATTGATCGTTGGTCAATTTAAGCTTTAAATCTTTTGGCAGATAGCGCTCTTGCGCCGATTTGATTTTTTCTTTTACCTGTTCAATGGCAGAAATCATGTTTTGATTCGAACGTTTTTTAACGTTCAACATTACTACTTCCTCACCTTTTTCACGAGCATAGGTCGTTTTCTCTTTTTCTTTGAAGGCAATTACAGCGATGTCTTTCAGATAAACTGTTCCACCGTTGTGTTTTACAATTACGTTTTCAAGCTCTTTAGGGTCTTTGATTTCCCCAACAATTCTGATGTTGTTTCTAGAACCTTGTGATGTTAAATTTCCGCCCGAAAGCGTCATGTTTTCATATTTCACCGCATTCTGAATATCATCAAAAGAAACTTGTGCGGCAGTCATCTTGAAGATATCGACAGCAATTTCTACTTCTTTGTCATCCACACCCAAAATATCTACTTCTTTAACTTCTGGAATTTCTTCGATATCGTCCTGAAGTTTTTTACCGTAGTCTTTCAACTGTTGCGTGGTATAATTTCCTTGCATATTGATGTTCAAAATCGGCACTTCTTCCGAAATATTCAACTCAAATACACTGGGTTCTACTTTACTTCCGTTGTCTAAGTTAGGCCAATCGGTATCAGCTTTTACAATATCAACCTTGTCTTTTATTTTGGTTTTTGCTTCTTCGATTCCGATTTTGTCGGCAAACTCGACTACAATCATTCCGTAATCTTGGAATGAACTGGCGGTAACTTTATCAACACCGCTAATGTTCTTGATTTCTTTTTCTAAGGGCTTGACAATCAATTTTTCTACATCTTCCGCTGAGTTCCCAGGGAAAACAGACGAGATGTACACTTTATTTTCGATGATTTCCGGGAAATCTTCACGAGGCATGGTTACATAGGCCATAACACCTGTGACTACAATTAATAGGGTCAAGATATACACTGTGACACGATTGTCTACAGCCCAACTTGATATACCGAATTCTTTACTTTGATGGCTCATTTAATTTTAGATTTTAGATTTCAGATATTAGATTTTGATATTTAATATCTAAAATTTGATATTAGAAATTTAATTTCATTCCGTCAGAAATGGTGTTCACACCTTCCGTTACGATAACATCATTGGCAGATAATCCGCTTAGGATTTCAGTAACATTATCCGAAGATTTTCCAGTTGAAACCACTACTTTTTTGGCTTTTCCGGTTTTTCCATTGCTGTTTTCAACGGTATACACATATTTTTCGCCTTTACCGTCTTCCTGAATTACATTTGTTGGCACTACCACAGCATCTTTACTTACATAATCGATGATTTTTAGTTTAGCCACCTGATTAGGACGTAATAAATTATCCGGATTGGGAACACTGACTTCAATACCAAAGCTTCGATTATTCGGATTGATAAAATTACCAACTTGACGTACTTTTCCTTTATAGGTTTTGCCTAAGGAAGTCAAGTAAACATCTACTTGATCACCTACTTTTAATTTTCCGATATACGTTTCAGGAACAGAGGTAGAAACATACATATTTGATAAGTTTACGATGCGCATCAAACCTTGGACACTTGGCGCTACAACCTGACCTTTTTCGGCAAACACTTCATCGATAGAACCGGTGAAAGGTGCACGAATCACTGTTTTTGATAACTGAGCTTTTATTTGTGCTACGGCTTTTTGAGCCGAAATCATCTGAGTTTGTGCTTGTAAATATTGAATTTCAGAACCAATTTTTTTGTCCCAAAGATTTTTTTGTCTTTCAAAAGTAGTTTTGGCCAAGTTGTATTGATTTTCGGCACTTGCTAATTGAGAGCTCATTCCGGCATCATCAACACGCGCTAAAATTTGTCCTTTAGCAACGCGGTCTCCGGCTTTAACGGTTAACGAAGTCAAGGTTCCGCTATATTCCGGTTGAATCAAAATATTTTCTTTGGTGTCTACATTTCCTTGAATGTCCAGGTAATGATTGAAAAGTGTATCTTTTAATGTCAAAACAGAAACTAATGCTTCTTCATTTTTTACATCCAATGTGGCTAAACCAGCTTCTATTTGCGCAATTTCAGCCTGAAGTGCTGTTTTTCGTTCATTCAACGCTTTCACGTTTTTGGTTTTGACTAAATCTTCTATGTTTGCTGTCTTTGTTCCGTTAGAGCAGGCAAAAAGAACTAAGGAAAGTACTGAGAGTATGATTATTTTCTTCATTTGTAATAGATTAGTTTTTGTTGATAATTTTTTCTAAAGCAGCTTTTTTATTGATAATATTTACCATTGATTGTAGGTAGTTTTGTTGCGCAGTGTACAATTGTCTTTGCGCTTCACTGAAGTCAAAGCTTGATGATAAACCTTCGGTGAATTTAATTTCTTGTTTACGCTCGATACGATCCGCCAGATTCAGATTGCTTTTGGATGTCGCATATTCTTCTACGGCAAATTCATACTCGCTTTTTGCTTTTTCGTACTGCAATTTCAACTGTTGTTCCGTTTCTGTAAGCTGCGTTTTGGCTTGCTCCAAAGCAATTTTAGCTTGTTGTGTTCGAGCATGTCTACCGAAACTACTGAAAATAGGCACATTCAAACTTGCACCTACATAAGAATAGTTTAACCATTTTTGATCTTGTGAAAAGAATCTGAATTCATCGCCAAAGGCATTGTATCCAAAATTAACATTCGCAGCCAATGATGGTAATGCTTTGCTTCTTTCTAATTTCAATTCTAACGAACGTTGTTCTTGGAAGTTTTGTGCAATCTGATAGTTGACATTATTGTCAACAGTGAATTCTCCCGAACTAAAAGCCAAATCCAAGTTGGATAGCGTTAAACTATCTAATTTGTCCGTAAGTTTTAAGTCGGCGTTGATATCAATTCCGAGGGTCAATTTTAGCATTTTGGTAGCCACATCCAATAATCGTTTAGTATTGTTAAGATTACTATTGATAATGGCTAAAGTGATTTGCAATTGCTCCACGTTTTCTTCTTCTATCAAACCATTTTTGAAGGTTTCTTGCGTATCGCCCAATGTTTTTGATAAGGTCGTTTTGTTTTTTTCAAGAATAGCAATGCTTTCTTCTGCTAATAAGACATTTCCATAAGCATTGATGACCATTTCCCTGATTTCAGTATTGGTTTTCTGCTTGGCATTTTCATAATATTTCAAATAGGTTTTAGAAGCTTGAAGGGCAACAATATAGGAACCATCAAAGATTAATTGGCTCAATGTAGTTCGAGCGGTCATCGAGTGATTGGCACCTAACGGAATCTCCTGTCCATTAAAAAAAGCTTTCTGAATTTCGAAGTTTTTTTGATAATCTAGACCAGCGCTTATTTGAGGTAATCCGGTTGCCGTGGTTTCCCATTTTTTCTGTTTGGCCGATTCAATATCTCTGCCGGCATTGATAGCAGTATAGTTATGCTCCAAAGCGTGATTGATGGCTTGTTGCAAACTAAAAGAATAACTTTCCGTTTTGTCCTGAGCTTGTGACAAACCCACAAACAATAGAAAGATTATTGATAGATTCTTTTTCATAGATTGATGTTTAAGTATTAAGATTGTGTAATTGTTTTTCAAGTTCTGTGATTCCGGCTGGTGTAGCTATGGCTCTGGTGTGATATTCTAATGCTTTAGCTTCGAGCTCATAAGCGTCTTTTTCCAACTGGGTGTTTTCATTGATGGAAAAAATCAGAGTGTAGTAAAAATTAACGGCAGCTTCAATATCGGTTTCTTTTCGATACAAGCCTTCTGCAATTCCTTTAATGATGTTTTGACGGAACATATGACTACAGTCTTCGATTTCGTTTGCCATCATTTTGGCATATATTTCTGGGTAATGCTTTTTTAGTTGATAGGCTGGAGATTGGTCAAAAGACTGAAACATTTGTTTGAACATTTCGCGTATTTCAAAGTTTTCGGCAATAGCATTGTAATTTTTGGCCACTACGTCATCCATCAAAGCATGGATTTTTTGATGTACTGCTTCCGTACCTTCTTCAATAAGCATTTCTTTATTGCTGAAATATTTGTAGATTGTTTTTTTTGAAATACACATTTCACACGCAATATCATCCATAGTAACACTCTTAAAACCAAGTCTTAAGAACATGTCGGTTGCTTTTTTGATGATTTTCTCTTTCATGATATGTTAAAAATTATAGGGCAAAAATAAGATGGAAACTTTTAACACTAAAATAGTTTCCAAAGTATTAACGTAAATTTAACATTAGCAGAAAAAGACACTTTTGTATTACGGTCATAATATCTTAAATTAGCCGAAAATATTTTCATGCGCGCAATTTCCCACTATCAGGAACTGATTTCAAAGCATTTCGATTCTTTAATCTTGCAAAAAGAGCCTACTAATTTGTACGAGCCTATTCAGTATATTCTTGCGCTGGGCGGAAAAAGACTGCGCCCGGTTTTAACCTTGATGGCTACTGAGGTTTTTGATGCTGATGCCGAAAAAGCACTTGCTGCTGCTACTGCAGTTGAAGTTTTTCATAACTTTTCGTTGATTCATGATGATATCATGGATGATGCTCCGTTGCGAAGAGGAAAAGAGACCGTTCATGAAAAATGGAACATCAATACCGGAATACTTTCAGGCGATGCGATGCTTATTTTGGCCTACCAATATTTTGAAGAGTACGAGTCTAAAATATTTAGAGCGTTGGCCCAACTTTTTAGTAAAACCGCTTTAGAAGTTTGTGAAGGACAGCAATACGACGTCGATTTTGAAACGCGTGATGATGTAACCATTCCGGAATACTTGAAAATGATTGAGTATAAAACGGCAGTTTTGGTTGGAGCCGCGATGAAAATGGGCGCAATTGTGGCCGAAACGTCTACAGAAAATGCTAATGCTATTTATGATTTCGGACTCAATTTAGGAATTGCTTTCCAGTTACAAGATGATTACTTAGACGCTTTTGGGAATCCGGAGACTTTTGGAAAGCAAGTTGGTGGCGATATTATCGAAAATAAGAAAACTTATTTGTATCTTAAGGCAATGGAGTTTGCTTCCGAAGCTCAAAAAGAACAATTATTACATTTGTTTTCGATTCAACCTAATGATAATACTGATAAAATCAATTCGGTTAAAGAAATCTTCAATGAAACTGGAGCTTCAGCGGCCACACAAAAAGCGATTGAATCGTATACTTTAAAAGCGCTAAAAACGTTGGATGAAGTACAAATAAGTGTCGATAAAAAAAATATTTTAGAGGCATTTGCACAAAAATTAATGAGCAGAAATGTTTAGGCTTATATTCAAATATGAGTGATTCTTATTTGTTTTATAACCCAAAAGAAAATCCGAAGGCACAAATTATATTGGCCTTATTTTTCCCAGTTTTCACCATAATAGCACTCGGATTGGACAGCGTTTATTTTAAAGATGCTTATTTTGATGGTCGAATGCTTACGAATTTCTTGGCCGTTATTTACTTTTCAATACTTTTTTACTTTTCTGAAAGTGAGTTGCGAAAGTTGATGTTTGTGATGGTGTTCTTATCCTACATCGGTGAACTTATTTTTTGCAGCCTACTGGGAATGTATCAGTATAAGGGCATTCAAATTCCGTTTTATGTTCCTTTTGGTCATGCCATTGTATATGCTTCCGGATTTATTTTTGCCCATACTTTGTGGTCTATTCAAAATACTGTTTTTTTAAAAAAAGGGTTTATTGTCTTTTTTGTGTCTCTTTTTTGTGCCGTAGGCTTTCTTTTGAAGGATTGGTTTACCTTGATTTTTGGACCTATATTTATCATGTTACTTCTCAGAAAAAAAGGACATAACTTATACAGTTTTATCGCATTATGTGTTATTTTTATAGAATTGGTAGGAACTTATTTCCAATGTTGGACATGGTCTCCGAAAATATTTGACAGTATCCCTACAATAAATCCACCTATGGGAGCCGTTTTCTTTTATGCTGGTGGTGACGTTTTGTTGGCTAAGATTGTATCACGTTGGAATTCACAAATTACTAAAAAACAAGCAAAAACATGAATTTTGTTGCGCCTTTAAACACAATCCAATTACTTTCGGAAGCCGAAAAAGAAAATTTATATTCAAAATTAATAGACCAAATCAACAAGGATTTTAATTTTGCCAACGAAGCGATTGATTTTCCTCAAAGCACTTCGCCTGATGAATTGAAAGTACAGCTACACGAAAAAGTGTATCGTTTAATTCAGTATAAGTACACCGAATTATTAAACTTACTCTACATTATCGATGTTCCCGAAGATACTGTCAAACAGTTAGATGGTTCAGACACCGTCGAGCTTTCGGAACAGATAGCATTTCTCATTTTAAAAAGGGAATGGATGAAAGTTTGGTTTCGAAACCGCTATTAAAAAAACACCCTTACAAATGGCATAAAAGCACTGCCGTAAATATCCTTGTCTTTATCGTACAATACGTTAATTCTTCCACCAATAATTACATTTTCTTGACGATATCCACCGCCTAAAAACAAACCGGTATTCCAAAAACTCCTACTATAATTGCCGCCCAAATCTACATACTTATTATTGACATTTACTTCTTCTAGTTCCAACGAAAGCTGTACTTCTTCAATAGGATTGAAGAAACCCATGATGCTTCCGCCAAAAACGTTGGAGGAATAATAATTTTTTTGTTTTAAATAACTGTATTGTAGGCCACTTCCCAAGGCAAAATAGTCGTTAAAATTGTAGATAGCACTTGGTGCAACAGTAATGTTAGTATATCCACTACTGATTCCGAGTCCCAAACCGCCACCAAAATCAACACGCTCCCAAAATGCACCTGTTTTTGCTTTTGGCAATGGTTTTTCCTGAGCCGAAATGACAGAACTAATTCCTAAAATTACAGTCAGTAGAACCAATTCCGCAAAAGTTGTAACGCTCTTCATTCGCATGGCATAATATATATTTAATTAGCGATATAAATGTATTAAAAACATTGAAAGATTATCACAAATATCATACTTTTGCATTTGATTTTTCTAATACAAAGACTATTTACCAATAAGCTATGGATAGGTTTTCCTTTTTAAACGCAGCACATACCGAGTTTTTTGCCCTTTTATACGAACAATACCTTCAAAATCCTGATAGCGTAGAGCCAAGTTGGAGAGCCTTTTTTCAGGGTTTTGACTTTGGAATGACGACCTATAATGAAGAGCATGTTGCCGAAGCTTCGGTTCAGCAATTGGCCAATTATGCCACAAATGTTCCGGCAAATGTTCCGGTTTCTGATAAACTTCAGAAAGAGTTTAATGTTCTGAAACTAATTGACGGATATCGTTCACGAGGTCACTTGTTTACCGAAACCAACCCAGTTCGCGATAGAAGAGTGTATACTCCCACTTTAGATCTAGAAAACTTCGACTTGTCATCGGCAGATTTAGATACCGTTTTTGATGCTGCTAAAATATTAGGACATCAGCCAAAGACACTAAAGGAAATTATAGCACACCTTAAAAATGTATACTGCCAACACATTGGGATTGAGTATATGTACATGAGAAAGCCTGAAGTGATTCAGTGGATTCAAGACCGAATCAACATCAACGATAATCTTCCGAATTTCGATAACGACCAAAAGAAACACATCTTAGGAAAACTAAACGAAGCGGTTTCTTTTGAAAGCTTCCTGCACACCAAATATGTAGGTCAAAAACGTTTCTCCCTCGAAGGTGGTGAGAGTTTAATTCCGGCCTTGGATGCTGTAATTGAATCCGCAGCCGAAAAAGGAGTGGAGCATTTTGTCATGGGAATGGCGCATCGTGGTCGTTTAAATATATTGGCCAATATCTTCGGAAAAGCCACTCAGGATATTTTCTCTGAATTTGACGGAAAAGATTATGATAAAGAATATTTCGACGGCGATGTGAAGTACCACTTAGGACTAACATCGGAACGAAAAACAAAATCGGGTAAAAAAATCAACCTTAATTTGGCGCCAAATCCGTCGCACTTAGAAACGGTTGGTGCTGTTATAGAGGGAATTACTCGTGCGAAACAAGACAAATATTTTCCGGACGATTTCTCTAAAGTTTTACCCATAGCCGTTCATGGTGATGCAGCGGTAGCCGGACAAGGAATTGTGTACGAAATTGTTCAAATGTCGCAATTAGATGGCTATAAAACAGGTGGAACCATTCACATTGTGATTAATAATCAAGTCGGATTTACTACAAATTACCAAGACGCACGTTCGTCGACGTATTGTACCGATGTTGCCAAAGTAACCTTATCTCCTGTACTTCACGTAAATGCAGACGATGCTGAAGCGGTGGTACATGCGATGCTTTTCGCCCTAGATTTCCGAATGGAGTTTGGTCGCGATGTGTTCATCGATTTGTTAGGCTACAGAAAATATGGTCATAACGAAGGTGACGAACCTCGCTTTACACAACCGGTTTTGTACAAATTGATAGCGCGTCATAAAAACCCAAGAGAGATTTATGCCGAAAAATTAATCACAGCAGGTATTGTTGATGCGGCCTATTTGACTAAGATAGAAAACGAATACAAAGAGAAGTTAGATGAGAATCTAACGGCTTCTCGTAAAAAGGATTTAACCATCATCACGCCTTTTATGCATGATGAATGGGAAGGTTTCGTTCAGGTTTCAGATGACGAAATGCTGAAAAAAGTAGACACTAAGTTTGATAAAAAGAAACTGGACGAAATCATCGTTTCGGTTTCGACTTTACCTTCTGATAAAAAATTCATTAGCAAAATTTCCAAAATTGTTACCGACAGAAAAACTATGTATGACAATGACGTCATCGATTGGGGAACAGCGGAAACGTTGGCTTACGGTTCTCTTTTGACCGAAGGCTACGATGTTCGTATCTCGGGTCAGGATGTAGAAAGAGGTACTTTTTCGCACCGTCATGCCGTGGTAAAAGTGGAAGACAGCGAAGAAGAAGTGATTCTTTTAAATACAGTCAAAGATATAAAAGGCAAGTTCAATGTTTTTAATTCCTTCCTTTCAGAATACGGAGTGCTTGGTTTTGATTACGGATACGCTTTGGCAAATCCGAATGCTTTAACCATTTGGGAAGCCCAGTTTGGAGATTTCTCTAACGGAGCCCAAATCATGATCGACCAGTACATTTCGTGCGGTGAAGACAAATGGAACAACCAAAACGGAATCGTTTTATTGTTGCCTCACGGTTATGAAGGACAAGGAGCAGAACACTCTTCAGCTCGTATGGAACGCTACTTGCAGCTTTGTGCCCGTCACAATATGTATGTTGCCGATTGTACCACGCCAGCCAATTTCTTCCACTTGTTGAGAAGACAGATGAAAACCAAATTCCGCAAACCGTTGGTGGTATTTTCGCCAAAAAGTTTGTTGCGTCATCCCTCATGCGTTTCCACTCGAGAGGAATTGTACAAAGGAAGTTTCCAAGAAACCATCGACGATGCATCAGTAGACAAGAAAAAAGTAAAAACAGTAGTGTTCGTCACCGGAAAATTCTACTACGATATTTTGGCCGAAAGAGAAAATTTAGGCAGAAATGATGTAGCTTTGGTACGTATCGAGCAGTTATTCCCGTTACCGGTAGCTCAATTGCAAGACATTATCAAAAGTTATCCTAATGCCGACGATTTCGTTTGGGCACAGGAAGAACCCAAAAATATGGGCGCTTATGGCTATATGTTAATGAATTTCGATTTAGTAAAATGGCGATTAGCATCATTAAAAGCCTACGCCGCACCTGCAGCAGGAAGTCATACTAGAGATAGAAGACGTCACGCCGATGCCATCCGAATGGTTTTTGATAAGAATTTATTCCAATAATTAGGAGCTATTACCCGCTTTCCGCGCTACATGGTAGCCAGCTGCAATCGGGGCTAAAAAGAAAAAACATTTAAAATTTAAAATTCATAATTTAAAATATATTTAGGATGATTTTAGAAATGAAAGTCCCTTCACCGGGAGAATCGATTAAAGAAGTAGAAATTGCTACATGGTTAGTGAAAGACGGCGATTACGTAGAAAAAGACCAAGCTATTGCTGAGGTAGATTCTGATAAAGCTACTCTGGAATTACCAGCTGAAGCTGCTGGAATCATTACGCTAAAAGCGGAAGAAGGCGATGCGGTTGCCGTTGGTGCTGTTGTTTGCCTAATTGATACTAGCGCTGCTAAACCAACATCAGTCGAAAGTCAAAAGTCGGAAAGTCCCAAAGAGGAAGCGCCAAAAGTAGAAGAAAAGAAAGCCGAAGCTCCAAAAGCAGCTCCAGCTTCAGCAGCATCGTATGCCGCACAAACACCTTCTCCGGCAGCTAAGAAAATATTAGACGAAAAAAACATACAACCTTCAGAGGTAGTTGGAAGTGGAAAAGGCGGTAGAATTACAAAAGATGACGCTGTAAACGCAGTGCCTTCTATGGGAACACCAACAGGAGGGAACCGTGGTTCAGAAAGAACAAAATTATCCATGTTGCGTCGTAAAGTGGCAGAAAGATTAGTATCTGCCAAAAATGAAACAGCGATGTTAACTACGTTCAATGAAGTGGACATGACAGCCATTTATGCTTTACGTGAACAATACAAAGAAGAATTTAAAGCCAAACACGGATTAGGATTAGGATTCATGTCATTCTTCACCAAAGCCGTTACAAGAGCCTTACAACTGTATCCAGATGTAAACTCAATGATTGACGGCCAAGAGAAAATCTCATACAATTTCTGTGATATTTCTGTTGCGGTTTCAGGTCCAAAGGGATTAATGGTTCCGGTAATGAGAAGCGCTGAAACATTGTCTTTCCGTGGTGTTGAAGCTGAAATCAAACGTTTAGCGTTGCGTGCTCGTGACGGACAGATTACGGTGGATGAAATGACAGGAGGAACGTTCACGATTTCAAACGGAGGCGTTTTTGGAAGTATGTTGAGTACACCGATTATCAATCCACCACAGTCTGGAATTTTAGGAATGCACAATGTGGTTGAAAGACCTATCGTTAGAGATGGCCAAATCGTAATTGCACCAGTTATGTTTGTGGCTCTATCGTATGATCACCGAATTATAGATGGTCGTGAATCTGTGGGATTCTTAGTTGCTGTCAAAGAAGCCTTAGAAAAGCCTGTTGAAATTTTGATGGATAACAATGCGAAGAAAGCTTTAGAACTATAGTTTTTTCCGCCTCGGATGAGGCGCCTATATATATGTAAAATCCCGCTTCTTTATAGGAAGCGGGATTTTTTTTAATTTTTGTATTTATTTAGTTTTCGTCAACCGTTACTTTACCTGAAAATGTACCTTCCGTAATAACTAGGTCAGCACCTGCTCCAAAGGGCTCTACAGTTCCTGAAAAAGTTCCTTTTGCTGAATTGGCATCGTTTGTGGTAACATTGGAAGTCAAAGCTACTGGAATGTAATCGTTTGTAGCGGTGTAATAATTAAAATTAGCGACTTTATCGGCACCAGTACCAGTTGCAAGATCAAATTCTACTTCTTCAGTCGGATTGTCAATATTGCCAGTATATCCATAAACAGATGTGGTTCCGCCAAAGGAGTAGATTACTGTCTTAAAGTTTTTTTTAACTCCGTCAACTTTCATACTCATAGAACTTCCTCCACCGCCATCGCTTGAACAAGAGTTTAAAGAAACGCTTAATGCAACTGCAGACACGAATAGAAATAATTTTTTCATTTTGTTTTGTTTTTAAGTGATTAGCCACAAAACTAGACGTTTATTTTAGTTTTGCAAATTATTTCGGATTTTTTTACTTGAAAAAGTAGAAAAAAATTTGTTAAAAATAGCATAAAGCTATTTAGGCAAACTTCACCTATTGAAATGTAAAGCATAGTAAGATTATAGAATTGTTTTCGTTTATTTGTATTCCGCGTGAGCGATGGGAGCAAGTATCGTGTACTGCGGACAGCGCGGTCTCGTCTTTAGACGAGAACACGCCTAAAAAACATTCTATGAAAAAAAGCAAAAAGGAAGCGGCCATCGGATTTATTTTTATCACGATGCTTATTGACATTACAGGCTGGGGAATCATTATTCCGGTCATTCCGAAACTTATTTCGGAACTGATTAACGGTGATATTAGTGAGGCCTCTAAATATGGAGGTTGGCTGACTTTTGCGTATGCGATAACGCAGTTTTTGTGTGCTCCTCTGATTGGGAATCTCAGTGATAAATACGGTCGACGGCCTATTATTCTGATTTCGCTTTTTGCCTTTGCTTTGGATTATCTTTTACTGGCTTTTTCGCCCACTATAGTTTGGTTGTTTATTGGACGTATTATTGCCGGTTTAACAGGAGCCAGTATTACGACCGCTTCTGCTTATATTGCTGATGTGAGCACACCCGAGACTAGAGCTAAGAATTTCGGAATGATTGGAGCGGCTTTTGGATTGGGCTTTATAATTGGTCCTGTGATAGGTGGATTGTTGGGACAATTTGGTTCGAGAGTTCCGTTTTATGCCGCGGCTATTTTGTGTATGTTGAATTTTCTGTATGGTTATTTCATCTTACCCGAATCGTTGTCTAAAGAAAACAGAAGAGCTTTTGAATGGAAGCGCGCCAATCCGATAACGGCATTTATTCGTTTGAAAAAGTATCCTACCTTAATTGGTTTAATTACAGCCGTTTTTCTTTTGTATGTGGGCTCACATGCGGTGCATAGCAATTGGAGTTTCTTTACGATGTACCGTTTTAACTGGGATGAAAAAATGGTTGGGATTTCGTTGGGTGTAGTTGGTTTATTAGTAGGTTTGGTGCAAGGAGGCTTGGTTCGTTGGACCGGTCCAAAACTCGGAAATCAAAAGAGTATTTATATAGGTTTGGCTTTGTATAGTGTGGGGATGTTGCTTTTTGCAGTGGCAACAGAGAGTTGGATGATGTTTGTATTTTTGATTCCGTATTGCCTTGGTGGCATTGCCGGACCTGCTTTGCAAGCGGAGATATCGGGGCAAGTGCCAGCCAATGAGCAGGGAGAGATTCAGGGAACTCTAGCTAGTTTGATGAGTGCTTCGGCCATAATTGGACCACCGATGATGACGAATACTTTTTACTTTTTCACCCATAAAGAAGCACCGTTTCAATTGCCAGGTGCACCTTTTATTTTAGGAGGATTTTTGATGTTGTTGAGCACCTTTATAGCGTTTTATTCAATGAAGAAACATTTTGCTCCTAAACCCAAAACGGAATAATAGGATATAAAAAAACCCAAGCAATTATTGCTTGGGTTTTTTGTTTTATCAAGAGCTATAATTACTCTTTTAAAATCTTAACGGTTTTTTCTTGTCCGTTGCTGGTTACTTTCACAAAGTACATTCCTCGTGTCAATCCAGACAAATCGATTTCGGTTTGTAGGTCGTTAACTTTTATAGATTGAATTCGTTGTCCTAAAACAGATATGATTTCAACAGTATCGATAGTTGATGTATTGGAGAGCGTCAAATTATGTTTCACCGGATTTGGATACAATCTAAAATTATCAAAAACAAAATCAGAGGTTCCTAATAGTGGAACAAAAGTACTTGTCCAAGTGTTGGTAACAATAGCCGGATTGAAATCGAAGTAAATGTTGGCTGTATTTGCTATAACATCGCCAATTACATAGCCAGGTTTTGGTTTTACTTGAAACACTATATAACCATGACCAATGATAGGATTACCCGGAATTGATGGCTCTAAGTTCACACCATTAAAACGCCAAGTTAAATTGCGACCTATACGATCTAAAACATAAGCATGACTTGACGCTACCATTTTAACGGAAGTTTCATCAAGTTTGGTGTCCAGAACATCCTCAACTCTGATGTTGATAGCTTCAGCTGTTCCCGTGTTTTCAAAACGTATAGTATATGTTAAATAATCATTCGAGGTGAAGCTAGAAAACAATACTTGTGGGCCATGACTTTCGGCTTTGTCATTAGGGTCATAGGAACCAACGATAATTCGCGTTTCTGTGCTGCTATTGTTACTAGTATTGATGTCGTTAGCTGGTACAGTAATAGTAGCAGTATTTGTAACCCAATCTCCTAATTGAACTGTCGGTATTGTTGGTACTTGTAAGCTTACCGTAAGGGAAGCAGATTGACCTGGAAACAAGTTGGTAAAGCTGTAGGTAAATCCAGTTGCAGTTGGAGTTGCTCCCGAAGGATAAGTAGTAATGCTTACATTGTTATCATGTGTGTAAGTGATGGTTCCGGAAGCAATTGTTTGATTACCATTGTTTACATAAGTAATAGAGTTATTGTGAATAAACCCTGGTCTTGGCGGAGCACTACTGAAAAGATATACCCCTAAATCATTATAAGGATTTAAAGCAGATAAAGCAAAATTGTAAGTTACTACACCAGATCCATTAGCCACTGTGACGTTCGGATAAGCCGCAGGAGTTACCGTATATCGAACTGCAAATTGCGGGTCGATAGTATACCCTAAATCATAACTATTGGCAGGATTGGTTTCATACAAATAATGCATCCCATCGGAAGAGGTTATGTTGTGTATAATTCCATTATTGTTTAATTCATATTGGAATGAACCATAGTTTACACTTGGCTCACCGTTTTGCTGTGTTCCATTAGAATTGTAATCAATAAAAGCGTTTAGCTTAATTCCGTTAGTAATATTCAAACTTCTTGTGTTTGTGGTAGTAATGCTTATAGGATTCCCTGAACGAGTTCCGTTAGTTTGAATGGAAACAATTACGGAGCCACTATTAATATCTGCTTGCGTAATGGCATGGATTCCGGTATAAGTTGAATTATTGTTGGCACTAGGATTTAAAAGCGGAATCGGTGGTCCACCATTAATATTAACCTCTGAACTGGTAATCGAAATATTAGTAACGGCAATGCTACCTAAATTCGTGATAGAATACGTGTAATTAATAACGTCGCCTACATTGGTAATGCCATCGCCATTAAAATCTTGATAAGTAGCCGTAATAGCTGTTGATAATGAATTCACTACAGTTATGTTTACCGTAGAGGTCACACAATTATTAGGGTCGCTGTTTACACAATAAAAATACGTTAGCGGATAAGTGCCAGGTGGTGGGCTTCCTATTAATACTACATTGGCAGTTGCAGGATTAATCGTGAAATACGGCGAAGCCGTGGAAGAAACCTGATTGATAGTTACCTCGCTGACCGTTATCGGAATTCCTCCGTAAGTATCATTGGAAAGTACATTTTCCAATATAATCTGAGGTGCAATCAAACCAGTAGAAATTGTTACAGATTCCGCTACAGGGATAACTGGCACTGGAGTGACCTGCACATAAACTTCGGCAACAGTACAATTATTTGGATTTGAAATTTGGCATATTTCATAGGCAATGGCATAGAATCCAGATGGGGATCCAGCATTTAATACAACAGAACCATTAGGCTCTAATGAAATATTGTTTGAAGCTGAAATTTGGGTAAGATTAACTTGAGACAGTGTAACCGGAATACTGTTTAGCGTATCATTCCCTAAAACATTTTGGATGACAATTTGCACTGAGTTAGAGCGCGTAACTGTAACTTGATCATTGTTAGCAATAAGTTGCGCTTGTAAATTTGTGCTGAAGAACAAACCAAAACCTAGAACTAGTAGTAAAGCGAAGTAATTTTTTTTCATAGTATAAGACTTTATAAATCAAATGTATGAAAAAAAGATGTAGGAAACTTTAAATTAAAATTATCTTAATAAATTATTTTAAATACAAACAATGATTGTAATAATCTATAATCGCTTTGCCTTCCAATAATATATCTGCGCCGATAATTCCGTGTACAGGTTTCGCTTTATACTGCAACAGTGCCTGATTGACATGGGTCATGTCAAAAATAATCAGGTGAAATTCAGTTGCGTTCCATCGGCCAATTTTTAGTGCATTGTTCTTTGCCAATTGGGTAAACATCCCTGTTGCACCGGCTCCTGAAGCTTTTGTTTTGGATTTTCCTGCTTTTAATCCGAACTTTTCGATACCTTCAAATCCCACACAACTGTTGCTAGCACCGGTATCTAAGATAAAATTTCCCGAAACGCCATTAACCGTAGCTTTGATCAGCAAATGCTGGGTTTTGGAAACCTTAAAGTTGATTTTCTTATATTTTTCTTTTTTGAGTAAATCCTGAAGATGTTTCATAAATGCAAAATGATGTCAAATGTAATTCAAAAAAGAATAGCAAACTTTGACCCGAGGCTTGCCGAACGGATTTTTTTTATAAACTTTACCACTTTAAAAACAGTATGATTTTAACCGATACGCACACACATCTTTATTCCGAAGAATTTGATCAGGACAGAACCGAAATGATTCAGCGTGCCATTGATGCCGGAGTTTCGCGCTTCTTTGTCCCATCGATAGATTCGGGATACACTCAAAAAATGTACGATTTACAAGCGCAGTTTCCGGAAAATATTTTTCTGATGATGGGATTGCATCCATGCTATGTAAAACCGGAAACCTATCAGCAGGAACTAGCTCACGTGGAGTCCGAACTAGCCAAGAAGAAATTCTATGCCATCGGTGAAATTGGCGTCGATATGTTTTGGGACAAAACCACTTTGAAGATTCAGCAGAAAGCTTTTCAGCACCAAATACAGTTGGCTAAAAAATATAAGCTTGGAATCAACATCCATTGTCGAGAGGCTTTTGATGAGGTTTTTGAAGTATTAGATAACGAGAAATCAGAGGACTTGTTCGGGATTTTTCATTGCTTTGCGGGCGATTTAGATCAGGCCAAAAGAGCCATCAATTTAAACATGAAGCTCGGAATAGGTGGCGTGGCTACTTTTAAAAACGGAAAGATAGATCAGTTTCTAAACGAAATTGATTTAAAAAATATTGTACTCGAAACCGATGCTCCTTATTTGGCTCCAGCGCCTTTTCGGGGCAAACGAAATGAAAGCAGTTATACTAAATTAGTAGCAGAAAAACTGGCGCAAATTTATCAAGTACCCGTTGAAGAAATTGCCCAAATCACCACAGAAAACGCCAAGAATGTTTTTGGGATTTAATGTTTTAATCACCTTTCATTGAGTTTTTTTTTGTTCTTTTGTGTTTCAAAAAGGGAAGCCAAGATGCAGCAATTTGATAAAATCCGTCCGTATTATGATGCCGAAGTAAATGAAGCCATTCAGGCAGCAGTCAATCATCCAATGATGAAGGCATTAATGGGTTTTACATTTCCGGATGTTGCCGAAGAAGTTTGGAAAGAGCAACTCAAAAGAACGCACTCCATCCGCGACTTTCAATGCAATTTCATCTACAAATCGGTTCAAAAAGTCCTTGAAAAAAGCTCAGAAGGATTGACAACTTCGGGTTTTGAAAAACTGCAGCCTAACACGTCTTATCTTTTTATTTCCAATCACAGAGACATTATTTTGGATACGTCATTGCTGAATGTTTCGCTGTTCGACCACGGATTAGTAATGACTGCCTCAGCTATTGGGGACAATCTGGTTAAAAAATCTTTTTTGAAAACCTTGTCTAAACTCAACCGAAATTTCCTCGTGCAACGAGGTTTGCCTCCAAGGGAATTGTTGGAAAGTTCCAAATTGATGTCGGAATACATAGGACAATTATTGCTTCGAGAAAACCGTTCGGTTTGGATTGCACAACGCGAAGGAAGAACCAAAGATGGCAATGACGCGACACATTCAGGCGTTCTGAAAATGCTCGCTATGGGTGCCACAGATAAAAATTTAATGGCCTATTTTAAGAAGATACAAATCGTTCCGGTTTCTATTTCATATGAATACGACCCAACGGATGCCCTAAAAATGCCACAGTTGATTGCTGAAGCCAACGACGAAATTTACATCAAAGAAAAAAATGAAGATTTCATTACTCTATTAAGCGGCATCATCGGTCAAAAGAAACGCATACACATTAGTGTTGGAGATGTTTTAAGCACCGAATTAGATACCATTGCTCAGGAGTTTGACAACAATAACAAGCAAATTCAGGCTTTGGCTCTGGCTATCGATGATTCCATTTTACAAAGCTATAAGTTGTGGCCCACGAATTATATCGCCTATGATTTATTGCATAAATCCAATACCTACAGTCATTTGTACACCGACAATGAAAAGTCATTGTTTGAAAGAAGATTGGAGATGCGAATAGACGAAAATAATCCGCAAATGCTGGAAAGTTTTCTGGCGATGTATGCCAATCCGGTAGTAAACAAATCGAAATATCAGAATGCAGTCTAAACCCAACATACTTTTAATTTATACCGGAGGAACGATTGGTATGATTAAAGATTTTGAAACGGGAGTTTTGAAAGCCTTCAACTTTAAAAAATTGTTGCAAAAAATTCCGGAACTTCAACTTTTAGATTGCAACATCGAAACGATTTCGTTTAAAAAGCCAATTGATTCTTCCAATATCAATCCAGAAAAGTGGATCGAAATTGCCGAAATCATTGAAGAACGATACGCTGATTTTGACGGATTTGTGGTGCTTCATGGTTCTGATACGATGTCGTATTCAGCCTCAGCTTTGAGTTTTATGCTCGAAAACCTTAACAAGCCAGTGGTGTTTACGGGTTCTCAATTGCCTATAGGAGATTTACGCACTGACGCTAAGGAAAATCTCATCACAGCCATCCAAATTGCATCGTTAGTACAAAAAGGGAAATCAGTAATTCACGAAGTCTGTCTGTATTTTGAATACAAATTATACCGTGGTAACCGAACCACTAAAATAAATGCCGAACATTTTAATGCTTTTGCATCACCTAATTACGTCCATTTAGCAGAGTCCGGAGTACATCTTAATGTGAATTCAAATATGATTCTACAAAGAATATCCACTAAAAAGTTACTGGTTCATAAACAGTTAGACAATAATGTAGTCGTCGTAAAAATGTTTCCCGGAATCAATGAATCGGTATTGTCAGCTATTATCGCCATTCCTAATTTGAAAGGAATTATTTTGGAAACCTATGGTTCCGGAAATGCACCAACCGATGATTGGTTTGTCTCACTTCTGAAAAAAGCGATAAAAAGTGGTTTGCATGTTGTCAATGTAACGCAATGTTCCGGGGGAAGTGTTAATATGGGGCAGTATGAAACCAGCTCACAACTCAAGAAAATCGGAGTAATTTCTGGAAAAGACATCACAACTGAAGCCGCGGTAACCAAGCTCATGTACTTGTTAGGACAAAATGTAGCACCCTCAGTTTTCAAGACCATTTTTGAAACCGCCTTGAGAGGAGAAATGCAGTAATAATTTGTCGAAGTAACTTTTTTTACTGAAAAAATTTGTTGTTCTTTGCACCACCATTAGAGAGGTGTCCGAGTGGTTGAAGGAGCAAGCCTGGAAAGTTTGTATATGGGTAACTGTATCGTGGGTTCGAATCCCATCCTCTCTGCAAAAAAAGAATCAGCTTCCAATGGAAGCTCTTTTTATTTTCAAAGCTTGGCACGTTTTATTTGTTGAAGCTTTGAAAATTAAAAAATGAAAAGAGGTATAGTATCTGCATTTTCTTTGACAGCATCCCTTTTCGTGATCACAGCAGGTAATCCAATGGTACTACTAGTTTTGTTTATTCCATTGAAAAGTGTACTTTCGCTTAAAGGATTTACGTTTCTTTTTAACACTTGCAGTATGCGATTTTATCTATTCATCATAACATTTTTTATCACATTGGGCATTTTTGCGCAGGAGCAGGAAATCGATTTTGATGCTGTGGATTCTTTGTATCGGGAAGACCAATTTTATCTGAACATTACCTATAATGCACTGCAAAAACGTCCGGACGGAATTGCTCAAAACAAACTTTCTCCCGGTTTTGCGTTTGGGTTTTTAAGGGATATGCCCATCAACAAGAAACGAACCTTTGCCATTGCTGCTGGTTTGGGCTATTCTCTAGGTATTTACAATCAGAATTTAGGAATACGAGATGCTGGCGGAACGAATTCCTATCAAGTATTGGATTCCGAAGTTTCCTTTTCTAAAAACAAACTTTCATTACATTACATCGACTTGCCGATAGAGTTCCGATGGCGCGATTCTACTCCCGAAAGCCATGTTTTTTGGAGAGTGTATACCGGAGTCAAATTGAGTTATCTCTTATACGACCAATATAAATCAGTGGCATCGATAGGCGACTTTAAGCAAACGGGCAACAAAGATTTTAATCAGTTTCATTACGGAATATACGTAGCAGTGGGTTGGAACACCTGGAATTTCTACGCGTATTATGGACTCAATCCGTTGTTAAAGTCTTCAGCACAAATTGATAATAAAGCGATTGATATGAACACCACCAATTTTGGTCTGATGTTCTATATTCTATAGCCAAAAGTAAAGTAAAACGGCTTGTGGTATGGCTCCACATAAAAACCCAATCAACAATTCCTTGTTAGAATGTGCCTGCATCACCAAGCGCGATGAGGCTACAAAACCATTCATAATCACAAAAAAAGCAACCGTATTGATGGTATTGATTTCATTAGCGATACTCAAACCAATGATAAAAACGGTAAGCGAACTGATGCCTATCATATGAATGCTGGCTTTGAATTTAAAAAACAAAAGCAAAAATGCCAATAAAGTGCTGATAATCCCACCAACAAAGAAGAAATAAAGACTTGTAAAGCGTTCGTAAGTGATGCCTTTTTCTATTAAAACTACAAAAAGCATGAGCTGTAATAGTAACGGAATTTTACGTTGAGAAATCTCCGAAAGCATGACGCTATCTACTTTCCCAACGGTTCGGAGCAAAAAAAAGAAAACTACCGGTAACAACACCGTTATGATGATAATCTGTAAAAATAGAATGAGGCATTGTGGTAAGGTGAAATGCCGATTGTCTAGCAGCACATAAAAAATAGTCCCTAAAAGCGGAATGAATAAAGGATGGAAAAAATATGAAAAAAAAGGAAGTATTTTTTTCAAGCTAGCTTTTGTTTATTAATTATAAGACGTCTTAAAATCCTTAGTCCCGAATCTGATACTTTAAATCTTCTTCCTCATTCGTGCCACAGGAATATCAAGCAAATCACGATATTTTGCGATGGTTCTTCTCGCAATGGGATACCCTTTTTCTTTTAAAAGCTCTGCCAACTGGTCGTCGGGCAACGGTTTGCTTTTGTCTTCTTCCTCAATGATGTTTTTGAGGATTTTTTTGATTTCTAAAGTAGAAACATCTTCGCCTTGATCGTTTTTCATCGATTCTGAGAAGAATTCCTTGATTAGTTTTGTACCATAAGGCGTATCTACATATTTGCTGTTAGCCACACGGGAAACCGTAGAAATATCCAAGCCAACCATATCGGCAACATCTTTCAAAATCATTGGTTTTAGTTTGGTTTCTTCACCGTCTAGGAAATATTCGCGCTGAAAATGCATGATAGCATTCATCGTAACATACAGCGTTTCCTGGCGTTGTCGAATGGCATCAATAAACCATTTGGCAGAATCCAGTTTTTGTTTGATAAACTGCACGGCATCTTTTTGCTGATTCGATTTATCTCTGGAATCCTTATAGGTTTGCAACATCTCCTGATAATCTTTGGAAACATGGAGCGTTGGCGCATTTCTTCCGTTCAACGTAAGTTCCAATTCACCATCTACAATTCTAATGGCAAAATCGGGAACAATTTGTTCTACAATCCGATTGTTGCTGTCATAAGCACCTCCGGGTTTTGGGTTCAGTCTTTCGATTTCCTCAATCGCTTTCTTGAGTTGTTCTTTTGAAATTTCGTAGTGTAATAACAGTTTTTCGTAATGCTTTTTGGTAAAGGCATCAAATTCATTCTGAATGATATTAATCGCCAAATCAACCGATTCTGAGGGTGTTTTGTGTCGGAGCTGCAACAACAAGCATTCATGCAGATTTCGAGCACCAACGCCTACCGGATCCAAATCGTGAATGATATGCAGCATTTTTTCTACGGTTTTTTCATCTGTATAAATGCCTTGTGTAAAGGCCATATCATCTACAATATCCTGAATATCGCGACGCAAATAACCGTCATCATCAATACTTCCGACTAAAAATTCTGCGATTTCGCGCTCTTCATCTGTCAAAAGAAAGGTGTTCAACTGATTGATTAAATCTTGATGGAAGCTGGTTGCTGCGGCAAACGGAATTTCACGATCTTCATCGTCATCACTGTAGTTGTTGGACTGTAGCTTATAATCGGGAGTTTCGTCGTTGCTTAAATATTCATCAATGTTGATTTCACCTGCCTCAATGTTTTCACTTCCTTCGTAATCATCATATTCGTCATTATTGTCAAACTCGTCCTTTTCGTAAAGCTCTTCTTCTTCTTTACCACTTTCCAAAGCCGGATTTTCTACCAATTCTTCCTTGAGACGTTGTTCAAAAGCCTGCGTAGGCAGTTGTATCAACTTCATCAACTGGATTTGCTGAGGTGATAGTTTTTGCGATAATTTTAGATTTAGGAACTGCTTTAACATTTTTTGAGTTTATAAAGTTTATGATGTTTATGAGGTTTATATAAACGTTTTAACCCTCATAACCTTAATAAACATTTTTTTAAAATTCTGCGTTTTGTGGCGTTCTTGGAAACGGAATTACATCACGAATATTGGTCATTCCGGTTACGAATAATACCAAACGTTCAAATCCTAAACCAAAACCGGAATGCACAGCCGAACCGAATCTGCGCGTATCCAAGTACCACCATAATTCTTCTTCGTCGATGCCAAGTGCCTTCATTTTTTCGACCAAAACATCGTAACGTTCCTCACGTTGTGAGCCACCAACGATTTCACCAATTCCAGGAAATAAGATATCCATCGCACGAACTGTTTTTCCGTCTTCGTTCAATCGCATGTAAAACGCTTTGATGTTAGCCGGATAATCAAACAAAATCACCGGACATTTAAAGTGTTTTTCCACCAAATAACGCTCGTGCTCGCTTTGTAAATCTGCGCCCCATTCGTTGATTATGTATTGGAATTTTTTCTTTTTATTTGGAGTAGAATCTCTTAAAATGTCAACAGCTTCCGTGTATGAAACACGTTTGAAGTTATTTTCTAACACGAAGTTTAATTTCTCTAACAGTGCCATTTCGCTGCGTTCAGCTTGTGGTTTTGATTTTTCTTCTTCTAATAAACGGCCTTCCAGAAACTTTAAATCGTCCTGACATTTATCCATCGTATATTTAATGACGTATTGTATAAAATCTTCCGCCAAATCCATGTTGTCATTCAAATCATTGAACGCTACTTCAGGCTCAATCATCCAGAATTCCGCCAAGTGACGTGAGGTATTTGAATTCTCTGCTCTAAAGGTTGGTCCAAAAGTATAAATCTGTCCCAAAGCCATCGCAAAGGTTTCCCCTTCCAATTGACCCGAAACGGTTAAATTAGTATGTTTTCCGAAGAAATCTTTTTTGTAATCGATGTTGCCTTCTTCGTTTTTTGGCAAATTATCTAAGGGTAATGAAGTCACCTGAAACATTTCTCCGGCACCTTCCGCATCAGCACCTGTAATTACAGGCGTATTTACGTATACAAATCCTTTTTCCTGAAAATAGGTATGAACCGCATGCGCCAAAACAGAACGCACTCGCATAATCGCTCCAAACGCATTGGTTCGAACACGTAAATGAGCATTTTCTCTAAGGAATTCCAAGGAGTGTTTCTTGGGTTGCATTGGAAATTTCTCCGCATCAGAGTCTCCTAAAATTTCTAATGTAGAAACTTGGATTTCATATTTCTGTCCGGCACCTTGACTTTCCACCAAAGCTCCGGTCACTGAAATGGCTGCTCCGGTAGTAATTCTTTTTAAGGTTTCCTCAGGCGTGTTTTCAAAATCGACTACACACTGAATATTGTTAATGGTCGAACCATCGTTCAATGCAATAAATTGATTGTTTCTAAAAGTTCTTACCCAACCTTTTGCATTTACTTCTGAAATCGTTGTTTCACTGCTTAGTAAGCTTTTAACTTTGGTATGTTTCATTTTAATATGAGATTTTAAATTTCAGATATCAAATATTTAAAATCTAAAATTTGATATTTAATATCATGAGTTGCAAATATAATTTATTTATTGTTTTTTTCTAACTCGTCTATTTCTTCATCAGTGCGCTCCAAAATATCGATGGTGGGTTCCGGTAATTCCTGTTGGTTTGCCAGCGTTTTGTTTAATGTTAAAACCAACGAAGGCAATAAAACTAAATTGGATAACATTCCGAAACACAAGGTCAGGGCAACCAATCCTCCTAGTGCTACCGTTCCGCCAAAACTAGACAGCATAAATACCGAAAATCCAAAGAACAACACAATGGAAGTGTAAAACATACTGATGCCCGCATCTTCAAAAGTGGCAAACACTGATTTTTTGATCCTCCAATCATTCCGTGAAAGTTCTAATCGGTATTGTGCTAAGAATCGTAGTGTATCATCAACCGACATTCCGAAGGCAATTCCGAAGACCAACAACGTGGAAGGTTTTAGTGGAATTCCCAAAAACCCCATCAATCCTGCTGTCATCAGTAACGGTAATAAATTTGGAATAATCGAAACCAAAACCATTTTGAATGAACGGAACATAATGGCCACCAAACCTCCCGTTAGAAAAAATGCAAAAAGTAATGACGAAAGCAGATTGTCCAGCAAATATTTGGTCCCTTTTTGAAAGACCGATGGTTTTCCGGTAATAATTACTTCATATCTTGGCGATGGGAAGAGTTTATCGGCTTTGTTTCGGATATGCGATTCTATGGCTTCCATGCGCTCTCCATTTTCATCTTTAATAAAAGTGGTGATTCTGACCACACTTCCATCCGCAGAAATATAGCTTTTAAGCTGATTGTCTTTCGAATTTTTTAGAGAATTCTTGATATACGGAATCAGCGCAAACTCTTCATTGGGCGAGGGCAACGTATAAAAATCGGGATTGCCGTTATAATAAGCTTGGTTGAAACTTTTGGCAATATTTACGATCGATAACGGTTTGGAAAGCTCTGGAATATCCGTTATGGTGTGTTCCAATTCTTCCATTCTTCTGAGGTTGGATAGTTTCATGGCACCATTTTTCCGTTTGGTATCAATCATAATTTCCAAAGGCATGACTCCGTCAAATTCTTTTTCGAAGAAACGGATGTCTTTATAAAAACCAGTGTTTTTGGGCATATCTTCTATAATACTTCCCGAAACCTTAATTTTTCCGATGCCGATAATTCCGAAAACCAATAAACAAATTGCCGTGATGTATACGCCCAAACGATTGTATTTAACCGTATTGACAATCCATGCTAAAAATTTTGTCAGCGATTCGCGTTCCAAATGGCCCAAATGTCTCGGAATTGGAGAAGGAATATAACTGAAGAAAATCGGAATCAATAACAAACTCAATAAATAGATGGCCAAAATATTGATGGTGGTTACCACGCCAAACTCTCTTAACAAAACATTATTGGTAGCAATAAACGTTGCAAAGCCAACAGCTGTAGTGATATTGGTCATCAGTGTTGCTGTTCCGGTTTTGGTAATTACGCGTTGTAAGGCTTTGGCTTTATTGGAATGTTTGTGGTATTCCTGATGGTATTTGTTGATAAAGAAAATACAATTGGGTATTCCGATTACAATGACTAAAGTGGGAACTAAAGCGGTCAGTACGGTAATTTCATAGCCCAAAGCGCCCATAATTCCGAACGACCACATAACCCCAATAATCACCACAATCAGCGAAATCATTGTGGCACGGAACGAGCGGAAAAAGTAAAAGAAAATTAAGGACGTAATCAACAAAGCAGCACCAATAAACAAACCAATTTCGTCAATAATCGTTTTGGCATTTAGGGTTCGGATATAAGGCATTCCCGAAGTATGTACTTCCACTCCGGAAGTCTTCTGAAATTTTTCTATGGCCGGAATTAAATCGTTCAGAACGTACTCTTTTCTGGCTTTCGTATTGACGATTTTTTTATCTAAATAAATGGCAGAACGTATGGCGCCTGTTTTTTTATTAAATAACAATCCTTCGTAAAACGGAAGTTTGGTAAATAATTCGGTTTGAATTTGTTTCAGATAACGCTCGTCTTGAATCTTGCTTTCATTCACCAACGGTTTCAGTTCAAAGGTTTCAAGCGAATCGTTTTTAGTCAGTTTTTGAAGGTTATCAACAGAAACGACCAGACTAACCTCTTTGTGTGACTTGATTTCCTGCATCAAAGCACTCCAGGCTTTGTAGACTTTTGGGGTAAAAAGCTTTTTGTCTTTGGTGGCAATTACAATAAGATTTCCTTCTTCGCCAAAATGATTTAGAAACTTTTGATAATCGACATTGACTTTATCGTCGGCTGGAATTAGATTGGCTTCGGTTTGGGTAAATCGGATGTTTTTCCATTGTAAGGCTAGTACAATTGTAATCAAAACAATACCTGCTAAAATGACAATTCTACTTCTCAGGATAATTCGGGCAATTATTTCCCAAAAACCAATACCTAACAACTTTTTCATAAAACCTTAAATGGGTTGCAAAGGTAATCAAAACCCTAAAAAATTTGGGTTCAATACAGCAAAGTTTTCTTTAATTTAATCAGGATTTAGGATTACGCTTTAAATAATCATTAATAGCCTTAAAAAAATAAAAAAAATAGACAGTTTTTTGCCATATTTGTACACAGAACTACACACTATTGGATGAGAAATTTAAAAAACACATTATTCTATTTGACCATTACTGGAGGCTTTACCTGGTTGATGTATTGGATAGTGGAACAAGGAAAATTATTAGAAGTTGGCCGAAAAATTGTTTCTCCTTCTTCAACCGACAGTCAGTGGGTTCAGTTTTTATCTTCGCTGTTTCATAATGTAAAACATCCTTTGGCGTTGCTGCTTTTTCAAATTATTACCATTGTTTTAGTAGCTAGAATTTTTGGGTGGATTTTCAGAAAGATAGGCCAGCCCTCGGTTATCGGTGAAATTATAGCCGGAATTGCTCTTGGACCATCGCTGTTTGGGTTATATTTTCCCGATATGAAAGAAGCTTTATTTCCTGTTGCTTCTTTAGGAAATCTTCAAATGTTAAGTCAAGTAGGCTTAATCCTTTTCATGTTTGTTATCGGAATGGAGTTAGACCTAAAAGTCCTCAAAAATAAGGCTAATGATGCCGTTGTAATCAGTCATGCCAGTATTGTTATTCCGTTTGCCCTTGGAATCGGATTGTCGTATTATATCTATCATCAGTTTGCTCCGCCTGGAGTCGAGTTTTTGTCTTTTGGGTTGTTTATGGGAATTGCGATGAGTATTACCGCTTTTCCGGTCTTGGCGCGGATTGTTCAGGAAAGAGGGATTCACAAAACCCGTTTAGGAACTATTGTGATCACTTGTGCCGCCGCCGACGATATTACCGCTTGGTGCTTACTTGCTGTCGTTATTGCTATCGTAAAAGCCGGAAGTTTTGTGAGCTCTTTATATGTCATAGGATTGGCTTTAGTATATGTTTTAGCGATGTTGTTTATAGTCAAACCATTTTTAAAACGTGTGGGAGACTTATACGCCAAAAAAGACAACCTTAAAAAATCGGTGGTAGCTATTTTTCTACTGACTTTGATGGTTTCGGCCTATTTGTCTGAAGTTATCGGAATTCATGCTTTATTTGGCGCCTTCCTGATGGGAGCTATAATGCCTGATATTGCTAGGTTTAGAAATATTTTTATCGAAAAAGTAGAAGATCTTTCGGTGATTTTACTACTGCCTTTATTCTTTGTATTTACAGGATTACGAACAGAAATTGGTCTGATTGATGAGCCGTATTTATGGAAAATCACGGGATATATTATCTTGGTTGCCGTTGTCGGGAAATTCTTCGGAAGCGCTTTGGCTGCCCGTTTTGTGGGTCAAAATTGGCGCGATAGTTTTACTATTGGTGCTTTGATGAACACCCGAGGATTAATGGAATTAGTCGTATTAAATATTGGATACGAATTGGGAGTCCTTTCGCCAAAAGTGTTTACGATGATGGTTATCATGGCGCTGGTTACTACTTTCATGACCGGACCGGCCTTGGATATCATCAATTTTATTTTTAAAACAAAAGACGCTATCATTCCACCGGAAGTCAAAAAGATTTCTGATTATAACATCTTGATTTCGTTCGGAAATAACGAAAAAGGGAAATCATTATTGCGTTTGGCCAACAGCCTGATCCGAAAACAACCCGAATCGTCTAATGTCACAGCCATGCACTTGACCATAAGCGATGAAATGCACGCGTACAATCTGGAAGAATACGAAAAGGAAACCTTTGAACCCATCAATAGAGAATCCAAAAAAATAAATCAAAAAATTACGACCATTTTTAAAGCAACAGGTGACATTGAAAGTGATATTGCTGATATTGCTCACGAAGGGAAATATGATTTGGTTTTAGTAGGTTTGGGGAAATCTATTTTTGAAGGTACGATTTTGGGTAAAGTGCTCGGATTTACTTCCCGAATCATCAATCCAGATCGTTTATTAGACAAGTTTAAAGGGAAAGAAGGCTTGTTTGAAAATTCTCCTTTTGATGACAGAACGCGTTTAATCATCTCTAAAACGAAAACGCCACTCGGAATTTTAATTGATAAAGAACTACAAAATATCGACAAAGTTTTTCTTGGAATCTTTAGTGCCGGGGATGTTTTTCTGGTAGATTACGCCCAAAAACTGATTTACAACAATGACGCTCATATCACGATTCTTGACAATAACAAGCACACCAAAAATAATTTTATTGTGGAGAAATCTTTATTGGCTTTGGAGCAGAACTATAAGGATAATGTGGAGGTTTTTCAACCGGATCAGGTTAATAAACCATTTCTCTTAGAGCAGGATTTGGTCATCTTTAGTTTAGAAACCTGGAAAAAATTAATCGATGATGAGGTGGCATGGCTTACCGATATTCCTTCAGTTTTGATTATCAAGCCTTAAGTTACAGTCCGAAATCAAAAACAAAGCTCAACTTCACCGCTACATTGTCTTCAAAACGAGGTAGTTGATTTGGTCCGTATCGGTAAAACCCGGTCAATCCAAATCCTTTAAAAATCTGATTGAGTTCTATTCCCGATTCAAAAAAACCTTCGTTCAGGGTTTTGTAAACAATTCCGATATGTCGCTCTGAATGCTGTAGATCGCCCCAAGCCATTCGGGTCACTAAAATGAGTGATGGTTTAATATTCCTGAACAATTCCACTCTTTTAAAACCGTGTTTCAGTTGTAGCATTACAAATTCACTCGAAAAGAATTCATTGAAATACATGGTTTCAAAACTGTTTTTACCCGCAATGGTAATCCTTTGCAACAAATTGTCTTTGGTTAAATTGTTGGGAGAAGTGTTGTATAAATGGGTTAATGGCAAAGCACCAAAAGAAAAACCAGCTTGTACTAACACAGCCGATTTTTGTCCGTTTAAATATTTTTTTTCATATTCTATTCGGGTATCTATTTTACCGAAATCAAAATCATTGGCTAAAATATTAGGCAACGATTTGGTAAACTGAAAAGAGAATTTCGGAAAACGTTTTTCATATTCTATTTTACCATTTGGTGTTTGCATATAATCGCTGAAAGGGTTCCACTGCATCGAGAACAGGGCTGTCGTCATCGTGAAATCGCGATATAAGTGGTTGTCATACGCAAAAGTATAATTGAACAAAGGTGCTATTTCACTATAAGATAACTGCCAGAGGGTTTCGGTTTTCGGAATGATTTTAGTCTCAATATACCCACGCCAAGTTTTATGATTATAAAACGTACTGATGTTAATCGGACGCGGATCATAAATTTTGAAAACCCTTTTGTCTGTGGCAAAGGTCGTACTCGCAATCTCGCGAACATCATCAGTATAAGCACCGCCAACCCAAGTATTCGAAAAATTCCCAATACGAACAGCAGTTCCGATATTGTATTTGATGGTTTCATCCTTGATACCGTAAGCCGTGTAACCTTCCAAACGCAATTTCTTCGAAAAGGTATCGTTGGTAATACCACCAATTCCGATGCGGAAGCCTTCAAAATTATTATAACTTAACAGATAACGTAAGTCAAAATCAAACGGACCTAAAGGAACATAGCCATTAAAAACTTTCCGTCCAAACCTGATTTTCTTTTCGATGTTTTCTTTAGAAACAACACTATCCAAAACAACATAGGTTCGTTTACCGCGCAAGTCTAAACTGTCTGTTCTGTTTTGTTTCCAGAACTTCTCGTCGCGGTTTATGGCATTGTTTTTAACTTCAATAGCAACAGACGTTTTCTTGATTTTCAGATCGGTATTTAGTACTAAATCAAATACCTGCATTTCCGAGGAGAGATAGGTAAAATCGGAGGCATCTTTTTTAGAAGGTGATTCTTCATCGTCTTCGGCAGAAAACTCTATACGACCACCTAAAATGGTTGTAGGTTCCTTGCTTTTTCCTTTAACAATTCTAAAATCCTTACTTATTGGAAACCACACTTTCTCTTCTGCTAAATAGATGAATTCATGAATTCCCGTAATGTCTAAAACACCGCGAACGCGCATTACAGCTCTAGCTACAGCAAAGTTTTCAGTATCGATATACAATAATCCTTCTAGACCTTTTTTGTTTCTGTTTTTGAAATAAATAACAAGTACCTCACGCTTTTCTACCGAAGTAGTATCCAAAATTTTAAATCGATATTCCTTTAGGGCCTTAGCAGCAATCGGACTTTTGTATTTGGTTTCAAACAATTCATATTGGTCATCGTACACCGAAAACGACTGCATGGCAAAGCCCAGAAATTCATAAATAGGTTCTTTGAAACCCGCCATTTTAGTGCCAATAATCGTTTCTTTCAAAAGGGGTTTTTCAAATTGAAACTGCGAGACTTTTTCGGTAAGAAACAAATGCTGTTTGTCAATGATTTTCTTGAATTTGTAATCCGTTGAATCCATTTTGACCACTTTATTCTTGATAGATAAGGTATCGATTTTGCCCACAATAGAATCTGGATTGGCGGTTACCAGAAGCTTGTTGTAAGATTTGAATTGGAAGGTGCGTAATTTCTGTTGTGGATTGTTAGCATTTTTTTGCTGAATGACTTTGGCAATAATAGCGTTGGCCGGATTGGTATTTGAAATCGTAACTTCTTGTAGGGCATCCGTTTTTCTTAGAACATAAAGCGTGTAAAAAGGTTTTATATCCAGTAACGGAATGCTTCGGGTTTCGTAGCCAACATAAGAAATAGTTAAGCTTTGAGGCTGTGCATACAGTTTAAAATGAAATTTCCCATCCACATCGGAGATGGTGGAAAAGCCATTTTCGATAGTAATGGTGGCAAACGGAAGTGCTTTCTTGGTTTCCGAATCTTTGATTACGCCATGGAGCTGGATTTGTGCCTGAAGCGACAGCGTAAAAAAGAAACACAATAGAAATAATTGCTTCATTTGAAAGGAATTGGCACAAAAGATTGGACAAAAATAGGAATAAAAAAACCCGTCCCGAAACATCGAAACGGATTTTAATACTGAATTAACAAAAGTTACACTTTCATGATTTCGGCTTCTTTCGTAGCCAGATGTTCATCCACTTTTCGGATGAAACTATCGGTTAATTTCTGGATGTCGTCTTCTGCTTTTTTACACAAATCTTCAGAAGTACCGTCTTTTTCCAGTTTTTTAATATCGGTGTTGGCATCTTTACGCGCATTTCGGATACTGATTTTAGCATCTTCAGCTTCACCTTTAGCCTGTTTTACCAAGTCACGTCTGCGTTCTTCCGTTAATGGCGGCACACTGATGATGATGTTTTCCCCGTTATTCATCGGATTAAAACCAAGATTGGCAATCATAATCGCTTTTTCAATGGTTTGCAACATACTTTTTTCGTAAGGCTGAATCGTAATCGTTCGAGCATCAGGAATGCTGACGTTAGCCACTTGTGAAAGTGGCGTTTGTGAACCATAATAGTCTACAAAAACACTTCCCAACATTTGTGGTGTTGCTTTTCCGGCGCGGATGTTTAAAAATTCTTTTTCTAAATGCGCAATAGAACCCGCCATGGATTCTTTTGTACTGTCTAAAATAAATTCTATATCTTCCATTTCTTTTTAGATTGTTAGATGGTTAGCTTTTTAGACTTCTTAGATTTTAAGTTGGTCTAAGAGGTCTGAGCAGTCTAAAATTTCTATATTTTCACAACGGTTCCGATTTCTTCACCGTTACATATTTTTAATAAATTTCCTTTTTTATTCATATCAAAAACAACGATGGGTAAGGCGTTTTCCTGACTCAAAGTGAAGGCTGTGGAATCCATTACATTCAATCCTTTTTTAATAACATCTTCAAAAGTAATGCTGTTGAATTTTACGGCATTGGCGTTCTTTTCAGGATCAGAATCATAAATGCCGTCCACGCGTGTTCCTTTTAAAATCACATCAGCATGCACTTCAACACCTCGAAGTACCGCGGCTGTATCTGTAGTGAAATACGGATTTCCGGTTCCGGCTCCAAAAATAACAATTCTTCCTTTTTCCAAGTGACGCACGGCTCTTCTTTTGATATACGGTTCGGCAATCGCCTCAATTTTCAAAGCGGTTTGCAAACGAGTCAGCATTCCTTTATCTTCTAAAGCACCTTGTAATGCCATTCCATTGATAACAGTAGCAAGCATTCCCATATAATCTCCCTGAACTCTGTCCATTCCGTTACTGGCTCCTGCAATGCCTCTAAAAATATTGCCACCACCAATAACAATGGCAATTTCTACGCCTTTGCTGTGGATTTCTTTGATTTCATCAGCATATTCGGCTAAACGTTTTGGGTCGATGCCGTATTGTCGGTCACCCATTAAAGCTTCACCACTTAGTTTAAGAAGAATTCTTTTGTATTTCATTCCGATTGTATTTTTCCTAGAAGTTGCTTGATGCTTCGGTTCTAGTAAATTTAGTTAGTATTGTTTAGTTGTACTTCTGTAAATTTGAATCCGCAGCATAACCCAATATCCAAAGGGAAGGCTTCTTTGCTGTCAAATTTGATGCAAATATAAACATATTCTGTTTTTTTTGGATAGGGAATAAAAATAATGTTTTCGTAACAATTATCACAGTAGGTAAGGTTAGTGTTTCGTAATTTTGTAGTATAAATTTAAGAAGAATGGAAGCTATCATAAAAGAAAGTTTAGTAAAAAGTGTTGGTTATAAAGACTATAGAGCCCATGTTACGGCATTATTAAAAGAAGGCAAATCAACAGGAAACGAACAAAGCGAAGCTTTAACGCATTATTCCGAACTGAATGAAGTGCGCATGAACCGTTTAGACAAAACCATAAAAGTTGCAACCGAGTTCGATCAGGAATTAAAACAACTGCAGTGCGAATACATTTGGCTGGTGATTTCTGAGGGATGGTGTGGCGATGCGGCTCAAATTTTACCTATACTATACAAAATGGCAGCGCTTTCAGAAAAAATAGATCTGAAAATTGTTTTTCGTGATGAAAACGAAGAGTTGATGAATCTCTTTTTAACGAATGGCACCAAGTCGATTCCGAAACTAATTGTCATTGACAAAAATACTTTAAAAGTAGTAGGCGATTTTGGACCCCGACCTCAAGAGGCTAAAAAGTTAATACTGGATTACAAAGCCAAATACGGCGTAGTAGATGAAACCGCAAAAACCAATTTACAATTGTGGTACCTGCACGATAAAGGATTGTCAGTCCAAAAAGAAATTATGAATCTGATGACTCGGATTGATGTAGTTGTTGCTCAAACTGTATCGGCGAAATAGCATTATCAACTGCATAGTTTCCAATTTTTGTTCGGCGCAAAACCGATAAGTAGGCACCCGAATTTAAAGCGTTACCAAAGTCAAATGCCAACGAACGAATATAAGTTCCCTTACTGCATACAACCCTAAAGTCTATTTCAGGAAGTGCTATTCGTGTAATTTCAAATTCGTGTATCGTTGTTTTTCTAAAGGAAATTTCTACTTCTTCTCCGGCTCTGGCGTGTTCGTACAACCGTTTGCCGTCTTTTTTGATGGCCGAAAACACAGGCGGTTTTTGATCGATTTCTCCTAAAAACTGCTTCGTGGTTTCCAAAATCATTTCGGAAGTAATGTGTTCGGTTGGAAAAGTCGCATTTATTTCGGTTTCTAAATCGTAGGATGGCGTCGTGGCTCCAATAGTAAACGTTCCGTTGTATTCCTTTGCCTGTCCTTGAATTTCGGTAATCCGTTTTGTGAATTTTCCAGTGCAGATGATTAAAAGTCCCGAAGCTAATGGATCTAGAGTTCCGGCGTGGCCAATCTTAAATTTCTTAGGTAGATTGTAATGGTTTTTTAAAACATATTTCAGTTTGTTCACCGCCTGAAAAGACGACCATTGTAGCGGTTTGTCAATCAACAAAACCTGTCCTTCTAAATAATCTTCAGCAGTCTTCACTTTTATTTGTTTAAGGAAAAGTAGGTCAGTAAAAGAACTCCGGCAATGATTCGGTAATAGCCCCAAGGTTTGAAACCATATTTCTTAATGATGCCAATGAAGAATTTGATAGCAATTACTGCAACAATAAAAGCAACCACATTACCCACCAAAAATAGTTTAAGATTTTCGGACGATTGGGTTAATAATTCGTAGCCTTTTAGTTGTGAGACTTCATATGTTTTTAAAAACAGCGAATACGTTGTTACAGCAAGCATTGTCGGAACAGCCAAAAAGAAAGAGAATTCGGCTGCCGTTTCACGAGTCAGGCCTTGTTGCATACCACCAATAATGGATGCCGCAGAACGACTGGTGCCTGGCATCATGGCCAAACATTGCCAAAATCCGATAGTGACCGCTTTTTTGACCGTAATATCTTCTTCATGCGCTATGGTAGGATGATGAAAACGGCCGTCAATAAACAACAACACAACCCCGCCCAGAATCAATACAATAGCTATCGGAATAGGATTGCCTAATACGGCATCAATTTTATCATCAAAGAGTTTTCCGAGTATTAGTGCCGGAATGACAGCACAAGCTAATTTGATGTAAAAGGAAATGCGACTAAAGTCGAAAAACTTCCTCCAGTACAAAACAACCACAGCCAATATCGCTCCAAATTGTATAGAAACCTGAAACAATTTCACAAAATCATCTTCCTGAATGCCAAAAAAGGAACTGGTAAAAATCATGTGTGCCGTAGAAGAAACAGGTAAATATTCTGTTAATCCTTCCACGATAGCTATAAGGACTGCCTGTAAATAGTCCATTATTCCGCTTTAGATTTCTTAAAAATGGAAAAGATAGTGATTCCAAAACCAATCAAAACGATGGTTGGAGCCAAACGGATTCTGCGGAAGTTAAAAACATCTTCGTTAAAAACCTTTTGGTCATCGCTGCCGCCACCACTCATCAAAATAAAACCTAAGACAATCACTGCAATCCCAATCATAAGGGTTTTGTAGTTTGCTTTTTCAAAAAGAAAATCCGGTTTTTGCTCGTTGTTTTTCATAATATCTTGTATCAATCAATTAGTCTATTATCTATTAGTCTATCATCTATTATCTTTCTAATAAAGATCATCCGTTCTCAAATTCAAAAAGCGCTGTGTAGCAACGTAAGTGCTAATCCACGAAATCACAATCCCCAGCACCAAAACACCGACAAGGACAATGGTGATAGCCATTTTATCTTCTAGAATTCCTAAACTTGGGAACGTAGTTTCAATATAAACCAAAACGCCAATCAAGGCAAAAATAGCCAAAGCAGAACCAATTAAGCCTAAAAAAATACTGCGCTGAATAAAAGGTTTTCGGATAAACGATTTCGTGGCACCTACCATTTGCATCGTTTTGATGATAAAGCGATTCGCAAAAATAGACAAGCGTAACGAGCTGTTAATCAGCAATACCGAAACAAACGCAAAAACACAGCTGATGATCAAAATCCATTTACTGATGACCTTAATATTGTCGTTCACCAAGGTTACAAGTTGTTTGCTATACACAATATCGGCAATCATTTCATTTTTACGCAAACGGGTTTCGATTTTAGAAATCTCCTCATTAGTCACATAGTCTGCCTTCAAGTGAATATCAAACGAATTATAAAGCGGATTGGCTCCTAAATATTCAACAAAATTTTCGCCTAAGGTTTTTTGGTGTTCAATAGCGGCTTCTTCTTTAGAAACATACTTGAAATCCTTCACAAATTTTGCCGTTTTCAATTCTTCGTTAAAAGCAGTTCTAACCGAGTCATTGGCTTCATTTTTCAAGAAAACCGTCATCGCAATACCTTCCTTAAAGTTATCGGACAATTGCTTCGAATTAATGACGAAAAGTCCCAAAAGACCCAATAAAAAAAGGACCAAAAAGATACTCAATACGACCGAAAAATAAGAGGTAATTACCCTGCGTTTCTGAAACTTTTCAAATGATGATGACATACATGGTTTTTTGATGTGGTAAAAATAATAAAGAAAATTGTTTTTCCCCTTTATAACGTACAAACTTTTAACTTTATTATAATAAACGTAAATTTGTTGCTTAAATTTTTTTAGGAGCGAATGGTTTGGGCATTTTCAGTCGACCATATTCCCGCTTTCCGTTGCAATCTGTCATTGCGAGGAACGAAGCAATCTCATCATAATTGTCTTCGCAATGACAGGATTTTCACTGCAATCGGGGCTAGAGGACAAACGAAAAAATAACAATATAAAATGACTCGAGCTCGCAGAGCGACAGCATTGCACATATAAAAAAACACTAGAAGCGAGCAAATGACTCGAGCTCACAGAGCGACAGCATGAGACCGATAAAAAACAATACAAGCGACGAATGAAATACCATCACGAAAAAGTAGAAGCCAAATGGCAACAATATTGGGCAGAAAATCAAACATTCAAAGCCTCTAATACTTCCGATAAACCCAAATATTATGTGCTCGATATGTTTCCTTATCCTTCGGGAGCAGGCTTACACGTTGGGCATCCTCTTGGGTACATCGCTTCGGATATCGTGGCGCGTTTCAAACGTCATAAAGGGTTCAATGTACTGCATCCACAAGGTTACGATTCGTTCGGATTGCCGGCCGAGCAATACGCCATTCAAACCGGCCAACATCCCGAAAAAACTACCCGCGAAAACATTGCCCGTTACCGCGAACAATTGGACAAAATTGGATTCTCTTTTGATTGGAGCAGGGAAGTACGCACTTCTAATCCTGATTATTACAAGCACACGCAGTGGATTTTCATCCAATTATTCAATTCTTGGTACAACAAAGACACCGATAAAGCCGAAGACATTTCGACCTTAATTGCGCTTTTCGAAAAGAGTGGTAATGCCACAGTAAATGCTGTTTGTGATGACCATGTAGCGGTTTTTTTCCCGTCGGAGTGGAATGAATTTTCTGAAGAAGAAAAACAAAAAATACTCTTGCAGTACCGACTAACCTATTTGGCAGAAACCGAAGTCAACTGGTGTCCGGCACTCGGAACCGTTTTGGCGAATGATGAAATCGTTAATGGCGTATCCGAACGCGGTGGTCATCCGGTGATTCGTAAAAAAATGACCCAATGGTCAATGCGCATCTCTGCCTATGCCGAAAGATTACTAAAAGGTTTGGAAACCATCGATTGGAGCGAATCCATCAAAGAATCCCAACGCAATTGGATTGGCAAGTCAGTCGGTGCGACAGTAAAGTTTAAAGTCAAAAGTCAAAAGTCAGAAGAAGACGAGCTTTCAGACTTTCGACCTTCGACTTTCGACATAGAAGTTTTCACCACAAGACCTGACACCATCTTCGGAGTAACGTTTATGACTTTAGCTCCGGAACACGAATTGGTAGCCCAAATAACGACTCCCGAACAAAAATCTGCCGTCGAAAGTTATATCGAAGCCACCGCCAAACGTTCGGAACGCGAAAGAATGGCAGATGTCAAAACCATATCCGGAGTATTTACCGGAGCTTTTGTCGAGCATCCTTTTACCAAAGAACCTATTCCGGTTTGGATAGGCGATTATGTATTGGCAGGATACGGAACAGGTGCAGTTATGGCGGTTCCTGCCGGAGATGAAAGAGATTATGCTTTTGCGAATTTCTTCAAAGGTCAAAACGGCATGCCCGAAATCAAAAATATTTTCAACAAAGATATTTCGGAAGCAGCGTATGGAGAAAAAGACGGATTCGTTTTAGAGAACTCCGATTTCTTAAACGGATTGGGTTACAAAGAAGCGACTACCAAAATAATTGAGCAGTTAGAAGCCATTAGTCACGGAAAAGGGAAAACCAACTACCGCTTGCGCGATGCCGTGTTTTCTCGACAAAGATATTGGGGCGAACCATTCCCGGTATACTACGTAAACGGCTTACCGCAAATGATTGATGCGAAACACTTACCCATCATCTTGCCTGAAGTGGAAAAATACCTCCCCACAGAAGACGGACAACCGCCATTAGGCAATGCCACCGATTGGGCTTGGGATGTTGAAAAGTTGTCGGTTGTCAGTTGTCAGTTGATTGATAATGTGACCGTTTTTCCTTTAGAATTGAACACCATGCCGGGTTGGGCAGGAAGCTCGTGGTACTGGATGCGCTATATGGATGCGCACAATGAAAGCGAATTTGCCTCTGCCGACGCCTTGAAATATTGGGAAAACGTCGATTTATACATAGGCGGTAGCGAACACGCCACAGGCCATTTGTTATACTCGCGTTTTTGGAACAAATTCCTAAAAGACAAAGGTTTTGCGCCGACCGAAGAACCGTTCAAAAAACTGATTAATCAGGGAATGATTTTGGGAGAAAGTGCTTTTATTTTTATTGTATTGTTACGTTCAAAAACAATAGTAAGTGATTCTTTTAATAGTAGTTACGAATTAAATGATGAAAATATTGAAAATTTTTTAACAGCAGCTTTAGCACCGAAATCTCTTGTAGTAAGCGAAGAGATTTATGAAGATATAAAATTAAATGGCAATAATGATTTAGTTAATGAATGGATTAAAGAAAATACTTCTGGACTGAAAAATGTTCAGATTAATTATTCTTCTGAAGGTATTATTAAAACAAGTGTAGATATTTCTTTGCTGATTGGAACCTCTAATGTAATTGATAAAGAAAAACTTAGAAATTGGAGACCAGAATACAATGATATTCGATTTTTAAACATAGAGGAAGACTACATAGTAAGAAGAGAAGTCGAAAAAATGTCCAAATCGAAATACAATGTGGTCAATCCGGATGACATCTGTAACGATTATGGCGCGGACACGCTTCGTTTATACGAAATGTTCCTTGGCCCATTAGAACAAGCCAAACCTTGGAATACTGCTGGTATTACCGGAGTTTCAGGCTTTCTAAAAAAACTATGGCGTTTGTATTTTGATGATAACGGTTTGATTGTGACTAACGACGAACCAACAGCTGATATGTACAAAACCTTGCACAAAACCATCAAAAAAGTGACCGAGGACATAGAGAACTTCTCGTTCAATACTTCGGTATCGCAATTTATGATTTGTGTCAATGAATTGGCATCTATGAAATGTAACCATCGTAAAATTTTAGAACCATTAGCTATTGTAATTTCACCTTATGCACCGCATATCGCTGAGGAACTTTGGGCACAATTGGGTCACGAAGGTTCAATCTCAACGGTAGCATTTCCAATGTACGAAGAGAAATACTTAGTAGAATCTGAAAAAGAATACCCGGTTTCGTTTAACGGGAAAATGCGTTTTACCATCAAATTGCCATTAGATTTAACTCCAAAACAAATCGAAGACATCGTCATGGCAGATGAAAGAACCATCAAACAATTAGACGGCAAAACGCCAAACAAAGTAATCATCGTTCCCGGAAAAGTGATTAATCTGGTAGGATAAACAAATGCTATTGGCTGGTTTTAAGCAGAGGCAATCCTCACCAGACCTAAATACCCAAAAACAAAACCCCAAGTGCCCCGCATTTGGGGTTTTCTGTTAGCATCAGGTAGCTTTCCTATAGCTGGTAATTTCCCTGTAAATTTATATATATACCGTATATATGTCGTATATATGTCGTAACATAGCCCTATTTGATTGCTTATCTATTTATACCAAAGTTATACTCTAGTGTAACCTTTTTTATTTTTTACGTATAAGAATCAAAAACATAATCATGAAAAGACACGAAATCCACACCATTGTAGAAAAAGCAGGTTTTAGCAGTATGAAAGAAAAGCTAACCGACAGAGTAGAACAGTTCCTTAACGAAAAGGTCAATGCTGGTTACGAAGTTGTAAGCGTGAACTTCACGTATTACGAAGCTGCCGAACTTATAGCGTTTATCACCATTTCCAAATAATGTCAAGTTGTCATTGAAATTCCCCAATTTTGGGATTGGCTTACAATTTGATGCTTTGTGTAAAAACAAAATTTAAAAGTCATGATAGGATATTATATTTTAATCGGTTTAATTGCCTTAGTCAGTTTTGCCGTAAGCTCTAAACTCAAGAGCAAATTTGCTGAGTACTCACACATCCATTTGCGCAACGGTATGAGCGGTGCCGAGATTGCGACTCAAATGTTACAAGACAACGGCATCTATGATGTAAAAGTTATTTCAACACCCGGACAATTGACGGATCATTACAATCCGACCGATAAAACGGTCAACCTGAGCGAAGGCGTGTACAATCAAAGAAATGCAGCTGCGGCGGCGGTGGCGGCTCACGAATGTGGTCATGCGGTGCAACACGCAACAGCTTACAACATGCTGCAGTTACGTTCGCAATTGGTGCCTATTGTCAATATTGCTTCAGGTATGTCGCAGTGGTTGATTATTGGCGGACTAATTTTAGGTGCTGCTGCCGGTTTAGGTTTCGGATTCTACATTGCCGTGGCCGGATTGCTTTTAATGTCCATTGCTACTGCCTTTAGTTTTATTACCTTACCGGTTGAATACGACGCCAGTAACCGTGCCTTGGCCTGGTTGAAAAATAAAAACATGTTGAGCCAACAGGAATATGCAGGCGCTGAAGATGCTCTGAAATGGGCAGCTCGAACGTATGTAGTGGCTGCTATTGGAGCGCTGGCATCCTTATTATATTGGGCATTGCAAGTCTTTGGAGGTTCCAGAGAGGAATAAACAGAAAATCCGTTACGAAAGTAGCGGATTTTTTTAAACAGTGCTATTGCGAACACCCCAATCGGCCAAAGCGGTTAATGCCGGAAGCAATTCGGCTGCCGAGTCAGAAAGACGGTATTCTACGTGTGGCGGCATCACTTCTATAACAGTCCGTACTACTAAATGATCGGTTTCCAATTGTTTTAAATGCTGAATCAACATTTTTTCAGTTATCGGTGGAATCGCTTTTCGGAGTTCGCTGTAACGCAAATTACCGTTTCGGAGGTTCCATAGAATCAGTGGTTTCCAACGTCCTCCTACTTTTTCTAAAGTAAAACTAACCGGACAAACCGCACTAATGGTTTTCCGATTTTCATTATTGGTCGATGCTTCTTTTATAGTTTTCATTACATACTTTTTGGTAGGTACTTGTACAAAAGTAAGTATAAAAATACCTTTGTCAAAACATCTAAAAATAAAAATATGAAATACGTTTTGACAGGTTCTACAGGAAATATTACCAAACCATTAGCGGCAACATTACTTGCAGCCGGACATGAAGTAACAATCATTACCAGCAGTCCTTCAAGAAAAGAGGCCATAGAAAGTCTTGGAGCCAAAGCAGCCATTGGGAGTTTGTTAGAGGCATCGTTTGTAACCGATGCTTTTTCGGGAGCGGATGCTGTTTATTTGATGATTCCGCCCACCTTTGCGGTGAGTGATTGGTTGGGATATCAAAAACAAATCGGTGAAAATTTTGTAACCGCTATTAAGGAAAGTGGTGTGAAATACGTTGTACAACTCAGCAGTATAGGAGCACACATGGGCCAAGGTGCAGGACCAATTGATGGTTTGGCATATTTGGAAAAAAGACTCGAGACGATGGACGGAATCAATGTGCTGAAATTACGTCCTTCTTATTTTTACACCAATTTTTACAACTCGATTAATTTGATAAAGCACGCCGGAATTCTGGGGTCCAATATGGGTAATGGAGATCAGCAATTAGTGTTGACGCATCCAAATGATATTGCCGCTGTTGCTGTCAAGTATCTTGTAGCATTAGATTTTAAAGCGCAAAGTGTGGTTTATATCTCCAGTGATATTCGTTCGCTTTCAGAAATTGCAAAGGTTTTGGGAGATGCTATAGGCAGACTAGATTTGCCTTGGATTGGCTTTTCAGATGCAGATGCATTGCAAGGGATGCGCCAATCCGGACTTCCTGAAGTTAATGCAAAAGAATATGTACAAATGGGAAAATCCATCAGAGAGGGACTGATTCAGGAAGATTATTTCAATAGTAATGAACAACCACAGGGCACCATAAAGCTCGAAGATTTTGCCAAAGAATTTGCTCAGGCTTATAACAGCTAAAGAAATAAAAACCCGTTACACTGTAGCGGGTTTTTTATTAAATGCCCTTCCAAATAATCATTTTATAATCTATTTCGCTCATGCCAAAGCATAGGGGAGTTTATTCCGAATATTTGAATCTAAAAAAAGATATTTTTCGTAGATTTGGAAATCAAATACCACCACAATGATTAGAATGTATGCCAACGAAGTCTTTCGGGAAATCGAAATAGGAGTTACGTTAAAATATAGATATGCTGTTTCCAACAGAGGTCGTCTGATTAGCTTTACAGAAAATTTTAATGATGGAACCTTATTAAAAGGAGCCTACTGCGATGGTTACAAAACCTTTCGTTTCAGAAAAACTATAGAGGGAAAGGTACTAAGAAAAACCTTTTTTATCTATAAACTGGTAGCCGAACTTTTTATTCCGAAAACATCCGAAGACCAACAGTTTGTGCTGCATTTGGATTATGTGCGGGATAATGATCTTGTTGCCAACTTAAAATGGGCTACACTTGAGGAAAAGAAAGAGCACCATAGGAAAAGTCCGCATGTTATTAATTCGATGAAAAAGCTCTTGGAGCACAATTTAAAGTCGGATGGTAGAAAGCTGACCATTACCAAAGTAATGCATTTAAAAATATTACTAAAGCAACCCAACAATAAAACCCGTATCAAAATGCTGGCCAAGCAATTTGGTATCAGTGAAATGCAGGTTCATCGCATTAAAACAGGTGAAAATTGGGGCTATATAAAGGTGTAATTTACAGCTGAATTTGTCGTTCAATCTGCTGTTCCAAAGAAATAAAGGTTTCTGTTCGGGAAACGCCCTCAATCGGCTGGATTTTCTTGTTTAACAACTGCATCAGATGCTCGTTATCTCGACAAATGATTTTGATTAAAATACTCCAGTTTCCGGTGGTATAATGACATTCTAACACTTCAGGAATCTTTTTTAACTCGCGCACAGCATCGGAATTACTCGAAGCTTTATCTAAATAAATTCCGATAAAAGCCATTGTTTTATATCCCAAAACCTTGTTGTCGATAATAAATTTGGAACCCGAGATGACTCCGGCTTCTTCCAATTTACGCAAACGTTGGTGAATTGCAGCACCAGAGATTCCGATTTTGTTGGCAATCTGCAATATGGGTTTTCGGGCATCTTCCATCAGGCTGCGAAGGATTTCTTTGTCGATCCCGTCGATCTCAATTTGTAATTGATTTATCTTCATGGGTTTTGAATTTAAAACAAAAATAGAAATTTAGTTTGAAGTTGAAACTAAAAAAAGAATATTGCGACTGATTTGAAAAGGACCATAGCTCACTAGCCCTGATTGCAGCAACTACCTTGTAGTGCGGAAAGCAGGAATAAGGAATCCAAGAAAACCCGAACCATTCGCTGCTTAATTCCCAATCAATTTATCCGGATTATAGCCTATGTAGGGCATTTCGGTTTCGTTGAAGATTACGCCTAACTCCTCCAATTCTTTTAGGATGGGTTCGTACACTTCTTTGTGAATCGGTAGTTGTACACCAGGTGTCTTTATCTTGCCGTTCAAAATTTGAATAGCAGCCATAGCAACTGGTAATCCAACGGTTTTGGCCATTGCCGTATAGGTTTGGTCGTCACCAATGCAGACCATTTTGGAATCGATTTGTTTTCTTTCGCCGTTGATTTCGTACCCGAATTTGTGGTACATGACGATCATGTCTTTGTCTTCGGGTTGCAACGCCCAGCTGGCATTTAAGATGTGTTCGAGGATTTGTGCCGGAGAGGCATTTTTGAGACCGACTTTTTTGTTGGAGTTGAATAAATCCAGTTCCAAAAGCTTGTCCCACATGATGTCGTCTTGTTCAATGCCGAGTTGCAGACGGGTTTTGATTTCTACAGAATCTGTTGGAGAATACGGAAGAAACAGATTGATAAAATCGCGGTAACTTAAATTTTCAGAATCGTCCAAAATATAAGTGTCGTCGGTCATGCCTAACTGTACAAACATATTCCATGCTTTCGAAAAACCAACCCGACGAATGGTTCCGCGATACACCGTCAGAGCATCATCTAAACCATACACACTGCGGTATTTCAGCGAATCGCGATTGGCGTAGCCTTCAAACTTTCCATAGCCTTCCACATATAAAAATTCCGTTCTTCGGAATAATTTGTGGTACGGAATGTATTTGTATTTTCCTTCCTGTATGAATTTGGCAGCGCCACCTTGTCCGGCTAAAACGACGTTTCTTGGAGCCCAAGTAAATTTGTAATTCCACAGATTATTGTCGGATTCGGGTGCTACTAATCCGCCACAAAACGATTCGAACAGAATCATTTTTCCCCCTTTGGCTTCAATTTCATGAATGACTTTCATTGCACTCATGTGGTCAATGCCAGGGTCGAGCCCGATTTCGTTCATAAAAACCAAATCATTGGCTTTCACATCGGCATCCAAAGCTTGCATAGCATCGGAAACATACGAAGCCGTAACCATATTTTTTTTGAAGGTAATGCAGTCTTTAGCAACCTCTATATGCATGTGAGCAGGCAACATCGAGATCACAATATCCGCTTTTTGAATTTCGGATTGACGTTGTGTTATGTTGTGAATGTCCAATGCAATGGCGGTGGCGTTGGGATGGTTTTGTGTCTTGCGTTGCGCTAGTTCCAATGACAAGTCGCCAATGGTCAAATGCAGATTTTCCTGATTAGATTTGTTTAATAAGTAGTGTATCAGGGAAGATGCGGAGCGACCGGCACCAATGATTAAGATGTTTCTCATTAGGGTAATTTTTTATTCCAAATCCTTTTCCAGGTCTTCCAATTCTTGTTTGGCTTCCTGTTGGGTTTCTACCTTTTGTTGTTCGAATTGTTTGTCTTTTACCACTTCATCTTTTATGATAAGCGTTTTGCCCAATACAAATACAGAACAAAGAACACTTACAAATAATAGAATATTGGGGAGTTTTTTTTGATTCTCATCAGATTTTTTAAGTAATAGAAGTCCAAAAAGGATAGCCAAACCAATAGGTAAAAAAGCAAGGGTGTCCAAAGGCATCACCGAAAAAACAATAGCTAAAACAGTAAAAACACTTCCTAAAACTAAAAATAATTTTCTCATGAGTTTTGATGATTAAAGTCCGCTTGCCGAGGTCAGTGCTAACTGTCCTGTTCCTACGGGGATACTAAATTTAATCAACGCCGGAATTTTTTTAGTATCGGCAGTAAGCCAAATCAAGTTTTTGTCTTTCCCTTTTAGAGCATCAGTCTTGGCGCCAATAGATAATTTATAGCATTCTTTTTTGCCCAAGTTTCCGGCATTCACGGTTTCTTTTCCCATAAATTTCAGCGTAACCGGAATCTGTTTTTCATCAAAAACAATCATCATAGACTGCGTTTGTCCTACTTTTAATTTAGACAAATCCATGGATCGAACTTTATATAAAAGGGTTACAACATCTACGGTTGAACCACCAATAGTAAACGTTTTTTGTGATTCGGGATACGTTCTTTTTTTAACGGTACTGGTAATAGTATTGGCTTTGAAAACGTATTTTTCTTTCTTTTTATAACCTCCTTCGTCGATACTTCTTTTGTAAAGGCTTGGTTTAAGATTGGTCGGATTGACATACGATTCGTAAATATCCCTGATTTTGAAAAACGAATCCCATTTACTGTAGGTAGATAATTCACAATTCAAATGCAGATACGTGTTTTTGGCAGTAGTTACGTTTTCGGTAGTCATGGTAACCTGAGCCAATTGGGTCATCAAACCACTCATGTTATAGGAACCGGCATACACCAGTTTTTCTCCGGGTTTAACGGCCTGACTATTGGCGGTTGTTAAGGCAAGAATGCAGCTAAGTATAAAAAAGGTCTTCTTCATAATTCAAAATTAATGGTGCAAATATAAAATTTTTAAAATGGTTCGTCTTGAAATTTAAGGACAAAAGAAATGTTGAATTTCTCTTAAGTTTAGTTAATAACGAATAAATTTGTGTTTTAGTATAGACTTAAAAAATATGGAGAAAAGAATTATCAGCGTAGCTGCGTTTATGGGAATGACCGCAATTATTTTGGGTGCTTTTGGGGCTCATGCGTTAAAAAAACAGTTGTCGGTAGACCAATTGGCTTCGTTTGAAACGGGCGTTAAATACCAAATTTATCATGCCCTATTTTTATTGTTTGTTGGGATGAATACTCAAATGGCTGAAAAAGCAAAAAAAATAGTGTTGCGATTAGTGGTTTTTGGGATAATTTTCTTCTCAGGGTCAATTTATCTTTTAACAACCCAACTGATAAGTGGCATCGATTTTAAATTTATTGGAATCATTACGCCAATTGGTGGAGCCTTGTTAATATTGGTCTGGGGCTTGGTTTTTTGGGATTTTTGGAAATCTAAAAGATAATAATTCGATAAAAAAAATAGTTTCTGAAATTTAATTTTTACCTTTGCGGTCTAATTTATAATGCAACACAAACTAATTTCTATGGAGAACTACGCTCAAACAACGAAATCGATTTCGTTAGAGAAATATGGGATTACAAATGTTCCGGAAATCATTCACAATCCTTCCTTTGAAAAATTATACAATGATGAGTTAGATGTGACTTTAACCGGATATGAAAAAGGTCAGGTAAGCGAACTTGGAGCTGTAAATGTTATGACGGGTATTTTTACCGGACGCTCACCCAAAGATAAATACATCGTTAAAGATAGCATCACCGAAAATACTATTTGGTGGAACTCTGACAAAGCGGCAAATGACAATAAGCCTATCACACAAAATACTTGGAATGCCTTAAAAGATACTACTACAGAGCAATTATCTGGAAAGAAATTGTATGTGGTTGATGCCTTTTGTGGTGCTAATGAAAATACAAGATTAAAAGTTCGTTTCATTATGGAAGTTGCCTGGCAGGCACACTTTGTAACAAATATGTTTATTCGTCCAACGGAAGCCGAATTGGAACACTTTGGAGAGCCCGATTTTATTGTAATGAACGGTTCTAAAACTTCTTTCAAAGACTATGCAGCTCACGGATTAAACTCGGAGGTATACGTTGCCTTTAACTTGACTGAAAAAGTTCAGATTATTGGGGGAACTTGGTATGGTGGTGAGATGAAAAAAGGGATGTTCTCGATGATGAACTACTATTTGCCATTACAAGGAATTGCCTCTATGCACTGCTCAGCCAATAAAGGAAAAGATGGTGATGTAGCGGTATTCTTTGGTCTTTCAGGAACAGGAAAAACAACCTTGTCTACGGACCCAAAGAGAGAACTAATTGGTGACGACGAACACGGTTGGGATAACGATGGTGTTTTCAATTTTGAAGGCGGATGCTATGCTAAAACAATAGATTTAAGTAAAGAAAATGAACCCGATATTTATGCTGCTATTAAAAGAGATGCGCTTTTAGAAAATGTGACTCTTGCTGCCGATGGTTCTATCGATTTTAAGGATGGTTCTGTGACGCAGAATACCAGAGTATCCTATCCGATTTACCACATCCATAATATTGTAAAACCCGTTTCAAAAGCTGGTCATGCTACTAAAGTAATTTTCCTTACCGCTGATGCTTTTGGAGTAATGCCACCCGTTTCTAAATTAACTCCTGAGCAAACAAAGTACTATTTTCTTTCCGGGTTTACAGCTAAGTTAGCCGGAACAGAAAGAGGTGTAACGCAGCCTGAGCCAACCTTCTCAGCGTGTTTCGGAAAAGCATTCTTAAGTTTGCATCCAACCAAATACGGTGAAGAATTGGTAAAGAAAATGGAACAACACAATGCTTCTGCTTATATGGTAAACACAGGCTGGAACGGAACCGGAAAACGTATTTCTATAAAAGACACTCGTGCCATCATAGATGCGATTTTAGATGGTTCTATAGAAAAAGCAGCAACCAAAACAATTCCGATATTTAATTTTGAAGTTCCAACAAGTTTACATGATGTTAATTCGGATATTTTAGATCCAAGAGATACTTATGCAGATGTTGCAGAATGGAACGCAAAAGCCACCGATTTAGCTTCTCGCTTTATCAAAAATTTTGCACAATATACCGACAATGCAGAAGGTCAGAATTTAGTGAAGGCCGGACCACAATTATAAAAAACAAAACCTAACCAAAATTGAAATCCCGTCCTGTTTCCATAACTAGACGGGTTTTTTTATTGGGAGAATTGAGCTCGTCCCAAATAGGTCTCGAAATCCGTATGCTGCTTCCTTGCCTCAAAAAATAATCGCAATAAGGCTTCTTTGGTAGTTATGTTTTTAACTAAATTGGCAATAACTGCTTTGTCGGTTGCGGTTTTTAAGTAGGCATTGATTTTTTGATTTAAAATCGGAACCAAGTAGGTTTGGTATTTTGGGTTTTTAGAGGTTACGGCTACTTCATTGATGGTTACATAGGCCTTATCATACTCTTTTTGGTTGAAATACAAAGCCGCTAAATTGAGTTTGGCCTCATCAAATCTGTTAGATATTTTCAAAGCTTTCTTAAATAATGCCTCGGCTTCTTCTGTTTTTCCGTTTATCTGATAAGTGCTGGCTAAATTAGTCATTACTTGAATGTTGTAAGGTGTCAACTGATAGGCTTTTGTAAAACAGGCTTCACTCTCTTCGGGACGGTTTTCATTAAAATGACCAATGCCTTCATACCAGCTTAATGACATCGAAGTATTGTCTAAAGGATAAAAGTAATTAGCCGCTTTTTTTGATTCGAATATGGTTTCAGACCAGTTTTTATTGTTTTTGGCTGCATACATTTTTACCGCATGTTGTTCGCCCGAAAATCGGTTAAAGGAGACCAAAAAGGAATATCCTATCGGAATCAATAAGAGATATACCAACCAACTACGATGCTTCTCTTGTGTTTGAATTGATTTAGAATAGGTAGAAGCAACAAGAGCAAATAATAACATTAGCAAGACTTGATGCTCTATCCTTTCATACGGAAAATCAAAAAAAGAAATAATTATATAGCCAATCAAACCGCATAAAATAAAGTAGAATTTCCATTTTTCTTGTAAAGAAGGTGCTTTTCGTATCAAGTGATATAATTGATAAAAAACAACTCCAAATAAAATCAAATAAGCCAATAAGCCGAATATTCCCGTTTCAGATAGTATCCAAATAAAATCATTATGTGGTCTTTGCAGAGTGCTTTCTCCATTGATGATGTCAACCTCTGTAAACTCATTTAAACCATATTTAGGGAACTGGACCTGCCAATTGCCTAGACCAACACCGGCTACACTATGTTCTTTAGCCATTTTTAGCGAGTTTTTCCAAAATAAAACCCGACTTTCCAGTGTTTTTGAACTGAATAATCTAGCAATATAATGTTCAGTTACATTGGTGTGAGAAGTCTGATATTGGGTTATTTTACTTTTAAAGAAGAGTGTATAAGATAAAAATAGCAGCAATATAAAGATGAAACCACTTCCAATAACATACCTTTTTTTAATAGCAAATCGGCGTTTTATTTTATACAAAACCAATAACATGAAGAATATAAAACACGCAATCAATACAACTCTAGTTCTAATGGTTGCTAATACAAATAAGGTTAAAACGATACCAACAACCGATACGAGTTTTATTTTTTTTCCTAATTGTAGTCCAATGCAATAAAAAGGAAGCGTTAGAAATAAAATAGAAGACAATAGATTCTTATTGCCGGATGTGCCACTTATTAAAGCAATTTGTCTAAGTAAATGCTGGCCTTCTAGCGTTTTTTCATAAATATCATAAAGCGGAAAGAGGAGGGTTATTAAACCAAAAAATACCACTGCTGTAACCAATTGATTTTCCTTTAAAACATTATGATACAATAAAAGAGTAGTAATTACGAAGAAAGAAAATAATAATAGTAATTTGGAGAATGGAGCATGACTTTCTCCTGCAATGTATGACTGATACATCGAAATATAATTCAACACTATAAAACTTCCAAAAGCATAAAAAAGAGGATTTCTAAAATTATAGGACAATGCTATTTTTTTAGCTATCACGACAATAACGATAACTAACATAAAAGTAGTAAGAAGAATTTGTCTCGGAATTAAAACAGGGTCAATAGTTGTGCTGCAGAAGACTAGTGGCAATAGCAATAAAAATCCAAAATATAATTTTTCTATCCATGTATCGCTCATAGCTTTTTATTTTAGCATATCAAATGTACACATTAATTGGAATAAAAAAAGTCCTGCTAAATAACTTAGCAGGACTTTGGTGAATTTATTGGGTGAATTTATTTTCCTTTATTGGCGTCGGCTATATATCTTTCAAGTGCCATTGTCATTGATGGTGTTTCCGGTGTTGGAGCCAAAATATCAATACGCAATCCGTGCTCTAAAGCTTCTTTTTGCGTGGTGCTTCCAAAAACGGCAATACGGGTATTGTTCTGCTGAAAATCGGGGAAATTCTTGAACAATGATTTGATTCCAGTTGGGCTAAAGAAAGCCAAAACATCATAATAAACATCTGCCAAATCAGACAAATCACTCATTACCGTTTTGTAAAAAGTAGCTTGAGTCCAATCAACTTTTAAATTATTTAGCGTTTGTGGTACGTCAAAATTCAATTGGTCAGAAGCCGGTAAAAGGAATTTCTCTTCTTTGTATTTTTTAATCAACGGAGACAAATCAACAAAGTCTTTTTGACCCACATATATCTTACGTTTCCTGTAAACTACATATTTCTGTAAATAAAAAGCAACGGCTTCTGACTGACAAAAATATTTTAAATCTTCAGGAACTTTGTATCGCATTTCTTCGGCTACCCTAAAAAAATGGTCTACAGAGTTTTTGCTCGTTAAAATGATTGCGGAAAAAGTATTGAGATCAATTTTTTGAGCTCTAACATCTTTTGCACTTACACCTTCTACATGTATAAAAGGGCGGAAATCAATTTTTACCTTATGCTTTTGCTGTAATTCAAAATAAGGCGAATTCTCTACTTTTGGCTCTGGTTGTGACACCAAAATTGTTTTCACTTTCAAGTTGGACATTCTAATGTGCTAAATTTGTTGTAATCAAATAATAAATGAAATAGTAGGGCGCTATTTCGAGTGCGCAAAGATACAAAATAAAATAAAACAACTTGCCGATGAGTAAGTTTTGATAAATCTTCAGTGAAATAAGGTAAGAATATAAATTTATTGCCAAAATCACACCGATAATGCAATAAATCAAAACATTTGATAGTGTATTATTATAAAATAAGTAGATGTTAATCGGTAACAAAATCATTCCGATAAAGGTTCGATAACTCACTTTTTGTAAATTGAATTGCTCAGCGAATTCCTCTATGTTAAAAATAGCAGCTATAATCTTCTCAATCAAAAACTTGGAAAGTACAAAGACACCAAAAAAAGTAAAAATCCGTAAAAAAGTAACCCAATCTGTTTTTGAGGTATAGCCAAAATAATTAAGTAGTATTTGTATAAAAAACGAAAAAGAAAGCACTTGAACAATAAACATTAATATGGTAAAACCACTCATCAAGTGGGAAGTGTCTTTGTATACTTTTATATATTTATCCGAAACCAAAATCCTCAGGAATTCACTAAATCTTCCTTCAAAAGCCGTTCGGGTAATGGCAATCAATACAAACGACAAAATAAAAAGATAAGTAGCCCAGTCTTTGGGTTCTATAATTCGTGGCTGTAAAACAGTTTCTATCATAATCCTGACAAAAATACTATTTTTAATTGTTAAATTATTATAGAATTATTAAGATACTGCTCTAATAAAAAGTTTATTTTTGCAACTAAGTTTGACCACAGTTACTATGAATGACGGTATTGTAATTATTCCAACCTATAACGAAATTGAAAACATTGAAAGCATCATCAGAGCGGTGTTTTCATTACGTAAAAACTTTCATATTCTTATAGTAGACGATAATTCACCCGATAAAACAGCTGACAAAGTACAAGAATTACAAAAGGAGTTTCCCGACAACTTGTTTTTGTCGGTTAGGAAGAAAAAATCCGGATTAGGAACGGCCTATGTGCACGGATTCAAATGGGCGCTGAATAATCAATATCAATACATTTTTGAGATGGATGCCGATTTCTCACACAACCCAAACGACTTAGAACGATTGTACGAAGCGTGTCATTTTAATGGCGCCGATTTAGCGATTGGTTCACGGTATGTTACAGGTGTAAATGTGGTGAATTGGCCCTTGAGTCGTGTCTTGTTGTCCTACTTCGCCTCAGTTTATGTACGCATGATTACCGGAATGAAAATCATGGATGCCACAGCAGGTTTTATCTGTTACAACAGAGAAGTTTTAGAAAAAATAAATTTAGATAAGATACAGTTCATTGGCTATGCGTTTCAAATCGAAATGAAATATAGAGCTTTTGCCAAGAATTTTAACATACAAGAAGTTCCGGTCATCTTTACCGACAGAACCAAAGGACAATCCAAAATGAGCGGTTCTATAATCAAGGAAGCTATTTTTGGAGTGATTGCCTTGCGTTTCAAAAAGTTTTTTAACCAATTATAGATGCAAAAATGAATACTGTTTTAATTAAAAATGCCAAAATTGTTAACGAAGGGGTTGTTTTTGAAGGCGATGTTTTGATTGAAAACGAATTTATTGTCGAAATAGCCGAAAGTATCAGTCCGAAATCTTCTAGCTGCAAAATAATAGATGCTGAAGGAAACTATTTGATTCCCGGTGCTATTGACGATCAAGTCCATTTTAGAGAACCAGGATTAACTCATAAAGGCGATATTGCCTCCGAAAGCGCAGCGGCTGTAGCTGGCGGAATAACGTCATTTATAGAACAACCCAACACGGTTCCGAATGCCGTTACCCAAGAAATTTTAGAAGAAAAATATCAAATTGCGGCAGAGAAATCCCATGCGAACTACTCGTTTATGATGGGCGGGACCAACGATAATTTGGAAGAAATTCTAAAGACCAATCCTAAAAACGTAGCTGGAATCAAATTGTTTCTCGGTTCGTCAACCGGAAATATGTTGGTTGATAATGAAGAAGCGCTGGAAAAAATATTCTCCTCTACCAAGATGCTGATTGCAGTGCATTGTGAAGATGAAGCAACCATTAAAGCAAATTTGGAGCGTTACAAGTTACAGTTTGGTGACGATATTCCGGTGGAAGTACATCACTTAATCAGAAGTACTGAGGCTTGTTACCTTTCTTCTTCAAAAACGATTGCTTTAGCTCAAAAAACCGGTGCACGATTGCATGTTTTTCATTTGTCAACAGCACGGGAAATGGAATTGTTCACCAATAAGATTCCGATAGAAGACAAACAAATCACAGCCGAAGTTTGTATTCATCATCTTTGGTTTTCGAATGAAGATTATAAAACGAAAGGTAATTTCATCAAATGGAATCCGGCCGTAAAAACCGCTGAAGACCGAACGGCTTTATGGGAAGCCTTACTAGATGACCGAATCGATGTTATTGCTACCGATCATGCGCCTCACACTTTAGAAGAAAAACAACAAGTTTATACTAAAGCACCTTCAGGTGGGCCGTTGGTTCAACACGCTGTTGTGGCTATGTTTGAAGCCCATCTTCAAGGTAAGATTTCTGTAGAGAAAATAGTAGAAAAGATGTGTCATAATCCGGCCAAGATTTTTAAAATTGAGAAGCGCGGTTTTATTAAAGAAGGATTCTATGCCGATTTGGCGATTGTAAATCCTACTTCGCCATGGAATGTCAAAAAGGAAAATATTTTGGCAAAGTGCGGTTGGTCGCCGTTTGAAGGGTATAATTTTAAATCCAGAATAACCCATACTTTTGTCAATGGGAATTTAGTATATCAGAATTTTAAGGTCAAAGATATGCGCGCTGGAATGCGTTTGCTGTTTGACCGATAAATAATAGAAAAATGAAAAAAAGTATAGTTGTAATCTTTAGCTTATTTGCTGTTCTGGCTTGTAATAAAACTGCTGTTGACAAACCAGACAATTTAATTGATAAGGATAAAATGATTGGTATTTTATACGACATTTCTGTTTTAGAAGCGGTTAAAACTCAAAGTATAAACGGAGGAATAAGCAGTAAAACAAGTGCTGAGTATATTTATAAAAAATACAAAATCGATAGTCTGCAGTTGGTTAAAAGCACTAAATATTATGCTTCCAATATAGAAGAATACAAAAAAATGGTAGATCAGGTAAAAGACAGACTCGCTGTAGAAACAAAAAAGATTGAAACGCGAATGAAGAAAAACGGGCAAGAAGTACCGCCCACTTCGGTTACTCCAGTCAACCCTGACGTACCTCAAATTCAATAATCAACGGTGTAAATCGGTTACTTCCTGAATCACCTTATCAATGCTTTGAAACTCAAAATTCAGAGCATTTTTTATTTTCTCATTGGAAATGTATTCTGAGGAAGTAAGCGAGAGCGCGCTGTATTTGGATAGTTTTCTTTTGGTTCTAAAGAGTAAAGAAATCAGCCAATCCAATCGCCAGCCCAAGTTTAATAGCCACGGTTGTGCCTCTATTTTTGGTTTTTTGACTTGCAGTTTTTCGGCAATTTGAAAGATGATATCTTTGAAAGAACAATTTTCAGCAATCACGATAAAACGTTCACCGACTATCTTGCTTTTCATGAGTTGTATCATGATTTTGACCACGTCGGCAACGCCTACGTATGCTGTGGAACCGTTGGTGTAAAATGGGAATCCTTTCTTTATGGCGGAGAAAAAGGTAGTGCTTCCCTGATTCCAGAAACCGGTTCCAAAAATAACTCCCGGGTTTACAATGACAACATGGAGTCCTTCTTGCTGACCGCGCCAAATCTCCATTTCGGCTCCATATTTGGATATCGCATAGTCACTGTGCGCGATTTCCGGATTCCATTCGCATTCTTCAGTAATCTCCGTTGTTGATTTCCCAGATGCTGTATCGTTTTCAGTTGCCAATCTACTTCCCAAAGCGGCAATAGAACTAACGTGACAAAGTTTTTTGATGTTGTAGTCGATGCAAAAATTGACAATGTTGGCGGTGCCTTCTATATTTACTTTTCGGATGGCGTTTTCGTCGTTGGGGTCAAATGAGATGAACCCAGCACAATGATAGACATACGTTATGTTTTGGAAAGCGATTTCGAGCGACGGAACATCGATAATGTCGGCCTGAATCCATTCGATTTTGGAGAATAATGCTTCTTTTTGATAGAGTTGGAACAGCGATTTAGTTTTTTCGATGCCACTACGGTTTCTATAAATAGCCCGAACGGAATCTTCATTTTCCACTAAATGAAGAAGCAAATGCGCTCCGACTAAACCTGTTCCGCCTGTGACTAAAATCATTTGGTAAAGATACTTAGATTTTAGATTTTTGGATAATTTGATTGGTGAAAAGTAGGCAAAAGCGTCATTTCTAGCCCCGATGGGAGCAAGCTACCGTGTAGCGCAGACAGCGGGAGGGATTTTCTTAATTATCGAAAACTTCCGCTTCAAAAAATCGCAATTCTGCTTATATTTGCGCAAATTATTTTAGGATGAAGAATTTAGTTGAAGAATTAAAATGGCGTGGTTTGTACCACGATAGCATGCCCGGAACCGAAGAACAACTGTTGAAGGAAGCGACGACTGCTTACATTGGTTTTGATCCGACGGCCGATTCGTTGCATATTGGCAGTATGGTGCAGATTATTTTATTGCTTCATTTGAAAAATTTTGGTCACAAACCGATTGCTTTGGTTGGTGGTGCGACGGGAATGATTGGCGATCCTTCGGGAAAATCGGATGAGCGTAATTTGCTGAACGAAGAACAATTGTCGAAGAATGTGGCCGGCATAAAAAGTGTGCTTTCACGATTCCTGGACTTCAATGCTGCTGGAGCTAATGCGCCGATTATGGTGAATAATTACGACTGGATGAAGGATTTTTCGTTTATCAATTTTGCGCGTGATGTGGGGAAAAGAATCACCGTTAATTATATGATGGCAAAGGATTCGGTTAAGAAACGTTTGTCGGGCGAAGCCGGAGACGGGATGAGTTTTACGGAGTTTACGTATCAGTTGATTCAGGGTTACGATTTTTATCATTTGCACAAACATTACCATTGTGTATTGCAGATGGGAGGTTCCGATCAATGGGGAAATATTACCACAGGAACCGAATTGGTTAGAAGAATGAATCCACATACAGAAGCAAAAGCTTTTGCGTTGACTACGCCATTAATTACGAAGGCAGATGGTTCGAAATTCGGAAAATCGGAAGGTGGCAATATTTGGTTGGATGCTGATAAGACATCAGTGTATAAATTTTACCAGTTTTGGTTGAATACTTCGGATGAAGATTCGGAGAAATACATTAAGATTTTTACCTTTTTGGATAAAGAAGTAATTGATACTTTGATTGCGGAACATAATGAAGCGAAGCATTTGCGTGTTTTGCAAAGAAGATTGGCCGAAGAAGTAACAATTTTAGTGCATGGTAAAGTCGAGTTGGATAAAGCGATACAAGCTTCAAATATTTTATTTGGCAATGCTACTGCTGATGATTTGAAGCAATTGGATGAAGCCACCTTTTTGGAGGTTTTTGATGGTGTGCCGCAAGCGGAAATTTCAAGAAGTGACATCGATGCCGGAATTCCTATAGTAGAAGTGTTGAACGAAAAATCAGGATTTTTAAAATCGAATGGTGAGGCCAGAAGAGCTTTGACCGAAAATTCGATTTCAGTAAACAAGGAAAAAGTAACCGAAGAGTTTCAGTTATCTTCCAAAGATTTGATTAATAATCAGTTTGTCTTACTGCAACGCGGGAAAAAGAATTATTTTGTTATAAGAGTTATATAAAAAAAGGAACCGAAAGGTTCCTTTTTTATTCATTAAAATCAATGGGGACTTTATTGGAAGTAAACCAACCTTTGGTTAAATTTTGGTCTTTTAGGATGTCTTTTCGTTCATCTTCCGAAGAATTTAGCAGTAGTTCTTCTTTCATTAAGTTGATGTGAAGTTCTAAAAAGTGGGGTTCGTTTTCTTGGATGTAGTGCTCGTAGAAGTCATTTTTATGGTAACGTTGTTTGTTCCAAAAAAGAATTGCCGTGAAGTTTTTAGTTTCATTGGGCCTCATTTTTTGAATGTTTTCGATGAAGTTGGCTCTTTTAAGTTGTACTAGTTCTTCGGGTGTTCTGTTTTTGATGTAATTGGTCAGCGAGTCTCTGTAACTGTTGTACTCTTTTTCACTTTTGAAAATACGGCTTTTTTGCTCGCCAGTAAAAATCCCGCTTAAATCTATCGAGGTTTTGTTTTCGTACAATTTATAATAGGGCTTTGGTCTTAAGGAACCACCGCCAATTGGGATTATGGTTGCCGTATCTAAAACAAAAGTAATGGGTTTATCTGTCAGATTGGTAAGGTGATACTTTATTGTAAACTTTCTGCGATTGTCCTCTGTATTGGATGTTATTATGGTGTCGATTTTTAGTTCGATGGGTTTTGACTGAGAAAAAGCAGTAATGGCAAAGAGTAGGCAAATAATAAATCTCATGGCATCTATTTTTTATAATAACGCAGAAAAATACGTTTTATTATAGCACCATCAAATTGCAGCCACGGATATCAGAGTTATCAAAACGTCCCAATATTTCGAAGGAATTGTTGGGGTATTTTTTGCCCAAATCCTGTGTGGCAATAAACGAACACGAATTGATATTGGCTAAATCAATTACGTTAACACCACCGGTTTTCCCCGAACTTACATACGTTAACGCATCTTCAGTATCGCGGATAAGGATTTGCATCCAAGCCGGACATTCGAATACACCGTTGCCAAGAGAATAGGCTTGAGATAACAACTCAGTCATGCCGTATTCCGAATGAATGCTTTGCACTCCGAAGCCATTGCATAGGATTTCATGAAGTTCTTCCCGAATCATTTCCTTGCGCTTGCCTTTCATCCCGCCGGTTTCCATTATGATGGTATTCTTTAACTGGAATTTCTGTTGTTCCACTAAATCTAATAAAGCATACGTTACGCCAATCAGAATTACATTTTGTCCTACATGATCAAGCTCGGTTAGTTTGGTAGTAAGTTCTTCGTAGTTATGCAGATAAAAGCCGCTGTTTTCATTGTTGGAAAGCTCGATTAAATCCTTGACCATATAAATCAAAGAAGAACCACTGCGTTCTAAATAGGAAGGAAGCAAAGCTAAAACCACATAGTCTTCGATGTTTCCATAAAACTCGGAAAAGGCATTGCGATAGCTTTGTTCGTATAACGAAACATCAGAAACCAAATGTTTACTGGTAATCATTCCGGTCGTGCCACTACTGGTGAAGGTTTCTTCAACAGCATTAGTGGTAGCAACAACTTCATGGCTTTTAAAAAACTGAATCGGTAAAAACGGAATTTGTTCTAAGGACTTCACTTTCTGAACATCGGTGTTTAGGAAGTCACAAAATTCCCGATAGACTGCATTGTTTTCATATTGAAAACGAAAAACTTTCAAGGCAATTTTTTCAAATTGCTTGTGAGAAGAAATAGTAAAGAGGTTTTGTGGCTGAATCACTTTGAAACGTTCTGAATGGTGCAAAAGTAGTGAAAATAAAAAAGCTCTAACTTTCGTTAGAGCTTTTGATATACTTAAAAAATTAATTATCTGATCACTAATTTTTTTGAAGCTGTTTTTCCTTCTTCCGTAATGTTTACAATGTAAACACCAGCGTGTAAGCTAGCCACATTGACTGCATTGTCAGAAGAGGTAGTATTTAAAACTAATTTACCTAAAACGTCGTACACTTTAATTGCTTTTTCAGCGTTAGCAGCAGTTTCGATAAATAAAGTTCCGTTAGAAACTGGGTTTGGATACATTTTTAAACCAGTGATTTCATTTTGTGCCACGCCTAAAGTCAATCCTAATTCTGCTAATGAAGTAACTACTCTTAATTCATCAAAAGTAATTGATGGTGTAGTAGTATCAGTGTCTTGTCTCAAAGTAACACCTCCGATGGCAGTGATTGGAGCCGTTGGGTTGATACCAAAAGTAGAAACATTTCCGTTAACTGGATTGATCCAAGCATTAAGTGAATTTGATGTAAAATCGTATCCAATAACAATATAAACAACATCACCTACATTTCTTAAAGTAGCATCGTAATTTGTTGTTGATGCGGTGGTATCAAAACCAATTTGGTATTGAGTACCTGATTTTTTAAGAAATAATCTTGCTTTATAGTCAGAGTTTGATGTTCCTGTCAATCCAACAAAATATGTTTCTGGTGTAGCACCTGTCAAACCTGCCATGTCAGTTACGCTGAATAAAAATGCAGCATAAATTGTTCCAGAAGTAGTACTTGTAAAAGGAGTAGCAGCTTCTTTTCCAACACCAGTAAATGAAATAGCGTTACCTGTTGAAGTTACACCTGGGTGCGTTAAACTTCCTGAAACGGCAAGCATGTCATCTCCAGTATTGACGTTTGTCCATTTTTGTTGCGTTCCTAAAGCACTTCCGGCAGTATATGGGAATGGTTCGCTGTAAGGTAGCGTATTAATCGGTTTACATTCAGGAGCTATGATTGTTTTTGTAAATCCACAAGAACCAGTTACTGTTAATACTACATTAGTTCCTTCAGGCACACCTGATATAATAATGTCACCTTCTGCAGCAGTTGATGGATTAGCACCACTAATGGTACCTGCATTTGATGATAAATTATAAGTTCCAGTATTACCTCCTGTAAATGGAATGTTGATTTCGTATGTATCGATACTTAAAGTTACAGCATCGCAAGCAGTTGCTTCTGCCCCTAAAGATAAGGCACAAGCAGCAGCACCAAACCAAGTAGTATATACTTTTATTTCGTCAACTGTTATATTTTGTGCGGCATTAAATTGGCGTAAAGCGACCCCTGAAACAGTTGCACTTCCTGAACCCGAAGCAGTAGCATCCGGAGCTCCTGCAGCAGCCTCAGTAGCTGGAACACCAGAAGTTTCAACCCATAAGCTTACAGCACCAGCAGCTGAAACTTCATATTTTAAGATGATTAAATAGGTGGTATCTAAGTCAAAATCTGAAGTGCCCCAAGTAGCGGTATTTGAATTGGCTACACCAAAGTTAATTTTACCAGCAGTTGTAGATGGTCTAACAAAAACTTTAGAAAAAAACGTGGTTGTTCCTGTAATTAAGTGAGCAAAGTATCCATCAGAAGCAGCTGTTACTTTGACAAGAAAGGAATAGTAAAGAGTTGATCCTGCAGTTACAGGAGCAGCAAATGCTTTGTTAACATCTTGACCATTATTGTCTAATCGAGCAGCATTACCAGCAGTAGTGTTATAACCTGTATAAAGCAGGCCGTTTGCTGTACCAACATCAATAGGTTCTACTACAGAAGTTCCTGTTAATGCCCATCCGTTGTCTGTTAAAAGTGAATTGTCAGCATAGTTAAAACTGTCTGTCAACACCTGTCCAAATGACACAGAAGAAATTACTAAAAGTAATAAAGAGTAAATTTTTTTCATTTTTTTAAATTTAATTAGCCCACAAATATAAGCACAAATTTCCTTTACAGAAAATAAGAATGTAAAAAAATGATGAATTAAACGTTAATTAACAGAAGGTTAAACTATCTGACAATTAGTTTTCTAGTGGCGGTAGTATCGCCTTCAGTGATTTTGATAATATAAACTCCGGGAGGAATTGAAGCAATGTTTAACTCTCGAGAAGAGAGCGTGGTTTGTAGTACTTTTTTACCCAAAACATCAAATATCAAAACTTCTTTATCTAAACTGGTTTTAGAAGTAATGTAGATTTTACCATTACTAACCGGATTTGGATAAAAACCTAAGGTTTCTCCTTGCTGTTTTCCATCTTGGGCAAACCCAGAGAAAGAAAAAGCAACAGCGAATAAAAAGATATAAAAGTAGTTTTTAGCCATGACAACAATTTGGTTGTTACAAATATATAAAAAACATTTCAAATACTGTACCAAAAAAAACTCCTTCTTTTTGAGAAGGAGTTTTTTAACTAACTGTAAAAAAAATATTATAGTCCAGTTGTCCAGCCTGTTGCCCAAGTTGGCGTAGCTGTACCATTTCCAGCTCCTGTTGCAGATGTAGTTTCCGTGAAAACAGATGATACATCTACAGTTGTTCCAGCTGTATTTTTACCTTTTGATTTATTGGTAAAATCAGTAATCGTAACATTGGTTGCTTTTAAAGAAGTACCAACACCAGCGATAGTTTCGTCATGCTCTACATCAAAAGCATCAGCCCATCCGCTAATCACAACATTGTTCATGATACCTCTGGTTCCTCTTCTTAATTTTAATCCGTCATTTTCAGGATAGGTAGCTGAACTTGCAGTGCTTCCAGGGCCAACTAAAGTCATATTGTTGATTGTTGGGTTTGATAATGGTGTATTAGCAAATCCTAATTCAAAGTTATCGGCTTCAATTCCTCTGTTTCCTTTTCCGAAAGAAACTTTACCATACCAATTTGTATTGGTTCCAATCCAACCTTCTGTCCAGTCAAATTGATCATCTTCGTTTCCGAAAGCTACTAAATTAGAAGTGTTTACAGTACCACCAAAAAACTCGAATCCATCATCAGCACCATGAAATGCTTGAACAAACTCAACAGTAGTTCCTGAACCAACTCCAAATAATGATAAACCATTAAATTCTTTTTCGCTATTAAAGGCGGCACCACAATACTCAAGTCTCAAATAACGAATAGTACCAGAATTATCTGCGGCTGTTGTTCCGCCATAAGTTAATTCAGCTACTTCTGATTGTGCAGTAGAGGCACCACCAGTAACTCTGTTAATTGGAGCTTTTCCACAAATTACTAATCCACCCCAATCACCAGGAGCTTTTACAGCTAAACCACTAGTCATTACCACAGGATTTGAAACCGTTCCATTGATGTTAATTTTTCCACCTTGTGCTACAGCAATAAAAGAGGCTGTTCCTCCAACACCTTCTATTCTAGTTCCTGCAGGAATAGTTAAAGTTGCACCTGTATTAACTTGTAGTCTTCCTGTTAACTTGTAAACAGTTCCAGCATTTAAAATAACTTCTCCATCATTAATTTGCCCTTTAAAGTCAAGTGGATTTACCTCAAATGTAGAGCTTGGACTATTGTCATCATCACTTGAACAGCTTGTTAAGAAACTAGCAGAAATTGCTAAAATTCCAAAAAGTCTTAAAATTGAATTTTTCATTTTATTTGTTGTTTTTTTATAATTTTCTAATGCAAATATCTATTCTAATTTTACAATTAAAGTTAACTAAACATCAAAGTTAGATTAACAAATGTTTTACTTAGTATTACTTAAATGTTAACTATGTTATTCTACAAAAAAGCGGTCATATAGACCGCTTTTTTGTATTATTAATTGAAAATGTTTAAAACTGATAGTTAATATTTAAACTAAATGTCATACCCTTTTTATAAGACAACATTTTTACATCGCCATTCGAGTTTTCTTGAGTTCTTTCAATTTTAGGGTCTAATAAATTTCTTGCGATTAGAGAAAGTCCAAGATTTTTATTTATTTTAAACCTATTAATCCAATCCAATGTGCCTACTGCTTTGTCAACAAGATTACCATTTCCATTGGTTCCAATAGCATTAATTCTATCAGAGAAATAGGTGAAAGCTAAAGTTGATGTTAACGAAGTGTTTTTATCATTCCATTCTTTAAAATAAGTAACATCAGCATTGACCAACAAGTCTGATGCTCCTGTGAAGGCACTTTTGGTTTCAGTAAAAGCAACATTATAATTTGTTTCTTTCTGAATTTTTTCAGCATCAAGGTCTTGCGAAGTATACAAGTAAGAGATATTTAAACCTGAAGATATTTTCGCTCCATTTTCTTGACTAAAAATATTTTTTCTAATTTCAAGTTCAGCTCCAGTGGCATAACCTGTATCTCCGGTGTTTACAAAGGAAACATCATTAGTTGAAGAAGCAATTGTAATTTCGTTGATTGGATTTTGAATGTATTTTCCAAAGGCAGTAACTGAGAGCACTTCGTCAGATTTTGGAAAAAACTCCCATTTTAAATCTAAATTGTAATTATCTGATTCGTATAAGTCAGGATTACCAATTTTTACTTGAAGTACTTCTTCATAAAGAAATAAAGCTCTTTCTTTAAACTGTGGCAAGGTATATGTTTTACTTAATCCCAATCTAAGATTTTGTTTGTCGTTTAATTCATACTTCATTATTACACTTGGTAAGAATGCAGTTTTCTCTAGTTTGTCTTTCCCAACATCTCCTAATTGAGTGTCCCAATTTACGTCTTGACTAATTTGCTCTGTCCTAAACCCTAAAACGGTAGTTAATTTTTTAAATTTATATTCCGCATTAATATAGCCGGCATTAATTAATAATTCTCCATCATAAGATTGAGGTTTAGTAGCGTTTGGAACCTGAGAGTTTCCTCTAAAGGTTGTAATTTCAAAAGCGCCGTTAGCAAAGTTTTGTGGGTTGTAAAACAAGTCAAGATTGTTTGGGTCAACAACCGTAGTTTCAAATCCATTATTCACTCTAAAGTTAAACTGATTGGCGAGTAATTCTCTGTTTTTTACTCTTAAATTGTAACCTGCAGTAATTTTACCTAAATAATCTCCTTCACTATTTTTGTTAAATTTATAATCAACACTAGCTTTTGCTGCGATTTCATCTTCGGTTATGTTTTGAAAATATCGGTGATTATCGGGTCTTGAAATATTAGAAAGGATAAAACCAGCAGCTTCTTCTCGAAATGTATTTTGAACTCTATCGGGCTGATCACTTTCTACTTTGTTGTATGAAACACCCCAATTTGCAGTGTATTTTTCACCAAATTTATGTTCTCCTAACAATTGATTAATCATCAACTGATTTCTTTCATAAAAGAAACGACGAAGTAAACCATTTCCATCATTAGCAATATCAACAATAAAACCTTCGTATTCTTCTTTTGATTGGTTTGAGGTATTGATAAATATCGTATTAAAGTTGATTTTATTATTACTATTAATTTTATAAGCTGCATTACCCATTATTGTAGTATTTGTGGCAAAGCTATTTTGTCTAAACTCTCTAAAATCTTTGTTGGCTACTCCAAGACCATTGACACTGCCTTTAGCAGAACCATCGGTTATAGCATTAAACTCATTACTGTAATTTGCCGTTCCAAAAAGACTTAGTTTCCCGTCATTACCAATTGAATAGGATGAACCAGCTGAAATTCCCAGACTTCCTGCATAAGGTGTTTTATTTTCTAACTTTAGAGTTTCAAAGTTATAGGCTTCAAGCGGATTATTGGGTTGAGAGGTGGTACTAAAACCAGACATGTTTTGACCTTTTTGTAAAGAGAAATCATCTAAACCAAGAGCATTAGTATTTGCTTTTGATCCGATGTCTATTTTCACAAACCCTTTTCCTTTATAGTCTTTGGAAACTACATCTACGTTTCCTCCAGCAAAATCTCCATAAAGTTTGCTGCCGTACACCTTATCTATTCCGACTGACTCTACAATATCAGTACTAAAAATATCCAAATTGATATTCTTTTTTTCAGGATTATTTGATGGAACAGGTAGACCATTGATAGTAGTCGCATTGTATCGGTCACCTAAACCACGAACAAAAATATTTCCAGTTCCTTCTTGTTTGGTAATACCAGTAGTTTTAGTTACAGCACCAGCAACATCACTCACCCCTTTACGGGACATTTCTTGAGCACCAATACTTTGTTTAATTTCAACTGCTTTTTTTTGTTCAGCTAATAGAGCGGTTTCCTTTTCTCTACTCACAGTATTCTGAATGACAACATCTTTCAATTGGTAGCTTCCAGAACCAAGCGCTTTGTTAATTGTAACGGTTTCTCCTGCTTTTACTTCTACTTTTTCTTCGATGGTTTCGTATCCCAAAAAGCTAAACTGAATAGTATATACGCCTGCTTCAGCACTAATAGTATATTTACCTGCTTCGTCTGTTGTTACTCCAATAGTAGTGCCTTTTAAGATGACATTGGCAAAAGGTAACGACTCATTATTGAGGTCTTTATCCGTTAAAGTTCCTGTGATTGTTCCTTTGGTTTGGGCAAATCCCAAAACCGTTATAAGTAAAAAAGTAACAATTAGTTTAAGTCTCATTTTTGTTGCGTTTTATTTTGGTGCAAAGAAACCATCGCAATGTAAAGGACGTGTTACTTCATTATTACCATTTTGTTCTTTAACTATTACCAAATTGTTAACAGATTAAATTACGGTTAACTCCATTTCCGTTTATCAAATCATTTTGTATTATCTTTACATTTACATCCACAAAAACATTTGTGTCCACACTATGAAAAAGAAAGACATTAAAATTTTACTGGTAGATGACGAGCAGGATATCTTAGAGATTGTAGGTTACAATCTTTCTCAGGAAGGATATCAAATTGTAACGGCAACCAATGGAAAAGAAGCCATTGTCAAAGCCAAAAAAGAACTGCCACAACTTATCATCATGGATGTTATGATGCCCGAAATGGATGGTATGGAAGCTTGCGAGAACATTCGGAAATTACCCGAATTAAGTAATGTTATCATTACCTTTCTAACAGCAAGAAGCGAGGATTATTCGCAAGTAGCCGGATTTGACGCCGGAGCCGACGATTACATTACAAAACCCATCAAGCCAAAATTATTGGTGAGTAAAGTGAAAGCATTGCTTCGCCGTTTAAAAAATGATGAGCACGCCTCGGAAACACTTAATGTTGGTGGCATCGAAATCAATAGAGAAGAGTACAAAATTGTAAAAGACGGTAAAGAAATAATTTTGCCTCGTAAAGAATTTGAATTGTTTTATCTGTTAGCTTCCAAACCCGGAAAAGTTTTCAAAAGGGAAGAAATATTAGATAAGGTTTGGGGTAACGAAGTCATTGTAGGCGGAAGAACCATCGATGTTCATATTAGAAAACTTCGCGAAAAAATTGGTGACGATTTATTCAAAACCATCAAAGGAGTTGGCTATAAATTAGAAGTATAAATGAAAATAAAATTCAAGAAAACATATAGGTTTGCTCTTGTATCCACTACTTATATAACCCTTTTTTCTACTGGTTTTCTTGCAATTTTATTATGGTTTTCTGACGAATTTTCATTATCAATTCTCTCATTATTTGCGGTTTCTATCGCTACGTTTTCTTTTTTTGTAATCCAATATCGAGTTGAAAGGTTTATCTACCGTAGAGTTAAAAAAATCTATGACGATGTCTCTCTGTTAGAATCTACCTCTTTCCGAAGTCAACCCATTACTACCGATATGGAAACTTTGACCAAACAGGTTAAAAAGTTTGCCACCGATAAAAAACTCGAAATCGAAACCCTCAAAGTTCGTGAAGAATACCGTCGTGAATTTTTGGGGAATGTTTCTCACGAACTCAAAACGCCTTTGTTTACCGTACAAGGTTATCTGTCCACACTAATTGACGGTGCTATCAATGATAAAAGTGTCCGAAAAAAATATTTAGAACGTGCCGAAAAAGGGGTCGAAAGACTAATTTACATCGTAGAAGATTTAGACATGATCTCTAAACTCGAAATGGGCGATGTTAACTTGGAGTTGTCCCGATTCAATATCGTTGAATTAGTACAAAGTGTTTTCGATTTACTCGAAATGACTGCCGATAAAAAGAACATTATTTTAATGTTTGATAGTAGATACAGTCGACCCATTAATGTATTTGCCGATCAGGAAAAAATTCAGCAAGTCTTGTCCAACCTAATCATGAATTCGATTAAGTACGGAAAACAAGACGGTACCACTGAAGTTACTATTGAAGATTTAGTCGATGACAAAATCATAGTCAGAATCAGAGATAATGGCGAAGGAATTGAAAAGCACAACATTCCCCGTTTGTTTGAGCGCTTTTTCAGAGTTGACAAAAGTGGCGCACGAAGTGAAGGTGGTTCAGGTCTCGGACTTTCTATAGTAAAGCATATCATCGAAGCGCACGGCGAAAAAATCTATGTAGAAAGCGAGTTCGGCAAAGGTTCGGAGTTCTCATTCACCCTCGAAAAGGATCAATAATTGCTTCCAGTGAATTTGTTTTTCCAGTTTGGGTAAGCCTTGGTATAATTTTACATCTTTCAAATCTTCAATCATAAAATCGTCCTGTTTGGCATAAGGCGCTTGACCATTTCGCTTGAATCTTTTGGCCAAATATTCCTGTTCAAATTGTCCTGGAGTCGGAATAAAAAAAGCTTTTTTCCCTAGCTTGGCCAAATCCATTACAGTAGTATATCCCGAGCGACACAAGACCATGGCACTTTCGTTAAAAGCCGTCTCAATCTCCTCCGAAGTCATGAAGTTGTAATAGGTAACATGTTCTTCCGTCTCTATTTTTTGTTCCGGTTCAACAACACCTTTGATAAAAATTACTTTGCCTCCAAAATGGTGCACTTCTTTTTTTAGTTTTTGTTCCAAATACGTACGCTGCGGTTCAGGACCGGAAAGAATTACCATCAAATCATATTGAATAGGCAACTCTTTTTTCTCTAGTCGGCTTAACGGACCTATATACTGTAAATTGAGTTTGTTCTTCTTTAAATGCCCTAATTTCCCCGTTAGATTGGGTAGCCTTTCAATATCTGGAACCCAACATTCGGCAAATTTTTTGATAAAATGCTGATGCAGTTTACTGGAAATCCAAGTGGTTTTTCCCGACAACACATTCAACTGATGGGTAATGAAGACACTCGGAATCTTTTTGCTGTAAACTCCCAAACGGTTATCCGAAATAATGCCATGGAGGTTGTATTCTTTAATCCATTTTTTGACCACTTTTTTTTCTGTAAAGATGGCATCAATCATTTTTGGACTGTTTTTAATCAGTTTCCACTTAAAATCTCCGCCGTTCTTGGCATACTCAATTTCATAGGAAGGTAATTTCAAGGTCTGTAGATGCGGAAATTCCTTTTCAAGCAGTTGTAACGCTATGCCATCCGAAGCAATAATCGGAGTATAACCATTTATCTCTAATGCACGAATAATAGGAATACAGCGCGTGGCATGTCCTAAGCCCCAATTTAACGGAGCCACAAGAATATTTTTTGTTGAATTTTCCAAGGAGTGAAATTACGATTTAAACATTGCAAAGTAAAAAAGATTTCGGATAGTTTATATTTCCTTAATTTTACCAAAAAATTAAGTTTGTGGGAAGCAAGAATAAATTAAAGCGGTTTAAGGAAAACGAAACGTTTGAAAACGTTTTTCAGCCAACAAGAGAAGAAGTAGTAGGTGGCGATTTTCCACTAAAAGGAAAATGGAATAAGGATTTTTTCAAAAATGATAACCCTATTGTAATCGAATTAGGTTGCGGAAAAGGCGAATATTCTGTAGGATTGGCCGAACGTTATCCGGAGAAAAATTTTGTCGGAATTGACATCAAAGGTGCCCGTTTCTGGCGTGGCGCTAAAACAGCTGTAGACGAAGGAATGCGCAACGTAGCTTTTGTCCGCACGCAAATCGAACTCATTAATTGCATCTTTGCCGAAAATGAAGTAGACGAAATTTGGATTACGTTTCCGGATCCACAAATAAAATACAAACGCACCAAACACCGAATGACCAATTCGGAATTCCTGCAATTGTATAAAAAAATACTAAAACCAAACGGCATTGTAAACCTGAAAACCGACAGCGAGTTCATGCATGGTTACACCTTGGGATTATTGCACGGTGAAGGTCATGAAGTGTTGTATGCCAATCACAATGTCTATAAAAATGAAGGCGCGCCAACCGAAGTTACTACTATTCAGACATTTTACGAAAAGCAATATTTGGAAATCAACAAAGCAATTACGTATATTCGTTTTAAAATCAAATAGATGCTTCTTTTTCTGCCCCTTGTCATAGGTTTTTTGATAGCTTTTTTGGCGGTTATTCCTCCGGGCTTAATCAATATGACAGCAGCAAGGATCAGTACCCAAGACAACAGAAACGCAGCAGTTAGCTTTGCCCTTGGCGCTTCAACCATTATATTTTTTCAAACTTTTATCGCAGTTCTTTTTGCAAGATTTATCAACAATCATAAGGAAATTGTGACTACGCTTCAGGAAATAGGCATTTTTGTTTTCTCGCTGTTGAGTGTTTATTTTTTCTGGATAGCCAAAAAGCCTAAGAAAATCAAAACAGATCGGACAGTGAAAGGAAAATCCAGCCGTTTCTTTTTTGGAATGTTGTTGTCTACGCTGAATTTATTACCGATTCCGTTTTATGTCTTTGCCAGTATGAGTTTGTATGCATCGGGCTATTTCAGTTTTGATAAGATTCCGGTTTCCTCTTTTGTTATCGGAGTGGTTTTAGGTTCGTTTACAGTATTTTACATTTATATAGCAGCTTTTAAAAAAATTGAAAAGAAAACGGAGTTTCTGATGCGAAACATCAATACTATTATCGGTTCGGTAACCACTTTTATGGCGATTGTTACTCTCATAAAATTACTATACGATTAATGGAAGCTACTTTTTTTGAAAGGGTTTACGAAATTGTACGTCAAATTCCTGAAGGAAAAGTAACTTCCTATGGCGCTATTGCTAAAGCTCTCGGAGCAGCACGTTCAGCCCGAATGGTCGGCTGGGCTATGAATGCGAGTCATAATTTAGAAGATGTTCCTGCGCATAGAGTTGTGAATAGAAACGGATTGCTTTCGGGCAAGCACCATTTTGACGGCACCAATCTTATGCAACAATTGTTGGAAAACGAAGGTCTCGAAGTAGTCAACAATCAAATTGTCGATTTTGAAAAGCATTTTTGGATTCCGAAAATGACTACTCCATCAAGCACACCGTAAACTTCGTCTGGTTTTCTCCATTTTCGAAAGCCAAATAACCACCATGAGCTTCAATGATATTTTTGGATAAGGTCAACCCAATTCCAGCGCCGTCTTTACGTGTTGTGAAAAACGGAAGGAATATTTTATCTTCAATTTCAGGTTCAATTCCAGTTCCAGTATCGGTTATGATGAGGTAAACACGCTTTTCTTTCAATTCAGCAGTTATTGAAATGGCTTTAATTTCTCTATCTTCCAAAGCATACATGCTATTGGTCAGCAAATTGATTAGCACTTGTTCCATTTGGTTTTTGTCAACGAATATCCAACGTTTAAAAGCAATGTCATTGGTTACTATAATGCCTTCTTTTTTAAACAAAGGCTGCATAATCTGAAGGCAGTTTTCTACCAATTCAGATAACTCGTTTTTTTCTTTTTTAGGCGATGGAAGCATGGCTAATTTTCGATAGCTTTCGACAAACTCCTGTAAATGGTTGCTTCGGTTGTGAATAGTGGATACACTTTGCTTGATGTCGTCTAAATCTTCGGCTGAAATATCTTCCTGTTGGACTAATTCGTTTAAATTTTGTGACAACGATCGAATAGGCGTAAGCGAATTCAACAGCTCGTGGGAGATCACTTTCATCAAATTAATCCAAGCTTCTTTTTCCTTTTTTTCCACTACTTTTTGAATACTCTCCAACAAAATAATGTAGTATTCCTCATTGAAGGTTTTAGTTGCAGAGGTTTGAAGAATAAAGGTTTGTGTGTCTTCTTTGTTTACCCGTATTTGCAACGAACTTTTAATCTCTTCAAAATTTTGTTCCTCAATCAGTTCACAAAGTGACGGCAATTGATTTTTAAGATAGTGCCATTTGCTAACCTTTGGAACCATAAAATGTTTTGAAAAATAATCGTTCATCAAAAAAATAGTCCAATCCGTTGCTTCTTTTTGCAAAATAATAATTCCGGTTTCCATACTGTTTAAAATAGACCGGTAAATGAGGTCTTTGGAAACTTGTTCGTGTTGCTTTTCTTTAAGTTTTCCGTACAATTGAAATAAACTTTTATAATGCAATTGTGATTTGTGTTTGGAAAAATCGGAGGAAAAATCACCTTGTAAAATCGACGCAATGGTTCGGTCGTAAAACAAAAAAGCATTTCTGATAAAAAGAAATATTTCAGCTAATAGTAAAAGAGCAACAAATCCGAGGAAAAAGCTAGAATATAACAGACCACGTGAAAAAAGAAAAACACTCAGGCTCACACTGAAAAGGATCAGCAGCAATCTGAAAAAAAGGTGATGGTATAGTTTTATATTTTTAAACATTTAGGAATGGCTGATGTTGTATTTTTCCATGCGACGGTACAAAGCGGCTCTCGATAAGCCAAGCTCTTCAGCCGATTTACTGATGTTGTATTGGTGTTTTGAAAGGACTTTTTCAATGGTGTTTTTCTCGATATCTGAAAGCGGAATGTCTTCACGGTTTTCGTAAGTTGTAACGTATTCTAAATCTAAATCCGAAGCAGAAATGGTTTGGTCTTCACAGAGAATTACGGCACGCTCGATGCGGTTTTCCATCTCTCTAATGTTGCCGTTCCAGGCGTGTTTCTCAATTTGTTCCAATGCTTTTCTGCTGAAAACAATAGCATTACGATCGTATTTATGGATGATTTTTTCTAAAAGGAAATGGGCTAACGGAATCTTGTCTTCCTGACGGTTTCGTAGTGAAGGTAACGTAATTTCCATCGTATTGATGCGATAATATAAATCTTCACGAAAGTTTTTTAGCCTCACTTCTTCTTTTAGATTCTGATTTGTTGCTGCAACAATCCTCACATTCAAAGTACGAGGCTTGGATTCGCCCAAACGTGTAACAGCCTTGGTTTGGATAACCTGCAATAATTTGGATTGCAAATGCAGTGGTACATTTCCGATTTCATCTAAAAAAATAGTGCCGTTTTGTGCGTTTTCAAAGCGTCCTGCAGTGTCATTTTTAGCATCGGTAAATGCCCCTTTTACATAACCAAAAAGCTCGCTTTCAAAAATAGTATCATGCAACGAACCTAAATCGACATGAACAAAAGCATTATTTTTCCGACGGGATTGTTGGTGAATGTATTGTGCCATTACATATTTTCCGGTTCCGTTTTCACCCAAAATCAATACATTGGCATCGGTTTTACCTACTTTTTCGCCCAAACTATAAGCCTTTTTGATAACTTCAGAAGCACCAATAAAAAACGAATCAATGTTGGTGTTCTTATCTGTTTTCTTGGTAAGCTTTCTCGATTCCTCTACTGCTTGTTTTACGGTGTGAATCAATTTTTCATTTTCCCATGGCTTCAAAACATAATCAAAAGCACCGTTTTTCAACCCTTCAACAGCAGTTTCTACTTTGCCAAATGCCGTCATCAGAATCACCACCGTTTTTGGGGAAAGCGTTTTAATCTCTTTGAGGAAATACAATCCTTCACGACCATCTTCAAAACCGATGCGGTAATTCATATCCAACAAAACAACATCAATATCGTTTTCAGTCAATAACTGAAGCACATTTTTGGGATTATTCAGTGTAAAAATGGTTTCGAAATGTTTCTTCAAAAGCATTTTTGCAGCAAAAAGAATATCTTCTTGATCATCGATGACTAAAATATTGGAATTCGTCTTTTTCATTTACTGTTCGGTTTCGCACAAAGGGTGTTCGATAATGAACACTTGATTTTTCAAATTGTTTTTAAATAGTACATTATCAGTGGTTTATCAGTTTTAAAACTTTGGCACAAAATTGTATTTATAGGTATCAAAGAAAGTATAATGGACACTATCATCAATCGTAAAAATAACAAAAAAAAGTATCTGACCATAGCTGTTGTGGCAATTCTGGTTTTGGGTTTTGCTGCCTTTTCAATGATAACTAAAAAGCGCAGTTATAACGTTAAGAAGTCTGAAATTACTATCAAATCAGTGGAAGTGGATTTCTTTGAAGATTTTATGACTTTTCAGGCAAGAGTAGAACCTATGAATTCGATGTTAGTCAATATCGTTGAAGGCGGTTCGGTGCAGGAAATATTTGTTAGTAATGGCGATAGGGTTATCCAAGGACAGCCTTTGGCCCGATTGTATAATCCGAACACGGAACTCAATTATATGCAGCAAGAAACGGCCATCATCGAGCAAATCAATAATCTCAATAAAGCGAAGTTGGATTTGCGCAATCAGGAATTGAATCTGGCTAAGGATCTAATCGCTATTGAACACGATTTTCAAGATGCCAAAAATCTATATGATTTAAATCAGAAATTATTCGCTCAGGAAATTTTGGCCAAAAACGAATGGGAGAAAACGCAGGAGAATTTTCGCTTTCAAAAGGAACGCATGAACATTATCAAGCAAAGCGTCACCAAAGAAAAGCAGGCAAATCAAATTCAGATTGGCCAACTGAATCAGTCCATCAGTATTATGGATAAAAGTTTGGGTGTTTTGAGAGTCAATAAAAAGAATTTCTTAATTGTGGCGCCACTTTCGGGAAGATTGTCATCATTTGAACCGGTTTTGGGACAAACCTATCAGCAAGGAGAAACGTTAGGTAAAATTGATGTGATGAAAGGCTACAAACTGATGGCTGATGTAGATGAATTCTATTTGCCAAAGGTAACTCAGGGTCAAAAAGGAACGGTTGATTTCAACGGAAAAGATATTGCAGTGGTCATTGCTAAAGTTATTCCCGAAATAAAGGGTGGAAGGTTTCAAGTGGAACTGAATTTTATAAGTAAAGAGAATTTAGATTTGCGACAAGGCTTAAGCTTTAGTGTACGATTGACGTTGTCTGAAAAAACAAAATCTACCGTACTCTCCAAAGGCAGTTTCTATCAGGAAACATCGGGCAAATGGATTTTTGTAGTACACGGCAACAAAGCCGAAAGACGCGCTATTGAAATTAGTAGAGAAAATCCGCTGTATTATGAAATTGCCAAAGGCTTAAAACCTGGCGAGAAAGTAGTAACTTCATCTTATAAAGATTATCAGGATGTCGAAATTTTAAATTTAGAATAATCATCAATAAAAACGAACACTATGATACAAATCAAAGCACTTTCTAAAGTTTACAGAACCGAAGAAGTAGAAACCAAAGCACTTAGCGGCGTTTCAATCACAATCAATCAAGGCGAATTTGTTACCATCATGGGCGCATCGGGAAGTGGGAAATCGACACTTCTGAATATCGTGGGACTTTTGGATAGCGCATCAGAAGGAAGTTACCAGTTGCTCAATCAGGAAATGGTAGGAATGAAGGAACCTGAAAAATCAAAAATCAGAAAGCAAAATATTGGCTTCATCTTCCAAAATTTTAATCTGATCGACGAACTTTCGGTATTCGACAACATCGAACTTCCCTTAATTTACAATGATGTTCCGGCATCAGAGCGAAAGAAAAAAGTAGAAGCCATTGCCGAACGACTCGGAATTTCTCATCGATTACGCCATTATCCACAGCAGCTTTCAGGTGGTCAGCAGCAGAGAGTTGCGGTTGCCAGAGCCTTAATTAACGAACCTAAGGTCATTTTGGCTGATGAGCCCACTGGGAATTTGGATAGTAAAAACGGGAATGAGGTGATGGAATTACTCACTGATTTACACGCCAACGGTGCAACAATTCTGATGGTTACACATTCAGACTATGATGCCTCTTTTTCACAAAAAACTATTTTTATGAAAGACGGAATGATTCTTTCTGAAAAGCTAAATAACAGAAACGTTGATGTTTTTGTATCTTAAAACAAATTTAAAAACAGTATTATGTCAAAAGTAATCACAACAACTGCCGCCGTTTTAATGAGTTTCATCGCTTTTTCTCAAGTTTCGGAAAACCGAACGGTTGGCCAATTTTCGAAGTTAAAAGCCTCTAATGGAATCCAGGTTTTTTACACAGTATCCAATACAACAAATCTCCGAGTAGAAACCGATAACAACGAAAAAATCCAATTCATCAAGACAGAAGTAGAAGGGGAAACCTTGAACGTGTATGTCGACACTGGAAGTGAACATTATAAAAGTTCCAAGAATCGAAAAGGCAGGAATATCAATGGCGTTAACTTTCAAATTCTTAAAGTATTCATCACTGGCGAGGCTTTGAGAGGTATTAAAGCCAGTTCCTCAGCCGATATTAAAATCGAAAATCTAAATGCTGCGGACGAGATTGCGCTAGCCGTTAGTTCTTCCGGCAGTATTTCAGGAAAATTTGATGGTGATGATATTGCTATTGATGCCTCTTCCAGTGGTGATTTCGAGGGTACTATTAACGCTAAAAATATTGAAGTTGAAACCAGCAGTTCCGCCGATGTTGACCTCAATGGAAAAACGATAAAACTTACCATTAAAGCGAGCAGTTCGTCAAGTTGTGATGCGGATAAATTATTGGCAGAAGATGTAACCGCCACCGCGAGTAGTTCTGCGGATATTGAGGTTTATGCCTCCAAATCAATCGATGCCAAAGCTTCTTCGAGTGCTGATATCAACTATTATGGCAATCCGGCACAAGTAGTAGCTGATAAAAGTTCTTCAGGTTCTGTTACTAAAAAATAAAATATATTATGAAGATTTTCAAGAGCATACCAGTCTTACTTTTAGTTCTTTTCATCACAAAGGCAAAAGCGCAGGATGACATCCCAACACTTTCGGGCAAAGTCACTATTTCTATAAAAGAAGGAACTTTTGATTGCGATGTGACTCTAAGCAATATTCCACCTTTGAAAGACTATTTTTTACGATTGAATTCGGGGATGAATGTATTGCATTTTCACAGTCTGAAACCCAAAGATTTTTTGATAGGTTATGATAGATCATTAAAAGATACGACAGCAACCGGTGAAGCTAATGCCTATTTTTTTCCGGATAATACCGGAAAAGGCAAGTATTTGCCGAAAGAAATCCGGATGAAATACACCGGTAAATTTCCGGTAGCGACCGATACCATTGAAAATTACAGCCGATCCGACTGGAAAGGAAATATAGCATTCAATGGATATTCTGTTCGAACTGATGGAAGTCAAACTGCATGGTATCCTGTATTGTATGATATTGAAAAAGATAAGGCTTACAGCGAAATAAAATATGATATTGAAGTAGCTTGTAGCGACTGTACCACTTTGTATGTCAACGGAAATCTTCCGGTAAAAGCAACTCAGTCAAGATTTAAAAGCGATGTACCTAAAGAACTCAGCTTGTATTGTGGCAATTTTGATTTTAAAAATCGTGGCGGAACTTATATCCTCAACCCAAATTTGACCGATGAACAGTTTAGCGAGTTTTGTAATCTCACCAATTCCTATCAGAATTACTACGAGAAAAAACTCGGAATTCCTTTTGGAGGCGCAGTGACTTTTGTAAATACGACACCAACTTCAATCAGGAATTCGTGGCTCTTTGTAACCTATCCGACTATTTTTAGTATTGGTCATGGTGAAAATGGACTGAAAAGCCTGTTTAATCCTAAAATACAAAATTGGTACCGCCCTTTTATAGCACATGAATTAGGACATTATTATTTTGGCACATACAAAGTCTTCAATTCGGAACTTGGTGATATGATGAGCGAAGGGTTTACAGAATACCTTTCACTTCAGGTCACGCGGGATATTTTGGGGGAAGAAGTTTACCAAAAGAAAATAAACGAAAAACTGAAAGACCTCGAAGGTTTTGAACCAACGGCATTTTCCAAGGTGAATTCTAAAGACGATTATAAAGACCGAGAGCTTTACGTTTACTATTATGCACCACTATTATTTACGGCCATCGAAAAAGAAATCGGACCATCAAAAATGTGGCAATGGCTCGGAACACTTCTCAAAGAAAAAACAGATTTTACCAATTATGCTTTTCTCATCAAATCGCTAGAGACCACACTTCAAAATAAATCAAAACTAGAGAACATCAAGTCAAAATATTTCGAATCAGAGGTGTCTCTAAAAAACATACAATCGGCACTTAAATAAGGCCTAATCATCAATCATCATCAAAAATCGAATACATCATGATAAAAAATTGGTTGCATATATTTTTATTTCAAATCAAAAACAACAAACTGTTTACAACGCTCAATATCTTGGGACTAAGTATTGGTATGGCGGGTTTGATTTTTGCCATTCTGTATTGGAATGATGAGCAAAGCTACAACGAGTGGAATCCCGGAAAAGAAACTGTTTTTCAGTCGATAAACAAAATAAGCGCGACCGATTATTGGGCCAGTAATGTAGCGCCTTTAGAAGCTAATTTAAAAACGGACTTCAAAGAAATTGAGTCGTATTGTTATATGGATAATTGGTATTACGAAGAAATTATTCAATATCAAAACAAGAAAGAAATCGTTAAGATTACCGATGCTCAAAAAACATTCTTCGAAATCTTTCCGTTCAAATTTCTTCAAGGGAACGGTAAAACTGCTTTAAAAGACAATACCAGCATCGCCATTTCAAAAGAGACCGCCGAAAAATTGTTTGGAACTGAAGTGGCTTTTGGAAAAATTGTAACCTATTCCGGAAGAAAATTAGTGGTTAGAGGGGTTTATGAAATTCCGGGAAAATCATCGATGCAACCCCAAGCCGTGACCAATTTAATTGATAACCGACTCTTGGCGGAAAAGGACAATTGGGGTAATTTTAGTTTTGGATTGCTATTGAAGTTTAAAAACCCAAATGACAAAGACAAAGTGATTAAAAAAATAGAGCATTTAATGTTCGAAAATCGCATTGTTAGGTGGGCAAAATCAGAAGGGATAACTGTAGATGAATGGCTGAAAAAAAACGGAGGAGATGAGTTAAAAGTAATCTTAGAACCTTTGAAGGATGCCCGACTACATTCCATCACCGAGGGTTATGCTGAAGGAAGAGGGAATTATCAGTTTTTGATGATCATGGTAGGCTTGTCAATCTTGATTTTAGTACTATCTATTGTAAATTACATCAATCTAGCAACCGCAAATGCTATAAAAAGAGCCAAAGAGGTTGGTGTTCGAAAAATTCTGGGAGCGTCAAAATCCAATATTGTGAAGCAATTTATTTTTGAAACCATTTTAATTACCTCATTATCCATTTTACTGGCTTTAGTAATTGTCGAATTGTCATTACCCTATTACAATGAGTTTTTAGGAAAGAAATTACTCATTTTTGGCCAACAATTCTACCTGCAATTGGTCTTTGTTTTTCTAGTTACTATTGTTGTTGCTGGAATTTTTCCTGCGGTTTATGTTGCTAATTTTGAGACCTTAAAAGTACTTAAAGGGAACTTTGGCCGAAGTAAAAGCGGTGTATGGTTGCGCAACGGAATGTTGATTCTTCAGTTTGCCATAGCTACTTTTTTTATCATTGGATCTTATATTGTTTATCAGCAAATACAATATATTGCTACAAAAGATCTCGGGTTTAAAGGCGATCAAGTGCTTTCCATTTCTTACCGAAATATTTACGATTGGAAAGAGGATGGTTACAAACAAAAAGTCTACAACCGATATAATAGAATTAAAGCCGAAGTTTCCAAAATCAATGGAGTGGAGCAAGTGGCAACTGGAGCTTTTAGTTTTGGTTCTGGAAGCGGTTCTACTTCTGGTTTTTCGTATAAAAATAGCGACAACATTCAAGGAAGAAATATGGGAGTCGATTTTGGAATGTTGGAAATGATGCAAATCAAAATCAAAGAAGGACGCAGTCTGTCTGAAAAATATGCTTCAGATACCATAAGTTCCATGCTTGTTAACGAAACGGCTTTGAAAATGATGGGAGAGAAAAATCCAATCGGTAAAGACGTGGCTTGGAATGGTAAAAACCTTAAAATTATTGGTGTTGTACAAGATTTTAATTTGTTTGGACCTCAAGAGAAAGTGCCTCCAATGGTCTTTTTTCACTTCAAAACGGTAGATTGGATGCTGCAAAATGCCAATAAAATTCACGTTAAGGTAAACTCAAAAAATCTCGAAAAAACCATAGCGGACATTGAAAGTTTTTGGGTCAAAAATGTAGAAACAGATTACCCTTTTAGTTACGATTTTGTAGATAAGGAATATGCCAGAACCTATGAAACGTATGTCAAACAGAGAAATCTATTTTCACTTTTAAATGTGATCGTAATCTTAATTGCCCTTTTCGGATTGTTTGCCTTGGCGTCTTATTCTATTCAAAGACGAATGAAGGAAATTGCCATCCGCAAAACATTAGGGGCAGAAACGAATGTGTTACTTAAGGAACTTTCGAAACAGTATGTGGTTTTCTGTATTGTCGGGTTTTTAATCGCGTTGTTTCCTGTGTATTATCTCTTAAACAAATGGTTAGAAAATTTTGCATTCCGAATCGAGATTAGTGCAGTACCGTTCGTGGTTGGGTTCGTTGTTTTGCTGATTTTGACCTTAGTAGTTGTGCTTTCCAGAGCGTATCAAGCCACAAGACTAGATGTTTTGAAATATTTGAAGTATGAATAAATCTATTTTGATAATAGTTTGCGTTGCGATATTTTGTCCTTCTGTTTGGGGTCAGGATAATTCCTGGTCCTTACAGAAATGTATCCATGAAGGGATGAAAAATGCTATCGAAATCAAGATGCAGCAACTCAGCGTTAAAAAATCGCAAAAAGAACACAATTCGATTGCCAATCAAGTATTGCCTGTCATTTCTTTTACCGGAACTCAAAGTTATAACTTCGGCTCCACCATCGATCCTGCAACCAACGGAAGGGTAAGTTCAAATATTCAAAATGATAATTTTTTCCTTAACGCTCAAATGAATCTGATCGATTTTAAGGCTTTCGCCAATGCCCAAAGGACAAGAATCAACATCGAAAAAACAAAAGCGGAATTGGCGGTTATCGAAAATGAATACCAACTGCAGTTGCTCGAAAGCTACTTCCAAGCATTATTTACGCAGGAATTGCTCAAAATTCAAAAAGAACAGTTTCAAAATTCACGTTTCAATTTAAACCGAGTACTGAAAGAAGTCGAGATAGGCAGCAAACCCAAAAGCGATTTGTACGATATGCAGCTTAGTTTTGCGCAGGAAGAAATCAAAATACTGGAAACTGAACAATTGTCGGTACTACAGAAGAAGCAACTTTTTCAGTTGATGAATGTAGAGAACAAAGGTGTTGCTGAGGTTGTTTTGGAATATGCAATCGAGCCTTTCGAAAGCAAAGAATCAGCTGCAATTTCAAATCCAAAAGTCCGATTTGCTGAGCTAAATCATCTAGGCAATCAGAAAGAAACGCTATGGGAACGCGCCAACAATTTACCTAGTCTGACCACCTTTTACGGATTTTCAACCTTTTATTACAAACCTCTAAACCAGTCCGCTACCGTGGTGGATAATTTTAATACGCAAATCAGTGACAACAAAAATCATCAGCTCGGAATTCAGTTAAATCTCCCTATTTTCAATGGTTTTAGAAACAACAAACGCATTGCAGCCGCCAAATTGGAAACTGAAAAATCAAAATTCGGTATCGAACAAGAAAAGCTCAAAGTCAAAAATCAACTCGATATCGAAAGCCAAAACAAAGCCAACTATGTTCAGTTATCGTCCAAGTTAAAGGAGATGAAGACCTATGCAGAGGCTTCTTTCAGGACTTCTCAAGCCAAGTTTAGCTCAGGAAGCATTGACGCTGTGGTCTTTTCATCCGTTAAAAATCAATTGCTTTCAACCGAGTACGATTTGCTTAAAAACACCTTACAGCAACAATACATTACGCTCAAAATCAGCCTAATTCAGGGCAATACTTTGTAAAGAGTTATTCCTTATTTTTTCATAAACATTTTCAATTCTTTAGCGATTGTTTCAGTACAATTCGTATTATCTTTGCAGTCTGTATTCAGTCTTAATAAAAAAAGAATGGAAACAGCTAATAGCAAGCAAACCAATGAAATTAGATAGAAAAGAAATCCTTGCTGCACTGGAAACCATAACCATTGCAGGTGAAGGGAAGAATATGGTAGAAAGCGGTGCGGTAAAAAACGTACTGACTTTTGGCAACGAAGTTGTGGTTGAATTAGTAATTGCCACTCCGGCCATGCACATAAAAAAACGTGCCGAAGACGATATTAAAAAACTAATCCACGAAAAATTTTCACCCGAAGCGGTAGTGAAAGTAAACATCAAAGTGGAAACGCCAACTCAAAATCCAAACGAGATTAAAGGAAAAGCCATTCCGGGAATCAGTAATATTATAGCCGTAGCTTCCGGAAAAGGTGGTGTTGGAAAATCAACCGTAACAGCCAATTTAGCAGTGACTTTAGCCAAAATGGGCTTCAAAGTAGGGGTGTTAGATGCTGATATTTACGGACCATCCATGCCGATTATGTTTGATGTAGAAAACGAAAAACCAATTTCGATAGAAGTGGATGGCAAGTCTAAAATGAAACCTATCGAAAGCTATGAAATTAAATTACTTTCCATCGGATTCTTCACATCACCAAGTCAGGCCGTTATCTGGCGTGGACCAATGGCTTCCAAAGCATTGAATCAAATGATTTTTGATGCTGATTGGGGACAGTTGGATTTTATGCTTATCGATTTGCCTCCAGGAACTGGCGACATCCATTTGTCCATCATGCAATCGCTACCCATCACCGGTGCTGTTGTGGTGAGTACGCCACAAGCTGTGGCCTTAGCAGATGCCAAAAAAGGAGTATCCATGTTTTTATCAGAAGCTATCAACGTTCCAGTTTTAGGAATCATAGAAAACATGGCTTACTTCACACCGGAAGAATTGCCCAACAACAAATATTATATCTTCGGAAAAGAAGGCGCTAAAAACCTGGCTGCCGACTTACAAGTACCCTTTTTAGGAGAAGTACCCTTGGTACAAAGCATACGCGAAGCCGGCGATTATGGCAGACCTGCAGCTTTGCAAACCGCATCTGTCATTGAAGGCGTTTTTGAAGAAATCACCCGTAATGTAGTCCAAGAAACAGTGAATCGCAACGAAAGTTTACCGCCCACAGAAGCAATTAAAATAACAACGATGGCGGGCTGTTCTGCCGTAAATAAAAAATAGATATTCAGACCTTTTAGACTACTTAGAAAACTAGACACTTTAGAAAAAAAATCTAAGAAGTCCAAAATCTAAGAATTCTAAGCGGTCTAATAATCTAATAATCTAAAATGTCTAAATTATGACACAAGAAGAATTGACCTTAAACATCGAAAAAGCATTAGATGAAATCAGACCTTTTCTGAATTCAGATGGTGGTGATATTAGTTTGGTTTCTGTAGAGGATCAAAAGCATGTCAAAGTTCGTTTGATGGGAGCCTGTACTTCGTGTAGTTTGAGTATCAGCACGATGAAAGCTGGTGTTGAAACTACCATCAAGAAGTATGCGCCACAAATAGAAACAGTAGAAAACATTGCCTAACGCTAATAAACCATAATAGTATGAAAACAAAGTTGATACTAATAGCTTTAACAATACTTTGTTTTGCTAATTTACATTCTCAAAGAAATGGATTTGAAAAAGGATATTTTATTGATAATAACAATAGTAAAATAGAAGGTTTCATAAAAAATGAAGAATGGAGTTATAATCCAACTGAAATTTTGTTCAAAGCAGACGAGAATTCAAAGTCACAGCTCATCTCAATAACAGACTTCAAAGAATTTGTTGTTGGTGAGGAGTATAAGTTTAAAAAAGCATCGGTTAAAATTGATAAATCGCATGATAGTTTTGAACAAGCTACCGGAGTAAAAGCGTTAAGTTTTGTCGATGATTATTTATTGCTTAGAATTCGAGTTGAGGGAAAAGCTACTTTGTACAGTTATAGATCTGAAACCTACACCCGTTTTTTCTTTAGTATAGATCCATCAGAGATAACACCATTGTCCTACAAAGTATATTATGATGATCAAGAAAAAGGTTATCGTAAAAATGAAACTTATAAGCAGGAACTTTTGAATAATTTAAAGTGTGATAATATTACACAAAATGATGTAGATAGATTAGAATATAACATAAGCAAATTATCAGATTTTTTTTCCAAATATAATCTTTGTTCAGGTTCGACCAATAATGAAATTAAGATTAAAAAAAACGTCAATACTTTTGAAATTTATGTAAAAGCTGGAGTGGGAATTACGAGTTTTACATATGATGATAGAGGTGATATCGAGTTTGATGATAAAACTAAATTCAAATTTGCGGTTGAGGCTGAGATCAATTTGTCAAATAAAGCAAAAAATTGGTCGTTCTTAATTGAGCCAGCATATCAATCATACAGCAATACAGGTCAATATCCAACCAGCGGGACAAAAATTGCTGTTGATTATAAGTCTATCGATTTATCCTTAGGTTTAAGAAAGTACTTTTCTTTAACTACAAAATCCTCCCTTTTTTTAAATGGTTACATGACTTATGGTATTACAACAAAATCCAAGATTAGTTCAAGCTTTTTAGAAATATCAAAAACGCTTAATCCCTCATTGGGTTTTGGTTATTCCTATAACCAAAAATATAACATAGAATTACGCTATGAATTTAGCAGAAATTTATTCAGAAGATATGCTACTATTGATTCCAGTTTCAGTACTGTTGGAGTAGTAGTTGGATATAAATTTTTATAGTTTTAAACTTGATAATGATAAAAATCATATAATTTAAAACGGAGTTTCTCAATCTTTGCAGCAAAAGAAACTTCGATAGTATGCCAAGAAAAAAGATGATAGAAACAGATATACTGATAATCGGTGCAGGACCAACTGGACTTTTTGCTGTTTTTGAAGCCGGATTATTAAAACTTAAATGCCATATTATAGACGCCTTACCTCAAATAGGCGGACAATTAGCCGAATTATATCCTAAAAAACCCATCTACGATATTCCTGGCTATCCCGAAGTATTGGCGGGCGATTTGGTGTCTAATTTGATGGAACAAATCAAGCAATTCCAACCCGGATTTACCTTGGGCGAAACGGCACAAACCATCGAAAAATTAGAAGACGGTACTTTTATAGTGACTACTAACGAAGGAACCAAACATCACGCCAAAGCCATTGCTATTGCTGGAGGTTTAGGAACTTTCGAACCTAGAAAACCGATTCTGAAAGATTTGGAATTTTACGAAAAAGAAGATAGAGGTGTAGATTATTTTGTCAAAGACCCTGAAAAATATCGAGGTAAAAATGTAGTTATTTCCGGTGGCGGTGATTCTGCTTTAGACTGGAGTGTTTTTCTTTCAGATGTTGCAGCTTCAGTGACCTTAGTGCACAGAAGGAATGAATTCCGTGGCGCTTTAGATTCTGTTGAAAAAGTTCAAGAGTTAAAATCGTCTGGTAAAATCAAATTAATCACACCTGCAGAAGTGGTCGGTTTTAAAGGCTCAGAACGCCTTGAATCGGTAGATATCGAAGTCAATGGAGCCCGAATGAATGTAGTAACCGATTATTTCATTCCACTTTTTGGCTTGACTCCAAAACTCGGTCCAATAGCCAATTGGGGATTGGAAATAGAGAAAAACGCTATCAAAGTAAACAATGCTTTAGACTACCAAACCAATATAGATGGTATTTACGCCATCGGTGATGTCAATATTTATCCGGGAAAACTAAAATTGATTTTGTGCGGTTTCCACGAAGCCACTTTAATGTGTCAAAGTGTTTATAATCGTATCAATCCAGGTAAAAAGTACGTGCTAAAATATACCACCGTTTCGGGAGTAGACGGATTTGACGGAACGAGAAAAGAAGCCGAAAAAGCTGTAGTAAAATCGATTGACTAAAATGCCACAAGACATTACCATAAAAATCACCGACCGTGACGGGGTACTTCATGAAGTACAGGCGCCAACAGATATGAACATGAATATCATGGAACTTATACGTGCCTACGAATTGGCTCCCGAAGGAACCGTTGGTATTTGTGGTGGCATGGCGATGTGTGCCTCTTGCCAATGCTATATATTAAACGATGTGATTTCTCTTGAAAGAAATCCCGATGAGGAAGCCATGCTCTGGGAAGCCTATCATGTCAAAGAAAATTCGCGTTTAGGTTGTCAAATTCCAATTACCGAAGCCATTGATGGTCTCGCAATTGAGATTGCTCCGGAACAGTAACTTCATAAAAAAGCTTGGTACTAATTTACTACCAAGCTTTCCTGCTTAACTACTTATAAACCATTCTTATTCTATTATTATTTTATGGGTTGTTTTGAAACCGTTATTTTCAATGGTAATAAAATAAATTCCAGATAATTGCTCAGTTACATCAATTTGGATTTCGTTGTTGTAGAGATTTTCTTTTTTAAGAATAGTTTGCCCATAGATAGTTGAAAGTGTGATAGAAGCATTATTAAAAAAATGGTCCTCAACTTGAATCGTTACTAGGTCCTTAACTGGATTTGGATAAATTTTAAACTGTTTTTTTGTTTGAGTTACAATACTCAAATTTAGGGGTAGTCCATAGCGAAATAATTTATAGTTAGGATTTGATCCTTCAAAATATAAAGCGTCGTTGTATTTGAACAAATTGCCATAACTATTCATTGAGCCAACATCAATCAAAGTAATATTTTCTGCGCTATCACAACTCCAGAAGCGCCCATTGATGGTGCCAAAATTACTTAAATTGGGAACAATAATTAACTTTCCATTGATGTCAGTAAAAGGCTGTACGCTGGTAAATGAAGTGTTAGGTAATTCCGGGAATGAGGTTGTTCCTGCTGGAGTTCCATCAGATGACCACAATAAATAATCACTTCCAAAGTACAGTTTGTTATTAAAAACAACCATTTTGGTAGTAGCTGCATCTATAGACAAATTCCCTTTGACCAACAATGTTCCCGATGAGGTTCCGTCTGTTCTCCAAAGCTGATCAGGAGTCATAAAATACAAAACCGAGTTCAACATCGTTTGATTGTGCATATACAAAATGCCTGAAGCGCCAAGTTGTGTGTCTTTTACCAAAGAGGTAATTCCGGTGGTGGAATTATGAACCCAAAGTTCATTTCCTACGCTACCATTATTGGCTAAGAAAAATAGTTTATCATTAACAACAAACAAACCAGAAGGATTGCTGCTTAATCCTCCCGGATTAATATCGCTTACTATGCTAGTGCCATTGGTTGTTCCGTCAGAGCTCCACAATTCGGTTCCATGAGTGCCATCGTTGGCAGTGAAATATAGCTTATTGTTGAATGGGGTTAAATTTTGTGGTTGAGAAGAATTATTGCCTAGATTAATATCTTTTGTCATAAAAGTGCCTGAAGGAGTACCATCAGTTACCCATAATTCACGATTGAGCGCAGTGTTGGTCAGAGCCGTAAAAAACAACTTATTTCCTGCAGCCGTAAAATTTTGAATGAAATTGATATTCCCATTGAACATGCTACTTGGATCGATTTGTTTGAGTAAAACCGTTCCTGTTGTTGTTCCGTCCGAAATCCAAAGTTGTTCCCCATTATTGGTAAAACCTTCAAAAATTAGTTTATTATTCAGAACACCATAGTTTTTCGAATCGTTGAAAACAGGTCCGGAAGATTGACAATTATAATTTAACATTCCTGCACTTGCTCCAGTATTGATGTCTTTTACCAATTGAGTTCCTGCAACTGTTCCATCGGTTATCCAAAGTTCCAATCCATGGGTTCCATCATCGGCTGAAAAAAACAATTTACTGTTGATGGTTGCAATAAAATAAGGATTAGAAGAATTAAATCCACTATTGATATTTTGAAATAATGACGTTGAACCTGTTGCTGGATTGCACGACCATGGCTCAATACCGTTTGTTAATCCCGAACCAGCATCAAAAAAGATAATGTTGTTTAGCACTTTAAAAGTAGGGGAACAATGTTGACTACTCGAATTAATAATGCCTAATTCTTGAAGAATTTCTTGTGATGACACGAATTGAAATAACAAGCAAGAAATAGCAATGTACATTTTCTTATTCATTATTTTGTTGAATTAATCTTTAGACATAGATACAGTTCCGGTTGCGCCTTCAAAACCCAAAAAAGAACCCGAACAGCTGTTGTAATTATTGGAAAATTTTAATTTCCATTTCGTACCGTTGTTGTAATTGATTTTTAAGGAATCATTGGTGTAGGTGTAAGTTCCCGGAAACTCTTGACTGCCAAAAGCGATGTCAATGTTTTTAACAGTATTGTTAGTATAAGCAATCAAATCAAAGGGATAAAGATCTGAAAGGCCGTCGAACTGCAAGTTTCCTGACCAATTTCCTACTATACGACTTTTTACATCGATTTGAGATGAATTATCATCGTCTTTGTTGCACGAGATAAGAAAGAATAAGGCAATAAATGCCATGATTTTTGGTAAACTTTTCATGATAAAAATGGTTTTGTTAGAAATTCATTTTGTAACAAAGCAGGAAATTTTGAATAAGTAAACAAGTAGTTGGGTAGGTCAAAACTAGAGAAGTGGTAGTATTGACAGTAGCAAATAATGATAAATGGCAATTATCAGGACAAATTAGCAGTTTCTTTTTTGAACTCAGACGGAGTCAATCCTGTGATTTTTTTGAAAGAAGAATAGAAAGCAGATTTCGAATTAAATCCAGCTTCGAGACCGATTGCTTCAAGGGTATAGTTAGAAAAATCGGGATTTAACAAGTGATTTTTAGCTTCTTGTACACGAAGGCTATTGACATAATCTGTGAATCCAATTTGCAATTCGGAGTTGATGATTCGCGACAAATGACTTTTACTCAAATGCAGTTCGTCTGCAATTTTATCTAAGGTTAAATTAGTGTCCAAAAACCTTTTTTGATCAACAATCAAATGTTCGAAAGAAACAATATGTTCGTTTTTTTGCCTGTCAGATATTGTAAAAGAATTGTTACTTTCCAAAGATGTTTTCTTGATTTTTTTACGCTCTTCTATAACGCCATACTTGTAGATTCCAACATAACCTGACCAATAGGTTATGATAGATAAGCCAATCCAAACGGGATAAAAATTAACCTTTGTAGCTGTTGAAAGAATCAGAATCATCAAATAAAGCCATACTAAAGTCAGAATAAACAAATAGAATAGGATTTGCTTTAACCAATTTAATTTTATCTGAAGACCATCAGTGCTAAAGCTGCTGTTTTGTTTTTCAAAGGCTATGATTTTTAGAAACAAAGCAGTCAAGATGAACAACGTTAGTGAAATGGCTATCAACTCAAACAATGTAGGGCAATAATAAATTATTCCATAAAAAGTATCATTTTCATAATCAAAAGCTCTCAGAATTTTATAGGATGTACTGACGAATAGACCCACTAAAAAGGGCAAAAAAAGTAGTTTCTGTTGGAACGCAATCTTTTTTTCAGGATAAAGTGAGTTATAATTGTACAAGTAAATAAAAACCGGAATTATTAAACACCAAGGATTGTAGATGTATCTATAAAAGGCATCGTTTGATACAAAGCCTACATCACTAATATAATACTGTAAATTGTTTAAGGAAAAGCTAATAATCAACGCTGCCAAGTAATACGTACTTCTTTTTTTATATTTCTTATTGGTCAGCACAATAAAAGCAAAAATAAACCCCTGAAGGATTCCTGCAAAAAGAATGCTGTTAAACAAATTGAAATTTAGCACGTTACTGTTTTTCGAATTATGTATAAAAGTAAATTATTTTGAAAAACAAACAAGAAAACAACTAGATTTCTATGGTGATTATTTTAATTTCTGATTTTATTTCTGGCTTCAGGTAAAATTCGCTCTACAAATTTGGTGTACGCTAATGTTGAAGGATGTAAACCATCACTCGCTACCAAATTAGGTTGTAGGAATCCCATTTGTGTAATATCTGTAATATTTACGAAGGTGATATTGTTAGCGAAACAATAGTTTTTGGCAAACTCATTATATCTTGCAATACCTTCTGAAATGGTAGTGTTTCCATTGCCAAAAGGCGTGAAAGCATAATCGGGAATCGAAACGACAATCAAATTGTTTTTATCTCCTTTGGCTCTTTGAATAGCCGTATTTACAAGCTCTGGGAATTCTTGTTCGTATACACTGAACGATTGGTTTCGGTATTGATTGTTAACGCCAATAAGCAATGTGACCAAGTCGTAATTATTTCCGGAAGTATCAGCTGCAACAGCACTTTTTAATTCGGCAGTTGTCCAACCGGTTACGGCAATTATTTTTTCCCGAAACGTATCGTTTGGATTCAGATATTTTCCAATACTGTCTTTCAATTGCGCTGGGAATCGACAGGTGGCACAAACACTTTCACCAATAGTATAACTGTCGCCAAGTGCCAAATAAGTGTAGTTTTTCGGAGTAGTAACGGCATTCTCGGAACTGCAACTTTGAAGCAACAGCATTACCACAAAGGCAAAAAATATTTTTTTGAAGAATTTCATAGACTGTCTTTTTGCCGAAGCGTTTGTTATACTATTTTTTTTGAAAAGTGTTATACTAATGCGACGCTGGTTTCAATTTTTTCTTCAATAGCATCCCAAAGTCCGATACGTTTTTCCAGAGCCAAAATCGAAACTTCTTCTACGTCTTTCCACTTTTGAGCATCATCCTGACATAGTTCTGTAATCATCTGCATGGCCATCGGACCGTGTTCATCTGCATCAAGTTCGATATGTCTTTCGAAATAATAAATCAATTTTGACAAATCGGTTTCCGGGAAATTTTGTTGGAAATTCTTAAGGATTTCGGTAAACATGGCCGGAATCAAATCTTCTCTCCCAAAGGTAAAGGCCGCCGCAATTTTATGCGTTTTCCCTTCTTCAATAACGCGGAACGTAAAGTCCAAAAAGGCTTTAATGTTAGGATGTAAACGGCTCTGCTTTATGGCGATAAATACATTTTTAGTATCGACTACATTTTGTAAAAAAGCTTCTAATTCCAATGTTTCGGCACCACAAGCTTTCATTGCATCTACATACATTTCAAAATGGCTTAAGCGTTTTCCGTCCCAAGTCAAATCACTTTCTTCAGCCAAAACAATTTCGTTAATCAAATAACGCGTTTCCGGATTTTGAGATGCGAACCATGGCGTAGTAGTACAGGTCAACTTGCTTTGCAATGCTTTTAAAAGCGACATAAAGTCCCAAACCGCATACACATGGCTTTCTAAAAACTGCTGTAAATCTTCAATAGTTTTTACTTTTTCATAAAGCGAGTGTTGCAATAATTGCTCTTTTTGTTCTTGTATTTTCTGATTGATATTAGAAATGGTCATAGCTTTTTTAAGTATATACGATTACAATAATCGAAAGGATTTTAGTAATGTAAAAATAAAAATGCTTCCCGAAAAAGAGAAGCATTTTGTATAATTTTTATCTATTGTTTAATCTTATTTGAACGCCGGAATTCCAGTAATATCAGCACCTGTTATCAACAAGTGAATGTCGTGCGTTCCTTCATAAGTAATAACAGATTCTAAGTTCATACTGTGACGCATAATCGAATATTCGCCAGTGATTCCCATTCCACCTAACATCTGACGTGCTTCACGAGCAATATGAATCGCCATATCGACATTGTTTCTTTTTGCCATCGAAATTTGAGCTGTCGTAGCTTTTCCTTCGTTACGCAAAACACCTAATCTCCAAGTCAATAATTGTGCTTTGGTGATTTCGGTAATCATTTCGGCTAATTTCTTTTGTTGTAATTGGAATCCGCCAATCGGTTTGCCAAATTGTATTCTTTCTTTAGAATAACGCAATGCAGTATCGTAACAATCCATCGCAGCTCCAATAGCGCCCCAAGCGATTCCATATCTGGCCGAATCCAAGCATTGCATTGGTGCACCCAATCCTGATTTACCAGGCATCAGATTTTCTTTTGGCACTTTTACATTATCAAAAATCAATTCACCCGTTGCCGAAGCGCGAAGCGACCATTTATTATGAGTTTCTGGAGTAGTAAAACCTTCCATACCTCGTTCTACAATAAGTCCGTGTATTCTTCCTTCTTCATTTTTAGCCCAAACTACTGCAACATCTGCAAAAGGAGCGTTGGATATCCACATTTTGGCTCCGTTCAATAAATAATGGTCTCCCATATCTTTAAAGTTGGTTACCATGCCACTCGGATTCGAACCAAAATCAGGCTCTGTTAATCCGAAACAGCCCATGAATTCTCCTGTAGCCAGTTTTGGTAAATATTTTTGACGTTGTTCTTCTGTTCCGAATTTCCAAATAGGATACATCACCAAAGAAGATTGTACTGATGAAGTCGAACGTACTCCCGAGTCCCCTCTTTCAATTTCTTGCATGATTAAACCATACGAAATTTGGTCCAAACCAGCACCGCCATATTCTTCCGGAATATAAGGTCCAAAGCCACCAATTTCTCCCAAACCTTTAATGATTTGTTTCGGAAATTCAGCACGTTGTGCATAGTCTTCAATAATCGGAGAAACTTCACGCTTCACCCAAGCACGTGCAGAATCACGCACTAATTTATGCTCTTCGGTCAATAAATCATCTAGCAAATAGTAATCCGGAGCTTGAAATAAATCTGGTTTCATAGTTTAGTCATTGCGAGTTGGCGAAGCAATCTCATTATTTTTTAGTTTACGAAAACGTTTGCAAAGCTAAAGAATCTTAACCAAAATTCCGATGAACAATTGTTATAATTTTTAGAAGCTTTTTCCAGCTGTCCGCTATATCTTTTTAAAGTATTGATGTGCCTTCGCTTCGCTCAGGCCAATCCTTTAAAAAGGATGTCGCTACCATCTGGGCTAAAAGAATTTTCGTTAATCAATACACTACTTTAGTTGTTCAAATTCTCCCTTCTTTACCAACAAAAATTCCAAAATCGCCAGTTCGTCATTCGTTTCAATAACTGATTTCGACTTCGGATCAGCTTGACAGTATTCAAGAAAACGAGAGGCGTCATCAGCTTTGATTTTCAACGTTTTAGTGAAAAAGGATTCATTGAAATTGGCTTTGGCATACTCCTTAAAAGGTAAAATGGGCTCGGTTGTGGTTTTGGACTTTTTACTTTTGAAGAGCTTTCCAATCATTTTGCCAATCTGTATAAAGTCGACACCGTTCTCGATTTCGCCAGTGTAAACATCCCTGTTTTTAGGTCGTGAAGCATCTTTCTGAACTTTAGCCATCTTCATGTCATTATACGAAACCGCAGCCATTTTCAATGCTTTAACCTGAGCAATTTCTACTTCCTCAAGTGGAATCGGTTTTTCAATCAAGGCAATGGTCAAGGTGCCTTTTTCAAAATCTTCGGCAGTTAGCTTGTACTTTTGGTCGGCAAAGCTTTCAGACATAAAAATAAGCACATCGCCAGTCTTGGCCTCAATAGTAAAATCACCAGCATAATTGGTCTGAGTTTGGTATCTGTTATTGAAGTTGATAATGTCGATATTTTTCTGATAGGTGTTCTGGTAAGAAACCTTTCCACGGATGAATTTCTGTGAAAAAACGTTGCAGCAAAACAGTAAGCATAAAAAGGTAGTAATTTTTGACATAAGAGAAAGGTTTGTATTGTAAGATTTAAAAGTAAGTAAATCAGATTACTTAAATTGAGAAGGGTTTGTTAAATCTTTGGTAGCCTACGCGCAATAACGTATTTCACAATTTAAATAGTATCTTTAACATTGTACTTTAAATCGTTTAAGAATGAGAAGAAGAGTCAGCATTGTGGAAGACGACCGTGATTTGCGGGAAGCGATGAGCCTCATGATACAGTTTACAGATAATTATGAATTGGTCAGCACGTTCCAAAACGCTGAGGAAGCCATAGAAAAACTAGGAACTTTAGATGTTGAAGCGGTCCTTATGGATATCAACCTTCCAGGCGATAGTGGTATCGAATGCGTAAAGAAACTTAAAGCACTTTTTCCGAAAATGCTTTTCCTAATGTGTACTTCCTATGAAGACGACGACAAAATCTTTCAAAGCTTAAAAGCTGGTGCCAGCGGCTATATTCTTAAAACCGATGGTCCAGTTAAAATCATCAATGCCCTTGACGAACTATTTGACGGTGGAAGCCCCATGAGCAGCAGTATTGCGCGTAAAGTTGTGGTAAGTTTTTCGAAAGTAAATGTAAATGATGCCAATGTAGCAACATTGACGCTTCGGGAAAAAGAAATTTTGGATTCGCTGGCCAGAGGCAGAATGAACAAAGAAGTAGCCAATGAACTCGAGATTAGCATTGGAACCGTTAGAAAGCATATCCAACATATATATGAAAAACTCCATGTAAATACGCGTGTTGAAGCGGTTAATCTTTATTTAAAGCGATGAAATTTCAGGTGTTGGGATGGTTTCTTTTTTGTTTTCAGGTAGTCATAGCGCAATCTGTTCCCAAACCTTTATCGGAAACAAAATTTTTTGCTTCTAAAACTTCCCAAGCTAAGATTCTGAATGCCTTTGTTACGGCCGAATACTATTTAGATAATGATGCTATTGATGCTTCTCAAGTATGGCTGAATACGACCAAAGACCTTTTAAATCCAGCCATTACCGATTCGACAGATTGTTTTGTACATAGTTTGCAGTCGGAGTTGTTTTACTATAATGGGCTGTTCCAATTTGGTAAAGACGAAGCGCGAAAAGAAATTGATGTTGCCCAAAAAATCAAAGACAGTTTGCTTATGGCTGACGGCTATTTTTTTGTCAGTATTAATCAAATCGAGTTAGCAGACTATCACAATGCACAGCAATCTTTGTGGTCTTCCAAGAATTTTTTTCCAAGACGAAAATCAAGCAAAAGAATCAGAGCGGTCATTCAAAACGAACATATTTACAATAATCTGGCACAGGTAAAAATGAAGCTGCAACAATCAGATTCGGCTTTCTGGTACAACAAAAAAGCGTATGAATTTGCCCTTAAAGCCAATAGTCGTAGAGGCATTCCGAACACGGAGCAGACCTTTGGTGAAATATATTTATCGAAGAAAAAGCATGACAGTGCGGCCTTTTACTTTCAGAAAAGTTTGGAATCGGCATTCAAAAGTCAGTATTACGACATCGCCTTGTTAGACCACGGATTTTTGATGGAATGTTATAAGGAGGACACTCGTTTAGCTGAGCACTATTACCATTTAGGATTGCATTTGATGGAGAAACATATTGTAAATGCCGCTTACAGAAAGTTATTTTTCACAAAAGCGCTTCAGATTCTAAAGAATACAGAGAAGAAAAATATAATTTACATTCAGCAAGAAATCATTAAAATTGATGCTAATGCTCAGGCAAAAGGGAATTTATATTTCCAAAACTTTACAGATCAATACATCAAAAACGAAAAGAAACTACTCTCATTAGAGGTGCTGAAATTGAAAAGACAAAAGGATATTGTTATTTTTCAGTTACTGATTGCTATTCTTCTGGTTATTCTTTTGGCCTTGGCCGTGATGTATATCCGCAAAAAAAGCAAAATCAATTCGACTTTGCTCAACCAAAAAAACGAAATCAGCAAAGACCTTCATGACGACATTGGTAGTGGTATTTCGAGTATTTTGATTCATTCTGATTTATTGCAAAAAAGTGAAGGAACTGATGAAAAACAAAAGTTTCTTCTCCATAAAATCAGTCTCACTGCCAAAGAAGTTTCCCAGCGCATCAATACGTTTATTTGGTCGCTCGATGCCGAAAATAATACCCTTCGGGATTTTATGGAATACCTGAAATTGTATGCCGAAAATTTGTTTGAAGGTACGGAGTTGGAGTTACAATTTATAGAAGAAGCATCAACTAGTAAACAATTTTTGATTGATGGGAAAACACGAAAAAATCTATTTTTCAGCATCAAGGAAATTTTTAACAATGCCCTTAAACACTCCAAGGCGGATACGATTACCATAACCGTAAAAATCCTCGAAAAGAAACATCTTTTTATTGAAATTACAGACAATGGCATCGGAATCTCGAATCAAAATTACTACGGCAACGGATTGAAAAATCTGCAAAAAAGAGTCGAAGAAATGCAAGGAAGCATTAGCATCGAAACCGAAAACGGACTGACTACCAAGATCGCGATTCCGTTATCAGAATACATTTGATATACGCGCTTTAGCGTATGTTTTCCGATATTCTAGTTGAAAGCCCCTTTTTGACTGCTAAAAAACAAGAGCCATACCCGCAATGTCGTATTGCATAAGGCTAAGATAAGGCTGAATTTTACATTTAATTATCTGTAAAACAGTTAAATGTATCGAGAAATGAAAAAGGCTTACTTATTTTTTATGTTGTTTTGCACTACTGCTTTTTGGGCACAAGTCGGCATCAATACAACTAATCCTAATGCTCAGTTGGATATTCGTTCCAGCAATCAGGCAGCACCCACTAATGCTGATGGAATTCTGATTCCGAAAATAGATGTCTTTCCAGCTACAAATCCAACAACAGCGCAGCAGGGCATGTTGGTATATTTAACGACAGCGACAACCTTTTCTGGAAATCCGAAACCTTCAGGGTTTTATTATTGGAATGAAACTCCTGCCGATTGGATTGCTGTTACAGGAACTGATGGAGGAACGTTAGACCAAGCATATGATTTTGGAGGAGCAGGAGCAGGTAAAACAATTACAGCAGATGCAGGAGCCGTTTTAATTAACGGAACAGATGGATTGGTTTCAACGGGAACCTCAGGAAGTGGTGCTCTAGCTCCTTCGGGTGCAGGTACTAGAATGGTTTGGAATCCTAGGAAAGCAGCTTTTAGAGCAGGAACAGTTTCGGGAACTCATTGGGATGATATCAACATAGGTTTGGGATCAGTTGCTATGGGTAATGGTTGTGTTGCTTCAGGAGTAGCTTCTTTAGCTGTAGGGAATGCTGTAATAGCTTCTGGATTTAGTTCAACAGCATTTGGTACTGCCTCAACAGCTTCCGGACAAGCAGCTACAGTTTTTGGAAGATCCAATTTTGCAGTTTCTAGTGAGTCAACAGCATTTGGTTTTAGCAATAGAACAACTAGTTACGGGGAAGCAGTATTTGGAATTGGCGGAACTACGTATACACCTTCTACCAACGGAGCACTATTATTTGGCGCAGCCAATGCTAACGATAGGTTAGTGACAATAGGCAATGCCATTGATAGCAATAATAATGGTGTTGTTGATAATATCGAAAGGAGTGATGCTATGGTTATTCTAAAAAATGGTGCCACCGGAATAGGAACTTCACTACCCAATGCCCTTCTTGATATTGATGCCACCAATAACGGGATTTTAATTCCAAGAGTGGCTTTGACGAGTGTACTGGCTCAAGCACCAGTGGTAAACCCTAGAGGAGGCGTTTTGCCAGTAAGCACGATGATTTATAATACAGCTACAGCTGGCGTTAGTCCGAACACTGTTTTTCCCGGGTTTTACTATTGGAACGGGACACGATGGATTCGGTTTGATGCGAATGGAGAAAACAATCCTACGTATTACACAGCTGTTGGAACTTTAAATGCTTTTACTTCAACGGTATTTACTTCACTTAGTCAAATGAGTATCACCTTCACGCCAAAAGACGATATAGCTTTGGTGAATTTTTCTGCAGCAGGACATCGTTTTGATGATAATTGTGAAGATAATGCAATTTTTTTTCAAATAGTACTTAATGGAATTCCGGTTACAGGATGGCAGATATCTTCCCATCAATCTGTGGTTAATTTTGGAGGATTTGGGAATGATGATATCGTAACATGGGATACCAATATTTCTTATCCTGTTACAGTGCCGATAGGCATCTCACAGACGATACAAATCCAATGGTACTCGCCGGATTGCACGTCGTTTAATAGTGTAGCTTCGCCTTTTACCGCATTTGGGGCTGTGTTTAAATCGTATAGAAGTTTAACCGTTATCGATCCGAATGGCGGAGGTGGAATTGTTGGTTCGCCACCTGTTACGACAAACTTATGGGCGCATAATGGAAATTCAGGGACCAATTCGCTACTTAATTTTGTTGGAACTTCTGATGCTCAGCCACTAGTATTGAAAAGTAATAATACGGAAGGGATGCGAATCGCAACTAACGGAAATGTGGGTATCGGTACGGCATCACCGTTAGATAAAATTCATGTAAATGGCAATATCCGAATGGTTGATGGGAATCAGGCTGCCGGCAAAGTCATGACCAGTGATGCCAACGGAACGGCCACCTGGCAGAATGCCTCTGCCAATTCATGGGACTTACTTGGAAATTTAGGGACTAACCCCGCTACCAACTTTATCGGTACTACAGATAATAATGATTTGGTCTTTAAGCGTAATAATGTGTTATCCGGAAGGTTAGGAGCTACCAATACCTCATTTGGAGTTAACGCCTTGGCCGGAACACCACTAAATGACAACACGGCTTTTGGATTTAATGCTTTGAGCACTAGTACGGTGGGTAATACGGTGGCATTAGGGAGCAGAGCGCTTCAGGCTAACACAACGGGAAGTCTTAATACAGCTGTTGGTACGGGTGCTTTGTTGTCCAATATTGGCGGAAACAATAACATTGCACTAGGCTTTGATGCCATGGTGTTCAACAGATATGCAGGCGATAACATCGCCATAGGAAATATGGCATTAGCTGGACAGTCATTTAGCAATGGTAATGTTTCTTGGAGTACAAATAATTTAGCTATAGGTCATTTGGCTTTGAACGCTAATCAGCCAACAAATACTACTAACGGAATTAATAATGTTGCCGTTGGGAATAGTGCTTTAGAAGGTAATACTATAGGTGTTAATAATGTGGCTTTGGGAGTTAATTCTTTGGAAAATAGCACTATAGGGAGTAATAATACGGCCAATGGGTACAACGCCTTAAACAATGTAACCACCGGAAGTAATAATACCGCTTTAGGAACTAATGCGTTCCAAGGAATCAATTCCGGCAGTAATAATACCGCACTTGGCGCTGATGCGGCTACAACATCTACTTTATTAGACAATGCAACTGCTATAGGTTATAGAGCTACTGTAGGTAGTAGCAATGCGTTAGTATTGGGAAGCGTAAATGGTTTTAACGGAGCTACAAACTCTGTCAATGTGGGTATTGGAACGATTTCTCCCACTACAACTCTTGAAGTTGTAGATACTAATACTGTCACTAGTGCAACGACTGAAGGAACAGTTAATGTAATGACCAATGGACCCCAAACTATTGATAGTGGCGGTTCAATTACATTGGGCGGAACTTTTACAGATGCAGGAACAATATTTAGAACTTTTGGTTCTATCGAAGCTCGAAAAGCAAACGCCACAACAAATAGCAGTTCAGGATATTTAATTCTTAAAACTAATAATAATGGTACTTTAACAGAGAGAATGCGAATCACCAACTTAGGCGATGTAGGTCTTGGAACCGCTGCTCCAGGTGGACAATTGGAACTGTCTTTAAACGAAGGTAGAAAACCAACGTCAAACACTTGGACGATTCCGTCGGATTCTCGATTAAAAAATGTGAACGGAGTATACGAAAAAGGGTTGGCAGAGATACTGCAACTAAAACCTATTCGATATCATTATAAAAACACTGACAAAAAAACTTTTGACCCTAAGGTTTTAGATAAAGAAGCGTTTGGATTTTTAGCACAGGAAGTACAACCGTTATTTCCGGAAGCAGTAGGAACGGACGCTGATGGCTATTTAAACTTTGATTTGCATCCGATTTTGATTGCCTCTGTAAATGCACTGAAAGAATTACATGCTAAAAATGTAGTATTGGAACAAGAGAAAGAAAACTTGAAACTTTCTTTACAACAATTAAATGAAAAAGTGGCAATGATAATGGCTGAGGTAGAAAAACTTAAAAAGTAGGTTACATTTTCAGATAAAAATCTTTCGTCAAATGGATGTAGTCGTTCGTATACTCATGACGATTGATTTCAATTACCAATTCATCAGCTTTTAAAACGGAGAGTTCGTAGCGTTTAAAGGCTAATAGACTTCGCACTATTGGAGTCGTGTGTGACCCTTTGACCCGTGTTACTTTTATTGGATACAGCTCGGCTTCTGCACACAAATCGATAAAGCGCTCTTCTTCTTTAAAGGGAATAATCACGGCAAAAATGCCGTTTTCTGACAATAGTAAACTTGCGGCCTCCACTAAATTCTCGAAAGGCAAAGCATCTTGAAATCGGGCTAAATCGCGTTGTTCGTTAGTTGTTTTATAGTCTTCGGAATAAAAGGGAGGATTGGAAATGATAATATCATATTCATCATCAGGTTCGTCTACAAATTCATCCAAACCGGCATGGTAGCAAAACAAGCGATCCCTCCATGAAGAGTTTTCAAAATTCTCCACACATTGTTCGTAAGCCTCTTCATCAATTTCAATAGCATCAATCTGCTCAGCAAAGGTTCTTTGTGCCAGCATTAACGATAAGATTCCGGTTCCGGCTCCAATATCCAAAACAGAAAAGGGATTGTTGTCCACAGGGCACCATGCGCCAAGCAATACACCATCAGTACCTACTTTCATGGCACAGCGATCTTGTTGGATAGTAAATTGTTTGAATTGGAACATCATAGTCGAAAGGTGAAAGTCATAAAGTCGAAAGTAAAAAATAACCCTAGCCCCGATAGTAGTGGCATCCTTTTGTCCGCTTGCGGGCAAAAGATATAACGGATAGCGGGAAACAGCTCCTAAAGGTACATTTCAATCAAACCTTCTGGTAAATCCATGATGACTTTTTTGTTTTCTCGGTCGATTTTTACCAAGAACTTGTCAATCATAGGGATGAGCATTTCCACTTCGCCATTCAACACTTCAAATAGCGGTTGCGCGGTGCTATCATTTATCGAAACAATTTTTCCGAAAACACCCAAACGTTGGTCTTCGATTTCAAATCCGATAACTTCGTGAAAATAGAATTTATTGCCCTCCAATTTTGGCAACATATTTAAGGGAAGATAGATGTCGCAACCCAATAAAGTGTCGGCTTCTGCTTCGGTATCAACATCTTCAAATTGCACTCGAAGAAAATCATTTTTATGCAGTGAACTGTTTTCAATAAAAAATGGAACCAGATTTTTGTTGAATTCAACAAATACTGATTCCATGTTTTCATATAGTTCGGGCTCGTCGGTATCTAAATAGATAAGAACTTCCCCTTTGAAACTAAATTTTTTTGCAATTTTACCTAAATAGAAACACTCTTCTTTACGCATAATTGCTTGAAGTATTAAGCTTCTTTTTCTTCGTTAGTTTCCTCAGCAGCAGGAGCTTCTGGGGCTTCTTCAACAGCTGGAGTTTCTGCTTCAGCAACTACTTCTTCAGCTGCAGGAGCTTCTTCTGTAGCAACTTCGGCAACTGTTTCTTCAACAGCTACTTCAGCAACAACCTCTGGAGCTTCTGTTTCTTCAACAGCTACTTCTGGTGCTTCTTCAACAGCTACTTCTTCTTCTACTTTTGCAGCTTCAACAGCGGCGGCAGCACGTTTGTCATTTGCAGCTTTTTCTGCTTTTAAAGCTTTAGCTTTAGCATCAGATTGTGCTTTTGTCAAACCTTCTTTTTTAGCAGTAACTTTACCTGCTTTGTCTTCTAACCATTTAGCCAATTTTGCATCAGCTTGCTCTTGCGTTAAAGCTCCTTTGCGAACGCCTCCATCAAGGTGGTGTTTCATTAGGGCACCTTTATAAGAAAGGATAGCTCTTGCTGTATCGGTTGGTTGTGCTCCATTGTGTAACCATTGAACCGCTTGGTCAAGGTTTAATTCAATAGTGGCAGGATTGGTGTTTGGATTGTAAGTTCCTAATTTTTCAAGGTATCTACCATCTCTTTTTGATCTAGCATCCGCTGCTACGATCCAGTAAAAAGGTTTTTGTTTTTTACCGTGTCTTTGTAATCTAATTTTTACTGACATAATCTTTTTGATTAATTTGAGGTACTCGACCTCAGTTATTTTTAAGGATGCAAAGATAGCCTTTTTTTGAAAACAAACTAATTAAGACAAAAGTTTTTGAGTAGTAGTACCTTTGATAGTATAACATTAACATTATTTTTTCAAAAATAAATTGCCTTATTGTATTAAAAAGTTATTTTTGTGAACAAATACACTATAAAATGAAAAGATTATTGCCCCTTTTTATAATTGCTTTGTCTTTTTCTTCTTGTCAAGAAGATGTTCAGTTTAGCAATCCCGGTTTTCAAGCGCTTAAAGATGATGTGTTTTGGAGAGGTAACGATGTTAGAGCTTATATTTCTCCAACTGGAAAACTCACTATTGAAGCTTACACGGAATATGAGTTGTTGACTTTAAATACAATTCGAGCTACAGCTGGAAAATATATTTTAGGTACTACTAACAGTAATAATTCAGCAACGTACAGCTCCACTTTTGATGGTATAGAATTAGAGTATGCCACTTTGACTGTCCCAGGTCCAGTTGGAACGGTAGCCATGGTAGCTGGAGGTACTGGATACACCAATACCACTTCTGCAGTGGCAACAACAGGTGGAAGCGGAAGCGGTTTAACCGTTAATGTTGATGCCAATGCTTCAGGTGCCGTAACGAAAGTTACACCTTCTGCAAGGGGAAATGGCTATGTTGCTGGCGACTTAATTACTATAAGTGGTGGAAACGTAAATGCTACCTTCAGAATTCTTAACGTTCAAATCAGTAATGGTGAAATAGAAATTACGGAATACGACACTGAAAATGGGACAGTTTCAGGTTTGTTCAAATTTAATGCAACACCTGCCAATGCGAATCCTTTAGCAAGTCCAATTTTGAATTTCCAAAACGGAGAATTTTATAAGATTCCAATTTTTCCATCAAATTAATTGCTAGATTTTTAAAAGTTATACAAGCCCTCTTTTAGAGGGCTTTTTGTTAATTATATAATAAAGTCCAAATTTATAACGGTTTACATTTTATTTAACTTACATTTGTATTCGAATTTATAAATAAATAATATGAACATTTTTGTTGGAAGCCTTCCGTTTAGTATAGACGAAGCAGATTTAAGAGAGTCTTTTGAGGCTTATGGAACAGTTGACTCTGTTAAAATTATTACCGATAAATTTACTGGAAGAAGTAAAGGGTTTGGTTTTGTTGAAATGTCTAATGACGCAGAAGCTCAAAAAGCTATTGACGAATTAAACGGCGCAACTGTTGAAGGACGTACTATCGTGGTTAACAAATCAGAACCAAAACCAGAAGGAGAAAGAAGAACCTTCAACAACAACCGTTCAGGCGGTGGTGGTTATGGTGGTGGAGGAAACTCACGCGGTGGTGGAGATAGAGGAAGATACTAGTCTACATTCTAAAATAAACATAAAAAAGCCATCTCATTTGAGATGGCTTTTTTGCTTTTGTTAATAACTAAAATTGATAACTAAAACGGGAAAATGTAAATTTGTTTCTACCATAACCCAAAGCTTTTAGCACATACCTTTTAGCTTCGCTCCGTTCGGCTATGCCTCGGGTGCCTAATTACTACAACAGATGTACTTAATATTTGATACTGAAACTACTGGTTTACCAAGAAATTGGTCCGCTCCAATTACCGATACTGATAATTGGCCAAGATGTATTCAAATTGCATGGCAACTGCACGATGAACTGGGAAATCTTATAGAACATCAGGATTATTTGGTAAAGCCTAAAGGTTTTAATATTCCGTATGACGCCGAAAGGATTCACGGAATTTCAACCGAATTAGCACAAGAACAAGGGATTGATTTAAAGGACGTTCTTGAAAAGTTCAATGCCGCCTTGTCAAAATCAAAATTTATCGTCGGGCAAAACGTAGGCTTCGATGTCAATATTATGGGATGCGAATTCCATCGTATGGGAGTAGTGTCGCCAATGACTTCCATGCCGGTTTTAGATACCTGTACCGAAGTTACCGCCTCACTTTTAAAATTGCCCGGTGGTCGTGGGGGAAAATTTAAACTACCAACATTAACCGAATTACACCAATACCTTTTTGGACAACCCTTTTCGGAAGCCCATAATGCTACTGCTGATGTGGAAGCAACAACCCGTTGTTTTCTCGAACTCATCAACAGACAGATTTTTACTAAAGAAGAATTAGATGTTCCGGCTGATTATTTTGATAAATTTCACGAAAATAATCCACAGCAGATTAAGCTTATTGGACTGAAACACATCAATCTGAAACAAGCTTCTGAGGCCATTAGAAATCAGTTTCAAAAAAAGGAAGAAGCTAGTGTTCCCACAGATTCTGAAAAAGCAATTCATCATAATTTAGCGGATGTCGACTTCGTGCATTTGCACAATCATACCCAATTTTCCGTTTTGCAGTCTACTATCAGTGTAGCCGATTTGGTAAAAGCTGCAGTGGCTAACAAAATGCCCGCTGTAGCCATGACCGATCACGCCAATCTCATGGGAGCTTTTCAATTTGTGCGCGATATTTTAAATTATAATAAGTCGGCACAAGCCAAAAACAAACAAGCGGAAGAAGCAGGTGACAATCCAACAGAAAGCATCATCAAACCGATTGTCGGCTGTGAGTTTTTTGTATGTGATGATTTGAAGGACAAGTCCCGAAAAGACAATGGCTACCAAATAGTGTTTCTGGCAAAAAATAAAAAAGGCTATCATAATTTGGCCAAATTATCTTCGATTGCTTACACCGAAGGCTTTTACTACGTTCCCAGAATAGACCGAAAAGCGATTCAGCAATACAAAGAAGACATCATTGTATTGTCCGGAAATTTATATGGAGAAATTCCGAGTAAGATTTTAAATATAGGTGAAAACCAAGCCGAAGAAGCTCTAATCTGGTGGAAACAAGAGTTTGGTGATGATTTCTATCTCGAACTCATGCGCCACCATCAGGAAGATGAGAACCGAGTAAACGCATCACTAATGACTTTGGCTAAAAAGCATCAGATAAAGACTGTTGCTACCAATAATGTTTTTTATATCAATAAAGAAGATGCTAATGCACACGATATTTTGTTGTGTGTTCGCGATGGGGAAAAACAATCAACTCCCATTGGTCGCGGTCGCGGTTATCGCTACGGATTAAATAATCAGGAGTATTATTTCAAATCGGGTGAGGCTATGAAGAAGCTTTTCCACGATGTACCCGAAGCTATTGTCACTACTGAAGAAATTGTCAGTAAAATAGAAATTTATGATTTAGCTCGCGAGGTTTTACTACCCAAATTTGAGATTCCAACCGATTTTTTAGTTAATGAAGATGAAGCTGACGGCGGAAAACGTGGCGAAAATAAATTTTTACATCATCTAACATATGAAGGCGCTAAAAGACGATACGCCGAAATTACGCCTGAAATCAAGGAACGAATTGATTTCGAATTGCTTACCATTGAAAATTCAGGATACCCAGGATACTTTTTAATTGTTCAGGATTTCATTGCCGAAGCCCGAAAAATGGGAGTTTCCGTTGGTCCTGGACGTGGTTCTGCAGCGGGTTCGGTGGTAGCCTATTGCCTCGGAATTACCAATATTGATCCACTTTTGTATAACCTGCTTTTTGAGCGTTTCCTTAATCCGGATAGGGTTTCCCTTCCCGATATCGATATTGATTTTGATGATGAAGGGCGTAGTAAAGTAATGGATTATGTGATTCAAAAATACGGCTCCAAACAAGTAGCGCAAATTATCACTTATGGAACCATGGCTACCAAATCGAGTATTCGTGATACCGCAAGGGTTATGGATTTACCGCTTTTTGAAGCCGATAAAGTAGCGAAGTTGATACCAGGAATGATGCCTTCCAAGTGGAATCTATCGCGACTCTTATCCGAAGACGAAGCTACAATCAAAAAAGTACTCCGTCCGGAAGAGTTTGATAAAATAAAAGAATTGATTTCGCTTTCGAAAGAAAATACGCTTTGTTCCGAAACCATCAATCAGGCAAAATTTTTAGAGGGAAATCTAAGAAATACCGGAATTCACGCCTGTGGTGTTATCATTACGCCTAGCGATATTACGAATTTCGTTCCTGTGGCAACCGCCAAAGATTCGGATTTGTATGTGACGCAATTTGATAACTCAGTTGTAGAAAGTGCCGGATTGTTAAAGATGGATTTCTTGGGGTTGAAAACACTAACCCTGATAAAAGATACTGTAAAACTTGTAAAATACAGAACAGGAATCGACCTTAATCCGGATGAATTTCCTATTGATGATGTCAAGACGTATGAGCTTTTTCAACGAGGAGAAACGGTTGGTATTTTTCAGTATGAAAGTGCGGGAATGCAGAAATACATGAAGGAATTAAAACCTACTGTTTTTGGTGACTTGATTGCAATGAATGCTTTATACCGACCTGGGCCAATTGCGTATATTCCGAGTTTTATCAAGCGTAAAAATGGGGAAGAGCCTATAGAATATGACCTGGATGCCTGCGAAGAATTATTGAGTGATACCTACGGAATTACTGTGTATCAGGAGCAGGTAATGCTTTTGTCCCAAAAACTCGCCAATTTCTCTAAAGGTGATGCCGATGTTTTGCGTAAAGCCATGGGGAAAAAGCAAAAGGATGTCTTGGATAAAATGAAACCCAAGTTTATAGCGCAAGCAGAATCTAATGGACATCCGGCCGAAAAGCTGGAAAAAATTTGGAAAGACTGGGAAGCATTTGCAGAATATGCCTTCAATAAATCACATTCCACCTGTTATGCTTGGATTGCCTATCAAACCGCTTATTTGAAAGCCAATTATCCAGCAGAATATATGGCGGCTGTTTTATCTAATAATATGAACGACATCAAACAGGTTTCGTTTTTTATGGAAGAATGTAAACGTATGGGATTGCAAGTACTCGGACCAGATGTGAACGAGTCGTTTTATAAGTTTACTGTAAACGATAAGTATGCCGTTCGATTCGGAATGGGAGCTGTGAAAGGAGTGGGTGCGAATGCTGTGGATACGATTGTTCAAAACAGAAAAGAAGAGACGTACAAATCAATATTTGATTTAGCCAAAAAAATAGATTTGCGTGCAGCCAATAAAAAAGCTTTCGAAAGTTTGGCTTTAGCAGGAGGATTTGACTGCTTCCAAAATACTCATCGGGCACAATATTTTCATATCGAAGGTGAAGGAATCAGTTTTTTAGAGAAAGCGATTCGTTATGGTTCGAAGTTTCAGGAAAATGAAAATTCTTCCCAAGTAAGTCTGTTTGGTGAAGCCAGTGAAGTGCAAATAGCCGAACCTATTGTCCCGCCCTGCGAGGAATGGAGCACTATGGAAAAACTGGCTAAAGAAAAAGAGGTTGTCGGAATTTACATTTCAGGGCATCCTTTAGACGATTACCGCTTTGAAATGAAATATTTCTGTAATAGTAAACTAGAAAACCTCAAGAGTCTGGAGAATTACATTGGAAAAACATTAACGTTTGCCGGAATTGTAACCAATGTTCAGTACAGAACCGCTAAAAACGGGAAAGATTGGGCCATGTTTACCCTAGAAGGTTATGATGAAAGTCATGAGTTTCGAATATTTGATGAAGAATACTTGAAGTTCCGACATTTTTTGGTCAATAATCAGTTTGTGTATTTTAAAGTGACCGTTAAAGAGGGTTGGGTAAACAGAGAAACTGGGAAAAAATCAGAGCCAAGACTACAGTTTACAGACGTAAAACAATTGCAGGATGTAATGGCGCAGTTTGCAAAAAAGCTAAGTATCCAAATGGATATTGCCGATTTACAACAAAATGCAATTCAGCATTTGAACACCATATTTCAATCTTATAAAGGAGAAAATACGGTTGCTTTTGAAATCATCGAACAGGAAAAAATAAAAAAAATTACAGAAATCGTGCCTAAAGTTGAGGTTGATGAAGAGGTGACTTTTGATGCTGAAAATCTGGAAAACATTGATATAGAAATTCCGGCTATTGAGATAGAAAATCAAATTATAACCAAGGTTACCCTACCAAGTCGTAAATTGAAAATCAAGATATCCAATGAATTGCTTCAGGAATTAGAAAAAATGGAACTGAATTTCAGACTGAATTAGTTTCTTTCGTTTTTTCGAGGTACAATAGCATCAAAGCATAAATAAATGCGGATGCAGCCACTCTCATAGCGGAGTGATTAATGGTAAGGATCCAATAGGCAAAAAAACAAATAAGATAGATATTCTTGTTGTTTTTCAAAAAAAGAAAAAGGGGAACCAACAATAGGATAAGTATTGAGGCTAATCCCAAAAAACCATGTTCTGCAAGTAATCGGGTAAATTCACTGTGGGTGATTATAGTATGACCACCTGAATCGGTTTTTCGTATTTCTTTACCTTCACCAACACCGACACCTAATAGCGGATTTTTTTCAAAAATGTCAATTTCTTTCAGAGCAATTTGCTTGCGTCCAAATCTTTCTTCTCTTTTTTGATTTCCATTTGGATTTTGATCCGCATAGCGATGCCACAAAAGACCATCGGTTTGTAAAGAAGTCAACCCAAAAAGTAAGGGGAAAAGCAATGCGAAACCACCAATTTTCATTTTTTGAACGCTTTCTTTGGGATTTCGAACCCATAAAATTAGGAGGAGCAAAAATATTACAGCAATTGCGACAAATGTTCCTCCTCTGGAAAAAGTCAATAATGTTCTGTAATAAAGGTAGACAAAGAGTAGTAGGTTTATGAGTTGCATGCTTCTCGATGTTGAAGCCAAAAAAAAGCGTGCAGCAAACACAATCATTCCCAAGCCTAGAATGGTAGCCACTTGGTTTGGTGCATAACCTCCCGATAACAAATAATTGGATTCCGTCGAACCAATTTCGAAATCACTTAATGGACTTTTTAGAAAAATATAGGTAACAAAAGAGATAATCGGCAGTCCCAAACACAACAAAATAGTATTCATTTCATTTAAAGAACTTTTTCGCTGATACGTATACAAAGCGCAAATCCCTAAACAAATAGGTCCGGTGATGTTAAATAAGATATTGGTTCTAACATCCAGTTTTAAGACGCCAAGCGCTACAATAATGCTCGGAATCAACAGCAATAGATACCACCAAAATGGATTCGCTTTTCTGGGAATACCATTATAAATAAAGCCTAATACAACAAACAGTATTACGGAATACTTTCCGTATTCGTATATAAGACTGCCCTGAGTTGCTCTTAAAAAAACCTCGCTTCCTACGGCATAAGCGGCAGCCAACAATACTTCGTTATTTTTGTTTTTATTCTTGATTATGTAATAGAGTCCGACAATAACTATTACAACAGCATATAATTTTGCTAAAAAGGGAAATAGAAAAAGGAGCGCTCCAAGGATAATATGGCCTAGCAGTAATTTTAAATAATTTTTGTCGCTCATTGAATACGGTATTGGAAACAAATATAATTGAATTATAAGGGAATAATGGTAGCTCTAGAAATTTTAATAAACAATTAGATTTCCAAATGTCTTCATAGTCAAATCTGATTTTTTAACATCATCTTCTGAAATTAAATCCCTAATTTTGTGATGTTATAAATACAATAATTTAAAAAAATATAAATATGGCTTTAGCAATAACAGATGCTACTTTTGATGAAGTAGTATTACAATCAAGTAAACCAGTAGTAGTAGATTTTTGGGCAGCTTGGTGTGGACCATGTAGAATGGTTGGACCAGTAATTGACGAAATCGCAACAGAATACGAAGGCAAAGCAACGGTAGGAAAAGTGGATGTAGATGCTAATCAGGAATTTGCTGCCAAATATGGCGTGCGTAATATTCCAACAGTTCTGGTATTTCAAAACGGAGAAGTGGTTGGACGTCAAGTTGGAGTAGCACCAAAGAAAACGTATACCGATGCTATTGATGCATTATTGTAATCAATACATAAATGACTGAAAGCTCAACGAAAGTTGGGCTTTTTTTATGATATGCTTGTAACTTTTTTTTTGTAACATTTTAAAATGTTACAGTTTTTTTGTTACAAAATTTCCATAGTACCATTTTAGTCAAAATGTAGCTAAAAGTACTTCAAAGCGTTAATGTAATCGTTGTTCCCGAATTGATTTTAGTTTCCACCGAAATTTCGCAGTCAATGGCTTTAGCCAGATCACGGATCAAATGCAGACCCAATCCGCTTTTTATACCCGATATTTCTTTGTCGTCGTAAAGTGCTCTAAACTGTTCTTTAGTTGCTCCCGGACCGTTGTCTGTAATTGTTATCACAATGTCATGGTTTCCCTTCCATGCTTTCCAGATTATCGTTGGATTTTCGGTTTCCTTTAGCGCTTTTACGGCATTTCCGGTTAAATTTCTAATGATGGTTTTTAGGTAATTTTCATCCGTATTCATTTCAATGTTGTCAGGATTCTCAAATCTGATTTTGACCTTTTCCTCACTGAAGAAGTGCTTCTCCGTATCTTCAAAAATAGCGTTTACCGATACCTTTTTAAGCTGTGGTTTGAATTGCTGCATCTGGCCTTTACTCCACAAAAGCATGTCCTCCATAGAAGTTAAAAGATTTTCAGCGCCCAGAATTGTTTTGTTTTGCAGCCGGTTTTTACTTTCGGCGTCCAACAGTTCCGGATTGTTTTTCTGAAGGTGTAAAAAGTGGATTAAGTTGGAAACCGGACCTCTTAAATCGTGGTTCAGAATACTTAAGAAACGGGTTTTGGTGTTATTGGCCTCATCCAATTCCGTATTCAAGATCTGAAGTTTTTCATTGATTTTCTTTCGGTTTCGATTTTGATAAAATAGCAGTCCTCCGACAATTACTAAAAAACCGATTCCAAGCAGATAAAACCATTTTTGTTTTTCTTTGGATTCTAACTGCAGTTTGTTCAACTGAAGCTCCTTATTTTTAATAGTAATCTCTTTTTCAGATTCGAGCTTGGCAATGGCATTTTTATTTTCCTGAGAAAACAGGGAGTCATTTTTCTGCTGAAATTCCGACTGGCATTCATAGGCTTTTCTATAATCGCCCTTCAGACCATAAACTTTAGATAAAATTCTTAAAAACTCTAAATAATTGGTAAGATTATCCGAGTTTAATGAAATAGCAATGGATTTTTTCAGATTTGCTTCTGCTTTATTGAGTAATCCGGTTCGATTAGCATCAGAAGGCTTCAACAATAACGCTTTTTCATAATAGGTAGTCCCTAAATTTCCCAAATTATTGGCAGACATGATATTGTCGGGACTAATTTCATCCCAAATGGCTTGGGCTTCAACACGCATTTGTATTTCTTCATCATCATTGGTTTTCAGATTGGCCCAATTGGTTAATGACCACGCTATCGCAAGATCATGTTTGGCTTTTCGCGATTCGTTTAAGGCCATCTTGAAATATTTCTCTGCCTTTTCGCCATCCCTCATCATATTGTATGTTTCTGCTAAAGCAGCTAAAGCAATACCTATCCGTTTTGGCGTATTAATCTGTCTGGCATATTTAACCGAAAGCAAGCTTTTTTCCAAAGCTTTAGGATAATTTCTCTGGTCTAAATAGAGCATCGCCAGGTTGCGGTTGTTGTATTCCAAAAGCGAAGTATCTTTTACTTTTTCGGCAATAGCAATGGATTTAAAGGAATAATCGGCCTGTTTTACAAAATCTGCCTTATACTGATAGATCTGAGCCAAATAAAAATAGCATTTGCCTATTTCGTTAGAATCGTTTTTCTTTTTTAAAAGTGGTAAAGCTTTATTGACGAAAAGAAACGCCGAATCTATTTCAGCTAAAGCAATATAAGCTTTACTCATGGTACTGTAGGTAGTTCCCAATTCAATAATTGATTGGTTTTTGGAGAGTTTCAGATTTTCTTTTAATTGTTGCAGGGCTTCTTCAAATTGACTGTTAGCAATATAATTACTGGCAATTTTAGTGTTGAGGTTAATTTTTTTGAGTACGTTTTTCTCGTTCTTCAAAAGGTGCAATAAAGATTCATTCTCCTCTTCCGACTGAGCCTGAACACCGATACAACATCCGAATACAAAAAACAAAACGACAAAAAGTCTATGAGACACCATCACGATCTAAAAATTTAAATTGTCTTTATAAGCTCTGCCAATCGGAATCACAACACCGTTATTCAAAACCACATCATGAACCAATTTCTTTTCAATATATTGTTTTTGTACTGCAAAACTTCGATGTACCCGTATAAACGATTCGAAATGGGATTCTTTCAATAAGTTTCCGATACTCGTCAATACACAATGTTTTTTGGCAGATGTTACTATTTTGGTATAATCTTTCAAAGCTTCCAGATAAAGGATGTCGTGCAGCTTTATTTTGGTTTGTTCATGGCCTTCCTTGATATAGATTACGTCACCGCCTATACTCGATTCAAACAACTGAGCCTTTAGTTTAAGCTCCAGGTAATCCTCAATTTTGGCGATGGTTGCGGTAAAACGATCCAGCTTTATGGGTTTTACAATAAAATCCAAAGTGTCCAGCTCAAAACTCTCCACAGCGTGTTCGGGATGCGCAGTTATGTAGATGCAAACGGGAACTTCGATAGCTCTTTTCCTAAACTCAAAACCGTTTAGATTAGGCATGTCAATATCCAGAAATAAAACATCAATAGTTTCTTTTTCCAGCAAGGATATTGCTTCCGCAGCATTCTCAAATACGCCGCGAATGTTTAGCTGCGGAAATTTTTTGGCATAAGAAACCACCGTCAAGCGGTCAATTTCATCGTCATCTACGATAATACACGTGTAAGGCTTCATTGAATTCCAAAAGGTTTCTCAAATATAGAAATGTTTTAGTACAAATGGTAGTCTGTCTATTCAAAATGTCGTTGGTCTATTGGTCGTTTTTTATACCAGAGCTTTTGATGAAGTTTACAACATCAATAAAATAAATCATGAAAAAAACACTACTTATATTCCTGTTTGCCCTGATTTCAATCCAGTCAATGGCCCAGACGCTGTCGTTGGTTAAAGATGTTAATATTGGAATGGACAGCTCCAATCCGCACTATTTGACCGAATTTAATGGGAAAATTTACTTTGTGGCCGGAAACGGAACGAATTTTAAACTTTATTCTTCAGACGGAACAACCGCCGGAACGCAGCTTGTTGGACCCACTGCAGGCAATGGTGTGGTTTGGGATTTGACCGTTTACAACAACAATTTGTATTTCACTTATGACGATGGTGTTCACGGTCTTGAACTTTGGAAAAGTAATGGTACTACAGCCGGAACGGCAATGCTTAAAGACATCTATACTGGAACGACCGGTGGCGGAATACCTTACAGCAGCCTTCCAAGGTATTTTACGGTTTGCAATGGATTATTGTTTTTTCAGGCATCAACGGCAGCAAGAGCTCAGGGGCTTTGGGTTACCAACGGAACCGAAGCCGGAACCCAGATGCTTGGCAACCAATATTCCGATCCCTTCGCATCGGTATCAAGTTTTGTAGTGCTGAACAACAAAATTTACTTTGAAGGAAATGCAGGAAGCGGCTACGGAATGTGGAGCAGCGACGGAACTACAGCCGGAACACAATTGGTAAAGCCAGGAATTATAGGTTCACCAAGCATAAACCACGTTGTTTTTAACAATAGGTTTTATTTTCAAAACGACAGCAACGGACTTGGTGGTGAACTTTGGGCCAGTGACGGAACCGATTTCGGAACAGTTATGATTAAAGATATTAATACCGTTTCCTATAGTTCTGATCCGCAAAACTTTTTTGCCGACGGAACCAAAGTGTATTTTGTAGCCAATGACGGTACTACTGGAAGGGAGCTTTGGAGTACTGATGGCACAACGGCAGGAACACAATTGGTTAAAGATATCAATCCGGGAACTCCCAATTCGGTTACTTACTCTAGTACACCAAACGGAATGGTTGCCTTTAATAATGAAGCCTATACTTTCGGTTACAACGGAACAGCGGTAGAAATGGTAAAGACTAATGGTACTTTAGCTGGAACTACTTTGATTAAAACACTTCCTGGCATTATTGGGGTTTCCTATAGTTATGTTTTCAACGGCAAAATCTATTTTGTAGGCTATGCCTCCGTTGGGGGTTCCGAATATTTGTATGAAAGTGATGGCACCGCATCGGGAACCATTCAAATTAACCCCATTGTCGCTACTTACTCCACATCGCCTAACGGTTTTAATTTGCTTGGTTTTGCTGGGAATATTTATTTACCGGCCAGTTTTGGATCGCAGGGATTCGAGTTTTGTAGACTGACGCCATCTTTGGCTAATGAGGAATTTGCAGCTGTTTCTTTAAATGTTTATCCTAATCCCGCGCAAGACAATCTGTTTGTTACTGTGGTTGATGAATTAGTGAGTGGAGAACTTTATCTCACAAATTTGCAGGGTCAGATTCTGCGTCAATGGAAATCAGATGCAGTTCATGAAATTTTTGATGTCTCTGATTTGGCAGCCGGAATCTATATTCTATCTATTCAAAAAGAAAATCAGAGATATTCTCAAAAGATAATAAAAAAATAGTCAGCGAAAAGGAGGGTTTTGATTGTTCAATCCCAATCGATAAGTAATGATGCTCTTTATGAAAAGTATTTTCTGGCGAAGAACCGCACTTGTTTTTTGAAGAAATCGAAATAAACAGTTGTTGGTCTATTTAAAATGTCGTTGGTATAGTGCCTGTTTTTTAGGGTGCATAATTGTTCAATATTTGCAGTATTAATAGTATTATTTATGAAAAAAATTACATTCATCATCGCATTGGTTCTTTGTTTTACGTCTGAATTATGGGCTCAGAAACCATTTTTCAATGACTTGGAATCAAACGTATTTCAAAAAGAGCATTCGCTTTTAATCTTTTACAAGCCTGATTGTCCCTATTGCATACACTTGAGAAATGACTTTAATTCCAATCCGCTGTTTCAAAAAAGCCTACTCGAAAAATATAACGTTAAGCTGATTGATGTCACAACAATTGACGGGCAGCAATTGGCAATAAAGCACAAAGTGCAGTCTATCCCTTTTATGATTAGCTATAGCACAAAAACCTCAGAAGAGAAAAGAATTAAAGGATACAATTCAGTGCAAAAAACAGCTTTGTTTTTAAATTTAAACTACACCACTTCTTTAAACTCTAGAGGGTCAAATGCAATTTGTGGTAACGGAATTTTAGAATCCGGTGAAGCTTGTGATGATGGCAATGTTGCCAACAACGACGGTTGCGAATCTGATTGCACAGTAACACCAGTAATTTCAATCTGTGGTAACGGAATTTTAGAATCGGGTGAAGCTTGTGATGATGGTAATATTGCCAATAACGACGGTTGCGAATCTGATTGTACAGTAACACCAGTAATTTCAATCTGTGGTAATGGAATTTTAGAATCCGGTGAAGCTTGTGATGATGGCAATGTTGCCAACAACGACGGTTGCGAATCTGATTGTACAGTAACACCAGTAATTTCAATCTGTGGTAATGGAATTTTAGAATCGGGTGAAGCTTGTGATGATGGCAATGTTGCCAACAACGACGGTTGCGAATCTGACTGTACAGTAACACCAGCAATTTCAATCTGTGGTAATGGAATTTTAGAATCGGGTGAAGCTTGTGATGATGGCAATGTTGCCAACAACGACGGTTGCCAAAGTGATTGTACGTTAGCTCCATTGTCTTTAGAAAAGCCAAACGACTTCCTGAATAGTATTGTAATGTTTCCAATGCCATTTAGAGATTCTATTGCGATTAAATTTTTAATAGATATACCATCAGATAGTGTTATTACTGTTTGCAACATGACAGGTCAATCTTTAAAAAGACAGACTGTTTCAAATGGAAATGATAAAAATAAGGAAATGGAGATAAGTGGTTTGGAGAGCCTTTCAGCGGGAATATATTTACTAAAAATAGAAAGTAGTACCGGGAATTTCAGCCAAGTAAAAAAAATTATCAAACAATAAAAAAGCAATATGAAAAAATCAATAGTACTATCGTTCTTGTTTTTAGTAATTACTTACAAAGCAAATGCCCAAAAAAACTGGTTCACAACCTACACGGATTCGGTTGCTTTAGTAAAAGACGCAAATCAAGTATCCTCTCAATTTACAAAAGACATCAAAAAAATATATCCCGATATGGCTTTTGAGGTCAAAACGATACTCCATACGACACCTTATTTAATTTACTTTTATAAAGACACCGCAAATTTACCGCTTTGGGAACAGGTAATTGCGCCACAAAAGAGTTTCTTCTCTGAAGTTGCCGGTGGAGAGGCTGAAGGTAAAAAAGCTTTTGGACTGTTTTTTAACGGATTTTATCTGCCGCACGAACTAGGACACGCATTTGAATATTTTACAAAAGGCAACATAGAGGGTTCCTATGAAAGCGAATATTTTGCCAACACTGTCGCTATGCTCTGGTGGAAAAAGCAAAACAGAAATAAAGAGTTAAAGGAATGCTACGACTACGCCAAAAAAATGTGGGCAAAATTGCCAAATCCAGTTCCGGAGGGGATGACCATTGAGGCCTATTTCGCCAAAAATTATGAGCAGGCATCGCAGGATCCTTATGTTTATGGTTACATGCAGTTCAGGCAGTTTATCCTGATATATGAAGATAAGTCATTGCCCGACTTCGATACCTTTATCCAACAAAATTCCAAAAAATAAAGTAGTAAAAAGGTAATAGATTTTTAGTTAGTAGAAGAGATTCGGCGAAAGCCGGGTCTTTTCCTTTTTGGCAAAAACTATAACTTTAGTGTAATCGTAGTTCCTGAATCAATTTTTGAATCTACTGTAATCTCACAATCGATGGCTTTTGCCAGATCGCGAATTAAATGCAAACCCAATCCCGTTTTGATTCCCACGACTTCTTTAACGTCGTACAACGCTTTGAATTCCTCCTCAGAAGCTCCTTTTCCGTTATCCGTAATCGATAAAATTGTAGTGCCATTTTCATGAATGGCTTTCCAAACAATAGACGGGTTTTGAACGTTTACGAGTGCTTTTACAGCATTTCCGGTCAAATTCCTGACAATGGTTTTTAAGTAATTCTCATCGGTTACTAGAGATAAATCTTGTGGATTTTCAAAAACAAACTGTATATTTTCCGTACTGGAAAAATGCTTTTGAACATCGTCAAAAAGTGTAGCAATTAGGAATTGTTGTGGTTGTGGTTTAAAGTTTTCCATCTGGCTTTTGCTCCATTGTAAAATATCTTCCATCGAATTAAGTAAGTTTTCGGCACCTTTCATTGTTTTATCCTGCATCCGTTTGGTGCTTTCTTCATCCAGCATTTCCGGACTCTCTTTTTGCAATTGTAAGAAGAAAATAAGGTTGGCAACTGGACCACGTAAGTCGTGATTCAAAATACTAAAAAAACGGGTTTTGGCTTTGTTGGCTTGGTCGAGTTCAGCATTTAAAAGTTGCAGTTTTTCGTTGTTTTTTTTACGGTTACGACTTTGATAAAAAAGCAAACCTCCAATAATAAAAAGCGATAAAATTCCTCCAATCAAATACCATTTCTGTTTTTCTTTTGTAGCAATCTTTAAATGGTTTAGTTGTATTTCTTTATTCTTAACATCAATAGTTTTAGCAACTTCAAGTTCCGCAATTTTATTTTTATTCTTTTGAGAATAAATAGAGTCTCTAAGAGCATAATATTTCTCAGTATTCTCAGAATAAGCCTCGATTTCGTTTCTTACATAGTATACTATAGATATTGCTGCATAACAATTCATAATCCAAGTTTTGTTATTATTGGTCTTAGCAATAGTTTGGCTTGTTTTAAAATATTTCTCTGCATTATTAATAAGTGATATTGCTTCTGGATCGGTTTTGGAATGGGTTTTTACATATCTTTCGTGCAAGTAAAGGTAGGTATAGCCGATGTTAAACTGATTGGCAAGTGACATGAAGTTATTAGGAGAAATAGAATTCCAAATTTTCTGTGCTTCCATTTCCATTTCAAAGCATTTGTCTAAATTGGAATCGTAAAGAATAGACCAATTCGTTAAAACCCATGCTTTTCCATAGTAATTGTTGTTGTTTTTAAAATAGGTGTGCGATATTTTAAAAAATTTTTCAGAAAGGGTAAACTCTTTTTTTAATCTATAAATTTCGCCTAAAATTCCATTACAAAAAGCCACTTCATCATAATCTTTAATTTTATTGCTGATGGCTCTCGCTTGAAATCCAAACTTGAGTGCCTTCGCAAAATTTTGTTGGTCCAAAAATAAAAAGGATAAGTTTTTATAAATCCAAATTTGAGTTTCTAAATCATTGGTTGCTACTGCTAGTTTTTCGGCTTCGAAATAATTTTTGCTCGCATTTACAAAATCAGATTGCAATTGGTAAATTCTTCCTGTTAAAGAATAATTGAACCCTATACCACTTGGGTTGTTTATGGATTTATTCAGATGTAAAGAAAGGGCATTAATTTTTTGGGATTGTCTGGGATTGTTTTTTTCTATGTTATAAATTACTAAACTAGTTAATGCTTTTGCCTCTAGTTTTTTTAGATGATTTTTTCTAGCAAGAAATATAGCTTTTGCTCCGTAATAGTATGTGCTGTCTAAATTGTAGAATCGGTATGTAAGACTTAGGTCAATATAATTTCCTATTTTTAGAGAAATATCCTTAGATTTTGCCAGTTGTTTTTTTAAATGCTCTATTTTATCAATTTTTATATTTTGAGCATTGACAAAAGTGGTTAAGAGTAAAAAACACAAATAGTATAATTTCATAGCAAAGGATTTAAGTTATTTTTATAACTTCTTCCCACAGAAATACACTTTCCGTTATTAAGTACGATTTCCTGACTTCCAATTTTTTGAATATACTGCTTCTGTACAGCGTAACTTCGATGTATTCTTATGAAGGACTGGAACCTTTCTTCTTGTAATAATTCGCCAAGATTCGACAAAACACAATGTCTCTTATTTTCAGTAACTAATATGGTATAGTTTTTCAAGGCTTCCAGATACAGTATCTCATGCAGTTTCACCTTCATCTGGTCATGGCCTGTTTTTACATAAACAGTATCGCCACCTATCGTAGCTTCAAACAAACTCGCCTTTGTTCGTACTTCCATAAACTCTTCCAATCGGTTCATCATTTGCTCAAATCTTGGAAACTTAAACGGTTTTACAATAAAATCTAAAGTTTGCAATTCAAAAGTTGCTGCAGCACTTTCGGAGTGTGAAGAAATAAAGACACAAGCCGGTATATCTATGGCTCGTCGGCGTAATTCTAATCCGGATGCACCCGGCATTTCAATATCTAAAAAAGCCACTTCAACAAGATTTTTATCAATAAAGGAAAGCGCTTTTTCTGCCGAATCAAATACACCAACAATATTTAGGATGGAAAACCTTTTGGCATACGAAAGCACAACCAGGCGATCCATTTCATCATCGTCCACAATTATACAGTCAAAAGGCTTCATTTATTAGAGGTGATTTGATTCAAATATAAAGATTTTTCGCTAAAGAATGTCGTTGGTGTATTTAAAATGTCGTTCGTCCTTTTTGGGTTTTATGGTTCCTGTCAATGAAGCAACTTTGTCGGCAACTACTTATTAACTACTACGATGAAAAAGATTGTACTCCTTTTAGCTTGGATTGGGATGTTCCAAGTTAGCTTCTCACAAGTCGGCATTAATACCACTTCGCCCAATGCCCAGCTTGACATAAAATCGAGCAATCAGACAACACCATCCAACACAGACGGTATCCTGATTCCAAAAATCGATGCCTTTCCGGTAACCAATCCCACGGCGGCACAACAAGGGATGATGGTTTATCTGACCACAGTGTCTTCTGGAAAGCAACCGGGTTTCTATTATTGGGATAATACGGGAACACCGCAATGGAAAGGGTTTGGAAGCGATTTTGGTTGGGGCTTGACAGGAAATACGGGCACCAATCCTACTACAAACTTTATCGGGACTATTGATAGTGTTGATGTAGTATTTAAAAGAAATGCTACAGTTTCAGGAAAAATAGGAGGTACTAGTACTTCATTCGGATTTGAGTCCTTATCGGATTTGAGTGTTGGTAATAACAATACTGCATTTGGAAGCCAATCGATGTATTACAATACGGTTGGTGTTGAAAATGTTGCAGTAGGCAGAGAATCATTATTCGCAAACAACTCTGGAAATTTAAATACCGCAATTGGTTTCAGGGCATTAAGTAATTCAAATGCGGCTGATAATACAGCCATTGGCGGAAACGCTTTGATAACTAATATGACCGGAACATCTAATGTTGCTGTTGGTGTAGAGTCATTATTCAATAATTTTGATGGTAATAACAACACTGCAATAGGTAGAGAAGCGCTACAGCAAAATTCAGATGGACAAAATAATACAGCTTTAGGATATGCTTCTGGAAGTCAAATTATTTCGGGTTCTAATAATACTTCGCTAGGAGCCAATGCCCAGGTACCCATACCTTCCTCCAGCAATCAGCTTTCTATAGCCAATACCATTTATGGAACGGGGACCAATTCAGGAGTAACTTCCAAAATTGGAATCAACGAACCCGCACCGAGTGCCAAACTTCAAATTAATGCTTCAAGTCAGGCCAATCCGAATAATACCGATGGCCTCATAATTCCTAAAGTAGATACTTTTCCGATTATCAATCCAACTGCGGCACAACAAGGGATGATGCTGTATTTAACCACAGTTTCAGCAGGTAAACAACCTGGATTTTATTATTGGGATAATACGGGAACACCACAATGGAAAAGTTTTGGTGGATCAACATCAAACTGGACTTTAACGGGTTCAAATTTAGCCAATAATAATGCTGGAAATGTTGGAATAGGAACAGGAATAAGCATTCCATCATCATTATTAACCGTAAAAAAAGACGGAATAGGTTTTACACAAGAAGATGCTTCTGGAGTTTCTAAAATTGGATTTTTTACAAATGGAGGTGGTGCTTGGCTTCAAACGCATAGTGATACTGATTTAAGATTTGCAACAAATGATGGAGCAACCCAAATGACTTTGCAGAAAGCAACAGGAAATTTAGGTATAAATGTTATCAACCCAACTGAAAAACTGGAAGTAATGGGTAAGACAAAAACAACGGATTTACAAGTGACAAACGGTGCGGCCACTGGTAGAATTCTCACTTCAGATGCTCTAGGAAATGGAACCTGGACGTTACCGTCAACAATTGCCAGTGGTACGTTGGATCAAGCGTATGATTTTGGCGGAGCTGGCCTAGGACGCACCATTACTGCCGATGCGGGTGCGGTAACTATTAATGGTACGGATGGATTGGTGTCTACTGGAACTTTTGGTTCAGGTGTTTTGGTGCCTTCAGGTGCCGGAACCAGAATGGTTTGGAATCCAAGAAAGGCGGCTTTTAGAATGGGAAGGACTGTGGGAACAGAGTGGGACGATGCCAATGTGGGCACCTATTCAATAGCTCTTGGCAATTATGTCCAAGCAAGCGGTAATTCTTCTATAGCTGTTGGCTCTGGTTCGTTTGCAAGCGGAAACATTTCAACGGCTTTTGGCTCCTATTCATCTGCAAGTGGTTCTTACGCAACCGCTATGGGTAGTTCTGCGGTTGCAAGCGGGGATATTTCAACCGCTATGGGTAGTGATGTCCTTGCAAGCGGGTATATTTCAACCGCTTTTGGAGAAGAGACAATTGCAAGCGGAGAAAATACGACTGCTTTTGGAGAAGAAACAAATGCCGTCGGACCTAATTCAACTAGTTTTGGATGGCGTACATACGCCAACGGATCATATTCAACTGCTTCAGGATATCGTTCCATAGCAAATGGATACGCTTCAACTGCTATGGGATATGAATCATTGGCAAGCGGTGATTATTCAATCTCGTTTGGACATAGTACAACAGCGAGCGGAGGTACTTCAACTGCTTTTGGGCAATCGTCAATTGCGAGTGGATATGGTTCAACAGCCTTTGGACAGTTTACTAACGCAGGTGGATTCAATTCCTCTGCTTTTGGAAGAAATAATTCAGCACCAAGTTTTGGAGAAACGGTATTAGGAATTGGCGCCACAATCTATACGCCAAGTGCCAACGGCGCAACTCAATTTGGAGCCGCTAATGCCTCAGACAGATTGCTTGTGGTAGGAAATGCTATTGATATTGATAATAACGCAAATGTTTCCCCAGCAGAAAGATCCGATGCACTGGTTATTCTTAAAAATGGCAACACAGGTATTGGTAATTCTGCTCCAGCTATAGCAAGACTGCAAGTTCAAGGGGCGGTTGGAAATACGGTAGCAATGTTTAGCGGAAGTGCAAACTCTCAAGGCGTATCTGTAGTTTCTGATTGGCCCGGAGTTTATTTTAACTCCTATTATAATGGTGGCGTTCGTTCAATGTCTGGTACAGGATTCACTTCAATCCTCAACACCAATCAAAGTACTGGTGGATTTATTTTTCAAACCACGAATGTTGCAAATCCTGCTGCAGGTTCAATTCTTGGGACAATTCCAACAAGAATGACTATTCTAGGTAATGGAAATGTCGGTATTGGTGCTATTGTTCCTAATGGGCAATTTGAACTTTCATTAGACCAAGGCAGAAAACCGGGAACCAGCACTTGGACCATTACGTCTGATGAACGGTTGAAAACCATCCATGGCAATTATTCAAAAGGACTTGAAGAGATTTTAAAGCTTCAGCCTATTACTTACAACTATGTAAATTCGGGTAAACGGACTTTTGAAGAAAAGATGCTTCAAAAGGAGTTTTCGGGGTTTTCAGCTCAGTCCGTTCAAAAAATTTTTCCGGAAGCGGTGGATGTGGATGATGATGGATTTTTAAACTTTAATATGCATCCAATCCTGGTAGCGTCAGTAAATGCGTTTAAAGAATTGGATTTAAAAAACAAGGAACTTCAAATCAAGGTCGAACAAATAAAAACACAACAGGAAGAAATAAATTCCCTTAAGGCAATCAATGCCGAAATTTTAAAACGATTGGAAAAATTAGAAAATAAATAAAACTATGAAAAAACTACTACTAACATTGATGCTTTGCAGTCTGCCTAAATTAGTGGCCCAACAAGCAACACTCGCTTCGGGTGGAAACGCTACCGGAACAGGAGGAACAGTAAGTTATTCCATCGGTCAGGTTGCCGATAAAACCCAAAGCGGAACCACGGGAACCATCACTCAGGGCGTTCAACAGCCTTTTGAAATTGTAACATTGAGTGGGTCAGAGTTTGTGAACATCAATCTTGAAGCAGTCGTATTTCCAAACCCAACGGTTTTAAATGTAACCTTAAAAATAACCAATTCCGACTTTGAAAACCTAAATTATCAACTATTCGATCTTCTCGGAAAATTAATCAATGAAGGCAAAGTGACAAACGAAGAAACAATCATCGACATGGAAAGGCATCCCACATCAACCTTTATCTTAAAGGTCAACGCTGGCGCAAAACAGCTAAAAACTTTCAAAATCATTAAAAACTAAATACTATGAAAACAACAATACACAAAATAACAAAGGCAATCTTTCTTGTTTCTTGCTTCTTGTCTCTTGCTTGTGCTTCAGCACAAGCTCCTCAAAAAATGAGCTATCAGGCAGTGGTCAGAAATGCATCCAATACTTTGATAACCAATGCTAATATCCGAATGCGAATCAGCGTGTTACAAGGAACAGCAACGGGAACAGCGGTTTACGTAGAAACACAAACTGCTACAACAAACACCAACGGATTGGTAACTTTGGAAATTGGATCCGGAACAGTAGTCAGCGGAACATTTGCCTCGATTAACTGGGGAACCAATGCCTATTTCATCAAAACCGAAACCGATCCAACAGGAGGGACAAATTACACCATTGTTGGAACGTCACCATTTTTAAGCGTGCCTTACGCTCTGTTTGCCTCTTCTGGAAATACTGGTCCGGCTGGACCGACAGGTGCAACTGGACCAGCAGGACCACAAGGTATCCAAGGAGCTCAAGGACCAATCGGTCTGACTGGCGCAACTGGACCACAAGGAATCCCAGGAGCTAACGGAACCAATGGCGCAACAGGTCCGCAAGGCCCACAAGGTTCTCAAGGATTACCGGGAGCAAATGGTGCTCAAGGCCCGATTGGTGTAACTGGTGCAACGGGTCCTCAAGGAATACAGGGAATTCCGGGCGCAGCCAATATCTCCGGGAGCGCTAATAAAATTATAAAATTCGGAACAGCGACCACAGGGGTCGATTCGCAGATTTCAGATGATGGAACGTATGTCAAAATCAAACCCAACGGATACACCGGATTTGACGAGGATTTAAGCATGGTGCAAATCGCCGGAAATAACAACACCCTTCGATTAATAGGAACCGGTCCCGATTATGGTGAATTTTCCAAGTTAAGTTTCGGAGACGTTGACCGCGTTTACATTACAGAGGATATAGATGACAACCTAAGGATTAATTCCTATGGTAGGCTCGCAATCATGGGAGAAAATGTGGGTCTTGGAACGCTGACACCAGCCGAAAAGCTCGATGTCAACGGTAAAACCAAAACCACCAACCTTCAGGTAACCAATGGTGCTGGAGTGGGAAAGGTATTAACTTCAGACGCGGCAGGAAATGCAATCTGGCAGTCAGCCGGAGGAGGAACAGCATGGTCTTTGACTGGAAATTCGGGAACGACTCCAGGAACAAACTTCGTCGGAACCACAGATGATAAGGATATCCTTTTCAACAGGAACAATACAAAGGCAGGGCGAATTGGCGCTGATAATATTTCGTTCGGAGACCGTGCCTTAAATGCATTGACTTCTGGTTTGTATAATGTTGCCTTTGGGCGTGTTGCCTCCTTTTCAAACACTACAGCGAGTTACAATGTGGCTATTGGTGCCTCTTCCTTATTTGCAAATAGTGGTGGAGATGCCAATACTGTTGTAGGCTACAATGCTCTGAGTGCTGGTACAAGTGTTTCCAAAAATGTTGCTGTTGGAACAGAAGCCTTGAAAAGTGCAACAGTTCCCGGTCAGGTTGCTGTTGGGTATATGGCATTGACATCCAATACTAACGGACAGGGAAATACGGCAGTCGGATTTGAATCGCTCAAAACGAATACCAGCGGTACTTTCAATACTGCCAATGGTGATTCATCTTTAAAACTGAATACCACAGGAAACTCAAATACTGCAATGGGTTGTCAAACATTGCTTTCTAATACCACCGGAAGGCTTAATACGGCAATAGGATTCAATTCTTTGCTTAGCAATACAGACGGAATTGTAAATACTGCTATAGGATCAGAATCACTTTATGCAAATGTCAGTGGTGAATCCAATACGGCAATTGGAAGCGGTACATTGCGTTCTAATGTTAACGGTGATCAAAATGTTGCAGTAGGAATAGCTGCACTGTTCAACAACAGCAGTGGCTATCTGAATACTGCCGTTGGTTCCAACGCAATGACTACTACCACCAATGGTTATGGCAATACAGCTCTTGGATATAATGCAATGGAAGTGAATACTGGGGGAATCAACAATACGGCCATTGGTGGAGACTCACTACCTAAAAATACTACCGGAATAGGCAATACAGCCTTGGGTTTTAATGCCATTGCTAACAATACTACCGGAACTTACAATATTGGTGTAGGGTATTCAAGCCTGCGATTGGCGTCAGCCACCAATTACAGTATCGCTATAGGCTATTCTGCACTCGGAACACAACTCTCAGGCGATAACAATATCGGAATAGGAAGGAACGCTGAAGTGCCTTTGAATAGTGTAGGCAATCAAATCCGTATGGGAAATTCACTTGTGACTTACGCCGGAATTCAGGTAGGCTGGTCCATCACATCCGATAAAAGATGGAAAGACAACATCGTGAAATCGACACTTGGACTGGATTTCATCAATAAATTGAATCCCGTTACCTACACCCGTAAAAACGATGAAAGGAAAAAAACAGAATTCGGCTTCATCGCACAGGAAATAGAGGAGTCTCTAATCAGATCGGGCGCCAAAGATAACGGAATTATTACAGTTGGAGATGACGGCATGTACAGCGTCCGCTACAACGACTTAATCTCTATTTCTGTAAAAGCGATACAGGAACAACAGCAAATCATCGATTCTCAGAACGACAAAATAAAATCACTCGAAGAAAGGTTAAAATCACTCGAAGAAAAATTAAGTAAGTAGTTTAGTTAGCTGAAAGAGGTTCGATGCAAGTCGGGCCTTTTTTTTATTTTAGAAGCAAGACGTATTGTCGTTTTTAGGAAATCTTCTCCCGCTGTCCGCTATACTTCGGTACCGCTCCCATCGGGGCTATACGACGGCTATAGGTATCTTTCGACTTTTACACCTCTTCACTGTATAAACCTCATAAACCATAATAAACCTTATAAACTTTCCTTATCTTTGACTTATGAAGATTGAAGAACAAAAAGAACTCGTTTCCGGATTCAAACATCTCGAACTCCTCGCCAATCAAGTGGTAGAGGGCTTTATTTCGGGGATGCACAAATCCCCTTTTCATGGATTTTCGGCCGAATTTGCCGAGCATAAAGTCTACAACGCCGGCGAAAGCACCAAGCATATCGATTGGAAACTCTTTGCCAAAACCGATAGACTGTACACCAAAAAGTATGAGGAAGAAACCAATCTACGCTGCCATATCATTGTAGACAATTCGTCGTCTATGCATTATCCCAAGCTGAAAAACGACGAGCCTTTTTATCATAGTAAAATTGGGTTCTCTGTCTTGGCTTCAGCTGTTTTGATGAATTTATTGAAGAAACAACGAGACGCTATCGGTCTAAGCGTGTATTCTGACACCTACGAATACTATGCGCCCGAAAAAGGCAGTGACCGACATCATCGCATGATTCTCAACAAACTCGAAGAAGTGCTCGAGAATCCCAAAGTGTCCAAAAATACCGATACGGTTACCTTCTTGCATCAGATAGCCGAAAAAATTCACCGACGCTCCATGATTGTCCTCTTCACCGATATGTTTCAGACGGCCAACAACGAGGCATTGATGAACGCCTTACAGCATCTAAAACACAACAAGCATAAAGTGGTAGTTTTTCACGTTATCGATAAAAAAACCGAAGTCAATTTCAATTTTGACAACGCGCCAAGAAAATTCATCGATATGGAAACCGGTGAAGAAATCAACATTTTTGCCGATTCTATTAAAGATGTTTATGAAGAAAAAGTAAATGACTATTTCAAAACCCTCGCCATGACTTGTGCACAAAACCGAATTAAGTATGTTCCCGTCGCGGTAGAGGAAAGTTTCGAAAAGATTTTGACTACATATTTAGTTGAAAAACAAATGTTTGGATAATTTTTTTTGGAACCGCTATTTTTTTAGTAAAAAACACTTGCAGATTTCAAAAACCATTGTATATTTGCAACCGCAATAACGCAGAGGTTTGGTAGTTCAGTTGGTTAGAATACATGCCTGTCACGCATGGGGTCGCGGGTTCGAGTCCCGTCCAGACCGCGAAATTGGGAAAAGGTTTTCAGAAATGAAAACCTTTTTTGCCCAAAATACAATTCTAAAAAGAGTGTATTTAGGTTTCCCAAAAAGCAAATGAAATGCACTCAATGTTTTAAGTGAGTCATTCAAAAGTAGTTGTGTTGTTTTGCTACGACTTTGTAACTCGTAGCACGGTTTAGTAGTTAGACCAATGAAAAGCTTTCTCGTTTTACAACGAGATGGCTTTTTTGCTTTAGATGACTTTCCATAACTAGATATAGGACTATTTTTCACCCCTCATACCCGAAAATTTTAACAATGTTGTGACAAAATTCTCAAAAACAGAAATGTTGTCACAACAACCATGACAAACTTTTTAATTTGCAAAAATGTGTCACAGAAATGTTAAAGTTTTTCGCCATAAATAAGAAGAACTAGAAAGAGACCCTTTCCGCCTGGTCCTTAATACTGTAATACGCACTTTATAAGTCTGCTTTTTATTTGAAATAAATTCTTATATTTAATTAAAAGATTTAGCGATTCATGTTCGAAACTTCAAACAATCTTATGGATTCGCATATGAATGCAGGCAAGTGACTTTATACGATAACTACAAACAAAACTAAAATGAAAGGATCCATCAAAACCACAAGAACCATTGCATTTTTTATTTTCTTGGCTTTCACAACGCTGAGATTATCAGGGCAAGTGCCGCCGCCAGGTAAGTACGATACCACGAATTATCCCGAAGACAGAGCATTCATCAATTCTATTTCAAACATTTTCGACCCATCCTTATCCTTGAATGACAATTCTATCAGCATAGGTGCAGATGGAACCATAGCGTATGGTCTTCAGGAAGAATTTCAAAAATTTGAAAGAAACGGCATGACTTTTAAATCAGTAGTGTCGGTTCCCGGAACTGAGTTGTTGCGAATTTTTAACGGCACTACAGCCATCAAAACTAAAGTCGCTGATGTTGTATTTGCAACGCCTGATGGAGATTTACATTTTAAAGTTATCCGTGCCGAGACCTATATTAAACAAGAGGGTAAATGGTATTTTGTTTTAGGACAAGGCACCAACTTCCTGACGCAGGAGGAGTTTAATGAGTATAAAAAAGCCCACACCACCAAAAACTAAACAATAATTAAAATTGAATTGGACAGCTCCTATGATTACTGAAAAATTTATTCTCTACTTATTTCCTAAATCCTAAATCCTAATTCCCAAATCCTAAATCATCATTTCCCTTTTTTTTACTACTTTTGGAATTATGAACAAAAGATTACCATTACTGCTTTTCACATTGCTGTTTTTGACGGTAAGTCCGCTGGTTTGGGCACAAGACAAAGAAGACGCTGTTCTCAAAGAGGAACTCTATAAAAAATATAAGAAAGAAGTACAGGGCTATGACAAGAATGATTTTGATGCTTTGTTTTTCGAGTTCTTCAAAAAGCAAAAAGACAAAACGCTGACATTAACCAAAGAAGAGTTTTATACCTATACCATCAAGATTGCCATTTATTCTGAAAAACTCGGCCTCTTGTACAAAGACCAAAAAGAATCCTCACAGCGCACCAAACAAGAATGGTTTGACAAAAGTTATTCCGATTATCTCAACGCCAAAAAGTAAAGCCATTGAAAAAACTTTTGCCATTATTGCTATTAGCTTTGCTGCAATCCTGCCAGTATTTGGAGAAAAAAGTTCCGGATGAACAGGAATTACTCGACAAAGAACTTAAAGAAATCAATTGGAACGAAGTTGACGAATACCCTTCGGTCGCTACTTGCGAAAAACTAACGGATGCAGCCCAACGTAAACAATGCTTTTTCGAGTATCTCACTGCCGAAATCCAGCAGAAACTCGACGTCGACACGCTCTCAATCCTGTTCCCAAAGCTGGATACCATCGAGGTAAAAGTCACCGTGTTTCCCAATGCATCAATGGCATTCGAACCCCAATTTCCAAAAGATTCCGTAGCCTACGACACCATCAAAATCGACAGCATTTTGCACGCGCGTCTCATCGATTTTCCCAAAGTCAACCCAGCCATCAAAAGAGGGATTCCGGTCAAAACACAATTCGTCCTACCGGTGATTATTAAATCGGAATAAATTTTTAGAATTTTTTAGGAGCTGTTTCCAGCTGTCCACTATATCTTTTTCCCGTTTGAAAAACGAGAAAAAGGATGCCGTTCCCATCTGGGCTAGTTAGAAAACCTTCTTCCTTTCCAGGTAAAGCTGCCAAAAAGCGAATAAAGCCCCACCAAACTACAGAAAAAAGGATAGAGAATACTACTCGCCATCGGTACAAAAAACTTCCCTTTGCGCAAATACGCATTCGATTGGTAAAGCAGGATATAATCGACACTATATTTTACGGCAAAAAAGGCGAGTGTAGTACTCCAATCTAATTTTCCGACAACCGATAACCCACAACCCACAACCAATCCAAGATTCATAAACAGCACCACAACAGCTAGCATTTTGGCATAACTACTGTCGTACCCCGTTGTTTTACCCGCCCAGCGAACCCGCTGCATAAAGAGTTTGAACAAGTCATTCTCGGGCTTTGTTTTTACAATAACATCTGGATTTTTTAGATAATGTACTTTGTCTTTATTAACGTTGACGGCTTTTTGCAAGAGTAAAACATCATCGCCACTCGCTTTATCACTGATGCCGCCAAAACCACCAATGGCGTTAAAGAAGTTTTTGGTATAGGCAAAATTAGCACCATTACACATAAAAGGTTTTTCCATTCCAAAACTGCCAATGGTCGTGCCTTGTAAACTCATCAAATCCAATTGCTGAAAATGATGGAACCAGTTGTTCTTTACTTTATACATCACCGAGCCCACAATCATTTCAGGCTGGTTTTCTTGGATATAACGGTCTAAAGTTAGCAGCCAGTTTTTGGGAACGATACAATCGGCATCGGTTGTCACAATCCACTCATGTTTGGCAATCGGAATTGCTCTTGTAAGGGCATCTTTCTTGGGCGAATAGGAGAGTTGCAGGTTTTCTAAAAGCGTGGTATCTACTGCTTCATGAGCCATACGCCATTGGTTGTAGATCTTCACCGACTGGTCTTTAGAAAAGTCATCCACCATTACAATCTGCAATAAAGAAATGGGGTAATTCAGCCTCGAAATCGATTCTAAAAGTGCCTTCAGATTCTTTTCCTCATTGCGGAACGGAACTACAATTGTAAAAGCCGTTTTCGGAGGAGCATTGGTAGGTTCAAAGGTTTTGACTTTGGTAAACCCTAAAATAAGCTGCACTATAAAAACTACATAAAGCACTGTAATGATGGCTAAAACAAGCGTAATTATTTCCATTTTGGTTTGAATTTAAGTACATAATAACTTCCGATAACGACAGGCAAAACCACATTAAGAAACCACATCAGCGTAGCTATAAACACTACAATCCACTCATTCACCCCCAATTTCCCGAAGAAAAAAACAGCAACACTTCCTTTTACAGCAAAGTCCAAAAATTGAAAACTCGGTAACGAAGACGCCAAAAAATAAACGGTCGCTATGGATGCCATCATTGTTAGATAGGGTAAATCTACATCAAAAGCGAGAAATAAAAAATAGTACTGATGTGAAAAAACCAAATACCGGCAAAGCGCCAAGACGATGTTTTTTTGATGAATAGGTTTCGGAATTTCATTGATTTTGGCCAGTAGTTTTTCAATCGAATAGCCTTTAATTTTGATGGTTTTGGAGAGGAAAGAAGCAAGAAGCAAGAAGCAAGAAGCAGCAAGTATCGCCAAAGCCCATTGCCAATAACCAATAAGAAACAACCCAATCGTTCCGAAGATAATAGTCAGAATCATTTGAATTCCGTTGCAGATCAGGTTTAGGAATATGATTTTCTTGGTTTTCTTTTTGTCAAAGTACAAGGCCTTTCCGGCGTATTCACCAAGACCGTTAGGGGTAAAGATTCCTGCTGTCAGTGCGCCCAAAACCTGTTTGGTCGATTCGCCCACAGTAATCGGTTTGATAAACGAAACCAGGTTCTGCCATTTCAGTATTTCCAAGAAACGATTAGCGACACTAAAACTCAGCAGTAACAAAATTCCCAAAACAGATTGCTTTTCCTCGAGCAACTTTAGGAACTTCGGCCAGTCCAATTGGTCATTGTTTGCCAGTTGGTCATAAATAAAATAAAAAGCCCCGCTTACTATCAAAAGTTTGATTAGAAAAACAAGGAATTGCTTAGCTTTGTCTGGAATTGTTATCATTGCCTCAAAAGTAGTCAATTTGAAGATTTGAAAATTTGGAAATTTGAAAATGAAACACAATCTTCACCAAAACAGCAACCACAATGTCCAATGAACGCATCATATTAGGAATTGACCCCGGAACAACCATTATGGGTTTTGGACTGATAAAAGTCGTGAACAAAAAAATGGAATTCCTTCAGTTGAACGAATTGATTCTGAGTAAATACGACGATCATTACACCAAACTGAAAGTCATTTTTGAGCGTACCATCGAACTCATAGAAACCCATCATCCGGACGAAATTGCCATTGAAGCACCCTTTTTTGGTAAAAATGTCCAATCGATGCTGAAACTCGGAAGAGCCCAAGGTGTGGCCATGGCGGCAGGACTATCGCGACAAATTCCGATAACCGAATACGAACCCAAAAAAATAAAAATGGCCATCACCGGAAACGGAAATGCCAGCAAAGAGCAAGTTGCGAAAATGCTCCAACAGCTTTTAGGGTTGAAGGAATTACCCAAAAACCTCGATTCTACCGATGGGTTAGCGGCGGCTGTCTGTCATTTCTTTAATTCGGGAAAAGTAGTTGGCACTAAAAGCTATACCGGCTGGGATGCCTTTGTTAAACAGAATGAAGAACGAATTAAAAAATAGTTTTCAGTCGCAGTCGCAGTTTTCAATTCTGCAGGCTGAGACTGAGACTGCAAACTAATAATGAGCGGTATCTATATTCATATCCCTTTCTGCAAACAAGCGTGTCATTACTGTGACTTTCATTTTTCGACTTCGTTAAAGAAGAAAGAGGAAATGGTTTTGGCTTTAGCCAATGAAATAGTGTTGCGCAAAGCCGAGTTTAAAGAGGAGGTTGTCGAAACGATTTATTTTGGCGGCGGGACACCTTCGATATTGGAAATTGCCGATTTGCGATTTTTGATTGATACAGTTTATGAAAATTATAAAGTAGTCGATAACCCTGAAATCACTGTTGAAGCCAATCCTGATGATTTAACGGAACAACGCATTATCGAATTTTCCAACAACCGAATCAACCGTTTGTCTATCGGAATCCAGTCGTTCTTTGAAGATGATTTAAAGCTGATGAATCGAGCCCACAATTCGGAGGAAGCCCAAAAATGTTTGGAAATAGCCACCCTATATTTTGACAATATTTCTATCGATTTGATTTACGGAATTCCCGGAATGACCAATGAAAAATGGCTTCAGAATATAGCAAAAGCCTTGTCCTATAACATTCCGCATATCTCTAGTTATGCCTTGACGGTTGAACCCAAAACGGCTTTGCATAGCTTTATTCAAAAGGGAATCATCGTACAACCTGATGATGAAGCGGCTCAGGAACATTTTCACCTTCTGGTGGATACACTCGAGGAAAACGGATTTATTCATTATGAGTTGTCCAATTTTGGCAAAGAAGCGTATTTTTCCAAAAACAATTCGAGTTATTGGCTCGGGAAAAAGTACCTAGGAATCGGACCTTCGGCACATAGTTATAACGGAATATCCAGAAGCTGGAATGTGTCAAATAATACACTTTATATCAAAGCATTAGGAGAAAATCATCGACCTTTCGAAACCGAAACCTTAACCCTAACTGACCGTTATAACGAATACGTAATGACTGGTTTGCGAACGATTTGGGGCGTTTCCTTAGACCGAATTGAAACGGAGTTCGGCAAAAAACACCTTGACTATTTAAATCAACAAGCAGCAAAATATATCGAAGAGCAATTGTTAGAAATCGTCACTTCGAGTGATTTTGAGTATCAAAATCGTATCGAGAAGGTTTTACGCACGACCAAATCCGGGAAGTTTTTGAGCGATGGAATTGCGTCAGACTTATTTTTGCTAAATTTGGATTAGTTAACCGCAATGTTCGCAAAGAAGAAAGCAAAGAACGCTAAGTTTATGACAGAAAATGAATTGTCTAAAATTGTTTTTGACAGTGCTTTAAAGGTACATCAAACATTGGGACCAGGACTTTTAGAAAGTGCTTATGAAGAATGATTGTTTTATGAATTAAAGAAAAGTGGATTAGACGTTCAGAAGCAGAAAGCTCTTCCACTTATTTATGAAGAGGTAAAACTTGATGTTGGTTAAAGGATTGATATTATCATCGAGAATAAAATAATCCTAGAAATTAAATCAGTTGATGCTTTAAATGATGTTCATTTTGCTCAATTGCTAACATATCTAAAACTGACAGATTGTAAGTTAGGATTGTTAATCAACTTTAATGTAACACTGATAAAAAACGGAATAAAAAGAATAGTTAATAATCTTTAAAACCATTGCGAACCTAGCGTAATCCTTTGCGCTCTTTGCGGTTAAACTATGATAGCAAATATCCAAAACTTCCAAATTGATTTATCAAAACCTCTTGATATTTCCCTCCCACTAAGCAATACCGATGCGAATCCGATTGCGTGGTATATCGAAAAACCCACTATTGAACCCGTTCGTTTTGGTGATTGGATCGGAAAAGTATCAGAAGGAAGCTCGACCAATTTCAACAACATTTTCTTCAATCCACACGGACACGGCACGCACACCGAATGCCTCGGACACATCACACGTGACTTTTACAGCATCAATCAATGTCTGAAACAGTTTTTCTTTTTGGCCGAATTGGTTTCAGTCCATCCTAAAACCATTGGAGAAGATTTAGTCCTAACCAAAGAGCAACTTGAACAAGCTTTAGTTGGTAAAACAACGGAAGCTTTAATCATAAGAACACTACCCAATCTGCAAAGCAAAAAGCACCAAAACTATTCGAAAACCAATCCGCCATACCTAGAGGAAGAAGCAGCGATTTTCATCCGCGAAAGCGGCATTAAACACCTACTAATCGATTTGCCAAGCGTGGACAGAGAAGAAGACGAAGGGAAATTAGTGGCACACAAAGCCTTTTGGAAAGTAAAAGATGTCAATAATCTCAACGAAGATGCACGCTTAGACTGTACCATTACCGAAATGATTTTTGTAGAAGATTTTATAAAAGACGGAAGCTATGTACTGAATTTACAAATAGCTTCGTTTGAAAATGACGCCAGTCCGAGTAAACCGATTCTATATGCTATTTTAAATGATTTAGATAATTCATAATTTAGAATTTATAATTTAAAATAATTTCTATGATTACTATTTCCACAGATAAAAACAAGTTAGACGTTCCGTTTGTCCAAAACTTCCTCAAGGATATTTATTGGGCTGCAGGAAGAACCATTGACGAAGTCCAAACAACAATTGATGCTTCGTTTTGTTTCGGAATTTATTTAGATGATGAACAAATTGGCTTTGCACGAGTCGTTACAGATTATGTGGTTTTTGCTTATTTAATGGATGTTTTTATTGATGAGAAGCAGCGTGGTAAAGGATATTCGTCCATATTGATTGATTCTATGATGAAAGAACCACAACTGAAAGAGGTAAAAATTTGGCGATTAGCAACATCTGATGCGCATTTTTTATATGAAAAATTTGGATTTAAACCTTTGGCACATCCCGAAAAGATGATGGAAAAAGTTATAAAATAGGGTTATGAATATTCAACAGTTATACGAATTTTGCCTTTCTAAAAAAGCAGTAACCGAGCATTTCCCGTTTGACGAAGACACTTTGGTGTTTAAAGTAGGTGGCAAAATGTTTTGCTTAACGTCTTTAAAAGAATGGGAAAAAGGCAGTCCGTCTTTAAATTTAAAATGTGTTCCGGAATATGCAGAAGAACTGCGTGCTGAATATGAAGCCATAAATCCCGGCTATCACATGAGCAAGGTACATTGGAATACTGTCGATTTTAACAGCGATGTTTCCGATAAAATGATGTGCGAACTCATTATTCATTCCTATGATTTGGTTTTCAAAAGTTTGACTAAAAAAATTCAAAATGAAATTCTACAAAGTGAGAATTAGGCATTACTTTTGCAAAGCATTTTCAGCACATTAAAATTAAAATCATGTTAGATAATTTAAAGAAAATACTCAACGAAGACCAAGACCCTAAAGCGATTGAGAAAATCACCGCCAAACTGGATAATCTTTTGATGTCCAACGAAGAAGTTGGTTATATAGCGGTTCAGAAAAAGCCGGCAGTAACTATTTTCCCCGACAGTATTGTGGTTACTAACAAAAGAATTATTCTTTGCAAACCTAAGAATTTAGGCTTGTCCATGGAGTTTGTAGATTATGATTGGGATGATATTGAAGCAAGTTTTGTAAAAGAAGGTATTTTAGGTTCCGATTTCACCTTCTCCACCAAATCCGATTTGACGCATACCGTAGAGTATTTGCCAAAAAATCAAGCTCGAAAACTATACACTTATGCCAAAGAACAATTGGAATTATTAAAAACGCCTAAATCAGCCACGATAGTGCCCGAACAATCTCAAGCTTTAGACGCAGAAATTATTCAAGAACCCGAAGTTATAGAAGAAATTCCAACCGAAGAAACTTCTCATTTTACGGTTCCGAGTTTCAACGAATTGGCACAGCAGGTTATTCCGGTTGCGCAATCGGGCTATCGTGATGAAAAACAGTTTCCCGATGATAAGTCCGGTTTAGGAGATTTGTCGCAGGATGAATTATTCGAAAAACTTCAGAATTATAAAAAATTGCTAGACAACGGACTAATTCTACAAGGCGAATACGACGCTTTGAAAAAAGAAATCTTAAGTTTTATGTAATTTAAGTCAATAGTAATAAGCCAAAAGGCAATAGTTAAAATTATAACTATTGCCTTTTTACTTTTGCCTAATGCCTAGTTTACATTGATTTCTTCTGCTTTTCTACAAAACCATCAGCTTGGAGTTTCAGCAAATCTAGGGCTCCTTTTTTCTTGTAGTTGTATAATTCTTTATCGTCTTTGATGTCGGCGTATACTTTGTCATAAATCTCCGCGTCGGTTTTCTTTTGCAATTCGCTTTGGTAGCGGTTTTGCGAAATCACATTTTTGATGCCCATTTCTAAATCTTCCTGCTTCAAATCATATTCGCCTTTAGGCGATAACAGTTTGGCAATAATTGGCGAAGTTTCAATGGCTAAAAACAGCAGCATAATAAAGAATGAAGGCAACCATGGTAATTTTCCCAGCGCATTGATGCGAGCCATTAAACCATCAAAGCCGTCAATTATAGGTTGGGTTTCGGACACTTTTTTGTCCAAATCGGTTTGCAGTGTTTTAGCTCGGAGTTCTTTATCAGCAATGATTTTGGCGCTGTTGATTTTGAGCGAATCCAACTGTTTGACTGCTAAGTCGTGCGCCATTCTTTTTTCTTTATAAATTGGGCCTTTCCCCATTTTCTTCGTTCCGGCAGAACCTTCGGCTTCGGTGATATACGAATCGTATAAGCCCGCCACTTCTTTTTCTTTTTTGCTAATCGAGGATTTCAGGCTATCCATTTCCGCTTTATTTTTATCAACATCGGTTTTGAAATAATTGGAAACCTGATTTTTATTGGCAATGGCCATTTCATTTTTTTGCTTTAAGATTACAGCATTGATTTCTTTTTCAAAAATCTTAATTTCTAGAGGTTTTGAAATGACAATAGCGATGATTATGGCTAATACAATTCGGGGTGAGGCTTGAATAAATTCGTCCAAGAAGCTGTCTCTTTTTTTGATGGTAGCCACAATAAACCGATCAAGATTGAAGATTAAAAGTCCCCAAACCAAACCGAAAGCTAGGGCAATGTAAGGATTGTCAAAAACAGTGTAGAGTGCATAACTACCGGCAATAAAGGCCATAACTGCTGTAAAGAAAACGGTGGCGCCAATTCCGGCATACTTATTTTGTTCGCCGTTGGAACACGAGTTCACAATGTCGCTGTCGACACCTGAACACAGGAGGAAAAAACGTTTTAACATGATGATTGATTTTAGATTTCCAAACAAGTTGGAACGATTGATGATGATTGCTATACAAATTTAACGCCAAAAAATATTTTTTATTATGTATGATGATTTTTTATTTAAATTTATACAAAAAAAAAGAGGCTATGACTTCAAAATTACTCAAATCAGGCATAATCTTATTGCTGAGTTTTTTCAATTTAAATGCTCAAGAAATTGATAGTTCATTTAATAATGGTAGTATTGTAGTGCCTACTATTTCTGTATTGTCTTCACAAAATGAGAAAAGCAGACAAGTTCTGATTCAAGATGATAATAAAATAATCATAATAAGTCATATTTCAAATTTCACCGATTCTTCTTATGGAACGTTACGTGGAAGTATCATCGAACGATATAATTCTGATGGAACATTAGATGTAACGTATGGCACTAATGGAAGAATTCAAATACCTCATGTTTCGATAAAAGGAAAAATTTTAAGTGATGGAAAATTAATTATCGGTTCCATTGTCTACAGACCACAATCAAATTTTCAATACTATGTGGGCTTTGTTAAATTAGATAACAATGGTAGTTATGATGCTTCTTTTGGTACAAATGGAGTTATAGCTACACAAACCTTTGTTTTTGATGGGTTTGGAGATAATTTTACCGAATTTGAGTTTTCTAATTCTGGGAATATCTATTTGCTGTCTTGGAATTCCATTGTTTCTGGTGGACAACCCAATATACAATATAACACTTCATTATATAAATTTAATAGTAACTGTGAAATAGATACTGCCTTTGGGAATAATGGATTGTTTTTCCTTAGATCAACTGCTGCTCAATTATATGTGAATCGCCCTTCGGATGTTTTAGAAGATAATTCAGGGAATGTTTTTTTGTCAATGGGTAGAAATGAAAAAATAATAAAACTGTCAAGTTCCGGAGTTTTAGATGCAAGTTTTGGAAATTCTGGGATAATGAATGTATCAAATGGAGGGGTTTTAAAGTTTATTCAAGTTCCAGGTTCAAAATTTCTTTGTAGTACAGAAAATAGTTTAGTGAGGTATAATGCCGATTTTAGCTTGGACAATACTTTTGGAAACAATGGAATTTTAAACGATAATAACAAAAGTTTTGAACAATTTCAACTCGATGCTACTAATAGGATTTTGGCTATTGGTAAATTAAACACTACTGTTAGAACGTTGTCAAGGTATACAGAAAATGGGGTTTTAGATACTAGTAGTTCAGATGAAGGGGTTACCAATATTTCTTATACTTCCTTAGGATATCGTTATAATTTTATAAGTGATTTTAAAATCCAAGCAGACAATAAGATTGTTCTTTTTGGGTCATATGATTTGTATAATAATGGTGTTAATTATCAGTTTCAGCGCTTTTTGACAAGATTAAATCCAAATCTGTTTTTTACTCTTGATGATAATGAATTTGAAACGGAGGTATTGGATTCAAAAGTTTATCCAAATCCTTTTCAGGATTATTTTAATATAGCTATCACATCAAGTGATGCTGTTAGTGCTGACCTCTACGACAGTAATGGAAGGTTGCTACAAAATATTTTTCAAGACAAGTTGTTTACAGGTACTTATGACTACGAAAAAGTTGCTCTATCCTACAACTTATCGAAAGGAATCTATTTTGTTAAACTTAAAAATAGTCTAGGGGTTACCAAAACAATTAAAATTTGTAAAGATTAAATCGTTTTAATCATTTCATAACGATGATTATAAAAATATAACGCCAAAACTTTTTGATTATTGTAAAGCGTTGAAAATTAATACACTCTTCTTCTTTTGTCCAGAATGTATTAGTACATTTATGAAATAAATCTTTCATTTATGAAAAAATTCTACGCTTTAACTCTGCTAGTGTTTACTTTATTTACTAATGGTCAGATAATCAACTTTCCTGATCCTAATTTTAAAGCGAAGTTATTGCAACCAGACGTTGCATTTGATAATTATTATATGTCAATAAATTTAGATGCCAATAGTAATGGTGAGATTGAAGTTAGTGAAGTTCAGAATGTTATTTTTCTAAATGTCTCCAATAGTTCTATTTCGGATTTAACAGGAATTAGTTTTTTTCTCAATTTATGGTCATTAGATTGTAGTTATAATTCGCTGACAAGCATTAGTATCGATAATTCCATAACCCTCATGAGTTTGTTTGCCAGTCACAATCAATTGACTTCCATCAATGTTAATTTTGGAAATTTTGACCCCGATTTCGATCCTAGATTAGATTTAAGCTTTAATAATTTCACGACTTTTTCCATCAGTGATGTTATTTTTAATGATGGTTTTATAATAAGTAATAATCAGCTTACTACTCTCAACATCCATAATTGTGTTTTTAGCTCATTATATGTAGATTCAAACCGATTGACGAATATAAACTTCAGCGGAAACAATACTATCTACGCTAATGCTAGTTTTATAAACAACCAATTTACCGTACTGGATTTAGCTGGTGCCGGTATTTCTTATGAGTGTCATGTTTTTTTAGGCAACAATATTGAGGATAGGGTTCAAAATTTGTTTTGGGGAGATATTTATTACAGCTCAATCAATACTTTTTTTGATTTGGGAGATTATAGAGCAACTACATCCTGTGATCCAGTAGACGGAGGAAATGTATATATTGAATCTTGTCCTAATTTGCAAAACATCAATTTCAAGAATGGTTATGATCACATGTTTATTACCTGTGATGAAGGAGGAGATATTTTTCAGAATCCCTCAATTAACCTTCGAATTAGCGATTGTCCAAATTTAACACAGATCTGCACGGATGAATTGGAGCAGCCTACCTTCCAAGTTCAGTTGGATTGGCAGGGTCTTCAAAATCAAGTTCAGGTTAATACCAATTGTACTTCTTTGGGTATAGACTCAGAAGCAATTATAGCAGAAGAGCCATTTACTATTGCTCCGGTTCCGACTTACAGTATCTTACAAATACAAGCACGAGAAGGTTTTTCCATTAATAGCCTTGAAATATTTAACAGCTTAGGGCAAATCGTTCAAAAGGAAGTTGGCAATCAACAGAATATCGATGTTTCAAGATTGTCATCTGGAATTTACTATTTGAAAATCAAATCAAGCGAATCAAGTTATACAAAACGATTTATCAAAGAATAGTGCTATAGTTCAACTTCAGAAACTAAAGCGCCTTTTTCATATTTTTTAATACCGATAAGCGTTCCTTTGTTATCATAGAATAACCAATCTCCGGTTAAATACCAATGTGTTCCGTCTTTTTCTTCCAGGATTATAGATTTCCCTTTTGAAGTTACTTTGCCCTTCGCATCAAAAGTAGTGATGTAACAAAGCGTATCCTGATACTGCTCGGTTTTAACCAATTTTCGGTTTTCAAAATGCTTCCAAATCTTAATTTCACGACTTTTAGAATAACGTCCTTTTGATTTGTATAGGATGCCATTGACAGTGTCTTTGAATACCCATTTTCCTTCCCGATGATGATCGATAGTTCGGTTGATTTTACAGCTGCTAAGCACTATAACGAAACAGAACAGAATAATCCTTGGATACATTAGTTAGGCGATACTGATATTGGCAGCGCATACAAAGTTCGCACGGTAGTTTGATTCATTTTCCCAGGTTTCCATTTGGGCGAATTTTTCAAAACTCGTTCTGCTTCTTCTCTGGTGCCATAACCCATGTCCTTTATGATTTTGATGTCGCTCAAGCTACCGTCTTTCTCCACAACGAAAGTGGCTATCACTCTACCTTTCAGTTTCTTTTTAGCTACTTCTTCCGGGATTTTAAAATTGGCGCCAACGTATTTGTAGAACTCCGAAATGCCGCCTTCAAATTCCGGTTTTTCGGTTAGACCAGAGACGTCATAAATTTCATTTCCGGGAGATGGTTTTGAAGGTTTCTTATTTTTGACAGTATCTTGAAGGTATAGATTGTTCTCCTCTTTTCCGGGAGAATACCATAATAATGTATCCGCTTTAATTTTTTTAAGAGTTTTTACATTTTTTGATGGATCATAATTAGAGATTCCCATTTTCAAGGTATCGTTGCTGAATTTTAGATGATGATTTTTTAAATTTTTATCAAAATAAGCTTTGGTGTACAAATGATACTGATAGTTTTGCGGGAATTTTTTAGACCTCGCATTTTTATGAACGAATGATGCTGTATAGTGCTTAAAATCGGACGATTGGTATTTTTTTAATTCGGAATTAGCAACGACTCTTTCATCAATCCAAACAGCATTCTTGTTTGTAGCGGCTAATGTTGCCAAAAGCTTTTCTGTGATTCTGTTTTCCTTCATTGGACTAGGAACCCAGTTCAAATAGGCTCTTTTTTGCTCCAGTGTCAAGTCTTCATACATTTCGTTGATTTCGATGCCATATCGGTGATCTTTTAGCATAATACGAACGCCTGAGTAATAAGCATCTCTTCTTTTATCGTCTGTTTCCGATGTGCCAAGTTCAACACTACTAACTGCAACAGCTGTTGCGGCTTTTTGGTCGATTTTTTCTTGGGCAACTACTTTAAAGCAGATAAAGAAAATCAAACCCGCCAGAATCGGGACAATGGCAATTTTCTTTACTAACGCTATTTTTTTCGAAGTGTTTTTGGTCATCATAAGTAATCGTTTTTTAGTTACTAAATAGTTTAAATTACTAGCTAAGGATATTGTTGGGTTTCCGATTCCTTTTTGCAACAGCAGGCTTTGGTAAAACGGAACATTGTTATAGGAATGCACCACTTTTTCGTCTGCAAGGAATTCATGGTTGAGTTGAATGGCTTTTTTATAGAAAATAAATAGAGGATTGAACCAAAAAAGAACCTTTAAAAACTCAATAAATAAGATGTCAATAGTGTGTTTTTGGGTAACATGAACCAATTCGTGGGTATACAATTCGGCTTCAATATTCCGTTCTTTATAATCTTCAGCATTGATGAAAATGGAATTCCAAAACGTATGCGGAAGTGTTGCTTCTTCTAGTAAAATCAGGGTCGCATTTTTGTATTTCACTGCTGGATTTGAAGTTGTTTTTGAAACTAATTTCCAGATGTTTTTTCCGAATCTAATGGCTAAAACAAAAGTGATTAAACCATACAAACTCCACAATACTATCGGAAGATAGTCTGTGGTTTCCGGAGTTACTTCGACAGCAACCGGAAGTAAAGGAACAGTGGTGTTAACTTCTGCGACAGCGGGAATAATTTTTACAATCTCAAAAGTAATCAACGGAAGTACTAATGCTATTACAATGGACAACAATAAATACAACCGATTGAACTGGTGCATTTTTTCTCGTTCTAAAACCAAATGGTAAAAGCCCAGAAAAAAGGTTAAACTGATGGTTGATTGGATGAGGAAGTCGATCATTTTTTCTTTTTTTGAAGTTCAACATCGATGATTTTTTTTAAATCTTCCAGTTCTTTTTCGGTCAAATTGGTAGAGGTTGTAAAGAAGGAAGCAAATTGCGAAGCTGAATCGTTAAAGAAGTTTTTAATCAATCCGTTCACATGCTTTGAAAAATAATCCGATTTTTTTACCAACGGATAGTATTCTCTGGAGTTGCCGAATTCTTTGTAAGCTACAAAGTTTTTGTCGATCATCCTTTTTAAAAGAGTGGCCACGGTGGTGGTTGCTGGTTTGGGTTCGGGAAAGGCTTCCAATAAATCTTTCATGAACGCTTTTTCAAGTTTCCACAAATGTTCCATTAACTGTTCTTCCGAATTGGATAATTGCATTGCTCTACGTTTTAAGAATTAACTCTACAAATGTAGAATAAAAATTCATTTCTACAACTGTAGAGACAAAATTTAACATTTGGTTCTAGTGATTATGGTTTGCGTTAGGGATTGTAGAGGAAATCCTGTCTTTGCGTCATCAATAATTGTATCAGATTGCTTTGCTCCTCGCAAGGACAGATTGCAGCGGAAAGCCCGACCTTGTTGCTTGCTGAAATTACTTTTTTACTATAAGTTTCCGCAACAAGGTAACGCCCTAATAAAAAATCCGTTACTTCAATAGAAATAACGGATTGGTTTAATGCGTATTGGAGGCTGAACTTATTTACTCAATTCCACAAAATACTTATAAAACAACGGAATGGTTTCAATACCTTTCAGGTAATTAAAGATCCCGAAATGTTCGTTTGGCGAGTGAATGGCATCGCTGTCTAAACCAAATCCCATGAGGATTGTTTTCGATTTTAATTCTTTTTCAAACAAGGCAACAATCGGAATACTACCACCGGAACGCACAGGAATTGCCGGAACGCCAAATGTTTCCGTATACGCTTTGTTAGCTGCTTTATATCCAATGCTATCAATAGGAGTCACATATCCTTGTCCGCCATGATGTGGTGTTACTTTCACTTTTACCGCTTTTGGGGCGATGCTTTCAAAGTGTTTCTTGAACAATTCGGTGATTTCTTCCCAATCCTGATTCGGAACCAAACGCATCGAGATTTTGGCAAATGCTTTACTCGCAATGACTGTTTTCGCACCTTCTCCGGTATAGCCGCCCCAAATTCCATTGACGTCTAAAGTAGGACGAATGGAGTTTCTTTCGTTGGTCACATAACCGGTTTCGCCATAAATATCTTCAATATCTAGAGCTTTTTTATAATGATCCAAACTAAAAGGCGCTTTGGCCATTTCGGTTCTTTCGGCGGCAGTCAGTTCTTCTACTTTATCGTAAAATCCGGGAATGGTAATGTGATTGTTTTCGTCGTGAAGGGATGCAATCATTTTGGTTAAAACGTTAATTGGATTGGCCACAGCACCACCATACAATCCGGAGTGCAGGTCGCGATTAGGACCGGTAACTTCTACTTCAACATAGCTTAAACCGCGTAATCCTGTTGTAATACTAGGTTGTTGATTGGAAATCATTCCGGTATCCGAAATCAAAATCACATCGCAACTTAATTTTTCCTGATTTCTTTCGACAAACCAACTCAAGCTTTTGGAGCCTACTTCTTCTTCACCTTCAATCATGAATTTCACGTTGCACGGTAGATTATTATTGGCAATCATATATTCGAAAGCCTTTACGTGCATGTACATTTGCCCTTTGTCATCGCAAGAACCACGGGCAAAAATGGCGCCTTCCGGATGGATTTCAGTAACTTTAATTACGGGTTCAAATGGAGGAGAAGTCCACAATTCCATAGGATCTGGTGGTTGTACATCATAATGACCATACACCAAAACGGTGGGTAAACTTTTGTCGATGATGTGCTCTCCAAAAACGATAGGATATCCCGGTGTTTCGCAAATTTCTACGTGTTGGCAACCTGCTTTTTCTAAGGAAGCTTTTACCGCATCAGCAGTGGCTATTACGTCGTGGGCATAAGCGCTGTCAGCACTTACAGAAGGTATTTTTAATAATTCGATTAATTCATTGATAAAACGTTCTTTGTTTTGTTGAACGTAGTTTTTTATGTTGTCCATGGATGTAAGTTTGATAAGAATCAAAAGTACAAAAAATGCTTCTGATTTTTTTTAAATATTTTCCTTTGAATGTTTGAAGTTATGTTTATATTTGCACTCACAATTTACGCGGGTATGGTGAAATTGGTAGACATGCCAGACTTAGGATCTGGTGCCGCAAGGCGTGTAGGTTCGAGTCCTATTACCCGCACTTTTAGAAACGCAAATCTTTACTTTATAAAGGTTTGCGTTTTTTGATTTTTAAAGTTAACCAACTATTGCCTAACCATTTGAAATTCTTTTAATTAATTTAATAAGAAATAGAAAAAAGCTAATTATTTAGTTTTGTTAAAAGTAAGAAGTTCTCCTAATCTTTGAGGGGAGAACATTAGCGGCTGGCTAAGCAATCTTGTGCAATTATAGCCAAAGCACTCCTTTTAAGAATTCTTTTTTTTCTCAAAAGAGTTTTGTCTTTCTACAATTAATATCCGTTGTACTAGTTAAATTTTCAATCTTCATAAATTTTTTACATCATTGACAAAATTGAATAGGCAATTTCAATCAACCCATCGACACTTTTCTACCATTCGTCTACACTATAATGAAACTTAACGAAAAGAATTGAGTCTAGAACCCATTTTAATCTAGTTTTGAAATTGGATAATTATACTTATGTAAAATGGTTAGGTCATTAAATATATTATTGATAGAAGACGACGCAATTGAGGTAATGAAGTTCAACAGAGTGCTTGCAACGTTGAAAATGAACCACAAAATTATCGAAGCCAATAATGGGGAAGAAGCGTTGACAATTTTAAAAGAAAAAGAAATCATTCCGGATATCATTATCTTAGATTTGAATATGCCGCGTATTAATGGCATCGAGTTTTTGAAAATTTTAAAGAACGACGACTATTTAAAATACATACCATCCATTATTTTGACTACTTCGAATAATCATAAAGATGTTATGGAATGTTATAAAATTGGAATAGCCGGATATGTATTAAAGCCTTTAAAATACGAAGATTATGTAGAACGTATCCGAAAAATGTTGGAATATTGGAGCACTAATGAATTAATTTCTCAATAAAATCATATGTACGGAATTGTAAACAAAGCCATTGAAGACTTAGTGATTGCAAACTTCGGAGAGGAAAAATGGGAAGCCATTAAAGAAAGAAGCGGCATCGATATCGACTTTTTTATCAGTAGCGAACCCTATGATGATGATGTGACTTTCAAATTGGCAGTGGCAGTTTCAGAAGAAATGAACATGACTGTTGGTGATGTGCTAATTGCCTTCGGCGAATGGTGGGTCATCAAAACAACTTCTGAGAAATATACCGGATTAATGCAATCCGGAGGGAATAATCTTAAAGAATTTTTATTAAATTTACCCAACTTCCACAATCGGGTGATGTTGATTTATCCTAAACTAACTCCTCCTGAATTTAAAGTAAGTGATGTGTCTGAAAACAGTATTCAGTTGCATTATTTCTCTAAACGTCAAGGCTTACAAGAATTTGTGAGAGGTTTAATTCAAGGACTCGGAAAAATGTACGACACACCGGTCACTATCGAATTAATGCAAACCCGAAACGAAGGAAGTACTCACGAAATATTCAAAATAAGCTGGTGAAAATGGATGGATTAGAATTTAAGTTTCAAGAAGAATCTTTCAATAAATTATTCCCCTATTTTATTCTAATCGACTCCGCTTTTCAAATCGTTGGATTTGGAAAAAGTATTGCTAAGATTTGCCCAAATTTAAAAGGGAATGTCTCCTTTAACGATTTTTTCGCACTTAAACGACCACATGCAGAAACCAATACATTTGGTGAATTATTACATTTCAGTAATCAATTGGTGGTTATTGAAAGTAAACTTGATGGCGTAGCACTTAGAGGACAATTTGAACTTCTTAATGGACAATTATTGTTTGTGGGTTCACCTTGGTTCAACTCTATGAATGAAGTAGTTGATAAGAATTTGACTATCAATGATTTTGCTATTCACGACCCGCTACTAGATTTATTACACGTTTTAAAGAATCAGGAGATTTCTGCTCAAGAGTTAAAAGAAACCCTTATAACAATTAACAAGCAAAGAAATGACTTAAAAAAAGCCAACAAAGAAATTCATGATATTGCTTTGTTTCCCACTCAAAATCCGGATCCTTTAATTCGATTAGATTTTGAGGGTAATTTGCTTAAAAGAAATCCAGCGGCTGAAATTCTCTCGTCATTTATTCATAATGAAAAAGAATATGATGCTGAAGCCTTTTTTAAACTCATTATTAACCAAATTGATGTAGACCAAGAACGTTATTTTTTTGAAACCAAATCAGGGTCTAAAGATTACTCCTTCGTTTGTAAAAGTCTCAAAGAGGAAAAATACATCAATATTTATGGGCGAGATATCACTGAACAAAAAAAGAACAGAGCAGAACTAGAACGGTTGTCATTAGTAGCCAGTTCAAATGAAAACGGAATCGTATTTACCAATCCTAATGGGAGAATTTTTTGGTGTAATGAAGCCTACACGACATTGACGGGTTATCCTAAAGAGTTTATTCTAGGTAAAACCCCAATAGAAATCGGGAAATGTGAACACACCAATACTGATGATTTTTCAAAAATGCTAACCCCATTCTTTAAAGGTGAGCCTTTTGAAGTAGAACTCATTCACGGCAAAAAAGACGGAAGTCATTTTTGGTCCCGAACCAAAGGCCAACCCATTTTTGACGAACAAGGTCATGTGGAGCAGTATTTTGCAATGCTTGAGGATATTTCTCTTAAAAAGCGCTATGATGAAAGTCTGGAAATAGAAAAAAGCAAATACCAGAATATTATTGCCAACATGAATTTAGGCTTGCTTGAAGTTGATCTGAACGATGAGATTACTTTATCAAACAATAGCTTTAATGAAATGAGTGGCTATTCCTCTGAAGAGTTAATAGGTAAAAAAGCAGCAAAGTTATTAATGCCAAGAGAAAGCCAAGAAATCATTCGTGCCAAAAATGATTCGCGAGAAAAAGGCATCACCGATTCCTACGAAATAAAAGTATTCAACAAAAAAGGGGAAAAAAGAAACTGGTTAATTAGTGGTGCTCCCAATTATGATCTTAACGGAAATGTTATAGGTTCTATTGGTATACATCTCGATATTACCGAACAAAAAGCTCAAGAAGAACAATTATTAATGTTATCGCTTATTGCGGAAAAGAATATTAATGCTGTAGTTATCGCTGACAAACATGGTGCTATTGAATGGGCCAATACTAGTTTTTTACACATGTCTGGCTTTTCAATGGAGGAAATTTTAGGGAAAAAGCCAGGTCATTTATTACAAGGACCAGAAACCAATCCGGAAACAGTGAATTACCTGAAAGACCGCATCCAAAAAGGATTGCCTTTCAATTGTGAGATCATCAATTATTCAAAAACAGGTGAAAAATATTGGATTAGTATTCAAGGACAGGCGCTGTATAACTCTAAAAACGAAATCATCAAATTTTTTGCCATTGAGGAGAATATTACCAAGAAAAAAGAGTTTGAACAACAACGAGAGTTTCTAGTTGATAGCTTAGCGAAAAGTAATAAAGAACTAGAAGATTACGCCGCTATAGTATCCCATGATTTAAAATCACCATTGCGAAGCATTCATTCTTTAATCACTTGGATTAAGGAAGATAATGACAAAGAGTTTAACCCACAAACTTTGCAGTATTTGGGAATGATAGAAAATAAAGTAGAAAAAATGGATCACCTTATTGAAGGCATCCTTACCTACGCCAAAATTGACAAAGCCGATGTGGCAATGGAAAATGTCAACACTCAGGAAATTGTTCAAAACATCATCAATATCATTCATATTCCGTCACACATTTCTGTTACCATCAAAAATACTTTGCCAGTCATCAATGCGGATCGATTCAGAATCCAGCAATTGTTTCAAAACATTATAAGCAATGCTGTGAATTATATAGATAAACCCACCGGATTTGTTGAAGTAGATTGCCAGTCGTTGCCAAAGCATTACGTTTTTACAATAAAAGATAATGGGCCAGGAATCGCTAAAGAAAATCAAGAAAAAATATTTAAAATATTCCAGTCCTTGGGATCTAGTGATAAATCAACCGGATTAGGACTTTCAATAGTAAAAAAAATAATCGATTTGTATCAAGGTAAAATCTGGATAGAAAGCGAATTAGGACAAGGCGCCACCTTTTTTATTAAACTAAACAAATAAATGTTTCATCAATGAAAATAGTTCAAGCATCAAAATTAGAAAACCAACCTTGGAAATTCCTTCAAGACAATATAGCCTTAGAAAATCCATTAGTATTGGTTTTTGCCAATCGCTTTTTATTAGAACAAGAAGAAGTCATTACAGATATCCGTATGCAATTTCCTTACGAACATCTTGTTTTTGGCTCTACCTCGGGAGAAATTATGCGTTGTAATGTTAATGATAATTCTATTACGGTAACCGCAATCGAATTTGAGAAAAGTAATTTTGAAATTGTTACCGAAAACATTTTAAATTTCGACAAAAAAGCAAAACCACTCGGAGAAGCTTTATATGCTAAAATACCTAAAACCAATTTAAAGCACTTATTTGTTTTATCGGAAGGAAGTTTTGTGAATGGCAGTTCGTTGATTGAAGGTATTGAAGATAAACTAACTGATGCAGTTTCGATTACAGGCGGTATGTGTGGTGATGATGCTCGATTTTTAAAAACACTTGCTTCTTATAAAGAAAATCCAAAAGAAGGGGAAGTCGTTTTAATTGGTTTTTATGGAGCATCACTTGAAATCACTTTTGCGAGTTTTGGCGGTTGGGTTCCATTTGGTCCCGAACGTAAAATTACCAGTTCCAAAGCCAATATCCTTTTCGAAATTGACGATCAACCGGCACTAGACCTATACAAAAACTACTTGGGTGATAAAGCTAGCGAATTGCCACAAGCTTCCCTATTATATCCTTTGAATGTAACTCCCGAAGGCAAAAATGAACCAGTCGTACGCACGATTCTAAGTATCAATGAAGATAATAATTCGATGGTACTTGCCGGTGATGTTCCAGTAAATTCAAGAGTACAACTCATGATGGCATCCGTAGACGGAATTGCAACTGGAGCTCAACATGCTGCTGAAATAGCCATGAGAAATAGAAAATCATCACCGCAAGTTGCCTTGTTGGTGAGTTGTATCGGAAGAAAATTAGTCATGAACCAAAGAGTCGAAGAAGAAATAGAACAAGTCCAAGAAATCATTGGAAAACAAACCGCCATCACAGGTTTTTATTCGTATGGCGAAATGGCACCTTTTAATGGTCAAATGGCATGTGAATTACACAATCAAACCATGACATTAACATTAATCAGCGAATAATGAATTCCTTATTAAAAAGACAAATTGCCAAGCATTTAGATACAGGTCTCAATAATATTGACTTGTTTTTTAAAGCCGTAGACAATTCCTATGAAAATTATGAGGAGCAAATAGCAATGTTGCAACGCGCTATGAAGATTAGCTCAGATGAACTTTATACTGCTAACCAAAAATTGAGAGAAGAATCAGAAAGTTTGAAAGATATTAATCGGAATTTAGAGTCTATTCTAAATTCTATGAATCTCGACGCTTCTAAATTTTCGAATACTGATACGCTTAAATCTTCTGAATATATCAAACAACAAGCCGTTGAAATTATAAAAATCAACAAGCAACGAGAAGAATTGTTGGCCAACCTTGAAAAACAAAACCAAGCGTTGAATGAATACGCTCATATGGTATCCCACGATTTAAAAGCACCGTTGCGAAGTATTGATACCCTAATCAATTGGTTTATGGAAGACAATGCCACTATGATGACAGACGAAAATAAAAAATCGATGCTCACTATTTTATCAAATGTTGAAAAAATGGATTTGCTGATTAAAGGCATTTTGGTGTATTCATCAGTAGAAAAACAAGAAGTAGAAGACCGAACCATCGATTTAAATATTTTGATTGATGAAGTCGTTCGTACGATTCATGTGCCCAATCACATTACTTTGACCGTAAACAATACCCTACCTAAAGTATTTGGCAATCAATACCGATTCAATCAGTTGTTTCAAAATCTGATTCAGAATGCCATAAAATACAATGATAAACCCGCTGGAACTATTGAAATTGGGAGCACTGAAACCGAAACCGAAATACAGTTTTTCATTAAAGACAATGGTATTGGTATCGCAGAGAAATACCAAGGCAAAATCTTTGATGTATTTTCAAAGCTGCATAGCAATGATCCTTCTTCCGGAATTGGACTTTCCATCGTAAAGAAAATTATCGATATATATCATGGTAAAATTTGGCTGCAAAGCCAAGAAAATATAGGTACTACTTTTTATTTCACCCTACCCAAAAACTAATGGAACAACCCAATAACAATTATATCGACCAACTCTCGGGCGATAATCTCAAATTTAAAGCTAAAATGATTGCCATTTTGAAACGGGAGTTGCCTGAAGAGATTGTTATTTATCAAAACCAAATGCTAAATAATGATTTGGGAGAAGCGGCACAATGTGTGCACAAATTGAAACACAAAATTTCTATACTTGGTCTTGAAAAAAGTTATTATATTGCTGAACAATTTGAAGAGCATTTGAAAAATAAAAGTACTGTATTGCAATCCGACTTTGAAGCTATTCTAAAAGTGATGCAGCAGTTTGTTCAGGAATTATAATTTTGATTTAAGATATGAATTGCATTGTTATCGACGACGAAGAAATGGCAAGAGCCATTATTGGACAAATGATTGAGAATTCCACTCAATTGAATTTAGTTCAAGAGTTTTCGAACGCGATGCAAGCCATCAAATATTTGAATCAAAACGAAGTCGATTTAATTTTCCTCGATATTCACATGCCTGATTTTACCGGTTTCGATTTTATTCAAACCATAAAAAATCCACCAAAAGTTATATTAGTTACTTCTGATAAAAATTTTGCTATAGAAGCTTTTGAGTATGAATGTATCGTCGACTATTTAGTAAAACCAATCACGGAAGACAGATTTCAAAAAGCCGTCCAAAAAGCAGCAAGTGCCTCTGTTCCTTCAGCTACTGTAAAATTGGATTCAAAAAATGCAGAGCCACAAGACACTACTAATGAATTCTACGTAAACATCGACCGAAGGTTAATAAAGATTGAGTTTGCTTCTGTAAATGTCGTAGAGGCCAAAGGAGATTATATCCATATTAAAACAGAGGGAAAAAACTATGTTGTTCACTCAACTCTAAAAAAAATTGAAGACAAATTGCCTAAAGATTTGTTTTTAAAAGTGCATCGTTCGTTTATAATCAATACTAAAAAGATTGTAGACATTGAAGACAATAGCGTCTTAATTGCCAAAGAAGTCATACCGGTTAGTCGTTCCAATAGACCCGAATTAATGAAGCGATTGAATCTGCTTTAAATCATTCATCTATACTTTTTTCTATTTCGTCTACACTTCTTTATAGTATAAACTAAAATTCACTTTCTCTCTATTTCATACTGCTAGTTTTGTATCATAATTAATAAATCAAAATTATGAAACGACTACTATTTTTATTTGCAATTTTATCCAGTACAGCTTTCTATGCGCAAGGGTATCAATTTCTAGGGAGTTATACGGCTGATGGAACACCACTTTATTTTGTTCAAAGTGATGTCATCAGTACATCAACAATGACTTTAGTTAATAATTCATTACCTGAGAATTATCCGGTGCCAACATACAATCCGCAATACATTTCTTCAGGATATGACACTGATGTTATCATAGATAGTTTGGCTGATGTTTGGGTAACCTTTGTTAAAGAAGGCGCAGGATACAAAAATGTGCTTGGTTTTTATACGTATGACTTAAACAACCCACCAACTACGGCTCCAACAGCAAGTCAAATAACTATTGTTTTCCCAAATGTTTCTGCGCAAGGAAGTGGTGGTTCATTGGTTGCTGGTAACAAGGTTAAAATAGGAACTTTCCCCGCAGGAACGGGAATTGGGTGGGTTTTACTAGCTAACGGTTGGAATGGCACTGCTGTTACTAATGGTTTGTGGAGATTGTTTTCAAACCCGAATTTTAATCCAGAGAGCGATCCTAACTTAAGACAACATAACGTATTGTTAAATGATCCTGATAATCAAAGAATCATCTTAGGATTTGAAGATATCCGTAGAGATAATAGTAACTGTGATAATGATTTTAACGATGCTGTTTTTTATGTTTCAGCCAATCCTTATGAAGCTTTGCGTATAACGAATACTGCAGATATTAGTTCAGCTACCGATGTAACTTCAGCCAATAATGGAGGCTTAGAGAGTAAAGGTGATTTAGCTACTTTAATTGCAAAGCGAAATTTTAATCGAATCAAGACGAATAGTTTTGCCGATACTAAAGCTAAGCAATCAGCATTTTTACACAATTCAACGGCACAATTAAGAACTAATTCTGCAGTAAATTTTTCAACATTATTACCACAAACTGGAATGTTTGGTACTGAAACTACTTTTGTGTCAAGTCCAACCGATTTAGTGGGAATAACAAACGCGGTACAAGTTTATTCTGTAGATTATTATCAAGGAAATACAAGAGTTGCTGCTGTTTTGGCAACGCAAACTAAAGATGGAATTTATGGGCATTCGAAAGCAATTTGTGATCGATTAAACAATTCAAACCTTGAAGATGTGAGAACTATTACGCTAAACGGATATGAAATTGTAATGGTAAAAATAAAAAGAGCTAATGGCGCCATTGAATTTGCTCTAAACTTTTCGGTACAACAGTTAACAAGTGAAAATAAATTACATAGTTATTGGAATATTAATCAATATCCAACAGGAGACTATACTAATTTCCAGGTTTGGGGTTCTTCGATGGGTCAAGTATGCAGCATCACCAATTATATTGTAACTCAATTTCAAAATCAAGGTGCTTTTACAGAGGATACTGTAACTAATAGAATCCCATCAGTGTTTGTTAAAAGTGGCTATTATAGAAATGGTGAATTGCATTTAAAAATGATTAATAAATCGGGCGATTTACAAATGTCATTCACAGCCAATAAAAAACAAACCGAGCTTTCTTCATTGGAACCGATAAACCAAATTATTCCATTAACAGGAGCCTTTGAACAAAATCTAACTATCAATACCGGAGGTTTGTTTGATATCGGACTGGCAATACAAGGAAATAACTCTACGCAATCGGATGCCTTATATATGGCAGATGGTCCATGGGGATTAGATTATGTTGCATCAGAAAACAACATCAATGGTTATGAAATTTCAAATAATGATATCCAAGTTGCTTCAGATGAATATAAAATTGAACGTAATGTAAATGTAGTTGGAGAAGTTTACGGGACAGTTAATTTATTTAGAAATATTTTGCCTGGAGAGTTGACTTTTAATGCGGACGCGTATAGTTCTGTTAGCTTTACCTTACAAAATTCTTTACCAGTTGAAGTTGTTTTGGTAACGGAAGGTTTATCAGATTGGAACAACAGATTTCGAATTGCATTGCCAGCGCATAACGTAAACACGACTGTAACACTTTCTTTATCCGATTTTGTGAATGCAACCGGAGAATCTTTTAATCAAGAAAACGTAAAAGGTTTTGTATTTTCAACTTCAGGAAATTACACTACTCAACAGCCTTTCGCTATAAGTGTTTCTAATCTTAAGCTAGGAAATACGACAGCTTTAGGATTGCCAACGAACGAATCTCTTTCATCGAAAGCATTATATAATTATCCAAATCCATGTCATGCTTCAACAACATTGGTTTTACCAAATCCATCAGCTTCTGTTTCTATTAAAATAATAGACCAAAGGGGTAGAGTTGTTGCATTTGAAAAGAAAGAGGTTAACCAATTCAACCATGAAGTTTCCATCAGTACTGAAGATTTAAATTTGGGGATTTATATTCTTGAAGTTACTACTGATGAAAACAAAAAGTTGTTTGCCAAATTCCTTAAGAACTAAATACCACAATTACTAGGAATTTGAAAAAAGGCTGTCAATTGACAGCCTTTTTGTTTTTGAATACCTGTGTAAGCTTTATATAAAATATTCTTATATAGTTTTGTTTTAATCGAAATTAACATCGCTTCCAGTTATTTTTATCTCTATGAAGATTGATAAACAATCGATTATAGCGTTTGTATTCCAATCAAAATTATAATTGATTCGATGAATTTTAGTGATTTGAAAGAATATAAGCAATACAGATAGCATCATTTATATACTCAAAAAGTGTTTTTTAATTCACTTGTTTTTTTAGCTAAAGATAAATCAATAAAAATCACAAAGGCGTTATATTTCTCTAGACTAAAATAAACAGTTGACTTTTGTTTTTAATCGTAACGAATTGATAGATTAATCTATCTTCAAAACCTGATTTTGGAAGTAAAGAATAATATAAATAACAGAATAAAAAGCTTTTAAAGTTAGTGTCCGTTTGAGCGGTATAAAAATATTTTGTATCCCAACATAAGATTTATGTTTGGGGATTTGTCCTTTTTAATTTGTTGCCAGTACAAGAAAAAGGTTCTTTATCAAATTTCTTAAGAACCAAAGGCCTAAACTATTAGGAGTTAGGAATTTAACAAAAAGGCTGTCATTTGACAGCCTTTTTGTTTTTTAATTACTTTCCGAAGTTTTAAATAGAGGTTGGTTGAATAGGTTCCATTTTAAGCGAAACCCAATTTCAGTATAGGTAAATCCAGCTACAGAAGCGGAAGCAATGTTACTCTTTCCGCCATAAAGATTGGTTAGCAATCTATCAGAAAACTTGTATCCCAAACGCAATTGAAAGCGATATGTTGACTGTTTGTCATTCGATTCAATATATTGATAACCAAAAGCCGCATTTACATTATAAAAAAAGTGTTTTGCTAGTGTAGTTTTTTCATCTTTTAATAAATCAACAAAAATTTCATAGGCATTAAATTCCTCTGGACTAAAATAAACCGTTGGCACTTGATCTTTAAAAGTAATAAACTGATAATTTAACCCCGCTTTTAACCCCGCCTTTGGGAGTATGGTATAATACAATGAGGTAAATAAAAGATTTCTTGTGTTATTGTCGGTTTGTGAAGTATAGAAATATTGAGTAAACCAACCTAAGTTGATATTAGTTCCCAAATTATAATTAAAATAATAGTTGTTTGCCGCTATTTGTTTGTCGATCAAATCGGTATTAAAATTTTGCAATTCGCGTTTGTAACCAATTTCTAAATCCTGTAATTTATATGGTTTTATTTTAAAGTAAGCGTTAAATAATCCCTCAGTATAGTTGCTGTTATTGGTATTGGCCGAAGTGATACCAGCATCAAAATTAAAACTTATTTTTGTGTGGAATTTATATCCAAAACCAATTAAAAAATCATTGGATTCTGCTTTTATATCGGTAATTTTATTACCTGTTTTCCGAAATTGATATGAACTGTTCACCGTCCATTTTGTAGAAAGAGGAAACGTCAACAAAGTTTTCGATGCATAGGCCGTATTATTCCCATTATCAAAAGAGTAACTGATTTTTTCTTCCAAAGAAGGAGTATGTTCTTCTTTTAATTTCTTTAAAAAGTTTGTAGCATCGTTTTGATTTTCAAAAATAGTTAACGTGGTTTTGACTGCTGAATAAGCTTTATCAATTTCACCCCAAGCATAATAGGCATTGGCAATTCCTAAATTTCCATCAAAAGATTTAGAATCGTTTACTAAAATAGCGCTATAATATCCGATGCTATTTTTGAAATCACTTTTATAGATAGATAAGGTAGCAGATAGTGCAAGCAACCAATTTTCATTAATATATTGACTATTCAATTCTTTAATTTTTGCATCGGCTTCTTTGAATTTTTTATTCCAAATTAATGCCTGAACATAGCGTTCGTATGTTTGTTTTTTTAGTGTTTCATCCGTGCTTCCTTTTGCTAAATCAATAGCTTTCATGGAAGTTTGTAAGGCTTGTTTTTCTTTACCGTCAATATGTTCAATTAAAGCCAATCCATTCATAGCTATAATTGGGTCTTTTTCAGACAACAATGCATAGATGGATTTTCCTTTGGCAATGTCTTTAATAATAAGATATAAATTAGCTTTGTTTAGTAATGTTTCTTTGTCATTTGGGAAATCTGCTAATATTTCATTATAAAAAACTTCTGCTTCTGCATATTTTTTTTCTTTTACTTTATCATTGGCATAACCTAATTTGATATACTTTCTAGAAACCAATGCACCTGAATTACCCGGAGACAATACTAAAGCTTTATTGACGTTCAATAATGCTTCCGGGAACTCTTTTAAGTTAGAAAGTGTGTTTGCAAATCCTAAATGAGCTACAAAGTTTGTTGGATTGTTTGCGACCAAGTTGCTGTAAAAGACTTTTGCTTCAGCGAATTTTTTATTCCATAACAAAGCTTCTGCATAATTTAGTTCTATTTCTAAATCACCTGGATATTCTTTTTTTAAAGTGACAAACAATTGCAACGCTTGTTCTGGTTGCTTATTTAATCCAACAGCTCTAGCATAACACAAGCGGGCAGTTTTATTTTGAGGATAATCTTTTAAAATGGCTGCAAAGAAAACTTCAGCTTTGCTAAATTCTCCTTTTTCAAGATTATTAAAACCGGCATCCATATTTTGAGCGCTAACTATACCTGTTACTAAAAGGAAAAACAGGATTGTTTGATGTGCTAATTTCATTCGTCGATGATGTATTTATTTAAGAGTGCAAGTTAGGGACAAACCTATTATATTTCAACTAAAGTAAACCGTCATTCGTCGAATAAAATCAATGTCTCGCGGCTAAACGCTAGATATTTGCATCAGAAATTATAAATACTATTAATTAAAAACAATATGTCATGGCTTTAGAAATTACAAATAACGCTGGAATTTATGAAATCAAAGGAGATCTAAATTCTCAAAATGTATTATCCTTAAACAATCATTTCGAGACTTTGTTAGAACGTTCAAAAATGATTACGCTTTCTTTAAACAAACTTATAGATATTGATACAAGTGCCGTTTCAGCTCTTGCTTCACTTTATAAAAAAGCAATGTCTCACAATAAAGTGTTTTATATTATTGGGCAAGAGAACTCTAAAATTAATGCGGAATTTCATACTCAAAAATTGAGCTACATTTTACGCAGCGACGTTCTTTAACGTATTGAATATAACAATTAATCAAAATAATCACTAACACTCTTGCAATGATTTCTAAGCGTCTCAGTCCGGAACAATTTTTTATGGCAACTATGTTGGTCGTCAATGCAGGAAACTATTTTTATAATCTAATTTTAGGGAGATTATTATCACCAGCTGCCTTTTCTGATGCGGCACTATTAATTACCTTTTTATTAGTGCTTTCGTTTCTCGGTATGACGTTTCAAATAGTTACTTCAAAGTATGCTGTTCTATATGATTCCATAAAATTAGAGGCTTTTATAAAGTTAATAACTAGAGCAGCTACTGGATTTAGTGTTGTTACAGGTTTGCTGATCGTGCTGTCTGCTGAATCGCTTCAGGAACTTTTTAAAACTGAAACCAGTGAAATGTTTTATGTTTTCGGATTTGGTATTCCATTGTATTTTATTATTAGTGTTAATAGAGGATTGTATCAAGGAAAGCATGACCTAAATGGCATGTCCATTACGTATCAAATAGAAATGATTGTTCGTTTGGTTGCTACAATCATTTTTATCTTTCTACTGCCAAATGTGCCAACTTCAATAGCTATTGCTGCGGGTATACTGGTTTCATTTATTTTTGGATTATTTCCTTTCCAGAAAAGGATTTTCAAGGTTTCGAAAGTTGTTATTACGGATAACATAAATGTTAAAAGTATAGCCATCTTTTTTGGACTAACGGCCTTTTATGAACTTACCCAAATCATTATAAATAATAGCGATATTTTATTAGTAAAACATTATTTCACAAATGATGAGGCAGGATTGTACGCATCTTTAGCATTAATTGGCAGAGTGGTTTATTTTGTAGCATGGATGTTTGTAATGATGTTGTTACCCAAAGTAATTCAACTGCATAAAGAAGGAAATGATACTAAACCTGTTTTAATGAAATATGTGGGTTATATTGTCCTTTTGTCGGCAGTAGTAGTAACTGGAAGTTTTTTGTTTCCTAAACTAGTTGTCTCTTTAATGTTTGGTCAAAAATACCTTTCCATTGCCCCGTTACTATGGAAATATGCCTTAGCTACTTCGGTTTTTGCTGTTGCTAATATCTTTGCTTATTATTTTTTATCTATCGGAAAATACCTTCCGGTAATTATCTCGGCAATTCTTGGTTTAACTCAAATAATCTTGATTGTTCTATTCCATAATTCATTAGAACAGGTTGTTGAAATGCAAATCATTTCGATGGTAATCCTATTGATTTTTCAATTGATCTTTTTCTTTCATCATCAGAAAAAATAGGTTCGTCTAAAGTAAATTTCCATTCATCGAAAATGACACTATTTCTTCTGGATTAGTTGGACTTTTGTCATGAAAGAAATAAAAACCTTAAAGTATAACACAATGAAAATAGCAGTTGTAACGGCGTTCCCGCCAAGTAAAGTAACCTTAAACGAATATGGTTATCATTTAGTAAAGAACTTTGCTCAAAAAGAAGAAGTGAGCGAATTGGTTTTAATCACCGATAAAACTTCTGAACCAAAACAATTGGATTTTGAGAACAGTCAAAAAGTATCTGTAAACGAATGCTGGGAATTCAATAGTTATGCTAATATCTTCACAATTGTAAAAGCAATTTTAAAAGAAAAGCCAGATGCTGTTTTGTTTAATTTACAATTTGTAAAATTTGGAGATAAAAAAATCCCTGCGGCTTTAGGATTATTGTTGCCAATGATTTTAAAAATGTTAGGATGCAACACCGTAGTTTTATTGCACAATATCATGGAACAAGTTGATTTAGCAAATGCTGGATTCACATCCAATAAGTTAGCTCAAAAAATTTATAATTTTATTGGAACAACACTTACGAGTTGCATATTAAAAGCCGATACTGTTGCAGTAACCATCAATAAATATGTTGAGGTTTTAAATGCAAAATATAAAACTAATAATGTGGCTATAATTCCTCATGGTTCTTTTGAAACGCCTCAATCTGTTAGTTTTGATTTACCTACAGGACCTAAAAAAGTGATGGCTTTCGGTAAGTTTGGGACTTATAAAAAAGTAGAAATTCTAATCGATGCGGTTGAATTAATCAGACAAACCAACAAAGAACCTATTGAAATAGTTATTGCTGGAACCGATAGCCCAAATACTCCTGGTTATTTGAAATCGGTTAAAGAAAAATATGCTCATGTTGAGGGATTAACTTTTACAGGTTATGTCGAAGAAAATGACGTAGAAAGAATTTTTACAGAAAGTACGATTGTAGCTTTTCCTTATACGTCTACTACCGGAAGCTCTGGTGTATTACATCAAGCCGGAAGTTATGGAAAGGCTGTGGTAATGCCTGATTTAGGGGATTTAGCATTGTTAGTAGAAGATGAAGGGTATAAAGGGGAATTTTTTAATCCGGAAAGCGCTTCATCGTTAGCAAAAGCAATAAGTACTATTCTTGAAGATGATACTTACAGAAGACGTATTGCGCAAACTAACTATAATGCAGCTTGTGCCCTTTCAATGGATAGAATTGTTGACATGTATTTGCAAAAATTCGAAGAAATTCAAATGCATAAAATGCAACATACTTTAGTAGGTAATATGTAAAAATGCTGGTTTCTTTTTTCCATTTTCATCAATAAAACCGAATTTTTTCTGTCTGTTTTTTTGCCAAGGCCATTTTCCAGCAACTTGATTGGGAACATTAGGGAAATCATATAACGTCCACGACATAAATGCAAGATTGTTCTTTTTGAATAAGGCTTGCATTTTTTTGTGGTATTCGGCTTGACCATCGTTGTTTGCTCCAAACCAACTCCAAAGCCCTCGATAAGAAGGAATGCCAAATTCCTGAATTACCAGTGGTTTTTTACTAGCTAAATCTAATGTTCCATATTCTGTTTCAAAATCATCTATAGCATTATAAAAATGATAGGAAACAAAATCTACTTTCTCTTCTAAATTAGTCGCTTCATACGAATTAGACCAACCAATGGTAACCAAATGATTCGGGTCGTTTTCTTTGACAACAGTGATCATTTGTTGCAACCATTGAAGCACATTGTTTTTGTCTCGGCTTTCAAAATCTAAATTGGGTTCGTTTTTAATATCCCAAGCAATTATGGCTTTGTGGTTTTTAAATTCAGAAACAATTTTTTCTGCATGTCGACTTGTTAATGTCCAGCTCTCTATGGTATAATCACTATAAAAGTCGAATAAGGTTATGATAACCTTTAAATCTTTAGCTTCAGCTATGTCTAAAAGGGTTCTAAGTTTTTTTAGTTTTTCTGTTTTGATATCAGCCCTGCCAAAATCGTCATATTGTATGAAAATCCGAATAGAATTGAGTTTTACCTTTTTTATGATATCAAAATCTTTAGCAATGGTATCTTTATTAAAGGAATCTCCAAAAGTATCCCAAGCTGAATTTTTAGGATAATAATTAATCCCCTTTATAGTAAAATCGGCATTATTAAATTTGATTTTTTTACCCACTACTTTAAATTCAGGACTTGTTTTCAAAGTGTCTTTTGCAACTGGTTCTTGTTTCATTCTCTGCATGTGACGAATACGCCAGAAACCATCTTCTAGCAACATTAATACCTTGTAAGTAGCCGTGTCTTGAATTTCGGTTACTAATTTTTTGTCTTTATAAACTTTTTGAAATTCGATTACATTTTTATCTGTAAATACAACTTGTTGACCGTCTTCACTGTAAAATTCTAATTTAGGATGATGTTTTAAAGTGGTACTTTCTATTGAAATGTTGTTTTTTAAATTGTAATCTATGGTATGGTATAAATTTACTCGGGCATTTTGGGTATAAAAGTCTTCAACACCTTGTTTTTTATTATTCTCTAGCGATTTGTTTTTGATATACCAAGAAAACAAATAGTCTTTTTCAATCATTTTCAAGGTAGTTGGTTCCATTTTTCGACCTTCATTTTTTAATTCCTCCCAGCTTACTTTTGGCAAATACGTATTAACGGTCTCTTTTTCTAAATGCAACATCGAACTTCTGTCGGCGCCCGTATTTAAATAATCTAAAATGCTACTCAATCCAAACAGCAAAAGAACATTTAGCAAAATAAATGAGCTTATCAACACTATTCGAATCGTTTTTTTATTGTTAATGGTCATAGTTTAAAGTTGTGGTTTTTTGAGTAATTCCCAACGTGGTAATTTCAAAGTGATAGCTGTTTGCTTTATAAAAATCTTCGGCAAGTTCAAAAGTTGCCATTCCTTTTGAGGTTTCTGCTTGTAAAGATGTCACTTGTTTATTTTGATTAAAAACTTTTACAACTACTTTAATTCCGTCGGGAACCAATTGATTCATAAAGCTTTTTATTGGGCCAATAATTAGTGTTCTATTTTTGTTTGAGAAAGAATAATTAAAAGATGAAATAATCGGTTTGTAATTGATAACAATCGAATTACTTTCAGCAATTCCGGTTACATAGCCTTTTACCAAATATATATCTTGATGATCTGGGTGTAGTATTTGAGCCGAAGCAATGCCATTTATAGTTGTGCCAAACGTTTTTAAAACCATATTGGTTTTTGTTTTAATAATGTAGGAAACCATGGTTCCGTCGCTAACCGTGTTGCCAAATTGGTCTTTGATGATTGATGTTGAAAAATGAGTTACTTGATTTCCGTCAGCATACTCATGATTTCTCGTATAATTGATGGTGAAATTGGTTGCGATGTTGGGGTACACTTCGGTTTCAATTTCTTTGGACATAATAGTGTTACTTTCAGTGGAAACTAGCATTTTTCCAGATTTTGAAGGCGAATAGATTTCATACCACGCAATAAAATCTTTAGTTTTTAAATCGAGGCTCGTTACATTTTGCAAAAACTGGTATTTCAAACCAACGCTTGTATTGTCTGTTTTTGGATTGTCAAAGCTATCAGTTGGCACTGTAACCATCATTGTGAATTCTTTGCCTCCCGCTAAAATAGTTCGCGGACCAAGATAATTTTCGATAACCGTTTTCGTTTTATCATTTGGAATTATTTCAAAGGTTCCGGAATTTGTAGTATTATTATTATTATTGACTAAAAACCACGAAATAGTACCCGTTTTTTGACAATAATTCTCTGGCATTTTAAAAACATAATTTCCTTTTTCAAAAGTGGCATCAAGTAACGTTTTTCCATAGGAATGGATGAGGTAAAGTTGTGGTTTTTCTTTTTCAGATTTTGAATAAAATCCTAATTCAATTGTATTGCCAGCAATATAAGTATTGGACTTTGAAACTAATTTAAACGATTGTTCTTTGTCAGAAACCATAGTGGTGCCGAATGCCAAAAGAAGCAAAGCACTTAATAAAAACAATATGTTTCTAGTCTTTATCATTATCGTGGGTTTCCAATGTAATTATTGATTTCAATTTTGATATAATCAAATCCGTTGCCTTTTATTTTTTGCAACTGTTCTTCATTTTGTACCGATTTTCTATTAGGAACCACCGCCTTTGAAATAGAAGCGTTGTTCAAACCATTTACAAAGCAATTTTCTAAAGAAGATTTTAGCGTTTTACATTGAGTTAAGTTTAATAATTTATAATCAAAATAATTTTTTCGTTGCACACGAACGCCTTCTCGCATAAAGAAATGATCTACATAAATCAGTTCCTTTTTAGCATTATAATAGGAAACTAAAATTTCCGGAATCGTACTTTCTTGAATTCCATAATTAAACAGTGTTCCTTTGATGTGGTTGTTTTCAATGATAAAATCAGAAAGGGCAACCTGTGTATACAAATCGGTTATCGCAACATTCCCAGCACATTGTATGTCAAAGGTTATTGGTGTTCCTTTGATATCTAAAGGTGTAAATTCATTTGGATTAAAGGTCTTTGGCTTTACATCGGTATTTTTTACCCAGGCAATGTCTTCAAAATTAACTTTAAAACTCGTAATTTCCATCGGCATCAATTTGTGTTTGATTTCATATTTTGAGTTGAATGAGGCTAACTTATTATTGTCTTTGTCATATAATGTGGCTTTCAAAACTACATCCGCAGGTACATCTTCTACATTTTGCACTTCGCCAATGATGAGGTATTGCTTATTGAATTGAATTAGTTTGGCTGATAAAATCTCCAAAACTGGCTGTTTCAAAACATCATCATGATAGGTTTGTTGTGTTGAGACCGCTCTTCTTCCGTGTTTGAAAAACTCCGTGCCGTTATTTGAAACAAATTGATCCGGCGGAATATCCAAATCAATTTTATTGGGAACAATATACCATTTCCCGTTTTCTTTTATAACCTCATGAGTATAGTCTTTTTGAATAATTTCCAATGGAGTGACCCATTTGGTTTTGGCAATGATTTTGGCAGCGTTTTCCGTTTGATTCAAAACTTGAATATCGATGGCATCCATTTTAGCATATGAATTCAAAATCCCATCTTGCACTGCAGTTTCCAACATGAATTGTGACAAGGTTTTATTTGCTTTTGGATCTAAAAAGGAATGGGCTTTTTCAAATTCTTTAAAGTCGATGGCATCATAATACGATTTTACTACATTCTTCGGACTTAACTGCGATGAATTGTTAATGTAAAACTGATAAGTAAAATAAAAGATGATTAGCATTAAAAATCCAGCCCAAAGATGAAGCAGCGTAACCATTTTTCTTGGAAAAGCTTTATAGTCGACCGCAAATTTGAAAAAATCAGGTTGTGTTATGGGTTTTAACTTTAGTGCTTGATATAAGATCATTTGTACATTCAACACAAAAGCAACGACCACAGTCAATAAAGGAATAATGCCCCACATCAATTTTTGATATAAAGGAACATCTTCAAAAGGAAGAATTTTTGGTAATGGCGCTACGTTTAGTTTTTCCCATACCATAATGCCATTTTCCAATTGTGTCAACCGGTGCCATCCACAGAAATACAAAATAGGATCGTAGAATTTGTCGTTAGAAAAAACATATTTCAAGTTGTATTTTTCGGGAACCGTTAAAAATTGTTGTAAGGAACCAATGCCTTCTAAACCTCGAAACTTTGAATTTTCTAATCGTTCCACTGCACGAGAGGTTAATTCAGGAAGTCGTCGCGCCGAATGATAATTTCCATCTACCGTTAAGGCTTTCGTTTGAAAGGAAAGCGTTGCCATTTGGTCGCCAAAACCTAACGGCAAATAACGCCATTGATCGTGTTGGTCTTGGTTTAGGAAATTAATAATAGGCAGTGTGTTTATTTTTTGCGGTTGAAACGGGCGGAAATACCCTAAGGTAATGGTGAAAATTGCCATAAACAAAAACGAACCAGCAAATAATCCTGAAAGGATTTTATAATATACTGAGCCAAACCGTTCTTCCAGATTGGCTCTTAAATCACCTTCAACTAATCGATATACAAATTCACCAAATAGAGGCAAACTCATGATGGCAGCCCAAAGCGTAAATCGGTCTAGCGTTAAAATATTGAAAGCATTGGCTCCTAGTATTTTTAACGGAATTGAAGTAGTTCCTCCGGTGCCTAAAATAGTTAACAATGTAATAGACAAACCAAAGAACAAATACCGTTTGTTGTAATATCGATAAAAAACATAAGGTAATAAGAATACTAAAATGCCCCATGGAATCACGAAGAACATCAGTCCAGAGGAAGTAACTTCTAGAAAATTATCACGACTTCCATGTGGTATGGGAACTTGAGTAATTGGATTGTTTTTAGAATTAATCCAATAGGGAAGTATGCAAAATACAATTAGAAAAACAGCGGTTACTCCAAAAGCTATGATTCGTTTTAATAAGGAGAATAAGGTTTGAACAAATAATTTCAGTTTAATTTCTTTATGAGAATTAACTTTTTCTCTTGCTGCATCCATTACTGTCATTCCTATTAATGGGAAAATGAAGAAAATCATTCCAAACAAAGGCGTTACATGATGCGAACAAACTGTAACTGCAATTAATGATATAGAAGTAAAAAAATACTTTTTGACGCCAGTTTTTATCCAAAGATAAATTTCGGGTAAGGCATGCATCAAGACGGATATTCCAATAATACTAGGTAATTGACCAAATATGTGTAACGTTTCTATAAAAGAAGAGGAAAAGACAGCCACTAAAGCAGCATAACCTGCAACATTCCGATTGCCTGTAATTAGAAGTGAAAATCGGAAAACACCTGTAATGAAAAGAATAATAGCAATTATGGCTACCGTAAACAATCCGAATTTTAAGCCACCGATAAATGATAATAATCCAATGGATTGATGCACTAATGGAGGATACCCCATAACCGTGAAGCCTGTATACCAACTGTAATTCCATGGTTCAAACCAGCTTTGCGCGTAGTGATTTCCAAAAAACATATGAATTAAGGCATCATATGAGTTTTCTAAAGTGAAAAATATAGCACTCGAATGGAAAACCAATCCAATTAATAAAGCGGCTAATAAATATTTATTTGATTTTTCTCTCACAAAGAGTTACTTGTTGTATGATTGATGTAAATATACTAATAATGAATAAATAGATGAATTAAACGGAACTACATATAATTCCCATTCATCGAAAGGAAACCTTCATTGGTCTAAAAACCAAAAAATGAAATCGCTAACGAATCTATATTTGCCATGAAAATAACAATAAAAAACACCAACGATATGAAAATTTTAATTGTAGACGACCAAGAATTAGTATTGCTTTCTTTGAATAAGTGCTTAACCGACTTAGGTTATGATGTAATAAGTTCAAATAATGTTTTTGATGCCATTAAAAAGTACGATCAATATGAACCAAACTTGGTTATTGCCGACATCAATATGCCGGTTTTAGAAATCGAAAGTCAAAAAAATGACACCACCAATATCAATGAAAAAGCTTCGGGTTTAGAAATTGTTAAGTACATTAAAAAAATCAAAAAGCATGACACACCAGTTATGATTTTGTCTGGAAATAATGAGGAAGAAATCATAGTGAAGGGTTTCGAATTAGGCGCTGCAGATTATATGAAAAAACCGTTGAGTTTAAGTGAGATTGGAGCCCGAGTTAGAAGATTGATTGGTTCGGAAAATGCCATTCCTTTAGTCGATGTGAATAAAAATAGAAGTATTCAAAGTACCTGTACTGGAGTTGTAATTCCTTGTTATAATGAAGAAACCAGATTGTCAAGCGATGAGTTCAAAGCGTTTGTTCATAGAAATTTAGGCTATCATTTATGCTTTGTAAATGACGGAAGTAAAGACAATACTTTGGGCGTTTTACAAGAATTGCGTAAAGGTAATGAGGATAGAATTAGTATTTATGATTGTGAAAAAAATGGTGGAAAAGCAGAAGCGGTTCGTTTAGGAATGTTGCATCTAGCGAAAGACAATCAGTTTGATTATATTGGCTTTTTAGATGCGGATTTATCAACTAATTTTGAAGATTTTGATGATTTGGTGCAAACAATAAGTAATTCTAATTATAAAATTGTAAGCGGTTCTCGCATCAACAGAATGGGTGCCGATATCGCTAAAGAATCAGCTCGAAAAATTATCAGCCAAGGTATTAATTTGATCATCAGAAAAACGTTGGGAATGGATTTCAAAGATACTCAATGCGGTGCGAAAGTCATGACCAAAGAAATTGTTGATAAAACTTTTCAAAAGAAATTTTTGACGAAATGGTTGTTTGATGTTGAAATTTTTATGCGGATGAAAAAAGTATACGGAAGTGAACAAGCAAAAGAATTAATTTGTGAGAAACCATTAAACCGTTGGGTACATATGGATGGTTCTAAGTTATCATTTAAAGATTCATTCAAGATTGTTGGACAAATAGGACAAATTGCTGTTCATTATAGATAGTGTGTTAGGGAGTTTTTATTTTTTTTCTTTAAAAGAGGTTGCTAATGCTACCTCTTTTTTATTGTTTATATGACTATTTATAGACTACTAGTTTATCGTTTAAATAATTCTTAGATATTTTTATGCTAAAGTATGAATGTTTCAGTTTTATGACCAGTAATCTTCATAATTGTAATGGTGATTTCCATTGCCCGAAAAAAAAGGCTTCAACAACCTTTGGGTTTTTTTTATTCCATAATTAGTTGATAATAATGTTTACAGTTTCTTAATATGGCGTGTGTTAAATTTTGAAAATTCGTTTATTTTTACCACATCAAAATCAAATTGATTTAAATTTAAAATTCTAATGAAAGGGAATAAGCTTATGATGACTGCAGTTTTGGCATTTTTTGGGTTTGTTTTGCTAGCTTTTTCTGTTTACCTGCTTTATAAAAACACCTCTTCTTCGGTTTCTAGTGATAAGCAAAAAGAATTAGATGAAGCCATTAAGCAAATTGAAGTTCTTAACGCCGAAATCGTTCAGAAAGATAGATTCGTTGAAGAAGCAGAGCAGAAAATCAAAAGCTTAAAATCGGATTCTTTTAGCCAGTCTGTGGGACAGAATTTACCTTTAATAGAAATTGTAGACCACGATTTGAGCGATGGTAGTTCTTCAGCCGAAGACGGTAAGAAAGTGCATAAACTCATGTACCATCATCAACTTCGGTTTTATTTGCTGAATATCGGGAAGAACTCGTTGAAGGATGTTATCTTTTCTATAAAGGATGATTATAATGATAATAAGGAAAAGAAAAAGAAAAGCAAAGCCTCAGCAACCAATGTGGATTATATGGGTAAAAAGGTGAACAATGACGAATTGGGAACCTATGAAAATATTGAAGTCAATACCTTAAATTTAAAATCCAAAAAGCTAATTTACACTAGTAATTTACCCGGAAGTTTTGGTGTTGGAGATTTTCAATATCACATTATAGTCGAGTGGAGCCAGGGCTTTTATCAGATGAAGATAAAAATTGATGAGCTGAACGGCAAGTTGAGTTACCGCTATGAATTTTTTGATGTTGATGGCAATCCTATCGATTTTAAAAGTTTGGAAAGCAAAATAGCCAACTAAAAAAAGTCCTCTAGTTATTGACTAAAGGACTTTTTTATTATTTCCCGGATGCTATCCAGTTGTTGATGTTCTTTTCTAAAAGCGCCAGTGGCACTACACCGGAAACTAATACTTTTTGATGGAAAACCTTAATGTCAAATTTGTCTTTCATCTGGTTTTGCGCTTTTTTACGCAGTTCCATAATTTTTAATTGTCCCATTTTATAGGATAAAGCCTGTCCAGGAATGGCCATATAGCGCTCAATTTCGGCAATAATTGCGGCTTCGCTTTCGGCTTCATTATCTAAAGAATATTGTACTGCTTGTTCTCTTGTCCAGCCTTTGGTATGGATTCCGGTATCAACTACCAATCTTACGGCTCTGTGCATTTCGTTACCTAACATTCCGAAGTACTGATAAGGATCTTTATACAATCCTAATTCTTTTCCTAAACTTTCCGTATATAAAGCCCAGCCTTCGCCATAAGCGCCAAACCAATTGTATTTTCTGAAGTCGGGCAACTCTTTGTTTTCTTGTTGTAGGGATATTTGAAAATGATGTCCCGGAATGGCTTCATGCAAAAATAAATCTTCGTCACCATAGCAATTATAGGTCTTTACATCCGGAATTGGAACGTAGAAAACTCCGGGTCTAGAGCCATCGGCAGCACCTTGATTGTATTCAGCGCTGGCGGTTTTTTCTCTGAAAGCTTCCGTTCTTCTGATTTCGAAAGGGCATTTTGGTTGTAAAGAGAATAATTTGTCTACATTAGGTTTAATCACGCTGTAGATTCTCTCAAAGTTGGTAATTACTTCTTCCGGTTTTTTAAAGGACATCAGTTCCGGTTTGGTTCGAACGTGTTCAAAGAATTCATTGATGGTTCCTTTAAAACCAACTTCTTCTTTTACTTTTTCCATTTCAGCCTTGATACGAGCTACTTCTTTTAAGCCTAATTCGTGAATTTCAGCCGGACTTTTATCTGTTGTGGTCCATTGCTTTACATATACATTATACAATGCGGCTCCGTTTGGTAAACTACTAATACCACTAGTAGTTCTGGAAGCAGGAAGGTATTCATTTTTCAAAAAGGCACTCATTTTTTGGAATTGAGGCTCTAATTTTTCTTTGATAACTGCGGTGTACTCTTTTTTCAGTTGGTCTTTTTGCGTTTCCGTGAAATCCTTTGGAAACGATTTTATCGTGGTGTAAAACAGATTGTCTTCCACATTAGGAGTTACCATACTTTCAAACTGCGGGATGACTTTTACAGTAAGTGCTTTTGGTAAAACCACACCTTTATCGATTCCTTTTTTCATATAGACCATAGCCGAATCCATCCAAACAGCAAACAAATCCATTCTTTTCAGGAAATTTCTATAGTCTTTTTCGGTTTTGAAAGGCTGAGCACTGCTTCCGCCGGCAAATTGTCCTAACGTAAGATTGGTTCCCCAAAATTGTTGTATCGGCATTAAATTTGTCTCGTATTGCAATAAATCTTTACCAACGGCAACTTCCCATTTGATAATGTCATAACTATTTTTTTCCTCATCAGACAACGAAGTGGTATCAACAGAAGCTAATTCATTTTCATATTTATCATAAAAAGCCGCTTGCTTTTTGCGATGGGAATCGGTCATTTCAAAGACGAGCTTGTCGTTGTATTCGCTTTGTCCGTTTTGAGTAGCATCTAGTGGGCTGAGTTCATTTTTATCATCAAAATATGCTTTGGTAATGGCTTTAAAATCGGTTGTCGCCTTTTCCGATTTACAGTTTATAACTAATAATGAGAACAAAAATAGGGTTGCTACTGTCTTTAAGTTTTTCATAGTTAAGGGTTTATTTTGGTAAAACTATTGGTTTCTGATGGATTGATTTGTTAATGAAAAGATAAAATTAGCCGTGATACACTCTCGAGGCGATGATTCGACTGTCCTTAATTTCCAGTACTTCAGCGACTAACATAGTATCTTCATTTTCGACGGAACGAACATATTCCATAAAAACTCTGTCGGCGTTTGAGGTTAGTGAAGTCACTTTGTAATGCAAGCTTGGCAGTCGATCAAAAGCATCCTTCCACCACTCGCGTAAAGCTTCTTTTCCGGTAACGAGACCCATAGTTTCGGGATGACGGATTTTTAGTTTCGGACTAAAATGCGCGGCTTCGTCATCATATAACGACAATAATTTTTCAAGGTTGTGGGCGTTAAAGGCTTCAAACCAAAGCATTGCGATAGATAAATTTTTTTCTGCTGACATAGTTGTTAAATGAAAAAGCCCAGTATTTCATGGGGCTTCAATGATTGTTTTATAAATGGCCAGGAATGCACGAATACCATTTTATAGTCATTCGTGTATTCTTGGATTTGCATTTATACGTTTTTCAAATTGATAATTTCTTGTTCCGTCAGGAAACGCCAATTACCTCGTGGTAAGTTCTTTTTGGTCAAACCGGCAAAAGCGACACGGTCAATTTTGATTACATCATATTTAAAGCTTTCGAAAATAGCTCGTACTACTTTTACGTTGGGTGTTCTCAGTTTTAAACCGATTTCAGTTTTGGGTTCGTTTTCTACATAGCTTATTTCATCCACGTATAATTTATGTCCGTCTAGAGTAACTCCATTCGAAATTTTTTCTAAATCTTCAAATTTTAGGTTTTTGTCTAAGGAAACCTGATAGATTTTGGTCGATTTTTGATTGGGTAAGCTGAACTTCCGAATCATATCAGTATCATTGGTAAACAATAATAATCCGGTAGTGTTTTTATCCATTCGGCCTACGGGCTGAATATTGGCTTTGGTAGCTGCACGAACTAATTCCAACACATTTCTGTGATCGGCATCGTCTTCGTTAGAAGTGGTAAAGTTTTTCGGTTTATTTAAAACAAGATATTCTTTACGTTCCGGCGTTAAGGTGGCACCGTCAAAGTTGACCACATCTCCCGGTTTTACGCGATGTCCCATTTCTGTAATGACTATACCATTAACTTTTACGTTCCCTGACTGTATGTAGATATCGGCATCACGACGGGAGCAAACACCCGAATTGGAGATGTATTTATTCAAACGGATATCGTCTGATTTCAATGGTTTTGCAACATTGTTTTGTACTGGCTTTGCAGGTTTTGCTGCTCTTTTTGGAGCATCAGCATCCGTCGTCGGCTTTACTTTTTTTGGCCCTTGGGCACGTTTTGGCATTCCGCCTGGGGTTGGCTTTTTGGAACTTGGTCGAGCGCTGTTAGGTCTTGAACTTCCTTTTTTGTTGTTGCCTTCCTTGTTATTCATAATTCTTAAAATTTGACTGCAAAGATACGTTTTTAAATTTACTTCGTCAGTTCGCTTTATGGGTTCCTATTATGAGCAGAGTCGCCATTGGAAGTGTGGTGTTTATTACACAAAAACAGGCTTGCGTCTCTTTAGCCCCGATTGCAGTGTAAATCCTCGTAGAGATTGCAACGAAAAGCGGGAGGAGGGTTGACAAAATGCAGTTACGACTGCTCCTAAATTTACAAGCGCAATAGTCTTTTTCCGTATTTGATATTAAGAGGAGCAAGCCCTGTGGGCTTGAGGTATACATGCTTTAGCTCGTTTTAGATATTTTTAGAGCTGGTAAACTTTATAGACGAAGCAGTCTTTTTCCGTGGATTAGTACTTCGGGATTTATGAGAACGATGCAGAAAACGCCTGAAACTACTAGGAATTTCAGGATGTTGTGTAGTAAAAGATAGTCGGGTTTGGAGTTGGATTTCCAGAGTTTTTGCAGGAAGAAAATCAGGACAATCATGCTTACGTAAAAGTAAATGTCCATATAACCCACTTCGAAAATTTCGATAAGATAATAGATGGGAATTACGGTCAAAAGCGTGAGCAATGTGATGATTTTTTTGGAAAAGTTGTCTCCGTACATGACCGGAATCGTTCTGTAATCGTTGGCAATATCACCTTTGATGTTTTCTAAATCCTTAATCATTTCACGGATTAGCAGTAAGAGGAATAGGAATGTCGCATGGGCAAATATTTGAGGGTACAGATTTTTGTAATACAATAAAATGGCAAAAAAGGGAAGCACCGCCAAGAAGGAAGCGGTCAGATTGCCGATTACACTCATTTTCTTAAGCTTGTGTGAGTAAAACCAAATTAGAAAAATATAGGTAGAAAAAAACAATACAGCTCTGAAGGAGACAAAAAAGGCCAGCAGAAAAACAATAAAGTTTACGGTGAAATACACCTGAAGTTTTGTTTTTTGACTCACCAATCGGTCGAGTTTGGATTTGTTGGGACGATTGATTAAGTCTTTTTTGCTGTCGTAAAAGTTGTTGATGATGTAACCTGAAGCAATAGTCAAGCTCGAAGCTATAACAATGATGAACAAATTAAAGTCGAGCAACACATCAAGGGCTCTTTTTTCGGGAGCTAAAATAAAAATGGCAGATAAGTATTGGGCTAGTGCAATTATGGGAATGTTGTAGCCGCGCACTACAGAAAACATGCTGACGATTTTCAGCACTAAATGTTTGGATTTACGGCTTAACATTTGCAGAAAATTAGCCCTTCGACTTCGCTTAGGGTGACAAAAGGGGAATTCATTTTAAAATTGGTAAACCACTTCCAATTTATAATCCTTTAGAGACTGTTTTGCCTTTTCCAAATCCTCGGTGAAGCCTAAAATATAGCCGCCACCACCAGAACCACAAAGTTTTAAGTAATAGTCATTTGTGTCAATTCCGCGTTGCCATATCCCATGAAATTGTTCCGGAATCATTGGCTTGAAGTTGTTCAATACTACTTTAGATAACTGTTTGGTGTTTTTGAAAAGGGATTTCATATCACCACCAAGGAAGTTTTCCACGCAGGCATCGGTATATTTTACGAATTGGGTTTTTAGCATTTTACGGAAGCCTTGGTCTTTAAGATTTTCCATAAAAATATTGACCATTGGAGCGGTTTCACCTACTATACCTGAGTCTAATAAGAACACAGCACCTTTTCCGGTAGCACTTTGAGATGGAATTCCCGTAGCTTCAATATTATCTTTGGAATTGATAAGAATAGGAATGCTTAAATAACTGTTTAGCGGGTCAAGACCGGAACTTTTTCCGTGAAAGAACGATTCCATTTGAGAGAATATCGTTTTCAACTGTAATAATTTCTCTCTAGTCAAGTTTTCTAGAACAGTGATTTTGTTGTTGGCGTATTTGTCATAGATGGCAGCAACCAAAGCACCGCTACTTCCGACACCATAACCTTGCGGAATACTAGAGTCGAAGTACATTCCTCTTTCAACATCAGCTTTTAAAAGCTCGATATTAAAAGTGACCAAATCAGATTGGTCTTTTTGTAATTGCTCCAAATACACTACAAAACGTTGCAGACTTTGATTGGATTTTATCGCTTCCTGAGAAGGATTTTCATCCACTTTCAAGGCACCGTTGTAAAAATTATAGGGAATGGATAAACCTTTAGAATCTTTTATAATTCCGTATTCTCCGAAGAGAAGAATTTTTGAGTAAAATAAGGGTCCTTTCATAGAATTTTAATTGCTCCTGTTCCAATTGCATCACAAATATACTGACCATTTTGACAATAGCCAAGTAATTCGTCCTTAATAAATTGCAAAACGGTTTCTCTAACGTTTTCGGGATACAAAACATGTACGTTTGCTCCTGCATCTAAGGTAAAACAAACCGGAATTTGGGTTGTATTTCTATATTTCCAAATGCGGTTGATGATTTCCAAAGTGTTGGGTTTCATCAAAATAAAATAGGGCATCGAAGTCATCATCATGGCGTGTAACGTCAGCGCTTCGCTTTCGGTTATTTTGATGAATGCTTCGAGATTACCAGTTTCCAAAATGGTTTTTAGGGATGATATATTGTGGTGTGCCTGTGCAAATCGTTGTTCCGAAAAAGGATGGTTATGCATCAGGTCATGTCCAACGGTACTAGATACTTGTTTTTCGCCTTTGTCAACTAAAAGAATAGTATCCTGGTAGTTGCTAAAGTTCTCATGAATTGGTGATGGAAATTCGACTCCAAATAAATCAGAACTGTCTTCGATTTCGGCATGATTCCCCCAAACTACAACACTTCCTTTTATACTTCTGCAAGCACTACCCGAACCTAATCGGGCTAGAAAAGAAGCTTTTTGGTAAAAATACGCATCGCTCATGGCAGGATTCAGCGCTTTTTCCAAACTCATAATATTCATAGATAGCGCCGCCATTCCTGAGGCTGAAGAGGCGATTCCGGAACTGTGTGGAAAGGTGTTTTCGGTATCTATGGTAAAATGATATTGTTTTAAATAGGAACAATACGTATCAATACGCTCGAAAAATTTTTGAATTTTAGGCTTGAAATCTTCTTTGGGTTGACCTTCAAATAATAAATCGAAGGAAAAACTATCTTTATTATCTTTTTTAACAAAAGCAAGTTTGGTAATCGTTTTGCAAGTATTTAAAGTAAAACTGATGGATGGATTTGCCGGAATTTGCTTTTCTTTTTTGCCCCAATATTTTACTAAAGCAATATTGCTTGGAGCACTCCACTGAAAATTTCCACTTTCAATGCTAGCCTGATGATGGGCTATAAAATCCTTTTCGGACATAGGTTTTTAGTTTGCTTTTTGGTTTGACCCAAAATTTTGAATGACAAAGATACTTTTTTTATAAAAATCAGCAGAAGTTTTATAAAAACAAACTGCTTTGGTTTAGTATCTTTGAGAGTATAAAAATTAATCGTTATGCAAAAGACTTTAAAAATAGTGTTACTTGTCATGCTCTGCGTTACTTTGGGTTATTTGTCAGGTATGGTTACTCGAGACAGCATTACCACTTGGTATCCTACTTTAGAAAAACCTTTTTTCAATCCACCCAACTGGATTTTTGGTCCTGTGTGGACATTGCTCTATATCATGATGGGAGTTGCAGCAGGTTTGGTTTGGACAAGTGGTGCTGAACAGAAAAAAGTGAATAGAGCACTTGGCTTTTTTGCGATTCAGTTTGGACTTAATGCACTGTGGTCGTATTTATTTTTTGGATTGCAAAATCCTTTACTAGCGTTAGTTGAAGTTGTTTTGCTTTGGCTGATGATTTTTGAAACGTACAATCAGTTTAAAAGAATTAATAAAACAGCAGGCTTTTTAATGATTCCTTATTTGGCATGGGTTAGTTTTGCTACTATTCTTAATGCGAGCATTTGGTGGTTAAACAAATAAAAAAAGTCCCGAATTATTCGGGACTTTTTTATTATTGAACAATCAGTTTCTTGATTTGTTTCAAATTATTTTGGGTGGTGACTTCTATCAAATAAATTCCTTTGGACAATTGACTCACATCTATCGCTGATTCATTGGAATCCAAATTTAAAACTTGATTTATAGTCTTTCCTAATACGTCATAAATAGCAATATTTTCTATGATTTCTGTACTGTTCTGCAAAGCTATAAATACATTGCTATTCGCAGGATTTGGATAAATCATAATAGAATTCTCTGTAAACAAATCATTTCCTAAAGCCGAAACGAATTCCGTATTAAATGTATTCGTAACAATGGCTGGATTTGTATCAAAATAGATTTCTGCTGTGTTTGGGATGATGTCTCCTACCGCATAACCTGGTTTTGGTTTCACCTTAAATTTGATAAATCCTTTTCCGGTATCGGTATCTGGGATAGATACAGGAAGTTGAATATTAGTAAATTTCCAGACTAGGTTATTATCAACGCGATCTAGAAAATAGTTATGACTTGCGGCAAGCATTTCTATAGTATTGGCATCTAATTGGCTGTCCAATACGTCATTTATTCTAATGTCTAAAGCACTTGCTGTTCCATTATTCTCAAAGCGAATAGTATATTCTAAATAATCATTGGCAGTAAACGACGAGAACAAGATTTTTTCCCCATGTCCTTCCACTTTGTCATTCGGATCATAAGATGCAACAATGGCTTGTGTACTACTACTAATGTTGTTAGTTGCAACGATATCGCCAGAAGGTGGAATTACGGAAGCTGAATTGGTTAACAGTTGTCCTAAAAACACGGTTGGAATCGGAGGCACTTCAATGGTGATTAAAATTATTCGACTTTCAAAAGGCAATAAATTACTAAAGTCATAAGTGAAGCCATTAGTTGTTGGGTTTGTTCCGGTTTGCGAGATACTTGTAATTGTTGTTCCTGCAGTGTTGCTGAAAGTTACAGTTCCGGTAGCAAGGGTTTGGTTACCATTGTTTGTATAAACCAATTTAACACTATAGGTCGAACCAGCACGTGGTGAACCCTGAGGGACAAGGGTGATTCCTAAATCAGTATAGTTCTGTAAAACCGTAAGTGGGAAATTGTAAGTTGCCAATCCTCCTGAGGATACGCTTACATTGGTATATCCAGTAGGAGTATTATATAGACTGTTATAATCGGAATTAACGGTATACGACAAACTATAAAGGTTACTGACGATATCATCATAAATCACATAGGTTCCTGATGGTGCTACTATTGCATGTGGATTTCCATCGTTATTGACCTCATAATGAAACTGACCTAACGGAAAATTAGCTTCATCATTTTCTTGAGTACCGTTTGAATTAGAATCGATAAAGGCATTCAATCGTATTCCCGAACAATCAATGCTTCCTGCACCTGCCTCATTTGCGTTCGATTGGGATACATTAATATAACCCACTCTATTACTAAAATTCGTAATCAAGATGATATAGTATTCTCCAGCCTGAGCATTTGCGATTTCTAGAATTTCTGTAGGTGCTGCAGAATAACTACAGCCAGTTGTTGTTGTTACAGGAACTCCAATTCCTGGAGCTTGTCCGCTACTGATGACATTACAAGCATCAGTAGGTGAGGTAAAGGGTCCCCATGCAGCGTAATCTACATCAAGATTTGGAAGTGTGGATCCAATCTCTGATTGCGTCAACAATAAATTTACAGGACCTGTACTCGCTATTTTAAGTTTAAAATAAGTGGCATTAGGACTAGTAAACAAGCATCCAATAGTGCCTAAGCTTTGAACTTCAGTGGAGTTGATGTAATTATTTACACCACAAATGGACTCGCTTTCGGAACAATTAGACGGAGTAGAAATACACACCCCAAAGGATACTGTTTGTGGAGTAGCCGCATTGGAATAAACTCTAAGGTAATAGGTTGAACCCACGGTCAAATTGTTGACTAAACCACTAATTGAGCCTGCAACACTACAATAAAATGGGGTTAACGCACTACAAGTTCCGGAGTAAATAGCAAAATTTAATTCAAAAGTGGTACCAATTGTGTTGGCAAATGAAACTAAATGTGTTGATTTAGTTGCCACAAACGTAAACCAAGCATCATCATCAGCCGCGCCTATACAGCTTGGATCAAGTACATTAGAAGATGCAGTAGCACCAGTCAAACTTCCGGCAGTTGGTTGACTACAATTACGACCACTAATCGGAACAACTATTGCTGTCGAACATTCATCATTTGCAATGAAAGTAGTACCATCAACACTTTGAGACCAAGAGCTAGTATCACCAGCATTACAAATGGCTCTAACATAAAAACTATATCGAGTTCCAGAGGTTAATCCGGTTACAACTGCTGGATTCGTAGTCACGGTCTGTCCACTAGCCGTTGAAGAAGGAGGTGCAGAGCCAAAGGGGATAGGGATAATTTCCCATGAGCTTACTGTATTAGTGTCTGTCCATCCTATAACAGCACTATTTGAAGTTATAGAATTTACGGTAACATTAACTGGTCTAGAACAACTTGGTGCTGGTACACAAACAATATTAGCTACCCAACCAGCATTTTGAACTGATGCATCACTTCTGAATCTAAAAGTTAAACAACCGTCAGTGCTTGATGAGGTAAACGGACCAGGAATGGTAGTGCCCCAAAAACCACCAGCTAAGCCGCCTATAACATTACCTGGTGGATTAGAACTCATTATTTGCGGTGCTGCTGTAGAATTACCGTCAAATACATACAATGCATCATAATTCGCTTCAGTACTGAATGTGTTGAAAGAGACTGAGACAGCTTCTCCCGGATTTGTAGGGCAAATAGTTGTTGTGACGTCAGAATTACTAGCATAATTAGCACTAGCTCCACCATTATCTAAAAATTGTCCACCACAAACGGGAGGCGCAATAGCAGTACAAAAATTAAATCCGCCAACCCATTCGCTTTTATCCGTTTCAGAACATACTGCCCTAACATAAAAAGCGTAACAAGTATTTGAAGCAAGTCCATTATAGATAAATGGATTTGTTGTAGCACTTTCAAATCCAGTTGTAAAGGCATTTGGAGCAGGACTTCCTGCTGGAAGCACAAGACATTCCCAAGCTGTTGCAAAACTAGCATTAGGATTCATGGGTTGCATCCAATTCAAGGTAGCAGAATTGAAGGTTACAGCACTAGTAGAAAGACCCACTGGCGATGTACATGACGGTACTGGTGCACAGGTAACATTGGCTACCCAACCAAGATTAGTACCTGAACTATCACTTCTAAACCTAAAAGTTAATGCGCCATCAACACTGGTAGAGGTAATGGGCCCCGGAATTGTATTCCCCCAAAATCCCCCAGCTAATCCACCGGGAACAAAACCCGCTGTATTGGTACTGGCAATTTGTGGTGCCGTAATCGTACTTCCGTTAAAAACATAAAGGGCATCAAACTGTGCCTCTGTATTAAATGCAGTGAATGTTACAGTTACCCTATCACCTGGATTAGAAGGTGAAATCGTCACCGTGTAATCACTATTATTAGCATAATTAGCTGTAGCTCCAGCGGGGTCAGTAAAGGTGCCGCCACAAACCTGAGAATGGACTACAGAGGGTAATCCTAGTAAAAAGGCGAGGCTCAAAAATAAAATGTTTTTCATGGTTGAGATTTTTCGTTGTTTATAAATTAGTTTATTTGGAGTTTCTTAGTTGTTTTTAGATGGGTGTCTGTAACTATTTCTATCAAATATAATCCTTTTGACAAATCAGACACATCAATAGTCAAGCTTTCTGTTGCTACTGATGGAATTGTTTTTACCGCTTTACCAAGTAGGTCATAAAATACAATCTTGCTGAGTTGTTCATTGCTGTTTATTAAGTCAATTTGTACTGAGTTACTAGCCGGATTTGGATATAAAACTAAACTGTTTTCGTCAAATCCGATTACACTTAAAGGCACAGTAAATTTGCTGTTAAATGTAGCTGTAACAATAGCCGGATTGGTATCAAAATAAATCGATGCGTTGTTTGGAATAATATCTCCTGCTTCAAATCCTGGTTTCAGTTTAACTTTAAATTGAACATATCCTTTACTGCTGTTTTCATTCAGGCTAGATGGTGTTAAAAAGATATTTTTGAAATCCCAAACTAATTGGTTATTGATTCTCTTCATCGTGTAGTTATGACTGGAGCTAACCATTAAAACCGACGTCTCGTCTATTTGTGCATTTAATACATCTTCTATTCTAACGTCGATGGCATTGGCCGTTCCATTGTTTTGGAATCTGATAGTATAAAAGAAATAATCATCCTGCGTAAAGGTGTTAAAAGGAATGGTCTTTCCACGAGACTCCATTTTATCATTTGGATCCCAAGAATTCACAACAATCTGAGAATTGCTACTCGAATTATTTTCCAAATTAATGTCTCCGGCTGGTGCAGTAATTGAAGCAGTCGAAGCTAGTAATTCGTTGATGTTTACAAGAGGAACTGCAGGAACGGTCATGGTTACAGTGAATGTTCGGGTCTCATTTGGTAAAAGATTGGTAAAGTTATAGGTAAAACCAGTTGTGTTTATGGTGGCTCCTGTTTGACTTACTACGACATTAGCAGTTACCTGAGTTGGTTTAACAAAAGTTATCGTACCTCCGGTTACTGCAACACCGACATTTTTGTATGTAATTCTGTTGGTATAGGTAAACCCTGGTCTTGGAGCGTTTATGGGCGCAATCGAAATTGTTACATCATTATAAGCCTGAGTCAAGGTAACCGGAAAGTATAAAAATTGTGATCCGCTTCCAACAGCAATACTGATATTGTTGTATGTGGTAGTCCCCGAATTGTAATAAGCGGCATATCCCGAATGCACCTGATAACTGAAAGAATAGGTGTTCGCAGGATTAGCATCATACAAGGCAAATTGACCCGTTGGAGCAAAACCATTTATTGAAGTTCCATTATTGTTTTGCTGATAGACAAAATTGCCATGCGGAAATAATGGTTCTCCAACATCTTTGGTGCCATTACTGTTCTGGTCTACATAAGCAAGCAATACTATTTTATCGGAATCTGGCGCACAAATAACATTAGCTGTCCAGCCTGCTCTTACTGCTGTATTGTCACTTCTAAATCGGAACGTCAAACAGCCATCCGGACTTGTTGAAGTAAATGGTCCCGGAATTGTAGTTCCCCAAAATCCACCGGCTAATCCACCAGGAACATTTCCAGCAGGATTGGTACTTGCGATTTGTGGCGCCGCAATTGAGTTTCCATCAAAAACATATAAAGCGTCCCATGTAGCCTCGGTGTCAAAAGTATTGAACACTACTGTTACAATTTCACCGATATTTGTTGGACAAATAGTATACGTGTTGTCTGAGTTATTTATGTAACTGGCGTTGGGACCACCATTATCGTTAAATTGTCCACCACAAACTGGTGGTCCAAGTAGCGTGCAGAAGTTAATTCCTCCTGCCCAAGTACTTTTATCGGTATCAGAGCATAGAGCTCTTACATAAAACGTATAGCAGGTATTAGAGGCTAGTGTAGTGATACTTGTTGAAGGGTTGTCTGATATTATAGTCCCCACAGTATTGGCATTCGGTATAGGAGAGCCTACAGGTAAAACTACAATTTCCCATTGATCAGCAAAACCTGACTCTACCCAATTAAAGGTTGCAGAATTAGTAGTTACATTGATAGCAGATTGTGTGATAGGTCTTGGGCAAGTTGGAGCTGGTGCACAAGTTATGTTGGCAATCCATCCGGCTCTATTGATAGTGGTGTCACTTCTGAATCGAAACGTTAAACATCCATTTGAACTTGAAGAGGTAAAGGGGCCGGGAATAATCGTTCCCCAATACCCACCGGCTATTCCGCCAGGAACATTGCCCGGACCATTGGTACTTGCGATTAGTGGTGCTGCTATTGAGTTTCCGTCAAAAACATACAAAGCATCAAAATTAGCTTCTGTATTAAATGATGTAAATGTGACAGTTACAATATCCCCTGGAATTGTTCCGCATATAGTATTAGTGGTATCGGCACTGTCTGAATAGTTAGCGCTTGCGCCACCATTATCAACAAACTGTCCGCCACAAGCAGGTGGCGGCGCAAGTGTCGTAACATTTCCAAAGCAATTCCATAGTGAGCGTTCGTTTAGTGAACATACTGCCCTAACACAAAAAGAATAACAGGTTCCGGGAACTAAATCTGAAAACAAATATGTAGTAGTAGAAGAAACCAATCCTGTAGAAACAGCTGTAGGTGCCGGTGACCCACAAGGTAAAGCAATAACTTCCCAAGCTGAAGCTACCGTATTATTAGCATTAGCTAGCTGTGTCCAGTTTAATGTTACAGATGTTGTTGTAATATTTGAAATAGTAAGTGATGTTGGTAAACTGCATGAAGGAGGAACGCTACAAGTAACATTAGCAATCCAACCGGCGGCGGTTCCCGAATTGTCACTTCTGAATCTAAAAGTCAAACTACCATCGGGACTTGAGGATGTAAAAGGACCTGGAATTGTATTTCCCCAAAAGCCACCAGCTAAACCTCCCGGAACATTACCAGGGCCATTCCCGCTTGAAATTTGCGGCGCTGTTGTCGAGTTTCCATTAAAGACATATAAGGCATCCCAATTAACTTCTGTATTGAAAGCACTAAAAGTTACTGTAACTACTTCGCCAGGAGTAGTGGGAAGAATAGTTACCGTGTAATCAGTATTGTTAGCATAATTGGCGTTAGCTCCTGCTAGATCTGTAAAGAGTCCACCGCAAACCACTTGAGGGTTACATGGACTTAGTGTAACTGTTGCCACACTTCTATCATTCGGACACGATTGATTAGCGCTCATCGTGTATACAAAGGTACTGGTTGTTGCGCCAATGCCAGGGGTAAAAATACCGCTAATGACATCCAATGTTCCTCCAGTTCCTGTTGTTCTTGTCCATGTTCCACCAGGTTGCTCTCCAGTTATAATACTAAATAAGTCTATTGGAGTTGTACTATTATCACAAGCAGTAAGACTTCCGTCTAATCCGGCATAGGTTGACGCATTAAGCACTAAATCTATAGTTGAAAAGTAAACTTCGCTCGAAGTGGTGTCTAAAACTCGAATGTAAAGGGTCTGAACTTGCGGGGTTATATTATTGTACGAAGTTATTGCTGTAATGGCGTTGCTGCCTATTTGAGAATCTGTAAGTGTCTCATAAAAACTGACTTCTGAGGTGTTAGGATTAAGACCATTTAGGATAGCTGGAATTTGAGAACTTAAATCAAAGGTCTCAAACCCATCATTATTGAAATCACAAACATAATAAGGAGGCATGGCACTTGGCGGTTGCGCATTGATGCTGATACTAAGAAAAAAGCATAAAAGGAGTAACAGTTTTTTCATATTGGTTTGGTTTTAGGTAACCAAATGTAACTGATTTTGAGTAAACTACAATATCAATTTAAAAGAAATCTTCGGTTAGGGCCTGAGCCACAATAAATCCTGATGTCCAGGCATTCTGAAAGTTAAATCCGCCGGTAATAGCGTCAATATTTACAATTTCTCCTGCAAAAAATAAGTTGTTACACAACTTACTTTCCATTGTTTTAAAGTTAATTTCTTTTAAATCGATACCGCCAGCAGTGACGAATTCTTCTTTAAAAGTGCTTTTCCCATTTACTTGAAACTCGGCATTAGTAAGTTCGTTGGCTAAATCAGTTAATTGTTTTTTGGAAAGATCGGCCCATTTCGTTTCAGCCTCAATATGGGAGGCCAAAACCAAACTTTCCCACAATCGGTTAGGGAATTCAAAGGGGGATTTTTTTGAAACCGCTTTCTTGGCATGCTCGTGTTTGAGTTCTTTTAAAGTCTCTAAAGCTTCATCAAAAGTGACTTCATTGAGCCAGTTGACCTGAAGTGTGAATTGGTAATTTTTATCAAAGAGTTCGCGGGCACCCCAAGCCGATAATCGCAGTATTCCCGGGCCAGACATTCCCCAATGTGTAATTAATAATGGCCCGTCAGCATCGAGTTTGCTATTTTTTACTTTGACTTTTGCAAAGGCCGAAAGCCCCATCAAATCCTTAATTCGCGCATCTTTTATATTAAATGTGAATAGGGAAGGGACTGGGGAAACAATACGATGTCCAAGTCCGGTAAGCATGTCCCAAATTTTAGGATTGCTGCCCGTAGTCAGAACCAGTTTTTGGCAAAGGAAGGTTTCATTGTTAGTTTCCACTTTCCAGAAATCATCCGAAGCAAAGAGCGATTGCACACTTTGTCCGGTCAGAATTGGAATGCGTAATTTTTGTGTGGCCGATAAAAAGCAATCGATTATCGTTTGTGAACTGTCGGAAATAGGGAACATCCGTCCGTCTTCTTCTATCTTGAGTTCGACGCCATGTCTTTCAAACCAATCGATAGTATCTCCAGAACAAAACTGATGAAATGGTCCGCGTAATTCTTTTTCGCCACGCGGATAAAATTTGACTAAATCATTCGGAACGAAACAGGCATGCGTCACATTACAGCGTCCACCACCAGAAATGCGCACTTTTTCCAAAACGGTTTTACCGCGTTCTAGAATAGCCACTTTTAGTTTAGGATTCTTTTCAACGATATTGATTGCCGTAAAAAATCCGGCCGCGCCGCCACCAACAATAATTATGTCGAAGTTTGAGTTCATAGTCTGTCTGGAAAATCTGTAATGATACCGTCAACCCCTAACGATTGGACAAAGGTAATATCTTCCGGCTCATTAATGGTCCAAGGATAAACTTTAAAATTTTTGGATTGTATTTGGGCTACATTCTCAACGGTCAATAAATGATAATAAGGATGAACGGAATAGGCTTTGATGAATTTCGCGAAAGCCATTGCCAATGATACATCAGTACTTGTTAAAACTCCAATTTGGATGTTATCGTTTAAAAAACGAACTTGTTGCAAAGCATTCCAATCAAAGCTTGACACAATGAAATCAGTATAATTCCAATGTTTTTCCAAAACAAAATGTTTGATAAGTTCGACGACTTTATCAGCAGATTCATAGGTTTTGAGTTCCACATTGATAAAACAGCTTCGGTTTACCAAATCAAAAACGCTTTCAAGAGATGGAATTCCTAAGACGCTTAATTCTTTTGCGGTGTAGTCTTTTACAAAACCACTTCCCGAAGTTGTTCGGTCGATAGTTTCATCGTGAATAACAACAAGCTTTCCGTCTAAACTTAAATGGACATCCAGCTCAATCCCATCAACGTTTAATTCTGTCGCTTTCTGAAAAGAAGCCAAAGTGTTTTCGGCAACATGACCTTTTGCTCCGCGATGGCCTATCGTTTGCACTTTACAGTTTTTCCAATAAAACAATGCCGTAATCCGTGTCAAGAGAAACCATCCCTTTAACAACCATTGCCGTTTTACCGGAATATAAGTCTCTGACTTTAGTTCCGTTGGCGAAAATAGTCCCTACAGTTACGCTTTTCTCTCCTTTGTCCAAATCAAGACCAACCACTACTTTGTCCGAGTATTTTCCTTTGGTAAAGGTTCTGCTGAATACATAAGGAGCAGCAGAGATTTGTGTATGCAATCCGGCACCAACCGCAGCATGTTTTTTTCGGAACTTGCCTAATTTTTGCCAATGTGCCATTACCTCTTTGGTGGTAGCATTGTTGGTAATGTCTTCCCAATTCATAAACGAACGCAAAGTAGCGTCGCCTTGAGTTCCTTCAATGTCTAACGGACGCGCACTTTCATCACCATAATACACTTGTGAAATTCCGGGAGCCAATAACAATTTGGTACCACTTTCAAATGTTTTTTCCCTTTTTTTGTCAAAAGGATACCCATCATCGTGAGATGAAACATAGTTCATTACGGTGTTTCCTTTTAGGTCGTTTTGCAGAATGTTATTGTATTTAGAAAACAATTCTTCGTAGTTCATTTTGGCTTCATTTCTGAAATCGAAGTTGATCAAGCCAGTAAACCCGTTATCGTAATAGTTGACTTTTTTATCGCCAAAATCATAAAGCTTTTTATTGCCAATGTTGTAGCCATACACTTCGCCGACGGTAAAAAACGGATTGGCATCCAATACTTTTTTCGGATTGTTTTTCTTAAACTCAGCAAAAGTCCTGTCACACACTTTTTTGAAATCGGCCCAAACATCTTCAGTGGTGTGCTTTGCCGTGTCAACACGATAACCATCAATTCCGAATTCGGTAATATAATCCGCCAACCATTTCATGATGTAATATTTAGGCGCTCTTGGATACCCTGTTTTTTTAAAAAAAGCATCCAGCGAAGCCATCTCTTTGTCATACCGTCCTTCTTTTTTCCATTTGTTGGCTAAAAATAAAGGCAATTCGACATTTTCATTGCTTTCTGTTTTTACATCTGGTAGGTTTTCTACCAAGGTGCAATTGATGTAGGTGTCATACGAATTGTAAACGCATTTAGGACTTGTACGAACCCAGTCACTTGGATACACTGAATCTTCAGCAGTAACAGGCCCAGTGTGATTAATCACCGCATCTAACATGATTCGGATTCCTTTTGCATGTGCTTTCTGAACCAACTCTGCCAAATCTTTTTTGGTTCCATAACTGGGATCAAGTGCGGTCCAATCTCGAGTCCAATACCCGTGAAAGCCATAAGTATATCCGGTTCCTTCGTCAACACCGCTGTGAATTTGCTCCACAACAGGTGTCATCCATATCACATTGATTCCAAGATTGGTGAAATAACCTTCGTCTAATTTTTGAATAATACCGCGAATATCGCCTCCTTCAAAACCTCTTAATTTTCCCGTTGGTTTATTTCTGTGGTAATTTTCATCGTTCGTTTTGTCACCATTATTAAACCTGTCGGTAACGATAAAGTAGACATTTGCTGCTTCCCAAACGAAAGGTGTTTTGGGTGTTGTAGTCGTTTTCTTTTGTGCGAAAGTTGTTGCACTTAAGAGAAGTACAATCAATAGGAAACTTATTTTTTTCATGACTTTAGTATTCGATTTTAATTTCTGAAGATGTTCCTTTGGTTATCGTAACATTGACCTGCAAAGGCTCTTGAAAGGTTTTATATACTTGTTCCTTTCCGTTTACAAAAATGCTTTTAGCTTTGTTTTTGATGTTGTGAATTAAAACGGAAACTTCTTTGTTGGTTGAAGTATAATTTTTTCCAACTGTAGCGGCAAGTTTTATCACTAATGTTTTGTTGGTATTGCTACTGGTAAAGTTTAGCATTTCGTATTGCCCTTTTTCAAAAGCATTGGGCGTTGTACCGTCATCGTTGTATAGTTTGCCTGAAGAATTCGCAACACTTTCATCAAAATAATAATGTAGGTTGAAGTTTTCCAACGAATAGTTTGTAGTATTTTGAATCGTTGCTATCATTGGGATAAAGCTTCCGCCACGAACAAAGGTTGGTATATAATCTTCATTGACTTTTATCGTTTCGGTGGTTCCGGCGTTATGCTTTTCATTAGTATAAAAATCATACCAATTACTGCTTTTAGGAAAATATATTTCGGTAGCGGTTGTTCCCGATTTTGTAATCGGTGTAATTAAAAAGTCATTGCCCCAAAAATAAGTACCTGCAACGGTAGATAAGGTTTTATTATCAGTTTCTTCAAAGAATAAAGGACGCATTAATGGAGTTCCTTTCTGATTGTTGTCGAAAGACAAAGTATAATTGTAAGGAAGTAATTGATATCTTAGTTCCACTGATTTCTTGGCTTTTTCCATCGTGATGATGTCTTTTCGTGCCACTTCCGAAGCTACTTCTTCCTGCGCATGAGGTCGGAATATCGGATTGAAAACGCCGTATTGCAACCAGCGCAAGTACAATTGATTATCAAAATAATCGCCTGCAAATCCACCTAAATCGGAGTGCATATAGCCTAAACCTTGCATACCCATTTGTAGTGCAATTTCTGTTTGACTTTGCAATCCGCCCCAACTTCTGCTCACGTCGCCACTCCAAGGTACCATTCCAAAACGCTGTGAACCTGAATAGCCAGCACGCATCAAAATAAATGGTCGTTGTGTTGGAAAGTCTTTTCTGTAACCATCTGCAATTAATTTGGCCCAATGGTGTCCGTAGATATTATGAACTTCATCGGCTTTGCCCGCAACTGTCATTACTTTTGATGGAAAAACTTCGGGTTCCCCCAAATCGCCCCACATGCCCCCAACGCCCTGATTGATTAATCTTTTATAGACATTCCAAAACCAGTCTTTTCCTTCAGGCTTGAAAATATCTACAACACTGGTGTTCCCAAAATAAAAATCCCAAGTCGCCGGTTTTCCAAATTTGTCGGTTACCAATACTTTTTTATCTACAGTTTCCTGCCATTTGGATGAGGTCGTCAGGATAAACGGTTCGGTAATTAGGATAGTCTTTATTCCTTTTGCATTCAAATCGGAAATCATTTTATTGGGATTGGCAAAATTGTCTTTATCCCAATCTAAGTTGCCCATAGTCCCTTTGATTCTTTTTCCAAACCAATACAAATCCAGAATGATAGCATCCACTGGAATGTTGTTTTGTTCAAATTTCTTAATGGTGTTTTCTACTTCTTCCTGTGAGTGATAACCAAATCGGCTGGAAAAATTGCCTAAAGCCCAACGTGGTAATAAAGGTTGTTTTCCGGTAAGGTCGGTATAATTGGATACTAAATCCGTCCATGTATCACCCACAATAACCTGATAGGTCTTTCTTCCCGAAATGGTTTCATAGGTTAGGGTATTGTCATTTTTACTATCCAAATCCAAATACCCGATAGCGGCATTATCAAAATGAACTGCATATAATTTGGAAGACAACACCATAGGAATGCAGAAATTCATTAACTCTGCTTTAGTTTCATAACCATAATGCGCACGGTTATACAACTTTAAACGATTGCCACGACGGTTCATACCCAATGCTCTTGCTCCACCACCGTAAAGGGATTCCGTTTTGTCAAGGTTGAAGGACAAAGTTTGGGTAGAATCATTGACTTTATTGAATCCAGATTTTTCGGAAAGCAGGAAGTTTCCATTTTTTATGTATGAAATTTTAAATGGCGATTTATCAACAAGCACGATAAGACCAGCCAAACGCAACAGTAACGCTTTGTCTGATTTGGCGAATTTTATTTTTAAATTTTCCGGTGCTTTTACAACGGCCTCTGATTTTGGATTAAACGTTTCTCCATTTGGAATAAACGAAGTCTCGACAATCTTATCAGAATACGGTTTTATCAGGTAAGCGCCATCCGAAGTTTTGATTTCCAGAATGTTGTTTTTCCAGGTATGCGAAAGGTATTTTCTGTTTGCATTTTGGGCAAATGATAGTGTCGAGATTAAAAGTAAAAGCAGCAGTTTTTTCATTTTTAAATTATTTTAATTCTAAAATCAATACCGATTTCCCTTCTATCGTGATATCGTTTTTCAAATCGATGGTCTTGTTAGATAAAATATCTTTTCCGGCTTGACGGCTTTGAATGCTTTCGGCGAAGCGATTAGTTTTGAACGTTTTCGTTTCGGTGCTGTTATTGATGATGACCATGACACTATCAGTTTCATTATATCTGAAATAAACATAAACATTGTCCACAGGAATATAATGCTTCATTTTTCCGAAGTGAATGACATCCTTAGATTTTCTCCATGTGAATAATTTCGAAGTAAAACCAAAGAATTGTTGCTGTTCAGCGGTTCGTCCCGATGTGGTAAAAGCATTATTGGTATCGCCATTCCAGCCTCCCGGAAAATCATGACGAATATCGCCATCGCCTTTGCCTTTGTCTCCGTCCATACCAATTTCTGAGCCGTAATATAATTGGGGAATTCCACGTACGGTTGCCAAAAGCGTCATAGCCATTTGGTACTTTTTAAAATCTTTTTTGTACGCCTGATTGAAACGATTAGTATCATGATTCTCAGCAAAAATCAATAGGTTATTGATGTTAGGATATAGAAAGTCGTTCGTGAAATTGTCATAGACTTTTATCATTCCTTTGTCCCATTCCCCTTTGTCTTCATTGAAAACGTTTCCAAAAGCATCGTGTAACGTAAAATCCATCACACTAGGTAAGTGGGAATTGTAACTTTGGATAGCGCCAATTTTACTATCTTTTTGCCAAAACGCCATTTGTGCCTGGTCGTGCATCCAAACTTCCCCTACAATATTGAAATTAGGATATTCATCGGTGATGGCTTTGGTCCATTTTGCAATACCGTCTTTATCGTTATACGAATAGGTATCCACTCGAAATCCATCCAAATCGGCATATTCAATCCACCAAATAGCATTCTGAATCAAATAATTCAATACTAAAGGATTGGATTGATTTAAGTCGGGCATCGAAGGCACGAACCATCCATCCATACAATTTTTGGCATCAATGGCTGAGGCGTTAGGATCAAACTGCGTGGTCATTCGGTAGTTCGAGTTGGTAAACTGTGGAAATTGATGTACCCAATCATGTGTTGGTAAATCTTTGTACATCCAATGCTGCCAACCCCAATGATTGGTTACATAATCCATAATGTTTTTCATGCCGCGTTGGTGTAATTCGGCACTTAATCGCACATAGTCTTCGTTGGTTCCGAAGCGAGGATCAATTTTGTAGACGTCCGACTGTCCGTAAGTATGATACGAACCTCGAGCGTCATTATCTTCACAAAGAGGCGTTGGCCAAACGGCTGTTGCTCCTAATTCTTTCAAATAATCCAGGTTTTTAATGATGCCTTCAATATCGCCACCATGTCTGCCATTGGGATTGTTTCTGTCTGCTTTTTCGGTCAGCGACTTGTCACTATCATTGTTGGGGTTTCCATTGGCAAAGCGATCCGACATAATTAGATAAATCATATCGGAACTGTCGTAGCTTTTTCTGAATTTGGAATTGGCTCTTCTTTTTTTGAGTTCATACTTTTTGGTAAAAGCCACTTTGTCTTTGTTTTTGAAGCTGAACGTCAATTCAGATACTGATGCATTTTTGGTGTCTACTGTTACAAATACATAGTTGGGATTTTCGGTTTTTTTGATGTTTTCAATAGAAATGTTATTGGAAACCGAAACATTATACTGTGCTATATTTTTGCCATAGAACATAATTTGCACTTTTGACAGGTTCATATCAGCATACCAAAAGGGAGGTTCAACACGTTCAATCTGGGCAAATGCTGAAACAGAAATCAGGAATAGAAAGAGTGCTTTTTTCATTTGTGTATAAATAAAAAACCCTTTCAGAGTTATTCCGAAAGGGTTAGAGTTGATTTTTTTTAGACAGTAACCAAACTATTTGGTTCAACCGAAACGGCAGTTCCGTTGACATAAACCGTAATTGGATTGTCGCCTTCTAGGACAAATTTAGTTTCGTTTTGATGTACTGAGACTTTTAGTATTTGGTTTCTGAAATTGATTTTGAACGAGTAGCCCTTCCATTCTTTTGGAATTCGAGGTTCAAAATGTAAGGCATTATCTTTAACACGCATACCGCCAAAACCTTCCACAATACTCATCCAAGTTCCAGCCATAGAAGTGATGTGCAATCCTTCTTCAACTTCTTTGTTATAATCATCCAAATCCAAACGAGAGGTTCTTAAATAGAACGTGTACGCTTGCTCCATTCTTCCCAGAGTTGCCGCTTGAATCGAGTGTACACATGGCGAAAGCGAACTTTCGTGTACGGTAAAAGGCTCGTAGAAATCAAAGTGTTTTTCTAATTGTTCCCTGCTGAAATGGTCTTCAAAGAAATAAAATCCTTGTAAAGTATCTGCTTGTTTGATATAGGGAGAGCGCAGGATTCTGTCCCAAGACCATTTTTGATTAATAGGTCGCTGCGATTTATCTAAATCATGCACTTTTACCAATTCTTTGTCCAAGAAACCATCTTGTTGCAGGTACACATCATGTTCTTCCGAGAAGGGGAAATACATGTGGTCTGCTACTTTTTTCCAATGTATGATTTCTGATGCGTCTAAATTGACTTTGCTCATGATTCGAGCAAAATCGGAAGGATATTCTTTTTCTACGCGGTTGATTTGCTCCATAGTGTAATCGATACACCATTTGGCCAAATAATTAGTGTAAAAATTATTATTGACGTTGTTTTCGTATTCGTTTGGACCGGTAACCCCTAAAATAACATATTGATTTTTGTGGGTAGAAAATGTTGCTCTCTGATGCCAAAAACGCGCAATTCCAATCAATACTTCCAATCCTTTTTCTGGAATATAAGAGTAATCGCCTGTGAATCGGTAATAATTGAAAATCGCGAAGGCAATCGCACCGTTTCTGTGGATTTCTTCGAAGGTGATTTCCCATTCGTTATGGCATTCTTCTCCATTCATGGTTACCATCGGGTAGAGTGCAGCGCCATTTTTAAAACCTAAGTTTTTCTCTGCGTTTTCAATGGCTTTATCCAATTGATTGTAACGGTAGGCTAAAAGATTTCGGGCGACTTGCTGGTCTTTGGTAGCCATATAAAACGGAATGCAATAGGCTTCGGTGTCCCAATAAGTAGAACCGCCGTATTTTTCGCCTGTAAATCCTTTTGGACCAATGTTTAAACGCGAGTCTTTACCCAAATAGGTTTGATTTAAATGGAAGATATTGAAACGAATTCCTTGTTGTGCTTTGACATCGCCATCAATAGTGATATCGCTCATTTCCCAGATTTTAGCCCAAGCTGCTATTTGATCATTTACAAGTTGATCATAGCCAATAGTCAACGCTTTGGCGATAACATCTTGTGCAGCAGTTTGCGTATTTTCGTGATTCATCGAAACAGTATAACCTCCTAATTTTTGGATTGTGGCTGCTTGTCCTTTAGCCACTTGTACTTCATAGGTAAATTGAACCTTTTCGGCAGAAGTTGCTACATTTGAAGGAACACTGTTTTGGTTTTTACCCTCTATCAAAATACTGTTTTGCATGAAGGTAGTAGCAGTAAAATGTGTTTTAAACGTACGCGCTGTTACGAAAGCTTCGTTTTCAGTGTTTTTAACGTGTAAAGGTTCCCAGAATTTTTCTTCCCAGTTGGCATCTTCGTTGTGAACTCCGGCATCAACATAAGGTTTGAAAATGATTTTGGCATCATTGTTTACTGCTTTAATTTCATAATTGATGACGCCCACTTCATCTATATCCAAAGAGAGAAAGCGACTAACGTTTACCGAAATCTGAGTTCCGTTTTGCAAAGTAGCTTCGAAAGAACGGTAGTAAATTCCTTCTTTCATGTTCAATTCGCGACGGAAGTTTTTTACTTCTTTGCAGGCAGCTAGATCAAGATTTTCGCCATTGATTTCAATATCGATTCCAATCCAACTAGGAGCGTTTAGTACTTTGGCAAAATATTCGGGATAGCCGTTTTTCCACCAACCCACTTTGGTTTTGTCAGGATAGTAAATTCCGGCAATATAACTTCCTTGGAATGTGGCTCCGGAATAGTGTTCTTCAAAATTGGCGCGTTGACCCATGGCACCGTTGCCAATGCTAAATAAGCTTTCAGATGATTTAACCTGATCTTGGTCAAAGCCTTCTTCTATGATTGACCAGTTATCTGGTTTGATATAATCTTGATTCATGGTATGTTCCTTTTATCATTCAATTTTAGTTTATAAACGCTTCAATAAAGGAAGTATCCATAAAGGTAAAATCTTTAAAATTGTATTTTGCTTCGTGTAAAATCTTTTCATCTCCAATTCCGATACTTGTCATATGGGCGATGTTAGCCGCTTGTATTCCGGCTACGGAGTCTTCAAATACCATCGCATTCTCGTTCGTGGTGTTTAGCAGTCTTGCAGCTCGTACAAAAACTTCCGGATCTGGTTTGGCATTGGTTACATCGTTTCCATCTACAATGGCATCGAACAAATGCAAAATTTTTACTTTTTCTAAGATGGGACGCGCATTTTTACTGGCAGAGCCCAATCCGATTAATTGTTTTTTTTCTTTAATAAATTCTAATATATTGAGCACTCCAGGTAGAATTTCAGTTTCATCCATATGCTCAATATAGGAGAGGTAATCTTCATTTTTTTGGGTAAGCCATTTGTTTTTATTTTCTTCAGAAGCTTCAATATTTCCAAGCTTCAAAATAATTTCTAACGAACGTACGCGGCTAACTCCCTTTAATTCTTCGTTGTGTTCTGGTGTAAATTCGATTCCGAGTTCGGCTGCTATTTTCTGCCATGCCAAAAAATGGTATTTAGCGGTGTCTACAATAACGCCATCTAGGTCGAAGATGAATGCTTTTTTAGTCATTGATATCAATCTTTTTGTTGGTAGTTACTGTCAGGGTTAATAATCCTGCCAATATCATTGAAAGTCCTCCGATAATAAGGGCGTAAATGGGTTCGTCATTAAAAAAAGTGTTTACTAGAAAGCCTAAAATAGTTCCGGCGACAATTTGCGGAATTACGATAAAGAAGTTGAAAACACCCATGTAATAGCCCATTTTGCTTGAAGGCAGTGAGCCGGAAAGCATGGCATACGGAATGGATAAAATACTGGCCCATGCAATTCCAACGCCAATCATGGCTAGCAATAATCCCACTTTGTCAGAAAGGAAATACACGGAGATTAGTCCTACTCCTCCGGCAATTAAAGCCAACATGTGGGTAAACTTGTTGCTGGTTCTTCTGGCCAATACGGGTAATAAAAAGGCCACTGCTGCTGCTACTCCGTTGTAAACGGTAAACATTACAGAAACCCAATCGGCAGCATCGTTATAAACTTTTGATGTGGTATCATTGGTGCCAAAAACATGGCCTGTAACGGCTTTGGTCGTGTATATCCACATGGCAAATAATGCAAACCAAGAAAAAAACTGTACCCAAGCCAATTGCTTCATGGTTTTGGGCATGTTTAATAAATCAGTAATGATAATGGTAAAACCGTTGCGCACTTTTCTTTTTCTCAATTGTGAGACTAAAGCAAATAAAACGCCAGTGATAAGGATTCCGACCGAAAGAATGTATAATTCTTTATGGCTGTTCTCACTTTTCGTGTTGATGTCATGAACAAAATACGATAGAATCAATCCGATAATTGATAGTATTAAACCAATGGTAAACTGTCTTTTTTCGGTACAACCATCTTCAATACTGTTGTCGGAAGTTTTTAGCTTCTCGTTTTTGGAATTTTCAAAAGCCTCTAATTCTTCTGGAGAATACTCTTTTGATTTCACAACTGTCCAGATTACGGCCAATACAAATACCAAGCCACCAACATAAAAGGACCATTTTACTGATGGAGGAACAATTCCTTCGGGAGCGGTGTTTTCAATGTTGAACCAATTGGTAAAAACATACGGTAAAGCAGAGCCTACAACAGCGCCTAGTCCGATAAAAAAACTTTGCATGGCAAATCCAAGGGTTCGCTGTTTTTCCGATAAATTATCTCCAACAAAAGCTCTGAAAGGTTCCATCGAAATGTTAATCGAGGAATCCATAATCCATAAGGTTCCGATAGCGATCCATAAGGTTGGGGAATTCGGCATAAAAATCAAGGCGATAGAAGATAAAATGGCACCTGCTAAAAAATACGGCCTTCTTCGTCCTAATTTAGTCCAAGTACGGTCTGAAAAGTAACCTACAATCGGCTGAATAATAAGTCCGGTTAATGGAGCGGCCAGCCAATAAAGTCCAATTTTATCAACTTCTGCGCCTAATGTGTCAAAAATCCTTGAAGTGTTTGCGTTTTGCAGGGCAAAACCAAATTGTATCCCCAAGAAACCGAAACTCATGTTCCAAATTTCCCAGAAACCTAATTTACGCTTTTCCATTATCGTAATTTAATGATTTATAATACGATAAGCTATTTGCTTATCAAAACTTTAATCTATTTTCGAAGTAAAGTATAAGCTTTGATAATTGTGGTAAAGATAATAAAGAATTTAAGTTGTGTTAATTTTGCGTAAAAAAAATAATAGCACTCCATTACGCAAACGTTTTTTGTTGATAAAATGCACTACGAATCCAATGTAATTTGAGCGTGTAAAGCTTATTGCAGGTTTATTGCACTTATGTTGGGCTTATATTGGGCTTTAATAGGACGTTAATAGGGCGCGTCAACTTTTTTATAATCAACATTATGTTTTAGATTGTAGACTCTCGCTCTACTAATTCTGTTTCGATTACTTCGGTTTTGTATTGCTCTTCAGATTCTTCTTCCGACTCTAGTCTTTCAATAAGCATTTTGGCTGCTTTACCGCCCATTTTGATGCCGTTTTGAGTCACGGTGGATATGCTTGGAGTAGAATATTTTGAAATAATTCCGTCTGTAAAGCCAACAATTGAGAGTTCTTCGGGCACTTTAATGTTGTGTTTTCGAGCTAATTTTATGGCAGTTACAGCAAAAAGTTCGTTGACTGCAAAAATGGCGTCAAGTTCATTGTTAAGTAAAAGGTTTTCTATAGAGGATTCAAAATTTTCTGTATCTTCAATTCGGAGAATTAAATTTTCGTCAACCTTTAAGTCATTGTTTTTTAAAGCTTTGACATAGCCTTCGGTTCTCAATTTTCCAACACTCACATAGTCTACTGTTGTTATTAGAGCAATTTTTTTGAAGCCTTTGTTGATGAGAAATTGGGTAGCGTCAAAGGCCGCCAGATTATCATCAATAATTACCTTGTCGCATAAAATATCATTAGTAACTCGGTCAAACATTACGACCGGCATTCCTTGGTTGATGACTTCTACAATGTGGTGAAAGTCCTTTTTTTGTTGGGTTTCCTTGGAGAGAGACATAATAAAACCATCGATACTTCCGTTGGCTAACATTTCCATATTGATGACTTCTTTATCAAACGATTCGTCAGAAAGGCAAACGAGAACATTATAACCGTTTTCATTAGCAACATTTTCAACACCACTGATCACAGTAGCGAAAAAATGATGAATAATTTCAGGAATAATAATACAAATTGTCTTGGTTTTTTTATTTTTTAAACTAAGGGCAATATTATTGGGTTTATAGTTGTAAAGTTTGGCAAAAGCTTGTACTTTTTGTCGGGTATCTTCGCTAATTTCTAAGCTGTTTTTCAATGATTTTGAAACGGTAGATATGGATACGTCTAGTTCTTTGGCAATTTGTTTTAAAGTAACTTTTTTTCTCATCATTGGGAATTTGTTAAATACTAATTTCTGAATAAAGGTAGGGGTTATTTTTTATTCCGTCAATTTTAGCGTTAATTAATTGTGTAATACAAAAAGTTTTCAACACGAAAACGTTTTCGAAGCATATTATAAAGGAGAATATTAGCTAACTTCAATTTTTTACATAAATTTAACATTCGAAGTCAAAGTATAAGCACAAAATTATTTTTTTAACCTAAACAAAATGTATGAAAACAATTTACAAAAAGTTGTTATTTTTATTCCTTTTACTGCCTTTTGGTGCACTAGCTCAGAGTACCTTAAGCGGAACTGTAGTTGATAGTAAATCCAATCAACCTTTACCGGGAGTAAATGTAATTGTTCAAGGTGCGCAGAGCAGCACCACAACCGATTTTGATGGAAAATTCCAATTGGGAGGACTTAAAAGTGGAGACAAAGTAGTCTTTTCTTTTATTGGTTATGACTCAAAAACAGTCAGTTTTACGGGTCAAAAGTCGGTTTCAATAAGCTTAGACGAAAGTGCCAACCAACTACAAGAAGTTGTAGTTCAGGTAGGTTACGGAACCGTTAAGAAAAAAGATGCTACGGGTTCAGTTACTACCATTAGTACAAAAGAATTTAACAAAGGTTCCAACGTAACTGCTGAAAACTTATTAAATGGTCGTGTTGCCGGTTTAACGGTTAATACTAGTGGTGCTCCAGGTTCTGGTTCTGAAATCAGAATTAGAGGAGGTGCGTCTTTATTTGCTTCCAATGATCCTTTAATTGTTATTGATGGTCTACCTATCGAAAACAATGCCGATAATAATAGAGGGACAACTTCTGTTTTGGCTGCTTTGAATCCGAATGACATTGAAAGCTTTACAGTGTTAAAAGATGCCTCAGCTACAGCTATTTTTGGTTCTAGAGCTTCGAACGGAGTTATAATAATCACCACAAAAAGAGGTGGAAAAAAGTTGTCTGTAGATTACAATTTTCAATATGGTTCAGGGAAATTGGTTGATAAAATTGACGTTTTTAGCGGGGATGAGTTCAGAGCTCTAATTGCACAACAAAGACCTGCAGATTTAGGAAAGTTAGGAACAGCTAACACAGATTGGCAAGATGAAATCTATAGAAGAACTGATTTTGTTGATAATAACATCTCTATTAAAGGTAACTTATTTAACAGAATTCCGGCGCGTTTGTCTTTTGGAAACACCTATCAAGAAGGTTTGCGTTTAACCAATACCTTTAACAGAAATACTATTTCTACAGCGCTTAATCCAACTTTTTTTAACGACCACTTAAAAATTAGATTGAATGCTACATATACCAATGAAAAAAACAGGTTTGCTGATGGTGTTGAAGGTTCGGCCTTAAGATTTGATCCAACACAGCCTGTATATGATGAGACATTGCCTGATGGATTCTTTGAATATTATAATACTGATGGTTCACCGCAGCAAATCGCAACCAGAAATCCAGTGGCACAATTAGAACAAACTTTTGATAAAGGTATCAATGACAGAATTTTTGGAAATTTTGAAGTGGACTACAAATTTCATTTTTTACCGGAACTTCGTGCGGTTGTTAACTTAGGTTTTGATCAGGCTAAAGGACAAAGAACAAAGAGAATGTCTGCCATTGCAGCGTCAGCTCCAAGGAATCTTAGTGCGAATCCACAAACTGCATATGCTGGAAAAAATGAGTTTGAGGACAGTATAGCCTTAAGTAGACTTTTCGATGCTTACTTGGTGTATAACAAAACTTTTGGAAAAATAGATTTTGAGTTACAAGGTGGCTATTCTTATCAAATTCGCAAGAACAGAACTTATGCGACAGGTAATTTAGTTGACCCAGCTTTGGGAGATAATTTCCCTGAAACCCAAACTTTCACGGATAATGTGTTATTGTCTTATTTTGGAAGAACAAGACTATCTTATGATGATACTTATCTTTTAACATTATCGGTGAGAAGAGATGGGTCTTCTCGATTTATTGATGGCGAGAAGTATGGATACTTCCCTGCAGCAGCGTTTGCTTGGAAACTAAAAAATGTAGCCTTTAAAAATTCAAAAGTTATTTCTGACCTTAAATTAAGATTGGGTTACGGTATTACAGGACAACAAGAGTTTGGTGGATTTGCTGAAAGAAATTATTATTTACAACAGTATACCACAGGAAGTGGAACTAGCCAATATATTTTTGGTAACACTCCAACTCCGATAGCTATATCTAATCCTGTAAACCCTTTATTAAAATGGGAGCAAACTACTACTTATAATGTTGGTTTAGATTACGGTTTGTTCAACGATAGACTTACAGGAGGGATTGATTTGTTTTATAAAGTATCGGATGATTTAATTGTAAATGCTGCTTTTGCCGATGGAACAAACTTCTCCAATAGAGGTTTTCAAAATATTGGTAGTTTCTCAACCAAAGGTGTTGAGTTTACTCTGAATGCTGCGGTTGTTAAAAACGATAATTTCGATTGGAATATCAATTTCAATGCTACTGCTTTCAAAAGAAGAATAGATGAATTGGCTTATGGATCTGATATTTTACTAGGCGATACTGGTGCAGGAACAGGAGGAACAGCCCAAATTTTGAGAGAAGGTTATGCACCTTATTCATTCTTTGTGTACAAACAATTATATGATGCTTCAGGAGCTCCAATTGAAGGGGCTTATGCTGATTTGAATGGCGATGGTGTCATTAATGATAGTGATAAATACCTGTACAAAAACGCTGATCCAAAAGCTACTTTTGGTTTTGCTTCCACTATGAATTACAAGAATTTCGATTTTTCATTTAATGCAAGAGCGAGCTATGGAGCCCGAATTTATAATGCAGTAAATGCAGGTAGAGCTCAATACAATTCATTACTAAATGGAGTTTTGGAAAATGTTCCAACTTCAGTACTTAATACAGGTTTTAATGCTACATCTGATGTAGTGCTCTCTGATATCTATGTTGAGAATGGTTCATTCATTAGATTGGACAATGTGACTTTAGGCTATACTTTCCCAAAATGGTTAGAAGGGAAAGCTTCCTTGAGATTTTTTACAGGAGTACAAAATGCCCTTTTAATTACGGATTATTCAGGACTTGATCCTGAAATTACAAATAACGGTAGAGATAATACTATTTATCCAAGACAAAGAAGTTTCTTATTTGGAGCAAATGTTAAATTTTAAAAAAAAACTATGAAAAAATTAAAAATTAATGCGTATTACTTTCTTGGTCTTTTCTTTGTACTGAATTCCTGTACAGATGACTTGAATGTAGTACCAACAGATGATGATGTATTTTTGTCAGAACAGTTTTTTGCACAGCCAGGTGCATACAAATCTGGTTTGGCAGGAGTGTATGGTAATTTAGCACTTACAGGTGCTGGAGATGCAGGTTCTTCTTTCCTTCAAGGAATTGATGCTGGAACCAGTCAGTTTACGAGATGTTTGTGGTACATGCAGACCATGACCACAGATGAGGTTATTTGGAGTTATGAAAATGACCCAGGAACAAGAGAATTACAACGAAATATTTGGACAGCAGAAAATCCAATTATCTTAGGAATGTTCAGTAGAACGATGGCTGAAGTTGCTTTGGCTAACGAGTATTTGCGTCAAACAACTCCAGCTAAATTAAGTTCAAGAGGTGTTACCGATGCGGCTTTGTTGAGTGATATTGAAGATTACCGTAATGAAGTAAAAGTATTGAGAGCTTATGCTTATTACAATCTTATGGATCTTTACGGAAAAGCTCCTTTTGTTACAGAAGCAGATCCAATCAATACAGCAGGACCTGAATACAACAGACAACAGTTATTTACTTTTATCGAAAATGAATTAAATGCGGTATTGCCTGATTTGAAAGCTGCAAGAACAAACGAGAGTGGTAGATTGGATGAAGCATTCGCCAGAATGGTTTTAGCAAAAATGTATTTGAATGCTGAAGTGTATTTAGGGACCAATAGATATGCTGATTGTATGACGCAGTGTACAGCCATCATCAATGGTGGATTTACCTTAAAACCTAATTACCTGGATAATTTTAAAGCCGATAATAATACTTCCGAAGAAATGATTTTTACCATTCAATCAGATGGACAGGTAACTCAAAGTTACGGAGCTACTACTGTAATGGTTAATGGTTCAGTAGGTTCATTAGAGTTAAATGGTGTTTCTCTAGGAGTTGGTTCTGGAGGATGGGGAGGTGCTTTACGATTGAGAAAGCAGTTCGTTCAGAAGTTTGATGGCTCAGCCTATGATTTCGATGCCAGAAAAACACTTATTGGTGGTGGAGATAGATCTTTAGAAATAAGTGATATTTCTAACAAAGACCAAGGCTATATTTTAGCTAAGTTCTCAAACATTAGTTCAACAGGTACACCAGGACAAAGCTCAACATTTGTTAACACCGATTTCCCATTATTCCGACTTGCAGACATTTACTTAATGTATGCTGAAGCACAAATGAGAAATGACGGAGCTACTAATGGAAGCAGCACCGCTAATGCGAGTTCGCAATCCTTAACGTACATCAATTCATTAAGAGAGAGAGCTAATGATGGCAATTTTGCCAATGTTACTGCATCAGATGTTACTTTAGGTTTTATCATTGATGAAAGAGCAAGAGAATTACACTGGGAAGGACATAGAAGACAAGATCTTATCAGATTTGGAGCGTACACAGGTGGGACATACAACTGGGCTTGGAAAGGAAATGGAGTAAACGGAATAGCAATTTCTAATAACCTTAAATTATTCCCACTTCCTGCACAGTCTTTAGCGGCCAATCCTAATTTAACTCAAAATACGGGATATTAATTTACAATAGAAAAATTATGAAAAAAATATCAATTTTAATACAAATGTGCTGTGCTATTTTGGTAATGAGCTCTTGTACAGATGACAATGCAGATTTTAAAGTTTCTGAAACAACACCAGTTGTATTGTCCGATGTAGCTATAACCAATATAGAGCTTGATCAAGCTAATCCTAACAATCCTGCCGTTACCTTTAACTGGTCTTCAGCGGATTATGGACAACAAGCGGCCGTGTTCTATAATGTTCAAGTAAGTAAAGATGCAGCATTTACAAACCCAGTTTCGGTTACAAATGTTAACACTAATAGCACAACACTTTCAATGAATCAATTAAATTCTGCTGTTGGAAGTGCTGGTTTGCCACCTTTTCAGTGGAATGCTGCCTATGTAAGAGTGGTTACTACTATTGGAACAACGGCTAGTTTGCCAGTAGCATCTAATACCATCACCTTTAATGTGTATCCGTATTTTAATTACCCATTTAAAGATTATTACTTAGTTGGTGATGCAACGCAACCAGGATGGAATAACAATAACAATAATCCACCGTTGTTTAGAGATGGTTCAAACCCAAATTTATATAAATATTCGGGTTATTTTTCTGCCGGACAATTTAAAGTTTTAGAAGTTAAAGGACTTTGGCAGCCACAATGGGGAACTAATGGTGGTACAGCAATTAATGTTAATCCTGGTGGTGGTTCTGATCCGGGGACTTTTCCTAACAATAATTCTGCCATAGCTGCTGCTGGGTATTACACTTTTACAATTAACTACAGTGATAATTCATTTTCATTTGTACCATTGTCAACTACAGGAGCGACAACTTTTACTTCTATGACCATTCAAGGAACGTCGGCAACGGCAAGTACTCCAATGACGCAATCAACATTTGATAGTCATATTTGGTATGTAAATGCTTTGCCTTTAACGCCTGGTGATTTGAAATTTGTAACGAACACAAGTTCGGTTTGGGGAGGATCAACATCTTTTTCAGGAACGGCAACATTAAATGGTGCAAACATTCCGGTAATTGTTCAAGATGAATATGATGTTTGGTTTAATGATTTAACAGGTCATTACATTTTAATACCATTAAATTTATAACCTTTAAAAAAAAGAAAAATGAAATTTCACATAAAAAAAATCAGTAGTATTCTATTACTATCCTTGATGTTTGTTTTAAATTCTTGTGGTACGGATGAAGATTTAAACATTACTTCTCCGGAAGCAACATTTAAAATAACGGAGCCTGAGATTAATTCCGTTTATTTAAACTTTGGACTTCCACAAAATCCAGCACTAACCGTTGTTTGGAAAGATGATTTAACAGGAAGTTCTAATTATACTGTTGAAATGTCGTTGGATGGAGAGTTTACCAATGTTTCAACTTTAGGTAGTACTAGTAATAAAGAATTTACAATTTCTGTAGCAGATTTAAATGGAGCAATTCGTGCGGCAGGGGTTACAAATTTTAAAGATATCTCAATCTATTTAAGAATAAATTCAGGTAGTGTTTTAAGTAATTCAGTACTTTATTTCGTTACAACCTATCCAACTAATCCTCCGGTTATTTCTAGCCCGACAAGTGGAACTCCTTTTGTTTTGTCCATTAGTAATGCTGGTAATACGGCACTTACAGTGAATTGGTCGGATGTTGTGTTAACTTCAGATTTAAATATTGATGTAGTTTACACTGTTGAAGCTGCTCTTGCGGGTTCTAATTTTGCCGCACCAGTTTCTTTAGGGACGCTTACTAATGGTACTACTTTATCAGTAACTCATGCTGATTTAAATTCTGTAGCATTAGGAATCGGATTATCTCCAGGTGTTTCTGGAAATGTTGATTTAAGAATAAAAGCAAGAAATACAAATGAAAGTTTAGATGTTTTAGTTAGAACGTCAGATACTTTAACTATTGCTGTTACGCCATACAATGTTTCTTTTCCAAATCTATTTTTTGTAGGAGATGCAACTTCACCAGGATGGAATAATAACAATAACAACACACCTGTTTTTAGAAACCAAAACGTTCCAAATAACTATGTTTACACAGGGTATTTTAACGCTGGAGCATTCAAATTATTAGAAGTTAAAGGTCAGTGGCAACCACAATGGGGAACCAATGATAATAGTACTTTAGCTGTGAATACAGGAAGCGGATCAGATCCTGGAACCTTTAATGTTGCCACTGCAGGATATTATACTTATAGTTTCACAACTGCTGGTCAAGGTGGAAGCTTTACAGTAACTCCATTTACTGGTTCAGTAAGTACTACTTATTCAACTATGGGAATTATTGGAGCTGCAGTAGGCGGTTGGGGAGATGCTGATGAAGTTAATTTCACACAAGATGCTAACAATCCACATTTATGGTATGCATTAGGCGTAAACTTTATTTCTGGAAACGAGTTTTTGATTAGAGCTAATGATGCTTGGTCAAGTGTATGGAGATATAATGGTTCACAACAGCTTTATGGAACTTCTATACTAGCTAGCGGAGGAAATAATTTCCCATTTAATGCAGCATCTGGGAATTATGATGTTTGGTTTAATGATTTAGACGGAACTTATATTTTATTGCCACAATAAAAAAAATACATAAAATAGAAAAAAGGCTATCATTTTTTATTGATAGCCTTTTATATAAATAAAAAATTGACATGAAAAAGAATTATTTTATAATGGCATTGCTGATGATGTTTTCTCATTTGTCTTTTGGGCAGGTAACAACATCACCAACTACTGTTTTGGCAGATCAATCGGCAACATTAACGTTTAACAAAACAGGAACTGAATTAGCTTCTTATACAGGAATAATTTATGCTTACATTGGTGTAACTGTAAATGGAGTTCGATTTCAAAACATTAAAGGCAGTCCAAGTTTTACCAGTCCGCTTCACCCTCAAATGACCCAAGTGGGCTCCTCTTCAAATTACACATTAACAATAGCACCAGATTTATACACTTATTTCGGAGTATCCACTAGTAGTTCTATAACAGAGATTTGTGTTGTTTTCCGATCTGCAGATGCTACTTTGCAATCTAGACCAGATTATTTTGTTCCTGTAGGTGCTTTTCAATATACGTTGACAGCGCCAGTTTTAAATAGTAGTAATATTATAGCGAGTGGTTCTAATGTGGCAGTTACGGCCAATAATACCAATGGTGCCGCAAGTTATACTCTTTTTGCCAATGGTGTTAGCATTAACACAGCAACAACGGCCTCATATTCTTACACAGATTCTAATGTAACTGTAAACAAGAATTACGAATTACGAATTACGCAAGGGACTACAACTTTTACCGCAAGATTTGCTGTGGTTATTAATCCGGGAACTAATTCGGCTGCGATGCCATCAGGTTTGATCGATGGAATTAATTACAATCCAACAGACCCTACTAAAGCAACCCTAGTAGTAAATGCTCCAACAAAAAGTTTTGTTTATGTAGCAGGGAGCTTCAATAACTGGCAACCTAATGCCACTTACGCCATGAAAAGAGATTCGGCGAGTGGTTCTACAAAGTATTGGTTAGAGTTAACAGGATTAACCCCAGGACAAATGTATGCTTATCAGTATTGGGTTTGTGATGTGGTTAATGTACCAGTAGGCTCACCAGCAATTGTGAAGACTGCAGACCCGTATTCAAAATTAGTTTTATCTCCTTTTGATGATCCCGAAATTATATCTTTAGGAGTATATCCGGGCTTACCGGCTTTTAACGACATTGCGCCAGGGCAGCAAAGAGAAGTGTCCGTTTTGCAAACAGGTCCGACAGCATGGTGGAATTACACATGGAGTTCAGCCACTACAAACTTTGTGAAGCCTAAGAAAAAAGACATGACAATTTATGAGGTTTTGATACGTGACTTCGACGCTAACAGAACCTATCAGGATTTGATTAACAAAATGGACTATTTCAGAAACTTAAAAATAAATGCTATTCAGTTAATGCCTGTAATGGAGTTTGAAGGAAATATGAGTTGGGGTTACAACTCGGTTTATCATATGGCTCCGGACAAAAGATACGGTTCTCCAGCTAAATTAAAAGAGTTTATCGATTTGTGCCATCAAAATGGTATAGCGGTAATTTTGGATATTGCCTTGAACCACGTTTTTGGTCGTTCTCCTCTAGAAAGAATGTGGATGTTAGATTCTGACAATGATGGTTGGGCTAATGGTACAGGTTTCAGAACGTCAACCGAAAACCCATACATCAATCAAGAAGCAAGACATTCTTATAATGTTGGAAGTGATATCAATCATTTTAGAACAACTGGTCCAGGAGGAGATGTGATTACTCCTTATGTGAGAGAAACTATCAGAACTTGGATTCAGGATTATAAAATTGACGGTTTCCGTTGGGATTTAACGAAAGGTTTTACAAATGACTGTTCAGGTAGTGATGAAGGATGTACAAACTCGTATTTACCTAATAGAGTAGCAAAATTGAAACAGTATGCGGATATGCAATGGAGCTATGACCCTAATTTTTTAGTGATTTTTGAGCATTTAGGTACTGGAGGTTCAGCAACAGAAGAAGCAGAATGGGCAAACTATTTACGTTCAGGTGATACTAAAGGAATCATGCAATGGCGTAAAATGACCGATCCTTATGCTAATTTACTAAAAGGAAATTATGCTGATATTTCTGGTGTTGCAGACAATACAACCAATAGATATATTGGTTATGCCGAGAGTCATGACGAGGAGAGAGTGGGTTATAAAGCCTTTACTGAGGCTGGTCAAACCCAAGGAAACCTTGCTAAAATTTTACAGAGATTCCCAGCTCTAGGAGCAGTACACTTATTGGTTCCCGGACCAAAGATGATCTGGCATTTTGGAGAATTAGGAAATACAGCATCATTGTGGACCTGTAACAACGGAAACGTTTCTTTTTCAAGTCCTGATTGTAAATTAGATACAAAACCACAATTACAATGGACCAATAACTGGTTAGGAGATCCTGCAAGAGCTGCTATTTACAATGCTTGGGCCAAAATGATTGACTTAAAGAAAAACGAAGATGTTTTTGAAAACGGACAGTATGGATGGAATCTTTCGGCTACTGGTAGTCCAAGGTTAGATGTTTACACCACTACAAGCCCGTCAGCATCTTTAAGTTATGTTTTCGTAAGAACCAACTTTTCGGATAATACATTAAATGTACCAGCCTTCTTCCCTTATGCTGGAACTTGGTATAATCTTATGGACAATTCCATCATAAATGTTACGGATACGGCAATGAATATCAGTATTGAAAGTGGAGGCTTTAGAGTATACGGGAATCAACCTTCTGCACTTGGAAATAGTGAAATCAATCCTTTAAGTACAATTAATTTATATCCAAATCCAACTTCTGGGGTATTCACCATTAGCGGACAAGTTTCCAAAGTAGAAGTCTATTCTATAACAGGTCAATTGGTTCGGTCTTTTACTACAATAACGTCAGAAAATTATCAGTTTGATGTAAATGATTTGACCAATGGCGTGTACCTTGTAAAAGCTATCGACGCAAATAATGCCTCGAAAACCATGAAATTAATAAAACAATAATTAGGTTAGAGTTAGTAATAATTAAGTTTGTTTGAAAGCCACATTTTAAAATGTGGCTTTTTTTATATTAAAATAACAGCGAAATCATTTGCTATAAAATTTTAGAATAGTAGTTTTGTACCATGAAAAAACCGTCAAAGTCAATTGTCGTTAGAATCCTAAAAATCAGCGGAATCACCATTGGTTCTATTCTGTTATTAATGTTTCTGATTCCGATACTTTTTCCCGGTAAAATTGCCGAAGAAGTAAAGTCATTCGCCAACCAAAAACTCAATGGCGAACTTAATTTTAAAGAAGCAAATCTGTCTTTCTTTAACCATTTTCCGTCCTTAACACTTACACTTACCGATTTTTCCCTAAATGGATCAGCGCCATATAAAAATGAAACTTTAATTTCTGCTCAAGAGGTTGCCTTCGGAATAGATGTAAAATCACTTTTATTTGATAAGAAAGTAACTATTGATAAAATCTACCTTTCTGATGCCTTGGTGAATGTAAAAGTAAATGCCAAAGGTGAGGCGAATTACAATGTCTATAATTCAGGAGCTAAGACAGAAGAAAAAGAAACATCAGACTCTTCGTTGCGACTGGAAAAGATTGCTATTCAAAACACGCATATTGTTTACAATGACAAATCAACCAAAATCCTCATTGACGCTAAAGGGTTTAACTATGTTGGTAATGGCGACTTAGATAAGGCTATTTTTGATTTATATACTGAAGCGGATATCGATGACTTTAATTTTACTTATGATGGCGAACCTTATCTTAAAAATAAAAAAGTCAACGCCGATCTGATTACTAAAATCAATACCAATTCCTTAGCTTTTATTTTCGAAGAAAATAATCTTAAAATCAACAAACTTCCCGTTGAATTCAAAGGTAAATTTGACTTTATGAGCAATGGTTATGATATGGATTTCAATATCAAATCGGAAGACAGCAAGCTGAAAGATTTCTTTACCGCTTTACCACCTCATTATGTGAAATGGCTCGATAAATCGAAAGTCAAAGGGAAAACGGATTTATTGTTAACCTTAAAAGGTAAATACATAGCTTCTAAAAACCAAAAACCCGATTTGGCCTTTAATATGAAAATCCGTGAAGGTTTTATCAATTACAACGATGCGCCTTTTCCGGCATCCAATATCTTTCTGAATTTTGACACCAAATTGCCTTCGCTTGATACCGAAAAGTTACAGGTAAACCTTGACTCTATTTTCTTTAATGTAGATAAAGATTACTTTAAAGCCATCGTTAAAACTACAGGTTTATCTAAACCAAACATAGATGCCCGAATCCAATCCAAAATAAATTTGGCCAAAATGGATAGAGCACTCGGAATTGAAAATATGGATTTGCGTGGCGTCTTAAATCTGGAATTAAAATCCAAAGGAATCTATGACAAGAAAAACAATAAAATTCCGGTAACGAATGGTCAGATTTCTTTAATAACGGGTTATGTGAAAAGCATCTACTATCCTGAACCAATCAAGAACATTAACGTACTCGCCACTATTTCGGACAAAACAGGAACAGTTCAAGATCTTAAAGTAAACATTCATAAAGCATCATTGGACTTTGAAGGCAAGCCTATTTATCTAAAAGCTAAATTGGAGAATTTTGATAATATCAATTACGACATTAAAGCTAAAGGAGAATTGCATTTGGCTCGAATTTATAAAGTTTTCGCCAGAAAAGGGTTAGATTTAGAAGGATATATTTATGCTGACGTAGCTTTCAAAGGATCACAACTCGATGCCATGAAAGGCAATTATAAAAACCTGGAAAATAGTGGAACGCTTAGACTGAGAAACATTCGAACTACTTCTGAATATTTACCAAAACCTTTCCTCATAAATCAAGGTACTTTTATCTTTAATCAAGACAAAATGAACTTCCATTTCTTTTCGGCTTCGTATGGGAAATCGGATTTTAAAATGTCGGGTTATTTGCAAAATGTAATCGATTATGCTTTAACGGATAAAGCTGTTCTAAAAGGGAATTTCAAATTGCAATCGGATTATATTAATGTAGATGAATTTATGTCGAATGCCAATGCAGTTACTACTGCCGAAACTACAACTGTGCCTACAGCAACTCCGATAGAGTCTGGTGTGGTAGTGATCCCACCGAATCTGGATTTGGAATTTGACGCGGCGGCTGGTAAAGTGAATTTTGAAGATTTGCTTTTGGAAAGGTTAAGCGGCAATATGGTATTAAATCAAGGACAATTAACTCTGAAAAACAGTAGTCTGGATATTATTGGCTGTAATGTAAAAACCAATGTGGTTTATGCCAGTGAAACGCCTAACAGAGCCAATTTTGATTTCAAGATTACTGCTAAAGACTTTGATGTTAAACGAGCCTACAAAGAGGTTAAAATGTTCCGAGAAATGGCATCAGCTGCCGAAAACGCCGAAGGAATTATTTCTTTAGATTATAAAGTTGCCGGAAAATTAGACGGTAATATGCAACCGATTTATCCATCTCTGGTTGGTGGAGGAACACTATCTGTGAAAAAGGTAAAAATGAAAGGCTTCAAGATGTTTGGAGCAGTAAGTAAAAAAACAGGAAGAGACGCTTTAAACGACCCAGATTTGTCTAAAGTAGACATTAAAACAACCATCAAAAACAACATCATTAACATCGAGCGATTTAAATTCAAGGTGGCAGGATTCCGCCCAAGAATTGAAGGACAAACCAGTTTTGATGGTGCTTTAAATATAAAAATGCGTTTGGGTTTACCACCATTGGGTATCATTGGCATTCCAATGAAAATAACAGGAACCAAGGACGATCCTAAAGTTAGCCTCGGAAGGGAAAATGCCGATTTGAAGGAAGTAGAATACGAAGAAGGCACAGTTCCAGTAGCTAAAACAAACCCTTTACTTCAATAATAACTAGATTTCTTTACTAAATTTAACTCTTGTTTGATTATTTGTCGAATTAGATAAACACTTTTTTATTTCCATTTCGATAATTTACTCCTATTGCCTCTAAATAGGATTGTAACTGACTGTTTTACAAACGTTAACAATCGTTAAATTATTCTTAAGGCTTTGTTGATTTATCAATTTGTTAACATTTTAACAATTGATTGATGTTATCTTTATAACGTTAAACAAAAAATAATCAACTATGAAAAATTTTACCACACTTACAAAGTTCTTGCTCTTTTTAGTGAGTTTTATGGCTCATTCGCAGACCGCACGTTTACAAGTAATTCACAATTCACCAGATGCTGCGGCTCAAACGGTAGATGTCTATGTGAACGGCGATTTGTTTATTGACAATTTCCAATTCAGAAAAGCTACTGAATTCAGAACGGTACCGGCTGGAGTTGCGCTTCGCATTGACATTGCTCCTGGCAGTAGTGCTTCGGCAGCCGAGAGTATTTATGACGTAACTACAACGCTTGCTGCCAATCAAACGTATATTGCTATTGCCAACGGAATTGTAAGTCCAACAGGATATAGCGTGGCCCCTAATTTTGCATTGAGTGTTTTTGCACAAGGAAGAGAAGCCGCTTCTGATCCAGCTGAGACGGATGTTTTAGTAAATCATGGTTCACCGGATGCTCCAACTGTTGATGTTGTTGAGACAGGTGTTGGAGCCGGAACTATTGTTAATGATATTTCGTATCCACAATTTGCGGGCTATTTAGAATTACCAAACTTAGATTTCATTCTTGATGTAAGAGACGCCACAGGAACAACAACAGTGGCTAGATATTCAGCGCCTCTTCAAACTTTAAACCTTGATGGTGCTGCATTGACTGTAGTTGCAAGCGGATTTTTGAATCCATCAGCCAATAGCGATGGTCCAGCTTTTGGACTTTGGGTTGCAACTGCTGATGGTGGTAGTTTAATTCAATTGCCTCCTTATGTTGAGCCAACCGCACGTTTACAAGTAATTCACAATTCACCAGATGCTGCGGCTCAAACAGTAGATGTATATGTGAACGGCGATTTGTTTATTGACAATTTCCAATTCAGAAAAGCTACTGAATTTAGAACGGTACCGGCTGGAGTTGCACTTCGCATTGACATTGCTCCTGGCAGTAGTACTTCGGCAGCCGAGAGTATTTATGACGTAACTACAACGCTTGCTGCCAATCAAACGTATATTGCTATTGCCAACGGAATTGTAAGTCCAACAGGATATAGCGTGGCCCCTAATTTTGCATTGAGTGTTTTTGCACAAGGAAGAGAAGCTGCTTCTGATCCAGCTGAGACGGATGTTTTAGTAAATCATGGTTCACCTGATGCTCCAACTGTTGATGTTGTTGAGACAGGTGTTGGAGCCGGAACTATTGTTAATGATATTTCGTATCCACAATTTGCGGGCTATTTAGAATTACCAAACTTAGATTTCATTCTTGATGTAAGAGACGCCACAGGAACAACAACAGTGGCTAGATATTCAGCGCCTCTTCAAACTTTAAACCTTGATGGTGCTGCATTGACTGTAGTTGCAAGCGGATTTTTGAATCCATCAGCCAATAGCGATGGTCCAGCTTTTGGACTTTGGGTTGCAACTGCTGATGGTGGTAGTTTAATTCAATTGCCAGCGGTTCCACTTAGTATTACTGATATTGATGCTGAAAAAATCAGCATTTACCCAAATCCAGTGCAATCCATTGTAAATATTGCTATGCCTTATGATTTTGATCAAACAAGAATTACGGTATTTGATTTAAATGGAAGAAAAGTAAGAGAAGCTTCTTCTGTAAATTATGTTGATGTTTCCGGAATTGATGGAGGAGTTTATATGCTATCTCTTGAAATAGACAATAAAGTAATTACCAAGAAAATTGTGATTACCAATTAAGTTTAAAAGTTAAGTTAATTGAAAAGGTCGTTTTTTATAGACGACCTTTTTTTATATAGAGTAAAGAGTATCTTTGTATTTCATTTTAGCAGCATCAATAATGGATAACGCCGTTTCAGGTTTTTCAAAACTTACCAAAGAAGAAAAAATCAATTGGATTGCCAATACCTATTTTATCAATCCGGCAGAGGCAATTGCGACCTTAAAGCAATATTGGAATAACGATGCCCAATTGCAGCAATTGCACGATGATTTCATAGAAAACACCATTTCCAATTTCTACCTTCCGATGGGAATTGCGCCTAATTTTCTAATCAACGGCAACTACTATTCGGTTCCGATGGTGATTGAAGAAAGCTCGGTGGTGGCTGCGGCCGCAAAATCGGCTAAATTTTGGTCTACGCGAGGCGGATTCAAAGCAGCCGTTTTAAACACTGAAAAAATAGGTCAGGTACATTTTCTTTTTCAAGGAGATTCGGGTAGCCTACAGTCGTTTTTTGAAGCTATTAAACCTAATCTACTTGCTTCTACAGAAAGCATTACAGCCAATATGCAAAAGCGCGGCGGTGGTATAACTTCTTTGGAACTTCGAAATAAAACAACCGAATTAGAGAATTACTTTCAGCTTCATGTCACTTTTGAAACTAAAGATAGTATGGGGGCGAATTTTATCAATTCGTGTCTCGAACAATTGGCCAAAACTTTAAAGGAAGAAGCGTTAAACTATGCTGGTTTTAATGAAGCCGAAAAGAATATCAGCGTGGTCATGAGCATCCTTTCCAACTATGTTCCGAATTGCATCGTTCGTGCTGAAGTTTCGTGTCAGGTAACAGATTTGGCCGAAAAGAAAATAGAAAACCCTCAAGAGTTTGCCGAAAAATTCGTTCAGGCTGTCCGCATCGCCGAAGTAGAGCCTTTTAGAGCCGTGACGCATAACAAAGGGATTATGAATGGGGTTGATGCTGTGATTCTAGCTACTGGAAACGATTTTCGCGCCGTAGAAGCCGGAGTCCATGCTTATGCCTCGCGAAATGGTCAATATAGCAGTTTATCTCACGCCAAAATCGAAAACGGAGTCTTTACTTTTTGGATGGAAATTCCTTTGGCTGTAGGAACCGTTGGCGGATTGACATCTTTACATCCCTTAGTTAAAATAGCCTTAGAAATTCTCGGAAAACCATCTGCTTCCCAGTTGATGGAGATTGTAGCCGTGACTGGTTTGGCTCAAAACTTTGCAGCTTTACGTTCGCTTACTACAACTGGAATTCAGGAAGGACATATGAAAATGCACATCAACAACATCTTAAATCAATACCAAACGACTCCCGAAGAACGAAAAATGATTAAAAGCCATTTTGAAAACAATACCATTTCCCATGCAGCAGTGGTTTCCTATATTGACAGTTTAAGGAAATAAGAAGTAATTTTACAATATCAAAAGCAACCCTAAATATTCGTGCATTCGTGGCTGATTCTCTAAAAAAAACGTATTACAGCAATGGCAAATTGCTCATTACCGGAGAATATCTGGTGCTAGATGGTGCCAAAGCCTTTGCGCTTCCTACTAAGTTTGGACAAAACCTGATTGTTGAAGAAGCTGAGGGAGAAAGCATCCATTGGAAAAGTTATGATAGCGACGGAAGTATTTGGTTTGAAGACACGATTCCGTTTGCCTCCATTATCCGAAATGAGCGTTTTGATGATGCTAAGAGTATCAAGAATACCCTAATGGAGATACTGCACGAAGCCTATCGGATGAATCCAGATTTTATAACCAACGCCAAAGGATATACCATTACAACCGAATTGACTTTTCCTAAATTTTGGGGTTTAGGAACTTCTTCTACCTTAATCAATAATATTGGGCAATGGCTTCAAATTGATGCTTTCGAGCTGCTTAAAAACAGTTTTGGAGGTAGTGGCTATGATATTGCTTGTGCGCAAAACTGCGGACCGATTCTATATCAATTGGTCAACGAAAAGCCAGTCGTAGAAACGGTACTTTTTAATCCTGATTTCACTACTAAAATTTTCTTTATTTACCTAAACCAAAAGCAAAACAGCAAGGCAGCTATCGCTTCGTATTATGGAAAAAGTGCCCATAATCCCAAAAGCATAGCCAAAATCAATACCCTTGCTAAAGCTGTAATTTCAGCTACAACGGTCAACGACTTTGCGCTAGCACTCCAAAACCACGAAATTGAAATGAGCAATATCCTGGAACTGCCAACGGTAAAGGAAGCCTTGTTTCCCGATTTTGATGGTGTAATCAAAAGTTTAGGCGCTTGGGGTGGCGATTTTGTAATGGCAGTTTCCAAGGAAAATCCTGCAGCCTATTTCAATTCCAAAGGCTATGACGTGGTGATTCCTTATTCGGAGATGATTTTGTGATTTTTAGGAGCAGCACCCAAGGGTTACGATCATGTATCCTCCCGCTATCCGCACTACAGGGTAGTTCGCTGCTATCGGGGCTATAAAGATGTTTGGCTATTTTATCTTAAAAACAAAAAAGGTTTAGTGCAAATCTGAGTTCAGCTTAAGTTACTCATATAGGAATATCGATTCGCAGTATTTCTTTTCTTCCCAAAGTCTAGCTATTAATAATCAAAATACCAATTGAAGATATCACAACGCAATCCTACCGAAAACCAAGTCGTACTTTCTTTAACGGCTGTAGCGGTTTCGGTGTTTGGACTAAAGTTTCTGTAAATAAAACTTCCGAAGAGTTTCATGTTGGTTGACGGATTGATTAAATAACCGGCTTGAATATCCGCAAAGAAAATGCTGGTTTTATTCCCTTGTCCAATAGCAACACCTGTATCAAAAGGACGGTTGTCATTATAACTCAAATAGATATTACTTCCGTAGTTGAAGGTGTCTCCGGTTGTGTTAAAATCAAGACCACGTTCTCCAAAAGTAATTTTAGCATCGGCAAAATATCTTCCTTTATGATAGCGAGCAATGGCAATAAACTCCTTGAAGTTTCCGCCCCATTGATGCCCCAAACTTTGGTTGTTATGACCATAATTGGTAATCGCTTCGCTGTGCGCATATACATAAGGACGCACATGATTGTATTCGACCTGTAACAATAAATTTTTGATGTTGAAGGCATTGTAATATTTAGCTCCTAATTGATATCCATATTTGTTCTTCCAACTTTTATTGCCTGCTTTTACAGCATCCAATGAAAACTCATCTAGTAAGAACTGTCCGTAAACATTGATTTGGTTGGTAAATTTGAATTTAGAGGTCAAACCCAACAATGCATTCCCACTTCTGGATGAAGAGCCGAACTCAACCGTACGATAAAATATAATCGGATTTACAAAACTCATATCAAAGCCACGATTGTTTTGATTGGTCCAAATCACCGATTCAAATAACCCCACATTCCAACGGTTCGTAACATTTAAACTCAAATAATGGCTGGCTGCAAACTTAGTAGCATAGGTTCGGTCTACCGTAACATCTGGTCGGACATCTTTGAGCCAAGTGTAAATGTTGGTATATTTTATTTTCCAAAAAGTAGTATTCAGTTTGAAAAAAGGATACGGACTAGCACCGTCTCCTAACAATAAAGAACGGTATCCATCACCAATAAAGTTCTTACCATAACCCAAATTCAGATTGATAAATTTACTTGGCGTATACGACAAATTGGCTTCAGCCATCGGGAAATCGTATGCGTCGCTTTTGAATTCCTTAGCAATTCCGATTCCAGGAATTATGGCCGGGTTTCCACCATCAGGTTTTATGGATTCGGCATAACTATTGAAATAATCTGCAAATCGTCCCTGACTTTCATAGATGGTCGTCGTAAAATTAAGTTCCTTTCCCAAACCACCATTAAATTGAATTCCACGGGTATTGATGTAGGTATATTTGGCCACACTTGGATCACTTTTCCCCAACTGAACATCTAGAATAGGGTTGAGGGTAAACCAATAATCTTCGCCTTGTATTTCTACAAAATTCTCATTCCATAATTTTCTTCCCCACCATTCGGTTTTGTTTTTGGCTAATGCTTTATTGGCATCTTTTAAATTGTAATATTTATTGACATCGGCATAGGCAAACGGTTTGGATCCTGTATGATTGTTGGCGCCAATTTGGTTCATGGCAGCATCAAATCGGGAGTAAAAACTATGAGAAAGAGGGATATTGATATGACTTTCCAATTGTGGATTGTCGAATTTTTTGAACTTCATACTGTCCAATTCCGTTAAAGCCTTATTGTTAGGTTTGTATGTTGCTGAATTTTTTTCGGCTACTGCTTTGGCTTCCTTTTCGGCTTGTATTTGAGCAACACTTTGTAACGGAATAGCAATTTTGATAGTATATTTAATGTAGGTTGGATTTCCGTTGTAGGTTGCCGGACTAATCTTTGGTAATTCTCCAAATACTCTTTTGCTTTCTGATATTAAGGCTTCATCAACAGCATCAACGTACAAAACCTTAAAGCTTCCTTTATCATTCACCTCAAATAGGACAAGTATACTTCCTTTAAAATTTTGCTCTTTCAATTTTTCGGGAACCTTAAAATTAGTATATACAAAATCTTGAACCTGATTGTAAAAACAAGTTTCTAGTGTCTGCGACTGCATTCTTTCGCATGATGGAAAAACCGGAAATTTTTCAGTATCGTTTTGGGAGCTCTGAGCATTAGCGAGAACCGCCACAAAAAGGAGAAGTATTGGAAGAATCTTTTTCATTTTTAAAAATATCGTTTCGGGATATTGACTTTTATTATTGGGATAAAAATAGAAAAAAAATCCCGTCTAGTCATATAAACAAGACGGGAGAATTTTATTATTTACTGGTTAATTGCTTTTCGTCTTTTGATAAAAACAAATAAGAGTAACGCTACTAATGCTCCGATAGTATTTGCCAGCACATCAAGTATATCTGCTTGTCTTGTTTTGGTGAATTGTTGTTGTAAAACCTCAATCAATGTTCCGTAGCAAACAGAAACAAAAACAAGCCTGAAGATTGGTGGTAACTTTAGTTCATTTTGCTTTAGAGAAACATAAATTCCCCAAAGGATTGTAAAGACAAAATGAAATATACTATGAACATATTTATCAGCACCAGAAACATTTAAGCTTGGTAAATCACTAAATGTTATCAAGCATAAAAAAGCAATCAGAACAGTCCAGCCAATTGCCAGACCTAAAAATGTTTTTTTAAGCACCAATCAGTTCTTTGTAAGCTTCGCTCGAAAGTAATTCTTCAATTTCTGAAGCATTGGCGATTTTTACTTTAACCATCCAACCTTTTCCATAAGGATCGGTATTCACGGCTTCAGGGTTTTGCTCTAAAGCATCATTGAATTCCACAATTTCACCAGATAAAGGCAAGAACAAATCAGAAACCGTTTTCACTGCTTCAACTGTTCCGAAAACTTCATCTTTATCTAGGGTTTGATCTAAAGTTTCCACTTCTACATAAACGATGTCGCCTAATTCTTTTTGCGCGAAATCAGTGATGCCAACTGTTGCAGTGTCTCCTTCTATTAAAACCCATTCGTGGTCTTTAGTATATTTTAAATTGCTTGGTATGTTCATTTGGTATAAATTTTAGACTGTAAAGATACTATTTGCTATTGAAATTTTTATTGAAAATAAAGCTTAGTTTCCGAAATTATATCGCATAGTAAATCCGGCTCTGATATTGGTCAGCGGGAACGATGTGGATATTACCGGTTTTGAAAATGAATGGTCATAGAAGAAAATAGCCGTTAAGTTTTTACTGAAAGAATAATCGGCAGTTAATTTTGCTGACCAAATATTTTGTCCTCCACCTAGTTGATTATTGTCATAATCGAGATAACGTACAATGGTTTTGTTATTTCTGTATGAGAAGTCGATTTTCAGATTAATATCACTTTTGATAATTCCGGTTGGATTGTCCGCCAATTGCGAGGAGAAAATAACGTCTTTGAAACGGTATCCAAATCCTACAATATATTCTCTTCCTTGAACTTCGGTCAGTAAATTGTTGTCAAAACTCAACGATAAACTACGGTCTTTTTTGATTTCGGCCAAGATTTTGAAAGCATTTTTCATTTCAAAGTCTAAACGAACCAACGGATTAAATTGCTCCACTAAGTTGATGTTACCGATGATTGTCTTGTTGAAGAAATTTCCAAAACCACCATTATCTTGCTGTGGAGTTGCGCTGTTTTGATTATAATCAAGATTAGATCGGAAAGAGTTTATGGTATAAGAGGCTCGGTAAGCATGTTGGATAGAGAAACGTTTGAAACGCTCTTTAAAGAAGCTATAACGCATTAGTCCACTGTACTTGATCGTCCAATTAGGAATAGGGAAGTTTCGGAATGCATCCAAAGAAACTCCTAATCCCGCTTCGCCACCACGAGAATTTGTAATACCTAATCCCGTATACGCTGCTAAGAAAGACGGAATTAATACCGACTGGTTGTTTTTTCCAAATCCAATTGGATATCCGGCATTGGCAGTATAAAAATTGTATTTTGGATCATTAGTATCTGTCGGAATAGGGTTTGCGGCATCACCATATCTTGGAATAGCACCACCATTATAATACTGTTCTGCTAATCGGTTGGCAATAATAACTCTGTTTTCTCTAAAATCTTGGAATGTTGAGGATGCGTTTTCATCACTAGTCTTAAATGATGTTTTTAGCATCACTGTAGATATAGAGAAGTTCCCAAAATTGTATGGAGATTGTGGCGTGTAATCATCACCATTTAAAACTACATATTGCTCGGAGAAGTTATTGGCATACGTTCTATTACCCGTTAAATCAATTTTGAAATCTGGAAATAAATCGATGTTGGCTGTATAATCTAATTGTTTTGTAATGGTATGCGTATAACTTTGGTTAAAATCTTGATAACCGGTCAACCATCCTCTTTTCGCAGCTTCATAACGAACATCATCTTGAGATCCCAAAACGAATCCTAAAGTTGGTTTAGAAGTTCCGAAAAACCCTAAGCCTGGTAAATAGCCAGGAAGTAATGTTCCTTCGTTTCTGGTGTAATTAATCTGAATGTTTTTGATGCTGGTCAAAACGCCTTTTAACCCGTCCAAAAAGACACTGTTGGTTTTGGCAGGTTGGGCTTTTACACCTGTTATTTTTTCTCCAGGTTTTGGCAAGGTTGGTTGTTTTGCGGCTGGAGTTGCAGGTTTTTTTCCTAATCCAATATACTTATAGAACGTTTCCATATTCAAAGCCGTATTCAAACGATGAGAGGCCGCATTTTGAATGGTATTCCCTAAATTAGTGAAACCTGTTGGGCTGCTAGGATCTGGTGCATTAGCAAATCCAAGAGGTGCTCTTTGCCAGTTGTAATCGCCAGTGTACGAGTACGTCGATTTTACAAAGGCCAAGAAAGGAAGTTTGTTAACAGGTAATTCATAATTCACAACAATTTGTTGATTGTGTTGGTCTGGCAAACCAATATTCCAGAAGTCAGTCCAAATAGTATTGCTGTTATCAGGTACATTATTTTCATCCATATACGTTCGAACGATATTATTCGATGCAGCAGTAAAGTTTATTTTTAATGCTTTAGTAAGATTATAATTAAAACCGTACTGATAATTAAACATATAATTTCTTCTAAACAAAGGATCTAATGGAATTCCGGCCACCTCCACTTGTCGGAACTGTTGTTTGTTATATTGTCTGATAATATTACTGCTAAACGAGATGCTGGCAGGAAGATAATTAAAGTTGAAATCGCTTAATAATTTCCAATACGAACTCTTCTTCATGAATTTCGTTTTCTTGAACGGTTCAATGGCTTTATTTTGAAACGAATAGGTGTAATCTACAGTAGTATTTACTTGTTGATCTATAAAATTTTCGATTTCGTAATTGTGTTTTTCCACCTGATTGTACGAATAGGACAAGGTCAAATTCTCTGGGTCGTAGATATGTGGTTTTTGATCCGGAGATCTTTCTTTTTTAACCCCTATGAAATTGATACTTTTTCTTTTAGTGAAATCGATTGCTCTGTTCTTCAGGTTTTTTCTTTCATCGGCATCAGTGGTATTCGCCAGCAATTGGTCTAAACGAATATCCTGATTGAAAGGATCGTATTCCGGAGTTATAGTTTCCTCTCCAACGGCATAATTGAAAGGTAAATTGATACCCCATTTTTTGGGCAATAATTTCCCTAAACTTAGGTTGGTTACAATGTTATACTGTTGCACATCTTCACGACTTCTCTCTTGCGGTGCTTGTTCTAAAGCACCAAAGCCAATGGTACTCATTCTTCCGGTAGCAGAAATTGTAGCAAAATCAGCCAAGTTGGTATCCATGTTTAAGACTGCGGCCATTCCACCTTTATTATCCATATCGGAAAGACGCAATTCGTTAAACCAAACTTCACCGCGTACTCGGTCATTATGGTTGTTTTTTATACCTACCATAAGGGTTCTTACTAAACCAAAGTTAGGGGTACCTTTTATTCCTAATCGTAATGTTGGATCACCATCACCGTCAGGAAGGCTAGCATCATCATCTGGGTAATAGACTCCATCGGGAAATGCAGAAAAATCAACGCTCAAAGACTTCACTTTCATCGCTGTTAAAAGCGACATGGATAAGTTGATTTCATTTTCTTCCGGCCAAACTTCTTCGGCTGTAGTAGCGCCAGGAGCAGTAACTTTTAACGGAATTTCTACCTGATAGAAATTGTTGGTAAAGTCATTTCCAAAACGAATAAAGGCTTTCATTTGATCGTCTTGTAATTGAGAATCAGTTGGCAATGCTTCAGCGTGTAAAAACATTTTCATCTTTTTGTACTGACGCATGTCCACTTCTACATTTTTAAATACGGCTCTTGAATCGCCAACCTCAAGTCCTAAACCAGCAGCTCTTAAAGAAAGTGATTGTTCATTTTGATTTAAGAGTTGATTGTTTTGTCCCACAACCTCTCTAACTACACCTGGAGGTGAGATGTATCTTATAGGCAATCGCTGTGCATTTTCTTCGATGTTTACCGCGAGAACATCAAAGTTAGTTCCGTCATCATCAGGGTCCGTATCGGCTGGTAATTGGAACGAATTTTCATAGCGTCTCCATTCCCCTCGAACCAAATCTAAGGCACCAAAACGAAGTGTTATTGGGTCTTTAAACCCAGTCATGAACATCCTCATAAATCGTATAGAACGAAAATCGGATATACTTCCAACTACGTTTTTAAATTGTGTAACCGGAATTTTAAATTGTATCCATCTTGCTTCAGTCTCATTTCCATTTGGGACATCATCCTCTTGTATTGTTGTAGGAACAATATCTGTAATGAAATTTGAACCAACAGTCATACCTTTCATTAAATCAATTTCATACTCATAGTAAGCATTTGCCTCATTCATCGTGTTATCCCGATTGATATCCTCTACATCTGGAAGTGTCGTTGATCCTCGGTTCGTATCAGTAACGCTTATAGGGGAGTTACCTTCTGTTCCATTATATTTACTATATCTCTCAAATAAGGTTGTCCCCGATGAACTCAAGAAATATTCATAATTATCTGCTGCGGGGTCATCAAGGGCAGCAAAACCAGGATCGATGTTAGCAAGAGCTCTTTCACCAACATCATTAGCGCCATCAAAACCAACATCCTGAGCACTTCTATTAGCGCCATCAACATCAAAAGCATAGATTAGAGATTGTGAAGAAGGAACTCTTCCCCATATTGTTGGATTGGTGGTATTTACAGTAGTGTTGGTGGCTGGTAACCCATTTTCGTATTGTTTACGAGAATCTTTAAGCACGTCTTCTGATATTTCACCAAGATTGATGTATAATTTTCCTGTATTTGTGATAGATGCTTCTGAAGCTGGGTTTCCTGGATCATGATAAGGATCTAACATCCAAAATTGGATATATTCTACGTTGCTTTGCTCAAAGTTAGTTGAGTTAATCGCGCGTGTAATTCCACCAAAGTTTTTGGGTGCATCGGTATCGTTAAATCCACCTGGTGCAAGTGCTAATGGGTTGTAATTGTAGGGACCTCTTTCTTTTGGATTATAAGTTAAATCGAAAGTGTTGATGACTTGTTGTTGTCCCACTGCTATCGAAGTTAATGGGAATAATTCATTGATGAATATTCTTCTTGTGCTGTTTGTTGAAATACCATCAGGACCAATACTCCCTGGCGATTGAAAAATGGTGGGGTCAATACTGTACCAATTCAATTTGGCTCTTTTATAGCCATAGCTTAAGTCAATAGCAGCGGATCCAAAATCTTCATAACTTGGTACAGGTCCGGTGGTGGGGATTTTTGGTGTAGAAGATAAACTCCAAGACTGAGCAGAGCGCATATCTATGGTAGTTTGAGAACCTTCAAAATCATCCACATATACGGTAGACTCTCCTTCAAATTGATCATTTTTAGAGGCATCCGGTTTTAAGAATGCCATTTCTCCACGTAATGAAAAGTTAGACGGAACATCGGTATCAATATTCGGCAATTTATTCACCAATCGGGTTAGGAATGGTACTTCAGTAGCATAATTGGCATTAAATCCGAAAATGCTATTGTTTACCGATTCTTGTCCGTAGTTCGATTTTGTGGTAAGCGGTCTTTCGGTCATTTTTAAAAATGTAGCTCCAACCAATAATTTATCGGAAAATTTGTGCTCGACATTAATTCCCATAAATCTTCTGGTTTGCTGACCGAACGTAGCATTGTTTTCTACAGAAACCTGAATAGGAGTGTTAGAAGCTTGTAAAGAAGGGTCTAAGATTTGCACTCTACCAGCTTGATAGTTAACGCTATAGTCAATACCTTCTTGTAAAACTCTTCCTCCAGCGGTTACCACAACAGAACCTCTAGGAACATTGTAGGCACCAATCGGAATTCCGTCACCTCCCGAAGATTTGTATCTTCCTTTTAATTGAAACTTATTTTTTTCAGCATCCTGCAAAGCCGAGGCTGGCGTTCCGATATACATATTTCTAAATACGTATTTCGCCTGATTGGCGTTGTAATCTGCTATGTTTGTTGGGTCACCATAATAATTTTGCGTTGGTGAAGTTCTTAATTTTTCAAACAAATGCAATCCAAAAGGTTCAACAGTGGTAAAAATCAAACGTCCATTTTGCTGATCTACCGTTATTCCCGGTAAAAAATCGAAAAAACCATCACCACCTAATTGTGGATCGTTGTTATAGTTAAGTTTGTCAACATTGAATACTTTCAGCAAGGGTGTTTCTGCCACATCCGAAGGTAGCTGACTGCTAGGGCTGTTGTTTGCTGGTGTGATGTAGTTTAACGGAGAAGGGTCAGTATATAAAATGTTGAATCTGAAATCTTCCTGCTGTAACTGATAACCACCTTGAATTTGGTAGATGTTTTTCATCATCAAGTTCCAAATTGGTTTTTGAACGTTGGTCAAATTACTTTTCAGCATTTTCAAAATCAAACTTTGAGTAGAGATGTTTTGAGAAGCAGTTCCGCTGCCTGAAATTACAGTCGAATCCACACCATCAGTACCAAATTCTCCCACCTGATACACTTGATCTCCGATGGTATATTGATAAGCAACCGCTAAAACCTCGTCGTTGGACAGTCTTTGTTGTAAAGAGATGTAACCCAATTGTGGGTGAAAAGTAAACTCGTTTGGTGCTAACTTTCGGGCATTTTCCAGTTTAGAGTAATCGGTTCCTTCATCAACAGGTACTGTATTATTAAAACCGCCACTTGCCGTTACAACATCTCTAACATTGCCGTTTAATAAACCTCCGCCAGCTGAAATTAGTCCTGGGTCATATCTATTATTTTTGTTATCAGACGGCAAATCTATTGCTGTTGGTGACAAGAAAAAGTTGTTGGCATTATATTCTATCGGATCAACTGCAACTACACGGCTTTCGGCTATGTTTGTTAATCTGGATTCTCCCAAATCCTGGAGTGCAATTATATTTCTAAGATTGTTACTTGTTGTGCTGACACGATTTTGTCTGTTGGTTACCCAAACCTCAATTCTAGTAATTTGAACACGGCTTTGAATGATGGGATAGTTCGCCAAGGCTTCATCGTACTTATTTCTGAAATACTGCGACAGGAAAAAGTGTCTGTCATTGTCGTAGTCTAAACCAAATATTTCGAAATCTTGTATCGTTCCGCCACCTTGGGCAATAACCGATTTGGTTTGTGATTTTTGTTCCGAAAAGACTCCCGTTACGGTAGTTCTTCCAAATTGTAATTGCGCTTTGACTCCAAATAAACTTTGTGCGCCACGGATTAAGGAATTCGATAGTGGCATGCTGACGTTTCCGACCTCAATTTTCTGAATGATATCGTCTTCGGTTGGAGCGTATTCTAATTTGATTAGATTTTGAAAAGCAAAGGTCGATTCGGTATCGTAATTGGCATTAACACTTAGTCTCGTTCCTACTTTTCCGTTTAAACTCATGCTGATTCTTTGATCAAAATCGAACGAAAACTGAGAGCGGTTTCTAGGTGAAAATGAAGGGTTGTCTTGTTTAGTATAACGCACACCCAAATCCATTTCTACAGACCCTGTGGGTTTTACATCAATAGTATTGGAACCAAAAATGGTTTCAAAGAAACCGGAATTGACGTAGTATCTCGGTAATAAATCTTTTTTGGCAGCTTCACTTCCCTCTTTTTTTCCATCAATAGCATCCGATTTTTGTTTGAAATACTCGCGCATCGATTCGCGAAGTACCAGTTCTTCGTATTCTTTTGGCGTCAAGATTATGGGATAATTGATGTTAAATCCATCAAAAGTGCTCGTATAAATGTATCTGTTGGTAGCAGGGTCATACGTGTACGCATTGACAATGCTGTTTGGATTTTTAATTTCAACACGTCCTGTGGAATAGCCGGTACTGTCTACAACAGTGGGGTTAACTTGAGAAAAAACAGTAGTGCTGAGCAGCAAAACTAATCCGAGGAGTAGCTTTTTTATATGTAAAAATGGTTTGGTATCGTAAATTGTTTTCAAGTATTATAAATTTTTTAACGCTTGTTTGATTATTGTTTCTACTCCGGCTTCGGGATTTTCTTTGATGATTTTGTCCACCACTTTTTCTGCATTTTTCCTAACATAACCCAAAACCTCTAAGGCAGATAACGATTCTTCCCGCGAAATATTGTGTTGTGTCATAGAAATTTCCTCTAAATCATAAATCTTTAACACTTTTTCCTTTAAATCTAGTATGACACGTTGAGCCGTTTTGCTTCCAATCCCTTTGATAGATTGAATAGTTCCCAAATCGCCGCTGCCAATGGCATGAATAATTTGTTTCGGGTCTAAAGAAGATAACATCGTTCTTGCAATGCTGGCTCCAATTCCGGAAACCGATAGTAAAAGCTTAAACAATTCTCTTTCTGATTTTTCTACAAAACCAAACAAAGAATGCGCATCTTCCTTAATTTGGAGATGCGTATATAATTTTACGAAATCAGTATTCGGAAGCAAGGAAAAAGTATGCAGTGAAATATTAATGTGATAACCAACTCCATTGCAGTCTATAACAACTTCAGTAGGGGATTTTTCAACTAATTTTCCTTGAATGTGTGCAATCATTTTTTATTAAAATCTATCTCCAAATATAACAAAATTCTCTAATTGGTATAATTTGAGTGCAATAAGTGTACAATAATACAAAAACTTATTTGGCAGTCATCTTTTTTCTCTTCTCTTTTTCTTGCGCATCCACCACCGAAACAGCTACCATATTTACCATTTCTTCGACACTGGCACCCAATTGGAAAATGTGCACTGCTTTTTCCATTCCGAGCATGATGGGTCCAATAGAGTCTACTTTATACAATTCTTTTAAGAGTTTATAGGTGATATTTGCTGCTTCTAAATTAGGGAATATCAAAGTGTTTACTTTTTTTCCAGCCAATTTCGAGAACGGAAACTTAGCTTTGAGCATTTCGGCATTCAACGCAAAATCGGTTTGGATTTCGCCATCAACTATCAAATCGGGATAATATTTGTGTAAATACGCAACAGCTTCTCTCACTTTATTGGCACTTTCGTGCGCTGAGGAACCGAAATTTGAAAAAGAAACCATTGCTATGACAGGCTCCATTCCGAACATTCGAGCTGTTTTAGCCGTCATCAATGCAATTTTTGCTAGTTCTTCTGCCGAAGGATTTGGGTTGATGGCGGTATCTGATAAGAACATTGGGCCTCGGTTAGTCATCATCATGTTGGTCGTTGCAATCAACGTAATACCCGGAGCTTTCCCAATCAATTGCATCAGAGGTTTTACGGTAGAAGGATAACTTCTGGAATAACCCGAAACCATGGCGTCAGCATCACCTTCATTAACCATCATGGCGGCAAAATAATTTCGTTCGCGCATCCATTTTTGAGCATCAAGTAATGAAATACCTCTTCGTTGTCTTGATTTCCAATAGATGTCAGCATATTTCAAGCGGCGTTTGTCCTCCTCAGTAGTTTTTGGATCAAAAATCGGAACATCAGCATCAAATCCTAATTCTTCTTTTAATTCCAAAATCAATTCTTTGTTTCCTAAAAGGATTGGATGGGCAATGCCTTCTTCATAAGCAATTTGGGCTGCTTTTAGTACATCTAAATGATCCGCTTCGGCAAAAACAACACGTTTAGGATCTGTTTTGGCTCTGTTGGTCAGCAAGCGTACCATTTTATTGTCAGAACCCAAACGTTCTAATAATTCTTCTTCATATTTTTCCCAATCAGTTATCGGATGTAATGCAACACCTGATTCCATTGCGGCTCTTGCTACAGCTGGTGGCACTTTTGCAATCAATCGTGGGTCAAACGGTTTCGGAATGATATAGTCTCTTCCAAAAACCAACTTCGTTTCGCCGTAAGCAATGTTTACTTGTTCTGGTACTGATTCTTTGGCTAATTCTGCTAAAGCAACTACGGCTGCTTTTTTCATGTCTTCATTAATCTTGGTGGCTCTAATGTCAAGCGCACCGCGGAAAATATAAGGAAACCCCAAAACATTATTTACTTGGTTCGGATGGTCAGAACGACCGGTTGCCATGATAATATCTTTTCTGGTTTTGATAGCGATATCGTATTTTATTTCCGGATTGGGATTTGCCATTGCAAAAACGATTGGATTTTTTGCCATTCCCAAAAGCATCTCTGGAGTAACAATATCACCTGTTGATAGTCCGACGAAAACATCGCTTCCAACCATGGCTTCTTGCAACGATGGGGAAACGGCTTTGTCTGTACCGTATTTTTTTTGGTTTTCCGAAATCTTTGGATCGTCTTTACGAAGGGCACCTTTGCTGTTAAACATCAAAATATTTTCTTCTTTAACGCCAAAAGAAACATACAAATTGGCGCAGGCAATCGCTGCTGAACCAGCTCCGGATATTATGATTTTTACATTGTCCATCTTTTTCCCCGCCAATTCTACTGCATTTAATAATGCTGCTGCTGAGATGATTGCGGTTCCATGTTGGTCATCGTGCATGACCGGAATATTCAGTTCTTCTACCAAACGTCTTTCAATTTCGAAAGACTCTGGAGCTTTGATATCTTCCAGATTGATTCCGCCAAAAGTCGGCGCAATATTTTTTACAGTTTCAATAAACGCATCGACATCTTTAGTATCGACTTCAATATCAAAAACATCAATGTCAGCAAAGATTTTGAAGAGCAATGCTTTTCCTTCCATAACCGGTTTTGAAGCTTCGGGACCAATATCGCCTAAACCTAAAACGGCTGTACCATTACTGATTACGGCTACCAGATTTCCTTTGGAAGTATATTTATAGACATTGTTTACATCTTTGGCAATTTCCAAACAGGGCTCAGCAACACCGGGCGAGTAGGCCAATGATAAATCTCTTTGCGTGGCGTATTTTTTGGTAGGCACGACTTGAATTTTTCCCGGAGTGGGTTTGGCGTGGTATAAAAGGGCTTCTCTGCGTTTACTATCTTTGTGCATGGTCTTTATTTTGATAACACAAAGGTAGAAGACTGAATGTAAAAAGGAAATTTTTGAGGGTTTTCTTTTTGAAGATTTGTAGTTTAGACTGTTACTAAAAAACCCTTTCAATTTGAAAGGGTTTTTTGTTAAAAATTATACTTGCTGAATATTTTAAAAGTATGAAAAATTATAAACACACATCCAATTATAACAAGATTTCGTCTCACTTTGAGCATAGGCATTAGATTTTTAAAACAGAAATAAAGAATAATCCATAATGCTAAACGTATAGGTAAATACCAAAGAATTTTATTTAAATCATACCAAGGTTTGAGACATGATTTATCATATAACGCTCCGCTAACTTCAAATATTACAGGGCTTACAACTATTATCAACAAAAATAGTTTGTCAAGTTCAAAATATTTTGAGATTAATTTAAATATAAAAAAAAGACAAAATATCACTAATAAAAAAAATATACTTTCAAAAATAACGGCTGTTTTTACATTAGAAACACTTTTGTTTTTTAATAAAGTTGTATTTACTAATGACTCGTAAATACGCAGCCCTTTACTAACAGAAAGCAATTTAAAGTAATAAAGAATAAATGAGCTTATTGCTATTATTGAGATGTTTTTAATCAAGTTCATCCAATACCTGTGCTTTAGTTTTTTTTCAATTGTATTTCAATCATTTTCAATGCATTTCCCATTCTGATGTAAATATCAAAAAAAACCCTTTCAATCTGAAAGGGTTTTTATCTTATTTTGTCGGAGCTGGCGTTGTTTCTGTTTTCTTCGGTTCTTCTTTTTTCTTTTTGTTAAACAAACCGTTGAGTAAATCTTTCGCTCTGTCTTTTACATCAGTTTTCACGTTGGTTTTAGTGGTATCCGTTTTGGGTTTGGTCGCATTAGAAATAATGCCGCTCAATGCATCTCTTCCGCCACTGATTAATTTTTCTTTTTGTTGTTTTACCAAATTCGTAACCAAATTCGTTGTGGCTTGTTTGATGTCGGTTGTTATTTTTGGACTGCTGAAGTTTCCACCCAATATAGCATTAATAGGAATGGTTTCAAACTTTTTAGCATCAGCCGGAGTTAGTTTCCCTATTAAATTGTTGATTTCTGTTCCTAAATATTTTGCCGGAACATCAAGCTTAATGTTGTAATTCATCAATTGGTCAAAACCATGAGTTCCGCCAACGGTTGCTTTAATGTCCTGATACTTGATGTCGAAAGGTTTTACATTTACTTTCCCGTCTTTAAAGGTTAACGCAGCTTTTAAATCATTCAGATTTAATTTTTTCAAATCGACAAAACCCAACTGATTGTCTAGGGCACTAAGCAAAGTTGAGTTGCTTGAATTTACAGTTGTTGAAAGCAATTGTCCCAATAGATCTCCGGAAATGGTGTTCAAATCAGGAGCCATTTGCTTGTCTTTAAGATTTCCGGAAAGTTTGATTTTCGAATTCAGTTTTCCATTGATTACTCCGGCAATCGGAGCAATTTTCTTCATCATGTCTAATTGCGTAAAAGTTTGAGCAATGTCGACACCTGTCAAGCCCAAGTCCATATTGAATTTAGATACTTTTTCCTTGGTAGAAACATCACCGTTAAAGGCAATAGAACCACCGAAAATATCGGTTTTACCATTTTGTAAAGTAGCTTTTTGGTCTTTAATGATGATTTTCCCGGATACATTTTTCAGCACCAGATTGTCGTATAAAACAGTATTGGCTTTTGCGGTTAACGTACAGTTCAGGAACGCCGGAATCTTCATGGCTTCAGCTGGTTTATCGGCTTCTTTTTTAGTATCTGCTTCAGAAGTCATAAAATCGCTTACCGCCAATTGATTCGAGTTCAGGTTGAAATTTCCTTTCAGTTCCTGATTTTTAAATACAAATCCGTAGAAGTTTTCTAAAACACCATTTACGGCCAAATCTGTTTTTCCAGTAGTTGCATTGAACTGTTTCAGATTTACACGGCTTGGGTCAAACGAAACCAACGCACGACTGATTTTCATCGTTTTTCCACCATCGTCTGTATAATTAAATCCGGTCAAATCCAATGTTCCTGCATTTTTGATTCGGGCATAATCACTTTTTTCTACGGACTGCATGTCAAATTCGGTAGTGACATCTGCTTTTAAAATTCCGCTTAATGGTTTATCCAATTTTACAGGATATGCTTTGGTAAGGTTTCCCAGATTGATGGTGCCTTTCAGCGCTGCGTTTACCAGAGCATTTTCGGAAATGTTTCTAATATTGGCTTTGGCGTTAAAAACATCTTGGTCAATTTGAAATGATAATTTATCCAAATTCACATACGTATCATTCATTACACCCGTTTCGTTGATGATTTTGGTATCGATGACAATTTTTTGAACTGATTTTGGCAAGTTTGGATATTGAAATGAAGCGTTATTTGAAGCAATTTCGATATTGAATTTAGGCACCGTAGTATCCGAAAGCAATCCTTTGGCAAAGCCGCCAACGGTGAAATCACCACTGGTTTTTACGTCTTTAAGATTGCTTGAATATTGTGCCGGAATCAATCCTAAAAAGTTTTTAAAGGATGAGGTTGGTGTTTTGAATTTCAGGTCATATTGTTGTCCCGCTTCGACAATCTGTATAAAACCGTCAAATTCTAAAGGCAGTTCGTTGATTTTTGCTTTGTTTTCTTTGAAGGTATATTTGCTATTGTCCAAATCAATTCCAAGAGTAGCATCCAACGAAAGCTTTACATTTTTCATGTAATTGGCCTTGTCCATATCTAAGGAAACAGTTGTTGTGGTTTTGGTAACCAAATCTAATTTAGAGGAAGCAAAGTCGCCTGTTCCTTCATGATTAATACTGTCTAAAACCATTCGAAGTTTCGATTTTTCGTCGGTGTATTTGAACCTAAAATTTTCAACCGAATATTCTTTTATCTTCAACGAAAGCGGTTTGCTTTTTCCATCGTCTCCTTTTTTATCCTCTTTGAGGGCAATGTCAAAATTACCGACACCATTTTTATCAATAATAATATTGACCAAACCATTTTTTGAAGAAATCCCGTCAATATTCATAGGCTCATTTTCGCCGTTAAACAATTCTTTGATGGACATTTTTAGATTGAGCTCTTCAAAAGCTACCAAAGTATCTCCTTCAAATGGCGCTTTATTAATGATAGTAAGCTTATCTATGGATACACTTGCATTGGGAAAATTTCTGAACAAACTCAGATCGGCATCGGCGAAAGCCACTTTGGCGTCGACCTTTTCATTGATGGCAGTCAAAATTCGGGCTTTGATTTGATCTTTAAAGAAATAGGGAATGGCAAAGGCTGAAATGACTAACAGCAACAAAAATATTCCGACTATTTTTAAGATTTTCTTTAACATGGTATGGCAGATTTAGTTACGCTTTATTTTAACAAAAATAATGCCTTTTAGTGAGAAGAGGGTTATTAATTAGGGAAGTTTTATGATTTAATTGTTGAGAAAATGTTATCAACACTTGGCTGTTTTTTGTAATTATTCTAAAATACTTTTAGTTAATTTGTGCTTCCATGAAAAAGCAGCATCAGGTCATTTTATCGCTAGGCACGAATCAGGGCAATCGTCTCGAAAACATTGAGCGTTGCATAGAAAGTCTGCACAATGAAATAGGGACTATTATCAAAATTTCTAAGCTATATGAGACGCCGTCATGGGGTTTTGAGAGTGCGAAATTTTATAATTGTGCTGTGATTATGAATACGCATAAATCGGCGCATCAAATTTTGGAGGAATGTTTGCTTTTGGAAGAAGCTTTGGGAAGAATCCGCACCGCATCGGAAGGATATCAGGCTCGTATCATTGATATTGATGTTATTGCTTTTGATGAGGAAATTATAGCTTCCGACAAATTGCAAGTGCCTCATCCGGAAATGCAAAACCGATTGTTTGTTTTGTTGCCGATGCGCGATTTAAATCTCGATTGGCGTCACCCGATTTTACAGAAATATTTGCATGAGTTGTTAGTCCTTTCGGAAGATAAAAGCAATTGCATATTGATTCAAAACCTTGAAATTCCGATCGCCAAATTGAAGTTGGATCATTTCAATTATATTGCGATCGAAGGAAATATTGGTGCCGGAAAAACGACGTTAACCAATAAACTAGCGGAAGATTTCAATGCGAAATCCGTTTTGGAACGTTTTGCGGACAATCCTTTTTTGCCTAAGTTTTATGAAGATCAAAGTCGGTACGCTTTTCCGTTAGAAATGTCCTTTTTAGCGGATAGATACCAGCAGATATCCGATGATTTAGCACAGTTTGATTTGTTTAAGGATTTTATTGTTGCCGATTATCATATTTTTAAGTCGTTGATTTTTGCAAAAGTTACCCTTGCTGAAGATGAATTCCGTTTGTATAAAACGATGTTCGACATTATCTATAAAGAGATGCCCAAGCCTGATTTGTATATTTATTTGTACCAAAGTACCGAAAGGCTTTTGAGTAACATCAAGGAACGAGGGAGAAGCTACGAGCAGGAAATTCCGGCTGAATATCTTGAAAAAATCAATAATGGTTATCTAGATTATATCAAATCGCAAACCAATTTGAATGTTTTGATTATCGATGTAACGAACAGGGATTTTCAGAATAATCAGGAAGATTATGTCTTTGTTTTAAATGAAATTCAGAAAAAGATTTCCGGATAAATTATCTTTTTAAAGTAAAATGTCCTCTAGTTTCGGGGAACGTCTCGTTTATTTTCGCTACAAACCAATAATCATTCCCAGGCAATAGTTTTCCGTTAAAAGTACCATCCCAAGAAGGATTAAAAGTATTCAAAACAGTAATTAACTTACCAAAGCGATCAAATATTTTAACTTCTGTAGCAGCGAAATTGGAACCTCCTTTTATATACCAATTGTCATTTATACCGTCTCCATTTGGACTAAAAAATTCCGGATAAGAAATCACTACAAAAGGTCGTTGATCATTGCCACAGTTATTTTTTTCTCTTACATAAGCCCTATACATTCCGCCTTCAAAAAAAGTAAAGATATTCGAGTCTTGATAGGTTTCTCCATCTAAAGAATATTCAAAATCACCACTTTGTGTAGTGTTTATAGTTGCGGTTAAACCTTGAATAACAACTTCCGAAATCAAGGGTTTCGTATTGTAAGCAATGTTGAAGTTTTTGATTTTGGTGCAATTTCCTGGCGATGGTGTAGTGACTTCTACACTATAAGTTGTTAGTCCGTTGGATAGTATTGTTGGCGTAGTTTCTCCTGTTGACCACAAGTACGTCATGTTCGGATTTCCGGCATCCAGCGTAATTTGATCCCCTTGACATAAAACTATAGTTTCATCGGTCAATATCGGAATGGGGTAAACATTTACTTGAACTGTGGCCCGGTCAGAAAGACAATTGTCATTGTTGGCTTCGGCATAAAAAACGGTGTCCTGATGAATATTGGGAACCACAAAATGTGTTCCTAAAAAAATAGGATTGGGGCTAGTTGGACTGTCAAACCAAAACATTACTCCAGTTGATGTTTGAACATCGATCACGGTATAACTTTCGTCGCACATGTAATAAGGAGAATTGACCGTCAATATGGGTTTGGGAGTTACATTAGCATTCACCGGCGTTCTAGAAATATCAGGGCATCCATTGTAGTTCGCGGCCGCATAAAATGGAGTTGTAGAAGCTACATTAGGAGTTGTAAAACTACTTCCTGTCGCGATAAGAGTTCCTCCGGTAGGAACATCGTACCAATTTACTGTGCCTGTATTTGAGACTGCATTGAGTGTAACTGCTCCGTTACCACAGCGCGTTGCTGAAGTGGTGGCCGTTATGGCAGCAATAGTTAACGAAGTACTTGCTGAAATATTTAATGTTGGATCGCCCGGAGTGCCCCCATATTCAACGATATATCCTTTAGGTTGATAATCGCCACCTGATTCGCCTACATTAGACAAATCATTCCAACCACCAACAATTCCAACACCAGAGGCATTGATATGGGCGTAATCTTCATCGAAAGTATTGTTTGGCTCTCCCGTATTCCATTGGGCAAATGTTGAAGTAAATCCTGTAAAGTTACCCGTCCAAAAGGTAATACCAATTTCTGGACCGGTCATCCATTTCCAAATTCCTTCAGTAGCTTCATCGCTGCCTCCAATCCAACCTGCTCCCGTTGTTTGTTCTCCTGCAATTTGTGCTTCTTCGGCTGAAGTTATTGTCGCTAAATACCCTTGCAACCCATAGTAAGTACTGTTTTGTGCAGCTGTTTTTGCGGCCGACCAACTGATGCCTATGTTTGGAATGTATAAATAATAGTGACCGTTTGACGGTAAATAATTGGCTTGACCCACCGAGATGGAAAAATTTCGTATTCCTGACGGATTTGTTGAAGAGGATGAAAATTCGATGTCTTCAATAGCAGCCTCAAGTTCGGTGTAAGTAGGTTGAATAGATATTCCAGCTAGGGTTAATGTTGCCGTAGTTGGATTCCAGTTCGTTACGATGTTAGGGTGAATTCCTGTCAAGTTTAATAAGTCTTCACCTCTTTGGTATCCGGATGATATTTGAATATAAATAGCATCTATTCCTGGGTCATCAGGATCAGTGATATTCATATTCGAAACTATTTTGACGGTACTGCCCGGACAATAGATTTGATTTCCGGTAGCCGTTAGGTAGGGTGCAATATTTTGTTGACTCCAACCGTTATGAAAGCCAAGTATATTTATAAGTAACAATAAAAAACAACCCAATTTCTTTTTCATGCGCTAAAGTTAAAGAAAATGAAATTTGAAGAATTAAAAAAAATGCTAAATTCTATGATAAATTAACACAACATCTTTTTAAAAAAATCCCAAACTACAATACCTGCACTGACCGAAATGTTGAGGGAGTGTTTAGTTCCTAATTGCGGAATTTCGATGGTTCCATCACAAAGTTCAATCGCTTTCTGTGAAACTCCGTACACTTCGTTACCAAAAACCAAAGCATATTTTTTATTATTCTCTGTTTTAAAGTCTTGCAGAAATATAGAGTTTTCAACCTGTTCAACAGCAAACACCGCTACATTCTCTTTTTTTAGACTTTCAATTACATTTAGAATATTTTCGTTGTATTCCCAAGCTACTGTATCGGTAGCTCCTAGAGCAGTTTTATGAATTTCTTTATTTGGTGGAACGGCAGTTATGCCGCAGAGATATATTTTTTCAACCAAAAAGGCATCTGAGGTTCTGAAAACTGAGCCGATATTGTTCAAGCTTCTAATATCATCAAGAATAATTATTAAAGGAGTTTTTGCGGCTTCTTTAAAATCTTCTACCGATTTCCTTTCTAATTCGCTATTTTCAAGTTTACGCATATTTTAATCTTATATTAGAAACCATGATTCTTGGAAGGCAAAGATATTCAAAAAAAAAGTCCCGAAAAATCGAGACTTTCATGAATTATAATTAAGGGATATTAGCTTTTAGTTGGAGCAGCAGCATCAGCTGGAGCAGCAGGTAATACAGTTCCTTTAATAGTAAGAACTTTAGTTTCCTGTCCTGTAGCGTTAGATTTTACGGTAACTGTTTTAGTGAATGGACCTGGTCTGTTAGTGTCGTACTTTACACCAATTGCACCTTTTGCTCCAGGAGCAATCTCTCCTTCTGGTTTAGAAGGTACTGTACAACCACAAGAACCTTGTGTGCTTTCAATTGTAAGTGGTTTAGTCCCGTTGTTTACAAATACAAATTCTCTTTTCCCATCTGCGTTGTGAGGAATTGTACCATAATCGATTGTTTCATTTTCGAAAACCATTCCAACACCATCAACTTTAGGAGTTTCAGATTTTGCTGGAGTATCGGCTTTCTTAGTAGCTTTTTTTGCTTGAGCATTGCTAGTTGCGATACCGAATACAGTAATGGCAGCTAATAAAATAATTTTTTTCATTTTTATATAGTATTTAAGTTTCTGAGACAAATCTATTCAAAATTCAGAAAGTGGTTCTTTTTTTTGTCTTAAGGTTAAATTAATTTTTTTTAAGGCATTCTAATCAGTCTAAAATATTTAAATTCGCTTCCATTACAATCAATTCCAAATCCATTGGCAGCCAAAGAAACATCACCGAAAGAGACTCCGTTAATGAAACAATACAACGAGATAAAAAGAAAATATCCCGATGCGTGTTTGTTGTTTAGAGTGGGTGACTTTTACGAGACTTTTGGGGAAGATGCTATTCGTGCTTCCAAAATCCTGGGGATTGTTTTGACGAAACGCGGTGCGGGAAGTGAAACAGAAACCGCATTGGCTGGTTTTCCGCATCATTCTTTAAATACTTATTTACCCAAATTAGTTAAAGCGGGACTTCGGGTTGCCATTTGCGACCAATTAGAAGATCCTAAAATGACCAAAACTATAGTAAAGCGCGGTGTTACTGAATTGGTTACTCCTGGGGTATCGATGAATGATGAGGTTTTGCAGGCTCAATCTAACAATTTTTTAGCTTCAATTTATTTTGGGAAAAAGCAACTTGGTGTGTCTTTTTTAGATGTTTCTACTGGGGAGTTTCTAACGGCTCAGGGCAATGAAGAATATATTGATAAACTTTTGCAAAACTTCAATCCAAGTGAAGTGTTAATTCAAAAAAACAATAAAAATCAGTTTAAAGAGATTTTTGGTGAAAAGTTTAATGTTTTTTATTTAGAAGATTGGGTGTATAAAGAAGATTATGCTCAGGAAACGTTGAAAAATCATTTTCAAACCAATTCATTGAAAGGTTTTGGTGTCGAAGAATTGTTGGAGGGAATTATAGCATCGGGAGCAATTCTTTATTATTTATCCGAAACACAGCATAACAAAGTTCAGCACATAACCAACATTCAACGGATAGCCGAAGACGCATACATTTGGATGGATCGCTTTACTATTCGCAATCTCGAATTGTACCACAGTACTTCTCAAAATGCCGTTACACTTTTAGATGTTATTGATAAGACTCTTTCGCCAATGGGTTCTCGTTTGTTAAAACGCTGGTTGGCCTTGCCTCTAAAAGATATTCATAAAATCAGAAGCCGTCATGAAGTGGTTTCTTATTTGAAAGATAATGAAGCAATTTTTCAAAAGATACAATACCAGATTAAACAAATATCTGATTTAGAGCGTTTAATTTCTAAAGTGGCCACTGGTAAAATTGCTCCTCGCGAAGTTATCTATCTAAAAGAATCATTGGATGCCATAATTCCGATTAAGACCATTGCTTTAGAGAGCAAACAGGAAGCGGTTCGAATCATCGGCGATAGTTTACATGCGTGTGATTTGCTTCGCGAAAAAATAAAAACTACTTTAAATCAAGATGCACCGGTAGCTATCTCCAAAGGAAATGCTATTGCAGTTGGAGTTCATGCCGAATTAGATGAGTTGCGCAACATAGCCTTTTCAGGAAAGGAATTTTTAGAAGGTATTGAAAAACGGGAATCAGAAGCGACCGGAATCTCCTCCTTGAAGATTTCTTTCAATAATGTTTTTGGATATTACATAGAGGTTCGGAATACGCACAAAGATAAAGTTCCGGCAGAATGGATTAGAAAGCAAACCTTGGTAAATGCGGAAAGATATATTACCGAAGAACTCAAAGTATACGAGACCAAAATTCTAGGTGCTGAGGAAAAGATACATCAGATAGAAAGTCAGTTGTTTGAGCAATTGGTAAGCTGGATTTCTACGTATATAAAGCAAGTACAATTAAATGCTAGTTTGATAGCGCAACTGGATTGTCTAATATCTTTTGCACAATTGGCCATAGAAAACAATTATGTGTGTCCAATACTAGATGAAACCTTTGAACTGGAAATCATTAATGGGCGTCATCCGGTTATCGAAAAACAATTGCCTGTTGGTGTTCCGTATGTGCCTAATGATGTTTATCTCGATAGAGAAACGCAACAGCTTATTATGATTACTGGTCCTAATATGTCTGGTAAATCGGCAATATTGAGACAAACTGCCTTAATTGTTTTATTGGCGCAAATGGGAAGTTTTGTTCCGGCTGAAAAAGTGAGGATGGGTATTGTGGACAAAATTTTCACCAGAGTAGGTGCGAGCGATAATATTTCTATGGGCGAATCTACTTTTATGGTAGAGATGAACGAAACGGCCTCGATTTTAAATAATTTATCTGATAGAAGTTTGGTTTTACTAGATGAAATAGGACGAGGAACGAGTACTTATGACGGAATTTCAATTGCTTGGGCTATTGCTGAGTTTTTGCATGAAAATCCGGCTAGAGCAAAGACTTTGTTCGCCACACACTATCACGAACTTAATGAAATGACGGAGTTGTTACCGAGAATAAAAAACTATAATGTTTCTGTAAAAGAATTAAAAGATACCGTGCTTTTTATTAGAAAATTAGTGGCTGGAGGAAGTGCTCACAGCTTTGGTATTCATGTGGCTAAAATGGCGGGAATGCCGCAAACGGTAGTTCAGAAGGCGCAAAAGCTTTTGAAAAAACTCGAAAAGAATCATTCAAGCGAATCTCTAAGCGGTGTTAAATTAGCTAAGGACGAAATGCAATTGAATATCTTTAATCTTGACGATCCTTTATTAGAGGAAATCAGAGAGGATATTGTCAATTTAGACATCAATACTTTGACGCCAATAGAGGCTTTAATGAAATTAAATGAACTAAAAAGAATGCTTCAAAAAAAATAAATGTGTTAAATGAAATTTGGGTATCAGTTGGTTAAGGGTATTCAAATTTTTTTTCAAAAAAAACGTTTGTAATATTCAATTTTAATATTACATTTGCATCCGCAATACAGTAGATGTGTTGCAGTTCTGACAAATAATGATAATGCGAAAATAGCTCAGTTGGTAGAGCGCGACCTTGCCAAGGTCGAGGTCGCGGGTTCGAGCCCCGTTTTTCGCTCAACATCTATACGCTCGGATGGTGAAATTGGTAGACACGCTGGACTTAAAATCCAGTGAACAGCAATGTTCGTGCGGGTTCAAGTCCCGCTCTGAGTACAAAAGCTTCAAACTATGTTTGGGGCTTTTTTTGTTTTAATCGCCTTTACAATTTATATGGGAACTTTTGTTATCAGTAAACGATTGCATGATTGCTACAAGTTTGAGTTCGTTTCCCGTAAAGGGAAAACTATTTTTACGAGTAATAGTTATGAATTGAAATTTGAATGTGAGGAGGAAATTGAATTGCTAAAACAATCTGCTGAAAATTTCAACTTTATGAAGTTTAAAACCTCGCGAGGAAATTTTTTTTTCAAAATCATTTTGGAAGAGAAAAGTTTTGCCACAAGCAGAAAATATTCGACTGAACTAATGATGCTCAAGGGAATGGATGAAATAAGAAAGTATATTTCTAAAGCTGAAATCTTGGATTTCTCAAGTAGTGATGCGATCTTTGGAGATGCTTAACTGTATAAACGAAGAAAGCCACGCATGGCGTGGCTTTAAATCTTTAAAAAATTATTAGTGTTAACTAATTATTTTTTTACTTCTTCTTTAGCAGCTTCTACAGCTTCTCCAGCAGCTTCAACAGCAGCAGCAGCAGTATCAACAGCAGCAGCAGCAGTATCAACAGCAGCAGCAGCAGTGTCAATAGCTTCAACAGCAGTTGTGTCAGCAGCAGCAGCGTCAGTAGCCTCAGCTTGTTTACAAGATACTACAGTTAATGCAGCGATAACAGCTAAACTTAAAAATACTTTTTTCATCTTACTTAATTATAAAAGGTTAATTATTAATTCGAGGCAAAGATATAAATTTTTTAATAGGTTAAAATAAATTTTCAACTTTTTTTAAAAAACTAACATTTTACTTCGCTTTTTATTCTACAAAAATTGTGCCAAAAGCTAAATTAAAGTTAAAATAATTACTTTTTATTCTTAGGAGCAATGATTTTTAACTCTTTAATCAAATTTTCAGCTCCAGCAAACTTATCGATAATGAATAAAACATAACGAATATCTACCATAATATTCCTGCAAATTTCAGGAGAATAATAAATATCGCTCATGGTTCCTTCCCAAACTCTATCAAAATTCAAGCCAATCAGATTTCCGTCAGCATCTAGCGCTGGACTTCCAGAATTTCCTCCGGTTGTATGATTGGTTGCTATGAAATCTAAAGGCATTCTGCCATTGACTCCATATGGGCCATAGTCTTTTTTATTGTATAGGTCAATCAGTTTTTTAGAAACATCATATTCATAATCTCCAGGAATATATTTTTCAATGACACCGTCTAAATAGGAGAAAGGCTCATAGATTACGGCATCACTTGGTTTGTATCCTTTTATTTTGCCATACGTTACACGAAGGGTGCTGTTTGCATCAGGAAAAATTCTGCTTTTCGGAAACAATTCTAAAATAGCTTTCATGTAAGTTCGTTGTGTCGCAGCAATTTTTAAATTGATTTCATCGTGCTTTGGCGCTACATTTTTAAAGTGAGCATCCGCCATAGCTTTTGCTATTTGAAATCCTTTGTCGTTGTTTAATTTTTCCAATACAGATTTAGCATCGCCGGACAACAATTCTTTTACTTTTTCAAAACTTACTAAGCGCGAATTGGTGAAAACATCATTTGCCAAAGCTTCTGCATTACTATTTTCCAAAGATTTTGGTAGAAACTGTTTTGGGTATTTCTTGTTGTAAATGCCTATTAACTGCTCAAAAACTTTTTGATCTACGAGCGGATTGAATTCCTGATAAAACTCGCCCCAACCTGAAACCAAAACATTTCTTCTGTCGTTGAAAGCCTGTTCGCCTTTACTATTGTACAATTGTTCTAATTGATACAGTTTGTAACCTATAGATAGGATTTCGCCATTTCGTATAACCGTTTCATCCCAAAAAGCTTTAGCAAGAGCATAGTCTTTAATTTCTGCATAGTTTTTTTCGAAATCAGATAATAAGTTTCCGTATTCGGCTTGTTTTCCGGTTGCAGTCACTTTTTCTTGAAATTCTTTTTCGAATTTTTGTTTGGCCGCCACTGCATTAGCTCTTTTGAGTCCTTTCACCTCTCCCATCCATTTTTTCCAGGCATTAGCTATAGTGGCATTTTTTGCAGCGTACTGAATTTTGATAGAATTGTCTTTACGCATAAAGCCGTCCTGAACTTTTAAAGTCACATCGCGAAGTTCAATTTTAGTGGGGTCGATAAGGGTTACAATTTGATCTACCGCATAAGAGGGAAGGTATTCCTGAGTTGTTCCTGGATAACCCATAACCATTGTGAAGTCGTTTTCTTTTAGTCCTTTTATAGAAATTGGGAAAAAATATTTGGGTTTGTAAGGTACATTTTCCGTGGAATATTCAGCCGGACGGTTGTTTTTGTCGGCATAAATTCGGAACAATGAAAAATCACCAGTGTGTCTTGGCCAAACCCAGTTATCAGTAACATCGCCAAACTTTCCAATAGAACTTGGCGGCGCACCAACCAAACGGATGTCTTTGTAAGTTTCCATCACAAAAAGCAAGTATTGGTTGCCGTAATAAAAGGCTCTGATAAGATTATCTTGCCATGCTTCTTTGGGAGATGTTTTGCTAAGATTGATTATGTTTTCCTGAATTTTCTTTTGTTTTTCTGCTTCCGTCAGAGAAGTAGTTCCGTCTAAAATGGTAGAAGTCACATCTTCAATGCGCACTACAAACGAAACAACCATGCCTTTATTAAGTAATTCGTCTTCCATTTTATAAGCCCAAAAACCATCAGTGATATAGTCGTGTTCTACGCTAGAATGGTTTTGTATGGCATCAAATCCGCAATGGTGATTGGTTAAAATCAATCCGTTAGGCGAAATCACTTCAGAAGTACAGCCGCCGTTAAAATGAGGAACAGCATCTTTTAAACTTGATTTGTTAATCGAGTAAATTTCTTCGGCAGTAATTTTCATGCCAAGGCTTTTCATTTCGCTCTCATTCATGCCCTTTAATAGCGAAGGAATCCACATGCCACCTTGCTGGGCAGTAACTTGTACAAAAACAAATAAGAATAGGAATTTAAAAAATTTCATAGGATTATTATTTAAGGATGTAGGTATTCTTTTTATACTAATTGTTACTAATATGTTTCAAAATAACAGCTGTCGCACCTTTATTCATTTGTACAAATGTCGAGCAGATATGCCCTTTTTCATGGCGGATGTCTTCATTCAAAATTAAATTCGAAAAGGCATCATTTAGTTCCGTTTGATTGGCAATGGAGATGCAACCTTCTTGATGCACCAAAGCCACAGCTTCGGCAAAATGAGAAAAATTTGGGCCAACGATAATTGGAATTCCGAACGTTGATGGTTCCAAAATATTGTGAACGCCGGGATTTCCAAATCCGCCACCAACATAAGCGATATCGGCATAACTATAGATTTTGGTCAAAATCCCAATAATGTCAACAATTAAAACATCATAAAAAGACAAATCCTTTTCTCCCTTCTCAGAAAACAAAATGGTTTTCTTTGAAATGGATTTTTTTAATTCCTGAATTTGTTCCGATTTTATGTTGTGCGGTGCGATGATGAATTTTACTTTTTCGGTGGTCTGATTGATATAATTAACCAATAAACTCTCGTCTTTTGGCCAAGAACTTCCGATGACAATGGTAGTGGTATTGTTTTTAAATTGATGAATAAAATCCAAAGAGTTATCCCGTTCCAAAATAGCTACCACTCGGTCAAAACGCGTATCTCCTGAAATTTTTACGTTGTCGAAGCCCAGTTGTTGCAACAATACTTTGGAACTTTCGTTTTGCACAAAAAAGTAATCGAAAGATTGCAATGCTTTCCTGTAAAAACCGCCATACCATTTGAAAAAGGCCTGGTCTTTCCTGAAAATTCCTGAAATTAGATAGGTTTTGATGTTGCCAATGCTCAATTCGTTAAGGTAATGGGGCCAATATTCGTATTTGATAAAGAAAACTAAATCAGGATGCGTGAGTTTTAAAAATTGTTTTGCATTTGATTTGGTGTCCAAGGGCAAATATACCGTAACATCAGCAATGGTATTGTTTTTACGAACTTCATAACCTGATGGTGAAAAGAATGTCAAGATGATTTTATGACTCGGATATTGTAGTTTGATTTGCTCCATCACCGGCAAACCTTGCTCAAACTCGCCCAAAGAAGCTGCATGAAACCAAATCGTCTTATCGTCAGTGGTAATTGTATGGGCTAAAGTTTCAAAAACCGTTTTTCTTCCTTCGACAAACAGCTTTATTTTGGGACTGAAAAAAGCCAACAATTTCACAACCTGCGAAGCTAAAATCATCAAAATGTTATACAGAAAAAGCATCCTCAAAAATTTGTTGCGCTAAAATACGTTTCTTTTATCGAACATCGAATTCTACTTCAGAATTTCTTACTTTTGTGACTCAAATTTCAGAAAGATGAAAAAAATTCAAATGGTTGACCTTAAAAGTCAATACGAAAAAATAAAAACCACAGTAGATGCTTCTATTCAGGAAGTTTTAGATACTACAACGTATATTAACGGTCCAAAAGTACACGAGTTTCAAAAAAATCTAGAGCAGTATTTAGATGTCAAACACGTCATTCCATGTGCTAACGGAACAGATGCTTTACAAATTGCGATGATGGGGTTGGGTTTGCAACCTGGAGACGAAGTGATCACAGCCGATTTTACGTTTGCGGCAACGGTTGAAGTCATCGCTTTACTTCAGCTTACACCGGTTTTGGTTGACGTTGATGTTGTCAATATGAATATTTCTATTGATGCAATAAAAAAAGCCATTACTCCAAAAACAAAAGCCATCGTTCCTGTTCATTTGTTCGGAAGAGCTGCGAATATGGAAGCCATTATGCGAATCGCCAAAGAACATAATCTTTATGTAATCGAAGATAATGCCCAGGCAATCGGAGCCAATTGTAAATTTTCTGATGGTACTAAAAAGAAGGCCGGAACCATTGGACATGTATCCTCGACATCATTTTTCCCTTCTAAAAATTTAGGATGTTATGGTGACGGTGGTGCGATTTTTACCAATGATGATGCTTTGGCGCATACCATTCGAGGAATCGTGAATCACGGAATGTATGTTCGTTATCATCACGATGTGGTTGGTGTGAATTCAAGATTAGATAGTATTCAGGCAGCGGTTCTTGATGCAAAATTGCCATTATTGGATAGTTATAATAAAGCAAGACAAAATGCAGCGCGCAAATATTCGTCCGCTTTCGAAGGTCACAAAAACATTATTGCACCTTCTATTTGTGACATCTGTGATTGCCACGTTTTTCATCAATATACACTCCGAATTATTGATGCCGATAGAGATGCGTTGATGCAGCATTTGTTAGATAAAGGAATTCCATGTGCCATTTATTACCCAATTCCGTTGCATTCACAAAAAGCTTATGCTGATTCAAGATACAAAGAAGAAGATTTTCCGGTAACCAATCAATTAGTGAAAGAAGTGATTTCATTGCCAATGCATACGGAATTAGACGATGAACAAATACAATTTATAACAGATAGCGTTTTAGAATTTTTAAAATAAAGAGAGTAGAGTATAGAAAATAGAATAAAGACTTTCTGGAGTTGCAGTTTCTTTTTTCTTTGCTCTTTTTTCTGTTTTCTCCAAAATATTATGAAGATAGTAGTAACTGGTGGTTTAGGATTTATTGGTTCACATACGGTTGTTGAACTACAAAATGAAGGTTTTGAAGTTATCGCTATTGACAATCTTTCTAATTCATCCATCGAGGTTCTTGACGGAATTGAAAGAATAACAGGGAAAAAGCCATTATTTGAGCATATTGATTTAAGAGAAAAAGCTGCGGTACAAGATTTCTTTAAAAAAAATAATGACATTGCTGGTGTAATTCATTTTGCAGCTTCTAAAGCAGTTGGCGAAAGTGTAGAAAACCCGCTGTTGTATTACGAAAACAACCTTAATTCGTTGGTTTATATTTTACAGGAATTGACTAATCTGCCAACGGCGAACCTTATTTTTAGTTCTTCATGTACCGTTTATGGTCAAGCCGAAAAAATGCCGATTACCGAAGATGCTACAATTCAACCTGCCATGTCTCCGTATGGAAATACGAAGCAAATTGGTGAAGAAATCATTTTTGATGTTGCTCAAGTGACCAACCTTAATTCGGTTTTGCTGCGTTATTTCAATCCGATAGGAGCCCATCCAAGTGCCGAAATAGGAGAGTTACCACTCGGAGTTCCACAGAACTTAGTTCCTTTTATTACACAAACAGCTTTTGGATTACGAAAGGAATTAGCCGTTTTCGGAAATGATTATCCCACAAATGACGGAACGTGTATTCGTGATTATATCCATGTAGTTGATTTAGCCAAAGCTCACGTAATTGCTTTACAACGTTTGCTACAAAAACAAAATCAGGAAAAAGTAGAAATCTTCAATTTGGGAACCGGAACCGGAAGTTCGGTTTTGGAAGTCATAACTGCTTTTGAAAAAGTTTCCGGACGAAAAGTACCCTATAAAGTTGTACCCAGACGAAGCGGTGATGTAATTACTGCATATGCCAATACGGATAAGGCCAACAATGTTTTAGGATGGAAAGCTCAATTTACACTTGAAGACGCATTGGGTTCGGCTTGGAAATGGGAGCAGAAAGTTAGAAGCTAAACTCTAAGTATACCACATAAAAAAGGTCTCAATTGAGACCTTTTTCTTTTTATTTCTTTACGGATTCTTTTAGTTTTTTCGCAGCTTCTTCAATTTTATCAGCACTTTTTATTTTAGCGCTATCTATTTTTGATTTGGCTTTATCTTTTAAAGTATCCAATTTTGCTTCAGCTTTTATTTTCGCCGAGTCGATGGTTGCAGTAACTTCTTCTTTAACGGCATCTTTTGCTTCGTCTAATTTTTCTTTGGTCTTGTCTTGGCAGGAGGACAGAAAAGCCATTAAGGCTAATGATAACATTACTTTTCTCATGATATTCATAATTTGATTTTTAATAACAAATTCGGATCTGGACAATTGGCCAAATAAAAAGCCAGTTTTTTTGAATTGCAGACTCCAGGATAATCACCAACTTTATTTTCCATATCAATAATGATTTGGAAATGCAAATGCGGCGCATAATCTCCATTAATTGGTGGCAAACCTAAATTGGCGATGTGTTGTCCTTTCTTTACAAAGTTACCAATTTTTTTGTCTTCTAAACTATCCAAACTCAAATGACCGTACAAAGTATGAAACGTAAAATTTTCTATTTGATGTTTCAAAATTAGTGTCGGGCCATAATCGCCAAGAGAGTCGTTGTTTTGATAGCTGTGAATCGTTCCATCCAAAGCGGCATAAATCGGAGCAGATTCGTTTATCCATAAATCCAAACCAATATGAATATTGCGTTCATCAGTGTCGTGATTCTTGAAAACGGTGCTTCTTTGGTATAAATTTCGATGTTCCTGATAACCTCCAAAAGCAATTTTTGCCTGATGATTGTCTAAATATTCCTGAATGTAATTTACGTAATCTCTCGAAGTTTCCAGTTTTTGTTTGGACAAATTTACATTCGTGACAGACAAATCCAAAGGCACATAATCCTCATAATCGATGGTGTTGGAAAGGACTTTAGCAGATTCAATTTCGCTTAAGATTTCGAGTATATCTTTCATTAAGCCGAAATCGTTTCTACCTCTTTGTCAATTTTATTTACTAATCCAACCAAAACTTTTCCTGGTCCCACTTCTGTAAAGCTTGTGGCTCCGTCTTGTATCATTTGCTGCACCGATTGTGTCCATCTTACAGGAGCAGTCAATTGAATGATTAGGTTTTTCTTGATTTCATTGGCATCAGAAACTGCATTTGCAGTTACGTTTTGATATACTGGGCACGATGGAACATTAAAATTTGTTGCTTCAATAGCCGCAGCCAATTCTTCTCTAGCGGGTTCCATCATTGGCGAATGAAAAGCGCCACCAACAGGTAAAATTAAGGCGCGTTTAGCACCAGCTTCTTTCATTTTTTCACAGGCAATTTCTACGGCTTTATATTCTCCTGAAATCACTAATTGTCCGGGGCAATTGTAGTTAGCTGCTACCACAACTCCGTCTATAGAAGCGCAAATATCTTCAACAATTTTGTCGTCTAAATTTAAAACGGCTGCCATTGTAGATGGAGTAATTTCACAGGCTTTTTGCATTGCTAAAGCACGTTGAGAGACTAATTTTAGTCCGTCCTCAAAAGACAAAGCGCCATTCACAACCAAAGCCGAAAATTCTCCTAAAGAATGTCCCGCTACCATATCGGGTTTAATGTCCAAGGTTTTTGCCAAAATAACGGAATGTAAAAAAACGGCGGGCTGAGTTACTTTCGTTTCTTTTAATTCTTCTGCAGTACCTTCAAACATGATATCAGTAATTCGGAAGCCTAAAATCTCGTTGGCTTTTTCAAAAAGTTCTTTTGCCGCAGCGGAGTTTTCATATAAATCCTTACCCATTCCGGTAAATTGTGCCCCTTGTCCTGGAAATACGTATGCTTTCATCTTAATGTTTTATTGTTTTTATGGATTTGAGTATCCTAAATACTCTTTTAGTTTGCTTCAACGGTATAGGTTACTTCTCCGGATGAACTTCCTCCGGGAGGAACATCAATAGTATAGGAAGCTTTAGGCTGATTGTCGACTAAAATTTTCAACACATATTGCTTGTTGGCACTAGTCGCATTATTTGCAGCCACTTCAAGTTTAGCGTCAAATGGCAGTAGATTAACATTCAATGTCCTTGAATCACCTCCGCCGTTACCAAAATCGCTAAGGTTCGTTACCGTTATAGAACCACCACCCACAATGTTATACTTTATTTGTGTAATTGAATTGTCAAATCCACTGATTTGATACTTCACCTTTGCTAAAGGATCATCATTTGTACATGATGAAAGCAGCATGGATAATACTAAAACAAGGAGTAGGGCTTTTAAGCTTCTCATAAATAGGATATTTAAGGTTAATCGTGTTTTGCCCAATAGGGCTGAGCAAATTTAAAAGAATAATTAAAACAATATTGTCTTGAATGCTAAAAATATCATTTTATAGCTCGATTGAATCTATAATTTCAAGGAGATTTTCTTTCAGCTCTTCATTGCTGATATTTCCTTTTTCAGTATCAAAATTTTCATTAAAACTTGGCAATGAAAAGCTGGCTTTCACTTCAGCGCCTTGAAACGGAAATCTTTTAGTCGCAATGTCTAATACACTGCTGCCACCTCGAGCTCCCGGAGATGTTGCCAAAAGTAACATAGGCTTTTGCTGAAAGGTCTTGTTGTTAATTCTTGACGCCCAATCCAAAGTGTTTTTAAAGGCTGAGGAATAGGCTCCGTTGTGTTCAGCCAACGATAGCACAATGAAATCAGCGGTTCCGATTTTGTCATAAAAGGCCTGTGCTAAATGGTGAATTCCATCTTCTTTTTCTTTGTCTACAGAAAACACCGGCATTTCATAGTCATTTAAATCTAATACTTCTACAGATGCATTGGGAAACAGACTCGCGGCATAAACAGCCAATTGTTTGTTGATGGAATTTTTGCTTGACGAACCGCCAAAAGCGATGATTTTTTTCATTATTTATTGTTCATGTAATACGTTAAAGCTCCCGAAGGACATTTTTGTATGGTTTCGATAATTTTATCTGTTGAAGAACCTTCAGGGGTTATCCAAGGTTTTTCTTTTGGTTTGAAAACATCCGGATTGTTTTTTACGCAATTGGCAGAGTGAATGCATTTCCCCGATTGCCAAACTATGGTCACTTCGCCATTGGTATATTCTTTGGTAAGGTCTTTTGGATCCATATTATAGGGTGGTGTTGATGGATATTTTGTTTTTAAGGATTTTAGAGATCGGACATTTTTCTGCAATCAACAGTAATCGTTCTTTTTGTTCCTCACTGATGTTGGAAGGGAAAGTAATAACTCTTGAAATACTAGTCTCTAAGTCCGGATTCAATTCTTGCGCGAGATTTAAAGAGATGCTAATTTCCGGAATATCCCAATCTTTCCTGTCAATATACATGCGTAGCGTAGACAAAGTGCAACCAGCCAAAGATGCCAAGAACGTTGAAAATGGGTCAGGTCCGATATTTTGTCCGCCAACATTTTCAGGTTCGTCCATCAACAAGGTACCGTTGCGCCAAGAAATAGTACATAGGTATTTTTGTTTGCCGATTTTTCCCTCTACGTTATTTTCTAAAAGATTTGCCATATTATTTTTAAATAAAACCTGCAAAATTATGCTATTCTACAGGTTAGTTATTATTATAAAACGTCTCTAAATTCGGGTACTTTGTCAAAAACACTTTTTGCAAAAGGGCAAAGAGGAATGATTTTGATGCTGATTTCTCGAGCATATTCGACAGCTTTAGTCACCATTTTTTTTCCGAAACCTTTGCCTTCATTTCCGGGTTTCACTTCCGTATGATCGATGATGATTTTGTCTTCGCCTGCAAAAACAAAGGTCATCATAGCTTCGTGTTTGCCCTCTACATCAATATAAAAAAAGCCGTTTTTATCATTGATTTTTAATTGTACTTCGGTCATAATACTACTGTTTATTGAATCATAGGAACTTCCATTAACAACACTTCAGCATCCGAAGTAGCTTCGAAAGTTAAGTGATCAAAATCAGTTATTCCCAAACCATCACGTTGTTCTAATGCTTGCCCGTCTACTTTTACGCTTCCTTTGATTACAAAAACATACAAACCGTTGCCCTCTTTTTTGCGATTGTAATTGATACTAGTTCCTTTGTCTAAATTTCCCATGTGAAACCAAGCATCTTGGTGAATCCAAACTCCGGCATCATCAGCATTTGGTGACAAAACCTGTTGGAATTTATTGTGTCTATCGGTAGTGTCTAATGTAATTTGTTGGTAACGAGGTTCCACATTTCTTGTTTTTGGAAATACCCAAATCTGCAACAGATTCGTTCTTTTATCGTGATTTGGGTTGAATTCTGAGTGTTGAATTCCGGTTCCGGCACTCATTACCTGAACGTCTCCAAACTTAATCACTTCGGTATTGCCCATACTGTCTTTATGCGCCAAATCTCCTTCTAATGGAATAGTTATAATTTCCATGTTATCGTGAGGATGTGTCCCGAATCCCATGCCTGGAGCTACAATATCATCGTTTAAAACTCGGAGTACGCCAAATTGAACCCGGTTTGGGTCATAGTAACTAGCGAAGCTAAAAGTATGATGTGCATTTAACCAACCGTGATCTGCATGTCCGCGTGTGTTTGCTTTGTGTACCACTGTATTTTTCATAATGTTTAAATTTAGTAATTATTATGATACAAATTTACAGCGACTACTTGGAGTGGGCACTTAATGTAGATTAAGATATTATTTTTTAAGCATTTTGCTTTTCATCTTACTAAAGAATTCTGGCGTTACACCAATATAGGATGCGATTTGTTTTTGAGGTACACGCTGAATAATAGTTGGGTATCGTTTACAGAATTTGTCAAAACGTTCTTCAGCGGTTAGGCTTAGGTTGTCCATCAATCGTTCCTGATGCGCTACGAGGGAGTTTTCAGTGAGAATTCTGAAAAATCGTTCCAATTTGGGGATTTCAAAGTAGAGTTGCTCCTGATTTTCTTTGGATAATAAAACGACATCAGCATCTTCTAAAACTTCGATGAAGAGATTTCCCGGTTTTTGGGATAGTAAGCTATACATGTCGCCAATCCACCAACCTTCGCAGGCAAAACTTAAAACATGTTCAACGATATTGTCGTTAATCGTAAAACTTCTGAGCAAACCCGAATTGACGAAATAGGAGTATTTACAAACTTCTCCGGCATTAAGAATTATGGTTTTGGCTTTGTAGTTTCGGGTTTCAATTTTAGAGATTAGCAACAGCTGCTCTTCTTGCGTTAATGCAATGTGTTTAGAAATGTTTTGTAGTATCATGCTCATATTTCAAAAATACAATAAAAGTTGCTGAAACTGAAGCATAAAAAAATCGGTCTCATTATAAAATGAGACCGATTTATATTTTAGTGATTGTGTCCTTTGTGAGGATCATGTCCTTCAACAGGTAGTAACTTGAATGAGGTTGCTACGAAGCGGTCGTTTTTAACTTCACCTACAACTTCTGCTTTTCGGATAGTGGAACACATACCGTCAGCGGCGTGAGCATCGCCATGGTGATTGATGTCCGCTCCGTCCACGAAATAGGTTTTTCCGTCTATGCGAACTGCTGTATCACAACCCGCTTTGCCTTTCATTCCGAATTGGCATTGACCACAGGAAGCTTCTACGATTTGAGTTTTTAGCTTTTCCTGAGCATTTACGGATAGGCAAACAAAAAGGAAAAGGATTGAAATTACTTTCTTCATAATCTATAAATTTACGGTTATTAATTTTACTGTTTCTTTTGCTCTTTCAACTAGTCCTTCAATAGATGTTCCGAGGGAATCATTCGTTAAAACAACTCCCATTCTTCTGTAAGGTCTTGAAGTTGGCTTCCCAAAGATACGAAAATCAGTTTTAGGTAAGGCCGCTACTTTCGAAATTCCCGAAAAAGTAGGTTGATTGGAATCGCCATTGGCTAAAATCACGGCACTAGCACCAGCTTTCTCCAGCGTAATTTCAAAAATTGGCAAACTTAAAACAGCGCGTAAGTGCAATTCAAATTCGTTGAAATTTTGGGTTCCCGCTAAAGTTACCATTCCGGTATCGTGTGGTCTTGGAGACAATTCTGAGAAATAAACGCCTTCATCAGTGAGGAAAAATTCTACGCCAAATAATCCTGCTCCTCCAAGAGCTTCGGTTACTTTTTCGGCCATATACTGAGCTTCAAACAAATCCTTGTCAGAAACATGTGCCGGTTGCCAACTTTCTTGATAATCACCACGTTCCTGACGGTGTCCAATAGGAGCACAGAACAGTGTTGGGTTATTATTTTGGGTAACGGTCAACAAGGTGATTTCGGAATTGAAGTTGACAAAGGCTTCAATAATGACTTCTACGATATCGCCACGCGAACCTTCTTCGGCATAACGCCATGCTTTTTCAATATCGGCTTCGGTTTTAATGGTGGATTGTCCTTTCCCGGAAGAGCTCATCAAAGGTTTCACTACACAGGGAATTCCGACTTCGGCAACCGCTTTTTGTAATTCTGAGGCAGAAGTCGCATAGCGATAATTGGCGGTTCGTAAACCTAATTCTTTGGATGCTAAATCACGGATGGCTTTTCGGTTCATCGTAAAGTTGGCTGCTTTGGCAGAAGGTACCACCGTGATGCCTTGTTTTTCGTACTCGTAAAACCGTTCGGTGCGAATGGCTTCAATTTCGGGGACGATAAAATCGGGTTGGTGTTTGGCTACGATACGATCTAGTGCGGCACCATCGAGCATATTGATGACTTCAAAGCCGTGAGCTACTTGCATGGCCGGAGCGTTTTCATAGCTATCGACAGCAATTACGGTTTGTCCGATGCGTTGTGCTGCAATAACGAATTCTTTTCCTAATTCGCCCGAACCGAGTAAAAGTATTTTTGACATGGTATAAAGATATAGTTGTATTGTATAATTATTTGCGTTAGGGATTGCAGAGGAAATCCTTTTGTTTTTGTGAAAACGCCCTCGACTGCGCTCGGGATGACAAAACAAAAGATTGCAACGGAAAGCCCGACCTGAAAGGTAACGCCCTACTTCGACTGCGCTCAGTATGACAAAAAAAGCCCCAAGTTTCCTTGAGGCATTATGTTTTATGCTAGTGCTTCCTTGATTCTTTTGAAGGCTTCTGTTAATTGGTCTTCGCTGGTGGCATAGGAAAGGCGGATGCAATTGGGGTTGCCGAAAGCGTCACCAGTAACTGTCGCTACGTTGGCTTCGGATAATAAATACATCGAGAAATCATCGGCGTTTGCAATAAATTTTCCGCGTAATGTTTTGCCGAAATACGAAGAAACATCTGGGAAAAGATAGAAGGCACCTTCCGGAATATTGATTTTAAAACCGGGAATATCTTTGGCTAGACCTACTACTAAGTCTCTGCGGTTTTTGAAAGCGGAGACCATCTCGTTTAGTACATTTGGATTGGCATCAACAGCGGTAATTGTAGCTCTTTGCGCTATAGAATTGGCTCCCGAAGTAACTTGTCCCTGCATTTTGGTGCACGCTTTGGCGATAAATTCGGGTGCTCCGATATACCCAATTCTCCAACCGGTCATGGCGAAAGCTTTGGCTACTCCGTTTACGGTAATTGTTCTGTCAAATAATCCCGGTATAGAACCGATACTACAGAATGTCCCTGAGAAATTGATGTGTTCGTAGATTTCGTCTGAAACGATATAGATGTTTGGATATTTTTCTAATACTTTACCAATGGCAGTCAGCTCTTCGCGGTTGTATACGGAGCCACTTGGGTTACAGGGTGAACTGAACCACATCATTTTGGTTTTGGGCGTGATGGCTTTTTCTAATTGCTCGGCCGTCATTTTAAAATCGGTTTCTACCGAAGTAGGTACTTCCACTGGAATTCCGCCCGATAATTTGATAATTTCATAATAGGAAACCCAATACGGCGCTGGTAAAATTACTTCATCACCATCATTCAGCATTACTTGGGCAATATTATACAGCGATTGTTTGGCGCCTGTAGATACTACAATATTGGAAGGTTTGTAGTCTAAGTTATTGTCGCGTTTGAATTTTCGGCAGATGGCTTCTTTTAATTCTACGTAACCATCAACCGGCGTGTAGGTGCTGTAATTTTCATCAATTGCCTTTTTTGCAGCTTCTTTGATGAAATCGGGTGTGTTAAAGTCGGGTTCTCCCAAACTTAAACTGATGATGTCTTTTCCTTGGGCTTTTAATTCTCTTGCCAATGCTGCCATGGCAAGGGTTTGTGAGGTAGATAAATTATTGATTCTGTCCGATAAAATAGTAGTCATGCTGATGTGTGATTTATGTTAAATGAAAAACGCCACTACGGGCGTCTTTACAAATGTTTTATGTTAATTGAGGTTGTCTTCCCAGTTCTTTCAAATGGCGGAAATGCGAGAGAATTGCTGCTCTGGTTGTTTTGAATTCGTAGTAAGGAAGTTCACATTCAGCGGCAGTTTGCTTTACAATCTCAGCGATTTTTCCATAATGAATATGGCTAATATTTGGAAATAAATGGTGCTCTACCTGATGGTTCAAGCCTCCGGTGTAATAGTTTACCAACCAGTTTTTTGGTGCGAAATTAGCGGTAGTAAATAATTGATGTATAGCCCAAGTGTTTTCAATTTCGCCATTGTCATCTGGGATTGGATTATCTGTATCTTCCACTACGTGTGCCAATTGGAAAACAACACTTAAGATTACTCCAGCAGTGTAATGCATTACTAAAAATCCTAGTACAACTTTCCACCATGTAACGCCCAAAATTATTGGAATTACGATCCAAATAGAGAAGTAAATAATTTTGGTGATAATTAAAGTAGTCCAACGAATGACCGGTTTTTTGAATTCACCGTAAGATAAATTTCGTTTCAGATAGCGTTTCATCTGAAGAAAATCAGTAGTAATAGACCAATTGAATGTTAATAGTCCGTATAATAAAATGGAGTAATATTGTTGGAATTTATGAAAACGATACCATTTGGCTTCTTTTGTGAAACGCATGATTCTTCCTGCTTCTAAATCTTCATCATGGCCTAAAATATTAGTGTAAGTATGGTGTAATACATTGTGCTGAACCTGCCAATTGTAAACATTTCCGGCCAAAATGTATATGCTTCCGCCCATGATTTTATTAACCCATGATTTTGAGGAATATGCGCCGTGGTTTCCATCGTGCATAACATTCATTCCAACACCAGCCATTCCAATTCCTATTACTACATTGAACAAAAGATACGCCCAGATTGGCATTTGCATGGCCAGTAAAATAAAATAAGGTGTTAAGAAAATAGAGAACATCACGATTGTTTTCAGATGTAATTTCCAGTTTCCGGTTTTGTTTAAATTGTTTTCCTTAAAATAAGTATTGACTCTAGAATTTAACGTTCTGAAGAATTTTAAATTATCATTTTTAGAAAAAATAGGTGTTGTAGTACTCATAGTATGCGTTCAAATTTTGCTCAAAGATAAATATTATAATTTTTTAAAGATTATAAACAAATCATAATTATTAACCAAAAGCACTATTTTTGTTGAAAATTCAATTTATGGAAGAAATTATCAAACAATTCCCTAATCTTACTGAAAATCAAATACTACAGTTTCAAAAATTGGAAGCCTTGTATCAGGATTGGAATGCAAAAATCAATGTAATTTCCCGTAAGGATATTGATGAATTATATACAAAACACGTTTTACATTCGTTGGCCATAGTTAAAATCCAACCTTTTGAACCCGGAACGTACATTCTTGATGTTGGAACTGGCGGAGGTTTTCCCGGAATTCCATTGGCAATACTGTTCCCTGAAACGCGTTTTTACCTGATTGATGTTATTCAGAAGAAAATCAAGGTAGTGCAAGCGGTAGTTGATGCATTGGGACTAAAAAATGTCAAAGCTGAACAAATGCGTGCCGAAAATGTAAAAGGCGATTATGATTTCATAGTGAGTAGAGCTGTTACCAATATGCCCGACTTTGTTTCGTGGATTAAAGACAAAATCAAAAAGCAAAACAAGCACGAATTGCAAAACGGAATTCTGTATTTAAAAGGTGGTGATCTGACTGAAGAATTAAAAGATTTCCCCAAAGCAACCGAATACAATATTGCCGATTTCTTCACAGATGAGTTCTTTGAAACCAAGAAGGTTGTGCATTTGCCGTTAAAGTTTAAAGCATAAATTACAAGCTCATTCGAACAAATTTATAGGAACAGGCTTCAATACAGGGATAATAGAGTATCAGATTGTCTCCCTGTAACTGATACTCAATTGTGTATTGCGAGTCAAAACAGTCCTCGAGTGAAATCTGATTTTCAGATGCAAAATAGGGTGCTGAATAATTGCCGTCAGCTGGAGTAACTACATTGCAAAACGAATAATTAGAGGTAACGCTACCATTACTTAAAAATTCTATGATTTTATTTTCTGTTACAGGTTGATACGTACCAGAGCCATCACCAGGATCAAATAATACTTCAGTCATTTTCCATTTTCCTAAAAATTCTGAAGTTTCAGATTCTCGGTTATTATCTTTTGAACAAGAAATTAAAACGATTGCCAACAAAAAAAAGGATATGATTTTTTTCATGAATTAGCTTTTTATAATCTTCTTGTTAACGCTTCCTTTCTCATTTTCTATGGTGATTAGGTACATTCCTTTGCTCAAAGAAACTGGTATTTCCATAACGCCATTTATAGTTTGCGCTTTTGTCTGATACATTGTTTTTCCCAACATATCGATAACTTGGATTTTGGCGTTTTCAATGGTTTCTGTGGCATTGATTTGGATAATGTCTTGAACTGGGTTTTGAATCCAAACCGACTGTAATGTATTTTGAGTATTCCCTAGGGTTGCAGAATTTGCAACTTCAAGTGTTGTTACATTTTCGTTGATGCCAGCTGCTGAAGCGACAACGACAGTGTTCACACTCCTAAACTTAAAATTGTTAGTGGCATCATTTGGGTCATAGTAAGCGTAACTGGTTTGAGTCGCTGTCCCTACTGGAAAAATACTTACATACAAAGTCACAGATAATACTGTTTTTAATCGGGTTACATTGGCAGTAAACCCGTAATCGGTCAAATTCAAAACACCGTAACCATCAACACTGGTCACTAAACTTCCTGAAAATGTTCCCGAATTAGTACCGTAGTTAAAGGATCCGCTAACGGTATTATCGGTATTGGTATACGGATACACCAGCGGAAAAGTTCCTAAAGTTGCATTTCCAGCACCATTGTTACCGCCATTGCAATTGATGGTGAATCCGGTCGAATTTAATCCGGTAATCGAAATGGCACCCGCGTTATTTTTGGTAAACATTCTTCCTACAGTTGTGGTATTTCCTTCTAATGATGTAGTTACAATAACATTATTGGTTCCGGGATACGTTGACGTTTCTGTTGCTGTAGGTGCAACATAGGTATACGTTGATGTACCAAGATTAAGAAAAGAACCAAAGGTCCAAGTTTGATTAGTGCCGCCAGAGCCATGACTAAGCGGAGCTGCCGTAGTTACAATTTTATTGATTGCACCCGATGTTCCGTAAAAAGAATTTACCTGATTTTGAGAAAAACCGAATAACGAAATAGATAATAAAGGTAAAAGTAATTTTATTTTCATAGCTGTATTTTTAAGAAATTGACATTCAGGTTATTTGTTCAAATTTATAAAAAAAAGTCCAAGCAAAACTCGGACTTTTAAAAATTGTAATGGTAGTAAAAGTTATTCTCCTAAAAATGGATAACGATAATCTTCTGGAGTCACAAAAGTTTCTTTAATGGTTCTTGGAGAAACCCAACGCAATAAGTTTTGCATAGAACCTGCTTTGTCGTTTGTTCCCGAAGCTCTGGCTCCACCAAAGGGTTGCATTCCAACCACCGCTCCTGTTGGTTTGTCATTGATATAGAAGTTTCCGGCACTATTTTGCAAGGCTAAAGTAGCTTCCTCAATAGCATATCGGTCTTGACTAAAAATGGCTCCAGTCAAAGCATATTCTGAAGTTTGGTCAACTAATTTTAGCGTTTCAGCCCATTTAGAATCGTCGTATACATAAAGGGTCATCACTGGTCCAAAAAGCTCGGTTTCCATGGTGGCATATTTCGGATTGGTGGTAACAATTACAGTTGGTTCGATGAAATAGCCTTTGGATTTATCATAATTTCCACCAACGATGATTTCGGCATCAGCATCAGCTTTTGCTTGATCAATAGCTTTGGCTAATTTATCAAAAGAACCACCGTGGATTACAGCCGTTATGAAGTTTCCAAAATCTTCAGGTGAACCCATTTTCATCGACTTAACATCCGTAATCAACTGCTCTTTTACAGCGGGCCATAAACTTTGCGGAATATAACCTCTCGAAGCTGCGGAACATTTTTGTCCTTGAAATTCAAAAGCACCTCGTGTAATTCCAGTAACGACTTGTTTTACATTGGCACTTGGATGTGCCAAAACAAAATCTTTCCCTCCCGTTTCACCAACAATTCTTGGATACGTTTTATAGGTATGGATGTTTTCACCAATTTTCTTCCAGATTTCTTTAAACACAAACGTGGAACCAGTGTAGTGCACTCCGGCAAAATCTGGATGCGCCAAAATAGTGTCGGTAATCATTACAGGATCACCAAAAACTACATTGATAACACCATCGGGAACGCCGGCTTCTTTAAATACATCAATAATTATTTTTGCCGAAAAGACTTGGCTGTCACTTGGTTTCCAAACGACAGTATTTCCCATTAATGCGGCACTTGCGGGAAGATTGGCTGCAATAGCGGTAAAATTAAAAGGCGTAATCGCATACACAAAACCTTCTAATGGACGATATTCTACTCGATTCCATACATCGGAAACCGACTTTGGTTGATCGTTATAAATCTGCGTCATGAATTCAACGTTGTATCGCAAAAAGTCGATTAATTCACAGGAAGCATCAATCTCCGCCTGATAAATAGTTTTTGATTGTGCAATCATGGTTGCAGCGTTGATTCTCGCTCTATAAGGTCCGGCGATTAATTCGGCAGCTTTTAAAAAGATAGCCGCACGTTGTTCCCAAGCCATATTAGCCCATTTTTTTCTGGCTTCTAAAGCAGATACAATAGCTTTTTCTACATGTATTTTTTCGGCCAAATGATATTTTCCAACGATATGTTGGTGGTCGTGTGGCGCCGTCATGTTTTTGGTATTCCCGGTTCTGATTTCCTCATTACCAATATAATTGGGAACATCAATGGTTTCGTTCCACATTTTTTTGTAAGCTGCTAAAACTGCTGCTTTTTCGGGGGAATTTGGAGCGTATGATTTTACGGGTTCATTGACCGCTTTTGGGACATGGAAAAAACCTTTTGGCATAATTTATATAATTTTGAAAATTAGACGATTTGATAATTTGATAATTCAATTCTTGAGAATTATTACATTTTACACAAAAGTACAAAGGAAAAGTTGAATTTTTAATAAGAGGGGACAAAGATTAATTTGTCTTTAACAGAAGTTTTAATTCAACGCAAAAGGAGCACTCAACTTGAACGTTGGTACGATTACTTTAAACGTTTTGGTAGTTGTAAAATTGATCATATTGAAATAACCGCTCATAGCTCCGAAAGGAGAAGACAATAAACAACCAGAATTGTACGTGTGTTTTTCGCCAGGTTTCAATACGGGTTTTTTACCAATAACCCCTTCGCCATCTACGATCTCAATGTCGTTAAGAGAATCAAGAATTTCCCAATGACGGGTATTTAATTGTACGGAATCTTTGCTGTGATTTTCAATGGTAATTTCATAACTAAAGGCAAAATGAATCTTGTAGTTTTTGAAGTATGTACCTTCAAAACTAGTCAAAACCGAAATTTTTATACCTCTTGTTATTTGAGAAACCATAAATCAATGTATAAGGTGAAGCCAAAATTACAAAAAATACTATTCTTGGCGCTATTTTAGTGTTAATTTTTAGTTAGTTATATCTACAGAACTAGCAATCCCTTTGCCGATGATTCTATCGTAACGCTGATTATTTTCTCTGTAATACACTAATGCAAAATAATTATTCTCGGTTTGGAAAAAGTTGCCGTCGATAGCATTTTTCTCATCAACTTTTCCGTTTTTGTCCGCAATCACATATTGGAAATTGGTAAAACCTTGTTTAATCATGATGGCTTTTTCATAGATTCCTTTTTTGGCATTATACTCCATTTTGTTTTCTTCTCCAAGAGCAAAGTTGTTGAACATGCCGTTCACATAAATCGATTTGTTGTCATAGTAAGTAGGAGCAGAGAGCGAGAAGAATACCCAAGCATAATCGGCTTCGATTTCATTATTTTCGACGCCAATGTTTCTTACGATAAAATTGCCATTGATATCAGGAAAGTAGGTGTAAGGTGCGTTAAGTCGGGCCTGAGATAAATATAAATATGCATTGTACAATCCGCTTTGCGAATCCACTCTAGCAATATTGTTATTGGCAGCACGAATGTCTTTGTTTTCGAAAAACAGGAATTCATTTCCACCCCAAAATTGGGTTTCGGCATCATATTTATAAATTAAGTCATTTCCGATGGTAAACTGCGGCTTGATGTTCGTTATAGCATTGTCGAACCTGCCGTTTTGCATCAGCATAACTTTTACATTTTGTAGTGGACTTTGAAAATTGATAGTCGCCGATTTTATAGCAAAGTCAAGGTTGTGCTTCTGTTCAACTACAGCTAGATTTCGGGCTCTTCTTACCTGCATCGGAACGGAAACCAATTCCTCAAATAAGATAAACTTGCGTGAAAAAACCACTTCTTTATCATCATTTAAAATCTTAATCATATAGTTGCCACTCACACGGAATTGTGTTAGTTTGTTAGGAAAAGAAATACGATAATGAGAATAAATCTGCAGTGCGTTGAGCGAGTTAGTATACTCCTGAATTCGTTGGTCGTCAAAACCTGTTAAATATTCGGCTTTTACCAGTTGAGAAGGTTTCCAATCGTAGTCACAATGTGTGATTACGTAAAAGTAATTGGCTTCGTTGCCAAACAAGTCGTCAAATTGAAAGGAAAAACTATCGCCTAAACGAAAAACCGGAATGGCATTTTGATTGTTTTGAACGAAACTTACGGTTTTGATATTGTAAGGTGGAATGATTTCTTTCTCAATTTGAGAAAATGAGAACAAGGAAACCAATAATAAGCTCGTAGAGAATAACTTTTTTAACATAGTTTGTAAATCTGATTCGTAAAGATACTAAAATTTACTTACCAAGATTATGCCAAGACTTATGTTTTACTTAAAACAAATAGGAATGATTTCACCTTTTGCCAAGCAATATTTCTCGACTAATTTTGGAGCGATTTTGTTGGTATAATCCTCTTCAATCACTTTAAAACCGATACTTCTGAGTTTGTCAAAATAATCTCTTCCGTAAACGCGAACATGGTCGTATTGCCCAAAGATTTTGGCCCGTTCTTTTTGGTCGACAATCGAATCATCCGAAAAGGTAGTGGCTCTTGACAAGTCTTGTGGAATCTGGAAAATTCCCATTCCGCCGGGTTTTAGCACACGATACAATTCCTGCATGGCTTTGGTGTCATCGGGAATGTGTTCTAAAACATGGTTGCAGAAGATGATGTCGTAGGTGTTGTCTTCAAAAGGGAGATTACAAATATCGGCTTTAACATCTGCTAAAGGGGACAACAAATCTGTGGTGGTGTAATCAATATTGGTTTGTTTTTTAAAGCGCTTGTAAAATTCCTGTTCCGGAGCGAAGTGAAGTACTTTTAATACTGAACTTGATTCAGTATCTCGTAGTTTGATATGTTTGTTGTTTGTGATAGGAGCATCTGAAACGGATTCAGATTGAAAGAAGTCGGTTTCATTTTGAAGATACAGCCACAATAACCGATGTCTTTCTAACGAAAGCGTACTTGGTGAAAGTACATTATTTCTTTGATTTCCATAGCCATAAGGCAAAAACATGCGGAAACTCTTTCCATCTATTGGGTCGGTGAAACGGCTTCCTTTTAGTAAAAATGCCAATATCGGTCGAACCACAATACTTAAACGAATAAGAATTGGTCTCGGAATCGTATTCAGTATAAATTTGAAAATTTTTTTCATTACAGCACTAGCGGTTTTTGACGGAATTCGTCTTCTTCGTTACTTACGATTCCCAGAGCATTGTACACATATTGAAATGTGGAAAGTAGTTCCGGTTTGCCGTTTATTAGCGCGACATCATGTTCAAAATGGGCACTTGGTTTTCCGTCAGCTGTTAATATCGTCCAGCCGTCTTTGAGCTGCTTGATATTTTTCGTTCCCATATTAATCATCGGTTCGATAGCCACAACCATTCCTTCTACGAATAATTTTCCGCGACCTCGTTTTCCATAATTCGGCATTTCGGGATCTTCATGCATTTTGGTTCCCAATCCGTGACCAACCAATTCACGAACTACGCCATATCCATGCGATTCACAGTATTTTTGAATGGCATTCCCAACATCTTCTACGCGATTACCGATTTTGAATTCTTTTATCCCAACGTATAAAGATTCTTTGGTAACTTTCAATAGTTTTTTGGTTTCGGGAGCTACTTCGCCAATTTCAAAAGAGTAGGCATGATCACCGTAAAATCCATTCTTAAGCACGCCGCAATCCACAGAAATTACATCGCCATCTTGTAAAGGATTGTTATTTGGGATTCCGTGTACGACCTGTGCATTTGGACTCATACAAAGTGAATTTGGGAAGCCATATAATCCTAAAAATCCTGGAATTCCACCATTATCTCTGATGAATTCTTCGGCTAGTTTGTCTAATTGTAATGTCGTTACGCCAGGTTTAATCACTTTGGCTATTTCGCCTAATGTTTTGGAAACGAGTAAAGCACTTTCGCGCATTAATTCGATTTCTTCGGCTGTTTTTGGGATAATCATGTACTGTAAATTTAACTGTGTTCCGTTCGGACTTGCTAGTCGAATCCGAGCGCAAAAGTAATTATTTTTCCCTAGTTATTTGAAATTAAAGAACGATAGCAGAATATAGGAGCATCTTTTGAGTAAGTAGATAAACATTATGCGTTTATACACCATTCAGCATATTACTAAAAATATACTACGAAAATACTTAAGGCATTTGTTATGGATTCTCATCAAAGATTATTCACATTCGAATACAATCTATTGTAGTTTTTAAAGGATTATAGTAGTGCTTTCTTATTTGAAGTCTTTTGTAACGGTAGCCCTTTTTAATCGATCGTTTATAGCTTTTCCTAACTCATTATCAGGGAATTTTTCCGCGATAATCACATCCAAGTCTAAAGCGTCTAAACGATGCAAAGCAGCATATAAATTGGCTCCAGCTTCGGTTAAATTCCCTTTAACCGACAGTATTTCTTGATGGAATACCTCTTTGTTATTGATTTTAGTGTTAAAAAGGAGTAACCCAATTTTTTTTGGTTTGTAAAAAGCTATCGCATCCGATAGGTCTGTAGCAATTACACTAAATGTTTTGGGAGCATAATGACTTAGCATCATTCCGGGTGCTGAGGGCGTATTTTCTTCGAAGTTTTTAATGTTAATGGGACCAATTTCCTTTTCAATATGTTCTATGGAAATAGCACCTAAACGATATAAAACGGCTTGGTCATTTTCAAAGCCAATGATAGTAGACTCTATCCCGTTTTTACAATTTCCACCATCTAGAATCAAGGGAATTTTATCGTCAAAATAGTTTGCTACGTGTTTTGCTGAGGTGGGACTTATGGAACCAAAAGGATTTGCACTTGGAGCTGCCAAAGGGAAAGGCAAAATAGCAAGTAATTGTAGTATATCAGGATGATTGGGCATTCTTACAGCAACTGTATTTTTTCCAGCGGTAATGCTGTCCGGAATAGTGCTTTGCTTTGGGAGTACTAAAGTTAGTGGTCCGGGCCAAAATTTATCCATCAATTGCCAAGCAATATTTGGAACGTTTGAGGCAATTTCTTTTACCGCCTCTTTTGATCCAACATGAACAATCAAGGGATTATTGTGTGGGCGTTTTTTTACCTCAAAAATTTTACGAATGGCTTTTTCACTATAAATATTCCCTGCTAGCCCATATACTGTTTCGGTTGGTAAAGCAACAATGGCATCATTGTTTAGCCATTCAGCGGCTTGGTAAATATCTTTTGAAATCATCTGGATAGATTATGGGTTACAGTAATCACAGAAGGCAGGGTCTTCTTTAGTTTTTTGTTTCGGATATAAGAGTTCCTTGTTGAAACTACATTTTTGGCATGTATAAAGATAACTTAGGGTTGATGCTGTTGGTCGGTTGCACCAAGCACATGGCAAACCTGAAAGAGCTTGCGAAATAGTAAATCCTGGTGATTTACATTGAGGACATTTTGATTGAACAGCTTCTAAAAGTTTTACCGCAGTTTTTTCAATAACTTTCATTCGACTTGGATTGAAGTTTGCCCTCATGTCAGTTTCGACATAGGCAGAGCCAAAATCATTTACAAATTCTTGAAAGTGTTTTTTTAAGTCCGTTACGTTATTTATCCCTTTGATAATTCTAGTGTAATCGGTTTCAGTAGGCTTTAAAATGAGTCCGTGTGAAGGAAACTTTGCCCGTTTTGCGAAAGCTAATAATTCAGTTTTATTTTTGATAGTTGAAGCGCTAAAATTAGTTTCCATGCTTATTTCGCGGACAACAATTTCTATATTGTTTTTGGCATCAACCAACATCATGAGTTCGTCATCTGCAGCAGCAAAAAAAACAGATGGATGTGCACCAAACGACCCTTCACTAGCGATAACCAAATCAGCATGATTCTTTTCCATAGCGTGGAGGCATTTTTTTCGAAGGGTCGTTAGCGCATCATCTTTTCTTGCAATTTCTCCCGTAAAGGTTCCGAGGGTGTCCGTGTCAAAGGCCTCGGTAACAAAGCAATTAACACCAAGTCCACTTTCAAACAAAGGAGCAATCACCTTTTCTTTTTTATGTTTTGTAGCGATTAGAAGTTTTCTATTCAGAAACATCATTTGCATATTCTAAATACACTCTGCTTTGTACTATCAAGTTAACTCCTTTGAGTTTTGCTGTTCTTATAAATTCTGTCAGTTCTTCTTTGGTTTGAAGTAATTCATTAATCCGTTTTCTAGAATGGCCACTATCTCTATCATATCGAATATGATTGCTAAAATCATCGATTTTATGATAATTAACCTTATTGGTAATCATGGTTGAAAGTAAATTGTTAGCATCATCGGGAGTGAATGTACTTTCAATAAGTTGAAACTCTTTTTTTTCAGTTGTAGTCATAATTTTATGTTCTCTTTTTTTAATTGTGATAGGAGTAATAATAGGCAAAGACCCAAAAGGCTGGTGCTAATTAAATCTCCTGAAAAAAAGAAATTAAACACCAAGCATGCTAGTGTGGCAAGCATCAGAATACTGATAGTAATAGTTTTTTTTTGAAATATTTTATTCATAGTTATTTACAGTTATTTAACTAATCATTAAAGTGGTTACTTCATCGAATACTGCTTGAAATGATTAAAAGTTGATGATGCCTTCCATGTGGAAATTTTTATTTTCGCTGTTAATGTAAGCGCGAGCCTCTTCTAAATTCTTTTGTAGTGCCTTAATCTTCCCTTCTCTCATTTTGATATCTTCTTCGTTAGCACTAGTTTTAACTTTCTCTTCATGAAATTTTATTTTAACATGGTACAATTGGGTTAAAATTTCAATAGATTCTGTGGGGCTAAATGCACCATCAATTAGTTGTAATTTCATCGTATTTGCGTTTTATTGTCCTTGTCCGAGTGAAAAAGCCATTTTCCCGTCAAATTGGTATAGATTTTCGGTTTTTATGGTATCAATGCCATTTTGTAAACATTGTTGTAGTAAAATGATAAGTTCCTCTTTATTGATGGTTTTGCCGTTTTCTGTTTTAAAGCGACATCTCCAATGATCGGTGCAAAAGGTTTGCGAAAATCCTTCAGGCCATACTTTAATTCCACGATTAGTAATCATCGAAAGCTTTACGTTTGACGTGCCAATAGTATCCATTTTCTGAGCCAATTCATTGGCATCAGTCCCATTCCAGTGTACAAAAATGTCATGTCCAAGGAGTTCTTTTTTGGCTGGTGTCCTCTTTTCATATTTTGGCAACGTAATCTCTTGCCCGCTTTGATAGTTTACAGGTTTTAATGTGACAGGTTCTTTTCCAAGGTTGGCAATTATCGCATCTGCAAATTCTTGGGTTCCCACTTTTTTGGAGCTTTTCCCTTCGGTATAAATATCATAAGTATGGATGCCATCTTCTAACGTTTTTAACCAAGCGTTATGTACTTTCGTGGCCACGGAGTTTTGTCCTAAATGATTAAGCATCATTACGGCTCCTTGTAGCAATCCTGAAGGATTAGCTAAATTTTGACCAGCTCTCCTAGGCGCAGAACCATGAATAGCCTCAAACATAGCACACTCTTCTCCAATGTTTGCTGAGCCTGCAAGTCCAACAGATCCTGCGATTTGTGCAGCTATATCAGAAAGCACATCACCATATAAATTTAAAGTAACAATTACGTCAAAGACTTCTGGTGTGTCACTCATTTTAGCAGCGCCTATATCGATTATCCAATGTTCATTTTCTATTTCAGGATACTCAGTAGCAATTTCGTCAAAAACCTGATGGAATAATCCATCGGTTTGCTTCATAATATTGTCTTTGGTAAAACAAGTTACCTTCTTTCTGCCATATTGTTTGGCAAATTCAAAGGCATAACGGACAATCTTTTCGCAGCCTGGTCTGCTCACTAGCTTTAAACATTGGATTACTTCATCCGTTTGTTGGTGTTCAATTCCTGCATACAAGTCTTCCTCGTTTTCTCTGATAATTACAATGTCCATCTTTGGATGTTTGGTCTCAACAAAAGGGTGCAAACTTACACATGGACGCACATTGGAGTATAAGCCTAGAAATTTTCGAGTGGTTACATTCAAACTTTTGTAACCACCTCCTTGAGGTGTTGTGATAGGAGCTTTTAAAAAAACTTTATTTTTGATGATAGTGTCCCAACTTTCTTTGGCGATACCTGAGGAATTGCCTGATAGATATATTTTTTCACCTACCTCAATTTCATCATACTCTAGTTGAGCACCAGCAGCATTGATAATTTTTAATGTAGCGTCCATTATTTCTGGACCGATTCCGTCTCCTTTTGCGATAGTTATTCGTTGCATGATACTATTTTGATTAATTTTTGACAAAGATAAAATCACTGTTCCATATATTTTTATTTATATTTGTTATAAAATACATAAATATTATTAATGAATTATACGTTGCACCAGTTACAGGTTTTTTTAAAGATCACACAAACTAAGAGTATTACTAAAGCGGCTGAAGAGCTTCATTTGACTCAGCCAGCGGTTTCCATTCAGTTAAAGAATCTTCAAGATCAGTTTGAAATACCACTTACTCAAGTTATTGGTAGACAATTATATGTTACAGAGTTTGGTAATGAAATTGCGGTTGCAGCTCAAAATATTATTAACGAAGTTTACAATATCAATTACAAGACATTAGCATTTAAAGGCATGCTTTCTGGGAAGTTAAAAATCTCAGTCGTGTCTACGGGTAAATATGTAATGCCCTATTTTTTATCTGATTTCACGAATAAAAATAGTGGTATTGAACTCGAAATGGATGTGACCAATAAGCTTAAAGTTATTAAATCCCTAAAAAATAATGAAGTTGATTTTGCGCTTGTCTCTACTTTACCAACAGGGATTGAGGTTGATGCGGAAGTACTATTAACCAACAAACTTTTTTTAGTAACCAATTATCAAAACAGCGACGTTATAAAAAATACTAAAGCCTATCTTTCAAGTAGTTCGTTAATCTATCGTGAAGAAGGATCTGCCACACGAATAGCCATGGAAAACTATATAAGAGCGCAAGGGGTTCAGGCCAAAATGAAGTTACAACTCACCTCAAACGAAGCAGTAAAGCAAGCCGTAATTGCTGGATTAGGATTGTCGATCATGCCCTTAATAGGTTTAAAAAACGAATTGGAAAATGGTAGCATCAAAATAATTTCCGCAAAAAATTTGCCAATAGTAACGAACTGGAACTTAATATGGTTAAAAGGAAAAAAAATGAGTCCTACAGCAAATGCTTATTTAGAATTTATTCGGAGTGAAAAAGTTAGAATCAATGAGGAATATTTTTCTTGGATAGCGTCCTACTACTAGATGCTTATTCAGGATTCGCCATGATTTTAAACAAAGAGGCATTCGATTCCAAAAAACGGTTATCAATCGCTATTTGCGATAACTGTGCCGAAACCAAATTGTTCTCTCTCGAATTAATTAAAAATACCGAGCTTTCTCCAAACGAAAACAAGCGGTCTTCCGAGCTCAGCATCGTTTCGTTGTCTTTGACCAAACTGGCAATAAGTTGGCGCTGCTTCTCCAAAGATTGAATCTCGGTTTGTTGCGCCTTAATTTTATTTTTAAGTTGTACGCGCTCCAAATCCAAATCAAACTTACTGTCCTGCAGTTTGTATTTCGCCAATTGTAAACTGCCACGTTCTTTTCGTAAAAATAGCGGAAAGTAGAAATTTACCCCAATTTTATAATCTTGAAATCGATAGTTGTCGATGTAGCTTGGTTCGGATAAATACGAATAGCCTACATCTACTTTGGGCAGCAGCATATTGGCTTTGAGCTTGCGTTCAATGTCGAGTATCTCTATTTTACTCTCAAGCGCATTTATTTTCGGATGTTTATCCAACGAAGGATTGTCCAGCATCAAATCGTTGGTGCGCAACGTTTCCTTGATGGTTGCTAATAAGTTTTCTTCGGGAACAATATCCTCTTGTAATTCAAGAGGGACATTATTTTCCAGCCAAAGAAAATTACTCAATTCCAATTTAGCTTTAGCTAATTTCAATTTAGAATCTTCGAGGCTTAACATTCGGTTTCTGAGGATTATTCCGGCTTCAACACTATCAATTGCGGGTTTGTCGCCTTGTTCAATCAGTTTAGAAATTCCTTGGTAACGGACATCAGCATTGGTTACATATTTTTGGTACAATTGCACTTCGCTGAAGTTTCGTTTCCAATTGAAATACGCTGTCGACGCATCATACAAAACAGCAACAGCCTCCAAATTCCGTTCGGATTGACTCAATCGGATTTGAACTTTCGCTTTGCGCAAATCGGCCATTCGCTGATTGATAAACAATCCTTGTCCCAACGGAACTGAAATCCCAAATGAAGTCAGTCCTTGATTGGGAACCGTATTTTCGGGATTCAGATAAATGCCGTCGTTGTTGTCAAATCCGGCTTTAATTTCCACTCCGTACCAAGTCGGAATTTTAAAACTGCTATTCAGAATTGAATAATATTCGTTGTCTTTGAATTTTTTCTGTTCAAAATCGACTTCAATTTTCGGGTCAAAGCCGCCACGTGCCATCATTAAATTGGCTTGAGCTGCACTCAATTGTAAGTTGGCACTTTTAACCAATGGATGGTATTTTTTTACATAACCTAGAAACTCATTATACGTGAGTTCTTTGGAAATAGTGGTTTGTCCCCAAACTGAAAACCCTAAAAAAAGAAAGCCTAAAACTACTGATTTCATTATTTTTTATCTTTTTGGAGATTTGTTTTAGGTTGATAATAGTTCGGTGGAAAGCCATTTAGTGTACGCCAAACTTCAAACCAAACCGGCACATTGTCTAATAGAGCAAGCGTTTGCGCACCCGAACCAATACTGATTTGTTTAGGCCAAGGTGCTTCATTTTCATCTGGAGCTATCAATACTCTGAATTTTCCATTATCGCTGATAAAGTTTTCAATAGCAATGATTTTTCCGCCAAAGGTACCATAAGACATTCCAGGCCAGCCCGAGAAAACAATGGTTGGCCAACCGTCAAACCAAACCCGAACTTTCTCGCCTTTGTGTAGTAGCGGTAAATCGGTAGGTGATACAAAAGTTTCTACTGCGATATCGTATTTTGACGGCATGATGCTCACGATTTGCGTTCCCTCTTTGATGGTTTCTCCAATTCCCGATTGTAACGCACGGTTCACATAACCACTTTGTGGTGCTTTGATATAATACATGCCGTTTCTGATTTGGTAATTGGTATACTGATTTTTCAGCTTATTGACCTGAGCTTCCGTGTCATATTGACCGCTAAGCGCTGTGTACTGATCACTTCTGGCTTTTTGCTCTTTTTCATTGTATTCGGCTACAATCCGGTTTACTTCTACTTTGGCATTGATTAATTCATTTTCACTAGCCAATAATTTGTTTTCCTGAGTGATGATTTTCGCTTCAACCTCTTGCAGTTTTAGTCGTTTTTCTTCGACATCAGTCATGGGTTTTAGTCCTTCTTTGTTTAACGATTGTGATCGATTAAACTGCGTGTTGGCAATCTTGATTTGAGTTCTTACGGCGACTAAATCCATACTGTCGCTTTTTATTTTCAGCATCGATTGTCTGATTTTGTTTTTGGCTTGTTGCAGTTTTAGCTGTCGTTCGTTTTGTATGGCTGCAATTTGAGCCGAAAGAGAACTGACTTTTCCACCATAGGATTTCCCAGACATTTCTTTGGCTTTCAGTTGACTTTCGGTATTTTTTACCAAATTTGGATCGAGATAATCTTCCTTAGTTTCTGAAATGAAAAGTATTGTATCTCCCTTTTTTACAAAATCACCTTCTTTTACATACCATTTTTCAATTCTCCCAGCTATGGCAGAGTGGATGGTTTGAGGTCTTTGGTCAGGTTTTAAAGTTGTTACAGCTCCACTTCCCGAGATGTTTTGTGTCCATGGCAAAAAAAGGATAATCAAAACTAGTACAGAAAAGCCAATGATTATTTTGTTTAGAATTCGATAATACGGTCTCTCACTCAAGGTCTTGAATGTGCTGTATTGTTCTATGCTTTCGCCAATTCTATTATTGTTTGAAATGTTAAGCATACCTATTATTGTTTGATATCATTACTAATTTTTCCTTCTTTCATCGTGATTCTTCTGTTACATTTTTCTTTCCAATAGTCTTTTTTAGAGGAGACGATTAGTGTCCATTTATTTTCTGCTGAGGTGATAAAATTAATCACTTCTATAGCATCTTCATCATCCATTTTATCTAAGGCATCTTCATAAAAAAGTATTTTTGGCTTATTGATGATACTTCGCGCCAAAAGAATTTTTTGAGCATTGGAAGAAGACAATTGTTTGCCTTCCGGAAAGATTTTAGTATCTAAACCTTTGGGTAACGATTTGATGAAGTCGCCCAGTTTGACACTTTCAATAGCCCATTTTAAGTCCTCCTGACTTACAACCGGATTATTAAAAGTAATGTTTTCCAATATTGTGCCTTCAAAGGGCGTTTCTCCTGTAATAATGGTGCTGATTTGCGAGCGATAATGGTCTAAGTCTATTTTTCTGTAGGTGTCGTCGTTGATGTAAAGCGATCCTGATGATGGTTGCAATAAGCCCGATAAAATTCGGATAAGCGTTGTTTTTCCGGAACCGTTATTTCCTTCTAGGTATATTTTGTCCGATTGGTTAATGGTTAGATTGATTTTCTCCAAAACATAGTTTGCTGCATCTGGGAATCTATAACTCATGCTTTCAACATCTAACTGAATGTTTGTGTAACAGAAATCTGCTTTTTTGGAATGTGCTTCCTCAATTTCCAAGTCGGTAATTTGCCCTATTTTTTCAACCGCAGTTAAGACATCGTATAAAGTTTCCAGACCAATTACAATTTTTTCAACAGAATTGATGACTAATAAAATAATGATTTCCGCTGCCACAAACTGACCGATATTCATTTTCTGATTTAGCACTAAATAGCCGCCAATCAACAATAATCCGGCAGTAATGATGATTTTAAAAATGATTAATTGGGTAAACTGTCTTTTAATAATGCCAAAGTGCTTTTCTCTGTAAGCAAGATATTCCGAAACCAATCGGTCATTTTTGGTTAAAGCAAAATCAAAGTTGGTCGTTTTTTTGAAACTAAAATTGTTTCGAGCCATCTCCTGTAGCCAACTCACCACTTTATATTTATATTTTGATTCTTTTAAGCTGGTAGAAAGACCGGAATTATAGGAAAATCTAAAGATGATATACAATAAAATCACGAGAAAAAATCCAAAGAATATAAAAAACGGATGGTACAACGACAGTAAAATGATTCCAAAGATAATTTGAAGTAATGCCGTTGAAAAATCGATTAACAGTTTTGAGGCACCTTTTTGAATGGTAAGCGTATCAAAAAAACGGTTCGCCAATTCAGGTGGATATTGATTGTACAGCGCCTCGGTTTTAATTTTTGGTAGTCGAAATCCAAATTCAAAGGAAGAACGGATGAATATTTTTTGTTGCAAATTTTCGGTAATACGCAATTGCATTAAAGATAAAACACCCACTAAAGCCACGCCAGCGATGACAATAAATACCAAAACAATCCAAGAAATACTGACTCTGCCAGATTGGATTAGATTGATAATTGCTTGAATGCCTAGTGGAAGTGATAAACTTATTAAACCTGCAAAAATGGCATAGAAAAAGATTTGAGAAATGTCTTTTCTATCCAATTTAAGTAAGTTGATTAATCGTTGTGATGCAGTAAGTGCCATAATTAGTTGCGTAAAGTTTTTTGAACTAAATCAAGATAAAAATCAGTGGATGTACTTGTTTTGTTACAATTTGTGATGGTTTTCAAATGGTCTTTTAAAAAGTGTTGGTGTAACGAGCCTTCGACGATAGAAGAAGCCAAACTTTTGGCAAATAAATACTCTGGATTTACCTCTTGAATAATATCAATAAGTCGATTGATAACCCTTTTATACACTAAAAAGAATCCTTCTTTGTTTTCCTCATCCACTTCTTTGGTCAGAAGGGTTTTGGTAAATTGTACTATGATAATGCGATTTAGAATTCCTTCATTGATATGAAGTGTGGCGCTGTCGTCTTCTATTTTTTCGGTAACAATGGTGATGGCTCTTTTTAGTTTTTCCATGGGTTCATTGATGTTGGAAGTTGACAAAACAAGTCGGTATTCCATCCAACCCCAATACCAAGAGCATAAATATAATAAAAGTTTGTGCTTACTTTCAAAATATCGGTAAATAGAGCTTTCATTGGAACCAATTCGTTCGCCTAATTTTTTAAAAGTAAAATCCTCAAAACCAATTTCGTCAATCAGTATGATGCTTTCTTCTATAATTTTTTTACCAAGAATAGAGCTTTCAGGGTCTTTTACGAATATTTTTTCGTTGATTTGAATTTTTAAGGATAAGAGTAATTTGTCCATGGTTGTTGTAGAATAATAATCGCTTAAATAATAATCAAGAGTGTAATTTATGGTTCGGTTTTGATGGTCTTCATTTGAATTACATCAACTAGAAAGGCAAATGCCATAGAGAAATAGATGTACCCTTTAGGTATTTCAAACTGAAAACCTTCAGCAAGTAAAGATACACCAATCATCATTAGAAAGCATAATGCTAGCACTTTGAACGAAGGATGTTTACTTATAAATTGGCTAATGGGTTTTGAGGCAAAGAGCATAATAATTACCGATACGATTACTGAAGTATACATAATCCAAAGTTCATTTACCATTCCCACGGCTGTAATTATTGAATCCACAGAAAAGACTAAGTCCAAAAGTATTACCTCGCCAAGTATTTTTGCGAAGGTGCCTTTTATTAGGGTTGCCTCTTTTTTAGAATGTAATACTTCTGTTTTATGATAAATTTCTTTAGTACTTTTATAAATCAGAAATAATCCACCTAGAATAAGTATTATTCCTTTACCTGTAAACCCAATTTCAAACAAATAAAATACTATTTTGTCAAGTTTTAATATAAACGAAATAAAGGCTAAAAGTAATAATCGCATGAACATTGCCAAACCTATTCCCCAAATACGGAGTTTATTTCTTTGGCTTTCAGGAAGCTTGTCAGCTAATATTGAAATAAAAATAATATTGTCTATTCCTAAAATGATTTCTAAGACAATAAGTGAAACTAAAGGAATTAGTGCTTCAATCATAATTGTTTCATTAAAAATTAATCCTAAACCCAAAATTTAAATTTCTCATATCTAGTAATTTTGGATCAATGTTATTGTCGTTTAAATCAAGATATTTTAGATGTTGTAAGGTTTCAATCTTTGGAATTTCTTTAAGTTTATTGTGGTTAAGATACAGGTTTTCAAGTTTCTTCAATTTTAAGATTTCACGAGGTAGTTCCTTTAAATTGTCCTTCTCTAAATGAAGCGATGTTAGTTTTGGTAGTTTTGCTAACACATTTAAAGATTTTGGTAAATCAATAAATTGCTCATCATTCAAAAAAATTTCTTCTAAATTGATAAGATTAGAAAATTCAGAGGGTAATATTTTAAAATTGTTGCCATTGAGGTTGATAACTCTTAATGATTTTAAATTGGTAACACCAATAGGAATTTCTTTTAAATGATCATTCTCAAGATTCAAGTATTCTAAGTTTATGAGTTTTGACCAATCTTCATCAGAAACTAAAACCGTTTGATTGCTTAAGTTTAAACGAATAACTTTTTCGGGATTCTTTAGTGCCTCTGTGATACTATAATACTCTTTAAATTTATCTGTTTCATTTTGAGCACTCGCAATGTTAGAAATTGTAAAAAGTGTAAATAGGAATATATGGCGAATTGTTTTCATGATTTCAATTATGTATTTATTTGCAAAGATAATAGTAATACTATCAATATTGAAATTTTAACTTTTATTTATATAAAAAAAGAGATCCAAAATAGAATCTCCTTTTAAAAAAGTATGTAATTTATATCAAGTTATAACAGCGATTTCCCAGTCATTACAATGGGTTTTTCAATTCCCATTAGTTCCAAAATAGTAGGAGCAATGTCTCCTAAAACTCCATTATGTATACTTTGAAGTTCTTTATCGACTAAAATTATTGGAACCGGATTGGTTGTGTGTGCGGTATTTGGTGAACCGTCTGGGTTAATCATCGTTTCGCAATTACCGTGATCTGCAATAATGATGGTAGTGTAATTATTCGCAAGGGCAGTTTCTACCACTTCTTTAACACAAAGATCAACAGCTTCACAGGCTTTGATGGCGGCTTCCATAATTCCGGTGTGTCCTACCATGTCGCCATTGGCAAAATTAAGACATACAAAATCGACATCTCCTTTTTGTAGTTCTGGGATTAAAGCATGCTTGAGTTCAAAAGCACTCATTTCAGGTTGTAAATCGTAGGTGGCTACTTTCGGAGAGTTTCTTAAAATTCGGGTTTCGCCTTCAAACGGTTCTTCACGTCCACCCGAAAAGAAGAACGTTACGTGTGGATACTTTTCAGTTTCGGCAATTCTTATTTGTTTTTTATGATGTTTTTCTAAAACTTCGCCTAACGTTTCGTTGAGATTGTCTTTGTCGAAAATGCGATAAATATTATTGAACGTATCGTCATAGTTGGTCATCGTCACATAATACAAATTCATCTTGTGCATATTCTGGTCCAGATGGTCTTTTTGCGATAATACTTCTGTCAGTTGACGTCCTCGGTCGGTTCTGAAGTTGAAGAAAATGACCACATCACCTTCTTTGATGGTTGCGATTGGTTCCCCGTTTTCGGTCATTACAATCGGTGGCATAAATTCATCAGTCACCGATTTTGCGTAATTTTCCTCAATGCTTTTTACGGCATTAGTCGAATGAGTTCCGGTTCCATGGACCACCAAATCATAAGCAAGCTTCACGCGTTCCCATCTTTTATCGCGATCCATAGCATAATAGCGCCCAATTACTGAGGCTAATTTAACAGAAGTACCTTTAATGTGGTCTACAATTTCACCAATAAATCCGGCTCCTGATTTAGGATCCACATCGCGTCCGTCTGTAAAAGCATGAATAAACACTTTTTGAAGTCCGGCATCATAAGCAGCATCAACAAGACCTTTTAAATGATTGATGTGAGAATGTACACCACCATCAGAAACCAATCCTAAAAAGTGTACTGTTTTGTTATATTCTTTGGCATAATCAAAGGCATCAGCAATGGCTTTTTCCTTATTGAAGGTTTTATTTTCAACTGCCAAATTAATTTTGGCCAAATCCTGATACACAATTCTTCCGGCACCAAGATTCATGTGGCCTACTTCTGAATTTCCCATCTGACCCTCGGGCAAACCAACGTTTAAGCCGTCTGTTCGAAGTTGGGCATTGGGGTATTTTGTGTAAAGGCTATTGATAAAAGGGACATTAGCATTGTCAATGGCGGAAACTTTGGGGTCGGGTGATTTTCCCCAACCATCCAATATCATTAAGATAACTTTTTTGTTCATTATGGCGAATTTTTATGGCACACTTTTTTGGACTATTGTCCTTGGGTGCACAAAGATAACGCTAAAAATTAAGTTTAGAAACGGATTCTTTCCTTAGGTTTTGTAAAGCTTTTGACAACTTTGAGGTTTTTAAGCGAATTGTAGTCGATGTAGTATTTGATACTCACAGAAAAAACGTGGTTTAAGACATTGTCATTCAGCAAACTCTTCACATTGTAATCGAAATCTTTTGTAATGATACCGTCAAAACGATTGGAACTGTTTCTATAAAGTACCAAAATTTCGCTTCCGGGAGCAAACCACCAGGAATAGGTTAAATCCAAATTCCAAGTACTGAAATCCTGATTCTGGTTATCAACCGGATTTGTGTAATCCAGAAACCGTCCATTAGATTGTAGTAGTAAGTATTTTTTGTTTTGTGAATAGGACCAATAATGCCGAGCCAAGAGCGTAAAGCTCATGTTGCTGTTCAGAGAATATCGAGCGGATAAGGTGTTGGAATAGGAAACCACATTTCGGTAGCCGTAAATCACATCGTCTGGTGTAGCCGAATTTAAATCGGTGTCAATAGTAGTAGCATATCCATTGTCATTGGTATACTTAAAGATATTAAAGCTATAAACTGCCAATAGCCTATCGCTAAAACGATATCTGGGAGAGAGCGTTAAGTCGTATAATTCTCTTCCTTTTTCATTGTACTTGGTGTAACTCGGCTCAATATCGAAGGCGAATTTGTAGTTGTAATTTGATGAAAAATAGCCCCAACCACCATATTTGGCCGGATTGATATTGTATCCATTAATTCCGATTCGGGGATCAAATTCGGCGGTTTCCAGAGGGTCAATGTTGATTCCCATACCAAAATCATGATTTTGTTTCGTGGTTATATGGAAATTAGTATTGTAATTATTTGCTTTTAAAAGTCCGGTTTCTTTGTGGAACTCGTTGTAAGTATTGAAGTTAACTCTAAATCCGTTGACCAATTTATTTGGATTTAATATGCGGTAGCTGATGTTAGTGTAAAAATTATAGAATCCCGTTTCAAAGTTAATGCCTAAATCATTATTGTCAAAATCCTGACTGATAATATTGGCACCAGCACCGAATCGAATTTTGCCTTTTGTCTTATTAAATTCGGCATAAGACCGGATTCCATTTTTATCTTTGGCATCATTGATAGCGCTGTATTCTAAATTACCAACGGCTTGAAAAGAGTTAGAACGCGTATTTAAATCCCAAACCAAAGCCGAAACATTAGCATCTCTAAAGCTACCGTTGCGAGAAACATTAGTGTTGGCTAGAGAAATCGAAGAGTTTTTGTTAAATCGTTGATCAAGCACCATTACATTATAATTGGTTAGCGGGGCAATAGTTTGTAATCTTCTTTCGCCAGTGTCATCGTTTTTGACCACAACACTTGTGTTTTCGGAAACGGCATTTAAGACGCCAATTCCCAAACCACCTCTTGTTCGCCCTGAAATTTTCATAGCATTAATTAACTTTATAGAGCTAGGCATATCTACTGCCGTTTCATTGTCAGCTACTTCAACATCGGGAGCTTCTCCAATTCTTCGTGTGTATAATAAATTTCCTTTGTTAAACAAGTCGGTACCTTCGGTAAAAAAAGACCTGTTTTCATCAAACTGTTGTTCAAATGCGCTAAGATTTAATTGAACATTATCAAACTTAGTCTGACCAAAATCCGGAATTAGAATGGCATCTAAGGTAAAAGCATCACTAATACCATATTTGATGTCCAATCCGCCCTTAAACTCTCCAAAGGTTTTTCGGGAATCACTAGCGTTCAAATAAAAAGAGGAATAAGGAATAAGGAATAAACGGGTAGGAGTATTGATGTTTTCAATACCTTCCAAAATTCCGGCTTGATTGCTTTCGGAATTGATTTTGTTGTCCAACAGATTCCAGGTGTACTTTCCATTAGTGCGTTTGATTTCTCTATAGAAATTGACACCCCAAGTTTGTTTGCTCTCGGTAGAAAAGCGTAAGGCAGCATAAGGGATTTTCATTTCGACAGCCCAGCCAAATTCTGTCAAACGGGCTTTACTGTCCCAAATGGCATTCCAAGAATAATCCTCTCCATTAGATTCTGTGTAAAAAACATCAATCTGAACATCGGCGGCACTTACAAAAAAACGAAATTCCTGTTGGCCATCATTATAGCCATTAATTTGAACACCAAAGTGATCCGCTGTTCCAAAAACATCTCGCCGTGTTAACTCCTTTGATATCTTGTTCGTTTCATCATCATAAAGTTTAGCCGCGATATAAATAGCTTCGTTATCGTAAACAACCCTAACTTCGGTCTTTTTTTCGGGAGCAATTGGTTTTCCGTTGTCTGGAAATATCATCACAAAATCGGTTGCCACATTTGCAGTAGCCCACACAGCTTCATCAAATTTACCGTCAATAGAGATTTTTTCTTTAGTGACTTGAGTAACTAAGGTCTTTTTGGGATTTTGACTAAATACGTTGCCTATAAAAAGCAGTATTACATATAGGGGATAGTAATAGTATTTAGGCATTGATGGTGGTGGTTAGTCGAGCAAAATTAAATAATAAATTCATATCTACAACCCAGTTATCAATAAAATCATTCAAATACAATACGTTAAAAAGATTAAAATTGTCTTAAGAAAGCCTGATTTATTTTTATTTTTTAAAAATTACTTTATGTTTGTAATACCAAATCTAACGATTAAAACCTATTTACTCAATGAATTATAAGTTTTTTCCTTTGTTTTTTGTTCTTTTGTTAATGTCGTTTACGAGCTTACCAAGCAAAACAAATTCCACAAAAATAAATGCTACTCTAGCTGAAGAGAATATTTCAAAAAATGTATCCATTTACAATCAGTTGGATGCTAATTCTTTCGCTATGCCCAATTTTGATTGTTTTAATACCGCTTTAACCGGTTTTCAACTGCTAAAAGAAAAGGGGCTTATTACGAAAAATATATTGACGTTAGTAGATTTCAGTTTGTCCTCCACTGCAAAGCGTCTTTGGGTAATCGATTTAGAGAAGAATGTGGTTTTATTTCACACCTTAGTTGCTCACGGAAGAAATACCGGAGAAGAATTTGCTAACGAATTCTCCAATCAAGCAGAGTCTTTTAAAAGCAGTATTGGGTTTTATGCAACTGGCGAAATCTATAACGGGAAGCACGGAATGTCTTTAAAATTAGACGGATTAGAAAAAGGACTAAATGATAAAGCTAGAGAAAGAGCGGTTGTAATGCACGGCGCTGAATATGTTTCGGAGTCTTTCATCAGACAAAACAAAAGATTGGGAAGAAGTCAGGGCTGTCCTGCGATTCCGGTTGAAATGAATGAAAAAATCATAAACGTGATTAAAAATAAATCGTGTTTATTTATTTATCATCCTTCCAAAAGCAGTGAGATACTAGCCAGACTAAACACTTAGTTTCTTGAACATCACATAGTGTTTTCCAACACCTTCGATGTCAAAGATAGCTCCAATAATGGCGTACCCAAGTTTTTCATAAAAACCCACAGCACTTTCTCGTGCATTAAACCAAATCAGCGTATTTTTTTTCAGTTCTGTAAGATACTGTTCGCAATTCAGGATTAGTTTTTCGCCCAAACGCTGACCTTGAAAATCTTCCAAAACAGCCATGCCTCGTATTTGAATTTGAGAAGGTTCCTCAAAAATCGGATGGTTGTTTTCAAACAATGAAATAACACCAATGAGTTGATTGTTGTAGATGCCGAAATGTTTAGTTGTTGGTAATTCATCGCCCTGAAACAAGCAGGTTTCGATTGGTTTGCCTTTTCTGAGAACCGCATTTCGAACCAAATAGGTATCAAAAGCCGAAATTTCCCTTACCTCAGTCATGCTAGTCACAATTTGTAATTTGGAACGTAAAAATACAACATTTTCATTATAAATGAATTACAGGAAAACCTTGGCCTAATTAGAAAAATAGATAATTTTTTTTGAAAAAAACTTGCATCGAAAGAATGTTATTCTATATATTTGCACCTCAATAATGCGGAAGTAGCTCAGTTGGTAGAGCTCCAGCCTTCCAAGCTGGTTGTCGCGAGTTCGAGCCTCGTCTTCCGCTCAGAAACCAAAACCTCTAAGTCAATTAGGGGTTTTTTCTTTTTAGGGCGTTTCCTCGTCCCAAAGACGAGGCCGCGCTTTCCGCAGTACACGGTACTTGCTGCAATCGCTAACGTTTGAAATTAAAAGGAGGACAGCCAGTGGCTGTCAGTTATTTTTAGACATTGCTAAATTTATCTAATCCAAGACAAATCGCTTTCTGATCCCAGTTCTGTCGGGACTTCATGCTGTCTAAACAAACGTGCGGATAAATTGCCTTTTAAGAGTATGGTTTTGCCATTAACTTCCAACCAGCTTCCTTCTCGTAGTCCTAAAACCGGAATCTCGTTAAATGCGTGAAATTCTTTGATTCGGGTTTCCCTGGTTTCTCCCATATGTTTGCTTTGCAAATCAGGGTCTAGGTAATGCGGATTCAAATTAAACGGTATCAATCCCAAAGTCTTAAAACTTGGAGGATATATAATCGGCATATCATTCGTAGTCTGCATCGTCAATCCGGCGATATTACTCCCGGCACTCGAACCTAAATACGGCGTCCCGTTTTGTACTACTTGTGATAGTATTTCCATAACCTTGTTTTCATATAATTGGGTTACCAACAAGAAAGTATTGCCGCCACCGGTAAAAATTCCTTGCGCTTCCAAAATGGCTTGTTTCGGATTTTCAAATTCATGTAGCCCTTTTACTGCTTTGTTTATTGTGGCAAAAGCCGAACGAACATTTTCGGTATACATATCATGCGAAATGCCACCGGGACGCGCATAAGGAATAAAAAGGATTTCACTACAATCTTTAAAATGATGTGCTAAAGAGGGTAGTAAATAGTCTAAATACTTGCCGCCATGAACCGTTGACGTACTGGCGATAATCATTTTTTTCATAGCGTAAGGTTTGCTTTTCTTTAGGAATGTAAGTTTAACAAAAGATTATAAACATTTAAATGGCTAAAAGATATTTTTACATCGTAAATTTAAAATAATGAAGTTATTTAAAAGTATAATCCTGTTTTTATTTTTTGGGACAACACTTGTTCAAAGTCAGGAATTGACTTTATTGAAAGGAAAAGTGACGTCTCAAATTAAGGAGCTTAACGAAGTATACATCACCAATCTTCGCTCCGATTCTAACACCACATCAGATAAAAATGGTAACTTCTCGATGTTTGTGAAATTAGGTGATACACTGCAGTTTAAAGGCTTGCAAATACTCACTAAAACCAAAGTGATTACAGAAGATGATTTGGCCAAAAAATTATTCATCGCCAATGTAGAAGCGAAAGTCATTCCCTTAGAAGAAGTTGAGGTAAAAACCTATCCCAATATTAATGCGGTGTCGCTTGGAATTTTGCAAAAGCCAGCCAAAGTATACACACCAGCGGAACGCCGACTAAAAACAGCTTCCGATTTTGACCCGACGGCGAATGTAGGAACAATGATGGGAGGTTCTATAGGTTTAGATCCTATCATAAATGCTATTACAGGTCGAACGGCAATGCTAAAGAAAGAATTGGCAATCGAAAGAAAAGAGTATTTACTACAAAAAATTGAATATCTCTTTAAAGAAGAATATTTTTTAGAGAACCTAAAAATACCCAAAGACTATTTAAGAGGCTTTTGGTATTATGCTGTTGAAGATGCTAAACTAGAGGAAGCTTTAAACACAAAAAATAAAATGATGGCTCGTTTTATCTTTTCTGATTTGGCTACTAAATATTTGGAAATAGTACAAAAATAATAGCAATTTAAGTAACTTTGCGTCTCGTTTATAAAAAGTAAAAAACTATGTTCGGAATTGGTGGCGGCGAATTAATTTTCATAATTTTCATAGCATTGATGCTTTTCGGCTCGGATAAAATTCCGGATGTTGCCAGGACTATGGGAAAAGCGATGGCACAGTTTAAAAATGCTACCAATGAAATCAAAAGCGAAATCCAAAAAGGCGTTGAAGCGAATGGCATAGATACTTCAATGAAAGAACTTACTTCCACATTTTCTGACGAGGTTGAAAAGGTAAAAACAAATTTGGATATCAATATTTTACCCGAAGTAACCAAAGCCAAGGAAGATATTGAAGATTTAACTGGACCCATCAAAAGACAACGCTAATTTTGGAAAAAATCATTCAGCTTGATAGAGAACATATTGTATTCCTAAACGGATTGGGTTCTCCGACTTTTGACGGATTATGGCTGATTATCACCAAACAAGTCTACTGGACTCCAATATTTTTACTTGTTTTTTATTTTTTACAGAAGAAACTCGGTTGGAAAAATTTCGGTTACTACATTCTTTTTACTGCTTTTTTGATTTTATTGTGTGACCAAACCGCTAATTTTTTCAAAGATCATTTCGAGCGTTTACGTCCTTGTAACGATCCTGAAGTGCAGGATTTGCTCAGGTTATATTGGAAAAAAAGTAAATCCTATAGTTTTTTCTCAGGTCATGCTACCAATTCCATGGCAACGGCCGTTTTTGGTTTCATGGTTTTAAAACGATATTACAAACAGGCCTACCTGCTCTTTTTATTCCCGCTAATTTTTGCTTACAGCAGAATTTATCTAGGATTACATTTTCCAACTGATATTTTGACAGGATATACCTTTGGTGCTACTTTTGGGTTTGTTTTTTACAAATTGTACTCAAAATACATACTTCGCACTTTGTAAAATTACAGTACTCTTGAAACCGTCAACCCATCTCGAATAGGCAATAAAACCGTTTCCACTCTTGGATCTTCTTTTAATAGCTGATTGTATTCTAAAAGAATTTTAGTTGTGATGTCTTTCGGATTCAATGCTTCCAAAACTTTTCCACTCCAAAGAACGTTATCCGAAAGAATGATGCCACCTTTGTTCATCATCGGAACAATCAAATGGAAATAGTTAATGTAGTTTTCCTTATCAGCATCAATAAAAACCAAATCGTATTTTTTGTGTAGCGTTGGAATAATATCCAAACCGTCACCGAGATGTTGTGTAATCTGATTGGCCCAAACGGTTTTGTCAAAATACTTTCGCTGAAAATCAAACAATTCTTCCTCGTTGTCAATGGTGTCAATCGTACCGTTGTTAGCTAAACCTTCCGCCAAGCAAAGTGTCGCATAGCCTGTATAGGTTCCGATTTCCAGAATAGCAGTCGGATGAATGATTTTTGAAAGCATACTCAAAACCCTTCCTTGAAAATGCCCACTCAACATGCGAGGTTGAAGGATTTTTTGATGGGTTTCTCGGTTTAATTGTACCAACAATTCAGGCTCGTTTTCTGAATGTAGTGATACATAGTTATCTAGTTCGTCGGAAAGAAAATGCATAAGGATAAATTTCGAAAGCCAAAATTACAAATTCCAAAATTAGTTTCTCAACTTTATATTTACCTTTGCACCATGGAAATCGAGAAAAAAGACATCCGAAGTTTATCCAAAGAGCAATTGCGCGATTTTTTTGTGGCCAATGGCGATAAGGCTTTTCGAGGGAATCAGGTTTACGAATGGCTTTGGAGTAAAGCGTCACACAGTTTTGAAGACATGACCAACGTTTCCAAGGCAACCCGAACCATGCTCGAAAATAACTTCGTAATCAATCATATTAAGGTCGATACCATGCAAAGGAGTGAAGACGGAACCGTTAAAAATGCGGTTCGTTTACACGATGACTTGATTGTTGAAAGTGTTTTGATTCCGACAGAAACCCGAACAACTGCCTGTGTTTCGAGTCAGGTTGGTTGTAGTCTCGATTGTAATTTTTGTGCGACAGCCCGTTTAAAAAGAATGCGAAATTTGGAACCCGGTGAAATCTACGATCAGGTGGTAGCCATTGACAAAGAAAGTCGTTTGTATTATAACAGACCTCTTTCCAATATCGTTTTTATGGGAATGGGGGAGCCGCTGATGAATTACAACAATGTAATGAAAGCCATCGATATGATAACCTCAGACGAAGGGTTGGGCATGTCGCCAAAACGAATTACCGTTTCTACTTCGGGAGTTTCCAAAATGATAAAAAAAATGGCCGATGATGAGGTCAAATTCAAGCTCGCGGTTTCGTTACATTCGGCTATGGAAGCCACCAGAAATCACATCATGCCGTTTACCAAAAACTTTCAGTTGCCCGAACTCAGGGAAGCCTTAGAATATTGGTACCGAAAAACCAAAAGTAAGGTCACTTATGAATACGTTGTTTGGAAGGGAATTAATGATGATAAAGCATCTATTGATGCCTTGGTAAAATTCTGTAAACACGTTCCATGTAAAGTCAATTTGATTGAATACAATCCTATTGATGATGGCGAATTTCAACAAGCTTCAGATGCAGCTATTGACAATTATATCAAAGCATTGGCACAAAATGACATCGTAGCCAAAGTACGCCGGAGTAGAGGAAAAGACATCGATGCTGCTTGCGGACAGCTAGCCAACAAATCATAAAAAAATCCCGATGAACTAACTCAACATCGGGACTTTTTCAAAAAAAAACAGTGCTTTTCCTTTTTTAAATAGCAATCTTAATTTCCTATGACAATATTGTAATTGTTTCCGTTTACGGTTAATACTGCTAAATTGTCGCAAGTACCATCTCCAAAATCAAGTGTAGCCGTATTGTTATTTCTAACTATGGTAATTATTCCTGAAACTAATAACGGTTTGTTGACTGCGATACAGCTCATTTTTACATTTAGTGGTGTAGTAATGGTGCTAGTTTGCGTTCCGCCGTTTGGTCCAGTAGTAACCCAACTTCCTGTAATTTGATACACATTATTCGCTAAAACAGCATCCCCAAAGCCTTCAATGATTTCACGCACTCTGTTTCCAACTCGGCGATATAAAGCGCCATTTGGCAAAGTAGCAGTTAAATCCATAGTCATCGTTACAATTGGATGTGCATTAGGAGCTGCTGTCATTGTTCGAGTGAATGTTTTGTCTCCGTTAAATGCTATTCCGTTATGGAAGAAATTATCAAACGAATAATTGATAGTGTGTGAAGTTGCACTTGGTTGGAATACAAAAGAAATAATAATTCTTCCGCTAACTACATTGCCGCTGTTTAAAGTACAGCCTGTCCCAAAATCAATAGTTTTAGTCACAGTTTCACCCACAGTAGGTGCAGTTCCAAAGGCAGGAACTCGGGTAATGGTAGCGCAGGAAGTAAGTTCAGATTCGATTAACTCCGAGGTTTTTCCATTGATAGCATCGGAATAGGTATTGGCCTCTTCTTCTTCCACAATTGCGGACACATCGTCGTTCATGGCATCAATTTTAGAGCTCACTTGAGCATCTTCTGTAGAAATGGCATTACCATTGCTATTCTCCTCTTTGGAACAGCTTAGGATGGTTAGAGCAAGAGCAAATCCTAGGATAAGGTTGGTTGTTTTCATCGTTATTATTTTTTTAGTTCTTCTATTGGAGTCTCCTTTTATAAAAAGGTTTAATGAGATGCTAAAAAATTTTTCAAACGAAGTCAATATTGTATCTTTGGAAGCAATGAATACCACTTCACAAATAAAAGAACCGATACAGCGTGAAATGGAGCTTTTTGAAAAAAAGTTCTACGAATCGATGACTTCCAAAGTGGCGCTTCTCAATCGTATCACCTATTATATTGTGAACCGAAAAGGAAAACAAATGCGTCCGATGTTTGTTTTTTTAGTGGCCAAAATGATTTCTGAAACTAGCGAAGTCAATGAAAGAACCTATCGTGGTGCTAGTGTAATCGAGCTAATTCATACAGCAACGTTGGTTCATGATGACGTGGTAGATGACAGTAATCGCCGTCGCGGATTTTTCTCTATCAATGCTTTGTGGAAAAATAAAATTGCTGTTTTGGTGGGCGATTATCTCTTGTCAAAAGGATTATTGCTTTCTATTGATTATGGCGATTTTGATTTACTCCGAATCATTTCGGTGGCTGTACGTGAAATGAGCGAAGGAGAATTACTCCAAATTGAAAAAGCCCGTCGATTGGATATTGTAGAGGATATTTATTATGAAATCATCCGAAAAAAAACTGCCACTTTAATTGCCTCCTGCTGTGCACTTGGTGCCAAATCAGTTTCTGAAGATGAAGATTTGGTAGAGAAAATGCGAAAATTTGGTGAGCTTATCGGAATGGCATTTCAAATCAAAGACGATTTATTTGATTATACCGATGACGCCATCGGAAAACCAACCGGAATCGACATCAAGGAGCAAAAAATGACGTTGCCACTAATTCACGCTTTGAACAACTGTTCTCCCAAAGAAAAAAGCTGGTGCATCAATTCGATTAAAAACCACAACAAAGACAAAAAGCGTGTCAAAGAAGTCATTCAGTTTGTAAAAGACAAAAATGGATTGGGCTACGCCGAACAAAAAATGACCGCATTCCAACAAGAAGCACTCCAAATTTTAGAAAACTTCCCATCATCAGAATATAAAGAATCTCTTTCTTTGATGGTCAATTATGTAATCGAAAGGAAAAAGTAATTTTTTTAATTATTTTTTTTACGTTGGGAAGTATTGAATTTGTTGCTATTTTTCATTTTCAAATATTCAAATTCAAAAATTTTCAAATCCTCATACAACTATTTTGAAACGATTCTCGTCTATGTCAATAGAGGTCTATTATTGATCTAACAATCAGAAAAAAATAAGCTGTTTAACATACAACATGAAGGTAATTACTTTACATCAGGAAGAAAAAGAAATAATCGAACTGGCCGTTGGTAATAACCGTCATGCACAGCAAAAGATTTATTCTAAGTATTCCCAGAAAATGTTAAGTGTTTGCCGACAGTATATAAAAGACTTGCATTTGGCCGAAGATATTATGATCACAGCTTTTATGAAAGTGTTTACTAACTTGAAGAACTTTGAACATAAAGGAAATTTTGAAGGCTGGATTAGAAGAATTATGATTAACGAATGCATTTCGTATATCAGGGTTCAGAAAAAAGTGACCTTCATTGATGATGAGAATTATATTGAAGAAAGACATAATGATATTGAAAGTAAATTTTCGGTAGAAGACATTCAGTCGCTAATTGATAGTTTGCCTGATGGCTACAAAATGGTCTTCAACTTATATTGCATCGAAGGATTCAAACATCAGGAAATAGCAATAATGCTCGGAATTAGTGAAGGAACCTCCAAATCTCAGTTGTCACATGCACGTAAAATGCTTCAGGACAACATCAATAAACTTAAAAATTACAGTAATGGAACCGAATAAATTAGAAAATCAAATAAGAGAAAAGTTGCATTCAAGAGAAATTCAACCTTCTGCTCAGGCTTGGGACAGATTAGATGCGATGCTAACAGTTGCCGAAGAAAAAAAAACAAAGCGTTTTCCGTTTTTGACCTTCCGTTTTATTGGAATTGCTGCCAGCGTTTTGGTTTTCGTAACACTTGGTGCGCTTTTCTTCACTCAAAAGGATGCTGAAATTCAACCTCAAAATAATGTTGTTGGAACAGAAGTGAAAATTGATACTACAGTTAAAACACCAAATTCTAAGTTCCAAATTTCAACCAACAAAGAAAATCAAGTAGCTGTCTCAAATCAACCGACAAGTAGTAATCAACGAGTTTCAATCAACAATCAAGCAACGCCAAACAATCACAAACAATCAGCTAATCCACTCATTAATCGTGAAAAACCAATTGAATTCCAAAACAGTGCTGATATCGCCTTAAAGGACTTGCCTAAAATTATGGATACCAAACCAATTGTGGTAGACAATCGTCCTAAAATCAAATCAGATGAACAATTGTTATCCAGTTTGGATATCGCAGCAAAGCAATCGGTCAACCAAAAGTCCGTAGTAAAAGTAGATGCTAAGAGCTTGCTTTCCCAGGTGGATGGCGAATTGGAAATGACCTTCCGTGAAAAAGTAATCAACAAGGTCAGCAAAAATTATAAAGAAGTTAAAGTGGCGTTGGCCAATAGGAATAACGAATAAACAATCATTAATCAAATAAATCAAACATCATGACAAAAATTACCCTTTATTTAGCTGTGGCTATAAGCCTTCTCGCCGTAAAAGTATCGGCACAAAATGACCTTACTTTTGAAGTGAAAGTAAAATTAATCGCCAATAAAATTGATGCCATAACCAAAGAAGAAAAAGCGGCATTAAAAATAGAATTGGAAGAAGTAAACAAGGAATTGGAAGCCGGAACGATTTCCAAAGCACAAGCCGATGATAAAAAATTACAATTGGCGGAAGTGCGTTCAAAAAACATCGAAACCCGCATCGGGCAAGCCCAAGAGGAACTTAAAGACTTGGTAAAACAAAAAGTAGACGGGAAACTCAAAGAAAGTAAAAATCAATATTTTTCCATTGTAATTAAAAGAGATTCTATCAGAAAAGTAAGAGGGGAATCACGAACTACATCGCAATTTGTTTTCGCAGCAGGGGTCAACAATTTGGTGACCGATGGAGCTGTTGCGGGTTCCGATTACCGCTATTGGGGTTCCCATTTCTACGAATGGGGCGTTACGTCTAACACGCGACTTTTCAAGAGCGATAATTTGTTGCATTTGAAATACGGAGTTTCTGTAATGTATAACAATCTTCGTCCAACCGATGGTCGCTATTTTGTAGCTAATGGTAACCAAACGGATTTAGAATATAGTTCGGTGAATTTAAAAGATTCCCGTTTCAGAAATGTCTACGTGACAGCGCCGGTTCATTTGGAATTCGATTTTACAAAAACTAAAACCAATGCAGAGGGGAAAAAATTATTCAGAACTCATGAAAGTGTTCGTTTCGGGATTGGAGGCTACGCCGGATTTAGAGTGAAATCAAAACAGATTACGAAATTCAGCGACAACGGACATGATGTAACGATTAAAGAAAAAGGAGGTTTCAATACCAACGACTTTATATACGGTGTGAGTACTTATATTGGTTATGGAGAAACTAGTTTGTACCTAAAATACGATTTGAATCCTTTGTTTAAAGACAATGCCTTGAAGCAAAACAACATATCGCTTGGTGTGCGTTTCGACTTGAATTAAAAAAAATAAAAGTACAGTTTCATATTTATCACACTGAGCGCAGTCGAAGTGTTGTTTAGGTTAGTTTATACTTCGAAGAAGACGCTGCTGTTTAGGAGCGTCTTTTTTATTTTAAATTTTAAATGCGTAAATTTACCCTCATTCATTGTTGTGATTTTATTAATCTAACAATCTAACAATCTAAAACTCTATTTTGATTACCCGCGAAACCATCGATAAAGTTTTTGAAACCGCACGAGTGGAAGAAGTCATAGGCGATTTCGTTCAGCTTAAACGTGCTGGAAGCAATTACAAAGGATTAAGTCCGTTCTCCGACGAGCGTTCTCCTTCGTTTATGGTTTCGCCTGTAAAACAGATTTGGAAAGATTTTAGTTCGGGAAAGGGTGGAAGTGTCGTGACTTTCTTGATGGAACACGAGCATTTTACGTATCCGGAAGCTATTCGATTTTTGGCGAATAAGTACAACATTGAAATAGAAGAAACCGAAGTTTCTAAGGAAGACCAAATCGAAGCGAACGAGAAGGAAAGTTTGTATTTGGTTTCTGAATTTGCCAAAACGTATTTTCACGAAACTCTTTTAAATACCGAAGAAGGTAAAGCAATAGGATTATCTTATTTCAAAGAAAGGGGATTTACAAATGAAACCATTGCCAAATTTGGTTTGGGCTATTCTCCCGAATCTTGGGATGCGTTTACAAAAGAAGCCTTGTCTAAAGGCTATCAACTAGAGTTTTTAGAGAAAGTCGGTTTGACCATCACCAGGGAAGACGGTAAGCATTTTGACCGTTTCAAAGGTAGAGTCATGTTTCCTATTCAAAGTTTGTCGGGAAGAAACTTAGGTTTTGGAGGAAGGATTTTAACCAACGATAAAAAAGCAGCCAAATACCTTAATTCGCCCGAAAGCGATATTTACCATAAGAGTAAAGTTTTATACGGGATTTTTCATGCCAAGCAAGCGATTGCCAAGCAAAACAATTGTTATTTGGTAGAAGGTTATACCGATGTTATTCAGTTGCATCAAGCCGGAGTAGAAAATGTGGTGGCATCCTCAGGAACTGCTTTAACGCCCGATCAAATTCGATTGATTAATCGCTTGACCAAAAACATTACCGTTCTTTTTGATGGAGATGCTGCGGGATTACGTGCCTCTGTTCGTGGAATCGATTTAATTTTGGAAGAAGGAATGAACGTTAAAGTCTGCACATTCCCTGATGGTGATGATCCGGACAGTTTTGCGAAAAAGAATTCGTATGAGGATTTGGTAGCGTATTTGGAAAATAATGCCAAAGATTTTATTCAATTTAAAGCATCGCTTCTGATGAATGAAGCTCAGAATGATCCTATCAAGAAAGCCGAATTGATTCGGGATATGGTAGTGAGTATTTCAAAAATCCCAGATCGTATCAAAAGAGAAATCTACATACAGGAATGTTCCCGAATTATGGACATTTCCGAACAGGTTTTGCTGAACACTTTAGCACAGCTGGTTCAGAAGGATATTTCAGATGCCGGAAAAAAACTCAAGCAAGAATATAAGGCTTTAGAAGTTGTAAAAAGCGAAACACCATCGGCACAAGAAAAAATTGATATTCTATCCCATCTCGAAACGAGTATCATTAGCATTTTGGTGCTTTATGGCAGTTTGGAAACCGACTTCGAAAACATTTATATCAATTTTGATGAGGAAGGCCATGAGCAGGAAGTTAAAGAAAAGGTTGTTAGTAAAATTTCGGAAAGAATATTTTTAAGCCTACAAGAAGATGAAATCAATTTCACTAATCCATTATTCAAAGAGATTTACGACGATTTGATTCACCATCTTATTAATGATCCGGATTTTAATATCACGACTTACATCAACGGCTTGTCAGAAGTGCATTCCGGTTTTATTTCCAATTTAATCATGGAGAATGAAAAGTATACTTTGGATGGCTGGCTCGATAAGAAACAGGTTTTTGTCAAAGAAAAAGATTCGAAAGAAGTATTGACCAATTTGGTAACCGAAACTTTGATTTCACTTCGGGAATACCTAATCAATAAACTGATAATGGATTTAATGCAGACCTACAGTAGTAAGGAAGAAGAACATGATTTGGAAGAATTGATGGCAACCATAAACGATTATAACAAACTCAAAGTCAACCTGACCAATAAAATAGGAAGAATTCGTTCTACCTATTTATAAGAAACAAAAAACCCAAAACATATGTTTTGGGTTTTTTTTCTGTAAAGAAAATATCTTTTAGTAAAAATCAGCTCTGTTGTCAATGATGTCTGCATCGTTTTTCAATGCTGGCATCACTCTACCGGAATAATTAACAACCTGTTGTTTTACTTTATTGATATAATCGTCGTATTTCTGAATTTTTGGTGCTTTAGTAACCGCTTTGGTATTGACTACATAAACCCCTGAGTTACCTTCAATAGGTTTAGAAACCTGACCAACTTTTGAAGTGAAAGCATTTCCAACTACTTTTGGTTCAAAACCAGCACCGGGAACGTTTGGATTTTCAATAGTCAAATCTAAGGCATTCATAACAGTTACTTTATTAGTAGCAGCAATAGCATCTAAAGAAGTACCTTTCATTTTAGCCATGATTTTTTCAGCTTTCTTTTTATTTTTCAAGATGTTTTCTACTTGTGGTCTTGCTTCTTCGGCAGACATTAAGCCTTTCTCAGCCACACTTTTCAGTTTGGCAATGATATGACCCATATTAACCACTTCGAAACGTTTAACGCTACCTATTTTAGTATCGCCATCAAATGCCCATTTTACGATTTGTCTTTGATTAGCAATAGAACCAAAGTTCTCATCAATAGCTTTTACACGAACTGCTGGATTTGAAGTAAGTTTCATTTCTTTTACCAAAGCAGCAAAGTCTTTGTTAGCAGCATCCATTTCAAATTTAGTTGCTTGCGTATACGTTTTGTCATTAGTAGCTTCAGATGGTTCGATTTTTTGAGCAATCGTAGCTAGTTTTACAGCGTCTTGTTTGTCCGTTACATTAATGATATGGTAACCGAATTCAGTTTCAGCCAAACCAATCTTTCCAACTGGATTGTTGAATACAAAATCTTTATACCCTTTAGCAAAACCAGTATCTTTAGAAATAAAGCCCATATCACCACCATTTTGTTGAACTGATGGGTCTTCTGACATAGTCATCGCTAACATTTGGAACATACCAGGGTTAGCTACAGCTTGAGCCAAAATACCTTCTGCTTTTACTTTAGCTTCTTCTTTAGTTCTTTTTTCTTTTGGTTGCGCTCTTTCGGCACCAACCCAACTAATTAAGATATGGCTTGATTTTACTTTCGCTCCAGCTTTTCTACCCAATGCTTTTGAAAGCGCGTAATAGTTGTTGAACATATACGGTCCGTATACTTCACCTGCTGGCAAATTAAATAATTGCTCTGCAAATTCAGCTGGCAAATCTTGTTTTGAAATATAAGTCGAATCAAAAGGGATATCTGAATTTGCATTTACAAAGTCTGCAATATCAGTAACCGATCTAAATCCGGCAATAGTATCATTTTTACCTGTTTCTTTATTGTAACGAACGCTTGGCAATAATAAGGCATCTACATTTTTCTTGATTTCAGCTTCATCCTGAGCAGATGGTTTTTCCTGAATTAATACATAATCCACTTCACGAGAACCTTCTGATTTGAATTTTTTCTCTTTAGTTTTCATGTAAGCAACGATTTCTTCATCGGTGATTTTCACATCGCTGTCTTTGATGGAAGAGAATGGAACCATTACAAAGTCGAAGTTTACTTTATTGTTTTCTGCTTCATATTTGAATTTTCCTTCTGTTGCGGTTGTATACATTGCTCCTTTTACCAAAGAGTTGTATATAGTATACTTCGCGTTCAATTCCGCATCCTTTTCTTTATCTTTTAGAATTTGCATTCCTTCCGGACTTGCTTTGAAGTAATCTTTGAATTTGTTTAAGTCAAATTTACCAGCAGCGTTCAAAAACATTTGGTTTTGACCAATACTTGGATCGTTTTTGAATACTTCCATAATGTGTTTTTCACCTACACGAAGACCTAATTTTTCAAATTCAGCCGAAAGTAACGCAATGTTTACTTCCTGATTCCAAACTTGATTAGAAGCCTGCATCGAAGTCATGTTTTGACCTTGATTTTGAGCATTCTTTTCAGTGTTTCCAACTTTAATTCTGAAGTCTTCAAAAGAGATGTCTTTTCCGTTCACACTTCCTACATCGGTAGACATGCTTTTTAAACCGCTATTGAATAAATCTTGTATCACAAAAGCCAATAAAGCAAAACCAATTGCTAATAAAAGTAAGCCTGAACGATTTCTAATTTTTGCTAAAACTGCCATTTCTATATTTGTTAATTTTATTTCAGTTTGCGAAAATACAATTATATGTGAAATAACAAAACTCACACAGCTATAATTTCGTTTAAAAGTGGATTTTTTACGAGAAACTAATCTATTAACGTCATTTTTACCAAAACGATTTTCTTATTCGTGGCTTCTTCAATTACAAATTGAAAATTGCCAGCCGTAATTTGATCGCCTTTTTGCGGAATCTCTTTCGAAAAATCTACAATAAATCCACCCAAAGTTCCGTAAGAATCACTTTCTGGAATATTGAGTTTGTACTCTTCGTTAAGGTACTCCACATCTAGCCTTGTAGAAAAAAGATAAGTGTTTTCGTTTATTTTGGTTTCGATGAGTTCTTCGTCGGAATCGTGCTCGTCTTCAATTTCGCCAAAGAGCTCTTCTACAATGTCTTCCATGGTTACAATTCCCGATGTTCCTCCGTATTCATCAAGGATAACGGCAACACTTTTGCGCTTTTTGGTAAGCAGATTCATAGTGTCTTTGATTAGAATGGTTTCGGGAACAAATTCGACCGGAATCATAATCGATTTAATGCTTCTAGGTTTTTTAAACAATTCAAACGAATGCACATAACCTACAATGTCGTCAAGCGTATTGAAATAGACTAATATTTTAGAATACCCGGTTTCTATAAACATTTCTCTTAAATCGACTACAGAGCTGTGTAAATCAACCGCAACCAACTCGGTGCGAGGCGTCATCACATCTCTAGCTTTAACCGCCGAAAATTCAAGAGCATTCTGAAAAATCTGTATTTCAGAATCAACAGTTTGGTGATCCTGAACCGAATTCATTTGTTCTGAGATATAATTGCCGAGTTCAATTTTACTAAAAGAAAGATTGATTTGATCGCCTTCGGTTTTGAAGAATTTTCGCAGTACATAATCGGAAATCCAAATCAAAAACGACGAAATATAATAAAAGAGTTTGTAAAAAAAGTAAGCCGGTAAGGCAAAAAGCTTGATAAAAGTATTGGCGTAAATCTGAAAAAAAACTTTAGGCAGAAACTCAGACGTCATCAAAACCAATAGCGTTGATAATGAAGTTTGTAATAATAAATTCGAAAAAGGCGTCAGTTGTAAACCATTATTTTCAAACCAGCGCATTAACAAATCGCCCATAAAAAATCCGTAGACGACCATAGCTATGTTGTTGCCTACAAGCATCGTGGCAATAAACTTGGACGGTTTTTGGGTGAGTTTGGTTAGGATTTTGGAAATAAAATCGTCTTGCTTTTTTTCAATTTCGAGATAGATTTTATTCGAGGAAACAAACGCGATTTCCATTCCAGAAAAGAAAGCGGAAAGTATCAAACAAAGGATGATGATTCCGATTTCCATGAATTAAGGCTTTTTGTTATGGGCGTCGAATTTTTTGGCGAATTTTCTTCTGAAGAAAAAAAGAAAAAGACAAACTCCGGCAAAAATGATGCTTATCGTAAAATTTTGCTTGGAATTCCATTTGACAAAAGCATCCACGGTAAAAAGGATTCCGGCAAGTAAGTAAGCGTATTGGGTAAATTTTAAATAATTCATAATGTTATTCTGAGGATTGGACTTCTCCGGATATTTTTTGTGAGTTTACTTTTTTGAAGTCTTTGCTGAAATCAATTCCTTCGCCATAAGAAACTCCTTTTGGAGACGTAAATTTAAACTTTTTTTCGGTAAAAAACCATTCGTTTTTTTGGTCGTAATACAATTGCTCGGTTTCCAGAACTTCACCATTTTGATTAGATATTCTCACATTATTTTGCAAGTCAATCAAATTGGTGTTTTTGTGAGAAACGGCATATTTGGCATCAACATAAGTTTCTTTACCGTTTTTATCGTATAAAGTCAAGTGAATGCCTTGAGGGAATTCGGTAAAAGGGAATTTCACGGTGGCATAATCCAGCATTTTCGGACTTACCAAATTGGCGGTAATTCTACCTGAATCAGTATATTTCAGATTAATGCCGTCGGCATCGCCACTTGGAGAAAATTCGGCAAAACCCATCTTCTGAACTTCCTTAAAATTACTTTCACAACCCATAATTGCAAAGCAAAAAAGGAGCATAATAATACAAGAAGTGCTATTTCGGATAGAGAAATTCATTATTTGGCTGGGAAGCTAATTGTTTCGTTAATCCAACAACCTATAGTAAGCGATTTTCCGTTCATTTTTTCTTTCGAGATATCTGAAGCTGATAACCCTTTTAATGTATAGTCTTCCATCATTTTATCAGCAGCAGGTTTTAATTTTGGCTCGGCAACAGCGACATTTTGCAAAGTTTGTATTGCCAAATTGTAAATCGCTTTCTTCTCAAAATCGGTTTTCGCACAATTTTTGGAACCATTGACATACATTTGGGCCAAAAACAAATAAGCTTTTCCCATTTTAGGATCTGCTGCCAAAGCTTTGTTTAAATACTCTTTTGATTTGCCGGCATCGTTGGCTGAAAAACTAGTGGCAAGTATATAATAGGTTTTCGCTTTTTCAATAGGGTTGGTCTGTAGTGCTGCTGATTCGTTGTAAAATTTAATCGCTTCTGGAAACTTGCGCTGCTTTGCATTTGCTATAGCAACGAAATTGGCTGACTGAGCGGTTGCTTTTATGGCGTATAGTTTCTCTGCCAACGTTTGGAATATCGGTTTGGAACTACATTCGGAAGAAAGACTAATTAGGGCTGAGGTTAACCAATCCAAATTGTCTTGATTGGCACTATAGTTTTTGTTATAAAAATCAGAAAGATTTTCGCAAGTAGCGATTTCTTTTATTTTGCCATCGATGGCATTTTGAGCCATTGTATAATCTTTATTTTCAGGGTTAGCCACTTGAAGTTGCGCCAACAAAGTACTTACTAAAGTGTATTTTTCTAAGACAGCATTAGAAGTAATTTTCTTGTCTCCAGCAGTAAATCGGTCGCAATACATCATGAAATAAGTGTGAATGGCTTTGACATCTGTAATGTTATTGGCAGCTTTGCTAAAACCATTTTCTAATAAAGTAAAGGCTTCGTCTTTGGCTTCTATTTTATTATTTACCAATGCCATGGCTTGCTGAACTTCGAAATCCGGAATAGCAGCAGGAAAGTTTTTATAGTATTGCTCGTAAAGTTTCATCAGATCACGAACGTTTTTTTCCTTTTCTTCTGATGATGTGATATCAATTTTATATTGTAGTATCGTACTACCGTCAGTATAGATTTTTTCGATTTCTTTTGGACAGTTTTTACGTACTTCCATCCAAATATCAAAGGATTCTTTTATTTTGTTTTCTTTAAGAAGTTCCTGATAGTCAGCAGTTTTACCTGCGCAATCAAATTTTTGAGCATTACCGGTGGTAATAAATAAGAGTCCAAGTATGCCTAAAATCGCCTTCATAATATGGTGTTTAGTCAAATTTACGTTTCACAAACCATTTGTCGCTTAAAGATAAGCCTACGCTTATGTTGAAGTAGTTTTCTTGTACTAAGTTATAATATTTTGTGCCACGTTTGCCAATTTCAAGTCCAATATTGATATTGGTAAAAGTTCCGGTCATGGGAAGACCTAGACCAATGTTGGCTGCAAAGTCATTAATGGATTTGTTCTGAATAACCAATCCGGTGTTTTCATAGCGTAATCCACCGCGATACACTACTCTTTTTAAGTAGCTGGAATACGAATTGTAGTTCGGAATATAATATCCTCCTAAACTATAACGCATCGAATTTTCAAAACCGTTGGCATCGATATCATCAAATCGGTTGGACATCACACTGTTTTGGATGTAAGTAACTTCGGCACCAAGCATCCATTTTTTAAGTTCTCCAAAACCCGATCCAAAACTAAACTTGGAAGGAAGTTTTATAGAAGTGTCTGCTACAGGTATGTTTTGTCTTTCAATAACGCTAACAGCACTCGAACTCAAAAGTTCTACAATCTCTAAATTTCTAGAATTGCCAATAGTTAGCTTAGCTTCGGGAGTATAAATTAAACTACTAAAGAAAGAATATTTTTTGTTAACCTTTGTTTGATAAGCCAGACCAATATTGAAATTAACCCCTCTCAAATCAGAAGTGTTGTTTTCTCTTGAGCCATATTGTAGGTCGGTTTGATATTGTAAGCTGCTAGTCTCGATTGTCCCAAAATTGTACTGCACATCGGCACCAATATTTATCTTTTTAGTCAATTGATATCCGAATCCAACAAATACCTTATTCACACCGCCAATTCCGCTATATCGGGTAAAGTTACTTACATTAGTGTTTTGAATTTCCGTAGTTCTCCCGATTTTGTATCCTAGAGCAGAATAAGGAATAAGCCCAAATCCAATCCCAAGTTTGCCAACCGGAATTCCGACAGCCAAATAATCGAAAGAAGTTCGTCTGGCTTTACCTTCCTGAATTTCTGTTTTTGATTTGGTGTTCGCATACGTTCCACCAATCCCAAAAGTTGTCAGTTTCAAACTTGCATAATGAGCCGGATTCTGTATGTTTAAGTGGATACTATCTGGCAAAACAGATAAACTACCCATGGAGCGATTTTCTACGGTTCCTTTAAATTTGATGTCACCAATTCCGTAAAACGAATAAGGAGACGAAGTGCCTTCTTGAGCTAAGAGTGCTAATGAAAAAAGTAAACAAACGCTTACTAGAACTTTTTTAATCATTTTTGATTGTATTGAAATGTTTGGTTCAAACTTTCTAGCAGAAAATTTGAATTGGCAAATATGGTATTTTTTAATCTCTTAGCCAAAAATTCTGCGTCTCCACCCGTTAAAATTATGATAAATTTAGCGTATTGAGATTGGTATAGTTCGATGAAACCATCAATTTCAAGCGCTACACCATTAATAACGCCAGAGTGCATAGCTTCTTCAGTGGAATTTCCAATAAAATGATATGGGTCTTTTTTTGTTAGTAAAGGTAATTTTGCCGTGTAATCGTTTAAGGTCTGATATCGCAATCGAATTCCGGGCGAAATAGCACCGCCGAAATATGTATTGTTGTCATCAATAAAATCATAGGTAATACAGGTTCCGGCATCAATAACCAATCGATGCTGATTGGGAAACTGCAACACGGCTCCAGCTGCCAAAACCATTCGGTCTATGCCAAGTGTTTTCGGTGTACTGTATGCATTGGTAAACGGGAAAGCACTCTCTTGTGTTATAAAATGAATTTTCATCTTGTTTTCTAGCGATAAGAACTCCTTTTTTTCAATAGTTCCAACCGAAGCAACAACTAAATTTTCAATTTCCGGAAAGTTTTTTAAAATAGTTTGCACTTCATCTAAAAGGCTTTCCTTAGTAAAAATAAAAACTTCAGTAAGTGTATTCTCTTCAAATACAGCGGCTTTGATTCGGGTATTTCCAACATCAATAGTTAAAAGCATGGGAATGTTTTTGGACTTCAAAGTTACGAATAGTTTTTTTTTAGTATTTGTTTTGGATAAATTAAAAATCATTCTATATTTGCACCCGCAACAAAGCAAGGTACCTTAGCTCAGTTGGTAGAGCAATGGACTGAAAATCCATGTGTCCCTGGTTCGATTCCTGGAGGTACCACAACAAAACCCTGATAATTTTTATCAGGGTTTTTTGTTTTCTGCCTAAGAAAGAAATACGTCCCAATAGCCCCGACAGGAGTAACTACCGTGTAGTGCGGATGGCGGGAGTAAAAGTGGAAAGAACGAAGTACGCCCGCTTCTTATAAATCTAATTTCTATACTTGTAAACTCTTTAAAACTGCATTTAACATAAAAAAGTGCTGTTATTTGTATTTTTTTCACTAAAATTGACGGTTTTTAAACAGAAAAACTAACCAATTCAAAACCAATACAAAATAAGCTATTATGACGGAAACAGCGGTAAAATCAGAACATCCAAAAGGACTTTGGGTATTATTCGGAACAGAAATGTGGGAAAGATTCAACTTCTACGGAATGCGGGCAATCCTAACCTTGTTCCTCGTTAATTCATTAATGATGAAGGAAGAAGAAGCATCGATTATTTATGGAGGCTTTCTCGGACTTTGTTATCTAACCCCAATGTTGGGAGGTTTTATTTCGGATCGTTTCTTCGGAAACAGAAACTGTATTTTATTAGGAGGTTTGATGATGGCCATCGGACAGTTATTATTGTTTGCCAGTGCCAGTGTTTTTGGGACTAATTTAGGTTTAGCCAACACTTTAATGTGGTCGGCTTTAGGGATTATCATTTTTGGAAATGGTTTCTTCAAGCCCAATATTTCTTCCATGGTAGGAAGTTTATATCCAAAACAAGAAAAAACAAAGTTAGATACTGCTTTTACCATTTTTTATATGGGAATCAACATTGGAGCTTTCTTAGGTCAGTTCATTTGCCCAATCTTGGGTGATGTAAAAGATTCAGGTGGGATTAGAGATGTACATGCGTTTAAATGGGGATTCTTAGCAGCGTCGTTGGCGATGTTAATCGGAACAGCTGTATTCTATTTCCTTAAAAATAAATACGTAGTTACTCCAGAAGGTAGACCGATTGGTGGATTGCCATCAGGAAATGACGCCGGAGATTATGAAGAAGGTGAGTCTCAAAAAGCGCACTTCACAATGGGTTCTATTGCCACAGCTGTTGCGACATTCGTTGGTTTGTTCTTTGCCTTTAATTATTTTACCGAAGGCGATAACGTGGTTAAAACCATTATTTATCCCATCATTTACTCCAGTGGAATTTCATTGGCGCTGTTGATTTTATTAGATAAAACCCTTACCAAAGTAGAAACACAAAGGATTTGGGTTGTATACATCATGTCGTTCTTCGTAATCTTTTTCTGGGCGGCCTTTGAACAAGCAGGTTCTTCATTAACATTTATTGCCGATAACCAAACGGATAGAAATTTCTTCGGATGGAATATGCCACCTTCTATGGTACAAATCTTCAACGGTTTATTTGTAGTAGCGTTTGCCTTTCCATTCAGTATGTTATGGGATAAATTGAGAGCCAATGGTAAAGAGCCAATCTCTACTGTAAAACAATCGGTTGGTTTAGCCTTAATTGCTTTGAGTTATTTTATCATTGCACACAATGTAAAAGATTTAGGGAATAGTGGTTTATTAGCCATTTATTGGTTGATTTTATTGTACTTAATCCAAACTTTTGGTGAGTTGTGTTTGTCGCCAATCGGATTGTCTTTGGTAGGTAAATTATCGCCAAAACGTTTTGCTTCTTTAGCTTATGGAGTATTCTTTATTTCAAATGCTGCAGGTTATGCCTTGTCAGGAACATTAGGCTCAATTCTTCCGGCAACAGGTGATAAATTCCTTAAAGCAGAAAAATTAGGAATCGATCTTCAAGCTGTTTTGGATAAAAAAATCACATTGACGGCAGAACAGGCCAAATTGCTGGCGGATAATCAAATTAACGATCATTACAAAGCATTTGCCGGATTTGAAATCCATAACTTATATGAATTTTTTATGGTATTCGTAGTACTTTGTGGTATCGCATCTATTATTTTGTTTTTACTGACTCCGGTAATCAAAAAAATGATGCACGGCGTAAGATAATCGCATATTAAAATATTTTTATATCTTTCAAACCTACAAGGAACCCCTTGTAGGTTTGTTTTTTTAAATCAAGAATTATGTGGAAAAGCCATCCTAAAGCATTGCCTTACTTATTTTTATCTGAAATGTGGGAGCGTTTCGGGTATTATCTGATGATTGGAATTTTTACACTTTATCTTAAAGATGTAGAGGCAGGATTCGCCATGACCGAGAAAGAAGCCTCCGATTTATACGGAACTTTCATCGCTTTAGTCTTCTTAACGCCATTCATTGGTGGTTTAGTAGCCGATCGTTACTTGGGTTATAAAAAATCAATTGTCATTGGCGGATTGATGATGGGGTTGGGATATATGATGATTGGTATTCACAATTTGACCATGCTCTATGTCTCTATGACCTTAGTAATTATCGGGAACGGTTTTTTCAAACCCAATATCTCAACGCTTCTGGGAAATTTCTATAACGATGACCAATACAAAGAGAAAAAAGACGAAGGCTACAATATTTTCTATATGGGAATCAATATTGGCGCTTTTATCTGCAACTTCTTTGGGGCAGCACTGAAAATTCTTTTTGGATGGCAGGAAGCCTTTATGGCAGCAGGTGTTGGAATGTTTATCGGAGTCATTGTATTTCTGCTCGGAAGCAAACATTACGGCGATAAAGCCGATAAAAAAGGAGTGCAAGAAGGGGATATGCCTTTCTATAAAATTGTCTTATTCATTTTATTGCCTTCGATAATTTTCGGAGTGATAGGCTGGTTTTTAAAGGGAGTCCAGTCAGATACGAATCCGGATTGTGCCGTATTTGGTTCCGATAGTACGGATGCCTTTATCTTTGCCTGTATTCCGGTCATTTACTTTTATGGAAGTTTGTATTTTAAAGCTAAGGTCGAAGACAAAAGGCCAATCGGAGCGTTATTAGCCATCTTTGGAGTCGTTATTTTGTTTTGGGCCGTATTCAAATTAAACGGATCAGCACTTAATAATTGGGGAGATAAATACACCGATAGGGAATTAACCGGAACTTCTCAGATCATCGCCTCTAAGCTGGTTCTTGCCGATACGCTAACCTATAAAAAAGATTCCGTAGCGCTATATGATCAAGCCTTCCGAATTCAGAAAAAGGATGGGGAAGTTATCAAAACCGTCGATTATCCGTTGTATTTCCGAAATATTCATAAAGAAAAGTTGCCCGAGGAAGGTAGCAAGATATTTACGTGGTCGGCCAATTTGAGTCAGTCCATCAATCCTGGCTGGGTAATCATCTTAACACCATTGGTAGTTGCTTTTTTTACCTTTTTGCGAAGCCGAAAGAAAGAGCCAAGTACACCAACCAAGATCGCTTTCGGACTATTAATTTCTGCTTTGTCCGTTTTAGTAATGGTTGCCGCAGTTCATATCGGAAATAACGGAAGCGAGAAAGTCTCCGTTTGGTGGTTAGTTGCCAATTACGGTGTGATTACCATTGGAGAGCTATTCCTCAGTCCGATGGGATTATCGGTAGTGTCTAAACTATCTCCCAAAAACATTACGGCACTGATGATGGGTGGTTGGTTTTTATCCACTTCAATAGGAAATAAATTATCCGGAGTTTTGGCGAGTATGTGGGATACCTATGATAACAAAGCCGACTTCTTTTGGGTAAATTTTGGGCTGCTGATGTTTGCCACGCTGCTGATGTTTGCCTTGGTGAAAAAATTAAATAAAGTAATGCAAGAAAAAGGAATTAATTAGATATGGAACAACAAACAACACTTGACCAAATTCAAGGCTTTAAAGGAAAGTACCCAAAACAATTATGGTACTTGTTTTTTTCCGAAATGTGGGAACGTTTTTGTTTCTACGGTATGCGCGGCATGTTGGTGGTTTTTATGGTAAACCATCTCTCGATGGATGAAAAAACAGCCAATCTACAATATGGAGCAACACAAGCATGGGTTTATGCCTTTACTTTTGTAGGAGGACTATTTGCCGATAAGATTTTAGGCTTAAGAAAATCGCTTTTTTGGGGCGGAATACTCATGATTGTCGGAAGCATAATCTTAGCTGTAGATCCCAAGAATTTCTTTTTCATAGGAATTGGCTTTACAATTGTAGGAACAGGTTTTTTCAAGCCTAATATCTCCTCAATGGTTGGGCAGTTGTATCATGAAAATGACCCAAGAAGAGATGCCGGTTTTTCTTTCTTTTATATGGGAGTCAATCTGGGAGCGCTTATTGGCGGTTACATTTGTATCGCAGTGGCGGAAGGTTCCATGTGGCAGTCATTAGTCCCAGAACACCTTCGATGGAATGTAGGTTTTGGATTTGCAGCCTTAGTAATGATAATCAGTTTGCTTACGTTTACACAAACCCAAAAAAGTTTAGGTCCAATTGGACTTACACCAATAGGGAATATGGAAAAATCAAAAAGAAAACTTCTGGAAATACTAACCTTTGTAGGGTCATTGTTAATTGTTCCGGTGATAATACTAATGGTAGAGAATACGGAGTATACAAAATGGTTTATGGTGTTTATAGGTCCGGCATCTTTACTCTATTTGGCATTTGAAATGAGAAATTTTAGTTTATCAGAAAACAAAAAACTTATTGTTGCAGTGGTACTAATGTTATTTTCTGTGATTTTTTGGGCCTTTTTTGAGCAAAGTGGCGGCTCATTAAGTTTATATGCTGCGAATAACTTAAACAATACCATAGCTGGTGTAGAGTTAAGTCCGAATGGTGTAAACAATGCGGCGAACTCTTTCTTTGTAATAGGTTTTGCGGCTCTACTAGGATTAGTTTGGCTATGGATGGCAAAACGAAAAATCGAACCCAACACGGTGATTAAATTTGGATTGGCGTTCTTGTTTTTAGCGGGTGGTTTTTGGATATTTTATTACACTAAATTTTTTGCTGATTCGGATGGTAGAACATCATTAGGAATATTCACCTTTGCTTGGTTTATAATTACTTTTGGGGAATTGTGTTTATCTCCTATAGGGATGAGTGCGATGACCAAACTGTCACCTCAAAAAACACAGGCTGTCATTATGGGAATGTGGTTTTTGGCAAGTTCTTACGGACAATATTTTGCTGGAATATTGGGAGCCAATATAGCAGAAGCTTCTGAAAGTGCAAGCAATCTAGAAAAATTAATAGTATATGCTGATGGATACAAGCAATTAGCATTGTATGCGCTGATTTCCGGAATACTTCTTATTGCAATTTCTCCCATTTTGAAAAAACTAATGCAGGGCGTAAAATAATAAGCTATGAGTCAAAATTCAACCGATCAGTTTTTTAAAAATAATGTTTTAGGCCATCCGGCAGGTTTATTTGTATTGTTCTTTACCGAAATGTGGGAACGATTTTCATTCTACGGAATGCGCTCTCTGTTAATTCTGTTCTTAACTTCAACATTGGTTGATGGAGGTTGGGGATGGACAAGGGAAACCGCTTCGTCTTTGTTTGGTTCGTATGTCGGATTAGTATATCTGTCCACCATGCTTGGTGGTTATTTTGCCGATAAAGTCATCGGTTTCCGATGGGCAGTAATGTTGGGTGCTTTCTTAATGACCTTAGGGCACGCTGCCATGGCAGTAGAAACACATTTTTCCATCTATTTGGGATTGGTTTTACTGGTATTTGGTAACGGATTTTTCAAACCCAATATGGTTTCCATTATTTCTGAAATGTACAAAGACCGTCCTGAAAAAAAAGATGGTGCTTATACTTTGTTTTACATGGGTGTTAATGCCGGAGCTTTCTTCGGAATTTTACTTTGTGGGTATTTAGGAGAAAAAGTAGGTTGGGGTTATGGTTTCGGTTTGGCCGGAATTTTTATGTTCTTCGGAATGATTCAGTTTTGGTTGTCCCAAAATATTTTTGGCGATATCGGATTAAAACCTAATAAAGAAAGTAAAGCCAAAGAAGCTGCTTTAGATGACGATACAAGAAATCCATTTACAGCATGGCAACTTGTTGTCATTGCTATTTCTGTAGTTTTGGGACTACTTTGGGTGATTAATGCACCAGCATCCAAAATATCAGAAGGAACGGTTAATGTCTTTTCATTTTTAGGAGAAAACGGAAATGCGATAGCGATTCTGACTGCTTTAGGCTTGTTCCTCATTTTACTGATTTATCGCTTTACCCAATATTCCAAAATTACCCGTGAAAAATTGATGGCAGTTACCTTTTTTGCGTTTCTGGCTATTTTCTTTTGGGCGATATTTGAACAATCGCCAAACAGTTTAACCATTTTTGCTAAAGACTACACCAATAGGGTTTTAGAAGGGAATTGGAGTACCATTTTCTTAGTTGTCAATTCCCTGATTACTATTTTACCACTAGCAATAATTACATGGTTAATGTTTAAAATGTTCCGTCAAACCTTCAAAAATTATGCTGTCGCGAATATTATCCTTAGTTTAAGTTTTGTCATCATATGGGGCATCGCCATTTGGATGTTATTGAAGGATTACTACACTGCCGGCGTCTTATCACTATCAGACAGCACACTTGAACTGCTTAAAATTGAGAAAGTCACCGCACCACTTACCGAAGTGCCTGCAACATGGTTTTCAACGTTAAATTCTTTATTTATCATAACACTTGCGCCTTTGTTCACTAAATGGTGGGAAAGCAAATACAATCCGATAGCCAATGTAAAATACGGACTCGGAATGTTGTTTCTGGGATTGGGAATGGCTTGTGTTGCGATTGGTGCTAACGGAATAGAACCTGGAGCTAAGACAGCATCAGTTAGCATGATTTGGCTAATTTTAGTGTATTTGTTTTATACCATGGGCGAATTGTGTATTTCTCCTGTAGGATTATCGTATGTGAGCAAATTAGTTCCAGCACGAATGATTGCCTTTATGTTTGGCGTTTGGTATTTAGCAGTTGCCATCGGAATGAAAGGAGCAGGGATTTTTGGAGAAAACATTGATAAAGTTGCCAACGAACACGGGCTAAGCTATTTCTTTTGGCTGTTGACCATAGTTTCTGTCGCCATTGCCTTGTTATCCATATTGATGTCTCCAATTATTAAAAAATTAATGCATGGTGTCAGATAATTGGGATTTATTTGGCATTCTTTTTGTTATATTTGAAAAAAAAATCAGAACAATGAAAAAATTAGCAATTACCTTATTACTAGTCTTGGGTTCGTTTACCATACAAGCACAAGAATTAACATGGCATACAGATATGAACAAAGCTATGGAGATTTCAAAGAAATCTAAAAAACCTTTGTTTTTATTTTTCACAGGAAGCGATTGGTGTGGATGGTGTATCCGTTTGCAAAAAGAAGTGTTTAAAACACCGGAATTCGAAAAATGGGCTAAAACCAATGTAGTGCTTGTAGAATTGGATTTTCCAAGAAGAACAGCACAAACTCCGGAAATTCAAAAGCAAAATGCTGAATTACAGCAAACGTTTATGGTTCAAGGATACCCAACGGTTTGGTTTGTAAATGGAAGCAAGAAAGATGGAAAAATCAATCTTGAAAAAATTGGAAGCACTGGTTATGTTGCTGGCGGACCAACGGCTTGGCTAGCTGCTGCAGATCAAATTCTGGCCAACAAAAAGTCATAATTTATTTGGATTAAATCTTATAAAATCCCTTTTCATTAGTATAGTGAAAGGGGATTTTTTCTTTTCTACAAGTAGCTTCCCAAAGGCGAATATAACTTTTGAAGTTGGAACCATCAACAAGAATCTGTTTAGGTTTATATACTTGTAGCAGTCGATGCATATTGAGTGTAGGCGATTGAATGATTAGTAGAATATCCGGCTGTATTTTTTTAGAATAAACACAAGTGCTGTCAATGATAAGCACTTTTTGTTTTTTGAAATATAGCAAGTTTTGCAATGGTTTTTTATGTGAAATTTGGCAAAAGTTACTCACTAAATACGATTGTATTACCAAGTTATCATCAAGAGTTTTCAGAATGCTGTCATTGCTGTAAACGGTAATTTTGTTGCCGCTTCTTTCAGTAATTATAGTGTTCTTGTGACTGTTAAAGACAATTAATTCCTGCTGGTTTTCTGTTGATTTCTTCTGAATAATAAAAATACTTTGAAGCAAAAGAATACTAATAAACACCATAATTAATCGCTTTAAATGAGGTTTTTGTATCCAAAGTATCATCAGAATAATTACTAAGTAAGAACCAATAAGCATTTCTTTCGAAAAGGATATGTTCTTAATGACGAGTGCTTCAACCGAAGCTACCCAATGAATGATAGTATTGAGAAATTGAAGTAGCCATTCCATAACTTTTGCTATCAAAAAGGGAACGGGTCGAAAGATGGCAATCAGAATAGCAAACACTCCTAAAGCCATAATGACTCCGAGTAAAGGTAAAATCAGCAAATTGGTTACAAAAAACAAACCCGGAAACTGATGGAAATAATAAATGCTTAAAGGCATCGCGCCGATTTGTGCGGCAAAGGAAACGGTTAGGATGTCCCAAAAGTACTTCGTGATTTTGTGTTTAGGTTCCCAAATTGAGGATAAAATGGGCTGTAACCATAAGATAAAGAACAAAGCAAGATAACTTAATTGAAAGCCCACATCAAAGAGAAAGGAAGGTTTAAAAAGCAGAATCAGTAACATTGAGACTAAAAGCGTATGATAAATATTGACGGTTCTTCTTAAATGCAATCCAACAGACATAAAGGAAAACATGGTGGCAGCACGAACGATGGAGGGAGATAAACCGGTCAAAATCGCAAAAGACCAAAGCGATAGAATAATTATAATCAGTTTCAAAAAAGAGCCTTTTCTGGAGTTTCCGATAGGCTTCAACAAAAAACCAACAAACAACATGATAAAGCCAACATGCAAACCCGAAACGGACAAGACGTGAACTGCTCCGGCATATTGATATTCCTTCAGAATCTCCGGAGAAATGTCCTGCTGTTGTCCTAAAATTAAGGCATTCAATACGTTTAGTTCTTCATTGGCAATAGCGGATTGTTCTAAATGGAAGAGTATCTTTTCTCTAAAATTAGAAAAATCTGCCCAAATGCTGGGTTCGTAATTTCTAATAGTAATCTTTTTGGTATACACCTGAGCATAGATTTCCTGATTTTCAAGATAGCGACTGTAGTCAAAGACACCTGGATTAAGCGGATTCTTATTCTTGAAAACCGTTCCGATAACTTTTAATCGATGGCCAATTTTGAGTTTAAAACTACTGTCTTTTTTAGTGATATTCAGAATGAATTTTCCGAAACTATTTTGACCATCAATAGATTTCACTCGGCACAAGTAGCGGTAGTTTTTAGCAGTACTTTTTAATTTCTCTATCAATAGCAAGTCCAAATGCCGAATTCTTTCATAATCGGTAATTTGATTGGTATAATGCTTGGGATTGCTATTTTCTTTGTGAATGAATGCTGTCGAAATTCCGATGAAAATCGATAGCAGCATCGCAAAACTCCCAAAAATAATGATAAAGAAAGGCTGTCTTCGAATGTAAAAAGACGAAGCTAAAAGACCAACACTACAAAAGGTTATTCCAACCAAAACAAACGTCAGGCTGATAGGTACCGTTCGGAATAAAAGTATTCCGGTTAGCACACCGATAAGGATTTTCGTTAGAGGAAACTGTACAATTTTCACATAAATTTAATTACGCAAAAACTCAAATAATTGTGAGGGAAATCTATTGTATAACTCTATTAATCTGTTTAAAAGTTCGATCGTAGTAGGATTCCTTTAAGGAGGAAATAATTACGCCGCTTTGGGTTGATGAATGGATAAATTTGATGTCATCGCCATTGACTTCCACAATCATACCGACATGATTTATTCTTCTTTGACCTCTATTGATAAAGAAAATTAAATCGCCTTTTTTAGCTTCTTGTACATCAACCGGTTTGCCAACTTCTGCCATTTGATGCGAAGAACGAGGTAATGTGATGTCAAATTTTTTAAATGTGGAATACATCAAACCGGAACAATCAAAACCGTCTTTAGTAGTTCCGCCTCCGCGATAAGTAACCCCTAGATTGTCAGATGCAGTATGGATTAACTGCGAAATTAAATAATTGGAGTCTTCGTTGTCAATAATGATGTCACTTTCGTTTTGATCATTGATAAGCGGAGTTTTTTTAGGACTTGATGCTTCTGCAGTTTGACGATTAGTATATTCTTTTTGGCTTTTTTTGCTCTTAACGGTAGTCGTTTTAGAAGCAACGGGTTGTGTGTAAATACCTTTTTTAACCGCTACATCCTTAGAAGTGATGATAGATGAAGTAGGTTTACACGCAGTAAACAGCAAGAGAATGGATATGATAAATAAATAGTGTCTCAACAAAGAATGATTTTGGCAAAGTTAAAAATTTAAAAAACTACTTTAGGTCTTTTAGGATTAATTTAGCAGTTTTTTCACTAGCGCCAATCCCTCCAAGCTTAGCTTCCAGTGCATCATATTTTTTAAGTAAAGTCGCTCTGTACTTATCGTCCAATAATTTAGTGAGTTCTGTTTTTAGGTTTTTGGCATTTAATTTTTCCTGAATCAATTCGGTTACCACTTGTTCATCCATAATTAGATTGACCAGCGAAATGTATTTGAGCGTAATGATTCTTTTAGCAATTTGATACGATACCCAACTTCCTTTATAACAAACCACTTCGGGAACTTTAAACAAAGCAGTTTCCAATGTTGCGGTTCCTGAGGTCACCAATGCTGCGGTTGCCATACTGAGTAGGTCATACGTTTTATTGGAAACAAATTTCACGTTTTCAGTAGTCAAAAATTGTTCGTAAAAACTGTATTCTTGGCTAGGAGCACCGGCAATTACAAACTGATACTCCGGAAATTCTGAAACGATGCTTAACATGATGCTCAGCATTTTCGAAATTTCTTGTTTTCGGCTTCCAGGAAGTAAAGCAATAATGGGTTTTTCGTATAGGTTATGTTCCTTTCGAAAAGTGACAGGGTCAGTTAGTGGTCGATTATGAATGGCATCAATCAAAGGATGTCCCACAAATTCGACGGGAAAATGGTGTTTTACTTCGAAAAAATCCTTTTCAAACGGAAGAATGACAAACAGCTTGTCAAAATCTTTTTTTACGGCTTTGATACGGTTTTCTTTCCAAGCCCATATTTGTGGTGCAATGTAATAATGTGTTTTAATGCCTTTCTGTTTTGCCCATTGGGCAATACGCATATTGAATCCAGGATAGTCAATAAAAATAATTACATCAGGACTAAATTTTTCGATGTCAGCTTTGCAAAATTTAATATTGTTAAGAATAGTTTTCAAGTTCATTACCACCTCGGCAAAGCCCATAAAAGCTAACTCACGGTAATGTTTCACCAAAGTTCCGCCTACATTTTGCATAAGATCACCGCCCCAAAATCGGATGTCGGCAGCAGCATCTTCCTTATAAAGTGCTTTCATCAAATTGGAACCGTGTAAATCGCCCGAAGCTTCTCCGGCTATGATGTAATACTTCATACGTTGTAGTTTAAAAATTCCAAGTATTCAACTGTTGAATCGCATGATGGGCGGTTAAATCAAACTGAACTGGAACAATAGAGATGTAGCCTTGCGAAAGTGCCCATTCGTCGGTATCTTCTCCTTTATCCTGATTTACAAATTCTCCTGTCAGCCAATAATAATCTTTACCATAAGGTGTTTTTCTTTTATCGAATTTTTCCATCCAAATGGCTTTTGCCTGACGACAAATTTTGATTCCCTTGATTTCGTTGGTTTTGAGTTTCGGAAAATTAACGTTTAAAATCGTGCCTTCCGGTAATTTCTTTTCCAAAACTTCCAAAGCTATTTTTTTGATAAAAGGTTTTATTTGGTCAAAATCGGCGTTCCAATCATAATCCAAAAGCGAGAACCCAATTGCCGGAATTCCTTCAATTCCTGCTTCAACGGCAGCACTCATCGTTCCTGAATAAATCACATTTATAGACGAATTAGAGCCGTGATTCACACCTGAAACACACAAATCCGGTTTCTTTTTCAAAATTTCATTGACGGCCAATTTTACACAATCCACCGGAGTTCCGGAGCAACTGTATTCCGTTATCGTTGCATTTTCGGTTGAAATTTTATTGAGATATATAGTGTTGTTAATGGTAATAGCATGTCCCATAGCGCTTTGCGGACTATCTGGCGCAACTACAAAAACATTTCCAATCTCAGACATGACAGCAATCAAAGCACGAATTCCCGGAGCGTTGATACCGTCGTCATTGGTAACTAAAATAGTTGGTTTGGTTTTCATAAATCTGAATTATGTAACATAGTACCGTTTTTGCACTCTAATGTTTACGACAAAATTAAACTATTTTTAAGATTTAATATGGCTTCGTTTTTATAACTTTGACGGATATGCCTCGCATAGCAATGATAACAACGATTTTTAACAAAACTTTATCGGAATCTAGAATTCATGGCATGGTTTTTTGTTTACTTTAGATAATTAATTAATGAACATTATAGTACAGTTTATGAAAAGAAATTATAAAATACTATTGGTAGTTTTGACACTGTCAGTAGCTTTGTTGGGATTTAGTTTATTTCCAACCAAGAAAGCATCAGATCCTGAAAAGGATAAAATGCTAATAGAATTGTTAACGTTTGTTATTGAAAAAGGACATTATAATCCGGCTAAAATTGACGACACCTTCTCAAAAGGAGTTTACAAGGATTATTTGAATGCTTTAGATCCATCGAAGCGTTTCTTTTTACAATCGGATATCGACGAGTTTTCGAAATATGAAATGCAAATTGATGATCAAATCTTAAACAAAGAGTTGACGTTCTTTGATTTGACCTATGCGCGTTTGATGAAAAGAATGGACGAGTCTAAAGACTATTACAAAATTGCACTTGAAAAGCCATTTGACTACAAGAAGAATGAAACGATTAATACGGAATACGAAAAATTACCGTATGCCAAAAACGTGCAGGAATTGAAAGAAAGATGGCGTTTGCAGGTCAAACTTTCAGCGTTGTCTTCTTTAGTTGAAAAGCAAAAATTGGAAGAGGATTTGCTAAAGGATAAAAACAAAACGTTAGAAGAGAGATTACAGGATTACAGAACTTCTATGGGTGACAAAATTACCCCAGAATTGGAAAAGAAATTTATTGCTGATGTTGAGAAAAAGAAAAATCAGGCACCCAAAACGTATGAACAGTTAGAAAAAGAGACTAGAGAAAGTACGCTAAATTCGCTTAATGATAACTTTAATTTTATCAAAGATTTGGACAGAGAAGATTGGTTTTCTGTGTATGTTAATGCTATTTCTTCTCGTTTTGATCCGCACACTTCCTATTTCGGACCAAGTGAAAAAGAGAAGTTCGATGTCAGTATGAGTGGTAAATTAGAAGGTATTGGAGCAAGGTTACAAAAGAAAAATGACTTTACCGAAATTACCGAGTTGATTTCCGGCGGACCGGCATGGAGAGGAAAACAATTAGAATCCGGAGACGTGGTGCTTAAAGTTGCACAAGGTGATGCGGAACCGGTTGATGTTGTTGGGATGCGTTTGGATGATGTGGTTAAAAAGATTAAAGGACCAAAAGGAACGGAAGTTCGCTTAACGGTTAAAAAGACGGATGGTACTATAAAAGTGATTACCATTATTCGTGATGAAGTTGAAATCGAGGAAACTTATGTAAAATCTAGTGTTGTAGAAAAAGATGGATTTAAATACGGAATCATTTATTTGCCAAAATTCTACATCGATTTTGAAGACCAAAACAGTCGTGATGCCGGAAAAGATGTCGCATTAGAAGTTGAAAGACTTAAAGCCGCTGGAGTTCAAGGTATCGTTATGGATGTTAGAGATAATGGTGGAGGATCCTTAAAAACAGTAGTGGATATTGCGGGATTATTTATTAGCCAAGGACCAATTGTTCAGATTAAATCGGCTGCAGGAAAAAAAGAGGTGCTTTATGACAGAGATGCCAAAGTGCAATGGGACGGACCTTTAGTAGTAATGATTAATGAGTTTTCGGCTTCTGCCTCTGAAATTTTAGCAGCTGCAATTCAGGATTACAAGCGTGGAGTGGTTATCGGAAGTAAACAGTCTTATGGTAAAGGAACCGTTCAGAACGTAATCGATTTGAATCAATTTGTTCGCGGAAGTACTTATGGAGATTTAGGAGCTTTAAAAACTACAACACAGAAATTCTACAGAATCAACGGTGGTTCTACACAGTTAGAAGGAGTGAAGAGTGATATAGCCATTCCAGACAGGTATGCTTATCTTAAAATGGGTGAGAGAGATATTGAAAATGCCATGCCATGGGACAAGATTGATGCTGCTGAATACAAAATTTGGGATAAGCAGAATAACTTCGATTTAACCATTGAAAAAAGCAGACAGCGAATGAGTAATAATTCTCAGCTGAATTTGATAGACGATAATGCTAAATGGTTAGACGAACGTAATAAAGAGAATATTTACAGTTTGAATATCGACAAGTTTAAAGCCGAACAAAAAGCTTTAGATGAGAAAAACAAAAAATATAAACCTATTTCAGATTATAAAAATGCTTTCGATTTTAAGTCATTGCCCTATGAAGTTGAGCAAATAAACAACGATCCTATTCTGAAAGAAAAGCGTGAAAGATGGCATGAAAGCCTTTCTAAAGATATTTATATTGAAGAAGCCATTCATATCTTAAATGATCTTCAATCAGAGAATGGTAAAGGATTGACAACAAAAGTTAAGAAAGATAAGCTAGTAAAATCTTAATCTGATGTAATAGCAAAAAAAAGCCATCCAAATTTGGATGGTTTTTTTATTAATTTCTAGCTTTATTAAGTTTCTTTTCAACTTTTTCAAGATCTTGTTGCAATTCTTTTATTTTGAGTTCTTGCTTGCTGATTTTAATATTCTCTTTGTCAACTTCAATGTCGGTGAGTTTACCTTTTCGTTTTGCTTTGGCAAGTTTCTCTTGCGCCTTTTGTAATTTATCTTTTTCGTTGTTAATCTTTTCTTTGGTCTTGATTACTTTTTTTTCCGCATCTGAAATTCGATCTTGAGCTTTTTCAAAGCGTCTTTGTTCTTTGTCGAGCTTTCGTTGCTCCTTTTCAACTTTTTTAGCCGCATCATCAGCTTTGTCATTGGCTCTTTTAGCAGCCTTTTGATTTTCTAATGTTTTTTTTTGAATGTCTGCAATTTGCTTGTCAGTAAGCACCGTAGTTTTTTCTGTGGCAACGGCCGCATCAATAGGAACAGCTTTAAGAGCGATAGTATCGACCGGTGTCGCAGTAGGTATCGTTATGTCCTGTTGTGCACTAACTGTTGTTATTGTAACAAGAGCAAGTAAAGTGATGATTCTTAGTTTCATATAATTTTATTTAATTATTACAAAATTAGGTTGGAAGTTGGGCTAATAAAAAATGAGTTGAAGATTTTAACGTAAAATTACCATTCATTTACCTTATTGGCGTCCATTTTGAGGAAAATGAATAGCAAGATAGTGAATCCCCACAGTCCTGAGCCTCCATAAGAGAAGAAAGGAAGTGGCACTCCAATTGTTGGGAAAATACCCGCAACCATCGCAATATTTACAAAAAAGTGAATAAACAATATGCCAGCTACACAATAACCATAGACTCGGCTAAACTTCGTTTTCTGTCGTTCGGCAAGATAGATGATGCGCATTATCAAACCTACAAATAGCGCTATTACAAATACAGAACCTAAAAATCCCCATTCTTCACCAACGGTTGTAAAGATATAATCAGAATGTTGTTCTGGTACAAATCCACCTTTAGTTTGCGTTCCTTCGAGGTATCCTTTTCCAAATAAACCACCAGAACCAATGGCGATTTCTGATTGATTGGTATTGTATCCGATACCTTTCATGTCTACTTCTTTTCCAAGAAGAATATTGAAACGATCACGATGATGTTGTTTGAATACATTTTCGAAAACATAATTAACCGAGAAGACAAATCCACTTACTGCTATGAAAATCATGGCGCTGGCAATCCAATTGCGGTTTATGATTCGGCTTCGTAAATAAATTAAAATAATAACCAATAAGGCAATTCCTGATAAAACTAAAGGCTTAAAAATTAGGGCAAGGACAAAAAGGAGTAGCGCGATAAAACCTGTCCATAAGTACCATGATGGTAAGCCTTCTCTATAAAGGACTAGGATGAAAACGCTAAAAATCAAAGCACTTCCGGGATCATGTACTGCAATCAATGCCATTGGAAGAAAAATTATTCCAAGTGCCTGAATTTGTCTGTTTACATCTTTCAAATTAATTTGAACATCACTCAAATATTTGGCTAACGCTAATGAAGTGGCTGCTTTTACAAATTCAGAAGGCTGTAATCCAAAAGAGCCAAAAGAATACCAGTTAGCCTGGCCTTTAACGGTTTTTCCGAATACAAATAAACCCGCTAAAGCTAACAATCCGATGACATAAATAACACTAGAGAATTTTTCATAAAATTTTCCGTCTACAGAGAGTACAACAAATATCAACGGAAAGGAAAGCACAATAAACATAAACTGTTTCCCATAGATTTGCGAGATATCAAAGATGGAAGTTTCTTCGGGAACAGAAGATAACGAAGACGAATAAATATTCAGCCAACCTAAAATTACCATAGTAATATAGATGCCTATACTTATCCAGTCCAGATTATTTGTAACACTTTGATTTTTCATTTACTTAGGAGCTTAATTTCCTTGAGAATCTTTTGGTTTAATTTGAGGTTTTTCAGATTTTATTTCTGGTTTTATAGCAATTGGCTTCTCACCTGAATCAATTTTAGATTTAATAAGAGTATCAACAATTGGTTTTGCTAAGTATTTATTATATTCTCCCTGCAAACTTCCTTCTAACATTCTTTTTTCCAAATCAGTTCTGGTAATTTTCTTTTTAATGTATTTTTCAATCATCAAGCTGGTAATAGGTCCAGCCCAACGAGATCCCCAATATCCATTTTCAACAAAAACGGCGATAGCTATTTTAGGATTGTCTTTTGGGGCAAATGCTACAAAAATAGAGTGATCCTGAAGTTTGACTCTTTTTCCGTTAATTTTGGCAAAATTTTCAGCGGTACCCGTTTTTCCGCAAATATCTATACCTTCAACGTTCAGTCCATGAGCTGTTCCAAAATTATAAACGTCAAATAGCCCATTTACAACTGGGTCAAAATGCCTTTTATCAACCGTAGTTACATGTTTTGTTCTGAACTTTTTGTCAATGGTAGCATTCTTTATTTTTTTGATGATGTGAGGCGTATAATAATACCCTCTGTTTGCAACGATTGCTATCATATTAGCCAATTGTATTGGCGTCATCAAAACTTCTCCTTGTCCAATAGCATTGGACACTATGGTTCTGCTGGACCAACCCCAACCAGGATACATTTTTTTATAGGTTTTAGAGGTTGGAATTTTTCCTTTACGTCCAGTTGGTAAATCATATCCCATAAATTGACCTAAACCAAAACTTTTTAAGTGATTACTCCATACGTCAACTCCTTTTGGCGGATTACCATACTTGTCAATGGTTCGCATATAAGAAGTCGAAAAATAGGTGTTGCACGATTCGTAGATACCGCGATGAAGTTGTAACGATCCACCATGACAGTGACATCTCATAAAACGTCCCGGCGCATAACTAAATCCATGATGGCAGGAAACGGAAAAGTTTTCGTCAATAACACCTTCTTGCAAAGCAACCAAACCGGTTAAAATTTTGAAGGGAGAACCTGGTGTGTATTCCGCTAACAATCCTCGGTCATATAAAGGTTTCGCAATAGAATCATGATACAACATCGTGTAATTTTTGGAGCGCTGTCTGCCCACAAGAATTGCCGGATCATAAGAAGGTGCAGTAACCAAAGCTAATATTTCTCCGGTTCTTGGTTCAATGGCTACAATACCACCACGTTTATTAATCATTAATTCCTCACCATATTTTTGAAGGTCGCCATCAATCGTTAAATTGATATCTTTTCCTTGAACAGCTATGGTGTCAAATTTACCTTCTTTATACGATGCTATATCTCTGTTGTATTTGTCTTTCTGAATGTATTTTACACCTTTGATTCCACGTAAAACATCTTCGTAACTTTCTTCAACACCTTGTTTACCAATTAAATCACCACTTTTGTAATACGGATTTTTTTCAATGATTTTATCGTTAACCTGAGTGATAAAACCGAAGACATTCGAACCATAAGTTACTTGATAGTCTCTAAGAGCACGCTTTTGAATGTAGAATCCACTAAATTTTCTCTCGATTTCCTGAAAAGCCGCATACTCTTTTTTGTTCAATTGTGATAAGAAAACTGAGGGAAGTCGTGGGCTGTATACTTTTGCTTTTGCTATTTTTTTAATAAAATCTTCTTTGGTAATCTTAAGTAGCGAACAAAATTCGGTTGTGTCAATGTCTTTAACATCTTTTGGAATTACCATAATGTCATACGAAGGTTGATTGGCAATCAAAAGTTTTCCATTTCTGTCGTATACATATCCGCGCTCTGGATAATCGTAACTTATTTTGATGGCATTATTGTCTGATTTTAACTTCAAGGTGTCATCAATAACCTGAAGGTAAAAAAGACGCATCACAAGTAAAATTGTAGCAATGAAGATGATTGTGGGGAGCAATACTTTTCTCATCGTTTACTTGGCTTGATAATGTAGATGATGATGATACAAGTGATTAGTGTGAATACAGTACTCAAAAGCGTACGCATTACTATTTCCCAAAGGAAGCTAATTTTGAAAACTTCGAGTACAAATAACACAAAGTGATGCAGAACAACCGCAATCAATAAAAATGAAAATCGTTCTGGAGATAAAACATCATTTAGTTTTACGGTCTGATATTCATAGCTCAATCCAAAGGAAAATTTAAAAATAGCAGGTCTGAAATAAGCGAGAATTAAACATGCTGCAGCATGAACTCCACCCGAATTCCAAAACATATCCATAAGCAATCCAAGAAAGAAACTGGCCGCTAATAGACCACTCTTATTGCCATTTACCGGATAAAGAATTATAAAAAGAATATACGGAAACGGGTTGATAAAACCGAACAAATCAATTCTGTTAAAAATCAAAACCTGTGCTAATAACAGCAAGACAAAACGGGCAATATTGGCAAGTAAAGCGCTATTCATCTTTTTTGTTTTGATTTTCTAGATTTATAATCTCTTCCGCATCTTTGTTTTTAATGATATACACATGGCCAAGATTGGTCATATCATTAAATAATTTAATGTTTAGTGTATAATAATTGGTTTCTTCGTCAGTGTATACATTTTCAATAGTTCCGATACCAATATTTTCAGGGAAAACGATTGATTGTCCTCCGGTTACTATGGTGTCTCCTTTTCGAACTCCGGCCAATCGCGGTACGTCAATCAGCTGCACAAAACCGGTGCTTTTTCCGTTCCAGACTAAAGAGCCAAAATGATTTGACTTTTTGATTTTGGCATTGATTTTTGAATTGACATTCAAGACACTAATGATGGTGGCATAATTTTTCGAAGTTTTATCTACAATTCCGACAATTCCGGCGCTGTTAATGACACCCATATTGGGTTTGATTCCGGAAGCGGCTCCATTGTTAATCGTGATAAAGTTTTCCTGAATGCTGTAGGAGTTGTGAATCACTTTGGAAACGATAATATCTACTTTTTTGACGCCTTTTATAGAGTCAATCTTGGGAAGTTTAGTAGTGTCCTTTTGATTAAATAAAATTGATTTTAAGCGTGCATTTTCTAACGCCAATTCATTATTTTTCTCTCTCAACCCAAAATACTCGTCAACATTATTGATCTTTTCATAAATACCTCCCGTAAAGAAATTGGCCGAGCTGATGATTTTGCTTTTATGATAAGAATGCGACTGTATTGTAAGCGATAAGGATATTACCAAAAGCAGCAAAAACAGTAAGCGATTACTGTTTTTTAGTATAAAATTAAAAATTTGCTGCATTTTTAAACTGTATAATGTTTGTTGTAAATATCCGTCGAAATAAAGATAAAAATAATTAGTCTTACAGGCTATTATTTAATTAAAATACTTCTGAATTTAGGAATATTTTTAAGCGCCATTCCAGTTCCACGAACTACTGCTCTTAATGGGTCTTCGGCGATGTAAACCGGTAAATCTGTTTTTTGAGAAATACGTTTGTCCAACCCTCTCAACATAGAACCTCCTCCAGCAAGATAAATACCAGTGTTGTAAATGTCAGCAGCTAATTCTGGTGGCGTTTGCGATAAGGTTTCCATAATTGCGTCTTCGATACGTTGAATAGATTTATCTAAAGCTTTGGCAATTTCTCTGTAAGATACTTCAACTTGTTTTGGTTTTCCAGTCAATAAGTCACGTCCTTGTACCGACATATCATCTGGTGGCGTTTCTAAATCATCAGTAGCAGCACCAATAGTAATCTTGATTTTTTCGGCAGTACTTTCACCCACAAATAAATTGTGCTGAGTTCTCATGTAGTAAACGATGTCATTCGTGAAAACGTCACCGGCAATTTTAACCGATTTGTCACAAACAATACCGCCCAAAGCGATTACTGCGATTTCTGTTGTTCCACCACCAATATCAACGATCATATTTCCTTTTGGTTGCATGATATCGATGCCAATACCGATAGCTGCTGCCATTGGTTCGTGAATTAAGTATACTTCTTTTCCGTTAACGCGTTCACAACTTTCTTTTACCGCACGCATCTCTACTTCGGTAATTCCAGATGGAATACACACTACCATACGAAGTGCCGGTGTAAACATTTTTTTCTTTAAGGCCGGAATACTTTTGATGAACATCGAAATCATTTTTTCGGACGCATCAAAGTCGGCTATTACCCCGTCCTTCAAAGGACGTATGGTTTTTATGTTTTCATGGGTTTTCCCCTGCATCATGTTGGCTTCTTTTCCAACAGCAATAATTTTCCCCGATATTCGGTCACGAGCAACAATTGATGGGCTATCAATTACAACTTTGTCGTTGTGTATTATCAGAGTGTTTGCGGTACCAAGGTCAATGGCGATATCCTCGGTCATGAAATCAAAAAATCCCATAGGTTTTTTTAGGGTTTAACGTTTATAAAATTTTAACGCACAAAGTTAAACAAATTAATGTTTAAAATGACGTGTTCCTGTAAATACCATCGCAACTTTATTTTCGTTGCAAAAATTAATACTCAGTTCGTCTTTTATCGAACCTCCAGGCTGAATAACAGCAGTTATTCCAACATTATGAGCCATTTCAACACAGTCGGGAAAAGGGAAAAAGGCATCACTGGCCATGACAGCACCTTTCAAATCAAAACCAAAAGCTTGGGCTTTTTCAATGGCTTGTTTTAAGGCATCAACTCGGGATGTTTGTCCTGTTCCTGATGCTATTAATGTACCGTTTTTTGCAAAGACAATCGTGTTGGATTTGGTGTTTTTACAAACTTTAGAAGCAAATAATAAATCGGCTATTTCTTGTTGGTTTGGAGCTGTTTCGGTAACTACTTTTAAATCTGTTTCAGAGTCGGTTATGTTGTTTCTATCTTGGACTAACAATCCATTTAAACAAGTACGAACTTGACTGTTTGGCAACTCTACTTCATGCTGAACCAAAATAATTCTGTTTTTCTTTTCAGATAAAACGGCTATAGCTTCCTCGTCAAAACTTGGTGCAATGACCACCTCACAAAAAAGAGCATTTATTTCATTAGCTGTTGTGATATCGATTTTACCGTTAGCAATTAAAACCCCACCAAAAGCTGAAGTAGGATCGCATGCCAAAGCAGTTATGTACGCGTCTTTCATTGTGCTTCTAGTAGCTAATCCACAGGCATTGTTGTGTTTTAAAATGGCAAACGTTGGTTCGTTGTTTTTGAATTCAGCAATAAGGTTAACCGCAGCATCAACATCCAATAAATTGTTATAGGATAATTCTTTACCGTGTAATTTGGTAAACATCTTGTCAAATTCACCAAAGAAGAATCCTTTCTGATGCGGATTTTCACCGTATCTCAGTATTTGCCCTTCCGAAATGCTAGTTTTGAAATATGTATCCTCATCATTAAAATAATTGAAAATAGTGGTATCGTAATGTGAAGAGACATGGAAAGCTTTGGTAGCCAAAAGTTTTCTTTGTTCCAATGAAGTTTCGCCGTTTTGTGTTGAAATATAATCAAGCAACTGCGAATATTCATTCACCGAAGCCACAATTACGGTATCTTTAAAATTTTTTGCAGCAGCACGGATAAGAGAAATACCACCAATATCAATTTTCTCGATAATATCAGCTTCACTCGCCCCGGAAGCTACTGTTTTTTCAAAAGGGTACAAATCAACAATAACCAAATCAATTTGCGGAATTTCAAATTCTTTCATTTGTGCCACGTCGGTTGGATTGTCCTGACGATTTAAAATACCACCAAATATTTTTGGATGCAATGTTTTTACTCTTCCACCCAAAATTTCAGGAAAAGAAGTTACTTCTTCAACAGGAACTACAGGAATTCCCAAGTTAGTAATAAATTCCTCTGTTCCGCCAGTCGAATAAATAATGACGTTTTGTTCGTTTAGTTTACGAACTATCGGCTCCAAACCGTCTTTTGAAAAGACAGAAATCAGTGCCGATTTAATGGTTTTTGCAGTAGTCATGTTGTGTGTGTTGAGAATGCCATTTGGCAGTTAGATTTAAGCGAACAAAAGTAGTTCATTGCGAGGAACGAAGCAATCCGGTTTCTCAACTTTTTTGTAACTTTTTTTTATTTTTTCACACCTATAAGCTAATCTATAAAAAAGTAGTGATTTTCATTATTTTTATTGAAATTTACCAAGTCAACTAAATTAGCCAACATGTTACTCTACCTCAGACTCCTTAAAGAAAGTTTTGCTTTGGCAATGAATGCGCTGCGCAACAATAAATTGAGAACGATGTTGTCGTTACTTGGTGTTACTATTGGTATTTTTTCAATTATAGCCGTTTTGGCGGCTGTCGATTCACTTGACAGAAAAATCAAAGCTGATTTGAGTACGCTTGACAAAAACACGATTTATTTGACCCAAGAATCCTTTGGACCAAGTGATATTCCGCGTTGGAAGCGAGAACAATTTCCGAATGTAACCTTTGAAGAATATCAGGTTTTAAAGGCAACTTTGTCAAATGTGGAAAACACATGCTTTCAGTATTTTACTAACAGTCAGAATATCAAATACGAATCGAAAACAGTATCCAATGTAAATATGGTACCTGTAACTTCTGAATTTGTAGATATTCAACGTATGGAATTTGACAAAGGTAGGTTTTTTAATGAGTCAGAATCCAACTCAGGAAGACAGGTTGTGGTTTTGGGTTATGATATTGCAGAACAGCTTTTTGAAAATGCAGAGCCTCTTGGAAAAACAGTTCGCATGTATGGTCAAAGGTTTACGGTTATTGGCGTTACTAAAAAGAAAGGTTCTTCTATGGATATTGGAGGTGGAGATGACACATCAGCTTTCTTTCCGTCTGGTTTTCTAAGAAGTATTTATGGGGATAATAATGATAATGTTTTACCGGTTATCGTAATAAAACCAGAGAAAAATATTGACATGAGTGAACTGAAAAGTGAAATTTCACAGAAGTTAAGAAATATGAGAGGTGTAAAACAAGGCGATGTCGATAATTTCTTTATCAATGTGCTTTCAGGTTTTACAGATATGATAGACGGTATCATTTCAATGATGAAGACGATAGGTTGGATTATCAGTTGCTTTTCGCTTTTAGTGGGTGGATTTGGAATAGCCAACATTATGTTTGTCTCTGTAAAAGAGAGAACTAACTTGATTGGGATTCAAAAATCGTTAGGTGCTAAGAATAAATTCATTCTTTTTCAATTCCTTTTTGAAGCGGTTATTCTTTGTATAATCGGAGGTTTAGTCGGAATGGTTCTCGTTTGGATTACGGCTTTAATTTTATCAAATTTATTGGATTTTGAATTTGTTCTTGGATTAGGAAATGTAATTCTGGGAACAAGTTTGGCCGCTATGATTGGGTTGATTTCGGGAATACTTCCAGCTATTTCTGCATCACGGTTAGATCCAGTAGAGGCGATAAGAAGTGGAATGTAAAAACACAAGCATAGTTTAAAATAAAAATCCCGCTTCAAGCGGGATTTTTTTAAACGATTTCTAACGTTTTTGCTTTGTTAACTAAATCAACCAGATTGGTAACGTTTAACTTAGTCAAAAGACGAAGTTTGTAAGTACTGATGGTTTTCTCGTTAAGTGCTAAAATCTTGGCGATTTCGTTGTTTTTCTTTCCATCACTCAAAAAGCGAAGGACTTCGATTTCTCGGTTAGAAAGTTTGCGATACAAACGTTCAGATTTGTTTTGTTTAGCAATAAGTGCTAAGTTTTTCTTGATTTCTTCATTTAGGATAATTTGCCCTTGGTTTACTTTGACAATAGCTATACCTAAATTTTCAAGTTTTGATGTCTTATGAACATAACCTGCACATCCCGCTTTTATAGCATTAGGAGCATAGATATGTTCTGACATACTGCTAAAAATGACAACTTTTGTTTTTGGAAAGTTTTTGATAATGGATTTGATTTCATAAATACTTTTTAATCCGTCAAGTTCTAAATCAATGACTAAGACATCAATTTCTTTATTTCTTAGGGCATCTGGAACCATAAAAAAACTTCCTACGTTTGAAACAACATTTATTTCAGGATGATCCTTAAAGTAAGCCTTCATTCCAAAGTGCACAACTGGAAAGTTATCGGCAACACATAAATTTATCATAATTGTGGTATTTGATAAAAATTAATACAAATTTATTGTAAAGTTAAAAATATATATTTAAAAAATTAACAAATCCTAATCTTTTTTGTAGTCATCTGGGATAACACATATCGGAATTGGATTCATTTTATGTTGGTTTATTGTATTTAATTTCTTGTAAATTTCAAAGACTGTTTTTTCTCTTTCTGTAAAATTTTCAACCTGATTATTTTTTTCAGATGCAAGCATCGCCCATTCTAATTCATCATAACTCGCACCGATTTGCTCTTCATCTGTTCGAGAATCTCCAAATAAGCCATCGGTTGGTGCTGCTTTTTGGATTGATTTCGGAATGTCTAAATATGTGGCTAAAGCATATACATCACTTTTCATCAAATCGGCAATCGGACTCAAATCTACGCCACCATCACCATATTTTGTAAAAAATCCTACACCAAAATCCTCTACTTTGTTTCCAGTTCCAGCTACCAAGAGTCCGTGAATACCAGCGAAATAATATAACGTCATCATGCGCATTCTTGCTCTGGTATTGGCCAACGATAAGTCTAGCTTAATCGAATTGTCTGTTTCTGGGACCACATTTCTGAAAGTTTCAAAAACAGTAGTCAAATCTGCTTCTCCATTTTTTACATTAGGAAAGCGTTTTTTTAATTGTTCAATATGCTCTCTACCGCGACTTACCTGAGTACTGTCCTGATGAATTGGCATTTCAATGCACAAGGTAGTTAAACCGGTTTGTGCACATAATGTTGATGTGACAGCCGAATCAATTCCGCCAGAAATTCCGACAACAAATCCGTTCATCTTTGCCTTTTGGGCATACTCCTTCAACCATGTAACAATATAGGTGTTCACTTCCCCTACCTTAATAGTACTTTTTTTTGCCATTTGTTATGAATTTTTTTAGAAACTGGAATGTATATTTGCAAAAGTAAAAAAAATCATGGGCTTCCTGTCTTGGTTTTCACCATTAAATTCTTTTTAAAAAATGAAAAAAATCTTAGTTGTCTTTTTAATGCTAATTAGCTTTATTTCATGCGATAAAAAATCTAAGGTTGAAAAGGCTGTTGAAGAAATTCCGCTTTCGCTTAAAGTATATCGATTTGAAAAAGATTTTTTCGAAACACCACCCAATGAGTTATTCAATTTAAAAGCGGAGTATCCTTTTTTCTTTCCCGACGGAGTTTCTGATAGTGTTTGGATCTCCAAAATGAAAGATCCTTTGTGGAGAGAACTGTACAAAGAAGTTGAAAAAAAGTATTCCAATTTTGACAAGCAAACTGCAGAAATTGAAGATTTGTTTAAGCATATAAAATTTTATTTTCCTAATGCTACAATGCCGAAAGTGTATACCGTAATTGCCGAAGTGGATCATAACACTAAGGCGATTTACGCAAATGATAAGCTGATTGTTGCACTGGAACTTTATCTTGGTAAAGACCATAAGTTTTATGACAAGGCGAAATACATTGAGCAAAACTTCGAAGAAAGACAAATGATGCCTGATATTGTGACGAGTTTCTCATTAGGTAAAATTCCACCTCCTAAAGAAAACACGTTGTTGGAGGAAATGATATATTATGGAAAGCAGCTTTATTTAAAGGATGAATTACTTCCTAATCACAATGATGCCGAAAAAATAGGGTATTTACCAGAACAGATTACATGGTGTGAAGAGAACGAAAGCTATATTTGGCGTTATTTTATTGAAAAAGAATTGTTGTATAGCACCGATTCAAAACTGCCTAACCGTTTTATCAACATAGCACCATTTTCAAAGTTTTATTTGGAGATTGATAACGATTCACCGGGAAGAGTAGGACAGTGGATTGGATGGCAAATGGTTCGTTCCTTTATGAAGAATAACGAGGTTTCCTTACAGGATATGCTCAAAATGGATGCTAAAACATTATTTGAAAAATCAAAATACAAACCCAAAAAGACCGATGAGTAAAACCCTTACTTCCGAAATAAAAATTGCAGTTACATTAGACGTAAACCGAGTTCCCGAAAAATTAATGTGGTCCGCACAAGATGGTGGTATTGAGCTTGAGGAAGCCAAGGCCATGATGCTTTCTGTGTGGGATAGTAAAGTTCAGGAGACGCTTCGAATTGATTTATGGACAAAAGACATGCCTGTTGACGAAATGAAAAAGTTCTTCCATCAAACTTTAGTCGCTATGGCAGATACCTTTCAACGTGCTACTCAGGATGATAAAATGTCGAATACTATGAAAGATTTCTGCGATTATTTTGCTGAGAAAATGGAGTTGAAGTAATACATTCTAGAACTGATTTAAGTCCTTAAAAACCTCTTCGTTTACACCGTCAATAAAGCCTAAAACAGCTTCTCTTCCTGTAGTCTCCGTTGCAGAAGTTACGAAGTGTTGCGGCATTTCTTCCCAATTATTGGCTAAAAGTGCTTTTCGGTAAGCGGCAATGTGTGAATCGATTTTACCTTTACTGATTTTATCGGCTTTGGTAAAAATAATACAAAAAGGAACTTCAATTTCTCCAAGATAATTGATGAACTCCAAGTCAATTTTCTGAGCCTCTAATCGAATGTCGATTAAAACAAAAGCGCAAACTAATTGTTCTCTTTTTTCAAAATAATCAGTTATAAATTGCTGAAAAACCTCTTTTGTTTTTTTGGAAACACGTGCGTAACCATACCCCGGTAAATCAACCAAAAACCAATTGGAATTGATTTTGAAGTGATTGATAAGTTGCGTTTTTCCTGGCTTCCCTGATGTTTTCGCCAAATTCTTATGATTGGTCAACATGTTGATTAAAGAGGACTTTCCAACATTAGAGCGACCAATAAAAGCATATTCAGGCAAACGTTCCAGCGGACATTTGCTTACATCAGAATTGCTGATTATAAATTCGGCGGTATTGATTTTCATAGTTGTAAAAAAATAAAAGCCCTTGACGGACTTTAGTTTATAAGTGCACTTCTTTCAACCATTCATCCAGTAAACGGTTAAATTCATCAGGATGCTCCATCATAGCGGCGTGTCCGCATTTGTCAATCCAGTATAACGAAGAGTTTGGCATTAGTTTATTAAACTCTTCAGCAACTTCAGGTGGTGTTACCTGGTCATTTTTACCCCAAATAAGACAGGTTTTTACATGCATTTTTGGCAAATCTTTTGCCATGTTATGACGAATGGCGCTTTTAGCAATCGTTAGTGTTTTTATAACCTTGATTCGGTCATTTACGACGGCAAAAACTTCATCAACAATTTCTTTAGAGGCAATGGCGGGATCGTAAAAAACCGCTTCTGCTTTTTTCTTAATATACTCATAATCGCCGCGTTTAGGATAACTGTCTCCCATCGCACTTTCATACAGTCCAGAACTACCCGTTAGTACCAATCCGGCCACTTTTTCAGGATACATTTTTGAATGGTATAAGGCAATGTGTCCTCCTAGCGAATTCCCTAGCAGAATTACGCGGTCGAATCCTTTAAATGTGATAAAATCTTTTACATATTTTGCAAAAGCTTTTACGTTGGTTTTCAGTATGTTTTGAGTGTATATAGGGAGTTCTGGAATGATAACTTTATAGCCTCTTGTTGAAAAATAATTGGCAACACCGTTAAAATTACTTAATCCACCCATCAATCCGTGAAGAACCACTATTGGCGTGCCTTCTCCAACTTCAAAATAGGAATATCTACCCTCTTTTTTATGTTTTCCTTCCATGTGCTATTCTGACTTTTACCTCGGCAACAAATATATGATTTTATAGATTAAAACGCATTTATATATTGATTATTTACTGCTGAAATTGTGTATTTCATGATGTCTGCCAGAAGTTTCTTTTGCCTAAAATTCTTTTGAAATAGTAAAAGTTATAACAACAAATTTTTGATGTTAAAGATATTCTTAGTCAATCTTTTAACCACTCATCTTTTTACTTCTAATCGATAAGGTAAGCGTCCTCCGAAAATTACAAGCATATGATTTTCTTATGTTTTTCATCAAAATAGGAATGAAGTGGCAAAACTTATTAACAAAGTGGTATTTTGTGGTAAAATGTGGTAATATATTTTATATTTTTGCTGATAACGAAAACAAAACCAACGTGAATAGCATCATCGGGACATACGAATGCAAGGTTGACACCAAAGGAAGATTGATGATTCCTTCGGCGTTGAAGAAGCAACTTGCGCCTTCTCTTCAGGACGGCTTTGTCTTGAAACGTTCCGTTTTTCAGCCTTGTTTAGAATTGTATCCGATGACCGAATGGAATCTGATGATGCAAAAAATCAACAAGTTGAATCGCTTTGTAAAAAAGAATAATGATTTCATACGTCGATTTACCGCCGGTGTAAAAGTGGTAGAGGTTGATGATTTAGGAAGGCTTTTAATTCCAAAGGATTTGGTGGTATTTAGTAAAATCACAAAAGACATTGTGTTGTCTTCGGCTGTGAATATTGTGGAGATTTGGGATAAAGAGTTGTATGAAAAATCAATTGCCGGAGATGATATCGATTTTGCAGATCTAGCCGAAGATGTAATGGGAAATATTGAAGATGATGGAAATGGAATATCATAACCCGGTTTTACTAAAGGAAACTGTAGACGGACTAAATATCAAGCCTGATGGAATTTATGTGGATGTAACCTTTGGTGGTGGTGGACACTCCAAAGAGATCCTAAAACGATTAGGGCCAAACGGAAAGTTATTCGGATTTGATCAAGATGAAGATGCACAGGCGAATGCGTTGCTAGACGAAAGATTTGTATTGATTCCCGAAAACTTTAGATACATAAAACGGTTTTTAAGATTTCATGGCGTGAAAAGTGTAGATGGAATTCTGGCAGATTTGGGTGTTTCATCGCATCAATTTGATGTTCCTGAAAGAGGTTTTTCTACTCGTTTTGATGCGGAACTCGATATGAGAATGAGCAAAAAAAACGAATTGGATGCGTACAAAGTGGTTAATGAATATGATGAAGCCAATTTGAAAAGAGTGTTTTTGGATTATGGCGAATTAAAAGCCGCTCCAGCCATCGCCAGAACAATTATAGAGGCTAGAGATAAAAAAGACATAAGCACTACAGACGAATTAAAAATGGTGTTGTCAAAGTATTTGCCGGAACAGTTTAAAAATAAAATTCTGGCGCAAATTTATCAGGCGATCCGAATTGAAGTGAATCAGGAAATGGATGTTTTGAAAGAGTTTTTAGAGCAATCTCTTGAAGTACTGAATCCTGAAGGAAGATTAAGCGTGATATCCTATCATTCTTTAGAAGATCGATTGGTAAAAAGGTTTCTAAAAAACGGAATGTTTGAAGGCGAACCGGAACGCGACTTTTTCGGAAATTTTTCGGTTCCGTTCAAAAGTATCGAAAAGTTAATCGTTCCAAACGATGCAGAAATTAAAGTAAACAACAGGGCAAGAAGTGCAAAATTGCGTGTAGCCGAAAAAAAGTAAATGCAGAAAGTTATTGCTTAAAGCTTACAGCTAAAAAAAATGAAAAAAGGAGTTTACAGCATATTAAAAGCTCGGTTTTTGGTCAATGAAGATGCTACAAGGAATTGGCGTTTCATAGTATTCTTATTTCTGTTAGCGCTTTTGATGATTGCCAATACACATCGATTTGAACAAAAGGTGTTTCGCATAACAGAAATGACCAATGAAGTGAAAGAACTGCGCTCTGAGTTCGTTGATAAGCGCTCCGAATTAATGAAATTAAAAATGGAATCGACCGTTTCAGAGAAAATGGAAGTGCGAAAAATTTTCCCATCGTCGGTTCCGCCACAAAAGATAAAAGTTAAACAACCAGCAGAAAAAAGTTTCTTTCAAAAACTATGGCAGTAGAAGATAAACATATCTCTTACCGAATTTATTTAGTTGCGTTCTGCATCTTCATAATGACTGTAGCAATCATATTCAAACTGACCAAAATTCAATGGTCTGAAGGTGATTATTACAGAAAGTTAGCGAAAGAAAGAACCGTGAGAAACTTTGTCATTCCGGCCAATAAAGGAAACATCTATTCTGCTGACGGTAGTCTTTTAGCAACGTCTATTCCAAATTATAACATCCGATTTGATGCCATCGCTCCGAAAGCAGAATCCTTCGATAAAAATGTAAAGCCTTTAGCCGATTCTCTAGCAAAAATGTTAGGCAAACCAAGTTCTTTTTATCACACACAATTAAGAATGGCTCGTGCCAATAAGAACAGGTATTTATTAATTGCCCGTGATTTAAGTTATACGGAATACATTAAAATAAAAGGATTTCCCTTGTTTAATCTAGGAGCTAATAAAGGCGGAATGATTACCGAACAAGAAACGGTTCGGGAACATCCGATTGGAAAAATTGCAGAGAGAACCATAGGTTATGACCGCATTGATGAAAACGGAATCCGCGTTGGAAAAGGAATTGAATGGTCTTTCAGAAAGTACTTGAACGGAAAAGACGGTAAAGTCTTAAAACAAAAAATAGCAAAAGGGCAATGGAAACCTATTCGTGATGTCAACGAGGTAGATCCTCAAGATGGCTATGATGTGGTGTCCACCATCGATGTTTATATTCAGGATATTGCCCACCATGCTTTGTTAAAACAGCTAAAAGAATTTAAAGCAGAACATGGTTGTGTGGTTGTGATGGAAACTAAAACCGGAAAGGTGAAGGCTATTTCCAATTTAGGCAAACTAAATCCAAATGACAGTACCTATATCGAAACTCAAAATTACGCTATAGCGGAGTCGCATGAACCAGGTTCTACTTTCAAATTAGTAGACATGATTGCTTTATTAGATGATAATAAAGTAGACACCAGTAAAGTCTATGATACTTATGGTGGAATAGTGACTTACGGTAAAGATAAAGTTAGAGATTCTCACGAAGGAGGTTATGGAAGAATCTCTTTGTCTAAAGGTTTTGAAGTTTCTTCAAATACTGTTATGGCTCAGGCGATTCACGAAAACTACAAAAACAACCCAAAGGAGTTCATCGATAGAATTTCAAGAATGGGATTAGACAAGCCTCTTGGGTTGCCGTTTCAGGGAGAAGGAAAGCCTATTGTACACAAGCCAGGAGAAAAGGGTTGGAATGGCAATATGCTCCCTTGGATGGCATTTGGTTATAGTGTGGCGATGACGCCACTTCAAACGTTAGCATTATATAATGCTGTTGCCAACAATGGTGAAATGGTGAAGCCACAGTTTGTTTCTGAAATTAAAGAATGGAATAAAGTCATCAAAAAATACGATAAGGAAATTATCAATCCTAAAATCTGTTCCGATGAAACCATTAAAAAACTAAAAGCAGTTTTACAAAATGTGGTAAAAAGAGGTACAGGTTCTAAGCTCTATTCTAAAGATTTTTCTATGGCAGGGAAAACCGGAACTGCTCAAGCTAATTACGGCAAAAATAGCGGGAACGACAAACATTATATTTCTTCTTTCGTGGGATTCTTTCCTGCCGAAAATCCTAAATATTCCTGCATAGTGGTGGTTCACAAACCGAATACTTCGGGCAATAATTATTATGGTGCCGATGTTGCCGGACCTGTTTTTAAACGAATAGCCCAAAAGATTTTCACCGATTCGCCATCCACGAACGAAATCAAAAATCTGAACAGAAAAATCAAAAAACAGGAAGTGGCTTATGATGATTATTTTATCAAATCGTCTTCCGAAAAGAAAGTTATTCCCAATCTAAAAGGAATGAGCGGTATGGATGCCGTAGCTCTTTTAGAGAATTTAAAGCTGAAAGTTAAAGTTATTGGTGTCGGAAAAGTAAAAAAACAATCCATTCCGGCCGGAGCGTCTCTAGATAAAAACAAAACCATTATACTCGAATTATCGTGATTATTTTAAAAGACATATTATATAAAGTAGGTATCGAAGCGGTAAAAGGTTCGACTGAAATGCCTATTCATAAAATTGAATTTGACTCACGAAAAGTTCAAGAAAATGACGTGTTTGTTGCCATCCGAGGAACAATTTCTGATGGTCATGATTTTATCGAAAAGGCAATAAATCTTGGAGCTGTAGCAATCGTTTGCGATACGTTGCCCGAAATTATTGTGTCTGGCATTACTTATATTCAAGTAAAAGACACCAATACAGCCTTAGCATTTTTGGCGGCAAATTATTACGGTAATCCATCACAACATCTGAAACTTGTCGGAATCACTGGAACTAATGGTAAAACAACCATAGCTTCTTTATTGTACCAATTATTTCAAAAAGCAGGTTATAAAGTAGGCTTATTGTCAACCGTAAAGATAATGGTGGATGATACAGAATACAAAGCAACCCATACTACCCCAGATTCACTGACCATCAATTATTATTTGGCCAAAATGTACGATGCTGGTGTCGACTATTGCTTCATGGAAGTGAGCTCGCATGGAATTCATCAAAAGCGTACCGAAGCGCTGCATTTCGAAGGTGGTGTTTTTACCAATCTGTCTCACGATCACCTAGATTATCATCCCACTTTTGCAGAATACCGCGATGTAAAAAAATCTTTTTTCGACCATTTGTCTAAATCGGCTTTTGCATTAACCAATATTGATGACAAAAATGGACTAGTGATGATTCAAAATACCGCAGCCAAAAAACTGACGTATGCTTTAAAATCCTATGCTGATTACAAAGCACAAATTCTGGAAAATCAATTATCAGGCTTGTTGTTGAAGATAAACGAGAGCGAAGTTTGGGTTAGATTGATAGGTACTTTCAATGCCTATAATTTACTGGCAATTTTTGGAACTGCCGTTGAATTAGGGTTGGATAAACTAGAAGCACTCCGATTATTATCGGAGCTGGAAAGTGTTTCCGGTCGTTTCCAATTCATTATCTCTGACGCCAAAATCACAGCCATTGTCGATTATGCACACACGCCGGATGCTTTGGAGAATGTATTAAAAACAATCAACGACATCCGAACCAATAACGAAAAATTAATCACAGTGGTAGGTTGTGGTGGCGACCGCGATAAGACCAAAAGGCCTGTTATGGCGAACATTGCTACAACATTGAGCAACCAAGTTATCATTACATCAGACAATCCTAGGTCAGAAGACCCGATAGATATTATTGCCGATATGGAAGCTGGTGTTGAGGTACAAAATCAAAGAAAAACATTGTCCATTGTCGATAGAAAACAAGCCATTAAAACCGCTTGTCAATTAGCGGGACCGAATGACATCATTCTGATTGCCGGAAAAGGACACGAGACCTATCAAGAAATTAATGGTGTACGCCATGATTTTGATGATATGAAAATAGTAACAGAACTTTTAGAACAGCTAAACAAATAACAGATATGCTATATTATTTATTTGAATACCTCGACAAAACCATGGATATTCCCGGAGCAGGAGTGTTTCAGTATATCACTTTTCGTTCAGCTTTGGCTTTAATCCTGTCACTGATGATTTCCACTATTTACGGAAAAAAAATCATCACATTCTTAAGAAATCAGCAGGTTGGCGAAACCGTTAGAGAACTTGGATTAGAAGGCCAAACGCAAAAAGCAGGAACGCCAACGATGGGTGGACTGATTATTATTGTGGCGACTTTGATTCCGGTTTTGTTATTAACCAAATTGAATAATATTTACATCATCTTGTTAGTGATGACGACCCTTTGGATGGGAACTATCGGATTTATTGATGATTACATCAAAATCTTTAAAAAAGACAAACAAGGGCTAAAAGGGATTTTCAAAGTAATTGGTCAGGTTGGATTGGGCTTAATCGTAGGTTCGGTTTTGTATTTCAATCCGAGTGTAACCGTTCGAGAAAGAGCCACTACACCCATAACCTTCAATCAGACAGAAACGGTAGTAAGTCAACAACCAGCCGAAATCAAGGCGACTACGACCACCATTCCGTTTACGAAAAACAACGAATTGGACTATGCCAAAATTATCGAGTGGACAGGCGATGGTTACGAGAACTGGGCGTGGTTGGTCTTTATCCCGATTGTAATTTTCATCATCACTGCGGTTTCTAACGGCGCCAATCTAACCGATGGTATCGATGGCTTAGCCGCCGGAACGTCTGCCATTTCCGTTTTGGCACTCGGAATCTTCACTTTCGTTTCGGGGAACGTGATTTTGTCTAATTATTTGAACATCATGTACATTCCGAATTCCGGTGAAATGACGGTTTTTATTGCCGCATTCGTAGGGGCATTAATCGGATTTCTTTGGTATAATTCCTTTCCGGCTACAGTATTTATGGGTGATACCGGAAGTTTGACTATTGGTGGCATCATAGCCGTATTGGCAATTTCGGTTCGAAAAGAAATGTTATTGCCAGTCTTGTGCGCCATCTTTTTTGCAGAAAATTTATCCGTAATACTTCAGGTTTCTTATTTCAAATACACTAAAAAGCGATTTGGCGAAGGAAGACGAATCTTTCTGATGTCGCCTTTACATCATCATTATCAAAAGAAAGGCTATCATGAAAGTAAGATTGTTACCCGTTTTTGGATTGTTGCGATATTGTTAGCCATAGTTTCCATTGTGACTTTAAAATTGAGATAATGCAAAGATTAGTAGTATTAGGAGGTGGCGAAAGTGGTGTAGGAACGGCCATTTTGGGGAAGAAGCAAGGATACGAAGTTTTTGTTTCTGACTTCGGAAGGATAAAAGACAATTATAGAGAAGTTCTTAAACAGTATGAAATACAATGGGAAGACGAAACCCATACTGAAGCACTAATTCTGAATGCCGATATAGTGATGAAAAGCCCTGGTATTCCAGAAAAAGCTCCGATGGTAAAAAAGCTTTTGGAAAAAGGGATTCCGGTGATATCCGAAATTGAGTTTGCTGCGCCGTTTACTACTGCGAAAACCATCGGAATAACAGGAAGCAACGGAAAAACGACAACAACAATGCTGACCTACCATTTGCTGAAAGAAGGCGGATTGAACGTAGGATTAGGAGGCAATATCGGTAAAAGTTTCGCCTGGCAGGTTGCAGAGGAAACGTATGATTGTTATGTATTGGAGTTAAGCAGTTTTCAGTTAGATGGGAACATTCATTACAGACCGGACATCGCCATCATAACCAATATTAGTCCTGACCATTTAGACCGATACGAGTATAAATATGAAAATTATATCGCATCAAAATTTAGAATAACCATGAACCAAACTGAGAATGATTTTCTCATTTACGACGCCGATGATATAGCCATCACAGCTTGGTTCAAAACAAACAAAACAAAAGCCCAATTAATTCCATTTTCATTGGAAAAAACATTTGAAAACGGAGCCTTTATAAATAACGACATTATGGATATTATTATCAACAACGAGGAATTCGAAATGAAAACCAGCGATATTTCTCTGGAAGGAAAGCACAACATGAAAAATGCTATGGCGGCAACTTCAGTGGCACAACTGATGAAAATCAGAAAGGAAACGATTCGCCAAAGCTTATCTAATTTTCAGGGTGTAGAACATCGTTTGGAAAAAGTACTTAAAATCCAAAATGTGCAGTACATCAATGATAGCAAAGCTACGAATGTGAATGCTACTTTCTTTGCGCTTGACAGCATGACTGTTCCGACCGTTTGGATTGTCGGTGGTGTTGATAAAGGCAACGATTATAATGAAATTATGTCGTTGGTCAGAGAAAAAGTAAAAGCTATTATCTGTCTGGGTGTCGATAATAAAAAAATAATTGATGCGTTCGGAAATGTAGTAGATATGATGGTGGAAGTAGACAATATGCGTGATGCTGTTATTACGGCGAAGCATATTGCCGAAAAAGGTGATGCCGTTTTATTATCACCAGCCTGTGCAAGTTTTGACTTATTCCAGAACTACGAAGACAGAGGCAATCAATTTAAAGCAGCCGTTAAGAATTTATAATATTAGATTTTAGATATCAAATATTAAATATGACAAATGATGAATTAAAATATAGAACGAAACAATTTTCTCTAATGGTTTTAAGCCTTGTTGAGAAATTGCCAAATTCTATTTCATCAAGAGTTGTAGTAAATCAATTAGCTAAAAGCGCTACTTCTGTAGGGACAAATTATAGAGCAGTTTGCAGAGCAAGGAGTGATAAAGAGTTTATTGCTAAGTTAAATATAGTATTAGAAGAAGCTGATGAAACACAATATTGGCTCGAAATTATTGAAGAAATGAAATGGATTAATAAATCAGAATTAGAATTTCTTCTAAAAGAATCAAGTGAATTGGTTGCAATTTTTGTATCAACATTAAAGACAGTAAATAACAGATTAAATAGTAAATAGGAATATCTACTATTTAAAATCTAAAATTTAATATTTCAATGAAAGAACTAGTAAACAGTCTAAAAGGAGATAAAGTCATCTGGGCATTCGTTGCCTTGTTGGCATTATTTTCGTTTATGCCTGTTTTTAGCGCGAGTAGTAATTTAGCCTATATGCGCCACGGTTCTGGAAATGCCTTTACCTACCTGCTTAAACACGCAGCACAGGTTTCTGTTGGCTTTTTTATATTGTATAAGATTCACAAAGTTCCGTATCACTATTTCAAAGCGATATCCAAAATCTTGTTACCTGTCGTTTGGGTATTGTTGATTTATACGTTACTCAAAGGAACCATTATTGACGGAGCCAACGCCAGTCGTTGGATACAGATTCCGTTTATTGGGATTACGTTTCAAACCTCCACATTAGCTTCGATAGTGCTTTATGTTTTTGTGGCTCGATATTTATCGAAAAAGAGAGAGGTACCTATTACTTTCCAAAACTCGCTTTGGGAACTATGGACACCGGTTTTTATCACGCTGATTTTCATTCTTCCAGCCAATTTTTCCACCGCAGCCTTGATATTTTCGATGGTAATCATGCTGGTTTTTATTGGAAAATACCCGCTGAAATATATCGGAATCATCCTCGGAGCCGGCATCATTGGACTGACATTTTTCATTTTAGTAGTCAAGGCGTTTCCCGATGCATTCCCTAACCGTGTTGATACTTGGATTAGCCGTATTGATAATTTTACCAGCGACAAGCCCGATGAAGACGATTACCAAATCGAAAAAGCAAAAATTGCGATAGCAACAGGAGGAATTTACGGACTCGGACCAGGAAAAAGCGTGCAGAAAAACTTCTTACCACAATCTTCATCCGATTTTATCTACGCCATTATTGTGGAAGAATACGGATTGTTTGGCGGACTATGTGTTCTCGGATTATACCTTTTGTTGCTGTTCCGATTCGTAGTAGCCGCACACAAATCCAATTCGCTTTTCGGAAAACTCGTCGTCGTTGGTTTAGGCTTCCCAATCATATTTCAGGCAATGACCAATATGGCCGTTGCGGTCGAATTATTACCGGTAACCGGACAAACATTACCCTTGATAAGTAGTGGTGGAAGTTCTATCTGGATGACGTGTATTGCACTCGGAATTATTTTAAGTGTCACCAAAAAAGAAGAAGAAATAGCCGAGGAATTGGCCGAAAAGCAAAAACGAGAAGACGCTTTACAAAAACTTATTGACAAACAATTACAGGAGGATGAAGCAGCTGAATTGGAAGACTTTTCAATTGTAGATAATGCCAATCCAATGAATGCGGTTTTAAATAAAAAGTAACATGGGAAAACTAAAATTCATATTAAGTGGAGGCGGAACTGGCGGACATATCTATCCGGCCATCGCTATTGCTAACGAATTGAAGTTGCGCTTTCCGGACGCCGAATTTCTTTTTGTAGGCGCCAAAGACAAAATGGAAATGCAAAAAGTGCCGCAATCGGGTTACAAAATAGAAGGGCTTTGGATTGCCGGTTTACAACGAAGGCTGACGATTCAAAATATGATGTTTCCTTTTAAAGTGATGAATAGCCTCTGGAAATCCAGACAGATCCTAAGAGAATTTAAACCCGATGTAGTTATCGGAACTGGTGGTTTTGCCAGTGGCCCTTTATTACAAGCGGCGAATAGTTTAAATATTCCAACGGTTATTCAGGAACAAAATTCTTATCCAGGAATTACCAACAAATTGTTGAGTAAAAAAGCCAATGCGATTTGTGTGGCGTATGAAAATCTAGAGCGATTTTTTCCAAAAGAGAAAATTGTTCTTACCGGAAATCCAGTACGTCAGGACTTGTTGGAAGTAGATTCAAAAAGAAAAGAAGCCCTAAAGCATTTCAATTTGAATCCGTATAAAAAAACACTTTTGGTATTGGGAGGAAGCCTTGGTGCCAGAAGAATAAATCAGTTAATCGAAAAAGAGATTTACAATATTGTTTCCAAAGACCTTCAGATAATTTGGCAATGTGGCAAATTGTATTACCACGACTACAACCATTTTACAGATGGTCAGGTGGTACAAGTGGTTTCCTTTATTGATCGTATGGATTTAGTGTATGCTGCTGCCGATTTTGTGATTTCCAGAGCCGGAGCATCCTCGGTTTCTGAATTGTGTTTGGTGGGAAAACCGGTAATTTTTATTCCGTCTCCCAATGTTTCTGAAGACCATCAAACTAAAAACGCTAAAGCAATAGTAGATAAAAAAGGTGCGATTTTGGTAAAGGAAAACGAACTCGATACCACTTTTGAACCCATTTTCTCGAATTTGGTTTTCAACGAAAATTTACAGCGGGAATTGAGCGAGAATATAAAGAAACTGGCCAAGCCAAATGCTACCAAAGATATTGTTGAACAAATAATAAAATTAGTCGAAAGCCGAAAGTTATAAAGTCAGCTGACTTTAAAAACTTTTGAACTTTGGACTTTAGAACTCAAAATGAATCTGAATCAAATACATAACGTCTATTTCATCGGCATCGGAGGCATCGGAATGAGTGCTTTGGCGCGTTATTTTCAGTACATCGGAAAAAATGTTTCCGGTTACGATAAAACGCCAACTTTATTAACCGATGAATTGATTGCTGGCGGTATGAGCATTCATTTTGAAGACAATATCAACCTGATTCCAGAAGAATATTACACAGAAAATACGCTCGTTATTGTGACGCCAGCAGTACCGGTTTCGCATTCAGAGTGGAATTATTTCATAGAACGAGATTACGTCATAAAAAAGCGTGCAGAAGTGCTCGGAATTATTACGAAAGATACTTTTTGTTTTGCAGTTGCCGGAACACACGGCAAAACAACAACATCCAGTATTTTAGGACATATTCTCTACGAAAGTGGTGCCGATATGACGGCTTTTATAGGCGGAATTGTTGAAAATTATAATTCGAATTTAATTGGAAACGGTAAGACTGTTACTGTGGTAGAGGCGGATGAATTTGATCGCTCGTTTTTACACCTGCATCCTAATATTGCCTGCGTCACGTCAATGGATGCCGACCATTTGGATATTTATGGCGACAAAAACGCGATTGAAGATTCGTTCCGTGAATTTGCCGACAAGGTGGAGGATAAAAAGAAGTTGTTTGTTCCAAAAGGATTGCCTTTGGAAGGGGTAACAGTCGGAATTGAAGAAGAAGCGACTTTTAAAGCGTTTAACATCAGAATCGAAAATGGATATTATGTTTTTGATGTACAAACTCCTTCTGAAACCATAGAAGACATACAATTCGGCTTGCCCGGAAGACATAATTTAATGAACGCCATGATGGCTTTAGCAATGGCAAAAACGTATGGCACCCCAACCAGTGCCATCGCTAAGGCCTTGGCTTCATTTAAAGGAATTCAACGCCGGTTTTCTTATCAGATTAAATCGGATACGTTGGTCTATATCGATGATTATGCACATCATCCAACGGAAATTAACGCAGTACATCAGGCGGTTCGTGAATTGTATCCGGACGAAAAAGTATTGGCGGTATTTCAACCACATTTGTTTAGCCGTACGAAAGATTTTGCCGATGATTTTGCCAAAAGTTTGTCTCAATTTGATGAAATATTATTGTTAGATATTTATCCGGCACGCGAATTACCGATGGAAGGAATTACATCAGAATGGTTGCTTTCGAAAATGGAAAATAGTAACAAAAAATTGGTCTCGAAAACCGATTTAATTCCGTCAATTTTAGAAAGTAAAGCCAAAATAATTGTAACCATCGGAGCAGGAGATATTGGTGAATTAGTTCCAAAAATTAAACAGGCATTAGTATGAAATTTTTCAATTGGACAAATATCAGATTGTTGTTGATGATTATTGCGGTAATCTTCCTGTTTTCGTTCACTTCGCATCGAAATGCCATGCGTAAGATTAAGAAAACAGAGGTTGTTTTTGTGGGTAAAAACTTGCTTTTTATGAAGCCTGAAACGGTTAATAAATTGTTAATAGAAAAAAATAGCGACCTAAAAACTATCCATAAAGTTGATTTAGATTTGAAGAAATTGGAGATGTCCGTCAACCAACAACAGTTGATCCAAAAAGCGGATGTTTTTGTGAGTGTTGATGGCGTTCTGAAAGCGGTGGTAAAACAGAAAACGCCAGTGGGAAGAGTGTTTGATGAATCGGGTTCTTTTTATATTGATTATGAGGGAAATAAAATGCCGTTATCTGATAATTACACAGCCAGAGTGCCGCTACTATCGGGGGAAATTAGTGTAGTAAAAAAAGAAAAATTATCTGAAGTTTTAAGGATGATTAATGAAGATGAGTTTTTGAAAAAAAACATCATTGGTGTGCAGGTTTTGCCTAACGGAAGCTTGGTTATGGTGAATAGAAATTATGATTTTGAGATTGATTTCGGCAGAACTATCAACATTGAAAGAAAATTTAAAAATTATAAAGCGTTTTTTCAGAAGGCAGTTTCAGATAGCACTTTGAACAAATACAAAAGGATTAACCTGAAGTTTACTAAGCAAGTGGTTTGCATTAAATAGATGATTATGGAAAAAGAGAATATTGCAGTAGGATTAGACATTGGGACAACCAAGATTGTTGCCATGATTGGCAAGAAAAATGAATATGGGAAGCTGGAGATTTTGGGCGTTGGAAAATCCAAAAGTCTTGGTGTAGCTCGTGGTGTTGTCAACAATATTACGCAAACCATACAATCGATTCAGCAGGCAGTTATTGAGGCAGAAGCTAATTCAGGCTATAAAATTAACGATGTGGTTGTAGGCATTGCCGGTCAACATATTCGCAGTATTCAGCATACCGATTACGTCATCAGAACCAATCCCGAAGAGGTAATCAGCGGTAGAGATATTCAGTTATTGATTGATCAAGTCAATAAATTGGCCATGCTTCCTGGAGAAGAGATTATCCACGTATTGCCTCAGGAATTCAAGATTGACGGTCAAGCCGAAATCAAAGAGCCTATCGGAATGTACGGCGGAAGACTAGAAGCAAGTTTTCATGTTGTGGTAGGTCAGGCATCATCCATCAGAAATGTCGGAAGATGTATTCAAAGTTCCGGTATCGAGTTGTCTGGATTGACCTTGGAGCCTTTAGCATCAGCTGATGCCGTTTTGAGTCAGGAAGAAAAAGAAGCTGGTGTGGCATTAATTGATATTGGAGGTGGGACAACTGATTTGGCCATTTTTAAAGATGGTATCATCCGTCATACTGCTGTAGTGCCTTTTGGTGGAAATGTGATTACTGATGATATCAAGGAAGGTTGTTCGATTATCGAAAAACAAGCCGAATTATTAAAAACAAAATTTGGCTCTGCTTGGCCAGGTGAAAATAAAGACAATGAAATTGTTTCCATTCCGGGATTAAGAGGAAGAGATCCCAAAGAAATTTCATTGAAAAACCTATCTAAGATTATTCACGCCAGAGTAGTGGAAATAGTAGAGCAGGTTTTTACCGAAATCAAAGCCTATGGTCACGAAGATCCAAGGAAGAAACTGATAGCCGGAATCGTATTGACTGGTGGTGGTTCACAATTGAAGCACATCAAGCAATTGGTTGAATATATTACGGGAATGGATACCCGAATTGGCTATCCAAACGAACATTTGGCAGGAAATTCAAGCGAAGAAATTTCGAGCCCATTGTTTGCTACAGCGGTAGGATTAGTGATGAACAGCATCGAAAACAATTCTAACAGTGCCTACAAAATAGAACTGAAAGAAGTAGTAGCTGAAACACCAAAACAAATTGTTTTCCAACAACCGGTTGCAATAGCAGTAGAAGAGAAGGAGGAAATATCCGATGTGATAGAGGAACCTATTAATTTGGAGACAGAAACCACAGAACACAAAATCAAAAGATCATTTTTTGACCGTTATGTGGAAAAGATTAAAGACTTTTTAGACAATGCAGAGTAAGCATTACGCTAAAACAAAAAACAGACAGAATATATAATACCTAATAAACCCAAGAAGTATGATAAGCAACTCAGAATTTGGAAACATCTCATTTGATTTACCAAAAAATCAATCGAATGTGATTAAAGTTATCGGAGTTGGTGGCGGTGGAAGTAACGCTATCAATCACATGTTCAAACAAGGAATCAAAGGCGTAGATTTCATTGTTTGTAATACAGACTCCCAAGCACTTCAAAACAGCCCTGTGCCCAACAAAATTCAATTAGGGGTAAACCTAACAGAAGGTCTTGGAGCTGGAGCAAATCCTGATGTAGGACAACAATCTGCATTGGAAAGTGTAAGCGAAATCGAAAAAATGTTGGATACCAACACCAAAATGGTTTTCATTACTGCCGGAATGGGTGGTGGAACCGGAACGGGTGCGGCTCCTGTAATCGCGCAATTGGCCAAAGAAAGAGACATTCTTACTGTTGGAATTGTGACGATTCCGTTTCAGTTTGAAGGGAAAGTACGCTCGGAACAAGCCTTATTGGGTGTTGAAAAACTAAGAAAACAAGTGGATTCTCTTATTGTTATCAATAACAATAAATTGAGAGAAGTATACGGTAATCTTGGATTCAAAGCCGGTTTCTCTAAGGCTGATGAAGTGTTGGCTACGGCTTCTCGCGGAATTGCGGAAGTAATTACGCACCACTACACTCAGAATATCGATTTAAAAGACGCCAAAACAGTATTGTCTAACAGCGGAACAGCCATCATGGGATCTTCAGTTGCTACAGGAGATAACCGTGCTAAAGAAGCTATTATTACCGCTTTAGATTCGCCATTATTGAATGACAATAAAATTTCAGGAGCTAAAAACGTATTGTTGCTTATCGTTTCAGGTTCTAATGAGATTACGATTGATGAAATCGGTGAAATCAACGACCATATTCAATCGGAAGCTGGTTACAACGCAAACATCATCATGGGTGTTGGAGAAGACGAAACTTTAGGCGAAGCGATTGCAGTAACCATTATTGCTACAGGTTTTAACGTAGAGCAACAAAATGGTATTGTCAATACGGAAGTTAAGAAAATCGTTCATGCTCTTGAAGACGATCAGAAAATTGTGCGCGATTTGACTCAAAAAGCAGTGGAAGTATTTCAAAATATCGAAACGCCAGTTGCCGAAAAAAAGGAAGAAAAAATCGTTTTTGAATTGATTGAAGACGAACTAGAAGTGGAAGCTCCGTTTACCTTCGAAACTCCGGCAACACCAACTGCTGTTATCGATGAGAACGAATTAATTGCCATGAATCATTTCATCAGAAACCTTGATGTGACTTTTGAAATCATTTCTCCTATCAAAGATATCGATTACAAAGTGACGACTCCTGAGGTTAAGGAAATGAAAGTAATTGAGCCATTGACAATCATCGAAAAAGAAGAAGAGCAAATCACCTTTACTTTTGATATGCCAGCGATGCCGACATTCGAAAGAAAAGAAGAAGTTAAACCAATAGAAGCGGTTGAAGAAAGCAGAGTTGTTTTTGATTTATCTGCCGAAGCTGTGAATGATATTGTGGTGAATGAGCCAGTACAGTTCGTGCCGATGACCGAGCTTAACGAAGAAGGGATCATCAAATATTCTTTGGAAGAGTATATGGAGTTGGAAAACGATTTGTTAAACTCTAAACCAGCGGCTGCTGCCAAAGTAGAAGAGCCAATTGCAGAGGAGTTAAACATCACCATGAAGTCGCAGACAACTGTCGAAAAACCTCATTCCCTTGTAGGTAATTTTGAAGATATTTCGCCGGTAGAAATGACCATCGAAGAAACTTTAAAGCACCGCGCAGACGATAGAAGAAGAAAATTAAAAGAGTTCAACTATAAATTCCATAACAATCCTTCTAAAATTGAGGAAATGGAAAAAGAACCCGCTTATAAAAGACTTGGAGTAGATCTGTCACAAAATACTCAAGCAGATTCAAACTCAAGAATGTCTATAGGAACAGATAGCAACGACGATATGCAGTTGCGTTCTAACAATTCCTTCCTTCATGATAATGTAGACTAGTTTACATTAAATCATTTCATAAATAACCCGTTTTGTTCGTACGAAACGGGTTATTTTTTTATTTTAGGAGCAGTACTTTATCTTTCATTACACTACTCCTCCCGCCATCCGCGCTACACGGTAGCTTGCTACTGTCGGGGCTAATTAAAACGCACTTATTTTTTAAGATTTCGAAACCAGAGTGATTTTCGTATTAATCTCGCTAATGAACTTCGCTTCGTTACAATTCACAATAAAAGATTATACCTTATTCTTTAACGATTTCTTTATTGATATCCCTCTTTGGATCTGTATTGTTAAAGTCTTGAAGTGTTTTTCCGTCATTGCCTTTTTTTATGATAGGTTCCTTCTCAACATGCTTAGTTACGTCCGCCACCTTATGATAATTTGGATTGCGTACAGGTCCTTTCTCCGCCAAACGGGAATCACTATCAGTATTGGATTCTGGATCAGTGTTCTCATTATTGGAATTTCCGCTTCGTTCCTGTGGTACATAACCAGGATATTTTTTGTGCTGCTGCGGGTTGTGGTCTTCCTGTTCCGAATCACTTTTTTTATAATCTTCCATGGTCTCGTTTTTTTGTTTCAATAAATTTAAAACTATTGTATTGTACTTCCTTTACATAATTAATATGACGTATTACATAATTATGGTCTAAGCAGAAGAAATGCATAAAAGTCACTAAAATTCGTTTCTGTTTTTCGGGTTATTTTTTTTACCTTCGCAAAGCTTTTGGACAAGCTTATGGTTGAATCTAAGTAGTCTTAAAATCTAATAATCTAACAATCTATAAAGATGAGTTTATCAACACAAATAATGGACGAAATGAAAAATGCGATGCGTTCCAAAGACACCATTGCGTTAGAAGCACTTCGTGCCATCAAATCAGAACTTTTATTAGCCCAAACAGCTACAGGTTCTAAAGAAGAACTTACGGAAGGAGATGAAATCAAGATATTGCAGAAACTAGTAAAAATGCGTAAAGACAGCGCATCGATATTCACCACTCAAAATCGTCCTGATTTAGCAGCACCGGAATTAGCGCAAATAGCGGTAATCGAAAAGTTCCTGCCTGCTCAACTTTCGGAAGCGGAAGTAGAAGCCATTATTACCAAAATCATCGCAGAAACCGGAGCTTCCGGAATTGCCTCGATGGGAAAAGTAATGGGATTAGCGTCAGCGCAAATTGGCGGTCAGGCCGAAGGGAAAACCATTTCGGCTATTGTTAAGAAACTTTTAGTTTAGACATTTTAGACTACTTAGATAGTTAGACAACTTTGATACCACACCTAACGATCTAATAATCTAAGAAGTCTAATAATCTAATAACGGCTCCGTAGTTCAACTGGATAGAATTTCAGATTTCGGCTCTGAAGGTTGCAGGTTCGAACCCTGCCGGGGTCACGATTAAGAAGGGGGATAAAGAAAAAATCTGAGCTTGCTCAAGTTTTTTCTTTATCCCCCTTCTTTCAAAGCATTTGATTTTAAGAGGAGGACAGCCAGTGGCTGTCAGGTAAAAGCGCGCTCTTTTATTTTCAAAGGGGAGTTTTGGCGTTGATAACACGAAAGTGGTAATTATGAAAAGTTTACCTTTTCAGCTATAACCTTACTATTTTTTTATAGCCTATCTTTGCCGTAAAGTAGGAGCTGATTCCTATGTTCTTAACATGTTAATTATCATGACTGCAACAATACAAACGCTGTATAAAAGAAGTACTTTACACTGTGTAACTGCCTTCATATTCCTTTTTCTTTCCGCCAACTCATTTGCTCAACTGTATTCTAATGGCAATTTGTCTACAGGAATTGTATCTAAAAGTGGCGTAACAGCGCCAGCTGGTTATACTTGGAGCGAACTTCAAAACGATGCTGGCAACACAACAGAATGCAATAGAAGTAGTGGTTTTGCAGGTTATTTTAATAGTGCCGGGACTTCTAGTTTTCAGCTAGCGGATGATTTTGTTGTTCCTGCAGGGCAACAATGGAACATCACCAGTTTTGATTTTTTTGCCCACCAAAATAGTTATACAGGTACCACAATTCCTGTTGATGCATTGCGAATTCAAATTTGGAACGGAGACCCATCTTTGCCAGCATCAGCAGTTCTAGTGGGCGATATGACGACAAATGTTCTAGACGCCCCAAATAGTAGTGGAAATACCTTTTTATATAGAATAGCCAACTCTATTATTGGGAACCCAATATTTGCGCCAAACACCAACAGAAAAGTTTGGGGAATAAAAGGCACTATTACAACCACTCTGAATCCCGGAACTTACTGGGTCGTTTATCAATTTCACGCAAGTAACGATGGTAGCATTTTTGTTCCCTCTGTAACCGTTGAAGGGACTAGAACTTTGATAGGATGGAACGCAAAACAAAATTTTGTTGCCAATACCATTCCTGAAGTGGTTTTAGGATGGGCGAATGTCATAGATGGTGGTGAACCAGATACTGCGGCTGATGTTCCTCAAGATTTACCTTTTGCTATAAATGGAACTATTTCGAATTTAAGTATATCAGAAAATGACTTGTCTGCTTTGGTACAAGTTTATCCAAGTCCAACTCAAAATACACTCCATATTTCAAATCAAAACAATGCAGCCTGGAATAGAATAACTGTTTTTGATCAATCCGGAAGAAAATTAAAAAGCATAAATGCCGATGAAACTAATATTGATGTTTCCGAATTTGCCACTGGAAATTATATTTTAAAAATCAGCTTTGATGAGGCTACTATTGTGAAACGATTTATAAAAATCTAAGTAATGGCTGCGTAGTCAACCTTTCACGATCATAGTAAAGCGCTAATTCATTGGCGCTTTTTTTATATCTTTCGGAAATGGAAATTATATTTTTACTGGTTATTGTAGCCATTATATTCGCGGCCGTTCTGTATTCGGGGATGTTTGTTCTTAGTTTTTTGGACGATCTCTCTATTTCTATTTTCAATAAACCACTTTACATTCACCTTTATTTCAGGCCTAAGCGGATTACTACCGAACAGGAGTTTATTCTTCGTCAAAAAGTCCAGTTTTATAAAAAGCTTTCAGAGAAAGAGAAGGGCTACTTTCATCATAGAATGGCCTGTTTTATCGAGAAGTATCAGTTTATACCTAGAGAAGATTTCACCGTCACTAGAGAAGCAGAAACACTCATTGCAGCTACCTATGTAATGCTTACCTTCGGGATGAGACGCTATTTGATAGAAGCGTTTGACAAAATAATTATTTATCCACAGGAATATTTATCGACCCAAAGTCAGGAATACTATAAAGGCGAATTCAATCCAAGAATGCGCGCTGTTGTTTTTTCTTGGAAGGATTTTATCGAAGGATATGAAATCAGTAATGATAATTTAAATCTTGGTATTCATGAGTTCGCGCACGTAGTCCATTTCCATAGCATGAAAAATAACGATGCTAGTTCACTCACATTCCGAAAATACTATACCCAACTTTACAAAGAAGTAAATCATCCGCCTAATAGGCAAATGCTAATTGATGCCGACTACTTTCGGATTTATGCTTATACGAATCCCTACGAATTTGTTTCTGTCATTATTGAGCATTATTTTGAAACACCACTCGAATTTAAAAGCACGTTTCCCAAATTGTATCAAAATGTAAGCCGAATGCTCAATCACAAACACTGATTTTACCAGAAAACGGTATACAAAGCCGCTAGAATTCCGATAATGATAATCGATCCCACCATGAATCCCGGAGATACTTTAAACATCGATTTGTCGATTTCAAGTCCGTTCGTCTGAACACCTTTGTTGGTCTCATAGATGCTGATAAAATACATTCCGATAACGCAAATCAGGAATACAAATCCCATTCGGTCTACAAATGGAATTTCGTAGATTCCGTCCGCATTAGGAACAGCGAAACCATAATCATATAAGAAGTGCAAATCGATAAAATTCGGCATAAATTTGAAAATAATCGAAAATAGGAATCCGCCAATCGTAGCAAAAAGCGCGGCATTTGAAGTCGTTTTTTTCCAGAAGAATCCCAGAATAAACATGGCGAAAATCCCCGGACTCACAAATCCGGTATACTCTTGAATGTATTGAAATCCTCCTTTTTTATCAATACCCAATAGCGGCGCTACTATAACGGCTATAATCATTGCGGCAACAATGGTTAATTTTCCCACATTGACTAATTTTTTTTCATCGGCATTTTCGTTGATGGTTTTTTTATAAACATCTAATGTAAAAATGGTCGCGATACTATTTGCTTTTCCGGCTAAGGAAGCCACTATAGCTGCTGTTAAAGCGGCAAAGGACAAGCCCTTTAATCCGGTAGGTAATAAGTTTAATAAGGTTGGATACGCTCGATCCGGGTTTAACGAACCGTCTTGTAGCATTTCGGTTTGGAAGCCTCCTTGTTGGTATAAAACATAGGCTGCAATTCCGGGAATTACTACAATTAACGGCATTAATAATTTTAAGAAAGCGGCAAAAAGGATTCCGTTTCGGGCCGTTTTAATGTCAGCTCCCAAGGCTCGTTGAGTTATATATTGGTTGCAACCCCAGTAATTCAGGTTGATAATCAGCATACCGCCAATAAGCACCGAAAGTCCGGGTAAATCCATGTAATTTGGATTGGTTTTGTCAAAAATCATATGAAAATGGTCGGACGCATTGTCTTTCATTAGATGGAAACCATTGATTACACCACTGGAACCAAACTTTTCGGCCACTAGGTTCAGCGCCAAATACGTAGTGACTAAGCCACCTAAAATCAGAAAAAACACTTGAATAACATCAGTATAACCAATCACTTTCATACCTCCAAGGGTAATCATTACGGCAAAAATCGCTAGGAAAACCATACACAACGTCAGGTTCAATCCCGAAATACTACTAATGGCTAAGGCGCCAAGATATAGAATCGAAGTAAGGTTGACCAATACATAAAGCAACAGCCAAAAAACAGCCATAATCATAGCCACGTTGCCATTGTATCGCTGATTGAGGTATTGCGGCATCGTAAATATTTTGTTTTTGAGGTAAACCGGAATAAAAAATACGGCGACAATAATCAACGTTAAGGCGGCCATCCATTCGTAAGTGGCAATCGCCAAGCCCATTTTGAAACCGCTGCCACTCATGCCAATGAACTGTTCGGCACTGATATTACTGGCAATTAAGGAGGCACCAATGGCCCACCATGTAAGCGAACCTTCGGCCAAAAAATAATCGTTGCTGCTGGTTACCGCTTTCTTTTTTCGGTTATAAATCCACAAGCCATAGCCTACAATCAGGACAAAATAGCAGCAGAAAACAATATAATCTTTGGTATCTAAGGTTTGCATGGTTAACGGGTTTTATAATGGTTGGTGGATAGTTCTCTTAAAATTTTAGCACTTTGTTCAGCTGAAATATCTCGTTGCGCTTCACCCAGCATTTCATAGCCTACCATAAATTTTTTCACGGTTGCCGAACGCAATAATGGCGGATAAAAATGCATGTGAAAATGCCATTCCGGATGCGAAACTCGGTCCGTTGGTGTTTGATGAATTCCAGCAGAATACGGAAACGAGGTTTCGAAAAGATTGTCGTATTTGACGGTAATGATTTTGATGATTTCGGCGAAAGCTTTGGTTTCTTCTTTAGACATCGCGATGATATTTCCGAAATGTCTTTTACTAATAATCATTGTTTCATAAGGCCAAGTGGCCCAAAACGGAACTACCACCGCAAAGTGATTATTTTCAGCAACAATACGTTCTTGAAGCTTTAATTCTTGGTCTAAATAGTCCTTGAGCAAGCTGGTTTTATTTTTTTCGTAATAGGATCTTAGATTTCTTTGGGTTTTTTCTACTTGGGTTGGGAGCGAGGATTGTGCCCAAATTTGTCCGTGTGGATGTGGATTACTGCACCCCATAACACTCCCTTTATTTTCAAAAATCTGAACATAATTGATGAAATCATGACTCCCCAATTCGATGTATTGTGCTGCCCAAGTTTGCACTACTTTTTCAATATCGGAAACCTCCATCTCGGGTAAGGTCAGGTTGTGTTTCGGTGAAAAGCAAACTACTTTGTTGATGCCTCTTTCGGGTTTTAACTGGAATAATCCGGAGTTTTTATTTTCGAAATGAACTTCGGTCTGAAGCAATGCGGAGAAATCATTTTCAAAAACATAGCAATCGGTGTAATCGTCATTTTTGAGTCCGTTGGAACGAACATTTCCGGCGCATAAATAGCATTCTGGGTCGTATTCTGGGCGATTATCCTCAGACAACTTTTCATTTTGACCTTGCCATGGACGTTTATTTCGATGTGGCGAGACCAAAATCCATTCGTCTAGTAACGGATTGTAGCGTCTGTGCGGATGTTCATTGGTTTTGAATGACTGCATACTTTATTTTTTATAGCGTGAAGTGCCTTTAGAAATCTTGATTTTATAGGGTTTTAATTCGATGCCAAATTGGTTGCGATATAGTTTTGAAATGCGTTCGATGATAGCATCTTCAGAACCTTTTTCTACCAAGTTGATTGAGCAACCTCCAAATCCGCCACCCATCATTCGGGCACCAAGCACTGTTTTTTCATTCTGAACGGCATCGACTAAAAAATCAATCTCATCACAACTTACTTCGTATTCTTTGGACAAACCTTCATGGGTTTCAGACATTAGTGTACCCAACTTTTTAAAATCGGAAGCTTCCATAGCTTGTACAGCATCCTGAACGCGCTGAATTTCTTTGACTACAAAATGACAGCGTTTATAAATCGTTTCTCCTAATTCACTTCGTAAGGCATCTACCATGGCTTCGGTACAATTGCGGAAGGTTTTGACTTCGGTGAAATGCTTTTTCAAAAGGGTTATTCCTTGTTCCACCTCGTGTCTTCTGACATTATATCCTGAAGTGAGATGGGTATGCTTGACATTACTGTCTAATAAAAGTAACGAATATTTTTTAAAATCGGCGTTATGGTATTCATATGCTAATGTCGTGCAATCTAGCTTGATGGCTTTGTTTTTTTTACCAAAAACAGAGGCAAACTGATCCATGATACCACAATTTACACCCACAAAGGTATGCTCCGATTTTTGTCCGATAAGTGCCATTTCTTTTTTGGATAAACCCAGGTCAAACATTGTATTCAAGGCATAAGCAAAACCACATTCAACAGCCGCTGATGATGAAAGTCCGGCTCCAATTGGAATAGAACTGCTGAAGACTACGTTGAATCCTTTTAATGGAAATTGACGGATTTTGAGTTGGTGCAGCACTCCGAAGATATAGTTGACCCACATTTTTTTATGAGGAACTACATTTTCATGGATGTCAAATTTTACTTCACTATTGAGGTCTTTAGCAATAATGGTACATTCGCTGGTTTCTTTTACTGAAAAGGCTAGACAAACGTATTTATTGATGGCAGCCGGAAGGACAAAACCATCATTATAATCGATATGTTCCCCAATGATATTGATTCTACCCGGAGATAGAAAAATAGTTTGGGGTGGATGCTGAAACATCTTTTCAAAGTGCTCCGAAGTATGCTGAATTAATTTCTTTTTACTCATTTAGAAAGTAGGATAGTGGAGGCTGAAACCAATCCGTTTGCTTTTGCTTCTAATTTTATAGTGCCAGATGTTTTTCCGGCTTGTATGATAACCTGACATTTTCCGTTGAATGCACTGCGTTGCCATGCGCCATCGCGACATTGGTCGGGTTCATGTGAACTCGGGTCGCCATTGCCAACCCCGATAATTTTGGCATCTCCTGAAATGGTAAAATAAACAGTATTGTTAGCATCTGGGACTTCTCGTCCTTCAATGTCAACAAAGGAAATGTTAATCACATTGGCATCTTTTCCATCAGCAATAATAGTGGTTTTATCCGGAGAAAGGACAATTTTTGACGCCTGACCCGTAGTGGCTACTTTTGAAGTTATTTTTTTGCCTTTTTTGTAAGCTACAGCTTCTAATGTCCCCGGTTCGTAGATGACATTCCATTGTAGATGACTGTTTCTTGGCATTTCTTTTTTGCCCAAACTTTTTCCGTTTAAAAATAATTCCACATCGTCAGCATTGGTATTTACCCATACATCTATTGGTTTTCCAATTTTTTCCGGCCAGTTCCAATGAGGAGAAATATGCAGTATATCTTTATCGGTCCACCAACTTTTATAATAGTAATAGATGTTTTTTGGAAAACCGCAAACATCCATAATTCCGAAATGCGAACTGATATTGGGCCATTTGTACGGAGTGGGTTCGCCGCGATAATCAAAGCCAGTCCAGACATAGCCGCCAAGCCAATGCTCATTTTCGGCCGCTAATTTCCACCAGGTTTCCGCTTTACTGGCCCACCAAGGATGGGTGATATCTTGGTCAGGAACATAGGCTCTGATTTCATCTTTTTCATAGATTCCGCGTGTAGTAACTGTACTTCCCATTTCAGTTCCAAGCAAAGGTTGGTTGGGATGAGCCCGATGATAGTCTGCTACGGCATATTCCCTGTAATTGAAACCGCGAATCGGGATGACTTCATTGACACCTTTAAAATCATTGGCCATGTCAGCAGCATAGGTGCTGGTTCGTGTTGGATCAATATCTTTCTGAATTGCTAAAAGCGTTTGAGCAATTTTTTTTCCGTAGTCATTTCCCTGAATGTTTTGTTCTTCATTTCCGATAGACCATAAAAACACCGATGGATGATTCCTGTCTCGTTTTAGCAGTCGTTTGAATTGGTTTACATATTCCGGGCTACTGTTTAATAACCGTTGCTCATCAACAACCAACATTCCCAAACTGTCGCAAGCATCAAGAAGTTCTGGAGTTGGTGCATTATGGCTGGCTCTATAGCTGTTTGAACCCATTTCTTTCAACAACTTTATGCGATAATATTGCATATATTCGGGTAAGGCGCTTCCAATTCCGGCGTGGTCTTGGTGGTTGTTGGTTCCTTGAATTTTGAGATGCTTTCCATTCAAGAAAAATCCTTTATTGGCATCAAAGGTTACCGTTTTAATTCCGAAACGGGTTTTAGTTTGGTGCACTATTTGATTTCCAGATTTTACTACAGCAATTACTTTGTACAAATAAGGATCTTCTAATGACCAAAGCCTTACATTATTTAAATTTAATTTTTGCTTGACTGTTATATTTTTATCGAAGTCTAAGCCAATTTTTTGTTCCGATGTTTTGGCTACTACTTTACCGTTTCTATCAGTAATATAAGCGTAAACTGAACCTGTTGCAGTTTTTAAATGACTATTTTGAACCGTAGTTTCAATGGTAACTTGGGCATTTTTGCCTTTGAGTTCCGAATGCACAAAAACACCATCATTCGGTATAAAGATTTTATCTGTGATGTTTAACCAAACATGTCTGTAAATTCCGGCGCCTTCGTAAAACCAACCTTCATATTGTGTGGCATCCACTCGAACGACCAAGACATTATCGCCTTCAAAATTAATATAATCAGAAACATCGTAAGCATTGCCAACATAACCGCTAAAATTGGTTCCGACATAAAACCCGTTTATCCAAATTTCCGCATTTCTGTATATACCATCAAATTGAATTTCGAAACGTTTATTGTTTTTGGATTTATCTACCTTAAAATGCTTGCGATACCAACCAATACTGGTTTCGGGATAAGCACCGCCAACAGGTTTGTAGCCATGACTGTCCATTTCTACTTGTTGTGAATTTACAAACGGAAGCGCTACTACCCAATCGTGAGGAACGTTTGTTGAGGTCCAAGTAGTATCGACGAATTTTGGATTGACAACTGTTGTAGCAAAAACATTGGATTTGTGAAGTAAAGCGGTTTTGCTGTAATCAAAATCTTTTTCAGGATTGGCTGCATGACCGAAATGGAATTTCCAATCTTCGTCTAAACTTATTTTTTCTTGTGCATTAGCTAAAACAATGTTTAGCAGTAATCCCAATAGAACAATTCTTTCTCGTATCATAATTTATTCTTTAAAAGCGTCTAACGCGGGAGAAGGCTGACCGTTTTCGAGCCAAGCACTTAAGCTATATTTACTCCAAGACCTCGCGCCTTGAGGTTCCCAATATAAAACGCCAATGCCTTTGTGATTGGGTACGTTTCTGACGGCTTTAATCGTTGCAGTAAGTAATTCATAGGTGTTTTGAATTTTATCATCTTCGCCACCCACTTCAACAACCATAACTTCTTTGCCATAACGCGAAGCCATATCGTTTAAATTGAATTGTAAATCCGCTATAGTTTCGGTGTAATCTTTTTTAATCCAAAAAGGATAATAAGACAACCCAATAACATCGTATTTTACTTTTTGAGCCGTTGCATTATCATAGAACTCTCTGAACTTGGCATTGTTATTTCCTTCATCTACATGAACAATGACCTTAATGTTTTTATCAACAGCTTTTACGGCATCGTATCCTTTGTTCAATAATTGTCCGAGTTGTTTCCAATTTTTAGTACTTCCTTCCGGCCAAAGCATTCCACCCGGGATTTCATTTCCGATCTGAACCCATTCCGGTGTAACTCCAGCAACTTTTAAGGAGTTAATTACTTCAAAAGTATGATTATAAACATCATTGAGCAGTTCTGGAAAAGAATGGTTTTCCCATACTTTGGGTTTGAATTGTTTGGCTGGATCGGCCCACGAATCAGAGTAATGAAAATCAATCATAATTCGGAATCCCATTTTTTGGGCACGCAATGCCATGACAACGGTTTCGTCTTTACTACAATGACCGCTTGTTTTGTCATCAGACGGATTTACCCATACTCGAAGACGAATGGAATTCATACCGCGGTCTTTTAAAAGTTGTAAGCAGTCTTTTTCTTTGCCATCGGTATCATAGAATTTATATCCTGTGGCTTCCATTTGGGGTAACCAACCCACATCAGCACCTTTTGCAAAAGGTGTATTTTGGCTAAAGCCAATTGATGAAACTAATAGTAATAGCGTTAATTTTTTCATGATTATTGTTCGTTAAATACGTCCATTACCGGAAGAGCATTGTTAGTAAAGTCCCATAAAGCTTGATTTTCCCATGGAGAACCATTAGGTGAAGTTGGACCACGGAAAGCTATCCATTCGGAACCCCAATAGCAAAATCCTATTCCGTGTGTGCTTTGTTTTACAGTGTTTTTTATAGCAGATAAAAATTGTTTTTGTCCATCATTTGAAGCTGGATATGTTGAAATAATTTGACTGTCTAGACCAATAATGTTGTTTGTATAATCGTTCCATCCGTGCGTAAATGGATATGCAGTTTCGGCAACAATTACTTTTTTATTGTATAATTGACCGAGTGTATTTATTTTGTTTTGTAAATCTGTCAAACTTTTTCCATGCCAAATAGGATAATAGGACAGACCAATATAATCGTAATCCATAGTGGCAACTTTACTGAAATACCAATCAGAACCTGATATTCCGGCATAGTGTAACATAATTTTTGTGGTAGATGATTTGCTTCTTACGGCTGTTGTGGCTGCGGTAACCAATTGTAAATACTGACTTTCATTTGTCGAAAGTTTTCCCTCCGGCCAAAGCATTCCATCATTGGTTTCATTTCCAATTTGGATAATATCCGGATTGATTTCGGTCATTATTTCATTGGTATATTCGGTTACAGAAGTTTTTAGCGTTTCAAAATTCAAACTTTGCCAGGCAAGCGGTTTGGTCTGACTTCCGGGATCTGCCCAGGTATCGGAATAATGTACGGTTAACCAAACTTTCAATCCTGCTTGTTTAACTCGTTGCGCAAAAGTCTTTACTTCTGCAAATCCGGAATGCGCATCGGCTGGATTTTTCCAAAGTCGGATTCGAATGGCATTACAGCCCGCATTTTTTAGTGTTGTAATAGCATTTTCAGCTACATTATTGCGCTTGTAAACTGTTCCTTCACTTTCAATTAATGGAAGATAGGACATGTCAGCAGCACGAAAGAAAACGGCTTCTTCAATTGGTGGCGTTGTATTGTTGTCAGAAGAGCAAGAAAAGAGACCAAATGATATAAGAACTAGAAGTAGATTTTTATATTTTTTAAAAAATCTGGTTTTGAGCTTTTCATAAATCTTTGTTTTCATAATAATTACTTTAAATGTTTTCGAATGTAAAGGTAGTTTGATGATGATATTCTTCTCCTACTTTCAAAACAGCGGAAGGAAAGCTGTTGTGGTTTGGCGCATCAGGGAAATTTTGAGTTTCGAAACAGATGCCACTTTTGGAATGATAGTCAGCACTTTCTTTTCCTTTTAGCTGATTAAAACAGTTTCCACCTACGTAAACATGAACAGCCGGTTGGTTGGTGTGTACGGTCATTTTTAATTTGGTTTTTTCACTTGAGAGTGTCACGGCGTCAGATTTTTCAAGGGCAAAAGTGGTGTCTATTGCTGATGGGCATTGCTTTGCAGAAGAAAAGTCAAGTTCATTATTTTTCAATGTTATGAATTTACCAGTTGGAATAAGTTCCTTATTAGTATCTAAAATTTTATCTGAATTTATGATCAGTTTTAGGTTAGTGACATCAGTTTTATGACCATTTAGGTTAAAATAGGTGTGTTGTGTTAAATTGATTATAGTATCTTCTGTTGATTTTGCCCAATACAGTACCTTCAACTCATTTTCTTCGGTTAGTGTATAAGTAACTTTAACGATTACTTCACCCGGAAAATTTTCTTCGTTGCTTTTGCTTGTATATTCCATAGTAATGGAGGGATTCTCTTCCAAAGTGATTATCATGACTTTCCAAATTTTACGACTGAATCCCAAAATTCCACCGTGAAGCGAATGTTCTCCATGGTTTTTATTTAAAAAGTGGCGTTTACCATTTAAGGAAAACTCAGCATTATTTATGCGTCCTGAAAATCTTCCGATAGTGGTTCCAAAATAGGGTGGACTTGGTAAATAATAAGATTTAATGTAATCGGTTACTGTGTCAAAACCTAGAACGACATCAACTAAAGCGTTTTCACTAGTTGGAATTTTTAAGGATGTGATTGTGGCTCCATAATTTATTACAGAGAGCTCGGCTCCATTTTTGTTTTTCAGCGTGTAGCATAAAATTTCTTTTCCATCTGGTAATAAACCGAATGATTTCACATTTTTTGGGCTCTCTATTTGTGAAAAATGATTTTTTTCCATAAAATTTTTAGTAATCATATATCAAAAATACTATTTAAAATTATTTAACCATACCAGTACCTACCAGTTTATTTGTATCTTGCCACCAGTTAATAGTAGTTTTATGAAAGTCATAAACATTGATGCCCAATCTACGCTGCCAAAATACAAGCAGATTATTTTCTCGGTAGAAGTAGCTATAGCGGAGAAACGGTTAAAAAGAAACGATAAATTACCTTCGGTCAATAAGATTAGCTTGGAATTTTCTATTTCTCGAGATACGGTTTTATTGGCTTTTGATGAATTAAAGAAAAGAGGCATTATTTATTCCATTCTAGGAAAAGGGTATTATGTCAAAAGTGTTGAATTTAATTTTGAGCAACGATTTTTTTTGTTGTTTGATGAACTCAATATTTTCAAGGAAGATATTTATAATTCTTTTTTGAAAACGATTAGCAATAAAGCGCAGGTTGATATTTTTTTTCATCATTTTAATATTGATACCTTCAGAAAATTAATTAGTGAAAGCAATGGAAACTATTCTAAATATATTGTCATGCCAACCAATTTGAGTGGTGCTGCTTCCATTATTAAAATGCTTCCTGAAAACGATGTTTATATTTTGGATCAAACAAACGACCAATTACAAGAGTATCCATCTGTGCATCAAAATTTTGTGAAAGATATGTATGATTCACTTTTTATTGGAAAAGATAAGTTGAATAATTATGAGAAACTGATACTAATTTTCCCTGGATTTAAGGAGCCCATTGGAATGGTTGAGGGATTTAAGAAGTTTTGTGATGATTATACTTTTTCAAATGAAATTATTTCGAGTTTTGAGGGTAGAACGGTTCAAAAAGGAACGGTGTACATTATTCCTGACGACAGGCATTTAGTAGCTGTTTTAGAACAGGCAAAAGTACAGCAATTTCAAATTGTAGCCGATTTTGGAATCATTTCTTACAATGATACTCCATTGAAAAAAGTAGTTGAAAGTGGCATTACGACGATATCTACCAATTTTTCCACGATGGGAATGTTGTTGGCGAGTATGATATTAGAAAACAGAAAGGAAAAGGTCGAAAACAAATGTGATTTAATTGTCCGAAATTCATTGTAAGTAAATTCCATAAAAAAACCGTCTCATTATTAGATGAGACGGTTTTTATTTACATTGTAAATAATTATTCTTTGATTATTTTCTTTACTAAGGTTCCTTTGTCAGAAATGATTTTCAACATATAGACACCTTGAGAAACATCAGCAATGTTCACTTGTGTTTCAGTTGCATTAGCCAATTTAATACTTTTGATACTTCTTCCGTTCAAATCGCTTAATTCTACAGCTTGAATAGCTGCGTCCATTGAATTTGAGATGGTGAAAGTATTTTGAGCTGGATTTGGAAATACAGAGAAATTAGCTTGCAACGCTTCATCAATTCCTAAAACCTCTGTTACACTAAAGTTGTCAATAATTAACGCATGAGTTCCAGTTGCAATTGGAGAAAAGTTTCTAAATCCGAAGTAATAAACGCCTGTTGTTGCAGGTGTAAAACTTACTGTTTTTTGGGTAAATGCAGCAATGTTCAATCCAGTTTCAGATAATAACACTGTAGTTTGAGCTGCTGCGTTTTGAGCATCACCAACGGTAAAATCTAAACTTCCAGTTGTAGTAGAAGCATTTTGAAAATTACTAACATAATACGTAATGGTTACGTCGCTTCCTTCTGTTAAATTAACCCCTCTTGAAAACATCCAATTATTGGCTGCAACTGTGGTAGGAGTAATTGAAACTACTGAAGATGTACCCTCTTGCACTAATGGTCCTGCACCATAGTTTCCAGTTGCCCAATCACCAGCAGCTGGGATTAAAGGATTTGGTACAGCCCATCCAACAAATGCTAAAGATTCTTGCTCATAACTAGTGTTGTAAGGAGGTGTTGCAGGTGAAAATACAGTATTAAAAGCATAAGGACCATTCCATAAACTGAAAGTACTTCCACAGTTTTGTCTTATGTAGGCATCATAAACGGTCCCGTCTGAAAGAGGAGTTATGGTGTAAGGAGAGCTAGTAACACCAGTTAAAATAGTTCCTGCTCCTGGAACAAAGCCATAAGGGCCATATTCAATTTCAAAGTTAGCGCCACCAACGTTGTTAAATGACAAAGATGCTGAGGTAGTTGTGTTACCAGTTACACTTGAGAATAAATTGTAAGGTCTTGCACAAGATACTGTTTTTCCTAATCTTGTAACAGGTCTAAAATTTGATGCAGCTATCGTTGTAGGTGGTGTTGTTGATGCAGCTGCGGACATGGCACTTTTAATACCACCAACTAAAGTGTTATTACAATATGCAGTATTAGGTGTAGCGGATACATCTGGAGATTGATAGTCAACAGCCACATATAATCCGGCACCAGTGTAGGTAAAAGGGCTACCTCCACTAAAATTATAGTTGATTTCACCTGCTGTATTTGGGATAGTAAAAGCTCCGTTGCTTACAGTTGTCATACCTGTTATTGCGGTTGCCCATGTGGTACTTTTGGTGTTTGTTGCATCAGCTGTGTTTTGTAGGTATATGACACAAGTTCCGGTTGTTGCCGTAGCTTGAGCAACTTGGTAGGTAAATCCTAAACCACTGATTACATCTCCGGAAGCAAATCCTCCAGCTGTCATTTCAGCAGCTGTTACAATCCATACGCCTCGAGTAACATTTCTTGCTCCTTGTGGTGCTCTACCATTTGCGGAAGTAGCTAAACCTTCCACAACAGGATAATGATCAACCTGTGCTGAAAGCTCTAGTGCTGATAAAAATAATAATAATAAAGTAAGAGTAATTTTTTTCATAGTTTTTTATTTTATGATTAATGAAAACAAATTTAGAGAAACAAATTTATTTTATTCTATCGATTGTGAATTATTTATTTAAATTATTTGAAAACAGTTGTTTATGTTTATACATTCGTCATTTTTTTTAACGCAGCGATCGTAGTAATTGGATTTTCAGCTCCAAAAACATAACTGCCTGCAACTAATACGTTTGCTCCGGCTTTGACTAACTGGGCTGCATTTTTATTGGTTACACCACCATCTATTTCAATTAATGTATCTAAACCTTGATCATCAATCATTTTTCTGAGTTTTTTTACTTTTTGATACGTGATTTCTTCAAACTTTTGTCCGCCAAAACCAGGGTTAATCGACATGATTAAAACCATATAGCATTCGGGTAGAATATCTTCTAATACAGAAACGGGTGTAGTCAGGTTTAAAACAACACCAGCTTTACAGCCAGCTGCTTTAATTTGTCTCAGGGTTCTATGCAAATGGACTGTAGCCTCATAATGAACAGTAATGATGTCGGCACCAACTTCTGCAAAAGTTTCAATATAACGCTCAGGCTTTTCAATCATTAAATGAACGTCTAATGGTTTAGTAGCGTGTTTTTTTATAGCTTGAATAACAGGCATTCCGTAGGAAATATTAGGAACAAAATGGCCGTCCATGACGTCAATGTGAAACCAATCTGCTTCACTGTTGTTAATCATTTCAATATCGCGTTGTAGGTTGGCAAAATCAGCCGCAAGGACAGAAGGTGCAATAAGAGTATTCTTCATTATAGTTGTTATGTTGTTTGGGCAAAGATAGAAAAAGTTTCTGTCTTACCGGAGATTGCGTTAGGGATAGGAGTGGAAATCCTCGTAGAGATTGGAGTGGATAGCCCGACCCATATGGGTAACGCCATATCCGTTACTGTTATGAAAAATAAAACTCCGGTAATCAGCCGGAGTTTCAATCATCAATCAAAAAACGAACAGTTAATCAGACTGTTGTTGCGGTTTTTAGGATTATCCTAAATATGTTTTTAAAATTTTACTTCTAGAAGTGTGTTTTAATCTGCGGATTGCTTTTTCTTTAATTTGACGTACACGTTCACGAGTTAAATCAAAAGTTTCGCCGATTTCTTCTAATGTCATTGGGTGTTGATCGCCTAAACCAAAGTATAAACGCACTACATCAGCTTCTCTTGGAGTTAAGGTTTCTAAAGAACGCTCAATTTCTGTACGTAATGATTCGTGAATCAATTCTCTATCCGGATTTGGGGATTCCCCTGAACGTAAGACGTCATACAAATTAGAATCTTCTCCTTCAACAAGAGGTGCATCCATGGATAAGTGACGACCAGAGTTTTTCATAGACTCTTTAACGTCATTTACGGTCATGTCTAGCTCTTTCGCAATTTCTTCAGCACTTGGTGGACGCTCATTAGATTGCTCTAGTAAAGCGTACATTTTGTTGATTTTATTGATAGAACCAATTTTATTTAGAGGCAAACGAACGATACGAGATTGTTCTGCTAGTGCTTGAAGAATCGATTGACGAATCCACCAAACGGCATACGAAATGAATTTGAAACCACGTGTTTCATCAAAACGTTGTGCTGCTTTTATCAAACCTAAGTTTCCTTCATTAATCAAATCGGGAAGCGTTAAACCTTGATTTTGGTATTGTTTTGCTACAGAAACTACGAAACGTAAATTGGCTTTTGTCAATTTTTCTAAAGCTCTTTGGTCACCAGCTTTGATTTTTTGTGCCAACTCAACTTCTTCATCTGCTGTAATTAAGTCAACTTTTCCAATTTCTTGTAGGTATTTGTCTAAGGATGCAGTTTCACGATTCGTTACCTGCTTGGTGATTTTGAGCTGTCTCATTTAATGTTCTCCTTTTCTTTTAAAGTGTTCAATTGGTTGTACGTTGTAAGTTGCAAAAAAGTTACAATTATTTGCATTAAATTAAAAAAGCCCTAGTTCAAATGAGAACTAGGGCCTTTTACCACAATTATAACTAACCAAATTATTTATTGTTAATGCTGTATCGAATTCCGGTGTGAATTCCGAATATATAGGGTTGCAAATCGTTTCCGGTAAAGGCTTTTATTTGATAATTAAGTAATGGTTCTACAAATATTTTCGTGTTTTTGAAAAGAGGATAATCAATCTCTAAACCAACATTTACTGAAAAAGACGTATCGGATAAGTCTTTAGTTTTTCCAATGTCTTGTGTATATCCATTTAATGTTTTAATGCTAATCTTATTTTCATCAAGTAATAAATAACTGAATCCTAAGCTTGATTTCAGACCAATTTTTTTATTAAGTAACATATATTTAATTTCAATCGGAATTTCTGTGTATGAAATTTTTTGAGTGATATCCATTTTTTCAGAGCCATTGGATGCGGCAAAAATTGTTGCATTGGATATGTTAGCATTGTACCTAATGCCACTAAAATTGTCAGCACCTGGCATATTAACTCCAATTGGAGCATTTTTTGTTATATAATTTAAGTTAACTTTTGAATAACCAATACGGATAGAAATGGCTTCCGTCAAATCGTATGTCACTCCGAATCCGTAACTGAATTTGATTTCCGATTTTTTGGTAAGGGTGTCCAAATCTCTATCCAAAACAGATTCTCTAGTTAAAGAACCATAATAAGTTGGCGAGATAAAGGCATCAATATAAAATTTTCGGAACACTTTTGTACTGTCTGTTTTGAGACTGTCTTTAGGATACATGTTGATATTTATCGTTTTTTCTTTTCCCTTTTTAGCAATAAGTGAATCTGTTTTTTTTGCTTTGATTTCGGAAATCGATTCAATTGATTTTTGGTTTTGAAGTTCTGTCAGATCAACCACTACCGAATCTTTCTGTATTGTATTGTTTTCCGATGAAAGGAGTTTTCTTTGTTCTTTAATGGATTTATTCCTTATTTTTTTTATTGAATATTTTTTTGAATCAAATTTTGATTTTCCTTTCGCTGACTTAGAGGACGTTGTATTCGAATTGTTTATTGTGCTAGTTATTTCTGAACTTTTTTTAGCGGTATTATACCTTAATTTTTTGGAGCTTTTATCAGATTTACTAGTGTTTACAGGACTATTATTTACATTTAAACTTGAATCATCTTTAGCAGTATTATCGTCTAAAGTACTTTTGATATTTTGATTTTGATTGTTTTTAATGGTATTTGGATTGGTAGCATTAGGTTCTCCGTTTTCAATGTTTATTATGATTTTATCCTTTGAATTATTAGGTAAACCAAAGTCAAATCCATTATTTTGATGATAAATAAAGAATGCAGCAACTGCGCCTATAAAAAATAAGCCTAACGTTTTTGTCCAAAAGAAAAAGAAAGCCAATCTTCTTTTTTTCTTCTTCTTTTGTATTTCTTCCTGTATGCCAATCCAAACTTTTTCATTGGGTGTTTTGTCCAATGAGTTCAGCTTTTCGTTAATTACTTTTCCTATATCTTTTCTATTTTCCATATTTAATGTTTATGGTAACGATTGATTTTTGAGCGATTATTTTTTCTTTCAAAATCATTTTAGCCCTATGTAAATTGGATTTTGAAGTTCCAATATTGATATTTAACATTGCTGCAATTTCGATATGGGAATAATGGTCAAGTTCATACAAGCAAAAGACCAAGCGGTATTGATTGGGTAAGGCCTGAACCAATTCTAAGATATAGTCTAAGGACACATCTTCTAGTTCATTTTCCTCGATTTCACTATCAGGATAGCTTTTGTCGCTTATGGAGACCAACTGATAGGACTTTTTATAACTGTCAATAGCTTTGTTGATGGTAATTCTTTTCATCCATCCCTCAAAAGAACCTTTGCCATTATATTGTCTGATTTTGGTAAAGATTTCGATAAAAGCATTATGTAGGTTGTCTTCAGCCTCCGTTTCGTTTTGACAATACTTCAGGCATAGCACAAAAAGAGTTTTCTTATACAAATGGTATAATTCTTCTTGTGCCTTGTTATTCTGCTTTTGACAGGCTCTTATTAAATCTTCTAAACTCAAAAAAATAATTTTTTAAAAGTAACGAATGCATCTAACTTTCACGGTATTTGAAGTAGGAACCTTTAAAGTATTTACTATTTGTCCGTTTGTGAAATCAATAGTTTTTACCGTAGTTGGATCATTTTCTGTTGAACTCCAATATATTGTATTTGAAAAATTGCCTAAACTCTGTTGGTGTAAGTTTGTATGCATAAGCGCCAGTTCATTTTCCGAAGGCAAAAACCAATCTTTCTTTCCATTCCATTCATATCCTAAAGTTTCTTTAGCAACCACAGTTCCATTATTCAAACTGCTGCAAATAGTAGGGTTACTATAAAAATTGACTAAACCATCGTGAAAGTTCAAAATGGCACTTGAATTATAAAGTCCTTTTCCAATGGCTGTATTCTGTGCGTTACCAATAGATGACGTTGCACAACCCCACTCAAAATAGGATAAATCCACTAAAGAAGCTTCGGCATAACGCCATCCGTCGCTGTAAGAACCTTTGTCATAAAAGACAATTCCTCCTGCAGTTCCTCTATCTCCGACGGAATAGCTTGTTGTCACTTGACAAGACTTTTTTAAATGAATATTTTTTGGTGAATTTTCTATGATAATTTCCTCTGGAGTCATTATAACCTTTCTATCAAAGTTCCAATCTAATGCAACCTGAGTAGTGCCTTCTAAATTAATATTCATATGGAACTCATTATTAATAAATAGAAAAGTCCAACTTCCATTATAGGTTTGATTGTCATAAAATAATTGAATTGTTCCGTCAACATTGACATCAAAATAGCCACTCAAATAACGGTTATCTCCAGTAGCTGTATACTGAACTTTCCATACACAAGGTACAATTGCGGTTGGCGTAGAAGTACAAAATAAATTTCCAGCGTAATTAATAATGTCCTCTCTAGAACAACTGTCAATGACCATTTTTAATTCGGCATTATTATTTACCGTGAATTCTGTTCCATCTGCTAATGTAGTCGAGATTGGATAACTGATGCTCAACAATTGATCAGCAGGTAAAATGCCAAGAAAAGCACTAAAATTATCGTCACCCACTATTGTTACTGCTCCGATTCGTTGTAAGCTTGAATTGTAAATCAGTAGATTAATAGGGTAAACAATGTCAATGCAAACAATGTCGTTCATAGGGTCATCTTCTGCTTTTGTAACCCTTTCCAATAAATTGTATATTTCTGAATCTTTTTGAATCAAATCAGCAGCATCGGGGTAGGTTATTGTATCATCGATGTCCTTGCAACTGTTGATACTAAACGTTATTAATAGTAAAGCAAAAATTTTTGGAAGTGAATAGATCGATTTCATAATTGTCAGGTTTTAAACCAAAGTCTTAAATTAGAAAAAAAGGTTGCGTTATTTTTTAATTGTAATAATAAAATTTCTCTGTTGTCATGGTTGTATTTGGCGTCACGGCTGTATTCGTGTAAACGCTTTTGTAGTACGTTTTATAATTGGCACTGTTAAAAGTAGTAATATCGCTGTCGTTTGCTTTGAAATAGGAATTACCATTGTAGGCTAAATAGCGTAATTCATTCCCCATTACAATTAAATTGTTTAACTCATTTTCAGATTTTTGGAGGTTTGCAGGCATAGGGTTGGGATAATATTGATACATAGTCACGGTTCCCGAATAGTTATTGGACAACAGTATCTGCCCCTGAGAGCTAGCAATATCCTCAATGTTTACGGTTTGACCTGTGTTAAAATCATAGTAACTATAATTATTCTTGTATATCAGGCCATCCGTATTTTTGGTAAAGGTTCTGAAAGTTGTCGTCTGATTGTCTAGGTCGTTGTAATATTTTGAAGTGACAGTGCCGTCATCATTGTAAACATACGTAAAAAACAAAGCAGAAATGGGTTCATAGGTATGCCTTCCAATCAGCCTTCCTTGAGAATCATAGTTTTCTTCACGGTGTTCGCTTACTTCTCCGGTATTTAAATAAGTCTTTATTATTTTCGTTAGTCCGTTGGTGGTTATAACTGTACGGTATATAAATTGATCTTGATTATTAAAGGTAGAATCTGAAACCACCTCAAAGTTTGCATAACGCTTTATGTTTTTTGTGTTGTATGTAGGATTGTCAGAATACGTTGTTAAGGTGACTATTTTTTCAAGATTGTTTGTTTGAACGTTGTTTGTAGTGTCAGTACTGTCACATGAAACCAATAATGTAAGGATACTTCCAAAAATGAACAGATTAAAATTTTTCATGATGCTTTATTTTGAGGTTTATATTTCATAGTATAGAAAACCCAAAAAGGTTGCGTCAGTCATTGAAATAAAATCAAAAACCCCGACTTAAATTACTCAAGTCGGGGTTTATTTATAAAGTATAAAACTATTATTCTCCTTTTGGAGTAATTTTATTTTCTTCTCTTGGAGGTCTTGGCAATAATGCTTTTTTCGACACTTTTTCTTTTCTTGTTTTTGGATCAACACCTAAGTACTTCACCATAAATACATCACCCATTTTTACAACATCAGCAACGTTTTCTGTTCTTTCCCAAGCCAATTCTGAAACGTGTAACAATACTTCATTTCCTGGAGCAGCTGTATATTCAACAACAGCACCAAAATCTAGCATCTTGATTACTTTTACTTCATAAGATTCGCCCAAGGTTGGTTTGAAAATAATCGAATCGATTTTCGCCAATACTGCTGCAATTCCGGCTGGATCAGTTCCCAGAATTTCAACAACACCTTGCTCGTCAACTTCATTAATAACAATAGTGGTTCCGGTAGCTTTTTGTAATTCTTGAATCACTTTTCCACCAGGTCCGATTAACGCACCAATGAAAGCACCTGGAATGGTTCTCATGATTATTTTTGGAGAATGATCTTTTACATCAGCTCTAGGTTGTGCTAGTGTTTCCGTCAATTTCCCTAAGATATGTAAACGTCCGTCACGAGCTTGAGCCAAGGCTTGCTCCATGATTTCATATTTCAATCCGTCGATTTTAATGTCCATTTGACAGGCAGTGATACCTTCAGAAGTTCCAGTAACTTTAAAGTCCATATCTCCTAAATGATCTTCATCACCTAAAATATCAGACAATACAGCGAAACGTTCTCCATCAGTAATCAATCCCATTGCAATTCCAGAAACCGGACGAGTCATTTGAACTCCAGCGTCCATCAAAGCTAATGTTCCAGCACAAACAGTTGCCATGGAAGACGAACCGTTAGACTCTAATACTTCTGAAACCACACGAATTGTATAAGGACAATCTGCTGGAATCATGTTTTTTAAGGCTCTTTGTGCCAAGTTTCCGTGACCAACTTCTCTTCTTGAAGTACCTCTTAACGGACGCGCTTCTCCTGTAGAAAATGGTGGGAAATTATAGTGTAAATAGAATTTTTCTTCTCCTTGTTCAGATGGCGAATCGATTTGGTTAGCTTCTCTAGATGTTCCTAAAGTTGCCGTTGCCAAGGCTTGAGTTTCTCCACGTGTAAACAATGCTGATCCGTGAACAGATGGTAAATAATCTACCTCACACCAAATTGGTCTGATTTCAGTAGTTTTTCTTCCGTCTAAACGAGTACCTAAATCTAAAGTTACGTTACGAACGGCTTCTTTATTGGTTTTATAGAAGTATTTAGAAACTAAATCTCCATTTTCTGCTAATTCTTCTTCAGTAAATAATGCTTTTACTTCTTCTTTTACCGCGTCAAAGGCAGCTGAACGTTCGTGCTTAGCCGAACCTTTGCTTGCAATGGCGTATATTTTATCATAAGCCGCTGCTTTTACTTTAGCGTAAATAGCTTCGTCTTCTTTTTCTTGTTCATAAGTACGAACTTCTTTTTTACCAAAAGCTGCTGCCAAACGTTCTTGCGCTGCAATTTGTACTTTAATATGTTCGTGAGCAAATTTAATGGCTTCTACCATTTCTTTTTCTGAAATCTCTTTCATTTCTCCTTCTACCATCGCAATAGAATCTGTTGAAGCTCCAATCATCATGTCAATATCAGACAATTCTAATTGCGCACGACTTGGGTTGATGATGAATTTTCCATCAATTCTACCAACTCTAGCTTCAGAAATCAAAGTTTCAAATGGAATGTCAGACAAAGCAAGGGCTGCCGAAGCTGCTAATCCTGCTAATGCATCGGGCATAACTTCTTCGTCATGCGACATCAATTGAATCATCACTTGAACTTCTGCATGGTAATCTGAAGGGAAAAGTGGACGCAAAACACGGTCAACTAATCTCATCGTTAATACTTCGTTGTCGCTTGGACGTGCTTCTCTTTTGAAAAAACCACCAGGAAAACGACCTGCTGCTGCAAATTTTTCGCGGTAATCTACCGTTAATGGTAAAAAGTCGATACCTGGACTTGCTTTTCTTGCTGATACTACTGTTCCTAAGATTACAGTTTTACCAATTCTTACTACTACAGAACCGTCGGCTTGTTTAGCTAAACGACCTGTCTCGATTGTGATGCTTCTGCCATCACCTAAATCGATTGTTTCTACAAATAATTGTGGAATCATAAATAATTTCCTTTTTTAATTTTACATTGGTTTCTGCCTGTCGACAGATAGTTGTGTTGTTGTAGTTGTTGTGTGTAACCCAATGAAAAACCGAAACTTTTCTTCTTTTTAACCTAAAAAAAAGAGGCGCGTGGGCACCTCTTTGTATTGATTATTTTCTAATATTCAATTCTTTAATAATCTCACGATATCTGTTGATTTCTTTTTTCTTCAAGTAATCTAAAAGACTTCTTCTTTTACCTACCAAAAGTACTAACGAACGCTCTGTGTTATAATCGTGACGATTTTTTTTCAAGTGCTCTGTTAAGTGAGAGATTCTAAATGTGAACAATGCGATTTGTCCTTCTGCAGATCCTGTGTTTTCTGCTTTTCCTCCGTGTTTAGCGAAGATTTCTGCTTTTGTTTCTTTACTAAGATACATTCCAATATTTGTTTAAATGATTATTATGTATGAATTAAGGTTTTCTCAATTCGTGTGCAAAGGTAAAAATAATTATGACCCGAGCAAAATAAATAGAATTTATTTTGAGAACAGGCGAAGCAATTATGAATTGTAAATTATTTTGAAAATAATTTTGCAACTTCCTGATTTACAAATTCTAAAAATCTTTCGTCTGCTTCGGTAAAAGGATCAATCACATGGCTGTCAATATCTATTTGACCAATATTTTTACCATCAACAAAAAGCGGTACTACAATTTCTGACTTGACCGTAAAGCTACAGGCTATATAATTATCCTGTGCTGAGACATCAGGAACAACAAAGTTCGCATTGGATTCTGCCACTTGTCCGCAAATGCCTTTCCCAAACGGAATTACCGTATGATCGGTTTCGGCGCCAACATAAGGTCCAAGGTGCAATGTTTTAGTTTCGTGATTGGCAAAATAAAATCCAACCCAATTATAATAATCAACGTTGTCAGAAAGTAATTGGCAAAGGTTTTTCAGTTTTGCATCTCTTTCAGTATTAGTTTCGGAAAGAGTAGCAATTACTTGAAGTTTTAGGTTTTCAAATGTCATTTTCAAATTTTTATGCAAAGGTAACGACTGCGCTTTTTTTATTTTATATAAATTTGTTAAAAATTATCTCTTGAAAAATCTCTTGCTTCAATACAAACCATTTTTACTTTTTCTCGGAAAGTTTATTGTTAGCTATTTGATTTTGTCCATTATGTATCAGAGCTATTTGAATCGTTTTGATGCTTCCCGAGCTGAAGTAGATTTGTTTACCGAAATTGTTGCAGATCAATCAGCGACGGTTTTGTCGTGGTTTGATTCTAAATCCTATACGATGCCACATCTCAAGGAACCAAGTGTAAAACTGATTTATAAAGGAAAATATATTTCCCGCATCATAGAAGGTTGCAATGCCATAAGTGTAATTATTTTATTTATTTCGTTTGTAATTGCCTTTACCGGAAAATTCAAAAACACCATTGTTTTTATTCTCTTTGGAACCATTCTGATACATATTTTGAACATTGGCAGAATTGCACTTCTATGCGTTGGCTTATACTCCTTTCCTAATTTGGAGCATTTGCTTCATGGTGTAATTTTTCCACTTATAATCTATGGTATTGTGTTTTTGTTGTGGATAGTATGGGTTAATAAATATTCTTTATATGCTACGAAAACTGTTAAGTGATCCAAAAAAAATAGGGTGGTCCTTTTTCCTAATAGGGCTTTTGATTTTAATCAGAGCTTTTGAGGAAACACTTTTTTATGATCCTTTTTTGGACTATTTCAAAAGCGAATATGCTCATCTGCCTTTTCCTAAAATCAATATTATCAAATTGTATTTCAGCTTGGGCATGCGATTTTATATGAACTCGGTGATTTCATTGTTGCTCTTGTATGTGATTTTTAAGGACAGAAAAATAGTCAAGTTTACCGCATTCATTTATATGGTTTTAGGTTCTTTGCTACTTATTGGATTTATGTTTGTGCTAACTTTTTTTGCCGAAGAAAATAAAATGATGTTGTTCTATATCAGACGATTTTTGATACAGCCTATATTCATTTTGTTGTTTATTCCGGCTTTCTATTACCAAAAACAGATTAAAGAATAAACTTTCGTATTTAATCTGAAAGTTTTGCTTTTTAACCGAAATTTAAGTTGGCAACTTTTTCTTTTAGTTATCTTTGCCTTATGATTTTTAAAAAGCACATAAGTCTTCTAATTGCATTGCTGGTATTGGTGTCCAATTCAGGTCTTGCATTCAATGTGCATTATTGCGAAGGTAAGATTGCTTCCATTTCCTCTGTGTTTTCAGAGGAAGAGGTTTGTGAACAGCCTGTTGTAATTGAAAAGACCTGCTGTGCAAAAATCGAAAAAACCCACAAAGAATGTTGTTCTGATAAAAAGGTTGACCTAAAAAACAAAACCGAGAAGATTATTATCAAAACGATTTCGCTTGATTTTGAACCAGCTTACTTTACTTTTTACAATACACTCACATTTTCAACTACCGGAATCCAAATCAATACAGATGAAAATGTAGCATTTTATTGCGAGGCGAATGCACCGCCACTTTACAAACTCTATTGCCAATATACTTTTTATTGCTGATTTAATCTGAATTTAGTTTCTATTCTCGTTTGCTTGATGAGAATTATTTGAAATCAAATTAATTGTAACTTTCAGCACCTCTAGTTGCTGAAATAAATTCAGCATAAAATGAAAAAAACACTGTTATTCCTAATATTGTTGTTTTCTATCAGTACGTTTTCTCAAGAAGATATCAAAAAAGATACGCTCAAAACCGTAACTATAGAAAGTAATAAAAAAGGACTAAAAAAATCAATTTCCGGTACAGCAAATACTACACTCGTTACTAGTAAAGAGTTGCTTAAAGCAGCTTGTTGTAATTTGGCAGAAAGCTTCGAAACCAATCCGTCCATCGATGTGAATTTCTCCGATGCGTTGACAGGAACCAAACAAATTCGAATGTTGGGTTTAACAAGTCCCTATATCATGATTACTGAAGAGAATATCCCATCTGTTCGCGGCGCTTCTCAAGCCTATGGATTGTCTTTTACGCCCGGAACCTGGGTTGAAAGCATACAGATTACTAAAGGTGCAGGAAGTGTAGTCAATGGCTTCGAAAGTATTTCGGGCCAAATCAATACCGAGTTAATCAAGCCCATAAAGGACATTCCATTTTTCCTGAATGCTTATGGTTCTACCGATTCTCGTTTTGAACTCAATACCCATTTCAATAAAAAAATCTCCGATTATTGGTCGACGAGTTTGTTTGTTCACGGTAACGCACGTATTTCTAAAAACGATATGAACGATGACGGATTTCTGGATAATCCGTTGGGAAAACAAATCAATGTTGCCAACCGTTGGCAGTATTCCAATCCGAATACAGGTTGGGTTTCGTTTCTTAATCTTCGGTATATGAATGACAATAAGCAAACAGGGCAACTTGATTTTGATCCGGATAGAGACCGATTTACAACCAATTATTGGGGTTCAGAAATCAGTACAGAGCGAATTGACTTTTCTTCCAAACTAGGCTATGTTTTTAAAGATATGCCATATCAAAGTATCGGTTTTCAAAATGCTTTCAGCAGCCACAATCAGCAATCCTACTTTGGGCTCAATCAATACGACATCAAGCAGCAAAGCTATTATTCTAATCTGATTTTCAATTCGATCATAAACAATACCAAGCATAAATTTGCGACAGGACTGAATTTTACTTATGATAAATATAGTGAGTTTGTCAATCTTTTTGACGTCAGCAGAATCGATAATTCGGTGGGCGCTTTCTTCGAATATAATTTTGATGACAACGATAAATTCAGTTATATACTTGGTGGACGATTGGATTATCACAATAGGTTAGGTGCCTTCTTCACTCCAAGACTACACGTTAAATATAATCCTTGGGAAAAATCGGTTTTGCGTTTTTCTGCCGGAAGAGGAAAACGTGCGGCGAATGTTTTTGCCGAAAACCAAAATCTTTTTGCAAGTTCCCGAACCTTCTCTATTTTGAATACCAATGGAGAAGTTTATGGTTTACATCCTGAAATAGCATGGAACTACGGAATCAGTTTTACCCAGAATTTCAAATTATTTGGAATGAATGCCGATACTACGGTTGATTTTTATCGAACCGATTTTCAAAATCAGGCCGTGGTTGATGTTATGAATTCGCCACAACAGGTTTTGTTTTATAATCTGGACGGAAAATCCTATGCCAATAGTTTGCAACTTGATTTTAATTTGGAAATCATCAAACATCTGAATTTGAGAACTGCCTATAAATATTTTGATAGCAAGACGGCTTATCTTTCGGGGAGTTTTCAGAGACCTCTACAGGCCAGACATCGATTTTTTACTAATATTGAATACGCCACACATATTGTTGAAAAAGGGAGACAATGGAAATTTGATTTCACTGCGAATTGGTTAGGAAAACAACAATTGCCCTATACAGGAAGTAATCCACCACAAGAGCAGCTTCCAGAATTTTCACCGTCATTTGCTGTAATGAACGCACAAATTACCCGAACTTTTTCGAGTACTTTTGAACTATATTTAGGCGGAGAAAATATCGGTAACTACCGTCAGGATAAAGCCATTTTGGGAGCAGACAATCCTTTTGGCTCCAATTTTGATACCTCAATAATTTATGCTCCGGTTTTTGGTCAGATGTATTATGCTGGATTGCGATTTAAAATAAAATAATTAAAAAACACACGTATGAAAAATATGATTTTAGGAATGTTGCTATTGATGGTAACAGTATCCATTCAGGCGCAAGAGAAGAAAAACAAAAACGCTAAATACAATGTTGAAGTCAATGGTAATTGCGAACAATGTAAAAAGCGTATTGAAAAAGCTGCGTTATCAGTTACAGGTGTGAAAAGCGCCGAATGGCATCTTGATGACCATGTTTTGCATTTAATTATTAACGAGGAGAAATGCTCCGTTACTGAAGTTAAACAAGCAATAGCTAATGTTGGTCACGATACCGAAGATGTTAAAGCTAAAGACGAAGTTTATGAAAAGTTGCATCACTGCTGTTTATATGAAAGAAAATAATTTACAAACTCCTTAGAAATAAGGAGTTTTTTATTTCTAATTTTGTAAAAAAAGCGCTTTGAAAACAAAATTAACTGTAATCGCTCTGATTATTTATTGTACTGTATTTTCTCAAACGAAGCAAGATCAGCGCGTTTGGTTTGCTTATATTGGTCAATTCAAGATTTCCGAAAAGTGGGGTGGTCATTTGGAAGCTCAGTTTCGATTAGACAATCAACTCGAGCAGAATCTTCAAAATCTTTTTAGGATTGGCGGTGTTTATTTTTTATCATCTAGAGCGAACATTACGGCCGGTTATGCCTTAGTGAATACCTATAATGTAAGCCAAGATGCTTTTTTTAAAGAAAATAGACTTTGGGAGCAATACCAGCTAAATACAAAATGGAATGAGAACAAAAACACGATGACACATCGTTTCAGGCTAGAACAACGTTGGGTTGAACAGCTTTCTACTGATATTGCTATTGCTGGCACAACAAATTATCAAAATAGGTTACGCTATTTGAATAGAAATTTATTTCATCTTCTGAACTTAAAATCGGAGAAGAATGAGGTGTATGCCGTGCTTCAAAATGAAGTTTTTTTAAATTTGGGAGATAATAAGATTAACAGCAAGTTTATAGATCAAAATCGTTTGCTTGTTGGTTTCGGATTGAATTGCAACAACAGTATTCGATTGGAGTTAGGGTATATGAATCACTTACTTACATTCAGTAAAGGCGATAATGTAATGAATCATACTGTCTCTCTTTCATTACTTCAGAATTTAGATTTACAAAAGCAATAATTTTAACGCAGAATACGGGAAAAAAGCAGTATTTTCACGCTCGATTTCTAACTAAATTTATGGTGCATGAGTGATTTTGACTGGATGCAGTTGCTGAATCCCGAGTTTTATATAACCCTTACTTTTGGAGGTGTAAAAGTGGGCTTGTGGATTGTTTTATTTATTGTTTTTGCCGAAACGGGTTTATTTGCCGGTTTCTTTTTACCAGGTGACAGCTTACTTTTTTTGGCCGGGATTTACAGCCGGGATTTGATTGAAAACTTTACTATTATCGAAAGTGATTTAGCTAATGTTACCCTTTTAGCAGTACTTGTGGCTATTGCCGGAATTATTGGAAATATGGTTGGCTATTGGTTCGGATCCAAAAGCGGTTATTATTTGTATAAAAAAGAAGATAGTTTTTGGTTCAAGAAAAAGTATCTGATACAGTCTAAAGACTTCTTCGAAAGATATGGAGGCAAAGCAATCATTTTTGCTCGTTTTTTACCTATTGTAAGAACATTTGCGCCCATCGTTGCCGGAATTGTAACTATGGATAAAAAGAAGTTCATGTTTTACAACGTGGTCAGTTCCCTTCTTTGGTCTTTCATCCTTATTTTTTCAGGGCATTACTTATACGGAATGTTCTTAGAGAAATTTGATATTGATTTAAAACATCATATTGAGAAGATTGTCATTGCCATTATATTGATTTCGACTTTCCCAGTTTTTCTCAAGATGATTAAGAAAACTCCAAAACAAGAAGAATAAAAAAAGCCTCAAGAAATTGAGGCTTTTTTTATAAAAATAAATGAAATGATTACATCATTCCTGGCATTCCACCACCCATTGGCATTCCACCACCAGCATTTTCTTCCTTGATTTCAATTAAAGCACATTCAGTTGTTAAAATCATTCCAGAAACTGAGGCTGCGTTTTCAAGAGCAACTCGGGTTACTTTTTTAGGGTCGATGATTCCAGCTTTAAGCATATCGACATATTCATCCGTTTTAGCATTGTAACCAAAGTTTGCTTTGCCTTCAGATACTTTTGCTACTACTACAGAACCTTCCAGTCCTGCATTTTCAACAATAGTTCGTAACGGCGCTTCAACTGCACGTGATACGATTTGAATTCCCGTTGCTTCATCTGCATTATCCGCTTTAAGTTTGTCTAAGGCAGCTTTAGCTCTAAGTAAAGCAACGCCACCACCAGCAACAATTCCTTCTTCAACAGCAGCGCGAGTTGCGTGTAAGGCATCATCTACTCGGTCTTTTTTCTCTTTCATTTCCACTTCAGAAGCAGCGCCAACATAAAGAACGGCAACACCACCAGCTAACTTAGCTAAACGCTCTTGTAATTTTTCTTTATCGTAGTCCGAAGTTGTGGACTCCATTTGACCTTTAATTTGATTGACACGATTTTTAATCATATCAGCACTTCCTGCTCCATTTACTATGGTAGAATTGTCTTTGTCGATAGTAACTTTTTCGGCAGTTCCCAACATTTCTAATGTGGTATTTTCAAGCGTATATCCACTTTCTTCAGCAATTACAGTTCCACCTGTTAAGATGGCAATATCTTCCAACATTGCTTTTCTTCGGTCGCCAAAGCCAGGAGCTTTCACCGCTGCAATTTTTAGTGCACCACGCAATTTGTTTACTACTAACGTTGACAAAGCTTCGCCATCAACATCTTCAGCAATAATCAATAATGGTTTTCCTGATTGCGCAACAGGCTCTAAAATAGGCAACAACTCTTTTAAAGACGATACTTTTTTATCATACAAAAGAATGTAAGGTCTTTCTAATTCCACTTCCATTTTTTCAGGATTGGTCACGAAATAAGGTGAAAGATAACCTCTGTCAAACTGCATTCCTTCAACCACATCAACATAAGTATCCGTTCCTTTTGCTTCTTCCACAGTGATAACACCTTCTTTACCAACTTTCCCGAAAGCGGTAGCGATTAAATCACCAATAACTTCGTCGTTATTTGCCGAAATAGAAGCAATTTGTTTTATTTTTTCGGAATCGCTTCCTACAACTTGTGCTTGTTTAGCCAAATCAGCAACGATTGCCTCAACAGCTTTGTCAATACCACGTTTTAAATCCATTGGGTTGGCTCCGGCAGCCACATTTTTAAGACCTTCTTTAACGATAGCCTGCGCTAAAACGGTTGCAGTTGTAGTTCCGTCACCAGCTAAATCGTTGGTTTTAGAGGCTACTTCTTTTACCATTTGGGCACCCATATTTTCCAAAGGATCTTTTAATTCAATTTCTTTCGCAACAGTAACACCGTCTTTCGTAACATTCGGACCTCCAAATGATTTCCCAATGATTACATTACGTCCTTTAGGACCAAGGGTTACTTTTACTGCATTTGCCAATGCGTCAACACCGCGTTTAAGACCATCACGTGCTTCAATGTCGAATTTTATATCTTTTGCCATTTTTAATTGTGTATTTGGTAATTTTAATTGGGTTATTTGGAATTAGATGATTGCAAGAATATCATCTTCTCGCATGATTAGATAATCTTTACCGTTGAATTTTAAATCGGTTCCTGCATATTTTCCGTACAGTACAGAATCTCCAATTTTAACAGTCAAAGGTTCATCTTTTTTGCCATTTCCAACAGCAACAACAGTTCCTTTTTGTGGTTTTTCTTTAGCGGTGTCAGGGATGATAATTCCTGATGCTGTTTGTGTTTCAGCCGCAGCAGGCTCAATAATTACTCTGTCTGAAAGAGGTTTAATATTTAATGCCATAATATAAAGTTGTTTATTTAATGTTCGTCTTTTTGATTTCAGAAATTATACCAATTGGGTACTGGCTGACAAATTTTCAGTTTAAAAAAAATGCCAGCATTCGATGCTGGCATTATATTTTGGGATACAAAAATTATTGTTTTGGTGTTTCCGCTGGTTTTGCAGGAGCCGGTGTTGCCGTTTTTGGGGCAACAATTTCTTTATCGTCGATGATTTTGGAGTCAGAACCACCCATCATACCTGGGAAACTTAAACTTGATAATAAAATCAAAACGATTAATATAGTAGCTAAAGTCCAAGTACTTTTGTCTAAAAAGTCAGTCGTTTTTTGAACGCCACCCATTTGAGTTGAACCTCCTAACGAAGATGATAAACCGCCACCTTTAGGGTTTTGTACCATAATCACGATTATCAATAGAAAACAAACTATTGTTATCAGTACTAAAAAAATTGTAAAATTAGTCATTGTTATAAATTGTTATTTTGTTGTAAAATTCTAATATCCGAAATTCGGTCTGCAAAGAAACTACTTTTTTCTGGATATTTCAAAATTAATATTTCATAAGCCTGAATTGCTTTAGAATATTTTTTCTGTTCCAAATATACTCTAGCCAGCGTTTCTGTCATGAGATACGTTGTGTCTTCCGAAAACGTTTCTATTACTGGGACTACAGCGTCTTTTGCTATTGGAGTTATTTTAGGGTTGTTTTCTATGAATTTGTCAATGAGGTCAAGTTTTTTCTTTTTAGCGCCGCTCCGTTCCATTTCGACATTGCTACTATCACTAGTTGCTGTTTTGATTTCTTCACGAACTATTGGTTTTAAGCGTGATAGCTGTAACCATTCCTGAAAGGAGTGTTTTTCGTTTTTAGAAAATTCCAAAGGTTTCCCTATAGCGAGTTTTTCTTCGACTTTTTGCTCATCAGAAGGTGTGGCTTCTTTAATCGATGTTAAAATGGATTGTTCAAGAGCATCTACTTTATTAGGTTTAGCCTCTACGATTAAATGTTCGCTGCCCACAACATTCATATTCATTAATTCTTCGAGCTTCTTTTCATACAATCCCTTTTGCACGGAGACAAAACTGTCAGAAGTGATAAAGTCAAACAAAATACTTCGGTCTGTAGTATAGGCAGCCGATACTTTTAAAGCATAATTATAATGAAAACTATCCTGATTATAGAGATGCTTTAACTTTAAAACTCGGGCACTTTGAAAATAAGGGAAGGCTTCCAATACAGTATCTAATGTATCGGCATATCTATCGTTGATAGCGTCAGGTTTGTTGAGTAGAAAAGTATAATCGGTTAAATTCATTTCTATTTAGTATGCCGTTTTTAATTTGCAGATTGTTTTATTTTAATTATAATCTGATTATTAATCACTTTTACCATTTTGCCAAGGACTCATTGAATATGTCTTGGGTTATTCTTTCAAAAATAACATCCAAAGCTTCTGTTAGTTTAGAGCCTACCAATTGTGTAGTCCCATCGTAGTCAAAAAAGAAAGAAAAGCGTTTTTCAAAATTGTCAGCTTCTTTGTTTTTGTTACTGAATCTTACCTGAACGGCAATACTCAATCTATTTTGCGCTGCCGTTTGCGCAGCTGTAGCCTGCATAGGAGTGATTCGGTATTCTACAATTTCACCTTCGTAAAGCAAATCGCCATTAGAAGAAGTTAAATTCAGGTTAGTTTGATTCTGAATAATTTCCTGAAGTTTAATAGTAAATGTTCTTTCAATTCCCGGTTCTACTAAGTCGGCATTATTTTGAAAATAATTGACCTGAAACGTTTTGGCATCGATAGGCTTAGCTCCAGTAAAATTATAGGAACCACAACTGTTAACAGTAATAGCAAGGATGAAAACAGAAAGTAATTTAATAAACTTCATAGCAATAATTCAAGACTGCTAAAGTAATTCTTTATTTTGAATTATAGAAGGGTTAAAATTGGTGGATGTATTCTGCAAATGAGTAGAATTCAACTGTATTCATACTATTGTCCAAAACCTCAATACCAATTGAGAAGTCTTTAATATTGTGAGTTGGATTATTAGTAGTAGAAGAAGTGTAACCATAACTATAATAATTAGGGTCAGAGGTACCTCTATCATAACCTCCTGCTATATTTGTAGATGTTACACTGTCAATAAAAAAATTTGGATCTGTTAGTGATTTAACTCTTGCCACAGCTAAAACAGATGCATAAATCGGATTCGCACCAATTCGAGCATCAAAATCGAAATTTTTGACAACGTCAACAGTATTATTGGCTACTTTTTTAAATGAAGTCATATCGCCATTGAAATAGCTCATATGATATTCTCCGGCATTAGACCCCATTCTAACAAAATCAACCGCTAACTGATCCGCATTAACCACACAGTTTATCGTAAAGTCGCTTCCATAGGAGTAAGTATACGTTCTAGTCGTTGCATTAAAAGTATAAGGTAAACCATTTATGCTTTGGATGGTATTGTTGGGAGTGTACGTGATGACATTAGTTTCTGATACTATTCCGTTCACGTATTTGGTATCATTGATCACACGATTTTGACTATCGTAAACGAATTCTTCAACTACAGTTCCATCAGAAAGGGTGATGTTGGTCAATAAACCATTTTCAATATTCCAATGTTTTTCGTTTGGACTATCGCGATAAAAAACAACTTTTTGTAAAATGGAATCAGTATTGACATTATCATCACTGCTGCTACAAGAGAAAAGCGTAGTGGCTAAAACTAAAAGAGTTAAAATTTTGTTCATGGCTATATAATTTGGTTGGCGTAAACGTAAATAGTTATTGCTAAATTAAAAAATTTATAGGTCGTATTGCTTGATTTTTCGATAAAGTGTTCGTTCTGAGATGCCTAATTCATCGGCAGCAGCTTTTCGTTTGCCTTTATGACGTTCCAAAGATTTTTTGATAAGTTCGATTTCTCTTTGTTCCAATTTTAGAGTTTCCTCTTCTTCGACCGTTTCTGCCATAAGGTAGTTAGCATCGTCGTCGTCGTCAAACTCTTCTTGATCGATATCGTGTTGAGGTGCTATAGCACTAAGTCGCGGTTCTTCTTCAAAATTAGTAATAGCCTCTTCTTTTTGTCCAAAGACTTTCTGAATCAGGTTTTTATTCATTTCCTGTACTTTAGAACTTCCGTTTTGCATTAATTCCAAAGTTAATTTTTTGAGATCGTGTAAGTCACTTTTCATATCGAAAAGCACTTTGTATAAGATGTCTCTTTCCGTTGAAAAATCACTTTCCGACTTCTTTTTCCCAATTACAGAAGGTAAACTTGTTCCTTCTGTTGGCAAATAAGATTGCATAGTTGCTAACGAAATATCGCGGTTGGTTTCTAAAACCGAAATTTGTTCGGCAAAGTTTCTTAACTGACGGATATTTCCACTCCAACGGTATTTTTGAAGAAATTGAACGGCATCGTCGCTTAATTTTACCGGAGGCATTTTGTATTTGTGAGCAAAATCAGAGGCAAATTTTCGGAACAGTAAATGGATGTCTTCTTTTCGTTCCCGAAGTGGTGGTAATGGTATGTCAACAGTACTCAATCTATAATACAAGTCCTCACGAAATTTTCCTTTTTCGATGGCGTCAAACATATTAACATTGGTAGCCGCAACGATTCGGACATTTGTTTTTTGTACTTGAGAAGAACCTACTTTGATAAATTCGCCATTCTCAAGCACACGCAACAATCGTACTTGCGTTGTTAAAGGCAATTCGCCAACTTCATCAAGGAAAATGGTTCCGCCATCAGCCACTTCAAAATAACCCTGTCGTTCCGAATTGGCACCTGTAAAGGAACCTTTTTCGTGTCCGAAAAGTTCACTGTCAATAGTTCCTTCCGGAATGGCACCACAGTTTACAGCTATATATTTTCCGTGTTTTCTGTGTGAGAGTGAATGGATAATGCGTGGGATACTTTCTTTACCAACGCCACTTTCACCTACAACTAAAACGGATATGTCAGTAGGAGCAACCTGAATTGCTTTTTCTATAGCACGATTTAGTTTTGGGTCATTGCCAATAATCTCGAAACGTTGTTTTATGCTTTGAACGGTTTCCATAATTAGTTTGTTTGCATTTCACTGTACCCGATTGCTTCTCCTAGTAAGGTTCCGCTGGTACAATTAGTAATTAGTACATTGACAAAATCGCCTATATTATAATTTTCCCTAGGAAAAACAACCATGAAGCCTTGTGAATTTCGTCCTGATAAATCCTTATCTGATTTTTTGGATACTTTCTCTACCAAAACTTCCACGGTTTTGCCTAAAAATTCTTTAGTTCTCAAACCGCTGTGAATTCGTTGTAAATCTACTATTTCCTGAAGTCTTCTAAACTTTGTCTCTTCTGCTACGTCATCTTCCATCTTTCTTCCCGCTAATGTTCCTGGACGTTCTGAATAGGCATACATGTAACCAAAGCCATATTTTACATATTCCATCAATGATAGTGTATCTTGATGATCTGCTTCGGTTTCTGATGGAAATCCAGCTATCATGTCTTGTGTGATAGAACTTTCTGGGAGAATGATATTAATTTTATCTATAAGAGCTCTATATTCGGAACTAGTGTGTAAGCGGTTCATTTCTTTTAATATTCTGTCGCTGCCACTTTGAACGGGAAGGTGAATATGTTTGCAAATATTAGGATATTTTGCAATCACATGGAGTACTTCTTCATGCATGTCTTGTGGATTTGAAGTAGAAAATCGGATTCGCATTTTTGGAAATTGAATCGCAACCATCTCAAGTAATTGTTCAAAATTTACAGCGGTAGCCTTTTGCATTTCGGTTGCTTTTTCAAAATCCTTTTTTAAGCCGCCTCCATACCATAAATAGCTATCTACATTTTGACCTAAAAGCGTAACTTCTTTAAATCCTTTGCTCCACAAATCTTTTATTTCTTCTATAATGCTCTGTGGCTCACGGCTTCGTTCTCTACCTCGAGTGAAAGGGACTACGCAAAACGTACACATATTGTCGCATCCTCTTGTGATTGATACGAGAGCAGTTACGCCATTACTCATCAAACGAACCGGAGATACATCGCCATAAGTTTCTTCTTTAGATAAAATTACATTGATTGCATCTCTACCGTCTTCAACTTCTTTTAATAAATTGGGTAAATCCTTATAGGCATCTGGACCAACGACCATATCGACAATTTTTTCTTCATCTAGAAACTTTTCTTTCAGACGTTCTGCCATACAGCCTAAGACACCCACTTTCATTCCCGGATTCACTTCGCGTTTGACCGCATTATATTTTTCCAAACGCTTTCTAACGGTTTGTTCTGCTTTATCTCGGATGGAACAAGTATTGACTAAAACCAAATCGGCTTCTTCAAGAATTGTAGTAGTATTATAGCCTTCATTAGTCATTATGGATGCTACGATTTCACTATCAGAAAAATTCATAGCGCAACCATAGCTTTCTATAAATAGTTTTTTGGTGTTTTGTAGTTTATGTTCTAAAACAAGAGCTGTTCCTTGTTTTTGTTCGTCAATTTCCTTTTCCATAAATAATTTTGGCTTAATTTTCCAATGCTATAACGCAAGAATTGGACATCAAAGATAATACTAAAATATAAAATATGACAAGATGGCAGAAAGGGTTTAACAAAAGATTACAATAAGTAACATTGACTAATTCGTGGGAACAATATGAACAAGACTCATTATTTTTTACTTTCGTATCTTTTAATATCAATTGCCTTGTCCAGAGGTTCTTTATTTTCAATAAAGTTAAATAAATCTATAGCCATTGAAGGAGCAAGCATAACGCCACGGGTTCCTAAACCATTAAGAATATGAACATTTTTATGAATGTGATGTGTTCCCAATAATGGGCGCCTGTCCTTAACCGTTGGTCTCACACCTGCTAAATGATCTATAATTTCAAAGTCGCATGTAATAAGTTCCTTTAATCGTTCGATAAGTTCTTGTTTACCTTGCTCTGTTGGTGTGTTTGATTTATCTTCCCAATTGTAGGTTGCTCCAACTTTATAAAGATGGTTCCCTAGTGGTAGGATAAAAACACTTGTATTGATTATTACATTAACCTCTAAATCAATAGCTCTGATTATAAATAGTTCCCCTTTGGTTCCGTCTAAAGGTAAATAACTAAAGAATGGATTAGCATGCATACCAAAACCTTCTGCAAAAACGATGTGTCGGACTTTTTCATTTTCGTATTCGAGATGATTTTCAAAAATCTTTACTGCGTCATAATTGAAATCGCTTTCCCTTAACCAGTTGTTTTTTTGCAAATATTTGTGATAGTTTATAAGTAAGGCTTCGGTATCAACATAGCCCGTTTCTAAAACCTCTCCGAAGCCAAAAGGAGATTCAATACTGTTATATTTAGTCGTTATGATTTTTGTGGAGAGAAAAGGGGTAAGGCTGGGTTTATCTGATGCGGCAAACCAATTGTTTTGTTCTTCTACTGAGAAAAACTTTCTGTAAATTGGAATTTTAAAGTCAAGCTGTAGGTCAAGTTTTTGTTCTAGGCTTGAATAGAATTTACTTGCTGTGTGAAGCTGAGTGTTAGCATTCCACACTTGACTAAATCTTTTTAGGATGACAGGGTTGTATAAACCACCAGCAATTTGGGTTGAGTTTTGCGAATGATTATCAAAAACAATAAATGTCTTCCCATGCTGCAAAAGTGCTTCTGCAAAGGCAATTCCGGCCAAACCTGAACCCACTATTATATAATCAACCATAGTTTATCGCTAAAAAAAACTCTCACCATAAAGATGAGAGTTTTATATTGTATTATGAAATATCTTTTAGTAATTCCACATGTCAGATTCAAAACTACGAATCTTTTCTTTGACCCTTTCGGATTCTAAAAGCTGATTTTGAGAATTGTCTTTCATGTATTGCTGGATTTCACGGTCACCGTATACATTTTCTTCTTTGTATATCTCTCCGTTAAATCGTCTGGAGTTTAGCAAATGATCGAATGTGATAGGCATGGCTGAGTTTTTATCATTAAATGCTTTTGACTCATGTAGAATGTCTCTAACCGCAGGGAAATACACCCAAAATAAGTCGATAACATCTGCATTATCATTACCAGCATCTCTTGCTTCAGGAGTAACTGGACACAAAGCCAATAATCTATATTTTAATTCACCTTGGCGTTTGTCAAAGTACCAATAACCTTTAATTTTGTAGCCAGAAATATAACTGGCATCTAATTCTTTTTTATTGATAAATTGTGGGTCTAATACTTTTTTCCCGGATTTGTACTCATCATAATAATTGTTGATTTCGTCTTTTCCTGCGTCTATAGTATCTACGTAAGTGAAAGATGATTCCATATCCTTGAACGTTTTCTTGGTATTGAAATAATCATCTACATATACCTCAGTAATTTTCCCATTTTTAATATTCTTTACAAGAACATCAAACAAAGCTCTTCTTTCTTTACCAACAAATGCTGTGTCAATAGGATAATAAAAAGGGAAATTAATTCTCTCATCAATATCAATAAACTCCCAGATGGTTTTACCCATCAATACGTCTCTATCGTGAACATAACCATAAGGTAATGGTTTGTCGTTGTCAGAAATCAACTGAGCAGGTGTTTTCTTTCCAATCTCATCTGGAGTTTTGGAATTCAACAAGTTTGACTGAGCAAAAGTTGAAGCGCTTATTGCTACGGCAAAAACTACTGATAAAAGATTTTTAATTTTCATAATTGTATACTATAAGTTATTTAAGTAGGTTTTTCTTCAACTTAAATTATTATTGAATTTCATAAATAACTGGTGCAGCATCTTTAGGAACTATACTTGCTGTAGTTCCAACAATTTTTGTTTTAATATCAAAAATTGAGATTTGATCACCTTTTGTAGCTCTTGCTAAAGCAGCCTTACATTGCGCATTAACTCGGTCTCCGCTAACAATGATTGCTGCTTGTCCTGGAACTTTGAAACTAAATCTCGTAACATTGAAATTCAAGTCATACAAGAAGTCCTGTAATACTGCAGAAATCTGTGAAACTTCTAAACGTGACTTAGCACCTTTGATAATTCCAACCTGACCTGCAATGGCACCAACTGGAGCTGGGATATTTTTAATTCTGAATACTTTTTTATCAGCTACAGATTTTCCATCAGACATTTTACCAGTAGCGGTAACAATAACTTCAGTACCAGAACCTGGATTCAAGTTATACTTACCTTTCCCAATAGAACTTAATCCAGGAGCAGAAGCAGTAACGTTGTTTTCAGGAATACCAGCAAATGATATTGTCATTGGGTTTGGTAAACCTCGGTATACTACGTTCATTTTATCAGCAGAAATGTTTGCTGAATTTGGACGTGGAACAACTACATATTTACCTTCAAATTTCAATGGTACTGGTTTTCCGTCTTCCATGAAAGAGAATGTACCATTAATTGTTTTTTCTCCAACACCACCAGCAGTCATCGAGATAACAGCTTGTCCGTTTTCAATTTTACCTGGTCCAGAGAAACTTGTTGGAACCGTGTTTGCATCGTATTTACCTAATACTACTTTCCCTTTCACTGTCTCACCTTCAAAGAATACATTTTTTTCTAAAACTACCATAGCTTGGAAGTTTTTCAAAGATGCAGCTTGAGCAATAGTGTTGCCAATTAAAGCGTTGAAAATATCTTGCTCTGTTGATTGAACATCATTTTGCATACTTGTTAGTTTAGCAAGCGATGCTACAGCAGGAAATCCTTCAAAGTGGTATGATAAATATTTTTTAGATACACCTTCTTTATCTTTTACATTATCTAAATTGAATTTAGATTTAATGTTATTGATAATAGGTTGGTACTTAACATCGTTTCCAAAAACGGCAATTAAATCCTTTTTGTATTTTTCTATTTTGGCAATGATTTCATCACCTTTTTTAGAATATTTATCACCTTCAAACCAATTTTCATCGATATAGCTACCTTTGTCCATTGCTTCGTATGGTAATTTACCATTCTCTTCTCTGTCAAATTCTTTAGAAACATCATTTTTAATGTTACCTAAATAAGTGTAAAGTTCTTTGGAAATCTTTTGCACTTCATTTGCTTTATCTAAAGGTGCTTTAAATCGAGCTGGCTCATCTTCTGCCTTTTGCTCTAAAGTTCCTAATAAACTTTTATTGTATTCTTCAGAAAATTTATTTACACCTTCAAATTTTTCATTCATTAAACCGAAAGCGGTCAATACTTCTTTTGACATGTTCAATGCCAACATCGCGATGAAAACCAAGTACATCAGGTTAATCATCTTCTGTCTAGGGGTTAGTTTTCCTCCTGCCATTTTTTCTAATTAGTTTAAATTATTATTTTGTTTAAAATATATAGTTATAAAACTAATTATCCTTTGTTACTCATTGCAGAAAGCATTCCACCATATACATTATTCAATGTAGATAGGTTAGAAGTCAAACTTTGCATTTGATCTTTTAATTTTAAATTGTTTTCAGCGACCTCATTGTTAATTTGAGCGTTTCTTTCAGCGCTTTGTAATTGAACTTGGTATAAGCCATTTAAAGTTTCTAATTGAGTAGCTGCTTTAGTCATTTCTTCAGCATATTTTTTAGTTGAAGCTACAGAATCAACTGTTGGAGAGATTGCTTTTGCAGCACCTTCAAAATTCTTGATACTGTTTCCTAAGCTTTCCATCAAAGCGCTGTCAACTTTAGCTTCTTTCAACATCGCGTCTAATTTTTGAGATAAAAGACCTTGAGCATCTTTTGGATCTTCCGCTTTCTTCGTTTTTTCTTTAGCTTGACCACCAGCTAATTCTGGATACACAAGTGACCAATCTAGTTCTGTGTCAACTGGATCAAAAGCAGACAAACCAAAGATTAATGCTTCTACTCCAAGTCCTATGATCAACATCGCACTTGCTCCAGTCCAGTGTTGTATTTTAAATAATGCTCCTACGATTACTACTGCCGCTCCCATACCGTAAGCGAAATTCATAGTTTTTTTGCTTAATAATGCCATAATAATAAAAATTTTAGTTAGTTAAGTTAATATATTCAAGTTAGTTTAATTTATTTTCTAGGTGCAGCATTCTTGGTTACTTGTGTTCCCATATAATCTTGTACTGTACGGAAACCAATATAACTTCTTGCAGAATCTGCATATTCAAAATCTCTAGTTCCTACTTGTAAGAAGTAAGCAACGTCTTTCCAAGAACCGCCACGAACTGCTTTTCGCATGTTCTTAGTATCAGAAACGTTTGGATTGATTGAAGAAACATATTCATAAGCTGCAGCGTCATAAGACGAATCTGTCCATTCTGCTACGTTACCTGCCATGTTATATAAGTTATAACCGTTTGGCTCATAAGATTTTGCTTCTACAGTATATAATGCCTGATCTGCAGCATAATCTCCTCTGTTTGGTTTGAAATTTGCTAGGAAACATCCTCTGTCGTTTTTAGCATAAGGACCACCCCATGGGAATGTTGCTGATTCCAGACCACCTCTTGCTGCATATTCCCACTCTGATTCGATTGGTAAACGGAAAGAGTTAATTAAATCGCGTTTCTTTTTCTTTGATTTGATGTATGCGTTTTTGTTAAGTGTTCTCCAAGCGCAAAATGCTTTAGCTTGTTTCCAACTTACTCCAACAACTGGATATTGTGCATAAGCTTGGTGCCAGAAATAATCATTGTGCATTGGCTCATTGTAAGAGTATGCGAAATCTTTAATCCAAACTGTAGTATCAGGATAAACTTCTTGTTGTTCTGTCTTAATAAATGAACTTCTTTTTCCAACCTTAGCTTTCGCTGCTGCCTGAATATCCATCCAAGAATATCTGAATTTTAATTTTTTAACATCGATAGTTCTCAAACCATTGAAAGATTCAGCTATTGGCAAATACATTGTATCCATAACTTCAGTGTAATACTCATCTGGATATTTCTTAGTATCCTTTATGAGTTTAACTTTCTTGTTAAGTCTTCTTCCAGCGTAAGGATCGTCGTCAGTACCGACACTATAATAATTCTCATACATGTATTTATCGTATGGAGTCATTTTTGCAGGATCGGTATCGTTGAACGCAAAATCACCAATGCTGCCACCTTTGCCACCTTTACCGCCTTTACCAGTAGAAGTTTGTCCAACTTCATCTGCCAAAATCGCTAAACGCACTCTGATAGTTGAGTCTTTAACCCATTCTACAAATTGGCGGTACTCACTATTCGTGATTTCAGTTTCATCCATGTAGAATGATCTAACGGTAACCGTTTTTGTTGGCGCATCCTGCATATTTGCAAGATCATCGTCGGATTTACCCATAATGAACGCTCCACCGGGTATCAAAGTCATTCCAAATGGCTTTTCTGGATGCCATTTCTTTCCTTTAACTCCTACCAATTCACCTTTGTCGCTAGATCCACCACAACTGGTTAATACAGCTAAAAATGACGCAAATGTTATGAACTTCTTCATATGTATATTTTGGGGTTAATTTGATTAAAATTTTAAGGCCGTAAACCTATTTATTATTTTTCAAAAAAGCAATTAATTACTATTAAATTTATTAGTTTAAATATTCTATCAATTAATTCACATTTCAAAAATAGAATTATTGTTAGTATAAAAAAAATATTTTATCGATAAAATGCACTTTTTAACGATAAAATGCTCTTTTTTGTATTTTTTGTAAGTATATATTTATTATATTGATAAATTTATATTGATTAAATGCTATTTTTTCGCTGGGCTTTCCACCATCTTTCCGGAATTTCATTGTTACAGGCAGCTAAGTATTCTTCGTGCGAACAAGGTAATAACGTATTTTTTTTCAGTTTATTGTGCTGCCCTCCAAAAAAATTTATCTCTATCCACCATCTGCCCGTTTTATTGCTCTTGTAGAAAACTAATTCTTCACTTTCCAATGGAACTATATACTTTAAATAATTTTCTTTTGTTCCAAATGGATATTCATTGGAGCGATAATTTACCCCTTCAATAAAGTACCAGATGATTTGAGCAATTAATACAGATTCTGTATTAGTATTATTATGATTAAAAATCCCCAAAGAACTTACTTTATCACTGATGCCAGAATATCGAGACAAACTGCAAATCTCTTTGCCATCAAAACCGTTAGGCGTAAAAGTAGTAAAATTTCCTGAATAGGAAGACTTTACCGAATTCAAATCTACACTTACAATATCTGCATCTCTAAATGTAGGTTCGGCTAGCTCTATATTGTTTGAAATTTCTCCCAATCTGTAGGCGTCAAAATATAATTTTTCAATTAAATCAATCTCTTCCTGTGAATTGTAGTAGGTTTGGAAACCGATATTACTATAGTTAAAAAGATTATTGGGCTCATCCAATACTATTTTGGACAAATATGAATTGGCTTTAATGTCTTCATCTTGCTTTCCAAAATCAAATTTACTGTCAATAGATACCAAATTCACCATTTGCTCCTGATTATCGTATGCTCTGTAAAGTGGATACGTTAAATCTTGTGTGCCACCAATAACAATCGGAATAATCCCTTTTTTTATAAGTTTGGAGGCTACTTTCTGTAGGGCAAAAAAAGTATCTTCCAAAGAATTTCCAGCAATAATATCTCCTAAATCTGCCATTGGGGTTTGCCAATTACCCGGAAACAAGCCATATAACTCTTTTCGGATGGCATCCAAATTTACTTCTTGATCTACGAAATTTACAGCGCCTCTGTTTTCTAAAACTCCTATTATCGCAATTTTTATTTTATCTATGTCCGGAAAATCTTTGTCAGTATGAAACGCTACTTTGCTTCCCAAGTGTTGGGAGGACAGTCCGTTGATGTATTGGATAATTTCGTGATCAACTGGTGACAAAAAATCGAATTCCATAGATTATTTCTTTTTAGCGGGTGCTTTTTTGGTGGTAGTTTTCTTAGTGGCCGTTTTTTTAGTTGCGGTCTTCTTTTCCGGAGTTTTGGAAGCAATCATTTCTTTTACTTGCGCTAAAGTCAATTGGGAAGCATCAATATCTTTATTTAATTCGATTTTGAGTTTGCCTTTTAGGATAACCGATTTACCCCAGCGAGCTTTTTCCACCAAAATACCTTCTTCTTTCCAGTCGTGTATTACTTTATCGATATTCTTTTGTAATTTTTCCTCAATCAGTTCCGCAATATCAGCTTGAGATAAATTGTCAAAGTTGTATTTTTTGCTAACATTTATGAAAATACCATTCCATTTCAAGAAAGGGCCAAAACGACCCACGCCTTTTTGTACAGGCTCATTCTTGTATGTTGCAATCGGCGCATCGGCTTGAGCTTTTTCATTAATCAACTCCTGAGCTCTTTCCATAGTAACGTCTAACGGATCTTCGCCTTTGGGTAATGAAATGAATTGCTTTCCAAAGCGGACATAAGGGCCAAATCTACCATTACTTACTTCGACTTCTTCGTCTTTGAATGTTCCTAAGTTTTTTGGCAACAAAAACAAATTCAGCGCTTCTTCCAAAGTAATACTTCCTATGTTCTGTTCCTGACGCAAGCTGGCGAATTGTTTTTCATCATCGTCTGCTTCGCCAATTTGGGCAACGGGACCAAATTTTCCTAAACGTACCAAAACTTGTTTACCTGTTTTAGGGTCTTTACCCAATATTCTCTCACCACTCTCTCTTTCTGCCGTATCCTGAACTAAAGTTACATTCGGGTGAAACTTATCATAGAACTCTTGCATCATCTTAGCCCAGTCAATATTTCCTTCGGCAATTTCGTCAAAATCCTGTTCTACTTTCGCAGTGAAATTATAATCCAATATCGCCGAAAAGTTTTTAACTAAGAAGTCGTTTACGATAGTTCCAATATCCGTCGGTACTAGTTTACCTTTATCAGAACCTGTATTTTCGGTTAGTATTTGTTGTGCAACCTTGGCGTTTTTAAGCGTAAGTTGCGTATATTTTCTTTCGATGCCTTCTAAAGTCCCTTTTTCTACATAGGTTCGGGCAATAATTGTCGATATTGTTGGTGCGTATGTCGAAGGTCTTCCAATGCCCAATTCTTCTAATTTTTTTACCAAAGATGCCTCGGTGTATCTTGAAGCTGGTCTGGTGTATCTTTCGGTCGCTGTAATCGAATTGTTTTCGAGATTTTCTCCTACTTTCAAGGCAGGCAACATGCCTTCTTGTTCTTCATCATCTTCATCATTGCCTTCTAAATATACCTTTAGGAAACCTTCAAACTTGATAACTTCTCCAGAGGCTTGAAAAACTTCTGAATGGTTGTTTGCTTCAATTCTGACATTGGTTCGTTCCAACTCGGCATCACTCATTTGTGAAGCCAGTGTTCTTTTCCAAATCAAATCGTATAAACGTGCTTGGTCTCGTTCAACATTAACTGTATGACGGGACATATCGGTAGGACGTATGGCTTCGTGTGCTTCTTGGGCACCTTTACTTTTGGTAGCGAAGGTTCTTGGTTTAGAATACTCCTTGCCATAGGATTTTGTGATTTCTGCCTGAGCCGCTTCAGAGGCTTCTTTGGAAAGATTCACGCTGTCTGTTCTCATGTAAGTAATCAATCCCGCTTCATATAAACGCTGAGCAATTTGCATCGTGATCCCAACCGGTAAATATAATTTACGGGCAGCTTCCTGTTGTAAAGTAGAGGTTGTAAAGGGTGCGGCAGGTGATTTTTTAGTAGGTTTGGTTTCTAAATCGCCTATTTTATAGGTTGAACCTATATTTTTATTCAGAAAATCTTCAGCTTCTTTTTGGGTGGTAAAGTTTTTAGGCAATTTGGCTTTAACCGTCTTTCCGGCTTCGTTGGTAAATTCGGCGGTAACCGAATAAGAAGCTACTGGTTTGAATTCTTGTATTTCTCTTTCGCGTTCTACAATCAAACGAACAGAAACCGATTGCACTCTACCTGCTGATAATCCGCCTTTTACTTTTTTCCATAAAACAGGAGAAAGTTCATAGCCTACTAATCGGTCCAAAACCCTACGGGCTTGTTGGGCATTGACCAAATTATAATCGATTTCCCTTGGGTTTTCGATGGCTTTCAGTATGGCATTTTTGGTAATTTCGTGGAAAACAATTCTTTTGGTTTTGCTTTTATCTAATTTCAATTCTTCCGCTAAGTGCCAAGAAATGGCTTCCCCCTCGCGGTCCTCATCGGAAGCTAACCAAACCATATCGGCATTTTTGGCAAGTGATTTTAGTTTGGTAACTAAGGCTTTTTTATCAGATGAGACTTCGTACTTTGGTTTAAAACCATTGGCTACATCTACGCCGATTTCCTTGGATGGCAAGTCGGCAATATGACCGTAGCTTGATTCTACCTGGAAGTCTACTCCCAAAAACTTTTCAATGGTTTTTGCCTTAGCTGGTGACTCAACGATAACTAGATTCTTTGCCATATATGGATTGTTTATGTCGGCAAAAGTAAACGTTTTTTTTAAATTTCCGATTTAAGGTAACTTTTTAACGATAAAATGCTTTGCCTGAGGGCAAGTTGAAACTTTTGCTGTGTTGTTCTATATTCGTTCGATTAAAGACCCATTTAAGTAGCACAATACCGAACAAAGTCCAAACAAAAGCGAAACAAAATCAGATTGTTTTTGACCATTAGTAAAGTCCGTTCTTGGCAGTTTCGTTGGTGTGGATAAGATAAAAACTATCGGTCAAGCGCTCTATTTTTAATAAATTCAGGGCTTACCTTTATAAATTTTAATGAAGTTAGTGCTTCCTCGCAGCATCTTTGTCGAAACTGACAAACATATTAATGTAAATATTTCTAGCCAATCGCGCGGTTATCGGCATAAAGACTAACAATGCGAGGATTATCGCAATAAAGGAATGAAATAAGACTAAACCCAAAAATACTTTTGCAATGATAAAGACGGCCACACCAATGGCAACGGTCAGTCCATAGCTCACATACATCGCGCCATAAAAGAAAGAAGGCTCTATCTGATAGTGCAATCCACAATGACTGCAATTTTCATGCATGTCGTAAATATTTTTAAGATGATAGGGGTTTTTGTCCTTGTACATACTTTCTTCTTGGCATCTCGGACAAGTTCCTGTTAAAATGCTATTTAATTTGGATCCTTTTTTTAACATTTGCAAAAATTTTAATTTCCTTCCGTTGGGTCTTATGACTTCGGGTTCACAAAGGTAAGCTTAACAAAGTTTACAATATTAATATACTATTCTTTTTCTCTATGTTGAATATTCACAATTTATCAGTTTCGTTTGGTGGTACGTATCTTTTTGAAGAGGTAACTTTTCGACTGGGTTCAGGAGATAGGGTAGGGTTAGTAGGGAAAAATGGCGCTGGAAAATCAACAATGTTGAAGATTTTGGCAGGCGATTTTAAACCCGATTCGGGACAAATTGCTACTGAAAAAGAAGTGAAAATCGGATTTCTGCGTCAGGACATCGATTTTGAACAAGGAAGATCTGTTTTAGATGAAGCTTATCAGGCTTTTGAGGAAATTAAAAGAGCCGAGTTAAAAATTGATGAAATCAATCACCAGTTGGCCACGCGAACCGATTACGAGAGTCAGAGTTATTCTGATTTAATCGAGCAATTAAGCGATGTTACGCATCATTATGAAATATTAGGCGGATATAATTATGTTGGCGAAACCGAGAAAATCCTTTTGGGTTTAGGTTTTAGAAGAGAAGATTTTAATAACCAAACCGATACTTTTTCCGGTGGATGGCGTATGCGTATTGAATTGGCTAAATTACTTTTGCAATCCAATGACATTTTGCTTCTGGATGAGCCAACGAATCACCTAGATATAGAGAGTATCATTTGGCTTGAAAGCTTTTTACGCAGTTTTCCGGGAGTTGTCGTTATCGTATCACACGATAAGATGTTTTTGGACAATGTTACCAACAGAACCATTGAAATTTCTCTTGGGAAGGCGTATGACTTTAACAAACCGTATTCGCAATATTTAGTTTTACGTGAAGAAATCCGTGAAAAGCAATTGGCTACCCAAAAAAATCAAGCCAAAAAGATAGAAGAAACTGAAAAACTTATAGAGAAGTTCCGAGCGAAAGCTTCCAAAGCCTCGATGGCGCAGTCGTTAATCAAGAAATTGGATAAAGTAGAGCGCATTGAAGTGGATGAGGATGATAATTCGGTCATGAATATCTCTTTTCCGCTCTCGCAATCTCCTGGTCGAGTTGTGATCGAAGCGGAGCACGTTACTAAAGCTTATGGCGATAAAACCATTTTAAAAGACATTTCTCTTTTGGTAGAGCGCGGTTCCAAGATTGCCTTTGTAGGTCAGAACGGACAAGGAAAATCGACGTTTATGAAAGCAATAGTAAACGAATTTAAATACGAAGGTTCAATCAAACTTGGACATAACGTACAGTTGGGATATTTTGCCCAAAATCAGGCCGAATACCTTGATGGCGAAATCACTTTATTGGAAACGATGACTAACGCAGCTTCCGATACCAACCGTTCAAAAGTTAGGGATATGTTGGGGTCTTTTTTATTCCGAGGTGATGATGTAGAGAAAAAAGTAAAAGTGCTTTCGGGTGGCGAGCGGAACCGTTTGGCCTTATGCAAATTATTACTGCAACCCATCAACGTTTTGGTTATGGATGAACCTACCAATCATTTGGATATCAAGTCGAAGAACGTTTTAAAAGCCGCCTTAAAAAAATATGACGGGACCTTGTTGCTCGTGTCGCACGACAGGGATTTTTTGCAGGGCATGTCTAACATCGTTTACGAATTTAAAGACCAAAAAATAAAGGAATATTTAGGTGATATCAATTACTTCCTGGAACAACGTAACGCGAATAACATGCGTGAAATTGAGAAAAAAGAAGTCGTTGTAGCATCCAATAACAAAGAGAATAAGAACCTTTCATATGAGGAGCAGAAGAAAAGCAAGTCTTTGCAAAACCGTCTGAGTAAGATAGAAAGTCAAATCAAGCAGTTGGAAATAGACATTCAGGCAGATGATAAAGCTTTGGCTTCGAACTATGACAAGCATGTAGAAGATGCCAATTTTTTCATTGCTTACAACAAGAAAAAAAAGGAGCTTGATACATTACTCGAGGACTGGGAAATGGCTCAAGGTGAGATTGATAATTTGTAGTTTATATAAATCGTCACTCAAACTGACGAGTTTTCAAGAAATTAAACCAATGGCTTTCGAATGCGCTATGGCTTCGGAGCTTTTCTTAAAATAACACACCTTCACGTTTAACGTTTCAAGATTTTTCAAAGCTTGTACCGCTTTTACTTTTTTGGAGCTTCCGGTTTGTCGGATATAAACGGCTTTTACATTTACCGGGAAGATTTTACAGATATTCTCATACAGATACGGATCGTGCTGCGAATCATCGCCCAACAAGGTATATTGTAAATTTGGATAGAATTCGAGGATATGCTTGATTTTTTCAAACTTATGATTGTGATCTCCGCGACCCGTAATGAATAAATCGGTTAAACTAGTTTTTATGTCTTTGAGCAACAACACCGCTTTGGGCAATTGATTGATTTCGGCAAATTGAGTGATGAATCGGTACAGATTCCACTCGCTGCTCGATACATAAAAAAAGGCGTTGGGCTCATTAACATTCTTTTTTCCGGCACTACTCAAGGCTTTGTAATGTGTAACTACATCTTTAAAAACCTTTCGGTCATACACATTTTTAAATAATAAAATATACAATTTTTTGAAAGGATTTCGGGTATGAGAGACCAAAAAAGTATCGTCAATGTCCGATATGAATCCGAAATTACTTTGATGAGGCTTTATATAGCTTGAAGTTTCTTTGATCTCTTCACCATTATATACGAGGCTTACACTATAATTTATCCAGCCATAATCAGACTGTTCTGTAAGTGGAATGCAGAATTTAAAATACCCATCATCCAAGGTTTTGGTATGGATTTTTACTCCGTTATGTTCCAGATATACGTCGGCATTCGCCATAGTAGCAATGCGAAACATCCGGATTACTGAAGTAGCATTTTTAAAATTTCTTTTCTGAAAATCGTAATCTTCCTTAGAGGTAGGTTTAAATACATGTCCCATCACCATTAATTCCTGTTCATTGGCATATCCTCGGTATAATTTTAGAATGGGCTTCACTTAATTGCGTACTTTTGAATTAGGATGGACAAATTACAAATTATTTAGGGAATACGGTTTATGACAAAGCATAAGAAATACATTTTGGTACTCAATCCCATTTCGGGAGATATCGATAAAACCGAAATTTTAGCAAAGACTTTGGCTTTCGCCGAAGAACATCAAGTGGAAATTATCGTTTACGAAACTTCGGGTAAAGACGACAAAACCGCGATAAGGGATTTGTATGAAAAGCATCAACCCGAACGTATTCTGATTGCCGGAGGTGATGGTACGATAAAAATTGTTGGAGAAGCACTAGAAAAAGAGCATGTCATTTTCGGAATTCTTCCTGCGGGTTCTGCTAACGGATTGTCGGTCGATTTAAATCTGCCAACCACCATAGAAGACAACCTTGCTGTGGCTTTTCACAACCATTTCATGGAGATGGACATGATTAGTATTAATGGGAGAAAAAGTCTTCATTTGAGTGATTTAGGATTGAATGCTCAATTAGTAAAAAACTACGAAAGCGGTTCGACACGCGGTAAAATGGGATATGCGCTTCAGATCATTACCACCTTAACCGAATTGGAAGAACCTTTTGCGGCCATAATTCATGCTAATAATGAGACCATCGAATGTGTAGCCCGAATGATTGTTATCGCTAATTCACAGAAATACGGAACTGGAGTCACCATCAATCCAGAAGGCAAGATGAACGACGGCAAATTTGAATTGATTATTTTAAAGAATTTAGATTTAATGGTTTTCGGGAAAATCATCACGGGCAATATCCCTGTAAACACAGAAGACGTCGAAATAATCTCGACCGATAAGGCAACAATCATCACCAAAAATCCGGTCAGCTTTCAGATAGATGGCGAATATATTGGTGAAGAAAGTCAGTTACAGATTGTAATTTTACCAGCTCAAATGAAAGTGGCGATACCTTAAAATCATATTTGATGAAGAATTTGCATCTAATAATATCTACTATCATCGTTATTCCGGTTGGACTCCTCTATGGTTTTCAACCGGAATTGTTTTTTGATGTACATATAAATTCCGCTGATGAACAATCTATTTTCAAAGCCAATATGGGAATGTATTTGGGTTTTGCATTGCTTTGGGTTTTGGGAATTTTCAAACCTAAATTTTGGCAAGTCGCCACTATTTCTAATATGATTTTTATGTTAGGTTTAGGGACTGGTCGCATCATTTCTATGTTTTTAGACGAAATACCAACTGCTATTTATGTCTTCGGTGCACTAGGAGAATTGATTTTAGGGTTTTATGCTTTGTATGTTTTAAAGAAAACAAAGGAAATACCTAATTAGAATAGCGTTTTCTCGAAATCAAATAGTCTAGTCCAAATTTACCCGAGCCTAAAATCATGTAAAAAATCGCTGCCCAAAGAAACCCCATAGCAGGCAAACAATTCCACATTCCGTTATTGATTTGTTGCATAAAAATGGCGACTAGCATGGTACATATTAGTAAAAAAGAGGCAATTCGGGTTTGAAGGCCGAAGAGTAAAAAGATGCCACCTACAGCTTCGCTGAAAGCTCCCATCCAGGCAAAGAAGGTAGGCGCTATGGCAAATATTCCTCCGTAAGCCGCAACATCGTTTGGGAACCAATAAGCCACTTCAAAAAAGCCTAAATTTTTATCAGCTGGCGACCAAGGCAATCCAAATTTGTCAGCGCCAAAGCTAGAAGTTAAAAGGAATCCACAAACAATTCGGGGAATTGCGAGGAGAGTGTCTTGCCACCAATGAGGCAACAAAATTGGTTTTGTGATTTGTTTTAAGATTTTCATGATTAGTCGATTATGTAGTTGATAGTTAGGCTTTCGTTGCTGAAATTTTTCAATAAAACAGCTCCGTTACTTGGTACTGTAAAGTCGAGAGTTCCATTAGCCAGTAGCGATGGTGAAATCCATTTTTCTGTATTGTTTTTAACGGTATATGCTTCGCAAGAATTGGTGCTGCTTTTATTTTCTAAATGAAGCGAAAACGAGGTATGTTCGAGATTTTCCCAAATCCGAATTTCACCTTTTGCAGGAACTGTTATGGTACCTTGTTTTGGAGAGATGTTAACGGTTTTACAAGAAAGTTGGAATAGTATAAGCACACTAACCAAGATAATTTGCATTACATTTTTCATGATAATTTGATTTTGATGATGATTAAAACTCTTAATTAATTACTAATCGTCCGTTTCCAGACTGTGTAGAATCGGAACTAAATTTTGCTTTTCCTTTATTAAAAACACTGCCATTTCCTGTTGCAGTTGCCTCTATTGTTGATGTAATATTTACTTTTGCATTGCCATTTCCAGATGATTTTACTTTGGCTGATGTGGCAATTAAATTCTCGGCAAATAGATTTCCATTTCCTGAATTTTTGACTTCTAATTCATGAACAGAACCTGAAATTGTAGTGGTTGCATTGGAACTATTTTCAATTCTAAAATACCTGCCAAACACTTTAGTAATGGTTAGTTTACTGTTTCCAGAATGACAAATAACAGACGCTTCAGGCATTGTGATTTTTATATTCAAATTAGTGTCTTCGATGTACATTTTGTTATTGTTGTTTCCTTTAAAGTAAATAGTTAATTCGTTTTCAGGTTGGTTGTCTTTGAAGGATAAAAGAGAGAATAAATTATCATCAATTGTAACGGTGATACTCCAACTTGATCCAATTTCAACGGCTATTTTTCCGTCCAAATCTTGAAAATTGATTTTGTCAAAGTTCTTGTAGTCATAAGTTTTGGTTATTGTTTTCCCAGAACCTTTTAATTGTGCGTTAGCCAAAAGGCTTGCCATTGCCATTGCGATTGTAAATAAGATTGTTTTCATAAGATTGTTGTTTTAATTGATATTGATTTTATAGTTTTTGATTTTTGATGATTAAAACTCCTATTCATTGTAGGACATTCCCAAATTAAGATCACCTTTAACCTTTAAGGTAACGGAAGCATATTCAACTCCGGTATTTTCGATGACAAGCGCGGTATTTTTTTCCATCTTGACGTATACAGTTTCTTTAGGTTTTATATAAACAGGAGAAGGAGTTCCACCAGTAATTGGTGTCTTGTATATTTTTAATAGTGTTACTCCTTCATTGGTTAGATGTGTTTTAAATACACCGTGTTTGTTGTTTCCCAAAACGAAACATTCTTTGGGTTTGATAGAGGTGTTCGAATTCAAAGAGGAAAAAATTCCGCATGAGCTCAACAAGATAGTTGCGAAAATTGTAGTAAGAATTGTTTTCATGAGATTATGTTTAGTGATTATTTCTGAGGCAAAATTGCATCACAAAACAGCATCAATCGCCTCAAATTATGATTTGAGACGTTCTAAAAAGGTCTCAAATAAAAAAACCTTGTAAAGCTTTGTATTTACAAGGTTTTTTTGAAAGTATCAAATTATGGAAAGTTGATTATTATGAAATTAACCAGCATTTGTGTAGGCCATTTTTATCGAATCCATCACTTCTTGGTCAATTTCAGAAACGTCAGTAATATTAATTTTATGCGAACAAATACCGTTTGGTTTTTTGGTTTTTAATCTGCCTTTTAGATTTATTCATTTTGCTTCAAATCTAAGATTAAATTTCCATCTTTTCCATCTACATTCAATGCCGTTTCTGGCGGATTTTGCCAACCATTTTCGTTAATTACAAATTTGAATTGTTCAGGTTTGGATATGTTAAATTTATTTTTTGAAAAACGTAATTCATATTTGTCCTTATTATTAAATGTCATGATATAATTACTGTCATTTGGATTCCAATTATTAAAAGTTCCTGCAATCGTGACTGTTTTTATCAAACTTTTATCCATCGATTTTGGTATTTTATATTCAAAAACAACATCATTATTTTCTATTCTATAGCCATAAATCACTTTTATGATATTTTCTTTTGGAGGTGTTATTTTTCCAAATTTTACGTTTTTAACAAATGCTATATCTTCATCTGGAACATAACCTGATTGTAGTAGAAAATTCTTAGCTTCTTCGTTCGTTTTAAATCCATTGCCAAGCATTTCTGCAATGGCTTTGTTTTTGTTTTTTGAATTATTGTAATAGCTTTTGCAAATTTGGTAACCCATAAAATAACCCAAATCTTTCATGGTCGATTCATTTATGGTAATTCCTTTTGAACCATATAACCAGTTGTGGAAGTTCCCATTATCATAATCTGAACCTAAATAAATTTTAAACCTTTCCCAAATTTCTTTTTCGTTTTGTAAACCAAAAGCAATATAACCACTTGGGTTATATTCGGCAATTTTTTTATCTAAAAGTAATTCAGCAACAAAATCAGCCATTCCTTCATCAATACAATGAGCCAATAAATCATATACTTTTGAGGTTTGTTGTGTGTGTACATACTCGTGCAATGCCATATATACTGCCCAATCAGGTTGGTCATTTGCAATTACTTCGGCACCAATGATACAATTTCCTTTTATAGCATTGCCGCCAAATTCGCCCACACCAATTACAAAATAAATACCCGAATTGCTTAAATTTGGATACACTTTTTTAAAATCAGCCAATTTAGTGTCCAGTGTTTCTTGTTGCTTGTAAGCAGTTAACGTGTACGGTCGAATTCTATCTAAAGTACCTGCATTTTTATCAATATAATCAACCCATGTTTCTGCACTATATCTAAAATGGTTTATTACGGTTTTTAAACCTATTGTTCCTTTATCGATGTACATTTTTTGCACCAAATTGATTTTGTCTTTTGGATTTCTTACTTTTTTTATACTGTCAAATAGGGCCCAAAAATTCGTAATATCAGTTGTAACTGCCCTATTTTGAGCGGTTGCCACATTACCAATAATTAGTAAGAGCAAGATTTTTTTTTTCATATTTCTATTTTTGTTGGATTACGGGTAGAGATTAATAATAAATTATTCCGACCCTTTCTTTTCAGAAACAAGTCAAAACAATTTTTCTTCATACAGTGACTTATCCCGCATTTTCATAAGCCATTTTTATCCAATGCATCACTTGTTGGTCAATTTCAGAAATATCTGTAAGATTGATTTTATGAGAACAAATTCCGTTTGGTTTTTCGTTTTCGAGTTTACCTTTTGCTTCAACACCTTTTAGATTGAAACCGACTTCAAAACGTGTTTTTGATGCTGGATTTAAAATAATAAATTGTTTTTTTCTTTTCAAACTTACATAAGTTTTCTTTGGGTCAATTTTGAAATCGCCTTCAAATTGCTCAATTTCTGCTAGTATCTTGTCGTAAAAAGGTTTTAAATGTTCTTTTCCTTTGTATTGAGATTCTATAAAAGCAGTTGCGTCGTTCGAAGAATCGGCATCAGAACCTAACACTTTCAAGGCAATTTCACTAGCATATCCATGTGTTACATTATGACTTTCTTTTAAGAATTTTACAATTTCGCCATGTTTTACCAAGTTTTCCTTAGTAATAACTACTTTCCATTCTTCTAAAGTATACCCTGTTTTTTCTTTCAGGTTTTCTATCATTGTTGCTACATTTTTGTCCATGATTTTTTAGTTTTTAGTTTCTACCGCTTTTTTCAACAAATCCAATCCTTGCTGGTTGGTTTTAATCATTTCCGCTTTTGCAACAAAAACCCATAAAAAGAAAGCATCTATCAATCCTGATTGCAATTTGAAAGTTTCCTTCACAGTTACGCCTTGAGGAGTTTCTGTGAAATTATACTCAAATGTTGGTTTGGCTACAAATGGTTTTTGAATATCACATTTTTTACCAATAAACGTGCCTTCTTCAATTTTGGTTATTTCTTGGTAACCAACATCTTTTCCGCCATTACCAACCCAATGAAATTGCGAACCAACGGCGCCATTAGTTCCTTTTATTTCATATTTTTGAGATGGATCTTGCACTAAAAAAGGCGACCATTTTGGGAAATCATTTAAGTTCTTTACCAAATTAAACACTTCTTGTTTAGATCCTTTAATTGTGGTTGATGTAACTATTTCTATAGATTGTAAACCACTAGCTTTATACAATCCGAATGCAATAAATGCTACAAGAGCAATAAGTATATAAGTTATCATTTTTTTCATTTTTTAAATTATTAATTAGTTAGTTCATTGGTAGTACATTGCGAACTTCAACTGTTCCGCCCATAAAGAGAATAGGACATTTTTTTGCCCATTCGGTTGCCACTTCAATTGATTCTGCTTTCAAAACCATATTTCCTGCAATCATTTGTTGGTTAGCAATTACAAATCCATCTTGAGTTTGATGGTCGGGATTAACTTGAACACCTTCAAAACCTAACTGATGTGTACTTACTAATTTTCCTTGCATAGCAATTGTACCAATAAATGTTCCCCATTGTTGACCCATTTCTTGAAGTTGTTCAGGTGTTGGCTGTTCGTTGCTTGGTTCCATTCTAAAAAGCAACATAAATTCTTGTAAATTTTCCATTTTTTGATTTATTTAATTGATTAATACTGATGCAAATTTCTATTTATGTAATTGATTAAATCTTGTCATATGGCAAGAAGTGCTATTCGGTTGCAATTTCTTTTCTAATTCTACTCAATGAAGTATCGGTAACGCCCAAAAATGTGGCGATATGCTTTAAGGAAACATTTTGAACAATATGTGGTTTTGATTTTAATAGTTTTAAATAACGGTCTTTTGCTTGATCTGCGATAAGCGAAATGCTATGTTTCTTTAGTGCAAAGTAACTGCCAACTAGCAAGCCTCGTTGTTGGTCTCTAAAGTTTGGAATTTGACCAAAAAGTTCCTGAAAGTCATTAAAATTAATTTCCCAACAAACACAATCAGTCAATGCTTGTAAGTTTTCACGAGTAGGTGCAAAGAAGAAAAACGAAGGATAATCAATGACAACATCGGTTTCGGCATATAAATTAAAAGTAATATCATTGCCGTCCGTGTCGACGATATAGGAACGTATAAATCCACTTTCGACAAACCAATATTTTTTTTCGATAGTTCCTTGTTGTAATAAATAGTCGTTTTTTTTAAAAATAACTTTTTTGTACTTCGGAAGTATTGTTTCTAGTTCATTATTTGTAATTCCACTCGAGGCGAAGACCTTATTTAGAAAATGATTCTCGTTAGTAATTGACATAATTTTTTAAGCAAAATTTTCTAAAATTAAATGAATAATTGAGAGTGCTAATTTTAAAACAAGCTGTATCATTGTTTGTTAGATTTATATTTTTCTATTACTTCTTTCAACTCCACAATTTTATAATTAGAATCATGTTTCAATAAATCCAAAAACATGGTTATATGACTTGCGCCTGCCAAAACCATAATTCTATTGTCTGAACTTTCGGTTTGTTTTTGGATATTGGCTAGCATATATAAATTACGTCTGTACCATTCTGAAGCTAGAAAAGCGCCAACATAAGTGCCTAGTTTGTCTGAATCATTAATTTTGCCAACGTACCAAGGAATGTCAATTTTTCTAAGTTCTTCACTGTTGTAGTAATACAAACATTTTAAAAGATCATTTTCGGTAAAAAGTGCATTTGATTTTGTTTCGGTACTTTTTATATCTAGCATAACCTCTTTCTTAAAATTTGGAAGTCTTATAGAATCTGCAAATTTCATAACACTATCAAAATCAAAACTCGTTTCTTGATAATCGATGGCATATACTTTTTTTAGATTTGATTTTTTCGCTGCTCTAAATGCCAATTGTACTATTTCGTTTTGTATATAAAATTTTCTTTTCGGGTATTTTTTGGCTACATATTCAAAATAAATTCCTTCTTGGTATTTGTTATAGAGCGTATCTAAAGCCAATTGATCTTTCAGTTCCCATTCGGTAAAAATTTTTGTGGGTTTGAATTTAGCAATTGCGGTGGCAATTTCTTCCAACTGCTTTTGAGGTTTTTCGCCCATAATATCCAGAACCTTGTATTGAGCAACATCCAATCCGGGATTATTAAAATGATAGGTTCCGATGACTAAGATTTCGGTTGGTTTTTTTTGAGTTTGGGCAAAAAGAGTTGTACCCAATAATAAAGAAAAAAAAAGTAGTCTTTTCATTGTTCAGTTTGTAGTTGATTGTTCTAAAGAATTACATCACAAATTGATTAAAAGTGTATTTCACAAAATTTAAATCTGGAAATTCTTTAAACCAGTAATGCATCAGTTTTATTTTAAACAAAACTGCAACATTATCAAACTGAAAAAGTTTTAATTTATAATTTAGGACTAATTTTTTTAACTAAAATTTGATTTTTTGAATTCATTTGGAGTTTGCTTAGTTAGCTTTTTAAAGGTTGTATTAAAAACAGATTTCGAATTAAAACCAACTTCAAATCCAATGCCTAGAATACTCAAATGATTGTTTTTTGAATTTACTATCATTTTTTTTGCTTCTTCTACTCGATATCGATTTATGAATTGATTAAAATTTTCGCCACTATATTCGTTTATTATAAAAGACAAATTATGAGCAGAAACGGAAAGTTGATTTGCTAAACTAAAAAGCGAAAGTTCTGAACTTAGGAATGGTTTTTCGGTTTCCATCAACTGTAAAAGTGCTTCATATAACTTATAATCGTCATCAGATGCTTTACGTTTTTTTGTAGAATTATTCTTTTTTTCTTGTTTGATGATGGTTTTCATTTCTTTTTTAGAACTATCAGAAAAGGGAAAAATTTCCTTTTGCCTCATTGCGTTATATCCAATAAAAAGTAGACTAATGAGCAGAAGTGAGTTAATCATAACTGCACTTTGAGTAAAAATATAAATAACAAAGAAAAATGAAAAACTAATGATTATGTATAAAATATGTTTTAACCATTTTAAGTCAATTCCCTCAGTATTCGAACTGAATTTTTTAATGTTTTGATTGTGTTTTTCAATTTCTTTAAAGCATTGCCAGAAGTAGATGATAAATTGTGAAGGTAAAACAACATACATTAAGAACTGATTAAAAAACACCGAAAAAGTTGATGAAACGGACTTGTTAATTACCAAATTTCCATTTAGTATTTGAGTAGAATTTTGTTCAAAAATGATGAAAAGTAGTCCAAATATGAAATGCAAAAAGTATCTTGGTTTCCATTTTTTGTTTGGTTTTACAAAATAAATAATTGTAAAATAAAAGACAGGAACGATACAATATCTTGAAAACACATAAAATTTTATATGACCAAAATCTAAATTATTATAATAAAGAAATTCATCAATATTCATTAAAAAAATACAAAAAATAAATAAGCTCAACCATCTATTGCCTGCAATGTTATGCTTATTTGGATTCAAAAAAATTAAAAGAGCAATCAGTAAACTTGAGCCGGCAATTAAATTAACAAGTAGTTGATTCATGATTTATTTTAAATATTTAACAGATATTCTTTAGGCGAAAGTCCGGTGTTTTTTTTGAAAGCCCTGTTAAAAGTCGCTTTTGAATTAAAGCCGCAGTCGAACGCAATTCCGAGTAGCGTAGATTTTTTGTGTTCGCCCTTTTGGAAACTCGATTTTACCGCCTCGATTCGGAAGTTGTTTATAAAGTCGTTAAAGTTGAGTCCAAATCCCTGATTGATGGTTTTTGAAATAAGAGTAGCATTTGTATGGAGGATTTTCGCCAAATCGGTTAAGGTCAGCTCCGGATTTTGATACAGTTTTTCCTCCACAATTGCATTTTCAATTTTAACCTTCCAATTTTCAATTTCAGGAGAGGGCTGTACTTCAAAGATTTCATGGTCAATATCAATGATGGCATTTTCGGTTGCATAGCTATCAGATAAAAGTAGTGCAGGCTTTTTATCAAAAACGGATAGTTCAAAAGGTATTTTGGTTATGATAGGATTGGCATAACCTGTAATAGCAATGTAATACATGATAATTGAAAAGAACAGAAAAAACCACCAAGTTCCTTTGTAGGAGTTTAAGTCGGGATAAAACAGGCTGGCAATATCAAACACAATCGGTAACAGCAGCATTATTAAAAAGCTGTAGAGATAGGTTTTTATCCATTTAAATAAAACGCTTTCGGCATAACTCGCCACTTGGAACATGAGCTTGCGGTACAAGGAATAATAGCGTATAGACATTACAAAATAGACAATCATGGATACCAATCCTGTTTTTTGATACCAAAAATCAAAATCTTTATCCATCCCATCTTTATAGAAGTAATAGTCTTTTACAAGGAATTGGTCATAAATCCAAAGGATTACAATATACACCACATAGACGATTCCCGGAATTAAATGGAAAAAGTTCTTTTTAGACAAACGAAAAGATGGGTTTAAAAGACTTTGCGTGTAAAAGTAAATGATGGGACCAATAAAGAATAAATGTTGGAATGGGGTATAAAATAAAATGTCTCGATACGGTTGATTGTCATACCATCCAGCAAAACCCAACATCCATGGCGCTACAAAAAGGGCACAAAGAAATATGAAGGCACTAAGCCAGTAATTGGACTTGTTTTCGGAAACAATGGCTTTTTTCAGGAGTAGCAGACTGTATATGATTCCTTGGGAGAAAGTAATCAGCAATAACGAAGAGTAAAATCCGAAACTAAACTGCATGGAAGTTTTTTGATAAATATACGGATTTATTTAAACGGATGTCGTTGCTGCCAGACTAACGTAGGTTCTAGTTTTGGGAATATTTTGTCAAAATAACGGTTGATAAGCGGGTTCCGATGATAGATAAACCCTGACATTCTAATCGGTTCTGCGCCAATTGAACTTTTGATTTCCAGAGCCGTTCTTCCGAAGATTATTTTTTTGAATTGGTTTTCGATGCCAAATTTCGTCATGCTGTATAGCATGTTAAGATATAGCATTTTTTCCTTTTGGATGTGTTCGTCATAGCCCAGAAAGTACGTTTCCAAAGTATCTCCATTTAATAATAGCGTATAAAATCCGACTAATTCATTATTTAAAAAGTAGCCTATCAGAACGAATCGGTTACCGCATTGTTTTTTGAAAGCAGAAAAGTGATTTTTTGCTAAAAAGAACGTGTTAAAAGGCGCATTTTTAGCTACGTAAAAATACAATTGGTAGATTCGGTCTTCCATCAATACAATATCCTCTAAAGACAATTCTCTGGTTTGAATTCCATCAAATTTTTTATGAGCACGTTTGTATTGGTCGCGGTATTTTTTGGAAAAAGCAGCTACATAGTCGTCATTGGTTTTCCACTCCGATTTCAATTGAAAAATCATATTGGGCTGTGTATTGAATTCATACATTTCGGAAAAAGCCGCATTTTTCAATTCGGAGGCACCTTCTTGGTAAAAATCTTTAAACGTAACAATGTGAATTTTTATCTTTTGTTTTTGGAAATAGCTGGTAATTTCCTGAGCACATTGCTTTAAGATTTGACCAATTTTTTGCACCTCAATTTTTGTATTGAACGTGTAGCCGTTTTGTCCGGTAATCATATTATTGCCCAAAAATAGGGCATGCGAGGCGAAGTTTTTGAAGACAAAATTCCGAACATAGGTTTTCATACATTGATCGCGTTCACCAAAAGATTCGAGTTTATTCAAATTCAGATACTGCGCCAAAGCAACGCCAATAAGTTCTTCTTTTTCAAAAATACCGATGTAGAAGCACTGCATGTTGGTAGGCGCTGATTCTTCTAAAACGCTTAAATAGGGTGTTTGCAAGAATGCGTTGTCATGAGAAACGCCATCCCAAGATTTGGGAAGTTCTGCTACAGCAGTAAATATTTTGTAGGTAATCGTTTCCAATAGGCTAAAAAAAATCGCCCTACAAATGTAGAGCGATTGGTTGATAATTAAATGTTAAAATTATTTCCAACCACAGATAATAGCACCCATAATGGTCATCGATACAATCCAGTATCCCGCATTAATTAGGATGTATCTCCATGATTTTTGTTCAAAGAGACTGTTAATGGCTGTAATTGGGAGTGCAAAGCATAATCCTGCAATGAAACCATGAAGCGCGCCATGTTTGAACGTTCTGAAAGCATTGCTATGGGCTTTCATAAATTCAATGTAAGCCGGGTCATTTACGTTTCCTTCTACCATTCCAAAAGCACCCATTTGATGCACTACTAAATTTGGTAAAACAACAAAGGCAAGCATAAAAGAATAAAAAATAGTTAATCCAAATACTTTGACCAGATTGGATTGTTTGGCTTTTTCTTCGGTCATTCCGGTTTCTTTCATCCAGATGTTTCCGAATACTTTTGGACTGTACCAGACAAATCCAACGACAAGTGTTACGAGTGATGCCACTAAAACAGCGTAAAAATTAAACGGCATAATATTAAGTGTTAATTGGTTAGTGTTTCAAAAGTAGGAAATATAATTTAAATAGACTTTGGACGTTCTTTTTTTTCAGATTTTCAGATTTGCAAAAGTATATTTGTAAGATAAATACATAAAATAAATCACAAATAATGCATTTTGTCGATTATTTTTGTTTTTAAACGATTTTGCTTATAGTTTTACACCGTCATAACCTCAAACCCTAAATGATATGAAAACAATTTTTACCTACGTAACATTACTTTTAGTTTCTGCATCCAGTTTTGCTGAAATCTCATCAGCTGAGAAAAATGCCTTGATTAAATTCAACAAAGCTACTAAAGGCTCGCAATGGACTAACAAATGGGATTTAAAAGCGCCAGCATCCACATGGTATGGGGTGGAAATCCAAAATGATAAAGTAGTTTCTATTAAATTGGTGAACAATAATCTAAATGGCGAATTGCCAAATGAAATAGGTGATTTAACGTCACTTCAAGTATTGAACCTCTTTAGAAATAATATTTCTGGTGTTTTACCTGCTTCTATAGGAAACTTAAAAAGCCTTGTTAAACTAAACATCGCTTTCAATCAGGTTTCAGGAGCTTTACCAGAAGCTCTTGGTAGTGCATCTCAATTGAAATCTATCGAATTGCACATGAACCGATTAACGGGACAATTGCCTGTAGCCGTTGGTAATCTTTCTAATTTAGAGACTTTATCTTTATTTAATAACGAAATTGAAGGTCAAATTCCAGCCTCATACTATGAGTTGAAATCATTAAAAGTATTGTTGTTAAACAGCAATAAACTTGTGGGAAAATTAGAAAAAGAAGTTGCCAACCTGTCCTCATTAGAAACTTTGAGTTTGTTTGAAAACAAAATGGATGGTCAAGTTCCGTTTGATTTAGAAAAATTACAGAATTTGAAAGAAATGAATATCTCTTATAATATGTTTAACGGATTGGTTTCTAAAAACCTTTCTAAATTGGATACGCTAAACATGACTATGGTGAACGAGCAAGGCGTTGCTACTACGTTAAAAGTAAGCATTGACAAAAACTCAGCTTATGCTGCAGATGAATAGAACTCTCGGTTTTAGTTTATAGAATTTAAATTTTGTTAGGTAAAAAAGGTCTTGAGTAATCAAGACCTTTTTTTTATGAAGTACAGACGAATATTTTATTCAGAAGCGACTAACTTAGAAGTGCTTCTATAAATGTATTCGTTGTAAATATGTCTTCGGGCAAACCGGCTTGGTGATTCCGCATTGACCATTTTGATATAAGCAGGTCTTAAAACACCAAAATATTCAAAGGCACTTCCGTCAATGAATGTGATGTATAATACGCCTTTTTCATAATAAAAATCGGCAATGTTGGTTGTTGACGTAATTCGTGTATATTCAGCTTTATCTTTTTCCAAAGTTTCAGGCGCAATGCTTACTAAGAAGTGGTACGCTGCAATAATCTCTGTGCTTTTCTCTTCTGCAGCCAGACGTTCAGCATCATCTTGGATAGTATCCGGATGAATATCTTTCATACAGTTTCTGTAAATTGTTTTTAGCTCTTTTAAAGTGGCTGTTTTGGTAACGCCCAATAGCGCTCGGTATTCAATGATTTTTTTTGTATTCATTTTGCTGGAATATAGCCTTTTAGGCTTTTTTAATTTTTTTGCAAAAGTAGTTCTTTACTTTAGATATTTACGACAGTAAATGAAAATTAATGCATATTTATCAAAAGCATTGATTTTAAATCCTTTCAGACTTCAAAGTCTGGTAAAATGATGGGTTGATGCGAACTGTCACATCTAAAAACATAAAAAGTATAAAAGATTACCAAAATAGTATAATGAGCGTGAGCTACTTTGTATAGAAATTTGAAGTCTCTTACTGTCAATTTTTTAAACTTCAAAAACTTAATCCATGAAAATAATCAAGACTCAGGTATTGTGCGGTCCTAATGTTTGGAGCAATTACAGAAACCGGCTTATTCAGGTCAAGCTCGATTTGGAAGAAATGGAACAGTTTCCTACAGATAAAATCGATGGATTTGCTGACCGTTTAAAAGAACTTTTACCATCGATGCAGAGTCATGAATGCTCAGTAGGGAAAGAAGGCGGTTTTTTTGAAAGAGTAGCGCAAGGGACATGGCTTGGTCATGTAATGGAGCATATTGCTCTCGAGATTCAAACACTTGCGGGTATGAATGTTGGCTTTGGACGCACAAGAGAAACTGCGACTAAAGGAGTGTATAATTTGGTCTTTGCTTATGAAGTTGAAGAAGTAGGATTATATGCTGTAACAGCAGCGTTCCGTATTATTGATGCTTTACGAAAAGGAGAACCTTATGATATCAGAGAAGACATCGATGCAATGGCATTGCTTAAACGGAGATACGGATTGGGACCAAGTACCTTATCTATCGTCAAAGAGGCAGAAAAAAGAGGGATTCCATGGATGCGACTTGGAAGAAATTCTAAAATTCAATTAGGGTACGGCGTTCATCAAAAGCAATTTCAGGCCACAATAACTGGGACTACTGCAAACATAGCTGTCACTATTGCTGGTGACAAAGATGCGACTAAATTGCTCTTGGCAAACGCAGGGATACCAGTAGCTGTTGGTGGAACATGCGCAACAGAAGAAGGTTTACAAGAGATTATAAAAAGCATTGGTTTTCCCATTGTCGTAAAACCCTTGAACGGCAATCAGGGGAAAGGAGCTACAATTAGCATAAGAAATTTAGAGGAAGCTACATTTGCCTTAACCGAAGCCCAGCAGTTTAGTAAATACGTCATTGTAGAAAAGTATATTACAGGTTCTGATTACCGGATTTTGGTTATCAACGGGACATTTGTTGCCGCTGCCAAAAGAGTCCCGGCACAGATTATAGGAAATGGTTTTGCTACTATTCGCGAACTGATTGAACAAGTCAATAGTGAACCCCTGAGAGGTGAAGGCCACGAGGCAGCATTAACCAAAATCAAATTTGATAAAGACACCTGTTTTCAATTGGAGAAGTGTCGGTATACCATAGAAAGTGTGCCAGCTGATGGGGAAATTGTATATTTAAAATCGACAGCAAACCTCAGTACAGGAGGCACAGCAGAAGATGTAACGGATGACCTTCATCCTGAAAATAAATTTATGGCAGAGCGTATCGCCAAAATTATTGGACTCGACATCTGTGGCATCGATATTATTGCTGAAACTATCTGTGAACCCTTAAGAGAAATCGGCGTGTAGTGCTCGAAGTAAATGCGGCTCCGGGTTTCAGAATGCATCTTCATCCTTCAAAAGGAACTCCACGCAATGTGGCAAAACATGTGATTGATATGTTATATCCTAATGCTACTCCAACGAACATTCCGTTGTTTGCAGTGACAGGAACTAATGGCAAAACCACTACAACGCGTCTTTTGGCGCATATAGCTAAAACAGCCGGATAACATCCAGGATACACTACCACAGACGGAATCTACATTGATAATTACAAAATTAAAGAAGGCGATTGCACCGGGCCTGCCAGTGGAGCCGTAATTCTCAGAGATCCAACGGTAGATTTTGCCGTATTGGAAACAGCCCGTGGCGGATTGTTGCGAAGTGGTCTCTGCTTTGACCATTGCGATGTGGGTATAATCACTAATATCAAAGAAGACCATTTGGGACTCAACGATATTGAGACTTTAAGAGATCTGGCATGTGTGAAGGCAGTTGTTGCCCGAAGTGTAAAAGAAACGGGTTGGACAATTCTAAATGCTGAAGATGAAAACTGTGTGCGTATTGCCCGCGAACTCGATTGTAATCGGGCTTTTTTTGCTATGGATGAACATAACGAAATAGTCCAAAAACGTATTCGAAACAATAGACCTGTAGCGGTGTTAGAAAATGACTATATAACCATCATCAAAGGAGAAGAGAGGATTAGAATTGCTCACGTTAACACCATTCCGCTCACAGAAAATGGTACTTGCCGCTTTATGATAGCGAATATTTTGGCGGCATCACTAGCGTCCTATTGTTATGGATTTGAACAACTTTGGATACAGAATGCGCTACAATCGTTCTATCCAAGTTACGAACAGACTCCGAGTAGAATGAACCTCTTTGAATTCAATAACTTTAAAGTATTGGTAGATTACGCCCACAACCCACACGGCTTTTTGGCCATGAAGGATTATTTGTCAAATGTAAAAGCCCCGCGTAAAATTGGCATTATTGCCGGAATTGGAGACCGAAGGGATGAGGATACTTTGGAATTAGCAAAGATTGCCGCTAGTATGTTTGACCATATCATTGTGCGTCAGGAACACAGTCTCCGTGGCCGAAATGTTGACGAAATCAATAATTTAGTTATAGAAGGGATTCGATCTGTCAACAAAATGATACCCATTGACCTTATGCCTCTAGAAACCGAAGCAATACAACATGCCTTGGGGATGGCACAGCTTGGTGATTTTATTGTAGCTTTAAGCGACGAGCATAAAAAAGTGGTCGACATTATTAACGCCAAACTTGAAATGGAAACTCCTGTAATGGCTCTTAAAATGGAAATAAAGCCATTGGCATGTTAATTAAATGGAAGTATCCGTTCATTGGGTCAGTCATTTAGCAGTATAAAGTAGTTTTTTTTATTTTTTACTTGACTTATAAGATATTCGTTGTATATTTGCACTCGAAACAGCGCGGGATAGAGCAGTAGGCAGCTCGTCGGGCTCATAACCCGAAGGTCACAGGTTCGAGTCCTGTTCCCGCTACTAAGCAAACTAAAAACCGAAAACACTAATTGAGTTTTCGGTTTTTTTATTCTTATTTAAATGGATCACAAAGCAGGCTTCGTCAATATCATTGGAAACCCAAATGTAGGTAAATCAACACTAATGAACGCGTTTATTGGAGAACGATTGTCTATCATTACGTCTAAAGCGCAAACGACGCGTCACCGTATTTTAGGCATCGTCAATGGCGATGACTTTCAGGTAGTCTTGTCAGACACGCCTGGAATTATTAAACCGGCGTATGAAATGCAGAAATCGATGATGGATTTCGTAAAATCGGCTTTCGAGGATGCAGATGTGTTGATTTACATGGTTGAAATCGGTGAAAAGGAATTGAAAGACGAGGACTTTTTCAATAAAATCATCCACTCTAAAATACCGGTGTTACTGTTGCTCAACAAGATTGACAAGTCTAATCAGGAACAATTAGAAGAGCAAATCGATTTGTGGAAAAATAAAGTCCCGAATGCCGAAATCTATCCTATTTCAGCTTTAGAAAATTTCAATGTAAAAGAAGTTTTTGCGCGCATCTTGGAGTTGCTTCCGGTATCTCCGGCGTATTATCCTAAAGATGCCCTGACCGATAAACCGGAACGTTTTTTTGTAAACGAAACCATCCGTGAAAAAATCCTAATCAACTACGACAAAGAAATTCCTTACGCGGTAGAAATAGAAACCGAAGAGTTTATTGAAGACGACACGATCATACGAATTCGTTCGGTAATCATGGTAGAGCGCGATACGCAAAAAGGGATTATCATTGGGCACAAAGGCGCAGCCCTAAAAAAAGTCGGAATGCAGTCACGTGAAGATTTAGAGAAATTCTTCGGGAAGCAGATTCATATCGAATTGTATGTAAAAGTCAACAAAGATTGGAGAAGCAATTCGTATCAATTACGACGCTTTGGTTACAATCAGAAGTAGGCAAAAGCTTATTTCGAAGAGGCGATAATTTTAGTAAACTCTACTTCCAGCTCTTCCATTTGGCCATAACCATTGGTTCGGGTTTGTCTGCCAATGATATACAACAGCACCCAACAGACAACCATCAAACTTACAACCAAAAGATCACCTTTGATAGGCTGATGCACCACCCAATCAGAATAGGAAAACATCAGAAAGACCAAAAAGATTCCGGCGATAATAAAATGCAAAAAGATAAAGAAGGTCCACATCGTTTGTGCCGGCCCAAATAATCCTCTGATATGAGTAGCATTTTTTTCGTTGCCTTCCTTTTCTTCCAACTCAATGGATAAGTGAGGCGACCAGTATTTTTGTTTTGCACCGTGAATAGTGAACTGAATGTGGTTGTTTCTTATTTTCATCAAAAAGCCTGGTGAGATATGCTGCGCATAATCTACAAACTTCTGTCGGACTTGTTCAATATTTTCATCAATATCTTTATAAAACCGAAGTCGTAATCGGATGTCGTTATGCGATTCCATAGGGGTTGAGGGTTGGTTAGTACACACTAAAGTAATAAAAAAATTGATATTGTATTCATTAATACTACCTTTGCACCATTATTTAAAAAGAGCATGAACAATATTGTAGCCATCGTAGGAAGACCAAATGTAGGGAAATCTACTTTTTTTAATCGTTTAATTAAGAGAAGGGAAGCTATCGTTGATTCGGTTAGTGGTGTGACCCGCGACCGTAATTATGGAAAAAGTGAGTGGAATGGAAAAGAGTTTTCTGTAATTGATACCGGTGGTTATATTAAAGGTTCCGACGATATTTTTGAAGGCGAAATCCGTCGACAGGTGGAATTGGCCATTGATGAAGCCGATGCTATTATTTTTGTGGTTGATGTAGAGGAAGGAATTACGCCCATGGATGCTGAGGTTGCCAAATTACTACGAAAAGTAACCAAACCAATTTTATTAGCCGTAAACAAGGTAGATAATGCGATGCGTGAAAAAGACGCGATTGAGTTTTATAATTTAGGATTAGGTGAATATTTTACCATTGCCAGCATCAGCGGTAGTGGCACCGGAGATCTTTTGGACAAATTAGTAGAAGTACTTCCGGAATTGCCTGATACCAGTGAAGAGGAGGAAGCCTTGCCCCGTTTTTGTGTGGTGGGTCGACCTAACGCCGGAAAATCATCCTTCATAAATGCTTTGATTGGTGAAGACCGTTTTGTAGTTACCGATATTGCCGGAACTACCCGTGATGCCATTGATACCAAATACAACCGTTTCGGATTCGAATTTAATTTGGTGGATACTGCCGGAATACGCCGAAAAGCCAAAGTAAAAGAAGATTTAGAGTTTTACTCCGTAATGCGTTCGGTTCGTGCCATTGAACATTCGGATGTTGTTATTCTATTGATTGATGCAACCCGCGGCTTTGAAGGACAGGACCAAAGTATCTTTTGGCTAGCCGAAAAAAATAGAAAAGGAGTTGTTATTTTAGTCAACAAATGGGATTTAGTCGAAAAAGACACCATGTCAACACGCGATTATGAAAATAAAATCAAAGAAGAATTAAAGCCATTTACCGATGTGCCTATTTTGTTTGTTTCTGCTTTGACTAAACAGCGATTACTGAAAGCTTTGGAAACCACAGTACAAGTTTATGAAAACAGAAAACAGCGTATTGCCACTTCGAAGTTCAATGACTATATGTTAAAGCTTATTGAAGCCTATCCGCCACCCGCTTTAAAAGGAAAGTATGTGAAAATTAAATATTGTATGCAGTTGCCAACACCAACGCCTCAGTTTGTGTTTTTTGCTAACTTACCGCAGTATGTTCAGGAAGCATATAAGCGTTTTCTTGAGAATAAAATCCGTGAAAATTGGGATTTCTCCGGGGTTCCGATTGATATTTACATGAGAGAAAAATAATATTTATGTTAAAACTTACAAACTCATTGTAGTCTTACATAATAAAATCATTAATTAGCCGTTCTTAATACTTTGTATTACTAACCGCTAATTTTTTTTTATGCCAAAATCATTTTTTGTATTTGCATTTCTGTTCTTTACCACGCTTACCTTTGCTCAAAAAGCAATTACTTTAAAAGGAAAAGTAATTGAAGAAACCACCAAACTACCCATCGAATCGGCCACCGTGTACCTTTCCGCTGTTAAGGATTCTGCCGTTATCGATTATACAATTACCAACAAACTCGGTAATTTCGATTTCAAAATCAAGAAATTTAACCAACCTGTCTTCCTCAAAATTTCCTATGTCAGTTACCGCGAATCTAAAATACAATTAGCTTCTGTTTCTGAAGATAAGGATTTTGGGACTATCGAATTAAAAGAAGCCACCAATCAATTGGATGAAGTGGTGGTCAAAAACGAAACGCCACCAATTCGAATCAAAAAGGATACACTCGAATTTAATGCGTCTTCTTTTAAATTACGTCCCGATGCTAATGTGGAAACCCTGTTAAAACAGTTGCCCGGAGTTGAAATCGATGCCGAAGGGAAAATCACAGTGAACGGAAAAGAGGTGAATCAGATTTTGGTCAATGGCAAGCCCTTTTTTGACAAAGATGGAAAGATAGCACTACAAAATCTACCTTCGGATATTATCAATAAAGTGCAGGTTACCGATACTAAAACCAAAAAAGAGGAAATCACCGGACAAGCGGCGAGTTCGAATAATGCCAGCATCAATCTAACCATTGATGAAGATAAAAACAAAGGCTTCTTTGGTAAATTTATGGCAGGAGGCGGCACCGATGAGCGGTATGAAAGCAGTGCGCTCGTCAATTACTTTAAGAATAAGCGGAAAATCAGTGTGTTGGCTTCATCCAATAATATCAATGCCACGGGCTTTTCTATGGATGAGATTTATGACAACATGAGCGGAAGCCGAAACAATTCGTTTTATACTAGTTCTGACGGTTCTTTTGGACTTAACGGAATGCGTTTTGGAGGTAATAGGGGAATCACACGCTCCAATTTGGTCGGCATCAATTATTCGGACGAACCATTTAAAGAATTCAATACGGCAGCAAGTTACTTTTTTGCCAATGGCGATACCACCAATAAGAACAAAACCAATCAAATTAATTTGTTGCCCGATGGGAATTTCACCACCAATTCGGAATCCAATACCCAAGAAGACAAATACAGTCATAATATGAACTTGGAATTAGAATATAAAATTGATTCTACGGCCTCTTTTGTTATCGTACCTAAGTTTGCGAAATCCAACAGTCAGTCGGTAAACAATTCTTTTGAGGAATCCCTTGACGAAACCAATCAGTTGCTCAACGAAAGCACTTCATTGGTCACTAATGAAAATGACAGACAGAATTTCAATAATAGAATCGATTTTAATAAAGCCTTCCGCAGAAAGAGAAGAAATGTCAGTGTGGCTTTTGAAAATGATAATACCAAGACCGAAATCAAAAACGGCACCAACTCGAGTACGCTTTTTTATCAAGGAAGTAATCCGGATGATATTCGGAATCAAATCAAGAACACTCGGAATATTTTGGATAAGTATACTACGGAGCTTCAGTATACAGAACCCGTTGGCGATTCGATGACAGTTAATATAGCTGCTATCATTGAAAACGAAAGAATTTCTGATGACCGAGAAGCGTTTGATTTTGATGCCAGTTCCGGAAGCTATACTATCGTGAATGATTTCCTGACCAATTATCTCACTTCCACTCGAAACACCATAACGCCTACGGCTGGATTCTCCATCGAAAAAAAGGACTATCGTTTGTATGTAAATTTAGGCCAGGCTATTACACAATTCAATAATCATTCGCGCTATCTTGGCAATGTTGTAGACTTGAATAAAGGATATATTTTACCCTCAGCCAATGTGTATGGAGGCTATAATTTTACGAAGTCAAAAGCCATCTGGGTTAACTACAATTACGAAGTCTATTTCCCGCAGGCAAGCCAGATTCTTCCAGTTGAAAATTTAGCCAATCCCTTGAACACCTTCATCGGAAACCCAAATCTAAATCCGAATAAATACCATCAGGTGTATTTTAGTTTCAGAGATTATGATTATGCTACCAAATCGGGCTACAGTATGTACATGGGCGGCAGTATTTACGACAGCCAAATTGTTTCTTCTACGGTTTTTGATGCGAACAGAAAAAGAACAACCACCTATGAAAATATCTCGGGAACTTACGATAGCTGGTTTGGAATGAACTGGAGCAAAACCATTAAAAAAGACGCCCATAGTTTTAAATTCGGCGTTGGTTTTAATGCCGGATACGATTTGATTAAAGGATTTACCAACACAGAATTGTTTAAAGCCCACGCTTTTGATATTACCCCTAGAGCTAATTTCACGTATGATTATGGCGAGTTGTTTTCGATAAACCCTAGTTACCGATATACACTCAACGATACTAAATATTCCAATTATGTGGTCAGTTCGGCTTCGAGTTTTATACACCGATTTAATATGCAGGTTACGAATTATTGGCCTAAGAACTGGATTTTTGGTAATGATTTTGGCTATACTTATAATTCTAATATTGCCGATGGTTTCAAGAAAGACTTCTTTTTATGGAATACGAGCTTGTCGTACAGTTTTTTCAATAAAAAGCTGATGGCTAAAATTAAAGTATACGACATCCTAAATCAGAATCAGAATGCAACACGGACCATTACGCCAACAACAATAAGAGATGAAGAAAATATAGTTTTAAAGCGATACGCCATGTTTTCGTTAACGTACAAGATTGAAAAGTTTGGCGGAAAGGAAAAGAAACCTAGTGGCAGGTTTAATTGGTAGCAAAACAAAACCCTCACTCGAAAGAGTGAGGGTTTTTCTTCAATTATGAATTACAAAAATTGTATTAATTTTTAATCTGCTTACTGCGACTGACCACTGCAAATTGGGCTACCAGCTTCCACCGGCGCCACCTCCAGAAAAGCCACCACCGCCAAATCCGCCACCAAATCCGCCACCGCCGCCGGAGCTTCCTCCGCCAAAACCACCAAATCCGCCGCCACTGCTTCTGCCAAGGCTGCTTAATAAGATGATATCAGCTAAGTCAAGACCACCGCCACGGTTGCCCGAGTTGCCACCGTTGTTTTTGTTTTTGGCTGCAATAATAATGATGACAATAATGATCACAAGGATAGGAACAAAAGGGAAGCCACCTCCTTTTTTATCTTTTTTACGCTCGCCTTTGTATTTGCCAGTGAAAACATCAAAAAGAGCATCAGCGCCTTTGTCCAAACCTTTGTAATAACTACCGGCTTTAAACTCTGGAATAATGATATTTCTGATGATTTCGCCATTCTGCCCAGCTGTCAATCGGTCTTCTAAACCATAACCGGGAGCAATCCAGATTTTACGTTCTTTAGCGGCTAATAAAATAAAAACACCATTGTCTTCTTTAGCCTGACCAACACCCCATTCTTGTCCCCATTTAGGCGCCAGAATACCAATGTCCTCTCCTTTTAAGCTCTCAATCGTAACGACAACCATTTGAGTTGAAGTAGAATCGGAATAGCGAACTAGTTTTTCTTCTAATTGCTTTTTTTCGCTTTCACTTAAAAGTTTCGCATAATCATAAACAGAAGTTTGAAAATCCGGTTTTTTGGGAATGTCAAACTGCGCAAAAGCGGGTAAAAAACAAAGTACTGCAAGAATTAATAAAGTGCTCTGTATAACTCTGGAATTCGTAATTCGTAATTTCCAATTCGTAATTTCCATAATTATCCTTTTGATATTTCGTTGGTAAGTTCGTCAGTATCGTTATCCTGATACGGAAAATATTTTTTAAGCTGCTCTCCGGCATGAAGAATTCCATCAATTAAGCCTTGCTTGAAATTACCCTCTTTAAAGTGATTAGCCATGGCATCTTTGGTACAATTCCAGAAATCATCATTGACTTTTTCGTTGATTCCCTTATCTCCATAGATAGCAAATTTATGGCTTTTGACGGCAACATAAATGATGACGCCATTGCGTTCCTGAGTATTTTCCATATTGAGCTGTTGGAATACTTCCACTGCGCGGTCTATTGCAGCAATGGAAGTTTCTTTTTCTATATGTACTCGGATTTCACCGGAAGTATTTTTTTCGGCTTTGCCAATGGCAGCAACGATTTCTTGTTCTTCTTCAGCAGTTAGAAAGTCTTCTACTTTTGACATTGCTATTAGAATTTTACTTCAACAGGTTTGTCTGCACCTTCAACAGCTTTGAAATACGCTTTCTCTTTATATTTTCCTAAGAATATACTTCTCGGCATCGCCAAAACATAACCGTTATAAGCTTCTACAGACTCGTTAAAACGGGTTCTTGAAGTCAAGATTTGGTTTTCAGTACTAGCCAATTCGTCTTGTAATTTTAGGAAGTTTTGGTTGGCCTTCAATTCCGGATACCGCTCTACACTTACCAATAATCTTGATAACGCAGAAGACACACCAGATTGCGCTTGATTAAAAGCTGCCAACTGTTCCGGAGTAATATTAGTTGGATCAACAGTAACCGATGTAGCTTTAGCTCGGGCTTCAATAACTGCTGTTAAAGTTCCTTTTTCAAAATCGGCTGCACCTTTAACGGTATTCACCAAGTTTCCAATCAAATCATTTCTTCTTTGGTAGGCTGTATTAACATTTCCCCATTCCTTTTCAGTCGCCTGATTGTAACGTAAAGCCGAATTCTGAATTGAAAAATACCACATCACAATGATAATTAAGGCTCCAATTCCAATAATCCAAGGTAAAAATTTTTTAAAGTCCATTTGTTTTTAATTTAAAGTTGTTTTTAATTTTTGTGTTAGTATTCTATTTTTAGTTTTGCGTAATGCGTAATGCGTAATGCGTAATGCCTAATGCCTAAATCGCATTCTTAATATTCAATAACTGTGCCTTAATACCCTCGAGCTTGCTTATGATTTCAAACTTGTCTAAGGTTTTCTTTTGCCCTTCTTTTAAATGCGTTTTCGCACCTTCCAAGGTAAAGCCACGTTCTTTAACCAAATGATAAATCAACTGGATGTTTTTTACATCTTCGGGCGTAAAGAGTCGGTTTCCCTTGGCGTTTTTCTTGGGTTTCAGAATGTCAAATTCCTTGTCCCAAAAACGGATTAATGATGTGTTCACATTAAAAGCTTTGGAAACTTCTCCAATGCTGTAATATCTTTTGCCTTCTTGTAACTCTATGTGCATAGTTATATTTTTTAAAAACTGAATACTAAGTACTAGGTACTACCCAAAAGTATCAGTCTAGAGATTGATTTTCCTGATTCGCCAATTTTGATATCACGGTATACTCAGCAGCGGATATATTTCCGTAATAAAAATTAATCGGATTGACTACTTTTCCGTCTTTATGTACTTCATAATGTAAATGCGGTGCTTCACTTCTTCCGGTACTGCCTACATATCCTATGATATCGCCACGTTTCACTCTTTGTCCTGCGCGGCATTTGTATTTACTCAAATGTCCGTAAAGCGTCATGTATCCATAACCATGTCTGATTTCAATATGATTGCCGTAACCTGATTTCGAATTGTCGGCATTGACTACAACGCCATCTCCGGTAGCATAAATTGGAGTTCCTGTCGGCGCCGTAAAATCCATCCCTTCGTGCATTTTTCGAACTTTGGTAAAAGGGTCACTTCGGTATCCAAAACCCGAAGCTACGCGCTTCATCTGTTCATTTTTTATCGGTTGAATTGCCGGAATCGCAGCCAATAATTTGTTTTTCTCTTTAGCCAGTTTAACTATTTCATCTAGTGATTTTGACTGAATCGCCAATTCTTTAGAAATAATATCCACACGTTTTGACGTGTTAATCACTAAATCCGAATTGTTAAAACCCTCTAATTCTTTATAGCGGTTAACGCCACCAAACCCAGCTTTGCGCTGTTCCATCGGAATGGGTGAGGTGTTGAAATAAGCTCTGTAAATATTATTATCCCTTTCGGCAACATCATTCAAAACTTCATCTACTTCATCCATCTTTTTATTCAAAATAGCATAGCGCAGTTTCATCGTTTCAATTTCACGTGCCTGAAGCCTGTCTTTTGGAGTATCTAAAAGTGAAGTATTCAATAATGCCACAAAACACAAAAAGCCAAAAAGCGCAGAAGCCAACAAAAACAAACCAATATATCCCAGCTTTTTGGATAGTTTTGGATTGATTTTGCGATAAGCTAAACTTTCAGTATCGAAATAATACTTTACTTTCTTCGCCATTTTTTAATTTATGCTATTTTTGTGCTTGTTTAAGAAAACAATGGTTATACGAACAAATTTAACAAATGTTTCAGTCATACCCTAAATTTATTTTAGGAGCAGATGATTCGGGCATTTTAAGTAAACCATGTTCCTGCTCTCCGCTATACAAGGTGTCGCTGCGATCAGGGCTAGAGAGCAACCATTTTTTAAAATTTAATAATCAAAAGATCTAACAGTCTAAATAGCTACAATGAAATCACAAGACATTCGCAAAGCCTATCTGCAATTCTTCGAATCCAAAGGACACTTAATTGTTCCTTCTGCGCCAATCGTCCTCAAAGACGATCCAACCTTAATGTTCAACAATTCGGGAATGGCTCAATTTAAAGAGTTCTTTTTAGGTAATGCCACCCCAAAAAGTAAACGTATCGCTGATACGCAAAAATGTCTACGTGTTTCAGGAAAACACAACGATTTAGAAGACGTAGGTTTTGATACCTATCATCATACCATGTTCGAAATGTTGGGCAACTGGTCGTTTGGCGATTATTTCAAAAAAGAGGCTATCACTTGGAGTTGGGAGTTATTGACTCAAGTGTATCAATTGCCCAAGGACCGTCTGTATGTCACTGTTTTTGAAGGTGATGAAAAAGAAAGTATCCCGCGTTCTACTGAAGCCTTGGCTTGTTGGAAAGAGTTAGTTCCGGAAAAACACATCGTTTTTGGAAATAAAAAAGATAATTTTTGGGAAATGGGTGAGCAAGGGCCTTGTGGTCCGTGCACCGAAATTCATTTTGATGGCAGAAGTGATGTAGAACGGAATGCGGTTGCGGGAGAAACACTAGTTAATAAAGATCATCCAGATGTCATCGAAATTTGGAACAATGTTTTTATGATGTTCAACAGAATGAAGGACGGATCATTACAACCCCTTCCGCAACGACATGTTGACACCGGAATGGGATTTGAAAGATTAGTAAGAGTAATTCAGAACAAATCATCCAATTACGACACCGACGTGTTCACGCCGCTTATCGAAAAAGTGGAGCAAATCACTGGATTTAAATATACTTCCAACGAAGTAAAAAATATCTCAGAAGAACAAAACAAAACCAATATTGCGATCCGTGTAATTGTAGATCATGTTCGTGCCGTGGCTTTTGCCATAGCTGATGGACAATTGCCTTCAAATACCGGAGCAGGTTATGTAATACGCAGAATTTTGCGTCGTGCGATTCGCTACGGATTCACCTTCCTGAATACCAAAGAGCCTTTTATCAATAAATTGGTGGAAGTTTTGGCCAATCAAATGGGTGAATTCTTCCCAGAAATAAAGTCACAACAACAATTGGTTACCAATGTAATCCGCGAAGAGGAAGCCTCGTTTTTAAGAACTTTAGAGCAAGGGTTACAGTTATTAGACAACGTAGTTTCGAAGACCAATGGTAAAGAAGTTTCAGGAGAAAAAGCTTTTGAGTTGTATGACACTTTTGGTTTTCCAAAAGATTTGACGGCTTTGATTCTGAAAGAAAAAGGCATGATGTTTAATGAAAATGAATTTGATGCTTCAATGAAAGCGCAGAAAGACCGTTCGCGTGCTGCTTCTGAAGTTTCTACGGAAGATTGGAAAGTATTGATTCCAGGAAATATTGAAACTTTCGTGGGTTATGATCAAACAGAAAGCGAAGTAAAAATCACTCGAATTCGTAAAGTAGATTCAAAAAAAGACGGCGTTTTATACCAAATCGTATTAGATAACACGCCATTCTATCCTGAAGGCGGTGGGCAAGTGGGTGATAAAGGAACTTTGGTTTCTGCCAATGAAACTATTGATATCATCGACACTAAGAAAGAAAACAATTTAATTTTGCATTTTGCCAAACAGCTTCCTGAAAATGTTGAAGCTGGTTTTGTGGCCAAAGTCAATACCGATTTAAGAACCTCGACTTCCAAAAATCACTCGGCAACGCACTTAATGCACTTGGCCTTGAGAACGATTTTAGGGACACATGTCGAGCAAAAAGGATCGTTGGTCAATCCTAATTATCTTCGTTTTGACTTCTCGCATTTCAGTAAAGTGACTAATGAGGAAATCAAACAGGTGGAAGATTTTGTCAATGCCCGAATTGAAGAGCAATTACAATTGGTAGAATACAGAAATTTACCCATACAAGAAGCGATGGCAAAAGGTGCTATGGCGTTGTTTGGCGAAAAATATGGCGATACGGTTCGTATGATTGAATTCGGAGATAGCCGCGAATTGTGTGGTGGTATCCACGTAAAAAACACAGGCGAAATCTGGCATTTTAAAATCATTTCCGAAGGAGCAGTTGCTGCCGGTATACGACGTATTGAAGCGATTACAGGTGATGCTGTGAAAACTTATTTCACACAGCAGGAAACCGATTTGGATGCGATAAAAGAAACGCTTAAAAATCCACAGGACACGCTAAAAGCAGTGGTTTCATTGCAAGATGATAATGCCAAATTGAGAAAACAAATTGAGCAGCTTCTAAAGGAAAAAGCCAAAGGCTTAAAAGGAGAATTGGTATCGCAATTACAGGAAATCAACGGAGTGAAATTCTTGGCTACTCAAGTCGATTTAAATCCTGAAGGTGCAAAAGACCTTGCTTATGAATTGGGAACTTTAGGAACTAATCTTTTCTTAGTTTTGGCATCAGCCGAAGAGGATAAACCGATGTTGAGTTGCTATATTTCTAAAGAATTGGTTGCCGAAAAAAATCTAAACGCCGGAACTGTAGTGCGCGAACTTGGAAAGTATATTCAAGGAGGCGGAGGCGGACAGCCTTTCTTTGCTACAGCCGGTGGAAAAAATGTGACTGGAATCAAAGAAGCTTTAGAGAAAGCGGTTGACTTTGTGAAGTAATTTAAAAAAATCAAACGCAAGTTTGGTTTTTTTGTATATTTACTTATAATTCAAAAGATTAACGTATGAAAACTTTATTATTACTATTGACTATTGTTTCAATTTACCAATTGCAAGCACAAAATAATAGAATGGCTGATGGTGGTGGAGCTTATAATATGAATCAAGAATATACAGAGTGTTTAAGTAATGAGCAACGTTTAATAATTAGGCAACAATTAAATGAAAACATTAATTATTTAAAAAGCGAGGGTAAAATCAATAACAATAATAGTATAAATGGTGGTAATCCAGTTCATCCATTATTTGTTTGGCCAGTTACGAAAAGTGTTGCAGCACCTTATAATAATGTTTGGAGTATTAGTAACCACGTTGATCACAATCCTAATTTTCCTAATGCACTTCAAGATTGGAATTGTGGGAATAGAACCTATGATACCAATGGAGGATATAACCATCAAGGATTAGATATTTTTACTTGGCCTTTCACATTGTATCAAATGGATAATAATCAGGCTGTGGTTGTAGCCGCCGCCGATGGAATTATTCTTCTTAAATCTAATGGAAACTTTGACAGAAGCTGTGCATTTAATAATAATAATTGGAATGCGGTTTACATTCAGCACGCTGATGGAAGCGAGTCGTGGTATGGTCATTTGAAAAACGGCTCACTTACAACTAAGATTCCAGGGGATTTTATAGCAGCTGGTGAATATGTTGGTATAGTAGGAAGTTCCGGAAATTCTACCGCACCACACCTTCATTTTGAAGTGTACAATAGTTCAGGAGGGCTTGTAGATACTTATAATGGACCATGTAATTCATGGTCAGCTTCCAATGACACATGGTGGCAAAATCAAAAACCGTATTTAGATCCTAAAATTAATGCAGTATTATCACATTCAGCACCACCGCAGTTTAACTCTTGCCCAACAACAGAAGTTCCTAATATTAACAATAGCTTTTCAAATGGTTCCAATGTTGTTTTGGCTATTTATTTAGCGGATCAGTTAGCTAACACAAGTGTAAATATGGTACTCAGAAGGCCTGATAACTCCATTCAATCCAATTGGAATTTCTCGTTAGTTAATCAATTCAGTGCTTCGTGGTGGTATTGGACATTTCCAGCGTTTGAGATGACCCAACAAGGAATTTATCAGTTTACTGCAACTTACCAAGGGAGTTCAGTTACCCATAATTTCATGTACGGAAACTTAAGTGTTGCTGAAAATGAGATTACAAAATTCAGCATTACACCAAACCCGGCTCGTGAAAGTTTTACCATAGATTTTAATGACAACTCTGTTATTGAAAATGTGTCGCTTTTTGATATGTTGGGTAAGGCCGTATTTCAATCCAATTCATCAGAAAAAACGATTAGCATTGCCGGACTCAGTAAAGGTGTTTATTCAGTTAAGATTGTAACTCAGGAAGGAAGTTTTTCATCAAAAATAGTTAAGCAATAATTGAGTAAATAATTATTCTTTCTTTCGTTCACCAATCTGCTGACGCCACATGGCATAGTACAAGCCTTTTTCGTCTAACAAGGCATCGTGTCTGCCTTGTTCGATAATTTTCCCTTGTTCTAGCACAAATATCTTGTCGGCATGCATAACTGTTGATAATCGGTGAGCAATTAAAACGGTAATTCGGTTTTTGTCCGAGATATTTCGAATTGTTGCATTGATTTCTTCTTCCGTAATCGAATCCAAGGCGGAAGTTGCTTCGTCAAAAATCAATAAGTTCGGATTTCTTAAAATGGCTCTGGCTATAGAAAGACGCTGCTTTTCACCGCCCGACACTTTGATGCCGCCTTCGCCAATGGTCGAATTCAATCCGTCTTCGGCACGTTCTAATAATTTGTCGCAACTGGATCTGTGCAGCACGTCTAATAATTCTTCATCGGTTGCAGATGGTTTTACAAATAATAAATTCTCTCTAATCGTTCCCGAAAATAATTGGGCATCTTGCGTTACAAAACCGAGTTGTTTTCTCAAATCCAATAAATCTAGTTGGGTAGAATCGATGGAGTTGTATTTTACATGTCCTTTGGCCGGCGGATATAATCCTACTAATAATTTGACCAAAGTCGTTTTCCCGGCACCGGACGGACCAACAAAAGCCACCGTTTCGCCTTGCTTGATGTCAAAAGTGATGTCTTCCACAGCAGGATGTTTTGCCGATTTGTGTTTGAAACTGACATTCGAAAACTGCAAGGTCTGGATGGCTCCGACATGTTTGGCATCTTTTGGGCGGTATTCTTTGGGAGCGTTCAATAATTCCTTGAAGTTTTCCATAGAAACTTTGGTTTCATTCAACGCAATGATAAAGGCACCCAATTCCTGCAAAGGCCCAAAAATAAAAAAGGTGAAGAATACCATCGTTAGCAAATCGCCCACAATTATTTTTTCTCCGAATAAGAAATAGTAGAGCGTAAACACCACACAAGTTCTCAGAAAATGAACCGTTGTTCCCTGAATAAAACTCAAACTTCGTATAAATCGAATTTTCTGCAATTCCAATTGTAGAATTTTAAAGGTGTTGAGGTTCAAACGTTTTTCTTCCTGATAGGTCAATCCCAAACTTTTTACCAACTCAATATTACGTAAACTTTCGGTGGTGGAACCCGCCAAAGCATTGGTTTGCGTAACTATTTTTCGGGATACTATTTTGATTTTCTTTCCTAAGTAAGAACTGATAATGGCAATAATTGGAGCCGTAATTAAGAAGATAATCGAAATACGGTAATCAATTCGGGATACATAAACAATCACGAAAATAAACCCGATAATCGTTTGAAAAATCAAAGAAATCGAAAGCGTAATTAACTTTTCCGAATCGGAACGTACTTTGGTCAACTTACTTAAAGTCTCGCCACTGCGCTGGTCTTCAAATTCTTCATAAGGCAAATCGAGCGATTTTTTGATGCCGTCAGTATACATCTCAGCACCCGTTCTCTGAATGACGATGTTGGTAAAATAATCCTGAAAATTTTTGGTTATTCTGGATATCATCGCGGCAGCTAAAGACAATCCGAGCCAAAAACTAACCGCTTTGATAAAACCCAATTCGTTGCCTTTGTATTTGGCAATGCCCACACCGCAATCTTGCATTAATTTACCTGTAATAATCGAGTCGGACAAACTGAAACAAATGTTTACTGCGGCCATTAACAAAGCGAAAAACAGTAATAGTTTGTGTTTTTTAAGATAAGCGTATAATAGTTTCATGAAGTATACTAGTTTTGAATGGCAAAAGTAGAAAATAAAAAGGCTGTTCGCCATCGTTCGGATTGTAATACTTTATAATTCGATAGAGCGTTTGGGTTTCAAATCATTTTGTACTTTTGAAAAATGAACTTCACGACCAAAATACCGATTGCCAAATCAAGTAATCTCATCGATTATAAGGCTCAAATTTTGTCATTAGGTTCCTGTTTTGCTGGGAACATGGCCGAGAAGTTTGACTATTATCAATTTCAAAATAGTGTCAATCCTTTTGGAATTATCTTTAATCCGGTTTCTATTGAAAATCTGGTTTCAAGAGCTGTAAACAAAATCTCTTTCACTGAAAAGGATATTTTTTTTCACAATGATTTGTGGCAGTGTTACGAGGTACATTCCGAGTTAAGTCATCCCGACAAAAACTATTTTCTGGATAGATTGAACCAAGTGCTTTCCGACTTTCATTTTCAAATCCTACAATCTTCGAATTGTATCATCACGTATGGAACTTCTTGGGTTTATCGCAATACATCCTCACAATCCATTGTAGCCAATTGCCATAAAGTACCGCAAAGTCAGTTTGAAAAAGAAATGTTATCGGTTGCCACCATAGAAAAAGCCATTCAGAATACTATCGGTTTATTTCAAAAAGTCAATCCGAATTGTAAATTCATTTTCACCATTTCACCGGTTAGACATCTCAAAGATGGTTTTACAGCAAACCAACAAAGTAAAGCACATTTGATTACGGCACTTCATCAAGCTATAAACGATAACGCAGCCATCCACTATTTTCCTAGTTATGAAATCATGATGGATGAACTCAGGGATTATCGCTTTTATGCCGAAGACATGCTGCATCCAAGTCAGACAGCAGTAACTTATATTTGGGAACGGTTTTCAGAAAACTACATGACTTCGGATTGTTTAGCCGTTATGGAAACAGTAGATAGTATTCAAAAAGCATTAGATCACAAACCATTCAATCCTGATTCTGAACGTCATCAGCAGTTTTTGAAAACGTTACAGAGCAAGATTAATACCTTACAGCAGCAGTTTCCGCATATTACTTTTTAATTTATCGACATACCTCGATAGTCAGCTTTTGTATCAATATACGATAAATGCCGTATTGTTTTCCTTTAGTTTATGGGGCAAATTTGTACCATAACTTAAAATATAAAAAACCATGAAAACAATTAAACATTTTAGTTTCGCTATCGTTTTAGCATTGACAACAATTTTATCCTCTTGCAGTAGCAGTGATGGAGATGGTGGCGGAGGCGGATTTGATGGCCCAGCTACAGGAAGTTTTGTAAAAGCAAAAGCTGCCGGAAGTAATTTTTTAGCGGAAGGAAGTCTTACTACAGGAGCTTTAAATTCTGGAAACTTAGTATTGCAAGGAACAACAATGACCGGTAAATCGGTGCAAATTCAGCTTTATGCTATTGATGGTACATTGGAAACCGGAGTTTACAATGCAAATGCTACCAACAATAACGACACTCATGTAGCAAGTCTAACGTATATTGATGTGAATACAAGCACTTTTACAGTGACAGCCTACAATTCATTGAATTGCGAAAATGCAACCGGAACTATTGAAGTTACTTATGCTGGTGCTGACAAAATTGAAGGAACTTTTAGTTTTGTAGGGAAAGAAGTGAAAGAAGACGAAAGCTGTAATGGTGGAACTAAAACCGTAACAAATGGTTCATTCCGTTTAGAGCTGTAATTATTTAAACCAACAATTGATTGTTTTGAAACTTTGCTAATGACTACTGTACTAACTTTAATTACGATGCTGTTTTTAGTGCTTATTATCTATTTAATCTCTAAAATTCAGTTAGACCGTCAAAAATTCAATGCCAGAATAAAAGATCTGGAGGATTTTATTGTACAGATAAGTCAGGAGCAAAAAAGGCAAAACAATCAATTGTTATTATCAGAAGAGCTTCGGAAAAAGCTAACGCACATTAATGCCACACTTTCTAAAGATATTTATGAGGTAAATTTTAATTTGGTTGAAGAGTTATATCCAAGAAAATAATATATTTATGCTATAATCTCTTCCGATGAAAAAGCTTTTTGTCTCTTTTTTGATGTGTATGCTGTTTGTCCAGTCTGGATTCTCACAGGATCTTCAAAAGATTTTAGTCAAAGCTTTCAATTCAAAAGATTCCTCCGATTATTATTTCAATGTTGCCAAAAAAAGCCTCAAAACCGAAAAAGATCAAGCACTTTATTATTTCTGTAAAGGAGCAAGACACGGTGACTATAACAGAACAGACAGTGCTGTTTATTACACCCAAAAGGCCATAGTGCTGCATCAAAAATTTAAAGACTACAATACCCTAAACAATCTATACTACAATTTATCATTTACCTACAGAAAAATGGGTGAATATGATAAATCCATTCAATCTTCTATCCAAGGACTTCAGAATGCTGAGATAAGTAAAAATGAAGTTTGGATTTATACCTTCACCAACAGTTTATCGTTAATTTATCACGATTTTGAGAACTTCAGTAAAGGAATATATTACGGAAAAAAAGCATTGGCTCTTGCCAAAAAAATCCCTAAAAACAATGCGAGTTATATTTCAGGAGCACTGAATACCATTGCCATAAATTATGATGATTGGGGAAAGCCCGAGCAAGCGCTATATTACCACAAACAGGTTTTCAATTATATTAAAGGAAAAGATACGCTAACTATTGATCACACATACAACAATATTGGCAATACCTTATTAAAACAAAAAAAATACAAAGAAGCAGAGCGCTGGATAAAAACGGCCGTAGCGATTGGCGAATACAACGAAAAGCATAATCCAGATCGTTATGATGTTGATTTATACAGTAAAGCGACCAATTTCACAAACCTTGCCGTTATCGCTACCAAAACCAATAATTTGAAAGCGGCAGAGAATTTCCTTCAGAAAGCGAAAGGATATAGCATCAAAAGTCAGTCTGCGGAGAAGTTGCGCGATTATTATCGGGCCGAATATGAATTTAATAAACTTCGTAAAAACCTAGAGAAAACCGTTGAATCTCAGGAACAATATATCAAACTTAGAGATTCGGTTTTTAACAAAAACAGGGATGAATCATTCCTTGAGATTGAGGCCAAATATCAAAATGAAAAGAAAGAAAAAGAGTTATTGAAATCAAAAGTAGCTATTGCCAAAAAGGAACTCGAACTCAAAAAAAAGAATACACAATCCATTATTTTGTTGATCACAGTCATAGCACTTCTGATTATTACAACTTTAGTCTATCGTCAGCAAAAACTTAAAAACAGTCAGCAGATACAAGAGTTTGAGCTTAAATCCGCCATCGCCAAAATCGAAACCCAAAATAAATTGCAGGAACAACGTTTGCAAATTTCGCGAGATTTACATGATAATATCGGTTCGCAACTTACGTTTATCATTTCATCAGTAGACAATATTAAATATGCTTTTGAGATTCAGAATGCTAAGCTAGATAACAAGCTGTCAAGTATCAGTAATTTTGCCAAATCCACTATCATTGAGCTTCGCGACACGATTTGGGCCATGAACAACAGCGAAATTACGTTTGAGGATTTACAAACCCGTATTCATAATTTTGTCGAAAAAGCCAAAGAAGCCAAACAGGATATCGAATTTAATTTTACGATTGAAGAAAATCTGAAAACGTCAAAATTCGGTTCCGTCGAAGGCATGAATATTTACAGAACCATTCAGGAAGCCATCAACAATAGTATCAAATACGCCGAGGCATCCCGAATCAATATCGAAATAAAATCACGTAACAATGCCATTTCAATTTTGATTCAGGATAACGGAAATGGATTCGACAGCACGACCATAAATCCAGGGAACGGAATTCTTAATATGAAAAAAAGAGTTGAAGATATTCACGGAACCCTTTCCATAGAATCGGTGCTTTCTAAAGGAACCCGAATTAGTATAGTAATCCCAAAAAAAGAATGAAAAACCAACTGATATTATTGCTGTTTTGGTGTATTGGAGGTAGTTTGGGTTACGCTCAAAATGCTCAAGTACAAATAGAGAATCTGAAAAATGAATTAAAAACGCATCCTGATGCCAAAAGAACAGCTGTAATCTATTCGGATTTGACATGGTACTACGCCAATGTCTCCAGCGACTCTGCTTTGTCTTATGGCAAAAAAGCCATTTCCGAATCAACGCGATTGGGCGATTCAACATTGATAGCGCAAGTATACAGTGATTTGGGAGCAGTCTATTTTACCAAAGGCGATTTGATGGCATCGAAGAAGAGCTTTTTGTCTTCCATGGAGATCCGAAAGGCTCAAAAGGACATTCCAGGAATTGCCAAACTAAATGCTAATCTGGCTAACATTTACTACAAATTGGGAGAGAATCCCAAAGCCTTAAAAGCGTATTTGGCGTCGATAGATTATTTTGAAAAAACCAATCGACTAGACCTTGTGGCGACTACCAAAACCAATGTGGGTATTCTTTTTCATAAAATAAAAAACTATCCCAAAGCATTGACGTATCTGAAAGAAGCACAAACCTATCAGGAAAAAAACAATTTGGAAACGGGACTTTGCCTGACGTATTTGTCTTTGGGAAATGTGTATCTGCATATGAAAGACACGCTAAACGCGGTTAAGTTTTATGATAAAAGTATTGTCTACTCCAAGAAAACGGGAAACAAAGTATCCTTGACTAACGCTTTGAACAATCTGGGAAATATAAAAAGCCAACAGGGAAAATCCAAAGAAGCCTTGGCTATTTTCAATAAGTCGAAAAAAATCAGAGACTCTATAAATTTTGATACTGACGATTCTACTTTGTTGTTGGGCTATGCCAAAGACCACATTATGAACCGCCGCTTTACTGAAGCCAAAGAACTGTTGTTGGAAATGGAGCGGTCTTATATCAAAAACAAAAAAGACAAGCGATTGCTCTTGAAAACCTATCAGTTTTTGATTCCGACCTGTGGCTATCTGAACGAACCGGACAGTGTTTATTTGTACACAAATGAAGTCGGAATGATTGAAGATGAAATCATCGAAACGGCTGTGGCAAAGCAAACCATCGAATTAGAGGAAAAATATCAAAGCGAGAAGAAAGAAAAACTTTTACTTCAAAAAGAAATGCAGATAAAAGCTACTAGAAGTCAATTGATATTGGTTTCATCAGTGGCAATTTTTATTGGCCTTTTAGGCTTTTTATTCTACCGTCAGCAAAAGCTAAAAAACAAACAGCAGGAGCAGGAATTCCAATTAAAATCGGCCATTGCCAAAATCGAAACTCAAAACAAATTGCAGGAACAACGATTGCAGATTTCCAGAGATTTACATGATAATATTGGTTCGCAACTCACGTTTATCATTTCTTCGGTGGACAACATCAAATATGCTTTTGACATTCAAAACTCGAAATTAGACAACAAGCTTTCCAGTATCAGCAACTTCGCAAAATCTACTATCATTGAGTTACGCGATACCATTTGGGCGATGAACAACAGTGAAATCACCTTCGAAGATTTGCAATCTCGTATTCATAATTTTGTTGAAAAAGCCAAAGAAGCCAAGCAAGATATAGCGTTTGGGTTTTCAATAGAAGAAAGTCTACAAACGGCAACATTCACTTCTATAGAAGGTATGAACATCTATAGAACCATCCAAGAAGCCGTCAATAACAGCATCAAATATGCCGATGCAAAGCATATCAAAATCGATATCAAACAACTTCAAAATGACATTGTCATGGTCATAAGTGACGATGGTAAAGGATTTGATGATAACGATATTGAACTCGGAAACGGCATCAATAACATGAAAAAAAGAATCGCCGAATGCAACGGAACGATAGCCTTAAAAACGAAACCCAACGAGGGCACAGAAATCACAATACAATTCCCTAATAAATTTGGATAATACTTTGTAGGTTAAATAGAATAGGGCATTTGTCGTAGACGGGACAGCTTATTTATGAGAAAAACGATTTCTCAGGAACAGATTCACTCATTGATGTTTCAGAACTCAATACAGGAATTTATAGGGTTAAAATTTTGAATAATGACATCGAATGGAACACCAAATTCATTAAAAAGTAAACAAATGAAAACAAAATATTTTTTTCTTGTAGCCCTGATTATTTCGGGTGTAAACAACACTTGTTTTGCACAAACCCATTACGATAATTTGAAATCGGCAGAAAAGCAAAGAGCCATAGATAACGAGAGAAACAAAGAAAGAGATAGGCAAAATGCTGAAAACAATAGACCTGTTGAAACTAAGAATTCCCCAGTTCAAAATAGTACTGACCTTGATATTTATGAAAAGGCAAAGCAGGACGCTAGTAACGCCCGTTCTAGTGCAGAATTAGCAAAATGGAATGCTTTATCTGAGGATGAAAAGAAAATCCGTGAGTTGGAGTATAATTTAAAAATAAGCAATTATGGTTTCAAGTCCTATAAAGAAATGAACGATGAATTAAATTATCTCTATTGGAAAAAAAATCAAACCACACACTATCAAAGTGAATCGGATAGAATCAAAGCCTATACAGTTTATAAAACAAATTTTGACTTACAAAACGCTAAGTTAGTTGCAGACTATGAAGAAAAAACACGTTTTGCGGCAGACAAGATGGCCGCAGAAACCGATAATATTACCGATTTCACAATAATGGATGTCGAAAATCCAATTGGAAAACCTTTAAAAAAACAACCGTTGAACTTTATTGAAGACAGCAAATTTTTTTACGATGGTTTAGCTTTTGTAAAATGCCGGAGCCAATATGGCTATGAAGGGTGGACTTTTAAAGACAGGAATAATAACATTTTATCAGAGCCATTTTACAAGCAAAAAAGTAATTTTGTTAATGGTTACGCAGTCGTAAGCTACAAGCAAGGTGAGTTTTGTATCATTAACAGAAGTGGTAAAGTTGTTTTCAAAAATATTAAAACCGCAAAATTAGGAAATGTGTATGATGGTATTTTTTATTTTGAAAAAGATGGGAAATTTGGGTTTTATAACATCAAAGGCGAAAAAATCACCAAACCAATTTATGATGAGGTTTGGAATGTAGCAAACGGATTTGCAAAAGTGAAACTGGATAATAAATTTGGTTTTATAGATAAAAATGGTAAAGTTGCCATCAATCTCATCTATGATGAAGCTAGTAGCTTTCTTTATAATTACGCATTAGTTAGAAAAGGCAATGTATCATATAAAATAGATACATCGGGTAATGAAACACAAATAGATAAATAATTTGCTATTCCAATACCGTCATAAAATAGGGCAAATGCCGTATTTGTTTTACGCCATTTTGTAGTCATATTTGTAGTAATCAAGTGGTATTGATTTAGTAAAAAAAAACATTTTGTTTGTTTTTATTGGTGTCCTTTTCAAACGTCATCTGGTCAAGCAAATGTATTTTAGTTTGAAAAGGACTTTTTTTAATCAGGATATTGTATAACTTCACCTCAGAAAGTATCCTAACTTTAATTTATATAGCGATTATGTCAACACGAATAGCCATAGTAGATGATAACGTTTTTTTGCAGAAAGCCGTTGCAGAGAAACTATCTTTTTTTGATGATTTAGTATTGAAATTTACCGCTATTGAAGGGAATGATTTGCAACAAAAATTAGAAAAAAACAAAAACATCGATTTGATACTCATGGATATCGAAATGCCAGTTTGTAACGGAATTGAAGCCACCAAAATCATCAAATCCAAATATCCGCAAATCAAAATCATCATGCTTACGGTTTTTGATAACGATGAAAACATCTTTAATGCCATAAAAGCTGGTGCCGACGGTTATCTGCTAAAAGAAGTCAACCCAAAAGAACTCTACCAGGGAATTATCGAAACGCTAAATGGTGGCGCCGCTATGAATCCTTCCATTGCACTCAAAACCTTAAAACTCCTCAGAAACCCGGTAAATTTTGAACAAAAGTGCGACGAAGACATCAAACTCACCGCACGCGAAGTCGAGGTTTTGGAACAGCTCAGCAAAGGACTCAATTACAATGTCATTGCCGACAACTTGTTTCTTTCCCCTTCAACCGTGAGAAAGCACATCGAAAATATCTACAACAAACTTCAGGTGCACAACAAACTCGAAGCCATCCAAAAAGCCAGAAATAACAATCTGATTTAACTATTATTCTCGTGCATCCGAAAATAGGAGCAGTGCATTTTCTTTCTTTCACGCCTCCTCCCGCTATCCGCACTACAAGGTAGTCGCTCCTATCGGGGCTATTTCGCCGTTTCGTTTTTTTAAATTCATTTTTCAAGTTTTCATTAGAAGTCCTTGTATTTCTAGCGCACCTCGACCTCAAACAGTTGTGCTATTTTTAATTATAGTTGGAGAAATAAGCAAAATTCCCATTGCCTAGTTTCCGACTATACCTGTGGCCAAACCTAGCGTGGCCATTTTTTTTGGACACACCACTTTTGGCCACAATACTTCCACATAAACTTTTTCAAATAAGCTTTCCCGATTCAAACTTTAGTTCGTCATCTAAATACGAAAGTTGCCATTTGATACTAAGAGGAATTTGATACTAAGAGGAATTTGATATTAAGAGGAGAATGTCCAGTGGACATTCGGTTTATCCGGTGGCAGTCAGGTACACGAACTTTAGTTCGTCATCCAAATACGGCAACTGCCGTATTTCATTACGTATAAACGAAATCTACATTTGTCTTATAACTTTTAAAAATCAATACAATGAAAACAAAAAATTATTTTATGAAAATTGCTTCGGCATTGTTCTTACTATTTGCTATCAACAGCAATGCAAATAATGTTGAAATCACAGGAACATCCGTTTCCGGAAACAACATAACCTTTAATATCTCTTGGGAAAACAGTTGGAATGCTAATGTCGCGCCAGCCAATTGGGATGCCGTTTGGGTATTCGTTAAATTTCAAGATTGTAACACCCGTTTATGGGCACACACTAATTTAAGCACCGTATCCGGAGATCACTCAGCTGCTTCGCCATTACAAGTAGATACCGTTGCGGATGGTAAAGGGGTATTCATTAGAAGAAGTGCTTTAGGAGGCGGAAATGTTGCTGCTACTTCTGTTACATTAAGAATGACAGGTTTAGGCGCTGGTCCTTATAATTTCAAAGTTTTCGGAATCGAAATGGTGAACGTACCACAAGCCGCTTTTGAATTAGGAGATGCGACTAGTGCTTCCACTTTTAATAGTATCACTGTAAGTGCTACTTCACAAACATCCGGAATTACTTCAGCTACTATAGGTGGAGGCGGACCAACAATTCCAAATACATTCCCAATGGGATACAATTCTTTTTATTGTATGAAATATGAAATTTCTCAATTACAATACGTTGAATTCCTAAACGCACTAACTTTTGCACAGCAACAATCAAGAATTGCTACTGATCCAACATCAGCATCAGGGACTTATGTAACTTTTGGAGCCAATTATTACAGAAATGGGATTGTCATCGAAACACCTGGGAATAATGCAGCGATACCTGCTGTTTTTGGATGTGATGCGACAAATGGCGTAATAAACAATGTAAATGACGGACAAAGTGTTGCCATGGCTAACTTAAGTTGGGCTGATGTAGCCGCTTATCTAGACTGGTCAGCTTTACGACCAATGACAGAACTAGAATTTGAGAAAGTATGTCGTGGTACTATGCCAAGAGTTGCCGGAGAATACCCTTGGGGTGACACTACGATTAATCCGTTTTACAGTACCACTGTATTAAATAGCTTGCAGCCAACAGAAATTGCTAATGCGGTAGTAAACGGAAGATGTGCACATGCCTTAGGAAGTAATAGTGTTATCTATGGACCTCTAAAAGTTGGCGTATTTGCAACGGCTACTTCAGGAAGATCATCTGCAGGTGCTGCTTATTATGGTGCTATGGAAATGGGAGGAAATTTAGCAGAAAGAACGGTTAGTGTAGCGAATGCTGCAGGAACTGCTTTTAACGGAACTCTTGGTGACGGAACGTTAACACCAATCGGTGATGCTAATCAAGCCACTTGGCCTTCAGTGACTACTGCTACAGGTATTGGACAAAGAGGTGGTGAGTATGTGAGTCCGGCTATTTATGTAAGAACTTCTGATAGAACTTTTGCAGGGACTGCCAATGCAACCAGAAACTATACGTATGGTGGTCGAGGGGTAAGATAGTACTCTAATTTGATGTACAAGTTATAGTGACTTGTAATAAAAAAAGTATAATAATTTTAAAATCAAATTAGATGAAAACAACAAAAAGATATATAGTTGTTTACTTAACATTTCTTTTGACCCACTTTACTGCATTTGCCCAATACAACGGAGGGAACTCTAATGGTTCCACAACAAATGAGTTAAGTGCAACAAGTTGTTCTATTCCACCGCATTTTCATGCATATTTTGGTGGCGTAAACGACGGTTCAGGGGTTGAAGAGTTAAGCACAACTTCCTGCGGCACAGCAGCGTTTCAATTTGCCTATATGGGCGGAACGGCTGATGGTGCAGCAACAGAAGAAATAATTGCCACAGCCTGTGGAACAGCTCCATTCCAATTCGCCTATATGGGTGGAAATAATGATGGAGCTGGCGTAGAAACTATGGAAGCAACTGTTTGTGGATTTCCACCACAGTTTTATGCTTACTTTGGTGGAGATGGGGATGGTTTTACTATCGATACAACAGCACCAATCTGTCCGACTCAACCACCAGTTGCTAATTTTACAGCATCTGCCACATCAATCTGTGTAGGGCAATCGGTAACGTTTACAGATACGTCTACAAACATTCCGAGCGCTTGGACCTGGACATTGCCAGGTGGAACACCAAACAGTTCAACCGCTCAGAATCCAAATGTGGTTTACAATACGGCAGGAACTTACACGGTTACTTTGCAGGCAGCCAATTTCAATGGTATCGATACCAAAGTGGTAACCAATATGATAACGGTAACGGCTTATCCAACAGTGACAAGCACAACACCTGCAAGTCGTTGCGATGCAGGGACGGTAACCTTAGGCGCAACAGCCTCGGCCGGAACTTTAAATTGGTATTCTAATCCAACCGGAGGATCAGCTATAGGAACAGGAACTAGCTTTACTACACCAAGTATAACTGGAACCACGACTTATTATGTGGAAGCTGCTAATGCGAGCTGTAGTTCTGCAAGAACTGCTGTGGTAGCTACTGTAAATACTACGCCAACCATTACGTCAACTACTCCTGCGAGTCGTTGCGATGCAGGTTCTGTTATTTTAACAGCAACATCGAGTGCCGGAAATACAATTTGGTATGCTAACGCAACAGGTGGTGCACCTTTGGCAACGACCAACAGTTTTACAACGCCATCTATTGGTGCAAATACAACGTATTATGTTGAGGCCACTACAGGAGGTTGTTCTTCACCAAGAACGGCGGTTTTGGCAACGATTAATACTACGCCGACAATCACTTCTACAACTCCCGCGAGTCGTTGCGATAGTGGAACGGTAACTTTAGGTGCGGTTGCCAATTCGGGAACTTTAAATTGGTATGCTGCTGCAAGTGGTGGTTCAAGTTTAGGTACGGGAACTAGTTTTACTACACCAAGTTTAAGCGGAACAACAACCTATTATGTTGCGGCTTCAAATGCAAGTTGTACGTCTGGCAGAATTGCAGTTGTTGCAAATGTGAACGGTACACCAACAATCACTGGTAATGCCAACAGTCGTTGTGATAGCGGTACGGTTAGCTTATCCGTTGCTGCTAGTGCAGGAACTGTAAGTTGGTTTGCCAATGCTTCTGGTGGCACAGCTCTTGGAACGGGAACTACTTTTACAACACCTAGTATTTCAAGCACAACAACCTATTACGCAGAAGCGGTGAATGGAAGTTGTAGTTCTGCAAGAATTCCGGTTATAGCAACGGTGAATACTTCTCCAACGATTACTGCTACAACGCCGGATACTATTTGTGGAGGTGAAACGTTTACTATTTCGGCATCAGCAAGTGCAGGAACTCTGGCTTGGTACAATGTCGCCAGTGGCGGTTTAGTTCAAGGCACAGGAAATACCTATTCTCTGACGAATTTATCTTCTAGCTTTACATTCTATGTTCAGGCTACAGATGGATCTTGTCAATCTGTTAGAACTCCGGTTTTAGTAACTGTAAACCAAACACCGTCTAACGTAACAGCTATTGGTGCTTCAAGATGTGGTGCAGGGACAGTAACGTTATCGGCAACGTTTACAAACGGAACTATAAACTGGTATGATGCAGCAAGTGGAGGAAACCTAGTGTTTACCGGAAGTAATTATGTAACTCCAAGTTTATCTACAACAACTACCTATTACGTAGAAGCGGTGAATGGAACTTGTATTTCATCCGTAAGAACGCCAATTACAGCAACAGTTAATGCTGTTCCGACGGTAACTTCAACCACATCGGCAAGTCGTTGTGGAACAGGTTCGGTAGCTTTAAATGCTACTTCGAGTGTAGGAACATTAGTTTGGTACAACGTCAATACTGGCGGAAGTGCCTTAGGAACTGGGACAACATTTAATACTCCTAATATTTCGAGTAGTGCGACTTACTATGTGGAAGCCACCAACGGAACGTGTACGTCAACAAGAACGGCTGTTACAGCTACTATTGACATTGCGCAAACCATCACTTCAACCACTCCGGCCAGTCGATGCGACGCGGGATCAGTGACGTTAAGTGCAGCTGCAACCGGAGGAACTTTGAATTGGTATGCTAGTGTTACTGGTGGGACTGTTCTAGCAACAGGTTCCAACTTTGTAACTCCTTCTATCAGTAGTTCTACAACGTATTATGTTGAGGTTACTAACGGAACTTGTACTTCTTCAAGAGTAGCGGTTACGGCTTCTATAACACCAGTGGCTGCGCCAACTGGATTAGCAAACCAAACGTTTTGTACAGGTGAAACGGTCGGATTATTAGTTATTACAAGCGGTACTAATATTGTATGGTATAATGCTGCCACAGGCGGTACTGTAGTTCCAAATGGTACGTTATTAGTATCGGGAACAACTTACTATGCTTCCCAAAATAATGGAACTTGTGAAAGTCCAACCCGATTAGCGGTAACGGCAACCTTCGGAGCTTGTTTAGGAACTGAGGAATTTGAATTGAATCAAATTAAATTATATCCTAATCCGGTTACTGATATGTTGACAATCACTACTACCGACATGATGACCAATGTTATCGTTTCGGATATGTTAGGCAGAATTTTGTCGACAAGAGCTTTAAATGAGACTGAAACTAAAGTAGATATGTCCAATTACCCAACCGGAACCTATTTAGTTCAGGTTAGTATTGACAATGCTATGAAAACGTTCAAAGTCATCAAAAGATAATAAGTAGTTTTTTATTTTTTTGAAGAACCATCTCGTCGAAAGGCGGGATGGTTTTTTTTTCTTGATTCCATCAAAAAACCCTGCATCATGATAGAAGCAGGGTTTACTATTTTTATATTTTGGAGTTACTTACACGAGTTCTCCTTTAAAAATCAATTCCAATCCACCAGAAATTAAATGGGCGACTTCAGGGCGTTTTAGTTTAACGTTTTCTAAATGATTCAGTACTTTTTGCAATAAATCGGTGTCGGTGTCGTTTGCCAGTTCGGCAATTTCAACAGATAACAGCCAGTCATTCGGATGATGCGCGGTTACCGCTGCGAAAGCTTCCTTCAAAGTGATTTGGGCTGGCTTTCCTTCACGGATAGCCCTTACTGCCTGATACAAGCCTTCTAATTCCTCGCGCGCTACCGATTTTTGAGCCTTAATGGTTTTGCTGGAAGGAACGTGATTCACCATATCAAAACTATTAACATCAGCTGGACCCGAAAATGCTGATATTACTTTTTTACCTACAGCCATATCGTAAATTCCCCATTCGGGCTGGAATAAAACGGTATCGTTGTGGGTAACTGTACAATTTTTAAAGCTGATGATGATAATTTCACCTTGAAGATTTCGTGATCCTGTGATGATTTCTCCAGAAACCGTAATATTGCCTTCAAACTCCAAAGTGACTTTTTCTGCTTCATAAATATCATAAGCTCTCAAATCACGCGGACTCATATCTTCAATGGCCAAGTTGATTCCTTTGAGTTTCCCTATTGGCGAACCAAAGCCTTCTGTGTGGTATTCTGTTCCGTGACCAACCAGTTCCTTTTCGCGGTACGACAAGGCTGTTTTTCCAGTAGTTTGAACATATACAGGTTTGCCTTCTTCTTCAATAACATTGGTGAATACACCTGAAATCTGTATTCCGGTACTCAATTCAATAGTTCCTAAAGCATTGGATTGAATTAATTTTTTCAAACTCGATAAACCTCCTGTTCGCAAGGCCATCGTATTCGCAAATTCCTCTAAAACTAGGCTCAAATGCGCAAAATCAGGCGTAACATACAGTTGAGGTTGTGGTTTTGTAATATCAAAACTTTGGTCGGCCGCCGAGATATCATAAGGTATTTTTTTCACTTCATCGGTCATGCACCAAGCACTTTCACCAATAGAGGAAAGTAATCCTGCTCCGTATATTTTTGGGTTCTCTAATGTTCCAATTAGGCCATATTCCACCGTCCACCAATGTAGGTTTCTGATTCGGGCCATTTCAGACAATTCGCCCATATTGTTTTGTAGAAAATCAACTTGTTTTTCAGCGGCTTCAATGTCAGCATCCGGCGTCCCTTCAGCTTCTTTTAAAATCGATAACAAACGAATCGCTTCATACATTTCGTAATCGCGTGAAGACGAAATCGCTTTACAGCCAATTTCTCCAAAACGACGTAAATATTCAGCATATTCGGGATTGGCGATAATAGGAGCGTGGCCGGCACCTTCATGAATAATATCGGGTGCTGGTGTATATTCGATGTGTTCTAATTGTCTAATGTCAGAGGCAATAACGAGTACGTTATACGCTTGGAATTCCATAAAGGCATTGGGCGGAATAAAACCGTCTACAGCTACTGCAGCCCAACCAATTTCTTTCAAGATGCGATTCATCCCGTACATATTCGGAATGTTGTCTACTTCCAAACCCGTTTTTTTCAAGCCGTCTAAATAGGAGTTGTGTGCAACTTTTGAAAGATAATCCACATTTTTACGCATTACATAGCGCCAAACCGCTTGGTTAATCGGCGTGTAATCGGAGTAATCCTGTGGTTTGATGAATTGCTTTAAATGCTTGGGTAGTCTCTCTATCAGTGGGTTGCTTTCAAAATGTGCTTCCATAAAATTTAGCTGTTGTTGTGTGTAAATTTACAAATCTTAGCGGAAAGAAGTGTGATAATTATCATAAAAACGACCATCGATTTTAATTTTAGGAGCTCTTCCGGCTGTCCACTATATCTTTTACACCTGTCAGGTTTTAAAAACCTGACAGGTGTAAAAGGATACCGTTTCCATCCGGGCTAAAAAAAACCGCAACATCTCTGTTGCGGTTTCTACTTCTTTAAAGTCTGCAAACTGTTACTGCAGTCTGTTTACTTTTTCTTAGGTGGGTACTGTTCGAGGATTTTAGAAACGAATTCCAATATTTTTTCATCCTTTTTATCGGTGTTTTTAGTGAGAGCCCCTTGGCCTTCTCCTTGCCAAATCAGTTCTTTTTTCTTAGCATCAATGATATCGATGTAGAGTGTACCTTCGGTGTATCTATAAACCGAGGTATTACCGCCCCACAAAAACGGATTCCATCCCCATCCCCAGCCATAACCCCAACCAGCATTGAATTGGTTGACATCGACCTGCTCTCTTTCTTTGGTGAAAAAGGAAATTAACAAATCCGGCGTATCATTTTTAGCAAATCCTTTGGAAGACATTACTTCATCGATGGAACGAAGGATTCTTTTCTTATCCAAATCGGAAATCTCGGCTTTATCAATTCCGGTTTTATGGAACGCATACGTTTTGTAAGGCGCAAAATCTACTTTCTTATCATAATCGGAGTTCACGGTAATAGACGAACACGCACTTAAGACAAGCAGTAGGAGTACCGGTAGAAATTTAAATGATTTAAATTGACTTTTTGGGTATTCTTGAAACGGTGTTTTCATAGCTATTTTAAATTAAAGTTTCTAAATCAAAGTTTAGTCCCGAATTAGAAACCCTAATTCCAAACTAAAGCAACGAATCATCTACTAGGTTAGGGATGGTCACTTTTAATAAAGGTTGCGTTTCCATAGCTCTTTTTATAGCAAAGATGGCACCTTCATTGCGAGCCCAGTTTCTTCTTGAAATTCCGTTGTTCACGTCCCAGAAAAGCATTGATTCTAAGCGTCTTGATGCTTCTTTACTACCATCAAGAACCATACCAAATCCGCCATTAATTACTTCGCCCCAACCCACGCCGCCGCCATTGTGAATGGAGACCCAAGTAGCGCCTCTAAAGCTGTCCCCAATGACATTGTGGATTGCCATATCGGCAGTAAAACGCGAACCGTCGTAAATGTTTGAGGTTTCTCTGTAAGGTGAATCGGTTCCGGAAACGTCGTGGTGGTCGCGACCTAAAATCACGTAACCAATTTCACCTTTGGCAATCGCTTGATTGAAGGCTTCGGCTATTTTGATTCGGCCTTCGGCATCGGCATACAAAATGCGTGCTTGCGAACCAACTACTAATTTGTTCTCTTGGGCGCCTTTAATCCACTGAATGTTATCGGCCATTTGTTGTTGGATTTCTTCGGGCGCAGTTTTCATCATTTCTTCTAAAACATCGCAAGCGATTTGATCGGTTTTGGCCAAATCTTCGGGTTTTCCTGAGGCACATACCCAACGGAAAGGGCCGAAACCATAGTCAAAACACATAGGTCCCATGATGTCTTGTACGTAACTTGGGTATTTGAATTCTCTTCCCAAAGTAGGATGATCGTTCATTACATCGGCGCCAGCTCGAGAAGATTCCAATAAAAAGGCATTTCCGTAATCGAAGAAATACGTTCCTTTAGAAGTATGTTTGTTGATGGCTGTTGCGTGTCGGCGCAGTGTTTTTTGAACTTCTTCTTTGAATTTTTCAGGATTATTCGCCATTAATTCATTCGATTCTTCAAACGAATAACCCATTGGATAATAGCCTCCAGCCCACGGATTGTGGAGTGAAGTTTGATCCGAACCCAAATCAATATGCACCTTTTCTTGATCGAAACGTTCCCAGACATCTACTATATTTCCGAGGTACGCAATGGAAACTACTTCTTCATTTTGCAAGGCGGTTTTCACTCTTGGCACCAATTCATTAATATTGTCTATAACTTCATTAATCCAGCCTTGCGAATGACGAATGTGAGTGATTTTTGGATTCACTTCGGCACAAACTGTAACACAACCAGCTATGTTTCCCGCTTTGGGTTGTGCGCCACTCATTCCGCCTAGACCAGACGTTACGAACAAACCACCTTTGGGCGATTTTTTTATTTTTCTAAATCCGTTTAAAACCGTGATGGTTGTACCGTGAACGATGCCTTGCGGACCGATGTACATGTAACTTCCGGCCGTCATTTGTCCGTATTGCGAAACACCTAAAGCGTTCATTTTTTCCCAATCATCAGGTTTGGAATAGTTCGGAATGACCATTCCGTTCGTTACCACGACTCTTGGAGCCTCTTTGTGCGAGGGGAATAATCCCATAGGATGTCCGGAATACATGGTTAAGGTTTGCTCGTCGGTCATTTCAGCCAGATATTTCATGGTTAGAAGATACTGCGCCCAGTTTTGAAACACAGCTCCGTTTCCGCCATAAGTTATCAGTTCATGTGGATGTTGTGCCACGGCATAATCCAGATTGTTTTGGATCATCAGCATGATAGCTTTTGCCTGCTCTGATTTTCCCGGGTATTCTGAAATTGGACGTGCATACATTCGGTAGTCCGGACGAAAACGGTACATGTAGATGCGCCCGTATTTTTCTAATTCTGCTTTAAATTCATGAAGTAATGTTGCATGATGTTGTGGTTCGAAATAACGCAAAGCATTTTTTAAGGCTAGCTTTTTCTCTTCATCAGAAAGGATTTCCTTTCGTTTTGGCGCATGATTTATTTCTAATTCGTACGGTTTTGGATTGGGTAGAATTGCCGGAATTCCTTGTTGTATTTGTTCTTGAAAGGTCATTTTTTAGACTTCTTAGATTGTTAGATTGTTAGATTTTTAGACTTCTTAGACTTCTTAGATTTTTGTTTTTTAACATTCTGTCTAATAATCTAAAATGTCTAAGTTGTCTTTTTGCGTTAGAGATGGGAGCAAGTACCGTGTACTGCGGACAGCCCGACCTCGTTTTTTGGAACGAGGGAACGCCCTATTATTTTTTATTAGTTCCTGTTTTTTTATCGTATCCGTACGGACAATGACGGCAGCCACTTTTGCAGCAATAGCCGCGTTTAAGGTGGTGTTTTTCGGTGAAACATTTGTAACCTTCGGGCGTAATGTAATAATCTTCGCCTTCGATTAGTTTATTTTCAGTATTTTGCTCGTTCATAGCTACAAATTTAAAGCATTAAACTAAAATGTTTGTAATCGTTTCGAGATTTTTAATTCCAAAAGGGTTTCGCGGCATCACTTTATTTCCGTTTATCATTGTTTCTGAACGGGATTTGAAGCGGAATGCTGTTATGATTCATCATGAAAAGATTCATATTCGACAGCAAGTAGAGTTGTTGATAGTGCCTTTTTTTGTTTGGTATGGTATTGAATTTTTGGTACGTTGGATTCAGTTTAAAGACCGGAAAAGTGCGTATTGGAATATTTCTTTTGAGCGAGAAGCCTATGCCAATGAAAAAGACCTTCACTATTTGCAGCAAAGGTCTTTCTGGAAGTTTTTGAAGTATCTATAATTTTTTTTTCGATGAGTTTAAAGGTACTGTTTTCGAATTCACTATTGTATCAATGCTGACGGAACTGTTCTCCTGAGGAGGCAGTACAAATACTTTTTTGGTATTGGTGCTTTTGATTACGTTAAGGGAGTCTTTTCTCATCTGAGCTTTAAATGCTTCGTTATTTACGACTATCTTAAAATCTTTCCTTGTCGAGTTCTTTTCTTGCGAATATCCTATGATGCAGCAAGAGGTTGCTAAAATGAAGTATAGTGTTTTCATAATTATCTGTAGGAAATTGTTGCGTGGATTTCGCCACAATTAGTATCAAGGACACAATTTCCTCCAATGTCTAAAGAAGTGGTTCCTGAAACGCGTGACGAAAATAGTTGTATAGTGTGCGCACCAGCGGTTACACCAACCCATGCGGTCGAGAATGTACAAACACCGAGAGAATTTCCACCAGCGGACGAATTTACCAATGTTGTTCTGTTCCAGCCACCCTGAGGTAATGCTGCCCCATCGACCACAACAATTGCGTCAAAGAGCGCTACTCTTCCTGCGACTGTACTGGTATTAAGTCCGCCTAAAACTCCGTCAATCTTTATGTCTGCAATTTGACCTGTGGGAATAGTAAAGTTTATAGTGCACCCAGGTTGCAAAGCTGGAGTTGCAGATGTTACACCGGCACGCGCTGCAGTATTGTATGCATGGTATTGTTTTATGGTTTTTGTGAAACACGACCATAGAGGTGCAGCAGCAGTACCATTGTTAAAATACAATCCTGCACCACAAGGCATAGTTGAGTTTGTATTGTAAACCATAAGGCCTGGCTTTGGGGTTGTGATTGTAGCAGCATCGGTTTCAGAGGACAAATTTATATTTGGAAAAGAGACTCCTTTGTTGGTAGCTGTAACATCAAGAAGCGCAGACGAATTGGGCGAAGGTGTGCCGATTCCAATCTGTCCAGTGGTCGAAACGCGTATTTTTTCCACACCATTTGTAGCAATGCTCAAATCAGCAGGGTCACTAGTTCCTATGTAGTTTGTTGCGGGAATGGTTCCTCCGTTTCCTGTTAGTGTCCAATCAGAACTTCCGCCAGTACCAATTCTTTGCCAGACAGAACCATCATAGAAATAAAAACCAACGGAGGTTACGTTTGCAGTAGTTCCTGTTGCAGTTCCGGTTGCAACTTCATAGATGTAAACCATTGTTGAAGTTGGTACACTAGTCATACTTTGTGCACGTTGTCTGGTTACTCTAGGAACTAGTATTCCATCAACATTAGTGGTAGTACCGGTTGGATTTGTTGCTGTTATATCAAGTGTTGATGCAGGTAAAGTCGTATTGATACCAATTTGCGAATATCCTGATAAGCTTGTTGCGAATAGGATTAAAATAATAAGTTTTTTCATTTTATTTGATGGTATTTGTTGACCAAATAAATGTACAAAATTTTTAATTAAGTATCTAATTTATAGATTATTAATTGCTTCTTGGTTAAAAAAAAAGACCGTCGCTTTTATAGCAACGGTCTTTGGATTGTTAGTGATTGTGTTTTGTTTAGAAGATGACTTTTCTAGTTACTGTTTCTCCTGTTTGTAATTTTATTTTTAACAAAAGTGTGGTGTTGTTTTTTCGGAGATTTGAAAGAATCCAATAATTGTCATTTATGTTTTCATAAGTATCTAATTTTTGGCCTAAGAGATTGAATACCGTTATGGATTCCATTTCTAGGGAGCTTGAACTCACAGCTAGCTCACTATTTGCTATAACTTTGATGCTATTTTCATCTATTGAAAGCTCAGGAATTCCAAGAGCATTGTCAACATACACTATTTTAAAACGATCGTTAATTATACCCGATATCGTTGTAAAATGATAAGGGTCAAGTTTTAGATTGTGCGTAATATTTAAGAGTTCGTCTTTTAAATAAATAGTTTGGCTTTCAAATAATCCGTCAACAGTCGCTATGGCAAAGGAGTAGTTTCCTTGTGTTGGTGCTTTTATTCCAATTGGAATTTCATCTGTTATATCGAATGGTAAACTTCTACCTTGGATTTCATAAATATCGGTACTGTTTTCTATTAAAGAGAAAAGTTTTGTTCCAGTAGATATATAGGTTGGAGCATCAAAAAGAGTATCAACACTATTGGTGGCGTCATTGGCATAACCCATAAGCATTCTGGATGATTGATTGTTTGAATCAACAAGGTCAAGCCATATTCTGTGTCTTTCTAATGAAAACTCCTCGTTTGTAAAATTTTCATTTTTGAAAAACCCGCTGTTATCGTATGGGTTTGTAGCACCGTCATATCTCATACTATTGTTGAAGTTTACAATTCCTGAGCCAGCAGCGCCATCAATCATTTGTGCAAAAAATGCTTGTCCAGTTTTAATTATATCTCCCACACCCGGTGAGGTTGATCCGAGATAATTTATTGTTATATAGTCATCTTCGTCATAATTATAAGTAAAAGAACCATAGAAAGGATTGGCAACACCATAATAGGGATCGGTTCCGTGCGTCCAAAGTTTCAAATTCCCTAATAACACACCAGTCGGATTATTTAGGGCATGGTAGGTGTTTGTTTGTAAAAATTTCAATGCGTTGATGGATGATGGATAAGGATTTCCAAGTAAATTAAAATTATCATTAAGATTAGTAATCTGTACCCCATTGGCACCACTGTAGGGTGCGCCCGTATAAACACCTCTTTGAACAGTATATGGAATACTTCCATTGAAGGGTACGCCATTAAAAGTTGTAGGGATATTACTTGCTGGCATTCCAAAACTATTGGATCCACGTATGATGTAACCTCGTGCTCTAGCCATTACTCCGCTAGCATTTTCCCAATTACCTTGACTAATATTGGGTCCAACTCCGTTGCCATTATTGACTGTGGTATTCCATTGGTATTTAAATCCTGATGCATAAGGGAATGTACTATCATAAAAAGTTCCTATATTTTGATTTAGAACTGGTGAAGACCAATACACATAATCCGAACCTTTAATATTTGGTGCGATTCTTTTGTAGAAAATACTACCGCTATTTACCGCCGCATCATTTATTTGAACTAGGTTAGAATTGTTGTTGATAGTAAAGTTTCCACTCGGTTGTATGTTAACTCTGTCTGTTATGGTTAAGTTTCTGCTTGAATTTATGGTTAATTGAGCTCCGTTGTAAACGGCCAAATTGTAGCCAACCCCATCAGGGATAGTGGCAAGTACAGGGTTGTTTCCTGTAACTGGAACCACTACGCAGTGCGCATTCGTTGGAACACCACCTGGCGTCCAGTTATTTGGGTCATTCCAATCACTACTTTGTGAACCGTCCCAAACTTTGTTACCATTTACTCCTACAACTACATTATCTGTGTAAGTTAAATTGGTTCCACTACACAAAGCATAAGTTACTTCGGCTGTGTAGGTTGTTGTAATAGAAGGACATACATTGATTGTGTTGGTTGTCCCGATTTGTGGACCTGTAGTTCCATTTCCTTCGAACCATTTTATTGAGGTTAATGTTGTTCCTGTAGGCGTAAATCTCCAAGCTTCATCGGTTATAGTCCAGTTGGCATCTAAACCATTTCTTCCCGGAGCGACGACCGCTGCGTTACCAGCTGCATTTTGAATTCCAACTATTGCATTACCATCATTCCAGGTTGCGCAAACATTTTTTTCTTTAACATAAACTTCTATGACATTGGTGTTTTCGTATAACACTATCATACCTGTATAATAACTCGAATTACAAGCAGAAGAATACATCGGTATGTCGCTCCAAGAAGCAACAAGTGCTCTACATCCTGTATTTAAAGTAATCAATTCCCATCCAACTTCCCCACCTTTACTTGGGTCGATGTCATGATATACACCAAAAATGGCATTTCTAATTAAACCAGTATTGGGTAAATTATTTGTAAACAACCAAGGATTATATCCGCCAGGAAGATTATTTGTGGTATCAAATGTTATGACTCCATTAGAACCAATTAAACATTTATCATAATTGACACCGTAAAAACAAAAATTGAAAGGAAGATTGACTGTTGACGACCAAACATCATCAACATTAACACTTACTGCTCTTTGCAAACAGGTAAACTGGTAGGGAGGTGCATCGGTAATAGAAGTTACACTATAATTTGTTGGTTGATATAACTGTAAATAATTTGCTTCTAAATCAACGCATGTTAAAGCAGTACATGTTAAAGGAACTGGATTTCCTCCACTTAAACCAAGACCTCCTGCGAGAACTGAGGGGCATGCAAGTGATGTTGTACCTGTTCCACTTCCTATTGAGCAAGGAGTATAGTTAGTAGAGCCAAACCATGTGCTTGTGTCACTACCACCACAAAAAGAGCGTACCCAGAAATAATATTTTAAACCTGTAGTAAGTCCAGTTAAAGTTACACTAATAACTCCAGGTGCTGTAGTTCCTGTTGGAGGTGTACTAGCTATTGGAGGTGTTGGTGAATTACTTATATAATATTGATATCCCCCAGATGCAGGAGGAGAAGAGGCCGTCCAGTTAACAGTTACACTTGTAGTAGATAAGATATCTGCATATAAATCTGATGGTGAAGGACAACTTGGTGTTGTTGCGCAAATTCCGAATGTCCCATTATTATTGTTTCCGTATTCCCAAACTCTAATGTAAATGGTTTGACCTGGCGTTAAACCTGTTCTTCTGAGGAATGGCATTGCTCCGTTTGTGCTACTATCGTCATCACAATCCAATAAAGTTAAAGCGCCACAAGTACCTGAATATAGTGCTAATCCTCCGTCTAAAACTGTTCCGGTTTGCAGGTCTATATTTATCTCACCTGTAGCAGGAACTACAACTGAGAACCACACATCCCCACCTAAGTAACTTGCGCAACCTGGAGCTGTCATTCCGGTACTGTTTGTTGCACCTGCATTTGAATAGGTTGCATAAGAGCAAGTTGAAGAAATTGACAATGGTATAGCTCCACTGCATTCGTCGTTAGTAGGGGGTGAAGTAATACAAATGTTAAAAGAACCTGCATTTGCAGCATTCCCATTACTAAATACTCTAAAGAAATAAGTAACTCCAGAAGTCATTCCTATAAGGCTTACTGCTTCAATCGCGGATCCTGTAGTATTGTTTATACATCCTACGGATGTTAAGCTTCCACAAAGTCCAGTAAAAGGTTCGATTACTACATTATTAATTGTGTTTGGTGTTACAGTAATAGTGTGTGTTGTTCCCGTAGCAACAAAACTAAACCAAACATCGTCATCAGCAGTGCCTGTGCATCCTGCTATGGATTGTGTTGCTCCAACAGAGGTTGCATTTGTACTTGTAACACAATTTGTGCTCGGATTGACAGTTAATGATATTGCACTACTACATTCATCATTTGTAATTAATGTTGTGCAGTTTCCTGAAATATATGGACTGTTGCAAAATCCATTATTGGCTCTGATTCTATAATAGTATGGGGTTCCGCTATTCAAGCCTGTAGCATTATATGATAGGCTAGTACCCATAGCAAAAGGGGAGCCTAAAACAGGAACGGAATATCCAGCGTCAGAATAAATCTCTAAGGTATAATTTATTGTTCCAACACCCCCACCTACTACAGATGCTGGCCAAGTGACAGTAAAACTTGAAACGGTAATAGCAGAGTTAGTTGCAGAAACAGGAGCTGCAGCACAAGTTGTCGCTGAATTATTCAACGGAGATGTTGTTAGGTATGCTGGAGCACCAGTACATGCATTGTTGTAGGAGAAAATATGATAGTAATAATTTGTATTACTTGTCAATCCTGTGTCAGAGAACGTTACTGCATTGCTAGTAACAGCACTACCTTGAACAACATAGGTTGTTCCTGGTGTTAAACCCGTAAATCCAACAGCATAGGTTGTCCCACTTGATAATGTTGGAGGAGTGACACTAGAACTTCTTACAACTAAATAACCACTTGGTGCCGGAGTTGCTGCAGTGAATGATCCGTTAATGGAAGTGCTCGATATTGATGATAATACAAGAGCAGTAGGTTGGGTAGTAGGGGTTGTACAAGGTGGAGGAGCTGTGACAGTAACGCTGTAATCTTCTGCCTGACCATAACCTGCGCCAGTTTGACAAGGCCCTGTTGAATAGGAATTAAATCGTTTCATTAAACGCATTCTTGTAGTGCCTAATGGTGCAGTAGCAGGAACCGTAATTGTGGTGTTTAGAACCACTGCATCAATACCTGTTGAATTGTAGATTGTTCCTAAGTCATATATTTCATTAGCAACATCACCGAAAGTTCCATTATTATTCCAATCTACATAAAGTCTGAAATAGTTGGTGAATACACCAGCCGTGTTTCCTTTGACCGCTATAGGTACAGTTTGACCTTGCTGAACTGAAGCTGTGTTACAAAAACTCTCTAGGTATTGTGTTCCTCCGATTGTGTTAGAAGTAGTATTATTAATTCCGGCAAAAGTTACATTTGTTATGGGTTCCATTCCATCTGTAAAGGTTGGGGAACAGTAACTTAATAAAGTAGAAGTGTAAGTTATTCGTATTTCACCTCTGGCACCATTTCCCCCCGCTCTATTAGTTGCAGTAGTTCTAAAACCACCACCACCACCACCACCTGGCACGAAGCCAGGGTTTCCAGCTCCGGCGGTGTTTCTTGATGCTCCTCCTGCTCCACCTCCGACACCATTAGCATTTCCACCAGCAGCACCCACCGTAGTGGTTCCGAGGCTACCATTGTTTCCTGTTAGATTGGTTGTACCTCCACTAGCATTTCCTCCAGTTCCGATAGCGCCTCTATTTTGACCTCCGCCTGTCCCTCCATTTGCTGTAAGAGCTCCAAAAGTTGTAGCAATTCCAGGACCTCCATTACCGTTACTACCTGTCCCACCAGTACCAACTGAATAAGCAATAGAACTTCCAGGTGTAACGGTTAGTATAGCTGTTGAATAACCTCCAGCTCCTCCGCCGGATCCGCCATTATTATTGTTGTTTGCGCCACCACCGGCACCACCACCGCCCCATATTTGAACCGTTATTGAGGTGACATCACATGGAACTATGAAATTACCTGAACCAGTAGTATAAGTTACTTGTCCAAAAATAGTTGGACAACCAATGAACATGAAAAAAATAAGGACAACCTTCTTCAGGGAATGAGCTATGTTCAAGTTGGTGTAAAGCGATGTTTTGTTGTAGTAATTCTTTTCCATATATCCTTTTTTTGTTGGGGTAAACTCAAAACATTATAACAATCAGTTACATTGACTAGAGTTAATTTGATGTGAAATTAGTACAAGAATAAATTGATGCCTAAAAATATAGGTGTACTGCTACGAAAGTCGATGAATAGCACTTTTTTGATGTTGTTTCTGAGTGGTTTTTTGAAAAAATAGGAGTTTTTAGTTTTTAGACGAAGCGTAAATAGCATTTTTCTTATAAATAGTCAGTATTTATTAATATTTCATAATCTATTAACAATTTATCTATATATTATAAATTATATTAACTTCTTTTAAACTTTATTCCTAAAAATTATTTTTTTAATTTTTTTACTTTGTTGTGTTGAAAATGAATAAGATATAAAAATTATTGTACTTTTGAATTTATTAAATGTTTTGATTTATGAAAACAACGTTGTTTATTTTTTGCGCTCTCTTTACTGTGAAGACGGCATTTGCTCAACTGTATGTGAAAGACACTTATGTTTTTAATAACGGTGCTATGATTTATGTTAAAGATTATGTCGAGTTGAATACGGCTTCAAGTAATCTTTTTCTAAGAAATGAAGGGCAGTTGTTACAAGGAAGTACTGGTGGTGGAGGTATAAATCGAGGTGTGGGATCTTTGTCTGTTTTTCAAGAAGGGACGGCAAACAATTATGGTTATAACTACTGGTGTTCCCCTGTTGGTGTTCCAGCAGCTGCAGCAGGAAATAATGATTTTGTACTCGATCAGGTTATTAAAAGGCCAACTAGTACTACTGTTGGTCAAACCCCTACATTCACGTCAAGTTTCAATGGATATACCACCGCAACTGAATTAGCTATTTCTAATAAATGGACCTATACTTTTACTGCGGCTAACAATTACTCAAATTGGAATTATGTTGGACAGTCAGGAACAATAACTCCAGGCTTAGGGTATACTCTTAAAGGTGTTTCTGGAGATGATACTACAGCGGTCAATGAAGCAACTGTAAATAACCCTGCGGGAGCAGGAGGTTTGAATGATTATCAAAGATATGATTTCAGAGGAAAGCCTAATGAAGGAACCATAACGATTTCAGTTGCAGCACCGACAGTTGCTGATCAGATTCCCAATAGTACTTTGACAGGAAATCCATATTCTTCTGCTATTAATCTCAATTTGTTTTTATTAGAGAATAGTGGTCATATTGTCAATTATACTACTGGAGCCGTTACTACAGGTGGTCCTTTAGATGTTATTACTGGAAATGCTTTTTATTGGGAACATCAGAAGCCTGCAACTTCTCATATTTTATTGCAATATATCGGAGGCTATGGTTATTATGCTCCGAATAACGTCAATGCTTTTAGTCCTGGAACCTATAATAGTGCTACTTGGAATACCTATAATATTGATGGTTCTCTGAATACGACCGGAGGAAGTACCGGTTCAACATACAAAAGAATGTTCTGTCCAGTAGGACAGGGATTTGTGGTGAACGGTAAAGTCAATAGTAATGCCGTGATGAAAAATCTTTATAGAGTTTTTGTCAAAGAGGGAGTTGCTACTAATTCTCAGTTTGAAAGAAATTCAAATTCCACTGATACTAGCGCTTGGCAAAATTGGGAGGAAATTCATAATGTAGCTGGCGTTGATTATACCCAGTTTTCCTCAGCTCCCACTCCTCAAGTAAAAATTCATACTATTTTCAATAATTTGTATACCAAAGAAACCACAATGGCATTCAATCCAAACACAACCGACGGATTTGACTACGCTATGGATGTGAGTACTACTGAATCAAATTTGACTAATGACGCTTATTTTTCTACAACTAGTGATTCAAAAAATTACATAATAACAACACTGCCTTTTCATGTTGATAAAAGAATTCCATTTACATTCAAAGCTGGAGAACAAGCTACTTTTAAGGTTCTAGTAGGAGATATTATAAATTTTAGTGACTCAGAAAACATTTATATGTTTGATGGATTGACTGGAGTGTATCACGATATTAAAAATGGTTTTTTTGAAATCACACTTCCGGCAGGGACTTATACGAATCGTTTTGAAATTACATTTAAAGATGCATCGCTAGCAGTTTCTAACCCGATAAAAGAAAATCTGACAGTTATTCAAAATAATGATAATCAGCAATTAGTTCTTTCCAATCCTAATGGTATGGAGATTAAATCTGTTGCTTTATTCGATATTGCAGGGAAATTAATTTTTAATAAAACAAATTTAGGAGCCAATACTAGTTATCAGTTTTCAACTGCGGTTTTAAGCGATGCGGTGTACTTAGTCAAAATACAAACAGATGATGGCCAAAGCTTCGGGCAGAAAATCATAGTGGCTTCTAAGTAAGCCTACTTTCGAAAGCGATTTTTTAATCGCTTTTTTTTATAAATTGATTTTCAATCAACTACTTTTGAAAAATGAATTTTTCTGAAAGTTATAATCAAGAAATCACAATAAATCATCCCAATATTACGTTAGCTGTAAAACGTGAAGATTTGTTGCATCCCTTAATTTCTGGTAATAAATACAGAAAATTGAAATACAATTTAATTCAAGCTAAGAAAGAAAGTCACAATGTTTTAATAACTTTTGGAGGTGCTTTTTCTAATCATATTTTAGCAGTGGCAGCCGCAGGAAAAGAATATGGATTTAAGACTGTTGGTGTTATTCGCGGAGAAGAATTACACGATTTAATTGACAAAAATCCCACTTTACAAAAAGCTAAGTCTTTAGGGATGGTTTTTGAATTTGTTACACGAGAACAGTATCGAAATAAGTACGATGCTCAATATCTTGAATATTTAAAAGCGAAGTATTTTAATTTTTATCTCATTCCAGAAGGAGGAACCAATTCTCTCGCCATAAAAGGTTGCGAAGAAATTCTTTCAACGGAAGATGAAGCGTTTGATTATATCTGTTGTGCGGTAGGAACTGGTGGTACTATTTCGGGAATAATAAATTGTTCAAAACCTAGTCAACAAGTTTTGGGGTTTCCAGCGTTAAAGGGTGATTTTTTAAGGGAAGATATTTGTAATTTTGCAACCAAGTCCAATTGGGATTTAATAACGGCGTATCATTTTGGAGGATACGGAAAGGTGTCAGAAGATTTAATACGGTTTATAAATACATTTTATCTTCGACATAAAATCCCATTAGACCCAATTTATACAGGAAAAATGGTTTTTGGAGTTATGGATTTAATTGCCAATAATTATTTTCCTGAAAATGCTAAAATTCTGATGATTCACACAGGAGGATTGCAAGGAATCGATGGAATGAATTCAATATTAAAACAAAAAAAACAGTTAGAAATCAATGTCAATATTTAAAAGATTTAGTTTAGTATTAGTTATAGTTTTTGCAGCATCGTGCAGTGCCAATCACGCAACAGTTAGAACTACGAAACCCGACCCAAGGAAAACAGGAGCTCCTGTTGTACAGAGAGTAAGAAAACCAATATATAGACCTGTTACAAAAAACAACCCTATTGCCATCACTAAAAAAGATTCTCCAACAGTTGCTGTTGTTCCAACTTTTTCTAATAGTACAGAGGTTCTGGAAGCTACAACAAGGGTAAAAGTGACAACCCAAATGGTACTTGCTTACATTGAAAAATATAAAAGTGTTGCCAAAGAGAACATGACCAAAACGGGAATTCCAGCCAGTATTACTTTAGGTCAAGCTATTTTAGAATCGGGCGCAGGAACTGGGCCGCTTAGTATGCAAGCCAATAATCATTTCGGAATAAAATGCCATAAAGAATGGACAGGACCAAGTATAAAATATACCGATGACGAAGAAAATGAATGCTTTAGGAAGTATGAAGATCCAAGTCAGTCCTTTAAAGATCACTCTTATTTTTTAACCAGTAGACCACGATATGCTGAACTTTTTGAATTCCAAAAAGATGATTACAAAAGCTGGGCTTATGGTTTAAAAGCCGCTGGCTATGCTACTGATTCGAAATATCCAGATAAGCTCATAGGATTGATTGAGAAGTATCAATTGAATAAATTTGATGCCGAAGTGTTAGGTAAAAACTTCGTCCCAACGATTGTTAGCAAGCCTATTGCTTATACTGCTGATGTTCAGAAATATACTGTAGTTAAAGGCGATTCGTTGTATTCTATTTCTAAAAAATTCAATATTTCAATCGATGAACTTAAGAAGAAAAATAACTTAACAGACAATACCATTTCTCTTGGACAGAGCATCATTGTCAAATAATTCAATATATTAATTCCCTTTTCAGATATGATGTATCAAAGAAGCAGTCAGCTATTTGCTGAAGCCGAAAAAGTAATTCCTGGCGGTGTAAATTCTCCAGTCAGAGCGTTTAAAGGTGTTGGTGGTACACCAATTTTTGCCAAAAGTGCTAAAGGTGCTTATTTGTATGATGAAGATGATAATCGCTTAATTGATTATATTAACTCTTGGGGTCCTATGATTCTTGGTCATGCGTATCAGCCCGTTGTTGATGCTATAATTGACAAAGCTCAAAAAGGAACTTCGTTTGGAATGCCTACCGAATTGGAGACAAAAATTGCAAAATTGGCCGTTTCGATGGTTCCGAATATTGACAAGATTCGTTTCGTAAATTCGGGTACCGAAGCCTGTATGAGTGCTATTCGCTTAGCTCGAGGTTTTACGAAAAGAGATAAAATCATAAAGTTTGCGGGTTGCTATCACGGTCATTCCGATTCATTCCTAATTCAAGCCGGAAGTGGCGCTAGTACTTTTGGAACGCCCAACTCGCCTGGAGTTACAGCAGGAACAGCAAAAGATACACTTTTAGCTACTTATAACGATTTAGAGAGTGTTAAGGCTTTGTTTGCTGCTAATGTAAATGAAATAGCTGCCATTATCATTGAACCTGTTGCGGGAAATATGGGTTGTGTTCCCCCAAAAGAGGGCTTTTTACAAGCATTACGACAGGTTTGTGATGATCATCAAGCTTTATTGATTTTTGATGAAGTAATGACGGGATTTCGATTAGCAAAAGGAGGCGTACAAGAGTTATATGGTATAAAAGCAGATATTGTTTGTTTCGGTAAAGTAATTGGAGGTGGTTTGCCTGTGGGCGCTTTTGCAGCTAGAAACGAAATTATGAATTATTTATCTCCACTAGGTCCAGTCTATCAAGCCGGAACATTGTCTGGGAATCCATTGGCGATGGCTGCTGGATTTGCTATGTTGCAGGCGTTGAATAACGATACAGCTGTTTTTAAAAGGTTGGACGAAAAGACCACTTACTTACACAAAGGTATCGCAAAAGTCTTGACTGATAATGCTGTAGATTTTACCATCAACAGAGTAGGTTCAATGATTTCTGTTCATTTTGATGCTAATCCTGTGTATGACTTTCAAACTGCGAAAAATGGCGATAATGAAACGTTTAAAAAGTTTTTTCACGGCATGTTAGCTGAGGGTGTATACATTGCTCCATCAGCTTATGAGACCTGGTTTATTACAGATGCTTTGACCTACGAAGATTTAGATTTTACTATTAATGCGGTCAATAAAGTGGCGAAAAGCTTATAAATAAAAAGTCCTCTTGTTGTGCAAGAGGACTTTTTATTTGAAAATTAAATTAACTAATTAATTAGTCGGTCTAATAAGTCTCTGTTTTTCTCTAGTTTTTCCATTTGATTTCCATCTAATGTGCCTCTGATTTTAGCTTCAACAACTCTAGACATTTCTGCTTTTCGTTCTTGTGGCGCATTTTTGTCATTTAAAACTTCAAACTTCGCTTCAAATAGTGGAATAAAGTTTAATGTTGTTGTCTTGTCAAGTCCGAGGTATTCGGATAGTTCCGAGGCTTGCTTTTTTGCTTTTTCGGAAGAACTCAAACCAACATAACCACTTTTATCTTGAGCGTTTGCATTTATCGAAAATGCCAATAATAATGTTAAAGCTGCAATTATTTTTTTCATTTTTAATGTTTTTAGTAGAATAATAACTCCAAAACTAAATTATTTTAATGGAAACTCAAAATTTATTTGTGCTAAGTTTTGGTAAAATTATTTAGAATCCCTTTTTTCTTTGCGATCTTGCATTCTTTCTTTAATCTTTTCTTTTTTGGCATCGCGATTTTTTTCCCACTTTTCAAATTGTTCTGGAGATAAAATTCGTTTCATATCAGAACTCAAAGCCGCTTGTTCTTTTTGCATATTCGCTTTCATTGCTGCTTTTTGTTTTTCCTTAGCATCTTTCATTTCTGCTTTTTTAGCTTCTCTTTTTTCAATCTGCTTCGTTGCGATAGCTCTGACTTCGGCTATTTGCTTTTCATTTAAATTCAATTCTTCAGTCATTTTTTTAACATGAAGATCTACTTTTTGTTCTGTTGATAATTTTTCTCTTCCGCCTCTTTTTCCTTGTTTTTCTTGTGCAAATGCTGTTATTCCAACAATCAGTAATGCAACGGCAAATAATTTTTTCATTTTGTTACTTTTTTTAATGTTAAGTCAATAGGACAATGATAGGTTTGAAAGGTTTAATCTTTAACAAAACTTTACAAAAAAAGAACTCCATGGAGTTCTTTTCAATTAGTTTAAAACAACTGTTTTGCTATCTCCATCAACGACTACTTTAGTCAAACCATGTTTAGATAATCCTTTTATAGCGGCATCCCATTTTTTTCCGCTTAGCATAGATTTGTCTTTAAGCTGTGATAAAAGTTGGTTATTTTCTGATTTTAATAAATTGATAATTAGTTTTTCATCCTCGGTCAATTCCAATTGTTTTTTCTCTGGTCTCATTTGAGGGAAGAACAACACTTCCTGAATCGATGGATTGTTGGTTAGAAACATAATCAATCTATCCATGCCAATTCCGAGTCCCGAAGTTGGTGGCATTCCATATTCTAGTGCTCTTAAAAAATCTTCATCTATAATTCCGTTGGCTTCATCATCACCTTTCTCTGCTAAAGCCATTTGTGCCTCAAAGCGTTCTCTTTGGTCAATAGGGTCATTTAACTCGGAATACGCATTGGCAATTTCTTTTCCGCATACCATTAACTCAAAACGTTCCGTTAATTCAGGATTATCACGATGTGATTTGCACAATGGTGACATTTCTTTAGGGTAATCTGTAATAAAGGTCGGCTGAATAAAGTTGCCTTCACATTTGGCGCCAAAAATTTCATCGATCAATTTTCCTTTACCCATGGTGTCGTCCACTTCAATGCCCATTCCTTTAGCAGCATCAAAAAGCTCCGCTTCTGTTTTGCCAGATATATCAAAACCTGTAAATTGTTTAATGGCATCGGTCATGGTAACTCGCGCATAAGGTGCTTTGAAGTTGACAGCATGTTCTCCAAAAACAGCTTCTGTAGTACCGTTTACTTCATTGGCACAATATTCTAAAAGGTTTTCGGTCATTTCCATCATCCAATTGTAGTCTTTGTAGGCTACATAAATTTCCATAGCAGTAAACTCAGGATTATGAGTTCTATCCATGCCTTCATTTCTAAAATTTTTTGAAAACTCATAAACACCGTCAAATCCACCCACAATCAATCTTTTCAGATACAATTCGTTGGCAATTCGCATATACAAAGGCATATCAAGGCTATTGTGATGTGTTATAAAAGGGCGCGCGGCTGCACCACCCGGAATCGATTGCAAAACGGGAGTTTCGACTTCCATATACCCAGCGGTGTTAAAAAACGTTCTCATCGCGGTGAACAATTTTGTTCTTTTTATGAAAACTTCTTTCACATGCGGATTTACCACTAAATCTACATAACGCATTCGGTAACGCAATTCAGCGTCGTTAAAAGCGTCATGCACTTTACCTTCTTCATCGGTTTTTGGTAAAGGCAATGGTCGAAGCGTTTTACTTAAAAACGTAAAATGGTCTACACGAATACATTGCGCACCAACCTGAGTCGTGAATAATTCACCTTCAATTCCGATAAAATCCCCTAAATCTGTTAATTTTTTAAAAACCTGATTGTACAGTGTTTTATCCTCTCCAGGACAAATAACATCGCGGTTCAAATACAATTGGATTCGGCCTTCACTGTCCTGCAATTCGGCAAAACAAGCCTTTCCCTGGTCTCTTACGCTCATCAAACGTCCGGCAACTACAACTTTCTTGCCATCTTCAAAATTTTCCTTAATTCCCTTTGAAGTATTTTTCACGGGAAATAAATCCGCTGGATAAGGGTTGATTCCGATGCCGCGCAAGGCGTTCAGTTTTTCTCTTCTGATGATTTCTTGTTCCGAAAGTTGCATATTAGGATTATCTTTAAGCGTGCAAAGATAGGGATAAGTGATAAAGTTTCAAAGTCTTTTCAGCTATTGACTATTGTTGATTCGTTTTGATTGGTTTTGATGGGTTTTGACCTGTTTTGATGGGTTGTTCGGGTGTTGTTCGGGTGTTGTTCGGGTCATGTTCGCAAAATGGGCCTGTTTTGCGAACAATACCCGAACAAAGGTGGGAGAAAACCCAATAGAAATTGTAATTTTGCTTTCTCATACATAGGAAATGAACAAAGAAATTCAACTGAAGGATTTAGGGAATAAAGATTATAAAGAAACTTGGGATTATCAGGAAGCTCTTTTCAAGGAAATCGTTGATGTCAAGTTAGAAAAGAGAGCGCATCCGGAATTAGTAACTCCCAATTACTTTTTGTTTGTAGCGCATCCACATGTTTACACTTTAGGAAAAAGCGGAGATATCTCTAATTTATTGCTCTCTGAAAAACAGCTTGAGGCAAAAGGAGCTACTTTTTATAAAATTAATCGCGGAGGTGATATTACGTACCATGGTCCAGGTCAAATCGTGGGCTATCCAATACTGGATTTAGAAAATTTCTTTACCGATATTCATAAGTATTTGCGTTTTTTAGAAGAGGCAATCATACTTACTTTAGCAGAATATAATATTGTGGGAACCCGAAGCGAAGGAGAGACCGGAGTCTGGCTTGATGTGGGAACGCCATTTGCCCGAAAAATTTGTGCCATGGGCGTACGAGCGAGTCGTTGGGTTACGATGCACGGATTTGCATTAAATGTCAACGCTAATCTTGGATATTTCGACAATATTATTCCCTGCGGAATAAAAGGGAAAGCCGTTACTTCAATGCATGTTGAATTAGGAAAAGCAGTAGATGAAGATGAAGTTAAAGCAAAAATAGTACGTCATTTCACAAATTTATTCGAAGCAAAAATGATTATTGCTGTCGATAGTAAATTTTAATCAAAGTTCAAATTTTAACTGTTCGGGTAACAATCGAAAACTCATGCGGTGGTACTTCGTTATGCCGTATTTTCTGATAGCTTCACGGTGTTCTGCTGTAGGGTAACCTTTATTTTTTTTCCAATTATACATTGGAAACTCTTCATGTATTTTTTCCATATAGGCATCTCTATAGGTTTTGGCCAACACCGATGCGGCAGCAATACTCATATATTTACTATCGCCTTTTATAATTGTGGAAAAGGGGATGTTTTTTACAGGTTTAAATCGGTTTCCATCAACAATAATGTAATCGGGTAGAGGATTGAGTTGAACAATACAGGCTTGCATCGCTTTGATTGACGCATTCAGGATATTTATTTCATCTATTATTTTGGGTTCGAGGTGCGTTACGACGAAGTCAATTGCTCTTTCTTTAATCAGAGGCTTCAATTTTTGTCTGACTTTTTCTGAAAGCTGTTTGGAGTCGTTTAATAAATCTAATTTAAAATCATCCGGAAGTATTATAGCGGCAGCAGTCACAGGACCGGCGAGACATCCTCGACCAGCTTCATCGGTACCGCATTCAATTTCGAAATTTGAGAATTTAAGATTGAGCATTGTTTTTTTATAAATGTAAATAAGTTAACGCAACTATTTATAAATAACTGCATCAGTAATTTAGAAAGGCCACTAAATTAAAAACATTTAACATATTTCAAACCTATTATTTAATGTTAATATTTGGTTAATTAATAAATAATTAAGAAGTTTGCAAAATAACTAACTCAAATAAAATTAATATGAGATCGAAGTTCAAATGGATTTTTACGCTATTATTGGCGTTATCAATGCAGTTTTCGTTTGCACAAGAGAAAACTGTAACAGGTGTTGTTTCAGATAAAACTGGACCTATTCCTGGTGCTAACATTGTTGTAAAAGGAACAACAAGAAGTGCACAAACAGATTTTGATGGAAAATATTCCATCAAAGCAAATCAAGGTGAAGTATTGATAATTTCGTTCACTGGTTACAACAATGCCACTATTACAGTTGGTGCTGCTAACAGCTACAATGTTTCTTTAAAAGAACAAAGTATAAAGTTGGAAGAGGTTGTGATATTAGGTTACGACAAAACGGCTACTAAGCCAAGATCTGTTGCGGCAAGTACTACTGTGTCTGCAGAAAGTATCAAAAACAGACCTAACGTAACGGTTTTGCAATCACTTGCGGGTAACGTTGCAGGTTTAAATGTAATTTCATCTTCTGGTTCTCCGGGTTCTGCAAAATTTGACCTTATCGTTAGAGGATTAGGTTCAGTTAACAGTTCTACTGAGCCACTTTATGTTGTTGATGGAGTTCCAACAAATTCAGTTGTTTTTAGAAATATTAATCCAGAAGATATTGAGTCAGCTACTATTTTAAGAGATGCCGCTTCAACTTCTATTTATGGTTCTAGATCTGCTAATGGTGTTGTTATTATTAAGACCAAAGGTGGTAAGTTTGAATCAAATCTTAAAATTTCATATACCAGTACTTATGGTATTTCTGAACTAACGAAAGACAAGTATAATTTAATGAACTCTAGTCAGTTATTAAGATTACAAAGAGATAACAATATTAGTGCAGGTGCGGGAAATAACGCTTTGTTAAATAGCTTTCTTGGTAGAGACCCTAGTAACAACACTCCGTTGACGGATGCGGAAATTGCAAGAGCTCCTAATACAGATTGGAGAGATGTGTTTTTTACTACATCACAAACTCAAACGCACAACCTTAGTTTAACTGCTGGAGGTAAAAATCTTAACAACTTTACCTCTATAAGTTATACTGAACAAGATGGTATTGTTAAAACTACTAACTTTAAAAGATTTACTTACAGAACCAATTTAACTGGAAAAAGTAACAACGACAAATTTAATTACGGAACTAATTTGACATTAGCTTTGTCTAAAAGACGTCAGTTAGGTCAAGAGACTAATGCCAATGTAAATAATAACGTTGTTCAGAATCCATTATTGGGGTCTTTAACAGGTGTTCCTTATTTTGCTGATGACTTTTACCCAGGAAGTGGTCAAGGTTTGTTCGATTTGATTGGTACGGACTTTGATGGTGGAAATACAACTCTTGTGTTGCAGGATCTATTGCAAGATGGTAATCAGCCTAACCAATTCACTGAACTTAAAGTATTAGCAAATGCTAATGCTAGTTATAAATTAGGTAAATATTTTACTATTGGTACTAGATTTGGTGTTGACTATAATGTGTCTGATAGAGTGTTTGCTAGAGCACCTTGGTCTTATTTAGCTATTGCTGTAAGAGAAACTAGTGGGCCACTGCCTTTTGGTGGTTTTGAAACTAGAACAACGGACAGAGATTTTGGATTTAACATTGTAAATAGCTTAAAATTCTCAAAAGTATTTGCTGAGAAACATACCATTGATGCTGGTATTTACATGGAATACATTAAAGGATATCAAACTATCAACTCAAATACACAAAATGGTTTAGATTTATTAACCTATGCATTTGGAGCTGGTACTGGTTGGACAAACGTTGGAGCTAATTTTCCGGCATTAAGACCAACTAACCTTGCTGTAAAAAACCAAGGAGGTATTTATTCTAATTTTGCCTCATTAACGTACGATTATAATGATAAATATGGTATTGATGCTGTAATTAGAAGAGACGCTAGTTATCGTTTTGTTGATGATTTCAAATGGGGTACGTTTTGGTCTGTAGGTGGTAGATGGAATATTGACAAAGAAAACTTCATGAAGAATTCTCTTTTCAATATGTTAAAATTAAGAGTATCTTATGGTATACAAGGAAATCAAAATCTTGAGTTTGCTGGAAATGGAGTAAATCCACTATATCCTGCTGATAATAGAGTTAGAGATTTAATTGCCACAGGTACAGGATATGGAAATGCTGGTGCCTATGGTTTGGGTGGCAATTTTATTGGCTCACAGTTTGGTAATAATACACTACAGTGGGAAGAACAAACAATGGCTAACATTGGTTTAGATTTTGGTTTGTGGAAAGACAGAGTTACTGGTAATGTTGATGTTTACAAAAGAGTTACTGATAAATTATTTTTAGATAAAAGATTATCTGCTGCTGCCGGTGCAGGTACATCTTTGCCTGGAAACAATGGTTCTTTGGAAAATAGCGGTATCGAATTGGCGTTGAAATGGAAAATTGTAAGAAATGACAATTTCAACCTTGAAGTATTTGCAAATGGTTCTTATAACAAGAATGAATATACAGATGTTGAAACCTTTGAAAACCCAGGAGCCAACGTAATAGAGGAAAATGGAAGTCAAATTAATGAATATTGGGTTGTTCCTTATGCTGGTGTGAATCCTGCAAATGGTAACTTATTGTTTGTAGCTGCTGATGGTAGTTTAACAGAGACTCCTGATGATGTGGATAGAAGAAAAACAGGAAAAAGTTATATTCCAATTTACCAAGGAGGTTTTGGTTTAAACATGGATTATAAAGGATTCTTTTTAGATTCTCAATTTGCCTATGCATTTGAACAATACAGATTTGATTATGCACAATTATGGTTGAACTCGTTCAATACATTTGCTGCAGATAACAACATGTCAACAGATATCTTAAATGCATGGACACCAACCAATACTAATACAAATGTACCGGCATTAAATGCAGCTAACTTTGACTTAGGAAGCGATTTTTCTGATCAATGGTTAAAAGACGCATCTTACATTAGATTGAAAAATTTAAGTTTTGGATATAATTTCAGTAAGAAAATGCTTGAGAAATCAGTATTGTCTTCTCTTAAACTTTTTGTACAAGCGGAGAACTTATACACATGGACTAAATGGAGAGGTTTTGATCCGGATTTCGGTTCTACTAGTAGTGTTGGTTCTTTCCCTACGCCGAAAACAGTATCTTTTGGTGTAAATGTTGAATTTTAAAAAAAAATATATTATGAAAAGAATAAAAGTAATTTTTATCTCTACTTTCTTTGCCTTTTTTATGTTGTCTTCGTGTGAAGATGCTTATAACATTGTGCAGGATGGAGAATTGACAGAAGCAGATATTAATAGTGTTGAAGAAATGCAACAATATTTTAATGGTTTTTATGGTCGTGTTTCTATATCTGATCAAATTGGATTTACAGGTATTTTTACGGATGAATGTAGTGTTGGTCGTGGAAATGGTGGACAGAATAAAAGTCTTCACCGTTTTTTCCTAACTACAGGAGAGCAATTTGCTAGTGATATTTGGTTTGATAATTATGAGACTATTAACAGAGCAAATAGACTTTTGAGAATTGCAGCTAATAATCTTGAGGTTCCGACTGATCCAACAGAATTAGCTACCTATAATTCAATATTGGCGCAAACACGAGCTTTAAGAGCTTTTAGTTATTTCCAATTGTTGACTTACTTTTCAACAGATTTGACAGATGATGATGCTCTTGGCGTTATGTTATTCACTAATGTTCCGGGAGCTGGGGATTTTTATCCTAGAGTTGCTAATGGTTTAGTTTTTGCTCAAATCGAAGATGATTTGAATTTTGCTTTCAATAATGTTAGTCCTACTGCAACATACAAATTTGTTACAAAAGAGATGATTAACGCTTTGAGAGCCAGAATGTACTTGTACAGAGGTAACTATACATTAGCAAAACAGTATGCTCAAGACGTGATTACTAATTCTGGACTTTCACTTACAGTTGCTACTCCAGTTACGCCGCCATCACCAGCACCAACCAATCCTTTTTACAGCGTTGCTGTTGGAGGGCCTACTCACCCTAGTGCTGGTGCTCCCACACCTGCATGGAATACAGCATTCTATGGTGCTACTAATCCACCGAGTCCTTACAGAAGAATGTGGCAAGATATAGATCGTGGAGAAGTAATATGGGCACTTGACAGACCAACTGCAGGTACTTGGGAAGCCGTTGCTGCTAACTTCACTACTAACAATACAACAATTTCAGGTTCACCTTTGTATGAGGTAAGTAGAGCCTTGTTTAATAAATTTACGGCTACTCCTGGTGATGTTAGAAGGTATGCAAATGTTGATCCAACTAGTTTGATAAATCAAACTTATGCTACAAGTTCAAATTACATTGCAACTGATGTACTTGTTATAGACAAGTATCCTGGTAAAGGAGCATTTCCAACTAGAAACGATATTAAAGTTTTTAGACTTTCAGAAATGTATTTTATTTTAGCGGAGTGTTTAGCTAATGAAGGTAATATCAATGGTACTTCTAACTCTGTGGCTTCTGTTATTAAACAAATTAGAGATGCTAGAAATTTCTTAGGCCCTCAACCTTTACCTGTTTATGCTAATGCTACTGAGGCTTTATCAGGTATTTTAGCTGAAAGAAGATTAGAATTGTGCTTTGAAGCTCACAGATATATTGATATCAAAAGATTAGGGCCTGTAACTGGAGAAACTTTTGATAGAGATGATACCGATGATGATATCTTAGGCCAACCATTATCAATTCCGAATAACGACTACAGATTTACGTTGCCTATTCCATTGGATGAGCTTGTTGCTAATCCAAATATCCAACAAAATCCTGGTTATCTATAATATTTAAAATATCATTAATTTAAAAACCTTTTTCTTTTTAGAAAAAGGTTTTTTTAAAAAACTGCGTTATGAAAAGTTTAATTGTATTTCTTCTTTTTACTATTTGTATTCATAGTCAAACTGTTTCTGAGAGACAAAAAATTGTCAGTAGTTACAATGCGGCAGAAATTACTGTTTTAAAAAATGAGGCGGATGATTTTAATCGCATTCAACAAAAAAGAGTGGCAGATTATAAAAAACAGCATCCTTTTCTTGAAAGCGAATTATTGTCTTTGCAAAGGATTGAGGATGATGGAACTCCAATTTTTTACACTACTTTTAATCAGGGTTCATCCGTAACTATGGGCACCAATAAAATGTATCCAGGTGGAAGTTTAGGCCTTAGTGTTACTGGTGCCGGAATGACAGCAGGTGTTTGGGATGGTGGAAAAGTTAGAGATACGCATCAAGAGTTTTCAGGAGGAAAAATTATTTTAGGTGATGCGTCCGCAACATTAAGTGCTCACGGTACTCATGTTACAGGTACGATTGTAGCTTCAGGCTTTAGTGCCTCAAGAAGAGGTATCGCTTATGGTGCTCAAGCAAGAACGTATGATTGGACTTCCGATTATAATGAATTTCTAGCCTTTGGTGCAGAAGGATTTTTAGTTTCTAATCATTCTTATGGTTATGTAGCCTCTGGATTAACAGAAGCGAAGTTTGGAGCCTATGATACTTCATCACTTCAAATCGATAATGTTTCAAATGTCTCTCCATACTATCAAATTGTCGTTGCTGCAGGTAATGACAGAGATGATTTTACTGTTAATCAAGTCAATAACAAAGGCGGATATGATTTATTAACAGGTTTTGGTACTTCTAAAAATGCGCTTGTTGTCGCAGCTGTAAATGGTGTAACTAATTACACTAATGAAAGTAGTGTAGTAATGAGTGATTTCAGTAATTACGGACCTACTGATGATGGAAGAATCAAACCAGATATTGCAGCTAAAGGTGTTGGTGTGAGTTCATGTACTAGCAATACAAATACATCTTATGATGTTTTTCAGGGAACCTCTATGGCAGCTCCAGCAATTGCAGGATTAGTGTTAATGTTACAAAAACACTACAACAATCTTAATGCTACAAACTACATGAGAGCTTCTACAGTTCGTGGTTTGATATGTCATTCGGCGAAAGAAGCTGGTTTTTATCCAGGTCCTGATTATGAATTTGGTTGGGGTTTGGCTAATGCAGAATTAGCAGCGAATATTATCACCAACAGAAATAGTAGTACGGTTTTGGAAGAGAATACTTTGTCAACAAGTCAAACATTTACCAAACAAATTTCAATTTCATCAACTCAAAAATTATCGGTTTCGATTTGTTGGACTGATCCAAATGGGCAAGTTAATATCTCTGGTGACATTGATAATAGAGCACCAAGACTCAGAAACAATTTAGATTTAAAAGTTTTAAAAGATGGAAACATTTTTTATCCATGGAAATTAGATCCGATTGATCCTGCAACTGGAGCAACAAACTTTTCAGACAACGATGTAGATAATATTGAAAAAGTTGAAATACTTGGTGCTGAACCAGGTGTCTACACCATTCAGGTTACTCACAAAGGTGCCACTTTATTGGGAGGTTCTCAGGTGTTTTCATTAATTGCTAATGCAACAAATGGGTTAAGTTTAAACACTCGTGACTACGAATATGACAATAGTGTTTTTGTTTATCCTAATCCAGCCAATAATGTATTGAACTTTGATGTTAAAAATGATATCACTATTTCTAGCGTTTCCATAAATGATATTTCAGGTAAGGAAATTTACAGAGCTACCAATAGCATTACCAATTCAATAGATATTTCGAATCTTTCATCAGGAGTGTATTTTGCAACATTCACTTCAGATAACAATTCAGTGACCAAAAAGTTTATTAAAGAATAGTTTTTATTCTTTTACTATTTTTAAAACCACCTTTATGGTGGTTTTTTTATGATTTTATTACAAATTGTTTTGTGTATTTTTGCTTCGAAATATATTATGATGAAATACCTATTAACTGTCTTCTTACTTTTGGTCTTTTCTGGTGGTTATTCCCAGACACAAACGGATGATACGACCAAGAGTACTCCAGTGAAACAGCCCAAAGCAGCTTATGATCAATACAGGATTATAACGTTGCAAAAAGATACTACTTATGTTGATACCTCGTTGTCTATTAGAAAAGAATACGAATTCAATTATTTGCGGAAAGACATTTTTGGACTTTTGCCCTTTGCTAATGAAGGTCAAACCTATGCCACGTTAGATTTTGGACTTAAAAAAAATCAATCTTTCCCCGAAATTGGCTTTTCAGGAAAACAGTTCAACTATATGAAAGTTGACGATATTAACTATTATTCAGTGGCAACACCAGTTACCGAATTGTATTTTAAAACTGTAATGGAGCAAGGACAATCGGTTGATGCATTTATTACGGTGAATACTTCGGAAAGATTTAACATGTCTGTTGCCTTCAAAGGTTTGCGTTCGTTAGGGAAATATGTTAATCAGCTTTCCAGCACAGGAAACTTCAGGTTCACATCTAGTTATAATACCATAAACAAAAGATACTATTTAAACTTCCATTTCACAGGACAAGATTTTTTAAACGGTGAGAATGGTGGCTTAACAACCATTGAAGATTTTGAAGGTGAAGACGGCGCTTTTACCAACCGTGCCCGACTAGAAGTCTACCTTAGAGATGCTAAAAGTTTTATGAAAGGGAAACGGTTCTTCTTTGATCATAACTTCCGAATCAATGGTAAAAATGCCAATAACAATTTATATATAGCACACCAATTCAATTACGAAAACAAATTTTTTGAATACAACCAAAATACGGTGCTTTCATCAGTTGGGAATACGGCTGTCAGACGTTTTGGGGATTCTTATGTAACGGCCAATATCAATGATAAAACGCGCTTCAACAGAATGTACAATAAAGTAGGCGCTATCTATGAAAATAAACTACTCGGAAAGTTTCAGTTTTTTGCCGAAGATTTCAGATACAATTATTATTTTGATAAAGTACTGGTTCTAGAGTCGGGTGTTGTCCCAAGTTCCTTAAACGATGAAATCAATACCGTTGGTGGACAATACGAATACAGAAAGAATAAATGGAACGGAGTTTTTACCTATTCCAATTCTATCTCAAACCAACCGATGTCCAATCTGGACGCTGTTCTGAATTACAAACTGAATGATAAAAATGAGTTCGTGTTCCAGTATCAAATGATCAGTAAGATTCCGGATCACATTTATAATTTATATCAAAGTAGCTATGTTGATTACAATTGGTACAACGATTTTAAGAACGAAAAAATTAATAACATCGAGGCTACTGCCAAAACCCAATGGTTTACAGCTTCGATGCAAATCAGTTCCATCAAGAATCATTTGTTCTTTAGTAACGATGCCACTATTGATCGCCAACAAATAATCTCCCCAAAACAATACGACAAAACCATAAACTACCTATCTGTAAAAGTCAGTCGTGAGTTCAAATGGTGGAAATTGGCTTTGGACAACACCATTCTGTATCAAAAAGTAGATCAAGAGGATGCTGTTCTGAATGTACCTCAAATTACTACTAGAAACTCTTTGTATTACACGGACTATTTCTTCAAGAAAGCCTTGTATATTCAATCCGGATTCACATTCAATTACTTTACGAAATTCTACATCAACGATTATAATCCGGTTACTACCGAATTCTTTGTACAAAACGAAAAAGAGGTCGGCGAATTCCCAATGCTTGACTTTTTTGTCAATGCGCGAATCCGTCAAACGCGTATTTTCCTTAAAGTAGAGCATTTAAACTCCAGAATGACCGGGAACAACTTCTATTCAGCGCCCAATTATCCTTATCGCGATTTCATGATACGTTTTGGTGTGGTGTGGAATTTCTTCCAGTAAAAGTCAGGAACGAATCGTTTGGGATGTATCGGTTAGCGCAATTCCTGCCTTGCGCACTACAAGGTAGTTGCTGCAGTCAGGGTTAGTGAATTAACCATTTGAATTTTTGTAAACCTTGTAAATAGCATTACATTTGTCACAAACAATAGGAATCAATTTTCTTTTTTCTATACTCTATTATCTATACAATGAAATACGCAGAAAACATATTAGGGACTATCGGAAACACACCTTTAGTAAAACTCAACAAAGTTATAGCCGGAATAGACGCATTGGTTTTAGCCAAAGTGGAAACCTTCAATCCCGGTAATTCGGTTAAAGACAGAATGGCCCTCAAAATGGTAGAAGATGCCGAGGCAGACGGAAGACTACAACCAGGTGGAACCATCATCGAAGGAACCTCCGGAAATACCGGAATGGGATTAGCGCTTGCCGCAATTGTCAAAGGATACAAATGTATTTTTGTAATCACCGACAAACAATCCAAAGAAAAAATGGATATCCTGCGTGCCGTTGGTGCTAAAGTAGTGGTGTGTCCAACAGATGTTGAGCCTACCGACCCGCGTTCGTATTACTCGGTTTCCAAAAGATTAAGCACCGAAATTCCAAATTCTTGGTACGTAAATCAATATGATAATCCATCCAATGCCATTGCCCATTATGAGCAAACAGGGCCCGAAATTTGGGAGCAAACGGAAGGAAAGATTACCCATTTTGTAGTTGGAGTAGGAACAGGTGGCACTATTTCAGGAACTGGAAAATATCTAAAAGAGAAAAATCCAAATATCAAGATTTGGGGAATTGACACTTACGGTTCGGTATTCAAAAAATACCACGAAACCGGAATTTTTGACGAAAACGAAATCTATTCCTATATCACTGAAGGTATCGGTGAAGATATTCTACCATTAAACGTAGACTTTTCAATTATTGATGGGTTTACAAAAGTAACGGATAAGGACGCTGCTGTATACACTCGAAGAATTGCATTAGAAGAAGGCATTTTTGTTGGGAATTCAGCTGGTTCTTGTATCAAAGGATTACACCAACTTAAAGAACACTTCAAGCCCGAAGACGTAGTTGTTGTGTTGTTTCACGACTCTGGAAGTCGTTATGTAGGGAAAATGTTCAATGACGATTGGATGCGTGAACGAGGCTTTTTAGACGAGGACATCACTAAAGCTGAAGACGTTATCAAAGACCATAAAGACAAACCACTAGTGATAGTGCGTACAGAAGAATTAGTGTCGCACGCTATCGATCGTTTAAAGAAATATAACATCTCCCAAATTCCGGTTATTGACACCACAGGGTTTGTAGGTAGTTTAGACGAAACCGATTTGTTCCGAAGTTATGTCGAAGATAAAAATATCGCCGACAAACCAATTCGAGAAATTATGGGCAAACCATACCCAATAGTAAATGCGAATGCACCCATCGAGGAAATTTCCAAGTTAATCAATAAAGACAATCAAGCCGTCTTGGTTGATTTAGGAAATGGGAAGTATCATATTATTACGAAACACGATATAATTAGTTCTATCAAGTAAATTTTTATAGAAGAAAGAAGCAAGAGTCAAGAAGCAAGATTTAAAAGTCTTTTTTCTTGACTCTTGCTTCTTTTCTCTTTTTTATTCTCCTATCAAAACACCCGAAATATTCCAAGAACTGAAACTTCCTCCTTCGGGTAAACCTTGTGGGATTTTTATTTGCACCGAATGATTTCCGGCTTCCAAATCTCCTAAATCTATAAATATGGGATTGGTTACGGTGCCCGGACACCAATTGGCTCTGCTGTAATCAGAAGATGATAATCCGTTAGGGAAATTCCCCGATGCCGGATTCGATAAACGATACGATCCACAATCCTGACGCCATGGTGTAAAACTAAATGTTTCTTTATCGTCTACATAAAGGGTGTTTTTCTTAGGAACAAACTCATCACCATTTTCCCAACCGCCATGTCCGGTAGTAATATAACGAAGCTTGCAGTTTTTCATGGGTTTGTCCAAGCTAAAAGTAACTTGCAAACCTTTGTCGATGTTGAACATGGTGCCATATTCCTGTCCAGCCATTTCCATAATATTGTTGGTGCAGAACAGCGGCACAATTTGGGTAGGCTTGACTTTCGTTTCTTCTTCCGTATGAATGGTAATGTTGGCAGTTACTTTATGACCGCCTTTATCATAATTGCCAATGTTAATTCCTATCCAAACCTCCTGATCACTTAACAAAGTTCGTAAATCAGAAACATCTTGACGGTAGAATACATTATCCGCCCAAGTCTTATCTTTCAGTTGCAATGTATTGTACTGTTTTACGCCAAATGGAGTATAAAAGCGCATCAATTCGACCACAGGATTATAATCGGCAGTAGCCACTACACCCTGATATTCTTTACCATTTCCGTTAGTATATACCGGCAATGTCTTCGCTCCATTTTTTAAACCATCCAAGAATGAAATGGCTTTGTCAGTCGGAATCATAAAAAAGGAACCTGTCCTGTCGTAGGCATCTCCATTGGATTGTTCAGTTATATCTATAAAAATCTGACTTCCTACTTTAATTTCTGGTATCTTCATTTTTCGAACCGCGATAGTTCCATTTGCAAACCGCAGAATGGAATCGTTTGATTTTGATGCATCGGAAAAATTGATGATTTGGTCTTTAAAAACATTGATTGTCGTGAAGCGACTTTTCCAAAGTAAATCTTTATAACTTAAGGCATCGGTCACTTTTTTCCATTGTTGCATGGCTGGAAACACTTTTACCTTTTCTATATTTTTTGCAGTGACAACGAAATTACCATTGCGAACCATTTCCAAAACCAATCCTAGATTCTGACCTAAAACGGTTGGTGCGCCTTTTACTTTTAAATCATTAGTATACCAAAATTCGATGGTGTTGGAGTTGATAATCGTTTTCGCTTTTTTACAGGTATAGCCAAGTATCTTTTTAGTATCATTTAAAAATTCAAAAGTTTGTTTTGCCAATGATGTACTATCTTTAGTGCTTATGATTTCTTTATTCAGATTAGCTATTTGTATAAAGGAATCGGAACTTCTGTCCAATAATGTCTGTTCAAACGGTAAAGAAGCTTTTCTATTTACAATAGCTTCCGAAGTAATAAAAGTATGTTGCAAATTAGTATAAACCAAAATAGGATCTTGATTTTCGATAAGGCTTCCATTAGAATATTTTAGATAAGTGATTTTATAGTTTTGGCAATAAGCACTTCCGAAAACAAGTAGTGTCAGCATTAAAAGTAACTTTTTCATTACATAAAGTTTTTATTGCATCAGTAAATTTCTTACTTTAGATGAAAAATTAGGAATTGTGAAAGAAGACTTTCTTCATTATGTATGGCAATATAAGAAGTTTGATTTTTCAAACCTAACAACTATTGCTGGTGAATCGCTAATCATTCATAATACAGGTAGTTATTTACGACAATCAGGGCCAGATTTTTTTAACGCTCAAATTAGTATCAACCAACAAAAATGGGCAGGTAATATTGAAATTCATGTCAAATCATCCGACTGGTATTTGCATCATCATGAAAAAGATGTGAATTATGATACGGTAATTTTACATGTGGTTTGGGAACATGACCATCCGGTTTTTAGAAAAGACAACAGCGAAATTCCGGTTTTGGAACTTAGAAACTATATTTCAGAAGAAACTTTAGCCAACTATAAAGCTTTGTTGGCACCAAAGTCATGGATTTACTGCGAAAACCAATTGGCCACTATAGATAATTTTGCATGGAGTAATTGGCAGGAACGCTTGTTTCTTGAACGTTTGGAGCGAAAGTATGTTTCGGTCGAGCAACTTTTATCGGAAACTAATAATGATTGGGAAGCTGTTTTATTCTTGATGTTGTCTAAGAATTTCGGCTTGAATACCAACGGAGAATCTTTTTTAAAAATAGCCAAAGCGATTCCGTTTTCTATTGTCAGAAAAGAACGACTGGAGTTACAGCACTTAGAAAGTTTGCTTTTCGGAAGAGCAGCTCTTATTCCGGAAGATTGTCAAGATAACTATACTAAAAGCTTGAAGGAAGTTTATGCTTATTTGGAACAAAAATATCAAATGCAAAAAGTAATGATTCCTCCTGTAGCATTTTTTAAGCATCGTCCTGATAATTTTCCAACGATACGTTTGGCGCAACTGGCTATGGTGTATCACAAAGAGCAACATTTATTTTCCATGGTAATAGGCGCTAAATGTTTGAAAGATTTGTATCAACTATTTGATGTTGCACCATCGGATTATTGGCAAAATCATTATCAATTTGACAAAGAAAGTCCGACTAAAAAGAAGCAACTTTCAAAAGCATTCATCGATTTACTCGTGATTAACACAATCATTCCGATTCAGTTTGCTTATGCCAAAAGTCACGGTAAAGAAATTTCAGAAGTGTTACTGAGTTTACTCAAAGAAATAGATGCCGAGAAAAATGCTGTCATTGATAAGTTTGCGATCTTTGAAGTAAAAGCTACAAATGCTTTTGAAACACAATCGCTGTTACAACTGAAAAATGAATACTGTTCTTTGGGGAAATGTTTGCAGTGCGCTATTGGAATTCAGCTTCTAAAACAGTAATTTTAACCTTTAAAATCAAAAAAATGTCACCTGTAATTCAGCTAAAATACTTTTTCGAAAAACATGGTTTTCACGTGTCTTCCCGATTGGCGGATAAGCTTGGGATGAGGGCTTCTAACGTCAGATTGTTTTTTATCTACATTACTTTTGTAACGGCAGGCTTATGGTTTGGCGTGTATTTGACACTGGCTTTTTGGATAAAATTGAAAGATTTGATTCGAGGTAAAAGAACGTCTGTTTTTGATTTATAAGACTATGACAAAAAAAACATTTCTAGATTCCGTTTTAAGGTATTCGAAAAGTCAACGCATCGGAATACTGCTTTTTTTTCTGATGATACTTTCTGCTCAGGGGATTTATTATGGCTATGATTTTACTAAAACTGACAATGTAGATCATGAACAATCAAAATGGCTGGCGAATCAAAGTTTGATTGACAGTTTAAAATTGGAACAGAAAAATTACAAACCCACTATCTATCCGTTTAACCCCAATTTTATTACTGACTTTAAAGGTTATAAGCTGGGAATGTCAGTGGACGAAATTGACCGATTGTTGGATTACAGAAAGCAAAATAAGTTTGTAAATTCGGCTCAGGAATTTCAAGCCGTAACTAAAGTTTCGGATTCTTTATTGAAAATCATGGCTCCTTACTTTAAATTCCCCGATTGGGTAAAAAACAAAAAGAGCGAAGCAACATCCTATACTAAAAATACGTATGCTAGAGTGGATAAGATTGTAGTTTTAGATATCAATCAGGCAACAAAAGAAGATTTGATGAAGGTTTACGGTATTGGCGATAAAATTTCAGATAGAATTTTGGAGCAAAAACAAAAATTAGGCGCTTTTGTTTCTATGGAGCAGATGCAGGATATTTGGGGATTATCGCCCGAAGTTATTGAAAAAATGAATGGTTCTTTTGTAGTTAAAAATACAGTCAACGCCAAAAAAATAAATATCAACGATGCCTCAGTCAAAGAGTTAAGTCAATTCCCGTTTTTTAGATATTCTTTAGCAAAAGAGATTGTGATTTTTAGGACGATGAACGGTAGTATCAAAATTGAGGATTTGCCAAAAATTAAAGGATTTCCTGTTGATAAGATAAAAATAATTGCCTTATATTTGGAATTCTAAAAAAAAATAAAATTGCCGACTGCTATGAATTCATTATACTTTACCGAAGAACACGAATTATTTAGACAAAGTTTTAAAGAATTTTTGCGAACAGAAGTGGTGCCTCATATTGAAAATTGGGAAAAAACCGGTACAATCGAACGCTTTATTTGGAAAAAGTTTGGAGAAATGGGTTTTTTCGGAATTGCCTATCCTGAGGCTTATGGCGGAATGAATTTGGATTTGTTTTACACCGTTGTTTTTTTAGAAGAGCTGCAAAAAATTAAATCTTCAGGGTTTGCTGCAGCGATGTGGGCTCATGCTTATTTAGCGATGACCCATTTGAATGCTGAGGGAGATGATCGTATTAAACAAGAGTATTTAGCACCAAGTATTGCGGGTGAGAAAATAGGAGCTTTATGTATTTCGGAACCTTTTGGTGGAAGTGATGTAGCGGGTATGAAAACCACAGCTGTTAAGAAAGGAAGTAGTTATATTCTTAACGGATCAAAAACATTTATCACGAATGGTGTTTATGCCGATTATTATATAGTAGCGGCAAAAACGAGTCCAGATAAAGGAAATAAAGGAATTAGTATATTTTTGGTAGACACCAATCTTAAAGGAATTTCGGCAACAAAGTTGGATAAATTAGGATGGAGAGCTTCTGATACTGCTGAAATAGCTTTTGATAATGTAGAAATTCCGGAAGGAAATTTAATGGGTGAAGAAGGAAAAGGATTCCCTTACATCATGCAACATTTTGCTTTAGAGCGATTAATTATGGCTATCAATGCCCATGCAAGAGCCGAATATGCTATTGATTATACCATTGATTACATGTCACAACGGGAAGCTTTTGGAACGACGATTAATAAATTTCAAGCGTTACGACATACCATGGTTGATCACGCCACGGAAGTGGAGCACTGTAAAGTATTCAATTATGCAGCCGTTGCGCGCTTAAATAAAGGAGAATATGTGGTTAAGGAAGCCACTATGGCCAAACTAAAATCTACCAAAGTAGCTGACGAAGCTATTTACAGTTGTTTGCAAATGTTAGGCGGATATGGTTATATGGAAGAATATCCTTTGGCTCGTTTGCTTAGAGATAGTCGATTAGGCCCTATTGGCGGTGGAACTTCAGAAATTTTGAGAGAGATTTTGTCTAAAATGATTATTGATAAACAGAACTATCAGCCAGCTGTGAAATAGTTTTTTGAAGTTATAACTGTTTGATTGTTTATTAGACGGAATAAAAACTCTAAGAAGTTTTGGGGCTATGCCTCAAAACTTCTTAGAGTTTAACAGAATTATTTAATAATTATTCGTTGGCTTTCTTGTTTGCCATCTACATCAATAACCACGATATAGGTTCCGCTAGAAAGATTTTTGTTTTTAATTTTGTTCTCTCCTTTGGTTAGCTCATAAGTACCTAGTTTTTTACCCGTCATATCGGTTATTGTAGCCGAAGCCGATTCTTTAACCTCGTTAATCTGGATATCGAAATTACCATCGTTAGGATTAGGGAAAATTATAATATTTTCTTTTAGATTTTTTGGATTTGGATTTGGATTTGCTTGTTTTAAAGTGCTTGTTCCAAAAGAGGTCGCGCAAACCACAATGGGTCCTGGATAATTAGCGCAAACTTGAGTAATAGGTCCACCACCACTACCAGAAATGGTTAACGTATTGTTTTGCGTACCACTGATACCAATGTTTCCACTAGATGCAGTATAATTCAATCCATTTACAGTCCAAGAGGTTACAGTACCACAAGCTCCGTTGACAGCATAACTATCAGAAAAAGGGCCAGGGGTTGTAACTACGGTATAATAATTGATTGATTTACTTCCTACTAAACTATTACAACCACTTGTTCCTGCTGCTGTTACTTTAAGAAGAGAAGTATTTCCAGTACCATTCATAAGGAACGTTGGATTTACAGTATTGCAATTAGCAGTACAGGTTACTCCTGCGGGTAGTGGTGCCCAAGTATATCCATTTGTTGCAACCCCAGCAACAGGGTTAACAGATATTGAAGTTACACTGCTTCCTCGTACTACACAATTGGCGCCGGCAAAAGTTGGCGTTTGTGGTCTCACGCTAAAGGTATAGTTAACAGCGGTTGCCGTACAAGCTGGAAAAGGCGTAGTATTGGCAGTAGCCGTCAGTGTATATATAGTATTCACAGGAGCATTGGCACCAATGGCTACGGCTACTGTACTGCTAGGTTGACCAGATACAGCTGATAACGTAATATTGGCCGCTGCTCCTGCCAGAGGAGAAGTAACCGTCCAAGTAACATTATTTGCCGCTGCAGTGTTGCCTAAGAAGAATTGATTATTACTACTACCCGCTGTCATACAGATTGAGCCGGGCGAGGTAGTGTTGGGAGCAATGAGAGAACCTGTTAAATTACGGTTAACTTGATAAGGTATAGTTACCGTAGTGTTGCAGGCACTAGTCATAGTTAATTCTAGTCTACCATTATTGTTATCAGGAGTGGTTACGGTTACAGTAGTTGTGCTAACTCCAACTACACTAGTAATTTGCCAGCTTAAATTGGAAGTAGTCCACAGATAACTGGCAGAGGTTGTATTGGGATATACTATTGTAAATGCTCCTGTTCCTGTGGGATGGCAGGTAGGAGGGGCAACGATGTATTCAGGATTTAGTAACGTGCTAATTATTGATTTACTACTACATGTAGTGTGATTAGAACTATTTTCTCCGTCCCAGTCATTTGCTCTACCATAGCAACATTGGAGTATAAATGAGGGTACATTTTCTCCTGTTTTGAGGGTTATAGAACTATTGTCAGCAGCAGAGTAAAGCAAAGTACAATTTTCGGGTATACCACTCCAGTAATACTTGTCAAAACCAATTTCATCGTTTGGATTATCACTGGCTATGGGGTCAACCGAAAAGGTATAAACAGTATTTGGCAGTACACAATCGGCACCATCTATAGGAGGAACTGAATTTTTTTTTCGATCGCTTTTATAGCGTTTGTATACATCAAACGTAATTTTGTTTATACATCGTCTATCATAATACGTAACCACAATTCTGCCTTTGCTTCTTGCCCAACTGGTGTCTAAATCGGGTAATGAAGCTGATGGCATTTCGCCAAAACGTAATTTTTTGTTATAGGATTGAATGTTTACTGGATTGGCTCCAGCTACAAATTGGATAGCTTGATTATAATTAGTTTCGGTTTGTAAGGATAAATCGCCAAGTAATTCCCATTTTATAAGTTCGAACTCATTTAAGGAACAATAGAAATTGCCTTCTTCTCCGGGGTAATCAAATGGATCGGGCATAACCACAATGCCTCCATCTCCCACTGCACCGCCAAATCCTGTCGACGTTCCTTGACCGTTTCCTGCAACTACTACTTCGCAATAGCGAGGCACTTTTATGATGGGTTGAGCAAAATTGGTGAAAGTTTTTAGTGAACATACTATCACTAGGAGGTATATTCTTATGTAAGTTGTTTTCATGGTTGTAGTTTGTTTAATTGATTTTTAGAATAAGAAGTAAACGATTTATTCTTACTGAATTTTAGTGAGCTGTTATTAAGCTTTAATAAGCTTATCAAGAATTAGCTCCAAAAAGGAGGATAGTGCAGTTGGGTTTAATTAGTTTTATGAGATTCTTCCTTTGTCGGAATGACAAAATGGGCTGTTTTTTTTCTAGCTTTTTAAAAATCTGTTATTCTTTTATAAACCTGCCGTTCCAGTTGCCGTAGTTGGTGGTAAGTGCCATGATGTAGATGCCACTTTGTAAATGGCTTACATCAATTGTATCAATTTCAACAGCTTTTTGTTCTACTATTATTTGGCCGAGTGTGTTGGCAATTTTTAGGCTGTTTACTGTTATGGCTATATTTTCTGGAAGTTTTATGTTTAAAGTATTTTGAGTAGGATTAGGATATAGTTTTATGGCTTTATCAAGTTGTGCAACGATGTTGGTTCCCAAACAATTTACGGTCAAGTTTAACGCCATGGTAGTGGTAGTGCCACATTCGTTGGTCATCACACAAGTATAAGTACCTGCATCGCTGGCAGTAAGATTGGTAAGGTTTAAGATTCCTGTGGTTTGTCCTGCTACATCTTGGTTACCTTTTTGCCATTGGTAGCTTGTAGCGTTGGTGTTTTGAATATCGTAGGTAAAAGTACCACCTACACACCCATCAAAAGTAGTAACATCAAAAAAATGATAGGAAGGTTTGCGACAAATTTCGACGAGGTTTTGGGTGGAAGCTTGGTTTCCAAAATCGCTGTAAGTGAGGGCGTCTGGGAATTGCAACGAATTAGTGGTGCTATTAAATTTAAATAAACCAGTTCCACCAAGATTTCCTGCAAATTCTCCAGTACTTAATTTTATTATATTATTTGGTAAATTTCTAAAAGGCATAAAGTCGGCAAGTTTTGCTAAGCTATTGTTATTGGGGTTGTATTCAAAAATGGTACCTGCTTTATATAACACTCCTGACGTAAAAGGGGATCTATAAGTATCACCACCATTTTCACAAGTGCCATATAAATTGCCATTGTTGCCAAGCACAAAAGAGGTAGGTCTAAAGCCTAAAGAATTGAAAACGTCAAATGTAATTTTACGAGTAAGTGTATTGGTTAGCGTGTTAAATTCAACGATAGTACCAGCAGGATAAGAAAATCCTTCAACAGGTAACCACTGATATCCTGCACCACTGGTAAAGAATATTCTGTTGGGCAAGGCTTCTATCAAAATACCATTAGAACCTTCGCCATCAGTCCCAACGCAAGCAAAAGAAGCTACTTTTTGGGCAATATTAGTTGCTGTATTTATCTTTATAACAGTACCCATATTTGGTTGTGGATCTATACCACCTGTACAAGGAAAAGAATTATCTGAAATAGCATACACAAAACCATTCGATGCTTTAATTAAATCGCTGTAGATACCACCCATAGCTGCGAAAGAATAGGTATGTGTTAGCGTTGTAACTGTTTCAGTAGCGATATCACAAACATAAAAGCTACCATAAAGTGTACCCCCATACAATTTCCCTGGAATGGGTTCAATTAAGCCTGAGGTCGGATTTGTAGCAATATTTGTAGGTGCTGAATAATTAAAATAATGCACCACTCTATAGGTGTCAAAAGTTAAATCGTATTCATACAACACACCATTGCCACTTTCTAGGAAAGTGGGGTCATTATTTACACCTCCATATGTTGCGGTGCCATAGAGTTTGCCATTACTGGCTAAAAATAGTTTGCCAATGGGTACTTTACCTGTTGGAAAGTTGAATTGATGGACGGTAACCGCATTTTCGCCATTGATGTCAAATTTTACAATGTTGCCTTGCACTTGAGCCAAACTTGGTTGTCGTGTTGTACCCCAAAGTTCTTTTTGTGCGTAGGTATTAAAGAAACACATCGTAAAAAAGAGCAGTAGTGTATTGATTTTTTTCATTGTAATTTTTTATAAAAATAAGGAAGTTTAGACACAATGTGCCTAAACTTCCTAGTGTTTAACAGAATTATTTAATGATTAGTCGTTGACTTTCTTGTTTGCCATCTACATCAATAACAATGATATAGGTTCCGCTGGATAGGTTTTTAGTTTTAATTTTGTTTTCTCCTTTGGTTAGCTCATAAGTACCTAGTTTTTTACCGGTCATATCGGTTACGGTAGCCGAAGCCGATTCTTTAACCTCCTTAATCTGGATGTCGAAATTACCATCATTAGGATTCGGGAAAATGATAATATTTTCTCTTAGATTTTTTGGATTTGGATTTGCTTGTTTTAAAGTGCTTGTTCCAAAAGAGGTAGCGCAAACCACAATTGGCCCAGGATAATTAGCGCAAACTTGAGTAATAGGTGCACCACCACTACCAGAAATGGTTAAAGTATTGTTTTGCGCACCACTGATACCTATGTTTCCACTAGATGCAGTATAATTCACTCCATTTACAGTCCAAGAGCTTACAATACCACAAGCTCCGTTGACAGCATAACTATCAGAAAAAGGACCAGGGGTTGTAACTACAGTATAATAATTGATTGATTTACTTCCTACTAAACTATTACATCCACTTGTTCCTGCTGCTGTTACTTGAAGAAGAGAAGTGTTTCCAGTACCATTCATAAGGAACGTTGGATTTACGGTATTGCAATTAGCAGTACAGGTTACTCCTGCGGGTAGTGGTGCCCAAGTATATCCGTTTGTTGCAACCCCAGCAACAGGGTTAACAGATATTGAAGTTACACTACTTCCTCTGACTACACAATTGGCGCCCGCAAAAGTTGGCGTTTGTGGTCTCACGTTAAAGGTATAGTTAACAGCGGTTGCCGTACAAGCAGGAAAAGGCGCAGTATTGGCCGTAGCCGTCAAGGTATATGTAGTATTCACAGGAGCATTGGCACCAATGGCTACGGCTACTGTACTGCTAGGTTGACCGCTTACAGCTGATAATGTAATATTGGCCGCTGCTCCTGCCAGAGGAGAAGTAACCGTCCAAGTAACATTATTTGCCGCTGCAGTGTTGCCCAAGAAGAATTGATTATTGCTACTACCTGCTGTCATACAGATTGAGCCGGGCGAGGTAATGTTGGGCGTAATGAGAGAACCTGTTAAATTACGGTTAACTTGATGGCGTATCACGACATTACTACCACAAGTACTACCCGATATAGTAAGTACTAGTTCACCAGGATTATTGTTAGGTGTATTTATCGTTACGGATGTAGAAGTGGTAGTACCAATTGTCCAACCCGTATTAGGAGCAGTCCATGTGTAAACAAGTGGAGCCGGATTAGGATATACTATAGTAAAAGATGCTGTACCAGTAGGATGACAGGTTGGTGGAGGAGTAGTGTATAAAGGTGTAGTAGGTAATGGTACTAATGGCAGTGAATTAACACACGTTAAATAATTAGCGGGAGGTAATGTTTGATTAGGACCATTCCCGCCATCTGCATTAGAGGTAGTATTGTATCGACCTACACAGCATCGTAACGTTGAAGTAGCAGGCACTGAACTGCCCATAGTAAAAGTTATAGAGCTATTGTCAGCCGAATAATATAAACCAGTAATTCCAGCTGGAATTCCACTCCAATAGTATTTGTCAAACCCAATGTTGTCGTTGGCATTATCACTCGCTATTTGGTCTATTGAGAAAGTATACGTTTTTAGAGGTTCAAGACACGTAGGACCAACTATCGTAGGAATACTTGTAAAGGTTTTAAATATGTCAAATGTGATTGAGTTATTACAAGGAGGGGCAGACCAACTTACTCTAACTTGACCTTTACTTCTCGCAAAATTTGTATTTGATGCTTCTGTAGAAGTAGTTCGCAGGTTTTTATTACAGGTAAAAATATTTGCAGATGAACCCGCTGCAGGTTGTGGAGGTGCATTATTAACGGCACTTGGAGTCACTGCGGTATTAGACAAATCTCCTTTCAACGACCAACTTGCTGATGTAGCTACACCACCAACAGTAAAATTAAAAGCACCGCCACCGCTTGGATCGGGCATGATGACTACACCACCGTCACCCACTCTGCCGATAGGATTTGCGCCTACCGTACCTCCGGTGCCTGCTACCACGACTCTACAGCCTACAGGTACTGATGCTACCGCTTGTGCCCAACTTGTTGCAGCACTCAAAAAAATACTTGCTATCGCAAGGCATTTTAAAATTGAATTTTTCTTCATTTTATTGTGTTTTGAATTGTTTGATTAAATTTTGTTCAATTCCTTTTGTTTAGCGTGGGAGGAATAGTAACCCACAAAATCTTTTTTCGTAGTTTTTTTAATAATTGCAGCATATCATAGTAATTAAAATTGTACCTACTCTTTATCGGATTTTCGGCTTTCTCCTGTATGTATTTATTCTTTTATGAACTGTTTGGTGATAACCCATTTTGCTTGTTCTTCTTTGTCAAGAAACAATTGGATGAAGTATTTGTCTTTTTCTAAATTTTCAATTACTATGATTTCATTATTGGTAGGAGTAATATTTTCTTCTTTCTTTAATTCAAAGTTGGAGTCGTAAATTTTATATCCAATTACGTTTGCAACATCAAGGTCAGGAAGAATTTCAATAGATTGGCTGTTGACTGTAGATGAGATGGTTACTTTGATTCCACCACCACCACCACCCATTGTTCCTGTTCCTGTTCCTGAGCTGGTTTGTGACCAAAGTGTAAGCGAAAAAAATACTAATAGGAGTGTAATTTTTGTTTTCATTTTTTTTAAAGGTTTAATTAAATTTGTTTTTTTTCTATAAACTTATTTTAAACCCTATCTCAAAACAATCCCATAAAACAAGGATATTTTATAGCTGATTAATTCGTTTTTTTTTAGGGGAAAACAATATATTTGTGCATGGTTGCAACGAAGAAATTCAGTATTATTCTCTTTTCACTTCTTTGTATTGTGCACTGTAGCGCACAAAAAGACATTGAAAAAATTAAGAGTGATATTGATTCTTTTTCAAAGTTTTTGGACAAAGATTTAGATTCAGCGCATTATTTCATTCATAGAGCCTATATAAAAAGTATCGTTTTAAAAAAGGATTCTCTACTTGCTAGAACTTGTTATAATTTGAGTTATTATTTCTATTTGAAAGATAACGTTGATAGTTCAAAAGTCTTTTTAAAAAAAGGACTTGAGTTTTCGAAAAAGTCGAATTTTAAAAAAATTATGTCGCTCAGTTACAATCAGGCTGGGACTATTGCGGCAGATGAAAATCAGTTTGAGAAAGCTTTAAAATACTACTTGTTAGCATTTGATATCGCAGAAAACAATAATTTACATGAAAATAAATCAAGAGTGCTTATTAATTTAGGGAATCTTTATGTGAGGCAAAAGGACACCTTAAAAGCATTAGAGTATTACAGTAAGAATATAGAAAATGCTTTAAAATTCAATTTGAATAATGAACTCATAAGTGGTTATTCTAACACAGCAATTTTGTATGCCTCTACAGACAAACGGAAAGCTGCTAAATATTATAATAAAGCGCTTTTGATAGCCCGAAAAAATAAGAATTTGTATGCTGAATATAATTTGCACATTAATTTAAGCGATTTGTATATCAGATATAAAAACGAAAAAGCGCTTAAAGAAGTATACCAGCAATTACTGCAGGCAAAAGTAATTCAGCAAAAGTTGCGTGATTCGAATTTGCTTTTTTTACTTAATTTTAATTTTGGAGGTTATTATAAACAGAAAGCACAATTTACTACTGCGATTGAATACTACAAAAAGGCACTGAATACGATAAATAAAAATACGCCTTCTAATCAGGTTTTAAATTTATATCACACACTTTCAGATGCTTATGTGAAAAATAATGATTATAAAAACGCCTTACAAGTTAAAGAAAAACAGAATAAACTTTCAGAAGCTATCTTCACTATAAAAAAAAATAAGGCATTTGATGAAATTCAGACTAAGTATGAGGTTGATAAAAAGAATTTAAAGATTCAGCTTTTAACTAAGGATAAAATAATCCAGAGCCGAACAAAACAAATCATTTTAATTGTCAGTGGAATTATTATTGTTTTTCTACTAATTTTTTTGCTCCTCTATAAACAAAGAGTAAAAACACAGAAAATAATTGCCGAAAATGAAAATAAAATTCATTCACAGGAGGTAGCTCGTTTAGAAAATGAAAAGGAATTAAAACGCATTTTAGGAGTAGTGGAAGGGCAAGATCAGGAAAGGAGCCGGTTGGCAAAAGATATTCATGACGGAATTGGCGGTACACTTGCTGGTATAAAATTAGAGCTTTCCCAAGTTAACACAAACCTAAAAAGCAGTAAAATAGACCAGATTATTACTAACATGCAAACGGCTTTTAACGACCTCAGATTAATTTCACATGATTTAAGTGTCAATTCTTTAAAAGAAAAAGAATTTGATTTTTTACTCAATAAGTTAAAAGAAGAGTACAAAGACAGAGGAGAATTTGATACAGACATACTCATTTTTCCTGAAAACGCAATGAATTCGATTTCGCATAATATTCGTTATCAGTTGTTTCGAGTTGTGCAGGAGCTATTTGCCAATACTTCAAAGCACGCCAAAGCCAGTAAGGTTGTTGTAAGCTGTACCATATTTGATGAACAGATAAACATAATATTTGAGGACAATGGGAATGGATTTGATTTTTCAAAAAAAACTGGAATAGGTTTGATAAATATTCAAGAACGTCTTTCAATTATTGACGGAACAATAGTCATTGAATCTAATCCAGGGAATGGTACTACTATTATTATTGATATTCCATACTATGGAAATTAATAATAAAATAAAAATTGCATTAGTTGACGACCATCAAATGTTTCTTGATGGGATGATATCCGTATTATCCAATGAAAAAGAGTTTGAAATAGTGTTTGTAGAAAACAATCCTCAAGTAGCACTTTTAAAGATTAGAACCAATATCCCTGATATCCTTATTTCAGATATTTCTATGCCCGAAATGAACGGTTTGGAATTCATCAAAATTGTAAAACAGGATTTCCCAGACGTCAAAATATTAGTGTTAAGTATGTTTGAAAGTCTTCAGTCAGTTGAGGATATTGATGGTTATTTGCTAAAAGAAACAAGTAAAGAAGAATTAATCAACACCATTATAGATATTGTTCAAAATGATAAGAAACATTTTGGAAGCGGACAAATCATAAAAAACACCTTCGATTTTAAAAGGTCTATTTTAACAGATAGGGAAAAAGAAGTTATTCAGTTAATTGCCAATGAATATACAACTGATCAAATTGCTGAAAAATTAAGTACAAGCAAAAGTACGATTGAAACACACCGCAAAAATATTTTCTATAAACTTCAGGTTAAAAACATTGCGGGTTTAATAAAAAAAGCAATTTATCTGGGAGTTGTGAAATAGATAAGATAGAAAGCGAATATAGACCAAAAGATGAGCGATTGTTTCTTGGTTTTTTTATTGCGTGAGGGATAGGAGCAAGTACCGTGTACTGCGGATAGCCCGGCCCGAAGGGACACGCTCAAACATTAAATTAAAATATTTCTCTTTCTTCTTGCTTCTTTCCTCTTTTTTCTATTACCTTTGCACCCTTAACGAGAGGAGGTGTCTATATTATGTTAATTATACCAATTAAAGACGGAGAAAATATCGATAGAGCATTAAAGCGCTATAAAAGAAAATTTGATAAAACAGGAACTGTTCGTCAGTTGCGTTCACGTCAGGCTTTCATTAAACCTTCAGTTGTTAGAAGAGCACAAGTTCAAAAAGCGGCTTATATTCAGAACATGAAAGACGGATTAGAGAATTAATACGTAATTTTCTAAAAATATACTAACCGTTAGTTGTTGAAGTTTCATAACTTTGATGCTAACGGTTTTTTTATGGAAAATTTTAAAAATAGCTTTCATGATTATCTTTTGTTGGAGAAAAACTATTCACAACATACCGTTACCGCTTACTTAAATGATCTAGGCTTTTTTGAGTCTTTTTTGTCGAGTGAATACGAGGATACTGATTTGATAAAGGTAAACTACAACCAAATCCGTTCTTGGATTGTCTCACTTTCTGACGATGGTATTGCTAATGCCTCCATAAATCGAAAAATTTCTTCGTTAAAATCGTTTTACAAATTTTTGCTCAAGACGAAGCAATTAGATGCTAGTCCGCTTCTAAAACACAAAGCATTAAAGTCGCCCAAAAAAATTCAGATCCCTTTTTCTGAAAAAGAGTTGGATTTGGTTTTGAATCAAATTGTTTATAAAGAAGGGTTTGAAGGCATTCGTGATAAACTGATAATAGACTTGTTTTACACAACCGGAATAAGAAGAACGGAATTAATTCATCTGAAAACGCAGCATATTGATTTGTCGAATGAGACTATCAAGGTCTTAGGTAAAAGAAATAAGGAGCGAATTATTCCAATTTTGCCAATTATTAGCGAACAGATAAAAAGTTATTTAAGGGAAAAGGCGCTTATTCAGGATGTTAAGGAGCAGGAGTGTTTTTTCATACTGTTAAATGGAGTTAAATTAAACGATTCGTTTGTTTATCGGCTAATAAATTATTACTTTAGTAATGTCTCTGAGAAGGTAAAAAAAAGCCCGCACATATTGCGGCATACTTTTGCAACTCACTTGCTCAACAAAGGGGCGGACATAAATTCAGTAAAGGAGTTATTAGGACATTCCAGTTTGGCATCTACTCAGGTTTATACACACAATAGTTTAGCAGAACTTCAAAAAGTGTATACCAATGCTCATCCTCGAAACAAAAAATAGTTCCCAATGTTTAATTAATAAAATAATAATTATGAAGGTAAATGTTCATGCAGTTAACTTTACTGTCGACAAAAAATTGGTTGATTTTATCAATGAAAGATTAGCAAAACTTGAAAAATTTTATGATAAAGTAGTTTCTTCAGACGTTTTTTTGAAAGTTGAAAAAACAAGCGAGAAAGAAAACAAGATTGTAGAGGTAAAAATTCATGTTCCAGGAGATGATTTTATGGTCAAAAAACAATGCAAAACTTTTGAGGAAGCGATAGAGATTTCAGCAGAATCATTAGAGCGATTGTTGATAAAAAGAAAAGAAAAAATCAGAACACATATTTAAAATAATTTTTTTATAAAAATGTTTTGAATAAATAACAAAAAGATATACATTTGCAGTCCGTTAGAAATAGCGGACTTTTTTTATTGAAATTGCCAGCGTAGCTCAGTTGGCTAGAGCAGCTGATTTGTAATCAGCAGGTCGTGGGTTCGAGTCCCTCCGCCGGCTCTTTTTTTATTGAAATATGGTTAGGGGAGATACTCAAGCGGCCAACGAGGGCAGACTGTAAATCTGCTGTGAGAACTTCGCAGGTTCGAATCCTGCTCTCCCCACAAAAGTTTTGATTGTAGTAGATGTTGAAAGCTTGCTTTCATAAATCTGCGAAAGGCAAAGCTTTCGTAAGGGGCCACCATTACGGATCACCGAAGCGTAGCGGAGGTAATCCTATTAAGTGGTTTCTTTTGAAAGCGTGTAAAGTCAAAAGTTTGGATAAGGCAACGCCTTATCAGGATCACAAGTTTACTTGTAGTCCTCGATATGAAAACCTTATCAGGGTCATCGCCGAAGGCGGTAATCAAAAAATCGGTTTGTTAATCGCAAGATTGATAATCCAAAAAATGGAATTTAGAAATGGGATTTGGTTTTTTTCTGAATGCTACTATCTAACTTCTGGACTAGGCAAAAGCCGACTTAGCTCAGGGGTAGAGTGCTTCCTTGGTAAGGAAGAGGTCACGGGTTCAATTCCCGTAGTTGGCTCAAATTAAATTGAAAATTGAACACTAATAAATATATATAACTAAGTTTAAAATTAATTAAAATGGCAAAAGAAAATTTTAACCGTAACAAGCCCCACTTAAACATTGGAACAATTGGGCACGTGGATCACGGAAAAACTACATTAACTGCAGCAATTACTAAAGTATTGTCTGATGCAGGATATTGTCAAGCAAAATCATTTGATCAAATTGATAATGCTCCAGAAGAAAAAGAAAGAGGTATTACTATCAACACATCACACGTTGAGTACGAAACTGCTAACCGTCACTACGCACACGTTGACTGTCCAGGTCACGCGGATTACGTTAAGAACATGGTTACTGGTGCTGCTCAAATGGACGGTGCTATTTTAGTTGTAGCTGCAACTGACGGGCCAATGCCACAAACTCGTGAGCACATCCTTTTAGGACGTCAAGTTGGTATTCCAAGAATCGTTGTATTCATGAATAAAGTGGATATGGTTGATGATGCTGAGTTGTTAGAGTTGGTTGAAATGGAAATCAGAGATTTATTATCTTTCTACGAATATGATGGTGATAATGGTCCTGTAGTTCAAGGTTCTGCTTTAGGAGGTTTGAATAACGATCCTGCTTGGGTACCAAAAATCATTGAATTGATGGAAGCAGTAGACAATTGGATCGAAGAGCCAGTTCGTGATGTTGCTAAACCATTCTTGATGCCGGTTGAAGACGTATTTACAATTACTGGTCGTGGAACTGTTGCTACAGGTCGTATCGAAACTGGAGTTGCTAATACTGGAGATCCAGTTGAAATTATTGGTATGGGAGCTGAAAAATTAACTTCTACAATTACTGGAGTTGAGATGTTCCGTAAAATCCTTGACAGAGGAGAAGCTGGAGATAACGTAGGTTTACTTTTAAGAGGTATCGACAAAGCGGATATCAAAAGAGGTATGGTTATCATTAAGCCAGGTTCAGTAAAACCACACGCTAAATTTAAAGCTGAGGTTTATATCTTGAAAAAAGAAGAAGGTGGTCGTCACACACCATTCCACAATAACTACCGTCCACAGTTCTACGTACGTACAACTGACGTAACAGGAGTTATTTCTTTACCAGCAGGTGTAGAGATGGTAATGCCAGGTGATAACTTAACTATTGACGTAGCTTTATTAAGCCCAATTGCAATGAACGTAGGTTTACGTTTCGCTATCCGTGAAGGTGGTAGAACTGTTGGTGCGGGTCAGGTTACTGAAATCGTAGAATAATTTAAATAAAATAGAAATTCAGCAGAGAACCGAAAGGTGCTCTGCTGTTTTTTAATAATAATCAACGGGCGTAGTTCAAGGGTAGAATAGCGGTCTCCAAAACCGTTGATGGGGGTTCGAATCCCTCCGCCCGTGCAAAAATAAAACACAATGACAAAAGTTGTTAATTATATATCAGAGGCATTTGAAGAATTAAAATCAAATGTGACTTGGCCAGAGTGGTCTGAAGTTCAGCGATTGACTATTATAGTTGCTGTTTTTTCAATTGTTTTCGCTTTAGCAACATGGGGCGTTGACGAAATGTGTGCCAAAGCTATAGAAGGGATTTTTAATTTGATAAAATCATAATTCTCTGAAATGGCTGATAATAATGTTAAAAAATGGTATGTAGTTAGAGCTGTAAGCGGGCAAGAAAATAAAGTCAAAGCTTATATCGAAACTGAAATCAATAGATTAGGAATGTCGGATCACATTTCTCAGGTTCTTGTGCCTACTGAAAAAGTAGTGCAAATTAGAGATGGGAAAAAAATCGCTAAGGATAAAGTATATTTTCCAGGTTACGTGATGATAGAAGCCAATCTAATTGGTGAAATACCGCACATTATCAAATCGATTACAGGTGTGATCGGATTTTTAGGAGAAGTTAAAGGTGGTGATCCTGTGCCATTGAGAATGTCAGAAGTTAATCGTATGCTAGGAAAAGTAGATGAATTAGCGGTTAACACTGATAATCAAAATATACCTTATACTATTGGTGAAACCATTAAAGTAGTAGACGGTCCTTTCAACGGTTTCAACGGAACTATTGAAAAAATTAATGAGGATAAGCGTAAGCTGGAAGTGATGGTTAAGATTTTCGGAAGAAAAACACCATTAGAATTGGCTTTCATGCAAGTAGAAAAAGTATAATTCGTTACACTATTATAAACCGCAAACGTCTGCTTCCACAGACTGCTGCAATTTTTTTTAAACAATGGCTAAAGAGATTAGTAAAGTAGTTAAACTACAAGTTAAGGGAGGTGCTGCGAACCCATCGCCACCGGTTGGACCTGCTCTGGGAGCTGCTGGTGTTAATATCATGGAGTTCTGTAAGCAATTTAATGCTAGAACACAAGATCAACCTGGCAAAGTATTACCGGTACAAATTACCGTGTACAAAGACAAATCGTTTGATTTTGTCGTGAAAACTCCACCTGCTGCAATTCAATTATTGGATGCTGCTAAATTAAAATCTGGTTCTGGAGAGCCTAATCGTCGTAAAGTTGGTAACGTTTCTTGGGACCAAATTAAAACGATTGCTGAAGACAAGATGACTGATTTAAATGCGTTCACAATCGAATCTGCTATGAGCATGATTGCTGGAACAGCTAGATCTATGGGATTAACTGTAACTGGAGATTCTCCTCTAAACAAAGGATAAGACATGGCAAAATTGACAAAAAAACAAAAAGAGGCTGCATCAAAAATTGAGAAAAACAAATTGTATTCATTAAAAGATGCTTCATCTTTATTGAAAACAGTTGCTTCTGCAAAATTTGACGAGTCTGTAGATATTGCTGTTCGTTTAGGAGTTGATCCAAGAAAAGCAAATCAAATGGTAAGAGGTGTTGTAACACTACCTCACGGAACTGGAAAAGATACTAAAGTATTAGCTTTAGTTACTCCAGACAAAGAAGCTGAAGCTAAAGCAGCTGGAGCTGATTACGTAGGTTTAGATGATTACCTTCAAAAAATTAAAGATGGTTGGACTGATGTTGATGTTATCATCACTATGCCAGCTATCATGGGTAAATTAGGTCCTTTAGGTCGTGTATTAGGACCAAGAGGTTTAATGCCAAACCCTAAAACAGGAACAGTTACTATGGAAATTGGTAAAGCTGTTGCTGAGGTGAAAGCAGGTAAAATCGACTTTAAAGTGGATAAAACTGGTATTGTTCACGCTGGTATCGGAAGAATTTCTTTTGGTGCTGAACAAATCGTTGACAACGCTCACGAAATTATTCAAACATTAATCAAATTAAAACCAACTGCAGCTAAAGGTGCTTACATCAAGTCTATTCACTTGTCAAGTACTATGAGTCCTGCTATTGCTTTAGATCCTAAAGCAGTATAATTGGTAGTTAAACAAATTTTATTATGACAAGAGAAGAAAAATCAATCGCGATAGAAGATTTAACTGCAAAGTTGGCTGAAACGAATGTAATTTATATTGCAGATACTTCAGGATTGGACGCTGAAACAACTTCAAGTTTAAGAAGAGCTTGTTTTAAAGCGGGAATCAAACTAGAAGTAGTTAAAAACACCTTGCTTGGAAAAGCAATGGAAGCTTCAACTAATGATTATGGTGATTTGCCTAGTATCTTAAAAGGTAACTCTTCAGTATTTATTGCTGATATTGCAAATTCACCAGCTAAAATCATTAAGGATTTCAGAAAAAAATCAGATAAACCAGCCTTCAAAGGAGCTTACATCAACGGTGAAATTTACATCGGTGACAACCTTCTAGATAGCTTGGCATCATTGAAATCTAAAGAAGAAGTTATTGGAGAAATCATTGGATTACTTCAATCGCCTGCTAAACGTGTTATTGCAGCATTATTAAACAATGCAGAGCAAAAAGGCGAATCAGCAGAATAATTAGAGCAGACTAAAAAAATAATAATTAAAGAACATTTTAAACGATAGAAAAAATGGCAGATTTGAAACAATTCGCAGAACAATTAGTTAACTTGACAGTAAAAGAAGTTAACGATTTAGCTACAATATTAAAAGATGAGTATGGTATCGAACCAGCTGCTGCAGCTGTAGTAGTTGCTGCTGGTGGTGGAGCTGGAGCTGAAGCTGCTGAAGAGCAAACAGAATTCACAGTTGTATTGAAAGATGCAGGTGCTTCTAAATTAGCAGTAGTTAAAGCTGTTAAAGAATTAACAGGTCTTGGCTTGAAAGAAGCTAAAGATTTAGTTGACGGTGCACCATCTAACATCAAAGAAGGAGTTACTAAAGCAGAAGCTGAAGGTTTGAAAAAATCTTTAGAAGAAGCTGGAGCTGTTGTTGAATTAAAATAATTCAACTCCGGTTTTAGAACTAGGTTTAGGCCTTGGACAATCGTCCAAGGGCCTAAACCATTTTTCGTATAATAAAATTATATCAAGTTTTATTATTCTACTAGCTTAAATACGAGTAAGCTTTTAATCAACTACGAAGAAAAAAATAGACAACTTTTCCTGGTTTATTTTTAAGAGGTGTTGATTATCAAATAAAGGAAAGTATAGATTATACAGTGTTTTTTAACACAAAAATTACTTTTTTTAAATCAAAATTTTGTCCATTGATGATAACAAATCAGACTGAAAGATTGAATTTTGCCTCTACTAAAAACATTCCTCAATATCCGGATTTTCTAGATGTTCAGGTTAAATCCTTCCAAGATTTCTTCCAATTGGAAACGAAGTCAGACGAAAGAGGCAACGAAGGTTTATACAACACCTTCATGGAAAACTTTCCAATTACTGATACAAGAAACCAATTTGTATTGGAATTCCTTGACTATTTTGTTGACCCACCACGTTATACCATTCAAGAGTGTATCGAAAGAGGTTTGACATACAGCGTGCCCTTAAAAGCACGTCTGAAACTTTATTGCACTGATCCGGAACACGAGGATTTTGAAACTATCGTACAGGACGTTTATTTAGGAACAATTCCTTATATGACTCCAAGCGGTACTTTCGTGATCAACGGTGCGGAGCGTGTGGTTGTTTCTCAATTACACCGTTCTCCTGGAGTATTCTTTGGTCAGTCTTTCCACGCAAATGGTACGAAGTTATATTCTGCAAGGGTAATTCCTTTCAAAGGGTCATGGATTGAATTTGCTACAGATATCAATAGCGTTATGTACGCTTATATCGACAGAAAGAAAAAATTACCTGTAACAACTTTATTCCGTGCTATCGGTTTCGAAAGAGATAAGGATATCCTTGAAATCTTCGACCTTGCTGAGGAAATTAAAGTGTCTAAAACAGGACTTAAAAAATATATCGGTAGAAAATTAGCAGCGAGAGTATTGAATACTTGGCATGAAGATTTCGTAGATGAAGATACTGGTGAAGTAGTTTCTATCGAACGTAACGAGATTATCCTTGATAGAGATACCATTATCGACAAAGATAATGTGGAAGAAATCATCGATTCTAACGTTAAATCTATTTTGTTACATAAGGAAGATGCGAATCAAGGTGATTATGCTATCATTCATAATACGTTACAAAAAGATCCAACAAACTCTGAAAAAGAAGCTGTTGAGCATATTTACAGACAATTGCGTAATGCAGAACCGCCTGATGAAGAAACTGCTCGTGGTATTATAGATAAATTATTCTTCTCTGACCAACGTTACAACTTAGGTGAAGTAGGTCGTTACAGAATGAACAAAAAACTTGGTTTGGATATCCCAATGGAAAAGCAAGTCTTGACCAAAGAAGATATCATTACCATTGTAAAATACTTGATTGAACTTATCAATGCGAAAGCAGATATTGATGATATCGATCACTTATCAAACCGTCGTGTTAGAACAGTTGGTGAACAATTGTCGCAACAATTCGGTGTTGGTTTAGCGCGTATGGCGCGTACTATTCGTGAAAGAATGAACGTTAGAGATAACGAGGTGTTTACACCAATCGATTTGATTAACGCCAAAACATTATCATCGGTTATCAACTCTTTCTTTGGTACGAATCAGTTATCTCAATTTATGGATCAAACGAATCCATTAGCTGAGATTACGCACAAAAGAAGATTATCAGCACTTGGACCAGGTGGACTTTCAAGAGAAAGAGCAGGATTTGAGGTACGTGACGTTCACTATACACATTACGGAAGACTTTGCCCAATTGAAACTCCTGAGGGACCAAATATTGGATTGATTTCGTCACTTGGTGTTTACGCTAAAGTGAACGGAATGGGATTCATCGAAACGCCTTACCGTAAAGTTACGAATGGTGTGGTCGATTTAACTTCGGAGCCAATTTACTTAAGCGCTGAAGAAGAAGAAGGAAAAATGATTGCTCAGGCAAACATCGAAATGGACGGAAAAGGAAAAATTACTGCTGATAAAGTAATCGCCCGTGAAGAAGGTGATTTCCCAGTAGTTGATCCAGGACAAGTTCACTATACAGACGTTGCGCCTAACCAAATTGCATCGATTTCGGCATCTTTGATTCCTTTCTTGGAGCATGATGATGCGAACCGTGCGTTGATGGGATCAAACATGATGCGTCAGGCTGTACCATTGTTACGTCCTGAAGCACCAATCGTTGGAACTGGTTTAGAGCGTCAGGTTGCCTCTGATTCTAGAGTATTGATTAATGCGGAAGGAAACGGAACTGTGGAGTACGTTGATGCTAACATGATTACCATCAAATACGACAGAACGGAAGCAGAAAGAATGGTGAGTTTTGATCCAGATGAAAAAACATACCAATTAATCAAATTCAGAAAAACGAATCAAAGTACGTCTATCAACCTAAAACCTATCGTAAGAAAAGGAGACAGAGTGAAATTAGGACAAGTACTTTGTGAAGGATATGCCACACAAAACGGAGAGTTAGCTTTGGGTAGAAACCTAAAAGTTGCCTTTATGCCTTGGAAAGGATACAACTTCGAGGATGCGATTGTGATTTCTGAAAAAGTAGTTCGTGATGATATTTTCACGTCTATCCACGTAGATGATTATTCTTTGGAAGTTAGAGATACGAAATTAGGTAACGAAGAGTTGACTAACGATATCCCGAACGTTTCTGAAGAGGCTACCAAAGATTTGGATGAAAATGGAATGATTAGAATTGGTGCCGAAGTAAAACCTGGCGATATCCTAATCGGAAAAATTACACCAAAAGGAGAATCAGATCCAACTCCGGAAGAGAAATTACTTCGCGCTATCTTTGGAGATAAAGCGGGTGATGTAAAAGATGCTTCGTTAAAAGCTTCTCCATCATTACACGGTGTAGTTTTAGATAAAAAATTATTCGCAAGAGCGGTAAAAGATAAAAAGAAACGTACCAAGGATAAAGACGATTTGACGTCTTTGGAAATGGAATTCGAAACTAAATTCGTAGAGTTAAAAGACAAATTGATTGAAAAATTATTTGTTATCGTTGACGGAAAAACATCGCAAGGTGTTATGAACGATTTAGGAGAAGAAGTGTTGCCAAAAGGTAAAAAATATACGAAGAAAATGCTTCAGGCTGTTGAAGATTTCGCTCACTTAACTAAAGGACAATGGGTTTCTGATGAAGAATCTAATAACTTGGTGAACGACTTAATTCACAACTACAAAATCAAATTAAATGATTTACAAGGTGCCTTAAGAAGAGAGAAATTTACCATCACTGTTGGAGATGAATTGCCAGCCGGTATTTTGAAATTGGCTAAAGTATACATCGCTAAGAAACGTAAGTTGAAAGTGGGTGATAAAATGGCAGGACGTCACGGAAACAAAGGTATTGTGGCTCGTATCGTTCGTCATGAAGACATGCCATTCCTTGAAGATGGAACTCCGGTTGATATCGTATTGAATCCACTGGGTGTACCTTCTCGTATGAACATTGGTCAGATTTATGAAACTGTTTTGGGTTGGGCCGGAATGAACTTGGGTAGAACTTATGCTACTCCAATTTTTGACGGAGCAACATTAGACCAAATCAATGAATTAACAGATGAAGCAGGCATTCCACGTTTTGGTCATACCTATTTGTATGACGGAGGAACGGGAGAACGTTTCCACCAAGCAGCAACTGTCGGAGTAATCTATATGTTGAAATTGGGGCACATGGTTGATGATAAAATGCACGCACGTTCTATCGGTCCATACTCTCTTATTACACAACAACCATTGGGTGGTAAAGCTCAATTTGGAGGTCAGCGTTTTGGAGAAATGGAGGTTTGGGCACTTGAAGCTTATGGAGCATCAAGCACGCTTAGAGAAATTTTAACTGTGAAATCGGATGACGTTATTGGTAGAGCTAAAACTTACGAAGCTATCGTTAAGGGTGAGTCTATGCCAGAACCAGGATTGCCAGAATCGTTCAACGTATTGATGCACGAATTGAAAGGTCTTGGATTAGACATCAGATTAGAGGAATAAATTAAGTCACAAGACGAAAGTCGAAAGTCAGAACGGCTTTTGACTTTCGACCTTTGACTTTTCACAAATAATAAAGTTTTTAAAGATTTATACCCGTAAACCGTTCCGATTTTTTATACAACATTTACGTTATATAACTAGCACTTCAAGATGAAAGAGGCTTGAGGTTTAGAGAAGTAATTCGAGGGAAAGTCAAGAGTCATAAAGTCAAAAGTCATAAAGTCAGTAATTACACTTTCGACCTTCAACTTTCAAACTTTCGACTAAATTTTAATTTTAATTGCAAATAAATCAATAGTAAAAACTATGATGAATAATAGAAATAATAGCAGAGACAATAAAACTGCAATCAAGAGATTTGACAGAATTTCAATTGGTTTAGCGTCTCCAGAATCTATCTTGGCGGAGTCAAGAGGAGAGGTTCTAAAACCCGAAACAATTAATTATAGAACTCACAAGCCAGAACGTGATGGTCTTTTCTGCGAACGAATTTTCGGTCCTGTAAAAGATTTTGAATGTGCTTGTGGAAAATACAAAAGAATCCGTTACAAAGGAATCGTATGTGACCGTTGTGGAGTTGAAGTAACTGAGAAAAAAGTACGTCGTGATAGAGTAGGACACATCAATTTGGTGGTGCCTATTGCTCATATCTGGTATTTCCGTTCTTTGCCAAACAAAATCGGTTACATACTTGGCTTGCCATCTAAGAAATTAGATATGATTATCTACTACGAAAGATACGTAGTAATCCAGGCCGGTATTGCAGTAAATGCAGAAGGAGAATCATTATCAAGACTTGATTTCCTTACGGAAGAAGAATATTTGAACATTTTAGATTCATTGCCACAAGACAACCAATATTTGGATGATTTTGATCCGAATAAGTTTGTTGCCAAAATGGGTGCTGAATGTATCATGGACTTGTTAGCAAGAACCGATTTGAATGAGTTATCATACCAATTGCGTCACGCTGCTAATAACGAAACTTCAAAACAAAGAAAAACAGAAGCCCTAAAAAGACTTCAAGTGGTGGAGTCCTTCCGTGATTCAAATAAAAACCGCGAAAATCGTCCAGAATGGATGATTATGAAAGTGGTTCCAGTTATCCCGCCAGAGTTGCGTCCTTTAGTGCCGCTTGATGGTGGTCGTTTCGCAACATCGGATTTGAACGATTTGTACAGAAGAGTAATCATCCGTAACAACCGTTTGAAAAGATTGATGGAAATCAAAGCTCCGGAAGTTATCTTAAGAAACGAAAAACGTATGTTGCAAGAATCGGTAGATTCCTTATTTGACAACACACGTAAAGCTTCTGCAGTTAAAACAGAATCTAACAGACCATTGAAATCTTTATCAGATTCATTAAAAGGAAAACAAGGTCGTTTCCGTCAAAACTTATTAGGAAAACGTGTGGATTATTCTGCTCGTTCGGTAATTGTTGTTGGACCAGAAATGAAATTGTTCGAATGTGGTCTGCCAAAAGACATGGCTGCTGAACTATACAAACCATTCGTTATTCGTAAGTTAATCGAAAGAGGAATTGTTAAAACAGTAAAATCAGCTAAGAAAATAATCGACAAAAAAGAGCCTGTAGTTTGGGATATCCTTGAAAATGTAATCAAAGGTCACCCAGTATTGCTAAATCGTGCTCCTACTTTGCACCGATTAGGAATTCAAGCCTTCCAACCAAAATTAATTGAAGGAAAAGCAATTCAGTTGCACCCATTAGTGTGTACGGCGTTTAACGCGGATTTTGATGGTGACCAGATGGCCGTTCACTTGCCACTTGGACCAGAAGCTATCCTTGAATGTCAGTTATTGATGTTGGCATCACATAATATTCTTAACCCTGCGAATGGTGCACCAATTACGGTTCCATCACAAGACATGGTATTGGGTCTTTATTATATGACCAAAGAAAGATTATCTGTTCCAGAACATCAAATCTTAGGAGAAGGGTTAACATTCTATTCTGCTGAAGAGTGTAATATCGCTATCAATGAAGGAAGAGTTGAATTGAACGCGCGTGTTAAAATCAGAGCTAAAGATTTTAATGAAAATGGAGAATTAGTATACAAAATCATCCAAACTACTGCAGGTAGAGTACTATTTAATGAAGTAGTTCCGCCAGCAGCAGGATATATCAACGAAGTATTGACTAAAAAGTCTTTACGTGACATTATCGGAAAAATCCTTGCAGTGACTGATGTTCCTACAACGGCAGCTTTCCTTGATGAAATGAAAGATATGGGGTATAAATTCGCCTTCAAAGGTGGTTTGTCCTTCTCATTAGGAGATATCAGAATTCCGGAGCAAAAACCAAAATTGATTGCAGATGCGCGTGAACAAGTTGAAGCTATTTCTGTAAATTATAACATGGGTCTTATTACCAATAACGAACGTTACAACCAAGTTATTGATATCTGGACTTCTGCCAATGCGCAATTGACCGAGTTAGCAATGAAAAACATTAGAGAAGACCAACAAGGGTTTAACTCAGTGTATATGATGCTTGACTCTGGAGCAAGGGGTTCTAAAGAACAAATCCGTCAGTTAACAGGTATGCGTGGTTTGATGGCTAAGCCTAAGAAATCAACTGCTGGTGGTGGAGAAATTATTGAAAACCCGATTCTTTCTAACTTTAAAGAAGGATTATCGATCTTAGAGTACTTTATTTCTACGCACGGTGCACGTAAAGGACTTGCGGATACCGCTTTGAAAACGGCGGATGCGGGTTACTTGACACGTCGTTTACATGACGTTTCTCAAGACGTAATCGTAAACTCTGTAGATTGTGGTACGTTAAGAGGAATAGATGTTTCTGCATTGAAGAAAAACGAAGAAATCGTTGAAACGTTAGGAGAAAGAATCTTAGGTCGTGTAGCATTGCAAGATGTTATCAATCCGTTGAATAACGAAATTTTAGTACATTCAGGAGAACAAATTACCGAAGCTATTGTTAAAGCTATTGAAGAATCGCCGCTGGAAAGAGTGGACGTTCGTTCGCCTTTAACATGTGAAGCTAAAAAAGGAATTTGTGCTAAATGTTACGGAAGAAACTTAGCCACCGGAAAAATGACTCAAAAAGGAGAAGCAGTCGGAGTTATCGCTGCTCAATCTATTGGAGAGCCAGGTACACAGTTGACACTTCGTACCTTCCACGTGGGTGGAGTTGCAGGTGGTGTTTCTGAAGAATCTACTATTGTAGCAAGATTTGGTGGAAAATTAGAAATCGAAGATTTGAAAACGGTTGTTGGAGAAGATGCAGATGGTAATAAAGTTGACATCGTTGTTTCTCGTTCCACAGAATTGAAATTAGTCGATACTAAAACCGGAATTCTTTTAAGTACACATAATATCCCTTACGGTTCTGTCATCAGTGTAAAAGATGGTGATGTAGTTGATAAAGGTGCTATCATCTGTAAATGGGATCCGTATAATGGAGTAATCGTTTCAGAATTTACCGGAAAGATTGCTTACGAAGATTTAGAACAAGGACAATCGTTCCAAGTTGAAATCGATGAGCAAACTGGTTTCCAGGAAAAAGTAATTTCTGAAGGAAGAAATAAAAAATTAATCCCAACCTTATTGGTTTATGGTAAAGACGGAGAATTAATCCGTTCTTACAACTTACCAGTTGGAGCGCACCTTATGGTAGAAGATGGAGAGAAAATTAAAGCAGGTAAAATCCTTGTGAAAATTCCACGTCGTTCTTCTAAAGCAGGAGATATCACAGGAGGTTTACCAAGAATTACCGAGTTGTTAGAAGCTCGTAATCCTTCCAACCCAGCGGTAGTTTCTGAAATTGATGGTGTGGTTTCTTTCGGGAAAATCAAAAGAGGTAACCGTGAGATTGTCATCGAATCTAAATTTGGTGAAATCAAGAAATACCTAGTGAAATTATCAAGTCAAATCCTAGTTCAGGAAAATGACTTCGTAAAAGCGGGTGTGCCTTTATCAGACGGTGCTATTACTCCGGAAGATATCTTAAGAATCCAAGGGCCATCAGCTGTGCAACAGTATTTGGTAAACGAAATTCAAGAGGTATACCGTTTACAAGGGGTAAAAATCAACGACAAACACTTTGAAGTGGTTATTCGTCAGATGATGCGTAAAGTTCAAGTGCAGGATCCGGGAGATACGTTGTTCCTTGAGGAGCAATTGATCCACACGGCCGATTTCTTGGAAGAAAACGATAAGTTATACGGAATGAAAGTGGTAGAAGATGCAGGTGATTCTGAAGTGTTAAAACCAGGTCAGATTGTTTCTCCACGTGAATTGCGTGATGAAAATTCGTTGTTGAAACGTAATGATAAAAATCAAGTAGTAGCGCGTGATGTAGTTACGGCTACAGCAACTCCGGTATTACAAGGTATTACTAGAGCATCGTTACAAACTAAATCATTCATCTCTGCGGCATCGTTCCAAGAGACTACAAAAGTATTAAACGAAGCAGCTGTAGCTGGTAAAGTGGATACGCTTGAAGGTCTTAAAGAAAATGTAATCGTTGGACACAGAATTCCTGCCGGAACCGGTATGAGAGATTACGATCACACGATCGTAGGCTCTAAAGAAGACTACAACGAAATCATGGCCAGTAAAGAAGAGTATATCTACTAATCGAAAGATTTTTAGTTAAATAAATAAAAGCCACTATTTTAAATTCTAAATTAGTGGCTTTTAATATTAGATTTTAGATGTTAAATTTTAAATATCTAATATCTAATATCTAAAATCTAATATTTAAAATCTAATATCAAATGACCGATAATAATCAACAACAAGGACAAATCAACATCGAATTGGATGAAAAAACAGCAGAAGGCATTTATTCTAACTTAGCCATTATCAATCACTCTGCTTCCGAGTTTGTAGTCGATTTTGTAACGCTGATGCCGGGCGTGCCTAAAGCCAAAGTAAAATCAAGAATTGTGTTAACACCGCAACACGCCAAAAGATTTCTGAAAGCTTTGGGTGAAAACATCCACCGATTTGAACAAATCAACGGCGAAATCAAAGACACCGAACAACCTCAAATCCCGTTGAATTTCGGAACGGCCGGACAAGCATAATGTTCCTGTAAAATAGTAGAAAAACCTCTTCAGCAATGAAGAGGTTTTTTGCTTTCAGAGTATTTTGTAGCGCCACTTTTTTTTCGTCTAAGCGGGCAGAGATTTTACTAGTGTCACAATTTTTTTTCAAGTGAATATTTTGTGACACAAACTGTCACAATTTTTTTTTCAAATGAATATTTTGTGACACCTTTTGTCACAATTTTTTTAATTTCATTTTTTTTGTGACAACTTTTGATTGCCAACAATACGTAATATAATTTTCTACAGACTATTTAGCTTTTAGTAGTTGAACCTTAATGAGTAGCGTTAAAAAGGCGTCTAGGTAACACTTTGGTAACCTTAAAAAAATGAGGAATATATGACTATATTTCAGACAGTTTATAGCTTTAACCTCTGTTTTCTTACACTATGTAGATTTTCATCGATTTAATCGTTTGAAGTAGTTGTTTTATCGTTTTTTGTTGTAGTTTTATCGTCCCTAAATCGACCCCTAAAAAAGACGAACTTGATGTTTCTTTCAGGTTCTTTTTTTGCAATAATACAAGTCCCTTTTAATAACCAAATTGAATAAATATAGAATAATTAATACCTAACGATTTATGAAAATTTTTACCAAGATTGATGCTGCTTTTAGTGGCGATTCTTTTAACAAACTCAGAGCAAGTCTTGTGTTGGTCTTTGTGTTGGCGTTTGCTGCTAGTGGAAATGCACAGTTGCTACAACAAGATTTCAGTAGTTCTACTACGGTATCAAGTTATGTCAACGCAACTACACCAACCAATGGGCAGTTTAATGCTATTTCTACTTCGGGTGCAGGTACCGTATTGTCTATCAATACTACTACATCCAACAAATTGAGATTTGCTAGAACCGCTAATGCAGGAGCATTTAGTAGAACTTCTGATTTTTCACCTACTCCAGGAAGCATGTTGTATCGTTTTGATATTGCCGTATCTGGTAATTCGGTGGCGCAAACAACTGCTGGAACTCTTCAGGTTGGTAGTGGTTACGGAACTGCAAATTCTGCAGAAGCTAGTGCTTCAACTCACTCTAGATTGGGTGTAAATTGGACTGCAACTGCTGGGCAGTTTTCATTAAGAAACCTTACCGGAAGTACAAATACTGCTAATTATACGGGTACACAAACGGTTTTATGGGCAATTAATAATTCAGGAGCTACACTAACTTATAGAGCGCCGGACGGTACTTATGAAACTGTTGCTAATGATACTTATGATTTATGGATTGGCACTACAAAAGAGTTCAACGATATTGCTGCTACAACAGCTTCAATTTCTCTTACGGACTTAAAGTTTGCAATGAGTAATGGTACTGGGAATGTTGATTTTGATAATATATTAATCGACCCAATTCCTGCCGTGCCAACTTCAAGTGCTGCAACAGCTATTGGTAGTGCAGGTTTTACAGCTAATTGGACAGCTGTTTCAGGTGTAACTGGATATAGAGTTGATGTGGCTACGGATGCGGCATTTACTTCATTGGTTTCAGGATATAATAATTTATATGTTTCAGGTCAGGCTACGAATTCTCTAAACGTAACTGGTTTAAGCCAAACTACAACGTATTATTATAGAGTTAGAGCAGCATCACAATATACTGTGGGTGAATTTGCAGGTGCAAATTCAGCTTCACAAAATCTTACAACTACAAGTGCTTCCGGAATTGACGGGGTGATTACTGCTAACGAATACGGAACCCATACTAACGGAAATAACCAACAGTCAAGTGCTACCGGAACCTGGTATATGAACTGGGATGCAACTAATTTGTATATCGGACTTACAGGAACTAATACAGCTGAAGGAACAGTTTTGTATTTAGATAAAAATCCTATTACTCCTGTAAATGGAGGAACCAATGCAGATGGAAATCTAACAGGTTATAATAATTATGACGGTTCGAACTTTGCCAACCTGCAATTCCGTGCCGATATGGTCGTATATTTTAAAGACGGTTACAGAGAGTATCGTACAGCAGATGGTTCAGGAGGATGGTCTTCACCAACGGCTGCTTTTGGAAGTTATGCTTCTGCAAGTGGTACGAAAGAGGTAGCCATTCCATGGTCTGCACTTGGTGGAATGCCAGCTGCTTTCAACTGGTTTGGATATGTAGCTTATTCTGGAGGTGGAGCTTATGCTTCTGTACCAACAGAAAATCCGGGTTCTGGTGCAGGAACTACTATTGGAGCAAGTGCACGTTGGGACAGATACTACACCGTAAGTTCAACTACAAGTGGTACCACGCCACCTTTTAGCAGAAACAGTTATACGTTTACTAGCGCCTCTGATGTAAGTTCATTTGGCGCTATCAATGCGTATGATTTTACTATGAATAGCTCAGGTCGTTTTGTTTCTAGAACAGGAAGTGTTGCCGGAAACTGGGCAATAGCTGGTAATCTTACAGTAGGTGCCGGTACCATATATTTAGGAAGTGGTCCTGGCGTATATGGCACTACGGCTGTTTCAGGAAATCTTAACCTTTTAGGAGGTACTTATGACATGGACGCTACAACAGCAACGACTTCGGTAACGGGTAATGTTGCTATAGCTTCTGGTGCTACACTTAAATTGTCTACTCAAGTTGGAGGGGATCTTAATGTAGCCGGTAACTGGAGTAATTCGGGTACTTTCACACCAAGTTCTAGATTAGTTCAATTTAATGGAACTTTAGCGCAAACGTTAACAGGAGCCTCTACTTTTGATTTTCTTACTTTAAATAATAGTTTAGGTTTAACATTGGTAAACAATGTAACGGTAAATCAAACGTTGGCTTTAACTTCAGGAAAAATTACTCTTGGAGCCAACAATCTTACTGTTGGTGCTTCCGGAAGCATCACTGCCAGCAGTACTAATTATCTTGTAACTAATAGTACGGGACAATTAAAAAGAACTGTTGGAGCAGGAGCGGTTACTTTCCCAGTGGGAAATACAGCTTATAATCCTATTATCTTAAATAACACAGGAGGAACTTCGGATGTTTACGGAATCAATGTTTTAGATGGTACGTATGCGACTCCATTTGATAATACTAAAGTTGTAAACAGAAGATGGCAAGTTAGTGAGGCCGTAGCTGGAGGTAGTAATTTATCCGTAGTAGGACAGTATAACACTGCAGATACTTTTGGTTCAAACTTTGCTGGCGGAACAACACCTTTAATCGGGTTTTACAACGGAGCTTCATGGTCTACGGTTGTTGCTACAGCCGCTGGAAGTAATCCATTTACCTACACTAGCACTACAAATGCGACACCATCTGACTTAACATCAGGAACACAATATTTCGGTTTAGGAAAAGACAATGGTTTTGTTTCAGTAGCTACTAAACTAGTAATTACGTCGATTAGTCCTGCTTCTCCTTCAGCTACAGGGTTGTTTAACGTAACGGTTCAGGCACAAGATGCTTATAATATACCTACAACTGTAATTGCTGGAACTACCTTTGATTTAACAACAAACGGGAATGCCGGTGCCATTGGAGGAACAGTATCAGGAACTATTTTGGCTGCAACAAACTCTATCGTTGTTAGTGGAGTTACTTTGGCTACAGCGGGAACTGGAGTTACATTGACTGCTACAAGAAATGCCGGTGATGTTTTAACAGCAGGAACTAGTGCAACATTTACAGTATTAGGTGCGCCAACGCAATTAGCTTTTGTAGGCACACCAGCTACAGGAAATGCTGGAGTTAACTTAGCATCCTTTACAGTAGAAGTTAGAAGAGCAGACAATAGTGTGGATACTAACTATACAGGAACAGTAGTGCTTACAAAAGCATCAGGATTGGGTACTTTATCAGGAACAACTTCTGTTGCAGCTGTGGCTGGAGTTGCTACATTTAATGCTATTCAATTTGATGCTGCAGGTACTTATACTTTGAATGCGAATTCGGGTTCATTAACTCAAGCTACTAGTGGTTCTATTGTTGTGACATTGTCACCTGTAAGTATTTATGCCAACACAATAACAGGTACTTCGCCTGGTAATACGAGTCCATATACAACAGGACAAACTTTTAATTCAAATATTACAGTTAGTGGTGTTGTGAGAGGTGCAGGAATTTCCGGTGCTACAGGAAATGATAGATATACTAATACTAACTGGACTTTATCGACTTCAATTGATAACGACGACTACATCGAATTATCGTTGACTCCAGGTACTGGTTATAGTATTAATTTTGAAAATTTAATTTTCACAAATCAGAGGTCAGGTTCTGGGCCGACAAAATTTGCTGTTCGTTCCAGTTTAAATAGTTTTTCTACTGATTTAGGAGTGTATACTAATACAGGCAATAATATTCCAAGTACAGAAACTTTATCATTATCTGGTGTTGATTTTGATGACGTTTCATCACCTATAACTTTTAGAATATATGGTTATAGTGCTACTAATGCGGGAGGAACAGGTAGTATCAACGACTTTATCTTCAATGGTAATGTAGTTTGTACGCAACCTACTGCATATGCAGTTACTGGTGGTGGGGCTTATTGCTCTGGTGGTTCGGGAGTAGTGGTTGGCTTGGCTAATTCTCAATTGAACATAACGTACCAGTTGAAAATAGGAGGTGTTGATACAGGATCTCCAGTAGCGGGTACCGGTAGTGCTATTTCGTTTGGTCCTCAAACGGCTGTTGGAACGTATACAGTAGAGGCAACTAATGCTAATGCTCCTTGTAACTATTCAACTACAATGTCTGGTAGTGCAGTAATTGCATCAGTAACTACTACAACAACAGATGGTGGTATCACATGGGATAATGGAACACCATCAAGTGCAACTACTGCAGTTTTTGATGGATCGACCGGAACTATCGGTGCTGATTTTTCAGCTTGTGCTCTTAGCTTAGTGAACAATGCTGTAGTGTCTGTTACTTCAGGATTTAATGTTACTTTGACTGGTGCTGTAAGTGTTCAGTCGGGTAGTTCATTTACTTTAAATAACAACGCCAACTTATTTCAAGGAGGTACAACAAATAACAATACAGGTAATATTATTGTAAAACGTAATTCAGCTACATTGAAGCGTTTAGATTATACTTTATGGTCTTCTCCGGTAACTGGTCAAGGGTTATATGCCTTCTCTCCATTTACTTTTGCCAACCGTTTTTATGTATACAATCCATCAACAGATTTGTATGCAGGAGCTGGACTTGCTGTAACAGGTACTAATCCTGATGGTGTAAATGGAACAGATTCTAATAATGTGCCATTTGCGGTGGGAACTAGTTATTTAATTCGTATGCCATGGAATCACCCAACGGCTCCAACCAGTTGGACAGGAATATTTACTGGGATTCCAAACAACGGAACTGTTACGCTTTCAAGTTTAAATAATGGTTCTTATTATGCTATCGGAAATCCTTATCCATCAACTATAGATGCAGATACGTTTATTGGTGATAACAATATTGGAGATAATCCATTGACGCCTGGAGACGGATTGTATTTCTGGAGAAAAACGAATAATAATGCAGCACCTTCTTATGCAACGTATACTACTGCAGGTGGTGTAGCTTCAGGAGGTGATACTTTGAATATTATTCCAAATGGAACGATTCAAGTAGGTCAAGGTTTTATTGTGAAAGCGACTTCTACTTCTATAGAATTCAATAACCTACAACGTATTCCTAATAATGATAATCAGTTCTTAAGAACTACTACTATCGAGCGCAACAGAATTTGGTTAAACTTATCGGATGCTACAACAAGTGTTAATCAGATGATGGTTGCTTATATGACTGGCGCTACACAAGGAATTGATGCTGCTATTGATGGTCGTTACTTTAATGACAACCCAACAGCTTTGAACTCTTTCTTGAATAACGAAGAGTTTGCGATTCAAGGAAGAAGTTTGCCATTTGATGCTTCAGATGTTGTACCATTAGCCTTTAAAGCAGCTACAGCAGGGAATTATTCGATTGCGATCGACCATGTTGATGGTTTGTTTGCCGATGGAGCTCAGGATATTTATCTAAAAGATAATCTAGCAGGAACGGTTCACGATTTGAATTCAGGTGCTTACAGTTTTGCTTCTACTGAAGGTTCATTCAATAACCGTTTTGAAATTGTTTTCCAATCGCAGTTAGGCATCGAGAATCCTGGTTTTACAGCGAACAATGTTATCATCTATTCTCAAAACAATAATTTTGTGATTAACTCGGGTGAAACCATTATGAAGGACGTGAAAGTTTTTGATATCAGAGGAAGATTGCTACAAGAGAAAAGTGGTGTCAACTCCAATCAAACAACAATTAGTGGCGGTTTATCTAACCAAGTATTGTTGGTTCAGATTACTTCCGATAATGGTGTTACTGTTACCAAGAAAGTTATTAGATAATTCTTCTTCAACTTATAAAGTAATCCCCACTAGCAATAGTGGGGATTTTTTTGTGCTTTTATTTGATGGATACTCATTTTAACACTTAAACGAGTTTAATGTTATTTTATCGAGTTTAATTTAATGTAAGTTTTCCTTGCAGTACTTTTGCTTTTTAAAGCCAAAACAATTCTCAAAAACAAAGCCTAAAAACTTACAAAACACAAAATTTAACGCTTTTTAACGTCAATATTTGCATTTTGTCGATTAAATATTTTTTTATGTCAAAAAAAATTAATTGGTTTGTCTTTTAAAAATTAAGTTTTTTTAATAATTTAATATAGTCTCAATGAAAACATTAGTACAAAATTCTAAAGTAACTGCAGTAGTTTTCGTGCTGTTTTGTTTCTTTCAAACATCCAATTTGTTTGCGCAAGTAACAACATTGCAAAATTGGAGTAATTTATACAATGCTACCGGAAGTGGAGCCACTACAGCTTACACAGTTCCTGCAGGTTCAGGGAGTAATAGAGTATTAGTTGTAGCAATTGCATCAAGTCAATCTGCAGTTGCTGCTAGAACAGTTTCCATAACTTACGGTGGTCAGGCGATGACATTAGCTTCTGGAAATATGGGTACGACTACTATTCGTCAACATACCGCTATCTATTATTTAAATGAAGCTGGATTAGATGCTGCAAGTGGTTCTAATCTTATTTATTCTATTACAGGCGGAACTACAAGAGGGACAACGGTTTGGGCAGCAGTTTTTGATTATGTAGATCAGACAACATCTTTAACCAATACACGAAACTACGATAGTGGTACAACTCAGGTTGGTACTTTTGCTTTTGGTACTGCTCTAACTATAAATGCAAACGATCAGGCAATATATGTTTTGAGCTCCGTTAGAAATGCTAATTTAGGTCAAAGAAGTTTAGATACACTTCCTGCGAATTTTACTAATGAAAATCAACAAGATATTGACAATACCGACGGAATTAGAAATGCAGTGTTAAATAGAACTGTACCAACTTCAAATACTTCTTCGACGTGTTCAACAGTTATGAGTGGTAACTCCCTTGGTTCAATGACAGGAGTAAGTTTAAAAGGATGTTCACAAGCTACTGCCAATGCGGGTAGTGCTCTAAGTGCAATCTGTCAAGGTGGTACTTCTGCTGGTTTAGGCGGAAGCATTGGAGGTTCTGCAACAGGTGGGACTTGGAGTTCTAGTGTGGCTGGAGGAACTTTTACTCCTAGTGCTACAAACCTTAATGCTACATGGACACCACCAACTGCTTTTTCGGGGAATGCTACTTTAACATTAACTACTAGTGGTGGTTCTTGTGGTATCGCAACCGCTAGTAAAACATTAAGAGTTAACCCAGTACCTACAGCTGTAACGGCTTCTTCAAGTGCCAGTACTATTTGTAGCGGTGGTAATTTTAATTTAACATCAAGCGCCACAAGTAATTCTCCAACAGTTCCCTTATTAAATGAAAATTTTAACAGTGCGCCAGCAGGATGGACTACAACAAATACCAGTACCCTAGGTACACCGGCAAATGCCGCTTGGACATTGAGAGCCAATGGATATACTTATGATGTGGATGTATTCAATAGTAACGATGCTTCACAATTTTATTTAAGTAATAGTGATGCGCAAGGATCGGGTTCAACAACAGCTACAACTTTACAATCACCATCTTTTAGTACGTTTGGATTGAGTGCAGCTTCTTTAAGCTTTTTCCATTACTTCCGTAATGTTTCTACAGATAGCGCTATCGTTCAAGTTTCAACGGACGGTGTTAATTGGACAGCAATTGCCACGTACACGGGTGCAAGTGAGGGAGCTGATAATGCATTTGCACCTGTAACTATAAGTTTAGCTTCATATCTTAATCAACCTACAGTTTCTATTCGATTTAAATATGATGCCACTTGGGATTGGTATTGGGCAATTGACAACGTAACGGTAACGGGTACTGTAATTCCAACTACGTATGCTTGGACATCTACACCTAGTGGGTTTACGTCAAGTACTCAAAACCCTACTGGAGTTGCGCCAATTGTAAATACAGCTTATAATGTTGAAGTTACCAATGCTTTTGGATGTAAAGCTAGCGCTTCAACTTCAAGCGTTACTGTTAATCCAAGACCTACAGCTTCTGTAATTTCTGGATCAGCGGCAATATGCTCAGGAAGCCCAACAAATATTCAAGTAGCCATCACTGGCGGAACATCACCTTATAGTTTGGTGTATTCTGGAGGAAGTGCTAGTGGATATGTAAGTGGCACGAATATATCAGTAGCGCCGACGAGTACTACAACATACACGTTAACCTCAGTTACCGATGCTAATGGATGTGTCGGAATCGGAAATAGTGGTTCAGCAGTAGTTACAATTGATGCTACAACTTCTACTAACGGTGGTGTTTCTTGGTCTAACGGATCTCCATCTGCTACAAAATCTGTTTTGTTTGACGGTTCTTCGGCTACTTTAGCTTCTGATTTTGCAGCTTGTTCACTAAGATTGACTAACAATGCAGTAGTAACAGTTTCATCAGGATTTGATGTTACTTTAAACGGTAGATTAACAGTTGATTCTGGAAGCACATTTACGTTGAATAATAATGCTAATTTAATTCAGAACAATACACTTACAAATTCAGGGAATATTGTTGTGAAACGTAATTCTTCTGCTTTAAAGCGATTAGACTATACTTTATGGTCATCACCGGTTACAGGTCAAGGATTGTACGCTTTTTCTCCATTTACTTTCGGAAACAGATTTTATGTTTACAGAACTAACACCAATCTATACAATAATGCTGATGTTGGATTTAGTTTGACTGGTTTGGATCCTAATGGAGTTAACGGTACAGACAGTAATAACGTTCCATTTGCTCCGGCAAAAGGATATTTAATACGTATGCCATGGAATCACCCAACAGCTGCTACTGTTTGGAATGCTACTTTTACTGGAGTTCCTAATAATGGGGATATTACTTATACAATGACTAATGGTGGTGCCGGACAACGATTTAATCTTGTTGGAAATCCTTACCCATCGCCAATCACAATGTCACAATTCGTATCAGATAATAGTACCAAAATAACTGGAACATTGTATTTCTGGAGAGAAACGAATAACAACACCTCTAATAATGCCTATTGCTCATGGGCAGGAGGTACCTTTACTACAAACAGTGAAGCTCAGGTATTTAATCCAAACGGAATAATCAGAACTGGTCAAGGTTTCTTTGTTGAAGCAACTGGAGCAGCTACGGCTCTTGAATTTAAAAACGTTCAGCGCTCGAATGATAATGCAAATCAATTCTTTAAAACAGGTACCAATGTTACTAATGATGTAGATGAAACGAATAGATTTTGGTTGAACTTAACCAATACTTCGGGTGCATTTTCACAAATGGCAGCAGGTTACATGACCAATGCCACTGATGGTGTAGATCTTTATGACGGAAAGAACATCAATACAGGTAATGTATTATTGAATTCTATTTTAGATAATACAGAATACACAATTCAAGGTAAATCATTGCCATTTAATGCTTCTGATGTAATTCCGTTAAGTTTCAAAGTAACTACAGCAGGAAGCTACACAATTGCGATTGATCATGTGGATGGATTGTTTACTGATGGAGCACAACCAATTTATCTTAAAGATAATTTGTTAGTAACCGAGCATAATTTACAAACAGGAGCTTATAATTTTGCTTCTGACGCTGGAACGTTCAATAATCGTTTTGAAATTGTATACCAATCACAATTATCTAACCCATCTTTTACTGTTAATACGGTGGTTATTTACAACCAAAATAATGAGTTTGTAATCAACTCCGGAACAACAGAGATGGCTAGTGTAAAGGTGTTTGATATTCGCGGTAGATTGTTACAAGAGAAAACAAACATTAATGCCAATCAAACAACCATTAATGGTGGATTGTCTAACGAAGTGTTGTTAGTGCAAATTACTTCAAATGATGGTATAACTGTAACAAAGAAAGTTATCAATTAAAAACAAAAATACTTCCAATAAAAAATCCCCACTTATTAAGTGGGGATTTTTTTATATTAAAAAAAACAAGATTAAAAAATTAAGCTTGCTTTCTGTTTTTTCTAAAAGTATACATTACAAAAAGGATTCCCGTAATGGCTAGTAAAATCAATTTACTATTAATTGGTGCTGGTTCTGGGTCGCCACCTTCAACGCCACCGCCACCATCGTCATCACCTGGTTGCGCAAATGCCATAAAATCCGTGAAAAGGATAACTGACCATAAATAAAATTTCGAAAACTTTTTCATAAAGACTGTATTTCAGCGGGTAAATATAGGAATGATTTTTTTAAATAAAAAATTTAGTTTGCTTTTTGAGGCAATTAATCAAATTCTGATGTGAAAAATAATTTTACGTTCGGAAATTTGCTTTGCGTCATTTGAATTGTGAATTCAGAATCTGCCAAAAACACCAATTGACCGTATTTGTCGTGGGCCAAAAACTTTTGCTTTATTCTTTTGAACTCTTTAAATTCTTCACTTTTGGCATCATTAGGTTTAACCCAACAAGCCTTATGCACCGGAAAGGTTTCATAACTACATTTCGCGCCATATTCATGCTCCAAACGGTATTGAATTACCTCATATTGGAGTGCTCCTACAGTTCCAATGACTTTTCGATTATTCATCTCCAAAGTAAACAACTGTGCCACACCTTCGTCCATTAACTGATCAATTCCTTTTTCAAGTTGTTTGGACTTCAAAGGGTCAGCGTTATTGATGTATCTAAAATGTTCCGGTGAAAAACTAGGGATGCCTTTAAAGCTCATCATTTCGCCTTCTGTAAGGGTATCGCCAATCTTAAAATTCCCAGTATCATGCAATCCTACAATATCACCTGGATACGAAATGTCAACGATCTCTTTTCTTTCGGCAAAAAAGGCATTAGGACTTGAGAATTTCAAATTTTTATTTAAACGAACGTGCATGTATGGTTTGTTGCGTTCAAACGTTCCAGAAACAATCTTTACAAACGCCAATCTGTCTCGGTGCTTTGGATCCATATTAGCGTGAATCTTGAATACAAAACCAGCCATTTTTTCTTCTTCTGGTTTTACCAATCGCGTTTCTGATTCTTTAGCTCTCGGCGCTGGAGCAATTTCTACAAAGCAATCCAATAATTCTCTAACACCAAAGTTGTTTAAGGCAGAACCAAAGAAAACAGGTTGCAAACTTCCTTCAAGATAGGCTTCTCTATCAAAAGCAGGATACACTTCTGAAATTAATTCTAATTCATCTCTTAATTTAACAGCGGGTTTTTCACCAATTATTTTTTCTAGCTCAGGACTATTGATGTCAGAGAAAGCGATGGTGTCTTCAATGTTCTTACGACTGTCGCCACTAAAAAGATTAATGTTCTGTTCCCAAATATTGTATATACCTTGAAAATCATATCCCATTCCGATTGGAAAACTCAAAGGTGTCACGCTCAATCCCAATTTTTGTTCCACTTCATCCATCAAATCAAAAGCATCTTTTCCTTCTCTATCCAACTTGTTTATAAAAACAATCATTGGAATGTTTCTCATTCTACAAACGGCTACCAGTTTTTCAGTCTGTTCCTCAACACCTTTGGCAACATCAATCACAACAATTACACTATCTACAGCAGTCAAAGTTCTAAAAGTGTCTTCAGCAAAATCTTTGTGTCCTGGTGTGTCTAGGATGTTTATTTTTTTGTCTTTATAGTTGAAAGCCAAAACCGAAGTCGATACCGAAATCCCTCTTTGACGCTCAATTTCCATAAAGTCGGAGGTCGCTCCTTTTTTGATTTTATTGTTTTTAACCGCACCAGCTTCCTGAATCGCTCCTCCAAAAAGAAGCAATTTCTCGGTTAAGGTGGTTTTTCCAGCATCAGGGTGTGAAATAATTCCAAAAGTTCTGCGGCGTTGTATCTCTTTTAAAAAACTCATGATTTTTGATAAATTGGTTGCAAAAATACTATTATTTACTGATTATTTCCTTATGGTTTTCATTTCAAATTTTGATGTCAGATTTTCATAGGAAAGAAGTGTTAATAAAATTTTGTTAATAGTAGCGCGTATAGTTGGATAATGTCTTTGAATTACTATTTTTGTTGATTGTTACACTGCTATCTCAAACCGTTTTTAGAAAGTGTGAGCACATAAAATTTAATATAAATTTTTTTAAAGAAAATTTTTATCAGCATGAATTTAAGACAGTTTTTTTTCGGGTTATTATTTGTAATATCATCTTCCCTAGGCGCACAAAATAAAGACAAGGATGTTCTTTTTACCATCAACGATAAGCCTTATTACACGGATGAATTTGAAAGAATCTATAAAAAGAATTTAGATTTAGTTAAAGATGATACTCAAAAAGATTTAAATCAGTATTTAGAACTTTTTGTAGGGTATAAACTGAAAGTAAACAAAGCTTATAAGTTGGGTTTACAGAATAACGCTAAATATCAAAACGAGTTAAAATCCTACCGAACTCAATTAGCCAAAAATTATTTTAACGATACTAAAATCACGCAGGAACTTGTTGAAGAAGGGTATAACCGACTTCAAAAAGAAATAAAAGCGTCTCACATTTTAATAATGGCTGACGAGAACGCTACTCCTGAAGACACTTTAAAAGCGTTTAAAAAGATTGATGAAGTCAGAAAGAAAGCACTTGCCGGTGAAGACTTTGAAAAATTAGCAACGGAGTTTTCAGAAGATCCTTCTGCCAAAGAGAATAAAGGTGACTTAGGTTATTTTACTGCGTTCAGAATGGTGTATCCTTTTGAAAATGCAGCCTTTACTACCGAAAAAGGTAAAATATCTAAAATTATCAGAACGCGTTTTGGATACCATATTTTAAAAATAAATGACATTCGAGCCAATCGCGGAGAAATCACAGTGGCGCACATCATGGTTTTAAATCCGAAAGCAGATGATGTTGATAAAGATGCAAAGAACACCATAAACGACATTTATAAAAAAATACAGCAAGGCGAAAAGTTTGAGGATTTAGCCAAACAATTTTCAGAAGATAAATCATCCTCTTCAAAAGGTGGTGTGTTGAATAAATTTGGTTCGGGTCAACTTAGTTCGGAAGAATTCGAAAATATGGCTTTTGCATTGAAAAATGTAGGCGATCTTTCGGCACCGTTTCAGTCGCAATTTGGTTGGCACATCATTAAGTTGATAGAAAAACATCCGATAAAAACTATCGATGAGATGAAATCTGAAATTGAAACTAAAGTGGGGAAAGACGACAGATCTAAAAAGATTACCGCTTCTTTAAACGAAAAACTTAGAAAAAAATATACTTATAAAAGAGACAACAAACAGTTTCAAGCGGTTTCAAAATTAGTTACCAATGATTTTTATGAAGCAAAATGGACACAGCCAGAAAACGCCAAAGATTTCACGGCAACTCTTTTAACTATTAACACAAAGAAAATAGACGGTAAAGCGTTCTTGGATTTTGTGGATAAGCAACAGAAAGCAGGTATAAAAACAAAGCCGGTAACCAAACTAACGGAAGAATTGTATACAAAATTCCTAGACGAACAATTGACCACGTTTTATGATGAAAACTTGGAAAATGATTTTCCTGATTTTGCCAACGTTATGGAAGAATACCGCGATGGGTTATTGTTATTCGACTTAATGGAAAAAGAAATTTGGGAACGAGCAAAAACAGATACTTTAGGGTTAAAAACATTCTACGACCAGCATAAAATGGAACACATGTGGAAGAAGAGAGTAGAGGTAACTGTAGCTTCTTCAACCAAAGAGGACATGATCAAAAAAGCACAGTCATTATTGAAAAAAGGGACAGAGCCACAAGCCATCAAAGACAAATTGAATTTGAACAATGTAATCAATGTTATGACCAATAGTGGTGTTTTTGAAGAAGGAAGTGATGCACTACCAAAAGCCATGAAATATGATGTTGGAGTTTCAAATGTATTTAAGGAAGGAGAGTATTATTTTGTAACCAATGTGGAACGAATTTTACCAGAAGCTCCAAAAACACTTGAAGAATGTAAAGGGAAAATGGTTAACGATTACCAACAGTATTTGGAACAAAGATGGGTCGATGATTTGAAAAAGGAATTTAACGTAAAAGTGAACAATGATGCTTTTGCAGCCGTAAAAAAACAGCTGAAATAAATGATTAGAAATAGTCTCTTCCTACTATGTCTGATGGTCTGTTCTTGCAACTATTTCCAACCAAAACAGAAACCACAGTCCATCGCAAGGGTAGGGAAAAATTATTTATACAAAAGTGATATTGCAACTTTAGTTCCAACCGGTACTTCTAAAGAGGACAGTATTCTTTTAGTCCGTGATTTTATAGATCGGTGGGCAAGTCAAAAGTTACTCATTGAAGCGGCAGAGCGGAATCTAAGCGATCAAAAAAAGCGAGAATACAATGCGCTAATCAAACAGTATAAAATAGATTTATATACGAGGGCATATATTGAAGAGGTCGTTAAAAACACAGTGGATACGGTTGTAAGTCAGGACGAATTAAAAACGTATTACACCGCAAATAAGGAGAATTTCAAAACATACGGAACGTTAGTGCGATTAAGGTTTGTTAACCTATCCAAAGACAATCCTCGTTTTGCAACCATTAGGAGTAAATTCTTTGACTATAATAAAAAAGACAAAAAATTTTGGAGTACCTACGGTCTTCAATTTAAAAGTTTTGCTCTGAATGATAGTGTTTGGGTTGATATGAGTCAGGTATATGAAAAACTACCAGTGATAAATCCGGATAACCGAGATGAATATATTCGTTCGGGTAAAAAAATACAGATTCAGGATAAAGATGATATTTATCTGATAAAAATAACCAGTGTAATTGAGAAAAATCAGATTTCACCATTTGAGTATATCAAACCTACGCTGAAAGAAGTTATACTGAATAAGAGAAAATTAGAATTGATTAAAAAATTTGAAAAAGAAATTACGAATGACGCCATTAAAAACAATGATTATGAAATATACCAATAGCAAACTTACTGTAGCAATTATTGCTGTTCTTTGCACTGTAAGCTTTGCCAATGCGCAGGAAATTATTAAAGACTCTGTCAAAACAAAACCTGTTGTAAAAAATACTTCTAAAAGACAGAAAGTAGATGGCGTTATTGCTACTGTAGGCGATTATATTGTTCTTGATTCTGATATTGATAAATCGTTTTTAGAGTTGTCTAGTCAAGGTCAATCTATAAAAGATATTACCCGTTGCCAAATGTTAGGAAAATTGTTGGAGGACAAACTTTTTGCGCATCAGGCTGTACAAGATAGTATTATTATCAAAGATGAAGAGGTAAAGGAAAAAATGAACGATCAAATTTCCTATATGGTAGAGCAATTAGGCTCGATGGATAAGGTGGTACAATACTTCAAAAAGGATAATGAAGATGAATTCAAAAGTGAATTATTTGATATTATCAAAACCATCAAGCTCGGTGGCGAAATGCAAAAGAAAATTATCGATGGTGTTGAAATTACTCCTGAAGAAACACGTACGTTCTTTAAGGCAATTCCAGAAGCAGATTTACCTGTTTTTGGTGCCGAAATGGAAGTGGCGCAGATTGTCGTAGCTCCCAAAATCTCTGAAGAAGAAAAACAAAGGGTAATTAATAGACTTAAAGAAATTAAAGCAGAAGTATTGGCTGGAGCAAGTTTTAAAACAAGGGCTGTTATTTATTCGGATGATAGAGGTTCGGCCTCAAGCGGCGGATTTTATAAGATAAACAGAAAAACTCAGTTCGTAAAAGAATTTAAAGATGTTGCCTTCTCATTAAGTGAAGGCGAAATCTCGGAGCCGTTTGAAACAGAATACGGCTATCACATCATTATGGTCGAAAAAATCAAAGGCCAGGAAGTAGAACTAAGACACATATTGATGATGCCAAAAGTATCTGATCAATCATTGAAAGATGCGAAAGAAAAAATAACATTGATTAAAAGAAGAATTGAAAACGGAGAAATCTCTTTTGCAGAAGCAGCTCGAACCATGTCCGACGAAAAGGAAACTCGTGCGAATGGTGGAACACTTATTAATCCAAAAACTCAGGACACACACTTTGAATTGACCAAAATGGATCCTAGTCTTTATAGCGAAGTTTCTAACTTAAAAGACAATGCCATTACAGTACCCATTTTAGATGATGATCCAAGAAGTGGTAAAAAATATAAAATCATTACCGTGACCAATAGAATTAATGAGCACACTGCTGATTATGCTAAAGATTACATAAAAATCAAGGATTTGGCCCTAAAAGAAAAGCAAATCAAAGCCATTGGAAAATGGACTGACGAGAAAATAAAAGAAACGTATATCAAAGTTAACGGTGAGTACAGAGATTGTGTGTTTGTCAATAATTGGATCAAAAAATAATCATAAATCAAAACCAGAAATCCTATGTCTGATGTTACTGCGGTTAAAGAATTAGTTCAAAAAAGACTAGAGCTTAAAAAAGAAATTGCCAAGATAATTGTGGGTCAGGACGATGTTGTAGACCAAATTTTATTGAGCATATTCTCAGGTGGACACGCGCTTCTTGTAGGTGTGCCGGGTTTGGCCAAAACATTGATGGTAAATACGATTTCACAGGCTTTAGGTTTGGATTTTAAACGTATTCAGTTTACACCGGATTTGATGCCTTCGGACATTCTAGGAAGCGAAATCTTAGACGAAAGTCGACAATTTAAATTTATAAAAGGACCTATTTTTGCTAACATTATTCTGGCTGATGAGATCAACAGAACGCCACCAAAAACACAAGCTGCTCTACTAGAAGCAATGCAGGAACGTTCGGTTACCATTGCAGGTCAAAACTACAAATTGGATTTACCTTATTTTGTTTTGGCAACTCAAAATCCAATAGAACAAGAAGGAACTTATCCTTTACCCGAAGCGCAATTAGATCGTTTTATGTTTGCCATCAAACTAGATTACCCTTCTTTTGCTGAAGAAATCGATGTCGTAAAAAGTACCACTTCAGATGCGAAGCCAACCATCAATCCGTTATTCACAGCACAGGAAATAATCGATTTTCAGCATTTGGTACGTCGAATTCCAGTAGCCGATAATGTGATTGAATACGCAGTTACTCTAGTAAGCAAAACACGTCCTAACAATCCGCTTTCCAACGAGTACATCAAGAATTACTTAGATTGGGGTGCCGGACCAAGAGCTTCACAAAACCTTATTTTAGCGGCTAAAACCAATGCTGCTTTCAACGGTAAGTTTTCTCCAGATATTGAAGATGTTAAAGCGGTTGCGACTGGAATTCTTCGTCATCGAATTATTAAAAACTACAAGGCTGATGCCGAAGGTATTACCGAAGAGATGATAATTAATAAGCTGTTGTAATAAAACAGCTTTTTTTTCGTTTATATAGCATCATCAAAATCAAAAAGCTATCACAATGAAAAAAAAATACCTCTTATTAGTACCCGAAATAATCATAGTCATCCTCAGTGGATATTGGTTTTTAGAAAATTACTTTGGAAATAATCATATCAACTTTTTTGCACTAGGATTACTTTTAATAATGGTATTGCAAATGATTTTTCAGAACAAGTTTATCGGAATGTTTTTGGCCACAGTAACCTCGTTGTTTTCAATCTATATGGTTTTTGCAGTGTTGTCAGAGTTTAAAGAGTTTCCAAGCTTTACCAATGAAGCATTACAGCTACTGTTAGTTGGCCTTTTACTCTGCCTTCTTTTGTTTACGTCATCCATAGTAATGATTTACAAGTTTCTGTCCAAAGTATTTTAAAAGGCATTTTTATCTACAAAGGAATAAGGAGCTTTGTAGTTTATACAATGGTAGTCAAATACGTATACTGAAGATAAATTACTTCATTTTTATTCGAAAATTATCGAGATGTTGCTACGTAAAAGGATTTTCTTACTTTAATTTCTTTTTTTTCAATACCTGTTGCTACGCTCAATATTGAGGCTGCTATTGCTAATAAAAAACCGATTTTGTGTGACATATTTAGTTGATTTAGATAGATGAAAAGCATTGTCTTAAAACAAGTTATTTATAAGTAGCTTTCAAAATGGTATTGTTACACTAATACTACTGTTTTGTAACTTGATTTGATACTGATTTAGAAAATTATATCTCCTTAAATTTTACATATCTTTGATTCTCTAACGATTCTAAATATCAATTTCTTGCATGAACAATACAAAACCAATGGATTCAAAAAGAGTTTTTGGATTGGATGTAATGCGTGCAGCAGCTATAGTAATGGTGCTATGCTCACATATTTTATGGATTTATAATCCTAAAGATGGCTTTATCAAACAGTATTTTGCTTTATTTGGATTTCTCGGGGTTGAATTTTTCTTCGTTTTAAGCGGTTTTCTTATTGGTAAAATCATCTACAAGTTATTTGTTGAGGAAAAGTTTAACTTACAGAGCGCGATCCATTTCCTGAGAAGAAGATGGTTTCGGACATTGCCAAATTACTTTCTGGTACTTTTAATAAACATTGCTATTTCAGCGAGTTTAGGGCGGAATATTTCAAAAATAGAACTGTATTTTGTTTTTCTTCAAAATGGTCTTTCCCAGATGCCTTCTTTTTTCCCAGAATCCTGGAGCCTTTCTGTAGAAGAGTGGGCTTATATCATTTTACCTTTGTCTCTTTTACTTTTTTCTGTTATTTTCAAACCTAAAAGCAAACGTAAATTTTTCCTTGTTATCACAACGCTATTAATTGTGTTGTCTGTTTTTTTTAAATTATATTATCACTACAAAACAAAAACTACTACCATTGATGATTGGAATATGTCCTTAAAAGCAGTAGTGATTTACCGCTTAGATGCTGTTTTTATAGGGGTTGTCTGCGCTTGGATTAGTATCAATTGTCAAAAATATTGGAGTAAGTTTAAAAGGGAATCTTTTTTGGTTGGAGTATCCATAATGATATTTATGTATTTTGGAATGGGTTTCTTAAGATTACTGCCTGAAACCTATCCGTTCATATGGAATGTTATTTACCTTCCCATGGTGTCTGTATCGATTGCTTGCTTAATGCCGTTCTTATCACAATGGGAAACTTCAACGACTAAACTTCAACGTCCAATCGAGTTCCTAAGCAAAATTTCTTACTCAATTTACCTTCTTCATTACAGCGTGATTATGCAGATAGTAATGTTTTTTGTCGATAATAAACGAGACTCATTATTGCAATTGCATTTGATTACAGCGTTTTATCTCGCTATCACGATACTTTTTAGTGCGATTTTGTACCGTTTTTACGAGAAGCCGATAATGGATTTAAGGGATAGAAATTAAGAATCGTCAATTTCTTAGCGTTTAAATGTTACATTTACAAAAAAGGAAGGGTTAAAATCACTATTTCGTAAAACATCATTCATGATTAGCATATTTTCTGAAAATAATTTACTTAAATATAACGTTTTCGTAAATTTGCACTGCGAAACAAATAAACCCTAAATAGTATGGCTTTTGATATTGAAATGATTAAAAAAGTTTATGGAACAATGGCGGAGCGTGTGGATAAAGCACGTGAGTTAGTTGGTCGTCCATTAACACTTTCAGAAAAGATTTTATATTCACATTTATGGCAAGGAAACCCATCACAATCCTTCACTCGTGGAAAGGATTATGTAGATTTTGCTCCCGATAGAGTTGCTTGTCAAGATGCAACAGCACAAATGGCTTTATTGCAATTTATGCATGCCGGTAAAAAGACAGTTGCCGTTCCAACAACAGTACACTGCGATCACTTAATTCAAGCAAAAGTTGGTGCTACTACCGATTTAGCAGTAGCCAATTCACAATCAAAAGAAGTTTTCGATTTCCTCTCGTCAGTTTCTAATAAATACGGAATCGGATTCTGGAAACCAGGTTCAGGTATCATTCACCAAATCGTTTTAGAAAATTATGCATTCCCTGGCGGAATGATGATTGGAACAGACTCACACACAGTAAATGCTGGGGGTTTAGGAATGTTAGCTATTGGTGTCGGTGGAGCTGATGCGGTAGATGTCATGTCGGGTATGTCTTGGGAGTTGAAGTTTCCAAAACTTATCGGAGTAAAATTGACCGGAAAATTAAACGGTTGGACGGCACCTAAAGATGTAATCTTAAAAGTAGCTGATATTCTTACTGTAAAAGGCGGAACGGGAGCTATTGTAGAATATTTTGGTGAAGGTGCTATAAACATGTCTTGCACCGGAAAAGGAACCATTTGTAATATGGGAGCCGAAATTGGTGCAACAACATCTACTTTCGGTTACGATGACTCCATGAGAAGATATTTAGCAGCTACTGACCGTCAGGATATTGTAGATGCTGCTGATAAAGTAGCTGATTACCTAACCGGTGATGCAGAGGTTTATGCTAATCCAAGTCAGTATTTTGATCAGGTTATAGAAATTAATTTATCAGAATTAGAACCCCACATTAACGGACCATTTACTCCAGATAGAGGAACGCCGGTTTCTCAAATGAAAGAAGAAGCTGCTAAAAATGGTTGGCCTCTAAAAGTGGAATGGGGATTAATAGGGTCGTGTACCAATTCCTCATACGAAGATATGGCTCGAGCTGCTTCTATAGTAGAGCAAGCCGTGGCTCACGGAATTACACCAAAAGCCGAATTCGGAATCAATCCTGGTTCAGAACAGATTCGATACACTATCGAAAGAGACGGCATTATTGCTACTTTCGAAAAAATGGGAACGAAAGTATTTACCAATGCTTGCGGACCTTGTATCGGACAGTGGGACAGGGCAGGTGCCGATAAAGGAGAAAAAAATACTATCGTTCACTCGTTCAATAGAAACTTCTCAAAACGTGCCGATGGTAATCCAAATACACACGCTTTTGTAACATCCCCTGAAATGGTTGCTGCTTTAGCAATTTCTGGAGACTTGTCATTCAACCCAATAACGGATACGCTATTAAATGACAAGGGTGAAGCGATTAAATTAAATCCACCTCACGGCGATGAATTACCTAAAAGAGGATTTGATGTGGAAGATGCCGGTTTTCAAGCTCCAGCTGCCGACGGAAGTGGCGTACAAGTAGTCGTTTCTCCAACTTCGGAAAGATTACAGTTGTTAGCACCTTTTGACGCTTGGGATGGTAAAAATATCACAGGAGCCAAATTATTAATAAAAGCTTTCGGAAAATGTACCACCGATCACATTTCTATGGCTGGGCCATGGTTGCGTTTCCGTGGTCATTTAGATAATATTTCTAATAATATGCTAATTGGAGCGGTGAATGCGTTCAATCAGGAAGCGAATAAAGTTCAAAATCAATTAACAGGAGCTTACGATGCGGTTCCTGCTGTTGCCAGAGCCTACAAAGCTGCTGGAGTTCCTACAATTGTGGTGGGAGACCAAAACTATGGTGAAGGTTCCTCGAGAGAGCATGCAGCTATGGAGCCAAGATTTCTTGGAGTTAAAGCGGTTTTAGTAAAATCATTTGCCCGTATTCATGAAACCAATTTGAAAAAACAAGGGATGTTGGCCTTGACTTTTGCAAACGAAGCTGATTATGATAAAATTCAGGAGAATGATACCATCAATTTCTTGGATTTGACGGAGTTTGCTCCAGCAAAACCATTGACTTTAGAATTCGTTCATGCTGATGGTTCTAAAGATATCATTTTGGCAAATCATACTTACAACGAAAGTCAAATAGGATGGTTTGTTGCGGGCTCTGCCTTAAACCTGATTGCGGCAGGAAAAGCGTAATCAAGTGGTATAAATAAAAAAATGCTCAACATTTGTTGAGCATTTTTTTTATAACTTATTTTTATAAATTTCTTTGAGTCCGGAGTCCCATTCTACTACTTCATAATAGAAATCAACCGCAGTAAGACTATTCTTTTTTCTGATGATGCATTTACCGGTAACATCGGCTTCTGCGCCTTCAACCGTTATTTTTTTATTGCTTTGCAACTTGTTCTCTAAATACAAGTCATAAATTTTTCTGGCAATTTCCTGACGAATAGTCATCTTAGAATTATAGGTGCTCACAATAATAACACCTTTTTTAGAACGGGCGACGAGCTCCATTCCATTTTGACCATAGTTATAGGTCTCTACTCGAGGTTCTCCTTTAGAGAACGCAAAACAGCTTACGATAAGTAAACCAAAAAGCACTTTCTTCATAAATAATAGATTTGTGGGGGCAACAAATTAGGGACGAAAATTAATAAAAAAAATTATACGAATTGCATTTATCAACAAAAAAATGTTAATAACATAAAAAATCCGTTTAGCTTATAACAAACTAAACGGATTTTACCCTACTGAATTACTAATTTTAGTAATAAGTGTAGCGTCTTACTTTTGCAATATATTTTGCCAAACGAATTACCTGATGGCTGTATCCATATTCATTGTCATACCATACATAAAGCACAATATTCTTTCCGTCTCCGGAAACAATCGTCGCATTGCTGTCGTAGATTGAAGGTTGAGCCGTTCCAACAATATCCGAAGAAACTAATTCATTATTTAATGAATATCTGATTTGTTCCACCAATTCACCTTCCAAAGCGTATTTCTTCATAATAGCGTTTACTGATTCTACAGAAGTTTCTTTAGCTACCTCCAAATTCATTACTACAAGCGAACCATTAGGAACAGGAACACGAATTGCATTTGAAGTTAATTTTCCGGCCAAGCTTGGTAATGCTTTTGCAACAGCTGTTCCGGCACCAGTTTCTGTAATAACCATGTTCAGCGCAGCAGCACGTCCGCGACGGTATTTTTTGTGCATGTTATCTACCAAATTCTGGTCATTAGTATAAGCATGAATGGTCTCTATATGACCTTTTACAACGCCAAGAGCGTCTTCAACCACTTTCAGGACTGGAGTGATAGCATTGGTAGTACAAGATGCCGCAGAAAAAATGGCTACCTTATCCGGATTATGATCGTTGTGGTTTACTCCGTATACAATATTCGGAATCCCTTTTCCTGGAGCCGTCAATAGGACTTTATGAACTCCTTTGGATACTAAGTGACGTTTTAAAGCCTCTTCTGTAGTAAAAGCTCCGGTATTATCTATTAACAAACATTCTTCAATGCCGTATTTTGTATAATCAATTTCTTCAGGATTAGCAGCAGTAATGACGTGTACAGTAGTTCCATTGATGATTAAGGCTTGGTTTTCGGCATCTGCTTGAACCGAACCTTGAAAATCACCATGAACCGAATCGTAACGCAATAAAGATGCTCTTTTTTCCAATGAAGTCGCATCGTTTTTGTCGCGGGTAACAATGGCACGAAGACGTAGCTGTTGTCCTTTGCCCATTTTACTCATCATTTCACGAGCTAATAATCGTCCAATTCGCCCAAAACCGTATAAAACAACATCTTTCGGTTTTAGGTCATGGAAATCTTTGGCATTTTTTAACTTGTCAATAACAAAAGCACGACCATCATCGTATTTATTGTCTTCTAGATGATATTCATAAGTTAATTTTCCGATATCGATTCTTGAGGGCGGTAAATCTAAATCGAGCATCGCGCGTGCAATTTCTACCGAATCAAAAATATTGATGGGTTTTTGAACAAATTCTCCGGCATATTCGTGAAAGTTAATGATGTCGCTAACATTTCTATCAATCAATTGGTTTCTGAAAAGGACCAATTCGATGGATTTGTCATACCACAAATCACTGATAATCTTAATGAGTTCAACGGCTGCTTTTCTTCGATCCGCCTGAAATGATACCTCTTTCTCGTAAAATTTGTTACTGTCCATAAAGTAAATACGTATTTAGTTGTGTTGCCTGTCCCGAATGTATTTCGGAATCTTAATTTGGCGCAAAAATATAAAAATGATATGTTTCACGAAAACGATTTCGTAACTTTTTTGTAAAACAAAAAAACCAGCCCTAAAAAGAACTGGTTTCAATCAATACTAACCTTTTATTCTTATAAAATTATCTGGACAACTTGGCCTATCTTGTTAATCATTTGTATGTTAACGCTTTGACCTTCCTCTTTTTTATTTAAAAATTTAGATAGGGTTTGAACGTCTGTCGCTTTTACATTATCAACCGAAAGAATAATGCTTCCTTTAAGTTGGTCATAATAGGGTCGAAGATTGTCGTTGTTGATGTCCTTGATACGAACGCCATAACCGATTCGGAATTTTCGTTTATCAGCACTATCAATATCTTCCAATTCTAATCCTTTAAACTCGGTAGTTACCATTTCATTTTTGATTAAAGTAACCGGTACCATTTTAGTTTCTCCATCTCTTATAAAAGTAACCTGAACCTTATCGTTGGGTCTTTTGGTACTGATATATCCCGATAATTCTGAGAAAGAACTGATTTTCTGATTGTCTAATTTTTTGATAATATCTCCTTGCTTTAAGCCTGCTTTTTCGGCACCAGAGTTCTTCGTAATTTTATTGATGTAAAAACCTTCCGTATCTGTAATTCCTAATTCTTTCGAAGCTTTACTATTTAATTCGCCTCCTTCAACTCCCAAAATACCGCGCTGTACATTGCCAAATTCCATGATATCTTCAATAATTTTACGGGTAATGTTAGAAGGAACGGCGAACGAATATCCTGTATAACTTCCGGTTGGAGAGGAAATCATCGTATTAATTCCGATTAATTCCCCACGGGTGTTAACCAAAGCACCACCGGAATTCCCCGGATTTACAGCAGCATCGGTTTGAATGAACGATTGGAGTCCGTTATTCTCTAAGTTTCGGGCTTTCGCAGATACAATTCCGGCTGTAACGGTAGAATTCAAGTTGTAAGGATTGCCAACGGCCAAAACCCATTCGCCCACTTTAACCTGATCAGAATCTGCAAAAGTAGAATACGGCAGTTTTTCATCGGCATTGATTTTTAATAGCGCAATGTCCATTTTAGAATCGGTTCCGATAAGTTTGGCTTTATATGATTTGTTGTTGTTTAAAGTAACTTCAAGTTCTGAAGCATCTTTGATTACATGATTATTGGTCACTACATAACCATCCTCAGAAATAATTACCCCAGAACCTGTTCCTATTTGTTCTTGTTGTTGTCCGCCTCGAGAGCCATAAAAGAATTGCATGATAGGGTCGGAAACTGTGCGAACAGAGACATTCTTAACGTGAACGACGGAATGAATGGTGCTTTCAGCAGCAGCTGTAAAATCTACAGCTTCGCCTGATAATCCAACCGTTCTACCATAACTATTTGGCGCCAAAGTTACAATCGAATCGCTACTGTTCTTTTCTTCTACAAATAATTTGTACGCGCCCAATGTGGTTGCACCACTCAATAAAGAAACCAAAAATAAACCTGAAAATCGTTTCATCTTAAATACCATTTTAAATTATTTGATAGTAAAATTAAAAAAAATCAATTTTCATCCGAACGGCCTTTAACGCTCGTTTAACAATTTTTAAGTTAATCTTAATATTTGCTATATTTGTGGGAGTAAACGATGCTATGAAAACCACATTTTACAAATACGAAGGGACGGGAAATGACTTTATCTTTATCGATAACAGACAAAATACGTTCCCGAAAGACAATACCCAACTTATCGAAAAGTTTTGCGACAGACGCTTCGGAATTGGAGCTGATGGCCTGATATTGTTAGAAAATGACGACAAAACCGATTTCAGAATGGTCTATTACAATTCGGATGGCAACCAAAGCTCTATGTGTGGTAATGGCGGACGGTGTATTGTGGCTTTTGCCAAAAGATTGCATATAATTTCAAACGAGACGACCTTTATAGCTACAGATGGCTTGCACTATGCTTCCTTTCTTGAAAATGGCGATGTCGCGTTGCAAATGAAAGATGTAAATGACGTTAAAATAGAAAGCGATTATGTTTTTCTAAACACGGGTTCCCCACATCATATAATGCTTGTAGACGACTTGGACGTTTATGATGTAAAGTCGAATGGAGCCAAAATACGGTATTCTGATTTGTACGGAAAAGCAGGAAGCAATGTTAATTTTGTACACCAAATGGCAGACAATCATTTTCGTTTGCGTACCTACGAACGCGGCGTAGAGGATGAAACCTATTCCTGCGGTACTGGAGCTACTGCAGCTGCTATCGCGATGAATGCCCTAGGTAAAACTAACGCGCATAGTATTGATTTGGATGTTGAAGGTGGAAAACTTCAGGTTTCTTTTGATAAAGTAAACGATGGATACATCAATGTTTTTCTGAAAGGACCTGCAACTTTTGTTTTTGAAGGAGCAATCGATTTGTAATTTAAGATTTGTGATTTAGGATTTAAAAAAAGTTTTATTCGCTATGTAAGTTCACAGTTAAATTATACAATCAAAAATCATCATTCTAAAATCAATATGACAACACTAAAAGGAACTAAGATTTTTCTCCGTGCACTCGAACCCGAGGATTTAGAGTTTATCTATGTTATAGAAAATGATGAATCAATCTGGGAGGTCAGTAATACCATAACTCCTTATAGCAAATTTCTCATCCGGCAGTATTTAGAAAATGCCCATCAGGATATTTATGAAGTGAAACAATTGCGATTGGCCATTTGCAAAAACAACACTTTCGAAGCGATTGGACTAATTGATCTATTTGATTTTGATGTAAAGAACCAACGTGCGGGAGTGGGGATTATAATTCAAAATGATAGCAACAGAAATAGTGGTTTTGGAAAAGAGGCCTTAAGTTTGGTAATTGATTATAGCTTTCAGCACCTACAGTTGCATCAATTGTATGCAAATATCGGAACGGATAATACAGCAAGTTTAGCACTTTTTACTACATTTGGATTTGAGAAAATTGGCGTAAAAAAAGATTGGAATTTTGCCAACTACGCCTTTCATGACGAAGCTGTTTTTCAATTAATTAAAAAATAAATTGTTTTGAATAAGACTAAAATCATCAAGATTCTGGCCATCGCTTTTATAGTATTTGTGGCGATTGTTTATATTAAATTTTTTACTTCTAATACCAAAATCGCCAAAGATGAATTTGTTGAGATTCCAACAGGTTCCTCGTATCAAGACGTCGAAAGGATTCTTTCACCAATAGTAAAGAATATGAATGATTTCGAATTTATCGCTAAAATGCGTAAGTATCCTGAGAACGTCAAAGCTGGACGCTTTTTGTTAAAGAAAGGGATGAGTGCTTTTCAATTGGTAGGCGCTATGCGAAGAAATGTTCCTGTAAAATTGGCTTTTAACAATCAGGAACGATTGGAAAACTTGGTAGAACGTTTGAGTTCTCAAATAGAGCCCGACACTACAAAGCTTTTGGCAACTTTTAAAGAGGATGCTTTCTTAAAGCAAAACGGATTTACAGCACAAACTGTTTTTGCTATGTTTTTACCCAATACGTATGAAGTGTATTGGAATATTTCGGCTGAAAAGTTCCGTGATAAAATGCTGGAAGAGTATCAACGTTTCTGGACGAAAGAGCGCTTGGCAAGGGCAGAGGCTTTAAACATGACTCCGGTTCAGGTAACTACGTTAGCCGCTATTGTTCATAAAGAGTCGGTTAAAAAAAGTGAGCGCCCTACGATTGCTGGCGTATATCTTAACCGATTGAACCAAGGTATGCCGCTACAAGCTGATCCTACTGTAATATACGCTTTGAAGTTAAGAGACAACGATTTTAATCAGGTCATCAAACGAGTTTTATATAATGATTTGTTTATCAATTCTCCTTACAATACCTATAAAGTAATTGGTTTGCCTCCCGGACCAATAGCCATGCCCGATGTGGATGCCATTGATGCAGTCCTCAATTCGGAAAAGCATGAGTATCTTTATTTCTGTGCGAGTGTGGAAAAATTTGGTTACCATGTTTTTGCGGCTACCTATGAGCAACATCAGGTAAATGCTAAGAAATATGCGGATTGGTTGAATACGCAAGGTACAAATCGATAATTTTGAAATTCCTCCATGGCATAAGTGCTTTTTTGCTATTGGGATGTTTCCAAAACTCCTCTGCTCAAAGCAGCATCGAACGTTTATTGAAACCTTCGGATAGTTTAAACAATAAGCGTCTTAAAACAATTGTTATTTCAGAAACCGTTCTAGGTTCAACGGCCTTAATCGGTTTAAATCAGGCTTGGTATGCCGATTATCCGCGTTCTGATTTTCATTTTATTAACGACAACGCCGAATGGCTTCAGATGGATAAAGCTGGTCATGTCTTTTCATCCTATCATCTCGGAAGTTTAGGAGCCAATGCCCTCAAATGGACAGGTGCAAGTAGGAAAAGCCAATTGCTTTATGGTGCCACTTTAGGTTTGGCTTTTTTGACTACGGTGGAAGTTTTCGATGGTTTTTCGGCTAATTGGGGTGCATCTTTAGGAGATGTTGCCGCCAACGTTTCTGGTACGGCCTTATACGTTTCGCAAGAGTTGTTGTGGAAAGAACAACGCATTATACCTAAGTTTTCGTTTCATACCACTCCTTATGCTTCTGCAAGACCTAATGTTTTGGGAAGTTCTCTTCCGGAGCAGATTCTGAAAGACTACAACGGTCAAACCTATTGGCTTTCCGCCAATATCCAAAGCTTTACCAAGTCAACGGTGATTCCCAAGTGGCTCAATATCGCGGTGGGTTATGGTGCCGAAGGAATGCTAACTGGTGAAGAAGGTTTCGTGAATACCATTTTTCTTCCTGAAAAGGAAAGATACCGTCAATTTTATCTCAGTCTCGATGTTGATTTGACTAAAATTAAAACCAAATCCCATTTCGTTAAGACAATTTTAACAGTCTTTAATTCGATTAAAATTCCCGCTCCAACGTTTGAAATCAAGGGCTCAGGCGGAAGTAAATTTCACTTGCTTTATTTTTAAGTTGTTGACAGTCAATTTTGTAATTATATGTTGTATATTTGCACTCGGAAATATTCATGTCGGTGACAGCGCTTGAGAAACACCTTTAAATGATCAAGAAAAGTATATTTTACATTTCAATCCTACTAACTGTAGCTTTTATAAGCTCAGGTTTTAAACCTTACACTCCCCAAATTAATAACGGATTTTCTGTATCTGATAATGAAGAGCTTTTATATGTTTTTCCTTCTCAGAACACTATGGATTACGCCAATCTGAAAATTCCTTTTACAGGAAAATATTTTATTGGCTTTAAAGAGGCTTTGGCTCACAAAGAATCTCAAGGAAAATACCATAAAATTAATACGCTCGGTTATATGGGGAAATACCAATTTGGTAAAGAAACCCTTAAATCAATCGGAATTAATGACAGTGCCCGCTTTATGAGCAGTCCCAAACTACAGGAAAAAGCCTTTGTAGCTTTACTTTCTAAAAACAAGTATGAGTTGAAGAACTACATCCAGTATTTTGAAGGAAAGATTGTCGATGGCGTTAAAATTACGGAATCAGGAATCTTGGCTGCAGCCCATTTGGGAGGCGCAGGTTCGGTCAAACGTTTTTTAAATTCCAACGGTGAAAAAAAATGCAAAGACGATTACGGTACTTCAGTTAAAAGCTATATGAGAGATTTTGGTGGATTTGAAACCAAAAGTATTCAGGCCGTTAAGAATGCTAAGGTAGAGTAATTGCATTTATACGTTTCCTAAAACTTATGAATGATAAATATCGTTGGTCTATTGTGTAAATCCACTTTCACCTTTTTCCAATCCGCTACTCGTAAGGTTTTAATATATTCTGTTGGAAGCGTAATATCCGTAGCAATGCAAAGATGTGTATTGGGCTGTAATGCCTGTAACAAATCTTCCAATAACTTATTATTCCGGTAAGGCGTTTCAATGAAAATCTGCGATTGATTTTTGGCAGACGAAAGGTTTTCGAAGTTTTTTAAAGCTGCCTTTTTATCGCCTTTATCAATAGGAAGATAACCATTAAAGGCAAAACTTTGTCCGTTCATTCCAGAGCCCATCATTGCCAGTAGGATGGAAGAAGGCCCAACCAAAGGAACAACCTGGATTCCTTTTTCATGCGCAATTTTGACAATTACGGCTCCAGGATCAGCAACACCCGGGCAACCTGCTTCACTCATTAAGCCAATATTGTGACCATTCAAACAAGGCGCAATCATGGCATTGTATTCGGATACCTCAGTACGTTTGTTTAAGAGTGTAAGTCGTAAACTGGACTGTGCTTTTTCGGGATGAATAGCTTTGATAAACTTTCGGGCCGTTTTCTCATTTTCAACGATGTAGTCGTCAATAAAGTCGATAGCTCTTTTTACCGTTTGTGGTAAAACATCATGAGGATCCATGTCACCCAAGGTGGTTGGAATTAAATATAACTTTCCTTTCAGGGTAACAGGTTTCATCTGCGCTATTGCATTTTTTATTGGTCAGATGAAATGCTATAGCATTTCATGAATGTTTTGCTATCAGTTTTTTAGACAGAAGCGTACACGTTTCATCGAGCATTTCATACACCATATCAAAGCCATTCTGTAGGCCGTAATAAGGGTCCGGAACATCTACATTATCGCCCGGAAACAATTCGTTCAAAATGAGTTGTACTTTCTTTTTTTGGTCTTCATTTTTGGCGAGTCCAATGACATCATCGTAATTGGTATTGTCCATCACGAAGATATAATCAAAATCCTCAAAATCTCTGGAGCTAAATTGTCGCGCTTTCTGAGTAGAAATATCGAGGCCGTGTTTTTGGGCGGTCATCACAGAGCGTTTGTCTGGTTGCTTGCCAATATGATAAGCACCTGTTCCAGCGGAATCCACAAAAAATCTATCTTTAGGAAGTTTGGCCGCTAAGAGACCTTCTGCCAAGGGTGATCGGCAAATATTTCCAAGACAAACCATCAAAATTTTAACGGGCATAATCAAATCGTTCTAGACCGCAAACTTAGTCAAAAAGAGAATTATAGGGATAATTTTTTATGAATATCTTCTACAAATTTTTTGAACTGTTTGTCTGTTGAAACCAAGTTGTCCACCGTTTTACAAGCATGTAATACCGTAGCGTGGTCACGATCTCCAATTTGAGAACCAATATTGGCTAAGGACGATTTTGTAAATTTCTTAGCAAAGAACATGGCTAATTGACGTGCCTGCACCACATGGCGTTTTCTTGTTTTAGATTGCAAGGTATCGATGTCCAACTGGAAATAATCAGAAACTACTTTTTGGATGTAGTCAATGGATATTTCACGTTTTACATTTTTCACGAATTTTTCTACTACGCTTTTGGCCAAATCTAAAGTCACTTCCTTTTTGTTAAAAGATGATTGGGCGATTAGCGAAATAATAGCTCCTTCCAACTCACGAACATTCGACTTGATATTGCGAGCCACATACTCTATAATCTCGTCCGGCATTTCAACGCCATCACGATATAAAATATTTTTTAAGATAGAAATACGGGTTTCGTAGTCAGGCTGATGTAATTCGGCTGACAATCCCCATTTGAAACGGGACAACAATCGTTGTTCGATATCCTGCATATCCACCGGAGCTTTATCGGAAGTCAGAATGACTTGTTTGCCGTTTTGGTGTAAGTAATTGAATATGTGGAAGAATACATCCTGCGTTCCTGTTTTTCCGGAAAGGAACTGAACGTCATCGATAATCAACACATCAATCAATTGGTAAAAATGAATAAAATCGTTTCTATTATTCTTTTTAACAGAGTCGATATACTGTTGGGTAAATACTTCAGCAGAAATATACAACACTGTTTTTTCAGGATACTTATCTTTTATTTCAACCCCAATAGCATGGGCTAAGTGGGTTTTTCCTAATCCGACACCACCAAAAATGAGTAGCGGATTGAATGAGGTTCCACCAGGTTTGTTCGCAACAGCCATTCCGGCAGAACGAGCCAATCGGTTGGAATCTCCTTCTAGGAAATTGTCAAAACTATAGTTTGGATTTAGTTGCGACTCAATTTTTAAGTTTCGGATACCCGGAATTACAAAAGGATTTTTTAATTCGGGATTGAGGTTTTTAAACGGGGCATCAACGTCTTGTGATTTTATCGGACTTCTATGGGCACTTGGCAATTGTTCCGTAAACGGTTGTTTGTTGCCGTAAGTGTTTTCCATCTTGATTTTATAGAGTAACTTTGCATTTTTACCAAGTTCTTTAGTCAAGGCAACTTTCAAAAGTTTTACATAGTGTTCTTCAAGCCATTCGTAGAAGAATTTACTAGGAACTTGAATGTAAAGAGCATTATCAGTTAGTTCCACTGACTTAATCGGTTCAAACCAAGTTTTGTAGGCTTGCTCTTGAATATTGTCTTTTATAAATAGTAGACAGTTTTCCCACACCGATTGCGCAGTTTTACTCATTTGGTTTAAAATTATAGTATTTATGTATTAGGTTTTAACTCTAAAAAACAACGAATGTTTTTACTGTTTTTCGGGGTAACAAATATGTGAATAAAATTCGTTAAAAAAAATTAAAATGGCATTGATTTTTTAAAAAAAATGTTGTAAAGATTGAAATATACTCCAATAAAAAGCAGAAAAATAAGATGAAAGAACATCAAATTCAAGTGAGAGTCCGTTACTCCGAAACCGATCAAATGAGTGTGGTTTATCACGGCAATTATGTGCCCTATTTTGAGATGGGACGCGTGGAATGGCTCAGAAACAAAGGGATTTCGTATAAAACGCTCGAAGAGAACGGAATTGCATTGCCTATAGTTTCGATGACTATAAATTACAAAAAACCAGCACGTTATGATGATTTACTTACAGTTGTAACCAAGTTTAAAGGACAATCTTCAGTAAAGGTGGAATTTGATTGTGAAATTCGTAATGAAAATAATGAGTTGTTAACAACTGCGCATTTTATGTTGGTATTTGTAGACATCAATTTAGGAAAAGCTATTCAGCCACCGCAGTATATTTTGGACATTATGAACGATTAAACTTTTTGAATGTCCACTTCAAATAAATTTGAAAAAATGTCGAAAATCATATCGGCATTTTTTTTTCGCGTACTCAGTTCCATTTGGCAGCTTTCGTCCATGTGCTGTGCTACAATGTTGAGGTTTTTTTCTTTGATAACACGCATCACTTTGTTCATGTTTTTATAATCAAATGTAATGGAGAAATGGATGTCAATAGTTTTTTCTATAATGACAGCTTCAGAAAGAGCCATTTGTGCCGCAGTTCTATAAGCCGATATTAATCCGCCCACACCTAATTTTACTCCGCCATAAAATCGGACCACCACTACCAAAACATTGGTTAGGCCAAATGATTGAATCTGACCGTATATCGGCATTCCGGCTGAATTACTGGGTTCGCCGTCATCATTGGCACGAAATTGAAGGGTTTCTGTTCCGAGTTGAAACGCATAGCAAAAGTGCACTGCACCAAAATGCTGTTTGCGTAATTGTTCCAGATGTTTTTTGATTTCTTCTTCACTGTTGACCGGAAAGGCATAACCAAAAAACTTACTGTTTTTTTCTTTGTAGAGGATTTCGGTTGATGGAGAAGCTAAGGTTTTATAAGTGTCTTTTACTTCCAAAATTATAAAGGCAAATCTTTCTTTTCAAACAAATCGACAACATCTTCTTGACCTACTTGTAAATTCCATACATAGAGTCCAAGCGATGCAGCAACATCCGTATTTTCTTTTTTATCATCCACAAATAAAGTTCTTTTTGGAGATAAATCGTGTTTTCGTAAGATAGTGTTGAAAATTTCCGGATCGGGTTTACGCATTCCCATTTCATAGGAATAATAGACTTTCTCAAAACAGCGATAGAAATCAGAATAAAAGGACATGCCTACTTTATGTTCAAAACGCTCGATATGAATCGAATCCGTATTGGTTAACAGAAACAAGCGGTACTTGCCGGCAAGCATTTGTAGAAACTCCAAGCGGTACAGCGGAAAATCGCCTATGACCGAATTCCAAGCCTTCGTGATTTCCTCTACACTGGCATTCGGGATGTATTTTGTAAAGCAATTGATAAACTCCAATTCGTTTATTTTTCCTTTCTCGAATAAGTCATTATGAGCTAACAAATCTTCGTTTGGGCCATTCAATCCAAGTTTTTGGAACTCTACAAGAGATTGTTCTTTTCTAAGATTGATAAAAACATCCCCAAAATCGAAAATAATAGCGTTAATCATGGTTGAAATAAAGTTTAAGTTGGTCGTTTTTAATGTCTTTTGTTTGGTATACTCCATTTAAAACAGGTTTTTCAATACCCTTTTCCAAATGTACGTTTCCTATAAAAACTCTAGCTTCATCCCAAAGGTTGTCCTCTATAAAACTTTGAAGAGTTTGTTTTCCACCTTCTATGAGTACAGACTGAATCCCATATTTGTATAAAATAGCGACAATTGTTTTGGTTAGCTCCATATCAAAGATAGCATTTTCATATATACAATTTTCAGTAGCTATTAAATTTTCCAGCTCGGTAATGATGATGGTTTTTGTTTTTTCATCTCTGACAAAGAACTCTTTAGCTATTTTTCCAGATCGGTCCAACACGATTCGAATGGGGTTTGCGCCACACCAATCTCTCACATCCAATTTAGGATTGTCCTCTAAAACGGTATTGGTTCCCACCAAAATAGCTTGCTCCTCGCTTCGCCATTGATGGGCTAGCTGTCTCGAAAAGACATTGGAAATCCATACAGGCGCTTTCTTTTCTTTGGTTAACGGCGCTATGAATCCGTCTAAACTTTCCGCCCATTTTAACACAATATAGGGTCGCTTTTTATTGTGAAACGTGAAGAAGCGTTTGTTCAGTTCTTGACATTCTTTTTCTAAAATGCCTACCGTAACATGCACTCCATTTTCTTCTAGTCTTTTAATGCCACTACCAGCTACTTTACTGTGTGGATCTATGGTTCCAATTACGACATTCGGGATTTTATGTTTCAGAATTAAATCACAACACGGCGGCGTTTTCCCATAATGACTGCAAGGTTCCAACGATACATATATAGTTGCTTTGGACAACAGCGAAGAATCTTTTGCCGAATTAATAGCATTTACTTCGGCATGTGCTTCACCTGCTTTTCGATGCCAGCCTTCTCCGATGATTTCATTATTATAAACAATTATACTGCCAACCATAGGATTCGGATACGTTGTTCCTAGACCATTTTTGGCTAATGCAATACAGCGGTTTATGTATTTTTCATGTATATTCACGGCACAAAAATAAGACAACTTTTAGAATGAAAGGTATCATCATAAGAGAAATTCAACCTCAAGACAATCCGCAGATTGCAGCCGTAATTCGGGAAGTTTTTATCACTGACGATTATCCCAAAACCGGAACAGCCTTTGCTGACCAGCAATTGGATTGTATGTTTGAAGCTTATGACAAACCAAGAGCCATCTATTTTGTTGTAGAAGAAAACGATAAAATTGTAGGCGGTGCGGGAGTTGCGCAGTTAGACCATTCGAAAGAAAATATAAGTGAATTGCAAAAGATGTATTTCTTGCAACAAGCACGAGGCAAAGGAATTGGCAGCCAAATGATTCAAAAATGTCTGGAAAAAGCAACGGAAATGGGATATGAAAGATGTTATCTCGAAACCTTACCCGAAATGGAAACGGCCCAACATTTATATAAAAAAGCCGGATTTGAGTATCTTTGTGAACCTTTAGGAAATACGGGACATACTACCTGTCCGGTTTGGATGATAAAACAACTTTAAATGGTATTAAACGAGTACAAACATATTTTTAGAGAAGCATTACAATCTATTTATGATGAACAGGAAGTGGACAGCTTCTTTACTCTTGTATTAGGTCATTTGCATGGTATGACTCGTGTCGATTTAGCACTCAATCCAAATACAACTATCGATTTCACTCATTTAAGAAAATGGAAAGACATCGTTTCTGATTTGAAAAAACAAAAACCAATACAATATATATTAGGTGAAACCGAATTTTATGGCTTACGTTTTTTGGTAAACAAAAGCACCTTGATTCCTAGACCCGAAACGGAAGAATTAGTGGAGTTGATACTAGTCGAAAGTCAAAAGTCAAAAGTCGAAAGACCAAGGATTTTAGATATTGGTACAGGAAGTGGTTGTATCGCAGTTTCGTTGGCGAAGCATATTCCGTATGCTGAAGTTACAGCAATTGATGTTTCCCAGAATGCCTTGGCAACTGCACAAGAGAATGCTCGACTCCATAACGCCAATGTCTCTTTTTTAATGAAAAATATTTTGGAAACAGAAGATTTAGAGCAGCAATTCGATATCATTGTCTCGAATCCACCGTATGTTCGGAATTTAGAAAAAGCCGAAATTAAACCGAATGTTTTAGAACATGAACCGCATTTGGCTCTGTTTGTAGAAGACACCGATGCATTACTTTTTTACAGAAAAATTACCGAATTGGCTAAGAAAAATCTAAATCAGAATGGAAAATTGTATTTCGAAATCAACCAATATCTCGGTAAAGAAACGGTAGCATTGGTAAAAAGTTATGGCTTTAAAGAGGTGCAATTGCAGCAAGATATTTATGGTAATGACCGAATGATTCTTGCGTCGCTTTAAAAATAAATACTGACTATTCGTAGCGTAAAGCTTCAATAGGATCAAGTTGGGCTGCTTTTATCGCAGGATACGAACCGGAAACAACAGCTACTATAAAAGTGGTAATTACAGCCGCTATAATCGCTAGCCACGGAATGACAAAACTAAAATCGATGGCTACTGCAATCAAATAGCCTGTGAGTATTCCGAAAATAATCCCTACCAATCCTCCAAGTTGACCAATGATCAAGGTTTCTACAAAAAACTGAAAAGCAATCGTACTTTTCTTAGCGCCCAATGCTTTTCGAACTCCGATTTCACGGGTTCTTTCGGTTACCGAAACCAGCATGATGTTCATAAGCGCTATGGAAGAACCAAAAATAGTAATGATACCAATAATCCAAGCCGATAGACTTAATACATCGGTCATTTCAGCGATTCTATTAATCAAATCATCACTGCGGGAAATACCAAAATTATTGTCTTCTACCGGATTCAGTTTGCGTACTTTTCGCATTGTAATAATCGCATCATCAACGGCCTCATTCAACAATTCGTTTTTTTCAATCATCGTGCTGACCGTATAATTGATATTGGGCATCGAAAACATAGATCGTGCTACTTGAATCGGAATCAGCATTCGCAAATCTTGACGATTTCCAAACGTAGAGCCTTTCTCTTTCAATACGCCAATAACTTTAAATTTGGCCCCGCGAAGGGATAAGGTTTTACCAATTGGATTGACATCTTTCAACAACCCTTTGGTCACAAAATCAGAACCAATAATACAGGAATAGGTATTGTTTTGAATGTCGAAAGTGTTGAAAATTCTACCTTGGGTAACTTCCAAACCAGAATTAGCCGTAAAATACTCATCAACACCCATCACCATAACTTCCGGATCGGTTTTTTGATTGTCGTATTTCACTTCGGCCGCAGCAGTTGCCGTAAAGGATAACGAAGTGTGCGTCAGCGGATAATTGAAACTTTCCTTAAAGGCTTTCGCTTGAGGATAAGAGATAATAGGATTGATTTTTTCGACTTCATTACCGCCGTGTTGACGGTTGGTATTTTCATATTGATTGATGTTGAACGTATTCGAACCCATCGAGGCAAAATTACTCGATAAGGTATTTTGTAAAGCCGAAACTACCGTTAAAATACCCACCAAAGCCCAAATTCCTAGAGCAATAATCAATATCGTTAAAACGGTGCGCAACAATTGCGTCCGAATCGAACTGGTTGCTATTTTTATATTTTCTCCGAATAATCCAATCATAACGGTAATTTGACACTAAAGTACAGCTTTTGTTACAAGAATATCGACATTGGTATCGAAAATAGTGCTAAAAAATATGATATTTGCAGTAAAATATCAGATATTAAACATCAGATATTAGATATTTAAAATCTAAAATTTAATATTTCAAATAAAAAATGGCATCAAAACCAAGTATTCCGAAAGGCACACGCGATTTTTCACCGGCAGAAGTTTCCAAACGCAACTATATCATTTCCATCATGCGACATCATTTTGAAATGTATGGATATCAGCCTATAGAAACGCCGTCGTTCGAAAACTCGGATACCTTGATGGGAAAATATGGTGAAGAAGGCGACCGTTTGATTTTTAAAATATTGAATTCGGGAGATTATTTAGATAAAGTTGCTACCGATGAATTGCAAACCATCAATTATAAAAAATTAACTAGCAAAATATCTGAAAAAGCCTTGCGTTACGACTTAACCGTGCCGTTTGCAAGATATGTGGTGCAACACCAAAGCGAGATTGAATTTCCGTTTAAGCGGTATCAGATTCAGCCGGTTTGGCGTGCCGATCGTCCACAAAAAGGGCGTTTTCGCGAATTTTATCAATGCGATGCTGATGTTGTAGGCTCTAAATCGTTGTGGCAGGAAGTGGAGTTGGTACAGTTGTACGATTCGGTTTTTGCCGATTTAGGGTTGGAAGATGTAACGATAAAAATCAACAACAGGAAAGTATTGTCGGGAATTGCTGAAGTAATTGGCGCGTCTGATAAACTCATCGATTTTACAGTGGCTTTGGATAAGCTGGACAAGATAGGAGAGGAAGGCGTGAAAAAAGAAATGCTTGAGAAGGGTATTTCGGAAGCCGCTTTGCAAAAAGTACAGCCGTTATTTCATTTCACGGGAACCATTTCGGAAAAACTAGAGAAGTTATCCGGGATGCTTTCTACTTCAGAAGAAGGCAAAAAAGGCATTGAAGAACTACGTTTCATTTGTGACAACGTTACTAAACTTGGTTTACAACAAGCGATTTTAGATTTGGATGTAACCTTAGCGCGCGGCCTGAATTATTATACTGGAGCTATATTTGAGGTAGCTGCTCCAAAAACTGTAGCTATGGGTTCCATCGGCGGCGGTGGACGATATGACGACTTGACCGGAATTTTCGGATTGAAAGATATGAGTGGTGTGGGAATTTCGTTTGGACTAGACCGCATTTATTTGGTTTTGGAAGAACTGCATTTATTCCCGCAAACGGTTACTACGGGTACGAAAGTATTGTTTTTAAATTTTGGTGAAAGCCAGACTTTTGAAGCCATGAAAGCGATAACAACTTTGCGAAGTCATAATATTAAGAGTGAAATGTATCCTGATGCGGCCAAGATTGACAAACAGTTTAAGCACGCAGAACGCAGGGGAATTCCGTTTGTGGTTAAGGAAATGGTAGGTGCTGACTTTATCTTAAAAGACATTCAGAGTGGCGAGCAGTTTCAGATGGATTTTGCTACGCTGATGGCAAAGCTGGGTTAAAAAAGACTCCCTGATAACGACTAACGTTCTCGCTAGCCCCGATGGGAGCGGCACCGAAGTACAGCGGACAGCGGGAAGAGATTTCCTAAACAAGAAAGGGTTGTGCTTCTTATTTTTAAAATACAATGTTTATAATAAACAAAAAATCCCCGACTAGCGGGGATTTTTTATACAATGCATTTAGTGTCAAATAAAAGCAAAATAGATTATTTTTTTACCAAGATTTTTTTAGTGATTTCACCGCCGTCAGTGGTAACTTTTACAATGTAAGTTCCTGTGCTGATGTCTGAAACCTTAAGTTGGATATCGGCTTGGTCTTGGTTTTGGATGTTCCAATCTGTTATTTTTTGTCCCAATAAGTTGAACAAAGCAACTGATTTTACCGTTACTTCTTGTAATGGATTTTTGATGTTAATCATGTTGTTAGACTGTGAGTGTGTCACTGCAATACCATGATTTGCTTCGTTTTCACCAGTTCCAAGAGCTGTACCATCAGTGAATCTTAAAGTAAATCGAGTTTCATGAGTTCCCGCAGGAAGATTTACTTCATAGCTTTGTGATTTGATACTGTTATAGGTATTGGTCACATTGTCATGGATATAGATTTCTTGATTTTCATCAAAATTCTCTAAACTGTCTAGTTCAAAAGTAACGTTACCTGATGTTGCATTTTTAACTCCAATAGGATAAATATTGTTCACATTAAAGAATCCATCACCGTTGATATTTAATTTGTCAGTACCGTTGATAAAGTACATGTCATTGGTCAATACCTCGATGCTTAATCCATCATAACCATTATCGTATCCAGAAGTAGCATATTGATTCATGAATCCTAACAACGTTTGTCTGTGATAGTTGTCTGTTGAATTGTATCCAAGACGTAACTTCATGAACTCTTCCTGAACAAATTCGTCCTGAGCATTGTTCATAGTTGGATCAGGTTCAGATGTTACCGTATTATTATTCGATTTGAATAACGTATACGAGCTAACAGCATCATCTTCTTTAACGAATAATCTTTGACCGTTGTTGAAGGTAACTGAACCACCAGTAGCAGAACCAGTAACAAAGAAACCTTGTCCTACTGGGATAAATCGTTTAGCCACTTTGCTACTAGAACCTAATCCATTGGAATCAGGATGTGCTACAGGAGCAGTTCCACCCGTTTTAGTGTAGGCACCGTAACCTCCTTGATACTGAATAGTATTATGAGAAGAGTTGGTGTTAAAGTGTTCCCAGAAATACAATGTACCTACAATACTCAAAGCATTGTCGTCAATAAACTTATCAGCATCAATAGCAGATGGATAAGGATTACCACATAAGTTTAAGTTAGTAGGGCCAACAGTTGAGGTAATAGTACCACTGTTTGGTTTTCCAACGAAAGTATAGTTTTGGTTTGCAGTCGCTGCAGCAGAACCTTTCATGGTGAATCCTTGAGCAGGTAATAATGTTCCGTTTTGTCCAACAGAACCCCAGTTAGCATATGCGTTTGATGAGTTTTGGAATTTAAATATCCAGTAACTACTCAAAGTAATTGGCGATGTAGCTGCACCATTGATACCTGTTGTCCATTGTATGTTTTGAGGTGAACTAGCATTAGTTCCGTCTTTCATTACGCCAGCTACAGTAAACCCGTGATTGTTTGTTGTAGCACTTATTGAGCTTACTGGAGATGACCAATAGTTATAGTTAAATCGGTTCGACTGACCTTGTTGGTCTCTTTCTAGAGAACCTGCACTTGTAACATCTAATTCGGAGTTCGCGGTTTGGATTAACTGTGATTTTCCAACCAAGTCGATTTTACCATCCAATTTCAAATACCAGTCGTTTTGAAGTTTAGTATCATTAGTCATATTAATCGTTACTCCTGGGTCAACAAATAAAGCTAAATCTGTACTGTTAGCAGTTTCAGTAATATTGTGTCTTACCTGAATGATAGAATAATCAAAATCTAATACATCTAAACCTCTAATGTCTCTTGAAGCGTCATTTACAGCGTCAGCAAAAGTACCCGTTCTAGCTGTTGTAAATGGCATTGGTGCTTGTTGGTAATCTATCAGTTTATGGTTGTATAATTTCATTCCGGTTCCTGAATCTATCGCAGGGGTTGTTAGATTGTCTACAATATCATCTTTGTAAGTATCCATTCTGTAGTATCTCAATACGTTAGTGAAAGGCAATGAACCAATATCTCTTGGTACAATCGCACCTCTTACTTGCGAACCAGTGTTTTGTATTTCTTGATACACCATTCTTTCTAACTGTGTTGGTGTTAAGGCTACGCTGAATACTCTAACTTCGTCAATTTTACCTTTAAAGAAATTCGTGCTAGATGTAGCATTTTTACCTAAAGTAAGTTTGCTAGTATCGGCACCAATACTTCCTGAAAGCGCTACATTCGCAACTGATTTTCCGTTTAAGAATAGCGTTAAATTACCACTTGCATAAGTTGCAGCCACATGATACCATCTTGCTGTTGTCAAAGGCGTTCCAAAAGTTAAAGAAGTACCGTTTACAACTACCTGAAGCAATTTAGCACTTGTCACCTGTATTTTGAATCTATCCTGTCCAACAACGAAACCTGTTGAACTGAATGTAGGGTTTAAGTCAATCCATGCCATTAAAGTTGCATTAGATAATCCGCCAAGAATCGCTGAATCTTCTGCGTAATCATTTCTTCCGTCAAAATCTAAGAACAGTTTTCTGTCTAAGTCTCTAGGCGAACCTCTCAAGGCGTCGTTAGTATCAAAAACATTTAAGATACCATCTCTATCCGTGTCACCAGTTCCGTCAATTTTACCATCACCATTGATGTCAAAACTTCCGTAAAGACCAGTTTGTATATCATTAATACCGTCATCATTGGAATCTAATTGTAAGTAATCTGCAATACCGTTAGAATCACTATCCTGAGCATACGCTCTGAAAGTTGTTCCGAATACCGCTGAGTTATCATGAAGATTTAATAAACCATCACCTTCTGTATCTAAACCATCACCTCTACCATCACCATTGATGTCTCCGTCACCGTTTAATACGTTAGCTTCGTCAATATCAAATAAAGTATCGTTGTCACTATCTAAATCCAAGTGGTTGAAGATAGCATCTCCATCAGCATCTGGAATTACATAAGTACTACCTGAAATCATAGTTTCGATATAATCATTTAGACCATTAGTGTTAGCATCAACCCAAGTAGCAGCGCTACTTCTGTCCATAGTGGATTTGTTTCCACTCAAAGCTTTGAATCCGGCTTCTTCAATATCTGAAATACCATCGTTGTCATCATCCACATCTAATAAATCCGCTATTCCATCACCATCACTGTCAATACAGTTTTGGTTGATAATAATCTGAATATCATCAATAAAGTTTCCTACAGAAGGACTTCCTGATGAAGTAGAACCTGCTTGGAATGTTAAAACAATATTAGTTTGACCGGCAGGAATTGTGTAGGTGCCAGAATAAGACCCCCATGCTGTATTTCCATCTACCATTGTTACGATTGGAGTGGAAGCAATGGCAGTAGCCAAGTCTGGTCCAAACTTTACAAAAGCGGTATCTGTTCCACTTGGTGAAGAAGCAGAATATCTTCCTCTATGTTTAATTGACCAATTGATTGTTCCACCTGCTCCATTCAAACAGAAAGTTTGATATAGTATCCCAGCTACGTTTGCGTTTAACTCAGCAAATTGATTTCCAGCTGCTGCAGGAACTCCAGGACCAGAGAATCCATTAAAACCAGCGCTCCAAATTTCTATAAAAGGTTCTGCACTAGTTTGCCATCCAGTAACGTTAGCAGTAGGCTGAATACTAAAAGTAGAGGCTCCAATTACAGGCGCTTCAAAGCTACCGTTTACAAATGGGTCACTTATACAAGTACCACATTCAATAGTGTCTATAATACCATCGTTGTCATCATCAAGGTCTGTATTATTTTCAATTCCGTCGCCATCATTATCTAGTAAGCCTGTTCCTTGAATAGCAAAGTTGTATGGGTTTTCATCAGCATCATTATTAGTGATGTTGATTTGTGCTACTCTAGTAAATACTGCACTTGGATTAAAAGTTACCTGAAAAGTGGTACTCGATCCAGCTCCAATTGATAATGTACCAGGATTAGCTGTTATACTAAATTCAGAAGCATTAAGTCCAGTAATTGTAGGGTTAGCAATAGTCAATGCTAGCGAACCTGTATTTCTAATGGTGAAAGTTCGTGTTACTGTAGCAAGATTAATATCTGCTGGTCCAAAATCTGTACCGTCAGATACTGAAGTTACAGTATCGCCATCTGCAATAGATAAGCTTAATCCTTCTACATCAATTTCTCTTGGTACCCCAGTTCCTTGAATACTAAAGTTGTATGGGTTTTCAGAGCTGTCGTTGTTTACAATTGAAAACGTAGCAGAACGAGTTCCTATTGCTGTTGGTAAAAACGTAATAGTAACTGTTGTACTGCTAAATGCAGGTACTGAAGCAGCGGGTGGCGTAGTAACTGTAAATTCAGAGGCATTTGGGCCACCTATAGTTATAGCTCCTAATGTTAAAGCTATATTACCATTGTTAAATATGGTAAAAGTTCTTGTACCTGCTGTGGAACTAAAATCAGTCCAATCGGCAGTTGTTGGTGTAGCATCACCGTCTGTGATAGACGCAGCATTTCCTTGAATATCTATTTCTGGAATTACACCAAAACCTTGTATTGAAAAATCATAAGGGTTTTCGCTGCTATCGTCATTTACGATGCTAATTGTAGCAGTTCTTGTATTGATGGCATTTGGGGCAAATGTTACGACAAATGTAGTACTGCTGTTTGCGGCTACTGTAGCAGCAGGAAGAGTGGTAACTGTAAAGTCAGATGCGTGTGCACCTCCAATTGTTATTGTTCCAACTGTCAAAGCTATATTTCCAAGGTTGCGAATGGTATAAGTTCTAGTTCCAGCAACACTACTAAAATCAGTCCAGTCAGAAGTTGAAGGTGTACTGTCTCCATCAACAATGGTTACCGCATTTCCTTGAATTTCTATTTCTTGCTGCACTCCAGTTCCTTGAATGTCAAAAGCATATGGGTTTTCGTTTCCGTCATTATTTACTATTGAAATATTAGCTGTTCTAACACCAACTGCTGTAGGGGCAAAAGTTACTACAAAAGTAGTGCTTGCACCAATGGCTACTGTAGCACTTGGAGGAGTGGTAACGGCGAAATCGCTTGCATTAGTTCCTGAGATTGTTATGGCACCGACAGTCAATAGTGAACTTCCAGCATTACGGATAGTGTATGTTCTAGTTGGGTTAGTCGTTCCAAAATCAGTCCAGTCAGAAGCAGATGGCGAATTATCACCATTAGCTATTGATGTAGCATTTCCTAAAATATCTATTTCTGCAAAATTTACGGTAGCAATTACTGCTGTTCTTGGTGAGGATTCACAAATTCCGTTAACAGCTGCAACATAAAATGTAGTTGTTGATGAGATTACTGGAGTTGTAAAACTCGTTCCAGTTCCTAACGCAGCACCACCAGTTGGGTTAGCATACCAGTTTAATGCACCGCCAGATGCAGTTGCACCTAATAATACAGTTCCGGCTCCTGTTCTTGATCCTGGTGTTGTACCAGTAACGGTTACAGATGGAGTTATTGTCAATGCTTTCGTTGATGTTGTATTACCACAAGGAGAGTTTCCAAAAGCGGTAAGCGTTAATGTTACACTTCCTGCTGTTATATCTGCCGCACTTGGAGTGTAAGTACAAGTTGTTAATGAGTTAGCATTTGTAAAAGTACCCGTACCACTTGATGTCCAAGTCACCGAAGTTTGATTTGTTGCACTAGACCCTGTAGTAATATTTACTGCACCAGTAGCTGAACAAGTAGTTACAGCAGTTCCGGCTACTGCGGTTGGAGTATTGTATATAGTCAACGTTTTTGTTGATACTGCTGGAGGACATCCAGCATTTGTAGCTGTCAATGTTATAGTAACACCTCCTGCAGTTTTATCAGCAGCACTTGGAGTGTAAGAGCAAGCTCCTAATGAATTTGGATTGGTAAATGTACCAGTTCCACTGGATGACCAAGTTACTAAAGTATGATTTGTTGCACTTGCCCCTGTTGAAACATTTACAGTTGCTGTAGTAGCACAAACAGTAATGGTGCCTCCTGCAACGGCAGTCATGGCTCTACTAATATTCAAAGTTTTTGTTGAAGTAACATTTCCACATGGGGTATTCCCAAAAGCTGTTAATGTTAGTGTTACGCTTCCTGCAGTAATATCAGCTACACTTGGTGTGTAGGTGCAAGTCGTTAATGAGTTTGCGTTAGCAAAAGTACCTGTACCGCTAGATGTCCATGTTACGCTGGCCTGATTAGTAGCACTAGCACCTGAAGTTATATTAAAAGCTCCAGTAGACGAACATGTAATTGCCGTAGGTCCAGCAATTGCCGTAGCGGCAGGATTAATAGTTAATGTTTTAGTTGATACAACATCTGGACAACCTCCGTTTGTAGCGGTTAAAGTTATAATAACACTACCGGCTATTTTATCTGCAGCACTTGGAGTATAGGTGCAAGTTGTTAATGAGTTTACATCAGCAAAAGTACCTGTTCCGCTTGAAGTCCAAGTTATTGAAGTATGATTTGTTGCGCTTGCACCTGAAGTGATGTTCACAGAAGCTACAGTAGAACATGTGGTTACATTACCCCCTGCTGTAGCAATTATTGGACTTCTTACGAAGAATGTTTTTGTTGAAGTTACATTTCCGCAAGGAGCAATTCCGTTAGCTCTCAGTGTTAATGTTACACTGCCAGCTAAAATATCTAGTAAACTTGGGGTGTAGGTACAGGCTGTTAATGAGTTCGCATTAGTGAAAGTTCCAGAGCCACTTGATAACCAAGTTATTGATGAGTAGTTTGTAGCAGTCGCTCCAGCAGTTATGTTTACTGCTCCTGAAAGTGTACATGTGTTAATATCTGTCCCTGCAACCGAAGTTGTAGTTGTAATTGTCAAAGTTTTAGTTGAAGTAACTGTTGGACAACCTGCATTTGTTACAGTCAATGTTAAAGTTACGCCTCCAGCTGTTACATCAGCAGCACTTGGTGTGTAAGTACAAGTTGTTAATGAGTTTGCATCAGCAAAAGTACCTGTTCCACTTGATGTCCATGTTGCTAAAGTATGATTAGTTGCACTAGCACTAGTTGTGATGTTTACAGGTGTAGTACCACAAGTAGCAACGGCAGCACCCGCATTAGCGGTCATTGATTGACTAAGAGTCAAAGTTTTATTTGATGTTGCGGTTCCACATCCAAGATTTGAAGCAGTTAAGGTCAGAGTTACACTTCCAACTGCAATATCAGCAGCGCTAGGAGTATAGAGGCAACTTGTTGTAGAATTTGGGTTGCTGAAAGTACCGCTACCACTAGATGTCCACAAAATGGATGTTGCATTAGTTGCACTTGCACCTGGCGTAACGTTAATAGTACCACTACCACAAGCTGCAACAGCTGCTCCAGCATTTGCTGTTGGAATCCCTGGACTAACAACTATTGCTACAGAATTGAAAGAAGAGATAGCACTTGAACAATTAACTGATGTTAAGTTAGTAACAGTAACTGTTGTTGTTCCTACGTTCAAAAGAGATGTTGTAAAAATTCCATTTCCAGCATCACCTGAACCGATAGTCATGGTTGCTGTATTCCCAATAGCAGTTGTAGCTCCACTTAGGTTGTATGTAACGTTATAAACACCTTCTGGTAGAGAAGAAGATCCTGATTTAAGATTTACTGTTGCCGCTGTTGTTCCGCAATAAGGGCCAGTTGAAGTTGTGGCTACTAAGTTGTAAGTTGTACAAGTATAAGTGATAACCATGTAACCACCAGCACCATTTCCGCCGCCTGAAGTTCTAGTTCCTCCACCTCCACCAGCACCGTAATTAGTACCATTTGAACCTGAAGCATTGTTTGAAGTCGTACCATTACCACCGTTACCGGCCATACCACCACCACCAGCACCACCGCTAGCAACGGTTCCTGATGATCCTGCGCTGATTGTACCTCCGGCACCACCACCACCACCAGAACCTGAGTTTGTCCCAGTACCACCAGTACCACCAGCTTTTGTTCCGGCACCACCAGCACCACCAGCACCACCAGAAGCGTGTCTAGTACCACCAGCACCACCGGTCGCATTGATTGTAGTTGCGCCGAAGGTTGCAGTTGTTGTAGTCCCATTGGAACCATTTCCACTAGAACTTCCATTACCGCCATTACCAATAGTTATGGTGTAACTTGTTCCTGGTATAACAGTAACCGAGCTATTTAAAGTATAGCCACCGCCGCCGCCGCCGCCGCCGCCATGCCTGTTAGAGCTTCCTCCACGAGCACCGCCACCGCCACCTCCATAGGCTTCAACCTGAATGGATGTTACACCTGCAGGGGCAATAAATGTCCCGTTACTCGAGTAAGTTTGTGTACTTTGACCTCTTGACAATGAGGTGACTATTAATAAGAACATTAATAGTACTGATTTTTCTGATTTAAGTAATAATTTCTTCATAACTAGGGGTATTATGATTTTATTAATTAAATGGAAGTTGAACTCCATTTTGTTTTATTTGACATTTCAAAACTATACAGGATTTTTAAATATATCGATAAAAAGCACAAAAAAATCGATGAAATACATCTTTTGCTTATTTTAAAATGTAAAAAACTTACAAATAAATGAATATGTATTTCTTTAGGTATAGTTTTTTGAATCGTGAAATGGAGATTAAGAAATGCTTATGATGAAGTATGGGAATAAAAAAAAAGGTTTGGAAAGTTCCAAACCTTTTTTTGTAGCGAGAGGGAGATTTGAACTCCCGACCTCAGGGTTATGAATCTGAGTGTCCAATACTTTTGTCGATGTAATTACAGTGTTTACGGCAGTTGATTAATCTATTCTTGTTGTGTTTTTGATTTTATATTGTCTTTTTATATTGTCGGCAACAAAATTCTGTCAACCTTTATTTCATTTGGCTTTGGCCACTAAAATCATATTGTTTTCCACACCAAAAAACCAGTTAGGATTACCATTGTAAACTTTCCTGATCATGTGGATGTGTTCAATTCTGAAGTGAGATTCCTTTCTTTTTACTTTGCCCAGGTTCTGTTTGAGCATACCGATGGCAGCACAGAAGTCACTATCAAATTCTATGGCGCGAACTGACTTGAGCATTTCCATAAACTCTAGTACTCTTTGGTCAACCTCATCCATTTTACCAATCTTCTTTTTTTCCGGTCCCGTTGATATAGTTCTTCAGGCTTTCATTAAGGCCATTGAATAAACCAACGACATTGTCAAGTGCTTCCTTCGAACCTTTGCGCAGCTCTCCCTTTTTATTGTAGTAAATCTGCAGATCAGTATTAAGGGGAAAATCAAAGCTTCCAGCGCTATTGCTTAACTTCAAATCGATAGGGTCAAACTTGTATTTCCCATCCTTGAAAGATATCTCAATAGTATAGGTACCATCTGCGCAAGCTCCACCAAAACAGTTGAAGTCTTTCTTGAATCCTTGTAACCGGATTTTCTCATTTTCGATTGTCATCTTAATGACTTCATTCGGGTTAACGTAGTTTTCCTTTATCCAGTTTACGGCCTTTGGATATATCTGAGGTGCTGTACCGTTAACATCAGCAGTTACATAGTCCGTAATCTTATTTGACCATTCGAACTTGTCTTGAGCGTAAATTGATGAGCTGAGCATCAATAGGAATAATAGTTTTTTCATCTTCGTTTTCTTTTTTGTTGAACTTCTACAATATTAAATATCTGCTGCACATCTTTTAGGTGTACATCGTAATCCTGATAATATGAGTTAAGTGAGTGCAGAGTCAATATTCCTCTCTCTACATCATGCTTAACTATTCGCTTGGCCACAATTCCCTTTTCCCGGTGCACAATGACAAAGTCCCAACTGTTGATGTGCAGTTTGTTTCTCCAGTGCTCTTGCTTAACGTTTCTACACAATAGTATTGAGCCATCAGGAATGCTTTCTTCAGAATCACACTCCATACTATCTCCTTTGGCTTGAAAGCAGAGATACTCTCCTTTGTATTCCTTATCTAATATAAAAGGAATTCTCGGAAGTGTTTCCATATACTCACGATCTCCATAGCCATTCATATAACCTGCATAGGCATATTGGTTCACAAGTGGCACCTCCATAATACTAGAGCGTAAACCATCCAAATGCGATACTTCTATGTCATAAGTGGACTGAGTTTCGTTAACTACACTTTGTGCGCTTCTGTGCGCATCTAGTTTTTGCTGTAAAAGTAGTGCAGTTGCTTCTTGCATGTTCCTATCTCCCTTTTCCCAAGACTGGACAGTACGAAGCTTGGCGTGGAGTAGTTCTCCAAACGCTTCTTGAGTCAAGTCTAGTTCTTTCCTCGCTGCTTTAATATCCTGCGGGGTCAATGTTTCTGCCATGTTGAAAAGTTTTTATGCACAAAGTGTAAAAAAGTGCGCAAAATATTTTTTTATATGCACAAAGTGTGTACTTTTGTCTATATGTACGACCAAATATACACAAAGATGATTAAAGTATCTCAATTGATTTTAGAAAAACTGCTGAATGACAAAAATTTCAGATTAAATACAGCTTTGGCTTTGAACATTTCTGAGCGTTCAGTAGAGAGATTAGCAGAAAGACAGTCAGACAATCTGACTAAGATGGCAGCGGTTAATTTTTACCGAAGCACTGGATTGACAGATGAGCAGATTTTCGAATCCGAAACACAAAGTGCGTAATGAACACCACACAACAAATAGAATTCTTCAAGAAGCAGGAAGCTTCAGCAAAGCAAATGAAAGATGTTGCGTTGCAGAATTATCAATTAGCTGCACAAATCGAAAGTGAAGCAAAAAGCGCCTTGGCTTTGTTGGGAGCTAAGTCAGGGCGCACCCGAAAGGGGATTCAGTTATCTCCTGAAGCACAACTTAGAATTCAATCAGATTTAATAAAATAAAAAAACCACCTCGAGCAAGAAGTGGTTTTACAATCAAATTTTAATTAACGCCGAGCAAGGCATAATCAAATAGAACATGACAAATATAAATCAAAATTTCGACATAACAGTATGGTACCGTTTTGTTGTTGCTGGAGAGCAAGAAAAAGACTTCGATACTCATAGCATTTCTGCACCAAATGTTCAGGAAGCTGTAAACAAAGCCTCTGATTTATACAATTCTCATAAAGCTATTCCATTCAGCTATGAGTATCAAGGCCAAAAATACAGTCCGACCAATTTCACTAAAGAAGATTTGTTTAACCTAACACAACCTGACCAATGTCTACAACTATCGAATTAAAACAAACTCCAGTTGCTCACCACAACAAAATGACCAAGACAGTAACCATAACCGCAATGAAATATTGCGTAGTGGAGAGTAAAATTCTTAACGGAGTAATCATCAAAACTAATCTCTTTTTGTCATGATGAATCTATTCAAACCTCAGCAAAGAACTATTGAAGAAAAAGCAAAATTCTTCGAGAAGATGGCACTTATTTTATTTGGTACTGTAGTAGTTCTATTAATAGTGTGCGGAGTTCTTCTCGTAGCCTTAGACATCAAGTAATGGAACTATATAAGGACATAATGATAATCGTTTGGTGGTGCTCTTTAATTGGCCTCATCATAGCAGTTCCAACGCTGATATTCGTTTGGTGGTGGATAGAGCAACTCAGAAATATAAATAATAAATAACAATCAAATTTTTTAACATGAGCTTAATTAGAAAGTCGAATGAACTTAACATTCAAAGCAGAATCAAAGGGTTGATATATGGTCAACCGGGTATGGGAAAAACAACCTTAGCGTTGTCAGCTCCCAAGCCATTATTGTTTGATTTCGATAATGGAGTACACAGAGTGAACTTTGCACATCTTGATGGTGTTGACACAGTTCAAGTTTCAAGCTATCAAGATTTCCTTGATGTTCTTGACAAAGAAGATTTATCCGGATACGAAACTCTTGTTATCGATACCGGTGGTAAATGTTTGGATTTTATGAGTGATTATATCATCAAGCAAAATCCGAAAATGGGTAAAGGAAACGGAAGCTTAACACTTCAAGGATACGGAGAAAGAAAAGGACTTTTCTCAGCATTAGTTAAGCGTATCTCTATCATGGGAAAACATATCATTTTTGTTGCCCACAGAGATACAAAAACAGAGGGTGACGAAACTCGTTATGTTCCTCAATTTGGTGGAAGCTCTTACGATAGTCTTGTGACTGAGCTTGACCTTGTAGGTTACATGGAAGCCAACGGCCGTGAAAGAACTATAACCTTTGACCCGACAAGCCGTAACGATGGAAAAAACACTTGTAATCTTCCATCAATAATGAAAATTCCAATCATCGTTGATGATAATGGAAACCCTACAGCTCCAAACAACTACTTCACTGAACACGTAATTAAAGCCTATGCCAAAAGACTTGATGCTTCAAAAGCTGCAGCAGAAAAGTATACAACATTGATTGCAGAACTAGAGCATGAGGTGGCCTTAATACATGATGCGGATTCAGCAAATGAATTCGTTGGTAGAATTGATGAGTTTGGACACCTTGGTAACTCTAAAGTTGTAGCTGGCCAATTGTTAATCAAACAGGCTAAAGCATTAAACCTTACTTTCAATAAGGAAAGCAAATTGTACGAAGCTGCAGCTCCAAAAGCTGAAGAGAAAAAAGAAGTTAAACCATCAAACTCTTTAGTATAATGGAAAGCATTAGTAACACACTAGTAATTCAAGAGAAAGACCTTGAATTAGTAATCAGCAGTCAGAAATTAGGAAGCTTAACTACCAACGCCAAAGACATCAAGGCGTTGGTTGAAAAGGCTCTTCCAAATTACGATGTGGCCAACTACAACGAAAGCAACATCGAACAGGCTAAGAAGGATAAGGCAATGCTTAACAACGCTGCAAAAGCCTTGAATTCAAAAAGAATTGAGCTTGAGAAAGAATTCAACAAACCTTTTGACGAATTCAAATCGCTAATCACTGACACTGTTAAACTGATCGGGGATTGTTCTGCCAAGATTGATAGTGTTGTAAAAGAAAGCGATGAAAAGGAAAAAGGATTCAAGCGAGATGCAATCATCGAATACTGGAACAGCAAAAATTTCAAGCTAGTTCCGATAGAAAAGGTATTCGATGATAAGTGGTTGAACAAAACCACTAAGATGAAAGACATTCATTCTGACATCGATTCTAAAATTGATAAAATCAATGATGATATCGTTACCATCGAAGCTATCGGAACCGATGTTGATCTTCTAAAATCTTTGTACCTGGACACGCTGAACTTGAATTCCACAATTCAATATGCCAACACTTTAAAGAACAACCGAGAGACTGCTCAGAGAGAAGCTAAAGAAAGAACAGCCAGTGTCGAATGTTCTCCTGAAGCAGTAGAGGAAGAAAATCCATTTAAGGAAAGTACAGAAGCTAGTACAGAAGTTCCTGCTACTACAGAAGCTCCTGATAAAAAAGCCTTGCACATCATCACAATGAAAGTGACAGGTACTTACGATCAGATGGTTGCTTTAAGCAATTTTATGAATGAAAATAGTATAACGTTCGAGAAGATAAGTAATGATTAGGTTCCAATTTTATGCTACACTTTTGGATGGTTTCGAGGGCTACATCAACAGCTCTCGAACCTACCAAGAGTACTGGGGATTTTCAGAAAATCCAAGCAAAACAGAAGAAGAGTTCGAGCAAGAACAGTTTCAGGGATTGATTGACAGAATCAATCGGGTACCATTCTCAAGCGAAGCAGCTGACAAAGGAACTGCTTTCAATGAAGTGATAGATTGTATCATTGACAATCGTACTTCTGACAAGATGATAATTAAATCATACAAGGAAAGCGGTTTTATTGCCGTGCAGTACAATGGCCATCTTTTCAACTTCCCTTTCGATTTGTGTATAGAGTTTGCTAAGTATTTCAAAGGCGCACTGACTCAACAATTCACTGAAGGTATTGTGCAAACTAAATACGGAGCAGTTCGTGTGTATGGTTACTTAGATGAATTACTTCCTTTCAAAGTAGCCGATATCAAAACCACTGGTAAGTATAGCGCTTTCAAATATAAGAATGGTTGGCAGCACATTGTTTATCCTTTCTGCCTTCAGCAAAACGGAATTGACATTAGTGAGTTTGAATACACTGTAACCGACTTTAAGAACACTTGGACTGAATTGTATGTATACAATGAAGAAAGAGACCTTCCAAAGCTTGTGCAACATTGTGAGCGTTTCATTGAGTTTTTGGAATTGAACCGTGATAAAATTACTGACTTGAAAATTTTCGGAATCGATAAAAGTGAAGTTGCGTAATGAATAAAGCGATTAAGAAAACCAAGAAAATTAAGGAGCATGTAACCTATAACAAGAAAGGCTTCTTAGCACCGGAAAGCATCACTTCAATGTCTGCTTATTTCACCAAGATTTACAAGAACGGAATGGCCATTATCAGGATATCAGACTGCAATAACACAATAAAGATTTGGAATGACATGAACGATAAAAAGCAGGTTGAAGAGATGCTTACCAAAATCGACACGCTTCAGGATGCTCTAGATAGATTCAAAAAAGAAATCATTTTAAAGAAAGGATTCTAATGAAAAACGAAATCGCTACAGCTGAGCAGATCAGCAGAGAACTTAAAATCATTCAATCGGTTATCGAGGTTGAAATGAATGAGGATATTCAGGAAGCAGTTGACAGAGGAAACTATTGCGCTGCACAAATTGCAAGAACCGGAAAGCTTTTGGCAGATGCTAAAATCCACCGCGACCGTAAGCTGAGTTCTGAGGTCATTGACAACCTTAAAAAGGTAACATCACTACCAGCGCTGACCGCTAACAAGTTTGTCGATGCAATCTGCTTCGATGAAAACTATTTGGTTAACTGGTGTGAACGAGTAAACAGAAGCTGCACTCATCAAATGGATTGGTGCAGAACATTAATCAGTAAAGCCAAAGCGGAAATGACCGCTTTCCCATCAGGAACATAACCAACAATTTAAAAATTTACAAGATGAAAATTACAGGAGATTTAATTATTACGAAAGAAAACCAAAGCGATTACAAAGACGTTACAGAAGTAACAGGTAACATCTACATCAGTGAGAATGCTACTGCGGAGTTCCCACAGCTGACTACTTCAGGTTACATCTACATCAGGGCGAATGCTACTGCGGAGTTCCCACAGCTGACTACTTCAGGTTACATCTACATCAGGGCGAATGCTACTGCGGAGTTCCCACAGCTGACTACTTCAGGTTACATCTACATCAGGGCGAATGCTACTGCGGAGTTCCCACAGCTGACTACTTCAGGTTACATCGACATCAGGGCGAATGCTACTGCGGAGTTCCCACAGCTGACTACTTCAGGTAACATCGACATCAGTGAGAATGCTACTGCGGAGTTCCCACAGCTGACTACTTCAGGTAACATCGACATCAGTGAGAATGCTACTGCGGAGTTCCCACAGCTGACTACTTCAGGTTACATCGACATCAGTGAGAATGCTACTGCGGAGTTCCCACAGCTGACTACTTCAGGTTACATCTACATCAGGGCGAATGCTACTGCGGAGTTCCCACAGCTGACTACTTCAGGTTACATCGACATCAGGGCGAATGCTACTGCGGAGTTCCCACAGCTGACTACTTCAGGTTACATCTACATCAGTGAGAATGCTACTGCGGAGTTCCCACAGCTGACTACTTCAGGTAACATCGACATCAGTGAGAATGCTACTGCGGAGTTCCCACAGCTGACTACTTCAGGTTACATCGACATCAGGGCGAATGCTACTGCGGAGTTCCCACAGCTGACTACTTCAGGTAACATCGACATCAGGGCGAATGCTACTGCGGAGTTCCCACAGCTGACTACTTCAGGTAACATCGACATCAGTGAGAATGCTACTGCGGAGTTCCCACAGCTGACTACTTCAGGTTACATCGACATCAGTGAGAATGCTACTGCGGAGTTCCCACAGCTGACTACTTCAGGTTACATCTACATCAGGGCGAATGCTACTGCGGAGTTCCCACAGCTGACTACTCAATTTGAAAAAATTGGATACACCTTTCCTGAAGGAAAGTTTACACCGGGAGTCTATTTGCTTTTGACAGAAAAAGAAATTGATTACTTGAAAAGACTAAAGCCAATTATTGCAAATGATAGACTTGTAATGTCAACGTGGCATCAAAATGATAACTGGAAGAACAAAACTACTGACCAGGTTATTAATGAATGTAACACTACACATTGTGTTGCAGGATGGATTCAAATTTTTGAAAAGGACAAATACAACAACATGACTGCTGAGCAATGTGGTAACACCTGTGCGCCAAACTTAGCACCTTTCTTTTTCAAAAGTGAGCAAGAAGTGGAAATCTTAATCAACACTTTATTCAGAAACTAATAAATTTTATATATGAACATTGTAATTAAAAAAGCGGGTATTCGTTCTTCCCTGTTCCTCAGCTATGAGTTCGAGCAAAAAGACATTGATGTGAACAACACAATCAAAACGACCTCAGATGCGCCAATTCATGACGACCTGAGAAATGCCTTCAGAGCATTAATCCCACACTTCGCATTCGTTACCGAAGAAGTTACTGACCTTAACTTAGTAGAGTCAGCTGTAGAAGCTCCTGAAAGTTACGTTGAGGACAGAGAGCATTCAGCATCTGAAGTTTTCTTTAAGTTCTATGTTTCCGACTTCTCAATCGACAACAAGAAAGGATTGAACATTGTTACACTTTCCGGAAACAAAATGCTTGAAAGTGGGGATGTAGTATCATTCACTGCTCCAGCGATTGATTTGGATGGTGGTAAGTACCAATTCAAAGCTCAGCTATCAGATTTGATGGAAAGACTAAAGGTTGAGGTCTTGGCATACATGCAAGGCAAACAAGCTCCAAAGCAACAAATGGAAATGTTCGAGAATCAAGAAGATGAAAGTAATGATGATCAAGAGAAAACAGTTGCACATAAAAACAAAAAGTCAACTAAGGCAACAGCTGAAGCTTTAGGAGACTAACCAAACCAAACAATCAAATTTTAATAGAGCAAAATGCAAATCATAGAGCATCCAACAGAATTTCACGTAAAGATAGAATTCAACCGGTTCAAAGACCGGAATGTAAATCTTATCCGAATGATAGATGGTTCTCGTTTCGATTGGACTCGTAAGTTGTGGATAGTTCCGTTTTCTAAAAAATCAGATCTCGAACTTGTTAAGGAGAAAACACGTGCTGAATGGTTATTCGCTCAGACACATACTCCTGAAGAAGTTGGAGAAATACCACCAATGCCTGAGCTAGAATATCAGCTAGACATAGTGAATAAAGAAAACGGACATATCCCACGACCTTACCAACTTCAAGGCGTAGCAAGAGGTTTGGAACTGAAGCGTTTCATTAACGGTGATGAGCAAGGACTTGGAAAAACACTTCAATCAATTGCCACACTTTATACAGCAGATAAGTTCAATAATGAAACTGTTTTCCCTTGCTTGGTTATATGTCCCGCCTCGACAAAAATCAATTGGAAACGTGAGTGGGAAATGTGGACCGGAAAAAAAGCCATGCTTCTTGAAGATAAAATCAAGGACACGTGGCATCGTTACCATGAGGTTGCTGGCATCGATGTGTTCATTGTAAACTACGAAAGCCTGAAGAAGTACTTTGTACTTAAGATGCCTGACAAAGCTCGTTACAAGTCCTCAGAAATCGAAATGAATCCAAAGGTCAAACTATTTAATTCAGTAATCATTGATGAGATACACAGATGTAAGGACCGTAACACTCAGCAAACAAAAATTGCTTTGCAGATTGCCATCGGAAAGAACTACCGAATTGGTTTAACCGGGACAATGATTGTCAACAAACCTATCGATGCGCTTCCTCAGTTGGCCATCATCGGCAAACTAAAAGATGAAAAGGTTTTTCGTGAGCGTTATTGTGAAGGTGGTACCGGAGCATCCAACCTTAAAGAATTGAACTTCATGCTTAACAAGCATTGTTTCTTCAGACGTGAAAAGAAAGACGTTGCCAAGGACTTGCCCGACAAACAGCGCCAAACAATTCTTTGTGATATCACAACGAGAGCTGAGTACAACAAGGCCAAGAATGACTTTGTGAAGTGGATGGAAGATAATGGTTGTGATAATGAAGAGATCGCTCGAAAGCTTCGTGGAGAAATCATGGTAAGGATGGGAGTACTGAAGCAGATATCTGCCAAAGGTAAAATCAATGAGGTTAAAGAATTCATCAATGAAGTAATTGAATCCGGAGAGAAGCTTATCCTGTTCCATAATCTTCATGAGATTGGGGATGAGATAAGAAGATTGTTCCCTGGTGCAGTTAGTGTCAATGGTAGGTTATCATCTGAGGAAAAACAGAAATCAATTGACAGCTTTCAGAAAGACCCGAATGTTCAGCTGATTGTTTGTAACATAAAAGCTGCGGGTGTTGGTATTACATTGACGGCTTCCAGTAGAGTAGCTTTCATCGAATACCCTTGGACGTATGCCGACTGCGCTCAGTGTGAAGATAGAGCTCACAGGATTGGACAAAAGAACAATGTCATGTGTACTTACTTTCTTGGTCAGGATACTATTGATCAGGAGATGTATGAAATGATTCAGGAGAAGCGCCACATTGGTAATGCCATCACTGGTGGAACTGATGAAATGGAAATGAGTTTTATCGATAACGTAATTAAACTCTTCAAGTAATGCTTTTCACTATTAAGGAACTAGCAGAGCACTTCGGTCAAAATGAGCAGTGGATTTATAACAGGGTATATGAATTGGGTATTCAGCCAATAAGCAAGATACCTTCACAAAATGGAATCGGAGACATGAATTTATATAATGCCGATCAGAAAGAAGCGATAGCCATTTACCTGAAGAGAAGAGTCAAGAATGTAATTGTGATTGAGAATAATTACCATATCTACCAAAGCAAAATAAATACCACAGAATTAGAACAATTATAAGCCAATGAATTACATAGAACAGATTAAGGGTTTTTGGCGTTCGCATGATGTAGAAGTATTTCCAACAACTACCATTGCCGTTTACTTCTATCTATTAGAGGTAAATAATAAGGTAAACTGGATGCCTTCGTTCAAGCGCAACAATTCTAAAATCACAGCCGATTTAGGAATCAGTTACCCAACTCTGAATAACAGCCGAAACAGATTAAAGCAAGCTGGATTAATTGATTTCAAAAGCCAAAACGGTTCTGCAAATGTTACATACACCTTGAAAGAATTTTTAAAGGTTACTAATGAGGTTAGTGTTGAGGTTGGTAACGAGGTTACTAACGAGGTTGGCTCGGGGTCGTTTATGACTAAAGATAAACTAAAACATAAAACTAAAACTAAAACAAATTCTTCTTCCGATGCTAAAGCACCGGTGGAAAAAGAACCAACAAAATACTGGAGTTCATTTGTTGATATATGGTTTAGACGTTATGAAGAAGTAACAACATCCAAGCCGACTTTCAATAAAGCCAATGCAGCCAATTTGAAATCAATTATTCTCAGACTTGAGAAAATGTACAAAACTAAAAACGAAAAAGACTGGGATGAATTAGCAGCTTTGAAAACATTCAATAAGTTCATCGATAATGCTCTCAAAGATGAATGGTTAAAAGCCAATCTTCTTATTACAAATCTCTCAGCAAAATTTGATACAATCGTAAACCAACCCAAAGATGGAAAATTTAATAACTCAGGAACCGCAAACTCTAATTCAGGGTACCAACATGCCAGCATCAATACCAACGACCTTATTCAACAACTTACCGATGACGCTGAGAATGGAAATATCCCAGGTCAGTATTCATGAAGCAACTGTTGAAACAAAAACAAAGCTGACAAACGATGTTATCCGATTGCTTCAGGTCCGTGATAAAAACGAAGGCATGGCAAAAGACTGGCTTGTGTTCTTGGCCACAACTCCAAAGTTCAGCAGCCTAAGACCCGGAGAAGTTTATCAGGCATTTAAGATGGCAATGGCTCGAGAGCTGTTGGATACTGAAGGAAAGGAAATCAATATGCTTCCCGAGCTGAGCATCAACACTACCAGCAAAGTATTGATATCATACATGGAATGGAAGAAAACAAATCCCGCCTACCAAACTGCAAAGAGTGATTTAATGAAACTCAATGCGCCAACCGGTGCAAGTGAAGAAAAGAAGTTGCAGATCAGAAATGAATTCCTGAAATCTGTTTTCGATGATATCGTTGAGAACGATTACTCAACGGATGCTTGGTTGCTGTACGAAGAGCTTGAAAGTAAATTGGCCTTATCAAAAGCGGAAAAGATTGCAAAGTACAATGAGCAGTTTAAGATTCACATGGCAGGCCTGAAGCAAGAAATTGAAAAGAGTGGTAGAAGAAAGCATTTGGTAGAAATCTACAACAATGCTCAAGAGCGAGCCAACTCAGGTAAATGGATAGCGATTGTGGCCAACAAGTGTAAGAGCATATTCGTGAGCGATTACCTGAAGCAATTCAAGAATGACTTTGAAGAATTCAAAAAGCAAATCAATGGGTAAGCGCTGGAATGATGATGACCTAGTAAACTTGAAGAATAAAGGTTTTAAAGTAGATGAGCAGATTAAAATCAACACCGATATAGTCATGTCTCATTTAAAACCTCCACCGATAAAAGTTGAGAAGATATCCATTGAAAAAAATGCAATTGGTTTTATTCTAAAGTCTTTTCATCAACACGATATCATCCCTTACTATGTCACCGAACATCAGTTTGATGAGAAAAGAAAATACAGATTTGATTGGGCAATTCCTTCTTTAAAGTTGGCCATTGAGTATGAGGGTATCTTCTCTGATAAGTCAGGACATACCACGGTTGGTGGATATACTAAAGACGTGAAGAAGTACAATTTAGCAACGGTTCAGGGTTGGAAAATATTACGATATACTGCCTTGAATTATTCCGATTTGGCTCAGGATATAGAGCTTTTTTTAAGTAACTTGTAATAAATATTATTACCAAAATGAAAAATACAGTAGACAAAATGAAAAATACAGTAGAAAAAATGAATCGCCAAGAGCTTATCGAAGAGTATAAACTTATTCTTCAGAAGAAAAGCCAACTCTCAAGAGCACAACGTGACTTGGTTGAATCAAGAATCGCAAAGCTTCACAAAGCAGGAAGTGTAACAACAGAACAATTAACAATTAATAACAATCAAATTTAATTACATGAGCACACAAATTGCCGATTTAAAAATGATACGTATCGAAGAGATTGTAGTATCAACCACCAACCCAAGAAAGACCTTTGAAGAAAAGGCATTGCAAGAACTTACGGAAAGTATCAAAGAGCATGGAATACTCCAGCCGATTCTCGTAAGACCAGTACCACCATTAAACTCAAACAATAAAGCAAAGTATGAGCTTGTTTGTGGAGAAAGAAGATACCGCGCTTCTGTAAAGGCGGGACTTGAAACTATTCCATGTAACGTACGTGACCTTACACATGATGAAGCTTTCGAGATGCAGATCGTTGAGAACCTGGAGCGAAAAGATGTTCATCCACTGGATGAAGCTGATGCCTTTAAAAGAATGCTTGATAGCGGAAAGTATTCCATGTTCGACATAGCTGCTAAGATGGCCAAGACTGAGAGCTTCATTGCTCAGCGTTTAAAACTAGTTGACCTTATCGAAGAGATACGGACAGACTTCTTGGCTGGATACTTAGGTATTGGCCATGCTGTTCTCATTGCAAGATGTACAGCAGAAAAGCAAATGGAGATATACGATGATGCCAAACCTTGGAATGGCAGTACTGATGACCCGAACTACGGAACGCTTTCGGATATCAAGGAAAAAACTGAGGATGATACTACAGAGCTCTCAACTGCAAAGTTTGATATCAACGACGATAAGCTATTGAAAGACTGTGGAGCTTGTACAAATTGCCCGAAGCGAAGCGGAGCTAATCCGGTTCTGTTTGCTGACATGCAAGATGATGTTTGCTTCGATAGTACTTGCTTTGAAAAGAAAACACAAGCGGTGTTTCACAAAGAAGTTGCTAGAATTATCAATGATGGAGAACAGGTTGTTTTTATAGCGGGTTACTCCAAGCCTGATGACTTTATCATTCAGCTTTGCAAACAGTTTGGAGTTAAGATACTCAAGCAGTATGACGAATGGAATACTCCACCTAGACTTAGCGAAACACCTGCAAAAGCATTTTGTGTCAGTGGCCAATATGAGGGTGAGTACATGGATGTTTCATTGAAGATTAAAGCTACGGTTGAAATGGAAGTAGCTGCTTCATCAGGCAATGGAAAGGAGCCAATGAATGAAGAGCAAATCCAAATCTCTGAAGAAATTACAAAGATAAAAGAGCGACAAGCTAGAGCTTTGGAACTGGATGGAGAAAAGGTTTGGCAGAAAATTAGAGAGCTACCTACTAAAGCCATCAAAGAAAGCAAAGGAGATTTATCTCAAAACGAAATAAACGCCTTATGTTATGCAATGATTGAGAAGCTTGGGTACTATGGTAACAGTGAAATCAAAAAGAATATCATTGACCTGAACTATGATACAGCTAAAACGCATGACTTCACTAAGGAGCAATACAATCAGATTTCCCGAATCTTCTTTGTAAATACACTACCAACAGCAATAGGAAGCCATGACAATGTTGTTCAGAACGTTTTTTATGTAAGGATGCTAAATGAGTATTCAAAAAAAGAAATTGATTCATTTGAAGCTGAGCAGTTGGAAATTGCTAACAAACGTATTGCTAGAGCTGAAGAAAGAATCAAAGAGCTTCAGGGTAAGTTGGAGAAGTTGAAACCTGAACCAGTCGCTGATAAAAAGAAATCTAAGAAAGCATAGCTAAGAACTAACCGACAGGACTAGTAACCGCAAAATCCTGTCGGTTTTATTTCAAAACCATGAAATCAAATGGCAACTTGTTTCCAGCATCAGGGAAAGACCGGGATAAGTTTCAGATTCCTATTTGGAAGATGAAGCGACAAAAGAAACTCTTTGAGAAAAGGGTTAGGGATATACTAGACGAACCAATTAAAAAGAATTAATAATCATTACGGAAAACCGTAAAAAATAAAAATAAAGTTATGAGAGTAAATGTCAACGGAGTATGGTATGACTCAGAAGAAGTACCAATTCAAATCGAATGACTACGACAAAAGTAACATTGCCAATATGCTTTCTGAAGCAAAGAACTATGTGGTTTATCCTGATTCAATGGATTGGGATGAAGTAAAAGAAAAGCTTAAAATCAAACTACCATGAAAACAAAACCAATACTATTCAGTACGCCAATGGTTCAGGCTATCTTAAACGGAACCAAGACACAGACACGTAGAGTTTTGAAACCACAGCCTAAAGAAACACCAAACGGACTTTACTTCGATGCACCCGGTTGTAAATTGTCAAATGGTAATTTGCGATATTCTGGAATTCATACTCCATGGAACGACAAACCGTATGGACAAGTTGGGGATGTTCTTTGGGTTCGGGAAAAGTTTAGAATCTTACGTCACTGTGACACAAAAGAAATAGCGGGATACGAATTTATTGCCGGACACGAAGAGTTTTATAAAGTCAGAGAAAATCAAATGCCTAAAGTTAAATGGAAGCCATCCATCCACATGCCAAAAGAAGCATGTCGATTGTTTCTTCAGATAAAATCAATCAGAGTAGAACGCCTGAATGACATCACTGAAACAGATGCTATCGCTGAAGGCATTGAAAGAATCAATCCTGAAGGTATGATGGCCTTTCGTTCCTATGCAGTAAAACATGATACAGAGGTATTCCCAATAGTATCCTTTCACACATTGTGGCAAAAGATAAACGGACCAACTTCATGGGTAAAGAATTCTTTCGTTTGGGTAATTGAATTTGAACAGATAGAAAAACCAAAGGACTTTCTTCTCAAATAGTCAATTGAAATTAACCACTTCGCTATGTAATAATATTTATTACTACATTTGACCAACGTTAAAATATTTTTAAACTAAAACTCATGTAACATGAAAAAATTCTTAATCTTAATCTGCCTATTCACCTTAACGGTCACACAGGCACAAACATTCCGAATTACCAATGGACTAGGTAACTTCAAATCAACCATCAACCATGCAGTTACCGACACCATCACAGATGCTGTAACTAAGTATCAGTATGGAACTATCGATGGATTTCAAGACGTAATCGTTGTACAGCCAACCTTTACTAAGATTTCAGGAACAGCTGCTGCAACAGTAAAGCTTCAAGGCTCTATCGATGGAACAAACTATGTCGATGTAGGTTCTCCCTCATCTTACACAGTAACCAACGTAGCAACACAGAGCGTAGCGTTTACCGTCACACCATCAGCCATGAAGTTCTACAGGTTGTCAATCGTACCCTCAGGAACACAGTCTGTCAAGGTAGTCACACCAGTACTGTATAGACTCAGACCCGTCAGGTAAATTAATCGAATCATCATCCAAAAAGCTACTCATCATCCGAGTAGCTTTTTTTTATTTATAACTGTAATAAATATTATTACTTTTGTGTCAACCAATGTCGTAATCAATAATTCAAATCTAACGGCCAATGAAACTACAACAAATCAAAATTGAAGAAGTCTTTCCTCATGCAAGCAATCCCCGAATAATCTCGGAAGCCAAGTTTAATCAGCTAGTCAAGTCATTACAAGACTTTCCCGAAATGGCCAATGCAAGGCCAATAATCATTAACAAGTATAACATCGTCATTGGTGGTAACATGCGACTCAAAGCAATGCAAAAAGCTGGATGGATTACTGTTCCGGTTATAAAAGTTGATTGGTCTGAAGAAAAACAAAGAGAATTCTTGATTAAGGACAACAACAATTTCGGAGAGTGGGATTGGGAAATACTTAAATCAGAATTCGGTTCTGAACAGCTTATCGAGTTCGGACTTGATCTTCCAGCTGAAAACTTCAATCCTAACTTAATGCCATCATTCAATTCCGATAGTGTTACTGCTGAGGACATGGAAAAAGCCAAAGGCAATATGAGTGTTGGAAATGGTATTGCTGAGACGCTTGATGTTATCTGTCCTGAATGTGGCCATGAATTTCATATTAAAAACTCATAACGATGGATGTGCAGCACTTCATCAATAGCAACAAATGGACTGATGTTTTTCATCAGCGACCAGGAATGTCGGTTCTCATCGACAAGAACGCAAACGACTACCAAGCTTTCAACAGGTTTGTTGATATCATAGGAGATAAGAAGTATTACGCTGATGGTTATTGCTATGCAGTCACCCGAACCATTGGACGATTGAAGCACGCTGTAATAACACGCAGGATACTATGAAGATTTACCAAAAGATAAACGTTTACGAGGCTGCCAAGAAGCGCATTGAATATCTGTTCAATGAGTTCCCGAATGTAGTTGTTGGTATGTCCGGTGGAAAAGACAGCTGTGTTGTGTTCAACCTTGCCCTTGAGGAAGCCAAGAAAAGAAACCGACTACCGTTATCCGTAATGTGGTTGGACCAAGAAGCAGAGTTTCAAGCTACCGCAGATCATGTGCGAGATATCATGTATATGCCTGAGGTCAATCCAATATGGTTGCAGATGCACTTCAAGATATTCAACGCCACAAGTCATTCAGAGGAATGGTTGGAATGTTGGGAACCGGGAAAAGAATGGATGCGTGAGAAAGACCCGATTTCAATCAAGGAGAATGTATTTGGTACCGACCGATTTCACGATATGTTTACCAAGGTTCTTGATTACTATTTCCCGAATGACAAAGCGTGTTACATCGCGGGTGTACGATGTGAGGAATCACCAACCCGATATGTGGCCTTGACAACTGCAGCAACTTACAAGCACATCACTTACGGCAAAATCCTGAACCGGAAGAAAGAACACTTTACTTTCTATCCGATCTACGACTGGATTTATGTGGACGTGTGGAAAGCGATTCACGATAACGGTTGGCCGTATAATGATATCTACAACGCTCAATATCGTCATGGCATCAAGATTCAGAGTATGCGTGTGTCGAACCTTCATCACGAAACAGCGCTCAAGTCATTGCTCTATCTTCAGGAAGTAGAACCGCAAACATGGGAAAAGCTTTCGCGTAGGTTATCGGGTATCAACACAATCAAGCATTTGAAGAATGATGCAATAGCAGCTATCACCGATTTACCTGAAGAGTTCGAGTCTTGGCGCGAATATGCTTTTTACTTACTTGAGAACCTGATTACAGATGTGGCCAAGCAGAAAGTATATGCCAAGAAGTTCGAAGCTTTGGAAAAGAAGTATGAGAACCTGGTCCACAACAAAGATGGTCTTTACAAGATGATGGTCACGACTGTCGTTGTAAATGACTTTGAATTTACAAAGCTGAGCAACTGGGAACGTAATCCGGAACTGAATGCTTGGCGCCATTATAACAAGAACGGAACATTACCACAAAAGAAAAACAAATTCATCCATGGATAAGATACTTCAATTATTTCACGAACTGATTGCTTCAGTAGAAGATACTACCGAAAAGCTAATTACTATCGAAGCTTTAAAGCTAATGCTTCACGAACTGTCTCCATTAAAAGACCAACCAGTAAACAACGTAATGTGGATACCAATCGATAAGGTACAGGCCAATGACTACAACCCGAACAGCGTAGCAGGTAAAGAAATGAGCTTACTCTATACTTCCATCAAACATGATGGCTACACACAGCCAGTGGTTACCATCTATGATGAGAAGATTGATAAGTTCATCATTGTCGATGGCTTCCACCGTTACTTCACTTGCAAGAGTAAACCTGATATCCTTGAGCGTAATCTTGGAATGCTACCAATCGTTGTGCTGAATTCCGACATCAACAATCGAATGGCCTCGACGGTCCGTCATAATCGTGCAAGAGGTGAACACTCCATCAACGGAATGAGTAACATGGTTTACGAAATGCTGAAGAACGGATGGCAAGACCACGACATCTGCAATGAGTTAGGAATGGAACCGGAAGAACTTCTGAAGCTGAAGCACATTACTGGATTCAGTAAGTTGTTTCAGGATAAGCAATTTACCAATGCTTGGAAGTCAAAGGAGATGATTCAAATTGAGAAACGAGAAGGAGTAATATAAATTTCCATTAACTTTGATGCTTCATACATCAGGGTAATGGACGAAAAAAAGCAAATAGAAATCATGGCAGCAACAATCAAACCGGTAAAGGATTTACTGAACAAAAGGATGTTGAACAAAGTGGAGCTTTTGAATACGTTAAGTGCCAACACACTCGATACACTACCCGAGTCAATCAAACTAAAACGTGAGGAAGAAGCCGCAAGAGTTCGAGCAGTCATTCAGGAACAGAAAGACCTTATCGAAATCATTAACGCTTTATTTCCTGACGAATGAGTACCGATAAAAAAGCAATAGCACGTTCAACCAAAATTGAAAAGGAGAAGCGCATATTCATTATTCAGGGTTGGATTATCGAAGGAGTTCAAGACCGCCTTATTGTAAAGAATGCAGCAGAGCGATGGGATATTGATATCCGACAAGCTCAGCGTTATGTTCGTGAAGCATACGAAAGCTGGAAGAAGATTGAAGGAATCAATATTGATATGAAGCGTGATATGAAAATCGCACAGATGAAGCAATTGGTTCGAACTCTCAAGGACGAATACAAAGGTACTCCAGCAGGTATTCAGGCAATAATGGCAGTTGAAAAGGAAATCATAAAGCTCGAAGGGCTCGAGCTACCAAAGGATATTAATTTGAGCATGGACAAGGTTACTGCCGTAAAATTCAAAGTTATACATGCAGCCACAGGAAAAGGAGATTGACGTATTAGTACACCAAGCTGAGTTCTTGGAATCGGATGAGCGACATACTGCTTTGATTGCCGGTTACGGTTCTGGAAAGACTCAGGCAGGTATCCTGAAGGTAGTCAAGAAGAAACTTGAATATCCTGGCATTGCCGTTGCTTACTATATGCCTACTTATGGATTGATTGAAGACGTGGCCTATGAACGTTTTGAGGAAATAATGAAAGAGATGGGGTGTGGCTTCCGACTGGATAAATCAAAGCATACCTACTACACGCCATACGGAAAGATAATCATGCGCTCACTTATGAATCCCGATCGGATTGTAGGTTATGAGGTTGGATATAGTTTGATTGATGAGACCGATTTACTTTCTACTGACAATATGGATATAGCTTTCAAGAAGATTATTGCTCGTAACCGTAAGAAACTGCCCAACGGAGATACCAATAAGACAGATGTTGTGGGAACGCCTGAAGGTTTTAAATGGGCTTATAAATTCTTTGTCAGCGATAACAAGCCCAACAGACGTATCATAAAGGGAAAAACGAAGGACAACCCGTTTTTACCCGATGATTACATAGAAACACTCCAAGACAGTTACACGCCTCAGCAATTAGAAGCTTATCTTAATGGAGAATTCGTAAATTTAACGACCGGAAATGTTTATCATAGGTTTGATAGAAAAGCAAATCACACCAATAGAACAGTTCAGGCAAATGACGTTCTTCATATCGGAATGGATTTCAACGTTACTAAGATGAATGCAGTTGTGCATGTCGTAGATGAGAAAGAGGTTGACTGGTTTTCTGCTGAAAAAACTATCATCAAAAAGAAAGTCCGGATTAAATCGGCAGTTGATGAGTTTGTCAACGCATATGACACAGCCGAATTGATTGGCCTAATCAAATCTAAGTATTCAGGTTACAAGATTATCATATATCCTGATGCTTCAGGTGACAATCGAGTATCTAGTGGACGTTCTGATATAGACTTATTGAAAGCTGCTAATTTCGTAGTACGTAAGTTATCCAAGAATCCTTTTGTAAAAGACCGAGTAAATTCAATGAATCTCGCTTTTTTGGATGCCAACGGTAATAAATATTATTACTGCAATACTGACCAATGTCCAGTGTACACGGAAGCACTGGAGAAACAAACGTATAAGAATGGCGAACCTGACAAGAAGAGTGGCTTTGACCACATCACTGAAGCAGGTGGCTACTTTGTTTATTATGATTCTAAACCAACAGGAACATGGGGAAAATCGTCTACGAATTAGATAAGCTGCTATTGGCACGTCCAAGGATGTTGGATTATGAACAGTTCAACATTGAGCAGCTCAACTTCATCAAAGATGTGGTCAGTAACTATCTCAAGCCAAATCCTGTTCTGAGAAAGTACAGACCATTCAGGAAGTACAAGGAGCTCCAGCCAAAGAGTAACAACTTTTGGAATTTGCCTTGGCAGGATATTCTAATGATCAGAAAAGCTTTGTCTGAAGATAATCTTTTCGAAGCGATGAACCTGGTCTATAATGTTAGTGAAAAGGAATTCATGTTGCTGGAGATACTAAACGTGTTTTCGTGCCTAAATTTTATCACAGATGAGTTGGCCAAGTTAAATGCTGCGGAAGAAGAAAGGCTTCATTCGGAACTGACTCAGGAAGAAATAGACGCGGGAGCTGAAGAGTTGCAAGAGTATGGTTATTACAATTCGCTAAAAGCCATGTGTCCCGATTTATTGGAGCAAGACAAATATCTGAAGTTGCCATACACTATAATTTTCAGGGAAATGGCTCATTCAAAATTATTAAGCGATATCAACAAAAAATACCAAGAGAATGCTGCAAGAAAAAATAAAAAACCTAGTTAGTGGCATGAATGCCGCTCCACCGGCAGACCAACTGTATCACTATGCCTATGGCAAAGATGAATGGCAAAACTTGGCTGACCATCCCAAAGATGAAAACAAGCAATTTGAACAGCGTAACAAGTATTTCAAAGTATTGTGGATTGATGACGACCCGACATTTAATCAGTACTCAGGTGTCGAGCGAATGAAGTTCGACGGAGAGATGTTGATTTTGGCTTCTTCTAAATTGAGCGATGGCAGTTATGAATACAAGTACGAAACCCACATCAAGAACCTGAAAGCATTGGCCATGTCGTTTTGTGATAAGCTTGCCGATTGTGATAACTACCAAGTGACCAGGTGGAAGATGATTGAGGTTGAGAATATTTATGACAACAACCTTGATGGTGTCAAAATTCAATTCAGTGTAAATGTCCCAGCATGACAAATGAGCAAATATATCAGAAGTATCTCGAGAGGCTTCGATTGAAGTTGATCGCCAAGTATGAAGAACTCGGTTTGCGTGCTTCAGGTAAATATGCTCAGGAGCTTCAGGCCGATGTTCAAGGAGACAAGCTTATAATGTTCGGAGCTTATCATTCTCAATTCATGGAACATGGAAGAGAACCGGGCAAGTTCCCACCGCGAAAAGTAATTGAAGAGTGGATTGATACAAAGCAAGGTTTACCTGCAATCTTCAGGGAGAAGAAAAGCCAGTTTGCTTTTTTGATTGCGCGTAAGATTGCTAAAGAAGGTATTAAGGTACCGAATCAGTTTAACAAAGGCGCTGTCGTGTCGAGTGTAGTTGATGACTTCCTTGGCAATGACATTCAGGAAATGCTTCAGGAGTTAGGACCGAATATCCTAAGCAGAATACAATCAGATGTAGTAGAAATTTTAAGAGCAGCATAATGAAAAACCGAAGAAACAAAATCAGCAGAGTACTTATCACCTACGGAATTGTATGGTGTTTATTCTCTTTCATCAAATTTTTAATTGAACTCGTACATGGCTATAGAATTTAATCAAGACATTTCGACAACTAAGTTGTTGATGGCTTACAATAACAACATTGTGCTTCTCAAGTCTACATCAGCGCTCATCGCTTTGACGTGTGAAATCACTTTGTTTGGAAAGGTAGCAATCATCTATCCAAGTCCGAGCGGTGACTTCTTCTTCAACATCAAGGATTATGTTACTGCTGCAATAAACACCAAGAACTTTGCTGATGACCTTGTCACAGATATAGACTCAGGTGATGCCAGTACTTTCACTTACGATGTTTCAGATGGATGCTACATTGCTAATGTGATCAACTTCAAAATTATCTTTAAGGATAACAGCTATGAGACAATAACTAAGTCTTTGAAGTTCTTGGCTGGTGCCGAACAATTGGAAACCTACAAGAAAAACGAGATGCTGATTGCTGATTCTGATTACTTGGTTTTATCTCCTGTTCAAAATAGATCTAACAATACTGTTGATTTGAAATTTTGGTCGGGATATCCTTTTGAGTTTTCATTCTACACCAATTTTCCGGATGATGATTTCAAGCTGAAGAATACAACCAATGCGCTTGATTATACATTCACGGCCAAAGGCGATGTAACGGCTCTGTATTTTGGTGATGGAAGAACTGATGTTTCAATTGAAGATATTCTTCCACTTGATTTAGGTCTGAATGTTTTGAGGATTGAGCATGATGCAACTTTAATGGACCCGATTATCAATTTGACCAAGATGGATTCTGATTGTGGCGTGTACATTAAGTGGCTGAACAAATACGGCCGTTGGAATTACTGGCTTTTCTCTGAGCAACATTTCAGAAATAGAGGCAGTCGATACATGGCCGAGCTTGATAATGACAATGACAACCTTGAAGATACTATTTCGCCAACGCTTCAGATTGGAAAGACAACTCAGGATACACTAAAGTGCTTCTACAAGAAACTTGACCAAGCTGACAAAACGGTTGTCGATGGCCTGAGTGAAGCCATCAAGATAATGCTGTTTGTCGGAGAACGTTATTCCCGGTCATCAGTTAATGATTGGATTGAGGTTACGATCAAATCAAATTCTTTCGTGATGAGAAAGCCAAATACTAAATTTTACGAAATGGAAGTAGATTTTGAGCTTCCAATAAGATACGGCCAACAACTATGAGTTATAAAGTTTACATAAACGGTAATGAGGTAGAGCAGAAAGACAAACTCAGCTTTCCATTCAATAAGCAAGCCAATGACATTGCTGATTTGACTACGCGTAACTCTAGCTTTTCCCCAACTATCAAGCTTCCGAAATCAGCTCGGAACAAACGCATTTTTGATTATGTAGGCAATGTAGGTAGTCAGTCATTGCTTCCTTATCGAAAAGTAGCTTGTGATGTTATTGATGCGGACAATGGTGTGCATTTGGTTTACAAAGGTTGGGCGGTTCTAAATGAAACTACAGCGGATTATTCAGTAACCATTTACGACGGTATTATTGATTTCTACAAAGCCATAGAGAATCTAACCATAACCGATATCGGAGTTACTGATCTAAATCATGTCAAAAGCATTTCTTCAGTTGTGGAGACGTGGAATGATACTAGCTTACCATACAGATACAATTTGGCAGATTACAACGGTAACAACCTAACTGTTGATTCAAATGCTAATATCGATTTTCAGGTACCGAGCGCATCAGTAAAATACATTTGGGATAGAATATTTGCTTTCTTGGGTTGGACTTACTCAGGCTCAGTATTTAGCCATGAGAAGTTCAATAACCTTTGGTTGTCATATCCAAAGCCAGTATCATTAGAAACTCCGATAGTGAATGAAGTTACAGAACAGTTTGGAACCTATGTTACAGATGTGGTTGAGTGGCCAGTTGGCACAGCTGGAGTTTTTATCGGAAGTGTTACTTACTGTCTATTTCTTCCTAACACATCAAGCGCAGCCATTGACCCAGCATATTATGTTTTTACAACTGGAGCAGTTCAAGCGGGTCTTTATCGTTATTCTTTTACAGCCGGAGTTTTCGAACTTGCAAGTGATGCAGGTGTCATCACATCATCTAGGGTTAGACTTGTGGTTGTAGATTCACTTGGCGCGACAGTATCATCAAACTATGTGGATATCTCTACAGCCAACTACAAAGACATTTACTTGAATGTTGGAGAAAGAGTATTGGTTCAATTAGTGAGAATGGATTCAGACTCTCAACTAATCGCTCAGGTTACACCGACCTTTATGAGTTTTCTTTCAGGTGGACCGGTAACTACTACCGTTGTAAAGATAGACGGATACTCTTTAGGTTTTGACCAGGCTTTCATCGATTACAAGGTGACGGACTTTGTTCGACAGATACTCGTTGACTTTGGCCTCACGCCATTCAAGGATAAATACAGCAACAATGTTAACTTCCTTACCAGTTACGAATTACTTCAGACATCAAAGATTGTGGACTGGAGTAACAAGAACCCTGTTTGGCTTGGAGAAAAATACAGTTTTGGGAAGTACGCCAAACGAAACCTTTTCAAGAAAAAGTACAATGATGATAACATGAAGCACAATGATGGATTCATCACTATTGATAACGAGAACCTTGATGAAGAAGTGACAATTTTCTCAAGTGCAATTTTTTCTCCGGAAAGATTAAAATCTAAATTCTTGAACGGAAGCAACATTTACAAGATTTGGGAAAAGCAGATCAAAGAAGATAATTCCATTGAGTACAAAGATTTGGATGGTCGTTTTTATTTTATGCGGTCCGAGAAAGTAAATTCAAGTATAACCGTTGGAAGTACTATCCTTGGTGGAGATGAAACAAATGCTTTCTACTATCGGGAATCATACTACAGACTTGACTACAACAGTATTCTCAATGATTGGTATGCTCCAATGTTAGCCATATTCAACAAAGCCAAACTATTAAACTACAGTGTTCATCTGAGCATGTTGGAGTTCTTTAATTTCGACATGGCCTCTTTGGTTTACATCAAACAGCGTGGTTCTTACTACTTGGTTAATAAGTTCAAGAACTTTGTCAAAGGTAGACCAACAAACGTGGAACTGATAGAAGTGGATTACTATACTGCTGGACAGATTGGCAACCCTGTTGACCCAATCGATTACACCATTTCAATTGGAGAGCCAACAATCGAAAGCTGTAGCATCATCATTCCGGTTACAACTGATTATCCTGAACCTGGAGAATTAGAACTTGTGGTTTATGCTGGAAGCTTTGATGTCTTTTCGGGTACCATTTATACCGAAACAGTTTTCTTACCAGTTCAGACAGCTGCTATTGTTGGTGGAAACGTAACCTTCAGCTTGGCGCAATTTCCCGCAAATCCTTTCGGGTACAAGTTCGGATTGAGAATAAACAACACAACAGCGTTTGAGTTTATTTATTCAAACCTTACGGATTCAATTGAGCTTGATGGTAGTTGCTATGAAGAGCCAGTGATTACCGAGTTAGAGATAACAGCAGTCGAAATGGTTACTGATAACGGAATGAGCAAAACGTATAACATTGAATTTGCAAGTGATGTTCCTCTTCCTGTTATGCTGATGATGCGTTACTATCAAACACCTACGGGAACATTCCCGTTAATGTTTGGTGGTTGGTCTGACTATGTTTCATACTTGGCCACTGACAACAATTTTGATGCTGAAGTTGGTACCATCTTTGGCGACCCGATTAAGTTTCAAATAAAAATAGGAGCCGTAGAAAGTGCGGAGTTTGTGGTATGATAGCAAATCAGAGAAATAAAAAACCAGTGATCTCTTTCGGATTAGGCAAAACCGAAATGACAATCTCTTTAGGGGATAGTGTAACAATTTGGCAGGATGAGATTTTCAGCAGCAATTATGATTTGTATTACAATGATATCAAGAAAGCGAATGTTTACTCTTTCCTGATTGAACCTTCAGAGGTTGGAAGCTACGAAATACAAGTTGAGATTCGTCAGAAGATAAGTTTACAAAGCATCAAAAGCAATACTTTAAAATTAATAGTAGAATAGCCATGGCAGATAAATATAAATTACTTGAGCTTGATTTGGGTACAGATGCAGTAATTGCAAAGTCTGTTGAACTTAACGAGAATTTAAAAAAGAATCGAGAGGAACTGGATAGGTTGAAAAAATCAGAAGGCGACAACACCGCTGAGATTATTAAGCTTGAAGCCAGTATCAAAAAACTAAACTCTGAGTACAATAACAATCAGAAAGTAGTTTCAGCCTTGGTAACTGCCAACGGCAAGGCTATTCCAATTTCTCAGAAAGTCAACCTTTTGCTCAATGAGGAAAACACTACTAGGCTAAAAGCCAAGCAAGCCATCACTGAGATGAATAAGCTTAAGGATGAGCTTAATGTGAACATCAAGGAAGAAGCTGAGCTATTGGATAAACTCAACAGAAAGATTGATGAGCATACTGACTTCTTGAAAAAGACCGGTTCTGAAGAAGATAAACGAATCTTCAATATCGGAAGGTACAAGGAAGGGGTAATCGATGCTATTAATGAAACAGGACTTTACAGCTCGGAACTATCAGGACTGACTAAAGTGTATGATATCGGAACTAAAGTTATTTCTCCTTTTACCGATGGTATCTCTGCTAACTGGAAAGCCATGAAAACTTCAAAAGCAGAAACCGAAGGGATGGCAGGAGCTCAAAAAGGTTTGACCATAGCCACCAACGTTGGAACCGGAGCAATGAGGATATTTGCTTTAGCAGTTGCAGCAACAGGAATCGGTCTTATCGTTATCGCTATTGCTTTACTAATTGGATACTTCAAAACCTTTGACCCACTAGTTGACAAAATCGAACAGGGATTTGCAGCGTTTGGAGCAGTTATCCGTGTTATCCAACAAACAATCGTTGGCTTTATTACCAACTTGAAATCTGTGGGAGATTTGTTTAGCAAAATCGGTGATATCATATCTGACCCGATTGGTGCACTTGAAGAAGTCACTTCCAAAATGGAAGAGGCTGCCGTAGCTGCTGCCAATTTAAAAGCTGCTCAACAAGACTTAGCAGATCAACAAGCCATCCAGTCAGTGGCCAACAAAAGACAACAGGCAGAAATTGACCGTTTGATACTCCAGTCTAAAGACAGAAGCAAATCGGAAGAAGAAAGAATCGCGCTTTTACAAAAAGCAGAGAAGCTCAACCGGGATAACTTCAAAACCAATTCAGACTTGGCCACACAAGAATACAACAACGCTATTGAGAATGCAAGAATCAAAGGTGCACTGGTTGAGGAAGAAGTAGCCAACCTTAGACGTCTTGGTGTCGAGTACGCCTACAAGCTTTTGAACGAGGGAAAGATTACTCAGGAAGAAGTTGATATGCTTACTAAAGCTGAGGAAGCTAAGATTGATATCTATGCTCGTTCTACAGCTGAGCAAGAGAAAATCATCAATAGACAGAACGCGCTTATTGAGAAAGCTGAAGCTGCTGCTGAAGAAAGAAGAAAGAAAGCACAGGAAGCTAGAAAAAAAGCTTTAGACGATGCAGCGAAGTTGGCCAAAGCCGAACTTGATTTGTTCATTTCTCAGCAAGGTATACGCGCCAAGTCACTTCAGGAAGAATTGAAAACAGCAGAGCAGATTCGCGATAGAAAGCTGAGAATCGCTCAGGCAGAGTTTAACGCTTCAGAGAAAAGCAAGGCAGATGAATTGAAGTTACTGACAGATCAGAACAATGCAAAAGATGAGTTCCTGAAGAAACAACTCGATTCTGTAATCACCAACGCCTCGAGAGAGCTGGATGCGTTCATTGATTCCAACAAATCGAAAATTGATGCACAGAAATTCTTTTCCGAACTTTCCCTTGAGGAAGAACAACGTCGTCTTGATTTAATTGCTGAGAAGCAAAGCAACTTCGAAGCTCTCAGATTTGAGCAAGGTCAGATATCCGAGTATGAATATCAGCAGGCCATCAAACAAATTCAGGATGATGTTCAAGCAGCTAAAGATGAAGCTCAAGCTACAAGGAATGAAGCCGAAACTGAAAGAAAAACGATTGACCTTGAAAACCAACGAGCCTATGAAGATTTAATCTTTCAGGAAAACTTAGAGATACAGCTTCAACGATTAGAACAACAACGTTTAGCTGAGGTTGCCAATGCTGAAAAGACTGGAGCAAGCATCGACTTGATTAATAAAAAGTTCAAAGCTGCCACTGAAAAGTTAGATCGCGACACCAATGCTGCTAAGATTGATAACACTCGAGCTGCTATCGGTGATATTGGAGCATTAACAACTGGATTCTTTGGAGAGAATAAACAGCTTAGTGCAGCACTTGCTTCTGTTGACATGTTCCTTGCTATTCAGAAAGCTTACTTATCACAACTTATTCCGGGTGATCCGACTTCTGTTGTTAGAGCACAGTTGGCAGCGTTAAAAGCTGGAGCCTTCGGAGCCTTGAACGTTGCGAAAGTTTCCGGTGTTAAGTTTGAGAAAGGTGATATACTTGAAGGTCCAAGCCATGACGAAGGTGGGATACCATTTACCATAAATGGCCAACACGGATTTGAAGCTGAAGGCGGTGAGGCAATAATCAATAAGAGATCAACATCAATGTTCAGACCTTTGTTGTCCTGGTTAAATCAATTAGGTGGTGGAAAGAAATTCGCTTCCGGTGGTATGGCCACTACAAACGGAATAGTTACTTCATTGGCTACTAATTTCCAAAATAATCAGGGATTAGATTTAGATTTATTGGCTTCTAAGATAGCTGAGGCAAACAGGTCGCTTCCTTCTCCAAGCTTATCATTGGAGCAGTTCCATATAGCGAACGATGATTATACAACTGTAGTAAACGGAGCAAGCCATTAGACTATGAGCAACGCAAAAGATATAATAAACGGATGGAGTAATTACTTCTTTGGAGGTGATGAAGCTACAATGGAACTGGCCAAGAAACGTGCTGACATTTGCGCTGAGTGTCCGATTGCTTCTTATGGATTGCACACGGCTATTCTTCCTGATATGGCAATTAAAAAAATACAAGGTCATTATTGTGATGAATCGAAAGGCGGTTGTGGATGTCCTTTGTCAACTGCTGTAAGGTCAAAAGATTATCATTGTATTGTAGGTAAATGGTAATAAATATTATTACTATATTTGAAGTATGCTATACACAAGTCTAAAACTTCTTGAGAAAGAAATCAAGCAACTCGAAAAGCTTGGTGTTGTAGACCCGTCTTGGTCAAGGAACATTCGGATAATGGAAAGGTATTCTGATTTTAAAGAGCAAGGTGTTTGTAACTTATGCGCTTACCATTTCATTGCTGAAGAAGAGAAGATCAGCTGGAGTTCAGTAAAGAAAATTGTAAAGAGATTATCGTAGTAGTTCAGTAATCTTTTGCTCAGCTATGTGTTCCTCACGAGCTTTAACCATTGGCATCGGTACGCCATTCCCTTTTTTATCCATCCATTTCAGGTACTTTTTATAATCCTTTTCGTTTTTGATTTTCAGCTTTTCAGCGTTGATGTAAGGATTAGAATTCATTCTCCGGTGGATGTATCCAAACACAGCAAATACAAACTTTACCCAAAGGTAGGAGAGTGCAAATCCGACAATTACTAGTGCTGTGTAAACGATTATCATATTACAAATATACAAAATTGGTCAAAACAGATTGACCTTTTCGGTTCCAAATACCACATACATTTGCTGTAATAATTATTATTACTCAAAATGAATCAGAAATATTTTAAATCCCTACCCAATTTCAATTCAACAAATATCAATGTTGACAGAGAAAATGGCGTACTTAAAAATACTTGTGTAGCCAATTTTGGAGACAATAAAAACGGAAGCTATTTCGACGAATTGTTTCTAAACGACTTGGTTAAAATGGGTAATGAAACCGAAGGCGGTATAAAATCAAGATTCGGACATCCCAATATGTGTGCTACATCTTTCGGAACATACATTGGCCGTTACAGAAAATTCAACATCCAAGACGGAAACGTTTTTGCCGATCTATATCTTGACTCAGTAACCAAAAGCCTAGAGGTTGAAGGCAAAGGAATGAAGATGTTTGATTACATCTTGACTATGGCAGAGAATAATCCTGACATGTTCGGAAATTCAATCCACATCTATTCTGATGAATACCAAAAGCCTATCGATGGAGAGATTAAGTACCTACACAGCCTAAAGAAATTCAAAGCAGTTGACTTGGTTGATGACCCTGCAGCAACTGATTCCCTTTTTTCCTCAAATCCTGATGACTTAGGAGTTCTAATCACAAATTTCCTTGATGATAACCCTCAAGTTTTCGAAATGATTTCCACAAAGCCTGAAATCGTGATGAACTTTTTCCAGCGTTACGACAATTATTCAACCCGTAAATCCTTAAACAAATTTGATATGAAATTTTTTGAAAAAATCTTCGGAAAATCAGATGATAACGATAGCAAATTCGACATAGACGTTACTCTTGCGAATGGCAATATTGTTACTGTTCAAACCGAAGCAGAACAGCCACAAGTTGGCGATCCTGTAGTAGATGATACTGGTGCCGCAGTATCTGATGACACACACTTACTTCCTGATGGTGGTTCAATTGTTACCGTTGGTGGCAAAATTACCGAAATCAACGAAGCACCGGCAAGTGAAGAGCCAACTTCAACAGAAGTAATGCAGGCTGTAATCACGTTGGGTAAGAAGTTTGACACTTTCATCAAGAATCAAAAAGAAATCCAAAAAGACAATGAAACAGCTTTCGGACTTGTTGCAAAACAAATCAAGGAAACTAAGGCACTTGTAACCGGCAAAAAAGCCGATGATTTCGAAACCGAAGATGAACCAGGTAAAGGTGTTAAAAAAGCCTATGACGCTGAAGCTGCAAAGAAACTCAGAGAAGATCGTAAAAAATAATTTAATCTAAAGAATGTTATGGAATTAGTAGAAAATTTCAAGGACTTGGCGGATGACAAAAGATACATTCAGGACCTACGTGAAGTAGTAATGAATGAGACTTTCTATCAGCCAACAGAGAATATGTTCACAATTGTACCAGGTATAAAAGGTGGACAGCAAGTTGCAGCTATGAAGGGATTCGAGTATGTGACTAAAAAATCAGCAGGTTGTGGTGGCGATGGTATCTCTCCAGAGTTTCCAGCTTTCTCACAATTTTGGAACCCTACTCTTCAGGAGGTAAAAATCGAATATTGCTATTCAGATTTTGAAGCATCTTTCATCCAGTGGGGAATGAACAATGGATATCAAAGAAAAGACCTTGACGGTACTGCTCTTGGAGTATTCATTCAGGACTTGGTATCTAAAGCAATGGCTTTGGATTTACAGCGTATTGTTTTGATGGCTGATAAAGATATCGCTGCTCAAAACATTCTTGCTGATGAGGCTACTAAAGTACCTTTTTACAATACCATCGACAAAGGTTTGATTCCAACATTGGCATACTTGAAAACTCTTCCGGAGTTTGAAGAAAACTTTGTTGAGCTTACCAAAAATACTGGTCCAATGTTCGAGCAAACTGACTTGTCATCAGAGTATGCTGTTGACCTTTACGAATCAATCACAGATGATGTGTATGATTTTGATGCTGATATCTTCTTGACTTCAAATAGACTTTTCAAGAACTACACTAAATGGATTAAGAGAAACAACGGATATGGTTTACAATCAAACGTTGACTTAACTCAGAAAGGTGTTAAGGATGCTAATGTTGATGGAGAAAAGTTATTGCCAGTTGTACACTACGACCGTTGGAAAAAAGCGGATTTCGTTACTGGAGCTGGTGATGATGCAACAATCCACTTACCTCACTTTGCTTTGTTGACTCGTAAAGAGTATTTACAAGTTGGTGTTGATGACGCTGCTTCACTTCAGAACATCGTTATGGAATATATCGGTGGAAAAGAAGAGACGTTTTGGATTAAAGCTAACTACTTGTTAGACTTTAAAATGGTGAACCCTTATGCGATGAAAGCCGCATTGTAATAATCAAAGGGGCGAAAGCCCCTTTTAATACTTTTTATCATGGCAGACGAATGTAATGCAAAACTCGCTGGGGAATTCGCAAAGGAATGTGGATATAAACCAAAACAAGGTGTAGCTGAAAAGTGGTATGGAAATCATGAAGATATTGATATTGTAGCCACTCAATTAGCGAATAGAAAAACTACTGTAACTCTTTTGGTGCTGAAGGAAGGTGCCAAAGTTTACAAAGCTCAAGGTAACGATAAATCTCATAAAGCTAAACACGCTTTGGCCGTTGGAGATTTTGGAAACGGATACATACATACGGATGAATATGTTCCTCTTTACATAGGTCCAAATGAAGCTGAGAGAGTTCAGGAACTTGTAGAAGGCGCTCGTGTTTTTACCATTAACAAAATGGTTGACGGTGGAATTGCTGGAGAAATCAAATACAAAATCGCTGGACTAGAAAGCGGAATGCTTATCGCTAACGATGATTTTGATAGCTCTGCTAACTCAGGAACATCTACTATCATCTGTGCAACCAAAGAAGGAGAAGAAGAAGCTACAAGGCTTAAAATTTGGAAACCTGAAAACGGTATCGCAGACATTGAGGCATGGTTAGAAGACAATGTTTATGTACCAGCACCTTAACGAAACAGAAAAGGAACAACTTAAAAAACTAAGGGATACTGACTATCAAACCATCGTGAGCGGGAAAGATAACGGTGTCCCTTTTTTGACTTATGTGTTCAAACTACACTTCAAATTATTTGGAGAAACCTGCTCAAGCTGTCCAAATAAGATATCCGGTTACATTAAAAAACTAAAATCATTTAATACAGAAAAACCCATGGAAACTAAATCAATTTTCAAGTTAAAAGAGGGTGCCACACTTCCGGTACCAGGTACATCAAAAGTGTACAGCAATGCAAATCTGACTGATGAGGTCGCTATTGAAATGCTTGCAAAAAATCAAAACAGAAAAGCTTTGTTTGCTTCTCTTCCTAAAGACGTAGACGCTCGTATTGCAAAATACAGAGAAGAAAATCAAACTGAAACCGATGGTGGTAAAGTTGTGAATTTCAAAGTAGACAACTTGGTTGATATCGGTGATAAAAAGCTGACTATCGAACAGGCCACAGCATTATTGGCCAAAGTTGGCGTTGAAACCAAAGCAACAACAGTTAAAGGAATTCAGACTGCGATCGGAAAACTAGATGCTGTGAAAATGGAAGAGCTTCAGACTTTGGCTTTAGAGGTAAAAGACGAAACTATTGTTGATTCCAATCAAGACGGTGGAGACGGTTTAAGAACCAAAGAAGATGTAGAGTTTGATTTGGCAAAAGCACAGCAGGATTTGGAAGATTTAGAAGCTTCAGAACCTAAAGACGAAGCTGCTATAAACACTAAAGCTGAAGAAATAGCAACACTTGTAGGAGAATTGAAAACGTTCGAGTAATCTCTAGCATTCTATGAATTCAAAATCGAAAGTAGTTGAAAGCTACAAAGAAGAAAGTAAAGATATTTATAATAAAAGGTTCGGGGTTATCTTCAATGGAGAGGATAACCTCAAACCTACTATTGTAGAGAATCTTATTGAGAGCTCACCGACTGCTTTCCAGTGTGCGTGGCTTTACGAACGCTTCTTGGGTGGTGCCGGTTTTGAAGTTGATTTGTCAAAAGTCAACCTTTCTAATGGTGTGCTGCCATATTCTCCAAACAAACTACTTTTTGATTCCTGTCAACCTTTGTCAAGACACCAAGGCTTCTTTATGCACGTTCAGTATAATGCGAATTATGAGAAGGACAGCTACAAGTTGATTCCTTTTACCATGTGTCGAGTTGGGAAAAAAGACAGTAAAGATTATTTCGGAAAAATAGTAGTATCTCCAAAAGGCTGGGGACGTGATTTAAAGAAAGAAGATGTCAAAGTCTACAATGTTTACAATCCAAGACCTGAAGTAATTCAAGCGCAAGTTGATGAGGCTGGTGGATGGCATAACTACGCGGGTCAAATCTTCTTCTTTAAGTTTTCCAGCGTTTCTACTTATCCAAAATCATTGATTGAACCAGCTTTTGATTTTGCTCATACTGAGAATAAGTTGGGTAAATACTATAGCAGTACAACTGAAGGCGGATTTGTTGATACACTTATTGCAAGACACCGAAAGTTTGATGATAAAAAAGACCAGGACCAGTTTGATCAGAACTTAAAAGATGTTCGTGGTTTCGATAATTCATCTTCTACTTTGATTGTTGAGGATGATTGGGATGATGAAAGAGATCAAACAGGCAACTTCAAGTTTGATTTACTTAAAAGCGATGTAAGAGCTGAGAAGTTCGCACACTTTGAGAGTTCCTCTGCCAACTTTATCCGTAAGGCTTTCAAGAACATTCCACCTCAGTTGGTGGATTATGTTGCTGGGAAACTAGGTAACACTTCAGGAGAGGATTTGATAAAGGCTCAGTCGGTTTATAATGCGATTATCTCGCGTGATCAAGAAGATTTGGAATTGGCGTTTGCCGAATTGTTCAGAAACTACAAGGACAATATCAATCCAAATGGAACCTGGACAATCAGACAGTATTCTTTACTGGATGACGGAACGGTTAACTATGGCCAAGGTGTCGATGCAAGTAAGAACTCAGGAGCTCCACAACCATTAAGTGACGATCAACTAGCAGCTAAAGAAATCAGAACAGCTCAGGCAACATTGAGAGGTTCCGTTGGTGGTGTTACCACAATTTTAGCAATACAAAAATCGGTTGCTGAGAAAACGACAACTTTTGATTCAGCGGTTGCCATGCTTGAAAACATATTCGGGTATTCCAATGATGTCGCTAAGCGAATGATTGGAGAGCCTGAGATTATTGAACCAACTAATACAGACAACAATGGCGCTTAACTTACTAATCAATAAAGCAAAAGTATCAGAACTGCTTCAGATTGCCATAGGTGTTCCTGAAGCAGAGTTTGAAAAGTACATCGAAGAAGCTCAAAAGCTTGACTTGAAAAAGCTAATGTGTGATGAGTTCTATTATGATCTGCTGAAGAATAAAGGTCAGGCGAATTTCGTTGCGCTTATCAATGGTGGGGATTATGAATATGAAAACAAAAGCTATTCTCATGATGGCCTTTCTCGGGTGTTAGCTTATTTCACTTATGCCCGGTTTCAATTGAATTCTCCAGTTGTTTCTACAAGTCATGGAATGGTTATAAAGTCAACACCACACTCGGAAGCGGTTTCATTGGAAGAAAGAAGAAGCACCTACTACAAAAAGCGAGAAGATGCTAGCGAGTTTATGACAGAGGTAGTGAAGTTCATCGAGAGAAACATAGAAGATTATCCGACCTGGAACTGTGAAACAAGTTGCTCAGGAAAGAGATCAGGTTCATTTTCAACAAGAGTATTACGATGATTATTATAAACAACATAAACACTGAGAAGTTCAGTCTGAATGGAATTCCATACTACAAGAATTTCATGGGAGTAGTTCGTGGTAATAAGCTAAAGATTGTGAACGTTTATGATTCGGAGCTTTGTTTATCTGAGCTTAAGAATTACGACCAGTATACGGTTAATGGAGTGGTTCATGTATCTGTAGCAGCGTTACAGAATGCTTTGCTTCCGGTGCTTTACACTAGAGCTACTTTAGGTGGTGGCGGTGGTGGTGGAAGTGTTGTTATAAATCCATACACAACTTTTGATTTTGTCAAAAAAGGATTTGGTAACGCAGGAATAGAACCTGGTGCAGCTGGAGATGTTTATCAAGGTTGGGTATCAGATGGAGTTTACAGTATTCACTCAGTATACGACGGCATAGGAGATATAGAAAACCCTGCCAGTTTTGAACATAAACAATTAATTGAATATTAACATGGAACAAACAATTTTAGACACAGACAATGACAATGTAAAATTAGTTTTAAGAGCTACAAACGGAAATCTTGAGACTATTAGACAAATCACCGCTAGTACTGGCGAAATATCTCAGGAAAATGGAGATACGATTGAGACAATTACAATCACAAGAACATTATTAACATCAACCGCAAACTCATAATTATGAAAAAGTTTTTTTTAGCATTATCGATATTATTTAGCGTACTCAGTTGCGCACAAACAGGAACGACATCTGCTGGTCAATTTAAAATGAATGCTCCAGTACTTGGAACGGTTCAAGATAGTTGCACAGTTTGGAACGGAACTGATAAGAAAATTAAATTTCTGCCTTTTTCAAGTATTCTTACTTTGCAAAATTTATTGAACAACAGTAGCTATGCTGAAGATTCAATTGGCGCAAACAATTTCGGTTTAAATCTAATAGACGGTACCATTGGATTAACATTTAGTAATGGTTCAGGTGGTGGAGTATTTAGTGAAAACAAAAGTACATCAGGATATTCATGGCAATATCAAAGTCCGTTAAGTAGAATTGCATTAATGACAGTTAACGGAACAGGACATCTTACTTTTGCTCAGACTGATGAAGGTAATACTGTTACTACTGAAGTTGGTTTTGAAGAACCTACGGCAACGACAAGCTGGAAAGTACCAGCCAAAAGTGCTGGTGATTATCTTTTTGCAAGTGAGCAGTATGTTGACGATGCTATATCAGGAGTTAGTGGAAGTTCAAACGATTTAAACGCAACCACTTTACTTGGAAATTTCACTGAACAGGATATTGAGTTTACTGCCGGTGCAGCTTTAAAATTCAACTCAGGAGTTTGGACTGGAGAAATGAATGGAATCGGACTTTCAGCAAATAGAAGCTGGTCGATGTTTGATGCCAGTGGATATGTTGCTCATTCCGTTTTGGGTGCTGCAGCAGGAAGTAATGGAGATATAACACCGCCTAATGCAGTAGCAGATAACACGACCAAAGGAGTTTCCTCTTTTACCTCTGCTGATTTTGATAGCTCATTGGGTAACATTTCTATTGACTACACCAACGGTCAAAGCGCCAGTGCGTCTACAAAAGGTTTTCTGACTTCAACAGATTGGTCTACTTTCAATGGTAAACAGGCTACGCTTGTAAGTGGTACCAGCATCAAAAGCATCGAAAGCAATTCTCTTTTAGGCAGTGGTAATATCGATTTGACAAAATCAGACGTAGGACTGTCAAACGTCGATAATACAAGCGATACAAATAAGCCTATTAGCACCGCTACTCAAACCGCTTTAGATAAAAAATTAGAACCAATATCTAGGACCGGTGTTGCTACTTCGCCAACTTCCTCAACTACTGAAGTTGAAATGTTAAGAGTTACACTTCCGATTGGCACTGTAACTGGAGACGATTGGTTAACGATATCTAGGCTGTACATAGTCAAAACAAATGCCAACTCTACATTGACTGTACGAATTAAACTTTCTACTACGGGAACTTTACCCAGTGGAACGACAGGACAGATTGGTGTTTTTACAACTTCATCAACAGCACAAACTACTGGAATTATGCGTAAATATTGGCAAGATGGAACAAACCTTTATGGCGCTCCTTTTACAACGTCATTTATAAATGATGCGGGTCAGGCTAATGCAGGAGCTCCGTCTTCAATAGCTTTCAACAATTCTACAACTCAATACTATTTACACGTGAGCTTTACATTAAACAGTTCTTCAGACAGTGCTTATATAGCAGCTCACGAAATAACCAACTAATACATAAAAACATGAAAATTTTCACAACATTTTTTAAAGAAAGAGGCTGGCTCCACAACACAGGAATGCTACCTATCATTTATTTGATTTTAGTTTGGGGTCACTCAAATTATGCACAGAAAACGGAATTAGTTCCATCAGCGATGATGGCTGATTTAGTCAACACCGGATTTATCGGTTCTCTGATCGTTCTTACTTTTTTCGCCGGAGTAACCGGTTGGATTCTTGAAGTCATAGAGGAAACAATGGGCGCAAAATTCAGTTATTGGGATATTTTTTGGACGGCTTTAGGCGCTCCATTTGCATTTGTTCTTTATCACTTTTTCCCACACAGTACTCCAGTGCTTGTGTTGTCAATACTGTACTTGGCTTTTACCATTTGGCAGCTTTACAAAACCTTGAAAGGAAAAAAGTAAGACACCATGAGCAAATGTAAATTCATACTAGTTCAAAACTTCTTTACACGCCAATGGCGATGGAAATTAGTGGCTGGAAATGGTAGAACACTGGATGCTTCTTCAGAAGGATTCTTTAATAAAAAAAACTGTATTGAAAATGCCAAGAAAACTGGAGAGGCATTAGTAGAACTAACACGTAATCTTTAACCCTTAATATTTTTTATCATGAAAAAAAGTTGGAAAACAACTAGCACCGGAGTTTTACTTATCATAGGTGGTGTAGTAAGATTCTATTTTGCTGTAAAAGCAGGAAACTTCACAGAGGAAGCAATTACAACTTGTGCTACTTCTATTCTTGGAGGAATTGGTCTATTGTTCGCAAAAGACCAAGATGTAACTGGAGCGCAGTAAAAATCAATTCTATTTGGCGGTAGCAATACCGCCTTAATCTAACACAATTAAAATGAATCAGTTTCTAAGCCATCTAGTTTATCCATCACCTTACCTAATTGTCGGACTGATGATAATGATATTCCTTGATTTACTTTCAGGAATACAAAAAGCAAATAAAAATCACGAAGCTACCTCATCAAGAGGACTTCGTTACTCTTTTGACAAAGCAACAACCTACTTCTCATTGATTGTAGCTGTTTTGGTAATAGTAAATATTACAGTTATAGCAGATAAGGACAATCACTTCAAAGGATGGTTGGATTACAGCATTAATGGTTTATTCATTCTATGCTGCTATGTAGAATTCAAATCAATACTTGAGAACCTTATTGAGATTAACACACGAAACGGACAAAAGAACGCCTTCTGTAAGCTAGTTCTTGTTAGGTTCCACAACACACTAATACTAAAATTTAAGTAATGACACCCGAACAATTTGTAAAAACATTTCTTCCTTTCGCTATTGCTGTTGAGAAGAAAAAAGGATTTCACAGACTGATTATAATGGCACAAGCTGCTCAAGAAAGTGGCTGGGGTTCTAAAGCTGTAGGTAATAATTTCTTTGGTATAAAAGATACCGATGGTATCAATGGAAATGAACAGCTAATTGTGACAACAGAATATTCTAAATCACCACATACTGTTTTTCCAGTAATTATAAGAAAGCTTCAGGTTAAAACAAATCGTTGGAGGTACACAATAAAAGATTGGTTTAGAAAATATAGCAGTGCTGAACTTTCATTCAATGATCACTGTGATTTTTTTGAAAGAAACCCGCGCTACAAAGAAGCATTGAAGTATAAAATGAATCCTGAAAGATTCTTTGAGGAAATTCAAAAAGCTGGTTATGCTACAGACCCGGAGTATGCAACGAACTTGAAAGCTGTTATGAAATCAGTAATCAAAAGACTGCCCAAATGAAACTGATACTACTACTATTCCCAATCATAGTCTTTGGCCAATCCCTGAAGAAAGTCCAAAACAAAATCATTATCACAATTGAGTTGGAAATAGTAGGCACAAAACCATTCTTAAAAGATACAATGTACATCTGCAAGAACAATAAGCAGATCAGGATAACAAAGGATTCCATCTATATCTACGGAAAAAATCAATATTTAAAACTAAAACGATGAAAAAACTAAATAGTATAAACTGGCCATTCGTAATAATATTACTCGGAGTTGCGGTGGCTGTATTTTTATGGCTCAAAGGCTGTAGTTCTGACCCTGAAGTAATCAAGGTAACACATCCAGCCGTTTCCGGTACCACTAAGATTTCAAAGCCTGAGAGCAAACCCTTAGTACAGGAGTTAAGTACAGAACCTAACAAAGTTAGTACAGAACCTTTTGGACAAAATATGTCCAAAGCAGAGTTAGATAGATGGAAGGCGATAGCTGATAGTCTTCTAAACGCTAACATTCAAATGCAAATTGCTTTTGCGAAGTCAAAGAATAAAGATAGCCTTTACAAAGAAGTTACTACACCAAAGCAATTTTCCAAAACTTGGGATGATGAAAACTTAACGGCCACAGTAAACGGAATGTATTATGGTGCTATACCCGCTATTCAACTTGATTACGATATCAAACCAAGAACGCAGGAAGTTAAGCTACCACAAACCGTATTCCGATTGCTTGGCGGTGTAGAAGCTGGTATGACAAAAGATTTATCCAAGTTCAGTGCCAAAGCAAACATCGGATTGCAAAACAAAAAAGGCAATATTATCACTCTTGCTGCAGATACAGAACAGCGATTCTATGTAGGATACAATTTCTCAATATTTAGCATAAAAAAATAGTTTTTGATTGTTGGTTAGTTAGTTGTGGTGGAAGAGCATCGGAGTAATCCGGTGCTTTTCTTTTATGCAAACTTGTTATCTATGTTTTTCAATCTCTCAAACTGGCGAACGTTCTCATTAACTGCATAAACTTTCTCAACCATTTTAGTATTAGTGTGGCCAGCCTGACGTGCTGCATCCTGTTTCGATAACATCTCTGTAGTTTCGTCAAGGTTCAAGTGCTTCAGGACCGAGAAGTCAGAAGTGATACCAAGTTTTTGCTTAACATGAACACGCCAACGCTTTCCGATTTGGTCCCGTCTGATTTGTTTTTCTCCTGGTCTAAGTCCGACAGAGAAAACATAGTCATCTGATTTGCCAGCAAACAGCGCTTTTCTCCATAATGCCAAGGCAATATTCTTTATTGGGCGTTTTACCCATTTCTCCTGCTTTCCTTTTTTTATCAGAGTGCTGTAATATTGATTATCTAGGTCCACATCTTTAACCTGCAATCTCAACAGTTCGATTATTCGGCCACCGGAATGAAAATACAGAATCATAAATCTCCAAAACTCGTGATAGTTCTTCTTCAGATGCTTATTGACTGCAAAGCGTTCATGCGGTGTCAAAACTTCGCGAATCTTTTTTTCCTGAACTCGCTTCTTCATGTCATTGATGATATTGCTTTCAACAGCTTCGAACTCCACAAGCTCTGAAAATATCATCTGAAGGTTGCCTCGATACTTGTTGAACTTGTGGCCTGAGAATTCTCCTTCTGTTTTCTCCAGGTTCTCAATTATAAATCGGATGTGCTTTCTTTTGATCTCCGATATCTTCATTTTGTCATACCTAAGCTGTAACGCTGATTGTTTTACATACTTGATTACACCTTTCAAATCTTCAGCTGTAGATTCTGCAACTTTCATTTGTGACTGTGCAAAGTCAATAGCATCCAAGAATAAAGAATCAGGTGTGATATCCACTGGAACCAGTTCAATTGGCACTTCAGGAATCTCGAACATGAATTTTTTTGTAATCGGATTGTAGCCTTTATCCACAAACAGCTTTGGAATTTCATTTAGCATAAATCGAATAGCTGCTTTACGTTCTTCAAGTGTGTGATACTTGTTGACTTTTCTGCGGAAAGGAAAGCCGTTCGGGTACTTTTTGGAAAAGGTAGGGTCGTAAAAATAACATTGAACGTACCAATTCTTTTTCAATGATGATTTTGCGGTTGTTGTTTCCCAGTTCTCAGGGGAAACCCATAGCTCTGTAAAAGAGCAATCGTTGTGGATTGTTTTCATCTGTAATTACATTGACGTTAGTATTGCCGTTTTTGTAACTACACGAATCGAAAGTGTTTTTTAGAATTCCTCAACCCCTGTTGGGATAAGGGCTGAGGTTCTTTTTTTAAAGTAGCGAGAGGGAGATTTGAACTCCCGACCTCAGGGTTATGAATCCTGCGCTCTAACCGACTGAGCTACCTCGCCAATATGTAGCATTCCCTGAATGCGGCTGCAAATATAAAACTAATATTAATGCTTCCAAACTTAAAACACTTATTTTTTTTATTTTTTAAAAACGTTTTTTTATTGGCTTTATATTCTATATATTTCCAAAAAATTTATTTGCATTATGGATAGTAAAATACGTTATGAGCTTGAGTTTCCTCTAAATTCCTCACCTCAATTATTGTATCAATATATTTCTACACCATCGGGTTTACAGGAATGGTTTGCTGATAATGTTAATTCAAGAGGGGAGTTTTTCACGTTTAAGTGGGATGATGCTGAGGAAAATGCTCGTCTGGCGTCTAAAAAGACAGGTGAAAAAGTTAAGTTTAAATGGGTAGATGAAAATAAGAAAGATACGGAATACTATTTCGAACTAAGAATACTAGAAGATGAAATTACTAAGGACGTATCATTAATGGTAGTTGATTTTTCAAACGAAGATGAATTAGACGAGTCTAAGTTATTATGGGAAAATCAAGTTTCTGACCTGAAACATGTAATAGGTTCTATTTAATATCAATTTTTTAAAAGTTATATTTGCTCCGTCTTATTCTAAAAATAAGGCGGTTTTTTTATGATTAACTTTAATGGTACACTTCAAGATTCTGATTTGCAATTGACGGTTGCTAATCGTTCCTTTAGGTATGGTGACGGGGTTTTTGAAACCTTGAAGGTAGTAAATGGTAAAATTTTATTTTTCGAAGACCATTATTTTCGCCTTATGGCATCAATGAGAATCATTAGAATGCAAATTCCAATGTCATTTACTTTAGAATTTCTTGAAAAGGAAATTTTGAAACTAGTAACTTCCCTTAGCATTCAAAACTCAGCCAGAGTAAGGTTTTCTGTTTTTCGGAATGAAGGTGGCTTTTACTTGCCAACAGACAATACGGTTTCCTATGTTATAGAGGCGAGTTCAATACAATCGGAGTTGTATCAGTTTGCTAAAAGTACGTTTGAAGTTGATTTATACAAAGATTTTATCATCCCAAAACAATTGTTGTCTACACTAAAAACGGCTAATAAGCTTACTAATATCACGGCTAGTATTTTTGCTAAAGAAAATTATTTAGATGGTGCCTTACTTATAAATGAGGATAAAAATGTAATTGAAGCTGCCAATGGTAATCTTTTCATGATTATTGGAAATAAACTAATTACTCCGCCAATAAGTGAAGGTTGTTTAAACGGGATAATGAGAAAACAGATTATTACATTAGCTAAGCAAATGACTACTTTAGAAGTTTTGGAAACACCAATATCTCCCTTTGATTTGCAAAAAGCCGATGAATTGTTTGTGACCAATGTCGTAGTTGGAATACAACCTATCACTAAGTACAGGAAAAAAGAATTTGGTTTTGTTTTTGCAGAAAAATTATTAGGTAGGCTAAATGCTTTACTTAAAGCTTAATTCAAAATAGGATTCTCTGGCGCATTTGACCAAATAAGGTAATCTCCACCAAGTTCTACAATTTTTTCTTTCCAAAAATGAGTTGAGGCTTTGCCTAGAATTTTGTTTTCATAAACATTCTTCGTCAATATCCATGAGTTGGATTGCATTTCACTTTCAAGTTGCTCGGCATCCCAACCCGTGTAACCCAAAAAGAAACGAATATTTTTCTTCTTAATGATTCCGGTATTAATTAAATCTTTAGTGGATTCAAAATCGCCTCCCCAAAAGATGCCGTTTGATATCTCTATGCTGTTCGGGATTAATTCAGGGATATTATGAATAAAATATAAATTATCTTGTTCTACAGGACCGCCATTGTATACTTTAAAATCGGATGTTATTTCTGGTAGTAAGTCATTGATGGTGTAGGTGAGTGGTTTATTCAGAATAAAACCTACGGAACCTTCCATTGTATGATCTGCTAATAAAATTACAGATCTGTTAAAAGACAAGTCTCCAATTATGGATGGTTCTGCCAACAAAAGGACTCCTTTCTGTAATTTTTCTGTAATCATGGCTGACTAATTTTTATAAAGTTGGGAATAAAAAATTAAAAATCCAAATGATTTGTTAAAAACAAAAAAACCATTTCGAATATTCGAAATGGTTTTTATATATCGGATGAATTAAATTCTTAGTTTACTGATCCGTCTAAATCTGCACCAGCTTTGAATTTAACTACATTCTTAGCAGCGATTTTGATAGTTTTTCCTGTTTGAGGATTTCTTCCATCTCTTGCAGCTCTTTTAGATACTGACCAAGATCCGAATCCTACTAAAGATACTCTTCCACCTTTTTTCAAAGTAGATCCTACATTTCCTAAAAATGATTCTAAAGCTAATTTTGCTGCTGCTTTAGTGATTCCTGCGTCAGCTGCAATTGCATCGATTAATTCTGATTTGTTCATAATGTTAGTTATTAATTGTTGGTTAAACATTTTGTTAATGATAACAAATTTAATAGGAATTCCATACCACACAAGCATTTTCGCCGTTTTTTCAGTTATTTGTTAATAACTTAAAGTATTTGTTGATAAACACGTGTCTTTCGTCGATTTTTAACAGCTTAAATGGCTCTGAGTCCTTACTCTGCCTGCGCTCTTTCTGAAAAATTGATGCCATTCAAGAGCTCATTAGATGACATTTTTTTCTTTCCGGGAAATTGAATGGTCACAACTTGAATGAAACCATCTTTAACAGCAATCTTAATATCTTTTTTTGTTGTAATAATACGACCTATATTATAAGTATGATTTTCTACAATTATTTTTGCATCATAAATTTTGACATTCCATTCTTCATCGTTGTCCTTGAAAACACTCCAAGCGGTAGGATAAGGTGATAAGCCACGTATTAAATTATGAATTTCTGAGGCTGACTTTGTCCAATCTATTTTGCAATTCTCTTTATTTAATTTGTAGGCAGTTTTGATTTGCAAATTCTCTTGCTGGATTGTTGTAGATACCTGTTCTGTTTCAATCAAGGCTAAAGTTTTCACAACCGCTTCACTTCCTAATTGGATAAGCTTATCGTGGAGCGCTCCTGCATTTTCATCATTACTAATATTAATTTCTTTATTAAGAATCATGGCTCCAGTATCAATCTTATCATCGATAAAGAATGTAGTTACTCCGGTTTTGGTTTCTCCATTAATGATTGCCCAGTTTATTGGAGCCGCACCGCGATAGTTAGGTAATAAGGAGGCATGAAGATTAAATGTTCCTAATTTAGGCATGTTCCAAACCACTTCGGGTAACATTCTGAAGGCAACCACGACTTGCAGATTCGCATTGAGGCTTTTTAGTTCCGCTAAAAATGTTTCGTCTTTGAGGTTAGTGGGTTGTAGTAGATTTAAATGGTGTTCCAAAGCATATTCTTTCACAGCCGAATATTTAATTTTTTGACCACGACCGGCTGGTTTATCAGCAGCAGTTATGACACCTACTACTTCATAGTTGTTTTTTAGAATAGCCTCTAAAATACCAACAGCAAATTCGGGCGTACCCATAAAAACAATGCGTAATTTTTCCATGCTTATTGTAATGAATATAAATTATTTGATTTGATACTTATGGTATTATTTTCCAACAAATTTTGAAGGGCAAAGATAACATCGTCTTCCGGAAGTTTCGTCAGTTTTTGAATGTCTCTCGAATTGAAATCCTGAATTTTTAGTAAGGCAATAATTTTGTCTGAAACATTTTCCGGATTTTGTTTCTTGCTACTTTTCGTTATACAGTAGGAACAAATACCACAATCTTCTTTGATTGCTTCACCAAAATACCGCATCAGTAATTTGTGCTTACAAGTCTTGTTTTCTTTGCTGTAGTATAATACGGCTTGTAATTGTTCTGTTTTTAGTTTGTTTTGAGATTCCAAATGTTTGGAAACGCGGTTAATCGTGCGTTCGTCTTCTCTAACTTCATTGAATGTAATAGTGGCATCATTGTTTTTTGCCATCAAGTCAATCACCTGTTTTTCCTTTAACTTTTGTAAAAGGGACAGCACTTCTTTTTCATTAGTATTCGATTTCTTGGCAATTAATGTTGGATTGAATGCCGTTTGCATATCATAAATTCCAGGATACGTTCGTAAAATGGTTAGCATGATTTCTTCGTCATTAGAATGCAAACTCATATAGCGAATAACCTCTTTAGACGGAATAATAAATTGTATACTGACTTTTTCTGAAAATTCCTGTGATAAAGTAATGATGCCCTGTCTGTCCAAAAACTGTAAGGCATTATACGTTTTTAAAGTTGGAAAATTATATTTGGAACAAAACTGATTCAGGTTAAACGCAAACCGCTCATCTATCCCTTCTCCGTAAGCAATCTGAAAATAGGAGCAAAGTTTGATAAACACCAAATTTAAAAAAGCTTTATCGGGCAAAATCCCTAAAAATTGCGATTCAGCATGAAAAACGTCTGAAGGATTATTAAGCAGTACTGCAAAAGCCTTTTCGCCATTTCTTCCTGCACGACCTGTTTCCTGATAATAATTTTCAAGATTTTGAGGCAAATGCAAATGAATTATTGTTTTGACATTGCCTTTGTCAATTCCCATTCCAAAAGCGTTCGTAGCCACCATGACCTGTACTTTTTCTTCCATCCAAAGTTTCATGTGACTTTCTTTTTCTTTAAAAGGCAATCCACCATGATAAAATGTGGCTGTAAAACCAAAGCTTTCCAAATGATGTACTGTTTCAGAACACGATTTTCTGTTGGTTACGTAAATAATGGAAGGTTCCGGATTTTTAGTCAGTATTTGTTGCAATAGATGCAATTTATCTTCAGTTTCAAAAACCATGTAGGCGATGTTATCCCGATAAAAGGATTTGGTATAGATGTTTGGGTTGTCGAGTTGTAACTGAAGTATAATGTCTTCCTTAACCCGGAGTGTAGCCGAAGCAGTCAAGGCCAGAAATGGAACTTTCGGAAAAAACTCTTTGAGTTGTACAATTTTCAAATACGCCGGACGAAAATCATGTCCCCATTGCGACACGCAATGTGCTTCATCAATAGCGATGAGGTTTATCGGTAGGTTTTTGATGCGTTCTAAAATCCAATCGTTTTGTAAGCGCTCTGGTGAAAGATAGAGGAATTTGTAATTTCCAAATTGACAATTGTCTAGTAAATCAATGATTTCATTTTGAGGAATGCCACCAGTCAGAGCAATCGCTTTTATTCCTTTATGCTGTAAATTTTGGACCTGATCCTTCATCAAAGCAATCAATGGCGAAATCACTAAGCATATCCCTTCTTGCGTCATAGCCGGAATCTGAAAACAAATCGATTTTCCACCACCGGTTGGCATGAGCGCAAAGGTGTCTTTTCCGTCTAAAACCGAGGCAATGATTTCTTCCTGCGGATGACGGAATTCGGAGTGTTTCCAATATTTTTCAAGGATTTCTAATGCCTTATTCAAATTGTGAATTGAATGATGAATAAATTCAGTTTGTTGGTATAAAGATATAAAATATGATTTGCGTATTGCTACAACAAAAGTGTATTAAGAAAGTTGGCTAAATATAAATTGAATACGTTCTTCAACCGTTCCGCATGGAACCTGAATTAGTTGATAGCCATAAGTTTCATACGTTTCAATAAGATGGTTGAAAATAAGTTTGGCCTGCTCAAAATTTTCATAACGAGCCTCATCACTTTCATAAATATCTTCCCAAGGCGGCAATACAAATATTTTTGAGTAGGTATGTTCTCGGCTAGCCTGATCAAAAAAGGCGGGATAACTATCGCCAATATAATGCATGTAAGCTAGAATGTCCGGAATGCCTCTATCCATAAAAACAATTTCGGCTACATCTTGAAGTGCCTGCTGGTGTTGTTTTTTTCTGCCTTCTAATAGTAATTCGCTAAAAAGTAACGGCTTTTCAAGAAATAATTGCTCAATGCCTTGCTTTTTGGCTTCAAGGGTTATTTGTCTGGATATCTCGGGGAAACACGCATAGCCTTGTTCGATGAGTGCATCGATTATTGTGGTTTTTCCTGTACCCGGACCACCTGTTATGACTATGAGTTCCTTTTTCAAGATTTTTTGAAATAAGGGGCAAATTTATCGAAACAAATTAGAATAGCGAAAGTGTTTTCAATAAATTATTTTAAATTATAAATGTTGCATTTTAAATTATTGAAAGCTTAGTGCCAATCATAAAAAAAGCTGCCAAATTTGATGCTGACAGCTCTATGATTTTATGGGTTTTTGCTATTTACATTGACGGATTTTCATCAAAATTAATCATCCAGTGGATGCCAAACTTATCTACAAACATGCCGAAATAAGCGCCCCAAAAAGTATCTTGCAACGCCATAATGATGTTGCCGCCTGCAGAAAGTCCGTTGAAAAGGGTAGCTGCTTCTGCTCTGCTTTCTGTATTGATTGACATAGAAACATTGGCTCCCATAGCTACATCGCCACTTTGTGAAGTACTGTCACTTCCCAATAAAATGCTGTCTTTACCTATGGGTAAACTAACGTGCATGATTCTATTGGCTTCATCCGTTGGAGGAGGTGGACAGTTTTCGTCAACAGAGGGCGGCATGTCACTAAACCTTCCCATGTATTGAAATTCTCCGCCAAAAACAGATTGATAAAACAGAAATGCTTCTTCGCAATTGCCGTTAAAAATTAAATAAGGATTAATGGATGCCATTTTGTATTGTTTTAGTTAATGAAATAGTGAATTTACTGTAACATTCGCTCTCGAATATATTTAACGGGAGAACTGCCAAAGCTAAGAAATGTTTCGTGGAAATTCCTCAGACTGTATTTACTTCCCATTTTCTTTTGGTAATCATCTCGAAGTTGTTGTATTGCGGTTGCGCCACTAAAATAGGAACAAAGCTGCACTTGAGAAACGGTGGCACGATGATACTTTTCCTCAACCTGTTGTTCCGTTTGAAAACATTCTTGGGTTAACATTTTTACAATATGTTCTTTGGGCTTGTTCAAACACTGAATATCGTAATCAATGATAACATTCGCCAATTCACGCAGTTTCCAAACTCCGAGTGCCAATTCGATTTCGGGCTCGTGATTGCCCCAGCCGTTTTCAACCATCATTCCTTCACAATACACTGCCCAACCTTCAATCATAGCACCATTTTGAAAAACGGAACGCAGCACATCGGGTGACTTTTTATTGTTATAGATTCCTTGCAAACAATGTCCGGGAACGGCTTCATGAATGGAAAGTATTTGAGAGGAATACGTATTGGTTTCGCGCAAAGCACTTTCGGCTTTGTCCGGAGGATATTGTGTCAAGTCGTCAATATTGTAGTAAGTGGTTCCTTTTTTTTGATAAGGTGGCACAAATTCGGCACTTGCCATGGCAAACCCTCTGGCATAAACTGGCATATAACGAACTTTGATGGGAGGCGAAACGGTATCAAAATCGAATAAATCTTTTTCGATGATGAACTTTTTAAGCTGAGTGACTTGGTCGTTGAGTGTTTTATAGAAATTGGCTGGTGTGGCGTGGTTGTCCTGCATTTTGCTTAATACCATTCGTATAACCGCTAAACTGTCTGTTGGTTTGGCTTGTTTCGGATAATATTTTGCCCACACTTTATCCGCAGTACCATACATTTTTTGATGCCACATTTTTTTATCGGCGACAGCCTTGTCATAAATTTGTTCAGGCGTAAAATCGGTGGCTAAATCGTATTTAAATTTTTCAGTAAAGCGTTTTTTACCGATTCTGTAATCTTTGAATTTAAAATTCTTAGTACGTTCTATTTTTTCCAACTCGTTTACATATCCATTCATTGCAGTTGTTGCTTTTACAATATTTTTTTGCAAACGTTCTTTCTCATCCGAATTCAAGTCGGAAGCCGCAATCGAATCAAAAAGTGATTTACCAAATACTTCCAAACCACCTTTATTTTGACCGATAGCCATTTCGAGATGTTCTTTGGTGGGTTGTTTCAGATTTTTTAATGCTGCTTTGTAGTAGGCATCGGCGTTTTCCAGATAACTGGTTAGGATTTTCAAGCGCTCTTTCAAAGGCGCATAAGGCTGATTGATGATATAATCGCAAGAACCGCTTATGTTGTATACGGAAGCATCCCATTCTTGTTGTTTAAAAACGGTTGTATACCAAATGTCGCTTTCCAATTGATTTTTGATGATGTTGCTACTGATTTTGTTGTTATCGCTTAACTGCTCATAATCCAAGGCTTCTAAATCGGCCAGCCATTTTTTGGAAAAAGTAACGTTGCTAGCAAAGGTTGTACTATTTGGTACAATTAATTTGTCATAATATTTACCGTAGCCAACATTAATGGAAAGCGAAGGATATTGTTTCCAATATGCATCTAAAAATGATGTTTCAAATGCAGAGAATTCGGCGTCGGTAGTACTATTATTTTCTTTTTTGTCGGGCTTGCAGCTCGCCAAGGTAAGGGTAAGCACAACAAGAAGTTTTACAAGAACATTTTTCATGAGGTGGACTAATTTGATTCAAATGGATTACGAATTTACAAAAAAAAACGCAGCCTTCAAGGTTAAAAAATCAAAGCAATCGTATTTTCTTTAGGATAGTATCAATGACATTATTTACCTCTTCTGAAATTTGTAGTCGGTAATTTAAATAGCCGTAGAGTAGACTTACTAAGATTGATTTACATCCAATATTAAGAATAGCATGAAATGGAAAATCCCAAAAGTAGAACAGCAAAAAGCATAAGGCTAAGATGCCCAATGATTGTAACGTTTTGTTGGTGAACGGGTATAAATTCATTTTTCTCACTACGAACAAAAGTTTGATGGTGTTGTAAATCATCACGGTAATGAGTGTTGCAAATGCTGAACCTTCGATGCCATAAAGCGGAATGAAAATCATATTGAGCACTATCATCAAAACTACAGTAAACACACCAAATAGTAAAACAGTGCGATAGTATTTTGTATTCACTATAATCGAATTGTTGTTGCCCAATAATACATCATAGAATTTTGATAATCCGATGAGGAAAACCACTAAAATTCCACCACTGTAATCTTTGGGAATCAACTGATACATTTCACGAATATTGACAAAAATCAGTATCATTATAAAACCACCAATTACCTGAAGGTTTATAGCGCTTTTTTTATACAAATCGTTGAGTTCATCCTGTTTGTTTTCGGTCATTAGTCTAGCGGTAATTGGTGCTATAATTTGAGTCATGGCTCGACTTGGAACAGCAATTACTGTTGCAATAAAAATCGCTACGGCATATAACGCATTCTGACTAATATCTTTGTACTGCGGAATCATCACCTTGTCAAAATCGACCAACATTACGGCAACGCCACCGGAAACAATAATGAACGAAGAATACTGTACAATTTCTTTTATGTTTTTCGGAATCACCAATCGTAGCACCGGCATTTTTACTGAGATAGCATACAATTTCATTCCTATCATTTGAGCAAAATAGGCGAGCGCTACGCAGTACACAAAAGTGTCTTTGGCCAGCCAGTTAAAATGAACGCCAATCAATAACAGCATTACAAGTATTCGCACCAAAACTTCACTGATGAAATTACCCATAACCGATTGCATGTGTACTTTGGCCCAAGCATAAAAAACCTCAAAATAGGCCATAAATAAACCAATTATCGGAATCAGCCAAAAGAAGGGTTTTAATGTTGGGTTTTCCTGAATCCAACTGCGTGAAATGTCCTCATAGAAAATGTAGAATCCCAAACCTAGCGGAATGATTAAGGCCAATGGCAAAAACAACATAAAGGTCAGAAACTCGTCGCGTTCCTTTTGGTTTTTATAGGAAGAGAAAAAACGGATTAGGGTATTTTGTGCCCCAAAAGCCATCAATGGCATCATGATATTGGCTCCTGATAAGACTGTTGCAACAATTCCGTAATGTAGTTTTCCTAAAAAAAGAGTGTACAAAAATAGCGCATTAATAGCACCAATTCCGAACCCAAGGAACGTAATGATGGTGTTTTTAATCGATTGGTTTTGAACGACTCCCATAATTTATTTTCCGCAGTTACGATTATAAAATTTGACCAAATCAATTATTTCTTCTTCTTCAAAAAACTCTTCCTCATTGATATTTGCCATCAAATCTTCGCAGTCAGAAAAGAAAGCCTGTCCAATTTTTTTGAAGTCCATGGTAACTTTAGTGCCTTTTTTGTCAATAGGTTTTTTGATGTAATATTCTATGATTTTTTCGGAAGTCGGTGTTGAAGGTCCTGTGCCTATTGGCATAAGACCTATACTAAATCCGCTTATGAAATAAGTGTATTTATAAAGTTCTACCTTACCTTCTAGGAGAATTTCCATTACATTGGTATCATTTTTTTTGCCATGTATAACAAATATATATTTTTCAGGTAGTCGATAACCTGTGAATTCAATTCCTTTAGAATCATCATTCGACCATTGTTCTTGCTTTTCATCTTCATCTAGCCTAAAGTAGATTTTGTCTTTTTTCACTTCTCCTAAACCTTCCACTTTTTTGCCAGATTTTAATAAAAGATTTGCTTGACGTTCCTGACCTTTGGCAAAAAAAAGTCCAAAAAAGATTAAAAAAAGAAAAAGATATTTTTTCATATTAAATTGGCTAACTGCTGTGTTAAGCTTTTTCTGGAATATTGCTGTAGGCCTACTGCATGTGCTTTAAGGGTATGATTTTTATAGTCCTCATAGTATTTCAAAAGTAGTTCTTTTAGTCTATCCTTTTCGTCATAAGTAAAGAAAACGCCGGTATTAGTAGAGGTAATGATTTCTTCAAAATCCGAATCTTTAGGTCCTATGGCGATGATAGGTCTTTCTGAAACCAGATATTCAAAAAGTTTTCCTGGTAAGATGCTTTTGGTAGCTTCCGAATTGATTTCGATAAGTAATAAAATCTGAGACTTTCGTTGGTGTTCAACAGCTTCCTGATGCGAAACATAACCCAAATTTTGAACGTAATCTTCTAACTTAAATGCAGCAATTGTATCTAAAACGTCCTGACTTGTAGCACCAATAAGTTTCAAACGGAAATCCTTTTTGAAAGCAGTATTTTCTGCTATTAATTCTTGTAATGACTGCCACAACATCTTAGGATTTCTTTCGGATAAAAACGAACCGATATGCGCCAAAGTGAATTTTTCGTCTAATGGTTGTTTGGCCACTTTTTCCACATCATAGCCATTGGTAATCACTTCAATGGGTTTTGATGTAATCGCTTCAAACTCGGTTTTGGTAGTTTTGCTGGTGACGATTATGGTATCGGCTGCATTCAAGACTTCTTTTTCTAAAGCTTTGTGTTTTTTTTCGGCATACGAAGATAGTTTCAACGCTTTATGATAGCCAATCGTAGTCCAAGGATCTCTAAAATCAGCAAACCATTTGATGTCTAATTCTTTTTTGAGTTGCAAACCGATTAAGTGTAAACTATGTGGCGGTCCCGACGTTACAATCGTATCAATATTGTTTTCCTGAATGTATTTTTTCAGATAGTTCACAGAAGGTTTTACCCAAAGAAAACGAGCGTCAGGAATAAAGAGATTGCCCCGAACCCAAAGCAACATCTTTTCTAAAAAGGATTGTTTTTTCTGATTGGGAATGATTCCGGAACTGATTTTTTTAGTTTTATTTTTAGAAAAAACAGCGGCGAAACCATAAGGTTCGGTGATTTTGTTTTTAAGAATAATCGCTTTATCCGAAACTTCGCTTTCCAAACCGGTATCCATAATAGGGTAGGTAGGATTTTCCGGAATGTAAACTATGGGCTGAATATTATAATCAGGCAAATATTTGACAAACTTTAACCAACGTTGTACGCCTGGTCCTCCGGCTGGTGGCCAATAATAGGTGATGATTAAGAGTTTTTTTTGTTCCAAGTTTACATTTATTTTCTTGCCTCTTGCTTCTTGCTTCTTTCTTCAAAATAAATTCCACCAGCTATAACCAAAACCATCACAATAAAACTAAATAACGCAATAGTGCTTCCAGTTTTTACCACCTGAGGCTCAAATTTGAATTCAATTGTGTGTTTGCCTTTTGGAATTTCCATTCCTCGTAATGTATAATCTACTTTGTAAATAGTGGCTTTTTTTCCGTCAATAGTAGCGTTCCATCCATCTTTATAATAAATTTCAGAGAAGACTGCGAAACCATCGTTATCATTATTGGAGGTGTATTTCAGATGATTTGGTTTGTATAAGTTGAGTTTAATTTTCGCTAAACTATCTGTGGTAAATTTCGTTTTATAAAATTGTGCGCTTGGTTTGGTCATAAATTGGCTTTCATATATTGCTGATGCCGAACCGTTAATAATCGCTACATCTTTGGTTTCAATTTTGCCTAATTCCTTGATTTCCTCATCGGCAGAATTTACCTTTTTTACTTCTTTGACAAACCACGCATTACCATTATGAAACGGATTGACAATTGGAATGTCTCCTTTTTCGGTACCAACAATTAGATACTTGATGTTAAACGCATTGATAACCGGAATGCTTTTAGAAAGCGAAAGCGTTTGTGGATCGATAATGCTTCCCAAATCGCCCATGCTTCTTTCAAACTGATATTCGTAAACTTCCTTAAAACGTCTAGGCATCACAGCACTGTAACCACCAATAGATTTGTGGAAATACGAGGAACGCGGACTGTAAATACCACCAGCTAATTCATAAACTCTGAAGTTCGTTGTGTCTTGTAATATAAGTGAATCCGCTTGGGTTGGTTGATATGGAATGTCGACTTCCTGAGCACTTCTAAATTGTTCGCCATCGTTGCTTACATAATTTTTATCGACAAAGAATAAATCGCCAACCATAACTATTCCAATCAAGATCACTGCGGTATTGGCTGCCAATTTGTTTTTGATGTACAAGTAAAGCGTACCAAAGGTTACGGCCATTAAAAATCCGGAACGCAACAAATCTGCTGAGTACAAATCTTTTCGGTCTTCTCTGAGTGCGTCAATAAATTGTGGTCCGAAAGCTTTATCAGGATGTTGTTTTAAAGCGTCAATCAATTGACTATCAATTTCGCCTACAAAGTTAAACATGCTTTTTGCTAAAAATAACAATACAATAATTCCCAAGGTAGTTGCTCCTGTTTTCCATAAGCTTTTCCATCGATTTTCTTCATCAGTAAAAAACGACTGTAATCCCATAATTGCTAGAACAGGAACACACAATTCCAATACAACCTGAATAGAGGAAACCGCTCTGAACTTATCGTACATGGGTACATAATCGATAAAAAAATCGGTTAGCAAAGAGAAGTTTTTTCCCCACGAAAGCATCAATGAAACAATCGCACCGGCAAGGAAAGCATATTTTATTTTTCGTTTATCATGATATAGTGCCAAGACAAAAAGGAAGAAAACCACGGCTCCAATATAAGCCGGTGCCGCTACCTGAGGCTGTGCTCCCCAATAAGTAACAGCGTAATTTTCGGTTAGTTGTTTGGCCTCATCTGGATTAGCGCCATAATTCAGCATAAAGTTATAAACATGCGAATCTTCGGTTAGTTTTTGTCCTGTACCGCCACCGAATAGTCTTGGTGAAAATAAATTCAGACTTTCTACAATTCCGTAACTATATTCCGTTATATAGTTTCTGTCCATAGCAATAGAAGCATCTTTTTTCGAACCATCGGTGTTGAAGGTCAGTTCACTTTTGCCACGCGTACTAAAATCGGCATATTCCTTCGTCGCCATTAAGCTCGTGGCATTGACTCCGACAGCTAAAACTACTGCCACTGCAAATGTTCCGATGATTTTAGGTAATGATTTTAAGTCCTTTTCCTGATACAATCGATATACGAAAAAGAAACCCATCACAATCAAAAGCAGCAATAGGTAATAGGTCATCTGGAAGTGATTGGCTGTAATTTCGAGTGCAACGGCAAGCATTGTTAGGATTCCGCCGTGTAAGTATCTCTTTTTGAAAACCAAAATAAATCCGGCAACCACAAACGGCATATAGCCAATGGCGTGGGCTTTGGCATTGTGTCCTACACCAATGATGACAATCAGATAGGTAGATAATCCGAAGGCAAGTGCGCCAAAAAACGCTTTGAGCGGATCAACTCTAAAGACCAGCATTAAAGCATAAAATCCTAAAAAGTAGAGGAATAAATAATCAGCAGGACGCGGTAAGAATCGAATCGCATCATCAATCATTCCGATATAATCATTGGGATAATTAGCTCCAGACTGATAGGTTGGCATACCTCCAAAGGAGGAGTTGGTCCAATACGGTTCTGTGTTGGTTTCAGCTCTGAAATCAATTTGCTCTTTGGCCATTCCGGTATATTTTGCTATATCGGATTGGTATATTTTTTTGCCTTGAATTACGGGATAAAAGTAAACTAATGAAATGATGATAAAACCAAAAATGGCTAATAGATGCGGATATAACTTTTGAAGTTGCTTCATTTAATTTGGTTAAGGGTTTGATATTAGCAGTAAAAAACGAAGCGTTTCTTACGGAATAAGAATACTAAGTTATTCTATTTCTTCAAAATCAACATAATCGCCAACGATTTTTTTCTCTTTAGGTTTTTCGGTGGCTGGATTTTGTGATTGGTATTGGTTTTGTTGGGTTCGGTTTTGATATTGCTGATGTTGTTGCTCAAATTGCTGGGAAGCTTTTTCGACAACTTTTTTGGCTAAAACAGGTAATAACAAACGCGCCAAAAATTTCATAACAAAATAGAATATGATTATGAATACAATGACGTCAAACAAACCTTTAAAAGATGCGGTTTCCATTTCAATAAAAAATTTTGTCAAAAATACTAAATTCCACTATTTAAAATTCGCTTTGACATCTTAAATAAATGATAAAATACACTACTTTTGAAACACTGAGTTTAAATGCTTAAATTTCTTGTTTTATGATGACTACAAAAACATTTTTGGTGGCTTGTTTTCTGCTGATTTCGACCACGCAATACGCGCAGTATACCGATATCATCAATTCGAATAGACCAGGCGAATCTATGTCGGCTTTTTCTGTGGGAAAGACTGTAATTCAGGCAGAAGCAGGAGTATATGGCGTCAGAGAGAAGCACGATTTAGCGCGCTATGAAGCTAATGGATTTGGAACAGAAATAGATGTCCGTTATGGTGCTTTTTTTGATCAATTTGAATTCGCTTTAAATACGCAATATCAATATGATTGGTATCAGGCACCTTTGATCAATGATACTCGTGGCGGATTTAAGCAGATTACCATTGGTGCAAAATATTTGGTTTACGATCCTTTTGTTAAAATAGACAAGCCCAATTTATACAGTTGGAAAGCCAATCATAAATTCAGTTGGAAGCAGTTTATTCCGGCAGTTGCTGTTTATGCTGGATTCAATTTAAAGCTGGGAACCAATCCGTTTACATTTCCAACAGACAGAACTATTAGTCCTAAAGTTATGGTAATTACTCAGCATCATTTTGGTACCAAATGGGTTTGGGTAAACAACATTATTGCTGATAAATACATGACGGATTATCCTAGTTTAGGAATTATTTCCACACTAACTAGAGGTTTTAATATGCGTTGGACAGGTTTTATGGAGGTACAAGGATATAAAAGTGATTTTTATGCCGATACCATTTTACGTTTAGGAGCGGCTTATTTAGTTCGTGAAAATATTCAATTAGACGGTTCTTTTAATAAGAATGTTAAAGATACACCTTCGCTTATTGGAGCTAATGTTGGCATGTCATGGCGTTTTGATAATAATTGGGAAACCAATTATAAGCGTATTAAAAACGATAAGAAAGATAAAAAGAAAGACAAAAAGTCGAAAAAAGACAAAGGCAAAAAGCGTAAAGACGAAGTAGAATTAGAAAAGACAAAATAAATGATTACCATAGTAGAAGCTGTTACCAAATCTCAGTTAAAAGAGTTTGTAGTTTTTCCGTTTGCCTTATACAAAAATCATCCTTATTGGGTTCCACCATTAATTAACGATGAGATGGACACCTTTGACAAAACCAAAAATCCTGTATTTTCTTCAGCAGAGGCTCATTTTTATTTGGCTTATAAAGACAATAGCATTGTAGGAAGAATAGCGGCTATTATCAATTGGGATGAGGTTAAAAATCAACAAAAATTAAAAGTGCGCTTTGGTTGGTGGGATGTTATTGATGATATTGAAGTCACTAAAGCATTGCTTGAAAAAGTGTATGAACTCGGAAAAAAAAATCATTTAGAATATGTCGAAGGACCAATGGGTTTTTCCAATTTGGACAAAGTAGGCGTGCTAACCGAAGGTTTTGATGAAATCGGTTCTATGATTACTTGGTATAATTTTCCCTATTACAAAGACCATCTAGAAAAGTTGGGTTATGTTAAGGAGAAAGAATATCTGGAAAACAGATTTCCTTTTAGCAATGTGAAGACAGAATTTTTTGTCAAACCTAACGAGCTTATCAAAAGACGTTATCAGTTAAGACCACTTAACTTCACAAAAACCAAGGATATTTTGCCTTATGTGGATAAGATGTTTGATCTATTTAATGCGTCATATGCCGGTTTGTCTTCATTCGTGGCTATCACTGAAGTTCAAAAAGAATATTTCAAAAAAAAATATATCAGTTTTATCAATCCCGAATACATTAAATTCGTTCTCGATAAAGACGATACTATGGTAGCATTTAGTATTGTAATGCCAAGTTTCTCTGAAGCATTGCAAAAAGCAAAGGGGAAATTATTTCCGTTTGGATTTTACCATTTGTTAAAAGCCAAAAAAGAGAGTAAAGAGGTGCTTTTTTATTTGATCGGAATTGATCCTGAACATCAAAGCAAAGGCGTTACAGCTATTATTTTTAACGAATACTACATTACTTTTAAAGAAAAGGGAATCAAAAATTGCATTCGCACTCCTGAACTTGAAGACAACCATGCCATACATAATATGTGGAAACATTTTGACCCTGTAACTTTCAAAAGAAGGAGAACTTACAAAAAAGACTTATAGCTCTTAAATCGTAACTTATAACTTCAAAGTATTGAAGCACTTCACTGACCTCTTTTTAGCTAAAGAGGTTTTTTTTATTTTCCATCTTTCTTCACCTATAAATCTAAATAACATAAGAATAGTTCCCTTATTAAAAGTTAAATAATGTATTTTGTCGATTATATTTGTATTTTAGTCGGTAATATTTATAATATTGTTTGGTACTAGGAACCTAACTGTTTATAGTAATAATAATTAAATGTAATGCGTTGATTTTGCGAGAATTATTTAGTGTAAGAAGCGTGATTATTTTTTAACGTTAAAAATCTTACTAAATAAAAAAAGATGTAGTTCGTCGAGTTTATTTACTTTTCATGGATTAAAAAGTGATTTAGATGAATTTTCTTCTGATTTATAATTCTACATATTAACAAAAAAAATAAATAAAATATAATAATTTTAATAAAATTAAATATTAATTATTAATATAAATGTTAAAATAATTCTTATGTAATAAAAACAATACATTGTTGATAACTCTTGATAACTAATTTTTAATAAAAAACCTACAAATATTAAATGTTAAAATTATCCAATCTTTTGATTTGAAAGCATTTAAAAATTAAAAATTATATATCATTGCAATACGAAAATGGAATATGAAAAGATTTAGAACCCCCAATTTTAAGATTGTTGAAATAATAAATGTAATTCTTAAAGACTACATTTTTTTGTTGATTAAGAGACCCATTACTATGAAAAAAATGCTGTCATTATTTTTCATGATAACGTCCAATTCGTTTCTCTTTGCTCAGGCTCCAAATATATCCTATTCTGGTGTTCAAAGTAATTATGCAGTCAATGTTGCAATGCCAACGTTAACGCCAACAACTAGTGCTGGTCTGCCTTCTGTTAGAACAAATGTCACTACAATAGCAGGGAACGGAACTTCTGGATTTAGTGATGGAAGCACAGCTTCTCCTAAATTCTATAGCCCCACAGGAGTAGCAGTGGCAACTTCGGGATCTATATATATTGCCGACAGTCAAAACCATTGTATTCGGAAAATTTCTGCTTCAGGTTTTGTTACCACTTTTGCAGGTACAGGTGTTCCTGGTTTTCTGAATGGGAATCCAAACGTCGCTCAATTTGACACTCCTTATTCGATTGCGGTTGATGCCGCTGAAAATGTATATGTAACTGAAACAAACTCTAATGCTATCAGAAAAATTACTTCGGCTGGAGTGGTATCAACCTTGGCTGGAAGTGTAACTCTTTCGGGTTATCTTGATGGTCAAGGAGTAAATGCCCTTTTTGCATCTCCAAAAGGTTTAGGTGTTGATGGTTCTGGAAATGTATATGTTGGAGACTCAGCAAACAATCGTATCAGAAAAATAACAAGCGCTGGCTTGGTATCTACAGTTGCTGGTGACGGAACAGCTGGTTATCTTGACGGGCAAGGAATTACTGCTAAATTCAATAATCCAGTTGGTGTAGCGGTTACAAGCTCCGGGACCTTGTACATAAGCGATACTTCTAACAATAGAATCAGAAAAATAACAAGTACTGGAACCGTTTCAACTCTTGCTGGGAATAGTAGTTCCGGAATGGTTAATGGTCAAGGGACAACAGCTCAATTCAATGCGCCACGTGCTATTACGGTTGATTCATCTGAGAATATATATGTTTTAGATTATAGCAATAATCGCATTAGAAAAGTTACGACAACGGGTTTAGTTTCTACTTTATCAGGAACTGGTGCTTTTGGTGCCGTTAATGGTTCAGGGTCAGTAGCTACATTTAAATATCCCGAAGGACTTGCAGTAGATTCGTCAGGAAATATTTTTGTAGCTGATGTAACCAATAATTGTATTAGAAAAGTCACTAGCACCGGAGATACATCTACCTACGCAGGATCAACAACACGTGGTCTTGAGAATGGACAAACAGGAACTATGGCAATGTTCAATAGTCCCGTTGCAGTTGCTGTTACTTCTACAGGTATAACGTATGTCATTGATGATTTTAATTCATGTATTCGAAAAGTTACTTCCAATGGAATAGTATCTACATTAGCTGGAAATACCGCTACAGGATATGCAGATGGACAAGGAGCAACAGCCTATTTTAATAATCCCAAAGGAATTGCTCTTGATGCCGCGGGGAATATTTATATTGCTGATACTTTTAATAATCGTATCAGAAAAATTACAAGTTCAGGAATAGTGACAACCATTGCGGGAGATGGAACTGCTGGTTATCTTGACGGACAGGGAACTGCCGCCAGATTTAATAATCCTTATGGGTTGACAGTCGATGCTTCAGGTAATATTTATGTTGCAGACACCAAAAATCACCGAATAAGAAAAATTAGTCCTAGTGGTACTGTTACTACTGTGGCAGGTTATCTATTGTCGGGTTTTGCTGATGGAGCTTCAACAGTTGCCCGATTCAAAAATCCGCAAGGAATAGCCATTGATAATACAACAGGTATTCTATATGTGGCGGATACTACTAATAACAGAATTCGTAAGATTACTACTGATGGAACTGTGAGCACTTTCGCAGGTAGTTTTGCGGGTTACAGCGATGATCAAGGTACTGCAGCTTACTTTAATAATCCCATTGGGATAGCTATCGATGCAGCAGGGAATTTTTATATAGGCGATTATTATAATTCGGTTATCAGGAAAATAACCAATGCTGGATTAGTGAGTACGCATGCCGGAAGTGGGTCAAGTGAATATGCTGACGGCATCGGAAATGTTGCGTCATTTTATTTCCCTGTTGGTGTAGCCGCTTCAGTATCGGGAGATGTTTATGTAGCGGATTCCTACACACAGCGTATTCGTAAAATTACTTCGGTAGAACCCTATACAATCATTCCGTCTTTACCAGCTGGTATAAATTTTAATACTTCGACTGGTATTTTGTCTGGAATGCCAACTGAAGAGAGAGTTTCAACGACCTACACAATTAGTGCATCTAATTATAGTGGAACGGGCACTACAAATATTACTTTTTCTATTGGGATTGCTCCTTCTCAACCATCAGCACCAACAGCTTCGGCGCAATCATTTTGTACTTCTGCTACAGTGGCAAATTTAGTAGCTACAGGAACCTCTTTAAAATGGTATACTGTTGCAACAGGCGGAACGGCATTAGTATCAACAACTACTTTGACAACGGGAACTTATTATGTTTCCCAAACGGTTAATGCAATTGAAAGTACAAGAACAGCAGTTGCGGTTTCTATAAACACAACAGCAGCACCATCAGCAGTAGCACAATCATTTTGTACTTCGGCTACAGTGGCGAATTTAGTTGGTACAGGAACTTCTCTTAAATGGTACAACGTTCCCACAGGTGGAACAGCATTGATATCAACAGCAGCTTTGACATCGGGAACTTATTATGTGTCACAGACTTTAAATTCTTGTGAAAGTACAAGAACAGCAGTTGCGGTTACTATAAACACAACTTCAGCACCATCAGCATCGGCGCAATCATTTTGTACTTCAGCTACAGTGGCTAATTTGGTTGCAATAGGAACCTCTTTGACATGGTACAACGTTGCCACAGGTGGTACAGCATTGGTATCAACAACCGCTTTGACATCGGGAACTTATTATGTTTCACAGACTTTAAATTCATGTGAAAGTACAAGAACAGCAGTTTCGGTTACCATAAACACAACTTCAGCACCAATAGCTTCTGCACAATCATTTTGTACTTCCGCTACAGTGGCTAATTTAGTAGCTTCAGGAACATCTTTGAAATGGTATAACGTTTCCACAGGTGGAACAGCATTGGTATCAACAACAGCTTTGATTTCAGCAACTTATTATGTTTCACAGACTTTAAATTCATGTGAAAGTACAAGAACAGCAGTTTCGGTTACCATAAACACAACTTCAGTACCAACAGCATCGGCGCAAATATTTAATAATAGTGCTAGTGTTGCGGATTTGATAGCTACTGGGACTTCTCTTCAATGGTATACTGTTGTTTCGGGAGGAGTAGCATTGGCATCCACTACAGTTTTGAGTTCAGGAACTTATTATGTTTCCCAAACTTTAAACTCTTGCGAGAGTTCAAGAACTGCAGTTACTGTTACAATTAATCCAGCTCCGGGCGCACCAACAGCATCGGCACAAACATTCTGTAATGCTGCTACAGTGGCTAATTTGGTAGCCACAGGAACTTCTTTAAAATGGTATAACGGTGCTACAGGCGGAACGGCATTGGCAACAACCACAGCTTTGACATCTGGAACTTATTATGTATCACAGACAGTTAACACTATTGAAAGTACAAGAACAGCAGTTTCGGTTACCATAAACACAACTTCAGCACCAATAGCTTCTGCACAATCATTTTGTACTTCCGCTACAGTGGCTAATTTAGTAGCTTCAGGAACATCTTTGAAATGGTATAACGTTTCCACAGGTGGAACAGCATTGGTATCAACAACAGCTTTGATTTCAGCAACTTATTATGTTTCACAGACTTTAAATTCATGTGAAAGTACAAGAACAGCAGTTTCGGTTACAGTAAATACAACGACTGCACCAACCGCATCTGCGCAGACATTTAATAATAGCGTCACTGTTGCTGATTTGATAGCTACTGGGACTTCTCTACAATGGTATGCTGTTGCAACAGGTGGAACAGCATTGGCATCCACTACAGTTTTGAGTTCAGGAACTTATTATGTTTCCCAAACTTTAAACTCTTGCGAGAGTTCAAGAACTGCAGTTACTGTTACAATTAATCCAGCTCCGGGCGCACCAACAGCATCGGCACAAACATTCTGTAATGCTGCTACAGTGGCTAATTTGGTTGCTATAGGAACCTCTTTAAAATGGTATAACGGTGCTACAGGCGGAACGGCATTGGCTTCAATAACTGCTTTGACAACGGGAACTTATTATGTTTCCCAAACGGTTAATGCTATTGAAAGTGCAAGAACAGCAGTTGCTGTAACTATAAACACAACTTCAGCACCAATAGCTTCTGCACAATCATTTTGTACTTCCGCTACAGTGTCTAATTTGGTTGCAACAGGAACTTCTCTTAAATGGTACAACGTTGCAACAGGCGGAATAGTATTGGTATCAACAACAGCTTTGACGTCCGGAACTTATTATGTTTCACAGACTTTAAATTCTTGTGAAAGCACAAGAACAGCGGTTTCGGTTACCATAAACACAACTTCAGCACCAACAGCATCAGCGCAAACATTTAATAATAGTGCCACTGTTGCTGATTTGATAGCTACTGGTACTTCTCTACAATGGTATGCTGTTGCGACAGGTGGAACAGCATTGGCATCCACTACAGTTTTGAGTTCAGGAACTTATTATGTTTCCCAAACTTTAAACTCTTGCGAGAGTTCAAGAACTGCAGTTACTGTTACAATTAATCCAGCTCCGGGCGCACCAACAGCATCGGCACAAACATTCTGTAATGCTGCTACAGTGGCTAATTTGGTTGCTATAGGAACCTCTTTGAAATGGTATACTGTTGCAACAGGCGGAACGGCATTAGTATCAACAACTACTTTGACCACCCGAACCTATTATGTATCACAGACAGTTAATACTATTGAAAGTACAAGAACAGCAGTTTCGGTAACTATAAACACAACTTCAGCACCATCGACATCATCTCAAACATTTAATAATAGTGCCACTGTTGCTGATTTGATAGCTACTGGTACTTCTCTACAATGGTATGCTGTTGCGACAGGTGGAACAGCATTGGCATCCACTACAGTTTTGAGTTCAGGAACTTATTATGTTTCCCAAACTTTAAACTCTTGCGAGAGTTCAAGAACTGCAGTTACTGTTACAATTAATCCAGCTCCGGGCGCACCAACAGCATCGGCACAAACATTCTGTAATGCTGCTACAGTGGCTAATTTGGTAGCCACAGGAACTTCTTTAAAATGGTATACTGTTGCAACAGGCGGAACGGCATTAGTATCAACAACTACTTTGACCACCCGAACCTATTATGTATCACAGACAGTTAATACTATTGAAAGTACAAGAACAGCAGTTTCGGTAACTATAAACACAACTTCAGCACCATCGACATCATCTCAAACATTTTGTAACGATGCTACTGTTGCTAATTTAACAGCGACCGGTACCGCTATACAATGGTATACAGTTGGAACAGGTGGTACAGCTTTAGCATCAACAACTAGTTTAAGTACCGGTGTATATTACGTTTCTCAAACATTAAACTCTTGTGAAAGTCCAAGAATAATTATTGGTGTAACTATAGTAACAACAGTTCCTCCAACTTCAACTTCACAAACTTTTGACAATACTGCTACTGTTGCAGATTTGGTTGCAACTGGAAGTAATTTGCGTTGGTATACTACTGCTTTTGGAGGGACACCTCTAGTGTCAACCACACCGTTAAGTTCAGGAACTTACTATGTTTCCCAAACTTTAAATTCTTGTGAGAGTTTAAGAACGGCAGTTGCTGTAACAATTAATCCGGCTCTGGGAGCACCAACAGCATCGGCTCAAACGTTTTGTAATGCGGCTACAGTTTCTAATTTAGAAGCAATTGGATCTTCTTTACAATGGTATTCTGTTGCTATAGGTGGAACGGCTTTGAGTTCAACTACTGCTTTGACATCGGGCACTTATTATGTTTCACAAACGATTAACACTGTTGAAAGTACAAGGACTGCAGTTTCAGTTACAATAAATACAACGATAGCCCCAATAGCTTCACCACAATCATTTTGTACTTCTGCTACGGTTGCTAATTTAGTAGCCAACGGAACTTCTTTGAATTGGTACAATGTTGGTGCAGGAGGAACGGTATTATCTTCAACAACAACTTTGACGACAGGAACTTATTATGTCACACAAACAGTTAATTCCTGTGAAAGTCCAAGAATTGGAGTGTCAGCAACAATAAATGTAACACCAGCGCCAATAGCTTCATCGCAATCATTTTGTAATGCGGCCACAATTTCTAATTTAGTTGCCACGGGAACAAGTTTAAAATGGTATAATCTTATTTCTGGTGGTACAGCTATAGTACCCTCTGCTGGCTTGGTTACGGGGAACTTTTACGTGTCTCAAACTTTAAACGCATGCGAGAGTTCAAGAACACAAGTCGCAGTAACAATAAACACTACTCCAGCGCCGACGGCTTCTTCACAAACTTTCACTAACTCAGCAACAGTTGCTAATCTACTAGCTTCAGGTTTAGATTTGAAATGGTATTCCGTTGCAACTGGAGGATTAGTATTATCATCGACTACAGCATTGACTTCGGGGAACTATTATGTTTCGCAAACTATAAACTCATGTGAGAGTTCAAGAACATTAGTTGTTGTTACAGTTAATTCAATACCAGTTGCGCCGATTGCTTCACCACAGACCTTTTGTAATACAGGAACAGTTGCTAATTTGACAGCTTCAGGGACATCATTGAAGTGGTATAATTTTGCAACAGGTGGTATTCCTTTAGCGTCAACAACTATTTTAGCATCGGGTAATTATTATGTTTCACAAACAGTGAATTCAGTAGAGAGTCCTAGAACGATAGTTGCTGTAACAGTTAACAGCACTGTTGCTCCTTCAGCATCAGCGCAGACTTTTACTACTTCTGCTACGGTGGCTAATTTAGTTGCTGTTGGAAGTGCTTTAAAATGGTATACATCGGCAACAGGTGGAACAGCTTTAGCATCTACAACAATTTTGACGACCAGAAGTTATTATGTTTCTCAAACATTAAATTCATGTGAGAGTTCCAGAACTTTAGTCTCTGTGACAGTAAACCTAGCCATTGCAAACCCAGCTCCAACCGCATTTGCACAAACATTTTGTAGTTCAGCAAGAGTAAGAAATTTAGTGGCTACGGGTACATCATTGAAATGGTATAGAGTAGCAACTGGTGGAACTTCATTGTCTTTAAACACAGCTTTGACAACAGGAAATTATTATGTGTCACAAACAATAAATTCGATTGAAAGTGGCAGAACTAGGGTAGAAGTGACTATATATGGCGCTCCAATTACAAGAGGAATAACTTCGCCGACATCTGCTGGGACTCCATCATCACCATTATGTACTTCAACGGTTAAGGTTTTAAACATCGGATCTGGATATTCAGCTACCACTATTCAATGGGAACGAGCTGTTGTTGGTTTGAATACTAGTACTGCTCCGGCGTCTTCCGCTTATGTGCCAATTGATGGCGCAAACGAGTCGAGTTTTCCAGTGACAAATGCAGTTTCAGGGAAAAACTATTTCAGAGTTAAATTTACAAATGGGAATTGTGAGAGCACAGCGTTATATAGTGATCCTACATTTGTTTACTATAAAGATTGTTCCGTAGTTTCAAAACTTACCGCTGTAAGTTATCCGAATCCATTTGTAGAAAATTTCAAACTGAGTTTAAGTGCTCCAACAGAAGATAAAATAGATGTAGCTGTGTATGATATGATGGGAAAATTAATTGATCATAATCAGATGGAGTTAACAAACATCTCCGAATTAGAGCTAGGAGATGCTTATCCTTCAGGAATCTATAATGTAGTTGTAGCGCAAGGAGATCAAATAAAAACGGTAAGAGTGGTAAAAAGGTAATCAACCATAATCATTTATTTTCAAAGTCCTTCATTTTTTAATGAAGGACTTTTTTATTATATAGTATTGTTAATAAGTAAAGTATTTGTATTAGTTCGGAACAGATTTATAATCGACTATTACATTTTTATTAGCAATTCTTTTCTTTCATTTTATTTAAAAATAAAAAATGTGCACTTTATCGATTAAATAAATTCATTCGTAGAAAAGTTAGGCTTTTTTTAACATTCCTATTTATTTCTATATACTTTTATCATCCCAAACATTATCTACCAAATTATTATTCTTAATTAATATTAGAAGTCTACATTTAAAACTTCTGATGTTTTTTACTTAAATACGCAAACAAAACCTATTTATGATGTGGTATAATTTAATACCTAATCATTATGAAAAACAGTACTTTAATGAATTTTCTAGGATGTTTTCACATCCGAGACTACAATTTACTTGTAGAAGAAAACGGTTTTAAAATGGATTTCAGTCGGGCTAATCGCTCGGAAGACTTTAAGAACTCCATTGGAAAGTCACCCGAAAAGAAAAGTAAACTTTTAAGCTATCTTATGCTAGTGTTACTTTTTTTATTTACTAACTTTTTATTTGCTCAACAGCCAGCATGTAATTTAAATGGTGTTTTGGAAGCCAAACGTCTTAGAGACGGAGGTCAAAATTTTACCATAAATTCTGAGGTGCTTAGGTCAGTTCCAGGAACGGTCTACAGATGGGAATTTAAATCGAATACTTCTGCTGCCAGATTTGTTACCCAAAACGGAAGCCCAAGTATTACAATTAATCCGGGGAATAAAAATGGGAACTTCAATCTGAAGTTAACTGTTATCAATCCGCCTACTTCAAGAGGAGCAAGTAAAACGTGTTCTTGCACCAAATCGGTTTCTATAGGTAACCTTTAATTTAATTTAAAACCAATACATGAAAAATTCAACTTTATTCAGTATAGAAACAAGATTCAAAGATCGTTTCTATTGTTGTATTGAAAGCTTGAAAGGAAATTTTAAATTCCTTTTAGTTTTGATACTATTCATGGGGTCCTTTTTACAAGGCGTTTCCGCTCAAGGTACCTTAGTGCCTTCTTGTAACCTTGTAGGTCCACTTGAAGCTTGTGCAGTTGCAGATCCTAACGATACTTCTGGTGATTTTATCATCAATATAGAGGTAGCTAGAAGTGGGGTGCCAAACCTTGCTGATCCGCAACACAATTTAAACTTTGTTTATTCATTTCCAACCAATAGTTCTGGTGCTTTCATTAGAAGTTACGGAAATGTAATTTACAATCCTGTTACGAACAGAACTACCCAAGCTTTGGTAGTTTTTCCAGGTTCAGGTACTCCTGAGTTTAATTTGCAATTAAATGCTACTAATACGAGTAGCTTTCCTGCTACAGTATGTGAGTGTAGTAAATCTGTTTCTATTTCAAAAGTTGCTGTAACGGCATCCTATACTCCAATTTTATGTTATGGTCAAACGTCGACACTAACAGCAGTTGGCTCTTTTTCTGATATAGAACAATATACTTATACTCTTTTGCCTAATGGCATTCAAAATACAACAGGTATTTTTCCTAATTTGCCAGGTAGCGAAGCAGGAATTACTTACACAATAATATGTGAGTCTGCAGAAGGTTGTATCGCTACTACTTCTCAAACAATCATTCAACCAGCTTTTACACCAGTAGTTTTAAATTGTCCAGAGACAAGAACAACTACAGTATGTCAAACACAAGATGAAGTTAATATTGCGTTCAATGCTTGGTTAAATTCATTTAGTTATACCGGAGGTACAAGTCCTTCATTGACTAGAACTCCATCTGAACCAGTAGCGCCTTCAGCATGTGGAGGTTCTACAACTGTTACTTGGACTGTTACTGATCGTTGTGGACAGCCTCAAACTTGTACAAGAACCTTTACTGTACCTACACCTCCAGCTGTTGTAGTAACATCAGCGGTAAACAATACAACTAATGCGTGTGCTTATGAAGATCAGGATGCAGCTAATGCAGCTTTCACTGCATGGTTATCAGGATTCTCAGTAAGTGGAGGATGTGCGCCAGTTGGATCATACGGACAACCACAAGCACCAGCTTATTGTGGAGGAACAGTTACAGTTACTTACACAGTATCTGATAAATGTTATGAAACTTCAATACGTACTGCTACATTTACAATTACACCAGCACCAGCTGTTGTAGTAACATCAGCAGTAAATAATACAACAAATGCATGTGCTTATGCAGATCAGGATGCGGCTAATGCAGCATTCACTGCATGGTTAGCAGGATTCTCAGTAAGTGGAGGATGTTCACCAGTAGGAAGCTTCGGAGAAGGTCAACCTTCTGCACCGGCTTATTGTGGAGGATCAACAACAGTTACTTACGCAGTATCTGATAAATGTTATGAGACTTCAATACGTACTGCTACATTTACAATTACACCAGCACCAGCTGTTGTAGTAACATCAGCAGTAAATAATACAACTAATGCATGTGCTTATGCAGATCAGGATGCAGCTAATGCAGCATTCACTGCATGGTTATCAGAATTTTCAGTAAGTGGAGGATGTGCGCCAGTTGGATCATACGGACAACCACAATCACCAGCTTATTGTGGAGGATCAACAACAGTTACTTACACAGTATCTGATAAATGTTACGAAACTTCAAGACGTACTGCTACATTCACAATTACACCAGCACCAGCTGTAGTAATTACATCAGCAGTAAATAATACAACTAATGCATGTGCTTATGCAGATCAGGATGCAGCTAATGCAGCATTCACGGCATGGTTAGCAGGATTCTCAGTAAGTGGAGGATGTGCACCAGTTGGATCATACGGACAACCACAAGCACCAGCTTATTGTGGAGGATCAACAACAGTTACTTATACAGTATCTGATAAATGTTACGAAACTTCAATACGTACTGCTACATTCACAATTACACCAGCACCAGCTGTAGTAATTACATCAGCAGAAAACAATACAACAAATGCATGTGCTTATGCAGATCAGGATGCAGCTAATGCAGCATTCACTGCATGGTTAGCAGGATTCTCAGTAAGTGGAGGATGTGCGCCAGTTGGATCATACGGACAACCACAAGCGCCAGCTTATTGTGGAGGATCAACAACAGTTACTTATACAGTATCTGATAAATGTTATGAGACTTCTAGACGTACTGCTACATTCACAATTACACCAGCACCAGCTGTTGTAGTAACATCAGCAGTAAATAATACAACTAATGCATGTGCTTATGCAGATCAGGATGCAGCTAATGCAGCATTCACTGCATGGTTAGCAGGATTCTCAGTAAGTGGAGGATGTGCGCCAGTTGGATCATACGGACAACCGCAAGCACCAGCCTATTGTGGTGGGTCAACAACAGTTACTTATACAGTATCTGATAAATGTTACGAGACTTCAATACGTACTGCTACATTCACAATTACACCAGCACCAGCTGTTGTAGTAACATCAGCAGTAAATAATACAACAAATGCATGTGCTTATGCAGATCAGGATGCAGCTAATGCAGCATTTACTGCATGGTTAGCAGGATTCTCAGTAAGTGGAGGATGTTCACCAGTAGGAAGCTTCGGAGAAGGTCAGCCTTCTGCGCCAGCTTATTGTGGAGGATCAACAACGGTTACTTATACAGTATCTGATAAATGTTATGAGACTTCTAGACGTACTGCTACATTCACAATTACACCAGCACCAGCTGTTGTAGTAACATCAGCAGAAAATAATACAACTAATGCATGTGCTTATGTAGATCAGGATGCAGCTAATGCAGCATTCACTACATGGTTAGCAGGATTCTCAGTAAGTGGAGGATGTGCGCCAGTTGGATCATACGGACAACCACAAGCACCAGCTTATTGTGGAGGATCAACAACAGTTACTTACACAGTATCTGATAAATGTTACGAAACTTCAAGACGTACTGCTACATTCACAATTACACCAGCACCAGCTGTAGTAATTACATCAGCAGAAAACAATACAACAAATGCATGTGCTTACGCAGATCAAGATGCAGCTAATGCAGCATTCACTGCATGGTTAGCAGGATTCTCTGTAAGTGGAGGATGTGCACCAGTTGGATCATACGGACAACCACAAGCACCAGCTTATTGTGGAGGAACAGTTACAGTTACTTACACAGTATCTGATAAATGTTACGAAACTTCAAGACGTACGGCTACATTTACAATTACACCAGCACCAGCTGTAGTAATTACATCAGCAGAAAACAATACAACAAATGCATGTGCTTACGCAGATCAAGATGCAGCTAATGCAGCATTCACTGCATGGTTAGCAGGATTCTCAGTAAGTGGAGGATGTGCACCAGTTGGATCATACGGACAACCACAAGCACCAGCTTATTGTGGAGGATCAACAACAGTTACTTACACAGTATCTGATAAATGTTACGAGACTTCAATACGTACTGCTACATTTACAATTACACCAGCACCAGCTGTTGTAGTTAATACACCAACAGACAATATTACTTCAGCAAGTTCTTATGCAGATCAGGCAGCGGCTAATGCAGCATTCACTGCATGGTTAGCAGGATTCTCAGTAAGTGGAGGATGTTCGCCAGTTGGGTCTTATGGTCAGCCACAGGCACCATTGTATTGTGGCGGAACAGTTACAGTTACTTACACAGTATCTGATAAATGTTACGAGACTTCAATACGTACTGCTACCTTTACAATTACACCAGCTACTCCGGCAATAATAAATACTCCGGATAACAGTACTTCAAACGCATGTTCTTATGCAGATCAAGCAGCAGCTAATGCAGCCTTTGCAGCATGGTTGGCACAGTTTTCAGTAAGTGGTGGAATTAATCCGGTTGGAAGCTTTGGAGAAGGTCAGCCTTCTGCTCCAGCTTATTGTGGAGGAACAGTTACAGTTACCTATACAGTAACGGATAGATGTTATGAGCCTATTGTAATTGATAGAACGTTTACTATTTCACCAGCACCAGCTGTTGAAGTAACATCAGCAGTAAATAATACAACTAATGCTTGTGCTTATGCAGATCAGGATGCAGCTAATGCGGCGTTCACTGCATGGTTATCAGGATTCTCAGTAAGTGGAGGATGTGCTCCAGTGGGAACTTTAGGAGTAGCTGGTTCAGCGCCTGGCGCACCACAAGCACCAGCTTATTGTGGAGGAACAGTTACAGTTACTTACACAGTATCTGATAAATGTTATGAGACTTCAATACGTACTGCTACATTTACAATTACACCAGCACCAGCTGTTGTAGTAACATCAGCAGTAAATAATACAACAAATGCATGTGCTTATGCAGATCAGGATGCGGCTAATGCAGCATTCACTGCATGGTTAGCAGGATTCTCAGTAAGTGGAGGATGTTCACCAGTAGGAAGCTTCGGAGAAGGTCAACCTTCTGCACCGGCTTATTGTGGAGGATCAACAACAGTTACTTACGCAGTATCTGATAAATGTTATGAGACTTCAATACGTACTGCTACATTTACAATTACACCAGCACCAGCTGTTGTAGTAACATCAGCAGTAAATAATACAACTAATGCATGTGCTTATGCAGATCAGGATGCAGCTAATGCAGCATTCACTGCATGGTTAGCAGGATTCTCAGTAAGTGGAGGATGTGCACCAGTTGGAAGCTTCGGAGAAGGTCAGCCTTCTGCACCAGCTTATTGTGGAGGATCAACAACAGTTACTTACACAGTATCTGATAAATGTTATGAGACTTCAATACGCACTGCTACATTTACAATTACACCAGCACCAGCAGTTGTAGTAACATCAGCAGTAAATAATACAACTAATGCATGTGCTTATGCAGATCAGGATGCAGCTAATGCAGCATTCACTGCATGGTTAGCAGGATTCTCAGTAAGTGGAGGATGTTCACCAGTAGGAAGCTTCGGAGAAGGTCAGCCTTCTGCACCAGCTTATTGTGGAGGATCAACAACAGTTACTTACACAGTATCTGATAAATGTTACGAGACTTCAATACGTACTGCTACATTTACAATTACACCAGCACCAGCTGTTGTAGTAACATCAGCAGTAAATAATACAACTAATGCATGTGCTTATGCAGATCAGGATGCAGCTAATGCAGCATTCACGGCATGGTTAGCAGGATTCTCAGTAAGTGGAGGATGTTCACCAGTAGGAAGCTTCGGAGAAGGTCAGCCTTCTGCACCAGCTTATTGTGGCGGAACAGTTACAGTTACTTACACAGTATCTGATAAATGTTATGAGACTTCAATACGTACTGCTACATTTACAATTACACCAGCACCAGCTGTTGTAGTAACATCAGCAGTAAATAATACAACTAATGCATGTGCTTATGCAGATCAGGATGCAGCTAATGCAGCATTCACGGCATGGTTAGCAGGATTCTCAGTAAGTGGAGGATGTGCACCAGTTGGAAGCTTCGGAGAAGGTCAGCCTTCTGCACCAGCTTATTGTGGAGGATCAACAACAGTTACTTACACCGTATCTGATAAATGTTATGAGACTTCAATACGTACTGCTACATTTACAATTACACCAGCACCAGCTGTTGTAGTAACATCAGCAGTAAATAATACAACTAATGCATGTGCTTATGCAGATCAGGATGCAGCTAATGCAGCATTCACGGCATGGTTAGCAGGATTCTCAGTAAGTGGAGGATGTTCACCAGTAGGAAGCTTCGGAGAAGGTCAGCCTTCTGCACCAGCTTATTGTGGCGGAACAGTTACAGTTACTTACACAGTATCTGATAAATGTTATGAGACTTCAATACGTACTGCTACATTTACAATTACACCAGCACCAGCTGTTGTAGTAACATCAGCAGTAAATAATACAACTAATGCATGTGCTTATGCAGATCAGGATGCAGCTAATGCAGCATTCACGGCATGGTTAGCAGGATTCTCAGTAAGTGGAGGATGTTCACCAGTAGGAAGCTTCGGAGAAGGTCAGCCTTCTGCACCAGCTTATTGTGGAGGATCAACAACAGTTACTTACACAGTATCTGATAAATGTTACGAGACTTCAAGACGTACTGCTACATTCACAATTACACCAGCACCAGCTGTTGTAGTAACAGCAGCATCAAACAATACAACTAATGCGTGTTCTTATGCAGATCAAGCAGCAGCTAATGCAGCATTCACTGCATGGTTAGCAGGATTCTCAGTAAGTGGAGGATGTGCACCAGTTGGAAGCTTCGGAGAAGGTCAACCTTCTGCACCGGCTTATTGTGGAGGATCAACAACAGTTACTTACACAGTATCTGATAAATGTTATGAGACTTCAATACGTACTGCTACATTTACCATTACAGCAGTATCTAACGTTGTATTCAACTGTGGAACTGATGTAACTGTACCAGCATGTAGCACACAAGCACAAGTAAATGCAGCTTATGCAGCATTCTTAGCTTCAACTACAGCTTCCGGAGGATGTGTTAATGGAACATTGACAAACAATGGTCCATCTCAAGCTCCAAATGCATGTGGAGGTTCAGTAAATGTTACTTGGACATACACTGTAACAGGATGTGGTACAACACAAACATGTACTAAAACGTTTACTGTTGCAGCTCCTGCTCCAGTAGTAATTAATTGTGGAAACGATGTTAATTTACCAGCATGTAGTACTCAAGCTGAATTAAATGCAGCATGGAATGCATTCTTAAACTCTACAACTGCTTCAGGTGGATGTAACGGAGTATTAACAAGAACTGTATGCAGTGCTCCATCATTATGTGGAGGTTATGTAGATGTTACTTGGAAATATACTGTTAGTTCTTGTGGTCAACAATCAGGATGTGGAAACACTAACTTTGTAACTTGTACCAAAAGATTCACTGTTGCTGCACCAGCACCAGTTGCTATAAGCTGTGGAAGCAATGTGACTTTACCAGCATGTAGTACTCAAGCTGAATTGAATACAGCATGGAATGCATTCTTAAACTCTACAACTGCTTCAGGTGGATGTAATGGAGTGTTAACAAGAACTTCATGTAGTGCGCCATCATTATGTGGTGGATATGTAGATGTAACTTGGACTTATACTGTTAGCGGTTGTGGTCAACAATCAGGTTGTGGAAACGGGAACACAGTATCATGTACTAGAAGATTCAGAGTTGCTGCTCCATCTCAAGTTACATTTAATTGTGGAACTAACGTAACAGTAGAAGCATGTAAAACTCAAGCTCAGGTAAATGCAGCTTACGCTTCATTCTTAGCTTCAACTACTGCTAGCGGTGGATGTGGAGGAGTATTGACAAACAATGCGCCATCTCAAGCTCCATCAGCATGTGGAGGATACGTAGATGTTACTTGGACTTATACAGTAGCTTCATGTGGACAACAGTCAGGTTGTGGTAATACAAACACATTGACATGTACTAAACGATTCACAGTGGCACCTACTGCACCAGTTGTATTTAACTGTGGAATTGATGTAACATTACCAGCTTGTAGCACTCAAACGCAATTGAACACAGCTTGGAATTCATTCTTGAATTCAACAACTGCTTCAGGCGGATGTGGAGGTACATTAACAAGAACACAATGTGTCGCTCCATCATTATGTGGAGGTTCAGTTGATGTTACTTGGACATATACAACAACAGCATGTGGTGGCGAAAGTCAAACAAGAACATGTACAAGAAGATTTACAGTTGCAACTCCACCACAAGTGGTATTCAATTGTGGAAATGATGTAACAGTTCCTGCTTGTAGTACTCCAGCTCAAATAACTTCAGCATGGAATTCATTCTTAGCTTCTACTACAGCAAGTGGTGGATGTAACGGAGTGTTAACAAGAACTTCTGCTACTGCACCGTCAGCTTGTGGAGGTTATGTAGATGTTACTTGGACATATACTGTTAGTACTTGTGGTCAACAATCAGGTTGTGGAAGCACAAACTCTGTGAGATGTACTAAACGATTCACAGTGGCAGCTCCACCAGCTGTTACACTTAATTGTGGAAATAACGTAATAGTGCCAGCTTGTAGTACGCAGGCTCAGGTAACAGCAGCATGGCATGCTTTCTTAGCGTCAACTACAGTAAGTGGTGGATGTAGCGCAGGAACATTGACAAACAATGCACCAACTGTTGCACCAGGAACTTGTGGAGGATATGTAGATGTTACATGGACTTATAGAACAAACACAAATTGCGGTCAAACTGTATCTTGTGGAGGACAATATTCATCTAATGGTACAATTACTTGTACTAAACGTTTCACAGTTGCATCAGCACCAGCAGCAACTCTTAATTGTGGTAACAATGTAATAGTTCCGGCTTGTAGTACACAGGCTCAGGTAACTGCAGCATGGAATGCTTTCTTAGCATCAACTACAGTAAGCGGAGGATGCAGCATAGGAACATTGACAAATAATGCTCCAACAGTTGCACCAGGAACATGTGGAGGATATGTAGATGTTACTTGGACTTACAGAACAAACAATAACTGTGGTCAAACAGTTTCTTGTGGAGGATCTTATTCATCTAATGGTACAATTACTTGTACTAAGAGATTCACAGTTGCATCTGCACCAGCAGCAACTCTTAATTGTGGTAACAATGTAATAGTTCCGGCTTGTAGTACACAGGCTCAGGTAACTTCAGCATGGCATGCTTTCTTAGCATCAACTACAGTAAGTGGAGGATGCAGCACAGGAACATTGACAAACAATGCGCCAACAGTTGCACCATCAACTTGTGGAGGTTATGTAGATGTTACTTGGACTTACAGAACAAACAATAACTGTGGTCAAACAGTATCATGTGGAGGATCTTATTCGTCAAATGGTACAATAACTTGTACTAAGCGATTTACTGTAGCTGCTCCATCAGCAGTGACAATAAATGTTGGAAACAATGTAACACTTCCTTCTTGTAAAACACAAGCACAAGTAAATGCAGCTTATGCGTCATTCTTAGCGTGTGTATCAGTAAGTGGTGGATGTAGCACAGGAACATTGACAAACAATGCGCCATCGGTTGCACCGTCAGCATGTGGAGGTTATGTAGATGTTACATGGACTTACAGATCTAACAACTCTTGTGGACAAACGATCACTTGTGGTGGACAAACATCTAATACTAACACTTATACTGTTACTAGAAGATTTACAGTTCAATCAGGTGGTGGTGTAGATGTTGCAGGACCAAGTAGTGTAACTTATCCTAATACTAGTTTCAATAGCCAATATGCAGTTAATAATGCATTTGCAGCTTGGTTATGTCAATTCAGAACTATTAGTTCAGGATGTGGTTCATGTGCAGTATTCAGTGGAAGTCCTAGAGTAGCTCCAAGTTGGACTAACGGAGGATCAGTAACTGTAACGTACAGCATCTCTGGAAATTGTAACTCAGACAGCGTTTGCGCAACCTTTACAATCACTAGAAATGGTGCTACATGTAAAGATGGCTCAGTTGCTGAAGTTAAAAATGCTCCTATGGCTGCTAAAGCATATCCAAATCCATTTAGTGAAAGCTTCAACTTAGATGTTACCACTTCAAGTGTTGACAAAGTAGGAGTAGCTATCTATGATATGACTGGAAAATTAATCGAACAACGTGAGGTTAATGCAGACGAAGTATCAGGATTACAAGTGGGTGATCGTTTCCCTTCTGGAGTATACAATGTAATTGTGTCTCAAGGAAATGAAGTGAAAACTCTAAGAGTTATCAAAAGATAAGTCACTTAATTAGATTATAAAAGAGAAACCCTTTCAGAAATGAAAGGGTTTCTTGTTTTTAACAAAACGGTAAACTAGTAGTAAATTAAATTTTGCCAACTAACTGAGGTGATTCGATTTGAATTAAAATTCTAAATTTAAACAAGAGTATTAGGGTCGTAATTTTTTTATGGGCATGACACTTATTTTAAATCGTGAGTTAGTAGAAACAGATTCTTGTTTTGTTAGTTGTAGGTAATCTAATTATTATTTAAAATAAGCCATCTCTCAAAAATGCTTTAACTAATAACTTTAAAACTATTTGAATAGCCAAATTAAAATGAAACATTGTATAATTAATTTAGTTAAAAATTAATGGTAAAGTATCTTGTTTGATGATTGAAATTAAAATTAAAATAAATCCCAAGTAGAAATCATTTTTATTAGTTTAAGGGTTCGATAAAAATAAGGGCTATGTAAAATGAAGTGTAGAAACTTATTTCATTTTTTAACACTAAAAAAGATTCAATTTAAACTACTATTGTTAATGTTTAGTAGTAATAATTTATTAAAATTTCAACAACTATTCGCTTTTACGGTCTCTACTTAACGAGATTAATATTCCTACTGTCAAAGCCAATGCAATAAAACCTAACGACACCCATTCCGGAAATTTATAATAATGTACAATAAGCATTTTAATACCAACAAAGGATAAAATAGCAATTAAACTGTACTCTAAGTAGCTAAACTTCTCAAGCATATTAGCCAAGAAAAAATACATAGAACGCAACCCGAGAATAGCAAAAATATTAGAACTGAAAACCAAAAATGGGTCAGAGGTAATCGCTAAAATTGCAGGTACACTATCCAAAGCAAAAAGCATATCCATAAATTCTATTACCAGCAAGGCCACGAAAAGAGGAGTGGCGTGATTAACATTATTTATTTTGGTAAAGAAATGCTCTTTCTCAGTGTGACTTGTTATCGGTATTATTTTGCCAATCATTCGATATACTAGTGAATGTTTCGGATTAAAGTCTTCTTCCTCTTTTTTGAATAACATTTTTACAGCGGTAAAAATCAAGAATGCTCCAAACAAGTAGGTCATCCAACTGAATTTATTAATCAGTATAACCCCAAAGTAAATCATCAAGCCACGGAACACAATGGCGCCCAAAATTCCCCAAAACAAAACCCTGTGCTGGTATTTTTGTGGAATTTTAAATGCAGCAAAGATTACCGCAATTATAAAGATATTGTCAATGCTTAATGATAATTCTATAAGATAACCCGTAATATACTTTATTGTCGCCACAGCTGGTTTAATTCCAGTTGGATTGGCAATGTATTCATTGCTATAAAGCCAATTGATAACGCCCGAAAAAGCAAACGATAACGTAACCCAAACGCCAGTCCAGATTCCTGCTTCTTTGGAACTGATAATGTGAGGTGTTTTATTGAATACGCCTAAATCTAGCGCCAAAAAAATAAGGATAGTTGCCAAAAATATAATCCAAACCGTCATAACAAAGTATTTTGATTATACAAATATAGCAGATTGAATAGTTAGAGGTATTTTTTTAACGAATTAATATATTTTTATCAAATAATCATTAATATTTTATTTATGCCCTATAAAAAATAGGGTGTTGATGTTTTAAAAAATAAAATAGTTATATATTTGCATTAAAATAATAGGGTATAATATTAAATTTAAATTTATGTCAACTTTACGTTTCCAAGCATTAAAAGATGCATCAGGTAGAAAACCTGTAAAATTTGAAGAAGCCGGAAGAAAATCAGACCTTTTTGGCTCCAATGTGTTTAATGACAAAGCCATGAAGCAGTTCTTGACTTCGGATGCTTATAAAGGTGTAAAAGATGCTGTGCAGCACGGAACAAAAATTGACAGAAAGCTTGCCGATTATATAGCAATGGGCATGAAAGAATGGGCGTTGTCAAAAGGCGTTACGCATTATACGCATTGGTTTCAACCTTTAACAGGTACTACCGCTGAAAAACACGATGCCTTTTTTGAAACTTCTTATGATGGTTCTGATCCAGTTGAAAAATTTGGAGGCGGACAGTTAGTGCAACAAGAGCCAGATGCTTCTTCTTTTCCTAATGGTGGTATCAGAAATACCTTCGAAGCTCGTGGGTATACGGCATGGGATCCCACTTCTCCTGCTTTCATTTTCGGAACAACGTTATGTATTCCAACGGTTTTCATTTCTTATACAGGAGAAGCTTTAGATTACAAAACACCACTTTTACGTGCCTTAAATGCTGTGGACGAAGCCGCAACGGAGGTTTGTAAATATTTTGATAAAAATGTTAAAAAAGTAACCGCTACTTTAGGTTGGGAACAAGAATACTTTTTAGTAGACGCTTCCTTAGCCAACTCGCGTCCCGATTTGATTATGACGGGTAGAACTTTACTTGGACATACATCAGCTAAAGGACAACAATTAGATGATCATTATTTTGGTTCGATTCCGTCTCGTGCACTAAATTATATGAGAGAATTAGAAGAGGAATGTATGTTACTCGGAATTCCGGTTAAAACACGTCACAATGAAGTGGCACCAAATCAATTCGAATTAGCTCCTATTTTCGAAGAAACCAATTTGGCCGTTGACCATAATTCTCTTTTGATGGATGTCATGTCTAAAGTTGGAGAACGTCACGATTTCAAAGTGCTCTTCCATGAAAAACCTTTTCAAGGTGTAAACGGTTCCGGGAAACATAATAACTGGTCATTGGCTACAGATACTGGCGTAAACTTATTATCTCCTGGTAAAACACCAATGAGCAACCTGCAATTCTTATCGTTCTTTATCAATACGATCAAAGCCGTAAATGAATATGAAGAATTGCTTCGTGCTGCTATTGCCACAGCAAGTAATGATCACAGATTGGGAGCCAATGAAGCGCCTCCAGCTATTATTTCGGTTTTCATTGGGCAACAATTGACCAAGGTTTTAGCCGAATTAGAAGGGGTAACCAAAGGTAAATTATCTCCAGAAGAAAAAACCGATTTGAAATTAAATGTAGTAGGTAAAATCCCTGAAGTAATTTTGGACAACACCGACAGAAACAGAACTTCTCCATTTGCCTTTACCGGAAATAAATTTGAGTTTCGTGCCGTGGGTTCTTCTGCAAACTGTGCCAATGCGATGACGACCTTAAATTCAATCGTAGCCAAACAATTAAAGGATTTCAAAAAAGAAGTAGATGCTTTAATTGACAAAAAGGACTTGAAAAAAGACGAAGCTATTTTTAATGTATTGAGAGAATACATCAAGCAAACTAAAAATATTCTTTTTGAAGGTGATGGTTATAGCGATGCTTGGGAAAAAGAAGCCAAAAAACGTGGCTTAAGCAATCACAAAACAACGCCTACAGCGTTAAAAGCGAAAGTTTCACAAAAAGCGTTGGATTTATTCAGAGACCTAAACGTAATGAACCACGTTGAAGTGGAAGCGCGATACGAAATTGAGCTAGAAGAGTACACCAAGAAAATCCAAATCGAAGGAAGAGTACTCGGAGATATTGCCCGAAACCACGTAATTCCAACCGCAATTCGTTACCAAAATACCTTAATCGAAAATGTGCGTGGCTTAAAAGAAATCTTCGGAAAAGATTTTGAAAAAATTGCCAAAGAACAAATCTCTTTAATCAAAGAAATCTCTTCGCACATCGAAGGAATCAACTCCAATGTAGAAGCCATGACCGAAGCGCGTAAAAAAGCCAATGCTTTGACTGACGCCCAAAAAATGGCAGAATCCTACTGCGATAAAGTAAAACCATACTTTGACGTAATCCGCGAGCACTGTGATAAATTAGAACTTCTGGTTGATGATGAAGTTTGGACATTAACCAAATACAGAGAATTATTGTTTACTCGATAATGCAATTGGGGCGTTACCCCGCCTTCGGCGCGGTCAGGCTGTCCACGCTACACGGTAGCTCGCTCCCATCCTTAACGCAAAAAAAAACCCGTCTCATTCAAAACGAGACGGGTTTTTTTTATAATTCAATCCAATTAAAGCTGTGTTACGGTATAGGTTGCTGAACCATTAAAATTGATGGTTAATTCTACTCTATAATTTTTTGGCGTTGCCGTAGTATTGCTAATAGTTATGGGTGTACCACCACTTTCAATACTTCCATCAGCTAGGTTGTCCCCGTGTAATTCTCCTTTTGGATCAAAATAATAAAAATCATACTGTAGAGAATTATTAGCTGAAATGCTAAAATTAAAGGTGAATTTATTAGTAGCTACAGAATAGGTGCTATTATAAAATGCCGAAGTATTAGAATTTCTAAGTCTTGGAGCAAGTGAAGTTAAACCTAAGCTGAATTCATTAAGCGGGTAATTTGGAAATGCATTCACTAAATCAATCAAATAAAATCCGGCAGTATCTACTAAATAACTAGCGCCATTAACTTGAAGATTATTAGATAAATCAACGCCGTAAACAGGAGAACTTGCGTTATTAGTAGCTAAAAATTTTAATTCTGTACCAGCTGTTATATATTTAAAACCAAATCTATTTAAGTTTCCACTGTTATAATTAGACATTAACAATGCTGTAGTCGGATTAAATGTGTTGAAGGTGCCATACATATAAAAATTATTCGGACTGCTAGCTGACGGGGAATTAGTAGTTGGCAAAGACAACGCTCCAGTATCACTAACAGTTAATTGATACGGTGTTCCATTCGGTGAAACCAAAGTAATTCCTTCTCCAGCGGAGGTCACTAAACTGTCCGCAGCCAATGCATAAGGTACAGATAATAATTGCGTGGTGCCTACCAAAGCATAGCTTGTTCCGCCGTTAGCATCCATTTCTACTTTAAGGAATTTAGAGTTGGTTCCCCAGTTGATTGTATTGAAAACGCCCGAAACTACTGTTCCTTGTCCAATAGTCAAATTAAATAAACCATTTGGATTGGTAGTTTTCACATGCGTTTCTGAATATAGGACAGTTCCCGATGCCGATGCATCAAGAATAGAAAGTTTAAGGCCAACATTTGAACTCACAACAGGTGCTCCTGAACCATTCAAAGCAATAGCCTGATACGAAATTCCTTGGGGAACTTGAGCAAAAGTCAGGAATGAAATGAAAAGCGCTGCTACTAGTAATAATTTTTTACTCATGGTTTTATATTTTTTTGTTTGGAATTCGTTAATCTTCGATTTCATATTAACGTTTGATGATTTTAAATGATTTGACATTTTTATTGGTAAATTGAATTAAATAAATCCCGTTCGAAAGCTCCGATAAATCCAAAGCATTGTCGCTGGTAATTTGTTTTTGGGCAACTAATTGTCCCGATACATTGAAAATAGAAATTTTTTCATCTCCCAAATTGACCTCAGTCTGGAAGTAAATTACGGATGTGCTCGGATTGGGATACACGGTTATTTTGTCACTCAATTCCAATTCAGGTACTTCAAGCTGTGTTTGTGTAAGAATACCAATAATTCCAGAGCTGGATTGTGTTTGGTTTTCAGGAACAACTACAATTTCACCTACTGAAACCGAACTGCTTGGACTGATAACGCTTCCCGAATTCACCGATTGTATCACCGACTGCGAACTTGCAGACAATCCGGTAATTAAAACAGAGAATAGTAATAATCGCTTCATTGTTACATTTTTAGAGTACAAATGTAATTTTTTTCCCTTTATATTGGCGTTATTTTTGATTGTGCACTACAATTTTGCGTAACTTTCGATATATTTTATTTTATGAAATCCTACTTATTCCTTATCGCTTTTTTCTTTACACTCTGTAATAGTTTTGCACAACAACAGTTTGCAGTCTATTTTGACAGTAATAAATTTGAATTGAATGCCAAAGAAAGTGCCCGACTTAACGCTTGGATTTCTGAAAATAAAAACAATAAAATAGTTGCCATTCATGGATATACAGACGAAGATGGTACCAATGTTTTCAATGATACCTTAGCGCAAAAAAGAGTGAATAGTGTTTTTAATTCGGTTAAAGGTCAAATTAAAATCAGAGAGGATTTTAAAACGCTAAGTTTTGGAGAAAACTTTCAACAGCTGAGTGATAAGGCTAAAAATAGAAAGGCAACAATATTCTATATTTTGGAAAAAGATATAGCTCGTGAAGATGAAATACTCGGCATCAAAAAGGAAGTGGTTATAGAAGAACCAAAGCCAGAAATTGAATATCCTGAAAAAGTGGTTTTTGAAAATCCTAACGGAACCATATCTGAGTTTAAATTGGACAGGGTTTTTATGAAACAAATAGAAAAAGCTAAAGCTGGAGAAAAACTTAAGATTGAAAACCTAAACTTCATAATTAATACGTTTGCCGTAGTAGCCGAATCCAGAGTGAAATTATTCGAATTGCTTTTGGTACTCGAGAGTAATCCGAAATTGAAAATAGAAATACAAGGTCACGTATGTTGTATGCCTTATGACAGAACAGATCTATCTACACAGCGTGCCAAAGCGGTCTTCAATTTTTTAATTGCAAGAGACGTGAATCGAGGCCGATTGTCCTACAAGGGTTTTGGAACTACAGCGCCTATTTATCCAATTCCGGAAAAAGACGAGAAAGAACGTGCTGCGAATCGTAGAGTGGAAATATTAATTGTTGAAAATTAAGAATGCAAAAGTTATATCTGGCTTGTATTTTATTGTTTTCGATTGCTAGTTTGGGTCAAAAAAAGCTGGAGGTATTTTTTGATTTCAATACTGATGTTCCCAATGCATCTTCCCAAAGTAAAGTCGATCAATGGATGGCCGAAAATAAGAATGTAGCAGTAACTAAAATCTATGGCTATTGTGATAGTGTTGACGACAGCAAATACAACAAGGAGTTAGCGCTACGCAGAGTGAACACTATGTTGGCCTATTTTAAAAAAGAAAATTTTAAGGTAGATGATAATGTCGAGCTAAAATCGTTTGGAAAAGATTTCAAATACTCCAAAAATCAGAGCGAGAATAGGAAAGTTGAGATCTATTACAACGAAATCAATGTCCCAAATCAAACTAATGCAAAGGAAACCGAAACAAATAACATCAATTCGGATAAAGATTTTGAACTTTCATCGTTAGCATCTCTTGTTGAAGAGGAAAAATCAACGTTAAAAGCCAAATTTGTAAAAGCCAAAGTGGGCGATTTGATTAGAATTCATAACATCAGTTTTTATTTCAATTCTGAAAAAGTTATGGAACAATCCGAACCACTTTTAGATGAATTGTTACAGATTATGTTGGATAATCCCACGCTGACAATTCAAATACACGGACATATTTGCTGCAATCCCAATCCAATGGATACGAAGTTGTCTTACCGAAGAGCATTAGTAATTCTGAAGTATTTAACCAACAGAGGCATTCAGGTAAATAGATTGGGTTTTAAAGGATTTGGCAGTAATAATCCAATATATAAAGTGCCCGAACGAAATGAAAAAGAACGTGCTGCCAATCGAAGAGTAGAAATTTTAATTGTTGGAAAACGATGAAACTACAAATTTCCATACTGTTAATTCTAATGTCCTTCAAATCGTTGGGACAAAAGCAGCTGGACGTTTTTTTCGATTTCAATAAAGATTTTCCAAATCAAGCTTCTATTTTGGAAATTAATGAATGGATTGCCAACAATAAAAATGCTGAAATCACTAAATTATTAGGCTATTGCGACAGCATCGATACCAAAAACTACAACAAAAAATTAGCCGAAAGACGTATCGATAACGTTCAGGTTTTATTGCAAACAAGCGGATTGAAATTCAGTGAGAGCTTAGAAAAAGTCGCTTACGGAAAAGATTTCAAACAGTCCAAAATTCAGGCAGAAAACCGCAAAGTCACTATTTTCTACTTGGAACCTCAAGCAATACCCATTGTAAGTACCTTGACTCAAAAAATCAAAGAGTCTAAAGTAGGCGAAACTATTGCTTTGCCCAATATCTATTTTATCAATAATTCGGCGCGTACGGTTCCAAAATCAGAAGCTACGCTTTATGATTTACGCTGTGCCATGGAGGAAAATCCAAAGCTCAAAATTCAAATTCAAGGGCATATTTGCTGTCAGACCAAAGGGGATTTGCTCAATCTATCTACGTCAAGAGCAAGAACGGTTTACAATTATTTACTACGGAATAAAATCGATAGAAAACGAATGTCTTTTAAAGGATTCGGAACCACTAGACCGTTGCATCCTATTCCCGAAAAAGATGAACAGGAAGAAAACGAAAACCGTCGTGTGGAAATCCTGATTGTAGAGAAGTAGTTGTTTTGAAAATTAAATCATCTTCAAATCTTCCAATTGCCACATTTTCAAATTATCTTTGTCGCACACAACTAACTACTACACATGAGCTCTGATAACAGTCAACGTTACAATCTTCGTGGAGTTTCGGCTTCCAAAGAGGATGTGCACAACGCCATCAAAAACATCGATAAGGGTTTATTTCCAAAAGCCTTTTGCAAAATTGTCCCCGATTATTTAACGAATGACGACGCATATTGCCTCATCATGCACGCAGACGGCGCCGGAACAAAATCGTCTTTAGCCTATATGTATTGGAAAGAAACCGGTGATATTTCGGTTTGGAAAGGGATAGCACAAGACGCATTAATCATGAATATTGATGACTTACTTTGTGTTGGCGCTACGGATAATATCATGCTTTCCTCAACCATTGGAAGAAACAAAAATCTGATTCCAGGCGAAGTGCTTTCTGCTATTATCAACGGAACCGAAGAACTGATAACCGAATTGAAATCCTTTGGTGTAACCATTCATTCCACAGGTGGCGAAACAGCTGATGTGGGCGATTTGGTGCGGACCATTATAGTAGATTCGACGGTCACTGCCCGAATGAAGCGCAGTAATGTTGTTGACAATGCGAATATCAAACCCGGTGATGTAATAGTTGGTTTGGCTTCATTTGGTCAGGCCAAATATGAAAAAAGCTATAACGGCGGTATGGGGAGCAACGGATTAACATCGGCGCGTCATGATGTTTTTGCGCACTATTTAGCCGAAAAATATCCGGAAAGTTTTGACAGTGCTGTTCCTAATGACTTGGTGTATTCAGGAACTATAAAGCTGACTGACGCCGTTGAAAATTCTCCGATTGATGCTGGTCAATTAGTGCTTTCTCCAACCCGAACGTATGCGCCCATTATCAAGAAGATTTTAGAACAATATACTCCAAAGGAAATTCACGGAATGGTTCATTGCTCAGGTGGAGCCCAAACCAAAGTGCTTCATTTTGTGGATAATGTTCATGTCATAAAAGACAATTTATTTCCGATTCCACCTCTTTTCAAATTAATTCAGGAACAGTCCAAAACCGATTGGAAAGAAATGTATCAAGTGTTCAATTGTGGTCACCGAATGGAAGTTTATGTCCCTATAGAAATAGCGCAAGATATCATCGCAATCTCAAAATCATTTGGCGTTGAAGCTCAAATTGTGGGTAGAGTAGAGGCTTCTGAAAACAAAAAACTCACTATTGAAAGCGAGTTTGGTACTTTTATCTATTAAGCATTACTTTTAGATTTCAGAGCATACAATCCACCAGCAAAAAGCAGGATTGCAGCGCCTACATACAAATAGCCTTGTTGTTTTCCGGATTCATTGGAAGCGTTGATTTTTAATCCGAGAAAGTTAACTTCTTTAGTGTTGTCAGCAATTTTGTTCATTCCGATATATCCCACTGAAATGCTAGCTATTATCAATAGTGCTCCGATAAGTTTAGCTGTATTCATAAGTAATTGTTTTGATTAGTTCGAACAAAAGTAGGCGACATAAAGCATCAACTAGTTACATGATTTTGCTTAAATTTTATAGAAAAAGCAATCGTCAGCCAATCTTTACGGATGTCATGCTCAAACTTCCGGCCAGTAATTTATCATTGAATAACGATAATTCATCTTCTTTTTGTTTCAAGCCTAACGTATAAATCAGCGGTAAAAAATGGTCTGGTGACGGCACGGCTAATTGGATGGCAGTCGATTTAGTCTCGTAGTCAATTAGCGACTGAAAATCACCTTTCAAAAGATAATTATTGAGAACATTGCGGGCTTCAATGGCCCAATCATAGCCATAATCGTCTTTGTCAAAATTTTGAAAATCTACTAATCGCAAATTGTGAACGATGTTACCACTACCAATAATCAAGATTCCTTTTTTACGTAATCGGCTTAATTTTTGCGCCAAATCAAAATGATATTGTGCAGGTTTTGTATAATCTATACTCAATTGAATTACCGGAATATCCGCATTGGGATACAAATGTCTTAAAACCGACCAAGCACCATGATCCAAGCCCCATTTTTCATCGAGTTCCACCAAAGTTGGTTCTAACAATAACTTGGTAGTTGCTGCCAATTCCGGTTGCCCTTTTGCTGGATAGTTTACTTCATACAAAGCTTTTGGAAAACCACCAAAATCATGTATCGTTTGCGGCAGTTCCATGGCGGTGACTTTAGTGCCTTTAGTAAACCAATGGGCGGAAATGCATATAATAGCCTTAGGTTTAGGTAGTGTTTTGGCAACATCTCTAAATCCGGTCACAAACTGATTTTCTTCAATTGCATTCATCGGACTGCCATGACCAAGAAAGAGCAAAGGCATTCTTTCGGTGTTGGGTAAATCCTCTGAAAATTGCTGTAAGTTGTTAAGATTTTGCATATCGTAAAATTAGCAAATCGGTATTCAAGTTTGTCAAAAATCTTTGCGACATTTGCAACAACTCCTAATACATAATTCTTATGGTCATCAATTTGAAAAACGGCATCGACAAACTACTTTTCGGTATGAAGCAACAGGATGTAGAAGCATTGTATGGCAAACCAGATAAGCAGTATAAGGACGAAGACGGAAATGTAATCTGCTTGTATAATCAGCAAAAATGGAGCTTAACTTTTTATGAAGATGAAGATTTTCGTTTGGGCTATATCATCTGTTCCCATCCCGAAGTCACCATTATGAATCAGAAAGTTATCGGTAAAAACATTGAAGAAGTCAAATCGGATTTGCCTTTTAAATCTTGGACGAAAGAAGATTTTGATACTACTGAAAATCATTTCAACGAAAGCAATTGGTTAATTCTGCAATCGGAATTCAACGATATAATTCGAGTAGAAATTGGAGCTATCATCAATGATAATGATGAATTTGATTGGAAGTTTTAATTTATGATTGTTAATTGAAGATTTTAGATTGTATAAATTAAAAATCTTCAATTAACAATCTGAAATCTGAAATCAAACAATTTCCGCACTCAAACCTGCTTCCAATAACTGCGTGCATTGTGGTTTTAATTCATCAAAAGAACCGGTTTTTACCGTACATTTTCCTTTGTAATGAACTAAAATGGCACATTGTTCCGCTTGTTCTGAGGTATGTTGACAAACACGGATTAAGGTATCAATAACATGATCAAAGGTATTCACATCATCATTATACAATACGATTTCATTGTTGATTCCGATTTGTTCTTCGACTAAAACGTCTTCCTGTATTTTTTCTATAGTACTCATTTTCATTTCGTTTTACCTCTGTAAATTTACGTAGGCTAATTTACATATTTAAGCGAAGTCCAATTATTTCTCTCCAATTTTTTAACAAAGGTCAAGCCCTTTTCAGTGCAAGAAGCATCTATAAACGGAATATCTTCTGTGTAAAATCCACTCAATAAAAGGATGCCGTTTTTGTTCAAACAAGCTACATATTGCTGCATGTCGTTTAACAAAATATTGCGGTTGATGTTGGCAATAATCAAATCGTATTTTTTGCCTTTAAGTAAAGCCGCATCGCCTTCATAAACCGAAATTTCGGTGCAGTTGTTACGTTCTGCATTTTCAATAGAATTCAAATAACACCAGTTGTCTATATCTATGGCATCAATCGGTTTAGCACCTTTCATTTCGGCAAGAATTGCTAATATAGCAGTGCCGCAACCCATGTCAAGAGTTTTCAAATCAGTAACATCCATTTCCAAAAGATGCTGAATCATCATGTGAGTCGTTTCATGATGACCCGTTCCAAAACTCATTTTGGGTTCGATGATGATATCAAATTCGGCGTTGGTCTTTGGGTGGAAAGGAGCACGGACATGACAAGTACCATCTACATCGATGGCTTCGAAGTTTTTCTCCCACTCCTGATTCCAATTGACTTGGTCAATCTCTTCGATTGTGTGGGAAATAGTGAAGTCAGGATTAAGTAGCAAATAAATATCATCTAATATGTCTTTAGTCCAAAGGTCTTTTTGAATAAAAGCGCTAAAGCCTGTTTCGGTTTCAATGAAACTTTCAAAGGGTTTTTCGCCAAGTTCTGCGATTAAGATTTCGGAACCTAGTTCTTTTGGTTCAACCGAAAAATGGTATGCTAAATATTGGTTTGACATTGATTCTATTTTTACGTATGACAGTGTAATCATCTGATTTCGGCTGCAAAGGTAACAATCAACGCTTGTACTATCGATTATTTTCTATAAAATTATTCGTCAGTTTTAACATAAGCTTTCAAACTCGCATTCGGAACTTCATCCGGAGCTACTGAGAAAATCATCAGTTTGCTGTAACGTTTGTTTTCGGCATCATATAAATAAGTAATTGTATTTTCTTTTGGATTGTAAACCAACTTTGCTTTCATGAACTTGGAACGGATAAGCCAAGTTCCTTCGGTTTCACTGGTTTGGGTAAACTCATAAATAGAGCCATGATGCAATCGTACTTGACCGTTATCAATCATACTAATAGCGATGTAACCATTAGTTTTTGAACCAATTTCACGTATGTCAATTACAGAGTTTTCGTATTCTGTTTCTTTCAATTCATATTTGTCGAATTCGTTATTCCAAACATAATATTTTCTCGAATCCGATTGAAATCGTTTTTGGGTTTCAATTTGTGCATTTATACTCCATGACGCGAGCAGCACAAGAATTAGGGCGAATCTTGTTTTCATTTTGATTTTGACTTTTATTGTGATGCTAAAATAAGAGAACTATTCGATTAAATGCAAAAAAAATCGTTAAAATGCATTATTTAGATTTATTATATAAAAAAAACCTTTCAAATTAATGAAAGGTTTCTTTCGTAATGTTATTTTTCTTATATCGCACTAACGATCGAAGCAAAGTCAGCCGCTTTGAGTGCAGCACCACCTATTAAACCACCATCAACATCGGGTTTTGAGAAGATTTCTTTAGCATTATCCGGCTTAACACTACCGCCGTAAAGAATGGAAACATTCTCAGCAATTGTACTTCCGAATCTTTCCTGAACCGTTTCCCTTATAAATTTATGCATTTCCTGTGCTTGATCTGGCGAAGCAGTTTCTCCCGTTCCAATAGCCCAAACCGGTTCGTAAGCTAATACTATTTGTTCCCAATTGTTGTTTTCAATATGAAACAAACCATCGCGCAGTTGGTTTTCCACAACATTAAAATGCTGATTGTTTTGGCGGTCTTTTAATTCTTCACCAAAGCAAAAAATAACAGTCATATCGTGTTTTAGGGCAGTGGTTACTTTTTCAGCCAGAATAAAATCAGTTTCATTAAAATAGGCGCGACGTTCAGAGTGTCCAATCAATACCGTAATTACGCCAATACTTTTAAGCATATCTGCCGAAATTTCTCCCGTATAAGCACCGCTTTCAAATTGGCTCATGTTTTGTGCTGCCACACCGATATTGGTAAATTCTAAATGATCTACTGCAGAAGCTAAGTTGGTGAATGTTGGTGCTACAATAATTTGAGCTTCAATATCATTTGGTAGTTTGTCGATTAACTCGTTTAATAAATCTTCTGTTTCTTCCGCGTTTTTGTGCATTTTCCAATTGCCGGCTACAATCTTTTGTCTCATTATTGTAATTTTTTTAGTTGGTCGTTAATCTTTTCAAAATCGGTTTCAATGGCTCTGTAAATTACAATATTCCCTTTTTTGTCCAGAACAATGTATCTCGGAATCCAATCTAGATCTATGGATTTACCAAATTCCCCTTTCATCCCATCAGTTGCCCAATAGTGGAATCCTTTTAGTTCATGTTTTTCGATACCTGCTTGCCATTTGTCAAACGTTTTATCCATTGAAATAAAGACATAATCAACATTAGGATTGTTAGCTTGCATCTCTTTTACTTTAGGCATTGCCTTGACGCAATCACTACACCAAGAAGCCCAAATTTCGATTACAGTAACTTTTCCGTTATGCTTTTTCAAAATGCCATCGAAAGATGCTTCAACGTTGTCTATAGTGATTAACTTCTGTGACATGCTTTCTTGAGAAAACTCTTTTTTTTGGGCGTTAGTACAACCAAAAGTTATGGTGGCAAGTATTAGGCTTAAAAATATTCTTTTCATTCAATTATTGGGGATAAAATTATTAATCAGGAACTTCAGGTTTTTTATTTCTTCTGGTTTCTTTTAGGTAGAATAGCTTGTGTTTTTTTCTTTTACGTTCTCTGCGTTCTTTTTTCTTTTTGTAATCGTAGAGATATTTTAATATCAAGATAATTCCCAAAACGGAAATAATGCTAAAAGTACTTCCCAACAAAATATAAATAGTATTTCCAAGTGGTGGATCTTCTAATGTTGATACATAATTCAATACAAAAAAGTAGCCAAATGAAAATAGCACTAGGCAAAATACAATTCCGATTAGTCCTCTTTCAGCAACTGATTTAGACATCAAATATTTAATCATAATCTAAATTTAAAACTTTAAATATAGTAAAAAGATACACAAAGCGCTGAGTTTATTTTTTTAGCTCAGCATAGGATTTGTTAATCAGTTTCTGATAATCCGTAGGGTCAAATTTATTGTCATTTATTCCCCAATAGTATTTGTATTCATTTCCGTTCCAAAGATATTTTACTCCGGGTGTATCTTTTCCAGAACCTAGTACTTTCCAGAATGGTATGACTTCAATTATCTTATAAGGATATTCTGCTCCTGCTTCTTTGAAGAAATCCGGAATCAAATCGGCTTCTTCATTCATAAATATTATCGATATCTCAGGGAAATTTTTATTGGTTTTTCTTAGTTCGGTCAATTCTTTAGCGGCAACTCTGCAGTGATCACAACCCGGAACAAAGAAGCAAAGTGTTTTACGACCGGTGTCTATTTTCGAGAAATATTGGGTGTATCCTGATTTGTGTTTCTCAGGTTCGTTAACTTCAACTTTAATTTCTTCTTTTTTAACTTCTATTTTTGATATTGTATCTTTTGCAATAATGGGAGCTACATCAACTTTAACAGTATCAACAGCTACAGAATCTATGCTGGTTGTTTCAGGTTCTGATATACTGAAATTGCTTTCTATCGGTTGCATAGGAGCGATCATGAACAGGGCTAAAATCGCCGCAAAAGTCATAGTAGTTAAAACCCAGAAGTTTCCTTTACTTTCGTTCGATTTTGGTAAAATAATAAAAAGCCAAACCAATAATCCCATGGCGACTACATTTTTAATGATAGCTTCGATCGGCGTCATCGGTAACAAACTGCCAAAACAGCCACAATTGCCCGAGTTACCACCATTAGCAATTGTCTCAACAGTAAGGTGTGTCGTAAAAACCGCTAATAATAGAAAAGTTGCCGGAATGACAACAGTTCTCAAAAAGTTTTTTTGCAGGATTAATAGCCCTAAAGCAAATTCAATTCCGATAAGTATTCGGGAAAAATAAGGTGCAAATCCCTCTGAAAATCCCATAGGATATAATTGCTTCACTTCGAAAGTAGAGATTGCAAAGTACGGCGATGGATATAATTTCGCCACAGCAGAGAGTAGGAATAAGAAGGAAATGATGTATCTAATTCCCCATGAAATAGTATTTTTTGAAATAGCCATAGTGTGTTTTTTACTGTCCAAATTTCATTAAGATTAATGCAAAGACCGAGTAGTTGATCATGTCCTGATAATTAGCATCAATACCTTCAGACACTAGTGTTTTTCCTTTATTGTCTTCAATTTGTTTTACGCGGAGTAGCTTTTGCAAAATCAGATCGGTTAAGGAACTAACACGCATTTCACGCCAAGCCTCACCGTAATCATGATTTTTATCTTCCATTAATTTTTTAGTGAGCGCCACTTTTTCATCGTACAATTTGACTGCTTTTTCGGCATCCAAATCGGGTTGCTCTACCACTCCTAAGTCCAATTGAATCAGCGCCATGATAGCATAATTGATAATGCCGATAAATTCTCCGGTTTCGTCTTCATCCACTTTACGGATTTCGTTTTGTTGTAAGCTTCTGATGCGTTGTGCTTTAATGAATATTTGATCGGTTAATGAAGGCAATCTCAAGATTCTCCAAGCGCTTCCATAGTCGGTCATTTTATTTGCATAAAGTTGGCGGCAAACTGCGATAACCTTATCGTATTCTTGAGAAGTTTTACTCATTTCAGTGTATCTTTGTATCAAATTTGTCCAAAAGTAAAGAATAAAGATTGAAGTACAAAGGACTAAATCTTATAACTATCTTAAAAAACCAATGACTATAAACTGCCTCGGAAAACTCATAGATGTATCTTCTCCCAAAGTTATGGGGATATTGAATGTTACTCCAAATTCGTTCTACGATGGCGGGAAATATTCGGATGAAATAGGAATTCTCAATCAAGTGGAGAATATGCTTGTAGAAGGGGCCACATTTATTGATATTGGAGCGTATTCTAGTAAACCTAGTGCCGAATTTATTTCGGAGCAAGAAGAAATGGAGCGACTACTTCCGATCGTAAAATTAGTGGTAAAGCATTTTCCGACAACCTTGATTTCAGTTGATACTTTTCGTGCTCAAGTAGCCCAAAACGCTGTCGAAAATGGTGCTTGTATGATCAATGATATTTCGGCTGGAAGTTTAGATGAAAAAATGATGGCAACCGTTGCAGCACTTCAGGTTCCGTATATAATGATGCACATGAAAGGAACACCGCAAACGATGCAAAGTCTGGCACACTATGAGAATGTCATCAAAGAGATGCTTTTCTATTTTTCTCAAAAAGTTGTTGAAGCTAGAAGTTTAGGAATAAATGACCTGATTATTGACCCCGGATTTGGATTTGCCAAAACATTGGAACAAAATTTTGAAGTTTTAAATAATCTTGAATTGTTTCAGACTTTGAGATTACCTGTACTTGTAGGTGTTTCCAGAAAATCGATGATTTATAAGTCGCTTGATATTCAGGCTGAGTTTGCCTTAAACGGAACGACAGTTTTGAATACGATTGCGTTGCAAAAAGGAGCCACTATTTTAAGGGTTCATGATGTAAAAGAAGCTGTTGAGTCGATAAGACTAGTTGCTAAACTTTCTGCTACTGAATAAAACATCCAGCTTTTATTGATGATGATAAGGCTCGTTTCGCAAAATCGTAAATCCGCGGTATAGTTGTTCAATAAAAAACAAGCGTACCATTTGATGGGAGAAAGTCATCAGCGAAAGCGAAATCTTTCCGTTCGCTTTTAGATAAACAGCTTCACTAAATCCATAAGGCCCGCCAATTACAAATACCAAAGTCTTGGTGCCGGAATTCATTTTCTTTTGAAGATAATCAGCGAATTTCACACTAGAAAAAGTGCTTCCATTTTCGTCCAACAAAATCAATTGGTCTGTTGCTGTGATTTTGGACAATAGTAAGTCGCCTTCCTTTTCTTTTTGTTGGCTTTCAGAAAGGTTTTTGACGTTTTTGATGTCGGGAATAATTTCTATATCAAATTTGATATAAAACGATAAGCGCTTGGTATAATCGTCAATGAGTTGTTGTAGTTCTTTGTTATCGGTTTTGCCAATGGCCAAAAGTCGGATGTTCATAGCAACATTATTTGTTCCAGATTTTCCAAGCTTTTTCGGCTTGAAGCACTAACATTTCATGTCCGTTTTTGGTTACGGCACCTTTCTTTTTTGCTTTTTTTAGAAACTGGGTTTCCTCAGGATTATAAATCAAATCAAAGGCAATATGTTTTTCTGTAAAGAAATTATAGGGAATTGGCGGAAATTCTTTGATGTTTGGAACTGTGCCAATAGGGGTACAATTGATAATAATCTGATGATTGTCGAACGTAGTAGCATTAATGAGGTCATAATCAATCATACCTTCTTTTTCTTCACGGGTCACAAAAGTGTAAAGGATTCCGAGTTGATCCAAAGCGAAAGAAACAGCTTTTGCTGCGCCACCTGTGCCTAGAATCAAAGCTTTTTTATGATGGGGTTGGAGTAGTGGCTCCAATGATTTCATAAAGCCAAAATAATCAGAATTGTATCCTTTTAGTTTTCTTTTTTTAGTAAACCTAATGACATTTACAGCACCAATATGAGCAGCTTTCTTAGAAAGTTTATTTAAAAAGGGAAGTATCGCTTCCTTATACGGAATGGTAATATTCAGTCCTTTTAAATCGGGATTGTTGGCAATAATGCTACGGAATTCTTCAATAGTTTCAATATCAAAATTCTCAAAAGAACAGTCGTCTAAATTTCCTAAAGCAAATTTATCGGTAAAGTATTTTTTGGAAAAAGAATAACTAATGTTTTTCCCGATTAGGCCAAATTGTCTTCTCGACATTTATTCCGGTTTTGTATGTTTTGAAATATAATCTTGTACCGATGGTCTGTCCCAAACGGTTGGAAACATTTCCTGAAGAATGGTCTGATGTTTTGCATTGATTCGCAAGCCATTGCTTAAATGGAAATTTCCTTTTTCTTCTTCGTTTAAAAGCATGTGAAAACCCGTCAAACGGTATTCAATTTCGCAATCATCCGGGAAATATTCTGATGCCTGAATCAACGTCAAAATAGCATTATTGTATTCGCCCATAATGAGCATAATATCAACCCAAAATAACCAAGTGTCTAGCTGATAATCACCAAATTCTATCGCTTTTCGGTAACCGAATTCCGCTTCTTCAAAATGATCCATCGCTTTGTTGATGGTCGCATAACGCTTCCAATACAAACGGTTTTGGTCGTCAATGGCCAACGCTTTGTTTACATAATACAATGCTTTTTGGTAGTTTTTTTGACGAACATAAAAATCGGTTATCGCAATCCAACCTTTATCCAATAACGGATCTTCGTGCACTGTTTTGTTGAAATATTTAAGGGCTTCTACTTTATTGCCTAATTTTTCATAACATTTCCCAATGCGAAGTAAAGCGTAAGATGTTGGATCGTCCAACTCGATAGTCATGTTATAACTTTCGATGGCTTCAGCATAATTTTTCAAGCGCTCTAAGGCCTTTCCTCTTTCCATATACGCTCCCACAAACTCTTCATCGATGTAGGTTGCTAATTGAAAACTGGTTGCAGCACTTTCATAATCTTTTAGGCCATAATACAATCTGCCCGATTGATGCCAAGCAATTTCACTATATGGATTTCGGTCAATATACGTTTTTAGATAGTCAATAGCTTCTTGATTTTGGTCTAAAAATTCAAAGCAATACACTACGTTATATAATGCAGATTGATCTTCAAAATCTTCTTCCAGACATTTGATAAAACTTTGTTTGGCCAGTTCCAGATTATCCATAAAAAGATATTCCATACCAATTAAGTTATAGACATCGGCAAAATCTTCGGTATATTTTAGAGCTTCTTTCAAGTACTCAACCGCTTTTTCGTGATTGTCTCTTTTAGAATAAATATTGGCTTTTTGGATAAAAATTTCTTCATTGGTTGGCTCAATGGCATAAAGTTCGTTAAGCAATTTTTCGGCTTGTTCCAATTTGTCGTCATACACTAGCATTTCTACTTGAACTAGCTTCAAACCAGTAGATTTTGGGTGTTGCTCCAGTCCTAACTTTAAAGCTTTTTTTGCTAAAGTAGCTTTTCCCATATCGAGATAATGCAGAATGATTTCCTCGAATTCCTCTGAATCAAAAAACAAAACTTTGTTCGTTTTCAACATCGATTCGAATTTTGATAAGGATAAGTTGTAGTCTTCTTCGTCGTGATCTAGGTGCATAACTGTAGGTGTTAAAATTATCCTTAATAAAATTAGGGAAACGCCGTGCTTTTTCGGGTCATTGCAATTATTGTTGTAAACAATTTAATTAACAATCGGATGAATGATGTTAGAGTGACAAACTAAGATCAAAAAAGTATTTTAAATTCTTAAATCAAAAATCGTTAGTCCTCATTTTCCTTCATAATCTCATCCATGGCTTCGATGATGATGGCACAGCCTTCTCTGATTTCCTCTTCAGATAGGGTTAAGGGAGGTGTAATTCTGATAGCGCAGCCTTCAAAAAGCAACCAAAATAAAATCAACCCTTTTTCTTGGCATTTGAAAATTACTTTGTTGGTAATTTCCGGGTCTTTTGTCATCGCCGCAAGCATCAGTCCACGTCCTCTTATTTCCTCTATCAAAGGATGTACCAAAAGTTCCCGAAATAAGGTTTCTTTTGCTAAAGATTGTTGAGCGTAGTCTTTTTCTAGGATTTCTTCCAAAGTAGCCAAGCATGCTGCCGCAATGACAGGATGACCGCCAAATGTGGTGATGTGTCCTAATTTGGGGTCATGGCTTAGCAAATCCATGTGCTTTTCATTGGCGATAAATCCACCAACAGGCATACCACCAGCCATTCCTTTTCCTATGATAACTACGTCAGGAATGACATTGTAGTTTTCAAAACCAAACAGTTTTCCGGTTCTTCCAAATCCGGGTTGGATTTCGTCCAAAATCAGTAACGCGCCAACTTCTTCACAGCGTTTTTTTACTTTAGCTAAAAAGTCGTTTTTAGGCTCAATAAAACCAGCACCGCCTTGAATACTTTCCAATATAATCCCCGCAGTTTTAGTGGTTATTTTCTGAATATCGTCTTCGTTGTTGAACGTAATAAAATCGACATCAGGAATCAAAGGGCGGAAAATTTGTTTGCGCTCTTCAAAACCCATCACGCTCATGGAACCCATCGTGTTGCCGTGATAGGCATTATGGCACGAAATCAATTGGCTTCTTCCGGTAACTCTGCGAACCAGTTTTAAAGCGCCTTCACAGGCTTCTGTACCCGAATTGACTAAGTATATTTTGTTAAGACTAGGAGGCAGATTGTCTACTAATAATTTACAATAAGCGACCGCCGGATGTTGCGCATATTCGCCATAAACCATTACATGAGAATATTTGTCCAATTGGTCTTTAATCGCCTGATTAACCTTTGGATGTTGGTGTCCCAAACTAGCCGCAGAAACACCTGCTACAAAATCGAGGTATTTTTTATTGTTGGTGTCGTAAATATAAGAGCCCACAGCATGTGAAACTTCCATTCCGAGTGGATAGGGAGAGGTTTGTGCTTGGTATTTTAGGAAATCGTTTTTCATTTTTTTGGCCACGAATGCGCGAATAGTTATTTTTTTAAATCTGCTAACTGCGACTAAAAACTATTTTTTCTTTGTTTTGGAAGTTACTGCAGGTTTCGGCTTGTCATAATTCAAGGTTTCCTGACTTGGTTCCATAGGAACATTTTCTTTTTCTGAATTTGTTTTGCTTGCTGCTTGAATTTTAGCATCGAGTTCGTTTTCTTCGGGCGGAAAAATGTCGTCTTTCGATTGTATTCGTTCCTCACCACGCCAAATAAAACCGCGGAGTTTCCGAGCATTTTCGGGTAGATCCTTTTCGGGATAAATATCACCGTCCGGATTGTTATATACAGTTATGGTTTCGATGGTGTTTTTATCTAAAATCAAATTGATTTTGCTTCCGACACTTTTGTTGATGCCAATCAGTTCCTGCTGATCGTTTCGCATATAATAAATGACTTCCGTATTCTTAACAATGTCTACTTCGCTAAGTTTATTGTCTTTGAATTTTCCATATAAGTTGATGCCCTTGACCTGATTAAATCCTGTACCAATCGTATCTTTTGAAATAATAAAAGCATTGTTAAGCACTTTGAGTGAATCCAGTTTTTCAGTTTTATTGTTTCCGATGAGGTGCATGATATCACCGGTCATTTGGTTGTCAAAATTCCAAAGTATCGGTTTGCCTATGAGTTTTGTCAGACCCACTTTCTGATCCGAATGGATGGAATCACATTTGCCACTCATATCCGTTTTATAAAAACGAACATTGTTAAAAGCACGCACAATGCGTTCTCCGGTTTTTCCAGTAATCAGCATTTTTTTTCCATGAACGTACATCGAATCGTTTTCAACCAAGGTAATGGCTACAGCTCTTTTGGTAATCATCATCGAATCTTTTTCGGTTTTCAAATTCCGGAAAATTTCGGCATAATGCCCTTTGATAATACCTTTGTTGATTGAGTCCGTGATTTTTACATTATTGGTTGCCGAGGCATATTCCCGGTTTCGGTCATAAAACAAACTATCGCCTTCAATGCGCCGATCTTTGTATTTGATATAGGATTTTCGAAGCAGCGTGGCCAGATTTTTTTTGGTATCGTAAAATCCTTTTTCCGTATAAATAAAATTCTCTTTGCTGGTGATAGTTGACGGTCCAAACAAATAGGAGTGACCAGAGTTGGTGTAGTAATCCAAATGATTGGATTTTATGGTGTATTTTGGATTGGTAATCGTTACTGCAGTTAAGAATTTAAACTTCTTTTCATTCGCATAATACTTTCCGGATTTACTTTTTAAAGTGTTGTCTTTATTGGTAATAGTTCCGAAGGAGTTGTAATACGCCTCTTGAGTATTTCGGTCAAAGTTGATCGTGTCTGTCACCAAGGTTGATTCGGGTGAACGCATGACTACATTTCCAGTAGCGTAGGCTTTTTTAACTTCACCATTGTATTCGGCGTATTTACTGTTTAAGAAGAGCGTGTCACCCTGAACCATTTGGACTTCTCCAAAAGCTTTGATGTAATTTTCTTTTTCAAAGAAATACGCTTTTTTGCAGGTAAAAACTACGCCTTCATGGCGAATTCTGACATTACCACGCAAGAGCAATGCATCAGGAATTTCGTCCTGATTTCTGTCTGCAAAATCGGAGTATTCAACGTTAATTTTACTGGATTTTTGTGCATTTGCATCAACCAATGTAAAGAGCAATAATCCGATATAAAAAAGTACCTTTTTCAATGAATTTTAATTTGTGCCAAAAATAGGGAATTAGGCGCAATCCTAATCTTTATTAAGAATTATTTATCATGGAATATTTGGTTTTAGATAAAAAAATAAAGCGCAAATCCGTTACGATTTGCGCTTCTTTCTGCATTAACTCTAACTTTATTCTTTAACTACTTTTTCAACTTTGCTTCCTTTTTCGGATTTAATTTTTAGGAAATAAATGCCTTTTGATTTACTCGAAATATCTAGTTTGGTTATCTTTTCTGTGACTAATACTGTTTCTAAAATTCGGCCTTGAACATCATACAATTCCATAGACTCGATGGTAAAATCACTATCAATATTGAGGATTGAAGCTGTTGGATTTGGATAAATGGTGATACTGTCATCGATTTCGAATATTGGATTGTTTAATACAGCAAAAGTAGTTTCTACATCATTAGTAATTACTGGGAAATTGTAATCAAAATAGATTCCGGCTCTCTGCAAAACAGTGGAGTTTGACACTAATTGATTATTAGTTCGTATTCTAAACAAAACATCACCGTGACCGCCAACTGGTGGATTGCCTGAAGCTGACTCTAAATTAATATTGTCAAAGATAAATTCAACTATGTTACCAATAATTCGAGTATAAACAGGGTTAGAACTGCCTAAAACTTGAAGGGAGTTAATGTCATAACTTGCAATATCAATTTCAATTTTTATGACTACATTTTGGGCAAGATAATTTCCAGTATTTTCAAACCGAACACTATAATGAAGGTAATTACCAATGAGTGTTGAAGAAACCAGTTCGCCTTGTAAACATGTAATTGCATTAGGCACATAAGAGTTTACGACTAGTTGATTGTAATTAAATTGATTATCATTTTGATTTTCATCAGTTCCTGTTGGAGTAATGGTAGGATTAAAATTCAATGTACTTCCTACGTTTACAGGTGGATTTGAAGATATTGAGTTTACTAAAAATGTAACTTCAAAACTTCTGCTTTCAAAAGGTTGCAAATTAGCATACGTCCAATTTAAAATTCCTGAATTTTGACTAAACGGAACAACAGTTGCAGTCGTAAAATTTAACAATAAATCGTTATAAGTTAGATTCAAACTACCAGATGATACTGTATTCCCTTTGTTTTTGTAAACTATTTTATAAGTTGCAGTACTGCCAGGTCTTGCAAAATCAATAGGTACAATAACTATTTCAACATCTTGAAAACTTCCGTTTTGATTGATGCAAAAGTTCTGAGTAGAAACGTTACTATTAGTATTGCTAAAAGCTACAGATGCTGTTGGTGGTGAAAAACTAAAACTTGAAGGATTATCAACTTCGGGAGCAATAGTAAAAAATCCAGTTGTTGTATAAAATGTGTAATTTCCATTTGCATCAGTAACTGTTGCTCCTTGAGTAAGTCCATCGTTGATATTAACTCTAATTAGCGGTTGTGAATTATCATTGGCGTCACAGCCGTTGTTGTTTGCGTCTAATTTAATTTGTCCTGTTATCGTGTTGAAGTTTCCGCCAGGAACAAAGGAACAATATGAATTAAAAACGACATTTCCATTATTAGAATTTTGGCTTTGACTTAAAATTTGGTTTACGGCTGCTAATTCGCCATCATCACAACACACAAAGTTCAAAAGTGGATTTTGGCTCCAATTGGTATTGCTATTAAAACTATTAGTACCATTTTTGATGTTGATGTTGCTAAGGTTATTATAAGAGCAACTTACATAAGATAAATTTGGAGTTAGAGAAAAATCTAAACTAGTCAATAAGTTATTATCACAAACAACGTTTGCAAGAGCATTTAATCCCTCAAAGTTTATAATATTTAATTGATTGTTTTGACAGAATAAAGTTTCTAAATTTGTAAGTCCCGCAAGATTTAAACTTGTTAATTGATTATAATTAACATACAATGTACTCAAATTTGGTAAATTACTTAAATTAATAGTAGTTAAAGAATTGCTGTCAGCATATAGCGTCATAAGATTATTGAGATTGGATATGTTCAAATTGGTTAATCCATTGCTTCTACAATCAATATATTCTAATAAAGGAAATTGAGTTAGGCTCGATGAAATTAAAGAAAAGTTATAAGCATAATCTAAATATTTCAAATTGGGTAAGTTTGAAATAGTAAAGGAGGTACTATAATTAACCGCGCATTCCAAACGCTCTAAAATGGGAAGATTATTAACGTTTAGTAAAAGAATTCTGTTATAAGAGCAGTTTAATTTTTTTAAATTTAATAACGCATCTACATTGATGGTCGTAACTTGATTATTGTAAAAATTTAATTCTTCTAATAATGTTAAAGGGCTAACATCTAAAGAAGTCAATAAATTTGATATGCAAATAAGATTTTTCAAATTAATTAAATTGCTTATGTTCAGGGTAGCGATTTGATTATAAGAACAATCTAATGTTTCAAGATTGGTCAAATTGTTAATGTTTAAGTCTGTCAAACTGTTTTGAGCACATCTTAAAATAGTAATATTTATAAACGCTTCAATTCCGGTTAAATCTGCTATAAGAGAGGTATTAACATTCAATTCAGTATTAAATGCAGCGGCTTCTGTAAACTGTATTTCGCCATCAAAATTAGTATCAACGCCAAACGAAATTAATCTTGCTTTAAAATTAGCATCCGGAATGTAAACATTATTTGGATTATTAATCACCAAATTAAAACTGGTTGTTGCTGCACAGCTTCCAGAGGTCAAATCAACAATTCTTACGTATATTGTTTGCGGATTGGAAACATTGGTATAAGCTGTTGGATTTGGAATTGCATTGGTATTATTTTGAGCATCTAATAAACTCAGAAAATATTCAAATTGTACACCTGAACCATTATTAATAATACCATTTTGACTCGTTAAATCGAAAACAGCATTATTATTAGTTGTATTCTGAACCAAATTAGGCGGTTGGTTAGCATTTGGCGCATCATTAACTGTAATAAATGTCGAATACAAAGTAGCACATTGCCCCAAAGACGGAGTGAATAAATAAGTGTCCGTCGCTAAAAATGGTGGAGACCAAGTTCCTGAAATACCATTATCAGATGTTGTTGGCAATATAAAACCAGCACAAGCTGAAGGTGGGATTGTAAACGTTGGTGTAACACTAGTTTGAGTACTTACTGTTGTTGAAACCTGATTTGAAACACAGCCATTTGTAGCATCAGTTACAATAACAGAGTAAGTACCTGGTAGTGAAGTTGTAAAATTAGATACATTTCCAGGATTTGTAGCGCCAACAGGAACCGTCCATGAGTAAGAAGGCGTGTTAACAGATGTTATGTTAGCAAATACGGATGCTGGATTGCCATCACAAATAGAAGTAGCATCTACTGTTGCTCCTGGAAGCGGTGTAAAAAACACATAAATTCCTACTTGATTAGATACACAACCCGTTGCAACATCAGTAACTGTAACAAAGTATGAACCTTCAACTGTTGTAGAAAATGAAGGAACATTACCAGGGTCTGAAACTCCTAGCGGCAAGGTGTACAAATAATTATATGTACCCGACCCATTAACTGTCGTTGTTACTGTTATACTATTTCCCACACAATTTGAAGTAGAACTCATTGAAACTGATGGTTTCTGACTTACAACTACATTTAAAGTCGTAAAAGAAGGAATACTAGGATTTGCAATGTCTATTGCGCGAATATAGAGTGTTTGATTAAAAGGACTAGTATTAGTGAATGGCACTAATAAATTAATAGGATTTACAGCATTTTGAGAATCTGTTAAAGTTTCATAATATGAAATTTCTGTTCCTTGAACCGTTATTAAAGTAGGCGTAATAAGGTTAAGGTCGAAAGCGGCAAAACCGTCACCATTATCATCGCAAACTTGGTAAGGTTCTGGATTATTTATAACTGGTTGGGCAATAGCGCAACCGGTTACAAAGAGTAAAAGCACAAGTAGTTTTTTCATGGTTTTGGTATTTAATGTTTCTAAATCAGTTTTTTGGTTTGTTTTATTTGTTTTCATGACAGTAAGTTATTTGAGTTTGGAGAACGTTAAACTCTTAAAAGTTCTTTATTAATTCCTGCAATTTTTCTTTTTTGCTTTGCGCGATGGGAATATTGGTATTGTCGGCCATAATCACATAGCCACCATCCGATTTGATATACGATTTGAGATAGGAAAGGTTAATCAAATGGGATTGATGTATACGTTCAAATCCATGTTCGCTCAACATTTCTTCATATTCTTTAAGTGTTCTCGAAATCAATAAAGGCTTATGATTTTTGATGAAAAACTCGGTGTAATTGACTTTGGCTTCACATCGAATAATATCAGAAACATCAAAAAGATGAATGCCATCACTGGTAGACAGCGCGATTCTCTTAAAATTATCTACCTTTTTACGGATGTTCTCTAACAGTAAATCAATGTGTTCAAACGAACTGTTTTTACCCACCACTTCTTTAATTTTCGCAATGGTATTCTGCAATTCTTCGGGATCTACAGGTTTGAGGATAAAATCCAGTGCACTGAATTTAAACGCCTTTACTGCATATTGTTCATGAGCCGTAATGAAAACAATATGGGCATTCGTTTTTCCTTTTACTCTAGCCAACTGTTCCAAAATATCAAATCCGGTTCCGTCAGACAAATGAATATCCAAAAACAAGACTTGAGGTTGTAATTTTTCGAGAAGTGCAACGCCCGTTTTAACACTTTCGGCTTCGCCAATGATATGAATCTCATCGGTATATCGCTCCAAAAGTGCTTTTAAACCTGTTCGTAAATGCTTGTCGTCGTCTATTAGTACTGCTGTAATCATAGTTTAGTCTTAATGTCAAATGTCTAAAGTCAAAAGATTTGTTTTTAAAGTAAAAAGACTTTCGACTTTCGACTTTCAAACTTTATGACTATTGTATATATTGTATCGGCAATCGTAGCGTAACCTTTGTTCCTACGATTTCGTTATTTTCTTCCAGTTCTTTGATGTCAATTTGTGCCGATTTGGATATGGTGGCTTCCATAATCTCAAGACGTTTTTTCGTAATTTCCAAGGCCATCGATTTATGGGCTTTCATCGAATGCTCACGGAGCGCTGCCGATTTTGTAATTCCGATGCCATTATCAGCAATGGTACAAATCAATTGATTGTTTTCTACATCAAAAGCAACGTGAATACTACCGTTTCCCTCTTTCGGAACTAAGCCGTGTAAAATGGCATTTTCTACAAACGGCTGAATTAGTAGCGGAGGCAAGCCCATATTGAATTCTACGTTATCGCTCGAGGTAATTCTGAAGTCAAACTTGTCGTGAAAACGCAATTGCTCTAGTTCTAAATAGTTTTGTAAGCTTTCAATCTCTTTGTCAATCGGAATCAGACTGTCTTTAGAATATTCCAAGGTCAAGCGCATCAGTTTTGAGAATTTTGATAAATATTTCAAGGCTGAATCGGTTCCGTTTTGCACGATAAAACTCGATATAGAGCCCAAACAATTAAATACAAAATGAGGATTCATCTGAAGGTGCAACGCTTTTTGTTCGTATTCAGCTACTTCTTTCTGTAGTGTCAAACGACGTTTCACTTGTTGTCTGTTGATGAACAGAAAAATCAAGCCAATAAAAAGTAAAGAACCCACAATGGCAAAAATCAACAGTAAACGTTCGCGTTTGTTCTTTTCCTGAAACAAAGCTTCCTTTTTTTGATATTCGTAATCCATTTCAACGCGGTCAAACTTCTTTGTACTTTCCATAGTGTTCAGACTATCGGGGGCAATGATGTAGTTTTTGTAATGTTGCAAAGAGAGTGCTGGCTGGTTTTGGGCTTCATAAAGCGCACTTAGCAATTGTTCCGAATGATAGATTTGATCCAATATCCCAATTGCTCTAGCATACTGTAACGATTTTGTCGCCAAAGGCATCGCTTCGGAATACTTTTTTTGCCCCAAATACAGATTTCCAAGATTATACAATGCTAACGATTCGCCAAATTTATTTTGGATGCTTTCATACAATTCCAATGCTTTATTGTAATGCACTTCTGCTTGATCTTGCTTTTGTAACCGAATGTAATAATCGCCCCAATAGTTTTCTAAAAGTGCCAAACCTCTTGTGTTTGAAATGCTTTTAAATAGTTTTTCTGCTTTGGTATAATACGAAAAGGCTTGCGGTAATTGATTGTTTTCAAAATAGATGACGCCAATATTAGTGAGTGTTACCGCTAAAGTTTTCTCGCCAATTTCTTCCTGGATTTTTAAGGCTTTTTTGAAATATTCTAACGCTTTTGCATTGTTGCCTCTCGATTTATAGACGATGCCGATATTGTTATACGACTTCGAAATACTGCCTTTATGGTTTATTTTCTGGTAGAGTTTCAGACCATTGAGATAATTATCTAACGACTCAAAATAGTTGCCTTCCTGCGAAAAAATAACCCCCAAACTCGAGTAGCATCGGGCCAAACCATAAAGGAAGGTCTTATTCTCTTCGTCTTTTTGTAATAAAGATATAAAAGTGGTTTTGGCTGCTTCAAAATGATTTTTGGCTTGCTTATAATTACCCAAAATGATGCTGGCATTACCCAAATTCATTGTGGCATTTGCTTTTCCGAAAGGATATTGTAATTGTACTGATACTTGCAAGGCTTTTGTAGCATAAAAAGAAGTGGAATCCGGATTCATCTCTTTAAATTCCGACGCTATTCTATTCAAAAGCCCCACCTTAACCGTATCGACTTTGGTTACTTTATAGACTCTTTTTAAACTATCAATGGCGGACTGTTGTGACCAAACACACTGACCTGTAAAAAGGAAAAAGCTGTAAAGAACTATTTTGGTTACTGTTTTCAAAACAAGTGATTTAAATTTCTGAAACAAAGATAGAGGCATTATCGAATGTAAATTAAGCAAATTTTTATTCAATGGTTTCTACTTATTATTACCAGCTTTTTGGTTATTAATTGATTTTCGTCCTTCTTGCAATTGCAGAAGAAGTGATATTCTTTATATTTGTAGCTATGACATATTTCAATCCAATTATAATTCTAACTGTAATATGAAAACTAGTTTACCTTTTACCTTACTACTAAGCTGTGTTATAGTTACTACAACCGTAGCCCAAAAAAAGACCACTATGAATGCCCAAAAGAAAGCCACTACGCCTAAAAAAGAAGTTGTCTATCAGGTTTTTACCCGTTTGTTCGGTAACAAAAATACAACCAACAAACCCTGGGGAACAATCGAAGAAAATGGCGTAGGGAAGTTCAACGACTTTACCGATAAGGCGTTACAGGAAATCAAAAAACTAGGAGTGACCCATATTTGGTACACTGGAGTACCCCATCATGATGTCATTCGAGATTATACGAAGTACGGAATTTCAAATGATGATCCCGATGTAGTAAAAGGTCGCGCCGGTTCGCCGTATGCCGTGAAAGATTACTATAATGTCAATCCCGATTTAGCGGTTAATCCGGCCAAACGATTAGAGGAATTTGAAGCCTTGATTGCCCGAACGCATAAAAACGGATTAAAGGTTATTATCGATATCGTACCCAATCATATTGCACGAAATTACCACAGTATCAGCAATCCGAAAGGTGTAACCGATTTTGGTGCAGAAGATGATACTACTGTGGAATATGCTCGTGAGAACAACTTTTATTATATTCCGGGAAAACCGTTTGAGGTGCCAACATCAGGAACTTATAAACCTTTGAATGGCGAGGTAACTCCGTTAAGTGATGGTAAGTTTACTGAAAATCCAGCAAAATGGACGGGCAACGGTTCTCGCGAGGCCAAACCGGATATCAACGATTGGTATGAAACGGTAAAAGTAAATTATGGCATCAAGCCAGATGGTTCCAAAGACTTTCCCGAACTACCTGAAGGTTATGCTGAAAAAGATTATAAAGCGCATCATGCCTTTTGGAACGATAAAAAGGTGCCGAGTTCCTGGAAGAAATTCCGCGACATCGCATTGTATTGGATTGCCAAAGGCGTAGATGGTTTCCGATATGATATGGCTGAAATGGTGCCGTATGAGTTTTGGAGTTATATGAATTCGGCCATCAAGATGAAAAACCCGAATGCATTTTTATTGGCTGAGGTATATAACCCTAAAGAATACCGCAATTACATCAAACTGGGCAAAATGGATTATTTGTATGATAAAGTAGAAACCTACGACCATTTGAAAGCGGTAATTCAGGGTAAAGCATTACCAGACGGACTTTCAGAAATACAAAACGGTATGGCTGATATTGAGCATCATATGTTACATTTCTTGGACAACCATGATGAGCAACGTTTGGCAAGCGATGAATTTGCAGGAACACCAGAGAAAGGGAAACCGATGATGGTGGTTTCGGCTACGATTAGCACATCTCCAACGATGATTTATTTCGGGCAAGAAGTAGGTGAGGCTGGTAACATTGATGGTGGATTCGGAAAACCTACGCGTACCTCTATTTTTGATTATGTTGGTGTTCCCAATCATCAGCGCTGGATGAATGGCGGTAAATTTGACGGTGGACAATTATCGGATAGCGAAAAAGCACTCCGCGATTTTTACAAACGTTTATTAAACTTTACCATTACAAGTGACGCCTTAATGGGCAAGTATCAGGAAATACAAAGTGCTAATCGAAACAAGGCCAAAGGCTATGACGTCGGATTATATTCCTATGTACGTTGGTCCGACAAAGAAAAATTAATTGTCGTGGCTAATTTCTCTTGGGTTACCAAAAGTGACTTCGAATTGCGAATTCCAGAAGAGGTTATTAAAGCTTGGAACATTCAAGACGGATTATACGATGTAACCGATCAATTATACGGAAGCAAAGCCCAGCTCAAAGTAACCGACGGAAAAGGAACTATTCAGTTGACTATTCAACCTAGTGAAAGTTTTATTTTTAAACTGTAATTAGTGACACCTATTCGTTTATATAACAAAAAACCCTTTCTATATGAAAGGGTTTTTGTTTTTTGGATTACTTGGTAGTTAAAATGTAGATAATAATAAACATCAGTAGCAGAAATAAAAAGGAGAATAGCACTAAGGTAAGAAAGGCATTTAGGGCGTTACCCCATTTTTTTGTGGTATAGTGTAGTTTGAAGGTTTGGTAGTAGATATACACTATTAACAATCCCGAAAGTGAACTAAAAATGGCATTATGATGTATTTGTAAACCTGTTAAGTCTACTACTTCTGATAGTAAATTAAGTACTAAAAAATAAATCAGCGTCACGCTCGCAATGATAGTGTGCTCCGCGATGTTGTAGTGTACTTTTCTGTAGACTATTCTTGAGGACAATGCGAAAAACGGGATAAAGGACAATAAAATATATTTAATATTTTTCGAAGCAAAGTTTCGGGTTTCAATATAAGTGATACTCTTCCCTGTTACATTAATTTTCTCCTGATGTAAGGATTGCAGGAGTAAGGTAAAACCAATGATGAGTAACGAAAGATAAAAGAAATTATAGTATCGCACTCTTTTCCCACTGATATAGTCATTAGTTACTTTGCCTGGCCTGAGCATGATTTCCTTTACGGTATACAATAATCCTTTGTCAAAATGTAACGCGCCATGAATGATGTCGTGCTGAATAAAGTGTTTGAAGTCTAATCTTTTAGTGTCTGATTTTTGACTACAGTTGGAGCAGTATTTTCCAATGAGTTTGGTACCGCAGTTATAACAGTTTTGATGCTTTTGATTTCTCATTTAGGCTTGTATTTTTCTGTTTTTCAATCTTACTGAGCCGGTTTTTAATGGCGTTCAATGTCTTATTGATATTCGTAAAAGTTTCTTTCGCTAAGATAAAAATAAAACCTTTTCTTGTGAAAACTATTCCCTGATAATGCTGCCATCTGGTTTGATGACATAACTTGTTTTTGTAATTACTGGTGGATCACTCCAATGGTCACTATCCATAACAATAATTAGGTCTTGTGTTAGTTGACTTTGGGTACTGCTGGCACTTTCTGCAATTTCATCATAAGCAATATTTAGAAAGCCCAAAATCTTATAATTACTATCATAGTTGATGAGAAAAGTAAACATTTCATGTTCGCCAAAATAATAGCTTATAACAAGTGTTTTGAATTTTGACGAAAGGGATAGCGAATAATCAAGGCTTACCGCTTTAATTTCATTCTTGTCATTGCTCAAATAGATCTTCTGCAAACCCAGGGTTTTCTGTTCTGCAGCCGATAGGATTCTGAATTTTTGATGATGATTAAAGTTTGTGGAATCCACCAGCGGAAGGGTTTTCTCCGGACAGTTTTGTAACAGATTTGCTGTAGAGGAAGAACTTACTGTAGCTTTGGTTTCCGGTTTAGAAGATGGTGTAGCTGTAGCTGTTTCCCTTTTGCAGGAAGCGAAAACCAGCGCCCATACCAGTACTAGATATTTTATTTTCATAACAGCATTAGTTTTGTATTGGTTCCACACCATACTCATTTAGTGTTTTTTAAATAGCATCATTTTATATAGAAGTAGTCCGGTAAATAGGAAGCAAACAAAGGCGATAATGCCATACACTTCTGCAGCTTGCTCTTTATACGTAATTAAACTGGCTTCATCAAAATAGGTTCCTTCGCTAGTGTAGGGCAAGTTCCATCTTTTTACAAATAAGGAAAAGAAGCCTAGGGTCAGGCATCCAAAAACGACAAATAATAGCACTACAATATTTTTTTTCATGGGTAATTAATTAAGTATTCTCTAGCTATTGCGCACCTATATCAAGCGACAATACTACTTTTTAACAATCCCTTTATGAGTATCAGGGACTTGGTTAAATGGAGTTTTGTAAACCATATTATTGTAAACACAAAGCTCTGTCCAATCATCCAATTTGTAATAATCCTTGATATTTTCGCCCTTTCTATTCAATATCTCCATGGTAAGTCGGCGTTCAACAAATTCATGTGAATGCGCTGTGTTATCTTCCAAATGTTTGACTTCTTCATAACTCGCTACAATTCTGCGAAACGGAGTGCCTCTTTCGAAGTAATTCCAGTCTGTTGCTTCATCTTCGAAGTAATGAATTTTACCGTAGACCAAACCAGAGAATCCTCTAAAGGCAGGAACTCTTTTCTCGTAGGGTTTTAAATCAACTTTATCAACAATCTTGTAGAAGCCACTTTTTATTTCATATAGAATATGGTCTACAAATAAAGGTCCCGTCAACGGTTCGGATTTTATAAACTCTTCGTGTTTATAGTCATTTTCGTTTTGAACTATATAATGGTAAGGGTAGAGTATTAGATGAAAAGTATCTGAGAGATCATCTTTGGCAAAGTCGGTTAAGTTGACAACCTTGGCAAAGGAATACCCTAAATCATGATTAAGTTTGATACTTAAAACTACTCCGCTTTCTAAAAGTTTTTTTTTCATGGTATGCTATATTTTCTGGCAAAGAAGCCTTACTTGCCGCGTCTTCAAACAGTGGCGACTATTTCTCGCATTGTTGTAAAGATATAGAATTTTCCTTTTGAGTAATCTAGCTTCGCTGTGTTCGCTTTTAGTTCGAGTTCGGCTAAAAACAAAACCAACTATTTTTTAAAACCACTGTTAGCTGTACGTCGCTTTTTTCCATAATTAGTTTTCATGCCTTTTATAATGTTTTTTTAAATGTAGGATTGTGGCCATTAGGAATCCAATACCGGCAATCATCGTTACAAAGGGCAATAGTGACTTACCTTCCTGAAAGTAAACGTAGGAGGTTAAAAACAAAGCTATGCTTTCAAATAAATGTATAAGTAGTTCTAATGTTGCATGTGGCTTTTTGGATAGCTTTATAAAGATAAAGTAGGATAGCACTATAACGCCTAAAAGTAAAATTGTCCATCCGATGAAACTGTGATGATGTTGGATTTTGTCAAACCCTTTTGATATTAAAATCAAGGCAACTAAAAAGTGATGAATGGATACTAACTTTTTTTTCATAGATTATCTTAAATAGTTACCGCTAATGTTTTGCCGCTGAGCGGAGTTGTTACAAGTTAGCGAAAAATGCAATACGAAATGCTAAAGTTCAGCGTATTTTTCAAGATGTACCAAGCAGCTAGTAAGCCAAAGGGTTGTTGGCGTTAGTGCGACTATTATTTTCTTGCAATTTTATCTAACTTAATTTTAATTACTAAGGTAGAATCCGGACTAACATTACTTGGGTAACCCTTTCGCTTAACTAAATAATGGGGGGCAATTAATTCACGAATCTCGCCAACTTGCATTCCACGTAATCCTTCGTCAACTGCTTCTGTTGCTTGATTTCCACCAATTAAAACTTTTACAGGAGACGTTGAATTATAATTGGAATAGAGAACAGTTCCATTTCTGTAACTAGTTGTTTCATATATAAAGACTTCATCACCGGCTTTGGCTTTTATTCCACTACCATTTTCTATAATACGATATTGTAAACCTGATTTTGTTGAAATAATTTTATTGGAGCAACTACTAAATAGTAAGACCAAAAATAGCGTGTTAATAGATTTCATAAGTTTTGATTTAAGAGGTTTTCAATGAATTGCGGGTAACTACTTGAGATGTTTTGTAAATCATACTACTACCCGCTAAAGTATAAAAAAATCAGTACTAAAAAACCCTCTCATCGCTGAAAGGGTTTTGCATTTAATTGTTATTGAAACTTTATGCAATCTTGAACAGAGTCATCCCTCATTTCTTTCCCGATTTGATTTGTTTGAGAAGCAACCAGAGTTTTAAAATGCTGGAAAGTTGGGTTTTAGAAGGGTTTCCGGAAGGCACGGAGTATAACTCCGCGCGCTATCGGGAAACGGTTTTTTTTAAATTTTTCGAATCATTGTTTTTTGTACAAAATTTTTTGTACAAAATATTTTGTACATTTTTTTTTGTACAAATTTTCTAGTTGAAGGCTTCAAGACCTTGAAAATGCTGGAAAGTTGGTTTTTGGAGGGGTTGGAGGAAAGCAAGGATTGCAAGTCCGCGCTAGCGGTGATACAACTCCGCGCCTTCGGGTTTTGTTAAAAAAATAGCACGGAAATATTTCCGTGCTATTTAAGTGAAATGATAAAATTTTATTGTTTTATTAAAATAATGTTAGCGGGGATTTGGTATTCAGATTCATCGAATGTGCCGTTTTCACAAAATGTTGGAGAGTTTTGTAGATTTTTATCCGTTCTTTCCCATTTAAGTTTTTGAACATTCTCAGCCAAATAAGTTAATTTTAATTGCCCCATTCGGCTACGGATACAGTTAGTAGTTGAAGGTTCATCGTAGAATAAATTAATTTGATTCGGATTATTTATGATTTTACCAGATATAGCACTAAAAACAGTCGCACCACCTACGGTTTGATATGGAGGGAGTACATGATAAATTTCGACTCCATTATATTTATATTGGTAATCTACAGTTATCATATCATAATAATGTATCCGATTTTTATACTGAATTCCTGTTGTTGAGATGCCATCTCTAACCCTTAATGCTTTTGTGACGATTATTTTTAAATAATGCGGACCTTCGGAATAAACCCAAGTGCCAACAAATTTATCAAAGATGTGGTTTACATCTTTGAAATAGATATTATTTTCAGAATTGTGATTAAAAAAATCTTCAGAGGGAATTATTGTTTGCGCCTGATTGTGAGCAAAAATAAAGAATAATAAAAGGGATAATATATTTTTCATTTTATTTTTTTTTAGTTAATACGAGTCCAAGTGTAAGTTCCATCTCCATTAGGGGTTCCAATATAATAGCCTTGTCCTGTATTCCAAGATTTCAGCCAAGTTAAAAAATTTTCTAACAATAAATTGTCATATTCTTCGGTGGTACAGCTCCCGTTACATTGACTTCTTGATTTATTAATTACTTCATCAGTGTAGCCTTCTAAATATATTTTCATATTCGTTGTAATCTTACCATCAATTTCAGTTTTGCCATTTTTTATAACGTCATAAAATTTATAAACTTGATCAGGGTCGTCTACGGTTGTTGCATAGGCCCCCGTTCTGCTAATTAATATTGAAATTACTTCTTCTGCATTTTCGCTACCCGAATCATCTTTAACAACATAAAATTCTGCCATACCTCTTATGTCCTCTGCTGAAAAGATTGGGTCTAAACCGTTATGGTGACTATGTATTCGAACTGTAGTGTTTGGTTGAGGCAAATTAAATTGAACACCAGTTTGACTATATGGCATTTCAATACCTGTAACGTTTTGATTACTGTCCTCTCCAAATTGAAATCCTCTTTCATGGTCTAATGTTAAACTTTGCTGAAGGATAGTAATTTTTTCTTTGTAGGGTTTAGTTGTATCATTTGTTATTTCTGTTAGTTTTGTCAAGTCACTAATAATGTCATCATAACTTGGAATAAATGGGTGTGTTACAACAAAATTTATATCTAGAACTAAGGTGGCAGGATTATTATTGGTTGGATTTGATCCATTTGTACCACCCGAATTTGGCCATGTTGGATTTGACCCTGTATCAGAACCGCCCCCAATGTTTCCGAGACCAGGGCCATCATTACCTGACCAGGCTGAAAACCATCCACTGCCAAAAAAACCAATCCCAAAAAAACCAGCCCCTGAATCGTTATTGCCGCTATCTGAATCTCCGTTGGAATCGCCTCCACTTTGACCAGGATTGTTTGTGTCAGCAATTGCAACTGAAACTATTTTGTCTTCGCCAGTACAGCTATTATGCCAATATTGTATGTTTGCGTATACCAGCCCATCTTCTCCTATTTGGCCTTCAATATGTGTTATATGCCAACAACCGCCGCCTGATACATATTTTAAGTCTAATTTTCCACTTAAGTCTACTGGCTGATTGTTTTGTATTTGCTGTTTCTCTGTATCTGACAATGTGTATTTAGCAATATAGGCTTCAATTGACTCCGTTTTTTCAACTATTACTAAATTTTCAATTTTCTCTATTTCTGTTGGCCTGTAGATTTTGAATGTGAACGATTTGTAATCACCGTATTGCCACATAATAATTTCATCTGTATCAATCAGAAAATTGTATTCTGGTAGATATAGTAATTTCGAATTTATAGAAGTTTTACTTTTTTTCTCAATTTCATTAAATTTCTGCTTGGCACTTCCTTGTTTGCTGAACTCGGAGAATGATATGTATTTCATTACTGGCTTCGCTCTTGTTCTTGTGTAGATTTCTTCTGTTTCGCAACCTTTAAAAACGAATGAAGCGCCTAAAATTAAGAATAGTAATAATATTTGTTTTAAGTGATTCATAACTTTAACTTTTTAAATTAAACATTAGTAAAAGATTTTTTTAATGAAATTAATATTTAAGATTCGAGATATTTTTTTAAACGTAAAATAATAATTTATAAAACTAAACTTTATTCTTTTTATAAATGTACACTTTAAGTGTACATTTATTTTTTTGCGCAAACTGTGAAAAGCCTGCTGGTAACTTCTTGATATGTATTATAAACTAGACTATTACCCGCTAATGTAAGAAAAAATTACATAAAAAAACCCTCTCATCAGTGAGGGTTGCTTTTAAATTTGTCATTTCGACCAACGGGAGAAATCACATACCATTAAGTTAATGAGATTTCTCCTTTCAGTCGAAATGACAAAGAAAGCGTTGAAACAAAAACCTAATTCTGACTTCTGAAATCGGAAATCTTAAATAAAAAACCCTCTCATCACTGAAAGGGTTTCTATTTTTACTTCATTATCGTCTGTTTCCTATCCGGTCCCACCGAAACAATTTTTATCGGCACTTCGACTGCTTTTTCTATGAATTCGATGTAGTCTTTGAGTTCTTTGGGTAAGCTTTCAAAAGTGGTTAATCCGGTTAAATCCTGTTTCCAGCCTTTGAATTCGGTGTAAATTGGAGCAACGTTTTCTTCTTCAATGTTATACGGTAAATGATGAATCACTTCACCTTTATAGTTATAGGCTGTAGCTACTTTCAACGTCTCAAAGCCCGAAAGCACATCGCCTTTCATCATCATCAATTGGGTAACACCATTAATTTGAATGGCGTATTTCAAAGCTACTAAATCGAGCCAACCACAACGGCGTTTTCTTCCGGTAACCGAGCCAAATTCGTTGCCAATACTAGCCATCACATCGCCAGCTTCACCAAAATCCTCCGTAGGAAATGGTCCTGAACCTACACGAGTGGTATAGGCTTTGAAAATTCCGTACACTTCTTTGATTTTGTTCGGAGCAATGCCTAAACCGGTACACGCTCCGGCCGCAGTAGTATTAGAAGAAGTCACAAACGGATACGTTCCGAAGTCGACATCTAATAACGAACCTTGAGCACCTTCGCAAAGAATCGATTTTCCTGCTTTTTGCGCTTGTGCCAAATATTCCTCGCTGTCAATAAAATCTAATTTCCTTAAGTCTTCAATCGCTTCAAAGAACTCTTTTTCCAGTTCGGGTAAATTGTATTGAATAGCTACATCATAAAATGCAATCATCGCTTCGTGTTTGTCGGCTAAAGCTCTGTATCGCTCTTTAAAATCGGCTAGTTCGATATCGCCTACACGGAGACCGTTTCTACCGGTTTTGTCCATATACGTGGGTCCGATGCCTTTTAAGGTAGAACCAATTTTGGCTTTCCCTTTCGAAGCTTCCGAAGCCGCATCCAACAAACGGTGTGTGGGCAGAATTAAATGCGCTTTTCTCGAGATAATCAATTTGGATTTAATATCCAGATTAAATTTAGCCAAACCATCGACTTCACTTTTAAAAACCACGGGATCAATCACCACACCATTTCCGATGATGTTGATGTTGTTTTCGTGAAAAATTCCGGAAGGAATCGTTCTCAAAACGTGTTTGATACCGTCAAACTCTAAAGTGTGTCCTGCATTAGGTCCGCCCTGAAAACGGGCAATAATATCGTATTTAGAGGTGAGCACGTCAACGATTTTTCCTTTTCCTTCGTCTCCCCATTGTAATCCGAGTAGTAAATCTACAGTCATTGTGTGTTGTTGTGTGTTATGTAGTTAGTTTTGTAATTTGTTGATTGGGTTATTTGAAATATCGAATACACGAATAACCGAATCTACTCTTTCTTAGTGGCATAAAAATACAACGAGTGGTTGTGGATTTCAATTCCAAAAATATCTTCGATGGTTTGTTTTATGGTTTGAATTCTAGGGTCGCAGAACTCAATGACTTCGCCAGAATCGGTCATGATGATATGATCGTGCTGTTTGTCAAAATACGATTTTTCATAGTGTGCCTGATTTTGTCCAAACTGATGTTTACGCACCAAGCCACAATCCAATAAAAGTTCAATAGTGTTGTATAAGGTAGCCCGCGACACGCGATAGTTTTTATTTTTCATTTTGATGTATAGATTTTCAATATCAAAATGCTCTTCGCTTTCGTAAATTTCCTGAAGAATCGCATAGCGTTCGGGTGTTTTACGATGTCCTTTGTTTTCAAGATATAAGGTAAATACATTCTTTACCGTTTCTTGATTTTTTATGTTGTCGGTGCTAATTAGTGTCATAGGACAAAGGTAATTTTTTTGTTTAAAGTTCAAATGATTAGAAGCCAAAAGTTGTTAAACAAATGTGTCAATAACCATGGTTTTTAATATAAAAATTGAATTTCCGCTGTTTTCTTTTTAGTCTTGATTGTAAGGTTTTTAGAGATAATAATCGTTTTACTCGGAACTTCATCAGTCAATTCTAGGACAATTTTGTTCACTCTAAAATGTTCCTTTGTCGCTACATGATAATGAATGGTTGTTCCGTTGAGACGCAGTGTTTCGCGATTCACTGTTCCGCCTAAATTTTCTACCGACTTGATAAGATATTCCAATTCTTTTGGCGCTAAAGTGACTTCAATAGCGGAAATCGAATTGAATTTTCGTGGATATTTATTTCCTCCTGAAAGTATTGCATTGTATTGGTCATAGGTCATTTCAGTAGTCATTTCAATCTCTGAAAATCCCATATAACTGAGATATTCTTTTTGATATTCCAATAAAGAGACTTCAAAATGTGGTGAAGGCAACGTAACGGTTACGCTTTTATACCAGGGAATTTTCAGGCTGTCTGTTTGAAAGAAAGTGGTTTCTGTTTTGGTTTTGTCGTTTTCAAAAAGAGCGAGTTGATTTATTTTTCGGGTTTTAAATTCGATACCCACATCTCCAAAAGTATCACCAGTCATTGTGGTATTCATCGGAGAAAAAAACTCAATTGTTGCCGCCTTTCCAATCAGATATTTCCCAGTATAATCTTCTTTGTCTGTTGAGGTTGAAGAGCTTCTACATAAAAATAGCGTATCTTTCACAAACGAATTATCGAATAATTTCGAATAGGAGTCAGCATCAATAGTGACAAAAACAGTGTTTAAATCTAGGGGCAATTTGGTATTCTTGTTTTGCCCAAAAAATACTATTGGGACATACAGCAACAGAAGGGTATAGAAGATTCTCATTAGTTAGTATAAACTCGGGTTACTTTATCCACGCCATCAATCTTCTTGATATTTTCAATCAATTTTTTCAGAATGGCATTATTTTGTACGATTACCGCAACTTGACCGTTAAAAATTCCGGCTTCTCCGCTTAGCGAAATACTCTGGATGTTCACGTGCATATTGTTCGAAATTACTTTGGTCAGTTCATTAGTCAAGCCCAAACTATCCATGCCTGTGATTTTCAAAATCGCTTTGAATTCCTGTTGTGAGGAATCGATCCATTTAGCCTGCATGATTCGGTAAGCGTAATTAGACTGTAAGGTGATGGCGTTAGGACAGTCTTTTTTATGAACTTTTATGCCTTCATTTATGGTAATAAAACCAAAAACTTCGTCACCCGGAATGGGGTTGCAGCAGGAAGAAAGTTTGTAATCGAGTTTGTCCTGTTCAGAACCAAAAACCAGCATATCATAATTGCTGTTGAGCACAGGTTTATGAATATCTTCCGAATTCGATGGAGAACGCCTCATTTTACTTTTGAAGAAATTCATCAACGTATTACTCTTTTGTGCCGCAAAATCTTTTAGCTGTTGGTTTTCAATCGAGCCAATGCCGACGCGGTAAAACAAATCTAAGCTGGTTTTTAATCCAAAGAAATTAACCAATTCATTAATCACACTTTCGCTAAGTGTAATTTTTAAATGTTTCATTTTTCGGGTTAAAAGTTCCCTTCCGTCTTCAGCAATTTTCTTGGTATTTTCGTTAAGGACGTTTCTGATTTTATTCTTGGCTCGCGATGTCGTTACATAATCCAGCCAGTTGATGGTTGGTTTCTGATGGATGGAGGTAATGATTTCTATTTGATCACCACTTTTTAGTTCGTGATTGAGTGGTACTAATTTTCCGTTAACTCTAGTTCCACGGGTTTTGATACCAATTTCAGAATGGATGCTGAAGGCAAAATCTAGTGATGTAGCGCCTTTGGGTAATGATTTTATTTCTCCTTTGGGCGTAAAGACGAAGATTTCTTTAGCATAGAGGTTCATCTTGAAATCTTCCACAAAGTCGACCGCATTGGTTTCAGAACTTTCTAAAGCTTCTTTGAGTAGGTTCAGCCAAGTGTCCAAACCGGTTTCTTCTGTGGCGCCGTTTTTGTATTTGTAATGGGCAGCGTATCCTTTTTCGGCAATTTCATCCATGCGTTCGCTGCGTACCTGAATTTCTACCCAACGTCCTTTTGGTCCCATGACAGTGATATGCAGCGCTTCGTATCCGGTCGATTTTGGAGAGGAAATCCAGTCGCGTAATCGGCTTGGACTTGGGCGATAATGATCGGTTACTATCGAATAGATTTTCCAGGCTAGGAATTTCTCATCATGAAGATTGGATTTATAAATGATACGCAAGGCAAACTTGTCATACACTTCATCAAAGGTGACATTCTGCGCCGCCATTTTTCTTCGGATCGAATAAATCGATTTTGGTCGGCCTTTCATGACATATTCCACACCTTCATCGTCTAAGGATTTTTTCAAGACGTCGGATATTGTCTTGATGTATTCGTCCTGTTCCTCCTTAGTTTCTTTTATTTTGCTGACGATATCCGTAAAAACTTCCGGTTCGGTATATTTTAAGCCTAAATCCTCAAGCTTGGTTTTGATATTGTACAGTCCCAATCGATGGGCCAGTGGTGCATAAATGTATAAGGTTTCTGAGGCAATTTTTACTTGTTTGTAATCGGGCATCGAATCCATCGTCTGCATGTTGTGCAAACGATCCGCTATTTTGATTAAGATTACGCGAACATCATCATTCAATGTCAAGAGCATTTTGCGGAAATTTTCCGCCTGCATCGAGATGTTCATGTCTTTTTTAACCTGTGCAATTTTGGTCAAACCTTCTACCAGATGCGCAATTTTGGGATTGAACATTTTTTCGATGTCTTCAAAAGTGACCTCGGTATCTTCTACCACATCGTGCATCAAGGCGGCAGCAATACTTGTGGCACCCAAACCAATTTCGGAAGCTACAATTTTGGCAACACCAATAGGATGAAATATATAAGCCTCACCTGATTTTCGTCGTTGGTCTTTGTGGGCATCAACGGCAACATCAAATGCTTTACGGATGAGTTTTTTATCAGCATCAGTAAGTGTTTGATAACTTATTCGAAGTAATTCTTTGTACTCTCGGGCAATAGCTTTTTTTTCTTCTTCTAAATCTATTTCAATCATAGCATGTTTCAATCAATTAGCTAAAAATAAGCATAACAATTGAACTGTGCAAATGGATTATACTATCGATTTGCAATTTTATAGTCAAGGCTATAATTTCCGGGACCGGTAAGTAAAATGCCGATATAAATGATGAAATACACAAAAGCAGTATTCATTTCAATACCGTTATCCCCAGAATATATTACATCAAATTTGGCCACACAAGCAACGATATACCCCATACAGATAATTAGCGGAATCAATGCCACTCGGGTAAATAATCCCAATATCAACAATAAACTGCAGAAGAACTCTGCGAAAACGGTCAATGCCAAAGGTGTTTTTCCAGTCATACCGAGGAAACTGACTTCTTTTGCCCAAAAATCGGAAGCCGCCATCGTTTCAAAGTTGATTAGTTTTTGATAGCCGTAAAAGGCCATGAGAACGCCAATAACGACTCTAATCAATAAAATTCCAGCGGATACATTTATAGGTTGGAACGAGGTCAATAGACTTTTTTTCATCTTAGTTGGTTTTAGTGGTTGGTTATAAAGATAGTATTTATTTGAATTTCCGTTGTCTTTTGGCTTCAAAGATAAGAATGGCTGCTGCAACAGAAACGTTCATGCTGTCGATTTCGCCTTGCATAGGGATGATGATATTTTGGGTGGCTTTCTCACGCCAAAGTTCTGTTAAACCTGTAGCTTCTGTTCCGACCACCAAAGCGGTTGGAGTAGTATAATCTTGCGTATGATAGGAAGTCGAATTCTGTAACGTTGCGCTGTAGAAATTGATGTTGTTTTGGATTAAATACGCTATAACTTCTTCTGTGGTTCCGATAGCAATCTGATTAGTGAACAAACAGCCAACGCTCGAACGGACAATATTCGGATTGTATAAATCGGTTTTTGGATTGGCAATGATTACGGCGTCAACATGAGCGGCGTCACAAGTACGCAAAACGGCACCAATATTTCCTGGCTTTTCAAGCGCTTCCATCACTACAATGAGCGGGTTTTCAGGAAGCTGTAATGCTGATAAAGAGAGAGATTTGGTTTTAGCAACGGCTAGAATGCCTTCGGTGGTATCTCTATAGGCCAGTTTTTGATAGACTTCTTTGGAGATTTCTATTAAATCAATTTGAAGATTTGAGAATTGGGCGATTTGAATATTATTGTTGATTTCAGGAACAAATAAAACAGTAACGATTTCATAATTTCCTTTGATGGCTAATTCGATTTCGCGCAGGCCTTCTATTAAAAAAGTGCCGGATTGTTTTCGGGCTTTGGCTTTTTCTTGTACTTGAATCAGTGATTTTATAAACGGATTTTGCGAAGAGGTAATTTGTTTCATTGATGTGAAATAAATTTTTTAGAGGTACAATTGAGCGTTCAAAGTTACAGCGTTTTCTAATGATTTAGGTATAAATATCCTTTGAGCGGTTCCGGATAGTCAACATCGTTTAAAAAAAGCAGGTAAAAATAAGTCCCGTCTGTTGCGTTTTTTGAGCCAAATCCCTCTTTTACATAACCGTCCCAATTTTCTTTACTCTGGTCTCCGGTCCAAATTAATCGTCCCCAACGGTTGTAGATTTCCAGTTTAAAATTTAGAAAAATATCGCGTAAGCCATCAATGGTAAAGGTGTTGTTATAGAAATCTCCGTTAGCAGAAACATAGTTATAGACCGTCGGCGGGCAGTTTCGGGTTGTCAATAAAAAGGAAGTAATGGCAAAGCAATTGTCGTTAGAAACTCGGATGAATATTTCTTTGGGAGTCGTATTTGCAACAAAATTGGTTGTGTTCAAAATCGGATTCACATCGTTTACGGCATCGTCATTGGTTTCAAAAAAGCGAACAGTGTCATCCGGATTCGTTTTGACGCTATCGGCATAGGATGAAAAGTCAAAGGTGCCTTGCGTGAATCTTTCGTTACAAGATACAAGATTTTCAAGTGGATTAAATGTTGGTGAAAGCCAAAGTGAAATGAGTGTTTGTGCCGTGTTGTTGTTTTCGTTTAACTCCGCTACAATGCCAGTGCCATTTCCGGTATCATCAACCACAATGGTAATCGTAAAATCAAGCGGAATCGTATCCGGAATCACCATCGACAAATAAAAATTCACACTGTCACCAACGGCAATGGGAAGCGTAGTTTCATCATAAGCAATTAAAACCCCATCGATATAAAAGGATATTGGAGTTCCAGGAGGCAATGGATTGGTAGCATTCAAGTTGGATACCGTATAATTTAGTGCCACGACTCTCGAATCACAGGTCTGCTCAATCGAGTTTACTGTAACTGTGGCATCAGGTAACTGACTGTTAAGTTTGGTAACTATGGTGTTGATTAAGACAAAATCCTGCGCCGTAGTCATCTCTACAGTAGCTGACGTATTGCCAACTGCAATATAGTTTTGAATGTTGTAAATATCCAAATCCATATTGTAGAGTTGATTGGTGCCTAAAATATTATCGGTTCCGTTAAAGGCATTGTTTACCGGATTCCAAATATCACTAAGCGGATTACCATTAATCAATAATGTTTCTGCTTCTTGAATGTTAGCATCGCCTTCCCAAGCCACAAATCCCAGCTTGGCACCTGAATTATCCAAAACGTTTAAATTGCCTAAATTGATGATGAGCTGATCAACTTCGAATGGCGGATTCGGACTCGATAAGGTCTCCAGTCCATCGTAAACGTTAATTTGGTTTAAAGGGAAAGCCGGATTGCTGTAAACCACCACAATGGCCCAACCTGCAAAATTAGTTCCGTTGTTGCAGTACATTGTCGGGCCAAAAAAAGGCGTTACATCCAAATCAGAAAGGGTAATTGTGCCGTTACCCACATTTTGAACTATGGTCGTAACATCGGCAAAAGCACTAAAAAAAGGATTGTTATTTATATTTTGAATAGCCGAAAAGCTGCGTTGCGCCGTAATGTCTATTCCGTTCAACTTGACATTTAAATCACCCGTTCCGGAACCAGCCCAATACAAATAGGCGCTTTCAATCGTGTTTCCCGAAAGCAAATTTAGCGAGGCAGTAGAACTGGTCAGTAACAAACAGGGATCGTTTCCAAAATTAGGTTGAACATTCAAGGTGTTGCCAATAAATGTAAAATCATATCGCCCATTGAATTGATTGTACAAGGATACGTTTTGTCCATTGGTTTTAAAAATGAAACAAAAAAGGACAATAAAAAAGGAAATGTATCGTTTCACACTCAAGACAAACTGATTAAAGAGCTAAAATTAAACAAATATTTCTGAAAATCGGATTTTTTAATAAGTCAGGCATTTTTAAAAATAAATGTTTAATTTTCCCCAGTTTAAAAGCTATTTGTGAAAAACTATACTGTCAAACCCTATACCGCTGAAGATTACGTGCTTTGGAATGCTTTTGTCAGCACCGCCAATAATGCCACTTTTCTTTTTCACCGCGATTTTATGGAATACCACAAAGACCGGTTTTTAGACTATTCTTTATTAATTTTTGAAGAGGATACATTAAAGTGTATTATTCCTGCCAATCGAGTAGAGGATACTCTTTTTTCGCACCAAGGACTGACGTATGGCGGATTTGTTTTTGATGCCAAAATTAAGTTGGGAGAAGTTATCGCAATAGCCAAAGCCGTTTTAGCATTTTTGAATCAGAAAGGCATCAAAAGGTTGCAATTGAAGTTGATTCCGTCAATCTACAATTCGTTTTTTGCCGAAGCTATTGAGTATGTCCTGTTTTTGACACAAGCCCAATTGATTCGAAGAGACTGTCTTTCGGTAATCGATTTGACCAAACCGTATACCATCACAAGAACCCGAAAAGAAAGTATTCGTCGTGGAGAAAAACAGCAGCTAGTCATCAAAGAAGAATTGGAGTTTGACTTATTTTGGAACGACATTTTAATTCCGAATCTTGACCATAAACATCAGGCAAAACCGGTTCACACTGCTGAAGAGATTACAAAGCTACAGCAAAAATTCCCTAAGAATATTCGTCATTTCAATGTCTATCATCAAGAAAAGATTGTGGCTGGATCAACCATTTTTATAACCGATACTGTAGCACATCCGCAATACATTTCAGGTAATCCGCAAAAGAATGCCTTGGGAAGTTTAGATTATTTGTATCACTATTTAATTGCAGATGTTTTTAAAGACCAGAACTTCTTCGATTTTGGTCCGTCTCATGAAGATAACGGCAAAAAAATCAATGAAGGCATTTTGTTTTGGAAGGAAAGTTTCGGTGCAAAAACTACGGTTCAGGATAGTTACCAACTAAGTACTGCCAATTACTCTTTATTAGAAAACGTTTTGATATAATTACAGATTGATGACAGATGCTAAATCATCTTATCGGCAGATTATAAAATCAACTTCCATTTTTGGGAGTGTTCAGGTTTTTACAATTATCATCTCGTTGATAAAATCAAAAGTAATAGCAATAGTTATTGGTCCGGCCGGAATAGGATTAATTGGACTATTCAATACCACCATCAACTTAGTAGGAAGTTTTACCAATGCAGGTCTTGAAACCAGTGGTGTAAAAGCCATTTCGACGGTGAGTCATGACAGCACATTATTGGCTAGAGAAGTTTCAATAGTGAACAGATTAGTCTGGATTTCGGGCTTTTTGGGTTTGATTACACTTATGATTTTTTCTCCTTTATTGAGCCAGTTTACTTTCGGAAATACCGACCATACCTTATCTTTTGTATTGCTGTCGGCTACCTTGTTGTTTAAGCAATTAACCAGTGGAAGTATAGTGGTTTTGCAAGGACTGAGTAAGTTAAAGTATCTGGCAAAAGCCAACATATACGGAAACTTGTTTGGTTTGTTGATTGCTGTTCCATTGTACTACTTTTTTGGGATAGACGGCATTATTCCTTCTATAGTGCTGTCGTCTTTACTAGCTATGACTATAGCCTTTTTATATAAACAGAAAGTTAAGATTGCAACTGTTAAGCTGACCAACAAAGAAGTTTTTACAGAAGGGAAACAGCTGATTTTACTTGGATTCTCGTTAAGTATTATTGGTTTATTGACTACTTTATCTTCGTATTTGTTGCAAGTATTTATAAGCAATTACAGTACTGTTACTGAAGTTGGTTTTTATACCGCGGGATTTACTATTTTAAATGCTTATGTTGGAGTTATTTTTACGGCAATGGCAACTGATTATTATCCTAGATTGGCTAAAGTTTGTACTGATACTATTTTAGTGAGAAAGTTGGTTAAGGAACAATCAGAAATAGGAGTGCTGTTGTTGACACCTATTATTGTACTTTTTTTAGCGTTTGCACCTAATGTTATTCGTATACTTTATTCAGAGGAGTTTTTGCCAATTGTTCCTTTGGTTTGTTGGGGAATATTAGGAATGATAATCAAAGCAGTTTCATGGTCTATGGGGTATATTTTGATTGCTAAAGGAGACTCCAAAATTTTTGTAAAAACATCAATAGGCTTCAACTCGGTATTTTTAATTATTAATGTTTTAGGATACTGTTATTTTGGATTAGAAGGTTTGGGTATCACATTTTTAATGAACTACATAATCCACTTTTTAGTCTTGAAAATAATTGTCTCCAAAAGATATGATTTTGCTTTTGACAACGAATTTTATAAGTTGTTTGGCTACTGTAGCGGTATTTGTATAATTACTTTTTTATGTTTATCCATCGATTTTGTTCTGCTTAAATATATACTGTTATCAATTTTAATCTTAATTTCGCTATGTTTCTCATGGATACAATTGAATAGAAGATTGCATTTTAAAGATTTTATTTCGAGGAATAATAAATAAGTATGGGACAGTTCAGGAGCGTATATCAAAAATTGAAATTTTATTTTTCCATCAATTGGATAAAAACGCTCTATTTCAATTTTAAGAAATTTCCGTTTGCAACAGCAAAAAAACTTCCTGTTTACTTTTATGGTAGTGTAAAATTTAAAAATATTTCAGGAGATATTTACATAAAAGCACCATTGAAATCAGGCATGATTGGATTTGGTCAATCCTATGAACTTATAAGCCGTTCCAAAGGAACTGCCGAGTTTTCTCTTGAAGGGACAATGGTTTTTAACGGACACGTTCAGTTTGGTAAGGATTATTTTGTTCATGTCGCCCCACAAGCCACTTTGACAATGGGTAATATGGCCTCTTTAGGGCACAGTGGTAAAATCATTTGCTATGATACCATTACTTTTGGTGATTTTGCGCGAATCGGATTCGAATCACAAGTAGTTGATACCACTGCGCATCAAATGTTCGATAGCAATACTCAGGAAAAGTTTCCCATGACAGCACCCATCACTATTGGAAACTATAATTATATCAGCAATCGAGTAACGATTTTATCAAATACCATAACTCCCGATTTTTGCACCATAGCTTCCAACAGCTTATGTACCAAAGATTATGCAGCGCTAGGTAAAAACATTCTTTTAGGTGGAGTTCCGGCACAGCTTTTAAAATCCAATATATCAAGAGATTGGGAAGGAGAAATGAGTCAAATGAATAAATGGCTTAAGGTATAGTTAGCTTCCCCAAATGCTAAGGTATCTTTTAGCAATCAACAAATAATCATGCTCCCTTGTTACAAATGCGCTAGCTCGTTTTCCGATGGCTTTGATTTCCGAAGGATTTTCTATCAAAAAGGAGAGTTCTTTTACCAGATACTCCACATCAGGTAAGGCATGAACAGCGACTCGCTCTGTCAAGTTATACTGTTTTTCAAAAGCAGTACTGGCATTGGTAAAAACAACTTTCCCTTTAGCCATCGCTTCCAAAGCATTGTAACCTTGATCATGGCCATGCATCTGATCTAGCAAAATATGCGATTGATTGTAAAGGTTGATGTACTCTTGATACGGAATGTTTTGAGTGGTAATTATTTCAACGCTATCTCCAAATTGCTCTTTGATAGCTGTTAACGCTTTTTCAAAATAAACAATCCCTTTTTGATGATAACTCCATTGATTGATTCCTAAAAAAATCACTATTTTGGAATCAATGTTCAACTCTTTATAGACTAATTTACTGGGGTTGATCGGATTTGGAATAAGTCCCAGAAATTTAGGGTGATGTTGTAGCGGAATCTGATAATCTACATCAGTAGCAATAACACCGGTGCAGTTTTCATAGATATAATCGTGAATTTTTTGGTGTTGTGCACTGCGATATTCCAAAATATAACGATACTCTTTTGCTAAAGCAGGATTCTCAAAATACGGTTGTAAAATCGAACGCTCGTGTCTGTTTTCAAACCAAAACTTTACATTCCAATAGTCGACACCTGTTGACAATACGAAAAGTTTCCGATTATTTTTGACAAGCTTCTTTAAAAATGATAGTTCTATAACTTTGAAGGTTTGAATCGGACTTTCATTAATCAACTGCACCACATCAAATCCTTTTAATTTACTCGAGTGAAAATAAAATCGAATCGCAATTTCTATCTTGGCAACATCCAATTTAAATACGCTGAAAATAAGTTGTCTTGGAATATTTAAGAGTTTGCCCTGACACCATTTGGCTTCAATGGAATAATCAACCGGATAGTTCTTGAAACCATCACCACTGCCCAAAAGAACCACTTCGTGACCTAAGGCAATCAAAGCTTCTTGTAAAGTGTTGTGCAGCCGACTGTATTCACCAACTAGGAGTATTCGCATGAATGATTTTATTTGATCACAATTCAGTTTCGCACAAAAAAATGGTATTTACCGTTAAATTTTATTTTTTTGAATGGTAAAAATAAAAAAATTAACGAGGTTTGTTATGAAAAGGAACAAGCAATAATGACAAACCAAGACAAAAAATTCAAAATAGCGCTCATAGGTGATTGTCTGGCCAATGGTGGTGCCGAAAAAGTACACGCTTTGTTGTCAGTTTATTTTCAAAAAGCAGGTCTCGAAGTACACAATTGTATCTTGGTCGATTGGATTACTTATGAATATTCCGGTTCGATTTTAAATCTCGGAACCATTGCTGGCGATGCCAATCCGTTAAAAAGAAGAGTAGCACGGTTTTTTGCTCTTAAAAAGTTTAGTAAAGAGGCTAATTTTGATGCTGTAATTGATTTTAGAATCAGAACCAATGTTGTACAAGAACTATTGATTTCAAAATGCTGTGATCAAAAAAACACCTATTACACCGTACATAGCGGCATCTTAGATTTATATTTTCCAAAATCAGTTGAACTGTCTAAGCTTATTTATAAAAACAAAAACGTTGTTGCGGTTTCCAAAGCCATCCAAGCGGCGATAGTTTCCAAAGGTTTGGCGCCTAAGGCTTTTCAAATCTACAATCCTATCGATGCCAAATCTATAGCGGATTTAAAGGATGCTTTTTCAGTTTCGGAAGACAACTACATCCTTGCAGTGGGCCGAATGAACGAAGATGTGAAACAGTTCGATAAGCTTATTGTGGCCTATTCCAAATCGATTTTGCCTACTAAAAAAATCAAACTACTTTTGTTAGGCGATGGTCAGAAACAAACAGAATACAGTGCTTTGGCGGAGAAGTTAGGCCTAAAAGAATCTGTCGTTTTTAAAGGGTTTCAGGACAATCCGTTTCCCTATTACCAAAAAGCCCTATTCACTGTTTTATGCAGTAAAAATGAAGGGTTTCCCAACGTGATTTTAGAATCGTTTGCGGTAGGAACACCTGTGATTTCCTTTGATTGTTTTAGTGGTCCGAATGAAATTATTGTGGACAGGCAAAACGGACTTCTAGTAGCCAATCAGGATTTTGACCAACTTACCGAAGCGATGAATATATTTGCAGATGAGGAGGAATTACGAAACCTATGTTCTCTTAATACAACACCAAGCATCACACCATTTGCGATAGAAACAATCGGAAAACAATGGTTGGAATTGCTAAAAATAAAGTAAGTTAGCACCATGAATATTGAACTAGTAGCCATACCCAAAATTCACGATACTCGAGGCAACATTGCTGTTATTGAAAAAGACTTGCTTTCTTTTCCTATACAACGAGTATACTATCTTTTTGATGTGCCCAGCACAGCGCGACGAGGCGGACATGCACACAAAGAGCAGTTAGAACTACTAATTCCGCTTTCTGGAAGTTTTGATGTGGTCTTGCATGATGGTGAAACTACCCAAAAAGTGACGTTAAACAAACCCGACAAAGGATTGCTTATTAAGTCAAACACTTGGCGCGAATTAGAAAATTTTTCTTCAGGTTCTATTTGTTTGGTGATTTCTTCTGGAGAATTTATAGAAGAAGACTATATCAGAGACTTTGAGGAATTCAAAGCCTACGTACAATCTAGTCGTAAGTAGAAAACCGAATCCCTTTTTTTAGAAAAAACGATTTCACTTTCTTAATCAAATTCAGTATTGGCAATGGCGCTGCCAGTAATAGTTGCTGTTTGAAATTTAAGTTCCTTACAGCAATGCCATTTTTCATTTTTTCAAATGCAGCCATATTTTTTTCGGCTTTGTAATGTTTGGCCATGATATACCTGTGAAAATCTAAAAATCTTTTCACTGATTTTGAAGTTTCCGAATGGTCAAAGGCATCAAAATCGGTAATAATCTTGTTACCAATGGCACTCTGGGTAATCTGATTCTCCGAAACCATAGTGTAACGGACCAAAGGCTTTTTGCTGTACACCAATGGAAAAACAGTATTGGCTCGTATATTAAAATCGACATCTTCTCCAAATCGGATGCTTTCGTTATAAAAACCAACGGTATCAAAAACAGATTTTGCAACACAAAAACTCGACGGACAATAAAGCGGTTGCGCCAAACTGATGTCAAAAAAAGTAGTAATTAGTGATTTTTCCGCTAAGTTTTTGGCATTGTTTTGAGGCAATAAAGTAATGTCATTGGGATAAAGTTCTTCGTAATTGGTAGCAAACAGTTTGCCTTCAGGATAGCTTTTTGTCAGTAAAAACAGTTCTTCTAGATAGCTTGGTTTCCAAAAATCATCCGCGTCTAAAAAAGCAATATAATCGCCCTTGGCATTTTTAATTCCGGTATTTCGGGAAGCCGAAAGCCCTTTGTTGGATGGGTGCTGTATGACGCTGACTTTTTCAGATTTTATAGTGGAAATCACCTCCAAACTGGTATCGGTTGAAGCATCTTCAACAACAATAACTTCGTAATCTTGAAAGGTTTGATCGAGTACACTCTTCAACGAGTCCAAAACATATTGCTCCTTGTTGTACAATGGAATTACTATGGAAAAAAAAGGCCTCATTTGGAGTTGATTTTACAGAAGTAACTCAATTTATAAATATCAAGCAAAAATAAATTAGGATGATTGGATACCAAATTGGCTTCTATCTTTTTACTGAATTTTTGATAAATAAAACTAAAAATACCAGCGCCACCTAGGTTAGAAACAGATTTATAGGTTCGCAATATTCGATTGTCAGCGGTGGTTATCAGGCCTAGTTTCGAAATCAACTGGAGGTTTTCCAGCGATTCGTGAATCTTATTTAAAAAGATTGCCGACGTTTCCATATTAAGATGATACGTGGGATTATCAATATGAGTAATAGGAATTGATTTTTCTTTCAAATGTTTTACCCAAACGACATCTTCATACCCATAATTGGTTATGTTTTCATCAAACCTATTGGATAAAAAAAGTGCTTTTCGGAATAAAATATTGGAAGTTAGCGTTGAAAAATAGGGATTAGCCGTCCTTTGTTCTAAAGATAAGGCTTCCCGATCCTGGCCATACACCCAACGCAATAAATTTTCCTGTTTTGGCTTGTCCTTTTGATAAACAATGCCACCAAAAACTACCAAAGTTTCCTTCTTTATCTCGTTGATATAATTAGTTATAAATGTATCGCTTGTGGGTAACGTGTCGCAATCCAAAAGGAGCAGGTAATCATAAACAGCTTTTGAAGCCATGGCATTAATGTTTCTGCCGCGACCAAGATTTTCCGAATTTGTATAAAAAACAGAATGAGGTAATGTATTTATTTTGTTGTTTTCAATGTTTAATGCTGAGTTGGAAGCATCATCCTGAACGATAATTTGAAATAGAATTCCGGCTTGTGTACACTGCTCGTGAATGGCCTCAACCAAAGGCAAAGCGTTGTAGTGGAAAGTTGGAATTAAAACAGATAACATTATACCGTTTTTTGGACCACTTCAAAAATAGTATTGTCTTCGCATTTCAACGTTTTGGCAGGGAATTTCATAATTACAGCATAATCGTGCGTAGCCATGATTACTGTTTTTCCGTTGTCGTTGATTTTTTTCAGTACGCCTAAAATTTCAGCGCTGGTTTGCGGGTCAAGATTTCCTGTAGGTTCGTCAGCCAAAATTAATTCAGGGTCGTTTAATAACGCACGCGCAATAGCAACCCTTTGTTGCTCACCACCCGAAAGCTGATGCGGCATTTTATTAGTCAAACCAATCATACCCACACGTTGCAATACATCATCAATCTTAACCTGCATCTCGGTTTTATCTGTCCAGCCTGTTGCTTTCAATACAAACAACATATTTTCATTCACATTACGATCCGGTAATAATTGAAAATCCTGAAAAACAATTCCGATTTTTCGTCTCAAAAACGGAATATCATTTTCTTTCAAACTAGCTAAGTCATAACCCACAATGGTTCCGGAACCAACGGTGAGCTGCAAATCGCCATAAAGAGTTTTCATAAAACTACTTTTTCCGGTTCCGGTTTTACCAATGATGTAAAGGAATTCGCCTTCCTTAACCTCAAGATTAATCTGGGATAAAATCACTCGGTTTTCCTGATAAATGGTGACGTCTTTTAAAGATAAAACGGTTTGTGACATGGTAATTTGTTTATTGGGTAAAAGTAATAAGTTACCGCTTGTATTCAAAATTATTTTCGAAAAAGAAAATGGACTAATAGATAATAGATAATAGACTATTGTTTCAAGCAAAAAGTGCCTATTATCTTTTCTGTCAAGTCCTTTCTTTTTTTCTTGACTTGTATTTCCTCTAATAAACTTCTTGAAGTCAACCGTCTATTTTCTATAGGTCTATTATCTATTTTCTTAAATCAAATTGTTTACAAGAATGTTTATAATAAAACCAGTGCTTTTTACGTTATAGGTCTATAGAGTAATATTTTTGGATAAATTAAAATAAAAATCATGCGCAACGCTTTAATGTTATTTTTTATGTTTTTGATGGCTGGAATTCCACAAGTTTCAGGGCAGCAATCCGCCATTTATACTAATAATTTGTCCGAGTTTGACAATGCGGTAAAGTTGTTCAAAGACAAACAATACCAATCGGCTCAAATTCTTTTTGAAAAAGTGAAGCAAGATAATAGATCCATAGATGTGCAAGCTGATTGCGCTTACTACATTGGTATCTGTGCGATTCACTTAAATCAGAACAATGCAGATGAATTAATTGAAGATTTCATTAAAGAGTATCCCACGAGTTCCAAACAAAATCAAGCGTACATCGAAGTAGCGCAATATTATTTTGAGCAAGGAAAGTTTCCACAGGCATTGGAATATTTCGAAAAAGTAGATGAAAATTCGTTGTCTTACGACGAAACGGATAAGTTTACCTTCCAAAAAGGCTATGCACATTTCACAGCAGGCAATAAAAAAGAAGCACAGTCGTATCTCACGAAAGCTGAAAATTCGAAAGTGTATGGCACACAAGCCAAATACTATCTTGGTTTTATGCAGTACGAAGGGAACAATTATCAGGAAGCCAACAAGTATTTTCAACAAGTGGAAACTGAAGATAAGTATGCTGAAAAACTTTCCTATTTCAAGGCCGATATGGCTTTTAAATCTGGTGATTTCCAAAAAGCAATAGATGCCGGATTACTGGCCATGCCCAAATCGAATGCTATGGAAAAATCGGAGTTGAATAAAATCATTGGGGAAAGTTATTTCAACATGCAGCAATACGACAAAGCTTTACCGTATCTGAAAGAATACAAAGGGAAAAAAGGAAAATGGAGCAACACCGATTTCTACCAGTTGGGATATACGTATTACAAACAAAAAGACTACGAAAATGCCATTCTTCAATTCAACAAAATCATCGAGGGTAAAGATGCTGTAGCGCAAAACGGTTACTATCATTTAGGAGAATGTTATTTCAAAACTGATAAAAAACAACAGGCTTTAAATGCGTTCAAAAGTGCTTCGGAAATGGATTTCGACAAAAAAATTCAGGAAGATGCCAATCTGAATTATGCCAAATTGAGCTACGAAATTGGAAACTCCTACCAAAGTGTTCCTGATGTTTTGTCGGCTTTCTTAGAAAAATATCCAAATACACCAGCTAAAAGTGAAATCGAAAACCTATTAATCAATTCGTATATAACGTCTAAAAACTACAAAGCGGCTCTGACACTATTGGAGAAAAACAATTCCCCAGAAAATAAAGTGGCGTACCAAAAAGTACTGTTCTACAGAGGCATCGAATTATTTACCGATGGCGTTTATCAGGAAGCATTGAGTATGTTCAGAAAATCGGTGGCCAATCCAAGAAACGAGAAAATTACAGCGCGAGCCACATTTTGGAAAGGGGAAACCGAATATGTTTTGGATAGTTTCAGCGAAGCAACGACAAGCTTTAAGCAATTTGAAAGTTCGGCTGAAGCCAAAAACACGCCCGAATTCAAAAACATCAATTACAATATTGCCTATGCCTATTTCAAACAAAAAGAATACGATCAGGCCGGAAATTATTTCCAAAAATATGTAGACGGAGCCAAAGACGACAAAACCCGTCTCAACGATGCTTATTTAAGATTAGGGGATAGCCGATTTGTAACCGCCAAATACTGGCCAGCGATGGATGCTTACAACAAAGCCATCGACATGAAAGGTATTGACGCTGATTATGCTGCTTTTCAAAAAGCCTTGAGCTATGGTTTCGTGGGCAAAAATGATAAGAAAATAGACGATTTTAATGCATTTCTACAAAAATTTAGAACCTCTCAGTATCGTGATGACGCTTTATTCGAGCTAGGAAATACTTATGTAACCGAAAATAAAGGAGATTCAGCCATCAGAACCTATGACCAGTTATTGAGCGAATTCAAAAATGGTTCTTTTGCGTCAAAAGCTATTTTACGTCAGGGATTGGTATACTATAATAGTCAGAGAAACGAACAGGCTATCACTAAGTTTAAAGAAGTAGCTGCCAAATATCCTAGAACTCCTGAAGCTTCAGAAGCGGTGTCTACTGCCAGATTGGTGTATATGGATATGGGGAAAGTGAACGAATACGCTTCTTGGGTTCGAACTTTGGATTTTGTAGAAGTGACTGACGCTGATTTGGATAATGATACTTACGAAGCGGCCGAAAAACAATACCTGCAAAACAATACCAAACAGGCCATTTCGAGTCTTAGTGGCTATGTAGCTCAGTTTCCAAACGGAATTCATTCGCTGAAGGCTAATTTCTACTTAGCACAGTCATTATATGCAGATGGTAAAGAAGCTACGGCTGTGCCTAATTATGAATTTGTTGTAAGCAAATCAAGAAACGAATTTACCGAACAAGCCTTAGCACGTTTGGCTGAAATTCATTTAAAGAAAGACGATTATACCAAAGCGTTGCCAGTATTGCAACGTTTAGAAACGGAAGCCGATTTTCCTCAAAATGTAACCTTTGCTCAGGCTAATTTAATGCGTGCCTATTACGATCAAAAAGACTATCAAAACGCAGTGGTCTATGCCGATAAAGTTTTGGCAAATCCAAAAACAGACAACAAAATTAAAAGTGATGCTCAAATCATCGTAGCGCGTGCCGCCATTAAAGTCAATGACGAAGCCAAAGCCAGAACCGCTTATGCAAAACTATTGACTATTGCCAAAGGAGAATTAGCAGCCGAAGCGTTGTATTATGATGCGTATTTTAAAAATAAAGACGGTAAGTATGAAGACTCCAATAAAACGGTTCAAAAATTAGCCAAAGACTATTCTGGTTATAAATATTTTGGTGCCAAAGGATTAATCGTAATGGCTAAAAACTATTACCAATTGAAAGATAATTTTAGTGCTACATCGATTTTGGACAGTGTCATTAAAAATTTCAAAGAATTTGAGGATGTCCTTGCAGAAGCTCAGGCAGAACTTAAAGTCATCAAAGGAGAAGCAGCCAAAACCAATTCATCATTAACCGAATAAAAAAAGAACATGGAACAAAGAGAAAAGAATAAAGAAACTTCTATTTTCTATTCTCTATATTCTTTAATCCAGATCAATATGAAAAACACAAAATATATTTTATTACTAACTATTCTATGTGCGACTCAAATAGGATGGGCACAAAAAAAGGACGATAACATCGGAACTGAAGTGGTCAATGTGGTAAAACCCTATACTCCCTCTATTTCTGATGCTTTTAAAGTAAAAGAAACGCCTACACTAGATGATGAAGATACTTCCAAAAAGGAAAACATCCAGTACAATATTTTCTCTTTTCCGGTAGCATCTACTTTTGCTCCTGCCAAAGGGAAAGCAGCCAATGTTGACAAGAGCGCCGAAGAAAAAATATTCAGTAACTATCTGACGCTGGGTGCCGGAAATTATGGAACCATCAATGCAGAATTGTTTATTACCGAAAATGTCAGCAATACCGATTATTTTGGCGGAATGTTACGACACAATTCCACGCAAGGTGGTATCAAAGAAATTGTTTTGGATGACAAAATGTTCAATACCTCTCTCGACTTAACTTATGGAAGCAGAACCAAAGGAATGACTTGGAATGCGGATGCAGGTTACCAGCACCAAGTATATAATTGGTACGGAAATTATCCTATTTTCAGCGATGCTACCATTAGTACCATCGACGAACAACAAACGTATCACACGTTATATCTGGGCGGAAGATTAGGTTTGGATAACATTCTAAAGGAAAGTTCTGTGAAGTTCAGCCGTTTTTGGGATAAATTCGGTTCTGCAGAAAATCGTTTTGTAGCGAAACCATCCTTAGAATTCGATATTGTGGAACAAAAAATCAAAGCCGATTTTGTCTTGGATTACATCAGCGGTTCTTTTGACCAAACTTATAATGGAGGCTCTTCTTATAAATACGGTTTTACCAATTTCGGTTTTCAGCCTAGCATTAAAATCAATAAAGCCGATTTATCGATTAACGCCGGAGTTGGGTTCTTTTACAGCGCTGCTCAGGAAGGTGGAGAAAGCAAATTCTTTATTTATCCACAAATAACGGGTTCGTATAAAGTGGTGGGCGATTTGATGATTTTTTACGCAGGTATCGAAGGAACGTTGCAACAGAATTCGTATCACGATTTTGTACAACAAAATTTCTTTGTGTCACCAACATTAGGTATCGCACCAACCGACCAAAAGTATGATGTCTATGCCGGACTAAAAGGAAAGTTAGCCAGTAGCGTAAGTTATAATATTCGCGGTGCCTATAAAAACGAGGAAGGTAAAGCCTTATTTAAAAGCAATGGCTACGATGGTTTTAATACCAACACAGAAGGCTATACTTTCGGAAATTCCTTCAACGTAGCCTACGATAAAGTGCGAACACTGAGTTTCTTTGGCGAATTAAAAGCCGATTTTTCTAAAAATGTATCTTTTGGTATCAACGGAACGTTTAGTAGTTTTTCAACTGATGTGGAAAGCGAAGCTTGGAATTTACCGGCAATACAATTAGCCACAACTTTGGATGTAAACATCACTGATAAATGGTACGCAGGAACAAGTTTGTTCTTTGTTGGAGAAAGAAAAGACCAGTTCTTTACCGATACTATTCCGGTTGCAACCGTAACCTTAAAAAGCTATTTCGATTTGAATGCACACGTTGGATATAAATTCAGTGACCGTTTGACATTCTTCCTAAAAGGAAACAACTTGGCCAATCAGGATTACCAACGATGGATCAACTATCAGGTGCAGGGATTACAAGTGCTTGGTGGTGCAAGCTATAAATTTGATTTCTAATTTAGACACTCAGACTAACTTAGACATTTTAGACTTCTTAGATTCACATTTTGTCTAACAATCTAAGAAGTCTAATCATCTCAAAATCTATCATGAAGCAACAGATACTCCAGCGTTACAAAGAGATGCTTCAGGACCGCATAGATGTTTTTCAGGACATGATTGCGGGTCTTACTGTCGATGCGCAGAATGATGCGAAAGGTTCCGCTGGAGATAAGCACGAAACCGCACTCTCCATGATGCATTTGGAGCAGGAAAAACTGAATCATAAATTAAGGGAAATTTTAGATCAAAAAGCAGTCTTAGACAAAATCGACGCTACACAAACGCATAAGAGAGTAGCTCTAGGCAGCTTAGTGCAAGCCAATGGAATGTTGCTTTTTATTAGCTCGGCATTGCCTAAAATCTCTCTGGAAACTAAAAGCATCTTTGCGCTTTCCCCACAGTCACCTCTTGGAAGTAAATTAATGGGAAACGAATCCGGATTTTCATTTGATATGAACGGAAAGCCATATACTATTGAGAACATTTGGTAACAGTTTCTAACCCGAATCCTCTATTTTTTAAATTCTTTCTTAGATAATATAATCAAAAATTTATTTTTTGTTTCAAATTATAACTAAATAGTTAAATACGTTTTTCATTTATAACTATTATGCCATCTTTGCCCTATCAATATAAATTAAAAGAATATGTGTGGAATAGTATGTGCCTTCGATTTAAAACAAAAGTCAGAAGTATTACGACCAAAAGTATTAGAAATGTCTAAAATAATTCGCCATCGCGGTCCGGATTGGAGTGGCATTTTTAGCAATGATAAAGCTATTTTGTCTCATGAAAGATTAGCTATTGTGGATCCGGCTTCGGGAAAACAACCGTTATTCAGCGAAGATAAAAGTCTGGTTTTAGCTGCCAATGGCGAAATATACAATCATCGCGAATTGCGCCAACAGTTTGATGGAAAATACAAGTTTCAAACCGAAAGTGACTGCGAAGTTATTTTAGCACTTTATAAAGAAAAAGGGGTTCACTTTCTAGATGAAATGAACGGAATCTTCGGTTTTGCCATTTATGATGTCGAAAAGGACGCCTATTTCATTGCTCGTGATCATATGGGAATTATTCCATTATACATTGGATGGGACGAGAATGGAACGTTTTATGTAGCCTCCGAATTAAAAGCTCTGGAAGGCTATTGCACCAAAATTCAGCTATTTCCTCCCGGACATTATATGTCAAGTAAAGACGGCGAATTTGTACAATGGTATCAAAGAGAATGGGCCGATTATGATGCTGTAAAAGACAACGAAACCAGTATTGCTGAAATTAAAAAAGCATTAGAAGCAGCGGTTCACCGTCAATTGATGAGTGACGTTCCTTATGGTGTTTTATTGTCCGGTGGTTTAGATTCTTCCATTACTTCTGCCATAGCCAAAAAGTATGCTCAAAAGCGAATTGAATCCGGTGATACGGTCGATGCTTGGTATCCACAATTGCACTCCTTTGCTGTTGGTTTAGAAGGTTCTCCCGATTTGGCTGCAGCGCAAAAAGTAGCCAATCATTTGGGAACGATTCATCACGAAATTAAATTCACCATACAGGAAGGATTAGACGCTGTCCGCGATGTCATTTATAACATAGAAACCTACGATGTGACTACGATTAGGGCTTCAACGCCTATGTATCTCATGGCAAGAGTCATCAAATCAATGGGAATCAAAATGGTGTTGTCAGGGGAAGGTTCGGACGAGTTATTTGGAGGGTATTTATACTTTCATAAAGCACCAAACGCGCGTGAATTCCATGAAGAGACAGTTCGTAAATTAAGCAAGTTACACATGTATGATTGTCTTCGGGCCAATAAAAGTTTAGCCGCATGGGGAATAGAAGGAAGGGTTCCGTTTTTAGATAAAGAATTCATGGACGTTGCGATGCGCATCAATCCACAAGACAAAATGATTAATGGTGAGCGCATGGAAAAATGGGTGCTTCGTAAAGCCTTCGAAGATATGTTGCCCGAAAGCGTTGCTTGGAGACAAAAAGAACAGTTTAGTGATGGTGTTGGTTATAGTTGGATAGATACGTTAAAAGAAATGGTCGCTGAGGCCGTTTCTGACGAACAATTAGCCAATGCCAAATACAAATTCCCAATCCAGACTCCAACGTCAAAAGAAGAGTACTATTATCGCTCTATTTTTCATGAGCATTTCCCAAGCGACGCAGCAGCTTTAAGTGTTCCGCAAGAAGCTAGTGTGGCCTGTAGTACAAAAATTGCGTTGGAATGGGATGAAGCTTTCAAAAACCTGAATGACCCTTCAGGCAGAGCCGTAGCAAACGTGCACGATGATGCTTATGTAAAAGCAGAAATCAAAGTATAAAAAAGTCAAGGTTCGCCTTAAAAATTAAACTAGGGAGTAGTGTCCCGAGTTTGGATTGAAGTTTAGTTTGTTTGTTTAAAACGCCTGTCATTTTTGATAGGCGTTTTTTGTTGAAATCATGCTAAAAATGTTAATAACTTAAGCCTATTCGAAACGATTTTCAATAGGAAATCCTATGCGTTTTTATATATTTGCTCGTTACATAAAAAATAGATTTTTTACGATAAAATAATATGAGCGACGAGATTAAAAAGAACAGTTATTCAGCCGATAGTATTCAGGCATTAGAAGGAATGGAGCACGTTAGAATGCGTCCTTCCATGTATATTGGAGATACTGGAGTTAGAGGATTACACCATTTGGTTTATGAGGTAGTCGATAACTCTATTGATGAGGCGCTAGCTGGACATTGCGATACTATTGGTGTTATTATAAACGAAGACAACTCCATTACTGTTGAAGATAACGGGCGTGGAATTCCGGTTGACATGCACAAAAAAGAAGGGGTGTCAGCTCTAGAGGTTGTAATGACTAAAATTGGTGCAGGAGGAAAGTTCGATAAAGATTCGTATAAAGTTTCGGGTGGACTTCACGGAGTGGGAGTTTCCTGTGTAAATGCTTTATCAGATCATTTAAGAGCGACGGTTTACAGAGAGGGAAAAGTATACGAGCAAGAATACGAAAAAGGAAAAGCAATGTATCCGGTAAAGCAAATTGGCGAAACGGATAAACGCGGAACCATGGTTACCTTTCATCCTGATAAAACCATTTTCACTCAAACCATTGAATATTCTTATGATACTTTGGCTGGACGTATGCGTGAGTTGTCGTTCCTTAATAAAGGAATTACCATTACACTTACTGACAGAAGAGATGTCAATGATAAAGGCGAATTCGCTTCTGAAGTGTTTCATTCCAAAGAAGGATTAAAAGAATTCGTTCGCTTTTTAGACAAAGGAAGAGAAGCTATTATTTCTCATGTCATCAGCATGGAGCACGAAAAAGGCGAAGTTCCTGTTGAGGTTGCCTTGGTGTATAATACCAGTTACTCTGAAAATATTTTCTCTTACGTAAATAATATTAATACGCATGAAGGAGGAACGCACCTGCAAGGTTTCCGTATGGGATTAACCCGTACGTTAAAAAAATACGCAGACGCTTCCGGATTATTAGATAAATTGAAATTTGAGATTTCTGGTGATGACTTCCGTGAAGGATTGACAGCAATTATTTCGGTTAAAGTTTCGGAGCCACAATTTGAAGGGCAAACCAAAACAAAATTGGGTAACAGAGAAGTAGTTTCTCCGGTTTCACAGGCAGTGGCTGAAATGTTGGAAAATTATCTGGAAGAAAATCCAAATGATGCCAAAATCATAGTTCAGAAAGTGATTCTTGCGGCTCAGGCACGTCACGCTGCTAAAAAAGCCCGTGAAATGGTACAGCGCAAAACCGTTCTTGGCGGTGGAGGTTTGCCTGGGAAACTATCAGATTGTTCCGAACAAGATCCTGCAAAATGTGAAGTATACCTTGTCGAGGGAGATTCGGCTGGTGGAACAGCGAAACAAGGTCGTGACCGTAACTTTCAGGCGATTTTGCCCTTACGTGGTAAGATTTTGAACGTAGAAAAAGCAATGCATCACAAGGTATTTGAAAACGAAGAGATTCGAAATATATTTACTGCGTTGGGTGTGACGATAGGTACAGAAGAAGATTCTAAAGCACTTAACTTAGAAAAACTGCGTTATCACAAAGTAATCATCATGTGTGATGCCGATGTCGATGGTAGTCACATTTCTACCTTAATATTAACCTTCTTCTTCCGATTCATGAAAGAACTTATCGAAGGCGGTCACGTTTATATTGCAGCGCCACCTTTATATTTAGTGAAAAAAGGAAACAAAAAAGAATACGCTTGGAACGATGATCAACGTGATATTGCCAACGAAAAGATGGGAGGAAGCGCCGCAATCCAGCGTTATAAAGGTCTTGGAGAAATGAACGCCGAACAATTATGGGAAACTACCATGGATCCAAACTTCAGAACATTGCGACAAGTAACAATTGATAGTTTGGCTGAAGCTGACCGTGTGTTCTCTATGTTAATGGGCGATGAGGTTCCACCACGTAGAGAGTTCATCGAGAAGAATGCGGTGTATGCTAAGATTGATGCGTAACTAGCCCTGATTATTTGAGATTAAGGATTTGATATTATGAGGAGAATGTCCAGTGGACATGCGGTAAATGGGTTCAGGTCTAATTTCAGATAAAGTGGTTTAGAAAAAGAATAGCCCTAGCCCCGATTGAAGCGAGCTACCATGTAGCGCGTAAAGCGGGATTAGCTTCAAAAAATTAAAACAAACAACAAATATTATACAAATGAAAGTTACAATTGTAGGAGCAGGAAACGTTGGTGCAACATGCGCAGATGCTATTGCTTACAGAAGAATTGCCAGCGAAATTGTACTGGTAGATATTAGAGAAGGTTTTGCAGAAGGAAAAGCATTAGATATCATGCAAACGCAGACTACTTTAGGCTTTAATACAAAAGTAGTAGGAAGCACTAACGATTACAGTAAAACGGCTAATAGCGATGTCGTAGTGATTACCTCTGGAATCCCAAGAAAACCGGGAATGACCCGTGAAGAATTAATCGGTATTAATGCCGGAATTGTGAAATCGGTAGCGGAAAGTTTATTGCAACATTCTCCAAATGCTGTTTTTGTAATTGTATCAAATCCAATGGATACGATGACTTATTTGACATTCAAATCTTTAGGGTTACCAAAAAACAGAATCATTGGAATGGGTGGAACGCTTGACAGTTCTCGTTTTAAAACCTATTTATCACTAGCTTTAGACAAACCAGCAAACGATATTCAAGGAATGGTTATTGGAGGACATGGAGATACAACCATGATTCCATTAACAAGATTGGCTTCGTATAACGGAGTTCCAGTTTCTGAGTTTTTATCAGCAACGGAATTGGAAAAAGTAGCAGCAGATACTATGGTTGGTGGTGCTACATTAACCGCTTTATTAGGAACTTCAGCATGGTATGCACCAGGAGCTTCTGTAGCGTTTTTAGTAGACAGCATATTGAATGACCAAAAGAAAATGATTCCATGTTCGGTATATTTAGAAGGAGAGTATGGTCAAAGCGACATCTGTATTGGTGTACCTTGTATCATCGGAAAAAATGGCGTTGAGAAAATTGTTGACATTACGTTAAATGACGACGAAAAAGCAAAGTTTGCTAAAAGTGCCGATGCTGTAAGAGCCATGAATGGTGATTTGAAATCCATTTTAGGATAGTATTTATAGGTCTATAGAAAAGGACTGCGTTATTCGCAGTCTTTTTTTTGATATTAATCGATAAAATATTGGTTTGTCAAACATAGAATTATATATTTGCACGTTTAAAAAAAAGCCGAAACGCTTGTAAATACAAAGGATTGTAATCTAAGCCCTTGTATTTCAGGTATTTTTTGCTTTTAAGCACCAATAATATTAAACCAAAGAATTAATTAATTTTTAGTAATAATGCAGAATAAAGGACTAGTTAAATTTTTCGCAATACTATTTGCATTGGTAAGTATCTACCAACTTTCATTCACATTTGTGGCCAATAAAGTAAAAGACGATGCCAAAACTTTTGCAGGAGGAAATCCTGAAAAAGAAATTAAATATCTGGATTCCATTGGAAAAGAGAAAGTCTTTCTTGATTTTTTCACCTACAATGAAGTGAAAGACAAACAAATCAATAAGGGTCTTGACCTTGAAGGTGGAATTAACGTAATTCTGCAAATCTCTGTTAAAGACGTATTGAAGCAATTGTCAAACAATTCCAAAAATCCTGCTTTTAACAAAGCCTTAGAGGATGCAACTTTGAACCAAGAAGGAAATCAATCGTATCTTGATGCCTTTTTCGTAGCTTTTGAAGCTAATAAAGGAACTAATAAATTAGCTTCTCCTGATATTTTCGCGAACAGAAACCTTCAAGGTGAAATCGACTTTAATATGTCGGATGCCCAAGTGAAGAAAGTCTTGATTAAAAAAGTAGACGAATCAGTTGAATCTGCTTTCGGAGTATTGAGAAGCCGTATCGATAAATTTGGTGTAACACAACCAAACATTGCTAAACTAGGCCAAACAGGAAGGATCCTTATTGAATTGCCTGGAGCAAAAGATGTAGACCGTATCAAAAAATTAGTGTCTAGTAAAGCGGAATTAGAATTCTGGGAAACCTATAAGTCGGAAGAATTAATGGGATTCATGGCTTCTGCAAACGAAGCGTTGAAAGCAACAGTAAAAGCTGACGAGAAAGTAGAAGTTGCAAAACCTACAGATTCGATTTCTAAATTATTGACTGATAAAGACAAAGATTCTACAGCAACTAAAAAAGGAAACAACCCATTATTTGATAAGTTCGTTTCTCAAGGTGGTGGACCAGTTTTAGTGGTTGCTTCTCCAAAAGATACTGCTGCCATTAATGGTTATTTAAAAAGACCAGAAATCCGCAATTTATTACCAGCAGATAAGCGTTATGCTAAATTTGTTTGGGGTAAAGTGGATGTGAAAGTAGATGAGAAAACTAAAAAAGAAACAGAAACTGTTGATTTATATGCTTTAAAAGGAAACAGAGATAACATCGCTCCGATGAGTGGTGGTGTGATTGTAGATGCAAGAGATACTTTTGACCAAATGGGTAAACCAGCCGTTTCTATGCAAATGAACGGACAAGGAGCAAGAGTTTGGGAAGAATTAACAGGAAGAGCTTTCAGTCAAAAAAGTTTTATCGCTATTGCTTTAGATGATGTAGTGTATTCTGCTCCTGGAGTAACTTCGGGACCAATTTCGGGCGGAAGATCTGAAATTACAGGTAGCTTTGAAGTGGCAGAAACTAAAGATTTAGCTAACGTATTAAGAGCTGGTAAATTACCGGCGCAAGCCGAAATTATTCAGTCTGAAGTTGTTGGACCATCTCTTGGAGAAATTGCCATTCATGCAGGTTTAATCTCTTCAATCGTTGGATTCCTTTTAGTATGTTTATGGATGGTTTTCTATTACGGAAGAGCGGGTTGGTATGCAAACGCTGCTTTATTATTGAACTTATTATTCTTATTTGGCGTAATGGCAAGTTTTGGTTTTGTATTAACCTTACCAGGTATTGCCGGTATCGTTTTAACTCTTGGAACTGCGGTAGATGCGAATATCATCATCTATGAAAGAGCTAAAGAGGAATTGCGTGAAGGAAAATCATTGGCAGAAGCCGTTCAAGCTTCTTACGGATGGAAAGGTGCGATGCGTTCTATCATTGATGCGAACGTAACTCACGTATTAACCGGAACCATATTATTCGTATTCGGAACTGGATTAATCCAAGGTTTCGCATTAACCTTATTGATTGGTATTTTTACTTCATTGTTTACTTCTATCTTTATTGCTAGAATCTTTATTGACAAAGATATTGCTAACAACAGAAGTTTAACTTTCTGCACACCAATAACTAAAAACTGGTTTACTGGTTTCCATTTCGATTTTATCGGAATCAAAAAATGGTCGTACCTATTCTCTTCTGTAGTGGTTATTGTAAGTTGTGTATCTTTCTATTTCAACGGATTAGACGAAGGTGTTGATTTTGTTGGAGGAAGAACGTTCCAAGTTAAATTTGAAAAGCCTGTAGAATCTTCAGTTGTTTCTGAAGAGTTATCAGTGGCTTTCGGTACTACTGTCGAAGCAAAAGTTTTTGGTAGTGATGATCAATTGAAATTGACTACCAAATACAAAATCAAAGAAGATGGTGTTGAAGTAGATAAAGAAGTAAACGAGAAGCTATATAGTGCTTTGAAAAAGTACTACGGTGCTGATGTGACTTATGAAAAATTCATCAATTCTTATGACGGTAAAAAAGTCGGCGTATTACAGTCTTCTAAAGTAGGGGCTGCTATTTCTGCCGATATTAAAACAAACTCTTTCTGGGCTGTTATTGGAGCTATGTTAGTAGTTGGTTTATATCTTGTAATTTCGTTCCGTAAATGGCAATACTCTCTTGGAGCTATCGCTGCGGTTTTACACGACGTTATTTTTGTATTAGGAATTTACTCTTTACTATACAAATACATGCCGTTCCATATGGAAATGGATCAGCACTTTATTGCCGCCATCCTAACGGTAATTGGTTACTCTATGAATGATACCGTAATTGTATTTGACAGAATCAGAGAGTTTTTAGCGGGAGACCGAAAAGGACACTTTAAAGATGTCGTAAATGCCTCTATTAATACTACATTATCAAGAACATTGAACACGTCATTAACGATGATTTTAGTATTGTTAATCATGTTCATTTTTGGTGGTGAATCTATTCGTGGATTTATCTTTGCTATGTTGATTGGTATTATCATCGGTACATATTCTTCATTGTTTATTGCAACTCCGGTATTAGTTGATACTATGAGCAAAGAAGCGATTGATGATATCGAAAAAAGACACGGTAACTAATCATTTAGTTTTTCATATAAAAAAAGGGTTGTCAAATGACAACCCTTTTTTTATTTAGAAAATTCCCTGAAGCGCTTTGTTTTGTATGCCTATTTTACTGTAATCAAAGTCCATTTTGTGTTGCAGTAGTGAAGCATAAACACTCCTAAAATCAATGTCATATTTCAAATCACCGTTGTCCAAATCAGTCAGATTGGGATTGTTGCCTATGATTTTGCCTTTGGTGTTGCCGCCAATAATAAACATGGGCGCCGCAGTACCATGATCGGTTCCGTTTCCATTGTCTTTGACACGTCTTCCAAATTCTGAGAAAACCACTATTGTGACATTCTGTAATAGTTGTGCTTTTTTCAGTTCATTATAAAAACTATAAATCGCATCGTTGAGTTCGGTCAAATTGCGTTGGTGAATGTTGATTTGATTGTCATGGGTGTCATAACCGTTTTGAGAAGTGTAATACACTTTAGAGTTCAAATTTCCTTTAATCAATCGGGCAATCCATTCAAGATTTTTGCCTAAAGCTGTTTTGGGATACGTGATTTCTGAAGTCGATTTGGCTAAGGCTTTCTGAATATCATCTGAACCTTCGGAAACTGAATTGGCAATCTTCCGCACAAAATCCAATTGGGGATTATCCGAAAGTTTTACTGTTTCTTCCGAATTCATTCTCATTTTAAAACGACTGGGATCTTTTACGGTAATCGAATTTGGTTCATTTCCTTTTAAAGATAACGTATCGATGCTGTCGAAATTAACTCCGGCTGTTGGTTCGTGTTCTTTGCATTGCAAATCTAAAAAACGTCCAAGCCAACCATTGTTCAGATATTTATTCGAATCTGAGGCCGTTTGCCAAATTTCCTGACTTCTAAAATGCGACCGATTGGGTTCGGGATAGCCTACATTTTGAATCACAGTTAAATCACCGTTTTGTTGCATCGTTGCAAAATCTTTCAAAGCCGGATGAAATCCCATGCCTTTATTTTTACTGATGACGCTATTCTTATTTATCGCAATATTGCTACGCAAATCATAATACAACGCATCTTCAAAAGGGATAAACGTATTCAATCCGTCATTCCCGCCATTCAACTGAATGAATACCAAACATTGTTCGCCAAGAAGCAAGTTGGATTGGGAACCAAAAGCATGAAGGAAATCGGGCAACAACAAAGTGCCGCCTGTAAAGGTTCCGGTAAGGGTTAGAAAATTTCTTCTGTTCATAGCTAAATAATTTGAAATTCGGGTGTTTTGATCATGTTGTTAAACAAGCGCAAAACGGCATTGTCTGCACCTTCAGCTTTCGGATTAAAATCATATTTTAAAAGGGCTTCCCAATCCTTTTGCAGATCATCATTGCTTTGAAATAATAACCTGTCTTGTAATTCCGCTATAATTGATTTATTAGTGCCCGATTTTGTCCAATTTAAAGACACATTTAGCAGTTGATTACTAGTTGTTTCCATCATGTCATTATCGGTCATTTGTGCTCTTCGGCTGATGTTTCTTCCGTTACACAATAAATCGGCTGCATTATTCCGTTGAAGATACATCTGTGAGCTTAACCATTCTTTACCGCCATTCCATCCTTTAACATTAGGCTGATTGAATAAATCCATGCCTTGTTGCTTCAGATAAAACGCTACTAAACGAGGGTTTAATTGCTCAACATTTAATTCATGCATCACTTGTAAAATATACACTAAAGGATCTTTAATCTTACTGCCAGCGGTTTCTTTTGAAAATTCTTCGGTAAAAATTTTGGTGAGCAAAGGCTTGAGTTCAAAATCAACTTTTCTGAAATAATCCCCATAATACGTTACCAAGGCTTCCGATGGCGTATCATAAATAAACCACTGCAATAGTTTTCGAGTAATTAGATAAGGCACAGCTTTTTGCTCAAATATGATGTCAATCATGGCATCGGCTTTGAAATTTCCGGTCTTTCCAAAGTAGGTAATCGAATCATTGTTTTCGAGCAAGCGTCGATATTCGGCTTGGTTTTCACCGATAGTGAGTCCGGCCAAACCTTTGGCTCCGTTTTTTATATCGTCTTCAGTATAATGGCCAATGCCCAAAGTGAAAAGTTCTAGTAACTCCCGACTCAAATTTTCATTGATTTTATCCCTTCGGTTGTCCACATTGTCCAAATAACGCACCATCGCATTGGATTGCACTATCTTTTTGGTAAGTGTTTTGAAATTGCCAAAAGCATGTTCGCGTAAAATCTGATTGTGTTGATATATCCAATGATTTACTTTCACTTTCTGATATGTGCATACAAAATGATTGTGCCAAAAGCAGGTCATTTTTTCGCGTAAAGGAAAATCATCAGCCATCATTTTTTGAATCCACCACGCTTTCATTTCCTGAGAAACCTGAAATTCTACTTTCAGCATTTCTTTCACTGCATCAGGATCAGATTTTTTGATTTCCTGACGCCTTGTTCGTAATTCTTTAATAGAAGTCGGACTCTTATCAAGCAATGATGGAGCCTTTTTATCATACGAAGCATTAAAAGATTTTTCTAGAAAATTAGACAATCCCATTTGTGCAATGGTTTTGGCTTGTTTTCCCGAAAATCCCAATCGAAGTGACCAAAGTGTGTTGTTGTTCATATTACTATCTTTATCTTCTTCTTGCTTTACCTCTGGTTTGTTTTACTTTAACCGATTTTACAGTGCCTCTTTTATTTTTATGGATTACGGTTGTCCCTCTCCGGTTGTGTACTACTAATGTTGAGGAATGTCTTCTAGGAGCATACACGGTTCGAACCGCCACAACTCTGCGTGCCGGAACAACCCGATAATGAGGACGATAACGTACACCATAATTATAAAAAACAGGATGCGCCACAGGACGCCAAGGTTTCCACCATCTTGGATAGTTTCTCCAACGATAAGGAGAAACCCAAACTACATATCTTGGAGCATACAAATACCGCACACTCGGCCAAAGCCAAACATTGACTACGCTACTGTTTTCTACAACGGCTACATTTGATGCTGTTTTGAGATTTTGAACCGCTCCTTTTTCTTCACCATTGGGTTCTACTATAGTATTTTGAGCAAATAAATCTTCATCGCCTTCAATATGAAGTACTGCTTTGTCAGTGCCTGTTTTTTCTAGAGCAATAATGGCGATGTCTTGTTTTTCAGTGGCATCAAGATACGTACTCATCACAATAATGTGTGTATCATTTTCATGGATATCTTCTACATTGATGTAATCTATTTCGCCATCACCATTCAAATCAAGATTATTAACCTGATTGTTTTCCTGATTAAGGCTTTTCTCAAATTCTTCTAATGAATTAGCATTTTTGAAGAGTTCTAAAGCGCCTTCCAAACTAAAATCATCACCAGTATTTTCAGGACGATTGTCCTGCTGACCAAATGCCGTAGTTATTCCCAGAACAACCAAAAGCAAGAATGCGATATTTTTTCTCATAATTAAAATTTTAAAGTTTGACCTTCGGTAAAAGGTATGGTTTAATGGCTCTTGATAATTTATGGATTTCACAAAGAAGCCCGATTATTTTCGCCTAAAATTAAAAATAATGTATCTTTGATTTCAAATTGTTACATAATGATTACGACAACAACCGAAACGCAATTAGAACATTATTTCCAGCAATTTCGCAAAAATATTATTGGAATCGACCAAGAGTTTGAAACACCTTTTGGAAAAAAGAAAATAATTTACACCGATTGGACCGCCAGCGGAAGATTGTACCGTCCGATTGAGGAAAAAATAATGAACGATTTTGGCCCGTTTGTTGCCAATACCCATACCGAAACAACCATCTCCGGAACCGCTATGACGATGGCATATCACGAAGCCAAGCACATCATAAAGCGTCATGTCAATGCCAATGATGATGATGTCTTGATCAACACAGGAACCGGAATGACGGGTGTAGTTAATAAATTTCAACGCATATTGGGACTAAAAATACCTGAAAATCTAAAAGATTTTATTAGCATTCCCAAAGAACTAAAACCGATAGTATTCATTTCGCACATGGAACATCATTCTAATCAAACTTCTTGGTTAGAAACCATTGCCGATGTAGTGGTTATTCCGGCTAATGAGGAAGGTTTATTCTGTTTAGAAGAATTCAAGGAAATGCTTCTTAAATACAAAGACAGGAGTTTTAAAATTGCATCTATTACTTCGTGTTCCAATGTTACCGGAATCAGAACGCCGTATCATGAAGTAGCGAAAATAATGCATCAGCATAACGGAGTTTGTTTTGTGGATTTTGCCTGTTCCGGACCTTATGTCGACATAAATATGCATCCGGATGAAGAATCTTATTTGGATGCGATTTTCTTTTCACCGCATAAATTTTTAGGCGGACCGGGAACTTCAGGTGTTTTGGTTTTTAATAAAAACCTATACAATAATAATGTGCCTGATTGTCCTGGTGGCGGAACGGTTTCATGGACAAATCCTTGGGGTGAACACAAATACATTGACAATATCGAAGATAGAGAAGACGGTGGTACTCCGGGTTTTCTTCAGGTAATCAAAACAGCATTGGCCATTCAGTTAAAGGAACAAATGGGCGTTACAAATATCTTAGAAAGAGAGCATGAAATTGTTGACTATGTTTTTTCGGAACTGAATGCCATCGATAATCTTAAAATTTTAGCCAATCAGCATCAAGAACGCTTAGGTGTGATTTCTTTTTATATAGAAGGGTTGCATTTCAATTTAGGAGTAAAATTGTTGAACGATAAATTCGGAATCCAAACTCGTGGAGGTTGCAGTTGCGCCGGAACTTATGGACACTACCTATTACACGTTGATCAGGAAACTTCCCATGATTTGGTCTGCCAGATTACTTCAGGAGATTTAATCAAAAAACCGGGTTGGATCCGGATGTCTATACATCCAACAACTACTTCAGAAGAAATAAAAATGGTGTGTGATAGTATCAAAGCATTAGCACAAAATCATCAGGAATGGTCTAAAGATTACCAATACGATTCGGCTACCAATGAATTCGCGCATAAAAATTCTTTGCATCAGGAAAAAGCAATGGTAAAGAGCTGGTTTACATTCTAATTCTGAGCCGTCTTCTTATGTTTCCAGCGTTTGTGTGTCCACAAATAAAATTCGGGTGCTTCATGAATTTGTTGTTCTACTCTTCTTAAAAAATCATCAGAGATTTCGTAATTGGGAACCTCTTTCGGATTGTCCGCCATTAGTTCAAAAGTAGCTTCATAATATCCACGTTTCACTTTTTTGTTTTTCAGAAAAATAACATTCATGTCAAAACGTTTGGCTAGCATTTCAGCTCCCGTGTGAACCGGTGTTTCAATGCCCATAAACGGTGCCCAGTGATATGCTTTGCTCGCCTGTGGCGATTGATCGCTAGCCAATCCATATACCGCTAAATGGTTATCTCTAGTATTTCGATCAATGGTTGGAATTGTTTCTCTTGTCGTAATTAATGGTGCTTTAAAGCGACCTCTAATCTTTTTAATCAGTCGGTCAAAATATTTATTGTTGATTTTTTTATACACACCATATCCTGTAAAGGTAATGTGATAGTTCATAGAAACGGCCCATTCATAAGAAGCATAATGGGCGCAAAGCAATGCAATACTTTTCCCTTTTTTTTCCAAATCAAGATATAAGTCCAAATTCATAAACTTAAATCGCTTTTCCATTTCTTTTTGTGAGATCGACATCGTTTTAATCATCTCTAAAAACATATCACACAAATGGTGGTAGAATTTCTTTTCAATTTGCAAACGCTCTTTTTCAGATAAATGAGGCAATGCCATGGCAATATTTTGGCGAACTACTTTTTTGCGATAACCGAAAATATTATACACCAAAAAACAGACAAAGTCTGAAAAAATATAAAGCAATCGGAACGGAAGTATGGAAATGAACCAAATGATGGGATATACTAAAAGGAAAAGTAGTAATTGCATTCGTTGTTATTTTATGCAAATATAAAGTTTAAAGTTATTTTAACGCATGCAATTTAACAAATGCTAAATAAGTATTATTATTTTTACGCTCAAGACCATCAGGTCTAATTTTACGAAGAAAAAAATCAAATTATGGATAACATTTTTGTGTTGGCAATAATCGCAGCCAATGTTTTGGTCAGTATTAAAGGTTTTAATGACGAGTTCTTTTTTAGGAAATATCAATTCCATGTCGGAGCCATAAGAGCGGGAGAACAAATCCGAATGATTACATCAGCTTTTTTACATGCCGATTTTATTCACTTAGCCTTTAATATGATTGCATTATTTTCTTTTGCTCCGGTGATTACAGGAACATTGGGTAATATGACTTTTCTGTTGATTTATTTTGGTAGCCTAATTTTCGGAAGTTTGTTAACGATGCTCTTCCATGGTAATGATTACAGTTACAGAGCCGTTGGTGCTTCGGGAGCTGTCACTGGAATAATCTATTCCGCAATTTTGATATATCCGGACATGACTATTGGGATTTTCGGAATTATTCCGCTACCGGCTTATATTTTTGGAATAGGGTATTTGTTGTATTCGATATACGGAATGAAAGCTAAAAACGACAATATTGGTCATACAGCGCATTTTGGTGGCGCTATTGGCGGTTATGCTATTACTTTAATTAAAGAGCCAATACTATTACAAGAAAACACCTTGATGGTAATTCTTCTGGCGGTTCCTATCGTCATTCTTTTTGTTTTGGCTAAGCAAGGCAAATTATAATTGGCATAACTTTTGAAAAACAGCTATTACAAACTTTAAATAAAAAACTATGAAAACGACAGTATTAATTTTAACGACATTATTTGCAATGAGCATGCAAGCACAAGACCAAAAACCACAAGTACCACAAATATCCGTTACCGGTGAAGGAAAAGTAAAAGTAACACCAGATCAGGCCATAATCAATGTTGGGTTCCAGAACTCAGGCAAAGATGCTAAAGAAGTAAAAGCCTTGAATGATGAAGTGGTAGACAAAGTAATCAAGTTTTTAAAGAAAACCGGAATTTCAGCTTCAGATTATAAAACCAATAATGTGAGTCTCTACAAAAATTATGATTATGAAAAAAAGAAATATAATTTTCAGGCAAATCAATCCTTAACGATTACGTTGAAAGATTTATCCAAATATGATGAGTTAATGATGGGATTGAATGATACTGGAGTAAATTCAATTAGCGGAGTGGAATTCAAATCTTCAAAAATGGAGGATTATGAAAGAGAAGCCAGAAAAAAAGCGATTCTTAATGCGAAGCAAAAAGCTGGTGACTATGTTTCTGTTTTGGGACAAAAAGTAGGCAAGGCATTATTGATTACGGACAATTCACAACCTGCTTATTATCCTCAACCAATGTACAAAGGAAATATGGTAGCGATGGCTGCAGATGGCGCCGCTGAGAGAGAAACATTAGCTGTTGGCGAGTTAGAGATTACTACCAACGTCAGCGTAACTTTCGCTTTAGAATAATAAATTTGATAGTATAAAAAAGCCTCGTATTCACGAGGCTTTTTTTATTTAGATTCTGTTGCTTTAGGTAAAGCTGATCCTACGGGTGTTCCACAAACGTGTCCTGGTTGTCCGTGTGGTGGATTCATTCCAGCCGGCGTCGCAGCCGGAGTATTAGTAGTTAAAATTGCCGGTGTCGATTGGTTTGGAGTTGCTACCGATGTCGTTACGGGAATGCTATTGGTAATCGTAGCGCCACCACCGGCAGGTTTTGGCTTTGCTTTAACCGGAGAATTCAAAGGCGCTCCCACTGCAATATCACAACGGTGTCCTGGCTGTCCGTGAGCTGGATTCATTCCGGGTCTCGTTGCAACTTGAGTTGGGACACTTTGCGGTGTGATAACCGTTTGATTTTGAGGAACCGTTACGGCCTGTTGTTGATTATAGGCTTGTTCTGGAATTGGCTGAACATTAGGTACTATAATTTGTTTTGGTGCCTCGCTTGTAGCTACTTCTGCTTCCGCTTCTTCTTCCTTTTTACAAGAGGAAAATATAAATAGAACCGAAAGGAGGAGTGTACTGAATGATAGATTTAATTTCATAAAAATATAAGTTTGAAATCCAAAGATACTTTTTTTTTGAATAGGGTCTTTACGGATAGGATGTTAAAGTTTATTAATGTATTTATTCGTAGGGAGAGCAGGATTGCTTCGCCATCCTGAGCAAGGGTTTCTTGCTAAAATCAAAAAGCCCAAAACATTTATAAAAGTAAACTTTTAACATGTTCTGAGCTTTATACTTTGTGGGGAGAGCAGGATTGCTTCGCCATCCTGAGCAAGGGTTTCTTGCTAAAATCAAAAAGCCCAAAACATTTATAAAAGTAAACTTTTAACATGTTCTGAGCTTTATACTTTGTGGGGAGAGCAGGATTCGAACCTGCGAAGTTCTCACAGCAGATTTACAGTCTGCCCTCGTTGGCCGCTTGAGTATCTCCCCGTTGCACTAACGCGGTTGCAAATATAAAAACACTTTTTAGCTTAGCAAATAAAAAGTAGACTAATTCGCAAACCTTTTTTTAATTGTTTGGTTATAAGTAAAATAAAAAAATCTCCCGAGGGAGATTTTTTGTTATATAATCCAAAAGCGCTTTATTTTATGTTTAAAAGCTCTTTAATCTTATCTTTTAAATCATCGCCATACAAGTCGATGGCAACAACTTTACCAGTTGCATCCAACACAAAGGTTGTTGGAATTTGATTAACTCCATACTGCAAAGCAATAGGGTCTTTCATCTCTTTTAGGTTAGAAACTTGTGTCCAAGTGAGTTGATCTTTGGCTATGGCTTCCTTCCATTTTGAAGCATCTTTGTCTAAAGAAATACTAATGATGTTTAATCCTTTGGAGTGCAGTTCATTGTAAAGTGCAACAACAGTTGGATTTTCTTCTCGACATGGTTCGCACCAAGAGGCCCAAAAATCAATCAATGTCACTTTTCCTAAACTTTCTTTCAAAGAAACAACCTTTCCTTCCGGTGTTGCTGCTTTGAAATCAGGAGCTAATTGACCAACAGCTATTACTTTACGGCTGGCTTTTTTTTTGATGCATCAAGGTATTCCTTGATAGATTTTCCTGGTTTAGTTTTTTTCAATGACTCTTCAAATGAATTGTAAAGTCCTTCAATATCCTTTGCGTATTTTGGATTGTTCAACATCATTTGTGTAATCAATACACTAATAAATGATTTCGGATGTGTTTTTGGATACGTAAAAGTATAGTCTGTCATTGGCTTTTGTAGGGCATCATATTCTTTACGGATTCTGTTCATAGTAACCGTATCGTTTTTTTGTTGTGCCTCATTCATAAGTGCCATATTTTTCATTTGAAAATCCATTACTGGTTTTTGAATTTTCTTCTGAATTTTGCTAGACTCTTCATTGAATTTGTTGAACTCTTCATTATTGTAGGTTCCGGATAATTTTGATTTTTGTAGGCTATCTTTATCAACAGCAATTTCAATTTCTCCACCTTCAAGAATAAAAGGTACTTTTCCATTTACTTTGTCCACTTGAATAAAATGAATTTCAGGTTCCGTAGTTTTTCCTTTGATTTCAAATTTTCCATCAACAATTTTTACAGTGTCAATTGCCTGAGCACCTGTCATTGGGTTTTGTTTTTCAAGATAAACCAAACCGGTCTTCATTCCCTTTACTGTTCCTGTAATTTCGTATTCACCTTCAGCAAGTTTATTACAAGAATAAAGGACTACTGCTCCGGCTACTAAAAGAATTATTTTTTTCATGTTCTTGTTTTAATTTTTAACGACTGCAAATGTATTTAATTTGCTTATTGCTTGGGTGCTAATTTTGTTTTTTTTACAATTTATTTTTTGCTCGAAGGACATACAAACTGAGTACAGTTGACACTGGTTTGTTTAATCCCATTAAACCCTTTTTCTACATTGATGATATTGTGTATACCTCTCGATTTCAATATCGAAGCCATAATAACCGAACGATAACCTCCGGCACAATGTAAAAAGAAATCGTTGCCTTTAGGTACGCTTTGAAAATTTTCATTGATGGTATCTAGTGGAATATTTACAGCATCGGTAACATGTTCCGCTTCAAATTCTCCAGGTTTTCGGGCATCAATCACAATACTGTCAGCAGTAAGCTGCTTGGCAAACATTTCCGGAGTTATGGATGCAATAGTATCCGTTTCAAATCCCTCACTTTTCCATGCTTCTATTCCACCATTCAAATAACCCAAAACATGGTCAAAGCCAACGCGGGACAATCTTGTGATGGTTTCTTCTTCTCTTCCTTCTGGAATAACCAAAAGTAATTTTTGTTTTACATCTCTTAATAAAGAGCCAACCCAAGGAGCAAAACCTCCTTGAATGCCAATAAAAATAGAATTTGGGATGTGCGATTTTACAAAATCATTTTCATGACGGACATCCAAGACTATCACATCTCCTTGATTGGCAATGGCTTCAAACTCTCTTGCTGAAAGTCCAACCTTACTTTTTTCAATAATGTTGTCCAGACTATCATAACCTTGTATATTCATCATGACGTTTTGCGGAAAATAGGCGGGAGGAGCTCCCAAACCGTCTAGTAATTCTTTGGTGAATTCTTCCTTTGTCATATCGGGTCTTAAAGCATAATTGGTTCGTTTTTGATTCCCCAAAGTATCCGTCGTTTCCTTGCTCATGTTTTTTCCACACGCGCTTCCCGCACCATGACTTGGATATACTATTAAATCATCGGCAAGTGGCATAATTTTATTGCGCAACGAGTCAAAAAGGTACGAGGCCAGTTTTTCCTGAGTCAAATCGTCTACCAAGGCCTGAGCCAAATCGGGACGACCGACATCGCCAATGAATAGCGTGTCTCCTGTTATGATGCCGTGCTGTTTTCCGTTTTCATCCATAAGAAGATAACAAGTACTTTCCAAAGTATGACCTGGAGTGTGCAATGCTTTTATAGTATAGTTTCCAACGGTAAACTCCTGATTGTCTTCTGCAATAATAGCCTCAAATTCAGGTTTGGCTGTTGGACCGTACACAATTTTGCCACCGCTTTTTTGTGCTAAATCTAAATGTCCGGAAACAAAATCAGCATGGAAATGCGTCTCGAAAATATATTTTATTTGTGCGCCGTCTTTTTGCGCTTTGTCTAAATAAGGTTGTACTTCTCGTAAGGGATCAAAAATGGCAGCTTCACCATTACTTTCAAGATAATAAGCAGCTTGAGCGATGCATCCGGTATATAGTTGTTCGATTTTCATTCTAATAGATTTTACGCAAAATTAAAGAATAGAGATAACAATTAACGGGGAATTTAGAATACTTTATGAAAATAGCTCTCGGTACAAAATTACACAAGACATGATTAAAACAAAAACACCAAAGACTTGCTTTAAATACTTTTCATTGATAAACTTCTGAATATAAAGACCAATAAAAATTCCGACTACCGAAACAGCTGTAAAGCTCAGCAGAAAAGGCCAATCAATTACCATATTCTGTAAATCACCGGTAAACCCAATAAGCGAATTGATGGTGATAATTAACAGTGAAGTTCCAATGGCTTTCTTCATCGGCAATTGCGCCAGTTTTAGTAAGGCTGGAATGATTAAAAAACCACCACCGGCACCAATCAGTCCAATTAAAATCCCAACAAAAAACAATTGAACCATAACCAAGAACTGCGATTTCTTTTTGACATCAACTACCACAATTTCTTTTTGTTTTTTCAGCATAGAGAAAGCCGCCATAAACATCACTACGGCAAAAAGCAGCATCAGAAACGTTTCTTTGGATAATTGCAAGGAACCAAAATAAAAAACGGTATCCGGAATTCGAGGCACTATGAATTTTCGGGTGATATATACACCAATCACAGACGGAATAGCAAACAATAAGGCGGTTTTGGGAACGACCAGCTTGTTTTTAAAATTTTGAATTGTTCCAAATCCCGAAGTGGTACCCACTATAAAAAGGGAATAGGCAGTAGCTGTTATCGGATTGTAATGAAGCACATAAACCAATACGGGTACGGTAAGTATCGAACCGCCACCACCTGTGATTCCTAAGATTATTCCAATAAACAAGGCTCCAATGTATCCTAAAAACTCTGTCATCTTTAAAAGATTTGCTGCTGTAAAAATAGTTTAAATGCTTGAAAAATGAGCATATTAATTGGAGAGTAATCTACAGATTTTAAGTTTTTTCCGTAGTAAACCTTAGCAGATATGATATTATAGTTAATTCCGAGTGCGAATTGTCGATTTACAAGTACTTATAAATATCTTTGTAGTCCACAATTTTATGAAAATGCTAAAAAAAATACTATTCCTGATAGGACTGATTTCGTTTTCAGTCAATGCCCAAGTTGTTATTAATGAATTAGATTCGGATACGCCAAGCACCGATGATAGAGAGTTTATCGAATTAAAGTCGACGGCTCCTAATTTTGCACTTGATGGTTATGTTCTAGTATTTTTTAACGGTACAGGAAGTCAGGCTAATTTGAGCTATTACACTATCGATTTAGATGGATTAACTACTGATGTTAACGGAATTGTGCTTATCGGAGATTTATTGGTTTCTCCGGTTCCGACAAAAATATTACCAGATAATATCTTTCAAAACGGCCCTGACGGTGTGGGCTTGTATTTGGGTAGCGCTTCTGATTTTCCAAATGCTACTTTGGCAACAACGACCAATTTAATTGATGCTTTAGTCTATGACACTGGTGATGCTGATGCCACCTCTTTAATGGCTACTTTAGGCGTTACGACTCAAATTGATGAAAACGCTAATAGTGCGCAAGCGACGCAATCTATTCAGAGAAAGAATGATGGTACCTACGAAACCAAGACACCTACTCCAGGCGCGAATAACGATGGAAGTGGTATTGTTTTCAACGGCATAACGATTTCTGTTCCCGTCAATGAGGTTACGGAAGGAAGTGTAGTTACCATCACGTTTACTACACAAACTCCAGTGACTTCCAATTTGAATTTTACGTTTACACTCAATAGCGGTTCGATAAATAATCCTGATTTTACCGGAACTACTACTGCTTTTATTCCGACTGGTGGTACCACTTTTTCTACTAATATTACGTTTGTTGATGATACCTTAGATGAAGGCGATGAAGTAGCTATCGTAAAATTTGGTACGCTTCCGGCTACGTACAATCGACTTAACGACCAGCTTCAGTTTCGGGTAATTGACAATGATTTTACCGTGGCAGGATGGGGAACACCTTTAAATCCTACTTATGGAATAGTTGCTCCAACAACTCCAGCGGGATACTATGATTCTTTGGAAGGAAAATCAGGTGCTGTGCTAAAACAAGCCATTCAAGATATTATTGCGAATCCCAGCGTAGTTCGTGCTCACAATTATGGCGATATCGAAACCATTTTAAAAACGTGCGATCAAAATCCGCTAAACAGCAATCAGGTTTGGCTTATGTATGTCGAGCAGCCTCGTTCTAAATTGGATTTGCAAGAAACCGGAGTAAACACCGGAAAATGGAATAGAGAGCACATCTATCCTCAATCCAGAGGTGGTTTTACCGATGGGACATCGTCACAGGCAGACGGAATCAATACTTGGTTGCCCACAAATGCCGATGATTTAATGACCGGTCACGGTGATGCGCATCATATCAGAGCAGAGGACGGACCCGAAAACAGTATCCGAAATAACAGAGATTACGGTGAATATATGGGACCAACAGGTACTCAAGGCAGTTGGCGTGGTGATGTAGCTCGAGCTTTATTTTATATGGCTTGCCGTTACAACGGATTAAGTGTTGTTAATGGAAATCCGGCCAATTCTACCCTGGGCCAACTAGGGGATTTAGCCTTGTTGTTGCAATGGAATCAAACCGACCCAAGAGATGATTTTGAAATGAATCGCAACAATTATATTTATACTTGGCAAGTCAACCGAAATCCATTTATTGACTATCCGCTTTTGGCGGAATATGTATTTGGAGCAAATGTGGGTCAGACTTGGTTTGCGTCATTATCTACTACTGATTTTGATACTACAAAAGTGGTGCTTTATCCAAACCCTGCAAAAAACTATTTTACCGTTGCGGGCATAACAAATGAAGGTAAAATCGAAATTTTTTCGGCACTCGGACAAAAAGTATACGAACAAACTTTTAACGGAGAAGCAACGATAAGTACTGGTTTAGCTACCGGAATTTACTTGGCTAAAATAACTTCGGAGACTAAAGTGATTACTAAGAAATTGGTGATTGAATAAGTAGTTTTGTTATCTGATTTCAGGATTTATTTAAAAGTAATCGCAAAGGTAGTTCCAACACCTAGCGTACTTTCAACCTGGATGTTTCCTCCCATAGCGTCTACCTGATTCTTCACCAGAAACAGTCCAATACCTTTTGAATCGGGGTTGTTGTTGAACGTCTTATACATACCAAATAGCTTCTCTCCATTTTTATGTAAGTCAATGCCAATACCGTTATCCTTTACTTTTAGGGTTTTGGTTTCCTCATCAAACGATAGGGTGATTTCGGGTCTACGATCTTTATGACGGTATCGAATTGCATTGGATATAAGATTGAACAGAATACTTTCAAGATAAGCAGCATTGTACTGCACAGCGATTGTCGGGCCAACCAAGTTGGTAATGACCGAATTGCTATCAGTAATTTGTTGGTTTAAAATAACGGTGGCTTTTCCAATAAACTCGCTAAGGTTAAGGGATTCGGTGTTTAGATTGATGTTGGTTCGGATGCTGACTACCTCGTTAAGATTGGCCATCGTTTCATTGAGCGAATTCGACACTTTTTGTAATAAATCAATCATCTCATCGCGCTCTTCATCGGTCGTGGCACTCGATAAAAAATCGGTAATCGTTGCTATGTTACTCGTATGTGACCTTAGGTTGTGCGACACGATATATGAAAAATTCAACAATCGCTTATTTTGATCGGAAACTAATTCAAAGGATTGCTGCAACTCTTCTTCCGCTCTTTTTTTATCGGTAATGTCGACTACAATAGCAATGTGATTTAGCGGAAATTCATCGGTTTTTCCGATGCCGGCTACAGTAAGGTTTACCCATACGGTTTTGCCCGACTTATGAAGGTATCTTTTCTCTAATTCAAACGAACTGATGAGACCTTTGTTAAGAAGCTCCATATTACTGATGTCTTCTCCCAAATCGTCAGGATGCGTTATTTCCTGAAAGCTGAGCTGGGTCATCTCACTTTCGGTATACCCTACAATCTGACAATATTCGGAATTAACCGAGATGAAAATTCCTGTAGCCGAATCAATTCGGGCAATGCCTATAGGTGCTTGGTCAAATATGGCTTTAAATTCTTTTTCGTTATCTTCTATTTTTTGTGCCTGGTCGTGAACAACTAACTGCAATTGTGCCGGTTTTTTCATCATAGAGGCTACCCAAAGTCCACAAAATAAGGCAAATAAAAAGCCCAAACTGCTCGAAGTGAACATCTGATAGAGTATGGCGTTTTTCTCTTGAGTAATCAGATAAAGCTTCCAATCGCCATCCGGTATCGTTGCGGTTTCATAATATTTTTTGGAAAAATCCTCTTTGTTGGCCAAAAAGAACTCCTCTTTTTGGGAAACGGGATGCGCTTTCGAAAACTGAAAATAGTATTTAGAATCATCAATCGACTCCATTCCTGAAATTCTAATTAAGGTTTCCAAACGGATGATTACGGCAGAAAATCCCCAAAACTTTCCTTGTTTAAAGATGGGCAGTCGACCAACAACACCCACGCCACCTTGTTTTAACTTCATGGGTCCGGCAAAATAGATGAGCTTGGTCTGAATGGATTTGAGCGCTTCTTGTCGAACATCAGGACTATTTAAGATGTCATAATTAAGCACTACTTCATTGCCATCAATGGGATACACGTATTTGATAATGCCATTCGGAACCAATTGTACCGCGTCTATGTCTGGATTAGAATCTACTAGTTTTTTCGATACTTTTTCAAAATTCTCAGGAACGCCATCGTCATTAACAGTCATCGCGAGCGTTAGCGTTGTCGTGTAGCTGTTTTTAAGGATTTGGTCAAAATTTTGTCGTACCACATTGATAATATTCGACATTTCTCGGCGTTGACTTTCCTGCAGTGCATTATACCGAAGTTTTACTAAAAAGCTCACTATAACCAAGAAAAACAAAAACACCAACAACCCAGAAGTATTGGGACGGGTTAAAAACCATTTTGATAGCGGACTCCAATATCGTTTTAAACTCATGGAAACGGATTTTAGAGGTGGGGTAGTAGCGCAAAGATAAGCAAAGTACTTACATTATAGCCTAGAAATGCCTGACAAAAGTGAAAAACATTTTTGGAGTGAAAACGGAGCGTTTCTGGAGTAGGCGTATACTTTTACTATAGTATCTCCACTATTCGCAAGTATTCAAATTAATTCTCAAACGCCTCTTTTTTCATCAGCGTTAATTTGTCCTTCAAAGCTACTCCCAAACCTTGATCGAGCATGTTACCTATTTCTTTTTCAGAAGCTTCTATTTTTTGTTGTGCCGCTTCTTGGTCATTTTTCAACAGTTGGATAGCGGCTTCGGTGGCAAAAATTTGGGCTTTCGGAATCAAAGCTGCGGGTTCAAATTGGTTCCAATAATACTCCGATTGTTCCAAGTCTTTTTTAGCATAAGCATAAAAGTAAGCCGCGTCCAGCCAAACGATGTTCCGAATGCCTTTCGGAATGGCTTCTATTTCTTGAATATAATCTAGTAGATGTTGTTCTGCTTTTTCTACATTCCCTTTATCCCATTCGGCCTGATGTGAAAAGCCATGCAGATAAACGCCAAACGGAGCCTTTAATTGTGATGCTAAAACTCTGGCTTCGGTAAGTTCATCGCTGTCAATGTCTCTCGGTCGAATGCCAGCAGAAGCGCCGGTAATTAATTTTAAAAGCAGTAATTCAAATCGAGAGGTAGCACCGCCTTGCAGTAATCGAAGCACTCGGCCACCATCCGAAGAAAATCCATTAGCTCGCAAAGGCAAAGCCGTAACAATAAAAATGATTAGCGAAAGAAAGGCTGTGATATACAAAGCATTTCGAAAGATTTCTAAAGCTGTAGATGAAGGTTCAATAAAACTATACCCTCCAAACGCAAGCAGTGTCAGTAGTAGACTCGCAATCGGACCACCAGCGGCGTAGACCGAAAAACGTTTGCCGAGATTATCGGTTCCTTGGGGCATACAAATAACCATGCCGCCAGCCGTATTGATATTTTTATTCCATTTAAATCGCCATTGGTTTTGTTCTTTTTGCCAAAGGAAAGGCCCTATGACATAGGTCTTGAAATCAAAATTCATCCGTACTCCAGCCCAAGCATGTCCCGCTTCATGAATGGCGATGACTATAAAAAAGAGGGGAATAAAAAGCGAAACCAACACCAACAAAGACAACTTAGACATCCCTGAGGAAGCTCCAACGCCCATTTTACCGGCATAAAATCCGATAAGACCACAGACCAAAAATAAGGCTGCTGAACGAATGACTTTTACTACTCCTGTCTTTTTAATTTTCATACTATTATAAAAATATAATTATTGATCTCCAATGCCAACTCCTAATCCAAATAACAAGCCGACTAGTGTCAAATGTACAAAAAGCCATATTTTTTGCCAAAGCGGTCGTTCTTCCCAGGTATTTAGAATTTAAAAACGTTCACTCCAATAGCATAGCCGTATTGTTTTCCAGCTTCATCTTTATAGATTCGGATTTTATTGCAGGCTTTGCCTAAATCTATTTTCTGCCAGGTTTGTCCGCCGTCTTTGGTTTCAAAACCGCTGCTCATCGTGCCTACAAAGCCATGATTTTCATCGATAAATCCGATTCCGAATTCTCTTGCCGTGGCGTCTTCGGTTAGGTTGATTTCGGTCCATGTCGTTCCGCCATCCGTAGTTTTGGCTACGCGTTGTTGTTTCACATTGTGATCCGGATTGTACGATTGGATAGTGACATAACCGACTTTGGGTGATGGAAAGGAAACTTTCCAGGTGGTTTCATAAGGACGTGCCGATTGGTACACTTTCTGCCAAGTGGTGCCGCCGTCCTTCGTTTTTAAAATAAGCGCGTTGGATTGGGTGATGTCTTCGCTGGTTGCCGCACAGGCAATGCCTTCGTTCTTGTTGAACATTTTGATATCAAACAACATTTTACAGTCGTTGTTCATGCTTTTGGAGGTCCAGGTTGCACCGCCATCATGGGATGTCATCATATTGGCCGGACTACCGACGCGTCCTACGGCAAATAAATGGACTTTATAATCTATCTTACCATGATTGATAAACTGTTCTTTGACGATATCTATGGCGCAAAGCCCTTTTACATAAGGCCCTTTATAGGTGACAGGTTTCCAGGTTTTGCCTGCGTCTTTAGTGCCGTAGAGCGGAATCGTATCAGTAACATTCGGGAAATAATCGGTGCCGACGGTACCTGCAAATCCAATATTTTTATCTACAAAGGCAAGGGTTCTGAAGAAGCTTCCTTTTTGCTCCAACTGTTTTTCCCAAGTAGTGCCTCCATCATTGGTGCGGAATATTTTTCCATAACCATTGACATACCAGCCCGTATTTTCGTCTACAAAGGTGATGTCGTCCTGCTTGCCGGGATAGGCTTCGGTAGTCAGTTTTTTCCAAGTCACTTCCTGACCAAAGGCAGCATGGATGGTTGCGAGTACTAAAATGGCGGTTTTAAGGATGATTTTTACCATGATCTATTGTTTTACGTTTTGCTACTCAAAAATACAACCTACTGCCGTTTTAAAATTGTCAAAAATTGCTAATTTATAGCGGCGAATTGTTTCGGAGTCAAACCATAAGCCGATTTGAACGCTTTGCAAAACGAGGCACTGTCCGCAAACGAAGTCAGAAAAGCGGTATCTTGAATCGAGGTTTTTTCCAATAACAAAACTTTAGCATAGGCCAATCTTTTTTGAATAAGATATTGATAAGGCGTCGTGTTAAAAAGGGTTTTGAAGAGTCGGATAAAATGGTATTCTGATAGTTTGGCTTCACTAGCTATTTGGTCGAGGCTGATTTTGGACAGAAAATGACTATCCATATAATTTTTCGCATCGCAGCCGTAGTTAAATAAGCGTCCTGTGGTTTCTTGCTTGACGGTTTTCAATCGATTGTATTGCGTAAAGACATCGCTTTGATCTTTTACGATACATTCCGCTACGGCATAAAATAATTCGGAATGGATGGTGGAGCAACCACTATTTAAATTTTCAAATTCGGCTGCCAATTGCTGTAACGCATAGCCCAACGAGGTGTTTTCAACATTATATTTCTGACTAACCCATTCCTGTTCGAACAAAAAGGCCGAAAACGCAGTCGTATCCTTAAAATGGTACGCGATAATTTCGGTAAGGTATTCTTGAGCAATATCGATACATATTCCTTTTGCTGGGGACAACGAATCAATGAAGACATTGGAAATCGTGTTCTTATTGCCAATAATATATTCGCCTTGTTGCACCGCAATTTTGCGTTGGTTTACCGTATAATTTTCGTTTCCGAAGGCCACATATTTCGCTGAGAAGTTTTGGAATGAAACTTCCTGATCCGCTTGAAATACGCTGGAGAGTCGCAATTCATTTCCTTTAGGGTCTTTGAAAATCGTTTTATTCATAGCTCTAGGAATTAAGGAGTTCCGATAAGTAGGCTGGTAGATAAATTTGTTACAGGGCTATTGGCATTATTTTTTCAAATGCTGTGGCCAAACTACCTGTGGCCAATTTTTTTGGCCACACTATACTTGGCCACAAAAAATTTGGTGTGAAAGTTTTTACACGGTGCTATCGGGTACTTTCCGGCTAAGAAAAACAAAACCATCTATTGCGTGAAACGGCTGTTATAGGCAGTTTATGATGAAATAAATTGAATAAACTCCACACCAAAATCCAGAATTTTTACTTGTGGCGCACCAGTGTCTGTTGCGTAACCTCCACCACTTATAAAATCTCTAAAATCTTTATTAACTCTCAACAAAGAATAGCTTTCTAAATCCACAACACACTTTCTGAAATGGTATTTGTCTATACCAATGTTTTCATTCTGAAATAATTGGTAAAGATCTTCATAACAATTTATCTTAATTTCTTCATCTTGTTCACCAGATTTGTCTCTTTCTTTTCCCAATAAATCATCATTCTTTGCAATGAACAGCAAAATCTTTAAATGTGTTGGAGTTATTTGTTCAACAACTTTTAGAAATGAAAACTTTTTATCAAAATCAAGAGAGTTTTTCGTGAAATAATTTCCAATACTATTACGCAACGCCTCTAACTTTTCTAATTGATGGGATTTTATTGCAATGTCGGAAGCTTCCATAAGAAAAGAAATAAATTCTTCGTTTTCTGCCAATTCATCTATATTCAAAATTGCTTTGGTTTCTTCTAGCTCTTTGAGTTTGCTTACAACTAATTCCGACCATTTTTGTCTTCTTTTTACAATTGGTGAAGTTACAATCATACCAAAAACTTCTGATGCAATACTTCCAGCATATGGAATCATTCCAATTGTTCCTTTCAAAAGGTTATATAATTTGTCTGTCGGTGTTTCTTCGGGTAGCTGTAGTTCTTCCATAAATTGCCTATAACTTTCCGCCGCTTCTAGTCAGTTGCGAACTTCGGAACTTTTTATTTTCTTTTAAAGATAAAAATTCTTGCGGAATGTAAACTTGAACTTATCACAAAATTCGGAATTGCTAGAAACGGCTTTTATGCACTTGCCATTGTACTAATTTAATTTTGCCGCAATTATATTATATAGATCTAAAAATTCATCTGTATTTCCATCAAACCAAGTTAATTTTAATTCAGCAAATGTTAGATTACCATAATGCTTTTCTGCAACCTTACCGCCACCGAGATGAGCTCGAATAACACTATCAGGAAAATCTTTGCAAAGATTTTTTGCGTGGTCAAAATCTGTATATGTAATGGTTGAGCCGGGAACTAATCTGTGCAATGCAGAAGGATGAATATAATTTTCTAAAAGCCTCTTTTTTGTAATCAAAAAATCAGTTCCTAAAGTAAGCCCATAGTTAACCAAACTGGTTTCGTTTGGAGATACCTGAGCTGCGTTGTCTTTGTCACTATCAAGAAAAATAAAGAAAGGCTTTTCTAGTTTTGTAAAGAGGTCAAGATTTACCCAGTGTTTTACGCCTCCGCACCCACCAATAGGAATAATGTTTACACTTAATTCTTCGAAGGTCTGATTAATTTCGCCTGCTTGCTTATATAATTTTGCCTTATGATGCATAGCATTAACATCATCAATTCCTTCAACTAGAAATAGAAGCCTTGAAGTTGAAAACAAAGGCGTAAATGTATTGTCAGGTTTTATTCCTAAATCAATCGCTAATTGTTTGTAATCAAGTCCAGCCTGATTTACCGTGTAAACGTTATTTGGTTTAGATATATGGACAATATTTTGAATATTTGTTTTGCCTACAATTGTAGGTGAATGAGTTGATGTTATAACTTGATAGCCATTCTGTGTTAACATATTTAGTTTGTCGTACAAATTGTCTTGAGCCGAAGGATGTAAAAAAGTTTCGGGTTCTTCAAAGCCAAAGATTATCTGTTGTTCAGAATTTGCTCTATTAGTTTCGGCTAGATATTCAAAATATGACATCATTGTAATTCTCCGAAAACCATCACCTCTTGAACTTAAAGGAATATTGTTACCAGAGGAAGTACTAACAAATGAAGTGGAAATTAATTTACTCCAATCAAACTCTATTCTTGGTTCCACTTTCTCTGAGGACTTTACTACATCATTTATTTTGTCAGTAACCTTTTGTAAAACTGTTCCGAGTTGATTTCTAATTTGAGTTTCTAAATCGTCAGTGTTGATTCCAGCTTGGATGAGATTAAAAGCCATATCCTTAAAGTACTTTTGTATAGTAGTATCAGTATCAGAAAGAGAGGAATCGGCTTTGAAATATTGAAATGATGGTAGTAATTTTTTGATGGAATCGGCTATAGATTTTAGTTTTGTTGTTCCTGATGAAGGTACATCTTCAAATTCATAAGTAAAGGCTATGTTGTTTTGTTGATTGTATTCTCTTAATTTTTCTCTTTTTTCAACATTGTTGAAATTATCACCATTGCCTTTTGCCGTTACAATTCCGTTTGCTCCACATAATGCCATAAGTTGAGCTTCTGTTTTTAAAATAAAATCATTGTTCCCAGCATAAACTTTTCTAATAAACGAAGTTTTTGCGGTTGAAATAGATGTATCGGTAACTGTCCAAGTTTTCTTCCATACTAAGAGATTTTGATCGTTAACCAATTCTTCAGCTTCAATCGAAGTTTCAATTTCTTCTCCCAAAGTGTATTGAGAATTTAGACAGTCAAAATGCATTTCAACAGAAATTACATTATCCTGCGCTTCAACATTATAATCTGTCCTTGATAAAGCTGTACCATTTAAACCAGCATCCAACGCTTTTAATATTGTTGATTTTCCTGCATCATTTTGTCCTACAATGCAACTAAATAAATCAAAGTCTACTGTAATTGTTCCGTTTATTCCTCGAAAGTTCTTAATAATGGTTTTTTTCAATATCATAGTAGTCGTTTTTAGTTCGAGTCTTCAATATGGTGATACATAACTCATAAACACGCCCACTTACAAGCATATTTATTTATCCAATAAAATTTTGTGGTATTTGATATCAGTAAAACGAATGTAAGAATAAATTTAACATCTGTTCCCTTTATGTATAATTTTTTTTCCAAAAACGTGGCCAAACTACCCGTGGCCAATTTTTTTGGCCACACTATACTTGGCCACAAAAAAATTTGGTATAAAACTTGCGATGGCAATTTTATGAGTGCGGAAAAATATATAAGCAACCTATTAGGCATCTCTCAGAGGATCCTGGCTTTACTGCTCAACGTGAAGCGGAGCCGATTATCCATGTACGAATTGGGTGAACGCCGTTTACCCGCCGTGGCTATGGAAAAAATGGCAGAATTCGTAGCAGTAGTCCGAAGCAACGAGTATACCACCATAGCACAGTCACTTACTCCCGAAGAAATGACGGAGTACCAAGTCAAACTGCAAAAATTGCTAAAGGAAAACGACTTCCAACAACAGGTGCTATCGCGTAAAATAGCTGCTTTAGAAAAAAAGTGTCTCAACCGCGCCAAGATGCTACAATTACTCCCTTATTTAGAAGCCAAAGGAAATATAGCAACAGAACAGGAAATCCTTGGGATGAAGTTATTGCGAGGGGCTTCTAACTCCAGTAAAAAATATGTTTTCGAGATGTTGGAGCATCAAAACCAACTGAAATTCCTCCAAGCGCAAGCGCAAGTGTTGCGTAAGGAATTAGGGGAGAAGTATTAGGGATTAATGGTTACTTCCCAATACAGAAATTCGCAAAAATATTACCCAGAAGCTCGTCATTAGTTACTTCTCCGGTAATTTCACCAAAGTAGTACAAAGCTTGTTTGATATCAATTGCCATCAGGTCTGAAGGCAAACCCGACTGTAATCCGAACGACACTTTCTGAATTTCTTCCAGCGCTTTGAGTAGGGAATCGTAATGACGCGTGTTGGTAACAATGGTTTCATTATTGCGCAGCGCTCCGGTGTTGACAAACGATAAGAGTTGGTTTTTTAAATCCTCAATGCCGTTTTTTTCTTTAGCAGAAAGCAATAAAATATTGGGGATTTGAGATTTCAGATTTGAGATTTGAGCTTCCGATATAGTATCTGCTTTGTTTCCGATAACCACAAGTGCTTTTAACGGAAATTGGTTTTTAATTTTTTCGAGCTCGACTTGTACTTCCTGCAGATTTTTGTTGTCTAATGTTAATTGCGAACTGTCAATCAGGTATATAATAACCTGAGCCTGCTCAATTTTTTCAAAAGTCTTTTTGATGCCAATGCTTTCCACCACATCTTTGGTTTCCCGAATTCCGGCCGTATCGATAAATCGGAAGCCAATACCTTCTATGACCAATTCGTCTTCAATCGTATCTCGGGTAGTGCCGGCAATATCCGAAACAATCGCGCGTTCTTCATTCAGTAAAGCATTCAATAACGTTGATTTTCCCACATTAGGTTCCCCTACAATCGCAACCGGAATACCGTTTTTGATGACATTCCCCACCGCAAAAGAATCGATTAAGCGTTTTAAGACAAAGGTGATTCGGGTAAGTAATTCATTAAATTGAGTTCGGTCAGCAAATTCAACATCTTCTTCAGCAAAATCCAATTCTAGTTCTATAAGCGAAGCAAAATTCAAAAGTTCTTCCCGTAGCTTGGCAATCTCATTCGAAAATCCACCACGCATTTGCTGCATCGCAATCTGATGACTGGCTTCGTTGTCCGACGAAATCAAATCGGCCACGGCTTCGGCCTGCGACAAGTCGAGCTTGCCATTCAAAAAAGCACGAAGCGTAAATTCGCCCGCTTGCGCCATTCGGCAACCTCTTCGCAACAGTAACTGAATGATTTGTTGTTGAATATACGTAGAACCATGACAGGAAATCTCCACCACATCTTCACCAGTATAGGAATTCGGATTTTTGAATATCGAAAGCAGTACTTGGTCTAATACCTTGGTATCATCTACAATATGACCAAGATGTATCGTATGCGTTTTTTGCTTGGAGAGGATTTTTCCTGAAACCGATTGGAATACTTGCCCGGAAATGGTCAGTGCTTCTTTCCCCGAAAGGCGAATAACAGCGATGGCTCCAGCACCAGAAGGAGAAGCTAAGGCAACAATAGTTTCTTGGGAAATCATTTCTATCTTTTTAACAACGTTGTATTCAAAATTGGGTTTCGGAAGGCAAAGGTACTAAAACAAAACATGCGATGTTTATATCATTTTTATCAACTTTTACAAATACAAACGAATTCGTTAATAGCCTCCTAATTAACATTTTATTTTAAACGTTGGAGCGTAATTTTAGCATTAAAATTAATAAATATTACTATTATGAAAAGGATTCTGCTGCCATTGGATTTTACCGAAACTTCTGAAAATGCGTTGGTATATGCGCTTGAAATGGCTAAAGTGTACCACGCCAAAATAGTGTTGTTGCATACGTATGAGTTGCCGATAGTGGATAGTCAGTTACTACCGATTAATTTTATAGAGGTTTATGAAAGTTTGGAAGCGACGAATTCCGATAATTTTGCGCAAGCCTTAGAAAAAATGAAGGACATTGCCAAAGCGAATAATGCCGAAGTGATTCCGCTAGACCATATCATGATGACCGGAGAATTACTAGATTGTATTAAAGAGGTCGTCCATCTCCAGGATATTGATTTTGTAGTTATGGGAACGACAGGCTCTTCAGATTGGTTGGATTCCTTTATCGGAACCAATGCTGACGATGTTCTTGCGGAGGTTAGCGTTCCCGTTTTAATGATTGCGCACGACACCAAATTTCACAAAATAGAAACCATCGGCTTTTGTACGCGTTACCGACAAGATGAGATTCAGGCATTGAAGGATGTTCTGCGAATTGCCCGCAAGCTCGAGGCTAAAGTAAAATGTTTGTATGTTAATACGCCCGATTATGCCTTTATTGCGGAGGAGATTGCATATTGGGAATCTTCTTTTGAGGGCGAAGAAGCGTTGGAATTTTTTATTAAGTCCAGCGAAGATGTTGCCGCAGCGATAGAACAGTTTACCGAAAGTCATGCTATCGATTTACTGGCAATGGTAACGCACAAACAAAACTTTTTTACACGTTTGTTTACGACATCGACCACTCAAAAAATGGCGCAGCATTCTAAAACGCCTATTTTGGCATTACGCGAATAAAAAAAGTCCCTCGTTTTAGCGAGGGACTTTTCGTATTCCTACTACTTTAATCCTTATTTTTTTACAATATCAGCTGGGTTTACCGCTACCTGAACTCCAGGAAGTTTGATTGGAGCTCCCAATTGCGCTAAGAAACTACCTTGAACTTCTCCTGTTTTATAGGTAGTGAATCCGATTCTGTACAATCCCATTACTAAAGATTTTGTTGGGTTTGAGGTATCGCTCGTGATTCTCATCAAAGAGTTGTATTTGCTTCCAGAAGGTTGAGCCGGCATTTCGCCTGAGTCATCATTGCTTTCAATTTTAGTCCATGAAGCAGATTTTGCTTTAGCCGCTACATCTTCAATTTTGAAAATTCCGTCCGCTCTTTCAAAAGTGATCCACGTATCAAAGAAGCTTTTCGTATCTGCTGCATTAGCAGTATAATCAGCCGATTGGTAATCTTTCTCGTTTGGTTTAACGCTATCAGGAACCGGAGAAATCATTCTGATTCCAATTTCCGGAGCCGCTACCGGAATCCATACGTATAAGTAATACATTTTCTTTCCGCCTTTTACTTCATCTGGCTTAGCACCTGGCTTGATAAAACCGAAGTAGCTGGTTAAATCCGTATAAGGAGCTCTGATTTCTTTTCCCATTACTGATTTCTTAGCTAAATCAGCACCAAATTTGTCTAATTTCTGCGCTGTAGCAGACATTCCGAGTGCAAGGCATACAATACCTGCAAGTAGATTTTTTTTCATGTTTTAATTCGTTTTTTATTGTTAGGTTTTCAAATATATTAAAAATTAAAGTCTGCCATTTAACATTAAAGTTATTTTTTTAACATTCTTTAGGATTAAGTCCATTAGGCTTTAATTAAAAAAATAAATAAACAGGCGATCATTACGAAAGAACTAATGCTCACATAAAAATAGCTTTTCCTTTTTTGTTGAATCAACAAGAACGCCGAAAAGGTAAATAGCATAAAGCAAATCAGCGTTATCAAGTTGGGTTTCCCTTTATACAATGGTTTAAAAAAAAACGGCAGTGCGTCGATAGTCTCTTGTTGGAATCCATACTTGTACAAATGAAGGAATTCATCAAAGGAGCAGATGAAGGCCCAATGGGTTACAATTAAAACTGCAAGTGTAAAACTAGCCATGCCAAAGGTAAGAGGATACTGTTGCTTCATGCTGATTTCTTAAACAGCAACAAAGGAATACAATATTTATAAAAATGAGGGATGAAATGAATAAGCGTCAGGATTTGAAGGATATTCGTTGGCGTCTGATTATTAAGTGTTTTTTTAAAAAGTAAAAAACCGCAATTTCTTTCGAAATTACGGTTTCTCGGTATAAAGGTTAGTTTATATTTAGTTGTTAAGCATGACCGGCATTACCAGCATCGTAACGGTTTCGCCTTCATCTAGTCCGTCAATTGGAGTAAGGATTCCGGCACGGTTGGGCATCGACATTTCCAACATGATTTCATCCGAAGTCAAATTGGTCAGCATTTCTGATAAGAAACGCGAGTTGAAGCCAATCTGCATATCATCGCCTTGATAATCACAAGTTAGACGCTCTTCGGCTTTGTTCGAGTAATCAATATCTTCAGCAGAAATATTCAATTCGGCTCCCGCTATTTTCAAACGAATCTGATGCGTAGTTTTATTAGAGAAAATCGCAACACGACGCACCGAGTTCAATAGTAACACACGGTTAATCATCAATTTGTTCGGATTTTCTTTTGGGATAACCGCTTCATAGTTCGGATATTTTCCGTCTATCAATCGGCAAGTTAAAATGTAACTGTCAAAAGAGAAGGTCGCATTCGAATCATTATATTCAATAGTCACCTCTGAATCAGAAGTTCCTAAAATACTTTTTAAAATGTTTAAAGGTTTTTTGGGCATAATAAAATCAGCCACTTGCGAAGCTTTTACATCTGCACGAGCATATTTTACCAACTTATGAGCATCAGTAGCTACAAAGATTAAACCTTCTGGAGAAAATTGGAAAAACACACCACTCATAACAGGACGTAAATCGTCGTTACCGGCAGCAAAAATAGTTTTGCTAATAGCAGTTGCCAATACTTCTGAAGGCACTACCGTTGAGGATGGATTGTCTAAGTTAACCGACTTTGGAAATTCTTCTCCCGGAGCGTAGGCAATAGCATATTTTCCGGAGTTCGAGCTGATTTCAATAGTACTGTTTTCTTCTACAGTGAAGGTTAACGGTTGTTCCGGAAAGGTTTTCAAGATGTCCAACAACAACTTTGCCGGAACAGCAACACTTCCTTTACTAGTGGAATCAATTTCTAAAGTAGCCGACATAGTCGTTTCTAAATCGGAAGCCGAAACCGTTAAATTTTTGTGGTCTAACTCAAAAAGGAAGTTGTCTAAAATAGGTAACGTATTACTGCTATTGATAACACTACCCAATACTTGTAGTTGTTTTAATAAGTAAGAACTCGATACTATAAATTTCATTCGAATTTTTTATTTGTTTTTAATGGGAAAATGAAATATCCTCGACATTTCATTATTATTTATTTTTACAAATATATCGTAAACAAAGGGATTTCAAAAAGTTTTTTATTAACACTTATTTACTGTATTTGCGCTTGCGTAAGAACGTGAATACAATACCAAATACCAATAGGATAGCTATAGGAACTGCGACCGTTATAACTTGGGATTGGGTATAATTGGCATAGACTTTTTCCTTATCCAAAATAGGCAAATCTACTTCTTTGCTTCTAATGTTAATAAGTCCGTTATCGTCTAATAAATAATTGACGCAATTCATCATAAACTCTTTGTTGGCGTACAAATTATTCGTCCATTTGTCATAACCTAGTTCCAACGGCTGGAAGTTTTTGTCCAATTGATTTTTGATGACATCACCATCGGATATCACAATCATTTTACTTGCTTTTCCGGTGTTTTTAAAAGTACCATCCTGAAACGGTAAAACTCGGTTTTCGTACACCGAATGGAATTGTCCCTCTAATAAAACAGCCACAGGATAATTGCCTCTTCCGGCAAAATCTTTTTGCTCGGGACGTTCCGAAACTATTTTTAAGCTGACTTCAGCGGGTGTTCCTACTAGTCTTGAATATTGTGAAGATTGTAATAAAACGGTTTTTTGGATATCATTTTTCAAAGGTTCAATCGGACTGGCGAATTGAAACTTAATACCATCCAAATTGCTTACAATTGGGTTTTTAGAAGTTGGATAAATCATCGGCGCATAAAACCACGGATATTGCGTGTATTGCGTCGAGCTTCCTTGGTCACCTGTTGCTAAAGCGATGGGCGTATTTTGTAAATCGAAAATCAAATCGGGCTTGATGCGGATGCCGTATTTGAAGAACATATCGTTCAGGTTCAAATCTCTAGGAAAAGCTAAATTGGTTCCCCCTTCATTGTACAAACTATCCATCTCCATATTCACCTGATCGACAAGCCAGATGGCTTTCCCGCCATGGATTAAGAATTGGTCTAAGACTTGTTTTTCTTCATCTGAAAACGCTTCCGTAGGTTTGGCAATTATGGCTAAATCGTATTTTTTTAAGTATTTTAAACTCTCTGCCGGACTTTTAGCCACAGAATCTAAAGTAAACGGCCCAATGTAATAATTGTCTTTAACTGATTTTACAAAATCAGCAATCAAAATATCATGAAGTTCTCCGTTGCCTTGTATTACAGCTACTTTTTTCTGTTTGGTTTTGGCTACCACATTGATGGCATTGACAAAAGCATATTCCAGATGTTGTACCGAACTTACGACTTTTTCCGCCGTAGAAGCACCCATCATATTTTTTAACAACGGTACTTTTACCGAGCGATTGCCGCACGTAGTTACAGCCCAAGGGAAGACAACTTCCTGAGTTTGCTGCCCTTTGTCGTTTACCGTAACATTTACCGGTGTCAGACCACGCTCTAAAAACGATTGTATGGTTTTTTCTTTGTCGTCTTCATTTTCTAAGGGATTGACAAATTGGAAGATGATATTCGAGTTCTCTGCCTTGAATTCTTCTAATAATTGCTGTGTTTCGGTTTGTAGTTTTTTAAATTCGCCTGGGAAATTACCTTCCAGAAAGACATCAATATATAAAGGTTCTTTGACTTCGGCTACAATCTTTAACGAAGTTTCCGAAAGGGTATATCTGTTATCAGCCGTAAGGTCAAAACGTTTGAACACAAAGTGACCTGCTACGTTCACAATCACAAGGATTCCGATAGTAATCAGGATTTTTTTGAAGTTGTTTTTCATAGCGCTCATTACGATTTTAAGGATTTAAGTTTAAAAACGGTGAACGACAAGAACAAAAAGGCAACACTTATAAAGTAAAGTATATCTCTGGTATCCAAAACACCACGGGACATGCTTTTAAAGTGATAGTCCATTCCGATTCGGGAAACGGCATCCTGAAAACCGGTGGCATAACTGGAAACACCTTCAAATCCAAAATAAAAAACAAAACATAAAAACACCGAAAGTAAAAAAGCGACAATCTGATTTTCAGATAGGGTAGAAGTAAATATGCCGATAGCGGTATACGCAGCAACCAAAAAAAGCAACCCAAAATAAGAGCCCATTGTTCTGCCCATATCGATATTGCCTTCCTGCAATCCTAAGCTGGAAATGACATAGACATAAACCAAAGTGGGAAGTAGTGCAATCACAATCAGTAAAAACGAACCTAAAAACTTCCCGTTGACAATTTGCCAAATCGACAAGGGTTTAGTTAATAACAATTCAATGGTACCTTGTTTTTTCTCATCCGAAAAACTACGCATGGTTACGGCCGGAATCAGGAAAATAAAAATCCACGGTGCCAATGTGAAAAACGGACTCAAATCAGCAAACCCGCTTTGTAATATATTGTATTCGCCATCAAAAACCCAAAGGAACAAGCCGTTGAGCAATAAGAACAACCCAATCACAAGGTATCCGATCGGAGAACCAAAGAAGGATTTTATTTCGCGAAACGCAATTGATTTCATTAATTCTTTTTTATAATTAGTATGTCTTGATGTTCATTCAGGTCGCTTGGAGCTATTCCGGACCAGCTTCCTCTAAAAAAATGAGTCACTTCAAAACCATTTTCAGCCAGCAAATTTAAAACATAACTCTTTTGATAGGCAACATTTGCCTCTTTAACTGATTTATCCATCAAAGAATAGTCTCCCATCGGATAAGGAAAGCTTTTGTCTCCGCGCTCTTTCATCATGCCTTCGCTTTCATCATCTAAAAGAAAAAACGTCGCTAAACACTTTTTTCCGGGTTGTAAAACCCTCTGAATTTCTCTAACGTAATTTTCCAAATCGGCAGGCATCATGTGCGTGAACACCGAGGTCAAAAACACAAAATCAAAACGTTCATTCTCATAAGGGAATCTCAATTCTGAAGCAACGTTATCGGTACTTAAATTGTATAAATCATTCTTTAGCGGAATCAGTTTGAAGGTGAAATTCGGAAAGCGTTTGGAAATGTTGTTTTGGCACCAATCTACGCCTTTTTTTACAATGTCAAAGCCTTCATAACGCCCTTTTTCCGAAAGAAAGGTAGTAAAGGGTACCGCCATTCTCCCAATTCCGGAGCCAATGTCCAGCACAGCACTTTCCGGTGTTAGGGCACCATATTTCTTGAAATAAGTAAAAAATTGCGCTCCAATTTCAATATAATTTCCCGAACCGGTAAAAATCATCCCTTTGGGAGGCATCATCGCATTCCTTTTTCGAAATACATCTTCGGGTAAATAAAGTATCCGTCTGATGGTGTAGCGAACAGAGACAGGCAGCACATAAAAAGTCTTTCGAAGGATGGGATGCATTGTTTATGGTAAAGAGATTAATTTATCTACACTCCAAGCTTCTGGTTTACCGTTGAATAGTTTTTTGGTAAAGTTCCAAACGTCATCAAACAATGCTGATTTTCGGTAATTTTCCAAATCGGCTTCGGTTTCCCAAAAGCTATAAGTAAAAAAGATTTCTGGATTGTTTTTATCCTGATATAATTCTAGATAACGGTTTCCGGGCGCATTTCGTATTTTTTCTTTAATTAAATCGAAATTTTCCAGAAAGGCCGGAATATTTTCCTCGTGAAAACTCATTTTAACTATTCTAACAAACATAATCTTTTCTCTAAATTTCTTTTTCTTGCCTCTTGCTTCTTGCTTCTTGTCTCTTGCTTCTTGTCTCTAATTCTTAAACTCTATAGTCACCAAATCCCGGTAATTTAATCCCAGTAGACTGGTAGCAGAGCCTACACTATCAGGATTACTTCGGAAAAGCGCAATTTCTAAAAAACCGGCCTCGTTGAATATCGCCAGCTTTTCACCTTCATAATATTTTAGAGGATATTTATCAGAAACCGCCACATCAGAGTATTTCGATAAAATGGTTTTGATGGTTTGATTCTTAAACTGAATGGTGTAGGAACGCGCTTTACCGGTTTCTAAAAACATCTTTTTAGAAATATTGGTCACGGCATTTCCAAAATGATCACTATAAATAACATAGCCTTTAATCTGATTGTCCTGAACCGTTGCTTGTAATTCGGTTATCTCTTTTATGGCTTTTAGTTCTTTCCCGATAACGTTCGGCAAACCACCTTTCGCCAGATGACAGGCTACTTTTACGAACACATCCAAATCGGTAGCATCATTAGGCAAACGGTCGTGTATATTGATGGTAACTAATTTCTGCGGAACAATCTTTTGTATCAAGATACTCAGAATGCCGTTATCGGCACACACAAAATACTGGTCGTTCCATTGCATAGCGATATGTTGGTTCTCGGCGCTTAGTTCGATGTCAACACCTATAAGATGCACGGTTCCTTTGGGAAAACTGCTGTAAGCCGCTCCGATAATATAGGCAGCTTCGGCTACATTAAAAGCATCAATGTTATGAGAAATATCGATGATAAGCGCTTCCGGGAACTCGGATAATAATTTACCTTTCAAAGCACCCACAAAGTGGTCTTTTACTCCATAATCAGTCGTTAAGGTAATTATTGACATAAATTGTTTATAACTTGGTAGAAATAGGTTTCAAAAATAGTAAAAGCTATTCTTTTAATTGATTAAATTTGGATACAAAGCTAACAATATATAGCGAATTATTTTAATTTAATACTACTGCTTTTGAACGAACGTATCATTGAATTACACGACATCGCACCCAAAGAATTTTGGGGCGCTCAAGACACTCACCTTGAAACTATTAAAAGGTATTATCCTAAACTCAAAATTGTCGCTCGAGGTACAACTCTCAAGGCATTTGGCGAAAAAGAAGAGCTCGATGAGTTCGAAAATCGCTTCAACCGACTGATGTTGCATTTTACTCGCTATAACAATATTGATGATAACGTAATTGACCGAGTCATACACAGCAATTCCCACGAAGAGCAACGCATGCCCGACAGTGATAAAATATTGGTTCACGGAATAGGAGGAAAGCTGATTAAAGCCATGACGCCCAACCAACAAAAGCTGGTGGAATATGTTGCCAAAAACGATATGGTTTTTGCTGTTGGTCCGGCTGGAACTGGTAAAACATACACAGGTGTCGCCTTGGCCGTTAAAGCATTGAAAGAAAAACAAGTAAAGCGAATTATCTTGACGCGTCCCGCTGTAGAAGCCGGAGAAAATCTTGGTTTCTTGCCTGGAGATATGAAGGAAAAACTAGATCCGTACATGCAACCATTATACGATGCGTTACGCGATATGTTACCGCCACAAACTTTGGAAGATTATTTGCTGAAAGGGATTATACAAATTGCACCTTTAGCCTTTATGCGGGGACGAACGCTGGATAATGCTTTTGTAATTTTAGATGAGGCTCAGAATACAACGCATTCGCAAATGAAAATGTTCCTGACGCGTATGGGAAAAAATGCCAAGTTCATTATTACCGGTGATCCGGGGCAGGTTGACTTGCCACGCCGAACCATATCGGGTCTGAAAGAGGCGATTCTCGTCTTGAAAGATGTTGAAGGTATCGGAATCATTTATCTAGACGACAAAGACATCGTGCGTCACCGATTAGTGAAAAAAGTGATTGATGCCTATAAAAGCATTGAGAACAACGATTACTAAAAATATATTAGTTAAACATGTTAAACCTGTCAGGTCTCAAGACCTGACAGGTTTTTCAATTATATTTGCAAACCAACTAAAAAAACAACATCAAGTGAGACTTAAATTCCTTTCCCTAATTCTTATTTTTTCTACAGTATCACTAAACGCACAATCTTTACAATTGGAAGAAATCATGAAAGGCGATGCCTTTATTGGTCCACAACCCGAAAATCCACGTTGGTCTTTAGACGGTCAGAAAATGTATTTCGATTGGAATCCTAAAAGCGAACCGGGTTCCAGTACTTATTATTGGAAAAAAGGAATGAAAAATCCTGAGAAGGTAGAGGCTATGGAAGCAAGACTTTCCAATAAGATTTATATTTCAAATGCTGATAAATCGGTCTATTATTATATAGATTCAGGTGCTTTGTATGCTTATGATGCCCTAACAGCCAAAAGAACCAAACTTTTCCAACAAAGTTCCCCAATAAGTAATCTGCAGGTAGGTTTAGAAAAAGGAACCGTATTTTTTGAACAAAATAATAACCTCTTTAAATTGAATACTAATGAAGGAAGTGTCGTGCAGCTTACCCATTTTAAAAAAGGAAAAGCCCCTGAAAATACCGAAGAAGCTGACACGTTTTTAGACCGACAGCAAAAAGAATTGTTTCAGTTCATCAGAGATAAGGAGGCCAAAAAGAAATGGTTTGAAACCCAATCCAAGTCCATCAAAACGGATTTTCCAAAAGCAGTCTATTCAGACAAAGCCAATTTTATCAATCTTTCCGCACATCCAAAAGGTAATTATGTGGCCTTTTCATTATACGAAGCACCTGAAGTAAAAGCGGATGTTATGGCAACTTTTATAACGGCTGACGGTTATAATAAATCGGGTGAAATTCGACCAAAGGTTTCAGTAAAGAATGTATTCAAATTCAAACTCGGAATCTACAACACGCAGAAAGATACCGCTTATTATGTCGATTTTACAAAACTAAGCCACATCAAAGACCAACCCAAATATTTCGAATTATATCCAGAGCAGAGCAAAAAAGAACCCACAGAAAGAAGTGTTTTTGTGTATCCGATTATCTACACTCAAGACGGAAAATATGCAGTGGCCGATATCAGAAGTCAGGATAATAAAGACCGCTGGATTATTCAACTGAACCTCGAAAACGGATCGTTCTCCGAAATAGAACACCAACACGACGATGCTTGGATTGGCGGACCAGGAATCCCGACATACGCTTTCGAAGCCAAAGTACTCGGATTTTTAGCAGACAATCAAACGGTGTATTTTCAGTCAGAAGCTACGGGGTACTCGCATTTGTATACGTATAATTTGGAAACCAAAGTGCGCAAGCAACTTACCTCAGGAAATTGGGAAGTGCGAGATCTCACTATTTCAAAAGATAAAAAAGCGTTTTATCTCACCACAAACACCAATCATCCGGGTAATTTTGAATACTATAAAATAGCAGCATCCGGCGGAAAAATGGAACCCATTTTAGTCAAAGAGGGTGCGCATGAAGTGAAAATTGCCCCAGATGAAAAAACACTTTTAGTGCGCTACTCCTATAAAAATAAACCATGGGAATTGTATTGGGCTGACAACAAAAGCAACGCAGCACTAAATCAAATAACCTATTCGCAATCAGAAGCCTTTAAAAAATACCTTTGGCGTGCGCCTGAAGTAATTACTTTCAAAGCCCGCGATAATGCCAATGTCAATGCTCGTATTTATACTCCAGAAAACAATAAGAAAAATGGAGCGGCAGTCATCTTTGTTCATGGTGCAGGCTATTTGCAAAATGCCCATAACTATTGGAGTGATTATTTGAGAGAATATATGTTTCACAATCTTTTAACGGATTTGGGCTACACGGTTTTAGATATTGACTACCGCGCCAGTAAAGGTTACGGAAGCGCACATCGCACCGGAATATACCGATTCATGGGAGGCAAAGATTTATCGGATCAGCTTGATGGAAAAAAAGTTTTGGTAGATAAATATGGAGTCGATCCCAATAGGGTAGGTATCTATGGAGGTTCTTACGGCGGATTTATTACGCTGATGGCATTAATGACTACACCTAATGAATTTAAGGTGGGTTGCGCCATACGTTCGGTTACGGATTGGGCGAGCTACAACCATGATTATACAGCCAATATTCTAAACTATCCTGAAACGGATCCGGCAGCGTTCCAAAAATCATCTCCAATTTATTATGCCGATCAATTACAAGGACATTTGTTGATGTTGCACGGAATGGTAGACGATAATGTTGAGTACAAAGATGTCATTCGTCTGTCCCAACGTTTTATTGAATTGGGAAAGAAAAACTGGAGCTTGGCATCCTATCCCGTAGAGGCACACGGATTCAAAGAAACTTATTCATGGGTTGATGAATACGGCAGAATTTTAGACTATTTCAATACCTATTTGTTAGACAAATAATATTTTAATAAGTACATTTGCACCCACAATCTACCTGTCTGCAGACAGGCAACACAACACACAATGAATACTATAACTACAACTAATTTCGAGTTTCCCGGACAAAAATCGGTTTATCGTGGTAAAGTCCGCGAAGTTTACAACATCAACGACGAAATATTGGTAATGATTGCTACTGATAGGCTGTCGGCCTTTGATGTAGTGTTGCCTAAAGGAATTCCGTATAAAGGTCAAATTCTAAATCAGATTGCAACCAAATTTATGCATTTGACTAAAGATATTGTCCCGAATTGGCTTCTGGCAACTCCCGATCCCAACGTAGCTATAGGACATCTTTGCGAACCTTTTAAAGTAGAGATGGTAATTCGAGGTTATCTCTCCGGTCATGCGGCACGCGAATATGCTCTTGGCAAAAGAACAATATGCGGTGTAACTATGGCAGAAGGTTTAAAAGAGAATGACAAATTTCCAATGCCAATTATTACTCCAACCACTAAAGCCGATAATGGTTCACACGACGAAGACATATCACGCGAGGCTATATTGGCCAACAAAATTGTTTCTGAAGAGGATTACTTGGTTTTAGAAGAATATACTAGAGCATTATACCAACGCGGTACCGAAATTGCTGCCGAAAGAGGTCTGATTTTAGTGGATACCAAATACGAGTTCGGAAAAACTAAAGACGGAACGATTGTTTTAATTGATGAAATTCACACGCCGGACTCTTCCCGTTATTTTTATGCTGATGGATATCAGCATAAACAAAATGCAGGAGAAGAGCAAAAGCAGTTATCCAAAGAATTTGTACGTCGTTGGCTTATAGAAAATAATTTTCAAGGAAAAGAAGGACAGCAAATTCCAAACATGACTGATGAATACATCGAAACGGTTTCGGAACGCTACATCGAATTGTATGAGAACATTCTTGGAGAAAAATTCATTAAGGCTGATATAGCTAACATTAACGAGCGCATAAAAAAAAATGTAGAGCATTATCTTAACCAATAAGATAACAATCATATAAAGATTCCTAAACCATGCTTTCGCATGGTTTTTTTGTTCTTTGTGGTGTTGTAAAGTCTTCTAATAAGGGTGCTTGTTAAAAATATGTTATAATAAAAATTCATTGTAACGAATCAGTCTCTAAGTAGTCTTACCAATAATCATTAACAATTTTAAATCATCATCATTAAATCATTCATCATGAAAAAAACAATCATTATTCTAGGTTTGGCTCTTGTAGCTTTTTCAAATGTAGCGGTAGCTACTAACACTTCAACTTTTACAACTTCAACAGCAATTGTAAAGTATGGTAACTCTCCCTTATGTAATGCTATTCTCAAAGGAGACTTGGCAACAGTAAAAAAATTCGTTGAGTATGGCGCAGACGTCAATGAAATGTCTAATGGTTTAACACCCCTTATGTTTGCAGCACGCTATAACAAAATAGAGATACTTAAATATCTTATGGAAAAAGGAGCTGATAAACAAATCAAAGATGAAAGAGGAAACACTGCAATCAAGTATGCAGAAAACTCGAAATCAGTGGAAGCTATAGAAATTTTGAAACAAGCTTAAAACTAAGAAGAAAAGCACCGTTTATAATCATAAACGGTGCTTTTTTATTTCCAGACACCAGCAAATTCAATCAAAAAGTTAAAAATATGTTAAATTTAAGTACTATGTAAAACAAGATACCTGTTTTTAGCCATATATTTGCATAGGATATTAATCGCAAACATAAAATCATCAACATTAAAAAATCAATCATCATGAAATCAACAATTCAAGAACACCAAAAAAACAATCTAGTAAAGAGTAGTAAAAATGCAATCCTCTTTTTAGGAGTACTAGCTTTAAGTTTTACCAATGGTAAAGCAGCTAATGAATGTAAATCTCAGGATTTAGAACAACCGGAATTCGCTACAATACGAGTAGCGGTTAATCAAGAAAATCAATTGATTTTTGTAAATCAAAGCAATACACTAGAAAACACAGAAAATGACACTGCTGTTTTTGACCCAGCTTCAGTTGTCAAAACAACTTATGTAAAGTCTATTGAAGACGTAATTGCTGAAAATAAATTAATTACGGAAAGCCAAACTGAGGAAGAGCAACCGATTCTTATTGATTTTACATTGGAAGACAAAATACAAGAGGATAATCAGATTATTGAAAGTGAAGTCACAAACGAAGTTTTTCCTTTAGATTTCGAAAAAATAAACCATTCAGTGAAAAGAACTGCAGAAAAAAGCAGTGCAATACTATCTCAAGATTTAAAATTATAAGTTTAGGTTGATTGCTTTCGCAGCCATGCGAAAGTTAAAAAAGCCTCCAGATTCATCGGGAGGCTTTTTGTTATTTGTATTCAATTGAAAACATAAAGTTTCTTTTGGTAATGTGTTGCAGTCTATTTGAAATAAGAAAAACTATCGTTGTTCTCTATTTTAAGCAGACTTTCATAAATCAACTTAATAACATTTTCTACATCTTCCCGATGAACCATTTCCACTGTAGTGTGCATATAACGTAAAGGTAACGAAATTAATGCTGAGGCCACACCTCCGTTACTGTAAGCAAAAGCATCCGTATCGGTTCCTGTTGCTCTGGAAGTGGCGTGTCTTTGAAACGGAATTTTATGAGCTTCGGCAGTATCCACAATCAAATCTCTTAAAGTATTATGAACCGCAGGCGCATAAGCAATGACCGGACCTTTTCCCATTTGCAAGTCGCCCTCAATTTTCTTCTCGATCATCGGAGTAGTTGTATCATGACAAACATCCGTTATAATCGCTACATTAGGTTTAATGGTGTTGGTAATCATTTCAGCACCTCGAAGGCCAATTTCTTCCTGAACCGAATTGGTAACATACAATCCAAATGGCAATTTCTTTTTGTTTTCTTTTAAAAGCCGGGCCACTTCTGCAATCATAAAACCTCCCATTCTATTATCAATAGCACGACATACAAACTTGTTGCCATTCAGAATCATAAATTCATCAGGATAGGTAATAACACAACCCACATGAACGCCCAATTGCTCTACTTCATCTTTAGTTGAACAACCACAATCTATAAAGATGTTGTGAAGTGTAGCCGATTCTTCCTTACCACGGTTTCGGGTATGAATGGCCGGCCAGCCAAAAACTCCTTTAACAATTCCTTTTTTAGTATGAATATTTACTCTCTTTGAGGGTGCAATCTGATGATCTGAACCACCATTGCGTATGACATAAATAAGTCCGTTATCGGTAATATAATTGACATACCACGAAATCTCATCAGAGTGTCCTTCTATAACTACTTTATAAGGAGCATCCGGGTTAATAACTCCTACAGCACTACCATAAGTATCCGTAATAAAAGTGTCAACATAAGGTTTCAGATAATCCATCCATATTTTTTGGCCGTTAGATTCATAACCGGTCGGAGAGGCATTGTTTAAATAGGTTTCTAAAAAGGAAAGCGATGATTTGGTAAGTATCGATTTTGTTGCCATAAATATTTTTTTTGCTAAAATAGAAATTTGGCATTAGAGTTGTTATGGATATTCTATATTTTTACACTAACAATACCTAACCATGAAACTGAAGAGCCAATCAAGCCTAAACGGCACTGTTACACTCCTGCGTCAAAAGCTGTTTTACTTTTCCTTAGCAATGCTGTTCTCTTTGACTTCCTATGCTCAAATTACGAATGACTCCATTGTAAGAAAGGAAATAATTACGGAAGAAGGAGATACTATTGTTCCTCTTGAAGAGGTGGTCGTTTACAGACAAAAGTTTAGCGCAGCCGAAAGAAAAGAATACCAATTACTGCAAAACAGGGTTTATAAAGTCTATCCCCTGGCAAGAGTCGCGGCAGAAAGACTAACGGTTCTCAATAAGAATATGGATAAAATGAAAACCAATCGCGAAAAAAAGAAATATTTCAAGATTGTTGAGGATTATATGGAGAATGAATTCACAGGTCAGTTAAAAAAACTCTCCAGAAAACAAGGACAAATACTCATCAAACTCATCCACCGACAAACGGGTTTCACTACATTCGAACTGATCAAAGATTACAAAAGCGGTTGGAAGGCATTCTGGTCCAACAATACAGCCAAACTCTTTGACATTAATCTCAAAACAAAATATGCTCCCTACGACGTCAACGAAGATTTCCTGATCGAAACCATACTCGATAGGGCTTTTGTCAGAGGCAGATTAGTAAATCAAAAGCCGGCGAACCCAGTCGATATAGACGAATTGTACGATTTCTGGGAAAAAAAAGCCAAAACACTTAAAAAATAAATTCCCCTCCAAAGTATTTATAAGGAGCAGCACTTTTGTTGTTTTAACACGCCTGATCCCGCTGTCCACTATATCTTTTTCTTTAAAAAAAGAAAAAGGATGCCGTTTCCATCGGGGCTATCCACCACTTTTTGTTTTATTAAGCTGATTTCATTAGTTGTTTGTCTTTCCCGCGGATGCGGGAATCCATATACAATCAAAAGTAAAAACGCCCTAACTGCTACGACTTTCTATAGAATAAGCATGTAAAACGTTCGAAGTGTGTAGTTGCTTTGTGATGTTGGTTTTGTAAAGGACAAGTTATCAAGGTCTTAAAAAAAAGACAAAAAAAGGTAAAATTTTATTTGGATTGGGAGGGATTTAGTTTTTATATTTGCACCCCGCAAGAGGGAATAAGTTCATTGATTAAGCTGAGAAAAGGGGATTTAAAAATAAATCAAAAATATTTTATAAATTTCTTGTAGGTTTAAAAAAGATGCTTACTTTTGCACCCGCTTTGAGAGACAAGCGGTATTAAAAAAAGAAGAACACGTTCATAGACATATTGAATTGACAGCCGTTTCGAAAGAGATTTCGAAACAACAAAAAGAGAGTAAGAGAATCGGAAGATTTGAAAAAGACTAGCCTTTGTCTACAATACGATGCAGATAGCGATATCAGCATAACAATATACGATGAAGAGTTTGATCCTGGCTCAGGATGAACGCTAGCGGCAGGCTTAACACATGCAAGTCGAGGGGTATAGTAGCAATACTAGAGACCGGCGCACGGGTGCGTAACGCGTATGCAACCTACCTTTTACAGGGGAATAGCCCAGAGAAATTTGGATTAATGCCCCATGGTATAATTGAATCGCATGGTTTAATTATTAAAGTTCCAACGGTAAAAGATGGGCATGCGTCCTATTAGCTAGATGGTAAGGTAACGGCTTACCATGGCTACGATAGGTAGGGGTCCTGAGAGGGAGATCCCCCACACTGGTACTGAGACACGGACCAGACTCCTACGGGAGGCAGCAGTGAGGAATATTGGACAATGGGCGCAAGCCTGATCCAGCCATGCCGCGTGCAGGAAGACGCATCTATGGTGTGTAAACTGCTTTTGTACGGGAAGAAACACTCCCTCGTGAGGGAGCTTGACGGTACCGTAAGAATAAGGATCGGCTAACTCCGTGCCAGCAGCCGCGGTAATACGGAGGATCCAAGCGTTATCCGGAATCATTGGGTTTAAAGGGTCCGTAGGCGGTTTGATAAGTCAGTGGTGAAAGCCCATCGCTCAACGATGGAACGGCCATTGATACTGTCAGACTTGAATTACTAGGAAGTAACTAGAATATGTAGTGTAGCGGTGAAATGCTTAGATATTACATGGAATACCAATTGCGAAGGCAGGTTACTACTAGTGGATTGACGCTGATGGACGAAAGCGTGGGGAGCGAACAGGATTAGATACCCTGGTAGTCCACGCCGTAAACGATGGATACTAGCTGTTCGGAGCAATCTGAGTGGCTAAGCGAAAGTGATAAGTATCCCACCTGGGGAGTACGTTCGCAAGAATGAAACTCAAAGGAATTGACGGGGGCCCGCACAAGCGGTGGAGCATGTGGTTTAATTCGATGATACGCGAGGAACCTTACCAAGGCTTAAATGTAGATTGACCGATTTGGAAACAGATCTTTCGCAAGACAATTTACAAGGTGCTGCATGGTTGTCGTCAGCTCGTGCCGTGAGGTGTCAGGTTAAGTCCTATAACGAGCGCAACCCCTGTTGTTAGTTGCCAGCGAGTCAAGTCGGGAACTCTAACAAGACTGCCAGTGTAAACTGTGAGGAAGGTGGGGATGACGTCAAATCATCACGGCCCTTACGCCTTGGGCTACACACGTGCTACAATGGACGGTACAGAGAGCAGCCACTGGGTGACCAGGAGCGAATCTACAAAACCGTTCTCAGTTCGGATCGGAGTCTGCAACTCGACTCCGTGAAGCTGGAATCGCTAGTAATCGGATATCAGCCATGATCCGGTGAATACGTTCCCGGGCCTTGTACACACCGCCCGTCAAGCCATGGAAGCTGGGGGTACCTGAAGTCGGTGACCGTAAGGAGCTGCCTAGGGTAAAACTGGTAACTGGGGCTAAGTCGTAACAAGGTAGCCGTACCGGAAGGTGCGGCTGGAACACCTCCTTTCTAGAGACGATAAAGAGGACTAGACCTTAAATTAGAAAATTCAATTACTCTCGCTGTTAGTTCAAATATTATAATAAGCAAAAAAACAGAGTCTCGTAGCTCAGCTGGTTAGAGTACTACACTGATAATGTAGGGGTCCCCAGTTCGAGTCTGGGCGGGACTACTTTGTTTGTTTATTTAAGGAAATTTTAGAAGATGAGTACGAATTACGCATAATTCAAAATTCAACATTCATAATTTAAAATTAAGAAATGGGGGATTAGCTCAGCTGGCTAGAGCGCCTGCCTTGCACGCAGGAGGTCATCGGTTCGACTCCGATATTCTCCACGATTTTAGTCATAAAGTCTAAAGTCTTAAAGTCTAAAGTAAGTTGCTTTACGACATTTGACTTTTGACATTCGACTAAATAAAGTTCATTGACATATTGAGATAAGAAAATAATAACAAAGTAGAAAGAACACGTTTAGTTGTAAACAACTAGACAAAAGTACAATAAGCAAAATAAGGGCGTATGGGGGATGCCTAGGCTCTCAGAGGCGATGAAAGGCGTGATAAGCTGCGAAAAGCTACGGGGATTGGCACACACGAATTGATCCGTAGATACCTGAATGGGGCAACCCGGCATGTTGAAGACATGTCACTCCGATAGGAGAGCAAACCCGCTGAACTGAAACATCTAAGTAGGCGGAGGAGAAGAAAACAAAAGTGATTCCGTAAGTAGTGGCGAGCGAACGCGGATTAGCCCAAACCAATGTTGTTACGGCAATATTGGGGTTGTAGGACCACGACATTTCTTGCGGATTGAATTAGAATTACCTGGAAAGGTAAGCCATAGAGGGTGATAGCCCCGTATAAGTAAGAGAAGATAAGGATAGTGGTATCCTGAGTAGGGCGGGGCACGTGAAACCCTGTCTGAATTTGGCGGGACCATCCGCTAAGGCTAAATACTCCTGAGAGACCGATAGTGAACCAGTACCGTGAGGGAAAGGTGAAAAGAACCGTGAATAACGGAGTGAAATAGATCCTGAAACCATACGCTTACAAGCGGTCGGAGCCCTTAAGTGGGGTGACGGCGTGCCTTTTGCATAATGAGCCTACGAGTTAACGTTGCTGGCAAGGTTAAGGTATTAAGTACCGGATCCGTAGCGAAAGCGAGTCTGAATAGGGCGCTTTAGTCAGTAGTGTTAGACGCGAAACCGTGTGATCTACCCATGGGCAGGATGAAGCTGTGGTAACACATAGTGGAGGTCCGAACCGGTTGACGTTGAAAAGTCTTCGGATGACCTGTGGGTAGGGGTGAAAGGCCAATCAAACTCGGAAATAGCTCGTACTCCCCGAAATGCATTTAGGTGCAGCGCTGGTTATAAGTTATATAGAGGTAGAGCTACTGATTGGATGCGGGGGCTTCACCGCCTACCAATTCCTGACAAACTCCGAATGCTATATAATGTTTACCAGCAGTGAGGGCATGGGTGCTAAGGTCCATGTCCGAGAGGGAAAGAACCCAGACCATCAGCTAAGGTCCCAAAATCTATACTAAGTTGAAAAAACGAGGTTTGTCTGCCCAGACAGCTAGGATGTTGGCTTGGAAGCAGCCATTCATTTAAAGAGTGCGTAACAGCTCACTAGTCGAGCGGACGAGCATGGATAATAATCGGGCATAAGTATAGTACCGAAGCTATGGATTTATACGTAAGTATAAGTGGTAGGGGAGCATTCTAACAGGGTTGAAGGTGTATCGTAAGGTATGCTGGACTGGTTAGAAAAGAAAATGTAGGCATAAGTAACGATAATGCGGGCGAGAAACCCGCACACCGAAAGACTAAGGTTTCCTCAGCTATGCTAATCAGCTGAGGGTTAGTCGGGTCCTAAGGCGAATCCGAAAGGAACAGTCGATGGCCAACGGGTTAATATTCCCGTACTACTGTTAATTGTGATGGGGTGACGGAGTGATGAAAGCGCCGCGAACTGACGGAATAGTTCGTTAAAGTACCTACCTATAAGAACCGCAGGCAAATCCACGGTTTTTGGGGAAATACGATAGTACACGGAGTCTTCGGACAAAGTGATAGTGCGCCTAAGGGCTTCCAAGAAAAACCTCTAAACTTAGATTAACAGTACCCGTACCGTAAACCGACACAGGTAGTCGAGGAGAGAATCCTAAGGTGCTCGAGAGATTCATGGCTAAGGAATTAGGCAAAATAGACCTGTAACTTCGGGAGAAAGGTCGCCAGCAGCAATGCTGGCCGCAGTGAAAAGGTCCAGGCGACTGTTTATCAAAAACACAGGGCTCTGCAAAATCGTAAGATGAAGTATAGGGCCTGACACCTGCCCGGTGCTGGAAGGTTAAGAGGAGATGTTATCTTCGGAGAAGCATTGAATTGAAGCCCCAGTAAACGGCGGCCGTAACTATAACGGTCCTAAGGTAGCGAAATTCCTTGTCGGGTAAGTTCCGACCTGCACGAATGGTGTAACGATCTGGACACTGTCTCAGCCATGAGCTCGGTGAAATTGTAGTATCGGTGAAGATGCCGATTACCCGCAGTGGGACGAAAAGACCCTGTGCACCTTTACTATAGCTTAGTATTGGTCTTGGATAAGTGATGTGTAGGATAGGTGGGAGACTATGAAGTGGCGTCGCTAGGCGTTGTGGAGTCATTGTTGAAATACCACCCTTTGCTTATCTGAGGTCTAACCCCGCGAATGTGGGGGACATTGCTTGGTGGGTAGTTTGACTGGGGTGGTCGCCTCCAAAAGAGTAACGGAGGCTTCTAAAGGTTCCCTCAGCACGCTTGGTAACCGTGCGTAGAGTGCAATGGCATAAGGGAGCTTGACTGAGAGACATACAGGTCGATCAGGTACGAAAGTAGAGCATAGTGATCCGGTGGTTCCGCATGGAAGGGCCATCGCTCAAAGGATAAAAGGTACGCCGGGGATAACAGGCTGATCTCCCCCAAGAGCTCATATCGACGGGGGGGTTTGGCACCTCGATGTCGGCTCGTCACATCCTGGGGCTGGAGAAGGTCCCAAGGGTTGGGCTGTTCGCCCATTAAAGTGGCACGCGAGCTGGGTTCAGAACGTCGTGAGACAGTTCGGTCTCTATCTACTGTGGGCGCAAGAAATTTGAGTGGATCTGATTCTAGTACGAGAGGACCGAATTGGACTAACCTCTGGTGTATCTGTTGTTCCGCCAGGAGCACCGCAGAGTAGCTACGTTGGGAAGGGATAAGCGCTGAAAGCATATAAGCGCGAAACCCACCACAAGATGAGATTTCTTTTAAGGGTCGTGGAAGATGACCACGTTGATAGGCTATAGATGTAAAGGCAGTAATGTCATAGTCGAGTAGTACTAATAACCCGTAAGCTTATGTACACCCGCTTCCGTCCCGCAAGGGACGGAGCACTCTTTGTTACTACTTGTAAATTATTATTTCTTTATCTCAGTATGTTAAGATATTTGCAGCGAAGCTGCAGTCTTAAAGGCGAAAGTCCAAAGTCCGAAAGGTAACTTTAGACTTTATGACATTCGACTTTAGACTTACAACTTAAGGTGGTTATTGCGTCGGGGCTCACCTCTTCCCATTCCGAACAGAGAAGTTAAGCCCGACTGCGCAGATGGTACTGCAGTTATGTGGGAGAGTATGTCGCCGCCTTTTTTTTGAAACCCTATTCATTTATTTGGATAGGGTTTTTTGTTATGTATTATTGGCGAACTAAAGTTCGCGTACCTGAAGCCCACTGGGCTTCCTCCTCTTAATATCAAATTCTTAATATCAAATTGCAGTTATGTGGGAGTCCCGATAGCTATCGGGAGTCGCCGCCTTTTTTTTTGGAAAGCCTGTTTCGAAAGAAACAGGCTTTCTTGTTTTTAAGCGGTGCGGCGCAGTCACTGCGTTCGTGTCGCCGCCTTTTTTTGAAAACCCTATCCTAACGGATAGGGTTTTTTGTTTATGGTTATTAGCGAACTAAAGTTCGCGTACCTGACTGCCACCGGCAGTCCTCCTCTTAATATCAAATTCTTAATATCAAATTGCAGTTATGTGGGAGTCCCGATAGCTATCGGGAGTCGCCGCCTTTTTTTTTGGAAAGCCTGTTTCGAAAGAAACAGGCTTTCTTGTTTTTAAGCGGTGCGGCGCAGTCACTGCGTTCGTGTCGCCGCCTTTTTTTAGAAAGTCCTTCACGAAAGTGAAGGACTTTTTTGTTTTATATTGTTATTGGCGAACTAAAGTTCGCGTACCTGACTGCCACCGGCAGTCCTCCTCTTAATATCAAATTCTTAATATCAAATTGCAGTTATGTGGGAGTCCCGATAGCTATCGGGAGTCGCCGCCTTTTTTTATGGAAAGCCTGTTTCGAAAGAAACAGGCTTTCTTGTTTTTAAGCGGTGCGGCGCAGTCACTGTGTTCGTGTCGCCGCCTTTTTTTAGAAAGTCTTTCACGAAAGTGAAGGACTTTTTTGTTTTATATTGTTATTGGCGAACTAAAGTTCGCGTACCTCACTGCCACTGGCAGTGCTCCTTTTAATTTCAAAGGTGCGACGTGTCGCTACGCTCGATCCGCCGCCCTACCTGTCGGCAGGTAGGCTTTTTTTTGACCCGAACGAAGTGAACTGGCGAAGCAAAACCCTATTCATTTATTTGGATGGGTTTTTTGTTTTATATTGTTAGGTTAAAATTCAATAGTGTCAATAAGAGATTAACTAATCACAAATAGTAGCCGATTTCAGAGTGATGGGAATGGATTTCAGAATGATGGTATTTGATTTCAGAGCGATGGTATATGATTTCAGACTGATGGTATATGATTTCAGACTGATCGTATATGATTTCAGACTGATGGTAATCGATTTCAGAACGATGGTAATGGATTTCAGACCGATGGTAATTGATTTCAGACTGATGGTAGTTAATTTCAGACTGATGGTAGTTAATTTTAGAGTGATGGTACTTGATTTCAGACTGATGGTAATTGATTTCAGATTGAAAGGAAATGATTTCAGACTAATTGCTATTTTGAATTTGCGGAAATATAAAAGGGTTCCGATTGGAACCCTTGTTTTTTGTTGTATACTGATGTTATTTCTTGGGACGGGTGAATTTAATTCCGCTTACTTGTGCGTATTGTGGACTTCTGGCGCCGAATGCTGCTTTTATGTATTTTTTAGTGGTATATGCTAGCTCTACTAAACCAGTTTCTGGAGTATATAGTGTTTGATAGAGCGTTATCTGTGCATTACTGTATGGCGTATAGGCATCTTTTACTACTTGATTTATGGCATATAGCTGTTGTTGGTATGTATTTAAGCTCGCTGTAGTAAGCTCTGTTTCGGTGGGATTGTATTGCGTTTCTTCTTCTAATAGTTTGATAAATTCCTGAAGAAAATCTGCTTGACGATCGTAACTTTGTTGCGATACTGAGATGGTATCTGGATTGTCTTTACCATCAATTATTGTTTTAGGTGCACCCGGTGCTCTGCTTCCTTGGAGTTTGCGGTGAATTGTTTTTGCATTTGCAATTGTCTCTTGTTTTGCTCCTGACGCTTCTAAGGCGCTTAACATTCTTGTAGAAAGTGGTCTTAGTGGTTCGAAGAGGGCTTTTCGGATTCCTCTTTGTTTGTTTAGTGGTATTTCTGTGTCCTTGAGTATCTCAAGGTCGGCCTCGGCGGTTGTTTTTTTGGTGTTTAATGCCGTTAACAGGATTGCTGTGTTTGATGGTGCGTAGGTGGCACCGTACCCTGTTGCGAATGAAATTAACGTTCCAAAGTTTGTTACGTTTTTTAAGTTTCCTACTTCTGAAAATGTACTCATAACGTTTAGTATTAGATTGTTGTGAAAAATTTCACAAAAAACCGAGAGCCAATTATTATGCCAGTATTCGTAGGAAGAATATTAAATATTTCTTAAAATTTTATAGAAGAAGCCGGGAAGTTAAGAGGAATGGGGGATCACAGGAAGATAGAAAGCCTACCAATGGAGTTGTTTTTGACCACACGAAAGGATTGACTTCGTCGAATCTTCAGTTTCATGCGGCAGCGGGGCAATACGGCTGTTAGCTGCTGATTCTTATTCTTTCTTGCCAAAAATGTAACCTAAAGCTAAAGTTATTAATGGTGTTATAATTCCCCAAAACTCAAGAATTCCAATTGCTTTTGGGTTTTGAGATTCTGCGAAAAGAATACATCCAGTATACGTTATTCCAGTCATTAATAAAATAAAAATGAATAGTCCAGCTATATTCATTTTAACAGAGTTACCTGAGCCAAAAAAATAGCCCAAACGTCCTAATTCTCTGTTCATTTTACTTTCTTCAAAAGTGTTATCAATAATCTTATGAGATGTCTCTGGATTTTCAGGTAAATCCTTAAAGTTTAATCCTTTCATAACTGCTCTTTTTTACCTTTAAACCAAGTGTAGTGTATAACCGGACTGTCTTCTTTACTGTTAATATCAACACGAAGATTAAAAAATAGTTCATGTCCGTCAAATGAACCAATTTTCACGGGTTCAACATATCCAAAATTTGCTAGTAGCCCATCGTGTTTTATTGTTATTTTTAGAGTGTCAGAATTATATTCCGTAAAAGTAAAAACTCTTTCTGATTGGCGTATTACTTTTGAATAGACAAATTCTAGTCTAATATTAATTTTAACTCCATCGCTTTCTGTTATTGAAAGTGTAACTGGCTTTTCCAAGCTATAATGAAGAAAGGTCCCATTGTCTATGAGTTCTAGTTCTCCTTCATAAAGAATTTTTGTTGTCATATTCATTGTTTTGTCATAATTAAAAATTGTTGTGGCATTTGCAGTTAAAGTTCCGCGGCTTCGCGTAGTGTCGACAATTTACCGCTTTGTTATAAAGATATGTAAATTTCTAGTTGAGTAATTTCCGTATAAAAAAGAAAAACAAGCCATTGTTTTAAACGGCTGTTGTCAGCAGTTATTGTTATAGAGTGTTAAGTTCCGTTTCGACTGCTGTTAATATTGGATAAAGTGAATTCAAATAAGTTCTCATTGATGATGGTGCTTGATAAGTAATTGTGACTCCAACCATAGAAGTGTGAGCAGCTCTTCTTCTTAATGCCCATAATGAACTAAGCTGGTCTCTTAATATTTGAAATTGTCCGGCAGATTTCAGTTTATTTTCGAGAAATTCAGTTTGCTTATAGCCAATTAATTTAATAATCATTGGTCTAAAATGGTCCATATAGTCACATCCATATGTTTTACCAATTACAAAATCCCGAATTTCATCTTTATTCCTTGTTTCAGTTAGTTTAAAGTCAGAATAGGATTTAATAATCTCATCTTGAGTGTGCTCTAACCAACCACAAAGTTCAAGTAATGCTAATTTTGAATAATAGTCTTTGTGAATTGGGTCAGCTGGATTGTCATATAACTTTTGAAGTTCTTTTAATAAGTCTTCGATTGGTTGTTTAGGTTGCATAATTTTCTATTGAGCAAAACATTTTTTTGACGCATCTAATCTATCAACTACCTTGTCCTTAGCAGACAGTCCTTCTTTTAAGCTCTGAACACTGAATTCTGGTAGCCCCTTGAATTTTTCATAAAGTTGTTTAACTTTTTCAGGAGTTTCTGCTTGGAGTTTTCCTAAATTTTGTGAAATACCATATAATAATCCTTCTAAGAAAGTTTTTCCTAAAGATGTAGCCGATGCTTTATCAAATATTTTTTCATAAATTAAAGTAGCTGTCTGACTATAGAGTTCATTCTTTATTTTCTGAGTAGTATCATCCATATCACGATTTTCAAACATATAATCATTTAAAAATTTAGATAATTTCCCGTTGTAACTTGTTAATCTATCATTAAAAGCAAAAAAACGTAAGATAATTTCTTCGTTTGCAAATCTAGTTTTCAATCCAAACAATTTTTTAGTTTCAGTTGCCTTGGCAAGACTTTTTAATAATGTATTAAATGAACCATTATAAATGCAGTTTCTGATTTCTTGGTTATTTAATTTTACACCGCCTGAATTTAGTCTGTGAAAAATGGTAAATAAATATTCACTATGTAAAGGCTTAGAAAAATCACAACGAATTACGGTAACAGGTATCATTACATTTTGAACTCGCTCGTAAATATCCTTCGATTTGGTTTTAATTGTGTGGACAGTTTTGCCGGATAACTTTTCATCTATATCTTCGAGTTCTGAAAGTTTCCATTCGTCGTCTGATAGAAAAGTAATTATACTGTTCATTCTTTGAAGGCCATCTATTACAATTCGTTTGTCAGTTTTATAGTCGAGGCTTATGCACATACTTGGAATAGGTAATTGTTTAGTTAAACTATCTATAAATCTTGTTTGGTCGGGTTTAGACCATACAATATCTCTTTGAAAATCTGGTTGAATTTCAATTTGTCCCGATTGATAAAGTCTAAGTAAGTCAGCACAAGAGCGTTGTTCGTTAAATGCAACAATATCACTTGGTGGTAATTCGTTGGAATTATCTTCGAACAACTGCTTTTCTTCTAAGTTTTTTAAATTTTTATCTGTCATTTTATTATGTGTTGTTTATTATTACCGCCAACTTACTGTTAAGTGTGATAAAAGTATATTAATTATGCTAATATAGGAATAACATCTATCCGATAATGGATTATTAGTAAGGTATTTCTCCCTCGTTTGAATGATAAAGAGTGGAATGCCTGTAAGAAGAGATTTCTCCTTTGTTCGCAATGACTGAATGAGGGATAGGAGCAACTACCCTGCCTACCGGTAGATAGTTGCTTTTTTTAGGTTTAGTTGATCATTAGTTTTTTGGTTACACTTTTATTCTCATTTACAAAATTCACAAAATAAAAACCTTTTGTTAAATTAGTTATCTGAATTTCATTATTTACAAAATTTGGATTTTTTATGGTTTGCCTTACTTGTCCATTCAGATTATAAATTTTTATTTCTTTCCATTCAACAGTTGAAGAAATAGTTACATTTTCATTTGTTGTTGGATTAGGATAGATTGAAATAGCATTTTCGTAGTCCAATGTTTCTGTTCCTAAATACACTGCCGGCCATCTATTTTGTGCGACTTGTCCGCCCCAAATTCTTGTTGCTAAATAGGGGTTGTCTATAAAAGGATTTCTATTTCCTTGTCCGTACGTATTTGATGCGTTACCAAGATACGTATTTCGTAAATCTTCATATTGTGAAACGGGGTCTTCTGCATTCCATTGTAAAAAAAGCTGTATCATATTTGTGTCTGTTGCCACAACGCTTCCTGTTCCGACATTACTTGGTTTACATTGTGTTGGATACCGTAAATACATATACATCATCATTCTTGCCACATCGCCTTTCCATTCATCACCAGGATACCAATTTGCACCGATAACACTTGAGTTCCCTGAACCTGTTGCAAATTTTCTATTTCCTCTTAACGCATTTCTGTCAACATCAGAAGTGCGAATATGATGGGCGTCTGTACCTGCGCCAGGTGTTGTAGTTACTAATGCTGGTGTTCCTAAACTTAATGCGTAAATATGTTCTCTATTCCAAACACATTCGGTTATGAGCGGATTTGGTGCGACTGCTGCTGGTTGGTCAGCCGATCTGTGTCTTTTTCTATGTTCGTTCCAATTTGCAAAAGTTCCATAATTGGTTTCATTTGTATAGGTACAGATGTTAGTACTGAATCCATAAATTAAAAATACATTTATTGGATCACTTGGGTCACGATCAGCAATTTGTAAAGCATTTTCTGCTTCAAAATATTCTAACAGATTTGTATGTGTCGAAGTTATTTTTGTGGCTAAAGCATCTTTTAGTGTATTTCCTGTTTGTGTCCAATCAAAACCATTATAGTATGGATTTGCTGGTGCGCCATTTTGAGCCAATGTTACAAGTTTAACACTCAATACTAAAATTGTAAAGATTTTTTTCATTTAAATTAGTTTTCTGTTTTAAGTTTTTTTCTGCTGTTCGCGGCAATTACTGCTGACTTACTGATAAGTGTGATAAGCATATATTAATTGTGCTAATATAGGAATAACATTTATTTGATAAGGGATTATGAGTTAGGGATTCCTCCTTTGTCGGAATGACAAAAAGTAAAATGCTTGTAAGATGAGATTCCTTCTTTGTTTGCAAGGACTGCGTGAGGGATGGGAGAGGTTACCCTGTAACCCGGACAGCCCGACCTCGTCTCGGCATTTTTGACGAGACGAGGGCACGCCCCAAAAAAGAAAAACCGAACTGTGTAGTCCGGTTTTTGGTATTGTTTTTAAAGCGTATTACTTTTTGATGATATTTTTTAGCACTGCTTTTTCGGGATAATTGATGACTTCTAAAGTGATGTCTTTCCCTTGTTTGGTTTTACCGTAGATAATGTATCTTTTTCCGCCTTCTTCTTTGATGTTACTTTTATCAAAATCGACATCGCCATTGGTTAATGTGTTTTTGATATCGATGGTGTCCACCCAGTCTTCTGAGAGGCGACGTGAGGCTTCGAGGTCGTATTGGAAAGGTTTGTTTCTCAAATCGTTTAAAACTCTTGCATTTGGGAAATAATTGCAACGTGTGTCTTTTCCGCTAAGTACCATGGCCACAACAAATGACCCCATAACTAAACCGACTAAATAGTAGGCTAAACGTTGGTAAAACTTCATAGTAGATTAATTTTTGCAAAAGTAATCAATGTTCGATATTCTATGAGTTATAATGAAGATTTATTTTAAAAAACAATTAGGTTAATGTCGTTGTCTGGGAGATTGAACCAGTCGCCAATCGCTTTGTTGGTTAAAATGCCGTGATAGAGGTAGACACCGTTTTTTAATCCTTTGTTGCAACGAATGGCACTTTCTAAACCACCATCTTCCGCAATTTGAAGTAGGTAGGGCGTGATGATATTGCTGATGGAAAGCGAAGCTGTTTTGGAATATCTTGAAGGTATGTTGGGTACGCAATAATGGATAATATTGTTTTTGATGAAAGTCGGATTTTCATGTGTAGTTACTTCCGAAGTTTCGAAGCAACCGCCGGTGTCGATGCTGACATCTACAATCACGGCTCCTTTTTTCATGTGTTCTACCATCGTTTCGGTTACTACAACGGGACAGCGGTCTTTGCCACGCATGGCTCCAATAGCAACATCACAACGACGAAGTGCTTTCAGTAATGATTTTGGCTGAATGGTTGATGTGAAAATACGTTGGTTTAAATTATTCTGAAGTCGGCGCAGTTTGGTAATCGAGTTGTCAAAAACTTTGACACTTGCCCCAAGACCTAATGCGGTTTTAGCAGCAAATTCGCCCACCGTTCCGGCACCCAAGATAACCACATCCGTAGGAGGGACACCCGTAATGTTTCCGAGTAATAACCCTTTTCCGAATTGATTGTTAATCATTAGTTCGGCTGCAATTAAGACCGAGGCCGTTCCGGCAATTTCGCTTAAAGACTTTACGGCAGGATAGGAGCCATCTTCATCTTTGATATATTCAAAGGCAAGAGCGGTTATTTTTTTCTTTGATAACGCTTCGAAATATTCTTTTTTTCTTGTTTTAAGTTGAATGGCCGAAATTACGATGGCGTTTTGATTTACCAATTCGATTTCTTCCATAGTTAGAGGCTCGACCTTTAAAATCATCGGGCAACTCAATACCTTTTTCACGTCTTTGGTAATTGTTGCACCAGCATCACTAAATTCTTTATCGGTGTAGCTTGAACTCAATCCGGCTCCCGATTCAATCATCACTTTGTGTCCGTGTGAGCTAAGTGAATTTACAGCGTCTGGCGTTAGGCAAATACGTCTTTCTTGATACGAGGTTTCTTTTGGAATTCCGATAAAGAGTTCACTTTTATGACGGTATACTTCTAATTTTTCTTCCTGAGGTAAAAGTTGCTGCTTTGTGAAAGGTGTGATAGCCATAAGGACAATAGAATTTTGCTCCAAATTACAAAAAAATATTCAATTAGGTCAATCGGAGACTTCTTTTACCATCAATGGATTGGGACAAATGAATAGTAGAATAGTCCTCCGGAAGTAAGTTCGGAATTTTTTCTGCCCATTCGATAAAGCACCAGTTTCCGGAATATAAATAATCATCAATGCCCATATCCAAGGCTTCGATTTCTGATTTCAAACGATACATATCAAAATGGTATACCAGCAGATTGTCCTCTGCTTCATATTCATTTACAAGTGAAAAAGTGGGGCTACTGGTGGCTTCTTTTACGCCCAATTCTTTGGCTAAGGCTTTAATTAAAGTAGTTTTTCCAACTCCCATAACACCATGAAAAAGGATGATTTTATGGGGTTTTTCCATGAGTACTTTTTTGGCAACCTGTGCAAGTTCTTCTAGTGAAAAAATAATTTCCATCTTCAACTAATTTTACTTCGGATTAAAGACTAAAAATGGGACAATCATTTCTTCCAATGAAATGCCACCATGCTGATACGTGTTTCTGTAATAACTCACGTAATGATTATAGTTATTGACATAGGCCAAAAATAAATCATTTTTGGCAAAGATATAGGAACTGCTCATGTTGATGCTTGGTAGTCCAATTTTTTTAGGATCTTTCACGGCATAAACGTCTCGGTCTTCATAAGTCAGACTTCGTCCGGTTTTATAACGCAGATTCAAACTTGTGTTTTTATCCCCAATAACTTTAGATGGATTTTTAACATTAATAGTTCCGTGATCGGTGGTGATTATTAATTTAAAACCTAATTTTTGCGCTTGTTGGATTATTTCTAAAAGCGGTGAGTTTTTAAACCAACTCAAGGTTAAAGAGCGATAGGCTTTATCATCAGAAGCTAATTCTTTTACCACATCCATTTCTGTTTTGGCGTGCGAAAGCATGTCTACAAAGTTGTATACCACTGTAACCAAATCATTGTCTTTAAGTCCTTTGAAATTCTCCGCTAGTTTTTTTCCATTAGCTAAGTTGGTAATCTTGAAATACTCTTGTTTGATATTTAATCCTAATCTTTTTAAATGCGCTGTCAAGAACTCGGCTTCGTATAGGTTTTTTCCGCCGTCTTCGACATCATTTTTCCAATATTGCGGAAACTGTTTTTCCATGTCAGCGGGCAATAAACCCGAAAATATAGCATTTCGCGCATATTGTGTTGCTGTTGGTAAAATAGCGTAATACGGAATTTCTTTTTCCAATTTGTAATGGTTAGTGACCACACTTTCCATTGCTTTCCATTGATCATAGCGAAGGTTGTCGATGACTACGAATAAAACGGGTTTATCTTTTTTTACCAGTTCCGGAACGACTAATTCTCTGAACAAGGTGTGGGATTGGATGGGTTTGTCGGCTTTTGGTTCACTCGAGCCTTGGCGAACTGGCGCAGCAAACCAGTCTTCGTAGTTGCGTTCAATAAATTTACTGAACTGAGCATTGGCTTCTACTTTTTGGCTTTCGAGTATTTCAACCATGCTTTGATCGTTGATGTTTTCTAGTTCCAATTCCCAAAAAATCAATTTTTTATAGAGTTCCACCCAGTCTGGGTAACTATTCACCATAGCCATTTCCATAGCAATCTTTCTGAACTCTTTCTGATAATCTAAAGTTGTTTTTTCGGATACTAATCGGGAATGATCCAGATTCTTTTTCAAGCTTAACAGAATCTGATTTGGGTTTACCGGCTTGATAAGATAATCAGCAATCTTCGATCCTATGGCTTCTTCCATGATATATTCTTCTTCACTTTTGGTGATCATGATCATAGGTGTCGCCGATTTTTTTTCCTTCATTTCTGAAAGTGTTTCCAATCCGCTCATCCCCGGCATATTCTCATCCAGAAAGACAATGTCAAAATTTCCATCTTCAAAGGCATCTACAGCATCACGTCCATTGTTAAAAGTGGTGACTTTATAATTCTTCTTTTCTAAAAATAAGATATGTGGTTTTAATAAATCAATTTCATCATCAACCCAAAGTATTTTAATAGGATCCATAGCTACGTTTTATTGTTTATCGCAAATTACTACATATTAAAACGCATTACTATTAAAATTATTATAAAATAAGAAAGATTTTTAACGGTTTTCTGTTACCTGATATTTATCATTTTTCTAAGACTTTGAGTTTGTTAGTTTTGATAAAATTATACTCATGAAAATTGAACAGATTTATACCGGATGCCTAGCACACGCTGCCTATTATTTAGAAGGTGATGGTGAGGCTGCTATTTTTGATCCGTTGCGTGAAGTGCAACCCTACATTGATAAAGCCAAAAGAGATAATGCTACCATAAAGTATGTTTTTGAAACTCATTTTCACGCAGATTTTGTTTCAGGACATTTAGATTTAGCTCAAAAAGAAAATGCTACTATAGTATATGGTCCAACTGCCAAACCAAGTTTTGAGGCAGTAATTGCTTTGGATAATCAAGTGTTTCAAGTTGGAAAATGCAAAGTAAAAGCTGTTCACACGCCAGGCCATACGCTTGAAAGCACTTGTTATTTACTGATTGATGAGCGTGGAAAGGAACACGGAATCATAACAGGCGATACGCTGTTTATCGGAGATGTAGGAAGACCCGATTTAGCGCAACATGTTGTCGCCGATTTAACTCAAGATAAATTAGCCAGAATGTTGTTTCATTCTCTTAGAGAAAAGATTATGACACTACCCGATGAATTGATAGTGTATCCTAATCATGGTGCCGGAAGTGCCTGCGGTAAGATGATGAGCAAGGAAACAACTGATACTTTGGGGAATCAAAAGAAAACAAATTATGCTCTGAATCCGGAATTTACCGAAGACCAATTTGTTTTGGCAATACTTACTGGTTTGACAGCACCGCCAGCCTATTTTCCGAAAAATGTTCTGATGAATATCAAAGGGTATGAAAGTTTGGATACCGTAATGTATCGGGGTCAAAAGCCTTTTGACGCGAAAACTTTCGAAATGGTTGCTAATGAAACGCAAGCGTTGATTTTAGATACACGAAAGGCCTCCGAATTTGCACTTGGTTTTATTCCTAACAGTATCAATATAGGATTAGAAAGTAATTTTGCTATGTGGGTTGGTGAGTTGATTCCCGATTTGAAGCAACAGATTCTATTAGTTGCAGAAGATCACGAAAAAGTAGAAGAAGCTATAATCAGATTGTCAAGAGTGGGTTACGATTATTGTATTGGTTATTTAGAAGGCGGCTTCGACACATGGAAAAACGCTCACAAGGAAATCAATACAATTGATCGAATAACCGCTGATGAATTAGTAGTTCTAGAAGAAGTTCACAACGCACCCATTTTTGATGTTAGAAAGAAAAGCGAGTTTGAGTCAGAGCATATCATTGGGGCTATCAACATACCGCTGAATGAAATCAATACTCATTTAGCGTTATTTCCAAAAGATGCCTTCTTTGTGATTCATTGTTTGGGTGGTTACAGAAGTATGATTGCAGCTTCTATCTTAAAGCAAAGAGGATATGAAAATTTTGCAGATGTAATTGGAGGATTTAACGAAATTAAATTGACAAACATTCCGATTTCTAATTATGTTTGTCCGACCACTTTGTTATAAAAAGTCCAAAAGAATGTTAAAGTGTATACGGTATTTATAAAAATAGTTACATTTGATACACTTATTCGAAATAAAAAATTAATTAAAATATATACAATATGAAAAAAGTAATTTCAATGATGGCCATTGCGGCATTCTTGTTTTCAGTGAATGTAAATGCAAGTGAAACGCCAAAGCAAAAAAAGAAAGATAAAGCTAAAACAGAAAAAGCTTGTTCTACTGAGGAAAAGAAATCGTGTGCCTCTGGCGAGAAAAAATCATGCTGCGCTTCTAAGAAAACAGAAGAAAAAAAATAATAATCTTAATAAGCTTATTACCAAAAGTGCTCGATATATCAAGCACTTTTTTTTGTTTTAGTATAGTAGAATAGAACAAATGCCTACATTTGATAACTTTTTTAACTTATTTCGACCTATAGAATTTAAACTAAACTAAACTTATGCAAATAAAAACCAAACTTACTATCAGTTTGCTCTCTGCTTTTTTGGCTATCAGTTGTAGCAAAAAAGAAATGCAATACGAAGACCCGTTAATTACGAATCGAGATACTACTATCGTACCCGGTGATGACTTTTTCCGTTACGCCAATGGCGGATGGTTTAAAAAACACCCCATTCCGAGTAGCGAAAGTAGTAATGGAATTTTCAGAACTATCGGCGATACCATTAATGCGCAAATAAAAGATATCTGTGAAAAATCGGCTGCCAATGAAGATGCTGTCAAAGGAAGTAACGAACAAAAAATAGGTGATTTTTATGCTTCGGGAATGGATACGCTTACTATCGAAAAAGTAGGCCTAAAACCTTTAGCAGCAACAATGTCTAAAATCGATGCCATTAAAGATGTTCCGACCTTGATGAATACTATTGGCTATCTTCATACTCTTGGAGCCAATCCTGCATTTACTTTTGGTGTGGGTCAGGATGATAAAAATAGTTCCAAAAATGCCTTATTCTTTGTTCAGGGTGGATTAGGATTAGGACAGCAGGAATATTATTTCAATACAGATGCCGAAACCGTAAAAATTAGAACAGAGTATGTAAAACACATTCAGGCTATAATGGAATTGACCGGTGAAGAGCCAACGAAAGCTAAAAATGCTGCGGCAACTATCATGAAACTAGAAACGGATTTGGCTAAAAACTGCAGAAAATTAGAGGCTTTACGCGATCCGATTAAGAATTATAATAAAATGACTTTGGCTCAATTTAAAGCTACTTCACCTTCTATTGCTTGGGAAAGTGTTTTACCACAGTTGGGTATTGCAAAAGCAGATACCGTAATTGTTGGTCAGCCCGAATTCTATAAAGGATTAGAGAAAGTGGTTACTAGCTATGCTATTGAAGATTGGAAAACCTATTTGAAATGGGATTTGGTTAACTCTTATGCTTCCTATTTGAATAAAGCTATTGAAAAGCAAAATTTTTATTTCTATTCTACAGTGATGAACGGTGTAAAAGAGCAAAAGCCAAGATGGAAACGAATTGTAGAACAAACAGATGGTTCTTTGGGCGAATTAATTGGTCAGGTTTATGTAGCAGATTATTTGCCAAAAGGTTCCAAAGAAAAGCTTTTAGAGATTGGAAATAACATTAGAGATGTCTATGCTGAACGCATCAAGAAATTGGATTGGATGAGTGATGAGACCAAGAAAAAAGCGCTTTTTAAATTAAGCAAGATTGTTATGAAAGTAGGTTATCCGGATAAATGGAAAGACTTGAGTAGCGTGACTGTTAATAGAAATACTTATTGTGCCAATGTTATGGCAGTAAATAAATGGTCCTACGAAGATATGGTTAAAAGATATGGGAAACCAGTTGACAGAACCGAATGGGGAATGTTTCCACAAACCTACAACGCCTATTACAATCCAAGTAATAACGAAATTTGTGTACCGGCCTGTAATATTTTAGTGCCAGGTTTTGAAGGAAGAATGCCTGATGACGCCATCTTATATGGAATCATTGGTGGTTCTACTTTTGGGCACGAAATCACGCATGGTTTTGATGATCAAGGAAGTCAATATGATGATAAAGGAAACCTAAACGATTGGTGGACCGCTGAAGACAAGGCAAAGTTTAATCAAAAAACTAAAGCTATAGTAGCACAATTCAACAAATTTGAACCGCTTAAAGGTAAATTTGTGAATGGAGAAGCTACTCAAGGTGAGAATATAGCCGATTTAGGTGGCGTAGTAATGGGATTTGAAGCCTTCAAGAAAACGAATCAGTACAAGAATAAAGAGAAAATAAGTGGTTTAAGTCCGGAACAAAGATACTTTTTGGCTTATGGATATGCTTGGATGGTACAGGCAAAAGACGAATATTTAGCAAGACAAATTATGTCAGATTTGCATTCGCCAGCAAAATTCAGAATCATTGGGCCGTTGATGAATATTCCCGAATTTTATAAAGCATTTAATGTAAAACCTGGAAACAAGATGTACTTGCCAGAGAAAGACAGAATAGTTATTTGGTAATACTCAGATAAAAAAATCCCTATCATTTGATAGGGATTTTTTTTATTTCTTAGCAGTCGCTTCTTCATATCGTTCGGAAACCTTTTTCCAATTGATGATTTTAAAGAAGTTTTCGATATATCTTTTTCGCTTGTATTGGTAATCCAAATAATAAGCATGCTCCCAAACATCCAGATTTAAAAGAGGTGTTCCGGAAACGGTTTGTTTTGGCATTAGTGGATTGTCCTGATTTGGTGTACTGGTAACTTGAAGTTTCCCAGTTTTGTCTAGTACTAACCAAGCCCAACCTGAACCAAATTGTTTTTCCGCAGCATCTGTAAACTGCGTCTTGAAATTTTCAAAACTGCCAAAATCTTTAGTAATCACTGCGGCTAACGTATCTTTAGGCTGACCTTCGGATTTTGATTTCATACCTTCCCAAAAGAAACCATGATTGTAATAACCACCGGCGTTGTTTTTTAAGTCGGCATTGCTGCCGTCTGCCTTCTTTAAAATGTCTTCAATGGTTAAATCGGTTAGCGTAGCATCAGCTTCCACTAATTTATTCAAATTGTTGGTGTAGGTCAAATAATGTTTGGAGTAATGGACTTCCATCGTAAGAATATCAATGCTTGGAGAAAGTTCGTTGTATTGATAGGGTAGTTTTGCTAAGGAGAATTGACCTTCCTCAGCAGTAACATCATCTGGTTGGCCAATCGTTATCTTTTCTTCTGCTGAAGGTAACGGAACTTCAACTACTTCGGTTAATTTTTTTCTTTTACAAGCTGGTAAAAGGAACATAAACGAAAAGCATAAAACAACAGCAAGAATCTTTGTACTCCCAATAGTAGCATTTGTTTTTGGTCGGTAATCGTTAATCTGAGATTTCATAGCCTACTTTTTAGCATTTGCAATTTCGTGGATAGCTTCAATATATAACTCTTTGGCTTGGTCTACAGAAAGGTGACTGATTTGCATCCATGCATTGGTTTTAAAGGCACTTCTTAAATCAAATTCAGGTGAAAAATTATAAGCAATGGTGCCAATGGTAGCTTGTTTATAATAAGCATATAGACGCAACTGCACATCTTGAGGAAGAGAGGATTGTGACATTTGAGAAGCAATTTCTACAGCTTCCTGAAATCGAATGGCTAACTCTTTTTCTTCCATTTACATTTAAGCTTTTGATGTAATAATGGTTTGGTTTCCGATAGCATTTTGCTGCAATTTTACGTCGATTTTAGTTCCGAGAGGGAAATACATATCTACCCTTGAACCAAATTTAATAAATCCAGCATCGTCTCCCTGACGAACTTCTGTGCCTTCAACGGCATAGTTTACGATTCGTTTGGCAAGCGCACCTGCTATTTGACGGTAAAGGATTTCTCCAAATTCTTTACTTTCAATCACTACTGAAGTTCTTTCGTTTTCTGTACTAGCTTTTGGATGCCATGCCACCAGATATTTACCAGGATGGTATTTACTATATTTTATTTTGCCACTTACGGCATATCTTGTAACATGAACATTTATGGGCGACATAAATATCGAAACCTGTAATCGGTTGTCTTTAAAATATTCTCCTTCAAATACTTCTTCAATAACGACCACTTTTCCATCGACAGGCGCTAATACCACTTTGTCATTTGGCGTAATTTTTCTGTTTGGGTTTCTGAAAAATTGCAAAACCAACAATAGTAAAATTAGGGTAATAACCTGAATTGCTTTTTCTATCCAAGGCATTGATGGAGATGCCAATTTATGCGATACCAAAAAGACTATCACAGTTGCTGATGTTGCTATTAAAATAATTTTTCCGCCTTCTTTATGAAACATAATATAAGATTTGATAAAACAAATAAACAAATGGTGCTACAAATATAATACTATCTAGTCGATCTAGAATACCGCCATGACCTGGCATTATAGTACCGCTGTCTTTTACGCCTGCAATTCTTTTAAACTTAGATTCGATTAAATCTCCTAAAGTACTAAATATACTGATGATTACGGCACTTATGGTCCAGATTAGTATCGATAGATCCTGATGGTTTGGTTTGGCCTGAATGTAAAATTTGGAAATAAGAATTCCTGCAATTATAGAAAAAACAACACCTCCGATGAATCCTTCGATAGTTTTTTTAGGAGATATTTTCTCAATTAACTTATGCTTTCCAATGGATTTGCCCACTATGTATGCAAAAGTGTCATTGGTCCAAATCAGAATAAATATACTGATGATAATTTTAGGGTTAAAACCTTTTATTCCAAATGGAATTTTTGTTAAGAGGATAAAGGGAAAAATCACATATCCAATTACATAGACATATTTGGAAAGATTGTCAACACGCTCTTTAGTTCCAAAGAGAAGGAAGACACATTTTACAGAAACAAAAAGCGTTGCTAGTAAAAGTAATATGTCGTTAGTATGGGTCGTTTTAAATTGTGTTGCTAAATAGAATGTAAAGGCGCCAAAAAGGAGTGGGAATATCTTATTGAGATGGACTAATTGGCAGAATTCATAAACAGCAATCAACATGAATATTCCAAAGAGAATATAAAAGCTGGTAACCGAGTATGAAGTAGCAATTATAAGCAGCGCAACATAAACGACACCTGATAATAATCTCTTTAGCGATTCGTTCATTTTATAAATCTTCTAGAAGCAGCAGATATAAGTTCTTTGCAGTACTTCCGTATTGAAGAAAGTCTTCGTCTTTGGCCTTCTCAAAATACTTAATGGTCGTAATGTTGGTAGGATAATCTTTGTCGTATTTCTTTTTGATTACGCGAAGACCATCACTTTTTGCTTCTAAAATTTGACTGGTGGTAGCCAGAATAATGATGTTGTTAGGCAAATCATTGGGTTTGTTTTGCTTTATTTGATTTGATGAAAACAATACAGAACCTTCATCGGCAATCAGATTTTCACAACTGGCAAATAGAAACATCGGATTTGTTGGTTTGTCGTAAGTCAGTTTGTTTTCATCTAACATACTGAAAAGCTTTGGCTCATAGCATAAGGCTTCGCATTCAAACCAATCATTTTCTTCTAAAATATTCAGGAATTGATCTTTTACTTCGTTTAAGTTTTCACAGTACAAAAACTTTCCGCCGTTTTTCTTAAAATTATAAGTGAACTTTTCATCTACAGGAAGTAGTGAAAAGCTGGAAGGAATATTGTTAAATTCGCTTTGACTTTCTTCGTCATTGGCATCATTACCGCTGCCAAATATTTTTCTGAAAAGACTCATGCTTTTTGTGGTATAATCTAGTTTCTTTATTGAAATCCTTCAAAGATAAAAAAATCTTAATTCAAAAGGTACTTTTGAATTAAGATTTTAAAAAATTGTTAAAAAACCGTTTACTTATGCTATTTCGGTTTCTTCAGTCGTTTTGTCGAATGGTCTTTTTCCGAAAATATGCTCTAAATCATCTTTGAAAATGACTTCTTTTTCAATTAAAATATTGGCTAATTGTTCTAATTTATCTTTGTGGTCTTGCAGTATTTTGATAGCTCTTTGGTATTCATTTTCAATCAAGCTTGAAATTTCTTGATCAATAACCAAAGCGGTTTCTTCTGAATAAGGTTTAGAAAAATTATACTCGCTTTGTCCGGTAGAATCATAATAAGTGATGTTACCCAATTTCTCGTTCAAGCCATAAATGGTAACCATAGCACGAGCTTGTTTAGTAACTTTTTCAAGATCGCTTAAAGCTCCTGTTGAAATTTTATTAAAAATAACTTTTTCGGCAGCTCTACCTCCCATGGTGGCACACATTTCGTCAAGCATTTGTTCCGGACGGACGATAAGTCTTTCTTCTGGTAAATACCATGCGGCACCTAGACTTTGTCCTCTAGGAACGATGGTTACTTTTACCAACGGAGCTGCATGCTCTAACATCCAACTAACTGTAGCGTGACCAGCTTCGTGAACAGCAATAGCGCGTTTCTCATCTGGAGTAACAATTTTATTTTTCTTTTCTAAACCACCAACAATTCGGTCAACAGCGTCTAAAAAGTCTTGTTTGTCAACAGCAGTTTTGTTATTTCGAGCTGCAATTAATGCTGCCTCGTTACATACGTTGGCAATATCAGCTCCAGAGAATCCCGGAGTTTGTTTGGCTAAGAAATCGGTGTCGAGTCCTTCTACTTTTTTTAGTGGAGCTAAATGCACTTCAAAGATTTCTTTTCGCTCTCTGATATCCGGTAGATCTACATATATCTGTCGGTCAAAACGTCCGGCACGTAGTAAAGCTTTATCCAAAACATCAGCTCTGTTTGTTGCTGCAATTACTATTACGTGTGTGTTCGTTCCAAAACCGTCCATTTCGGTTAGTAATTGGTTCAAGGTATTTTCACGCTCGTCATTTCCGCCAGAAATGTTATTTTTCCCTCTAGCTCTACCTACAGCATCAATTTCATCGATAAAGATAATTGAAGGTGCTTTGTCTTTGGCTTGTTTAAATAAATCACGAACTCGTGAAGCTCCAACACCTACAAACATTTCTACAAAGTCAGAACCCGACAAAGAAAAGAAAGGTACTTTGGCTTCACCAGCTACAGCTTTCGCCAATAAGGTTTTTCCTGTTCCCGGAGGACCTACTAAAAGTGCTCCTTTCGGAATTTTTCCACCTAAAACGGTATATTTTTCAGGAGTTTTAAGAAACTCAACAATTTCCTGTATTTCTTCTTTGGCACCTTCTAATCCGGCAACATCTTTAAAAGTGGTTTTTACTTCAGTTTTTTCATCAAAAAGTTTGGCTCTTGATTTTCCGATGTTGAAGATTTGACCTCCGCTACCGCCAGCACCACCAGACATTCTTCTCATGATTAAAACCCAAAGCCCTAAAATGATAACAAATGGCAATAAGGTGATTAGGATGTCAGACCAATTGCTTTTCGCTTTAAAATCGAAATCTTTTAGTTTGCCTTCTAGTTTTGCTTTTTCGATACTGTTCTGAAAAACTTCATCATTACCAATATCAAAGGAATAGTGCGGACCTTTATTAGCGTTGCCTAACATGTCTTTTGCTACCTTAATATTCGCTTTCTCTTTTAGCGCTTCTTTGGTTAAATAGGCTTCACCTTCAGTTTTGTTGTAGGCAATCACTTTTTCAAATTGTCCCTTATTTAGACTTTCAGTAAATTTTGAGTACGAGATTTTGGTGGTATCCTGAAAACTGGAACCTCCAAAATAATTAATTGCAATAAATCCGACAATTACGATTACATAAATTAACCACGGACTTATTTTGAAATTATTAGAATTTTTTTCGTTTGCCATTTTTTATTCTGTGAACAATTTTTAATATTTATTTTGGATGGTAGTTATTTTGGCATCGCCCCAAAGTCCTTCGATGTTGTAGAACTCACGGATTTGTTTTTGGAAAACATGTACTACAATATTCACATAGTCCATTAATACCCATTCAGCATTGTCCGTGCCTTCAACATGCCAAGGTTTGTCTTTTAATTCTTTAGAAACTAATTTTTGGATAGAGTTAACAATCGCGTTAACTTGAGTGTTAGAATTCCCGTTACAAATGATAAAATAGTCGCAAACTGCGGTGTCTATATCTCTCAAATCCAGGATGTCAATGTCATTCCCTTTTACTTCTTCAATTCCTTTAATGATGTTCGCCAAAAGAACATCTGTATTAACCGCTTTCTTCGTCATTTATTATTTATGTATGTTTTGCAAAGGTATTACTTTTTGTCTTTATTTTTGCTTAACAAAACTTTAAAATTCATTACTATTTTCAATTCTATCATGCCTATAATCAAACTCGATGCCATAGATTCTACGAACGATTACCTGAAGCACTTATCAAGGGAATCTGAGGTAAAAAATTATACCATTGTCATGGCTAACGAGCAAACCAAAGGCAAGGGGCAAATGGGAGCAAAATGGGTCTCCGAAAAAGGTAAAAACTTAACTATGAGTATTTTGGTTAAAGATTTGTGCTTTAAAAATGAGAAGGTATTCGATTTAAATATAACGGTTGCCCAATCGGTTATACATGTTTTAAAAAAGATTGACATTCCAAAGCTCGCTGTAAAATGGCCCAACGACATAATGTCAGATTCCAAAAAAGTGGCAGGAATTTTAATTGAGAACTCTTTAAAACCTGATGGAACTTTGGTTTCGGTTATTGGGATCGGATTAAATGTAAACCAAACCAATTTTGAACATCTTCCGCAGGCGACCTCTTTGCAGTGCATAACGGGAGAAGCTTACAGTTGCGAGGAAATTGCCATACTAATGAGAAAATCTTTAATAGAAAAACTATCACTTTTAAGTCAAAATTCAGAATTACTATGGAAGGAATACCATGACAATCTCTATAAAATCAATTTCCCTTCAGCTTTTGAAAATCCTAATGGGAATCGTTTTATGGGTATTATTCAGAAGGTGACTAAAGAGGGAAAACTTCAAGTTTTGCTCGATGATGATAGTTTAATTCATTGCAATCTTAAAGAAATTAAGATGTTGTATTAATTATAAAATCTGGATATCTCTTTGTCTTCTTACCTTCTTAAAAAATGCAAATCAATAAAAGTACTAAATTGGTATACATTTCTTTTTGGTTTGATTCTAATTAATTACTTTTGTGACGCATTTGCTGAAAGATGTTCAGCATCTCATCTAAACTAACTCTTTATTATGAACATACACGAATATCAAGGAAAAGAAATTTTAGCAAGTTATGGCGTTCGCGTTCAACGTGGTATTGTGGCTAGTAGTCCGGTTGAAGCTGTGGCTGCTGCAAAACAATTAACTGCAGAAACAGGAACGGGCTGGCATGTAATCAAAGCTCAAATTCACGCAGGTGGAAGAGGAAAAGGAGGAGGAGTGAAGTTGGCCAAGAATTTACAACAAGTGGAAGAAATATCAGAACAAATTATTGGGATGATGTTGATAACACCACAAACACCGCCGGAAGGGAAAAGAGTAAATAAAGTTTTAATTGCTGAGGATGTTTATTATCCTGGTGAAAGTGAAACTTCTGAGTTTTATATGTCAGTACTTTTAAATAGAGCCAGAGGAAGAAATATGATTATGTATTCGACTGAAGGAGGAATGGATATTGAAGAAGTGGCTGAACATACACCACATCTAATTTTTACAGAAGAAATTGATCCGGCAGTTGGATTACAAGGTTTTCAAGCTCGTAGAATTGCTTTTAATCTTGGGCTTTCAGGGAATGCATTCAAAGAAATGGTGAAGTTTGTAGATTCGTTATACAACGCTTATATCGGTTCTGATGCTTCGATGTTTGAAATCAATCCGGTTTTAAAAACTTCTGACAACAAAATTATGGCTGTTGATGCTAAAGTGAATATTGATGACAATGCTTTATTCCGTCAGCCAAAATATGCTGATATGCGTGACATACGTGAAGAAAATCCAATAGAAGTTGAAGCAAAAGAAGTAGGTTTAAATTATGTAGATCTTGACGGAACTGTTGGTTGTATGGTAAATGGTGCCGGATTAGCTATGGCAACGATGGATTTGATTAAATATGCAGGTTTTGAGCCAGCAAATTTCCTAGATGTTGGTGGAACTGCCGATGCAAAACGTGTGGAAACAGCGTTTAGAATTATCCTTAAAGATCCCAACGTAAAAGCTATTTTGATCAATATTTTTGGTGGAATTGTACGTTGTGATCGAGTAGCACAAGGTGTAGTTGATGCCTATAAAAATATGGGTGATGCTATTAAAGTGCCGATCATTGTGCGTCTTCAAGGAACCAATGCTGAAATTGCAAAAGAGCTAATTGATAATTCTGGTATGCCAATTTTATCAGCAACACAATTTCAAGAAGCTGCGGACCAAGTAAAAGCTGCTTTGTCATAAATATGTATTAAATTCTCATTAGAAATACAATCCCGAGTGAAAGCTCGGGATTTTTTATTATTTTTCGACTTTATTTTTCCATTAGCGCCACTACATGAATACTACCCATTTTTCCGCCAAAAGAATCAATTTGCTTATTGTAATAATTTCATCATTGCTGATGTTAGTGGTTCTTAATTTGCCTATAAAAGCAAAACCATTTGGAGACGAGTTCTCTTTCCATGCGCAGTCTAAAAATCTGGCTGCCTACCTAAAAGGGGATTTAGAGTACAGTAAGGTATACATAACCAAGGCACCCGGACCTGTTATTTTTTATACTCCAGCGTATTTACTCGCGCCAACCAACCCAACAGACCAGCAGCTTTGGACCTATGCTGTAATAACAACTTTTTTGATTTCAACTCTTAGTTTGTTGCTTCTTTTTAGGATTGGTGCTACTTTGTTTTCAAAAGAAGTTGGTTTTTTTGCAGTGGGACTTTCCTTTGTTTTTCCTATACATGCCTATTATTCGTTAGGGGTACTGGCTGAAATTCCGGCTTTTTTCTCTTTAGCCTTAGCACTTTACGGTTGGTCTATTATTACTGTTAGTCCTGATAAAAAAAGAGGATGGGTATTATTAACAATAGGAATGTGGTTTCTGATTTTAAACAGACCTAATACCATGTTGCTTCTCGGATTAGGGTTCATGGTTCTAGGATATGCTTTCCTAAAAAGAAAAGATTTTTTCAACGCCTACGGAAAAAAATTAGCGTTAACTTTTTGCGTTGTAGGGTTATCGAGTTTCGCGGTTCTTCAATTAGCCAAAAAGATAACAGGAACAAATTCGGTGGAAAATCAGGAAAATTTATTCTACTTTGTGGCACATCAGGGAAGATTTCAATTTAGAGACGAACCCACCGATTTTCGGTTTTGGGATAATGACGTGAGAGCTGACAGCAAAGATTATCAGAATTGGGGAAAAAGCGGCGGTGAATTAGGTACCATAATGGAACAGTCGAATCGCTCTTATACCGATGTTTACAGAGAATTTTTGATTCAAGATGCTTTAGAACATCCTTTTTTATTCGCTCGTCAGTTTTTTGTGAAATGTTTTTACGGACATGTGTATTTTATCAATAGTGTGCGCCCAAAAGACTTTCATCTTGGTCCAATTCAAGGCGTAGTTGCTTATTGGTTTGTAATTTTAATGATTAATGCAGTAAACTTATTACTGATTTTTGGCGCATTATTGTTTATATTCAGGCAAAAGAATTTGATTCATTATTGGCTGTTTTGGGGAGTGATAGTATCGTTACTTATTTTTCACGGACTAACCTATATGGAGCCTCGTTATATGTTCCCGTCAAGAGTTGCCTTTTATCTTATGAGCGCAGCTGGTTTATATCAATTGCAATGGATTAAGAATAAAGTCAACTTTATTGCTAAATTTGTTTTTCCAACCAAACATCCTATCCACTGATGGAAACCAACCAAAAACCAATAATCGGTATTGTTTCTCCTTGTTATAATGAAGCTCTAGTGCTACCTGAAACCGCAATAAAACTTAATGAAATCATCGCGAATTTGGTAGGTAATGACCGAATTTCTGAGAAAAGTTTTGTAGTGTTCGTTGATGATGGTAGCAAGGATCTTACTTGGCAGATTATTGAAGAACGTGCTAGTCATTTGCCTTACATTAAAGGATTAAAATTAGCTGCCAATGTTGGACATCAAAAAGCATTATTAGCCGGATTACTAACCTTTAATGAAGAAGCCGATGCTTTGATTTCTATTGATGCCGATTTGCAGGATGATATTAGTGTTATCGAACAAATGATTTCGAAATTCCAATCGGGGACTGATGTTATTTATGGTGTTCGAAAAGAACGAACAACAGATACTTCTTTCAAAAGAAATACCGCTTTGCTTTTTTACAGATTAATGAAAATGATGAAAGTCAACATCATTCACAACCATGCCGATTACAGACTATGTAGTAAAAGAGTCATAAAAGCACTTTCTGATTTTGGTGAAGTGAATTTGTTTTTACGTGGAATTATTCCAAGTATAGGTTTCAGTAAAGACATTGTCTATTATGATCGATTAGAGCGCTTTGCCGGAGAATCAAAATACCCCTTCCGTAAAATGGCTGCTTTCGCTTGGAATGGTATCACGTCATTTAGTAATTATCCCTTAAAATTGGTCAGCATTATCGGATTTGTTATCTTCTTTTTGTGTTTAATAATGACGGGCTATGCCTTGTTTGCTATCTATTCCGGAGATGTAGTTCCGGGTTGGCTTTCAACCGTGTTACCAATGTATTTCTTAGGAGGTGTACAATTGTTCTGCTTTGGTATTATTGGTGAGTATATTGGAAAGATTTATTCTGAAGTAAAGCAACGACCACGCTATTTTATTGATAAACGAGTAGATTAAAATTATGGAGAAAGATTTCGAAAAGAAATATCATGATGTGGAATCAGATCATTGGTGGTTTAAATCACGCAGAAAGTATTTGCTCGATTTATTGAAAAGTGCTCCCAAAGACAGCAAAATATTGGATATAGGCTGTTCGTCAGGAATATTTTTAAATGATCTTGAAAAGTTGGGTTTTAAAAAGGATAATCTTTTCGGAATCGACATCAGCGCAAAAGCTATTGAAAATTGCAAAGCCAACGGAATTCCGCACAGTTATGTCATGGATGCTCAAAATATCACCCTTACCGAAAGTTTTGACATCATTATTGCTTCGGACTGTTTGGAACACCTTAAAGAGGATCAAAGAGCCCTAAAAAACTGGAAGAACTTGCTCAAAGTTGGTGGAAAAATGTATGTTTTTGTACCGGCATTCATGTCGTTATGGAGTTACCACGATGTGGTGAATATGCATCACAGGCGCTATACTAATGCCGAACTAAAGGCCAAAATCGTTACAGAGCATCTAGAAATTCAAAAGGCAGGCTATTGGAATTTCTTTTTGTTTCTGCCGGTGTATTCTTTCCGAAAACTCAGTGCTATTATTCAAAAAAACAAAAAAGGAGAAAGTGATATTACTATCGGAAATCCGTTGGTCAATAAAGCATTGTTGCAATTAATTATTTTTGAAAACAAACTCCTAAAAGTCATGAATTTTCCTTTTGGAGTCAGTACGTTTTGCATTGCTAAAAGAACCGAATAGCTTCAAATTCTAAGTCAAAACGATGGAATACTCATTTGGTTATTAAGAACCTCAATGATAATGCTATTTTTGTTTTAGCATGAGTCAAAATGTTTCTTATGAAAATAGTTAAAATTCTCTTACTCTTTATAGCACTGATATCATCGGTGACTTCTTGGTGTCAAAATCAAACGGCTGATAGCTTGGTTTCTGTTTTGCAAAAAACCAAGAACGATATTGATAAAGCCAAGCTACTGAATCGTATTGCCGACGAATATAAATCGACGGATCCTAAGTTAATGCTTCATTACGCCAATCAAGCGTTACAGCTTTCCATTAGAATCAAATTTAAAGCCGCCGAGGGAAATGCCTATCAAAATTTAGGAAATGCCAATATTATAAGTGGTAATTATCCCAAAGCTTTACAACATTTTACTAACGCGCAAACTATCTTTGAAAAAGAGCTCGACAATGCTTCTGAAAACGCAACGGAGCTTAAGAACAGTCTGGCTCGTGCTTACGGAAGTATTGGAATCGTTTTTTCGGAACAAAGCAGCTATGCCAAAGCCTTGCAATACGAACTGAAAGCATTGAAGATTTACGAAGAAACCAAAAATCTGGAAAAATGTGCTCGTTTGTATAACAATATCGGTATTGTTTATAAAGCCCAGGGAGATGACTTTAAAGCACTGAATTACTTCATTAAATGCCTGAAATTACAGGAGAAAATCGGAGATGAAACGGTAGGCATCACAACGACTAATATTGGAAATAGTTATCTGCATCAGAAAAACTTTCCCAAAGCAATTTCCTATTACAACAAAGCGCAACAATTGTTTGCTAAATATCCGAATCCACGAGGTTTGGGCGAATTGTACAACAATTTAGGGTTGTATTATACCCAAACGAATAATCCATCTGAAGCGCTGAAAACCTTTGATAAAGCCATTACAGCGTTTACTGCTATTGAAGATAAATTTGGGATTTCGGATACCTATTTTTACATCGGAACTATTTATTACAATCAAAATAAACTTGGCGAAGCTTTATCGGCAACCAACCAATCCTTAGCCTTAGCCAAAGAATTACAGATCATCGAGCAGATTCAAATATGTGAAAAACGACTGAGCGAAATCTATGAAAAACAAAACAATACCACCGAAGCTTTAAACCATTTCAAATTGTACAGCACCGCCAAAGATAGTGTGGCCAATGCCGAAAATATCCGTAGCAGTGTGCGTGCCGAAATGAATTTTGAGTTTGAAAAGAAAGAAGCGCTCCAGAAGAAGGAACAAGAAAAACGCGAATTTGTGTACAGCGAAGCTTCCAAACGACACCAACAGCAAATCTTTTTTATCATCTTATTTATTTTATTGGCCTTCGGAATCATATTTTTGATTTACAACCGACTGCAATTAAAGAAAACCCTAACCTTACAAAAGGAACTGGCAGAATACGAACAGAAAGCGTTGCACTTGCAGATGAATCCCCACTTTGTATTTAATTGTCTGGGTTCAATATCGAGTTTTATCGTGCAAAACGGAACGGATTCGGCCATAAAATACCTGTCGAAATTCTCTAAATTAATGCGACTGACCTTAGAATACTCAAAAGAATCATTGATTCCGATTGATAAAGAAATGGAAAGTCTGCAAAACTATTTGGAGTTGGAACAATTGCGCTTTAACCAGAAGTTTGATTTTACCATTACCAAAAGCAAAGACATAGAAGACGACATGGCATTACCTCCGTTATTATTACAACCTTTTGTAGAAAATGCCATCATACACGGATTGATTCCGAAAAACGAAAAGGGAAATATTGCTATTGATTTTACTATTGAAAAAGAAAATTTAATTTGTTCCATTCAGGATAACGGCATCGGCTTTGATACCTCGAAATCGATAAAAGAAAATCTGGTTTCGGTTCACAAATCGATGGCATTGGATATTACCAAAAAACGTCTGGAAATGATGGAAGCCTCTACATCGCGCAAAGCTAATGTTGCCATTGAGGAACTGAAAAACAATAAAGGTGAAATTCTGGGAACTATGGTGATTTTGAATTTGCCTATACAGTATATTAAATAGGTTTATCCGGATTATGAGGGTTATAAAGGTTATAATGATTGTAACTCTTAAACCTCATAAACTTCTTTAAACCTCATAAACTTTAAACATGATAACAACCATACTCATCGACGACGACGACAACTTAAGAGCCGGAATGAAAACGCTTTTGACACGTTACGCTCCGGAAATAACTATCATTGGCGAAGCCGATAGTGTAAAAACTGGTACGGAACTATTACTGTCGCATCAGCCGCAAGTGGTTTTTTTGGACATTCATTTGGGTGACGGTTCGGGGTTTGATTTGTTGGAAGAAGTCAATAAAAGAGGAAAGCTAAATTCACAGATTGTATTCATTACAGCCCACGAGCAATACGCTATTAAAGCGTTTCGATTCAGTGCGTTGGATTTTTTACTGAAGCCTGTAGATCCTGAGGAATTGGAGAAAGTAATCGCAAAAATCAAAACGGTTTTAGTGAAGAACGACAGTGTGGCACATATCGATTTGTTGTTGGAAAACATTCGGAAAAAGGTCGATAATTTTAAAAGAATAGCCTTGTCTACCTCAGATGGCATTCATCTTTTTGAGATTAGCGATATCATCCGTTGTGAAAGTGAAGACAATTACACCAAGTTTTACATCAAAAACAACAAGCCGATTCTGATTTCAAAAACCTTGAAAGAATATGAAGAACTGCTTACGGAACATGGTTTTGAACGCATCCATCAGTCGCATTTGATAAATCTTTCCTATTTGAAATCGTATATCAAAAAAGATGGTGGTTATGTGGTGATGTCGGACAATAGTAATCTTCCGATATCTCAACGAAAACGAGACCGATTGCAGGAAATTTTAAAGACCTTATAACGAATTCTAAGTCAAACCAATCGAATACTCAAATGCTGTTAACAGACACCAATATCGAACCTATCTTTACTGAAGAACAAAATCAGTCAAAACCAATACTAATGATTATGAAAAAACTATATCTACTACTGTTGCTTTTTTCCGGATTAACCGGATTTGCAGTTGCGCCACCAATCATTAATGATCCAACACCATTAGTGGTTTGCGATTCTCTTAATGACGGATTTGAAGTGTTTGATTTAACGGTTAAAATTCCAGAAGTATTAGGTTCACTAAATCCAAATTTGTATGCCCTTACTTTCCATGAAACCATGACAGATGCGGAAATTAATGCCTTTACAATTTCAAATCCAACAGCTTACCAAAATATAAATCCTTTATCTCAATTTATTTACATTCGAGTTCAAGAAATAGCGACAGGCGATTACAGTCTGACAAGTTTAGAGTTGGTTTTAAACGCAACACCAATAACCAATCAGCCACCTAATTTAACAATAGAACAAATTCCGTTTGTAGGTACAGCTGTTTTTGATATAACGGTGAACGAGTCTTTATTTCTTAATGGGCAGACAGGGGTGTCTGTTACGTATCATACCTCTCTTGCTGATGCGGCTTCTAATGTTAATCCGATACCTACACCCACTTTTTATACCGGAGTGAATGGCGAAACTATTTGGGTAGTTGCTCGCAATATTTCCGGATGCTTTACCATTCGCAGTTTCCGATTGTTTATCACCAATCCCGATATTGTGTATATTCCAGATCCCATCTTCAAGAACTATTTAGTCAATCACAATCCAACTATAGACTCTAATGGAAATAATGAAATAGAGTATTCAGAAGCAGCACTTTACGGGAGTATATTTTTACTAAGTGAAAGAAATATTAGTGATTTAACAGGTGTGGAGGCATTTATCAATTTGAGAGAGTTGCATTGCAACAATAATTTCCTGACCTCTTTAAATGTTTCCGGATTAAGTAATCTTACAACATTGTATTGCGCATACAACCAATTGAGTACTTTAAATGTTACCGGAACGACTAGTTTATTTACATTAGAGTGCAATAATAACCAACTAACAACGCTGGATGTCTCCAATTTGAGCAATCTCTATCTGTTTTTTTGTGATAATAATTTGTTGACAACGTTAAATATTTCCGGTACAACAAACTTACATGACTTCGCCTGTGGTTTCAATCAACTGACCTCTATAGATGTTTCAAGTTCATCGAATTTGCTTTCTTTCGGATTCGAGAACAATCCCATAAGTGCTGTGGATGTATCTAACCTTCAAAATTTGACGAATCTCTATTGTGTCAATACTTTGATAACAACATTGGATGTATCTAATTGTACGTCATTAAATGTTTTAGTTTTCTACGACAATGCCAATTTGACTAGTGTGTATATGAAGAACGGAAGAAATGAGGGCATCAATTTAACCAACTGTCCCAATCTTAGCTTTATTTGTGCCGATGAAACACAAATAAATGATGTACTGCAATTGTTAGCTCAGTTCCTGATTACGGATGTAGTAGTAAACTCTTACTGTTCCTTCTCACCCGGAGGTAATTACAACACTATAGTGGGTTCAATCAAATATGATGGTGATGGTAACGGTTGTGATGTTAATGATGGTGGTTTACCGAATGTTCGCGTGAATATTTCAGACGGAACCCAACAGGGCGCCACATTTAGTAATGTCAATGGAGGATATATATTTAATACTTTAACAGGGACTTATAATTTAGAAATAGGTACTGAAAATCCAAGTTGGTTTACGATTTCGCCTGCCACAGCGACAGTTAATTTCCCTGATACCAATAACAACCAATCAGTTCAGAATTTCTGTATTACGCCTAATGGTGTCCATCCTGATTTAGAAATTATAATAGCACCATTATTAAGTGCAAGACCTGGTTTTCTGGCCAGTTATAGTCTAGTAATCAAAAACAAAGGCAATCAAACCATCACACAAGCCAATGATGGTATTAGCTTCACTTACGATCCTAACCGAATGAGTCTTGTTGAAACAAGTGAACCGGTTTCTTTACTAACTGCTCCACCGGGAACACTGAATTGGGATGTTCTTAACTTAATGCCTTTTCAAAGTAAAAGCATCACTGTAGTGATGAATGTTAATCCGCCAACGCATCCTACTTTCCCAGTTAATATTGGAGATGTTTTCAACTTTACAGCTACAGCAAATCCCATTGCTGGTGACGAATCACCATCAGACAATGCCTTCCAGTTAAACCAAACCGTTGTTGGTGCTTATGATCCTAATAATATTATTTGCATTGAAGGCAATATGGTTTCACCTTCTGAAATCGGAAACTACTTGCATTATGTAATTAATTTTGAAAATACTGGTAATGCGGCAGCCGAAAACATTGTGGTTAGAGAAATTATTGATGTCAATCAGTTTGATGTTACTACGTTACAACTTCTTGACAGCTCTGCTGGTGTAACAGCAAGACTTACTGGTAATGTGGCCGAATTCATTTTTTCGGGAATCAATTTAGAAGCAGGTGGACACGGTAATATTCTTTTGAAAATGAAAACGAATAATACTTTAGTTGAGGGTGATAGTGTAAGCAAAAAAGTCAATATCTATTTTGATTATAACTTTCCAGTAGAAACGTTACCAGAAAACACCTTATTTCAGGCGTTAAGCAATCCAGATATTGCTATTGATGATTCTATTTCAGTATATCCCAATCCATCAAAAGGTATGGTGAATATCAATTGTGCCAGCACTATCAAATCGGTACAGATGTATGATATCCAAGGGCGATTATTGCAGACGAGTCTTGTCAACAAAAATCAAACGGATTTTGATCTTTCAAATCAATCCAACGGGGTTTATTTCCTAAAAGTAATTTCAGAAAACGGAATAGGAGTGAAGAAAATAGTTAAAGAATAAGGTAAATAGTAGTAATTAAAGAGTTCCTTTCCCACTCTGTTTAGAGTGGGATTTGGAGAGAAAAAATGTTCAAATCAAAGTAGTGTGTCATGAGAAAATTATTGTATCTTTTTGTATTAGTTGCCGGTGTAGCGAATGCACAAATTGTAAATATTCCGGATGCGAATTTCAAGGCAAAACTGATTGCCCTTGGAGTTGATACGAATGCCGATGGAAATATTCAAGAAAGTGAAGCTTTGGTTCCGACAACTTTGAATCTGAATCAATCAAACATTAACGATATTACGGGAATTGAATCGTTTACAAATCTTCAAAGTTTAGATTGTAATTTCAACCAATTTACCTCATTAAATGTTAGTAACTCCCCCAATCTTGTATATGTCAATTGTTTTAATAATCAACTTAGCAGTTTAAATGTGAGTGGATTGACCAGTCTTGAGTCTATTAATTGCGGCAATAATAATCTTACATCATTAAATGTAAGTGGATTGATAAATCTTGAGGCGCTAAATTGCTATAATAATCAGCTTACTTCTCTCAATGTTAACGGTTTGATAGCTTTACAAGTTATAGATTGCAGCACCAACCAAATTACATCTTTAAATGTAAACGGATTAACAAACCTCATAGGGTTATATTGTTATAACAACCTGATTCCCTCTCTAACTGTTACCGGACTGCCCAATCTAATTAACTTTGACTGTAGTAATAATGTATTGACTTCATTAAATGTGAGCAACCTAAATCAGTTGCAGGTTTTATATTGTTTTGGCAATCAGCTTCCTATTATTAATTTCAGTGGCATACCAGCGCTAAAATGGCTAGATTGTCACAATAACCAAATTCCTTCCCTTGATGTAAGTAGCTATTCAGATTTAATCGAATTAAAATGCCACAATAACAATATCAATACTTTAAATGTAAGCGGATTGACCAGTCTTCAGCTTTTATATTGTTACAATAATCAACTGAATACCTTGGATGTAGTTAGCTTGACTAGCCTTGAAGAGTTGAATTGTGGCAGTAACCAGATTACTACAATTGATTTGAGTTTGTTGACAAACCTTGTTTATTTTCAGTGCGATTACAATCAGTTTACAACACTAGATCTTTCAAATAACCCAATTACAGAATTCTATTGTAATGATAACACATTGCTTGAAACGGTGTTTATGAAAAATGGAGCAGCATGGAATCCAGGTGTATCTATTGAATGTTTTATCGGTTGCTCAAGCCTTGAATTTGTATGTGTTGATGAAAATGAAGTCGTAGTAGCTATGGATGCTGTAGATAATGCCAATTTAATAAATACGGTGGTAAGTAGTTATTGCTCGTTTGTTCCTGGCGGAGATTATAATAGCATTACTGGAACCGTTTCTTTTGATGCTAATAACAATGGTTGTGATGCTAATGATTTATTTCAACCCAATATCAGAGTAGATATTAATGACGGAACTGACTTTGGAGCGAGTTTTACTTCTGTTAATGGTAATTATGAATTCTACACGCAAACCGGAAGCTTCGCAATTACTCCATCTATTGAAAATCCAACGTGGTTTAACTTTACGCCATCATCTGTTTCCATTCCATTCACCAATAACAGTAATAACAGCGTTACTCAAAATTTTTGTCTTAGTGCAAACGGTATTCATCCCGATGTGGAAGTCGTAATCGCCCCCAATAACACCGCTCGACCAGGTTTTGATGCTGTTTATCAATTAGTTTACAAGAATAAAGGAAATCAAACACTAACAGGAAATATAGAGTTTACTTATGACGAGACATTACTTGATTTTGTTTCTTCCAATATAGCACCAACATCTCAAACAATAGGAATTCTGGCTTATGATTATACCAATCTGTTGCCTTTCGAAAGTAGAAGTTTTGAAATTATTTTACATGTAAATGCTCCAACGGATACACCGCCGGTAAATATTGGCGACCAACTCAGTTTTACAGCAACAGTAAATCCAATTTTGGGTGATGAAATTCCATCGGATAACACCTTCCGGTTTAATCAAACCGTTTTTGGAGCTTATGATCCCAATGAAATCGTTTGCATTGAAGGCAATATGGTTTCACCCTCTGAAATCGGAAACTACTTGCATTATGTAATCAATTTCGAAAACACAGGAAATGCCCAAGCCGAGAACATTGTCGTTAGGGAAGTTATTGATGTCTCTCAGTTTGATGTCAATTCATTGCAATTAATGAACAGTTCAGCTCCAGTAACTGCGAGACTTACGGGTAATGTGGCCGAATTTATTTTTTCGAGTATCCATTTAGAGGCAGGTGGTCATGGTAATATTCTTTTAAAAATGAAAACTAAGAACACTTTAGTGGAAGGTGATAGTGTAAGCAAAAAAGTCAATATCTATTTTGATTATAACTTTCCAGTAGAGACGTTACCGGAAAACACGTTGTTCCAAGCGTTAAGCAATCCCGATGTTGCTATTGACGCTTCCATTTCAGTATTTCCCAATCCCTCAAAAGATAGGGTAAATGTCAATTGTGCTAGTACTATCAAATCGATTCAATTGTATGATATCCAAGGGCGATTGTTGCAGACGAGTCTTGTCAACAAAAATCAAACGGATTTTGATATGTCAAATCAATCCAATGGAGTTTATTTCCTAAAAGTAATTTCAGAAAACGGAATAGGAGTGAAGAAAATAGTTAGAGAATAAAAGTTAGTTAAAATTTGATTCCGAAAACTCACGATGTTTGTCGTGAGTTTTTTTATTAGAAGAAAGTGGTGTATAATAAACTTGCAAGTTTTATCAAAATATTAACGAAAACGTTGTCTTAATTCTTTTTTATTTCGTCACCAATTCGCTAATTTTGTCGAATTAATGATTTTATTAAGATTTATTCCCATTTTATATCATGTCTAAAACAGCCATATTAGAATTCGATGGAAAAAAGTATGAACTTCCGGTAATAGTAGGAAGTGAAAACGAAGCCGCCATCGATATTGAAAAATTACGTGCCTTAACAGGTGCTATTACCCTTGATCCCGGGTACAAAAACTCAGGTTCTTGTAAAAGTGATATTACTTTCCTTGACGGAGAAGAAGGAATTCTTCGTTACCGTGGCTATTCTATCGAAGATTTAGCGGATAAAGCCGACTTTCTTGAGGTAGCCTATTTGGTTATTTTTGGAGAATTGCCTACCAAAGCCGAGCTTGCGCAATTTGAAACCGATATCAGAAAATATACTTTGGTAAACGAAGAAATGAAAAACATCATTGACGGTTTCCCAAAAACGGCTCATCCAATGGGTGTTTTGTCGGCGCTTACTAGTGCATTAACCGCTTTTAACCCTAAAGTAGTCAATGTAGAAAATGATAAGGAAATGTATGAGGCCGTTTGCAAAACTATGGGTAAATTTTTGGTTATTGCTACTTGGACGTATAGAAAAATGATGGGTTATCCTTTAAACTATTATGATAATACCAAAGGTTATGTTGAGAATTTCATGCATTTAATGTTTGAATTACCAACAGGACCATACAAAGCTAGTCCAGTAGTTGTTGATGCTTTAGATAAGTTATTCATTCTTCATGCGGATCATGAGCAAAACTGTTCTACTTCTACAGTACGAATTGTAGGTTCTTCTCATGCGGGATTATTTGCTTCTATTTCTGCCGGTGTTTCTGCACTTTGGGGACCTTTACATGGCGGAGCCAATCAGGCCGTTTTAGAAATGCTTGAAGCAATTCAAAAAGACGGTGGTGATGCAGCAAAATATATGGCAAAAGCAAAAGATAAAGACGATCCTTTCCGTTTAATGGGTTTTGGTCACCGTGTATACAAAAACTTTGACCCAAGAGCCAGAATCATCAAAAAAGCAGCTGATGAGGTTTTAGCTACTTTAGGAGTTGATGATCCTATTTTAAATATTGCCAAACAATTAGAAGAAGCGGCGTTGGTTGACGAGTACTTCGTATCAAGAAAATTATATCCAAATGTGGATTTCTATTCCGGTATTATTTATCGTGCTCTCGGAATTCCAACAGATATGTTTACGGTAATGTTTGCTATCGGACGTTTACCAGGTTGGATTGCGCAGTGGAAAGAAATGCGTATCAACAAAGAACCTATCGGAAGACCAAGACAAATTTATACAGGCCATCCTTTACGCGACTTCGTTGCAATGGATAAAAGATAAGGTTTATACCAATTCTCTAAAAAACTCTCTGCATTTACAGAGAGTTTTTTTTTGCCAAAACCTCAAATAGTGCTGTAAGGTATTTTTAAGTATGTAAGATAAATTCTTATTGTAAATCATAAAATGTGTAATTCAACGATTTTATAGGTATTTTGTAGATATTTTTAAAAAAAGAATATACATTTGATATTGTCAAAACAGCAGAACATATCATCAAAAAATTATCGGAGATTCTAATTAATTCTTTAATTTTTAAATGTTCTGTTATGAAAATGAAAACTACCTATTGTATTACAATCGTAACTCTTATCGGATTTGTTTTTGCATCCCATGCACAAACGGATAACATCTTCTTCGGAAATAATGTTGGAGCTACTAACTCTGGAAATTTTAATTTGGGGTTTGGTAAAGATGTACTTACTCAGAACTCAGGAAACAGTAATCTTGCTTTTGGAATTGGCGTACTGCAAAATGCTTCTGGTGGATTTAACTGTGCTTTTGGAAATGGAGCCTTGGCAAGTAATACCACTGGAACCCTAAATTCGGCATTTGGTACAAGAGCTTTGCTAAGCAATGTTTCAGGAATTCGAAATATTGCTATCGGGCACAGAAGTTTGGAAGCCAACATCGAAGGAAACAATAATACTGGGATTGGTTATGGCTCTATGTTATTAACCATTGGAGATAGTAACGTTTCCGTAGGTTCTTACAGTCCGAGAAGTCTACTGTCTGGAGATAATAATATTTTCCTAGGGACGGAAACCGGTATCAACTTACAAAACGGTAACAATAATGTTATTATTGGAACAAGAGTTGCTGTCGAAAAAGTGCCAACAACGCCTTTTTTAGCAGGAAATGATTTAAATAAATCCATCATTCTTGCCGATGGTAATGGATTACAAAGAATTTTTATAGCCAGAAATGGTAATACTGGAATTGGCTTAGGGAATAATGTTATCCCAAACAACAGATTAGATGTAAAAGGTGGAGTCGTAATAGGTAGAAATTTTACTCCGGATGGCACTAGTTTTGGAGAAGTAGCACCAGCAAGCGGTTTATTAGTAGAAGGCAAAGTCGGAATCGGAACAGGTTCTCCAAATAATAAAGTAGAAATTACTCATGGTACAGACGGACACTCCGGACTTAGATTTACCAATCTTACTAGTAGCTTTAATAACGTAACTGTGCAACCAGGTAATAAATTTTTAAGTGTTAATGCTTCTGGCGATGTTGTTTTACAAAAGGTATCTAACGCTGTGGAAAGTAATGTACTTACTTCGAATGCCAATATCATGACTAGTAATGTCAATTCCATAACCTCTTCTGCAACTATCGTAAATTCAATTTCCAATACGATAAATACCAGCAATCAATTAATAACTACGGTTAATGGTTTACAAAGTGCACCAGTAAATCTTCCAGCACCAATCGCTGAAGTGGACGGTAGTATTACAAACGAATTGCAAACTCTTTCTCAAAACGGAAATACCATTACACTTTCCAACAATGGTGGATCATTCACCTTACCAACTTTTAACGATACAGATGCTCAAGCATTAGCATTGGCCGGAAATGTTTTATCTATCTCTAACGGAAATAGCGTGACGCTTCCTTCATATCCGCCACAAACGATTTCACAAATAGGTAACACCGTAACCTTATCTAATAATGGTGGGTCATTCACTTTACCAACTTTTACAGATACTGATACAGATGCTCAAGCATTAGCATTGGCTGGAAATGTTTTATCTATCTCTAACGGAAATAGCGTGACACTTCCTTCGTATCCACCACAAACGATTACACAAACAGGTAATACCGTGACCTTATCTAATAATGGTGGATCATTCACCTTGCCAACATTTACCGATACAGACGCTCAAGCATTAGCATTAGCTGGAAATGTTTTATCAATTTCTAACGGAAATAGTGTGACGCTTCCGTCGTATCCACCACAAACGATTACACAAACAGGTAATACCGTAACCTTATCCAACAATGGTGGATCTTTTACACTGCCAACGTTTACGGATACTGATACAGATGCTCAAGCGCTTGCCTTAAACGGAAATGTTTTATCCATTTCAAACGGGAACAGCGTGACGCTTCCTGCTTATCCACCGCAAACGATTACGCAATCTGGTAATGTCGTAACCTTATCCAACAATGGAGGTTCTTTTACATTGCCTTCAACTACTGTTGTAGCTGGGACAAATGTAACAGTAACCGGAAATGGTTCAACAGCAACTCCTTACCGAGTAAGTTCTACCGATAGAAGTATTTTTGCTGATAACGGAACTTTAAATCAGGCTACTACGATAAACAACAATAGAATTGTTTATATGAACAACCGAAACATTTGGTTCAATGGCTCTAGTAGCGAATCTAACGGTAAAATTTATATTGGCTCTACAGCTACCTATCCTACTACCACCGGAAATTACAAACTGTATGTTGAAGGTGGAATCTTGACTGAAAAAGTGAAAGTAGCGTTGAGAAGCACCGCTAATTGGGCCGATTATGTTTTTGAAAAAGACTATAATTTGATGCCTTTAGAAAATGTAGAAGCTTACATTGCTGAGCACAAACATTTACCAGGTATTGATTCTGCGGAAGCATTAGCAAAAGATGGACTTGACTTAGCGGAGATGCAAGCAAAACACATGGCAAAAATCGAAGAGTTAACACTGTACATCATCGAACAAAATAAAGCCATAGAGAAAAATACTAAGGATATAAAAGAATTACAACAGCAAATACAACTACTAACCGCAAATCAGGATTAATATGAAAACCTTAGTAAAAACACTTCTGGTTTGTGCTATTTGTTTTCATTCAAATATCCTCTCGGCACAAATCAATGAGTATTTGAATTCTGAAAACAACAGGATTTCCAATGCTGCCGAAGTTGAGCTCGATATTCAAAAGTTTATTGATGTTAATTTTAGTCAATACGAATTGTCTCAGGCTGTAACTGATGAAGTAATCGAACACCTCAGAAGCGAAGAAGAATTTACCGATGCTCAGTTGCAGCAAGCTATTCTGAAAGCTAAAATAGTGGAGTTGCGAAAACTGTTTTTTATTCGGAATCCGGATAAAAAAGAAAACTATTTTGCCCGACCAATTCCGGTAACCATTCAACAAGATTGCGTCAATGGTGATTTTGAAAACGGTACCGCGGGGTATACCTTTTGGTCTGATCCGCATCCGCAACCGGCTTCGGGAGTAGATTTTTTCCAGTCCTGTGCTACGCCAACATCAATTTCGGCGACAAACATGGTTACACCAGTAGTAAATGACATGAATGCTACCGTCACCTTAATTGACAATACTAGCCCGGGATATCAGCAGTTTGATCCCGTTTTAGCGGGCTTAGGTTATAATATTCCGACATTGTATAGTGCTGGTGGTAATAAGTGCATCAAGCTGAACAATCAGCAAGGTTTAGGATCATCTGACCAAACCACTATTTCCCGATATTTTCCAAACATCAACGAGCCTACAATCGACTTTAATTTTTCGTTGGTCATGGATAATAAGCCTGAGCACGGTCAGCCTATTCAGCCCTTTTTTAGAGTGAGAGTTTTGGATCAGTTTAATAATGTGGTAGATGAAATTTGCATTATTGCCAATCCGGATAACTGCTTGTTTAATGTGATTTATGTTAGCCAAAGAAGAAGAGTATTGTATACCGATTGGATTTGTGCTCGATTGAATGTAGGCGAAATTCTAAACCAACCGGGAACTATCGAATTCACAGTAAGTGACTGTCAACCTTCTGCGCATTTCGGAACGGTTTATATTGATAATATCTGCGGAAGCGTTTGCGCCAGTCCACAGTTAGGTGCCTTAAACACAGAACCAACCAACATCAATTGTCCTGATGTAGCAAGCACTACGCCAATTCAAGTTTGCGGAACGTATCAACCGCCAGCCAATGCTACGTTAAATTCCATTGTATTAAATATTACGCAAGATGGAAACGTGATTGGAACTATTAATGCGCCAACGCAACTCACAGCGACAACATTTTGTTTCGACGTTTTGCCGAGTTTATTCGGAGCCGATCCGACTGGTAATTTTGAGTTCCTGATTGATGCGAATTTTAATGTGAATTGTCCAGCCGGAACCTTTATCTATACGATTTCAGATAATTCGGCTAATGTGGGTCCCGATGTAACTTTTGTAGATTGCTGCCAAACGATACTGACCTTAGTGTCTCCAGCAGATGATGTCAATAACACGGCAATTGATGCTGTTAAGAAAAAAGAACGATCCGATTGGATAAAAGCTGCCAACATTGTTTCGGTTGGTGATAATGTGCTGTCAAATGGAGTCGTCTATCATGCCGAAAATTACGTCGAACTCAATCCGGGGTTTGAAGCCGAATTTGGAGCGCAATTTGCCGCCTATCCCGAAGGGTGTTCTGCGAGCTATATTTATAAAGGGCCAGCACCATCAGTAGCGGTTCAGCAGCCTGTTGTTGATGAAAGAGTTAATTTGGTAAAAGTGGCAAGAGATTTTGTTATTGTTCCCAATCCCTCTAGCAGTGTTATCGATATTATCATGAACAATGCAAAAATGAATAAGGTAAGTATCACAACCATTGACGGAAAAGTAGTTGACGAGCGCACAATAGATTTAGCCGACCAAACCCAATTTGATGTAAGCCGATATGCCAATGGTATTTATATCATCAACGTTACTTCAGAAGATGGGAAAATGCTAACGAAAAAGTTGATCAAAAATTAGAAGGAGTTTTGAAATAGTTTATAGTTTTAAGAAAGAAAGCTTCTCCCAACCGAGAAGCTTTTTTATATTTGTGCCATGAGTGTAAAGAAAAAAATCAAAAAAGCTATAAGCTTCATAGTTCCAAAAGGGATGGCCAAGGAACGAATGAAATTGTTCTTTTATAGCTTGTTTAATCGAAAAGGAATTTCATTTGCTATTGAAAACATCGGAGACAAGATCATTTATAAAACTGCCTTTAAAGATACTGTTTTGTTAACTAATGAAGCACTTTATCCTATAGCAGATGATTTTGAGTATTACCAGCATTTTTACAAAACTAAGAAAGATGATGTTGTTGTAGATGCCGGAGCGAACATGGGACATATTTCTATTTTCTTTTCTAAACAAGTCGGTAATAATGGTAAAGTATTTTGTTTTGAACCCGATAAATTCAATGTAGAACGTCTCAATGCCAACAGAGCACTTAATCACGATTTACCGGATAATATTATTATCGAAGATTTATTGTTATGGAATGAAAATGTCTTGGTTGATTTTGAAGAAGCCGGAACAGTAGGTTCCTCTGCAGTTTGGTTTTCAGAAAATGCTAAATTGTCAAAAAGCAAGCCGTAACACTCGATAGTTGGGCTGAAAAATTACAATTACCCAGATTAGATTTTATTAAAATGGATATTGAAGGTGCTGAAATTGAGGCTTTAGACGGTTGTGTTACCGTTATTCAAAAATACAAACCCAATTTTGCAATCGCCTCCTATCATATTGTAAATGGACAACCTACCTATATTAAAGTAGAGGAGTTTTTCAAAAAGATAAACTATCCATTCAAAACGGTTACATTCCGAGGAAAGGAGATTATTACTTTCGCAGGTTCCAACATCAAATAAAAACTTAAATTCATATAAAAAGGCTTCTCTTAATCGGGAAGCTTTTTTATTTGACACGCTATTTTCTTGAAGAATTCATAAAATAAAGAGAAAATAAAATAACAAAAAAAGTATTACAGTTTACATAATGCGGAATAATTATTTTCACAATTTAAGTTGATAATTATTTAAGGTTATAAATAAAATTCCTATTAAAATTAACAGTAGTTTTATTGGTATAAACCTTAAAATCAAAATATTATGAAGACAAAAAAAATCTTATTTATGGTAAGTTTATTAATTCTGGGAGGGATTAGTAAAGGGAATGCACAGAATAATATTGTTACAACGGCTGCTACTATTCCGGCAACTCTGGGGAATCAAAATGTAATATATGGGGTACAAAGTGGAACAAACACACAACCTAATCCAATACCCGTTTTTCCGGGGACTGGCACTAATAATTCTTTTTTTGGATTTCAGTCAGGATTTGCAAATACTTTCGGTCAGTCCAATACTTTCTCAGGTAGCCAATCGGGTTTGGGTAATTTAGAAGGTGTCGAAAATGTTTCTATAGGAGCTCGTTCTGGATTAACGCTACAAAATGGAGTAAGAAATACTTTTATTGGAACAGATTCTGGGTCTGCTTTTAATAACCAACAGTCTTGGCAGAGCAATACCTTTATAGGGGCTCGTAGCGGGCTAGGTTTTATAGGTGGCGACTTTAACACCTTTATAGGCGCAGAAACAGCAAGAGGGCAACTTAATCCCACTTCCGGAGACAACAATACTTTTATTGGGTTTCAGGCAGGTACAAATTCTGCTGGAAGCGGGAATACTTATATAGGTGGGCAGTCAGGAAATTTGTTAAGGACAGCCAATGATAATGTTTGTATAGGTGCCAACTCTGGAAGGGGTGATTTTGGGGCTACTTTATCAAATGCAAGACAAAATGTTTTTATTGGTACTGCTTCAGCAATTCATATAAACGGAGGAAGAAATAATGTTTTCATGGGCTTTCAATCAGGTGTTAACACCCAAGGAAATAATATTGGTGCTGGTTTGGGAAGTGGAAACGTATTTTTGGGTGCTCAATCAGGATTTCTAAATATTGATGGAAGGCAAAATGTCTATGTAGGTAATTTATCAGGAGAAAACACAACAGGAAGTGGCAACGTTTTCTTAGGAAGCCAGTCGGGAGCCGGCTATACTGCTGTTGACAATCATTTAGCAATAGATAACTCAGCAACTACAACACCATTGATTGAAGGGGATTTTGGGGTAGCAAATGGAAGGGAAACAATAACTTTTAATGTTGATGATACGGCCAATTCAACTGTAATTATCAATGCTAACGGTACGCACCCTGCAAACACATTAGGTCTTTCAGCATTACAATTTGCGGATCTTAACAATGCTAATACCGCTATAACTAATACCACTGACAAAGTGCTTTCTGTCGACACTAGTGGAAATGTTATTCTAGTTAATGATAAGCAAGGAGTTTTGAGCGTTGGTATTACTAATGATTGTTCAGTTAATAATTTTGTTCCAAAATCAACAAGTAGCGGTGATTTAGTATGCTCACAAATTTATGATAATTGGAATGGAGGTCCTGAAATAATTCGAACTGGAGTAGCTATTGGATGGGCTTCTCCCACTCCTAACCAAAATTTTTTATACAATACAACTACGGGACCTTATCCCGCTTCACAAATTGAACTACCTCTACCAGCAGGAAGATTAAAATTACTTGTAAATGGCAATGAAAAAGTTAATGGTATATATTTTACCTCTGATGCAAACTACAAAACAGAGATAGGAGCACTAGATAAACCCTTGGAAAAAATTTTAAAATTAAAAGGCGTTCATTACTATTGGGATGTTAATAATAATCCGGATATGAATTTTGATAGTCAAGTGCATACAGGTTTTATTGCACAAGAAGTTGAAAATGTGCTCCCTCATTTAGTAATTACCCAAGAATATGAAACTGAACAAGGAAAACAAGATAGAAAATCGGTTAATTACATAGAACTAATACCATATTTAGTTGAAGCTATTAAAACTCAAAACGATAAAATAAATGCATTGCAAACTCAGGTTAATTGTTTAAATGAAAGAATTGGTTGTTATGTTTCAGAAAAAAATAGTACTCTTATCAAATTCGGAAATACTAAGATTATAAGTGTTGCTCCCAACCCATCAAGTGACATCGTTACCGTTTCTTTAAATATTGAAAAAGAAGTTGAAAGTGCTAGTCTTGAGATTTACGATATCAATGGAAAGTTGTTAAGTAGTCTAAATATAAAAGAAAGGGAAAACAATATCTCCAAAACCTTTCAAAAAGATAATTTCGGAACAGGTGTTTATATAATTAGTTTAGTTATTAATAATGATAGTATCGATTCTAAAAAAATCATTTTTGAATAATTAAAACCTTCAATACCTATAAACAAAGCTTCTCCTAACCGAGAGGCTTTTTTTGTGGTAAATCCTTTCTCTAATACTACTAAGATAAGCAACCTAAAACTCTTATCAGTTTAAATATATGTCGTAGATATGTCGTATATATGTCGTGTATATATCGTATATAAATCCTATATTATGTTAATAATACCCATTGCTGGAGCAATCAATACATAAGGTATAGTTGAATAAATAGGTATATTTAGTTTAGTGATTACTCATAATAACGAATCAGCTAAGTATAAGTATTTTTATTTAATACTTATAAACAAAGCTTCTCCTAACCGAGAAGCTTTTTTATATTTGCTTCAAACCAAAACTCATTGTATGCTACCGTTACATGTAAAAAACGAAACGTCACGATTAAGAGCTGTTGTATTGGGTTCCGCCCTAAATAACGGACCAACCCCAACTGCTGAAGAAGCCTACGACCCAAAATCATTAGAGCATATTCTTGCAGGGACGTATCCTATTGAAGAAGATATGGTTACCGAAATGGAAGCGTTTAATCAGGTGTTTCAAAAATATGATGTGAAGGTATTCCGTCCGGAAATGATTGAAAACTACAATCAGATTTTTACACGCGACATTGGTTTTGTAATTGATGATATTTTTATAAAAGCCAATATTCTTCCGGATAGAGAACGCGAACTAGATGCCATTCAGTATGTGATTGACCAAATTAATCCGGCAAAAGTAGTACGTCCACCCGAAGAAGTGCATATAGAAGGTGGCGATGTGATGCTTTGGAACGACTACATCTTTATCGGAACGTACAAAGGTTCAGACTACAAAGACTATATCACCGCCCGAACCAACATGCAGGGCGTGCAATACATCAAGGAATTATTTCCTCATAAAATTGTGAAGGAATTCGACTTAGTAAAATCAAAACTCGAAGCGCGTGATAATGCTTTGCATCTTGATTGTTGTTTTCAACCTGTTGGAAAAAATAAAGGAATCATCTACAAAAGCGGCTTCCGTGAAGAAGCCGATTATGTATTTCTAGTCCAACTTTTTGGGAGAGAAAACTTATTCCACATTACCCGAGATGAAATGTACCACATGAATTCCAATGTCTTTTCTATCGATGACAATGTTGTGGTATCAGAGAAAAACTTTACCCGTCTTAATCAGTGGCTTCGCGATAACGGATTTACTGTAGAAGAAATTCCGTACGCCGAAATAGCTAAACAAGAAGGATTGCTTCGATGTTCTACATTGCCACTTATCAGAGACTAATTCGGATATTCAACATACATTTCATTCCCCAACGGCTGTATCGATTTGGAATCAATGAAATCTCTTTTGATGCGATCCGGAGTATGTGGCATGCTTCTTCCGCCTCCAATAATTTGGTTAATGGCATCATTTAAATAAGGTTCATTTACATCACCTAAAATACCCAAATTCTCAATATCTTCGGGGAAAGGCGTTGTAGGCGCAATACCCGTTGTATAATCGCCATTTCCATTCTTGTCTACAATCTTTAAAACAATAGGTTGCATGGCATATTTGTGATTCGGATTTACATTTGATTTTGAATAAGTAGGCGAATCATAAAGTGTTATCGATCCCACATTTTTCCCCGTGGTTTTGTCGCCAATCTGGATTACTTCTATATAAGGCTTCAAACAATTAATTACTAACTCACTTGCAGAAGCTGTTGCGTTTGTAGTCAACACATATACTTTAGTAAGTTGTAATCCATTTAAGCCACTCACAAATCGGTTTTCTAAAGATGATGGGTTATTCGATAAAAAATACGCTTGCGCTTTGGCATTCCATTGTTGTTTGGCAAATAATTGTCCCGAGAATTGTCCCGTAATCATGCTCGCCAATTTGACTGCAGTTGCAATAGAACCACCCGAATTATAGCGTAAATCCAATACCAAATCGGTTACATTTTGAGAGGCAAAATTACCAAAAACAGTATTCAGTTGGCTATCATAACTGCTGTAAAATCCGTTATACATCAGATAACCAATAGTGTGTGTTCCTTGTGTAATCACTGTATTCAGTAATATGGGGTTTTCTGCCAGGTTGGTTTTTGTCAATGTTACCGTCCGTCCGTTGGGCGTAATGGTAACTACTCCGGCGGTTTCGCTATAATCGGCAAGGCTTAAAGTATAAGTTGTTCGTGCAAAAAGGGTACGAAAATTTTCACCCGTTATTTGCTCCCCATCAACAGCATAAAAAACATCGCCACGCTGAATGTCTTTTGTCGCCGCATCGGAATTCGGAATGATATAGCGTACCCAACCAAAAGCGGAAGTTTCACTAGTATCGGTATATTTTAAGGCATAATCCATACCGTTGTTCATAGTATTTCCCGAAAGTACGCCTTCTAAAACCGAATAATCACTGTAAATAACGCTGAATCGGTCCGTTGGTGCAGGAACACGAAGGGCATTAAACAAGCTTGTCGGATTATCAAAAGTTTCCAAATACGTATTCAATTCCGACTGTGTTGCAAAACGGTCATCGGCCAAGTTGGGTACATCGGCCTGCCATAGATAGTATAAGTTCATTCCTTTCCAAACAAAATCATTAATTTCTAAAGTGCTTGGTACAGCATTGTCATCCATATCTTCGCAGCCAAATGGAATAACAAACACTACAAGTAGTAACATGGAGGCAATCAGTTTCTTCATAGCAGTTTTTCTTTTTATAAACGTAAATTTACTAAGTTTAGATTGAAAATTGTATTTTGTTTGTAACAAATAAAAATGTGAGTCGTCATGACTACATAACCAACCAACAATAGTAGTTCCCATGAACCAAAATGAGTTTATGCAATTGGTAAACCCCTTTAAGGATAAACTCTTCAGAGTTGCAAAGCGTTTGCTTGTGAGTACTGAAGAAGCCGAAGATGCGACTCAGGAAGTTTTGGTAAAACTTTGGAGCAGAAACGAGAGTTTGGATAGTTATAATAGTGTGGAGGCGGTCGCGATGACCATGACCAAGAATTATTGTTTGGATCAATTGAAGTCAAAACGCGCCAGTAATATGAAAATTGTTCACAACAACTTCACAGATAGAGAAGCTAGTCTTCAGCAAAAAGTGGAAGATAGTGATACATGGAGTTGGGTAGAACGCATTATGAATGACTTACCCGAACAGCAGAAACTGATTGTACAAATGAGAGACATTGAGGAAATGGAATTTGAGGAAATGAGTACGATTTTAGAAATGAACGAGCAGGCAATACGCACTGCATTGTCAAGAGCACGAAAAACGATACGAGAAAAAATGATAAAAACACATCATTATGGCATTGGATAATATAGAAAAATTACTAGAAAAATACTTCGAGGCAGAAACCAGTATTGCAGAAGAAAAAGAATTGAAAGATTATTTTGCTTCCTCAGATGTTGCGCAGCATTTGGAACAATACAAACCATTATTTGGCTATGCTTTACAAGCAAAACAAGAGCAGTTTACCGCAACGATTCCGTTAACAACTAAGAAACGCAAAGGCATAGTTTGGTTATCTGTTGCCGCTTCTGTAGCAGTTTTATTTGGCGTGGGTTTATTGACATACGATTCTATGAGTACACCTGAATCTCAAAATTTAGGGACTATTGATGATCCTGAAGTAGCTTTTAAAGAAACGCAGAAAGCGTTGGCTATGATTTCGGAAAGCGTAAATAAAGGTATCGGAAGTATGAGCTATTTAAATGAATACGAACAATCAAAAAACAAAATTTTTAAAAAATAACAATCAGAAATCATGAAAAAAATATTTTTAACATTAGTATTAGTTTTAAGTACCAACACCTTTTTTGGACAAAGTGTTTTTGACAAATTTGACGGTGATGAAAACATTGCGACCGTTATTGTAAATAAAAAAATGTTCGCCATGTTAGGCAAAATGGATGCGAAAGACAAAGAGACGCAACAGTATGTGAATTTGATCAAAAAATTGGACAACCTTCGAGTATTTGTAACACAAAGCGATAAGAAAGCGGACGAAATGAGAGCCGTATCAGATAAATATATCAAATCTGCTGCTCTTGAAGAGTTAATGCGAATGACCGAAAAAGGTAAAAGTGTAAAAATCTATGTAAAATCAGGAGCTACAGATTCTCAAATTAAGGAATTGCTGATGTTTGTAGATGGAGCCGGACCTAAGTCGGAGTCAGTTTTGATGTCGTTGACTGGTGATTTTGATTTGAACGAACTTTCGGTGTTGACCGATAAAATGAATTTGCCTGGTGGTGATGATTTGAAAAAAGCATCTAAAAGTACTAAAGGTTCCAAAGGAGCAAAATAAGAAGCCATGAAAATCGCATTGTACTTCGCCATAATCATTTCTTTAGTGCTGTCAAGTTGCACAGGAGAACCAACGCTTCAAAAATATTTTGTAGAGAACTCCGAAAAGAAAGATTTTATTGCTCTTGACGTTTCTTCAAATATCATCAATATTGATAAAAGTAAACTGACTGCCGATCAGAAAATAGCTTTAGGTTCTTTTGACAAGATGAATATTCTGGCTTTTAAGTTAGACGAAAAAAACAAGGCTTCTTATGATAGGGAAAGCCAAAAGGTAACGGAAATTCTCAAAGGGAAAGACTATCAGGAGTTGATGAAAGTAGGTTCCGGTAAAGATGCTGCCTCTATAAGTTATATAGGCGATGATGATCATATCAATGAGTTTATCTTATTTGCCAAAAAGAAGGATAACGGATTTGCCGTAGTACGCATTTTAGGAAACGATATGAATCCGAATAACATCATGAACATGCTTTCGCTATTAAAGACTGCGAATGTTGACATGGATCAATTAAAGCCTTTACAAGCTTTGATGAAATAAAATAGGTTAGTTATTAAATTTAAAAAGTCCTCTTGTTTAATTACAAGAGGACTTTTTTTTGAAGAGAAGCAGTGTTGATATTGCTGTTATTTTTTAAAGTATTTGAACGGAACAACCAGCATTCCGAAACATTCACCATGTTCTTTACCAATGTGTTTGTGGTGCATTTTGTGAGCTCTTCTTACCGCTCTTGCATAACGATTGTCTGCATTACGAAACATTTTAAAACGTTGATGAATAAAGATATCATGCACCGTAAAATACGCCAATCCATAAGCAAAGATACCAAGTCCGATGGCTAAACCAATGGGGAGAATGTTATTCTGCCATAGCAAGAAGAAACCAACACTTACTACAGCATAAAACAAAAAGAAAGCATCGTTGCGTTCAAACCAAGAATCGTGATCTTTTTTATGATGGTCGGCGTGCAGATTCCATAAAAATCCATGCATGATGTATTTGTGGCTGAACCACGCCATGAATTCCATGATGCAAAAAGTAGCAATAAAAACAAAAATATTAAGTAGCATAATTTTATAATAAATTCAAACGATAATTAACATAGCACTTGGCCAGAAGACCAAATTTTTCATAATTGGGAACACGGATTCGAGCATTCTTTATTTCTACCGATGGCGTGTTTTTGAGCTTGGTTAAAAGCTTTTTATAATACACATAAGCAGTATAAACTCCAAACTTAGCTTCCATTGGAAGTTTGAGTATACCATGAAAACCTGCTTCAAAATCGGCTTCGATTTCTTTGATGATTAGATGTTTTGAATGTTCATCTAGACGCGATAAGTCGGTATTTGGAAAGTAAGTGCGACTCAAGTCTTCGTAGTCTGCTTTTAAGTCTCTTAAAAAATTAACTTTCTGAAATGCAGAACCCAAACGCATAGCGCTCGCTTGCAGTTCATTAAACTTATGTTCATCTCCCTTGACAAAAACCTTCAAGCACATAAGACCAACTACATCAGCCGAACCATAAATATATTCGTTGTACTCATCAAATGATTTGTATTCTTTTTTGTGTAAGTCCAATTTCATACTGTTCATAAACGAATCAATCATCTTTAGCGGAATATTGTATTTATGAACGGTATGCTGAAACGAATTCAACACTGGGTTTAAACTTATTCTGTTTTCTAAGGCCTTTTCCAAATCATGTTCAAACATTCCGAAAAGTTTTTCCTTGTCGTAATCATGGAAGGTATCTACAATTTCATCGGCAAAACGAACAAATCCATAGATATTGTAAATGTCCTGTCGAATGCAGGGTGCCAACATTTTTACGGCAACGGAAAATGAGGTGCTATAGGACTTTGTAACGTTTTTGCTGCAGTCGAATGATATTTTGTCAAAAAGTGATTTCATATCTTGTAAAGTTAAAGATTATTTTGGATAAGTTCTGCAACTAATTTTCCTGATATTAATGCTGGTGGTACACCAGGGCCTGGTACTGTTAATTGTCCGGTAAAAAATAAATTTTCAACCTTCTTACTTTTTAGTTTAGGTCGTAAAAATGCTGTTTGAAATAGGGTATTGGCCAAGCCGTATGCATTTCCTTTATACGAATTGTATTCTTTGATAAAATCATTTACACAAAAAGATTCGCTAAAAAGAACTTTATCTTTCACCGATTGTCCTGTCAGTTTTTCAAATCGAGTAATTATCTTTTCAAAATAGATTTCGCGCAGTTCCGGAGTGTCTTCTAATCCGGGTGCTAGCGGAATTAAAAATATACCGGCTTCTTTACCATTTGGAGCGGCATTATCATCCGTTTTGGATGGGAAGCTAGCATAAAACAAAGGTTCCTCTGGCCATTTTGGGTTGTCATAAATCGCTTCGGCATGTTTATCAAAATCGACATCAAAAAACAACGTGTGATGTTCTACATTTTCTATTTTAGTATCAAATCCAACGTAGAAAAGAAGTGATGATGGAGCAAAAGTTTTTCTCTCCCAATATTTTTCAGAATAACCACGATACTCTTTATCTAATAAACTTTCACTGTGATGATAGTCTGCTCCGCTGACAATGATATCTCCTTTTATTGTTTCGCCATTTACTACTATACCATTAGCAATGCCATTGTCCACAATGATTTTTTCAATCACTGCGTTAGTGTGAATTGTTACACCCAACTCTTTGGCCAACTTTTCCATAGCTAAAATCACGCTGTACATTCCGTTTTTAGGATGCCAAGTTCCCAAACCAAAATCTGCAAAATTCATAAAACTGTAGAATGATGGTGTGTCCGAGGGTTTGGCCCCAAGGAAAAGTACGGGAAATTCGAGAATTTGGATTAACTTATGATTCTTAAATTTTCTACGGATGTCACTTGAAATATTTCCGAAGAACTGCGTTACCTTTTTGGCCGTTTCCAAAGTTACCAATTCCATAGGTGAAACACCGGGACGATACACCAAGTCTTTGATAGCAATATCATAATTACTTTGTGCTTCTTTGATAAAACTCTCGAGTTTTTTACCGCTTCCGGGTTCTACAGCTTCAAAGGTGTTGACAATTTCCGGAAGATTGTCGGCTATCGTTATAAAGTCATTTTTTCTAAAATACACTTGATACGCAGGCGATAATTTAATCAGGTCGTAGTAGTCTGATGGTTGTTTGCCAAAATCAGCAAAGAAGCGTTCAAATACATCGGGCATCCAATACCAAGTAGGCCCAATGTCAAAGGTAAATCCATCTCGTTTTAATTGGCGCGCTCTTCCGCCAATGGTAGCATTTTTTTCGTAAATAGTTACTTCATAGCCTTGTTTTGCCAAATAGCAAGAAGCTGCTAGTGAAGAAAACCCCGATCCTATTATTTTGATTTGTTTTTTCATATTGTTTAACAAAGATATAAAAAAGTTAAACAATAAATTTTCTTTTTACGAAAATTATAATCTTTGAACTAAATTATCTATCGAAGTAAAAATTTTCATTTTGTCATCCACTAATGACTTATCAATACTTTCAATCATTCTGCCAATAAACCACATTTCCGAATCATCAGTAAGAACTTCTCTCTTGATTTGTCTTACATAATCATTAATGGCAGTTTTATTCGGTTCCACAGTGGTGTAGCAAACATAAACAATATTATCGAAATATTTTTTTACATCTTTAAGACTATTTATAGGTACTGTTTCTCCCAAATATATAGTCTTATAACCATTTAACTGAATTTCATAATTCAAATACATCAATCCAAGCTCATGGATTTCGTTGTCCGGAAGATATAAAACAAAAACTTTATCCGTATTTGTTGGTTCCTGAAGCTGAAGTTTTTCAGTATTAATTAATAGTTTTTGTTTGATTAAATAACTGATGAAATGCTCGTGTGCGATAGAGATAGTGTTGGTTTGCCATAAATAGCCTATCTCTTCTATTAACGGAATAAAGATAGTGTAAAACACTTCTTTAAATGATTTTTCACTCAGAAGTTTATCATAAGTGTTCACGAATAATGTTTGATCAAAGTTCATCATAGCCATTTTAAAAGAACTAATGGCATGATTTTTAACACTTTTATCAGATATAATTTCATTAACCAACTCTGGGATTCTCTCTTCGGATAGCTTTGAAATTTTCGAAATTTTATAACCGTGATTGTGTAACAGCGTGATGTTTAAAATTTTCTGAAGATTCGCTAAATCATACAAACGAATATTAGTTTCGGTTCGCATAGGCTCCAAAACATTGTATCTTTTTTCCCAAATGCGAATAGTGTGAGCTTTGATACCCGTTAGGTTTTCCAGATCTTTTATACTAAAAACGCTTTTAACATTGTTCATGTTTTCCTTATATTTGTTAAACAAAATTAACAAAATAACTTTACAAAGCGCATTTTATTCCAAAACTTTACAAAAAAATACGCCAATCTTTTGTGCAAGCGGTTCGCCACTTCATATGTAATGAATCCGAAAGAAATCCGCAGCCAATCTTTTTTTCGATGAACTACGCTTTTATTTAACACTACAGCGACCTCGCTTTAACACTAGGGTATCAAAATAGCGATTATCTTTACAATCCCAAACCTTCATTACTATGCCTATGTCCATTGCCGCTATTTTCGAATATTGCGAAAGCATCGATAATCCATTACTAGTAGAGTATTTTTATAAAGGAGAAAAGATAGAAGACCCGGCGCTGTTTTTTGATCTGACTCCAGGTCTTTTGGAACGGAACTTTCCTTCTGTGGAAGATACCCGGGATATGATTAACAAATACGTACTCTACGGTGCCACCCACAAACTGGTAATTTCGGAATACGGGTTCGATCTAGTCTTCCGATAAAAGATTGTTTTGCCAACGTTCGGGGTTTCTTTTGATTGGATTGGATTTCTTGTCTTTCAAAATCATGAAACTATTGTTGCTAAAAATCCATTCGTACGGATTTTATATTTTTTCAACGGAATTTTATATTCATCAATGGATTGAAATCCGTTGCTACAACAAAACCATCCCTACGGGATTTTTCATTTTCATTACATATTTACAATCGGTTTTACAATTTCTCATTCAAAAATACCGGCAACTATTCGATGTTGTAGATTTTCATGATGTTGGCTAAGATTTCTTTGAAGCGCAGGCGTATTTCTGTCATTCCCGCGCAGGCGGGAACTATTATCTAAATCTACTGACTTTGCGGAGTGGGTGTAAATAAAAAAAGATGCATAAAGCATCTAATTTTTGATTATTTCGTTATTAACGCAAGTTATGCACTTTTGAATATTTGAAATTTTTTTTATAATCTAGTTCTTCTTCCTTTTATATCCTATAGGTTCTCTGTCTCCGAAGTTAAAAATAAACCCACCGTGTGATTTTCTGACTACTCCATGTTCAGCTTGGTACTCTCTAGCATTTTCAAGTTCTTTTTGAAAATTTTTAAACCCGTTGTCGACAACTGCGCTATCTTTAGCTTTATTGTCCTTGCCATTACTTTGTTCTGATTTCATATGTAATATGTTTAATAATGTGATAAATATACGTACCTTTTTTTATGTTTGGTTACATCATTATGATATTTTATTGATATTTTTCTACTAATTTTTCGATATATTTTTTTTGGTATTTTGCTAAATGAGGTGCAATCTGACACAGAAAGGGATAAATCAAAGCGGTAAAAGTAGAATGGTATTTGTCGTCTCCTAACACGTCTCCTTTTGCAGAATTGATATTTAGAACACCAATGATTCTAATCTTGTCATTTGCATTTTCCGGGCAGGAATAAGATATCGGAAAAGAGACAAAACTGATGACTTTTGGCTTTAATTTCTTCCAATACGCATTTGCATTGTTCACTTCTATTTGTCCCAGATGCCTATAACTATTAGGGTCATTTACGTTAGACATTACATATTTAATATCTCCTTTACTTTCTAATGCTGCTACAGCCGGAGCTCCCGGTAGATTTTTATTTTCAATATCATTTCTGTTTTTACCCGTCATTACTGGTAAGCTAATTGAAATAACACCTTCTGCACTATCTCCAAACTCTGTTATTAGGTGCAGCACACCCGAAATCGAATTCAAATCAGTATCTTTAAAATGAATCCATTCTTCATCTTGCTCTCGCATTTTTTTTATTAAATATTCATTACCAGTATAGGGAATATAAATCATAATACTGGCACTATAATCAGAATTGATGGAACCCTCTGGCTCTTTACCATTGATATAGTCTTTGGTTAATTGAGCGATGATTTTGAGGATGGTATTGAATTTTTTAGTGCAAGCTAATGGATTATTAGCGGTATCAATTTCGCTTATCTGCGTCATAATATTTTTATAATACACATAATAAAGTGAAAAAATATTGGGGTTGGGTGATTTAAATATAGCGGATTCCAAAGAACTCGTATTCTTTTTGCTTACAGCACTTTCGTTGGTAACAAATGTAAAATAGAGGATGACCCAGCAAATCAGAAGGCTCCAATAAATGAGCGTTGGATAGTGAATACAATAATCCGCAATAAGCACTGCTCTTTTATGTTGATAAAACGTCTGGGTGTGATTTATTATCGAATCCTTGTTAAAAGCAATCCAGATAGCAGCAATAGCAGGATACAAAGAGACAATGAGTTTTACATATTGATTGTACCTCATTAAAAAGGAGTTGAATTTTAAGAGCGGGGCGACCAGAAATTTAAGCATGTACTATTCTATGAGTTTGACAATAATGTAATAAAACCAAAAGTTTCATCTACTTTAAACTCGGTCATGGTGGTATTTACCGATAACTAAACTTACAAAATGAGCTTTATAATGCATTACTATTTCGATGAAATGCCGATATAATCGTTAAATTCATTATTTGAGCACTACCACAATTAAATGAGATGAACGTCTTACTGGCTCAGATCCTCTCAGTTGCTAAACTCGTTGTATGCTTTGAATACCTCGGCTACGTATAAATTCTACTGGCTGTTGGCTATTTTAGAATTGGTAGAAGAGTGGCAAACCAACCTTTCCCGCGCAGGCGTATTTCTGTCATTCCCGCGCAGGCGGGAACTATTACCTAAATCTGAACCTAAGCTATCTGGATTGCGGAGTGAGGTCCGCAAAAAAAAGTGTCACAAAAAAAATCGTTTTGAAAAAATTGTGACAGTTTTTGTCACAAAATTTTTTTGAGCGTAAAAAATGTGACAACATTTCAATTGGTATTCTAGCAACAAAACCAATGTTTTTTACGGTACTATTTTATTTGGTTTACGAATCAAGCGAAAGGATTGCTACGTGAGTCGCTTCGCTCTAGTCGCGCGGGAGCGGGGGCTCTAGTCGAGAGGGAGCTGGGGTCATCTGTAGTTATTTTTCAGCTATGATGATGCTATGTATTTCTTCTGATTGATCATTTTTTACATACCTTTTTTGCATCAAAATCTGATTTTTAAAATTAGAAAGACTTAATTGATGGGTTACTTCTGCTATAGTATGATAGTAAAAGTAAGTGCTATCGCCACTACTTCCTTTCTGATAGCCTGATTCGTATTTTTCACCTGCTACAAAACTTACATAGATGATCCCATTTTCTTTTAATAAATTTTCACAATCACGTATCAATTTTTCGACATCCCATTGGGATAAATACGGGATACAAAATCCACAAACAATGGCGTCAAATTTACTTTGTATCTGTTCAATGGCTCTACTGTCAAGTACTTCAAAAGTGGCGTTTGGACAATTTTTTTGAGCCAATGCAATCATGTTTGGCGCAATATCAGTTCCCAGAATTTCAAAATCGGGTCTTTTAGCCAATAGATATTTTGTTATGTTTCCGGGGCCACAACCAATTTCCAAAATGGATGGATTTTTCGGCAACACTAGTTCGCAAAATGTATCATAAGTGTCATTATACAAAGCTAAATCCATAAATGTATCTTCGTATAATTGAGCTACTTTATTCCAAGTTTCAAATGTTTCTCTATAGTTATCCATTGCAGTAATTCAAATGATGAGTCTCTAGACGACGGTATACCTAGTCATTACTAACTTACAATTTACAATTTAAAATAATCTTTTGCTCACGCTTATCGTTAACCGGCTATTCCAAGATAATTTTTTGAGTAGTCGTTTGATGATCAATTTCCACCTGCATTAGGTATACGCCTTTGGTACAACCAGACAAATCGATAGTCTTGCCGTTATGTCGGGCTATGGTTCTGCCGCTGAGGTCGCTGACGATTACCTGTACGTTTTCAGCCTCCGTTTTAATCATAAACAGTCCTTGCGATGGGTTAGGGTATACCGTAACTTTAGCGGTAGTATTAAATGGAGTCATGCCTAATGGGGAGGCATTACTCAAATACACTTTCCAGTAAGGCGTGGAAGGTAGGCCAAATACAGGGTTGATGCTAAAATTCGAAACAGTGACCGCTTGTGAGAGCACCGCTAAATCCAGTTTGTCGTCACCGTTGATGTCGATGATACTCCAGGTTTGATCCCCTACAAGGTTACTGACCGAACCTTGGGCTACCGCGTTGTACCCATAGGAACCGGTACTACTTAGCTCACCGCCCTGAGGCAGGGTCCAGTTAATGGGGGTTGTGTTATGACCACTGCCATTGTTGAGGTATACTTTCCAATAAGGGGTAGTTGGCAGTCCAAATACCATATCTCGGGCAAAATTCCCTTGGATGACTACATTGGCCGTAATCACGATATCGGGTTTACCGTCACCGTTCATATCGGTGGTACTCCAAATTTGATCCCCGGCCAGGTTGGAAGTCGAAGCTCTGGCAAGGGCGTTGTACCCATAGGAACCGGTACTGCTTAGCTCACCGCCCTGCGGCAATGTCCAGTTTACCGCTGTGGTACTAAAACCGCTACCATTGTTAAGGTATACTTTCCAATAAGGGGTAGAGGGCAGTCCAAAGACCATATCTCGGGCAAAATTCCCTTGGATGACTACATTGGCCGTAACCACGATATCGGGTCTACTATCTCCGTTCATATCGGTGGTACTCCAAATTTGATCCCCGGCCAGGTTGGAGGTAGAAGCTCTGGCAATAGCATTGTAACCATAGGAACCCGTATCGCTCAACTCGCCGCCCTGAGGTAGGGTCCAGTTTACCGCTGTGGTACTAAAACCGCTGCCATTGTTCAAGTATACTTTCCAATAAGGGGTAGTGGGCAGGCCAAATACCATATCTCGGGCATAATTCCCTTGTTGTACAACGTTAGCCGTAACCACGATATCGGGTCTACTGTCACCGTTCATATCGGTGGTAGTCCAAGTCTGATCCCCTGTTAGGTTGGAAGTCGAACCTCTGGCAATAGCGTTGTAACCATAGGAACCCGTATCGCTCAGCTCGCCGCCCTGCGGCAGGGTCCAGTTTACCGCTGTGGTACTAAAACCGCTGCCATTGTTAAGGTATACTTTCCAATACGGATTAGAGGGAAGGCCAAATACCATATCTCGGGCAAAATTCCCTTGTTGTACCACATTAGCCGTAACCACGATATCGGGTCTACTATCACCGTTCATATCGGTGGTAGTCCAAGTCTGATCCCCTGTTAGGTTGGAAGTCGAACCTCTGGCAATAGCGTTGTACCCATAGGAACCCGTATCGCTCAGCTCGCCGCCCTGAGGCAGGGTCCAGTTGATAGGGTTTGCGTTGTAACCGTTGCCATTGTTAAGGTATACTTTCCAATAAGGGGTACTTGGGAGGCCAAAGACCATATCCAGAGCATAATTCCCTTGTTGTACCACGTTAGCCGTAACCACGATATCGGGTCTACTGTCACCGTTCATATCCATGGTAGTCCATATTTGATCCCCGGTTAGGTTGGAGGTGGAACCATCACCCAATGCGTTGAAACCATAAGTGGTAGTAGAGCTTATCTGACCGCCCTGTGGCAGCGACCAATTAACGGCTGTGGTGTGAAAACCTGTTTGTGCCTGTAAGCAACCCAAGGTTAGTATAGCTATATATACAAAAGTAGATTTCAAGTTCATAGTAAGATATTTTAAAGTAATGGTACTGTAATTTTGAATCAAATATAGCAATTCCGCCTAGAAAACGTTCCCCGGTAGTAATGTAAAAATCAGTAAATGTATATTCGTTTACTTATGCTGTAAATTCGTTGGTAGGGAGTTGAAAGGCGTTTGGGGATTCCCTCAGATTCTAAAGACTTGCCATTTTTAGACCATGAAAAGAAGCTAAAAAAAGTGTCACAAAAAAAATCGTTTTGAAAAAATTGTGACAGTTTTTGTCACAAAATTTTTTTGTGCGTAAAAAATGTGACAACATTTCAATTGGTATTGTAGCAACAAAACCAATGTTTTTTATGGCACTATTTTATTTAGGTGAAGGTAAAGGAATTGCGTGGGAACGCGGTAGCTTATTTAGTGCGTGTGCGTAAAGTTAATTCTTGATTTTGAAGTTTGTACTATTTCCTTTGATGACCTTACCGGGAAACTTTTCAGCATACGTTGTAATTAACTGCATAATATAAGCCGTACTTCGATAGGGCGTTATATGATCCTTTATTTCTGATGGTGTATTGATACCAACATCTGACGAAATATATCCCATACCGTAGAAATGCCCGTTTTCAACCCAAACGCAACTGCGCTCGTCCTCGTTACGTCCTTTATCTAAAATGGCAAAAGTGGGTCGGTCGTTTACTAAATAGGACAAGGCTGCTTCAATTTGTTGGTTGTGATACGATTGCTCGGGAAGGCTTGTCAGTTCTGTTTGGGGTGCTAGTTGTCCTTCGGTTGTTTGACCATAATTACAAAAGCGGTTATCAATAGCAAACTGCTCCGATAGGTTACGCAAACAGCTAATGCCATCATATAGCGAGTGAAAGGTTTCAACGCTCGATTGTCCTTTCGTGAGTTTCCCAATGGCCAGATAGCGGTATCCGTTTCGGGCTTCGTACTGATAGAGTCCGAACTTAGGTTCTAATTTCTTGAGCGCTCTGTTGTATAAGGGCCATAATTTTTGGATTTCAGTACATTCCAGAAGTAAGGCCATAAATTCGGTAGCGCATATTTCAAAGGAAATACCGTGGATGTCCTTCAGAAAATTTTGTCGCTGAGGTGTAATACTATGTCCGCTAAAATGCGAGGCCACTCTTTTTTTTAGGTTTATCGCTTTACCCACATAGACTACTTTCTTTTCTTGATTATGGAAATAATACACGCCCGGTTTTTCAGGGAGTTGCTCAAAATCTTGTGGCGGTAGGTTGGGAGGTAATCGTTGATCCTGCGCGGTCTTTTTAATCATTTTTGAAAGGATACCTTCTTCATCCCATTCGTTTAATTTAGAAAACAGCAGGGCAGTAGCCGTAGCATCACCACCCGCTCGGTGGGCATTTTCTAGCGGAATATCCAAAGAACGACAAAGCTTCCCCAAACTGTATGAGGCTAATCCGGGTTTAATTTTGCGGGCGGCTCTAACTGTGCAAAGTTTTCGGGCTGTCCATTTAAATCCGCTTTTTTCAAGCTCGTGCCGTACAAACGAATAATCGAAATTGACATTATGCGCGACAAAAATTCTATCAGTAAGCATTGCCAATACTTTTTCCGAAATGAAATCAAAAGTAGGTGCATGGCGTACCATAGCATTATCAATACCCGTCAAAGCAAAAATAGCTGGCGGTATGTCTTTTTCCGGATTCACCAGACTTTCCCAACGGTCAAGGATGTTGGTGCCGTCATGAATAATAATGGCTATTTCTGTAATGCGGCTATACGTGGCGTTACCTCCAGTGGTTTCAATATCGACTATGGCGTATTCTTGTTTTTTCATACTTGTGGGGTCATGCGTTGTCTTGGTAATCCTATTTCATGTTCTTGTGGATAAGGTGCGCGATGCGTCATGCTGACATCTTCGCGTATTTGGTGCTGTGTTTGAAAACGCTTTTCATCTGTTGCCGAATAACGAGGATCGGGGATAAAAGGCATTTTCTCCATTTTGGATATGGTGATGGTCGGAAAATGATAATCCACTTCCACCTGTCCTAACAACAGATAACATCCCCCACCTTTAAACGGATACTTTTGCAGACAATCCGCAAAATGCGCGGTATCGAAAAACTCGCCTTCCGCATCTATCCAAGTGCCAAAATACATATCGCCTCTTTTGGTAGGGACGTGTTTTCTCGAAATCAAATACGCCAACATTCGGACATTTTTTTTATGGTGTTTCGTCAAATCCTTTGCCATAACATCACCCCGATAGGCTGTCTGGAGCAAATTGAAAGGCGTAACCGAAACCGGAAAATCTAACAATTCAATTTCATCAAAAGCATCTTCAAAAGGGGAGCGTTCCAATACCGGTAATTTATAGTCTTTTACTGGTTCCTGCAACAGTAATAATCCGCGATGCTCCGGTTTAAAATTAATTAGAATCAGTCGGGCAATAATGAGTAGTTCGTTTTTTCTTTTACCCGTAAAACGAAAAGCTCCAATAAAAATCAAAATTTGTATGCTTTCAATGCCAATCGGAATACGATTGATAAAATCTTCCAAAGACATAAAGATACCCTTTTGTTCGCGCTCGGCAACAATAAGGGTCGCTATTTTGGATTCCAGACTTTTTAGATGCTGAAAACCTAAGTAAATATTTTTACCATACACTTTGGTTTGATAATCGCTTTTGTTTACACAGGGATTGTGGATTTTGGCGCCCGACATTTTGGCTTCGTGAACATAGACTTCCGTTCGATAAAAACCTCCAAAATTATTGATGACGGCTGTCATGAATTCAATAGGGTAGTAGGTTTTCAAATACAAACTTTGATAACTTTCTACGGCATACGAAGCCGAATGCGCTTTGCAAAACGAATAGCCTGCAAACGATTCAATTTGACGGTAAATCTCCTGACTCAACTGCTCGGGATGTCCTTGCTTTTTACAGCAGTCAAAGAAGTTGTCTTTTACTTTTTGTAGCGCTGCTTTAGAACGACCTTTACCACTCATAGCCCGACGCAAAATATCACCATCGGCTGCCGGAAGTCCGCCATAATGCAACGCTATCTTAATAACATCTTCCTGATAGACCATAATACCGTAGGTTTCTCCCAATTGTTCTTGAAACACCTCATGAAAATACTCAAATCGGTCGGGATAATTGTGTCGAAAAATATACTCTTTCATCATGCCCGATTGTGCTACTCCAGGTCGAATAATAGAAGATGCCGCTACTAATACTTTATAGTTATCACATTTCAATCTTCTCAACAAGCCTCGCATGGCCGGACTCTCAATATAAAAGCAGCCGATGGTTTTTCCTTGACTTAACAATTCGTTGCAGACCTTCTCATTCTTGGAAAGAGTAGTATCTCTGATTTCGACTTCGATACCTTGATTTTCCTTAATCAGTTTTACGGTATCGTCAATATGGCCAATGCCACGCTGACTTAAAATATCAAACTTATCAAACCCAATATCTTCCGCTACGTGCATATCAAACTGTACTATCGGAAATCCTTTCGGAGGCATTTCTAAAGCGGTGAAATTGGTAATGGGTTCTTCTGAAATGATAATACCACAAGAATGCATGCTTCTTTGATTGGGATATTTTTCGAGCATCATACCGTAATCCTGCACCATTTTGACCACTTCATTTTTGTGGTGCTTTACCATTGGATTTTTAGCCAATTCATCAAGTTCTTCTTTGGGCAAACCAAATACTTTACCGACTTCCCGAAAAATAGAGCGGTACTTAAACTCGACATTCGTTCCACAAAAAGCTACATGATCGCTGCCGTATTTATTGAAAATGTATTCTAGGATGGTATCCCGTTCGCGCCAAGACCAGTCTATATCAAAATCGGGTGGCGATTTTCGGTTGACGTTTAGAAAACGCTCGAAATACAAGTCGAGTTCCAAAGGGCAAATGTTGGTAATATCAAGGCAATACGCAATAATACTGTTGGCACCGCTTCCACGACCAATATGCAAAAAGCCCTTGCTAATACTGTACTGCACAATATCCCAAGTAATCAGAAAGTAGCCGCTGAACTCCAAATCGTTAATGACTTTCAATTCTTTTTCTACTCGGGCTTTGGCTTCGGCATTGTTTTCCCCGTAACGTTGAATCATGCCTTCATAGGCCAGTTTTGTTAGTAATATACTATCGTCGTGTTTGTTTCCGGTAAAGTGTTTTTTGTTTTTAGGCGTATAGAAATCATATTCAAAATGGCATCCGGCTATAATGGTTTTGGTGTTTTGAATAATTTGTGGATAGTCACTAAACTTTTCCAGTAGCTTTTCTATCGGAATCATGATTTCGGTTGTTTTGCAATAATCCGTTTCCCCCAATTTGGAACCAATAATGTTGAGGTCGATGGCCCTTAGTATTTTATGTAAGTTGTACTCTTTTTTAGTACGATAGGTAACCGATTGCAATACCACCATTTTAGCCATTCTTCTTTTCCAAACGTAATTGTACAACTTGGGCAACTGCTCGGCGCTGATGCCTATAAATTCATATTCTTGTAGCTCCTCAGGAACATTATCCAAGGGGTAAATCACATAAACATTTTCAAAATGGGGTGCGTGTTCAGGAAGAGGCGTGTTATCAAAATTATGTTGGGTCACTAACCGATTCATTTCTGCCAATCCGTTTCTGTTTTGGGCTAAGCCAATGAAAAGCTGTTTGCCGTTATTGCGGAAATCGATGCCCACCAATGGTTTTATGTTTACTTCTCGACAGGCTTTTATAAAATCGTAAATTCCGGTAATGGTGTTAATGTCCGTTAATGCCATAGCCGTAACACCATAACCAACAGCCTGCGATACCAAATCCTGTAAAGGAATGGTGCCGTAGCGCAACGAATGATAGGAATGGCAATTGAGATACATTTTAATTATGAGTTATGAATTGTGAATTGTGAATTGTGAATTGTGAATTGTGAATTGTGAATTGTGAATTGTGATTTATGATTTGTGATTTGTGATTTATAAATTATGATCTTCGATATCGTTTTTAGAATTTATATATTGGGCTTTGGGGTTAGAGATGATATTTCCAGCTTTTGAGGTGATGTTTCTCCCACCACAACGAGTAACGGCATCATATCCAAAACGGTTTTTGATTTTGTCCATAGCCTGATATAAGGCTATCATTTCTTCGGTATCTTCAAACATACTAATCTGATAATTGCCACGCACCAAACCGGTAAACGAAACCCCCACTAATCGTATCCGCATGCGCCGATTATAAAGTTTATTGAATAACTCTAGTGCTATTTTGGACAACACATGATCGCAAGAAGTATAGGCTATTTTCCTTTGCAGATTTTCCGTATCAAAATTCGCATAGCGTATTTTTAGCACCAATGTTGAAACGAGCCATTGCTCTTTTCGAGCTTGATAGGCCAATTTTTCTACCATACCCAATATCAGGGATTCTATTTTTTTAATATCGATAGTGTCCTGTAAATACGTGTGTTCTGTTGAAAGTGATTTTCTTTCGGTGTAGGGTTCTACTGGAGTATTGTCTATGCCGTTGGCTTTCTTCCAAAGCTCTAAACCGTTTTTGCCAATCATACTTTGCAGTACTTCGGCCGGAGTTTCAGATAACTTTTCGATGTTACGGATTCCGAGTCTGGAGAGCAGATTAAACGTGACTTCACCCACCATCGGGATTTTACGGATTGATAATGGATTTAGAAACGGCTGCACCTTGTTTTGTGGAATCTCCAGATTGCCTTTAGGCTTGCCTTCACCTGTCGCAATCTTGGAAACGGTCTTGTTAACCGACAAAGCAAAACTAATAGGCAGTCCGGTTTCTTTAGTGATGGTTTGTATCAATTCATTGGTCCATTTGTAACAACCATAAAACTTATCCATGCCGGTAATGTCGAGGTAGAATTCGTCAATACTGGCTTTTTCCACCAGCGGCGCATTCTCTTCAATAATCTGAGTGACTTCATGGGATTTTTTAGAGAACAATTCCATATCGCCTTTGACAATTTTAGCCTGCGGACAGAGTTGCATCGCCATTCGGATGGGCATCGCCGAACGCACCCCAAAATACCGCGCCTCATAGGAACACGATGCTACAACACCTCGTTCTCCACCGCCTACAATCAGTGGAATTCCGTTTAATAACGGGTTTTCCAGCCTGACGCAGGAGACAAAAAAGGTATCTAAATCCATATGGACGATAGCGCGTGACATAGTGTTTTGAATTGTGGGATGATAATTTATTTCACAAAAGTAGAACCATATTACCAAAAATAATTATATTTGTTGTGAATTAAATTCACATTAACACATGTCTATATTTTCTGATAACCTGAGATACTTACGCGTCAAAAGTGGTATGACGCAGCAAAAGATAGCGGACGAATTGCGAATTCCGCGGGAGCGTTACGCCAAATACGAAGGAACCACCGATCCACCTCTGGATTGCTTGCAAAAGATTTCACGATACTTTCACGTTAGTATCGATTTGTTGTTGTCTTTTGATATCCGACGGGTGCCTTATGAGAATCTAATACAATTGGAGGAAAACCGAATCTTACTTCCTATCACTGTGGATAGCGATGGCGAAAACCGCATTGAGATTGTTGGTGCTAAAGCACAGGCCGGTTACTTGAGAGGTTATGGCGATCCCGAATTTATTGAAAGTCTGCAACGCATTTCACTACCGTTTCTAACTCACGGAAAATACCGCGCCTTTCCAGTGACGGGAGATTCTATGCCACCGCATAAAGAAGGCTCGTTTGTAGTTGGGGAATATGTGGAACGAATTACCGATATTGTTGATGGCAGAACCTATATTTTGATTACCAAGAACAACGGCATGTCGTATAAGCGCTTGTATAAAAAAGATAAAAGCAGCCTGATGGCGCATTCAGATAATACCCTTTATGACCCTTATGAAGTACAGTATTCTGATGTTTTAGAAATATGGAGATACGCCTGTAGTATCGCCACACAAGAATTTGAAAAAGACGATTTAGGAGTGCTTAGTATCGCTGATGTTTTACAAGGTATCCGTCAGGATTTTTCCGCCCTTAGAACCGAGTTCCAGCAAAGGAAGCTTAATTAATAAGGTACCCTCTACATATTCGGAGGCAAGTACTTTCTACAAGCTAAACCCGCCCTATTTTTAGTCTCGTGATGGAATAGCTTATTTTAGCGCGGCTGGCGAAGGAGAGTGAACCCGGGTAGTCTCTCTTTGTCATTCCCGCGCAGGCAGGAATCCATCCAACAATAGTTTTTCATTCGTTTACTTCAGGCTTGATCCCTGTCTGCCGGTAGGCAGGTTTTGGTTCGTTTTGTATCAAGACAAAATGAACAGAATGTCCCGTTTAATAAGAGTGCCTTCGAGTGCTTCATTCTTGAAAAGAAACCACCTCGTCTCAGCAAGCTGAGCCACCCCTCATTAAAAAGGAATCTGTTTGTAGTTTTTAGTACTGAATATGTAATGGAAGCTATTACGAACTAAAGTTCGTGTACCTCAAGCCCACTGGGTTTCCTCCTCTTACTATCAAATCCTCCTCATTGAGGAGAGGTGGCGCCGATGCCATCGGTGACGTGGTGGTCTCTGCCCTCTACAGGCTCCCATCTTCGTAATTAAATCGGGATAAACTTCGCTGTGTTCTACCAAGGAATCCTGATTGGATTTTTCCCTTTAGCGAAGGGTAAATTCACTTTTTTGTCAATAAAAAAGTACAAAATTGGTAGTTAGTCGGTTATTTAGGTTATTCAGCGAGGATAATAATTGCTTGGTAAACAATATGTTAACTTAGAGTACTGGCAATACCACCAAGGCCGATATTTTCCTCAAAAGGGATTTTATCGGCCTTTTTTGTTTTGTCTGAAATCATAATTAGTAACGCTAAGCATAAAAAATCATGACAAAAACAGCAGTCAACAAGAATTTTAAAAAGGCTAAGAGTACCGCTCTTTTTTATAGTTCCAATTTTTTCGTCTGTATATAATTGCAAAGTCGTTGCGCCAGATGACCCATTACTTATTCCCCTTAAGAAAGTCATTAGCAACTGTTCCTACTTAAGTTTTTAAATGTAGTATCTCAATTAATAAAAAGCGATAATTCAATATCGCATTTCGTAATAATTATAATCCTGACAAAGGGAAATTCTTGCATTTCTAAAATGTTTTGATATGCTTATAAACTTTGATATTATCATCTTGGGAGATGGTCCTGCCGGTTGCGCTGCTGCTTTGACCTTTGAAAGCAATGGCTATGCTGTTGCGATTGTAGGCAGTTCAAAAACGGATGACTTTCCTACAATCGAATCTATTGATGCAAGTGTTGCAGAGGACTTGCTTGGTTTACATTTTAATCACGAGTACTTGAACGAGCATCACACGCCTTTGTATGAGACAATCTCACTTTGGGATAGTGACGAACCTATCTTTAAGGATTCCATATACAATGCCCATGGGAACGGTTGGACTATAGATAAACTAAAATTCAATAAGCAGCTGCGTTCAAAATGTGCTGATAGAGGCATACCAATTTTTAAATGTGATGAACTAGAAATCAAAAGGCATCCGCAAAAAGGATGGCTTTTAACTTGTGATTTAATGTCCCTCCACGGCTTATTTCTTGTGGATTGTAGTGGGCGCAGAAGGATATTGTTAAAAAAACTTTCCATACCAGTACAGAAATATGACTCCCTTATTGCCATTAATAAAATTTTCGACGCAGCTATAAGCGACCCTAGTTTAGCGCTACTCATTGAAGCCGATAATCAGGGATGGTGGTATTCCTCATCGTTTTTGAACAAAAAAAGGATTGTCTCGTTTTTTACAAATGCGAAATCGGACGCTTTAAAAGACAACCTGATTGCTCCTCATTTCAACCATAAGCTTCTAAGTACCCAACTAATCAGTCAACATCTCAAATGCTATAGCGATAGCGATGAGAAACCGCATGTTCGTTATGCAAATAGCGAAATTTCCAGTGAATTATTTGGTAACGACTGGATATGTGCTGGCGATGCAGCGGCGGCATTTGACCCGCTTTCTTCTCAAGGTGTAGGCACAGCAATACGAATGGGAATAGTAGCCGCTAAGGCAGCGAGTAAGTTCCTTGAAAATGCAGACAGTACCGCAATGGTGCAGTTCAGAGACAACTATCGAGAGTTGTTTCATAATTACCTAGTACAGCGTAACAAATTTTACAGCAAGGTGCATCACTGGCCTGACAGCGTATTTTGGAATACGAATGCGCAAGAAATTAATGAGATAATCAACAAAAACAAAACTATATGAAACCAAAAAAACAACGTAGTTCCTCAAATGAACAATCAGCAATTGTTAGTGTTAAAATTTTTCCGGGAATTGGAATTGCCCGCTTAGGAAACAGTCCAGATGAATTTTTTATCGGACCTGAAGCTCCTTGGGAAGAGCCGAATCTTTCCGGTAAATTTAAGGACGCCATGGGAAGAGTTAAGCGTCAAGCTGCTCGATTTAGAATATACGGTTATGATAGCTCGGGTAGCGTAGTTAGTGAACTAACGGAAACGAACTGTCAGATCAAATGGTCTGTTCAACTTGCCAATAAAAAGGCATCATACTATAAATTTAATGGTCGTTTTCACCAAAAATTCACTTCAGATAATTTAAGAAATTACAATGGAAATGACGAACGACTGCCGGATGAGCGAAAAGAGTGGATTATAGATCCCGGCGAAAGAAGTATCTCGGGATCGAAGCAGTCTAATGTTGTATTTGATGGAGGTATGATCAAAGAGGTTCCGGTTACACTTGGCGAACTCCGAACCGATGATAAGGGGCGCTTGCTGGTTTTGGGTGGTTTTGGAAGTTCTTCTTCATTAATTCCCAATAACCCTTTAACGGTTTATGCCAACAACGACAACTGGTATGACGATACCTCAGATGGCCCGGTATCGGCATCCGTTAGTATGCCCGATGGTACCCTCTTAGAAGCAGAAAGCGCCTGGGTCATTGTAGCTCCGCCGAAGTTTGCACCGAATACGTATAATCTTGTTACATTGTATGACAGAATAAAGGAACGTTCGTGTAAACCTGAAAACTCCAACACCCAATTCTATCGCGATATTTATCCTATTTTGTATCGAGCATCGGGTTACGCATGGGTAAATGAAATGTCTTATCGTGCCCACGGCGCCGGAAAAGGTGGGAACTTTTTATCTGAAAAAATGCTGTCCCTTTTATCGGACAGTTCCCCTAAGGCCAAAGCGATGCGTTTAAATGTATTTAAGAGAATTCGAAAACCAATCGATTGGGAGCTTGTAGGAGACAATGTAGTAATCAAGGACGAAGATTTTGCTAATTCGCAAGCCAATTATATGTATATGCCGCAACTAAGTGGTGATGATGGCGACGCTATTACCTTTCCAATTCCCGTAGACGAGACCCCAGATAATAATGATGGGCTTACGGCTTTAACATGGCTTACCGTAATTCCTACTCAGTATATGCACCTCAAGAATTGGGCTAACGGCGATTTTGAGATTGGAGAGCCCGAAGTCTATGTCCCTCTTGATGAGTTTCCAATTGAGCAACAGCCTCAAATGTTAGATCGAGGTGTTTTGGAATATTGTGTTGGTGGTCCTTTTTTTCCGGGTATCGAAATGACATTCATCTCAGATGAAACTTCAACCTTCCAAGCACCGTTTCGACTGAACTCGCAATTTAAAGCTGGAGATGTTACGAAATATATGGCCTTGCCGTGGCAGGCTGATTTCTTTGAATGCAATACCCACTGGTGGCCGGCCCAAAGACCTGATGATGTGGTGACGGCGGAAAGTTATACTGAAACTCAAAAAGTTTTAAAGAACTACGCAACGACAGACCCAACAGTGGACCCTGAAACCGTTTATGCTTTAGCAATGGCTGATCGAGAGATGTGGGCCAGAGGAATTTCTGATGACCCCAACGATTTTAAAACAGGTGATAACAATATGGTTAAATATTGGCATGAGATGGGGTTTGTAACGAAACAAACGACTCCCGGAATACTATATAATGGTGCTTTGGTAAAGGAAGAGGTTTACGTTGAACAAGAGCGAAATCAATATGCAGGTATGCTGACCGACCGAGAACTTTTCTACATGATTCAAAACATCGATAATTATCAGGGGATTATGCCCAAAGTGAAAGAATATGTGGAAAGGGTTTTAGAAGAAGCTTATTTATACGGAATGGCCGATGATTGCCCAGAGCAGATGAAATTTTTTAGATATACTGCAGACAACTTTGAAGCAAGAATGATGGACGCCTATAACTCGTTTGTTGCCGATGCGCGAAGTTATGACGCTGCAACGGATGCTATTTTTAAAACGCGTAAAGACTGCATTACTCGAATTATACAGTTCGCACCCTTTAATTTAATTGATGGTGCCTGGTTACGACATATCGACAAAGCCGGACCAACAGATGAAGTTCAAAGTTTACTTTCTTCAATTTTTCAAGATGAAAGAGGGAATGGTGATCCGTCTATGAACCATTGCAATATCTATTTAGATCTGTGCCATTCTGTAGGGTATTATCCACATCCTGTGGATAGCGAAGCATTCGCACAAGACCCTACTTATCTTGATTCAGCTTTTACTGTTGCGGTTTTTGAATTGGCCATTTCCCAGTATACTGAATCTTATATGCCCGAAATCTTGGGAATGTCTCTTTATCTTGAATGGAGTGTCTTAGAACTAAAGCCAACGGTACAATTGCTTGATTATTTCGGTATTGATTCTCATTTTTATGTGATGCACATAGGTATTGATAATGCGGTCAATGGTCACGGCAGGAGAGCCATTGATGCCATAAACCTTTATCTCAGCAATATTATGCAGCAAGGTGGGGAAGAAGCAGTACAAGCTCAATTTGAAAGAATATGGAAAGGGTACATTGCCTTTAGCCTGACAGGTACTTTTGGATCCGACTTACAGGATTTAATTACAAGTGCACCCTCATTCAACGATCAATTAATTACAATGATTGAGCAGAAGGCACTATTTGGCAGCTTGAATCACGATGAGCACATGGTAGGAAACAATAAAATCAACGATTGGTTTAGCGACCCTCAAGGCTTTCTCGATGCACTTGTAGCTGCGGGTTACATTGTTCCGGGCAATATTGAAGGCAGTAAACTTTTCTCCTTATTTGAATTTCAGACCGGGCCGATGTTCCGAGTATTTACGGATGATGAAATACAATTATGGAAAGATTGGACTATGTCATTGGTGAAGAAACCGAGTATAAAACCATTAGATTCTTTTGACTCCATGAAATTGCTCATCACAACGCTTAAAAATCAACAAAATGGTACAGGGCAACACCAAGCGATTGAAATTAGAGAGGCTGGCAGTACTAAAGCACATCCTATATCTTGGTTCTTTACCCAAGACCCATTGGTATTTATGGCCGCGCTAAGTGATCCCAATAATAACCTTATAGTTCCCTTTGATCCAGACAGTAGTATTTTTGTAACGCAGTTGATTGCGCCAGCCAACAGAATGGGCCAAGCTTTTAGCTATGCTATCGCTGGTACAGGGGATCAAACAGGCAGAGATATTGTTATACAATGGATTAATGATGGCTGTCCGCTAGCTCCTCCGACGCAACCCAAAGTTGCTCCTAATGTAACGTTTACTACAGAAAAACTTTGGCTTACTTCACCCGCTGAGAAATTTATGACGCATCCCACAAGGAAAATAAGAGGCATGGGCAGTATTCATTGATGACATAGTAACCCCTTTATTACTAGGTAATGCTAGCGGAGGTACACCCGATACATCCGAAGAAGGAATCTGTAAAGTAAAGAACAATAAAAGGCGTACCCATGTTGTCCCAAGAGAAAAGCCCCGCAGGTAAAACCTTGCGGGGCTTTGTATTTTTCATCTTTGCGAACCGAGTTTCAGCAAAGGAAGCTTAATTAAATAGATACCGTCACTTCGTGTATACACGCCGTCACTTCGAGTGTCCGCCCCGGCGGATGACCCGAGTCCACCTTGGTGGGCGAACAGAGCGGAGCTAATCGAGAAGCTTTCCTAGCATAAGGGTTCTCGATAAAATCTCGTCATGAATGACGAGACCACTCGAACTGACGTACTCTGTGTTTGATTACTTTTTTTACCGTCACTTCAAGGCCAATGCCGTCACTTCGAGTGTCCGCCTTGGCGGATGACCCGAGTCCACCTTGGTGGGCGAACAGAGCGGAGCTAATCGAGAAGCTTTCCTAGCATAAGGGTTCTCGATAAAATCTCGTCATGAATGACGAGACCACTCGAACTGACGTACGCTTCATTTGATAACTTATACTACCGTCACTTCAATTATACACGCCGTCACTTCGAGTTTTTGCGTAGCAAAAGACCCGAGCCCGCTGTCGCGGGCGAACTGAGCGAAGCTAATCGAGAAGCTTTCATTGCACGAGGGTTCTCGATTTCCTTCGGCAGTCGCTTCGCTCGTGTCACTTTTGCTCCACTACGTTCCACAAAAGCACTCGAACTGACGTACTGTTTATCGTTATATATTCCTTACCGTCACTTCGAGTGTCCGCCTTGGCGCATTTATCAAGAAGCTAAACCCGCCCTATTTTTTAGGGTCGTCTTGGAATAGTTTTTTTTAGCGCGGCTGGCGAAGGAGAGTGAACCCGGGTGGGATGGAGCGCCGGATCAGGGTTGCGGCGGGAACTAAAAAAAGCTAATGGAACAGACCCTAAAAATGAGGCTTGATCTTTTGGTTCGTTTTGTATCAAGACAAAATGAACAAACGCCCCAAGTAAAGTAAATATCCTCGACACAACTTTTCCCTTCAGTAAAGAAAATTAAAACCCAATCAATCCCGCATTATACCTCGGATACGCAAATTCCGTAGGATGATTTTTAGCATCCAGCCAAGCCTTTTCCTCACTACGGTTAATGATGATCGGCATGCGTTGCTCCCCTTCCGCTTCTTTGCGGTTGTGAATGTATTGCATTTGTTCATTGGCTGCTGTCGTCACAATGCTATAGGTGTTCCAAGCCACTCCATTTCTGTCTTGCCAAGTATTATAAATTCCAGCCAAATAAAAAATCTCGTCCACGGTCGACTGGATTTCATACTTCCGTTTCGACTTGCCGGCAGGGTCATTCCAATGCCAGTCATAATAAGCAGAGACAATTATCAAACAGCGGTTGTTGATGGCAGGCGCAAAGGATACTTTTTCTTCTAAGGTTTCCACCCTCGCATTTAAGGTACTTTTTCGGAAGTCTTTGTCTCTGTCTACGGGAAGTAGTCCCCAAGTAAAAGAAGTCGTAATCATCTCCGGTTTACTATCCAATACGATGGGAAGATTGGGATAGCTGAAGCCATTAATAAAATCGGACTGCAATACATTCCCCGGGTCATCGATGTTCCGATTGTAAAAGTCGCTTAGTTCTCCGGCTGTTTTGCCTTGTTGAGTGTAGTAGCACATTGCATCACATTTAAAGTAAAGATATTTAAAAAATTGGAAATAGGAATACTCATACTAGCGGGATTGCGGAGCTGATGATATTGAAAGAAATTACAAAAAAAGTGTCACAAAAAATATCGTTTTGAAAATTTTGTGACAGTTTTTGTCACAAATTTTTTTTGAGCATAAAAAATGTGACAGTATTTTACTAAGTATAGTAGCAGAAGAGCCAATGTTTTTTTATGGTGCTGTTTTGTTTGGGTAAGGGGAAAGGGATTCTGTGGGAGGGGGGAAATTATTTATTCACACGATTGGGTTGTGGCATTTCTTGTGAATAATCAAATGGTACTACTTTTTTTCGCATCATACCTTTGTCTTTAAAATGACGTGATATTTCATAAGTCTTTTCAGTGTAGTCATTAGTACCATCTTCTCTATGATGGTAAAATATTTTTATGGATTTACAATTTTCATGTTCAAATATTTGATTGAGCATCGTTCTGTCGGATAGCCCACAAGAATGCCCATATATTTGAACCTGATAATCATTCGACTCAATAAAACGAATTAATCGGTAATAGTTTTTATTTTTTAAATATTCAAACGATTTAATGTGTCTAAACAATTCATTATTCTTTTCATCTTCAAACTCCAAGTAGTTTTTATCTAATTCATCTCCAAAACCAAATACAGGTTCTCCATGAACACCATCTAAACTCCCATGAATATAATCTAAATCTGAAGCTATTTTTTTTCTACAGATATCGTAATAATTTTCAAAAGTGCTGGTATAATTAAAGTTTAAGAAAAAAAGACTTTTAGGCAATTGACTTTCTTCAAGTTCAGTAGTTACTACTTCATGCGGATTAATAGATTCTGTAAAACAACCAACTAAATTATTTTTAATAAAACCGTTACTAAAAGTTGATTGTTGTTTTTTGAGATACTCAATCAACTTTTCTTTTAATGAATCTAGCTGTTTATTTACTTTTTTAATTTCTTCTAATTGATTATCCTTTCCAAAAGCATGTTTAGTGGCCAATAAGGTATTGAAATATTCAATTTCTAAATCAACCCAGTTCAATTTATCAATTTTCTCAAAAGATTTTTTTAACAATATAGACTTGAATTGTAAATGAAGTATTGTTTTCCCTGTCAATATTTGCTTGATAGTGTCAATTGAATTTTCAGGAGTTATTGGGTCTAAATGGTTATGGTAGAAGGCATGTCCACTTTTTACGTGTATTTCAATTAGTTCATCATGATAGCCATTGGATAAATATATACAACGCATAGCATTACTAAAATAATGAGCTATAAAATCCTTATAACTCGTCTTTATGCCATGTGCTAAATCAAAACCGTTGCCTATAATAATTAATCTATTCATTCTTTTAGTCTTTAAAAAAATAAAAAATTATTCAATATCAAACCATTTCAAAATTTTTACACCTATCTTTTCATCTACTACTTCATCATCAAATATTGATATTTTTCCTAAACAACATTTGTGATTTGAAATTTTGTTAGGTATACTTTCAAAGGAAATAAAATGATCATCATTTATTTCTAAAGTTTTATTTGAAGGATAGAGCAACATTGCTTTTTTACTATCCCAATAATCATTATAAACATACATCTGTCTCAAATCGTGTGTTGAAGGTTCAGAATAATCAATATTCTTCCACTTGGTATCGATGATAAATTTATCACCCCCTTTTTCAATCACTATATCCGGACGAATAGAAATGTTTTTCCAAAAGGTTTTTGATTCTTGTCCGTAAATGGAGATACCATCAGGTGCTGCCTCATTTAGTTTTACCAGTATATATTCCTCCCAAAGGGAATTCATATCAAACAATAAAGCCAACATACGTTCATTACCACTCGATACATTCGGGGCATAGTTCAATATTATTAGCCTAGCTATTGCCAATGCGGTCTCATAGGGTGCAGTTTTCCTATTTTTTGGAAGTTTAGTAAAAGTAGCTTCGTTAACATTAATTGTCTTTACTTCAGGAAAATCTAATTGTACTGTTTTGCATTTGCTGTATAAATAATTGCCTTTAGTACATTTTTCTACGATTGTTAAGGCTTTATCCAAAACTTGATGCACTAAGTGGTCTTTGTCATACACCTGATGTGTTGTGTAAAAACGTTCTTTATGTACTAAGTTCTTACTGATATGCCCCGCAAATTCCAGTTTGCCTTTTAGGGCTTTAACGTTGCTTGTTTCTTTGTAATATTGTTTGATTAGTCCTTGATGGATTAATGTCTGTACCTCATTTAAAAACCATTCAAAGTAAATGTCTAATAAGTGAATCTGTTGTTTTCTAACATTGGCTTCACCTACCTGTTGCACTTTCAGTTTGCGAGTTACTCGCAACATTTCAATTAAAGCTCTCTGCCATTTTTGTTTTACAATTTCATTCTCCGTTTCATATTTGTCAATCTTAGGTAATATCTCAATGTTTAGACCATCCACTTGAATCACACCTACAAATTGCTTGAATAGAATACCATTATGCTTTAAATCAAAGTACTGATATTGATGTAAGGCATTGAGTTTAGACAACGCCACAAAATGACGTTGCTCAAACTTACCTTCTATGGGAAGAAAAGTATGTTCAAAAACTTGTATGGTATTGTCTTTTAGCATGCCTAGGCTAATAAGGTTTGTATCGCCGCTTCAAAATCAACCTCTTTAAATGGAATTAACTCATAGGCCTTTGCTATGTCTACTTCATTCTTAGTTTCAAAATCAGCAAAAATGTTTTTATCACTAGATTTTGTTATGGTTTTGTCTTGTACAAATCCTTTACCTAAAACCAAACCTATTTTCCCATAATCATTATAAAAGTATTCCTGTAGTAACGGAATAATTTCATTTTCAAATGAGTTTTTAAAGTTATCTTTTATAAAATAAGCGTGTCCTAATGTATGATTTCGGTCTAATAGTAACTCAATTCGGTTATTTATTTTTTCCATGATTTCTTTTCTTTTGAAATCGGAAAAATCTTTTTTCTCTAGTATTGTACTGTCTGGCATTAATTCTTTAAAAGTAAATCTTCTTCTTAGTGCAGTATCCAAAGCTTCAACACTGCGATCAGCAGTATTCATAGTGCCTATGATATATAAGTTTGGTGGTACACCAAATTTTTCATTACTATAAGGTAAAATAACTTCTAATGCTTCATCTTTTCCTATTCTTTTATCTTCTTCAATTAGGGTTATCAGTTCGCCAAAGATTTGAGAAACATTACCTCTATTAATTTCGTCTATGATAAGAACGTAGGGCAGTGCAGGCGCTAGGTTTTCCTTTGCTTCTGGTTTTTTATGGTCTTTTATTTTTTTGTTGATATAATTCAATACCGACCAATAGGCTGTTGAGTTTGAACCTCCAATCACGCCCCTGAATTCTTTATCAATGTTTTTAATGACGTTCAAATCTGGAAACGCGGCCTGTAACTTTTTGGCTCTTGAGTAGGATACCGTATATTCCTTTGCCTGTTCAGAGTAAATAGGCTTTAACTTTAAATTCCCACCACCCGAAATATCTACTATATTCAATCCCAGTTTGGGAGTTTGAATAGATAAAAACAAAGGATTTTTTGCTTCTATTTGTTTATTAGCTTCATTAACTAAATCATCCCAACCATCATCAAACGTATATACTTCTTGAGTTTTTGTTGTTGCTTTATTAGTTTTTTTAGCATTTTCTACCAATTGCTTAAACATCCCATTTTCAACATCGTAAATCACTTGTTTTTCCCCTTCTTCATTTTCATCTACTTTAGGTTTTATCCCTTCAATAAAATCCTCATAACTCATGCTTTGATGGAATGTTGTAAATACAATTCTACCATCTTTAATGTATTGGTCAAAACGTATTTTTATATCCTTTCTATCTTCATTTTTTAATTCTTCTTCAGATTTGTTTTCAATGATTGATAATGACTTGTTAATAGTGGTATAAGTCTTTCCAGTTCCTGGAGGGCCATAAAGAATTTGGTTTAATGTATGTAAATTTTTAATCACTTCGCCGTCGGCAACTTCCTCAATGGCGTTGTCCATTAATTCAAATGCATTAACTTGATTTTCAAAACGCTCTATACGCTCTACAAACTTCTGATTGATAGCTTCAAACTCGTTAACTGTTAAACGGTTAGCCTTAAACTCCGGATAGGCATGTTTCACTTTGGCTATCGCTAAATCTACAACTGAAAAAATTAAATCAAGCTCATTTTCAATATCCTCAAACATTTCCTCTAAAGTGTCATAACTGTTCTTGGGTGTTTTTGTTCGTAGCGTAAACATTTTATTGGCAGCTGTAGGTTCACGCTTAAAACCAATTGCCGTTTTCAATGCGGGTTGTAATAGTTCAACCAATTTCAAAGCAGCTTTATTTTGGTCATTATGTGGTGTTTTGGTTTGTGTAAACTCAAAGAAATAATGATAGCCTGTTTTAGTATACTCAAACAATAAAGTCAAGCAATCACCCGATGAACCCGGAAATGCAACTGGTAAATACCAAAAAGTAGTAGAGAAGTAATTCGACTTTTCAGTACCAATAAAATAATCGGTCTCAGCTCCTTTGGAACCTTTTTGTCGTAATGAAAAAGTAAAAGAATTATCTTTTTGATGCTTGGCCATTAACCAATCGTATACTTTCTTTTCGTAGTCTTTGTAGTTTAGTAACATATTTTCATCTTAATTAATTATCATCTCTAAATGAAATTTCTTTATTTATAGCAACTATTTTTTTTATCAAATAGTTTCCAAATTCATTTGTAATCTTTAGTTTATCCGCTCCTTGTTGTAAACTACCATAGGAGTTTTTCCCGCTTGGCGTCGCATTTAACTTAAATTTTTTAACAAAAAACTCCCTCTCATCCGAGATATGGATGTTATAATCACTCCATTCATTACCATAAAAACGGGTTAAATTTTCACCTTGAATATAATACTTCCATCTATCGGTCGGATTAGTTGTTGTTTGAAACTTAGAAGAAACACGGTAGATTGATAATATTTTTTTATATCCTACTGCGTAGGCTATCAATATATCTCCAATTTTTACACCCCTTGGCTTCACAGCGAAAAATAAATCCTTTTCAGTGTCCGAAAATTTATCAGTAATACTTATTAAATCTTCGGTTGATCCAATTGGTTTTAACCAATAATTAGCGGTTTCAAGCACATTTAAAGGATTGGTTTTAAGGTTTAGTGCTTTTACTAAATCAATAGAGTCCGAAACTATTACCTTAGGTGGGGGAATGGTATTAAATTTAGCTTCTATTTTTTTTAATATAGGCTCAGTAATAGGTTCTAAAACTATATTCGAAATCAAATCATTAGCAATTTCTTCAATTCTAATAGTATCATTTATTTCAATTCCCCATTCATTGTTCATTTTTAATCCGTTGCGTGTAAAATTTGCTGAAGTGATAATTCCCTTTATATATTGATGACCTTTTTTAAATATATAAATCTTCCCGTGCAATGAATTATCTATAAATATTTCAATCGCTATAGACTCTTTTTTTCCAAATTCAAAAAGATTCTTAAAGAAATTAATCTTGCATTGCTGGTCTTTATAATCTTTTTTTAAGGTAGTGATTAAAGTTATTTTATTTAGATGTTTAGTTTTATTAAACTCAATGAATTTAAATGATTTAGATAAAAATGGACTTATAATTATAGCCTCGTCAGAATCCTTAAAACTTTTTAAGAGAAAAGATTCATGGTTATCGAATGTTCTATTATTGATTATGTTCATGTTTTTATTTTAATATCATACCTAATTCTTCTAATATATCTTTTTTCATCTTACTCAAAGGTCTTTTGGAAAATTTTTCCTCATTGTAATGAGTTCCAAAAGCTAATCTATAAATTTCTTCCATTGATACATTTCCATCAACTGTTTTCAAAAGACTTTTAAGTTTAAGTAAATAATCTATTGAATATAACCTCCTTAATCTAACTAAGTCATTAATTTCATCTCTGTGTGTTTCATAAATCTCTTCAATTTTAAATGCTATTATTGTATTATGTTCTTTAGATGGAAATGGTCTTTTAATGTGAAACATGTATTTATTAACATCCTCAATCCAATAGCTGAACTTTAAATCTATATTTTCAGGAATATAAGGGTGTAAGAAATCAGTAGTATTCATTTTAGTTGATGACTTAACACTACTATTACAGATATGACAGCTTGGTATTAAATTGTAAAATGATAAAGCTAATATAGGATATATACTTTTTGGGTACCAATGATCAAATTCTGGCCTAGTTATCTTGTGAGGATTAATAACTGTCTTTGTGTATATTCTATTACAATAAACACAAGTATTTATATTCAAATTATAAGCTAAATCATAAGTTGAATATGCAGATGTTTTTCTTTCAAATCCTCCTTCATATTTAAAGACAGCATTTATTTCAGCCAATATTGTCTCATATTTTGCCACTAAAGCAATTTGAATAGCTGATTTATTTCTTTTACTTTTTGCAACAAGATAGTCTTCCCACTCGGCTAAACTTATTCCTGTAATATTATTAAGCCAATCTATGTGGTGGTATTCTAATTTTTCAGGTAAATCAGATAAGATATTTTTAACCCTTAAATCATTTAAAAAACTTTTTAACTCACCTGCTGGGAGAGCGTTAACTTTAGCTATAACAATTGGCAATAATTTATCTAAATGCTCCTGTTTTGCATCAACAATTTTTGGTTCATGTGGGTCAAGAAAAATCATGTTTTTTTTCTTTTTAAAATATCTCTTAAGTATTCAGTTTGTTTTGAAATAATATTTTGAATAAACTGATCATCAATTTCAACATCACTTAACATATCTGCTAATTTGTTTCTCAAAACTGGTTCTTCTATAATATTGATTATTTTTTTTACAGTATTAAATTCATCTCTGTTAAAATCTCCTTTTTTATTTCTATTGGTATTAATCCAATTTATAACAAATTCAATTTTCGAATTAGCAAAATCACCTATTAGTAAATCTTCTAAAAAGAATGATTGTCCTAACAAGTCATTTACATTAGCAGCAAAAGTTGTTTTGGGTCTTAGTTCACTATCTTGATTTAGAACCCTATTGGGGCTGCTTGTATGTAGATATATAACATTTGTGCTTGGTATATCACTCAACGATATTGCATCATGTGAAGTAAAAACAATTTGAACTTTTACACCCAAATTTGAAAAAAAATCACTGGAGAACTCAATTATAGAGTTTACAAATGACCTTTTCCATTTAGGATGATAACCTAGATCCGCTTCATCAAGAAATAAAATATAATATTCTTTCTTTTGGATAACTTGGTAGTTAATGATAAACCGTGAAAAGTAATCGTATACTCTACTGTATAAATTAAGAAGAGCGGTTTCACCCGAACTTAACCTCCTGTCTGCAAACTCAACACTTACAAAATGCTGTAAATCGCTTATAGAATTAACTTCATATGTTTGATCACTTTCTTTTTGTAAATAATATTTATTAAGTGCAATTAATAAACTTTCATTTAAATCCAACAATTCATTTAGCTTTTCTTCATTAAAAAAAAGTGACATTGAAGACCAATTTAAATGATTGCCTTTTTTTGAAAAATTTAGATTATCAATATAATTATACAAAAAATCTAAGATTTCAATTATTTCTTTATCTGGAAGAGGGTTTTTATCCCATTTGGAATAATAATAATTACTTAACCAATATTTTAATTTTGTTGTGGCATCTGGATTTGTTTTTAAAAATTCAGATAGTTTTTCTTTATAGATAAAATGCCCTTCTTGTAGAAAAGTATTTTGTCTTTCCATCAACGTCACTAAAAGGCAAAAAACATCCATCAATAAAATATTTTTGAATTGTTTTTTATTCAATTCATATCTTTCTTTATCTGATGCTACATATCTATCAAACGAAGCATACTCTTCACGAATCTGAAAAAAAAGATTATTCAAAAAGTTTTGAAAATCAGTGGGTGTATTTTCAAAATTAACTCCATCTTTTGTATCGGCATCTATTTTGTGTCTTGTAAACACGACTCGATACATATCGTCGTTGAAGAGGCCATATTTATTTTTTATTTTTTCTGAAAACTTTGATTTCTGAAAACTAATAAATCTTTTGTAGTCTGCTCTTTTTAAACGATCAGAAATAACTACTTTATTGCTAGCATCAAAAGTTGAATCTAGGTTTATTAAGTCTTCCCTTAAATACCTATCTGCACTAATATCTATACCGAACGCATCTGACTTGTGGTCTAAATATGGTGAATAATAAATAGTGCCAACTTCCTTGTCTATTGATTTAAAACCTGACTCCCAGACACCTTCAAGTATAATTTTTGGTAGGCTAGTATTATAATGATCAATATAAGTTAATTTATCCTCTTCCCAAAAAGCAATTCCTTTTTGATAAGTTTCATTTAAAACTCTTAACGCATCATAAATTGTAGAGGTCTTTCCACTACCATTATTACCAACAATTGCTGACACATTAGTTATAGTGCCTGTTTCATCAAAAAAATTATCAATGAAATTGTCATTTTTAGTTCTTGTAATTTTAGTGTTACCATCTCCGAACTTTACATCATAATAGTAATTACCGCCGAAGTTTAAAGTATATCCTCCAAATTCATAATCATGGTTTTCAATAAAGAGTGCCGCCAATCTCATAACTAAATCTTTTTATATTCAACGTTTTCCTCCGTAACCATCCCTAACTTCTCCTCAATTTCCCCAACACTAACCTGACCAAGCAACAACCTATCCCGAAGGGTTACGAGTTTTTGGATTTTTCTTATGCTTCTAAAAAGCACAACACATTACCATAACCAACATAATTGGCTAAAGCAGTTCTCTCAACTTCAATAAAACTTTGTGGTATTTGTTTATTCGAGCTTCTGCTAAAGTAGGAAATTAATTTAAAAAGTCATTATTTAAAGAACTTTATTTGTTTTTTTAATAAAGCGTTTTAATAAATAAATGAATTCTGTATTGTTAGAAGGTTGTTTGATGTTTTAAATAATTTCGGGAAAGATACGCAAAGAAGCGCAGCGCTAGAACGGAACTAATACTGTCGATTCCAAAGACTGGGTATTTTGAGATATTGAAAAGATGAAGCAAAATAAAAAAGTTGTCACAAAAAAAATCGTTTTGAAAAAATTGTGACAGTTTTTGTCACAAAATTTTTTTGTGCGTAAAAAATGTGACAACATTTCGCTGAGTTTAGTAACAATAAAACGAGTGCGTCTAAACATGCTTTTAGGATGCTATTGAGTTTTAAGTACCACGCGAAAGGATTCGCGCCTTTACTTTGCATTAGATAAAAAGTAGTATCTTTTTCAAAGGAAAGCAGAGGTGAACTTTGATTCGCGCTAAGCTTGAGACTTAACTACCGCATTAGTCCTCTGCCTTCTCCTTGAACCCGTTGAATTGCTTCAAATAGAATGATAGACGTAGAGGTCTAATAAAGGCTCTAAAGAAGTTCAACATTTTTTAATCTTCTAAATTCAAAGCTATGAAAAATTATTTATTTCATTTAGGTGTTGACATTTCAAAATCAAAGTTAGATGTAAATCTTTTAAATTCTCAAACCTTACAATCAGAGCATTTTGTGATTGATAATAATCCAAAATCAATCAAGGATTTTATAAAGAAACTCATTAAGCAAAAAATTGAAATAAATAACACTTTATTTTGTTGTGAAAACACAGGTATTTACACCAATCATTTAAGCTATACTTTGTTAGGTTTACAGTTGGATTTGTGGATTGTTCCGGCAATTGAAATCAAACGATCAAAAGGAATATCAAGAGGAAAAAACGATAAAACAGATGCTAAGGATATTTCATTTTACAGCCTTAGAAATGTTGACAAATTAAAACTATACACATTAGCTGAAATTGACATTCAAAAATTAAAGATGCTTTATGCAGAGCGAGAAAAAGCTCTTAAATCATTATTGTTGATGGAAACAACTAAAGAAAATAGTGAATTTATGAGCAAAGAAATTTACAACGAAGTCTGTATAATAAATAATTCTTTGGTAAATAATATTAAGAAGGCTATCAGTAAAATAGAGAAAAGAATTAAAGAAATTATTAAATCTAATCAGCAATTAGATAAACAATCCAAACTGATTAAGTCTATTCCAGGTGTTGGAGAGCAAACAAGTCTTTATTTTATTATAGCAACAAAAGGATTTACTGCATTTAAAAATTGGAGACAATTTGCATGTTATTCAGGAGTTGCTCCTTTTGAATATAGCTCTGGTTCTAGTATCAAAGGTAGGACAAAAGTAAATCATATGGCAGATAAAAAAATGAAGTCGCTATTGCAGATGTGTGCTATGACATCATTAAAATATGATCCTCAGTTAAAAGAATATTACATTAAGAAAAAAGCTGAAGGTAAAAACTCAATGCTTGTTTTAAACAATATTAGATGCAAACTTATTAGCAGAGTTTTTGCTGTTATTAACAGAGAAACGCCCTATATTAATACTTATAAATTTGCATCCTAAAAATTAACATTTATAATTTGTTTTTTATCATAGAATGCGGTAGCGGGGAGAGTGATTTTGATAGCAGTGATAAGATTAATGCTTTAAAGTTGCTTTGGCAATGTTAATCTAGGACACTTAAACAATATATGTATCAGATTTGATCTTTGAGGGAATGACTGTTACATTATGAAATTGTTTTTCGTTTAGTAAATCTTTGATTTGACCAATGTTCTTAACTTTAAATGGACAATTGGGGCCTAGAATAATTTGCTTAATTCTAAAAGGTAAATTACTATTGGGCTTATATTGTTCATTTTCATCTGTCACCAAAATATCAAATTCTACATATGGATTTAAAATTCCAAACGGACTTGCAATCATCCATTTTCTTTCATAATTATCGTCGTTTACAAATAGCAACCGTACTTCCTTCTCGACTTTATAATCGTCAGATTTAAAGAATAATTTAAATGCATCAAACCACTTAAATTTAAACGTAATACCCTTGTCAATAAAATACTCAAAAACACTTTTAAATAGCTGGATTACCTCATTATATTGATTATGGACATATATAATTTCTTTAATGTAAAAACTAGATGCAATCTCAGACTCTGTAAGTTCTAGTTCAATGCAAACACCCTTACTATTATCTCCATACAAACGCCACATAGTCAAATCATCTGAGCTTAAAGAGCAACTACTTACAAATTTTTTATTTAAATCTTTTACTGTATTTTCATCCTCAAAATCAGAATAAGGTGTCATAATTTTATCAATGAATATTCCATCACTTGGGTCATTCATTCCTCTTATTCCATTTATCCTGTATTTTCTGTTATCAATAATTTTATATAAAGTTTCTAATGTTGTATATCTATAGATGGATTTTTTTTTGCCATTTTTATTTCTCTCAATATCGGGAAGTAAATAGTCAAATATTTTCGCCTCAACCTGATTCGCCTTTTTGTTTTGAGATTTAAAACTGATTACACTTTTATCTATATCAAAATCTATATTGTCTAATATTGTTTCAACACTAAAGTCAAAAGATTTATCCACACTTCTTTTATAAACTGAAGTCGTCGGATTAAACTCAGCTAGAAATGAAAAAAGGGCGTGAGCGTATTTTGATTTTAGCTCATCTGTTTCTGAAGAATCTAATTTTTTTGCAAATAAGTCCAATAGCAATTCAAAATTATAATCTTTTGAGATTGTATATTCTTTTTGCCTATCATAAGCAAGTAGATGTAACCCATTTGTAATTAATATATATCGGCAATTTATTGGAAATTGTTTAGCTTGTGACAATGCATCATCAAACAAAGAGTCATTTTTTTTTATTTCTACAACTGCAATAGGCAAATTTTGCCTTTTTATTATGATATCATAGGTGTAAAAATTTTTAGTGACTTCATTTTTATCCTGAACTTCTGTATCAAACGTAAATTTACTTTTACTCGAATTTAGAGAGCTATTAAGCCTTAATACGACATCTTCCAACAACGAACTATTCTTGTCTTTCATATCGACAGAAAAACTTTCTGTATTTATTTTGTTTTTCTCTGCAAAGAAGACATAATTTTTAAACGAAAAATTTTCTAACGACTCGTTGTCTGGTTTAAAAGATATAATAAATCGCTGTAGCGTAGCAATAGTTGTTGAATTTAGGAACTCTTTTTTACCAACACCTCTTGCAATGGCAATCAATGCACGTTTACTATAAACTGGTAAAGTCTTTTTATTTGAAAAAATAAATGCAATTTTCCATTTAACGATAGCATTAAATTGTATACTTTCTATTTCTTCCAAGTCAGGTTTTCCCGCACTAAGTACAATTGCTTCAACTTTTTTCTTTAATGTGTTGAAAGCTTCTTCTAAATTGTTTCCAAATTTAGCGTTGTAATAATATCCATTTTCAAGTATATAACGGTTTTTTAATATAACATTAGATCTGGTTTTCCATATTTCAAATTTGTGTAAAGCAATTCCACCAATAGCTCCCAACTCCCTTGTACCATATTCTAACCAATAACATAAAGAATCATGATTACTTAAATCCGCGTACTCTTCTAATGTCATGTTTTGAATACGTTCTAAACTCCATGAGTTATGAAATGCAGCTAATTTTATATCTACTTGGCTTGGTTGTAGTTCCATAATTAAGGATTAGGTGTTTTAATCTCAATGAAATCAAATATTGGTCGAAAAACTTGAAAATATTGTACATCAATATTTGGCACAATGTCCCGAGCAAATGTTACTTTATCACCTTGAAATTTTCTAAAGCCATCTGTTCTTTGAGTATCAATAGCAAAATGATTTTCCAATCCTGGGACTTCTGAAAATAATAATTCTATTGTTAGTAATGAGTTTTTGCCATAATTTCCTCCAGTATGTGGATTTAAGACCTGCTTTGAAATATTTTCGATATCAGGAACAGGCAATAACATCGCATAAGATTCAAAAGTTTTATATTTTTTGGTCAAGCAGTTTAATGGATTAATTTCTATGTCAGCACCTAATTGATTCCAATCACCATAAGCTTCATCAAAATCAAATAAAGAGAAAAAAATTCTATTAGGATTACTGTTATATAATGATTCATCTTTTACAAGATTTCTTAAGAACCCACAAGAAAAGGCATTTTGTATTTCAAAATTGGGCTTAGTTCCAGGATAGAGTTTATCCCAAGCTGATTCAATAATCATTTCATCTGTGATACCTTCTGTAAAAAGCACTGCACCGCTTGTATTATTTAAAAAATGATTAATGTTTAATTTAGCCTCATTCTCTGTTAGTGAAATCAAACCTGCTGAAAGCGAATGAATTACTTCAGCCTTTATCATTTTTTGACAGATTACTTTATTATCGTCACTAATCTCAAAAATGTTGAGATATGCTTCTTTATATGAAGTTAAAGTTGATGGACTATGTGTAGTTAACAATACATGATTATTAACAGATTGTACATCTGTTATTTCAAAGATTTGTTTTAAAAAATCAAACTGCCATTCAGGATGTAAAAAAGAATCTGGCTCGTCTAAAAACGTAATGCAATTTCTATCTTTAAAAAGTTCCATTATAGAGTAAATGTATACCGATTGAAATTGACCATCACTAAATTTATCGACTCCAATTTTAGAACCATCTAAAAGTTCTAACTCTATAGAAATATCATCTAGCATTTCGATAGTTTTTAAGTTATCAAAATCTCTAAAAACATCTTGTGCAGTAGCTCCTATAAATTTATTTTGAAAATCTGCAATATCAAGATACATTATAAATTCATCTTGATAATCCTCTTTATTAATATAGCCTTCATTACGAGCTCTTCCTTTTTCTTTTTGTTCACCAATTTTAACAGTACCTAATTTATCTAAGAATCCTTGAGTAATTCCTTGGGCTTTCCAAAATCTAGTTTCTGATTGTACTAAGTCTATATCATAGCCTTTTTTTCTGGCATAATATGGTCGCTTTAAAGTAATTTTTACTTGATTGTCTATAGTTTTTATACCCAGTTTCCTTACAATAAATTGTTTTGCTTTACACTCATTTGGCTGCAATAAAAGGATGCTTAGTAATAAGGCTTTATATTCCTTTCCTATACCAATAAATTTTCTTGTATCTCCTTCGTTAGCTTCTTTTAAACTTTTTTTAAAATTACTTTCGTACGTTTCTACTAACTCTGTAATTTTATCATTATGCCCCGAATAATAAATAAGTATATTATCAGGCAGAGATTCTTTTCCTATTTTCTTTACTTCTTTTTTATCTTCATCTATCCATTTACTTTCAGCCCATTTCCATCCAATGAAAACAACTTCATCCTTTAATTCATATTTTAATTTAAAATCAAAATCTACCTCATATTCGTCTTCAAATAATTGCTTAAATATTTCTAGTAAAGCTTCAAATAAATTAGATTTTCCGGTACCATTCTTACCAATAAAAACATCAATAAAACTATCATTATCAAAATCTAGAGAAAAGTCTTTTAAGTTTTTATACTCGCTTATATGTATGTGTTTTAGTCTCATTTTAGTTTGTTGCATTTGTTTCAAAAACCTCCCTCAAAACACTTTGCATCAATTGCTCACTATGAACTTTACTTTGTTCTACTTCTTGCTCCAACGCATCACATAAGCTCATTAAAGCATTTACTTTTTCAACTATTGCTTTTTGCTCTTCACTTGGAGGCAAAATAGTTGGAACTAATTTAGCTCTTGAAATTGTAAGAGTATGGACTGTTGTTCCCATACTATCTTTATGAATTTCATTTTTCCAATATTGGCAACTGAAAAACAGGTTTAAATAGTCAGAATATAAATTGAATATATTTTTAAAAATCAAAACACTTGCATCTTTAAAATAAAACCTGTCTTCTTTATTAACAATGTAAGGAATCCCTATTGTCCCTACTCCGGTTATCATTACGTCATTTAACTCAGGGACAGATCCATTCTCTTTAAATTTATTAAATAATTCCTCAGTAATAAATAGGTCGTTATCCACATATCCAAATTTTGAAAGTTTAACAATCTCTCTAGCCCTGTAGAAAGGTACTCCTTTGGATTGCCAATCTTTTTGGTGAACTCTAGAACTTGAACCAATAATTCCTAAATCATTGAGACGACACCAAACCCAACCTTCAGGAAGCTCATATGGAATCTCCTCTTTTGAAATAGTAGGTAGTGGACTTTCCTTTTTAATTTTTTTTTCTTTAATGAGTTGGGCTTTCTCTTTTTGAATGCGTTTTAGGAATTCGGTTGCATGTTCAACTGAAGTGTTTTTTGTTCTCCAATAAGCTGTAAGTTTTCCTTGAACGGCCAATTGTAAAACGGTTTCTCGTAATTTTTTAATGGTGCTTTTTTCTGTAACGAAATCTTTAAAATGTTGTTGTAATGACTGCCATTCTTTTTGAGTATTTTGAGTAATTAATTGCTGTAAGGCAGAACTCACATACTCTTCTTTTAATCTAATTCGCTCAACCGTAAATTGTTCTAATTGTTCTACTTCTTTAAATAGTATTTCAACAACTCTAACTATTTCATTTTGTTCTTCAAGTGGAGGAATAGAAACAGGAATTTGCAACCATTTATTTTTATTAATCATTGGAGTTGCAGAACCTGTAGACCTGTTCCAAACTTCATTTTGAAAATAAGGAGATTGACAGACTATTTTCACGTATTCAACAAGCGAAAAAATAGGTGTTAAAATATTTATTTGTTGATTACAACTTACGTCTTTTCTATTAATATTACATTTGCCCATACTTCCTCCAATACACACCATCATTAAAGAATTCGATTCTATTAATCTTCCTTTTTTCAAACCTGCTTCTGAAAGTCCTTCTTCAGGATACAACATGGAACTATTAGAAATATCTGCTGGACCTAAAAAAGGAATAAATGTTCCATAATTTTCAGGGTTTTTAGTTGGTGGTGTTGTTCCTGTTTGAGCAGAACCTAATGCACCCAAACTATCCCATTTCCATTTTATTGGTATTTGAAAAGGAACTTCATTATCTATTTCTGGTAGAGACTGTTCTTTTTTTAAAATTTTATCTTTTACAAGTTGTTCTTTTTCTATTTGCGTTCTTTTCAATAATTCTGAAGCAGTCTCAATATCAGGATTTACTTCTCTCCAATTAGCCGTTAACTTTCCTTGTATAGCCAATTGCATAATTAAGCCTTTGAGTTCTTGTGCATTTTTTGGGTGAAGCGTTAAGCTTGCAAAATGTTCTAGTAATTGCATCTTATTGTAAGGCTTCTATTAATACTTTTATAATTTCGTTTTGTATGGCAGAAATTTTCTTTTCAGTAGCTTCAAATTTTTCTAGCAATACTTCTGGGCTAGCCAAAGTATCTTCGGCTTGGTGTGGGTTTTTAATATCTAAATTATACCCTCTTTTTTTTATTTCATCAATAGATACTTTCCAAGCATTTTTATTTTCTTCTCTATTGTTCCACCATGCTTTTTCTAAATCAAACTCTTTAATATTGATGGGTTTTGTTTTGTTATAACTTACTACACCATCTGGGTAAGGATGTTCAAAATACCAAACTTCTTTTGTAGACGTTCCTTTTTCAAAAAACAATAAGTTGGTTTTGATACCTGTATAAGGATTAAAAACTCCATTAGGTAAGCGCACTATTGTATGTAAATTACAACGCTCTAATAACTCTTCTTTTAGTCGTGTTTTCATTCCTTCTCCAAATAAGGTTCCATCAGGCAATACTACTGCACATCGACCGTTATTTTTAAGTAACTTTATGATTAAAGCCATAAACAAATCGGCTGTTTCTTTGGTTCTAAACTTTTGAGGAAAGTTGGTTTCTGTTCCATCTTCTTCCACACCACCAAAAGGAGGATTGGTAAGAATAATGTCTAGTTTATCATTAGCACCCCAATCAGCATAAGGTTTACTCAATAAATTGTCTCTTCGTACAGCTGGCAAATCAAATCCATGCAGCATTAGATTGGTTGTACACAGTAAATGCGGTAAAGGTTTTTTTTCAATTCCACGAATGGAATTTTGGAGAATATCTCTCTCTTTAGGATTATTTACTTGGTCGCGCAAGTGGTCAATAGTACAGGTTAAAAAACCACCTGTTCCACAAGCTGGGTCTAAAACGCTTTCACCAAGTTGTGGGTTAATCATATCCACCATAAATTGAGTAACAGCTCTAGGAGTATAATATTCTCCAGAAGAACCGGCTGATTGCAATTCTTTTAAAATAGTTTCATAAATGTCATTAAACAAATGACGTTCTTTAGTATTATTAAAATCAATTTCATTTATGACGTTAATTACTTGACGGAAAAGGGTTCCATTTTTCATGTAGTTATACGTATCATCAAAAACAGAACGTATAATATGTGCTTGTGGGCTTATTGTGATGTCTAATTCTTTAAGGGCTGGAAATAATTCGTTATTAATAAATTCCATTAATAAATCACCTGTTAATCCTTCATCATTGGCCGCCCAGTTTTGCCATTTGAGATTTTCGGGGATTGGTGAAATGTAGTTGTCTATGGTTATTTCCCATTCTTCTTCTTTATCTGAAAATATTTTCATGAAAAGCATCCACACCATTTGCGAAATACGCTGTGCATCTCCATCTACTCCTGTATCTTTACGCATGATATCGCGTATGCTTTTTATGTTGGTGGTAATGTTACTCATATGGTATAAAATATTTGTTTTTTGATGTTAGTATAGAATAATTTACTCCTGCAGAATTTTGGAAAACAATTGCATCGTCCACTATAAAGTTAAAAGAATCAGACCTTGTTTTTTTGTAATTGATGTCTATATTCTTAATGAAATATAAACTTTCCGCATCTCGATTTGAGATTTTTAAATTTATTTGTTTTTTCTCTATGTAACTGTCTGTCTTATATTTAGAAATAGCATTAAAATCCTGGATAGCTATTAAATCGCAAAGATCAGCACTTAACCCTATAAAAACAGCTTTTTTCGAATTTAAAACATATAATTTTCCCATAATTTGTTCATCTATATGGCTTTTTGATTCATAAAAAGTTTCACGTATTTTTAAAACTTCATCCTTTGCATTAACTAACATTAGTGAATTCAAGCTATCAATGTTATCTAATTTTTCAATAGCTTTAACTCTATTTTTAAGAGCGATTGTAAGATATGCTCTCGAACTAATAATACTAAGCCAATCTAGATAATACGTGAGTCTTTTAAGAATTTTAATTTTAAATTTAAACTCCATAGACATGTCAGACTTCATTGGAGGGTCAATTAAATATACTTTAGCATGGTTAACATCATCAATTGCAGTGATTCCACCTATTAAAAGGTCTGCGCCTTTTGAATATTTATTTTTGAAGTCTTCATCTTCTTTCTTTTCTTTAATTTTTCTTTTATGATTTGACAAATTAGCCTTTAAAGTATTATCTTCAACTATACTTCCTTTTGCTTCAACTACTACCATTTTAGTAAAGCCATCAATGACTGCACTATCAAAATCAAAATCTTTATGTCCTTGAATATCTATTCTTTGCCAATCAGCCTGAGTAAGACCATAAATAGCTCCCACAACACTTAAAAGCCCTCCACATCCTATTGATTCTGAAACATGTGATTGTTCATTATTATGAGGAATACTAGAATAAAATCTTCCTGTTTCACAGTCAAAATGAGTATAGAAATTTACATTCCCATATAAATCTCCTATATTTTGTTGTATTGCATTAAAAGAATTTAGCTTTTCCAACTCTGTATTCCTATGCTGCATTTGGCTATAAGTTTTAAAGTCGGCAAATGGAACTTGTATATATCCAGTTTTAACAACTTTATTAATTTTTTCAAATTCAGAAGGATAATTCTTTTTAAGAAGTTCTTTTTCTTCCTCATTGTAAAATGCCACATCTAATCTTAAATCCATTAAGCTATATTATATATTTCGTTTTCTAATTCTTTGACGGCTAATTCAAAATCTTTATTTTTTCCGAACGCCCGTACTAATTCCACAGGAGACCCCATTTCATTTAGTGGTTTTACTTTAAGGATAGAGCCTTGCTCTATAGAAAATATACCTTCTTGTTCGTATTTATCCAACAAACTATTCAATACTTTTTGAGCCGTTTCACTATACTTCCCAAAGTAATTGCGTTTGCGTACTTTGTTAGCTCTTTCACTTCTAGTTAAAGCAGGTTGGTCAAAAGCGATATGGCATATTAAATCAAAGTCGTCTAATTCTTGCCCAATTTCTTCACGTAATGCTTCTAATAAAATACCATGCTCGGCCAATTCCCTGATTAACTCTTCTTTCTTTTCAGCGTTATTCCATTTTTGAATGAAATCATCTAGTGATGTAAATTCTTTTTCTAAATTCTTTTTGGAATAATCTTTCAACGATTCTGTGATTAATTTTCCGTCTTTTCCATAATATTGAACACGTTCGTTTACGACAGAAACGGGTACATCATTGACGTAGTATTTTTTTATTTCATCTTGCTCACCTCCAATAGTAATGTCAGGTTTAGTTGGTTTTGGCTCGCTGCCATTACCTTCATTATTTGGACTATCTTGATTATCTGGAGGCACAACAGGCTCATCAGGTTTTGGTTCATAAATTTGAACTGGGTCACCATCAAAATCTGGTCGCGCAAAGATATTAGTAGCTTTTCTAAAATCCATAATCGTAAAGTATACTTTTCCTTCGGCTTCACGGATTCGTGTTCCTCTACCAATAATCTGTTTAAATTCTGTAACCGATTGTATATTGGATTCTAAGACAATAAGTTTTACCATTTTGGTATCAATTCCAGTAGTAAGCATTTTTGATGTTGTAGCAATCACTGGGAAACGTTCTTCAACATCGGTGAAGTTGTCTAATTCTTGTTTACCCACTTCATCGTCGCCTGTAATTTTAACACAGTAATTCCAATGCTTGGCAACTAAATCGGCGTTTTCGTTTATTAACGCTTGGCGCATTCTATTTGCATGGTCAATATCGGTACAAAAAACTATTGTTTTTGCATATCTGTCTGTGGCTTTAAGATATTCAGTGATTTTTTTGGCAACTACTTCGGTTCGTTCGTCTATAGCCAAAGTTCTGTCATAGTCTTTTAGATTGTAAATACGGTCTTTAATTTCGTTTCCATATTTATCTAACATGCCTGCTGTTGGTCGCCAACCATCATCTACACTCGTTGTTATTCTAACCACTTTGTAAGGTGCTAAAAATCCATCGTCAATGCCTTGTTTTAATGAATAAGTATAGACAGGTTTTCCAAAATAATCCATATTAGAGACGTCTTTGGTTTCTTTTGGAGTTGCTGTTAGACCGATTTGTGTTGCTGAATTAAAATAGGTTAAAACATCTCTCCAAGCTGAAGCTTCGGCAGCACTCCCTCTGTGACACTCATCAATAACTACTAAATCAAAAAAATCTTTACTAAACTCTTTATAGGCATTTTTTTCTTCCTCAGTACCAGTTAAACCTTGGTATAATGCAAAATAAATTTGATAGGACTTATCAATCTTTCTGTTTTTTATAATATGCATGATATCATTTCCAAAAGGAGAGAAATCACCATTTTTTGTTTGAGTTAGTAAAGCATTTCTATCCGCAAGGAATAATATTCGCTTTTTTACACCTGTTTTCCACAAACGCCAGATAATATTGAACGCTGTATAAGTTTTTCCAGTGCCAGTTGCCATTACCAAAATAATTTTATTTTGACCTTTTGCAATGGCTTCAAGTGTTCTATTTACTGCATTTTGTTGGTAATATCTAGGATACATGCCGCTATCATCAATGTGATAGTCTTTTTCAACAATTTCTTTTGCTATTGGATCTTCAAGATTATTAAGTTTTAAATATTTATTCCATAAAGTTTCAGGAGAAGGAAAATCCTCCATTGAAATTTCTTTTTCCAAGGCACCTGAAGTATTTGTTTTGTCGTGAAAAACAAATGAATCTCCATTAGAAGTAAAAACAAAAGGAATTTGCAATATCTCAGAATATTCTAATGCTTGTTGCATACCTGAGCCAACAGGCTTATTATTGTCCTTGGCTTCAATTATTGCAATAGGAATATTTGATTTATAATATAGAATATAATCAGCGCGCTTGCTCTTACCTCTTGTATATAATTTTCCTTGAACAATAATTCTCCCATCTGTAAAAAACACTTCTTCACGAACTTGTCGTTTCATATCCCATCCTGCTTTTTCAATTGCAGGATTGATGTATTTAGAACAGATGTCTCTTTCTGAAAGGCTTTTTTTATCAATCATTGTCGAAAAGATAATTTATCTCTCCAAACATACCAAAAATCCCCCAAACCACCACCGTAAAAACACGGTAATTTCCTGTGAAAAACACGGTATTTTATTTATTGTCCAACCGCGTTTTCCCAATAAAAAAGTAAAACTAAAATCGTGTTTCCTAAGAAAAGCTTGAGGGCAAAATTTTTACATCCACAAAAAAACTTGTCACAAAATTTTCAAATAAAAAAAATTTGTGACAAAAAGTGGCACAATTTTTTCGTTTACAAAAAAAAATGTGACAGATTTTAAAGTGAAACTATAATTCCATTTTTATGAAAAAAGAGAAAACATTGCGAAGTCTTTTAGGGATTACGCAGGAAGATTTAGCCTTACTTTTAAAGGTTGATAGAACCATTTTGGCTAAGTATGAAGCGGGTACGCGCGATTTGCCTTTGGAAGCAAAGTTGCAACTTAACGAAATGGTGCAATACATGTGTGCTCCTGAGACTATGCATAAACTTTTTGATAGACCGGAACAAAAAGCACAAAAACAACGGGCACTTGAGCGCATGCTTACCGAAAATGAATTCCAACAAATGGCCTTCACGCGCAAGGTAGAAAGGGTAGAGGTGAAGTGCACCGGGCAATTGCGAGTGTTGCAACTAATAGATTTTCTCTTCACTAAAGACAGTGCCAAAGAGCATCGCTTGGCGGCTATATTGCGTTCTATAGCCCACAAAGCCCATCAAAGATTAAAATCGCAAGGCATGGAAAAACTATTCAAACTAAAGTTACAACTTGAAATGCTACAGTTGGAAAAGTTGTTGCTTCAGGCTGAAATTCTAAAAATGGACGCCAAGCCCAATGAGAATAAGGAATAATAAATGAATTATTATTGGTTTTATGGTAATAAAATTGTTAAAAATATAATAAATATATCTTAAAATTGAATTTTTGGCACACATTTCGTCAATGACTGAATAGTTTAATTTTAAATTTTTTTATTATGAATTACTCAGTTAGTAGTTTAACACAAACAGTAGACTGTGATGTGTTAGTAACATGGGCAGGTAGAGAGAAAGCCGATTTGGTTTTCAAGAAATCTGCCGAAGAACGTTTAATTGTGAAATACGCAGAAACCTCCTTAGAGATTGATGCTATTTTACAAGGGGTGTTGGCCGAGCTCACCGCAGTTAATAATACAATTGCGCTGTTACCCGACGGTTCGGTTAAGGATGATCAGATTAAAAGACAAACAAAGTTGGAGTACAAAAAATTCCTGCTAGAAACGCGAAGAGAAACGTATGGCGTGATTGCCTTGTTGCAAAAACAATCCGACGTAGCTCGAGTCGATGATGAAATTGCGCAGTTGGATGTTTTTATAGCAGCCGTCGAAGCGCAAAGAGCTACCCTAGCTGGTGCTTAAGTATTCAAATGGTAAAAGGGCTGCCCGTTGGGGCAGCTTTTTTGTTTTTAATACCAAAATCAGCGTAGTTATATCGTATAAACTCTTTAAAAATAGTCGTCATGAATACCTCAAAAAGCATAAGGAGCACCTTAAAGTTCAACCAAGAAGAGATGGCCCAGTTACTCAATGTTCCCCGTTACCAGCTCTCACAATTTGAACTTGGCAAAGCAACATTACCAGGTTACGCAATGGATTTATTGGTGTTGTTTAAAAAGTATATAGACAGTATGGAGGCCTATAACATCAAAGCTATTTCAAATCCGTCGGCGTTATCCTCGAGGAATCAACTAGAGCGATGGATAAAGTCCAATGAAAATGGTCAAAATGTGCTCATCCCAAAGATGGAAAGAGCCTCGCGCAGAATTCGAATCCAGTCTTATCGATTTGAGTATGATGAATTCCTTGCCAGTGTTTATAAAAATAATAAAAACTCGAAGTACATACCCGACCTACAAAAAATAATTACTGCGAAAACCTTCATATCGATTTACAAAAAAGAAGCACTGTGTTATCAAGCAGCGCTAAAAATCCTCCAATACGAACGAAAGTATTTAGAAAAAGAATTGCAGTTAGTTATTGCCAATACAAAAAAAATGGCATAAAAATTGGTGTTGGTTTATCAGACATAATTAAAATTTAATGATTGTAATGCGAAGAGGTCATCCGGGAGGGTGACCTCTTTTTTGGAGTTTGGTAGAATGTATCGAGAAGCAATACGAAACTAGACCTGACAGGTTTTAAAAACCTGTTAGGTCTACACCAATTAAACTGACGCTCTGCTCTCTTTTGAACCATCACTAATAGCTTCCATCTTCCATCTTCTATTCTCTTGTCTCTTGCTTCTTGTCTCTTGCTTCTTGTCTCTTGCTTCTTGCTTCTTGTCTCCAACAGCGCTCCGCGCTGAGAATCCTTTAAACAAAAAAAGTAGTAACGAGGAACGACTATATGGGATTACCTTCGGTGATCCCAACAGCGCTCCGCGCTGAGAATCCTTTAAACAAAAAAAAACACTCAAGCGAGCTTGGTGTTTTTTAACCAATAGTCAATTACCATTATCAAATCAAGGGATTACCTTCGGTGATCCCAACAGCGCTCCGCGCTGAGAATCCTTTAAACAAAAAAAAACACTCAAGCGAGCTTGGTGTTTTTTAACCAATAGTCAATTACCATTATCAAATCAAGGGATTACCTTCGGTGATCCCAACAGCGCTCCGCGCTGAGAATCCTTTAAACAAAAAAAAACACTCAAGCGAGCTTGGTGTTTTTTTTAATTTAAAGAATTCATTCGTGACCACGGTGGGATTTGAACCCACACGCCCTTACGAGCACCACCCCCTCAAGATGGCAAGTCTACCGTTTCTCCACGTGGCCTAAAACAAAAAAAGTCATTCACCGTGGCGAACAACTTTTGTGACCCGACTGGGGCTCGAACCCAGGACCCCATCATTAAAAGTGATGTGCTCTACCGACTGAGCTATCGAGTCTTTAGCATCAAAATAAAGAGAAAATTGTGACCCGACTGGGGCTCGAACCCAGGACCCCATCATTAAAAGTGATGTGCTCTACCGACTGAGCTATCGAGTCTTTTTCTTTTCTTGAATGCGGGTGCAAATATAAGGCCTTATTATTAATATTTCAAAGCAATTTTATTATAAATTTACCTTTTTTCGGGAATAGGTGTTAAGAGCTTAATATATAAGGTTTTATTGGTATGCAAAAAATTATTTTAGTGGGTTACATGGCTGTCGGTAAGACTACAATTGCGCATTTACTTGCTGAAAAAACGCGTATAAAGTTCGTAGATTTGGATAAATTGATTGAAAATAAAGTGGGTGTAAGTGTCCATGAAATTTTTCAGCAACAGGGCGAAATATACTTTAGGAAAGTAGAGCACGAACTTTTCAAAGAATTAGTAGCCAGTCCGGAACAACTGATCATCAGCACGGGAGGAGGGACACCTTGTTATGCCAATAATCATCTACTGTTACAGGGCGAAGGGATTACTTCTATTTATTTAAAAGCATCGATTGGGGTTCTTTTGGAGCGACTCCAATCGGGTAAAAACCAGCGCCCGCTTGTGGCTGCTACTTCAGATGAAGCTTTGGAAGAGTTTATCGCAAAGCACTTATTTGAACGCAGTTATTTTTATACGAAGTCGTCACATACCGTCAACGTTGATCACAAAACACCGGAAGCGATCACAGAGGAAATCATCGCTTTACTACACTAAATACGCATGGTCATTGTCGGTTTCAAAGACCACGTGCACATGTTCTTTGGAAGAAGTCGATAGCGATATCCCTTTAAAATCAGCCTTTACAGGGAATTTTTTATGATTACGATCTACCAAAACCGCAGTTTTGAATTTTTTCAGAGGAACATTTAAAAAATGTTTGACACCATAAATAAGGGTGGTTCCCGAATTTAAAACATCGTCCACCAATACAATCCCTTTATCCTGATATAGTTCCGAAGCAATCGATGTGGTGATTTCATTAAAAGGATTCGATTTGTCTATCCTTACCTCACACAAAGTTACCTGCTGCCCTGAAATAGCCTGCAATACAACCCCTATCTTTTGTGCCAAGAGAAAGCCATTAGAAGCAATTCCGGCCAAAACAATGGCTTCTTCATCGGCAAACGTTTCATAAATCTGGTACGCAATTCGTTTTATTTTATGCTCAATTTCCTGATGATTTAGTATCGTATTTTGGCTCATGGTCTTGTTTTTTTCAAAGATAAAAAAGAGTTTACTCATTTGTGAAACTATTTCTTAGGATTTGTTTTTAAAGCACTATTTTTTTAGGTTTTTGTAAGATTATCATATAGGAATTGTTGTCGTCTTTTTTTGTGACATACCGATAAATTTAACATTTTGACGATTTTAGCATAAAAATCAATTTGTTACCATTATTTTTTTTAACATTTGATATAAATTTACGTTATTTGTGATTGTTAAATTATAGTTTAATCGATTTATAAACAATAATTTAGGGTTCTGTCAAACCTACAATATAGCAATATTTAAACCTATGAATACCAAAATAGTCTCAATCAAAAAGACTAAACGGGCCACGCCTTTTTTAGTTTTTTTACTTACTGCAGTATGTACTTTTTTTCACCAGTCGGGTTGGGCTCAAGTCAGCACCTACACGTTTAGTGAATCTACTGTTGCCTACACGCCCCTTACAACGCCTTCAACAGCTTATGCAGCACCATGGGATAATCATACTCCTGGAGCAGCCTTTTTGGCGCCATTGGGTTTTAGTTTTGTATACGATGGTGTGGCGCAAAACCAATGTTTTATAAGTCCAAACGGATTTATTTCCTTCGGCATTCAACCAGCCTCTGCCGATTATTTACCCTTAAGTACTGCCGTCACTTATACTAATGGGGGTACCATCAGTGCTTTGGGAATTGATATGATTTCGGCCTCAGCCGCTGCTACAGACAATATTGTTTATAAAACCACCGGAACAGCTCCTAACAGAGTGTTTACGGTGCAATGGACCAATGCCAGACGAAAGGTTACCACAGGAAACTTTAATTTCCAAATTCGATTATACGAGACTACGAATGAGATAGAAATCGCTTATGGGTCGTGTACGCCTGCAGATGCTACTGTTTATAATGCCCAAGTGGGTATTCGTGGCGCTACGAACGACTATTTGCAAGGGAACATCAATAACCGTTTGCAAAACGGAGCCAATACTAATGTTTCTTGGTCGGGTAGGACGATAACCGGAACAGCTAATTCAAGTACCGTGCGAACTAGTGTAACCGAATATCCCAATAATGGTCTGGTATATACCTATACGCCAGCTTCACCTTGTAGCATTCCGATAGCGAGTGCATCAGGCTTTAGTGTTGGAGCTACCACGGTTACGACAACAAGTTTTATCGGAAATAGTTTTACGGCAGCTTCACCGGCACCCACTAATTATTTGGTCGTAAGAAGTACTGTTAACACAACTCCTACGAATGTCAATGTTCCCAACAGAGTATATTGGGCGGTAGATGATGTAATTTCCGGTATTTACACGGTGATAAGCAACTCTAATGCAACATCGTTTACGCAAACAGGCTTAACGCCTAATACCACCTATTATTATTGGGCTATTCCGTATAATGCGGACTGTCAAGGAGGTCCTTTCTACAGAATGAGCAGTATTGCGTTCACATCCAAAGAAACTTGTGCCGATGCCCCTTCAGGAATTACTACGTCCAGCATCGATGGAAATTCATTTTTAGCCTCATGGAACTCCGTTCCCGGAGCTACAGATTATCAGATAGATGTTTCTAACAGTAGTACATTTGCCACATTTCTTCCTGCCTATTCTAATTTTTTGACCGGAGGTCCCACGAGTTTGTTAATCACCGGACTGACGCCTTTAACCAATTATTATTGGAGGGTAAGAGCCGTTGGCCCTAGTTGTGGACTGAATAGTTTGAGTGGCACGGCAACAACACTTTGTGGTGCGTTTCCCATTCCGTATTATCAAAATTTTGATACAACACCTGTGGCTACCGTGCCTAATTGTTTCACCATCGCCAATGCTAATGCGGATGCTGTAACGTGGCAAGTTCAAAATACTTTAGCCTCCTCTGTACCGAATGCGTATCATTTAAATACCAATACCGTAACGGCTTCTGATGACTGGTTCTTTTTAGCAGGATTAAGTTTGACAGGTGGTGTTACCTATCGATTAAAATTCAAATACAATACGACGGCTACAGGTTCGCTTACGGAAAGTCTTAGAGTGCGATTGGGCACTAGTCCAACAGTCGGGAGTATGACCATAACGTTAACCAATTTATCCAATTTTGTAAATACAGTATATCAGACCGCTATTGTCGATTTTACTCCCGTTACAACCGATACGTACTATTTAGGTTTTCAAGGGTTTAGTTTTGCCAGTCAGAGCAAAATTTTAATTGATGACATTAGTGTAATCGTTTCGCCAACCTGCTTTGAACCTACCAATCTTACTATTACTACGGTAGGGGTTACTACGGCCACATTAACGTGGACTGCTAGTGTACCACCGCCAGCGAATGGATATCAATACTTTGTAAGTACATCAAATGCACAACCAAGTGTAGCTGTTACGCCAACAGGGTCTGTAGGCGCTGGAGTGACCACGGCTAATATAAGCTCACTAACAGCTGCAACGCTTTATTACGTTTGGGTAAGGGGTAATTGTAGTGCTGTTGATAAAAGTGAATGGAGTATTTTGGAAGCTTTTAGTACCGATTGCGCTACACCTACCTTATTGCCTGTGGTGAATGGTACTTTGTGTGGAGGCGGTTCTACGACGCTTCAAGCCACGGCACCATCTGGTTCCACCATCGAATGGTTCTCGGATGCAGCGGGTACTAATTTAGTGGGTACAGGTGCTAACTTCGTAACCCCTACCTTATTTGCCACGACTACTTTTTATGCGAGATCAAAAGCTTCAGGTGGTTTAGTAAATGTAGGGCCTTTTTCTCCTGTATTGCAAGGAGGTTCTCTGGGAGTTCAGACCAATGCCACTTATATCAGTTTCACGGTCAATAGCAATACAACGTTCCAATCGTTAGATATTTATCCGATGGTTGCAGGACAAAGTGGTGTTATGACCCTAAGAAATGCTACCAATGCTACCTTGGGATTATACAACTATATCACGAGCACCGCCGGGGGAAGTACACCTCAAACTATTGCGCTGAATTATAATTTAACTCCGGGTAATTATTATGTTTATTTTGAGGTAATGCCTACTTCCGGATTAGTGGTTAATAGCAATAATGCCACGTATCCGTACAACTCGTCGATAGCGAATATCACCGGAAATGATTATGACAATAGCTTTTATTTGTATGCCTACAACTGGAAGTTTTCTAATATTTGCCGATCTTTATTGACTCCGGTGACAGCCAATATTTCGGCAGCCCCACCGATGTCTTTTAGTGCTACAGCAACAACAATATGTGCCGGTGAAACGTCTCCTTTAGTTACCGTTTCAGGATATGCCGCCTATAATAGCTTTGTTTGGTCGCCAAGTACGGGAATCAGTGGTTCCTTAGCTGCGGGATTCACTTTTAGTCCAACCACCACAACAACCTATTCGTTGACAGCATCGCAAACTTCGGGAGCTTTATGTGCCCGACTGCTAACGTATACGGTAACTGTTAATGCCGAACCTCCCGCCATTAGTGTGGTTCCGGCTACAGCTTCGGTTTGTCAAGGGACTGTTCAAGCGCTAAATGCCAGTTTAGCAACCGCTACAGCGATAACCATATTTAGCGAGAATTTTAATGGGGTAACCAATAACTGGACTACCATCAACAATTCTATTGGAGGTTTGTCAGCAGAGGCAGCATGGACCTTGCGCAACAGCCCGTATTCGCCACCTGGTGTCGTTTGGCCCACGGCGTTTAGCAGTAATGATGCGTCCAAGTTTTACTTTACAGACTCTTATGCCCAGGGCGGTCCAACCTCTAACAAAACACAAACCTATTTAGTCTCGCCAAGTATCAATTTAGCGGGTTATACTAGTGCAACGTTAAGCTTTTGGCAGTATTTGAGGTATATTGGAGGCAATAGGGCTCGTGTGGAATCCTCTATAGATGGCGGTACGACTTGGGTCACGCAACTGACTCAAATTGCCTCGCAAGGTGCTGCGAATTCTTTTGTGAATACGACGGTGAATTTAAGTTCGCTGTTAGGTAATCCAAATGTTTTATTGCGTTTTTATTATGATGCTACCTACGATTATGGTTGGGCAGTGGATAATGTATCCATAACGGGAGTTTTGGCTTTAGAAGTAAGTTGGACACCAGCAACCGAATTGTTTTTTGATGCGGCGGCGAATGTTCCTTACATAGCAGGAACACCAACAGCTACAGTTTATGCAAAACCAAATGCTGGAAGAACCTATACGGGAACAGCTTTGGGTTCTAATGGTTGTTCTACCAGCGATACTTCGGTAATTACTGTGGTACCCCTTGTGGTTCCGGGAACATTATCTAGTAGTCAGACGATATGCAGCGGTTTTGCTCCTAATAGTTTAGTGTTATCGGGTCATGTGGGAACCATTGTTAGATGGGAATATGCTACAAACGCCACCTTTACAGCCGGATTGACAACCATTGCTAACACTACAACTACTTTAACTACAGCTGCAATCGGTTCGTTTATCGGAGACCGATATTATAGGGTAGTGGTACAAAGTGGTTCCTGCGCCATAGCGTATTCGAATTCGGTATTGCTGAGTTTTTATTCAACTACTTGGAATGGTACTGCTTGGAGTAATGGTCCACCTACTTCCACCGTTCGTGCTATTTTTGCGGGTAACTACAATTCTACCGGTGATTTACAAGCTTGTTCTGTTCAGGTACTTTCGGGGACTGTTACTTTTAATACCAATCATACATTAACCGTCCAGAATGATGTCCGAGTAACGGGTGGTTCTTTAATTTTTGATAATAATTCGAGTTTGCATCAGATTAATTATTTAGACAATAATGGGGTACCTTTTACGAATACGGGTAATATTACTTATAGAAGGGCTACGACACCAGCATTTAAGTTTGATTACACCTATTGGTCTTCTCCGGTAAGTCCTCAAAATTTATTGAGTATTTCGCCTCAATCTCCTCAGGGTTTATTCTTTTTTTACGATCCGACCATCTCAAATTGGCAGTACGCCAATCCGGCGGTCACAAATATGATCCCCGGAAAAGGATATATCTGTAGAGCACCTCTTTGGTTTCCAGTGGGTGCTCCAGACACCCCTTTACCTCATATGGCTAATTTTATTGGAGTTCCCAATAATGGTATTATTACGCTTCCGGTTACCGGTGGTGCCAGTCAGTTTAATTTATTAGGAAATCCTTATCCGAGTGCCCTTTCTGCCGATGCCTTTTTGATGGATCCGGCTAATGCTGCTACCATAAGTGGCACGATCCTGTTATGGACACACAATACGCCGTTGAACGCTTCCTATCAGTATTCGGGTAGTGATTATGCTCTTTATAATTATTTAGGGGGTACCGGTACCTCAGCAGCTACTAATTCTGGTTTGAATGCTTCAGTACCCAATGGTAAAATTGCTTCTGGACAAGGCTTCTTTGTAAAAGGATTATTGAACGGAACGGCTACTTTTAGAAACAGTATGCGAATAGGAGGGAACAATGATCAATTCTTTAGAGTGACTTCGCCAATGGCGACTCAGGATGTTGGTCCTGAAAAGCACCGATATTGGCTGAATATCAATAATACTCAGGGAGCCTTTAAGCAAGTGCTGCTAGGCTATATTGAAGAGGCTACCTTGGGAATGGATCGCCTTTTTGATGGGGAAATGGTCGATATGGGTAATGCTATTACAATGTATACCATGGCCGAAACCAATAAACTTACCATACAAGGAAGACCCTTGCCTTTTGATGTAGCGGATACTGTTCCTTTAGGATACAAATCGACTATCAGCAGTGAGTACAGTATTTCTTTATTTGATTTTGACGGATTGTTTGAGCGTCAGTCTATTTATTTAGAAGATAAAGAACTGAATATAATTCATGATTTAAAAGCAGGTCCATATACATTCACGACCGCCATTGGTACGTTTGACAATCGCTTTGTTTTACGTTACACTAATGCCGCTTTGGGTCTGAATCCAATATTCAATCAAAATACGGTAGTTATTTATAAAAACCTTGAAAATAGTTTTACGGTAAAAACCGGCTCATTTACTATGGAAAGCATCAAGGTTTTTGATGTTAGAGGTCGACTTTTATTAAACTTGAAAGACATTAATGCAACGCAAACCACATTTACTGTAGGAACGGCCAATGAAGTATTATTAGTTGAAATCTCGACGGTTGATGGTTCTAAAGCAATCAAGAAAGTGATTCGATAATTCGTTGTTCTTTCTAGCGGTTTAGTACACTATTTTATCATTGTAAATCTCATTATGGCTTCAATGCTGATGCTTTGTTTCTGTTGTTCTTAATGTAGGTGTAAAGTATTCTTTATTATTTTGTTCTTTTCAAAAGGTGCATCTTACTGTATTCAGTAGCATTAACAGTGTTTTTATGCAAACCCTCCGTGAGTTAACAGAGGCAGATTCTATTGTTTTAAGCAGTATTTGCTAAGTTCCTATTTTGTGTGCATTTACCATTACTATGAAATGATTGACAGGTATAAATAGCACGAGTTTTACAGAGGGAAAGAAAACGAATTGGAATACAAAATCGTTCACTTGCCCACTTACAACACTATAAATTCAGAAAATATTTTTATTCCGGGTTTACCACCGGCTGTACTTAGAAAAGGTTCCCAAAAAGAAAAAGAAGTACTCCGGGATTGGGAGGAAATAGGGCAACACTTGAACAAGTTAAGAGACTTAAAATAAATGTTTTCCACCCGGAAATTCTTAATGCTCTTTGCAAAATTCGGAATCTAACTGAGCTTATTATTGAAAACTCTGATTTTGAAGATCTTTCGCCTCTAAAAGCATTGACTAAGTTAACAAGATTAGAACTTAATTGGAATTCAGAATTAACGAATATCGATGCTATTGCTACTCTTAAACTAAAACAATTGAAATTCGAGCGATGCTTTACTATAAACAATTATGAAACCATTGGAAATCTGAAGACCTTACAAGGACTTTCGTTAAATGGCAATTGGACGGCACCCAAAAATCTTAAGATTAATTCTCTTATTCCTTTTGAAACGTTAGAAAATTTAGAGCATTTAGATTTAAATTATGCTATCGTAGTGGATAAATCGTTTGAAAGTATTTTAAGAATGACTTCACTAAAACGTTTTGATTATTTGGCAACCATAAAAAAAAGCGACAAGACTAAACATTAAAAATAACCATCCAAGGTTAGTAGCAGGATTTTTTAGGGATTATGATTATGATACAAACGATTTTTATGAAGGAAAGCTATGGTAGGCTAATTGCCGAGAGCAAATTGTTCTAGTTGCTTTACAATCTTAGTTGGTTTTTTTTAAAGGTAGCGGAAAAGGAATCCGTTAGATTTTACAGATTTAAAAGTTTCGCTTTAGGGCAAAAAAAAAGCCAGTCGTTAGACTGGCTTTTTTTATAAGGAACTAGATTAGTTCATTTGTTTTTTAGTAACATAGAAACCGGTATCTAATTTTATTTTCAATACATACACCCCTTGAGGATAATTGAAATCGGTTTCAAAGGTTTGTTTGGCTTCGGTAGAAGTGCATGATTTGATTAATTTTCCAGTAACATCAAAGATGTCAACCGTTTCGATATTTTTAATCGATTGGATGTTCAATACATTATTATTGATATAACTAAGCGTATTCAATGCATCACCGTCAGAAGTTCCTAAAGCACTGTTAGTATAATGCAATTTGAATCGGGTAGTTACTGTTCCACTATTGGTAGAGAACGTATAGTAATTACTTCTCAAGTCATGCATGATACCAAGTTCTGTATCTTCTAAATAAATCCCTTGACTGCTGCTTGTAAATAATCCATCAACATTAGCGATGGCAATTTTATAGATTCCGTTTTGGTTAGCTGTGTAACCTAATGGAACAATATCATTCACATTAAAAGGATTTGGACGACCTTGGATAAGCATTTTCTCTTCATCAATTAACGAATAGATGCTTAATGCTCCGCTATTATCATTAGTGGAGGAATCAAACATTCTGTCTTTAGCTAAAGTAGCACCATCTACATAACATATCATAGTTGTTGCATTAGCATTGGTCTCATTTAAAATGCTCAACCACACTCTGTGTCTTTCTAGTGCATTATAATTGTTTACAGCGTTTCCTGGGCCTCTAAAAAACTCAGTATTGTCATGGTCAAATCGACGCATCGTATTGTTAAATTGAAGCGTCGGACTAGTCTCGTTAGCCAACACAAAGAATCCTTGTCCAGAAGCTATTTTTCCGCCAAATCCAGGTGGATTAGGTCCAGAGATATTGAACGTTATATAACTATCTGCATAGCCATAAACATAGGAATTGTAGAATGTTGAACTAGAACCTCCAATTGGCGTATTGTGTGTCCACAAACGAACGCTCAAGTCAGCTAAATTAGTATTGTTATCCGTTAAGAATTTCACCGCATCTATAGAAGAAGGGTAAGGGTTTCCAACTAAATTATAGTTGTCATCTAAGGCGTCAATCATCACAGAGTTAGCACCAGGGAACGACACTAAAATACTACCTCTTGATATTGGCGTATTTATAACCCCGTTGTTAGGTACACCAGAAACGGTTGCCGTGTAAGGCGTATTTACAAACGGATGCAAATCGGGAGCTCTAATGATATACCCTTTACCTACCGTCATTGGATTGTCATTTCCAGCAACCCAGAAACCTTGTCCCAAATTAGGATTAGCAAGACTAGGATTCCATTTGTAAATATAAAACGGATTGGTAGCTGGTGAAATCAGCGCTGCATTCAAGGCCGCAAAAGGAGAAGACCAATATACATAATCCGCTCTAACGATATTCGTAGTTCTATTGAATGTTATTCTTCCTGTATTGTTGTTAGCCATTACATCGGTAACCTGAACTAAACTAGCATCATCATCTAGGATGATATTTCCGATTGGTATGGTAGTCGCGACATTCACTCCGTTGGTTACGGTTAATGAATTGGTAGCATTTACACGTAAAACGGCAGAATTGTTTACTGTAACGCGATCGGCAAAAGCGTAAAAGTTAGTACCGCTAATTACAGGCGGCGTTCCAGCGTTAGCAATTACCACACAGTCGGTGCTAGATGGTACTCCACTTGGAGTCCAGTTTGAAGCTGTGTTCCAGTTTGCCGTCCCACCATTCCATACTTTAGAATACAATACCGCACTTCCAGTTCTGTTCGATGCAGAAGTAGTAGCGCACGTAGCATTACTCAAAGCAGAAACCGTATACGTAGTTGCTACTCCCGGTGAAGCGCTAAAGGTATAAGGAGTTGTAGAAGTATTTGTTATAGTTACTGGCGTTACTCCGTCAGTATAGGTAAACGTCCATGGGGATGTTCCTGTAAGTGCTATGCTTACCGTTGTGGTAGCACAAGCACTTCCTGTTCCTGATATCACAGATGATGGTGATGGGTTAATGGTAAAGGTAGCTGCTCCTCTGATATTCGGGAATGTAGAACAAGCGGCATAATACGTTATCGGACCAATTGGTGTGGTATTGTTTGCAACCCCTGAGCCTAAAACGCCAACTGGGTTAAACGAAGACCCACTTGCAATAGGAGTTCCTCCAGAAGGTACCGTATACCACTGAATCGTTCCTGAGGCTGGTGTTACAAGCGAACCCGGTCCTGTAATGGTATAGGAAAACGGCCCATTACCACCAAGTCCCCATGAAGTGGTGTACAATGTATATTGCACGCCAACTGTTAATGTAGTTGTCACACGCGGTTCAAAGGCTCCGGCTGAATCATCATCTCCTCCATAATAAACACCACCGGCTAAACAATCTCCTGGTATAAAAGGGCCTGAGGTAATGTACGCCATGGCATCAAAACCAGTATTGTTGTCCATTGTAAATACATAGGTTCCTGTAGCGTTTACCTCAAAAGTATAAGACGTATAATTTCTTGTAGCAAATGTATCAAAGTTACAAGCGTCTCCACTGGTAATTACCGTAACTGGTCGAAATGCTGTTGGATCACTCAAGGATAAGGTCCCACTAATGGTAGTCCCAATATTGGTAAAACCACTACAAACCCCAGTAGCCGTCATACTACCCGTTTGTCCGGAGCACATATTAACGTTAGTTGTAGTCGGAGGTGGAATAATAGTTGTAAAGCTATTGAATCCCCAATTGCTATAATCGGTACCACCACAAAAACCTCTTACGAAGACATAGTAAATAGTGAACGGTGATAAACCAGTAATATTAGCAGACGTTGTAGTATTAGGTACTGAAGTCCATCCTGAAGTAGGTGTAGCAGCACTTGTGGAAACTACATACTGATACCCTCCTGAAGGAATTTGTGTATTCCAGTTCCAGTTGATGGTAGCACTAGAAGCAGTGATACTTGTAGTACCTCCCACAGTCGGTCTAAAGCAAGTTGGTGAAGTAGCACATATTCCAAAAGATCCATACACAGGAGCGCCGGTATTTTCGGACCAAACCCTAATGTATACGATTGCACTAGGCGTACCAGTTAGAGCAAGAACCGGAAATGGATTAAGTCCGTTATCCGCAGCACACGCTATCTGCGTGAGTCCGGCACAAGTACCGGTATAAGCTGACATGGCTGGATTGGTTAATCCACCGCCAACACTTGATAATTCTACACGTAATGTACCGTCAATTCCGAAAGCAGCTCTAAACCACATGTCTCTATTGGTAGCACCATAATTACCACAAGTAGGAGCAGGAGGTACAGGAGACATGGATAAGTTACTATTAGTAGCTGTGGTATTGTTAAATATTTGAGGCGTACACGTGATACCTCCAATTGCCAAAATACGCGCTGTACTACAATCGTCAGGATATGGAGCCGTTGAAGTTAATGAGATGTCATCAACAGCAGCAGGGGGTTGTGTTCCTGCGGAAATGTTGTTAGACCATTCGAATATTAATTTAGCGTTGGTTCCAGCAAAAGAGGCTGGAATAACAATGCTAGCAGTAGTCCAAGTGGCCTGATTGCTGTATTCAGCTAAACCTATTTGTGTTTTTCCAACTCCAGCAGTAATGGCAGTACCATAAACAGGATCAGCTACTATCGCAGGGTCAAACAGCCAAACTCTCATTCTATCTAAACCTACTTCACCAACACCTTGCCATCTAAAACTTAAGTTGATGGTTGTTTCTCCAGTTGTAAACGTTACGGGTCTTATTAAATGAGTAGCTCTTACTGCTGTCAAGGTGTAGGTGTACACTCCGTTACTAGCATTTTGACCAACAAATCCACATCGGTTACCTGTAAAACCAGCGGCGTTCGTACCAACAGACCATTGCGTTCTATTGATTCCCGTTGTTGTTCCTGTCCAGCCGTTAGCAGCAAGTGTTGTTCCCAACTCAAACCCTCCAGCACCTGCAGGATCAATAACCGTTGTTTGTGCACTTAAGGAAGTTACCATCGAGCAAAGTAGCACGGCAAAGGCAAGTGTGCTTTTCTTTAGCACTTGTGCCTCGTTAGTTGCATTAATTTTCGATTTAAAAAATGACAAAAAATAATTTTTTCTCATGGGACTTTATTTTTAATAATTTGATAACGTTATAACAATACTTATATAGTATTCGCCACGAAAATAATTAATTTATGTTAATATTAAAAATTATGTCGATAAGTTTACACATATATCCGATTATCTCAAAACATCGGGTAGTGTGGTAAAAGTCAGTTTTTTAGCAGAACCTTTCGCAACAGTACTGTTTTACTTGGTTTTATCTCAAAAATAGTCAAAATGTATTGTTAATGTTGTGGCGATCAAAATGGTAATTTTTTTCTTAATTTATTGCGGAGTTATCAACAGTTGTAAGATTTTATATTTTTTACTACAAAAAAAACACACATTTTGAGGTGATAGGTATTTTGTCGGATTTTAAGTGTTTTTCATCGATAATATCATTTTAAGCAGAATTATTTTAGAGTATCATTAACAAATTGTTAAAATAATAATTACTTTAGGCATCTAAATTTAAATTTTAACTATGAATCAAAATTACTATTGGTTGAGTTCGGGTAGGGATACCTGGCTCAAAGATGGTTGTGCAAAAGACGTAGGCTCACCGCCAACGCGCACATCTAAGAGTTTGTATTCGCTATCTACGGGATGGCTGTTTGCATTATTGTTATTGGTTGGCTTAACGACCAATGCCCAAGTGAGTTCTTATGGTTGGACTCAAACTACAGGCGCGTATTCCAACTTAACTTTTTCTCCCTCATCGGCAGGTCCGGTAGGTGATGATGCTGGGAACACGCTTACTATTCCGTTTAGCTTTAGCTATAATGGTGCTTCTTTTACAAGCATCCGAGTGTGTACAAATGGTTGGATTTCATTCAATGCAGCTTCTACAAGCAACTCGCTTACAGTAACTGATTTGTTCACCACAGGGGGTCCAAATTACATGGTTGCTGCTTGGCTTGGTGATGGAAACGCTAATGCTGCCAATGGTGGTAGTATAACGGCAGGAGCTCATCCTAGCGTTACAGGTGTTTACGTGGTTCAGTACAGAGATGTTTCTGGAGCGGGGGGTGGTGCTGCTAGTGCCACGGCAAAATTAAACTTTCAAATTTGGCTTCATGGTCCTGCAAGTGCTACACCTGGTGTAGTGGAGTTGCGTTATGGTACTTCTGCAGGAACTATATCTACAGCACGTTCTCTAGGTATTGAGAATGCTGTGGGTGGAACTGGTAACTATTTGAATGCTCTTAACGGGTTATCAAACAGTACTACTACTGCCGCAGCTTTCCCAGCTAGCGGTACGCTTTACAGATTTACACCACCGGTACCATGTACAGGCACGCCAACGGCAGGAACAGTTGCTCCAGCAGTAGCTAATTTATGTCCAGGGTCAACACAAGTATTTAGTGTTACTGGTGATACTACAGGAGTTTCAGGTTTAACTTATTTATGGGAAACTTCACCTGATGGTGTAGGATCATGGGCCCCTGTGTCTCCAGCAGCTACAGGAGCAACCTATACTACTCCGGCTTATGTTTCAGGAACGCAATATTACAGAAGAGTAACGACTTGTTCTACAAGTGGATTGTCTGATCCGTCTGCAGCAGTTTCGGTTTCAGGACCAGTTGCTCCAACGACTCAAATTACCAATTTAGCTTCAACAACTGCTACTACTACAAGCATTACGATGTCTTGGACCGTTGGTAATGGTAATCAACGTTCAGTTTTTGTGAACAGTGTTGACTCGTTCACCAACCCAACAGATTTAACGGCTCCAGGAACTGCTGCTACATTATATGCAGGTTCAGGACAGCAATTAGTTTTTAATGGTACAGGGACAACGGTTACTGTAACAGGATTAACAATAGGTACTACCTATTATTTCAGAGCTTACGAAAGTAGACTTTGTACTTCTCCAAACTATTACTACAACACTACCGGAGCTTCAGTAGCTGCAGGTACTGCTGATAGATTGAAATATACAATTGCGCGTTCAAGTGCTACGTATACTCCGGTATCAGGTTCAGCCATCACGTTATCTGCTGCTACAGGGGTACAAGATGATACGAACTATGGTGCAGTAACATTCTTCCCATTCACGTATGCGGGTGCAACTGTTTCTCAGTTTCGTGCGGTAACGAATGGATTTATGACGTTAAATGCGGGTAACACTGCTACCGCTTTTAACAACGGAATTACTAATTCAGCTACTAACAACTTTGTATTAGCACCGTTTTGGGAGGATTTATATGTTAATAACAATACGCCTAACTCTCAGTTTGTAAAATATGAGATTACAGGTAGTACGCCAAACCGTGTTTTAACAGTACAGTGGGAAAACATTGAATTGTTCAACTACCCTGGTCCAAGTTTGAATTTCCAAGTGAAATTATACGAAGGAACAAACGTTGTTGAATACGTTTATGGTGTGATGCAAGGCTTTGACGGAACAAATCCAAACAATGCTGCTGTAACTAATGGTTTAGCGTTTAGCTACACTATGGGTATGAGTTCTTCTGCTTGGGCTAGTCCTGCTCTTGCTGGTGAGGTTATTGGTTTACAACAAGCCAATTCGTTAAGCTTTACAAGTTTAGGTGGTATTACAACTAACGAGGGATTGAACAAATTATCAGTTCTTCCTGAGTGTAATACAAAATATACGTTTACACCTGCAGGTACTGTTCGTCCTAATGACGCTTACCCTGGAGTTCCAGCGGCGCCAGCTAATGATGAACCAGCGAATGCGGTTGTTTTAACAACATTACCATCTACTCCGGCTAATTTCTGTGGATCGTTCTACAGTTCTGCTTTTGCTACACCATCAGCTACTTTGGATCCTACCATTGCTGCTCCAATAGCATCAACAATAGCTGATGATGACGTTTGGTTTAAATTTACTGCAATTTCTGCAAATACTACTATCACATTGCGTGGTGCAGGAGGTTATGATGCGGCTATGCAATTATTCAATGCAGCTGATTTGACTACTGCGGTAGCTTCTAAAAATGCTAATGCATTAGCTGGTACTTCTTTAACAGAAACTATTACTGGGGTTGATTTTGCTACAGTTGTTAATTCTGAATACTTAGTACGAGTATATCACGCAGGTGGTGGTACTCAAGCTACTGCTACAGCTACTGTTACAGGTGGTGCTATCACAGGATTTACAATAACTACGCCAGGTACAGGTTATATTACGTGTAACGGTGGTGCAGGTCTTACTGCTACTCCGTTTGTTTATATCACTGACGCTACTGGTGCTGGTGCTGTTGCCAAACTTACTATTACTGGTGGTGCGGTTACTGCTATTGCACTTCAAGGTGCTCAAGGTGGTACAGGATATTCTGCTACACCAACAGTTACAGTTGCACCTTCTAGTTTTGGTGTTACTGGAGACTTCTCTATCATCGTAAATGCTACACCAGATGCGCCAGCAAATGACAATATCTGTACTGCTGTTAGCTTACCAGTTAACGCTACATGTGTTACTACTGCAGGATTCACTACAGGAGGAACAGCTTCTCCACAGGCTTCTTGTGCTGGTAATGCAGATGATGATGTTTGGTATAGCTTTGTAGCTACTGTTTCTAATCCAACTGTTACTGTTAACGGTACTTTAGCTGGATTTGACGGACGTGTACAAATTTTATCTTCTTCAGATAATACATGTACAGGTACTTTAACTTCTCTTTTCTGTCAAAGTAACGTAGGTGGTGGTTCTCCTGAAGTAGTAAGTACTACTGGTTTAACTATCGGAAATACGTACTTCGTAAGAGTTTATCATAATGCAATTGGAGCTGGTACAGGTAACTTCACGATTTGTGTTACTGCTGCTACTCCTGCTTGTTTAACAAGCCCAACATCTCCAGCAGATGCTTCTGCTGCATGTGAAGGTATTGCTACTACATTAAGTTGGCCAGCTGCTGAAGGAGCTACAGGATATGACGTTGTTTTAGACGGAACTCCAGTGTCTTCAAATCAAGCAGGGTTAACTTTCAATGCTGGAATCTTAGCTTCAGGTGCTCACACTTGGACTGTTTCTCCTAGAAATTTTGTTGGAGCTGCTACAGGATGTCCTACTTGGTCATTTACAACAGTGGCGCCGCCGACTGCTGGTGCAATTAGTGGACCTCTTGCAGCGATTACGGGTACTAATTATAGTTATGATTCAACAGGTGGTAGTGGTTTTGCATCATTACAGTGGAAATCTTCACTAACTCTTGGTGGACCTTATACAACTATTCCTGGTGCTACAACAACACCAGTAAGTCTTACTCCAAATACAGCGGGTACTATTTATTTAGTAGCGGCTTATATTAACGGAAGCTGTGAAGTGCTTTCAAATGAGTTGGCGATTGTAGTTACAAATCCTCCGGGATCTGTTTGTTCTGATGCTATTGCCCTTACATTTGGTGATTCATATACTACAGGAAATCTTGCTACGGGAGGATCTAATGTTGATGTTACTACTTGTGGATTCAATACACCTGGTAATGAAAGATACTATACTTTCACTTCAACGGTTGCAGGTACTTATACTCTAGATATCACCAATAGTAATGGTGGATTTGGATTTAATGACTATTTCTTTAAAGTTGCAGCCGGTACTGCTGATTGTGATTTAGCAACAGGTTGGTCTTGTATTGATGACAATAGTGGTGTAGGTACTGATACCTTTACTTTGGCAGCAGGGACTACTTACTATTTATTAGTAGATGCTGAGTCTGCAGCTAGTACAGCGAATCATACTTTCAGAATTCTTGCGCCTTCTGCACCAAATTGTGTAGTAGCTCCAACAGCTCCTGTTGATGGTGCTAGTACAGTGGGTAATTGTGCCGTTACGTTATCTTGGCCAACAGTGCCTTTTGCTACAGGATATGATGTATATCTTGATGCAGGTGCTAGTGCTACAACTTTAGTTTCTTCTAATCAAACAGGATTAACATACAACGCAGGTACTTTGCTACCTAATCAAGCGTATGCTTGGAGCATTGTTCCAAGAAATGCTGTGGGACCAGCTACTGGTTGCGCAACATTCACGTTTACAACTATAGGTGGAGCGCCAGCATGTATTGCTTCTCCAACATCACCAGCTAACGGAAGTTCGTCTTGTGGTGTAGGAAACACTACATTTACTTGGCCAGCTTCTCCAAATGCTTCTAGTTATTCACTTGTTATTGATGGAGGAACTCCAATCGTACAAACAGGTTTAACTTTTACAACTGCTGCACCTTTAAGTATTGGTGCTCATACTTGGAGTGTAACTCCATCTAACTGTAACGGTGCTGCTACTGGTTGTGCGACTTGGTCGTTCACAACGGAAGCTGCTCCTGCTGGAGATACGTTTGCCAATCCTGTACTTTTAGGTGCTATTACAGCAACTACTTCAGCAAGCGGTGAAACATCTTCAGCTTGTTGGAATGATGATTATAATGCAGCTTCTACTCCAGGAAGTACTAACGGAATAGCTTCTACAAAAGACGTGTTCTATAAATTTAGTATTACGGAGCCAGGAAGTACTTTATCTATCGGTACTTGTACTACAAGTTTTGATACGTTTATCCATTTATTGAATAGCACAGGAACTGAAATCGGTTTTGATGATGACGCTTGCGTTACGCCAAACTCATTAGGTTCATCGCTTCCTAATTTACAATTAGCTGTTGGGGATTACTACGTTGTTATTCAAGGTGGTGCTACTGGAGCAAGTGGAACATATACACTTACATTTGATTATGTAAGCGGATTGAACTTCCCTCCAAGTTCTGCAACTGCAGCACCAACCACTATTTGTGTGGGTGATGCTACTACGTTGACTAGAATTGGTGGATCACTAGTTTCTGGTGCTACATGGCAGTGGTTCTCTGGTGCTTGTGGTGACGAAAATGGTGGTGTTTCTGTAGGTACAGGAACTTCAATCAATGTTTCACCATCAGTAACTACTACCTATTACGTTCGTGCTCAAGGAGGTATTAATACCACAACTTGTGCTTCTGTAACGGTAACGGTTAACCCATTAACTACATTCTATTTTGACGGTGACGCAGACGGATTTGGTGATGATACAGATACTACTGTATCGTGTACTAACCCTGGTGGTTATTCTCTTGTAGGTGGTGATTGTAATGACGGTGATGATACGTTCTACCCGGGAGCCCCAGAGGTTTGTTGGAATGGAATTTTAGAAAACTGTACAGGTGTGTTATCTCAAGGTTGTGCGGCTGTACCAGTTAACATGACTCCTTCTTATAACAACAGTACTTTAGTATCGTTGGCAACAGCGATTCCAGCTGTACCGTATTCTTTTGGAGGTTTCACGAACATCAAGTATCGTTTCTCTATTACCAATACTACAACAGGTGTAACAGCTCCGGATATTATTCAAACTTCTCGTTTTGTAACGATTCCAGGTGCTATTCATACACATGGTGCTAGTTATACTATTACTGCTTCTGCAGTGATTAACGAAGAGATTGTTCCTTTTGCAGGAAATACAATTACCGTAAACTCTCCATCGGTTCCAGTGATTACGTTAAGCTCTTCAAGCTGTGGTGCTACTTTAGCTACTTTAGCTTCTAGTCTTACGGCTAATCCAGGATTGAACGCTACAGGATACACCTTCCGTATCCGTTTGAACGATTCAAACCCGACACCAACGTATGGTTTCTCACCATCAGCGACTCGTTTTGTGGGAGCAAATACCTTTACAGGTTTCCCATTAAATTATGGAGCAAGCTACAGAGTAGCAGTTCAGTACACGTTTACTGATCCTGTAAGTGGTTTACCAGTTGATTCAGGTTATGGTGCAGAGTGTGTTGTAAATACACCTTCTATTCCGGTAACTAGTATGGCTTCACCAACTTGTGGTGGTACAGTATCCGCTTTGAATGCTAATATGGCAGCCAGAGCAGCTTCTTACGCTACAGGATATAGATTCCGTATCCGTTTGTTCTCAGACAATGGCCCAACGCCAACGTATTATCAGACAGCGGTATTACCAAGTCGTTTCTCATCCTTAACAGCGTTCCAAGGTATCACGATTGCTTACAGTACAGAATATTCTATTTCGGTACAGTACAGTGTCTTGAACGGAGCTACAACAGAATGGTCTGCTTTTGGACCTGATTGTAAAGTGACCACACCATTCTTCCCAACAACAAGTTTGGTTCCATCACAATGTGGATTGTTAACACCAACGTCGTTGACGCAACAATTGAACATTACACCTTACCCAGGTTTCCCTAACTACAAAGTGTTGTTAGAAGAAATTGATGGTGAGACAGTAGTTACTTCAGAAGAAAGAGAGATTGTATATTCTAACTTTAAATTGAGTGATTTTGCTATCGCACAATTGGGTAAAAACTACAACATCTCTGTTGCTATCAAATTAAACGGTGTGTTTGGAGACTATTCAACTGCCTGTGATGTCTTTACCGCTGCGGAAAGCAAAGCGTTAATTCAGACTCCATTTGCAGCTACGGCATATCCAAATCCATTTGCGAACAACTTTATGCTTGATGTGAAAACAAGTAGCCAATCATCAGTAAGCGTAAAAGTTTACGATATGGTAGGTAGACTAATTGAACAAAGAGACGTTAGAGTATCGGATATGGAATCAACAACAATAGGAAATCAATATCCAAGCGGTGTTTACAACGTAGTTGTAGCACAAGAGGATAATGTTCAAACTGTTCGAGTCGTAAAAAGATAAATCTATCTTTAAATACTAATAAGAAAGACCTTCGAGAAATCGAGGGTCTTTTTTTATTAGATACTAGATTCGAATAGAAATTTCTTTGAAGAAGTTTGTGCGAGAAACATGCTGCAAGATTTATAAAGTTGAAAAATTTGTAACACAAATGAAACTGTAAGCTTCTTAAAAAAAGAACTATTTTTTTTTAAATCTCCACAATAGAAAATATTTGTACAGCATAAGTTTTAGTATTTTTACAAACCAATTTTATATCCAAAACAGTGCTATGCCATGGTATGCCCTCTATACAGAATCTAGACAAGAAAAGAAAGTTGCGGCTCGCTTAGCGAAACTTGGAATTGAAGTCTACTGTCCGCTAATCATCCAAGAGCGCCAATGGTCTGATAGGAAAAAGAAAGTGGAAGTACCCTTACTGCCTTCTTATGTATTTGTTCATTTAGAAGCGCACAAAAGAGAACTTGTTTTTCAGGTGTCGGGCGTCGTACGTTATCTTTATTGGCTTGGTCAGCCCGCTGTTATCAAAGATTCTGAAATTGAAATCCTCCAAAAATGGCTTCTAGATAAAGTAGTTGCATTTGAGGTTGTAGGCATTCAACCTGGCTCGCTCTACGAAATTCCATCAGGTCCTTTTATAGGCCAAAAGGGTATTGTAGATAAGGTTGATAAAACGCAGATTACTTTAATTTTAGAACAATTGGGGGTAAAAATAATGCTGCACAAATAGCAACATGAACTTCATCTTAGCGTAGTCTTTATCCTAAATTTAACCCTATGTTAATCATATTTTTAATATAATTTTAACACTTATTGAAATTAATGAGTACATTTGTTACTCGGAAAAATTTCAGTGATGCTTGAGAATTTAATAACTTCAAAAACACGACTGCGGCTTCTTGTTAAGTTTTTTATAAACGTAGCAAACGAAGGATATCTCCGTGGTTTGGCATCCGAAATGCAGGAATCTACCAATGCCATCCGAAAGGAACTGAACAATCTTACCGAAGCGGGGTATTTGACCCGTAATGAAGACCATCAGAAAATCACCTATAAGGCGAATCAGAAAAATCCTTTTTTTATTTTATTACAGCAAATTGTACGCAAGTATGTTGGTCTCGATACCATAATCGAAATGGTATTGGAACGAATGGGGCCTGTGCATCGCGTATTTATTATTGGGGATTATGTGCAAGGAATTGACAGCGGCCGTATTGAAGTGGTTTTGGAAGGCAATGATTTGAACGAAGAATATATAAAACAGTTATCACAAAGGATAGAGCTCGAGATACAAAAGGAAGTCGTTTTTTATCTCACTGAGCAACATGATAATAGCGGTCTATTGGTTTTTGAACAAGAACTGATAAACAACACATTACCTACAGTTTAGCAAAATGCTAACTGTAGTACTACCGTTTTTGTTGGTCTCTATATGGGACTGACCAAGCGAAGCCGTGAAAAAAACTAACGTTGACAAGTACCTACAAAATGGATAAACCACAGCTTATTGAACTCCCTAAAATACAAGACCTTCGTGGGAATCTAACGTTCATACAACATCCGGATCATCTTCCTTTTAAACTCAAACGGGTTTTTTGGATTTATGACGTTCCCGGAGGTGAAACTCGCGGTGGTCATGCCTATAAAGAGCAACAGGAAGTCATTATCTCACTCAGCGGAAGTTTTGATGTTGTGATTACGTATCCAGATGGAACGCTAGAAAAGTTCACTTTAAACAGAAGTTATTTTGGTCTATATATTCCGCCACAGCATTGGAGACATATGGAGAACTTTTCAACGAATTCCGTTTCCATGCACTTGTGCAGCGATGCTTTTAACGAAGAGGATTATATGCGGAATTTAGACACGTACTTAATTCAAAAGTAATATGGGAAAAACGACTAAAATAGCCGACTGTAAGTTAATCGACTTCCCAAAAAACCATCAACTTAATGGTAATTTGACGTCGATCACCAATGGCATCGAAGTTCCTTTTGATATCAATAGAATTTATTATTTATACGACGTGCCTGGTGGTAACAGCCGCGGCGGTCATGCACACAAAGATTTACATCAAATCATGGTCGCCCTAAGCGGAAGCTTTACCGTTACTTTGGACGATGGCCAGGACAAAAAAAGTTTTCATCTGTACCAACCCTATCAAGGGTTATTGTTGCCGCCCGGATTATGGCGCGATTTAGATACGTTCTCCAGCGGTTCCATTTGCATGGTCTTGGCTTCTGAACTGTATGATGAAGAAGATTATTTTAGAAATTATGAAGAATTTATAGCGTGGAAATCCTCGAAGTAACCCCAGAAGTCTTTGATGCGACTTTCCCTAATCCGATTCATATCTTTAATTCTGGAGCGTTTAGTGCTCTTAACGAATCAAGGTTTGAAAAGGTGTATTATTTGATTTTTAAAGATAGTAAAACCCGATTGGGAATCATTTTTGGGGTAAGAGACAACGTGCTATTGAGTCCGTTTTCGGCCACTTTTGGCGGATTCGAATTCGTAAGTGAAGATGTCAAATTGTACCAGATTGATGCAGCGCTACAAGCTCTTTTGGAATGGGCTTCGGCAAAACAATATAGTGGAATAAAGATAATTCCGCCTCCGACGTTCTTCAAAGAAGATTTTTTGAACAAAGTAGCTAATTGTATGTATCGCGCCGGATTTGAAACCAAGAACATGGAGCTCAATTACCATTTTCAAACCGCCAACCTTTCTGATACCTACGAACAGAATATTTGGTACAACGCTCGAAAAAACCTAAAAAAAGCCAATGCTTTCGGATTAACTTTTGAAAGGTTAGAGGCTGATAAAGGAATACTTGCCTACGAGATTATCGCACAAAATAGAAGTGAAAGAGGTTTTCCACTGCGATTAAGCTGGGAGCAATTAGTAACTACCAACACGGTTATTCACATGGATTTCTTTTTGGTAAAAAAAGCTACTGAGCGTATCGGCGCTGCTATTGTGTACCACATGGCACCATCGATTGTGCGGGTAATCTATTGGGGCGATTTACCGCAGTTTTCCGAATGTAAAACGATGAATTTTTTGTCTTATCAGCTCTTTAAACATTACAAAGAACAAGGCATCAAAATGATGGATATCGGTCATTCTACAGTCGATTCGGTGCCGAACCAAGGTTTATGCGAATTCAAAGAAAGCATCGGGTGTTCTATAAGTTTATTAAACGAATTATATAAAAAATTAGATTAGTGTTTTTTATCAATCCGGATCCTTTTTTATTGCCATCGTATCGAATCAGCCCTTTCAGAACCGACTATATCGCTTTGAATAGTAATTTACCTGAGGATGATTTTGCAGTGGGTTATTTTGATAAAAAGTTTGGCATGGGAAAATGGCAGTATACCTATAACGGTAGAGAAGCCATCGAACTAGCTCTTGAAAAATATCAATTAAATAAAGAGGATTTGGTAACGATTCTAACCACCTCCGAAAACTTCTATATCAGTTCCTGCGTTACTAAATCAATAGAACGGTTTTGCCGTTGGAACCGCGAAATAACCTCGGAAACCAAAGTGATTTTAGTCAATCATGAATTTGGCTATCCTTATCCTAACATGGAAAAGTTGGTCGCAACCGGATTGCCCATTATAGAAGATTGCTGTACTACATTCTTTAGTCAGGATGACGCTCAAAGCGTAGGACGGTATGGTGATTTTTCGGTGTACAGTTTCCCGAAATTTTTTCCAATTCAAATAGGAGGAGTACTTGTACAAGTGAACTCTGAAGTAACTCCTTCCAAAAGTATAGTAGACAAAAAACAAGTACAATACATTCAGAAAGTTGTATCGCATCATTTGAAAAATGAAAACGCTTTACTTCAACAACGAACAGAAAACCATCTTTACGCCACAAGCCTATTTTCTGAGCTTGGATTTACCTTGCGATTTCAGCAACATCCTAGCGTTTATCCATCGGCTTTGCTATTGAATTCTAATGAAATTGTTTCTAATCTCAACGAATTGAAAGTTTTTTTAGCTGAAAATGGTATTCAAAGCAGTGTTTTTTATGGCGAAGAGGCATTTTTTATTCCCTGTCATCAAAACATGACGACCGTTGATATCGAATTTATACATGCCTGTATCGCACAGTTCCTTAAAACGAATTCCAAAACATCATGATTACAGCAAACATTACTTTAGGAAAGGAAGTCAGCATCGAAAAAGATGCCTCTATCAATAACGTTACCATCGGCGACGGAACCAAAATAGCCAGTTGCGTGCGCGTTTTTGGTTCGCCGGAACATATTTTAGAAGTCGGCGAAGGCTGTTATTTTGGCCTAAACACCATAGTGGAAGGCTATAATGCCAGAGTAACTATCGGTAACCAGGTGAGTTTTGCTCAAAATGTCAATTTGATGTCGGGCTCTGGACCTAATGCCTCCAAAGTTATGCAACAACTTTTCCCAATAGAGAAAGGTCCAGTTAGTATTGACGACCATTCGTGGATTGGCGCCAGCGCTATTATTATGCCCAATGTTAGTATCGGAAAGTATTGCATTGTGGCCGCGAACAGCTTTGTAAACCAATCTTTTCCGGATTACTCCATTATAGGAGGAACGCCTGCAAAACTGCTACGAACTTTAACACAAACCGAAATAGATAACTTACACAGTAATGATTAAATTTTTAGATCTCCAAAACATCAATGCCAAATATGCAGCCGAATTAAAGCAGGTTGCAGCTGAAGTAATCGACTCAGGTTGGTTTTTAATGGGAGAACGCTTAAGTAGTTTCGAAAATAAATTAGCGCAATACACCGGAGCCAAACATGCTATTGGAGTGGCCAACGGATTGGATGCGTTGCGTTTAATCTTAAAAGCCTACATCGATTTGGGCATCATGAAAGAAGGCGATGAAGTCATTGTTCCTGCCAATACCTACATTGCTTCCGTTTTAGCCATCACAGATAACCGATTAGTTCCTGTTTTGGTAGAACCGAAAAACGCCAGCTTCAACTTGGATATCGATTTGATTGAAAGTCACATCACCCCAAAAACCAAAGCTATTATGGTGGTGCATTTGTACGGTCAGGTAATTTGGAGTGAACAATTAACGGCCTTAGCCCAAAAACACAATCTCAAAATTATTGAAGATAACGCTCAGGCGATTGGCGCTGAATGGAATGGAATAAAAACCGGAAACTTAGGTGATGCCGCTGGATTTAGCTTTTATCCTGGAAAAAATTTGGGCGCTTTAGGCGATGCCGGAGCTGTTACGACTAATGACGACGTCTTAGCAAAACACATTCGAGCCCTAGGAAATTACGGAAGCAACAAAAAGTATGTCAACGAATTCCAAGGTTTGAACAGCCGATTAGATGAACTTCAGGCCGGATTTCTCGAAGTAAAATTAAAGTATATCGATGCTGAAAACCAGTACCGAAGACACCTTGCTGCAAAATATTTAAACGGAATCCAAAATCCCAAAATCGCACTTCCGGTTCCGGAAAACACTGGTTTAGCAACCGAAAATAATAAAGAACATGTCTGGCATTTGTTCGTAATCCGTTGTTCGGAGCGCGATCAGCTTCAGGAATATTTGACCGCTAATGGTGTACAAACTTTGATTCATTACCCGATTCCGCCCAACAAGCAATTGGCCTACAAAGAAATGAATGGTTTGGATTATGCCATTACCAATGCAATTCACAACGAAGTGTTGAGTTTGCCCATTAGTCCCGTTACTACTGAAGAAGAAGTGGAGCGCATTATCTCCATTCTAAACGCGTATTCTAACTAGTGGCTGAAACCAAATCGTCTTATGGTTCGATAATGAAAGCCACTTCCATTTTTGGAGGCGTTCAGGTTTTCAATATTCTCATTACGCTCATTCGCGGAAAAGCCGTTGCAATTCTCATTGGAACGGCCGGAATGGGTTTGAATGGCTTATTGTTATCGGGACTTAATTTGATAAAAACCATCACTTCGTTAGGTATCAGTGAAAGTGCCGTCAAAGACATTTCGAAAGCCTACAATTCAAATGACGAAAAGCATATCCGAACTACGTTTCAGGTGTTCCGACGCCTCATTTGGTTTACAGCCATTTTAGGCATTATCATGACGATTGTTTTTTCGCCGTTATTGAGCCAATTTGCTTTTAAGTCTACGGATAAAACGGCTGCCTTTATCTGGCTCTCGATAACGTTTGTTTTCGGAGCGTTGTCGGGTGGTATTTACACGCTTTTACGAGGGACACGACAGATAAAGTATCTCGCTCAAGCCAATATCATCGGGGCAACTGTAGGTTTAGTAGTAGCTTTGCCCATTTTTTATTTTTACGGCATTGACGGCGTTGTTCCGGCTATTATTGGTACGGCTTTAGCCAATTACTTGGTTTCGCTCTATTTTAAAACCAAAATCAAGTTTGAACCGATTGCCATCTCTTGGAAAGAAACATTCCAACTCGGAAAACCGATAGTACAATTGGGCGTCAGCCTAACATTCATCAATATTCTGGCAGCTGCGGTAGCTTTTACGCTAAATGCCTTTATCTCTAAAACGGGAACCTTAAGCGATTTGGGATTGTATAATGCCGGAAACGCTATAGTAGAAGGCTATGTAGGCATGGTATTTACCGCCATGGCAACTGATTATTTCCCGCGTTTGGCGGGTGTCATCAATGACGAACTGCAATGGAAAAAATTGGTCAACGAACAAGCCGAATTGGTACTCATCATCTTAGGAATCGTGCTGGTTTTATTACTGATTACGACCCCGATATTAATCAGAGTGCTCTTGAGCAAAGAATTTTTGGGTTCTCAAAAGTTTATCATGTGGGCTGTTTTGGCGATACCGTTAAAAGGCTTGGTTTGGGTAGTAGGCTTTATCATCTTGGCGAAAGGCAAAAACAAGCTTTTCTTAACCGTTGAAATCATCGCCAACCTTATTGTGCTTTGTTTCAATCTACTGTTTTATCATCTTTATGGGTTAACCGGATTGGGAATTTCGTTGAGTATTAGTTACAGTATTTCTTCTGTTTTTATGCTCATCATATTAAAACGAAAATTTGATTTTCAGTTTACAAGCTCAGTCTATAAACTATTATTTATTTCGCTTTTATCCTTATCGCTTTGCCTTGCTGCGATGATGACTATTGTTGCGCCCTATTTATATTTTTTACAATTCTTAATAGCATTGACAACAATATCCTATTATGTTTTTGAATTGAATAAGCGCATCAATTTTAAAGAAGCTATTGCTAAAGTAAAAGGGAAACTGAAAAAATAAGCAAGAAATTTAGCATTGACAACATCTGAATAACTAAAAACTACAATGAAAATATACGCTATAATTCCGGCGCGTTCCGGTTCTGTCGGAGTAAAAAATAAGAATATCAGGCCTATTGATGGCAAACCGTTGATGTCGTATTCCATTGCCTTTGCGAAAGCGTTGGGCGTGGATCGTGTTTTCTGTTCCACAGATTCAGAGGAGTATGCCGAAATTGCCAAACAATATGGTGCCGAAGTACCGTTTTTACGTTCGGATTTCGCCGCTTCTTCTACAGCCATGGAACAGGATATTTTAGTCGATTTGTACCAAAAATTTGAAGAACACCATATTCCACAACCCGATATTTTGGTGTGGTTACGACCCACCTTTGTCTTCAGAAGTATTGCCGATGTGCAAAAGTGTATTGACCAATTGAAAAACGATGCGTCATTAACAGCTTCCAGAACCGTTTGCGAAAGCGAAGGCAGATTGTATAAAGTGGAAAGCGACATTTTAGTGCCTTCCTTTGACGACCATGGAAAATCGATGATGCGCCGTCAGGATTTTGGCGATCGCTATAAAGTATTCAGCACCGATGTGTTCCGAGCCAACCAAAAAAACACCAGCGATGATTTCCTTGGAAGAAAAGTTGGAGCTGTTGTAACCAACAAACTATGCGGTTTGGATATTGATGACGAATTTGATTTTCAGATTGTAGAAAATGTATTAAAACATAACAAAAACCTTATCGATGAGTACATTGACGCCGCTTATTTTAGAGATTAAATCGAATTTAGAAGCCGTACTTAAGCTTCGGAATACCAAACAAAAGAAAGACGACGACAGCTATGTCTCCGAAGGTGATTTGTTGCTGGATAAAGTTTGTATGGACTATATCCTAAAAACCTATGCTTCTGTTCAAATTATTACTGAAGAAACGTATGCCACAGGCGAAGTCGACTTAAATGCTTTTGAATACACCGCTGTTGTAGATCCTATTGACGGAACAGAAAATTTTGTTTCCGGATTGATGGAATGGGGCGTAGGCGTTTGCATTTACAAAGGTTCCCAGTTTGAAGAGGCGCTGATAGCGTTACCCGAATTGAATCACTATATGCTAAGCAATACACCAGTTACGGAAAAATTTGATTCCCGAATCTACGGTATTTCCTCTTCGCTTACCAAAGAAGATTTGCTGAACTTGGAACCCGGATTTGAATACCGAATCATTGGTTGCTGCATGTACAATATGTTCAACGTAATTACCGGAAGGTATAAAATGTTCCAAAACCCAAAAGGTGCGCGTTGTTGGGATATCTTACCGGGATTAAATATGGCGCACCAGCTAGGACTAGACGTTACCGTAAATAATAAAAAATACAATGGAGAATTTTTACAACCCGCTGAAAAGTATCGTTTCAAAATTTCCAACTGATTTCAATAGGATTGTTATTGTTGGTAAGGGGGAAAGCATAAAGCAAATCGATAAAGAGGCGCTTTCGGGAGCGCTTATTATCAATGTCAACGATTCGGAATTGCTGATTAATGGGCATTTTACCATTTTTTATGCTGAGCGTGTTTTGGAATCACTAAAGAAAAATGGCTTTAAGAATGAGGTTTATATATCGAGTCAAAAATTGGAAGCCGTATTACCAAGCAGCGCCCAATTTATTAGTGCCGATTACAATCCGCTAAACAATGAAGGTGTAGAACATATTGCCGCACTTTTTGAAAAAAACAGCTTTGAGCTAACGGATTTCTTATTGCTTTCGGCCATAAAATTAGCATGGCTCATCAATCAGGCTTGGGCTAAAGAAATGCCAATATATCTGATTGGTTTCGATTTCGATTTGGAAAAAGGAACACAACCAACAGATGCTTCGCAACACGATGCCTTATACCGTGAAATTTTATTCAAAACGCAGAAATCACAATATGTTTTCATCCAGCACTACTTACAAGATAAGTTAGCCATTCAGTTACGACATGTGGGTAATGCTAGTTTCAGCAGTCTGTCGGTATCTGAATTCAATCAGGTTTCCACTCAGGAAACGGTTGCAGCAACACATGCCAAATTTGACAATATTGCCGAATATCAAAAGCTATTGGACAAAGTGGCTTCTGATAATTATACCCTTGTGGTGGCCGAATTGACCAACAACCATATTGGCGATGCTGATCGTTTGCGCAAAATGATCAAACTAGCTAAAAATGCCGGAGCTGATATGGTAAAAATTCAAAAGCGCGATGTGGATACGTTTTACACGCAAGATGAATTGAATACCGAATATGCTTCGCCTTTTGGAACCAAATTAAAGGATTACCGAGACGGCGTAGAACTTGATGACGAACTGATGCAAGTTCTGATTTCGGAATGTGAGCAAAACGAAATTGTTTGGTTTTCTTCGGTTTTGGATTATCCGTCCTTGCTATTTTTAGAAAAATACAATCCGCCGTTAATCAAATTGCCATCGACTATTTCCAACCATAGAAACTTCCTGAAAAAAGCAGGTGATGAGTTTAAAGGCGATTTAGTAATATCAACAGGTTTCACCGATAAAGAATATGAAAATTTTGTGCTGGAAAATTTCTGTACCAATAGAAATTTATTCTTATTACAATGCACCTCAAGTTATCCTGCACCGCCCGAAGCTTGTCAAATAGCCGTAGTCAGACACTATGAACATTTAGGATTACCTAATTTATTTCCGGGTTACAGCAGTCACGATATCGGAAGCTTAGGCTGTATGATGGCTGTTGCTGCCGGAGCCAAAATGGTCGAAAAGCACGTAAAACTGGGCGATTTAGATTGGATTCATTTTGATGGTGTTGCTTTAGACTTAGCGACCAATCAATTCGAAACGTTTGTAAAAGACATTCGGAAAGCGAGTATCATGTGTGGTACCAGAGATAAGAAAATCCACAAACAGGAACATCATAAATACACACCAAACGAAAACCATTTTTAGTAGATGCTAGTATCGGTTCCGGTTACTTCTTATAATGCAGCAGACTATATTATAGAGACTTTAGAAAGTGTCTACAATCAGACGTACAGCGACATTGAGTTGCTTATTTCTGATGATTTTTCTACCGATGGTACTATCGAAAAAGTAGAAGCTTGGATACAATTGGAGCGTGTAAAAACAAGGTTCACAAGAGTGGAATTGATTAAAGTCCCACACAATACCGGCGTTTCTGCCAACTGTAATCGTTGTATTGCCAACAGTAAATCCGATTGGATAAAGCTTATTGCCGGAGATGATATTTTGTTGCCGAATTGTATCGCAGACAATATGCAGTTTGTAAAAGAGCATCCCAACGCACATATCGTCTTCAGTCAGGTAAAATTATACGAAGGTACTTTTGAGGAAAAAAATTACATCAAATCGATTCCGACAAACTATCCCGAAAACTTGATGAAAGCTACTTTTTCGGCACAAGATCAATACAAAATTTTGTTGGTAGCCGATAGGATTCAGTATACGCCATCCTATTTTTTTAATAAAAAAGCCATTGCTAAAGTGGGAGGTTACGACGAAACCAACCGTATGGTTGAAGATTATCCGATGTGGCTAAAACTCACAGGTTCGGGCGAAAAGTTGTATTACTTTCACCAAGAAACAGTAGGCTATCGCATGCATTCTAAAGCCAATAACAATACTGGTCAAGATGTTTTGATCAAGCCATCGGTCATTCATGGTTTTCCAGTCCGAAAAAAATATGCGCATCCGCATTTGCCGAAACTTATGGTTTGGGACGAAAACTGGATTTACAGAACGGCACTGCTATTTAAAAAAATGGGAATCACTAAAAAGACAACATTCAATGTGAAACTCTACGCTTTACTGAGTGTCTATCTCAATCCGTTTCACTATCTCAATGCGATTTCCAACAAAATAAAATAAACTATTCCACACTGTTATACATTCAAAAATGATAAACGTTACCAAAACCTTTTTTCCACCTATCGAAGAATACCAGCAGCAGTTAGCGCGCATCTGGAAAAATCAATGGCTTACCAATAGAGGCGAATTGCTTATAGAATTAGAGGAACAGGTTAAAAAATATTTGTCCGTATCCAATGTCATCATTATGACTAACGGTACCATTCCGATTCAGATTGCGCTCAAAATTTTAGGAAAGGAAGGCGAAATCATCACGACACCTTTTAGTTATGTGGCAACCACATCCTCCATTATCTGGGAAAATTGCCAACCGGTTTTTGTTGACATTCATCCCGAATATTTAACGATTGATGAAACCAAAATTGAAGCGGCGATTACTTCAAAAACTACGGCTATTCTAGCCACGCACGTTTTTGGAAATCCATGTCATGTCGAAGCTATTGAAGCCATTGCCCAAAAGCACCATTTAAAAGTAATTTACGATGCCGCACATTGTTTTGGAGTAACCTATAAAGGCCAATCGATTTTCGATTTTGGCGATGTGAGTACCTGTAGTTTTCATGCAACCAAACTGTTTCATACTGGCGAGGGCGGTGCACTGTTTTGCAAGGACGCCGATTTGTTTCACCAAATGTATTACAGCCATAACTTCGGACACAATGGTCCATTAGATTTTCATGGTATGGGAATTAACGGGAAGATTTCTGAATTGCAAGCCGCTATGGGACTTGCAGTTTTACCTTATATGGGTGATATTTTAAAAAGCAGAAAATCGGTAGTTGATTTTTATTCGGAGAATTTAGAGTTTGAAACACTCACCACTATAAAAATACGAGAGAATACGGTATGGAATTATAGCTATTATCCAATAGTATTTGCATCAGAAACAGCGTTACTGAAAGTACAGAACGCCTTAAACCAAGCTAAAATTTTTCCTAGAAGATATTTTTATCCATCTTTGAATACTATAGATTTTGTCAAAGGTGCTTCTATGCCTGTTTCTGAAAGTATTGCCTCTAGAGTATTGTGCCTGCCTTTATATGCTGGGCTCACTGAAGAAGAGTTACTACAAATTACAACTATAATCAATCAAAGCCTATGCTAATTATTGGAGCAAAAGGATTTGCCAAAGAAGTTTTAGAGATTTTGCATCAACAAAATCAAATAGAAAATCTGGTGTTTTATGATGATGTAAATACAGATGCTCCAGAGAAATTGTTTGGTAAGTTTCCTATTTTAAAATCTATAGAAGAAGCAGCCCATTATTTTGCCACTATCGATAAGCGTTTTACCATTGGTATTGGAAATCCGGTTTTAAGAAAACAACTGAAAGAAAAATTTTGTTCGCTTGGCGGAGTTTATACTTCTACTGTCAGTACTGATGCCAGTGTAGGTTCTTACGAGGTTACAATTGGCGATGGAACTAACATATTACCCGGAGCCATCTTATCTAACGATACCCAAATTGGGGAAGGTTGTATTTTATATTATAATGTCATTATTACGCACGATTGTCGTGTTGATGATTTTGTAGAAATTTCTCCTTCTGCCATTGTGTTGGGTAGATGTGTCATCGGCTCTTATACACAAATAGGCGCTAATGCTACCATTTTACCAGACGTGATTATAGGTAAAAATGTTATTATTGGAGCAGGTTCTGTAGTGACCAAAAATGTTCCTGACAACAGTTTAGTAGTAGGCGTTCCCGCAATACTAAAAAAGCAGTTGCCACCACTTAAACTTTAAATCTTCTATTTTCCTTTGAAGTATACCAAAAAAATAAGCATCATTATTCCGGCCTACAAAGTAGACGATTATATTGAAAAATGTATCCGAAGCTTGCAACATCAGGACATGCCCAAAGAGGACTATGAAATCATCGTGACCAATGATGGTTCTCCTGATCGCTGTCGAGAAATTGTAGAAGCATTACAATCAGAATTTTCAAATTTGATATTGATTAATCAGGAAAATCAAGGGGTTTCTATGGCTCGAAATAATGCTATTGCGCGAGCGCAAGGCGAGTATGTTTTACCCATCGATCCCGATGATTATGTAGTTCCCAATGTTTTACAGTCGGTGTATCAGAATGCGGCCACACGAAATTTGGACGTCCTTTATTTGGCTTATGAAATCTTTGACCGACAAGGAAATTCAGTTTGGGAAACCGATTATGCTTCTAAGGATAACATCGTTTTTGATGGTGTTGAAGGTTATTTTGCACCGCGAAGTGTTGAGATGAAAGATCCTGATAGAAGTTGGGCTGTATTGTATAGATTAGAGATGTTACAGCAGCATGGCATCGATTATCCTAAAAATGTTCCGTTTCTGGAAGATGGTTTGTTTCTAGGAAAAGTATTTACCGTTGCCAAACGTGTGGGATTTTCATCAACCAAATTTTATCAGAGAACCATCAGAATGGGATCGGCGACCAATTCGAAATTACTGTTTTCCAAAAAAGCTATTGACGGATTTTTATTGGCAGTAACTAATTTGATGCAATTCGCAAAAGCCATTCCGAAAGAAAGCAAAGAAAGAGGTTTGATCAATCATGTCATGGCCAAGTTTGTGTTTTTGCCGTTGAGTTCGTGTTTGAAAACCAACAATTTTAAAGACTTTTTCGAAATAGTAAAGGCACTGAAAAACTTAGGACTTAAAAAACTGGATTTGCATGGTTGTAGCGGTGTTTATTTACGATATGGTAAGGCCTATAATACCTCGGTTGCTCATTTTATGGTCGTGTATTACAGCCGTCTTTTCAAAATGAAATACCGCAAATAGATGACCGAAAGAATCGAACACTTTTACCATTCATTGTCTCACGAATTGCAGTCGAAACTGGGCGTTTGCTTCTATAAAGAGGTTGATGTTGTTGCATTACAAGTAAAGTTTTATCTGAATACCATAATCAACAGTAAAACGTTTTTAAAACGCATCGCAAAAGTAACTACCGAAAAAGAACAGGAACTTTTGACAGAGCGCTATTTTGAAGGCTTTTTTAAACCCAAAGGAAACAAAGGCATCACCATTGTAAAAGATGTTATCCGGTATGTATATCATGCTATATCGCATCAATCGCAAAAATCCAATGCCGATTTTTTGATATTTATTACTAATAAAAAATTCTTTTCTTATAGCAAACCCATACAAGAAGCATTGGAGCAACAAGGAAAGAAAGTGGAATTTATCGTTTGGGATAAAAACGACTCTCATTTTAATAACCAACAAAAAGTACATCTACCTAAGACCGATTTTCCGGCTTTTTGGAAAAAAGGGTATTTTGAGTATCACGACTTCACGACTTTGATTGACAGAGCAAACGGATTTTTACCATTGCTGCAACATAAAAAACTACTGCTTATCGAAGGCGATTTAGAAGCACAGCATGTTTTGGGTTTCCTGGGAAAAACTAATGGTTTTAAAACCTATTGTCTGCAATGGGGATTTTTCGGAAAAACGGCGACAAAACCCGGTTGGAGAGGAATGCCTTATGATAAGTTCATGGTTTGGGGCGATTTTTTTGCGGATAATTTCAAGAGATACAACCCTAAACTTTCAATTGTAGCTTGTGGTCATCCTACTTTACAAGAAAACAGCATTCTCGAAAAAGGAAACGTTATTCTGTTTGCCGTGCAAAAAGAGTTTGGCGAACATATCACTACGCAAGATGTACTCGATTTTATTCATTTTGCAGCTCAAACTGCGACACAAATGTCCGATTTTAAAATCATTGTGAGAAGTCATCCCGATTTTGAAATTCCAGAAACCATCAAGCAAGACTATCAGTCGGTTCCGAATATTATTTGGCACGATTATAAAAATTTCAGTCTGAACCAAAGTTTTGAAGAAGCTAAATATTGTGTTAGCATTTCATCCACAGTAAGTTTAGAATCGGTCGCTTTTGGTTGTTATCCGATGTATTTAAAAATTAACGAATTACCACTACAGATTCATCAGCTTTGGGCTGCCAATGCTGAGCATAAACATGTTTTTGAAGAGACTGAGTTTGTATCGGGAATACTTCATTTGGAAACACTAAATTTGAAAAATTATTTAAACGAGTTCAAACATATCCTTTATAAAAATCTGGGAACGACTGCTGTCAAAGCGATTGTTCAAGAGTTATCTACTTAATTATACGCCCAAGAAATGCTTTTTAACTCCGTAAATTTTGCCATCTTTCTTCCGATAGTTTTTATACTCTATTGGTTTGTTGTCAATAAAAATTTGAAACTACAGAACTTACTGCTGTTAGTTTCGAGTTATTTCTTTTATGCTTGTTGGGATTGGCGTTTTATGTTTTTGCTGATTTTTTCTACAGTTTTGGACTATTTTACCGGACTAAAAATGGCCGAATCCGAAACTAAAAATGGGAAAAAGTTTTGGTTTTGGCTCAGTATTACCATCAATCTTGGATTTTTAGGCGTATTCAAATACTATAATTTTTTCGCCGAATCGTTTGCCGAATTGATTGCGAATTTCGGATTGCAAGTCAGTCCATGGACCTTGCAAGTTATTCTTCCTGTCGGAATTTCGTTTTACACCTTCCACGGATTGTCGTATGTCATCGATATTTATAAAAATAGAATTCCGGCCGAAAAGAACTTTGTGGAATACTCTGTTTTTGTGAGCTTCTTTCCGCTCTTAGTTGCTGGTCCAATAGAAAGAGCCACGCATTTATTGCCTCAGATAAAAGTTAAACGAACTTTCAATTATGATCGAGCCATCGATGGTTTGCGTCAGATTTTATGGGGATTATTCAAAAAAATTGTCATTGCCGACCAATGTGCTATTTATGCGAATCAGATTTTTAATGATGCCGGTCATCAATCTGGTAGCAATTTATTTTTAGGTGCTTTATTCTTTACGTTCCAAATCTATGGCGACTTTTCGGGTTACTCCGATATTGCGCTGGGAACTGCGCGTTTGTTCGGAATTGAGTTGTTGCGAAACTTTGCTTTTCCTTATTTTTCAAGAGATATAGCCGAATTTTGGCGTCGTTGGCACATTTCGCTTTCTACCTGGTTTCGGGATTATTTATACATTCCGTTAGGCGGAAGCAAAGGCGGTACTTGGATGAAGGTCAGAAATACGTTTATCATCTTTCTGGTCAGTGGCTTTTGGCATGGCGCCAATTGGACGTTCATAGCTTGGGGATTTTTGAATGCACTTTTCATCATGCCATCGATTATATTTAATACAAATAGAAACAATATCGAGATTGTGGCCAAAGGAAGTTATTTGCCAAGTCTAAAAGACTTTTTATCGATACTGATTACGTTTCTACTGACTGTTTTTGCTTGGATATTTTTTAGAGCCGCCAGTATTGGTAGTGCTTTTGCTTATATCAGAGAAATGTTTTCTACCTCACTGTTTACCAAGCCGACGATACTGCCTTATATCGTGTTTTTCTTTATCGTTTTCTTTATGACCATAGAATGGTTGGGTAGAGAACAGGAATATGCACTGAAGAAATTCGGGTTTCATTGGCCAAAATTTATACGACAAGGATTTTATATGATGTTGATAATTGCCATCTTCTTGTTTTCTACTAAAGAGCAACAATTTATTTATTTCCAGTTCTAATATGAAAAAGTTCCTTAAAAACCTCCTGATTTTTGGATTGATGTTTTTTGTGTTAGACAAGATTTTTATCTTTTTTATTGCTGTTTCTCCGGATAAGGAAGTAGACAAACGTTTAGAGCTATTGATAAACGGAAAAATCAATAAAGAGCTAGTAGTTTTAGGTTCATCAAGAGGTGCTCGAAATATCATTGCTTCCGAAATTGAAAAGAAAACCGGCCATTCAGCTTACAATTTGGCATATCCGGGTTCGGATATAGAGTTTCACGAGTTCATTGTCAGATCATTATTGAAGTTTAATAACGCACCCAAAGTAATCCTGCTTTCTGTAGATTATCCGATGGCATTGCTACCCGATTCTATTCTGAATTTCAGATTAGACCGAATGTATCCTTTGGTGAAATACAATTACATTAATGACGAACTAATTGCTCGTGGTGAGAAGAATATAATCGCCTCCAATCTTTTTGCGTTAAGTCGAATGAACAAAACCAATTTTGACATCCGACAAAAAAAGTTCACAGCTTTGGACACGCTTTATGCAGATGGTTCGATGCCCATCAGTTTTCAAAAACCAAATGAAGATTGGACGGCTTCAAAAGTAACAGCTTACAATCAGAAGAAAGAATTGCAAGTGAAAGTAGCTAGCTTTCAAAAAATAATAGCACTTTGTCAACGAAAAAACATCAAACTCATTATCATTCAGCCTCCTTTATTCGATGAGATGGACCGTGCTTTTAAGAAAAGATTGCAACAATTGTCCCATTTTAAGGTTCCTTTTTTGGAGTATAATACCCAAAATCCAGTCTACAAAAACAAAGCGTATTTCTACGATAAAACGCATTTGAACCGAAAAGGCGCCCTGGTTTTTACCGATGAAATTGCTAACTATATAATCGCAAACAAAATTCTCCAGTAATGAGTTCTAAAAAAATACTGATAGTAACCAACGGATTTTACCCAGAAATATCGCCTCGTTCTTTCAGAGCCACCGAATTGACCAAAGAATTGGTACGTCAAGGTCATGACGTTACGGTTTGTACCCATTTTCGTGAAGGTTTGGAAGTTTTTGCTGAACAGCATAATTTTAAACTCATTGATTTAGGACATTTAACATGGCCAAGACCGGTTGTCAAAGGAAGTGGAATCGAATTATTATTCAGAAGAGTCGTTGCCCGATTTTCAGCTTTGTTGTTTGAATATCCCGCCATTCAGTTGATTCCGTTGATTAAAAAAGCACTAAAAAACGCCAAAGGGTATGATGCGCTGATTTCGATTGCGGTGCCGTATCCGATTCATTGGGGTGTTGCCAAAATCTGGTCCAAGAAAAATCCAATTGCCAAAACCTGGATAGCCGATTGTGGCGATCCTTATATGGGACAGGAAAACGATACCTTCAAACCACCATTTTACTTCGGATATATCGAGAAAAATTTTTGTCGAAAAGCCGATTTTATTACGGTGCCCACACAGAACTCTATTCCGGGCTATTATCCCGAGTTTCATGATAAAATCAAAGTCATTCCGCAAGGTTTTCGATTTGAGGATGTTACCTTGTATAGCGGAACTTTAGATCAGGATAAAATTATATTTGGGTATGCCGGAATGTTTATTCCAGGAAGACGTGACCCATCAGAATTCCTCAATTATTTGAACAGTTTGGATGAAAGTTTCCGATTTGAGTTTCACGTTTACACTACAACACCACAATTTGTCACTCCATTTGTTGAGGCCAGTAAAGGAAGAATCATAATAAAAGCTATCGTTCCTCGGGAGACATTACTGTTCGAATTGTCTAAGATGCATTTTGTCGTAAATTTTGAAAATGTAGGTCACAAACAAACGCCAAGCAAACTAATCGATTATTTAATTATTGACAAACCTGTATTGAGTGTTACCTTTGGAAATTTGCAACCCGAAGTAATTCAGGATTTTTTTAAAGGCAACTATACTCAAAAAATGATATTACCAGAAAAAGATATGTACCGAATTGAAAATGTCACTTCACAGTTTATAGCTTTACTTTCCTAATGAAAAACGCTTTTTTTTATTTTATACTTTTCCCATTTTTTGGTTTAATCAATGCGATTAGACACTACAGAAGTTCGTGGGCAAAGCCAACCATGATAGCTTTTGTAGCTTTCTTTGGTTTGTCAATGGTAAAAAGCGATACGGCTGATAGTACCCGATATGTTCAGAATCTGGAAATGATGTACAACAGCAACAAAGATTTTGAAACTATTCAAAATGGCCTTTACAATGGCGAAGGTGGTCAAGTAGATATTTACGTGACTGTGGTAACCTTTATTTTTTCGTTATTTACGGATAATGGAAATTTACTTTTCATGTTTTTCGGATTGATTTTTGGGTATTTTTATGCGAATAATATTTGGCTTGTCTTAACACAATCAAAAGGCAAACTGAGTTGGGAACAGCATTTGTTATTGGCCGCTTTTAGTATGATTGTTGGTTTTTGGACCATCAATGGCGTACGAATGTGGACAGCAGCACATGTATTCTTTTATGGTGGATTCTTGTATTTATATCAGGATAAGAAAAAGGGAATTTTTATTGCCTTATGTAGTATTTTGATTCACTTTTCATTTATAATTCCGTCGTTTTTCCTTGTAGCTTACAGTCTGTTTCGTTTGAATTTTAGGGTGCTTTACCTTTTTTATATTGCGAGTTTCTTTATCGCGGAGTTGAATATTGATTTTATCAGAACCAGCCTTGAATCCAATTTACCCGAATTCTTATTGCCGAAAGTCAAGACCTATTTTAACGACGATTACCTCGATGGTTATGAAGAAGTTGCTGTTTCTGTGAATTGGTATGTATTGTATTATAAAAAAATTCTAACGTATTTTACAGCCATTTTTATCACGATACTGTTCTTTAAAACAAATCTATCCGCAAGTGTAAAGAAACTTTTAGGATTCTCAATGTTGTTTTTATCGGTAGCCAATATTATCAGTTTATTGCCTTCTGGAGCTCGATTTTTAAATGTGGCGTTTCTTTTCTCATTAGCGACTTGCTTCATTGTAGTTTCCAATACTAAAGTTGTTTTTGTTGCTAAAAGTATCCGATTGCTATCGCCTTTATTGATTTTGTTCTGTATCATTTCCCTGCGTTTATCGTTGGATTATTTCAATGTAACAACACTAACGAATCCACTAATTGTGCTTTTAACAGATGTAAATCTGCCACTAATTGATTTAATAAAATAGCGTAACCGAATTAATGTCATCTAAAATTTCATATCTAAAATCGTTTGCTGCTGCTGCTGATATCAATAGAAAAGGTGCCGCAGTAAAAGAAAAACTCATTCTCATCGAGTCGGATGATTGGGGCGCCATTCGAACACCTTCTAGAGAAACACTGACGTATTTTGAGCAGAAAGGTTTTGATATTGCGAACAGTATCTATAAAAATGATGCTTTAGCTTCTCAGGATGATTTGGAAAAATTATTCGAAGTTCTGCAGTCGTACAAAGGAAGTGATGGAAGACCAGCGGTCATTACGGCCAATAGTATCATGGCTAATCCTGATTTTGAAAAGATAAAAGCACACGATTTTCAGGACTATTTTTGGGAACCTTTTTCAACAACATTAAAGCGATATCCCAAACATCAAAATAATCTTCAACTTTGGAAGCAAGGAAGTGAAAACAAAGTATTTCATCCGCAGTTTCATGGTCGCGAACATCTAAATATCAAGCGTTGGATGAAAGCGTTACAAGCTAAGGACGAAGCGATACTTACTTCTTTTGAACATCAAACAACGTATTCCGGAAAAGATGATTACAGTTTTATGGAAGCCTTCGACTGGGATGTTCCAACGGACATCAAAGAACACGAAACCATTATTGCTGAAGGTTTGGAAATCTTTAAACAGCATTTCGGATTTCAGCCTAAAAGCTTTATCGCTCCTTGTTATAATTGGGATACCAAGTTAGAACCTTTTTTAGCAGAAAACGGAATCGAATGGATTCAGAGCTTGCGTTCGCAATTACAACCGAAAGGAACTTTCAATGAATATCAGGCTATCCGACACAGTTTCGGTCACCAACAAAACGGATTGCGCTACAACATCCGAAATTGTTTTTTTGAACCTAGCATGCTACCTCAAAAAGATTGGGTGAATAGTTGTTTAGCCCAAATTCAGGCCGCCTTTTTATTTTCAAAACCAGCGGTGATCTGTTCGCACCGAATCAATTTTGTAGGTTTCATCAATCCGAAAAACGGCGAAAGAGGTTTAACCGATTTGAATCAGTTACTGAAAGCAATTGTCAAAAAATGGCCCGAAGCGAAGTTTATCACCACCGACGAATTATCTAAATATATATGATTACAATAGGTTTTACAGGCGATTTTTGTCCGTGGCTTCGTATTGAAAACGAATTTAATGCCAACAACTGGAAGCCATTGTTGGAGGAAGTCAAACCTTTTTTTGACAGCAATGATTTGAATGTACTCGACCTCGAATGTCCACTGACTACGTCTAACAAAGGCATTAGCAAAACGGGTCCACATATCAAAGCACATCCAGCAACGGCGGCTATTTTAAATCACTTAAATTGTGAAGTAGTAGCCACAGCCAATAATCACTTTAAAGATTATGGATGGAAAGGAATGCAGGAAACCTATGAAGCCCTTACAAAACATAATATTTCCTGGTTAGGAAGCGGCGCCAATTTTGAAGAAGCATCCAAAACGTTTTACTGGAAAAATACCGAAAACACTATAGCGTTTATCAACATCACCGAAAATGAATGGACCACAACACATGATGCGACTCCGGGTTGTCATCCTATTGATTTGGCCAATGTTTTCAATCAGATACAAATAGCGAAAAAACAAGCTGATTTTATTGTAATCATAGCTCATGGTGGTCACGAACATTACGAATTGCCAAGTCCCAGAATGAAAAAATGGTATCGGTTTTTCGTAGATGCCGGAGCCAATGCCGTAGTAGCGCATCACACACATATAATTTCGGGCTATGAAATCTATAAAGAAGCACCAATATTTTACAGTTTAGGTAATTTTTGCTTCGATTGGGAAGGCTTACGTAATAAGCCATGGAATAAAGGAATGATACTGCGTTTGGCATTTGAAAAAAACAAGCCTGTGACTTTCGAAATGGAATTTGTGGCTCAAAATAGCGACGAAGTGGGGCTTACACTATTGAAATCTGAAGAAAAGAAAGCAATGCTTACACATCTAGATACAATCAATGCCATTATTGCTGATGATACTAAGTTGGAAGCTGCCTTTTTAAAATATGCCCAAACCTGGAAAGCCGTCATGAATACTTGGATTCAGCCTTATAAAGGAAAAATTATGTCAAGCTTATACAAACGGGGATTATTACCATCAATTATTACCAAAAAGAAAAAACTGCTGTATACGAATTTGATTCAGTGTGAAGCCCATCGCGATATACTTTTACAATCCATAAACCCTAAAAAATAAATGTGCGGATTTACAGGATATTTTAATCTTAACCATCAAAAAGAAACGGGTAATCAGATTATCCGTCAAATGCTTGCCATTCAAAAACACCGCGGACCTGATGATTCGGGCATAGTGGCGATTGATACCGCAAGCCAATCTTTTGAAAACTGTTCTATTTCCGAAGATGTGAACTTTACCAATCCAAGCGATTTGATTTTTGGATTCAACCGCTTGAGTATTTTAGACCTTTCTCCGATGGGACATCAACCGATGATTAGTCCAAACGAAAAAGTAATTCTGATGATGAACGGCGAAATTTACAACGCCTTCGATTTTAAACCCGAATTAGAACAAAAAGGATATACGTTCAAAAGTACTTCTGACACCGAAGTGGTGCTACATCTGTACACCGAATATGGCATGGAAAAGATGATTTCGATGCTGAATGGAATGTTTGCACTAGCAATTTATGACTTTGCGTCAGATACCTTATTTTTGGCAAGAGACCGTTTCGGAATCAAACCTTTGTACCTTTTACAAGAAGAAGGAAGATTGGCTTTTGCTTCGGAAATGAAGAGCTTTAAACCATTACCAGGATTTAAATTTGCACCTGATTTTAGTAAACTCGATGAGTTTCTATTGTTCCGAAATGTTATCAATGATACGCTGTTTAAGAATATAACCAACTGCATTCCGGGAACGTATCTAAGTGTCAAAAACGGAGTCATAACTTCGAATACTTATTACGACATTGATCAGGAAGGAAAGCAGGTCATTCCGAATAAAGAAGCTCAAAATCAATTAGAAAACGCCTTGCAAAAAAGCGTGGATTCGCAGATGATCAGCGATGTAAAATTGGGTTGTCAGCTTTCAGGTGGCGTCGATTCTTCTTTGGTGAGTTACTTTGCAGCCGAATCTTTGAAAGAAGGCAATCTCGAAACGGTTTCCATCATCTTTAAAGATCCGCGTTTTTCGGAAGAAAAATATATTGATAAAGTAGCCCAACAGTTAGACTTAAAAGCGCATAAATTCGAAATGGATGCGCATTATTATTTTGAGGTTTTAGAAAAGGCGATTTGGCATTTCGAACATCCGTTAAATCACCCAAACACCATCGGAATTTATTTATTGAGTCAAGAAGCCAAAAAGCATGTGACAGTTTTATTGAGCGGAGAAGGCGCAGACGAATGTTTAGCAGGCTACAGCCGATTTATCAGAGCCTTACAGTTTCCGTTTTTTAAAAGAGAATTTTTGGGAGGTTTGAAGCGCAATTCAAAATTCGCCTTCGAATATTTGAGCTATTTTCTCCATCCCAACAAACGTATGGTGATGGAAACCGCTTTTGGAAGTTTGGCTACAGCTCATGCTTTGAAATCGGATTTTACATTGGAAAAAGCCATTAATGACCGAACTAAAGTGTTGACGCAACTCAAAGGAAATACGAATCTGAAACAACGAAAATACGAATTACTGACCTATTTACCCGATTTGCTGATGCGCCAAGATAAAATGTCGATGGCACATTGTATAGAAAACCGAGTACCGTTTTTGGATAACGATATGGTCAGTACGTGTCTGAATATTTCCGGCGATTTACTTATTGCCAAACACAACGGCAAAGACGAAAATAAAGTGCTTTTGAAGGATATTTGTGCTTCTAAATTTGGAGAAGATTTTGCTTATCGTGACAAAATGGGATTCGGAATTCCATTACGCGAGTTTTTCTCTTCTTCCGCATTCCAAGAAAAATGGAACACTAAAATTGCTCCCGGAATTCAAAAGCGTGGTCTTTTTGAGTTGAAAGCATTAAATTCATGGATCAACAATATCGCCAATGCTTCGCCAGATCAACTGGATGCGATTTGGTTAATGCTCGGATTTGAACTTTGGGCGCAAAATTTTTTAGATTAAATGATAGCCATCCACAATAATAAAAGCACCGATTTATTCCATTTCAGATGGATTGAATATTGCGATACGAATAACATTCCTTACAAGCTGGTCAATTGTTATGACAACGATATCATTCATCAGTTGAAAGATTGTTCTGCCTTGATGTGGCATTATCATCAGGCTAGTCCAACCGATATTGTCATGGCAAAATCACTGTTGTTTTCATTAGAACAAAGTGGTACGAAAGTGTTTCCCGATTTCAATACGGCCTGGCATTTTGACGATAAAGTAGCACAGAAATATTTACTCGAAGCTTTGGAAACCGATTTGGTTACGACTTGGGTTTTCTATGATAAAACTACCGCCAATCAATGGATTGATAAAGTTTCCTTCCCAAAAGTTTTTAAACTGAAAGGCGGTGCAGGTTCTCAGAATGTGCAATTAGCCAATACAAAACAAGAAGCCAAAGCCTTGGCAAATCAAGCTTTTGGTAGTGGTTTTGCAGCTTATGACGGCTGGGGAAGTATCAAGGAACGCTTCAGAAAATGGCGCTTGGGTAAAACTAATTTTTTCGATGTGCTTAAAGGTTTTGTCCGACTGGTGAATCCGCCAAGATATGCCAAAGTAATGGGCAATGAAATGGATTATCTTTATTTTCAGGAGTTTATTGCCAATAATGATTCGGATATCCGAATTGTTGTCGTTGATGGTAAGGCATTCGGAATCAAAAGGATGAATCGCGAAAATGATTTCAGAGCATCTGGAAGTGGATTCATTTTGTATGATAAAGCATCCATAGACGAGCGTTTTGTAAAAGCTGCTTTTGAAGTAAACCGAAAATTAAACGCGCAATGTATCGCCTACGATTTTGTCTTAGATAATGATAAACCGCTATTGATTGAAATCAGCTATGGCTTTGCCAATGGAGGTTATGACGCCTGCGTTGGTTATTGGGATGAAGAGATGAATTGGTATGAAGGAACTTTCAATCCGTATGGTTGGATGGTTGAAATGATGCAAAAATAAAAATGACAAACGCTCCTATTTTAGTAATGGTTTACGACCGATTGGATAGTTTAAAAAAATGTATTCAATCGTTGCAATGTTGTCCCGAATCAGCCGAATCTTTGCTTTATATTTCCTCTGATGCGGCCTATAAAACTGAAGATGTTTCCAAGATTGAAGCCGTTCGAAGCTACATTTCAACAATTACTGGATTTAAGCAAGTAGTTCCGATTACGCCTAAAGAAAATAGAGGATTAAAAGGGGCTTATGATGCCGCCATCGATTTGATTTTTAAAGAGCACGAGACCATTATCTTTTTAGAAGATGATATCATAGTGGCGCCTGATTTTCTAAAATTTGGTAACAAAGGTTTAGAATTTTATAAAGACGATGCCAAAATCATTTCGATCTCCGGCTTTTCCCATTCGGTTTTCTTTGAAGTTGAGCAACAGTTGCAATCGGAAGTATATTTTACCAATCGATGGTGTCCTTGGGGATTTGCATCATGGAAAAACCGAATGCAGCATGTTCCGGAATTATCAGTAACACAATTGGCGAGCGACATGAACGATAAATCATTTGTCAAGAAGTTAGACAAAATCGGAATTGATTTGTTTACGGCCTTTCAGAGAAAATTGCATAAAAAAGAACCTTTAGTATTAGATTACAGTTATGTACATCATATGGTCAAAAACGACTTGTATTCGGTGACACCATATACTACAAAGACGTTCAACATTGGCAATGACGGACAAGGAACACGAACTCAAAAAAACGAAAAGTATACTCGTTTCAATTTAGCAACTTTAGCTAAAGTGGTTCCGTTTCAGTTCACAGCATTTGCCACCAATAAAATCAACAACACTTATAATTTTTTATGCAACAATACTCAAACCAGTAAACTAAAACGCCTTTTAAATGCTGTAGGCTTATTGCAATTGGGGTATTCTCTGCATGAAATGAAGAAAAAATGGCGCAAAAGAAAATAGTCATCGTATTACCCAAGTTGACTCCGGGCGGAACCGAAAGAACTGCTGTGGTTTTAGCTAATTATATGGTCGAAAATAATGTTGATGTTACCGTTTTGGTAATGTTCAAAAGAGATAAGTTCTACGAATTGCATCCCAAAGTAAAACTAATCGAACCGGATAATTTTCGCGATAAATATGGCAAGATTTTATCATTCCCAATCCTGTTATGGTACTTACGGAAAAACATCAAAAACGAAAAACCAGATACTGTTTTTTGCTTAGGCTATATGCTTTTGGGTATCATAACTTCTGTTGGGTTGAAGACAAAAGTTATCATCTCAGGAAGAAGTAGTCCGGACAGAGTTCGATTTCCTGGGAATGCAATTTTCAATGGGTTTTACAATTTTTGTTATTCGCTTTTAAAATTTAGAATTAACGGAATCATAGCACAAACCAATTATGCCAAAGAAGTCTATCAAAAAAAATACCGTTGTCCAATTGTAGTAATTCCAAATTTTCTGCGTGAAATCAAAGAATACCAACACGAACGTAAGAATCAAATTATCACTTTAGGGAGATGTTCCTACGAAAAAGCCCAGCATTTTTTATTAGAAGCTTTCTCAAAAGTGAATGCTCCCAACTGGACATTAGCCATTATTGGTGACGGACCGTTACTAACCGATTTAAAAAATCAGGCAAATGAGTTAAATATCGCAGAAAAAGTCGAATTTTGCGGCTTTCAAAAGGAAGTCGATTTTTATTTGTCACAAGCTAAAATATTTGGATTTACTTCGATAATTGAAGGCTATCCGAACGCTCTGATTGAAGGCATGGCTAATGGTTTAGCGCCGGTTAGTTTCAATTGTGTTGCCGGACCAGTTGATATTATTAAGGAAGGTGAAAATGGGTTTTTAGTTCCGGTGGGAAATGTCGCACTTTTTGTAGAAAAATTGCAACAGCTGATTGATAATCAGGCATTATTAAGCGAAATAGGAGGCAAGGCTTCCAAGATTAAAGAAACAAACGATTTAAAAGTTATCGCCGAGAAATACAAGATTTTTTTACTCACCTCGGCATAAGAACATACGCTATATGAAAATTTTAATTACCGGTGGAGCCGGATTTATTGGTTCTGCAATTGTGCCAAAACTACAAAGTGAAAACCATGAAGTTTTTGTTTTTGATAATTTAAGTTTCGGAAACAGAGAATTTATCACTGTCGCCGATGATCATTTTTTCTTAGGTGACATCAGAGATGTAGCGGCTGTTTCTAAAACGGTGGAAACGATTGCACCCGATGTCATCATCCATTTGGCTGCGGTTCATTTTATTCCGTATTGCAACGAGCATCCGTTCGAATCTTCGGACATCAACATCCGCGGCACCATGAATGTATTAGAAGCTGCGAAAAAAGTGCAAAATCTGACGAAAATAATATTTGCTTCTACTGCGGCAGTTTATCCTATTTCGGATAAGGCTGTTGCCGAAACGGATGAAGTCAGACCTTTAGACATCTATGGTTTGAGTAAATTAGCCGGCGAACAATTGATGCAGAAGTTTCATCTTGAAACCCAAATCGATACCATTTGCTGTCGATTTTTTAACGCCTTCGGGCCAAATGAAACCAATCCGCATTTGATTCCGGAAATTGAAAAACAAATCAGAGAAGGCGATAGAACGATTGCTTTAGGAAACTTAACGCCTAAAAGAGATTTTATTCATACACATGACATGGCTAACGCGATGTTTGCTTTAATAAAACTAGAAAATGTGGGTTACGACACCTTCAATTTAGGACGTGGAATTGAATATGCTGTCACGGAAGTCGTGGAAGAGTTCGAAAAGATTCTAAATGAAAAAATTGTTATCGAAGTAGATCCGGCTCGAGTTCGAAAAGTGGAGCGCATGCATTTGTTGGCCGACGTTTCAAAACTGAAACAAAGAACAGGCTGGGAACCCAAATGGAGCCTGAATGAAGGTATCAAAGATTTAGTCGAAAACTGGTAAGATGATGGACAACAGATTAAAATTAGGCCTACTTTTCAATTTCAATCCAAAATGGACTGGTGGAATTATTTATTTATTAAATGCCATCCGTATTTTGAATTTCCTTGACGATAAAGACAAACCAAAGGTTGTAGTGCTTTATAATCCGTCTTTAAAAAAATATGTAGACGAAATCGATTATCCGTATCTGGAATTGGTACCGCATAAATTCTCTTCCATTTACAAAGGGTATGTTGATTCTATTCTGAAAAATAAAAACACTTTTGTACATGATTTGGTGGTCAATCATAAGCTTGACGCTATTTTTCCAATGCACGATTATCCCGTTAAAAGTAAGTTAGATGCCAAATTAGTTTCGTGGTACGCGGATTTGCAACACATGTATTATCCGCAGTTTTTTACCAAAAGAAAGGTAATAGAGCGAAACGCTCGAATCAAGCTAATCCTAAAAAACTCCAAAGATTTAGTCGTTTCCAGTCAGGCTGTGAAAGATGATTTTCTGAAGTTTTTTAAGGTTCCCAACAAATTGAACATTCATATTTATCATTTCGTTTCTATTATCGAAGGAATGCCCGATATGACTTATGATGAAATTCGAAAGAAATATGATTTGCCAGAACATTTTTATATGATTAGCAATCAGTTTCACAAACACAAAAACCATAAAGTTGTTTTTGAGGCTGTGGCCGAATTGAAGAAAAAGGGTATCGAGGTTAGCATCGGAATCACAGGTCGTTTTCCGGACGAACCGGATTCACCTTATATGCAGGAATTACACGATATTATCAATAAAAATGATTTGAAAAAATCAATTAAGTTTTTAGGGTTGATTCCACGTGGTGACCAGTTGTTATTGATGAAATACTGCAAAGCCATTTTACAACCGAGTTTGTTTGAAGGCTGGAGCACCGTTATCGAAGATGCTAAATCACTCCAAGTTCCCGTTATTGCAGCCAATTTGAATGTGAATATTGAACAGTTAGAAGAAACTGGAACCTATTTTGAACCACACAACGTTGGTCAATTGGTTTCGATTTTAGAAAACTACCCTAACAGAGATTATACCAAACCCTTATACGATTCTTATGATAGTCGCATGAAAGCAGCTGCCTACGAATTATTATCTGTTTTTAAATAAAATACCAATGAACAAGTCTTCAAAAATATACATCGCCGGACACAAAGGCATGGTAGGAAGTGCCATTTGGACTGCTTTACAAGCTAAAGGCTACGAAAATCTTGTAGGCAAAACCAGCAAGGAACTCGATTTGAGAAATCAAGCAGCCGTTCAGGAATTTTTCGCCACCGAAAAACCGGATGTTGTCATTGATGCCGCGGCAAGAGTAGGGGGCATTTTGGCCAACAATAACTATCCGTTTACGTTTCTGATGGAAAACATGCAGATCCAAAACAACCTTATTGATACATCTTTAAACCAAGATGTGGACAAGTTTATCTTCTTAGGAAGCTCTTGCATTTATCCAAAATTAGCACCGCAACCTTTGAAAGAAGAGTGTTTGTTAACGTCATCATTGGAACCGACAAACGAATGGTATGCGATTGCTAAAATTTCCGGAGTCAAAGCTTGTGAATCGATCCGTAAACAATTTGGGAAAGATTTTGTGAGTCTGATGCCAACTAATTTATACGGACCAAACGATAATTTCGATTTGCAGACGTCTCACGTTTTGCCAGCAATGATGCGAAAATTCCACGAAGCCAAACAAAACAACAACGAAGCCGTAACACTTTGGGGTTCGGGCTCACCTATGCGCGAGTTTTTACACGTACATGATTTAGCCGATGCTGTTGTTTTTGCGCTTGAAAATCCGTTTGCGGAGAATTTAAACAACATTGGAACTGGAGTAGATTTGACCATAAAATCGTTGGCTGAAATGATTCAGAAAACAGTCGGTCATACTGGAGAAATCATCTGGGACAGCACAAAACCTGACGGAACGCCAAGAAAATTAATGGATGTTTCTAAAATGGCCAACCAAGGATGGAAAGCCAAAATTTCGTTGGAAGACGGAATCCAATCGACCTACAACTGGTTTTTGGAACACGAACATTCGTTCAAACAAGTCAAAATGTAATTATTATTTATAAAAAATCAAACTGATGAAAACCGCATTAATTACAGGAATTACAGGACAAGATGGCGCTTATTTAGCGGAATTACTTCTTGAAAAAGGCTATATGGTTCACGGTATCAAAAGACGTTCGTCATTGTTTAATACAGACAGAATTGATCATTTGTATCAAGATCCACATGCCAAAGGAATTCGTTTGAAATTGCATTATGGCGATATGACTGATTCGATGAACATCACCCGAATCATTCAGGAAGTACAACCGGATGAAATCTATAATTTAGCGGCCATGTCTCACGTAAAAGTGAGTTTCGATACGCCCGAATATACCGCAAACGCTGACGGAATAGGTACACTTCGACTTTTAGAAGCGGTTCGTCTGTTAGGATTGCAACATAAAACTAAGATTTATCAGGCGTCAACCTCGGAGTTGTATGGTTTGGTGCAACAAGTACCACAATCGGAAACAACACCGTTTTATCCGCGCTCGCCTTATGCCGTGGCCAAAATTTACGCCTATTGGATTACGGTAAATTACCGCGAAGCCTACAATATGTTTGCTTGTAACGGAATTCTGTTCAATCACGAATCGCCTTTGCGTGGAGAAACGTTTGTAACCCGAAAAATTACGCGTGCGGTAGCCAAAATTGCTTTGGGATTACAAAGTGATTTATATATGGGTAACCTTGATGCACAACGTGATTGGGGTCACGCCAAAGATTATGTAGAAGCCATGTGGAGAATTCTGCAACAAGATACTGCGGAAGATTATGTTATCGCAACCGGAATCACAACACGTGTCCGCGATTTTATAAAAATGGCTTTCGCCGAAGTTGGATTTACTATGCGATTTGAAGGTGAAGGCGTTGATGAAGTTGGAATTTTGGAAGCTATTGATGCTGAACGATATCAAGCTGCTTTAGGAAAAGAGTTTTCTACTAAAGAATTTCAAATTCCGGCTATTGGAAGCACTTTGGTAAAAGTAGATCCAAGTTATTTCCGTCCAACCGAAGTCGATTTATTGATTGGTGATCCTACTAAATCGAAAACGAAATTAGGCTGGGAACCAAAATACGATCTTAAAATGCTAGTGGAAGAAATGGTTTCTTCGGATGTGAAATTATTCCAAAGAGACATTCATTTGGCCGAAGGCGGTCACAAAATCTTGCGTCAAGCTGAATAAAAGTAATTTCATTTAATGGAAAAAATAAAAGATAGAAAGATAGTCGTTGTCAATCAGGCGTCTAATTATCTGACTGTTGGTTTTTGTAACGCTTTCGCGGATAAGTTTGCGAATGTTGCTTTGGTAACCGGAAGTGTTCACATTCAGGGTGAAGAACTTTCTACTGATATTGAAGTGACTTACATCAATAAATGGGTGGAGAGACCTGCTAGTAAAAAATTCCTTTCTTATATAAAAGCGTGTTTTAAAATGTATTGGCTAATATTAACCAAATACAGAAAACACGAAGTATTTTTCGTTTCGATTCCGCCTATGGGTTATTTGTTGAATCTACTGGTTTCTAACCGATTCAGCATGGTGGTTTGGGATGTTTATCCTGATGCTTTCAAGATTACCGGAATGAAGGAAACGCATTTCTTGTATAGAGTTTGGGCTTCCTTAAACCGAAAATCCTTCAAAAAAGCCTTCCGATTGTTTACCATAGGTGATAAAATGGCAGAACTTTTAGAAGTCTATGTCTCAAAATCCAAAATTATCATTCAACCGATTTGGTCTATTTTTCAGGCTAATGAAAGAGTTGCTAAAGAGGATAATCCTTTTGTTAAAGAACATCAGTTACAAGATAAATTCATCATTCAATATTCGGGAAACATCGGCTTGACTCATAAGGTTGAGGTTGTTGTTGAATTGGCTGAATTACTAAAAGAAAATTCGAATATCATTTTCCAAATAATAGGTCGTGGACCTCGAGTTCCGGCTTTGCAAAGAATGGTCGCCGAAAAGAATTTACCAAATTGTACCTTTCTGCCGTTTCAATCGGATGAAATGTTTCCGTTTTCATTATCTGCTGCCGATTTGGGCATCGTAATTTTAGACGAATTAACTTCCAAAGGAAGTGTTCCGAGTAAGTCGTATAACTTAATGAGCTACGGAATTCCATCGGTGTATATCGCTGGAGAAGATTCGGAACTAAATACTTACGCACAGAAATACAATGCTGCCGAATGTTTTGCCGAAAAGGATTTGCATTTGGCCAAAGATTTTATTCTTCATTTGAGTACCAATAAGCAAAAATGGAATGAAATGTCAGCCAACGCAATCGCGACAGCGAAACTTTTCAGACGCGATAATGCGGATAAATTTGTCGATTATTATTTGAATCCACTTCATGATTAAAGCTATACTGTCCAATATCATTTCGAATCTAAAGAATAGCATCGGTTGGAAAACTAAGCGTAAAATCGTAGTGTTTTCTGTAGATGACTATGGCAACGTCCGACTCAATTCGGCGCAAGCCAGAAAAAATATGGATGCTGCCGAAATGAAAATCTATTCGCGTTTTGATGCCTTGGATACCTTAGAAACGACACAAGATTTAGAACAGCTTTTCGATGTTTTATCATCAGTTAAAGATAAAAATGGGCGTCATGCCGTTTTTACACCGTTTGCTTTGCCTTGCAATATCGATTTTGAAAAAATGGAAGCCGAGGATTTTCAAAAGTTCTATTTTGAGACACTTCCCAATACGTATAAAAAATTGGCCCTTCAACAACCTGAAGCCTACACCGGAACTTGGGGTTTATGGCAAGAAGGCATTGCTAAAGGTTTTCTAAAACCGCAGTTTCACGGAAGAGAGCATTTGAATCTGACCGTTTTTAATGATAAATTGAATAGGAGAGATTTACAATTGCTAACCGCTTTAAAAAATAAATCCTTTACCAGCATTTCAGATGAAGAGTATCCTACAATGTCATGTACGGCCGAATTGGATTTTTGGAACGTGAAGGAAAACGAAGCTCTAAAACCAATTTTAAAAGAAGGTTTACAGCTTTTTGAAGAGGTTTATGGATACAAGAGTAACTATTTCACGCCACCTGTTTTTAATATTCACCATTCCTTATTCCAAACGTTAAAAGACAACGGAATACAGTATATCGACTTAGCTTTGCTTCGTGAGGAACACCAAGGCTTGAACGTTTACAAAAAGTCATTTAACTATATCGGGAAGCAAACCAAAGAAGATCTTACGATTATGGTTCGGAATGTGGTTTTTGAACCTACAGAAGATCGTGGAATTGATTGGGTTGCCTTTACCATGAAGCAAATAGAAACCGCTTTTCGTTGGAACAAACCAGCTATTATCAGTTCGCACCGAGTGAATTTTTGTGGACACATTGACCCCAAAAACCGTGAAAAAGGATTGGACAACTTGAAACGATTGTTACAGGAAATAGTAAAAAAATGGCCTGATGTCGAATTTATGGCTGCAGATGAAATGGCTTTGACTTTAAAAGAAAAGAAGAATGTTTAAAAGACTTTTATACTTAGGATATTATCTTAAAAAAATGGATTGGAAGAAGTTTCAGCTTTTTCTGAATCATGCTTCCAAATTGACAGGGCGCCATAAAATTAGTTTGGTATTTGATGCTATCGACTGTGTTTTCAAATACAATATTTCTATTTTAGAATATTTTCAGTTTCGTTTTTTTGAACAATCCAATTCACAACGCCAAACTTGGGCCGGAACGGGATATATGTTTGAATATCAATTGAAAATGAATCCGAAAAACACTAGAGATATTCTGGATGATAAGACTAAATTTTATCGTTCCTATAAAGACTATTTTGTGCACACCGTTGGGGATGTTGCCGACTTAAAGCAAAAACCGGAATTGCTTCAAAAACTATTAAAAACGCCTGCTGGAAAATTAGTTTTCAAAGTCGCCGATGGAAATTGCGGGATTGATGTTCTGATAAAAAATGCCAACGAGTTTGATGAAAAAAGCATCATTACTTTTATGGAAAACAGTCAATTTGATTTGGTCGAGGAATTCATACAACAACATCCGGTTTTGAATAATTTATCACCTTCAGCCGTAAATACCGTTAGGATTTTTACTCAATTAGATGATACTAATGAGGTTGTTTTATTGGGTTGCCGACAACGTATCTCCGTAAATTCATCCGTAGATAATATGGCAGCCGGAAATATGGCAGCTCCGATAGATGAACATACGGGAATTATCAACGGTAGTGGCGTTTACAGCGATATCACAAAACCAGAAGAAAAAGTGCATCCGATTACCGGTGTTTCAATTGTAGGTCTGCAAGTTCCTTTTTGGAAGGAAACGGTTGCGATGGTCAAAAAAGCAGCTAAAGAGCATCCTGAAAACCGGTCGATTGGTTGGGATATTGTCATTACTGAAAATGGTCCGGGCTTTATCGAAGGAAATCACGATTGGTGTAAATTATTATGGCAATTACCGGCTCAAAGAGGATTAAAATACAAGTTAGAACCTTATTTGCACTAAAATGTACCGATTATTTTTTAAAAGGTTTTTAGATATATTGGTTTCCGTACTTGTGTTGGTGCTAACTGCACCAATCTTAGTTGTGGTTATAGGTATTCTATCTTTTCAGAATAAAGGAGCTGTTTTTTTCTTTCAGGAACGACCGGGATTTAAACAGAAAGCATTTCAGATTATCAAACTGAAAACGATGACCGATGCTAAAGATAGCGATGGAAAATTATTGCCTGACAATCAAAGAATCACCAAAGCCGGAAAAATTATCAGAAGATTATCGATAGACGAATTACCACAGTTACTAAACGTTCTGAAAGGCGATATGAGCTTAATTGGACCAAGACCTCTTTTGTTTAAATACATGCCGCTTTATTCTGAAGAACAATTGCGTCGTCATGAGGTGCGTCCCGGAATTACGGGTTGGGCTCAAGTCAATGGCAGAAATTCGATTAGTTGGACACAGAAATTTGATTTTGATATTTATTATGTGGATCATTTATCGTTTGTTTTAGATGTAAAAATTTTGTGGTTGACTTTTATAAAAGTAGTCCGTACCGAAGGAGTAAACCAGTCAATCGATCGACCGATGCAGCCTTTTAACGGAAAAAATTAAAATGATATGAAGCAAAAACTACTCATAATTGGTGCCGGAAGCGTAGGCAAATTTATTGCTTACAACCTCAATCAGTTTATCCAATCGTTTGAAGTGATTGGTTTTTTGGATGATGATGCTTCAAAACACAACACCATTATTGCTGGTTTTCCGGTTTTGGGTGCTGTAGATAAAGTGCAGGAATTTTCAGGAAAAGGAATTGCTATCGTTTGGGGAATTGCTTTTCCATCAATCAAAAAGAATTTATTTGACCAGTATCAAAATTTGTCTTTCGACTTTCCCAATTTTATTGCCAAAGATGCTTGGGTTTCAGAGGCAGTTACTTTTGGAAAAGGATGTATTATCTATCCCGGAACAGCTATTAATTATGAAACTGTTATTGACGATTTTGTGGTTATCAATATGAACTGCAGTTTGGGACATAACTGTTCGATTCAGTCATTTTCATCATTAGCACCAGGAGTAAATTTGGGTGGTAACACTAAAATTGGTAGCTGTGTTGAAATGGGAATAGGCTCGTCAACGGTTCAAGGAATTACTATTGATGACAATGCGATTATCGGCGGACAAGCGATGGTAGTTTCCAATATTTCCAATGCTGATGTTGTGGTAGGAATTCCGGCAAAAAGTATTAAATGAAAGTTATCTTGAAAAGAGTTTTCGATATCATTGTTTCCCTATTTTCTTTGATGCTATTGTTACCTTTGATGCTATTTTCGTGGTTGATTCTGATGCTTGACACTCAATCGAATGGACTCTTTTTTCAAAAAAGAGTAGGACAATACGGGAAATTTTTTACGATTTACAAGTTGAAAACGGTGCATCCAACTACAGGGAACGTTTCTAAAATTGGTGCTTTTTTCAGAAAATATAAAATAGACGAATTGCCACAGTTTCTGAATGTTTTGAAAGGAGAAATGAGCATTGTTGGGCCAAGACCGGATATTGAAGGTTACTACGACCTATTGGTTGGAGAAAACAGAAAAATATTGGAACTAAAGCCTGGAATAACTAGCGAAGCTTCGATAAAATATTATAATGAAGAAACTATTCTTGAGCAGCAGCGTGATGCTTTACACTATAATGACTCAGTAATTTTTCCCGATAAAGTAAAGCTAAATCTGGAGTATTATTACAATCACAACATCTTATTAGACATTAAAATCATACTAAAAACCATTTTTAAAGGTTAAATACAACACCATGAATAACGCAAAAATTTGGCTTTCTTCACCACACATGGGAGGAAACGAGCAACACTACATTAAAGAAGCTTTTGATACCAATTGGGTAGCGCCTTTGGGTCCGAATGTTACCGGATTTGAACAGGATTTAGAGCACTTTTTAAAAGAAGAGGTTCAGATAGCTGCCTTGAGTTCGGGAACTGCTGCGATTCATTTAGGCTTGGTTTTACTCGGAGTTCAGGCTGGAGATGAAGTTATTTGTCAAAGCTTTACTTTTTCGGCATCCTGCAATCCAATACTATATCTTGGTGCTACACCAGTTTTTATTGACAGTGAATCGGAAACGTGGAATATGTGCCCTGTTGCTTTGGAAGAAGCTATTGTGGACCGAATTTCAAAAGGCAAAAAACCCAAAGCCATTATTCCCGTTCATTTATATGGCATGCCTTTTAAAGCAGATGAAATCAATGCTGTCGCACAAAAATACCAAATCCCAATACTAGAAGATAGTGCAGAAGCCTTAGGAAGCACTTATAAAGGTAGAAAATGTGGGACATTTGGAACTATTGCTGCTTTATCTTTTAATGGAAACAAAATTATTACGACTTCCGGTGGCGGAGCTTTAGTAGGGCATTCAAAAGAAACTAAAGATAAAGCTGTTTTTCTGGCTACACAAGCACGAGATGCGGCACCACATTACCAACATTCAGAAATTGGCTATAACTATAGGTTAAGTAATATTTGTGCTGGAATAGGAAGAGGGCAAATGGAAATTTTGGAAAAACATATTAATTTAAGACGTCAAATGCACGATTTTTATGTTGATTTTTTTAAAGATATTAAAGAAGTAACCGTATTTGCCGAGCCAAATTCTGATTATTTTTCAAACCATTGGTTGAGCTGTATTGTTATTGATACCAAGGCTTTAGGTAAGTCTAGTGCCGATTTACGAATAGCATTAGAACAAGAGAATATTGAATGCAGACCTTTATGGAAGCCAATGCACATGCAACCTATATTTGAACACTATCCTTATTACGGCGCTAAAGTCTCCCAGCAACTTTTTGAGAATGGATTGTGCTTACCCTCAGGTTCGAACCTTACAGACAACGATAAAATCAGAATTTCTAGTGCTCTTAAAAGTTTTTTTAACATATTTTAACATAAATTTGTAGCAACTGGTTTTTTTAATATGCGTGAATTTATATATAAGTCGTTGAGAAGAGTCATATCCACCAAACGATTTCAAAACATTGGGTATTTACCAAGATGGATAATTTTTGCCATCGATGTATTCATTGTTTTAATTGCATGTGTGATTACTCAAATTATGGTATTTAGTTTGAATGTAAAACTATATCCAACGCTAAATCCTTATCTGCAATATGGTTTTGTCATTCTTGTCAATGCCTTTTCATTTGTCTTTTTCAGAACCTATAGTGGTATTATCAGGCACTCCACTTTTATTGATGGGGTAAAGCTTTTAGTAGCTACAACGGCTTCTTATTTGGCTTTAATGGTCTTTAACTATTCGTTTCAGATTATACTGCACGATAGATTATTCCTTTCCACAGGATTATTTATAACGTACGTAATTTCGTTTTTATTATTATTCTTGTTCCGAATTTTAGTAAAAAATGTATTCGAAACCTATCTGCAGGTAGCCGATACCAACCAATTAATCAAAGCAATAATTTATGGTGCTGATGCTAATGCGATTTCAGTAGCGAATGCTCTAAAAACTGAAAAACCGGCTCGATTTAATGTGGTGGCTTTTGTCAATAAATTTCAACAAGACAAAACAAATAAAAGTATACTGAACTTGCCTATTATTAATCAGCGCAAAGGAATTCACGTGATTTTGAAATCGATGAATGCAGAAGCGTTGATTATTGCTGAAAAAAGTCTAACGAAAGAAGAAACTAGAAAATTAGTCGAAGAGTGTTTAGATTACAATTTTAAAGTTTTCACGGTTCCATTAATCACCGATTGGGAAGACCAAAACCAAATCTCCAACCAATTACAGAATTTTGCCATTGAAGATTTGCTGGAAAGAAAACCTATTGTTTTAGACAATAACAAAATTTCTGCGCAAATAAAAGGAAAAAGAGTCATGATTACGGGTGGTGCTGGTTCTATTGGAAGTGAGATTGTCAGACAAGTTACGAATTTTAGTCCTTATAAGATTATTATTCTCGATCAGGCAGAATCTCCTTTACATAGTTTACAGCTGGAAGTCTCTGAATTGGTAAATGATGTTAAAATAAAAACCGTTTTAGCTGATATTAGAGATTATGATGCACTCGAATTAGTATTTGAAAAATTCAAACCTGATTTTGTGTATCATGCTGCGGCCTACAAACACGTTCCTTTGATGGAGGAAAATCCGTCTCAAGCCATCTTTACCAACGTAATCGGAACTAAAAACCTAGCTGATTTATCAAGAAAATATTTGGTCGAAAAGTTTGTGATGATTTCGACGGACAAAGCCGTGAATCCAAGCAGCGTGATGGGAGCAAGCAAGCGAATTGCTGAAAAATACGTTCAATCACTAAATTATCATTTGGTCAATGCCAACAAAAAGAATGCTACTAAGTTCATCACAACCCGATTTGGAAATGTTTTAGGTTCTAATGGTTCTATCGTTCCGTTATTTACAAAGCAAATTCAAGATGGTGGACCTATTACCATAACACATCCTGAAATCATTCGCTATTTTATGACCATTCCGGAAGCGTGTCAACTCGTTTTAGAAGCTGGAGCGATGGGGAATGGTGGCGAGATTTATATTTTTGATATGGGTGAGCCGGTAAAAATTATCGACTTAGCTAAAAAGATGATTCGTTTGGCCGGATTCATTCCGGATAAAGACATCAATATTAAAATTATTGGTTTGCGTCCCGGAGAAAAACTTTTTGAAGAGTTGTTAAGTGATGAATCCAAAACATTACCAACGCACAACAATCAAATTTTAATCGCTCAAGACAGCATCGCCGAATATGGAGAAATCAAAGAATCCATAGCTGAACTGATAAGCATCACCAGAAAAAATCCAAGTTTGGATGTAGTAGCGCAGATGAAAAAAATTGTTCCTGAATTCAAGAGCATGAATTCGGAATATCAAACATTAGATGTTGATTAGAAGCTACTCAAGTACACTAATTTAAATCCGAATAAACTTAAATAATTTAAAATCAAATTGTAGATTTGCCCCATAGTAAATACTACTAATTACTTTCAGAGTTCAATATTAAATCAAAGAGATTATATAATGCTAAAAAAAATACTACTTTCCTTTGCTGCCATGATTTTATTGGCTGCTTGTGCTAACAAAAAGGACCTAATTTATTATCAGGATATTCAAAATAGTTCACAAAGTTCTATCAATTACGTGGCGAATGAAATTCAGGTTAACGATATATTATACATTAAAGTTGACGCTTTAATTCAGGATTCTGCCAAACCTTTTAATTTAGACATCAATAGTTCAGCATCCATCAATATGGATAATTATAAAGTTCAGGGTTATTTAGTTTCTCAAGATGGAACAATTGTATTTCCAATTCTTGGCTCTTTGAAAGTGGCAGGAAAAACGACCAATCAATTGCAAAAAATGCTGGTTGATTTATTGAACGACAACGGATATATCAAAGACGCTAATGTAAATGTTAGAGTAATCAACAGTAAAGTGACGGTTTTGGGAGAGGTTAGAAATCCAGGAACATACAGTTTTGAGGAACAAAATATATCGCTCAATCAAGCCATCGGATATGCTGGCGATTTGACTATTTTCGGAAAAAGAAAAGAGATTTTATTAATTAGAGAAAACAACGGAACCCGGAACTATATCAAAATTGATTTGACGTCTTCAGACTGGTTTTCGAGCCCTTATTACTACGTAAAACAAAATGACGTTATTATTGTAAATCCTAATGGCGCCAAAGTAATGTCTTCAGGTTATTTGAGTAACATTGGAAGCATCATAGGTATTTTATCCTTTGCAGCGACACTTGTTTTATTATTAAAAAGATAATATTTGATGGAAAATATAAAATTTGATCTCGAAGAGAAACACAATAATTTCGACTTTTTAGAACAATTCTTTCTGTATTTACGCTATTGGCATTATTTCTTAATTTCCGTAGTCGTATGTTTTTTTGTGGTAAAATATTACCTAAACCACACCGTTTCTGTATACGAATCAAAGGCAAAAGTAAAAATCATTGATGATTCCAAGAGCAGTTTTGTAATGCCCAATAGTCCGGTTGCTTTATTCGGAAAGAACAAGGTCAATTTGGATAATGAAATCGAAGTCTTAAAATCTTACCGTCTTTTAGAGCAAGTTTGTAAAAGCTTGAACTTAAATAATCAATACTATAATGTTGGTTATTTAAATAATGTTGAAATCTGGAAAAACAGGCCTTTCACCATAGAATGGTTAGACAATTCGGCAAAAATGGATGATAAGTCCATATCCTTCGAAATCGAAATTGCCAATGGAGGTTATAAAGTGGTGAGTTCGTCTTCGGGCTCTTCTTCAAAAGTGCATCCATTTAATTCTATACAATATATTAGTGGTATTCCGTACAAACTATTACTTCAGGTTGGAACGGATTTAAAAGAACTTAACGGTAGAAAGTTTTTGGTGGTACATGCTGCTGTTAGGTCAGTGGCACTAGGTCTTTCTAATAGTTTGAATATTTCGAACAGCAATAAAAATTCGGACATTCTTATACTTTCATTAGCAGGAGCCAACAGAGATAAATCAGAAGTTATTCTGAATGAAATCATCAAACAGTTTGATATTGATGGTTTGAGTGACCGACGATTAGTATCGCAAAGAACGATTGATTTCGTTAATCAGCGATTCAAATCTATTGAAGCACAACTGGATTCTGTAGAAACGACCAAAGCCAATTACAAGCGTAATCAAGGGTTGACTTTCATTAACGAAGATGCACTTACAGCTACTCAAGGTAAAGTAAATGCGACTAACGATGTATTCCAAGTGGAAACTCAAATTGCTTTGTCAAAAGTTTTAGAACAAACAGTAAAATCAGATAAAAGTCTTGGTTTATTGCCAGCGAATATAGGTTTGACTAATAACGGAATTAATCAGTCTATTTCCGAGTACAATACTGTTGTTTTAGAACGTGAACGGCAATCGGTTAGCGGTCTGCCAAATAATCCGTTGATTAAATCCATGAATAATAAGTTGTCTAATCTAAAAATTAACATTTTAGGCTCTATAAACTCGTATCAAAAGGAGTTAGAAGTTTCGCTTTCTAAGAATGATTATATTAAAAATACATCAGGAAGTAAGTTCAGTTCTATCCCGAATAATGAAAAAGTTTTAAGAGGTATTGAAAGACAGCAAAACATCAAAGAAACACTGTATTTGTTATTGTTACAAAAGAGAGAAGAAGCAGCGATAAACGTAGCCATAACTTCTTCTTCTATCAAAGTGATAGATTACGCCATGACAGGTTCAAGCCCGGTGGCACCAAAAAAAGGAACGTATTATATGGCAGCCATCTTAATTGGTTTGTTGATTCCGTTCTTGTTTTTATATGTTGGTTTCTTATTGGATGACAAATTGCATACTAAAGAAGATATTCTGAAACTGACCAAAAATAAAATTATCCTTTCTGAAGTGCCGCATATCAATGGCGAAAACAGATTAACAGGTATAAATGACCGATCGATATTGGGTGAGTCATTCAGGATTTTAAGAACCAATCTGACCTATATTTTCCCATTACAAACCGAACAATTGGGGCAAACCATCATGATTACTTCAACCATCAAAGGAGAAGGAAAAACATTTACAGCGTTGAACTTATCGATTTCTTTTTCGATAATGAACAAAAAGGTTTTACTTATCGGTGCAGACATGAGAAACCCTCAATTGCATAACTATTTGAATACGGGAAAAAACCAACTAGGTTTACAGGATTTCCTTCACGATGTTTCTGTAGATTGGCATAGTACCATCAATAAAAATTATTTAGATAATTCTAATTTGGATATCATTTTATCGGGTACAATTCCACCAAATCCAGCCGAATTATTATCTAACGGCCGTTTAGAAAAGCTAATCGCTGAAGCTCGAAAGGAATACGATTTCATTATTATTGATACACCACCAACATTATTGGTAACGGATACTCTTGTGATTTCTCATTTAGTCGATACTACTTTATATGTTGTTAGAGCAGATTATACGCCTAAGAAAATTTTAGAATTCTCTGTAAACTTGAGCGATAAAGGGAAGTTGAGAAATATGGCTTATGTAATTAACAATGTAGGTTCTAACTATAAAGGTTACGGAACTTACGGATATAGCTACAAGTATGGTTATGCTTACGGATATGGTTATGGTTACGAAGCCGATGCAGAAGCTGAAAAAACACTTTTTGGAAAAATTAAATCCTTCTTTAAAAAGTAATGTATTAGAAATTGAAGAAAGAATTGTTTTGGAAAATTGGTGTCATGTATTCATGATTTTTCAAAACAATTTTTTTGTGCATGTATTCTAAATGTCTTGTATGATGCACATCCGAACCTACAAAATCGATTAATCCGTTTTTCAGTAGTAAATCGGCAGTTTTGGCTACTCTTTCACCGTAATATCCTGTAGTTGAAAGCATGTTCATCTGAAACAGACATCCGGCTTTCTTTAGTTTTTTATAATGACTCAAACTGAGTTCGTGATAAAAATTATAGCGTTCAGGATGCGCCAAAATAGGACGATATTGGGCAACTTGTAATTCGAACAAGACATCATACAACTGAATAGGCGGATTTAAATAGGACATTTCAACCAATACATAGTTATCTTTCAAAGTCAAAAGAGGTTCCTTTTTAAAAAGCTCCCAAAACTCTGCGTCAATCATATATTCGGATGCTGCTTTAAGGCGATTAGCAATGTTTGGAATTTTAAGTTCAGCAACAGTCAAAGCTAATTTTTCGTTGATGCCGCTACTAGTATTGTTCCAAACTTCACCCATAGTGTGTGGTGTTGTTATAAATTTTTTAAAACCAATTTCCTCCAAGCCACTAATGAGCTTTGTAGTATCTTCAATAGTTGCAGCACCATCATCAATTCCGGGCAACAAATGGGAATGAATGTCGATGTAATTATCCGGAATGAAATCTCTTAAAAAAGGCTTGTTTTTTTTGAAAAAATGGAACACAACAATTGATTTAGTTCACAAAATTAGTCAAATAAAAACATTTTAATCAAATGTTAACAGTTTACCAAAGAAATCAATTCAATTCTTTTCGCGCACCTTATGTAATTTATATATTTGCGCCTACTAAATTAAAATCAAAAATCAACAAGTAGAATGAATAAAAGCAGTCAGTCTCAAAATTGGGATCTAGTCATTAAAGGACATACTTCGCTTTTTGATGTGAAATTTAAAGATCTTTGGCATTACAGAGATTTATTGTTTTTGTTTGTCAAACGTGATTTTGTTAGTTTTTACAAGCAAACCGTTTTAGGACCACTTTGGTTTTTTATTCAGCCTATTTTTACCACTATAGTTTTTAGTTTTGTTTTTGGTAATTTAGCCGGAATCAGTACCGATGGCGTTCCACAATATTTATTTTATCTCACCGGAATCACAGCATGGCAATATTTTTCAGATTGTCTGACCAAGACAAGTACCGTATTTCGAGATAATGCCAATATTTTTGGTAAAGTATATTTTCCAAGACTAATTATGCCGTTAAGTATTGTGGTTAGTAATTTGGTACGCTTCGGAGTACAGTTATTACTATTGCTTTGTATGATGGTCTATTTTTATTTCTTTCCCATGCCTGAAACTAGTTTCAAAGTAACAACAGGAATGCTTTTATTTCCATTTTTGGTTGTTCTGATGGCTCTTCTTGGTTTAGGATTGGGTTTGATAATTACGGCAATGACTACGAAATATAGAGATTTAACCTTTTTAGTGACCTTCGGTGTACAGTTGTTAATGTATGGTACTACCGTAATTTATCCGCTGAGTTACGCACGCGAAAAAGGATATGGTTCATTAGTTGAATTAAATCCGATGACCGGAATCATTGAAGCTTTTCGTTATGCCTTTTTAGGAAAAGGAGAGTTTACAGTATGGAGCTTAGGATATTCGATACTAATGACGATGGTGATACTGTTTGCTGGAATCCTAATTTTTAATAAAACTGAAAAAACCTTTGTGGACACTATCTAATGAGTAAGCCTATTATACATGTTGAAAATTTGTCCAAAGCCTATCAAATTGGGCAAATAGGAACCGGAACGATATCACGTGATATGGAGCGTTTTTGGATTACCAAAGTGCTCGGTAAAGAAGATCCATTCCTTAAAATTGGTGAGACTAATGACAGAAGTACCAAAGGAGGAAGCGATATCGTATGGTCGTTACGCGATATTAATTTCGAAATTAATCAGGGTGATGCCGTTGGAATCATCGGGAAAAATGGTGCCGGAAAAAGTACCTTGTTAAAGTTGCTCTCTCGAGTTACCGCACCAACTACTGGTGAAATAAAGGTCAAAGGTAGAATTGCTAGCTTACTTGAAGTGGGTACCGGTTTTCATCCGGAATTGTCCGGAAGAGAAAATATCTATCTCAATGGTGCAATCCTAGGAATGCGAAAAAAAGAAATTACCAGAAAGCTGGATGAAATAATCAATTTTTCTGGTGTGGAACGTTACGTTGATACTCCGGTAAAACGCTATTCTTCAGGAATGTATGTGCGTTTAGCTTTTGCAGTAGCAGCCCATCTCGAAAGTGAAATTCTGATTGTAGATGAAGTATTGGCTGTCGGTGACGCCGAGTTCCAGAAAAAATGCCTTGGAAAAATGGGCGAAATCAGTAAAGGAGAAGGAAGAACGGTTTTGTTTGTTAGTCACAACATGGCAGCCGTTAAAAGTCTTTGTACCAAAGGAATTGTCTTAGAAAACGGAATGATAGCTAAAAATGACACTGTTGAAAAGGCAGTAGGATATTATCTCATTGGAAATTCAGAATCTCTGAATCACAGAAAGTTTACCACCGAATTTGATACAGCCGATTATACCTTACATGCCATTGGTGTAAAAGTTGTAAATGATTTAAATAATCAAGTATTGGATGAACATCAGGAAATTGAAATGAATATTGATTTTACCTTAAAACATCTTCAGAAAGCCTTACATGTAACCATGGTTTTGAATAACGAATATGGTGAACCTATTTTTACTTTTTCCCACGTCAATGTGGGATTGCAATTAAAACAAGGGCGCAACCAAATAAAATGCAAGCTTCCCAAAGGGTTTTTAAATATTGGGTCTTATTATATTTCCTTTTTTGTCATTGAGGATGCGAAGTCGGTTTTGTTCTTAGAAAAAGATATTTTATCCTTTAACATACAGGAAGGGGAAAGGCCAATTGGTTCTTGGATGGGCAAAGAGCCCGGTTTTATAAAGCCAATTTTTGATTGGAAAATAGAGTAAACAGTAATAAGTATTATGAAAAAAAGTGTAAAAAAAATAATCAACAAACTCGGATTTCGTTTAGTTAATATAAACTCAAAAGATTTAGTTCAAAATAGCTACGTAACACCGTTGGCCAATTTTTTCCAAATACTTAAGGAATTTGGTTTTGAACCTAAACATATTGTTGACGTTGGAGCCAATCATGGTAAATGGACGAGAAGTGCTCTAAAGTTCTTTCCAAATGCTTCCATCACGATGGTGGAACCCCAATATTGGTTAAAAGAATCTATTCAAGATGTGTTGGACGCTAATCCTAATGTAAAACTCCATTCATACGGCGCTGGCGAAGCAGAAGGTTCTTTCACTTTTACTGTGGCAGATGAAGATGTTAGTTCGTCTTTCAATTATTCAGCAGCAGAAGCCAAAGAACGCGGATACAAACAGCTCGAATTGCCTATTATCACGCTGAATAAATTATTAGCTGAAAGTAATCTTCCAACACCGGATTTAATCAAAATTGATGCTGAAGGCATTGATATTCAAGTGCTAAAAGGCGCTTCAAATTACCTAGGTAAAACAGAAATCATAATGGTCGAAGCCAGTGTTTTGAATAAATCGTATAACAACAGTCTTTTGGAAACGATCAATTTCATGGATAAAAATGGCTATACATTATTTGACATTACCGAAATCAACAGACCTTTCCGTACTAAAGTGTTATGGCTCGTAGAACTTGTTTTTGTTTTAAAAGGAGGTACAATCGACTCGCAAGTAATTGAAGAAAAGTATTAAAACGTCACTATGTATAAAAACGCCTTAATTATTTCTGACAATCTGCCCTTGTGTAAACAGTTCCATGCTATTATCAAAAGTAAAGGCATTAACGCTACACAATTTACTTTTTCAACAAGTCCGTTTACAGATAAGAACTCTTTTATAATTTCTGAGGAGTATCCTGTATGCGTTTACAATATGAAAGATCAAAATGCGATAGATGAAATAATGGCTACTTACGATTTGATTTTCTCTATTCATTGCAAACAAATATTTCCTCCAGATTTAGTATCTAAAGTAAAATGTGTCAATGTTCATCCGGGTTACAACCCAATTAACCGCGGTTGGTATCCACAAGTTTTTGCCATTATTAATGATTATCAAATTGGGGCAACCATCCACGAAATAGATAAAGAGCTGGATAACGGTCATATCATCGCCAGAGCTTTTGTTGAAAAGGAAATTTATGATACTTCCGAAACCTTATACAATAAAGTAATCGCCAAAGAAATTGAACTTCTGGAGGAGCATTTGGAATCAATTCTAGCAAACTCCTACCAAGCTTTTGAACCGGAATCTGAAAGTAATTTGTATCTAAAAAAAGATTTCAATCAGCTACTTCATCTCGACTTAAATGAAGTGACTACCGTCGGAAAAGTGATTGATAAACTAAGAGCTTTAACACACGGAAGCTACAGCAATGCTTATTTTATAGATGAAAAGTCAGGAAAAAAAGTATATGTGGGAATCCAGTTAAAACCGGAACAATATGAAAGAGATTAAAATCTCAGCCTGCATCATTACTTACAACCAACAAGATTATATTCGGGAATGCCTCGAAGGTGCCATCAATCAGGTAGTGCTTTGTGATTATGAAATAGTAATTGGCGATGATTGCTCTACTGACCAAACCAATGCAATCTGTCTCGAATACGTACAAAAATTTCCCGAAAAAATCAAACTTTTATCCAGAGAAAAAAATTTGGGAATGGCAAAAAATTGGGTAAATACCATCAGCGAATGCCAAGGAAAATATATTGCTATCTGTGAAGGAGATGATTACTGGACAGACCCTAACAAACTGCAAAAACAAATCGATTTTTTAGAAGCACATCCCGAATGTAGTTTTAGCTTTCACAAAGCCGTTCGTTTTGATGCTAGAAATGCGGCTCACAATAAAATATATCCCAAAGATATAAGCAAGACCGTCCTAAATCCAAAAGATTTTTATGCCGTTCCAACTATACCAACGGCCAGTGTAGTATATAGAAATCCGGTACAAATTCCGAATTTAATACACAGTCATCTCGATACCCTTTTGTATGCAAGCTTACTCTCAAAAGGTGACGCCGGATTTATAAACGAACAAATGTCCTTTTATCGTTTGCATGATGAAGGCATTTCCAATGAGTACAGTCAAAATTGGTACATGGAACGACGAATCAAAGAACTTAAAATAGAAAAAAATCTTCCAGAATTTGCTTCGAATGTGCGTTCAGAAATTCAGAAAGTATACATCGATCATGTCCTTTTATATTTGAATAAAAACCGAGGAAAATTGACTTTAAGTCAAAAAAAACACTACCTAAAAATACTTGTAGTGTCTAAACATTTCTACGCTAAATCATTGAAAGAGTATCTGATACTATTCAAAACAATCCTTAAGTAACTCATTTTGAAAAAGAAAATACTTTTTTTCGGACCAATAGGCGACTTTGGAGGAAGAGATATTGAAGTAAATATTATTGCCAAAGCCATAAAAGACGAGTATGATGTCGAGGTTTTGTCTAGTATCTACATCACCAAGAATTCCTATGCGCTTCAAGGTTTGGATATCGAATTTAGTTCTTTTGAAAAATCGCTTTACGATTCCAATTGGTTTTTAAGAACAGTTGCTACTCTTTTTTATCTCAAGAACAAAAAGAACAAATGGCCTTATGCGTATATAAAAAATGATGTTTCCAACTTTTTCTTTGATTTTGAAAAAGCGCGTCTAAAAGTACTCGAAACTAAAATTAAGAATGCTGATGCTGTACTTGCGTGTGTTCAACCTGGATCTTCTTATCTCAAAGAAACCATTGAAATTTGTCACACTACTGAAAAACCTATTTTAGTCCGCACTACCGGAACAATTAATCCAATAGATAGTGATCATTTTCAGTTTTTGAAAAAAGTGTCCTGTTATATTCACCATTCCGAAAGTAATGCGTATAATTTAAATAAACAGTTACCGTTGCCTTACGTTATCATCGATCAATGCGCACAGTCCGAACAAAAACTGCTGCGTTTGCCCATTACTGAAAACCAAAAAATATATGGTTATTTAGGAAGATTGAGTGCTGAAAAAGGTATTTTGGAACTCATTAGCTTTTTCAAAAATTTGGAAGGTAAAAAATTATTGATTGCTGGAAATGGTCCATTGAAAGCTGACGTTCTTTTAGCAATACAACAATGCGATACTATTGAGTATTTGGGACAAAATAAGCCGCAGGAATTGGATGTTTTCTTCCAAAAAATAAACGTCTTGATTATTCCTTCTCTCGAAGAATCTGGGCCTTTAGTAGGTTTAGAAGCTATGGCATCGGGAAAAATAATCCTTTCAACTGATGTGGGCGCCATGAAAGAACGATTACAGGACACCGCAAACGACTTTTGGTTTGCTATCAATGATGAACCATCTTTTAGGGATAGTTTAGAGAAAATAGAACAACTTTCTGATTACGATTTCCAAGAAATTGCAAGTAGAAACAGGGAAAAATATCTCCAGGAATACCAGCTAACATCTATAAAAAGGAAGTATCTTGAATGCCTAAATAAATACATGGGTAATGAGAATTGGTAGCAATCCACAAATAGAAAAACCACTTCAATCTTCGGATTATTTCCATCAGGTAATTATGCCTGTTTATATTCCTAATAATGAAGGATACTTTAAGGATAGTTTCAATGTCCTCAAAATTTCTATTGATTCGTTACTGAAGACGGTACATCCAAAAACATTCGTTTCAATTGTTAACAATGGTTCTTCTTTGGAAATTATTGCTTACTTGGATGATCTGTATCAAAACAATAAAATCCACGAATTAATTCATACCAACAATATCGGAAAAGTGAACGCTATCAATAAGGCTTTTGTTGGGCAGTCGTTTCCGATAGTAACCATTACAGATGCTGACGTGTTGTTTCTAAATAACTGGCAAAAAGCAGTTTATGATATTTGCAATGCATTTCCCAAAGCTGGCGCCGTGTGTACTACGCCGAATTCGAGAGCACTAAAGCAACTGACGGAAAATATTTTTTTCGACTGTTTTTTTTCTAAATCGTTACGGTTTACCAATGTCAAAGACAGTCAAGCTATGCTTGATTTTGTAGATAGCATCGGGAATCCATGGGAATTGCGACCTATTCACAAGCAAAAATGTCTAACGGTAAATCACAAAGAGACAAGCGCGATGGTTGGAGCAGGTCATTATGTTTGTACCTATAATCGCCATGCTTTACCAGAAGAAGGTTTTGGTAAAACCACTGATTTAATGGGCAAAAAACTAATGTACAATGTCGACGTTGCCGTGATTAGGAAAGGCTATTGGCGATTATCTACCGCAGACAATTTTACCTATCACATGGGAAATAGTTCCGAAAAATGGATGTATGAAAAGCTGCAGAATACTATTCAAGAAAAGAATGAAATCGGATTACCCAGACTCAAAAAACTTAAATCCGCTCCGCTATATAATGGTTTTAAGATTATTGTTTTTGGTGCATTGTTGTTTTCAAGACATCTGTTTTGGAAAAATTTCCTTCGTTTCAAAGGCCTTAAAAAAGAGGAAGCAAAATATTATTAGACGCTGTTTTTTCAATACATTCGCAAACTTAAACTAGCTATTGATGAGAGTTGGATTAAATCCACATAAAGACGAGCCTTTAGAAAAAACGAAATACCTACATCAGGTCATTATTCCGGTTTACATTCCTAATTTCGAAGGATATTTCAAAGATTCCTTTGTGGTTTTGAAACATTGTTTGAACTCGTTACTGCAATCGGTCCACAGTCAAACTATGATTACCATTGTCAATAACGGAAGTTGTAACGAAGTAGTTGAATATCTTGATTCATTATTTGAAGCAAAAAAAATTCAGGAAATAATCCATACTGAAAATCTCGGAAAACTCAATTCCATCTTAAAAGGTTTGGTAGGTAATTCTATTGAACTAATCACTATTTCCGATGCAGATGTCTTATTCTTAAAAGATTGGCAAAAGGAAACAGTAGCTGTTTATAATCACTTTCCCAAAGCGGGAGTTGTCGGTATTGTGCCTCAAATCAGAATGTTTGAATATTTTTCGAGTAATCTTATTTTTGAAAATTTCTTTTCAAAAGACCTAAAATTTGCTAAACTCAAGAATCCTGAAGCATTCAAAAAATTCTATTATAGCATTGGTTGGCAGGAAGATTATAATAGGGAGTACACCCGTTGGTCCTTAGGGATTGAAACCAACAATTTTCGAGCTCTTGTTGGATCAGGTCATTTCGTTGCCACCTACAGAAGGGAACTTTTTGATGAGATGAAAACGTATCTCGGATTCAAATTAGGTGCTGAAACAGAGCGGTATTTAGACCACAAGCCTTTAGAAAAAGGGTTATGGCGACTAACCACCAACGATAATTTTGCCTATCACATGGGTAATGTAGCGGAAGATTGGATGGAAGCAGAAGTGCACAATAACCGAGCTTCCGCAATTATAACCACACCATTGCAACATGTTCCATCAAGCAAAAAAGTTAGCTCCTTTTCCTTTTTTTTAAAGAATAAGGTTTTCGTAAAAATTTTTGATAAAAAGCCATTCAGAAATTATTTCTATAAGATGAAAGGACTTCCCAAAGAGGTTGCTAAGCACTATTAACATGACCATTATCCCCAAAATCACGATACTTATTGCTACTAAAAATAGATGTAATGATTTGCAGTTTACTTTGCAAAAAATACAGTATTTGTGGAATGAAGAAGTGACTTGTGTTGTTTTTGATGATGGCTCTACTGATGGAACTTATGAAATGGTGCAATCCGATTTCCCAGAAATTAAGCTCTTTAGAAATGATATCTCAAAAGGATACCTGTATTGTCGAAATAAAATGCTCAATGAAACTAAAGCTGATTTTGCTATTTCCTTAGATGATGATGCTCATTTCTTAACCGAAAATCCCGTCGGAATTTTAGCAAGTTATTTTCAAGACAATCCCTCTTGTGGACTGATAGCCACTAGAATATTCTGGGGAACAACATCTCCCGAAAATACTATCAATCTTGAGACAAATATGAAAGTCAAAAGCTTCATCGGGTGCGGACATGTATGGCGTATGAAAGCTTGGCGCGATATACCGAATTATCCCGAGTGGTTTGAGTTTTATGGAGAAGAAAATGTGGCCTCTTTGCACTTATTCAAAAAAAAGTGGGAAGTGCATTATGTGCCTGAACTGCTGGTGCAACACAGAGTAAACATGATAGACAGAGCGAAATCGGCTAAAAATAGTGCGTTTCGATACCGAAGAGCCATTCGTGCGGATTGGTATACCTATTTTATGTTTTTTCCGATGAAAACGATTCCAAGAAAGATGGCTTATTCCCTATGGATGCAGTGTAAGAATAAAATTTTTAAAGGTAATTTGAAAGTAGTTTTCCCGTTGCTCTTAGCTATTTTCGATTTGCTGCAATCTATTCCAAAATTAAAGGCCAACAGAAACGCCTTTACTATGAAAGAATATAATAATTACAACCAACTAAATGAAGCCAAAATATATTGGAAGCCCAAAAATTAATTGTCTTATATTTGAAATTATAAAAAAGAGTGTATGATTAAATTTTTAATAATTGAACAGGATTTAAGGATTTCCGGCACGAGTCAGGGAGTTATTTCCCGCTCTTTTTTGGCCAAATTAAGAATGTCTTATCCCGATGCAATTATTGATGTAGTGTATCTAAAGCGTCAAGAATCAGAGGATCAATTGCACTTGCTTCCGGTAAATTCGATACAATCTCATGTACTTAACATTAAAATTCCCTTTTTTACAAAATTTGTCAATAGGTTCTATTGGCGAATTTTTCATAAATCGCTTGTAGTAGATTACATTCACAAAGCCTACGCTTCGCATATTGCAAAAGTAGATTATGAACCTTACGATCATATTTTTATAAGAAGTGCCGGTCTGGCTCATGAAGTTATATTAGGAACCAAAGATTTGCCTATCCTTAAAAAAGCGATTGTTAACTTTCACGATCCGTATCCGGAGTTTTGGTATGTGGGTTCTAAAAAAGAAATGACCACGTTAGCGATGTTTAAAATGAGGGAAATGTATCAAGTAGTTTCTCAGGCAAAAACCTGCTCCAGTTCGGCCTACATGATGTCACAGGACTTAGAGTATTTATTCGGAACCCGAAAAAAGTTCTATACGTTGCCTCATCAATATTGTGAAAAGGTTTTTGATTTGTCGGATACTCGTTTCGTTCAAAAAAAGAATAAAAAAGTAACCATTGCCTATCACGGTGCCATTCAATTCGGAAGAAATGTCAACATTCTTTTAGAAGCCTATCGAGAATTAGTAGAGAGTAATGAAAATTATAGGGAAAACACTGAGTTTGTCCTTCGCATGAAAGGTATCGATCTTAAAAAATTAGCCGAAGAATATGCTCAAACGCCGAATATTATGATTTTGGATACACTGAATTTTTCGAACTCGTGTTATGAGCAACAGCATTTGGCCGATATCAATATTATTTTAGAAAACGGACCTATCTATTGCAATATCTTGGTTGGAAAAGCACCCTTTTTAGCCTCATTGAAAAAACCCGTATTTTGTCTTTCTCCCGAAAGGAGCGAATTGCGTTACATTGTCAAAGACGAAAGATTTATTGCGAACAGTAATGATAAGGAAGAAATCAAACAAAAATTAGAGCAATTAATCCAACTGCGATTGTCATCAGAAGAGCCTGTTTATCCTTTTGGAGATTTCTTCAGCGATGACAATTTTACCAAAGCTTTAAATGCCATTTTAGCGGATACACCGAACACTTAAACCAATTATAGATTGTTGATGAACCAGAAACCCTATTTAATAGCCGAAATTGCTCAAGCGCACGACGGAAGTCTGGGAATACTGCATTCCTACATTGATGCCGTGTCGCAAACTGGCGTTCAGGCCATCAAATTCCAAATGCATATCGCCGAAGCGGAGAGCAGCATACACGAACCTTTTCGCATAAAATTTTCCAAAGAAGACGCGACACGTTATGATTATTGGAAGCGAATGGAGTTCACTCTCGAACAGTGGAAAGAAATTAAAAAACATTGTGACGAAGTTGGACTAGATTTTATCTGTTCGCCATTTAGCAATCTGGCCGTGGATTGGCTCGAAGAAATTGGAGTACATACGTATAAAATTGGTTCAGGCGAAGTGAATAATTTGCTACTTCTTGAAAAAGTCATCCAAACCGGAAAACCAATCATCATCTCTTCCGGAATGAGTAGTTTTAATGAATTAAATGAAACGGTGGCCTTTCTGAAAAGTAAAAACACCCATTTTTCGATTTTGCAATGCACCACAGCCTACCCAACAAAACCGGAACAATTTGGATTGAATGTCATCCAAGAACTAAAAGAACGTTATGGCGTTCCTGTTGGTTTTTCAGATCATTCTGCTAAAGTGGCCACCGGAATTGCAGCTGTCGCTCTCGGTGCCGAAATCCTAGAGTTTCATGTGGTTTTTCATAGAGCATTATTTGGCCCGGATGCGATAGCGTCCTTAACTATCGAAGAAACGAAGCAATTGGTTGAAGCGGTAAACGATATTCATTTGGCACAAAGCAATCCTATAAACAAAAACGATACAGATACCTTCAAAGAACTAAAATCCATCTTTGAAAAATCATTAGCCCTTAACAAAGATTTACCCAAAGGTCACACGATTACTTTCGCCGATTTAGAAAGTAAAAAGCCAAGTGGATTCGGAATTTCTGCCAAACAGTTTTCGACAGTAATTGGTAAAAAACTGACTCAAAACAAAGCAAAGTGGGATTTTTTGAATGAAGACGACATAGCATGAATACTACCCGAAAAATAGCTGTTGTCATTACAGCCAGACCTTCTTACAGTCGCGTTAAAACAGTTTTAACCGCTATAAAAAAACATCCTGAACTGGAATTGCAGCTTATTGTTGCCGCTTCAGCATTACTTGACCGGTACGGAAGTGCCGTAAATTATATAGAAAAAGATGGTTTCGAAATTGCCGCCAAAGTTTTTAATGTATTAGAAGGCGAAAATCTTACGGCTGCAGCCAAAACCACCGGAATCGGAATATTAGAATTATCAACAGTTTTTGATAACCTTCGTCCCGACATTGTGGTAACCGTTGCAGATAGATTTGAAACCATGGCTACTGCCATTTCGGCTTCGTACATGAATATTCCGTTAGCGCATATTCAAGGGGGAGAAGTGACGGGAAATATTGATGAAAAAGTGCGTCATGCCATCACTAAACTGTCGGATTATCACTTTGTGGCTTCCGAAAATGCCAAACAAAGAGTCATTCAATTGGGCGAAAATCCCAACATGGTTTTTAATACAGGTTGTCCATCCATTGATATCGCACAGGAAGTGGCGAAACATTCGCAGCTGATTTTTAATCCGTATGAAAAGTACGGTGGCGTTGGTTCGGAACCCGATTTGAGTAACGGATATCTTGTGGTCATGCAACATCCGGTAACCAATGAATATCAGGATTCCAGAAAACACATTGAAGCTACTTTACGAGCTATACAACACATCAACAAACCAACGCTTTGGTTTTGGCCCAATGTTGATGCCGGTGCCGATGGAACTTCGTCTGGAATTCGATCTTTCCGTGAAAAATATGCGATGGATAATGTTCATTTTTTTAAAAATATGGAAGGTGACGATTTCCTCAACTTATTAAATAATTCTTTAGGCTTGATTGGAAACTCGAGCGTCGGAATAAGAGAATGTGCGTATTTAGGCGTTCCGGTTGTTAATATTGGATCGCGTCAAAACCGTCGTGATCGCGGGACCAATGTGATTGATGTTTCCTATGATGAAAAGGATATCATCGCATCTATTAAAACCATTTTAGAAAAAAATAATCGTACAAGTTCACCTGTTTATGGTGGCGGTAACGCGGGTCAAAATATCGCTCAACTACTTAAGGAATTGCCATTACAATTTCACAAAACCATAACTTACTAATGAGAATTCTTGGATTAATTCCGGCAAGAGGAGGCTCTAAAGGAGTTCCCAAAAAGAATATAAAATTGCTTGGCAGAATGCCATTACTAGAATATACCATAAATTCGGCTAAAGAATCTCATTTTTTGACCGAAATAGTAGTTTCGACAGATGATGAAGAAATTGCTATTGCTGCAGAAGTTTCGGGTTGTAAACCGCCTTTTATAAGACCAGTTGCGTTGGCTCAAGATACTTCAACCTCTTTGGAAGTCGTCCAACATGCGTTGTCTTTTTACGAAGAACAGCAGATTTTCTTTGATGCGGTTTGTTTATTACAGCCCACAAGTCCTTTCCGAGAGAAAGGATTTATCGATAAGGCTATTGAAAAGTTTGTAAGTTCAAATGCCGACTGCTTAGTAAGTGTTTTAGAAATTCCTCACGAATACAATCCACATTGGTCGTTTGAAGCAACAGCAAACGGTTTGTTAAAAATTGCTACAGGCGAATCACAGATAATTTCCAGACGACAAGAGTTGCCCAAAGCCTTTCACAGAGACGGTTCGGTGTATATTACTAAAACGGAAGCCATAAAAAACGGTTCTCTCTACGGAAATAGTATCGCTTATATCGAAAGCAATCCGCAGTTTCATGTAAATATAGATACCATGAAAGATTGGGAAAAAGCCGAAAAATTACTGACCCAAATTCATTTTTAATATGTGCGGAATTGCAGGTATTATCGGCTCAAAAGCAAACAAAGCCACCATTTTACAGATGTTGGACAGTCAAAAGCATCGTGGTCCGGATTTTACCGACTTTTATATTGAAGAAAATCGTCTAGCTTTAGGGCACAATCGATTGAGCATAATCGATTTATCCAATAACGCTAATCAGCCGTTTACTAGTGATTGTGGTAATTTTGTTATGGTTTTTAATGGCGAAATCTACAATTACATCGAATTAAAAAAGGAACTTCAGTCACGATACCTATTCAAAACCCAATCAGACACCGAAGTATTACTGAATGCCTATAAAGAATGGGGAAAAAGTTGTCTGGATAAACTAAATGGCATGTTTGCTTTTGCTATTTGGAACAAGAAAGAACAGTCACTTTTTGTCGCTCGAGATCGATTTGGCGTCAAACCATTGTATTATCATTTCGAAGATTCTAATTTTCGTTTTGCATCTGAAATTAAAACTATTTTCACTTCTGGAGTTGAAAAAGTTCCTAATGATACGGTTTGGAGTAGCTTTTTTTCGGAAGGTAGTTATGGTTTACCCAATGAGACTTTTTGGAAGAATATCCAGCAATTGCCCGGAGGACATTGTTTAACCTTTAAAGACAATGCGTTTCAAATAGAAAAATGGTATTCATTTGAAAACAGAACCCAAAATTTGTTCCATCATTTTGAAAAAAACGAAGAAGAGTACATCACCAATTTACTCCTAAAAGCCATCAATTTGCGTTTCAGAGCGGATGTTCCTGTTGGTTTTAATCTCAGTGGTGGATTAGATTCGAGTACGTTATTGGCGCTCATTGACCAACAAAACATCGACAAATCAGCTGTAGAAGCGTTTACATTTGTAACCAATGACGAACGTTATGACGAGCTTATTTGGGTAAAATCGATGTTGGAAAATCGAAATTTTAATTTGAATGTTTGCGAACTTACTGCCCATGAGATTCCGGATCTTTCTCTAAAAATGGCACAGCATCAAATGGAACCTTATGGCGGAATTCCAACAATTGCTTATTCAAAAATATTTCAAGCTGCAAGTCAAAAAGGAGTAAAGGTATTGCTCGACGGACAAGGTTCTGATGAAGCTTGGGCAGGTTACGATTATTATCTCAATAATTCACAAAGTATCGTTCAAGGCGTTACGAAATCACCTTTTCGAACTCAGGTTTTGGATGCCGAGTTTGCGCATATAAGTCAAAAGACAGTTTATGAAAAACCTTTCGAAGATCCGTTACTCAACTTACAGTATCGGGATTTATTTTATACAAAAATTCCGCGTGCACTTCGTTTTAACGATAGGGTTTCCATGCTTTACGGAACCGAATTGCGGGAACCTTTTTTAGATTTCGAACTAGTGGAATATGTCTTTAGTCGACCAACCAATTTTAAAATACAAAACGGAGTCCAAAAATGGATGCTTCGAAAAATTGCAGAAAAATTTTTACAGAAGGATTTGGTTTTAGCACCTAAACGTCCCTTACAAACGCCACAAAGAGAATGGCTTTCTGAAGATTTGAAGGAATGGGTTAGGGAAGAAGTGGCCACACTTTATCAGCATAATTGGTTCAATAAAAAGGAATTAGAAACCGAGTTGAATGGTTTTTTCAACGGAGACAATCAGAGTAGTTTTCACATTTGGCAGTGGATTAATGCCGCACAATTATTAAAGTAAGATGCAAAAAATCACTAATTTATATCGATTAAATTTTTCCAATCAACTACTTGTTCTAAGGTATTTTTTGAAGCGCATTCTTAGAATGACAACAACTGAAAAAGAACGTCAAATCAATGAATATTATTTTCATCTGATTAGCTTTAATGGTTCTTTTGTCTCAGAAAGCAGCAAAGATTTTGTTGCAAAGTACTTGGATTTTGGTGTTACCCTTAAACTCAGAAAGCGACCTTCAAGCGATTTGAATGTGTTTGCACAAATCTATCAATACCACGAATACCAACCGTTGGTGGAGACTTTTCAAAAGCACTTTCCAAATGACAAAAAGCTGAATATTATTGATGCCGGAAGCAATATCGGCTTGACTTCGGTTTTTTTGTCGAAGCATTTTCCGGATTCTAATTTTATAACTATTGAGCCAGAAACTTCCAATTATGAATCGGTAGGCTTCAATTTGGATGTAAACGGAATCAAAAATGCGGTAAAAGTAAAAGGCGGACTTTGGAGCAAAAACACCAATCTGAAACTAGTGAATGATTTTAGAGATAAAAAAGATTGGTCTATCCGAGTGGAAGAAACATCTGAAATCGGAGATTTAAAGGCTTTTTCAGTAAATTATTTAAGGTCTGAAAATCATTTTGACACCATTGATATCCTCAAAATTGATATTGAAGGTTCAGAAAAAGAGGTTTTTACCGGAGCAACAGCCGATGTTTCTTTTTTAGCCAAAACCAAATGTATTGCCATCGAAATTCACGACGAATTTGATTGCAGAGCAGCCATATATTCTCTTTTGCAACACTATAATTTCGATTTCTTTGAAACGGGAGAATTAACTATCGGTATCAATCAGAATCTTTTATAGAGTGCAATCCAAAAACAGACTTAGAGAGCTTGATTTCCTGAGAGGAATTGCCATTATTTTGGTAATCTTTAGGCATCAAGTGCTTTTTGATTTTTTGCAAACCATGGGTTGGATTGGCGTCGATTTGTTTTTTGTGTTGAGTGGGTTTCTGGTTTCGGGCTTACTGTTCAGAGAGTATCAGAAATTTGGCTCGATTAATCCGAAACTCTTTCTCATCAGAAGGGCATTCAAAATTTATCCGATTTTCTATCTGACAATTATTATTTATTTGATTCCAAGGATTTTACTGCACAAACTGGATGTAACAAAATTATTTTATGACTTGATTTTTATTCAAAATTATGCTTTGGGTTGGGGTTATCTTTATACGGCAAGTTGGTCGTTGGCAGTGGAAGAGCATTTTTATTTTGGGTTGGCCTTATTATTATGGTTCATTTTTAATAAGAAAGTAATCCAAATAGAAAGCAATCCAAACCGATTTACCAATTTTGAAATACTGATAGCCGCTATTTTACTGACCGTTTTAGGACTTCGATTTGTTTCCAACATCTATTTCCCAGAAGAGGAAGTTCGGCATATTACGATGACTCATTTGCGCATAGATTCCTTGTTCTTTGGTGTTTTAATTGGTTTTTGGTATTACTTTAAACAAGAAACATTAATGGCTTTTTACACGAAGCATCAATCAAAACTTTTAGTTGTAGCCTTTTCTTTTCTGGGATTTACACCTTTTATAGAGCCATTGCATTCTTTTTTTGTGAAGACTATTGGCTTTACCCTGCTGTATCTGTCTTTCGGAATCTTTTTAATTCACTTTCTGTCGAACAGAAATATCAATAATCAAATTAACAGTTTGTTTTCGGCAACGGTTGTAAACTTTATCAGTAAAATTGGTTTTTGCTCGTATTCGATTTATGTTATTCATTCATTCATCATTACTTGCGTCGATATACTGCAAATCAAAAATCGGTTTGTTGCTTTCGCTATCGTCTTTTCGGCGTCTGTTTTTGGTGGATTTTTAATGACTTATGTTATTGAGAAGTTTTTCCTCAATTATCGCGATAAATTTTTTCCTAGCCGAACAGTTTAATTCGCTATAGTTTTCATATTACTAATAAAATAAGGATATTTGGACATTAATCCGAAAAAAAGTATATGCTCACAGTTTGCAATTTTCATTATATAAGAAGCAATTTTGATACTGCCTTTCCAAGTATTTTTGGAGTGACACCGTATCAGTTTGAAAACCAATTGAATGAATTGAACAAGTTAGGCGAATTTATCTGTCAGCAACAACTCATTCAGGAAATTGATGCCTTACTACAATCGGAAACAAATTATATTTTAGTCACTTTTGACGATGGTTTAAAAGAACAATTTGAAGTTGCCAAACCCATATTGGAACGATTAAATATTCCCGCTATATATTATATAAACTCTCTCAATTTTATTGAGAAAGAAGTTTCTCTAGTGCACAAAATTCATTTATTACGTTCTATAATAGCTCCAAAAGCCTTTTTGAAATTTATCGAAAACTTTTTTGAAGGCGAGTCCATGCAACTGACCCAAGATGAAATTGCAAAAGCGGAAAAGCACTATAATTATGATGATTCTGAAAGTGCTTGTTTGAAGTATTTCTTAAATTTTAAGCTAGGAACTTCCAAACTGGCGGAGGTTATTACTGCTTTATTCGAAGAAAATTTTGATTCGAAGCAAGTTGTTGAAAGTTTATACATGACAGAGAATCAGCTTTATGAGCTTTCAAGTTCCAATATGTTAGGAAATCACACCCATAGTCATCACGCACTAGGATTATTATCTTACGATGAAATTGTTGCAGAAATAGCAAAAACCAAAACATTTATTGATAATTTTGGACACAGTCATCCATACTCCATAAGTTATCCCTACGGAAGTGCTGAAGCATGTCAAGCTCCAGTTTCTGAAATCGCGCATAGTTTTGGACATACTGTTGGTTTTACGATGGAAAGAGGAAGTAATGATGCCACCTGCAATACCTTACTTTTAAAGCGATTTGATTGTAATGATTTGCCTGGTGGAAAAAATTATATGCAACAATGATAACAAGAGAAGCATCTATAGACGATTGGGACAAACTTTTTGCTTTTTTTAAAAGAGTCTATCGCGAAAATCACCCACTGCAAGACAAAGGCTTTTGGTCTTGGCAATATGGTGACGCACAATTCGGACGCTCTTTCATTTGTTTGAATGAAAACGATGAAATTGTTGGTCATGTTGGTGCTAATTTTGGCGGAAATATTGCTTGGATTATTAATGTGTATCTTGATGAAGAGTGCCGAGGTAAAGGTGTTTTAGGCAAGTTATATGGTTTGGCCCGAAATTATTATCCCTTGGCAGCTACAGCGGCTAACAAAGCCGGATTAGGATTATATCAGAATATGCGATGGATTCGCTATCACGACTTAGTGCGATTCGTAAAAATCAATCCAAGTATTACTAATCCAACTTTGGAAAATGTCTGTCTTCCGAAACCAATCGATGTAACGCATTTAACTTATAAGGGAGATCATTATTTTGAGCAGCCTTCGTTAGAAGGAATTCGTCTTCATGATGGTTCAACAGCCATAAGCCAGCCCAAGGTTGCCGGACTCCGTGCGGTTGCTATTGAAGATGTTGATCAATTGGAGGTACAAAGTTGGGCATTAGGGTATAATTGGATAGATTACATCACGTCGTGGAATGATTTAAAAACGAGAGAACTTGAAGATAAAGGTTGGGTTTTAGACTATCAAAGCGTTGTGCCATGGCGTCTTAATCCTATTGAGAAAGGATATTTTTGTGATATAACTTTTCTCTCAGAGAACCCTTTAGATAATAATTTTATTGTACACCGTTCCTATTCAGATCACGGAAGGATTGGAAGTTTATAACTAATGAAGGAAAAAAAAATATTTTTGTTTTTACTTGACGGTGTCGGTCTAAGGAATTTTGCCTATTCTAAATTTAATGAAGTGGGAACCAAAAGGAATTTTAATATTGTCTTTTGGAACAAAACCGTATTCCCTATTGACAGTCTTGGCTTCCAGGAAATGAAGTTAGACAATATCAAATTACATCCTTTTACAGATGTTTTAAAAATTGTAAAAACACGGGTAAGTCTCAACCTCTTTATAAAAAGAACTCAGGATACGATTTACGAGTCGTATAAATTTAAATTTTCATACAAATCACTCAAAGCTTCCGTTAAAAGTACCATTTCGAAAATTTTAATTTGGCTATTTTCTAGTGAAAAAGGATTGGTATTTTTAGATAAGGCCATACATTATTTTGAGCGGAAAACAGCTTATTACAAATATTGCAAAGAGATGCTGCAAATCGAAAAGCCCCAAATGATTTTTTGTACCTCACAAAGACATGTACAATCTGTGGCACCCTTATTAGCAGCAAAAGATTTACACATTCCAACGGCTTCCTTTATTTTTTCTTGGGATAATTTACCCAAAGCAACTATGATTGTTGATACCGATTATTTCTTTGTTTGGAGCGAACACATGAAGGCAGAAATTTTATTTTATTATCCTACCATCAAAGAGAATCAAGTAATTGTTACTGGAACACCTCAATTTGAAATTCATTTTGATAAAGAAAGCCTGTTGTCAAGAGAAGCTTTTTTTAAAGAACATGGATTGGATGTAAACAAAAAGTATATTTGTTTTTCAGGTGATGATAAAACCACAAGTCCGGATGATCCTAAATATCTGGAAGATTTGGCCATGGCGGTCGAAAGAATGAATCAAAAGGAGTACAATTTGGGTATCGTTTTCAGAAGATGTCCCGTCGATTTTTCAAAGCGATATGATGAGGTACTTCATAAATACCCTCACCTAATTGTTGCCATTGATCCTCTGTGGAAACCTTTCTCTTCGCATTGGGATACTATTTTGCCAACAAAGGAAGATGGAATTTTGTTCAGTAATATCGCGGAACATACAGAAATGGTTGTCAATCTTGGTTCTACAACTGTTTTCGATTTTGTTTCACACAATAAACCTTGCGGTTACTTTAGATACAATCAAAAGATTCAAGCAGATACTAAATGGGATATTTTCAAATGCTATAAATTTGTTCACTTTCGCTCGATGGAATCAAAAGATTCCATAATTTGGCTCGAAAGTCCAGAAGATATTGATCAAAAAATTGCTGATGTATTAGATAATAAACATCAAAAGAATTTGGATGCAGCAAATCAATGGTTTGGAAAAATTAACCAGTTTCCGCCACAATTAGCCTCAGAGAGAATTTGGAATGCTATTAATGAAATATGTAACTATCCATGTTAAAGGAGTATATTTTATCCGATTACAAACGTTGTGGTATTCATAAAATATCTCTGAGAATTCTAGTATCTACGTTTTATATTCAGCCGCATCCCGGATTAAAGTTTATGACCATTTTTAGATTGACGCAGCATTACAGAAGAAAAAACAGATTTTTATTCTATTTTTTCTTTTTGTGGCTCCGACGATTAAAATTCAAATATGGTTTTGACATTTCCTATCGTACTCAAATTGGAAAAGGCTTGTATATTGGGCATTTTGGAGGTATTGTAATTCATGGTGATGCCATCATTGGCAATAACTGTAATCTATCGCAAGGCATGACCATTGGAATAAGTAATTACGGCGAAAAGAAAGGCGTTCCTACAATCGGAAACTTTGTTTTTATTGGTCCCAATGCCGGAATTTTTGGCAATATTACTATCGGAAGTAACGTTACCATTGGAGCAAACGCAGTAATAACCGAAAATATTGCTGATGGTCAAACAGTTTTGCCTTCCAAATCGACTCTCATTGATAAGGACATGTCGCCTTATTACATTCAAAATACCTGCAATTAGTATGAAGATTGCTTTTTTAACACCAGAATTTCCACATGCTAAAACGGGTTCGTCAGGCGGTATCGGGACAAGTATTTTGAACCTCTCCCGAGGGTTGACGGCACTAGGACACGAGGTTTCTGTTTTGGTATACGGCCAAAAGGAGGATGAATTTTTCACAGAAGAGGGTATTTCATTTTACCGAATCAAAAATGTCAAACTAAAAGGCTTTTCCCGAATACTAACACAAAAAAAAATTCAAAGAAGAATCAATACGTTAGTACATGAAAATAAAGTAGCAATTCTGGAAGCTGCAGATTGGACAGGAATAACTTCTTCGATAAAACCCCATTGCAAAGTTGTTATAAGACTCAATGGTTCAGATACTTATTTTTGCCATTTGGACAATCGTCCGGTTAAGTTTTGGAATAAATTTTATGAAAAAAAAGCTTTACAAAACGCCGACGCGCTGCTTTCTGTAAGTAAGTACACAGCCGATGTAACTAAAGAATTATTTGCATTGGGACGCGATTTTACTATCATACCCAATAGTATCGATAGTAATCAATTTCATTTAAATTCAAACGAGATTCAAGAAAACACTATTCTCTATTTTGGCACGCTCATTCGGAAAAAAGGGCTTCTGGAATTACCCCTAATTTTTAATAAAATATACAAAAGAAACAAAAACGCGAAGCTCATGCTAATCGGACGTGATGCTTCTGATATTAGCACGGGAAATGCCTCCACTTGGCACATGATGCAAAGTCTCTTTGAAGCTGATACTATACAAAACGTTACGTATTTGGGGAGTGTTCCCTATGATACTATAAAAGACCATATTCAGGCTGCTGCTGTATGTGTTTTCCCAACATTTGCCGAAGCTTTGCCTGTTAGTTGGATTGAAGCTATGGCATTACAAAAAGCAATCGTTGCTTCCGATATTGGTTGGGCAACGGAGGTTATTGAAGACGGAGTGGATGGTTTTTTGGTGCATCCAAAACAGCATGATTTGTTTGCCGACAGGGTATTAGAATTGATTGATAATCCCGATCTCCGAATGCAATTTGGTGTTGCAGCTCGAAAAACAGTGTCCGAAAAATTTAGTATAGAAGTAGTAGCCCGTCAAAGTGCCAACTTTTATCAAAAAATGCTTTAAATGATTGTCTTTTATCACAATAATTATAAAATAACAGAGGTCGTTTCCGATGATTTGGGTAATTTTCCACTAGAAAAAAACCGAAATATTGTAGCAGTATTACTCGATTTTGCTGCCAAATTTGAACATGAAATTCTAGTTTGGTGCACTGAAAGTAATAGAAATTGTTTGAATGTTAGTGCGATTCCAACCTTACTGCATCATCAAAAACTTTTGATTTCGTTCAATTTGTCATCTAAAAATTATTTCGATCACCATTTAGGATATATTGAAGATTCTCCTTTTATCAAGATTAATAAAAATGTAAAATACGCTAGCTGGCAAATGAGTAGTCGTGTGGGAGCCATTCATGCTACAGCACTCAGTGCTTGTAAAAATGATTTAAAAGCGGAATACAATTTTGATTTTTTTCTGAATTCTTTTGCCAAAAGAGCCATGGTTAATGGACTCTTATGCTATTCGGAGCCTTCCTTACTTGTAGACAAAAAAAGCGATGATAAAGCACCTTGTGCCACACTTTCAGAGCTTTTTAAATTCACCAAGCAACATTACAAAACTCGTTGGGTTTTTCTTTTGTTCTTTAACATGATGCTCTTTGAAAAGAAGTTTCCTTTAGTACCTTTTCTACAATCATTCTTTTATAAAAAAAGAACATTTAATCCAAAACAGCTCAACCAACTTTTACTGGAATCCAGTAAAAATCAAATCAATGAAGGCACTATAGATGTTTTAATTCCGACTATCGGTCGTAAAGAATATTTACAAAACGTACTGATAAATCTTGCTTCACAAACCTATTTGCCCAAAAATGTCATCATAATTGAACAAAATCCTAATTCAAACAGTAGCTCAGAATTAGAATTTATTCAAAACCAACAATGGCCTTTTGTCATAAAGCATCATTTTACGCATCAATCGGGTGCTTGTAATGCCAGAAATATTGGTCTTGCTTTAATAGAAAGTGAATTTACTTTTTTTGCTGATGACGATATAATTTTCGAAAATAATTTGTTAGAAAGCGCTATTGCCACATTCAAATCTACAGGAAATGAGGTGTTTTTGGTCGCTTGTCATTTGCAATCACAAACTATTATTGAACAACCACCAAAGCAGTTTACCGTTTTCGGAGCTGGACATGCTTTTGTAAAATCGACTTGTTTAGCCGACATGAAGTTTGACATGGGTTATGAATTTGGTTTCGGAGAAGATAATGATTTTGGGATGCAATTGCGAAATAAGGGCTATGACATCTTGTATATTTCTACATCGAGAATTTTGCACTTAAAAGCTCCCATTGGTGGTTTTAGAACAAAACCCGTGTTGCGTTGGCAAAATGATAAAATCCAGCCCAAACCTTCACCAACAGTGATGTTGTTTCGATTAAAGTATGATACCAAAGAGCAGTTACGGAATTATAAAACTACATTGCTATTCAAAAATCTAAATATCAAATTTTTGCGGAATCCTTTTAAGTACATCAATGTTTTCAAGCAAAAATGGAATAGAAGTGTCTATTGGGCTTCTCAATTAAAGCAATCCGAATTATGAATTTCACACTAATAGTTTGTACTTATATGCGTCCTATTCCGTTACTGGAATTATTACATTCAGTGCAGCGGCAAACACTTTATCCTAATGAAATTTTGATTATTGATGGCTCAACAAATGAGGAAACGAAAACGGCTTTATCGCAAAATCCGTTTCAAGGATTGCTGTATTTTAAGGTAACGGATGAAGAGCGAGGGCTAACCAAGCAACGTAATTTTGGTGTCGCTAGAGTTTCAAAAGATTGTGAAGTAATCTGCTTTTTAGATGATGATACAATTCTGGATCCGCAGTATTTTGAAGAAATTATTAGAACCTATACCATTTTTCCGAAAGCACTCGCTGTAGGCGGTTATATCAATAATGAAAGTAAATGGACAGAAGTTTCAAAAGATTATAAACCCACAATTCATGAATACGCTTACGATGGATGGAAGCAACAAGATGGAAGCCGATTCGTAATGCGCAAGCGATTGGGTTTAGACAGCGATTGTAAACCTGGATTTTTACCGGAGTTTTCCAATGGTAGAAGCATCAGTTTTTTACCGCCATCGGGCAAAATTTATGAAGTTGAACAACTGATGGGTGGCGTATCTTCTTTTAAAAAATCGGTTTTTGATACTTTTAGTTTTTCAACCTATTTTGAAGGTTATGGATTATATGAAGATGCCGATTTTACGTTGCGTCTTTCAAAATCAGCAAAACTCTATGTGAATACCAAAGCACAATTGGGACACTATCACGATGAATCGGGAAGACCTAACAAATATCAATATGGGAAAATGGTAGTCCGAAACGGCTGGTATGTCTGGCGTGTAAAATACCCAAAACCCTCTTTGAAAGCTAAATTTAAATGGAATGCGATAGTATTATTGTTGGCATTTATCAGATTTAGCAATATATTTACCACCCAGAAAAAAAAGGAAGCTTTTACCGAATTTGCCGGAAGAATAGTAGGTTGGCTATCTTTATTTATTAATAAACCTCGTTGAACATACATGAAAACTCAGGAAGAAATTATCGAAATCAACAAAAAACAAAAAGATTTTTATAATTACAAAAGTGATAAAAAGAACTTACCAACCAAAATCTGGTATTATTTTAGGGAAAAAACCCTAAAGAAAATCAGAAAAGATATTGGTATTCTTAGCGAGTCTTATGAAATTCATAAAACATGGTTTGGCGATTTATCCAATAAAAAAGTTTTGGATTTAGGCTGCTTTGCCGGAAATCATTGGAGTTTGTACATGGCACAACACAGCAAAGAGTTTATTGGTTTAGATTTAAGCGATGTCGCCATTGCCACACTCGCCGAAAGAATTAAACCTTATCCCAATGCAAAAGCGATTTCAGCTGATTTCTTGTCTGAAACCGATTTCCCTGATAAAGATTTTGATATCATCTACGCTTACGGAGTTTTGCACCATTTTCAAAATCCGGATGTGCTAATTGCTAAACTCAATGAAAAATTAGCTCCAGGTGGCGTAATCATTAGTTATGATCCTTTGGAAACTAGTTTACCTATCAAATTGATGCGCGTTATGTATCGACCTTTTCAGTCTGACAAAGATTGGGAATGGCCTTTTACTAAAAAAACGTATTACAAGTTTGCAAAAACCTTCAACATTGTGGAACGTCATGGCCTTCTTGGCCAAGCAAAATGGTATTTTGTAATGAATTTTGTCCCATTTCTATCAGAGGAGAAAAAGCAAAGTATCGGAAAGAAGTGGCATAAAAAAGATTGGGATGTATCCGCAAAATCAGATAGTCATTTGTTTAAATGTATGCATTTGACCATGCTAATGCAAAAACGATAAAATCGATGAAGTTTGCCATAATTACGCATGTTATTCATGGTAAAGAATCAGGCAATTATTTTGGATATGAACCCTATGTTCGTGAAATGAACTTATGGTTAAAAAATGTATCTGAAGTTTTGATTGTTGCTCCATTGCATACTACTCCTAAAACTCCCATTCAGGATTTTTACCAGCACGAAAATATACACTTTACGCAGGTCGCTAATTTCGACATTTCAAGTATAAAGAATGCTTTGCATTCGGCAGTTGTGCTTCCTAAAATAGTTTGGAAAATTTATCAGAATATGAAAAGTGCTGACCATATTCATTTGCGTTGTCCCGGAAATATTGGGCTTTTGGGTTGTTTCGTTCAAATTTTTTTTCCTTCAAAACCGAAAACTGCAAAATATGCCGGCAATTGGGATCCAAAAGCAAAGCAGCCATTGACCTATCGTTTGCAAAAATGGATTTTGAGTAATACTACACTGACCAAAAACATGCAAGTCTTAGTGTATGGCGAATGGGAAAATAGTAGTAAAAACATCAAATCTTTTTTTACCGCTAGTTATTTTGAAAAAGACAAAATAGCGATACAACCAAGAGCTCTAAAAGACAAAATATGTTTTTTGTTTGTGGGAACTCTTTCGAACGGCAAACAACCACTCTATGCTATTCAATTGATAGAACAACTTTTTAAGAAAGGATATACCGTTGATTTGACGCTTTATGGAGAAGGAAATGAGAGAGCAATTCTTAAAAAATATATTGCTACACATCAACTTGAAGCAGTTGTTTTTCTGAAAGGAAATCAAAATCAAGAAAGTATTAAAAAGGCCTACATCGAAAATCATTTTGTAGTTTTACCCTCTTTGAGTGAAGGTTGGCCAAAAGTGGTTGCCGAAGGTATGTTTTGGGGTTGTTTGCCCATCGCTTCCAAGGTATCTTGCGTTCCGAATATGCTTTCAGAAGGCGATAGAGGATTGCTTTTAGATTTAGAAATAAATGCTGATGTAAAAAAAATAGAAGCGCTTCTGGAAAACCCAGTCGAATATCAAAGAAAGGCAAATAATGCCATGTATTGGTCAAGACAGTACACGATGGATACTTTTGAAAACGAAATTAAGTTGCTTTTACAACCATGAGAATTGTTCAAATAATAGATTCACTTGAAATTGGTGGCGCCGAGAAAATGGCTATTAACTATGCTAATGCCCTTTCGCAGAGCGTTGAATTCTCTGGTTTAGTAGCCACAAGAGCGGAAGGAAATCTGAAGAGTCAACTGCACCATTCGGTTTCGTACTTATTTTTGAAAAAGAAATCGACTCTTGATCTTGCTGCGGTATTGCGATTAAAAAAATACTGTAAAGAACATAAAGTTGACTATCTGCAACCGCACAGTAGTTCTTATTTTTTAGCGATGCTTGTCAAGTTGATTTACCCAAAAATAGAGATTATTTGGCACGATCATAATGGTTTAAGCGAATTCATCAGCTCGGAAAAATCATTGATGTTGAAGATGGCGTCTCACTTTTTCAAGGGAATCATCGTTGTCAATTACAAATTAAAAGCCTGGGCAGAAAAGGAACTCAATTGTAAGAGCGTAATTTATTTACCCAATTTTACAACAATAGACGGTTCAGAAACTGAAGTAACGCAACTTAAAGGTACTATCGGAACACGAATTTTGTGTTTGGCGAACTTACGTGACCAAAAAAACCATTTCTTTTTATTAGAAATCGCCGAAAAACTCAAGGATTTGCAACCTGAGTGGACATTTCATTTGGTTGGTAAAGATTTTGAAGATGACTACTCGGAAAAAATAAGAGCGTTAATTGTAACTAAGAATCTGCAAAATCATGTATTTATCTATGGTTCGAAAAATGATGTGAAAAACATTATCAATCAAGCAGATATTGCAATATTAACTTCCAAATCGGAAGGGTTACCCGTTTCTTTGATTGAGTACGGATTGTCCAAAAAACCGATTGTTGCTACCAAAGTAGGTGAAATCCCTTTAATTATTCAGGACGATGTTAACGGATTTATTGTCGAATCTAATGATGTGGATTCGTTTACCAAATGTCTTGAGGAGTTTATAGAAGACGACGGTTTGCGTCATCAAATGGGACAAGAGTTGTACAATACCATTATCCAAAATCATTCCAAAGAAGGTGTTATCGCTAACTATTTAAATTGGGTTTCAACGCTAAAAATATGAAAGACAGCAAATACATAGCATTGATTGTAGCCCACATGGTATTGGGGGTTTTGTTGTTTTTTGTCAGACCTCTTTCTAAGTTTTATGCCATTGCAATGCTTGCTGTTGGGGTATATTTTGTGCTTAAAAACCGTAACAGAAACAATGAAGTGTTGTATGCTTCTGCTTATATAGTAGGAAGTGAGGTTTTCTTAAGGATGACAGGAGGAAATTTGCTTTATGAGTCTTCCAAATATGCCGTGATGATTTTTATGGCTTTAGGAATGTACTTTAGCGGCTTCTCCAAGAATGCTATTCCATTTTGGATTTATCTATTACTATTATTACCAGGTGTAATTGTCGCTACAGAAACCCTAAATTTACAAACAGATATCCGAAAAGCCATTGCCTTTAATATTTCTGGTCCGGCTTGTCTTGGAGTTTCCGCTATTTATTGTTACAATCGAAAAATACTGCTTTCACAGGTTAATAATATTCTTCTGGCATTAGCTTTACCCGTTTTTGCAACCACAGTTTATTTGATATTGTATACGCCAGACTTAAAGGAAGTATTGGTCGGTACGGGTTCCAATAATGCTACATCAGGAGGATTCGGACCGAATCAGGTTGCCACATTACTAGGTGTGGGAATGTTTGTTTTTTTTTCAAGATTGCTTTTAGAGTCCAAATCAAAATTAATTTTCATCGTAAACCTTATTGTTTTATTTAATATTACTTACAGAGGTTTAGTTACTTTTTCACGCGGTGGCATGGTAACGGGTTTTATAATGATTCTGTTATTACTAGCCTACATCTATTTCAATTCAAAATCTCAAGGAAAGTACAATCTGTTTCGACTATTGCTTTTTATGAGTGTTGCTTTTTTTATCACTTGGATTTATACTTCCAATCAAACGGGTGGATTAATTGACAAACGATACGCTAATCAAGATGCTGCGGGAAGAGTTAAGGAAAGTCAGTTAACTGGAAGAGAAGAAATCTGGGATAGTGAGATTGATGACTTTTTGGATAATCCCGTATTCGGAATTGGAGTTGCTAAGGCATTAGAAGTACGAGAAGAAAAATCAGGTGGATTGATTATTGCCTCGCATAGTGAAATATCACGAACCCTTGCGGAACATGGTGCGATGGGTATCATTGCATTAATGATTGTTTTTTTTACCCCTATCTTTTTATTTTTGGATAACAAACAGCACATCTATATTTTCTGTTTTTTGTTTTTTTGGATACTAACAATTAATCATGCTGCTATGCGAATTGCTGCACCAGCTTTTGTATATTCGTTATCCTTATTAAAAATTTTAATCGATGAAACACCTGCTATACATAGGAAATAAGTTATCCAATCATGGATATACTTCTACTTCTATAGAGACATTAGGGACGTTTCTAGAGAGTGAAGGTTTCAATGTATACTATGCATCTTCCAAAAAAAATAAGGCAATCCGAATGTTTGAAATGATTATCAAAACGTTCAAATATGCCAAAAAAGTAGACTATGTCTTAATAGATACCTACAGCACTAAAAACTTTTGGTACGCATTTCTGATTTCACAATTATGTAGAGTTTTAAAAGTAAAATATATTCCAAAACTTCACGGTGGTAATTTGCCGGAAAGAATTGTCAAAAGCAAATTTTTCTCCGATTTGATATTTAATAATGCCTACATCAATGTGGCTCCTTCCTATTATTTGTATGAAACTTTTAAGAAAAATGGGTACAACAATTTGAAGTATATTCCCAATACAATTGAACTTGAATTATACGAAAACTCAGTAAAAGAATTTAAGACTCCAAAATTACTCTGGGTTAGATCTTTCGCCAAAATATACAATCCCGTTATGGCTGTAAAAGTACTTCTTAAGATTAAAAAAGAATATCCAGAAGCCCAACTTTGTATGGTTGGACCTAAGAAAGACGAAAGCTATTCAAAAACGGTAGGATTTGCTCAAAAAAATAATGTTGAGGTAATTTTCACAGGTAAATTAACGAAGCCTGAATGGATCAACCTGTCTAAAGACTACAATATATTTATAAATACCACTCATTTTGATAATACCCCAATCAGTGTGATTGAAGCCATGGCATTGGGTTTACCGGTGATATCGACCAATGTTGGAGGGATTCCCTATTTATTGCAGCACAATACGAATGCGCTTTTAATCAGTGATAATGATGCCGCTGATATGGCAAAGCAAATTAAGCGTATCCTCTCTGAGCCTGACTTAGCAAAAGCTCTCTCATGTAATGGCAAAGAGACTGTAAAAGCTTTTGATTGGGAATTGGTGAAAAAGCAGTGGATAGAATTGCTGGTTTAATTGGTATTATTTAGTAACTTGCCCCTGTCAAAATTTAACATAAAATGAATAAGCGCAAGGATATCCACTTTGAAGTATCTGAAAGAAAGATTCTTTTAAGAATTTTTGACGTGGTCTTTGTTTTACTGTCATTATATCTTGTTGGAATTGCTTTCAATTTCAATTATTTCAACATCTCTGAAACCAATTTTTATTGGACAATTGTTCTCGGAATCTACATCAACTTCATAGGTTCGGTATTTGAAATGTATAACTTGCAGGTTGCCAGTAATCAATACCAGGTCATCAAAAGCATTATTCTGACCTCTTCTATAACAGTGTTGTTGTATCTGTTAACACCAATTTATACGCCGGTGCTTCCTTCAAATCGACTGCAAATCCTTATTTTTTATATTGCTATTTTTTTAGCGCTTTTTATTTGGAGAATGATGTATGTGAGCTTTTTTGCTTCCAATCGTTTTTCCAAGAAAGTCATTCTAATTTGCGATAAAGAACAACTAAAAGAATTGGTGGACGGACTCGAAAATGCTGACCCTCATTATCGTGTGCTGGGCTTTGTCAATTCTGACAGTGCCAATAGTAAAACAACGGATAATCTAAAAATAAAGAATATTGCCATTGATAACATTAAGCAATTTGTAAAGAAAAATTCGATTTCCGAAATTGTAGTCGCCTCCCAAAAAACAGACGGTATAACTGTTAATCTTTACAATCAGCTTATTGATTTATTGGAGAACGGATATATCATAAGAGAATATACGCAGGTTTATGAAACTTTAGCACAACGTATTCCGATGCAGTATGTTTCCCGTGATTTCTACCGCTATTTCCCTTTCAGCAGAAGCAATCAAAATCATTTTTATCTGATTATGGTGCGGATTTTTGAAATACTATTTTCAGTGATTGGATTGTCTATTGGAATGCTATTACTGCCATTAATCCTGATTGGAAATCTTGTAGGTAACCGCGGAAAACTCTTTTATAGTCAGGAAAGAGTAGGTAAGAATGGTCAGGTTTTTAACATCGTCAAATTTAGAACCATGGTAAAGAATGCCGAAAGAGAAGGTGCCGTTTTTGCTACTACCAATGACAGCCGAATAACGCCTTTTGGTAAATTCTTAAGAAAATCCAGAATGGACGAATTACCGCAGTTTATCAATATTCTTAAAGGCGATATGGCCGTTATAGGGCCTAGACCGGAGCGTCCTGTTTTTGTAAAAGAAATTGCCGATGTAATGCCATTTTATGAAACCCGTCATGTTATAAAGCCGGGATTAACAGGTTGGGCTCAGGTAAATTACTCCTATGGTGAAACCATCGATGATAGCTTAATCAAACTTCAATATGATTTATACTATATCAAGCACAGAAGCCTTTTTTTAGACGTGAATATTATCTTCAAAACCTTGGGAACGGTTTTACTTTACAAAGGGCAATAGTTTCCAAGTACTAGCACCATTCAATTTCAAAAGAATATAACATTGCGTTATGATAAAAGGCAACATTATCATCAAATGGGGTTTGTTTATCATGATTAGAATGTAAATTAATAGCAATCCTAATAATGCGATATTGAGTTTATTCCGAAACGTTATTTTTACAAACGGAATTAACAGAAAAATCGGATTAAAAAGTAAAGCATTGTAATTCCACAACAGTTCTTCATGCTGTGAATACAATCCGATAAGACATAGCAAAAGTCCTAATAAACCACAGATAAAGAGGTAACTTTTAAATAAAATTCTATTATTGGTAACTATTAAAATCAAAAGGATTACCCAAACCAAATAGATGCTATTCAAAAACGAAAATTTGGGCTGAAGCACGGCTCCTTTCACAACAGTTTCTTTTTTGATAACCAGTGGTTTCCCTTCAAATTTTGCTTTATCTAAGCTGTTTAGTAATTCTATAGGTAAAAATAATTTCGCAGCATCTTTATCTGTTTTGGCTCCGAAAACGATGTTGATTCCCAGTTTATACCAAAAATAATTATCGAAATAAGGATATAAAAGCGTTCGGTAACTTATGGAAGTGTCGTCTACCTTTTGAAGATATACTTTCCCATAAATACCATTGACTTTGTCCAAAATCATCGTAGTACAGTTTCTGTCGATGAATTTATACGTATAATATTTTTGATCAGGTTCTAGGGTTCGATTAAGTGCTTCAAAGAGTTCTTGCTTCTTGGCTAAAGGCAGATTGAGGGTTTGCTCGATAACTTCTCTTCGGTCCAATTTGTATTCAAAAACAAAATCATCATAGGAAGTGGCATTGACGAAATACTGTAAATCGCCTTTTACAAATTTAAAATAGAAATTCTCCGTCCTAAAATCGAAATACCCATAATTATAAACGACATCCAAGGCATTGTCGGTATCTTTTATCCGAAGCGCGGTGTGTCCGAAAGTCGAATATAATTCGGCACCTCTATCACACGTAAAAACACTTACTTGTGCATTTTTTGAAAGTTTTTGCGCCCATGAGGTTGCGCTACATACCAATAGCCATAAGAAGAGTATTTTTTTAAGCATAATTTTTTATCTGAAGATACTTAAATCTACTTTAACCGAAAAAATATTAGAATATAAGGCTGCGCTTTGATCACCTAAATCAGTTAACGCATAATCCACCTGAATCCCTTTGTATTTAAAGCCTAAGCCAATATTCGGTTGAAAATTTACCTTGCTTGAACCGTCAATTTGCTCCACATTTTGGAAGTTACCAACACCGGCGCGAAGAAAAACTAAATTGGCATACCCAAATTCCAATCCTAATGCCGGATCAATACTCACGGCATCAGAAGCAAAAATATCATTGGTTCTGGCAAATTGCATGTTTAGATTAACTGCAGCTAATAGAGTATAATCGTAGTGAAAATCAAATTTTTTCGCGATTCCAAGTTGGGCTTTGGGCAAGGTTATTTCGGTACTTTCTGGCGGTTCCTGATTTTGACCCGCAACGGCATCGCGTATTTCTTCATACTTATCTTCATCAATAGCCCAAACATTGTAGGTTGTCGTGATATCACGCAGCATTATTCCGTAGTGCCAATCGTTTTTTTCATACTGCAATCCAAAATCAAAACCAAATCCCCAGGAATTGGCAAATTCTCCAATCACTCTTCTAATAACTTTAGCGTTGACACCATATTGCAGACCTTCAAATAATGTTGGCCTACGCGCGTACGAAAAGGTTAATCCATAATCTGCTGTTGAGAACAGACTGATTCTGTTGTAGTCGATATTGCCTTCGCCATCTATAAGTTGGGTAGTATTGAGGATATCATCTACCCCAAAACGGATTAGAGAAACGCCCCAAGCACTACGATCATCGATTTTTTTGGCATAACCGGCGTAATCATATTGGGCAATATTGGCAAAATAACTCGCGTGCATCAAAGCGGCTTCGCTGTCTTCAATTTTTAAAATTCCGGCCGGATTCCAATAGCCCGAATTCACATCGCCAGTAAAAGCCGTTACCGCATTAGACATTCCTAGGGCAGCAGCATCTACGCCAATATTCATAAACTCATTCGAATATTTTCTAACCGATTGAGCATGAGTAAGTATTCCGGCAAAAAGCAGTAGAATAGCAATTGTTTTTTTCAAGGCAATTTTTCTTTTTACAAATATCAAATAAATCTCTAATATAAAACGTAGAAAGCTTTAACTTATTGTATTAAATTTGCTCAAACCTATAAAAAAACTTTATCCGAATGAACATCAAAAGGCTTATTCCCAATTTATTTACGATGTTAAACTTGTTTTGTGGTTGCGTGGCGTTGGTTTTTGTTTCCAATGAAGAATTTGCAGTTGCTTTTGGGTTTGTTTGTTTGGGGATTTTCTTTGATTTTTTTGATGGATTCTTTGCCCGAAAATTTAACGTGTCCGGACCTTTGGGAGTGCAATTAGATTCTTTGGCAGACATGATTACCAGTGGTGTTGTTCCGGGTTATGTCATGTATCAGTTACTGATGAATAGAAGAAATTTGTACTTCGCCGATTTGGAATGGTATTATGTAGCACTTCCTTTTTTAGGTTTTATAATAACGCTTGGAGCCTGTTATCGTTTGGCTAAATTCAACATTGATACAAGACAATCAGATTCTTTTATAGGATTGCCAACCCCTGCCAATGCCTTGTTTATTTGCAGTTTACCACTTGTGGCTGATTATTTTCATCAAGACCTTGACATGGGATTTTCATATAATACTTGGTTCTTAATTGTGTTAACTTTAGTGAGTGCCTATGTAATGAACGCAGAAATTCCTTTGTTTTCCTTAAAAATTAAGAACTTCAGTTTTGCGAAATATAAATTGCAGATTTTCTTTTTGGCCGTTTCGGTTTTGATGCTTATTTTTCTGCAAATATTGGCAGTTCCTTTGATAATTATACTCTATGTTTTGTTATCAATACTAGACAATCAACTAAAAATTACTAAAAAATAATTTCTTTGTTAGTAGAAGTCATATTTTTACATAAAAACTAAAACGACACCAATGAAAAAAATCCTGTATTTGTTTGCCTTTTCAGCACTGTTTTTAGGCAGTTGCTCTAGTGATTCTTCCGACAGTCCTGCTGCGGTAACCTTAGTTAAAACGATGATTATTGATAATGCTGATCCAGCCGACGATGACTTCAATTTGCTTTTTTCGTATTCGGGTAATAAATTAGTTAATGTCAAGGATTCAGGGGTTGTAATTGAACAATATATCTACACCGGAGATAAATTGACCAGAATAAATCATCCAGAGGATGACACTTATATTGTTATTGAATATACTGGAGATCAAGTTACTCAATATACGGAATACGATCCTGATTTTAATTCAGCAGCCAAAACGTTAGTTACTTATTCGGGCAATACCTTTACCAGAACAGTGTATTATGGTGATTTGACAAGTCAAACTACGTTAAGCTATACTGAGGTTTGTACCGTTCAAAACGGAAATATAATGCAATTGACCCGCACGTCTTCTTTTGGATTTTCAAGTACAGAAAACTATACTTATGATGTAAAAAATAATCCATTCAAAAACATAAGTAATTATGCTGTTTTTCAAGTATTAGATTTTGATATAGAAGGAAATGTAAATAACATAACGGATTTTATTACCTCTACGCGTCATGACATAACTTCATTTACTTATAACTCGGATGATTATCCAATAACTGAAATCACACGTGATATGTCAAATGTTTTATTTGAATCAATCAGCTACACTTATTACTAAATTTTCAAAAAACTAAAAAAGCTTCCAGTTTGGAAGCTTTTTTAGTTTTTTGAAGTTATCATATAGACTACAAATCCGAAAAAGGAAATGCACACTACTATAATTATATAAGATTTTCGATGAGCAAAATTTAAGGTTGATCCGTAGTTAGGATTAGGTTTGTCTATCAAAAGTCTTTCATCTTCTCTATTGTAATAAAAGAGACCGCCCAATTTCCAGTACTTTGGATTTGTATGCCAATCTTCCAGTAGTTCTTCGTCTGGATTTTTCACTTTTTTAGTGATTTAAATCTACTTTTGGAATATTGAAATCAATTTTGGTTTTACGCAGTTCAAAATTTTGACCTAAGTAGACTCTTCTAACCATCTCATCTTCAACTAATTCTTCAGGTTTTCCGGCTTTAAGGATTCCTCCTTCAAACATTAAGTAGGTTTTATCCGTAATGGCTAAGGTTTCTTGGACGTTGTGGTCGGTAATTAGAATTCCGATGTTTTTATTTTTTAATTGAGCTACAATACGTTGAATATCTTCAACCGCAACGGGATCTACTCCGGCAAAGGGTTCATCTAAAAGGATAAACTTAGGATCTGTAGCCAAAGCACGAGCAATTTCAGTTCTACGGCGTTCACCACCGGAAAGTAAATCACCACGATTGGTTCGGATATGTTCAAGCCCAAATTCCGCTATTAGGCTTTCCATTTTGGCAATCTGTTCTTCTTTAGTATGTTTTGTCAATTGCAAAACACTCAGAATATTATCTTCTATACTCAATTTTCGAAAAACGGACGCTTCCTGAGCCAAATAACCAATACCGTTTTGAGCGCGTTTATACATAGGAAATTCTGTAATATCCATATTGTCTAAATAAATATTTCCGGAATTGGGCTTCACCAAACCTACAATCATATAAAAAGAAGTTGTTTTTCCGGCACCATTCGGTCCCAGAAGACCAACGATTTCTCCCTGATTTACTTCTACAGAAATCCCTTTTACAACACTTCTGCCTTTATAGGTTTTGACTAAATTTTCGGCTCTTAATTTCATGATTTAAATTTGAAAATTTGAAAATTTGAAAATGAGATAATTACTCAAAATCAATTCATAAATTATTTTATCAAACAAATAAAATTAAAAATAACCAACAGAACAGATGAATTAACAAATAATTGCATCTTCAAATTTTCAAATTGATTAATTTTCAAATTATTTATGGTCTTCCAGAGCTTCCCAAAATTCATAAGCTCTTCGCAAATGCGGAATAACTATGGTTCCACCCACTAAAGTAGCAATGCCCATGGCTTCCATCATTTCTTCTTTGGTAATGCCTTCTTTGTAACTAGTTTCCAAATGGTATTTGATGCAATCGTCGCAACGCAATACGGTCGAGGCTACCAGTCCAAGTAATTCTTTGGTTTTCACATCAAGAGCACCTTCGGCATACGCATTGGTGTCGAGATTGAAAATTCGTTTCACAATTTTATTATTGTCTGCCAATAATTTTTCGTTCATCTTCGAACGGTACTCATTAAATTCTGCTACTTGATTGCTCATTTTTCTTTCTGTTTTTTTCTACTAATGCCGAAATCCAAATACTTGCTTCATATATTAACAACATGGGTATGGCAACCGTAATCTGGCTTACAACATCAGGTGGGGTTACTATAGCGGCCACAATTAAAACAATTACGATGGCATATTTTCTGTATTTTCTCAAGAAATCAGGCCCTACTAAGCCCAGTTTTGTTAGGAAATAAATGATAATAGGGAGTTCAAAAAATAATCCGGCAGCAATAACCGAGGTTTTGATCATACCAATGTAAGAATCTAAATTAAATTCGTTTTTCACGACACTACTCACGGAAAAAGTAGCTACAAAATTGATGGAAAGTGGTACAATAATCAAGTAACCAAACAGCACTCCTAAAAAGAAAAGGATTGAGGAAACAAAGATGAAAATTATGGCATTTTTCTTTTCTTTTTCATACAAAGCCGGACTAATAAAGCGCCATAGTTCATATAAAATATAAGGAAAAGCCAGAATAAAACCTGCCGTTATACAGGTCCAAACAAAAACGTTTATCTGACCTTCCATAGAAGTGTTTTGTATGGTAAAAGGTAGTTCTTTAACACAAATGTCGCCAGTTATTCCAAGTATTTGGGCTACTTCGCAAAAAAAGCGGTAGGTAATGAAATTGGCATCGGTAGGTCCAAAAATGATGTCGTCAAAAATAAAGTCGCTAAAGAAATAAGTTACTAACGCCATAATGATAATGGCAGCGGAGCTTCGCACTAACAACCATCTCAAATCCTCAAGATGATCCAGAAAAGACATTTCGTTTTTATTTTTTTTTGCCATTATACGATGCCTTCTTTTAAAATATCGTGTAAATGCAAAACACCTTTATAATCGCCACCGTCAACAACAACTAACTGTGTAATCGAAAAATCTTCCAGAATATTTAAAGCGTCACTTACCAGCTCGGTAGACTTTATCGTTTTTGGGTTTATGGTCATAATGTCTTTTGCCGTTAATCCGGAAATGTTATCGGTTGTATTCAACATGCGTCGGATATCACCATCAGTAATGATTCCGATGACTTTGTCATTATCGACAACAGCAGTAACTCCTAAACGCTTTTCGGAAATTTCCATAATGGCTTTTTTGATAGTAGAATCAGGACCAACTATAGGTCGGTGCGTCGTATCCAACATATCGCCAACACGGAGTAATAATTTTTTACCCAACGCACCTCCTGGATGGTATTTGGCAAAGTCTTCAGCAGTAAATTGATTCATTTCCATCAGGCATACCGCCAATGCATCACCCATGACCATTTGAGCTGTTGTACTGTTGGTAGGCGCCAAATTATTAGGACAGGCTTCAGTTTCTACATACGTATTCAATACATAATCAGCTTCTTTTCCCAAAAAAGAGGTAGTATTTCCAGTTATGGCTATTAGCTTGTTACCAAATCGTTTTAACAAAGGAACTAAAACCTTAATCTCAGGACTGTTTCCGCTTTTGGAGATGCAAATCACCACATCACCAGGTTGCACCATACCCAAATCTCCATGAATGGCTTCTGAAGCATGTAAAAACAACGAGGGCGTTCCTGTAGAATTTAAAGTAGCTACAATTTTTTGAGCAATGATGGCACTTTTTCCAATTCCCGTAACAACGAGGCGACCTTTCGAATTATTGATGATTTCTACTGATTTTACAAAGTCGTCATCTAATAACGGAACTAGATTTGCAATCGATTCACTTTCAGATAAAATTGTTCTTTGTGCAGCAGCTAAAATGGACTCTTTATTTATCAAAATTGTAGTAATATAAAATTTGTATGTATAAAAGAAAGTACTATCTTTATGTTTGCAAATTTATGTAAAAATACGATTAACACAGAATGAATTTAGACGAAATTGACATTCATAAAGAATTAAAAAAATATTTTGGGTTCAACCAATTTAAAGGTTTACAAGAGCAAGTCATAAAAAGTATTATTGGTCAAAATAATACTTTTGTTATTATGCCTACAGGTGGTGGAAAATCGTTGTGTTACCAATTACCGGCTTTGATTCAGGAAGGAACAGCGATTGTAGTTTCGCCTTTAATTGCTTTAATGAAAAATCAAGTGGATGCTATTCGGAGTTTGTCTTCTGAAAATGGTATCGCTCACGTATTAAATTCCTCTTTAACCAAAACCGAAATCAATCAGGTTAAAAAAGACATTACCTCTGGAATTACGAAACTTTTGTATGTTGCGCCTGAATCCTTAACCAAGGAAGAATATGTTGAGTTTCTACAGAACGTTAAAATTTCATTTGTAGCCATTGATGAAGCCCACTGTATTTCAGAATGGGGACATGATTTCCGACCTGAATACCGCAATCTAAAAGCAATTATAAAGTTAATTGGTGATGTTCCTGTTATTGGTTTGACAGCAACAGCAACGCCAAAAGTGCAGGAAGATATTTTAAAAAACCTCGACATGTCTGATGCCAAAACATTTAAAGCATCATTTAATCGTCCGAATCTTTTTTACGAAGTACGTACCAAAACTAAAAATATTGAAGCGGATATTATTCGTTTTATCAAACAGAACAAGGGTAAATCTGGAATTATTTACTGTTTAAGCCGTAAAAAGGTAGAAGAAATAGCCGAAGTCTTGCAGGTAAACGGAATTTCAGCGGTTCCGTATCACGCTGGATTGGATGCTAAAACTAGAGCCAAACATCAGGATATGTTTCTAATGGAAGATGTCGATGTTGTGGTTGCTACTATAGCCTTCGGAATGGGAATAGACAAGCCCGATGTTCGTTTTGTGATTCATCATGATATTCCAAAATCCTTGGAAAGTTATTATCAAGAAACCGGTCGTGGCGGTCGCGATGGAGGAGAAGGTCATTGCTTGGCTTATTATTCTTACAAAGATGTCGAAAAGTTAGAAAAATTCATGTCGGGTAAGCCTGTTGCTGAGCAGGAAATAGGTTTTGCCTTATTGCAAGAAGTAGTCGCTTATGCCGAAACTTCTATTTCAAGACGTAAATTTTTATTGCATTATTTCGGGGAAGAATTTGATTCTGAAACGGGCGAAGGCGCCGACATGGATGACAACGTTCGTAATCCAAAATCCAAAGTAGAAGCCAAAAATCAGGTCAAACTGCTTTTAGAAGTGGTTCGCGACACCAAATATTTATACAAATCAAAAGAAATTTGCTTTACACTTATTGGTCGCGTTAACGCTATGATAAAAGCCCATAGAACCGATTCACAGCCGTTCTTTGGAGCTGGTAAAGAGTTTGAAGAGCGGTATTGGATGGCGCTAATTCGACAGGTATTGGTAGATGGTCTTTTGAATAAAGATATTGAAACTTATGGTATTCTGAAAGTCTCCGAAAAAGGGCATGAATTTATCGAAAATCCATTATCATTCTTGATGTCGGAAGATCACGAGTACAATGAAGCTGAAGATGATGCAATAGTGACGGCAGCCAAATCTTCAGGAACTGCCGATGAAGCGTTGATGAGTATGTTGCGCGATTTGCGAAAAAAAGTAGCCAAGAAGCTCGGAGTACCGCCTTTTGTCGTTTTTCAGGATCCTTCTTTGGAAGATATGGCACTCAAATATCCTATAACGATTGACGAATTAAGTAATGTGCACGGAGTAGGAGAAGGAAAAGCCAAAAAGTATGGAAACGACTTCGTCCAGCTTATTGCAAGATATGTTGAGGACAATGATATTATTCGTCCAGACGATTTAGTAGTGAAGTCGACTGGAGCCAATTCGGCCAACAAGCTATACATAATTCAAAATATTGACAGAAAGTTATCTCTTGATGATATCGCCAAAGCCAAAGGTCTTACCATGGATAGCTTACTGAAGGAAATGGAGCAGATCGTGTATGCCGGAACGAAGTTGAATATCAATTATTGGGTCAATGAAATTTTAGATGAAGACCAACAGGAAGAAATCCACGAATACTTCATGGACTCAGAAACCGATAAAATAGAAGAAGCTTTAAAAGAATTTGACGGCGATTATGATATAGAAGAACTTCGATTAATGCGCATCAAGTTTATTAGTGATGTAGCTAATTAAATGAAAGGTTTTTTATCACTTTTTAGTTGTTTGTTATTTTCAGTAAAGATATTGGCTACAGCTCAAGTGCCTGATTATTTGATAACTGAAAGAGATACTATAAAATTATACTCAAATCCATTAGAAGCTTATTTTAGAACTAACCCATTACCAGATAATTTAATTACAACAATTTCATCAGCAAACTGGCGTGGATATATTGCTTACTTCAAATTTAAAGATGGCAAATTAGTAGTTGAAAATATTTATAAGGAATGTTTTCAGGAAAGAAAAGAGGAGTCAGATGCTTATTCTTTAGTGTCTATCTACAAGGATGTTTTTGGTACTATTCAAAATTTCCCTTGTGATTTTTATAATGGATTATTGATTTGTCCCTATGGTAAACAATTGCATTATGTACATATGGGATATGGTTCTGTATATGAATATTACAGATTGTTTGAAATTAAGTCTGGAATACAAATAAAATCAAAGGATTTATTAGGAGATGAATTTTATAAATTCAAACAAGATTACTTTATTTATTTTAAAACTACTGATGAATATAAGCAAAAAGCAGAAGAGTATAGACAAATGACCAATGATATTGAATTAAATTTTGTTGATTCTTTTTCTGAAAAAAAGAAAAAAAAAGAAAATAAATATTTAAAGCAAAAAGAAGCAGAGTTTAAAGCAGAAAAAGAATTAGACTCATTTATGTTCTTATTTTTAGATGATTACATTAAAACAATAGATATTCCAAATAAACAATAATTATGAAAAAAGTATTTTTAGGTTTTTTATTAATATTTTCAGTTTTTGTGTTTTCAAGTTTTTTATTTACTAATAAAGGACATGACAAGCAGTTAGTAGGCATATGGAAAGGTTTTGAAAAAGATAGAGAAACTGATGGTGTCGAAAAGCATTGGATATTACAACGATATGAAAATGGCAAATATGTTATTATGTTTACCACAAAACAGGGTTGTGACATTGAGACTTTATTTGAAAAAGGGGAATGGTGGACAAAAGACGGTAAGTTTTATGAAAAAAATGAAGTTAATAACATTGCAGATGTCTACAATTATGAAGTAAAAGAAAAAATTGTAGTTGACTATAAAAGTATTGAGCTTAATGGTGAATCGAATTCGACCTACTTTTTTACGGACTATAAAATCGATTTAGATTAATGATATAATTCCCCACGATGCGGTTTTAAAGCGTCCCGAATCGGAATCATGAATTCATCCGTCACAACCATAAAAGCTATAGCATGCATTTCATTCTTGATTTCAAAACCGGTGATGTGCAATGGTAATTTTTCGTGAATAATATATTCTTTTAAATGAAGTTCATGATGCTCCGCTGTTTTGGATGCTGCATCTCCTCGGAAATCCCAAATTAATTTTATTTGTCGTGACATATCGTTAAATTTATAGGAATCAATAGTTTAATTAATAAAATTGAATATTTTTGTTGTTGTCAAAATAAAACAAATCTTATGAAACAAAAGTACATTCTTTTTATGTTGTTTGCCGTATTGTCTGTTAAAGGTATTTCACAAAATAATTATGCCGTTGCTCCGATACCATTTCAGCCGTTCTCAGGAACATTGTCGCCTTTATCAACACAAGATGACTTATATTCTGCAGTCATTAATTTGCCTTTTGATTTTGATTTTTATGGAATTAGCTACAATCAGTTATTGATTAGTACCAACGGATATATTGATTTCAGAACAAACTTGGCGGGTCAATATTCACCATGGCCCTTTAGCGGTCAAATACCATCAGCTGGATTTGCTGTAAAAAACTCAATTTTAGGATGCTATGAAGATTTAAATAATTCCAATCAAACAGGTTCATTAACCTATGGAATCTATGGAACACAACCTAATCGAAAATTTGTTGTATATTTTAATAATCAGCCACATTTTCAAGGAACTCCTACTCAAACAACTTCTTTTCAGATGATTTTGAGTGAGGGGAACAATAGTGTTGATGTACAAATGATTAATAGAATACCAACAACAAATTGGCAGGCAGGAAGAGGAGTAATAGGATTGATTAATCTTTCTGGTACAGAAGGAATTGCTCCTCCAGGCAGAAATACAGGAAGCTGGACTGCTTCGCAGGAAGCATGGCGTTTTTACCGCCCAAATTATTATCCAAACTATTCCTTTGTACGTTGTGGTGATATGACAACTGGAATACAGTTTTTTAATTTAGCTGTAGCGGCGGGAGATTTAAATTCATCTTCATCTGGGGTAACTTTCCATGAAACAATGGTTGATGCCCAAACTAATGTAAATGCTATAGCAAATACTGCATCTTACTCTAATGTAACAAATCCACAAACCATTTATGCCAATATTAATGGACTTGTAAAGCCAGTTGTTTTGAGCGTTGTCGATTGTAATATCGATTTTGATACTGATAATGCGGCTTCTGAAATTGAAGATGTAAACGGTGATTCTAATTTGGCCAATGACGATACCGATTTTGACGGCATCCCCAATTATCTGGATAATGATGATGATGGGGATCTTGTTTTAACCAATTTGGAATATGTTTTTGCTAATAAAAACAATGTTACTCAAGGGGCCATTATTCTGAGAGATACTGATAGCGATGGCATTCCAAATTATTTGGATAATGATGATGACGGCGATAATGTACTAACCTTTTTAGAGGATTATAACCGAGATGGCAATCCAAGTAACGACGATACCAATACTAATGGTTCTCCAGATTATCTTGATTTCGGCGTTGCTCTTGGGGTAACACCGATAACACTTACTAATGACGCCATTAAATTGTATCCAAATCCGACATCAAATGTGTTGAATATCTCGAATAATTCAGAAAATGTCAATGCTGCTATCGAAATTTATTCTATTAATGGTACTCAAGTAAAATCATTGAAAGCAACAGAAACCTTAACAACCATTTCAGTGGCTGATTTGCAAACCGGAGTTTATTTTGTGAAAGTAACCCTAGACAATCAGGTGGGGAATTATAAGTTTATTAAAAATTAATACCGATAAGTAAGTAGTAGAAAAGGTTTGGCGAAAGCTGAACCTTTTTTATTTGTACTAAGTTTCATTTGATTATTTTTGCCTCAAATAGTGTACCTATGCCACAAGAATTACAACTTCAGGTTTCTCCCGAAATTGCTGCCAACGAGCAGTTATTGACCGAATATGCGGCTCAAATCGTTCGGGTTTCTCCTAAATTGGTTCATAAAGTTGTCATTTTAAAACGATCTATTGATGCTCGTCAAAAAGCGATAAAGATCAATCTTAAAGTTTCGGTCTATTTAATAGATGAAAAATATACAGAACAGCCCATAACACTTCCCGATTACAAGAATGTTTCTAATGCACAAGAAGTGATCATTGTTGGTGCCGGTCCAGCCGGATTGTTCGCCGCTTTACAACTTATAGAACTAGGTTTTAAACCGGTAGTAATCGAACGCGGAAAAGATGTAAGAGGTCGTCGTCGTGACTTGAAAGCCATCAATGTCGACCATATTGTAAACGAAGATTCCAACTATTGTTTTGGAGAAGGAGGTGCCGGAACGTATTCGGACGGTAAATTATACACTCGTTCCAAAAAGCGCGGTGATGTCGACAGAATTCTTCAGCTCTTAGTCGGTTTTGGGGCCACTACCGATATTTTGGTAGAAGCACATCCGCATATCGGAACCAATAAACTTCCACAAATCATTCAGGATATTCGCGAGAAAATAATTGAATGTGGCGGTAAGGTTTTGTTTGAAACACGGGTTACCGATTTTATTATTAAAGCCAACGAAATTCAGGGTGTTGTAACTCAAAATGGCGATACAATTGAAGCCAACAAATTGATTTTAGCAACCGGCCATTCGGCTCGGGATATTTTTGAATTGTTAGATAGAAAGAAGATTTTAATCGAAGCCAAACCTTTTGCGCTAGGCGTTCGTGCCGAACATCCGCAGGAATTAATCGATAGAATTCAGTACAGTTGTGATTTTCGAGGTGATTACTTGCCTCCCGCACCGTATTCGATAGTAAAACAAGTCAATGGTCGCGGCATGTACTCTTTTTGCATGTGTCCGGGTGGCGTCATTGCGCCCTGTGCTACTAGTCCAGGAGAAGTAGTAACCAACGGCTGGTCACCCTCAAAACGGGATCAGGCAACAGCCAATTCGGGTATTGTGGTCGAATTAAAACTCGAGGATTTCAAACCTTTTGCTAAATTCGGTCCTTTGGCCGGAATGGAATTCCAGAAAAGTATCGAACAAAAAGCATGGCACTTGGCTGGGCAAACTCAAAAAGTTCCGGCGCAACGTATGATTGATTTTATCCAAAACAAAGTATCGGCTGATATTCCTAAAACATCTTATGTTCCGGGTACTAAATCGGTAGAAATGGGACAAGTTTTCCCTGGGTTTTTATCGCAAATTCTTCGGGAAGGTTTTACCGAATTTGGCAAAGCAATGCGAGGTTATATGACTAATGAAGCTATTCTTCATGCACCGGAAAGCAGAACGTCATCGCCGGTAAGAATTCCGAGAGATACTTTTTCGTTAGAACATCCACAGATAAAAGGCTTGTATCCATGTGGAGAAGGAGCAGGATTTGCTGGCGGAATCATATCAGCAGCGATTGACGGCGAAAAATGTGCCCTGAAGATTGCTGAATCGCTACAATAAAAAAAACCGCCTGTTTTCACAAGCGGTTCTTCAGAATTAATAGTTATTTCTTTTTCAGTCTGTCTTTAAAAATCTTTTCGAACTTTTCAATTTTAGGTTGAATCACCATTTCGCAATAGGGTTGATTTTTATTGTTTTGGTAATAATTTTGATGGTAGTCTTTTGCTTTATAAAATGCTTTGAATGGCTCTAAAGTCGTTACAATTTTACTGTTATAAACTTTGGCATTATTCAAATCGGTAATGATACTTTCCGCCGCTTTTTTCTGTTCTTCATTTTTATAAAATATTGCGGAACGGTATTGGGTTCCCACATCAGCACCTTGACGATTTAAAGTTGTTGGGTCGTGAACGGTGAAAAATACTTTGAAAATTTCATCTAAGCTGGTTTTGGTTTTATCATACGTAATTTCAACTACTTCCGCAGCGCCTGTTGTTCCGGAACAAACTTCTTCATAGCTAGGATTTTCTACTTTTCCTCCTGCAAAACCAGAAACGACTTTTTCCACTCCAATTAAATTTTCATAAACGGCTTCAACACACCAATAACAACCACCACCAAGAACAATAGTTTCCAAATTTCCGTTACTTTCAGTGGCTTCCGGAACAAAGTCAAGCGAAATGGCATTCATGCAATACCTTTTTCCGGTAGGCTCCGGACCATCATCAAACAAATGTCCTAAATGACTGTTGCATCGGCCGCAAAGTGCTTCAATTCGGTGCATTCCATAAGAATTATCATCTTTAAAGACAACACTATTTTTGTTGTCTTGTTCAAAGAAACTTGGCCATCCGCAACTGCTGACAAATTTTTGATTGGATTTGAAAAGCTTTAAACCACAAGCCGCACAATAATAGGTTCCTTTGGTTTCTGAATTCCACATCGTTCCTGTAAAGGCTCTTTCGGTATCGGCTTCACGTGCAACGGCATACAAGTCTGGTGATAAGACTTTCTTCCATTCGGCATCGGAAACATTTAGTTTGGTGGTGTCGGTATTAGAATAATACGGGTTTTCGGGTTTTGAAATTACATTTTCCATAGCATCGGATTTTTGTGTTTTGTTTTGTTTGTTGTTGGATTGTCCACAGGCATTCAAAATGAAGAGTGGCATCAGAAGTAAAAAGTTAAAAGTGACTTTTCGCATAGCATTTGTTTTTAAACTTGTACAAATTTACGGTTCATATACGAGCTACAATGTCATATAGATTGCAAATTGTGGTCATTTAAGGAAAGTTTAACGCTTGTTCAAACGCTATAATTATGTACCCTGAGTTTTTTTCGTATTTTTGATGGATTAATAAAAATTATGATAGAAGAGCAAGTAATCTTGGTTAACGAAAAGGATGAACCTATTGGTTTAATGAATAAACTGGAAGCCCACGAGAAAGCCATTTTACACCGTGCTTTTTCAGTATTTGTGCTGAATAAAAACAACGAAATCATGTTGCAGCAACGGGCACATCACAAATACCATTCTCCTTTGTTATGGACCAATACCTGTTGTAGTCATCAGCGTAAAGACGAAACCAATATTGAAGCCGGTACCCGCAGATTATTTGAGGAAATGGGTTTTAAAACAGAACTCAAGGAATTGTTTCACTTCATCTATAAAGCTCCCTTTGATAATGGTTTAACCGAACATGAGTTGGATCACGTTATGATTGGTTACTACAATGAAGAGCCTCAAATCAATCCGGAAGAAGTTGAAAGTTGGAAGTGGATGAAAATTGAAGATGTCAAAACGGATATGCAACAAAATCCAGATATCTACACGGTTTGGTTCAAAATCATTTTTGACGAATTTTATCATTATCTAGAAGACCATAAACTTTAACTCATACCACACAACTCAGAACTATGCGAGTAACCGTATCTAGAAAAGCGCATTTCAATGCAGCACATCGTTTGTACCGAAAAGACTGGACAGACGAAAAGAATAATGCTGTTTTTGGAAAATGCAATAATGCTAATTTTCACGGTCATAATTACGATTTAACGGTTTCCATTACTGGAGATGTTGATCCGGAAACTGGTTACGTCATAGATACTAAAATCCTTTCGGATTTAATTAAACTTCATATAGAAGATGCCTTTGATCACAAAAATCTGAACCTTGATGTTCCGGAATTTGCTGATTTGAATCCAACTGCCGAAAATATAGCGGTAGTTATCTGGCAAAAGTTGCGCAAAGTCATCGATACCAATAAAGATTTAGAAGTGATTTTATATGAAACAGCAAGAAATTTTGTAACCTATAACGGAAATTGATGGCGCTTAAAATTGGAGATAAAATCCCGAGTTTCTCTGCTATGGATAGTCAGGGAAATGTATTTGAAAGTGATTCTGTTCTTGGAAAAAAAAGTGTTGTTTTTTATTTTTATCCGAAAGATAATACACGTGTTTGCACCGAACAAGCCTGTTCTTTTCGAGATCAGTATGAGGAATTCAGAGATTTAGGCGCTGAGGTTATTGGTATCAGTAGTGATTCTACAAAATCACATCAAAAATTTGCCCGTCAATACCATCTCCCTTTTACCTTACTTTCAGATGCCGATAAAAAATTGCGAAAACTATTTGGCGTTCCTAATGATTTATTAGGGTTGATTCCGGGTAGAGTTACTTATGTAGCCGATAAAGAAGGCATTGTTCAATTGGTTTTCAACAGCATGTCAGGCAAAATACACATCCAAAAAGCACTACAGATACTTCGAAAGAAAAAGTAAAATATTAACTTTTGAATTTTTATCATCAACATCTAATCAAAAAAAGCTAGATATTTGTCCTATAAATTGAAGTTATGAAATTATATCCGTTACAATTTGAACCCATTTTAAAAGAAAGAATTTGGGGAGGTTCTAAATTAAAAACCTATCTCAATAAACCTATTACTTCCGATATTACCGGCGAAAGTTGGGAAATATCTACGGTTGAAAATGATGTTAGTATTATTGCAAACGGAGCCTACAAAGGCAAATCTTTACTTGATGTAATTAATGAACTACCTGAAGCTGTTCTCGGATCTAAAGTTTATGAGCAGTTTGGTAAACAATTCCCATTATTATTCAAATATCTTGATGCTCGTGAAGATTTATCCATTCAGTTGCATCCAAATGATGCGCTGGCTAAAAAGCGCCACAATTCCTTCGGGAAAACCGAAATGTGGTACGTTATGCAAGCTGATGCAGATGCCCGATTGATAGTCGGTTTCAAAGAGAAGTCCTCTCCGGAAGCGTATTTGAAACATATTCACAACAAAACCATAGTTGATATTTTAGATGCCAAAAAAGTAAAACAAGGCGATGTGTTCTTTTTAGAAACGGGAACCATTCATGCTATTGGCGCCGGAATCGTAATTGCTGAAATTCAGCAAACCTCTGATATTACCTATCGTATTTATGATTTTGATCGTGTTGACGCTAACGGAAATCATCGCGAACTTCACGTCGACTTGTCGCTGGAGGCCATAAATTACGAAACCATCGAAGCGGAAAAACACTATTCAAGAACTGAAAATGTTGCTAATACAGTAGTAGACTGTCGTTATTTTACCACTAATTTTATACCGCTTAACGGAACTACTACTATCTCTAAACTCGGAACTTCATTTACGGTTTATATGTGTGTTGACGGGGATTTTAAGCTGACAATTGATCATCAAGTTTATAGCTATAGAAAAGGAGACACGATCTTACTTCCTGCTATTCTGACCCATTTTGAGCTTTCCGGTAAGGCTTCAATTTTAGAAATTTATATTTCGTAGTTGGTGTTCTAAAGATTTAGTGTAATTTTGCACCTGACCCGAGGCTAGTAGCCGAACGGAATGAAATTAATTTTAAAATTAAAGAAAATGCCAAGTGTTAAAAATTTAAAGAAAGACATTAACTACGTATTAGGTGATATTATCGAAGCAGTTTACATTTACGAAATGACTACTGCCGGGAAACCATCTGACAAAACAAACGCTCTTATTGACGAAGCTATTGCTTCTTTTGACGGTTTGATTGCAAAAGTTAATGCTAAAAATGTTGAAAATAAGAAAGCGCATTTCAAACAAATCAATGCAGAATTAGAACAAACTGCAAATCAATTGGTTGAAAAAATCAACGCACTTTAATTAAATAATTTTAGAAAAAAGTTCGAAAATATTTTGGAGAATTAATTTTCGCTTCTATATTTGCAGAACAATTACGCCGCCAGCGTAGCTCAGTTGGCTAGAGCAGCTGATTTGTAATCAGCAGGTCGTGGGTTCGAGTCCCTCCGCCGGCTCCAAAAAAGGAAAACGAAAGTTTTCCTTTTTTTTATGCAATAATGTTGACAAACCCAATGACTTTTGAATATCCTAAACTCGATTTGAATATCTTTGTCGGCTTTTTAAAAATTAAATGATGTTTGGAAATAAAGTCTTGAAAGGTGTTTTTCTTGTTGGTTTGGGAGCTACCAGTTACGGAATGCTAGCTACTTTTGTAAAATTAGCGTATTCTGATGTAAGTTCACAAGGTCTTCATTATACTCCAGCTGAGGTTATCACGGCGCAATTTGTCATTGGTATCGTTGTAATCGGAATGATTGCGATGTTTCAAAAAAACAGAAAAGGGAAGGAGTATGTCAAAGCGTCGTCGACAGATATAAAAAAGTTGCTCATAGTGGGAACCTCTACAGGATTGACGAGTATTTTTTACTACCTGGCCGTTAAATATATTCCGGTATCCATTGGCATTGTCTTGTTGATGCAGACCGTTTGGATGGGCGTTTTGTTAGAAATGTTTTTGGAAAAGAAGATGCCTTCCAAAATAAAAATATTTTCTGTTTTTATGGTACTGTTCGGAACGGCATTGGCCACAAATCTTTTTTATAATGCTATTGATTTGGATTGGAGAGGTATTGTATTAGGCCTTTTAGCAGCTGCCTCTTTTACAACTACCATGTTTGCTGCCAATAAGGTTGCTATCAACATATCTTCTGCGCAACGGAGCTTATACATGCTATTAGGTGGTGCAGCAGTAGTATTGGTATTTGCCTTTATAACTCAAAAAACGCCGTTCAATTATGATATTTTTTATAAATGGGGCATTATCATTGCCCTTTTTGGCACCATAATTCCACCGATGTTATTAAACGCTGGATTCCCATTGACGGGTATTGGTCTCGGAAGTATCGTTTCGGCACTAGAACTTCCTGTGTCTGTGACCATGGCCTTTGTGCTTCTTAATGAAACCGTTGTCTTTTCGCAATGGATTGGTATTTTGTTGATAATACTAGCGATAGTTATTATGAATATTAACTTTCCGAAAAAGCTAAAGACTTAGTTTTCTGTTAATAAGTTTGTTTTAACTCATTTTTCTCACAACAATTTACTTGTAATTTTAGTATACTAACCCATCATGAATCATCATGATACAAAACTAGAATTATGAAAAAATTATTTGCAGAATTTTTTGGAACGTATTGGCTTGTTTTTGGCGGATGCGGAAGTGCTTTATTTGCAGCCGGAATTCCCAACCTTGGAATTGGATTCGCTGGTGTTTCGTTGGCTTTTGGATTAACTGTTTTGACTATGGCGTATGCTGTGGGCCATATTTCAGGAGGACATTTTAATCCGGCGGTGTCATTCGGACTTTGGGCCGGAGGACGATTTGATGCTAAGGATTTAGTATCCTACATTGTGGCGCAATGTGTTGGAGCTATAGCAGCAGCGGGAACACTTTTCATTATTTGGTCGGGTAAAACCGGCAATGTAATTGATAATTCTAAAGCAGGGGCTTTTGCTTCTAATGGATTTGATACGTTTTCTCCAGATGGTTATTCGATGATGGCTTGTTTTGCTGCCGAGTTTATTTTAACGCTGTTCTTTTTACTAGTCATTTTAGGAGCCACTGATAAATTTGCTAACGGGAAATTTGCCGGAATCGCCATTGGTTTAGCGTTGACCTTGATACACTTAATCAGTATTCCGATTACTAATACCTCTGTAAATCCAGCGCGTTCTTTATCACAAGCTTTATTTGCTGGTGGAACACCATTAAGTCAGGTTTGGCTCTTTTGGGTAGCACCAATTGCGGGTGCTGTTGTGGGTGGATTGATTTATAAAAATTTGTTACAGAACCATGCTCCTGAATAAATCAAAATAATACTTGTATGTGAAAGCGATGGAAATTTCCATCGCTTTTTTTATGAGTGTTAAAGACGATAAACGTTCTCTTTAGCCCTGATGGGAGCTGACTACCGTGTAGTGCGGACAGCGGGAGCAGGCGTCTTTAAAAAGAGATTGTGGTGCTCCTGATTTTTTTATATTTTTGAGCAATGAACTCCTTATTTCCCAAAGAAAAAATAACCTTTACACTGCCTGATGCGGAAATTGAATATTATCCCAATTTTTTTGAGGTAGATCGAAGTGATGCTTTTTTTGAAAAACTGCAGCATGACATTCCGTGGCAACAAGATGATATCACAGTATTTGGTAAAACCTATGCGCAGCCGAGATTGACGGCCTTGTTTGGCAACGAGGGAAAGCCTTATAGTTATTCTAATATTGTGATGCAGCCCAATGCTTGGAATCCGTTATTGATGTTTATTAAAAATGAAATCGAGGACATTGTTGCTCAAAATTTCACCACGGTTTTACTGAATTTTTACAGAGACGGAAAAGACAGCAACGGTTGGCATGCCGATAACGAGCGGGAATTGGGACGAAATCCAGTGATTGCTTCGGTGAGTTTTGGTGCGGAGCGAAGTTTCCATTTGCAGCATAATATCATCAAAGAGCAAAAGTTAAAAATCACATTAGAGCACGGAAGTTTGTTATTGATGAAAGGGACTACACAGCATTTTTGGAAACACCAGATTCCGAAAACGGCAAAGCCTGTTGGGCCCAGAATAAATCTGACGTTCCGGATTATCAAATGAGTAGATTTGCTATATTTGAACTAAATACTTAGCTATGAACGACATTATCAGTTATTTTTCGTCTATTCCGTCTTCGCACAGAGCCTTGATTTTGGCGGGAGGCATTACGCTTTTTTGGATGATCGAGAGCGCAGTGCCTTTTGTTAGATTTGACTATAAAAAATGGCAGCATGCAGGGATCAATATCTTCTTTACGATAACAACTATCGTTGTTAATTTTTGTTTGGCGGTAATTTTAGTAACGGCAGTCGATTGGACGGAGAAAAATGATTTTGGATTGTTGCATTGGCTTCCGGATATGAATGTTTGGTTGTTTGCACTATTGGGACTTTTGCTTTTGGATTTGATTGGAGCTTACTTGGTGCATTTGGTGGAGCATAAGGTCAAATTTCTTTGGCGTTTTCATCTGATTCATCATACGGATACTTGGATTGATACCACTTCGGCTAACCGACATCATCCGGGTGAAAGTGTCATCCGCTTTGTTTTTACGACTTTAGGCGTTTTAATTGTGGGAAGTCCGATGTGGATGGTTTTTCTGTATCAGACCTTATCGGTTGTGGCCACGCAGTTTAATCATGCCAATATTGTTTTACCCAAAAAATTGGATAACGTTTTGAGTTACTTTATTGTTTCTCCGGATATGCACAAAGTACATCATCATTACGTTTTACCTTACACTGACAGTAATTACGGGAATATTTTTTCGGTTTGGGACCGATTATTTGGGACGTATCAAACCTTAGACCGAGACAAAATAGTTTATGGTGTGGATACGCACATGAAGCCAGAAGAACACAATAATCTTTCTAATTTATTGGCCATACCGTTTCAAAAACACCGTTCGCCTAAATCGCACGAATAAAAAAATTATAGTGAGGTGGTCAACTAATTACTTTTTTTACTAATATTGAAATACGAATAAATTAAACAGTATCTATTTTAAAAATGCTTTTACAGAAATGAAAAAAAGTAAGTTGGCGGAACTTGACAACGAACAGCTAGAGCGTGTTGTGAGTATGGCGCAAGAGGAGCGAAAACCTTTTGAGGTAATTAAAGAAGAATTTGGGCTGACTGAGAATGAAGTAACCGAATTGATGCGAAAAAAGTTGTCCAAAGACAAATTTGAGTTGTGGAAAAAGAAAGCCGCAGGCAGTAAGCCCAAGCCCAAGCCAATCATTGACGACTTTGATGATTTAGATAGTAAATATTATATCAAGAATAAATTTGACTAATACGCTGACTCTTGCTTTGCAAGAGTTTTTTTATTTCTCTTTACATACGTGGGCATGGTTTTAGTTAATCAAATCTAAAAAAGTAACTAGGTTTGTAACTAATGGTTACTTTTGAGGACTTATTTTTAAAAATAAAATTGTAGTAATGAAAAACCTAATTCTAAGTGCCTTTGTAGCGCTGTCATGTATCGGTCATACAGCAACTGCTCAAAAAAAGACTTCTACTCAAGAAGTAAAAGTGACCATCGATTTGACTAAAGTTGAAAATGACAAAGTGATGGTTACCGTAACGCCACCAACATTTTCAAGCAATTCAGCTGTATTTCATTTTCCGAAAACTGTTCCCGGAACTTATTCTGCGGATAATTACGGAAAAATGATAGACAATCTAAAAGCGTTTGATAAAAATGGAAAAGAATTAGTTACCTCGAAAACAGATGATAATTCATGGAGTTTGTCAAGTGCAAAATCTATTGCAAAGATTACCTATTGGGTTAACGATACTTATGATTCTGAATTGGGACGTGGTTTTGGAAAGGATGATATTTTTTCTCCAGCTGGTGTGAACATTCTTGACGGTCAAAATTTTATGATTAATAACCATGGTTTTGTTGGTTTTTTTGAAGATAAAATTGCGTTGACTGAAATTCCATATAGTTTGACAATACTCCATCCTGCGAATCTTTTCGGAGCTACATCGCTAATTGATATTGATAAAAGTGATTCAGTGGATACTTTTAAAGCGACGCGTTATTTTGATTTGACCGATAATCCCATCATGTATGCCAAACCTGATTATGAAACTTTTATGGTGGAAGGCATGGAGATTTTATTCAGTGTATATTCCCCAACTGGTGTGCATACCGCGAAATCACTTTTACCCGATTTAGAGAAAACCATGCGCGCCCAGAAAGCATTTATGGGTTCTATAAACGACAATAAGCGCTACACTATTTTACTGTATCTAACCGATATGAATAGAAATGATGCCAAAGGTTTTGGAGCCTTAGAACATCATACGTCTACAACGGTTTGTTTCCCGGAAGCTATGCCAACCGAAGCTTTAGGTGAGCAATTAAAAGATGTCGTTTCACATGAATTCTTTCACACTGTGACGCCGTTGAGTATTCATTCTAAAGAAATTCAGTATTTTGATTATACCAATCCGAAAATGTCAGAGCATTTATGGATGTATGAAGGCGTAACGGAATATTTTGCCAATTTGTTTCAGGTAAATCAAGGACTTATCGATGCTGAGGAGTTTTATCAGAGAATGATAGGCAAAATTACCAATGCTGCTGCTATGAACGATACTATGTCGTTTACAGAAATGAGTAGAAATGTTTTGTCAGCGCCCTACAAAGAACAGTATTTAAATGTTTATGAAAAAGGAGCTTTAATCGGAATGTGCATCGATATTATTATTCGCGAGAAAAGCAATGGTGAAAGAGGAATATTAGATTTGATGAAAAAGCTTTCCAAAGAGTACGGTATAGAGAAACCATTTAATGACAATGAGCTTTTTGCTAAAGTGACCGAACTTACTTATCCGGAAGTCGGTGAATTTTTAAATACTTATGTAACAGGAACCACGCCAATTCCGTATGATACTTATTTTGCTAAAGTGGGTGTAACAAAAGCCAAAATTCAAGTACCCGGAAATCCTTTTTTGAAAGATATGGCAACGCCTTATATCACAGTAAATCCGACTACCAAAGAAATCATTGTACTTCCGAGTACCGATTTAAATGATTTTATGAAAAATCTAGGATTAAAAGGCGGTGATATTATTGTGGCTATTAATGATAAACCCTATAATCTTGACAATATTTACGATATGATTATGGAAAGTCAGCTTTGGAAGGCAGATGACACAATAAGTGTGAAAATTAAGAGAGATGAGAAGGAACAAACCTTGAAAGGAAAAGTAAAGTTAAGCTTCAATGAAATGGATGGCTATCAGTTGACCGAAAGTTCTAAAGAGAAGCTTAATACAGCTTGGCTGAAAGGGTAAACCATAACATAAAAGATCTTGAAATCCTCAGTTTGTGCAACAGATTGAGGATTTTTTTTAGTAGTATTGCAAAAAATTTAAAACATGTATAAATCTGTAGTAGCTTTTCTTTCTATTCTTTTGTTAGTTTCCTGTGCCGAGAAAAAGTCGACCAAAAAATTTGTTTTAACTGGAAACATAAAGGGATTAAAGGAGGGAACATTATATATTCAAAGGATAAAGGATACGCTTTTGGTTCCCATTGATACGATTAAAATTAATGGAGATTCCCATTTTGCAAGTGAGTTTGATTTGCAATCTTCTGAAATGCTGTATTTGTTTTTAGATCGCGGTGTGACCAATTCGGTTGACAACAATATTACTTTTTTTGCTGAGAAAGGAAAGATGAATATTGAGACTTCTCTTGATTTTTTTACGTCTGATGCCAAAATTACAGGTTCTAAAAATCAGGAGTTGTATGATGAGTATAGAAAGGTAGTTTCGCGATATGTAGATCAGGATATCGAATTATTACAGAAAAAAATTAAAGCTTATCAGGCTAATAAGACAGACGAAGTAGCTAAGATTGACGAAGAGCAAAGAGGCATTTTAAAAAGAAAATATCTCTACACTACCAATTTTGCTGTCAATAACGGTAATTATGAAGTGGCTCCTTATGTGGCTTTAGCTGAGATTTACGACATCAATCTAAAGTATTTAGATACCATTCAAAAAACCATGTCTCCAAAGGTTGCTCAATCGTTGTATGGCAAAAAGCTGAATGAATTTATTGCAGCAAGGAAAAAAGACGGGAAATAGCCTATTTTTGTTTGTTCAAGATAACAAATGAAAGATCTCCTTCTCATAACACCGCCCTTCACGCAGCTTAATACGCCTTATCCGGCAACGGCATATCTTAAAGGTTTTCTAAATACCAAAGATATTACTGCATTCCAAATGGATTTGGGTATCGAAGTGATTTTGGAACTATTTTCTAAAAAAGGTCTTAAATCTGTTTTTGAAAATGTAGCTATTACATCATTAAACGAAAACCTACAGCGAATACAAGCTTTAAAAGACGATTACATCTTTACGATTGATGCTGTAATCGAATTTCTTCAGGGTAAGAATCCTAGTTTAGCACGTCAAATTTGTTCTGGGAATTTTTTGCCCGAAGCGTCGCGGTTTGATCATTTGACAAACGATGAGAGCTCTTTAGAATGGGCCTTTGGCGCTATGGGAATGCAAGATAAAGCCAAACATTTAGCCACACTTTATCTCGAAGATTTATCCGATTTTATTACGGAATGTGTTGATGAAAATTTTGGTTTCAGTCGTTATGCCGAACGCTTGGGAAGAAGTGCGAATTCGTTTGACGAACTATACTGTTTTTTGCAAAATGATTTGACGTACGTTGATAAAATCTCCTTGCAGATTTTGGCCGATAGATTGCAAACCATACAACCCAAATTAGTCTTGATTTCGGTTCCGTTTCCCGGAAATTTATACAGTGCTTTTCGTTGTGCCCAATACATCAAAAATAATTTTCCAGATGTTAAAATAGCGATGGGTGGCGGTTTTCCTAATACGGAATTACGGGAGTTAAAAGACCAACGCGTTTTTGAATTCTTCGATTTTATTACGCTTGATGATGGTGAATTACCCGTCGAACTGCTTTATAACGCTGTTTGTAATTCCGGAAATATTGAAAATACCTCAAACGAATTTAAGCGAACCTTTCTGCACGAAAATCAGGAAGTTGTTTTCAAAAACAACACTATAAAATCGGATTATAAGCAAAGTCAAGTAGGCACTCCGGATTATTCCGATTTACTTTTGGATAAATATATTTCAGTTATTGAAATAGCGAATCCCATGCATAGTTTGTGGAGTGATGGTCGCTGGAACAAGCTTACCATGGCGCACGGATGCTATTGGGGAAAATGTACCTTCTGCGATATTTCTCTAGATTATATTAAGCTCTACGAACCCATTGCTGCCAAAACTTTGGTAGATAGGATGGAGGAACTAATAGCGCAAACGGGCGAAACCGGTTTTCATTTTGTAGATGAAGCAGCGCCACCTGCCTTGATGCGCGAAGTAGCCTTGGAAATTTTACGTCGAAAACTTGTGGTTACTTGGTGGACTAATATCAGGTTTGAGAAAAATTTCACGGCTGATTTGTGTACCTTATTTAAGGCTTCAGGTTGTATTGCAGTTTCTGGCGGATTGGAAGTGGCCTCGGATAGATTGTTGCATTTGATTCAGAAAGGTGTTACTGTAGCTCAAGTAGCCCAAGTAACCCGAAATTTTACCGAAGCCGGAATCATGGTTCACGCTTACCTCATGTATGGTTATCCGACGCAAACAGTTCAGGAAACGGTGGATAGTTTAGAAATGGTACGTCAAATGTTTGAACTGGGAATTCTGCAATCGGGTTTTTGGCATCAGTTTGCTATGACAGCGCACAGTCCGGTCGGAATGTTTCCCGAAGAGTTTGGCGTTATTCCCGAGATCAACCCGATTACTTTTGCCAATAATGATATTCAGTTCGAAGACAAAACCGGAATAAATCATGATAAATTCAGCTTCGGATTAAAGAAATCGTTGTTCAATTACATGCACGGAATTTGTTTTGAATATGAGCTTCAAGAGTGGTTCGATTTCAAAATCCCGCCAACAAAAATCCCTTCGGATTTTATAGTTTCCTGTCTTGAAGATGAAGCTAATTTTACGATGAAACCTACTGCTAAAATCGTTTGGTTAGGAGCTAATCCGTTAACCGAAACCTATACAAAATCCAAAAAAGGAAATTCTTGGGAGATGATGAAGTTGACTTTTCACAACAGAACAGCAACCGTCGAAATCTCATTAGATAAGGAAAAAGCCCTTTGGCTTCTGGCGGCTTTGGAAAAACTCTCCATTTTCAGCGAGAAACCGGTCACTTTTACTATGCTTAAAGTAGATTTTGAAAATCAATTGGAAGATTTTGAATTGTTTTGGTATTCTAAATCAATACTGACCCTTAGACAATTCGGATTGTTAAATTTTTAAATTCTCAATAAACATCCTATCGATATTCATTTTTTTTAGCCTACTTTTAGTCGCTAAAAAATTGCTTAGACTGTTCTAATGAAAGTAAAAAAGACTTTTCCAAAAATACTTTGGCTGATATTTTCATCGAGTATTTTTTTTATACTGCTTTATTTTGCCCTGCTTTATTATACCAAGAAAGCCGAAAAACAAGTTTATAACTCCACTCTTGAACAGTTTGATAATGAAATCCATAAACTGCTTCAGGTCAATTCTAAGCCCATACTTGTAGCTATTAACAATGATACCAATTGGGATGAATTTGTAAATTTCACAAAAACAAAAGATACGCTTTGGTACAATCAAACCATAAATAATGAGCTTGATATCTATGAAGCGGATTATTTAGGCGCTTATGATGCCAATAAGAATTTTATCATTAGAACACCAACTAACAGCATAAAAACTGTTGATTTCATTCCGAAAAAAGAGATGGAATTGTTGGATACCATGGGCATCAATAAATTCTACATGAAAATTCCAGAAGGATTAGTTGAAGTGACTGGAGCAACGATACACGCTTCTGATGATCCTCTTAAAAATAAGACACCTGTTGCTGGTTATTTTTTTGTTGTACGTTTGATGGATGCAACCTTTATCAAAAATCTGGAAGAGTTAACCAGTTCAAAAATACTTTTGATTGATAACGATGTTACTCCGCCTCATAAAAAACATAAGATTATTTCCTTGTATACTTTAAAAGATAATAACAATCAGTTTATAGGAAAATTGGTTTTTGAAAGAAATTTTCAAGTCTATTTTGAGAATGCCATCAATCTGTTATATCTGATTATCGCAGCGTTCATTATCAATCTTATTGTAAATCTGATATACACCAGAAAATTAGTTTACTATCCTTTGGATTTGGTGAGAAGGGCTTTAGAGTCTGGCAACAGAAAAGCAATCAAAGAGCTCAAGAAAACGAGCGGAGAGTTTAGTTACATTGGAAATTTATTTGAAGAAAACAGCAATCAAAAACTCGAATTGATTAAAGCCAAAATCAAAGCTGAAGAAGGTGACCGATTGAAATCATCATTTTTGGCTAATTTATCGCACGAAATTAGAACTCCGATGAATGCCATCAATGGTTTCACCGAATTAATTCTGAATACCAAAATTAGCGAAACTGAAAAGATGGAATACCTCAATGTCATCGAGAAAAGCGGTAAAAACTTGGTAGGAATCATTGATGATTTAATTGAAATGTCTAAAATCGATTCCAATCAACTGACACCAAATCTTACAGCTATTAACCTGGACGGCCTTGTAAACGAACTATACGAAACGGTAAAGGTCACGATTCAGAACAAAGACATCGATTTTAAATTGATCAAAAGCAAATCACAAGCTAAGTTCAATATTGTAACCGATGATATCAAGTTGAAACAAGTCATTATCAATTTACTCACCAACGCAATCAAATTTACCGAACAAGGTTCCGTATCCTTTGGTTTTGAAATTGATGAAGACCAACAACTAATTCATTTCACCGTAAAAGATACTGGACTCGGAATTGACGAAGAAAACCACAAAAATATCTTTGACCGATTCAAGCGTGTGGATAGTGATATCTCGATTAAAGTTGGAGGTTTAGGATTGGGATTAGCCATTTCTAAGGCTTATATCGATTTGCTTGGAGGCAGTATTACATTGGAATCAACAGTGGGAGAAGGGTCGACGTTTTATTTCTCCATTCCGTTACAATATTCCGTTGCGGAACATATCACCGTAAAGTCTATTAATAATGTTGATGTCATCAAATCAGCGTCAGAAACTATATTGATTGCCGAGGACGATAACATCAATTTCTTATTGTTCCAAAAGATGATGCAGCATAAAAACTTCAAGATTATTCGCGCTATTAACGGACAAGAAGCAGTTGACATTTGTCTTAATACTCCCAACATCGATTTGGTACTGATGGATATCAAAATGCCAATTATGACGGGTTTTGAAGCCTTGGAACAAATTCGACCGATTCGACCCAATTTGCCAATCATCGCACAAACCGCCTATTCGTCATCCGATGATAAAATCAAGATTGAGGAAGCGGGATTTAATGGTTACATCACTAAACCGCTCAACAGAGATACTTTATTTGAATTGATTAACAAGTATTTGTACAAAGAAAATCAAAATGAAATTTAGACTATTACTTTTCACTGCTTGCCTATCTCTATCTGTCTTTTCTCAAGAAGCAGCAATGAAAAAGGATACTGTAAGTGTTGAAAAAGTAAAAAGGCTCGATTTGAATCTGGATATCGTCAGCCGTTATCTTTGGCGAGGTCAATGTTGGGGCGGAGATTATGTGGCGGTGCAACCTACGATAGAATATGCTGTTACTTCTAAATTTTCTATAGGTTTTTGGGCAACTACTAATTTTCAGACAGAGTATTTTTATTCGGATGGCGTAAGTCTTTACAAAGGCTATCAAGAAATTGATTTTTATGCCACATACCAAATTAATGATTTTTTACAATTCCAAGTTTGGGACTATTACTGGCCTTCTGTAAGTAAAGTGGATGGTGTTAATAACAGCTTTTTTAATTATAGGAATGACGGCGTAAAAACAGTAGATGCCCTCTTGTATTTTGATTTTTCCGAAGGCTACAAATATCCTTTTAATGCTACTATTAGCACGTTAGTTGCCGGAAATGACTTTCGTTACGACAGCAATGGAGAACATCCGAAGCAAAACTATACTACTTATTTTGAATTGGGCTACACCTTTACTTTGTTTGAGAAATCATTAGCAAAGGGATTGCGTGATATTTTTTTAGAACCAGTTGTTGGAGCAGTTTTAAACAACCAAGCAGCTTACTATAATTATGCAGATTACGACAAAGTATCCTTGTGTAATATTGGACTAACAGCAACCAAAGAGATCCATTTGGTCAAGGATTTAATCATGCCTCTTTCTTTAAATTATACGCACAATGGTGCTACAACTAACACGGAACTTTTTGGTAAAAACTTTGTAGTAGCTAGTCTGAGCTTTAGTTATTAAACAGGTTCACCATAAAGATCAAACTCTGTGGCATCTATAATTTTGATGTTGACAAACTCACCCGTTTTCACATAGAATTTCGAAGCATCAATCAACACTTCATTATCTACATCCGGACTATCAAATTCAGTTCTTCCTATGAAATACTGCCCTTCTTTTCTATCGATAATGCATTTAAAGGTTTGTCCAATTTTCTCCTGATTTAAATCCCATGAAATCTGTGACTGTAAATCCATTATTTCTGTAGCACGAGCTTGTTTGACATCATCCGGAACATCGTCTACTAATGAATAGGCATGTGTGTTTTCTTCATGTGAGTAGGCAAAACAGCCCAATCGTTCAAACTTCATTTCCTGAACCCAATCTCTCATGATTTCAAAATCTTCCTGAGTTTCTCCGGGATAACCTACAATCAACGTAGTTCTGATGGTCATTCCAGGTACGGCTTCGCGGAAATCTTTTAGTAGTTTGGTGGTTTTCTCTTTAGTGGTGCCACGTCGCATCGATTTTAAGATGTTGTCAGAAATATGTTGAAGTGGAATATCGATATAATTACAAATTTTGGGTTCGCGTTTCATCAACTCCAAAACATCCATAGGGAAGCCAGTAGGGAAGGCGTAATGCAATCGAATCCATTCTATGCCCTCCACTTTTACAAGATTTTCAAGCAACTCGGCAAGATTTCTTTTTTTGTATAAATCCAATCCGTAATAGGTCAGATCTTGTGCAATCAGAATCAATTCTTTTACACCATTTTTAGCCAAACCTTCCGCTTCCTTAACCAGTTTTTCAATAGACTGAGAAACGTGTTTACCACGCATTATAGGAATAGCACAAAAACTACAAGGTCGGTCACAACCTTCAGCAATTTTCAGGTAGGCATAATTTTTTGGCGTTGTAGTCAAACGTTCTCCTAATAATTCATGCTTATAATCGGCTCCAAGGGCTTTGAGAAGTAAGGGTAATTCTGTAGTCCCAAAATATTGATCCACATTAGGGATTTCCTTTTCTAAGTCAGGGCGATACCTTTCAGATAAACAACCGGTAACAAAAACCTTATCGACAATACCTCTTTCCTTTTTATCAGCATACTCTAAAATAGTATTAACAGATTCGGCTTTGGCATTATCAATAAAACCACAAGTGTTTATTACGACAATGTTACCTTCTTGTTCGTGTACAACATCTTTTCCGCTGGCTTTTAATTGTCCCATTAAAACTTCACTATCGTAAGTGTTTTTGGAGCAACCCAGTGTAATGACGTTGATTTTGTTTTTCTTTAATGACTTAGTTCTCATAGAATTATCCCGGTTATTCTTTGGGAGTGCAAAATTACTCTTTTTATTTCGAATTATGCAGTTAGGTTTTCCATAAAATAAAAAACCACCTTAAAATATTAAGATGGTTTCTTGAAAAGGATGTCAAAACTTAAAAGTTCATCGAATAACTCAAGCTGACATTGTTGTTGTATCGACTCACTCTTGCAGGATCTGTTAATCCTGAAGACAGAAAAGTATAATTAAAGTTTCTGTGGTCATAAGAGTAGGATAAATCGATTCGGCTGTCGCCAAAAGTATACCCTAATCCTCCAGAATATCCTGTTAAGTCACCAAAAGTCTGGTCCACTTTATACGGACTCTGATCAAAACGATATCCGGCTCTGAAGCTGTATTCTTTGTATTTGTATTCTCCTCCAAGACGCACCTCAATAGCATTATCTAGAAAATTACTCATATAAGAGTTTAAAGCGGTGTAATCATCTTGAGGTCTGAATTTTGTTACACTATAATCTTTCATCGAAACATCGGCACTCAATAAACCTCTTTTGCCAAAAATGTAGGCAGCACTTCCAGTCCATTTACTAGGAGTTTGAATCGTATACGGTTGGTAAATCATGGTAATTCCCGGATTATAATAAATTGGGTTTTGATTTCCGCAATCAGGACAATCGGTAATAACGGCTTGTCTTTGCTCGTCTTCCAATCGGTACCACGTCGGCGATTGATAAGCAAGTCCAAGACGTAAACTTTCTGTAGCTTTTACTATAGCGCCAAGATTGAAGGCAAATCCATTTCCAAAAGTGTGGGTTTCGGTATCAAATTGTACCGATTGCAAACCAGTTGTAGGGTCTGCATTATAGGACTCAAATACAGAAGTTGTTTTGATAATATCAGTATAATGGTAATCCAAATTGATTCCTAAAAACAAACGGTCTTTGTATGATGTTGCAAAGTTTACCGATAATTTTCCGTCATAACCTGTTGTAAAAGTGTAGTTGTCCTGATAAAAATTTCCACTGGTAGGAACATTAGAAGTATAACTTGTGTTATTAAGATTATTGCTCACAGGATTGAAGATGTAAGCATTATAACCTAAAAGGGCTTGCTGGTCTATAAAATTAAGGTCACCAAAATAGGCAGATTCTAATGTTTGTAATGTTATTCCGCCTTCTTGTGGTAATCCGTTAGCAAATCTTAAAAAGTAGTTGTCAATAGAATTATAAGGATTGACTCCAGAGGAATAAATACTGTTATCAAAATTATTATTATTGTCGTAATTTATGGCGAGAGTGAACTTTTTCCAATCGTCTTTAGTATTGGTGTTTTTAAAAACGAAAACAACTCCGGCCTGATTTAAATCGAATGAACTGTCATTGTCTCGACTTGTGGTGCCAAAATAACGAGAAGTGTTTTTACTATTAAAACTAGATCCTGTTGCCGTAAAAAAGTTGTTTACAAAGAAAATAGAGCCTGCCGGATTTTGATTGATAGCTGATAAATCGCCACCCACAGCCCCAAATGCGCCACCCATTGCTCTGAATCTTGCTGAACCTGATAAGTTTTCAACAGCATAGCGTAATGCTTCTTCAGGAGTAGTTTCCTGCGCTTTTACTGCTGAAAAGGTTAATCCAGCAACGATAAGAAATAAATATTTTTTCATAGTGCAATTTTTTATTTAAATTTCAAAAAAATATCTATGAGATTGGTTACAATTGCATAGATATTAGATTTGTATTAGTTTCTACCTTCTTCCTCCACCGCCACCAGAGGATCTACCTCCGCCACCGCCACTTCCGCCACCATAGCTTCCTCCACCAGAAGAGCGTGTTCCGCTAGAACTTGGGGTATAAGAACGTGTAGGTGTTGACTGAACGTTTCTTGTAGGTTGTTGCGTTTGATTGTATGATGCGTTGTTAGAATTTGTTCTCGTTGGAGTATAATTGGCATTTCTTGTACCAGATGATGTTCTGGTATTACTATTGAAATTAGTATTTCTGGAAGGATTTCTTGTACTATAAGAATTACTTCTTCTTCCGCCATTTGCATTGTTGTATCCTGAGCGCCCGTATCTGTTTCCGTTACCAGTGTAGGCATAAGAGCCTCTTCTTCCTCCATTGTAATAGTAGTTATTATAAAAGTTGTTGTGCCAGTTACCATAATAACCGCCATAGCCCCAATTATTCCAACCCCAGTTATTCCAACCCAAACCTATTCCCCAACCAGGTCCGTACCAACTATTCCATCCCCAACCCCAATTAGGTCCGTAAAAATTATTCCAGCCCCAATAGTTTCCATACCAATAGTTGTTCCAGTAACCAAAACCCCAGTTGTTGTCGTAAACATTTACAGTAATGCTTTGAGGATTATCACCCCAACTTGTATTGTTTGGATTGTAGTTTTGTGATTGTTGAATAGAATCATTTGTAGTAGATGTGTAGTTCTCAACATCAGTAAAAGCTTGAGATTCCTGATTTAAATTGCTAAAATACTCTTGGTATTTGTTGCTTTGAGAATTATCATTATTGGCAACTTCTTTTTTATTTGATTGCGAGTTTCCATAAACGCCATCATTATCATAATAAGAACTATTTTGGTAAGAACCACAGGAGGTCAAAACCATGGTAAGAACTCCAAATACACCGTAAATGGAGGCTCTTTTACTGGAAAAAAAATAAGTTTTCATATCTATAGCATTTTTATTGTTGAACTATACAAAAATAGTTAGTTTTGCTGAACTATTTAGTTAAAATTAGTTAAACAAATTTTATGCCAAAGTATTCAGTATGAGTAAGAATTTAACAAAGAGAGCAGAAGATTATTCGAAATGGTATAACGAACTGGTTGTCAAAGCAGATTTAGCTGAGAATTCAGGTGTTAGAGGCTGTATGGTTATCAAACCGTATGGCTATGCTATTTGGGAAAAAATGCAAGCAGAATTAGACAGAATGTTCAAAGAAACAGGTCATAGCAATGCCTATTTTCCTCTTTTTGTACCTAAAAGCATGTTTGAAGCCGAAGAGAAAAACGCCGAAGGATTTGCTAAAGAATGTGCTATTGTTACTCACTATAGACTAAAAAATGATCCTGATAAACCAGGAAAGTTGATGGTTGATCCCAATGCTAAACTAGAGGAAGAACTGATTGTTCGTCCCACCAGTGAAGCGATAATCTGGTCCACATACAAAAACTGGGTTCAATCCTACAGAGATTTACCTTTGCTAATCAATCAATGGGCTAATGTAGTTCGGTGGGAAATGAGAACGCGTTTGTTTTTACGAACTGCTGAATTTTTGTGGCAAGAAGGACATACAGCCCATGCAACTAAAGCCGAAGCAATCGAAGAATCAGAAAAAATGATGCACGTCTATGCAGATTTTGCTGAAAACTTTATGGCTATTCCGGTCATAAAAGGATTAAAGACAGAGACGGAGCGTTTTGCCGGAGCAGAAGAAACTTATTGTATTGAAGCCTTGATGCAGGACGGAAAAGCTTTGCAAGCTGGAACCTCACATTTTCTTGGTCAAAATTTTGCAAAGGCATTTGATGTTAAGTTTGCCAATCAGGAAGGTAAACAAGAGTATGTTTGGGGAACTTCATGGGGCGTTTCTACACGTTTGATGGGAGCATTAGTTATGACACATTCTGACGATAACGGATTGGTTTTGCCTCCAAACTTGGCTCCGATTCAGGTAGTGATTGTACCAATCTTTAAAACAGAAGAAGAATTTGAAGCTATTGCAACAGTTGCCAATGATTTGGTTAACCAAATCAAAAAATTGAAAATTTCTGTAAAATTTGATAACAGAACCACGCAGAAACCTGGATTTAAATTCGCCGAATGGGAATTGAAAGGGGTACCCGTTCGAATTGCAATCGGTCCAAAAGATTTAGAAAACGGAACTTTTGAAGTCGCAAGAAGAGATACGTTGTCTAAAGAAGTAAAATCTAAGGATGGTATTGTAGCGTACATATCGAATTTATTGGAGCAAATTCAAAATGATTTATTTCAACGTGCTCTTGAATATAGAAACACGCACATTACCGAAGTGAATTCCTTTGATGAGTTCAAAGAGGTTTTAGAAAGCAAAACGGGTTTCATTGCTGCGCATTGGGATGGTACGCCTGAAACCGAAGAAAAAATCAAAGATTTAACCAAAGCTACCATTCGTTGTATTCCTTTAGATAGGGTTGAAGAGGAAGGGAACTGTATTTTTTCTGGAGGCAAATCTACTGGTAGAGTGCTGTTTGCAAAAGCCTATTAATAAAAAATCAGAAAAAAATAGTTGCGCTCTTGCGGGAATGAAAATTAATTGTATTTTTGCAACCGCAATTTTAAGCAAAGATGGCCCGTTCGTCTATCGGTTAGGACGCCAGGTTTTCATCCTGGTAAGAGGGGTTCGATTCCCCTACGGGCTACAAATTATCTAAGTGCTTAAACGGCCCGTTCGTCTATCGGTTAGGACGCCAGGTTTTCATCCTGGTAAGAGGGGTTCGATTCCCCTACGGGCTACAAATTAGTTGTAAATTAGTTTTATAAAGCAAAAGTTCAGTGTCTCGAATTGTTGTTTTATTAGTTAAAACCAAAGTGATTTTTTAATTGTGGGAGGTTTTTCTTTTTTAACTAAATAGTTTATTATTAATTACAATTAAATTACAACAAAATGGCAAATCATAAGTCAGCTTTAAAAAGAATCAGAAGCAACGAAAAGAAAAGAGTATTAAATAGATACCAGCACAAAACAACTCGTAATGCGATCAAAGCATTGAGATTGGCTACAGACAAGTCAGATGCGTCTGCAAAATTATCTGCTGTTATCTCTATGATTGATAAATTAGCTAAGAAAAATATCATTCATGATAACAAAGCAGCTAACTTGAAATCTAAGTTAACGAAACACGTTACAAAACTTTAATCTGTTTTCAACAGATACTAAAAAGTCCCGATTTATCGGGACTTTTTTATTTTATGTAAATTGTGATTTTAAATCTTCGAGCATGTCTTTTGTTACAGGTTTCGACAAAAATCCAATTACAGGATAAGTTTTGGATTTATTGATGTCATAAGGGTCGATTGATGACGAGAGGACGATAAATCTGGTCGACTCAAATATCTTTGGATAATCTTTGTTCTTATAGCTTTCCAAGAACTCCCAACCATCCATTACAGGCATATTTAAGTCAAGTAAAACCAATTTAGGATACACTATAGAATCATTCGATTTTTGTTCCTCAAAAAGCGCATCAAAATAGAGAATAGCTTCTTCACCGTTACTAACTGTAATTATTTCTTTGGCAAAGGCAACCTTCTCAACTACTTTTCTACAAAGCATGAGTGTAATAGGATCGTCATCTACACAAAGTATTTTATCTAACATATCTTAATTGTACTTAAAAGTAATTGTAAACGTTGTTCCTTTACCAACAGTGCTAGCAACAGCAATGGTTCCGTTCATGCTTTCAACTTGAGATTTAACTAAATACAATCCCAATCCTTTGCTGTCTGGATAATTGTGAAAACGTTGATAAAGTCCAAATATTTTGTCTTTGTTCTTGTCCAAATCTATGCCAATGCCGTTGTCTTTAAAAGTGATGATTAAATTATCATCCTCTACTTTTGTGGCAATAGTAACTTTCAATTGTCTTATGGGTGCTCGATACTTGATGGCATTGGTCAGTAAATTTAAAAAAATACTTTCTAAATAAGACTTGTTTATCTCTAAAATCGAAACATCTTCCAAATCTATCTTTAAAATTGGTTTGTGAACACTTATAAGGAAACTCAACTGATTGAAGACATTTTCGAAGACTTCTTTAATCAATACTTTTTCTTTTTGAATGGATGGATTGTCCTTGATGATAATCACTTTAACCAAGTCATTGATGGTTTCGTTCAATAGATGTGTTGATTTTTGGAAGCCCGTGATGATCTCCTTCAATTCAGGATCTTCTATAGTTATGTCGTCTATAAGATTCAATAATCCTGTTAAATTAGATAATGGCGCTCTTAAGTTGTGTGAAGTAATATAAGAGAATTGCTTTAAATCCTTATTATTTTGGGTTAGTTCCCGAATTAACTGTTCTCTTTCTTTCTCTTTTTCTTTTTCTTCGGTAACATCTCTCTGAATCGAAATCCAGTGTGAATGTTCACCATCCTTGTTCGTTACAGGAATCATCGAAAAATTAATCCAGAACTCTTTACCATTCTTTTTATAGGTGATGGTTTCAATAAAACATTCTTTGTATTCCTGAACGGCAGTTTTAAGTTTGTCGTATTCAAAAATATCTGATTTTTTTCCGAACAGTAAGGCAGGAGATTTACCAATAATATCTTTGGAAGAATATCCCGTCATGTCGGTAAAGGCCGAATTCACGAAGATAATATTCGGAATTTCACTTTCTGAAGTGTCAATATCCGTAATCATTACAGCATCTTTAGATTGCGTAATCACGGTTTCCAATAGTCGAAGTCGTTGTTCTTCTTCTTTTTGTTTGGTAACATCTTGAATCGCTCCAATCATTCGAATCGATTTTCCATCAGCATCTTTAACCAAAAAACCCCGGTCAAAAACATATTTGTAACTTCCGTCAGCACATTGAAAACGATATTCATCCTGCCACTTTTCAGTTTTTTGCTCCAAAAAAGAATAGAGTTTGACCGACATTTTTAAACTGTCTTCCGGATGAATTCGATCAAACCACCATTTGGATGTTTTGCCAATATCTTCCTTTTTATATCCAAAAACACCCTGAATTCCTTTGTTCCAAATAAAACTATCATCGTCCATTTTCCAATCCCAAATAGTATCACTAGTCGCTTTAGCAACAATATCATAGCGTTCGTTCGATTCTTTAATTTCGATATTGGTCAGTTGTAGTTTTTCAAAAACCGATTTGTTGCGGATTTCATTTTGGTATAAAATGAATTTCAGCAGTAAACCCGAAAAAAGAATATAAATAATGTCTTTAGTATAGCTATACTCAAAAGAATTTAGAGCAGCTCCTTCCAAAAAATAATCGGCAAATAATTTGTGACCGAGCACCGCCACAATCATTAATACCAGTACATATAATAATGTGATTTTATTGGAATTGTTTTTCATTGTTCCAAATTTACACAAACGAAATTAATTCGCATTATTTCAATATAAAAATTATTGCAAAAATTACCAATCGCTCTTAAATGTTACTAAATTTTAAACATTCAAATAATCGGTTTTTTATCTAAAAATAAAGTGTACCTTTGCACCCACAAAAAAACACAGATGGAATCTATCAGAAACATTGCTATCATAGCGCACGTTGACCACGGAAAAACAACATTGGTTGACAAAATCATGTATCACTGCCAATTATTTCGTGAAAATGAAAATACAGGTGATTTAATTCTGGACAACAACGATTTAGAGCGTGAACGTGGTATTACGATTACTTCTAAGAACGTTTCAGTAGTATATAAAGGAACAAAAATTAATATCATTGATACTCCAGGTCACGCCGATTTTGGTGGTGAAGTAGAGCGCGTATTGAATATGGCTGATGGAGTTTGTCTTTTAGTAGATGCTTTTGAAGGACCAATGCCACAAACTCGTTTTGTGTTGCAAAAAGCAATCGATTTGGGATTGAAACCATGTGTGGTTATTAATAAAGTGGATAAAGAAAACTGTACTCCTGAAGAAGTTCATGAGAAAGTTTTTGATCTAATGTTTGAACTAGGAGCAGAAGAATGGCAGTTGGATTTTCCAACAGTATATGGTTCAGCCAAAAATAACTGGATGTCTGACGATTTCAGAAATCAGACCGAAAATATTGAGCCTTTATTAGATATGGTGGTGGCTCATGTTCCAGCACCAAAAGTATCTGAAGGAACTCCTCAAATGTTGATTACATCATTAGACTTCTCGTCATTTACTGGTCGAATCGCGATTGGAAGATTAGAGCGAGGTGAACTAAAAGAAGGAATGCCTATTTCTTTGGTAAAAAGAGATGGTAAAATCTTAAAATCAAGAATCAAAGAATTACACACTTTTGAAGGTCTAGGACGTAAAAAAGTAGAAAGTGTAATTGCAGGTGATATTTGTGCCATCATTGGTGTTGAAGGTTTTGAAATTGGTGATACTATTGCCGATTTTGAAAATCCTGAAGCTTTACAAACCATCGCTATTGATGAGCCAACAATGAGTATGTTATTCACGATTAACGATTCTCCTTTCTTTGGTAAAGAAGGAAAGTTTGTTACGTCTAGACACATCAGAGACAGATTGACTAAAGAATTGGAGAAAAACTTAGCGATGAAAATGGCTGAAACAGATTCAGCTGATAAATTCATGGTTTTTGGTCGTGGAGTACTGCACTTATCGGTTCTTATAGAAACGATGAGAAGAGAAGGTTATGAAGTACAAATCGGTCAGCCACAAGTTATCATCAAGGAAATTGATGGTAAAAAATGTGAGCCAATTGAAGAATTGACTATCGACTTACCAGAGCATTTATCTGGAAGAGCCGTAGAATTTGTAACCATTCGTAAAGGAGAAATGCTTTCGATGGAAGCAAAAGGAGAACGTATGATTATCAAATTCAATATTCCATCACGTGGAATCATCGGATTAAGAAATCAATTGCTTACGGCAACTGCAGGTGAAGCCATCATGTCACACCGTTATATTGGTTACGAACCATTCAAAGGAGAAATTCCAGGAAGAAACAACGGTTCTTTAATTTCTATGGAAAACGGAAAAGCGATTCCGTATTCTATCGATAAATTACAGGATCGTGGTAAATTCTTTGTGAATCCTAACGACGAAATCTACGAAGGTCAAGTTATCGGAGAAAATTCCCGTAGTGATGATATGAGTATCAATGTTACTAAAGCGAAAAAACAGTCGAATGTTCGTTCGTCTGGAAATGATGAGAAAGCCAGAATTATTCCTCCAATTATTTTCTCATTAGAAGAAGCTTTAGAATACATTCAAAAAGACGAATATGTAGAGGTTACGCCAAAATCTATTCGTTTGAGAAAAATCTATTTAACAGAAAACGATCGAAAACGTAATAAAATATAAGTTTTGTTTTCAATATATATCTAAAAGCCATCAACGAAAGTTGGTGGCTTTTTTCTTTAGAAGCTGTTTCCGGCTGTCCATTATATCTTTTTTTCTGAAACAAGTTCAGAAAAAAAGGATGCCATTCCCATCCGGGCTAGTGTCAGTTCAAACCTATAAATCTTTTGTTTGGCAAAGTTTTCTTTTTCTTAGTTTTTAAAAAAAAATTAATTCCATTACCTACAAATACCTAACGAAAACCAGCAGATATACATCAAACAAAATTTTTAATTTCATTTCCCTTATTTTTGATTCTAATCAAACTATAATATAATTGGTTATCAAAAAAAAATGTTGTTTTTTTGAACAGTAAAAATCTTTTATTAAATACAAATGAAACAAAAACTAGCACTTATTGCGGCACTCTTAACGGCATTTTCATTTGATGTTGTTGCCCAGCAAGCCACTGTGTCTTCAGGAAATAATGCCAATGGTTCGGGAGGATCGTCAAGTTATACGGTCGGCCAGGTTGTTTTCACTGCTAATTCTGGTTCAAACGGAAGCGTTTATCAAGGGGTGCAGCAACCCTATGAAATTTCAACCTTAGGAACAGATGAGTTTCCGGAAATCAATCTCAATTTTTCAGCATATCCAAACCCAACGGATGAAATGCTTACCTTATCTGTAGAAAATTATGATACCACAGAATTGCAATTTCAACTTTTTGATGTAGCCGGAAAATTGGTCAATAGTAACAAACTATCCGGAAGTCAAACCCAAATTAATATGAGAGGCAATGCAAAAGGAATGTATCTCCTAAGCATTACAAAAAATTCAAAAACCATCAAAACTTTTAAAATTATTAGAAACTAATCATTATGAAAAAAATTATCTCTTTTATAGTACTATTGGCATCATTATCAGTTTTCGCACAAGTTCCTCAGAAAATGAGTTATCAGGCTGTTGTCCGTAATTCAACCAATGCATTGGTTGTCAATACCACAGTTGGCATGAGAATCAGCATCCTTCAGGATGTAGCAACCGGACCAGCCATCTATGTAGAAACGCATTCAGTAACCACCAATAGTAACGGTTTGGTTTCTCTTGAAATCGGTGGAGGAAATGTGGTTACCGGCGATTTTTTCGGAATTGATTGGGCTAATAATCAATATTTTGTTAAAACAGAAACTGACCCAACCGGTGGAAGCAATTACACTATAGTAGGAACCAGCCAATTCTTAAGTGTTCCTTATGCCTTATTTGCTTTAAGTTCTGCAACACCTTTACAGGAAGTATTGAATGCAGGAAATGCTGCCGTTAAAACCGTAAACGATTTTGACTCTAATACGATGAACTTAACTACTACTACGGCTAATACTTCCAACGTAGCCTACAGAGGTCTCACTAGCACAATAACAGGAACCAATGGATTACCAAGAGCAATACAAGGTTTTGCTAATGGTGCTAATGTTCAAACCAATACAGGAATTGCAGGTTTTGCTACCAATTCTTCATTTTTAAATAACGGTGTCTATGGGCAATCTAATTCTGCTGCAGGTGATAATTATGCTGTTTGGGGAACTAGTGCCAATGCTGTGAATGGTAAAGAAAACAGAGGAGTTATGGGATATGCACGAAATGCAACTGCCACAGGATGGAACTATGGGGTTTCTTCTTGGGTGGGTGGTTCAGAAGTTGCTAATATTGCTTTAGGTGGATATGCCGATGCTAATCCATCAAGTGCCGGAGATAATTATGGGGTGAGTGCCCGGGCTAGTGCAGTAACAACAACGGGAACAAATTATGGGATTTATAGTGAAGCAGATAATGGTGCAGTTAACTATGCTGGTTTCTTTAACGGTGATGTTACGCTAACAGGAACATTGGTACAACCATCAGACAGAAAACTAAAAAAAGATATTCATGCTATTGCTTCTGCTCTTGATAAAATCAATGCGCTACAACCAGTTAGTTATTTGTATGATGAGGAAAAAAACAAAGGATTGCATTTGCCTAAAAATTTGCAATATGGTTTTATTGCTCAGGATTTAGAAAGAGTTTTCCCAAATCTTGTTTCTAAACAAGTCCTTAATCTAAATACAATAGGTAAGGGTGGTAAAGAAATGGTTGAATTTGATGCTGAAGGTAATGCCATTCAAACCATGGTTTCAAAGGAATCAAACAGTCAGAGCACTACAGAAAATAAAGAAGAATTTAAAGGAATCAATTACACAGGATTGATATCGATACTTACACAAGGTATTAAAGAACAGCAAGAGCAAATTGAAGTGTTGAAAGCTAAAAATGAAGCTCTTGAAAAAAGAATGCAACTAATAGAAGCACAATTATTGAAAAAATAAGTAGTATAGTTTTTACTTTAAAGGCCAAATTCAAACCAATGAATTTGGCCTTTTTTATAGTTTTAAAAGGAACTCAAAAGGAATGTGTAAACGTTCCGCCCAAGCCTTTTCAGAGTGGTCTTTTCCAGGAAAGAATTGCGTTAACCAATTTTTAGACGTAAATCCTTTGGCTGTCATGATAACATCTACTTTTTGTTGCAACGGCGGATACAAGGCGTCCAATGTCTGATCGCCATAGTCAAAATATATTTTGTGGTTCTTAGGGTTCGGAAGATTCGCTTTCAAGTACTCATAAAAAGCATTCGGAATCGGATTGTTTTCAGTTGCAAATGTTCCCGGCCAATGAGTTGAAATACAGGCTGCACCACCAAACACCTCCGGATATTCACAAATAGCATACATCGAAATCAAACCTCCCATACTTGAACCCATGATAAAAGTATTTGCCTTGTCTGTTTTGGTTGAAAAGGTTTTGTCTATAAAAGGTTTTAATTCGGTTACAATAAACTTCAAGTAATTATCCGAATTTATTTTGTCGCCAAACAACGCTTGTGATTTATTGCGCTCCAAAGTATAAAGGGAATCCTGCGTTTTTTTCGGTAACGATTCAAAAGGCTTTTGCGGAAACAAATCGCTATGCCGGATAAGATGCAGACTCGCAATACCAACCACAATAAAATCTTGTGTTTTCTTTTCCGCTTGTAATCTTCCGGCAACTTCATCAACTTGCCATTCTTGCTTGTTCCATGTCGTAGTAGCATCAAAGAGCATCTGCCCATCATGCATATAAACTACCGCATATTTTTTAGAAGTATCGTAATCATTGGGTAACCAAACATCAACATTTCGAGTGGCTACGTAGGTCGATTTAAAATCCGGAAACCGTTGAACTTTTCCGGAACTGACCTGTATTTCTTCAGCGGAAGCAAGTATGCCGTAGCATAAAAAAAGTGTTATAAAAAACTTGTTTGTCATAATATTATCGCTTTAAAGTGAAATGACCTCTGGTACTTCTGCCGTTTTCTAACTGAATGAAATACCAATAATCATCAGCAGGTAATGGTTTTCCATTAAAGGTTCCGTCCCAACCCGGACTAACAGCACTAATTTGTTTTATCAATTGCCCAAATCTATTAAAAATATGAATTACTGCGGTACTGTTACGCAACAAGGGATTTCCTTGCTTTATATTCCAATAATCATTAAAACCATCGCCATTGGGGGTAAAATATTTAGGGACTTGTACCAAGTAAAATTCCTGAAACACTTCACCACAGCCATTAGTATCTCTGACAAAGGCAGTGTAAACCAAACCGTTTAAATTGGTAAAAATCGGACTTGTCTGATATCTTATTCCATCTAAGGAATATTCATATTTTCCAATGCCTGATACCACAATTTCAACCGAACTATTGTCGCTTAAATCATTGATTATAATGTTTGTTATCGTTGCAGCCTCTGAACCTACAACCGTAAAGGTTTTTACTTTAGTACAACCAGGGGCGTTCGTAATCGTGACATTATATATATTGGGACTAGAAACCTGAATAGATTGGGTAATATCGCCGGCTGGAGTATCCCAAAGATAGGAGTTGTAACCCGCATCAGCTGTTAAGGTTACCGAAGTATTGTTACAAATTCCGATAGTTTCATTGGCAATGATTTCTGGAAAAATAGCTATGTTTATTGTAACTGGAAAAACAGCGTAACAATTACTATTACTAATTCGGGCGTAAAGTACCTGTTGAAAAGCTGTTGTATTCTGAAACAAATTGGGCAAGGGTGTTGTGTTTGTCGGGCTATCGTAAAAAAATACCTGATAGCTTGAAGGTAAGTTTTGGAATAGTGTGGGAACAATGGTATTCAAATCAATACTAGTCAATCCGTCTTGAGCCGCATCAGCATCACAAAAAGTATAAGTGTTATTATCAAGGATAAGCTCGGGAGCAAAATCCAACTCAATTTCAGCTACTGTGGTACAAGTAGAAGAGTAGGTCGTGCTAAGCGAATACGTTCCATTTTGTGTACTCGTATAGGGAGGCATAAAATTTAAAGTAGCAGCATTTTGTCCCGGTAACGGACTACCCTCAAAATTCCATTGGTAACTCAATGCTCCAAGAGCTGTTCCGTTTAGCGTTATATTTTCAGTTGGACAAACGGGGTTCTGATTGGCGAAAGTTCGGTCTGCTCCCAAGTCGACCCCAAATTCAAAACTGCTTCCTTTTAAAAAAATAGCCGAATCATAGCGATAATTTCCTTCATCAGCGATGACTAATTTGATATGGTATTGTTGTCCCGGAATCACAACCGATTTAGCGGTCAAAATTTTAGTCTGACCGTTAAAATTCGTGGGATGATTATTCGTATTAAAGGCATCAAAATACTGTTCGTTTTGAGCAGGACATCCTCTTGGAATTTCAGGATGAACCGAAGTTACTTTCACGGGTGTAGAAGTATTCGGAATTAGTGCTAGATTTTGATACGAAGGACTCCCAACTCTCTTTAATAAAAAAGCAAAACCATCAGAATAGGTACAAGTGGCAACTCCGTGATATTCTTCAGAAGAAAAAATGTAGTCAAAACTAATCTGATTTCCAAGTGGAGTAAAATCGAATTCCAGAACGGTAGCATTTAAAGAGTTGTTTATACCTAATGCCGAATTTAGATCGGAATCACCTGTCCAACCCATGCCGCTGCCATCATCTGATACAAAATCATTTGGGCCAATAGCATTATTAATTTTTCCTGTACTCAATATAATTCCTTCTGAAAAAGGAAAAGAAGATCCATTAGCATTAAAGTAACCCCAACTACTTTCGCCGGTCACAAAATTGCCGCCCGAAACCGACACATTAGTCACAGAGGCACAACCCGAATTAATCAAAACATCTTCGATGAGTTGAAGCGGTGTTCGGATGTCATCGGTAGCAATGTATTGAGCCGAAGCAGTACTGCACAATAGTACTAGTAAAAGATAAATTTTTTTAAGAAACATTGTGGGTTTAATCAGTAATCGAATTACTATTTTATCTTTTTAATGTGAAATGGCCTTTGGCACTTCTACCATCTTCAAATTGAATGTTATACCAATAATCGTCTGCTGGCATAGGATGTCCATTGTAAGTTCCGTCCCAACCTAAACCTCCAGTTCCTATTTGTTTCAGCAGTTTACCGAAGCGGTCAAATATCAGAATTCTGGAAAGATAATTAAATTGAGCGTTAGCGCCTCTTACGTTCCAATAATCATTAAACCCATCTCCATTTGGCGTAAAATACTGTGGAATACCTAATACAGGAACGGTTATAGGTCCAACGATACCACAACCATTGGTATCTCGAATATAAATGTCATGAATTCCCATAGCAACATTATTAAAAAAACTACTTGTCTGATACGGTCCAGCAATAGCATCAATGGCATATTCATAATTTCCGGAACCAGTAACGGCAACCGAAATAGTATTGATTTCAGCCAAATCCACCACGTCAATTGATTGTATACTGGCTATTTGTGAACCTGTTACAGTGATATTTCTAGTCATAGTGCAACCAAATGCATTCGTCACATCGACACTATAAAGTGCTGGAGTATTCACCGTAATAGATGGGGTAGTTATTCCTGGCATCAGATTGTTATTTGTATACCATTGAAATTGATAATTAGACGTAGAAGAATTGTCAAGGATGCCGGCATCAATAAGGGCAGTAGTTTCCGGTAAACAAATGATAATGTCTTCTTCTAAATCAATTTTTGGTGTCGGATAGACCACAAATGGGATAATAGTCTGTGCGGTACAAATTGGATTAATTGGATTTTCAACAATCACAGTCACGTTCTGTGTTTTAGTTCTAAACGGATTTGGTAATGGACTAGGTAATGGATTGTTGTTCTGATCAAAATAGTACACATTCATTCCGGTTTGACTTCCTAGGATGATAGACTGAAATGTTGTGGTGTTAAAATTAAAAAAGCCATCTTGATCTACTGGGTTTGGCTCGTCATCACAGGTTGTAATTTGATTCGTTGGAATCGCAAAGGCTTGGGGTAAATCATCTACAATGAACTCAAGCGTTTCCTCTACATAACAAGGAACTCCACCCGTTTGTGTAGTGTTATTACTGACTCTAATGGTTACAATTTCGGTTCCGTTAACCTGAAATGGATTAGGTAGTGGAGAAGGAAGTGGCGTTCCATTGGCTCTAAAATACCGAACATTTACACCAGTTTGTCCATTCAAGACTGTACTTTGGATGTTGGAAGTATCAAATCCATAAATACCATTTTGATCATCATCACAATTGCGAATTAGGTTTAGAGCGTTTATTGGATTAGCAGTCGGTAACGCTTCTACAACAACATTGAAAGTTTTGAATCCGAAGCAGGAATTATCAACTGTGCTGTCTACACGAACCCATATCGTTTGACTATTTGGAAAACCAATATTACTATAATTATTTATGGGAGTAATGGCTAAAGAATTCCCAGAGGCATCTGTTTCTGCTAGAAAATCTGCTTGAGTTTTGTAAAATTTAACAGAGACATTACTAGGTAAGAAGGCTAACAAATTATTTTGAATGGCAGTAAAATCAAAACCTCCAACGATACCATCACGGTCATCATCGCATTTATATAGATTTTGAATAACATAGTTAGGTGGAATTTGAGTAACAGAGACAATCAAATCAATTCGGACCACTCTAAAACAACCATTACTATTTTCTACCCTAGCATAAACAGTTCTATTTCCCGTACTGTAAGCGATAGGGTTGGCAATAATAAAGGTGTTATCTGAATTATTAGCCGCAGTAAGTGTTGTAAAATAAGTAAATGTTTCCGCTAGATAATTTGCCGAAATGACATCGTTTTTTTGGGTAAGATTAAATAGGGAAATACCATCAATATCATCATCACATTGTTTAAGTGTGATTGGAGTAGTAACAACAGGCAACGGATACGTTGTTAAAATTGCAGCCGTTGAAAGTAATCCGCAACTATTTCCAATTTTAGTCAGAGCGCAGCGATATTGGTAACCAACCATGGATGGAGTTACATTGGAAACAATCAAAGCTGTTGTGCTAACTCCCGAATATGTAGCGTTGTTAGCAAGTACGTTCCAATTAATGCCGCCATCTGTTGATACTTGCCATTGATAGGCAGATACCGTATTTGTACTTATGCTAAAAGTGACACTTTGCAACTCACAAGCGGTACTGTTTTGTGGCTGTGTATTGATAATTATTGGAGCCGAAAGGGTGTAATTAGCATTCGGATTTGAATAGGCGGTTCCACTTGTAACAAGTCCATTCGAATCCACAGTAGGAGGAACTGTAGTGCCCAATAAACCATCTTGATTACTATCTAAATAGCCAGCTTCGATTACGTCATTACACAAATCATCATCACTATCTAATTCTACGTAATTATAAAGTCCATCACCATCGGTATCAGCCAGAATGTATATGGGTCTGATAATGCCGCTGTCTGGTGCTGTTTCTAACACATTTGCTAAACCGTTAGTGCCAAAAGTGCTGCCATCAATAATGCCATTACTATCAGCATCCGTTAGGCTAAAACCAGATTCGTCTAAATCGTGAATGCCATCATTATCCGAATCTAAATCCAAATAATTTGGATAACCATCATTATCAGAGTCAATTGGAATAATTCCGGAAGCAAAAACATCATCTATTCCGTCTCCGTTAACATCAACGTTGGTTAGCGCTGAAGCATTGCTCCCTACAACTTCTATAGCATCCGATATTCCGTCATTATCGCTATCCTTATCATTTTGGTCACTAATACCATCTCCATCAGAATCTTTAGGAATACAAGAAGCAATTAGTCGGAGTGCCACTCTACTTGTAGCAGTATCGGAGAGATTGATGTTTGTTATTATAATTGAATCTATTAAATTTCCTCTGATGGCGAAAGTCCCAGTTCCGGCTGCTAATGGAATAGTATTATTTAAACGAATGCGAACTTCAAAAGAAGAAAATTCGGTAATACCACTTTCAAAGATACCGTCGTAATTAGTATCAATTAGGAGTTCATTATTCGGGTTAATAACAGTCAGGGTTTTATTGACCGGACAAGACAATCGTATTTCAGTTGATGATGTAAATAAATCTGCTGGATTAGCAACTGAGGCATATTCTACAGCAACACTCATAGGAGAAGAAAAGTTTGAAACGGTGTAGCTAACAGAATTATTCAATCCTAATGCGGCTTCGGTTACGAAATTGCCGTCATTTGCACCAGTTATTGGAGTTGTTGATGGAATTCCGGTTCCAGAGGTACTAACTGCTCCAGTATAGGTATTGGAATAGGAACCAACACTTATGCTGCCCGCAGCTGTATTGGATAGATTGAAGAATTGATTTCCAAGAGATTCTGTACAATTGGTAATGCCGTCATTGTCATTATCAAGATCAGCATTATCATTGATGCCGTCGTTATCAGAATCGTCTGCACAGGAACTTACCGGAATAACATCTGAATCTTTCGGACTTGTACAACCGGCAATAGTCGCTGAAACAAAATAATAACCGGGACCATATCCACCCGGAGAACTCACTGCCAAAGGCTGATAAGTATTATTATTGGCACCCGGAATTAAAGTGTTATTAAAATACCATTGGAAAACATCGAAGGGACTCAGTGAATTTACTTTTAAAATGGAATTGGGAATACATCCCAGTTGCGTTGGGTTGACTTCATCGAACGATATTTCAGGTTTAAAAGTAAAGCCCGAATAAAAGCCACCAAAAGTAGCCGCGGACTCTGATCCATAAGCAGCTAAATATAATTCGCTTGTAGAATAAACGGAAACATTTCCGGTAACACCATTTAAAACATAGGTTTCATAGCTAAGATTGCCAATAACAGGAATGGGGCCATTTACAGTTACTCCAATTCCTGCTAAACCTGCCAAAGTGTAATTATTTCCATCAATTATAAAATTCAATGTAGAACCTGTTCGGGTAACCATAGTAATCCTTCCGGTAATGAATTGTCGGTTTCCGATAAAATCTATGAAAGGGATGTTATCAATTACTCGAGGTGTTTGACAGCTCAAGGGCGGTACAAAAAACATTTCCTGATTTCTTTGATCAAATACTCCTGGTACTGTAGTGTCTCCAATGGCTTGATAGGCGAATACTTTCTTGTCGGAACTTAGGTATAAATTTCCGTTGGCATTGTAATTTGATCCGGTTAGTTCTAGATAATCTCCTGCATTGATTAAAAAAGTTGGCGCCGAACCATTCAATGTAATGGTTGTGTTGTCTTCGTCAGCAACAAGAATTATTTTTTCTACTTCGTCAACGCCAGTACTTTTTATAAAAATATATTCATTGCTCGACAAACGTTCTGCCGGAACAATTTGGTCAAAGCCCAAATCTAAATTGGCAATAGCATTCGAACCGCCAAAAGAACCACAATTCAGAGCAATAGGTTTATCGGATTCGACCAAAGTACCAATCAAGCCGTCACGATTAGCATCATTAGGACCTTGAACTGCCATAACATAACTCTCGCCACGGTTTAAAGTGATGCTGAAGGGTGTATCTCCAGTGCCACTATTTATAGGAGTCACTCCGGGTTTCATATCACTAAAGTTTACTGTAGTGTTGTTTTCCGTAGCCAAAACAGAAACAAAAGTATAGTGAATATCTACATAATTTTGTACCAAAGTATTGGTCAAAGCACCCACTCTAAAACGCAATCCTAAAGCGGCTAATCCTTTTGAAACTAATTCACCGGCTTGATTACCAAGGGCTGCAGTAACTCTAACGGACGCATAAATTAGATCATCAGCTTCAATAACATAACCTTTATTGTTTAATACAAAATTGGCTGAACTCTGGTCTACATGCATTTGGGTATCGTTACCGAATCCAATATTGTAAACAAAAGGATTATCTCTAGTTACTGTTCCGAGTATAGTATTTCCACCCAATTCAATAATACTAAAATTGACTGGAGTAGTGTTAGGTGTAGAAATGTAGATATACTGTTCTTCAGAAGTTACGCTTGCGGAACCGGAAAGAGGCGGAATGTAATGAGTTTTACTAAATTGTGAAAAACAATTCAAAGTAAAAAGGATGACAAAAAATAAAAATAACAACTTCTTTTTCATCCGCTAAAATTAGCAAATAATTAAGAAAACATAAAAAGAACTTAGTCTATTTATGTTTTCTTTAAGAATTGATTGATGATTGAATTATAAATCCCTTTTTTGGATGATTTTATAAGACGAATAAACGAAAATAGCCGTCCAAACGAGAACGATTAGAATTGATGAAAAATGAATAGCATAATCATAACTCATATCAAAACCGGCTTGGTTTCCTGTTGTTTTAATTACAGATAATCTTCTTGAGGGTTCTGGAAGTAAATTTGAAATGGATTGTAGCGGGAAATAACCTAATGCTGTATATGATTTTTCCCAAGTATCGAAAATAAGCCATTTCATGAGTAAATAACAAATACCTTCAAAAAGTTTCCAAATTAAGAGGAATCCTAGGGCAAAGGCGGATTTTTTAATTAAAACTCCGACGAATAAGCAAATAGTAAAAAATCCTAATAGCTCAATAAAAAAGGCTACTAAATATTCCAATTGAGAGAATACAATACCAAATTCTGTATAGGATGAGAATGAATATCCTAAAATGAGTGTCATCAGAAAAACAAAAAGCGTAGAAATTAAGGCAAATAAAAAGACCGTGAGAAATTTAGAGAGGATAAACTCTTTTTTACTCATTCCATCAATAAGGTTTTGCTTAAGGGTTCCATAACTATATTCATTCGCCATCATGGAAACTATGATAACGGCAAGAAACAGTTTAAACCAGCTTGCAAAAAAAGAATTGAAATGCCATATGTATGGAAAATTAAATATCCCAAACTTGGCAACATCAAAGTGTATGGGACCAAAGTCAAATTTTATATAAGAAATTAAAACAAGTGAGGAAAGCAAAACAAAGTAGCTGATAGTCAAAATTCTACTGGCTCTATTTTTCCAGATTTTTTGCAATTCTATGGCGAGTAATCGTTTCATTTTGGCTTCTATTTATTGGTTAATGCTAAAAATTGTTCTTCAAGGCTGATTTTTTTAAACACTAAATGATTGAGATAAATTCCTTTTTCTGCTAAATATCTATTCAAAAGTGAAGCATCAAATTGGTTTTTAAAATGAGCTATGACCTTTCCTTCTGTTTCCGAAACTTTGGTAACTTCTGGGTGATTTTGGAGGAGTTCGATTAATGTAGCATTGCTTTCAGATTGTAATTCAAAAAAGCCATTTTGATTGGTCATACCATCTACCGTTCCACAATACAGCATCTCTCCAAATCGAAGCACTAAAACATGACTACATACTTTTTCTACTTCATCTAATAAATGAGAGGCTAAAAGGATTGTAGTCCCTTGCGAAGCAATCATGCGAATGATATCTCTAATCTGATGAATTCCTTGCGGATCTAAACCATTGGTTGGTTCATCAAGTATAAGTATTTCTGGATCATTCAAAAGGGCAGAGGCGATGGCTAATCGCTGCTTCATTCCCAAAGAAAAAGTTTTGAACTTACTATCTTTTCTGTCGATGAGCCCAACAATTTCAAGCTTTTCGGTAACTTTAGAATAATCGATGTTTTTGATCTTACAAACTAACTCCAGATTTTCCTTTGCGGTCATGTATGGGTAAAAGTTGGGACGTTCGATAATGGCTCCAACTTTTTTCAGCGCCTCATGTGTTTCAGATGTACCTCCAAACCAACTGTATTCACCAGAAGTTTTGTTGACAACATTCAGTACAATTCCCAATGTAGTCGATTTTCCGGAACCATTTGGCCCCAAGATTCCGTAAACATTACCTTTTTGTATTTCGAGAGAAACGTTATTTACAGCATGAATTTTGCCATAACGTTTGTGTAGATTTTTGATTGAGAGGATTGATGATTCCAAGGGTTCGTTTTTTAATTTTGAAATAGGACGAACGAAACCTTTTTTTGTTACTGCTCTTTTTTAAAGTAAAATTTAGAGAGAAATTGTTTTTTTAAATTGAGATAAAACAACGTTTCATTGATTTCTTTCAGCTGGCTTGTCAACGTAATTTTATGACCTCGAGTATCGTTAGTTACCTGTATCTTGCAAACTTTACATTGGTATTCACTAAAATGCGTGTTTACTTTCTTGGTTTCAATATAGTGATGACCCAATAGTGAACAGCGATAATTTTTTTTCACCATTCCTTCAGTTAAGTAGTTTGTTTTCATGATGATACGATTAAATTTACTTACATAAACTTAGCAGCATATCGTTGAAAAGCCAAAAATAATCGTTGAAATACACTATTTGAATGATTTATAGTGTTTTATACTTACAAAAATTGTCTCGACTATCGGTAAGGAACAATAGTCGGTTCTCCAATTTGGAAATCAGGCAACACCAAATCATCATTTTTAAAGGTATTGGTTTTGATAAGGTTAGTTCCTTGATACGGAATAGACGGATAAAAAGAAAAGGAAACCTGAAAACTATTAAATACTAGGTAATCATTATTAATCAAGACGCCCAAACTAAAGATAGAATAGATTTTATCGTCAAACATTTTATGACGTTCATCACCTAATACCCCCAAATTCATATTGAAAAAAGGACTAAAGTGAAATCCGTGCCAATTTCCCGGTACGTAGGTTTGTGTTTGAAACGTGGTAAATAGTTTTCTAGTACCATTGATTAAAGGATTGTCAAAACCTGAAATGCCATTTTTCTCATTAATGGTAACACGATCTTTGATGGTATTCACGCGATGATTTCCGAGGACTAAGGTTGGTATCACAAATTGCCTCACGCGCCAACTCCCTATGGACATTAAATTGGTAAAGTAATTGGCCTCAATGCGCAAAGTTGATTCGTATGATTTTCCGCCATCAAAGAAACTACCGACTTCTACATTAATTCCGGCATATCCCACAGGAAAGTAGGTTCCATAAGCCACTCGACCACCAAAATAGCCCCTCATCCGATTGTTTTTATCCTGAATGCCGCCAGTTATCGAGTACACTTGACCATAAGGTACATCTTCTATAATCCCAAAATTGAATAAGTATTTATCTTCCTGAAACTTTCGGGTATTCAAACCAATTGTAGCTAAATATAATTTTTCTGAGGAAAAAAAGCGCTCTGGATCGTATACAAAATCCGGTGTAGCTTTGTAAGAAACATTTTTATAGCCTAATGTTGTTACCAAATTCGTGCTTCTAAAATCTTCGCTTCTTCCTTCAAATATTTTAAAGGAATGTCCAGCCCAATATTGTTGGGTTTCCAGTTTAAAATCTTGATTAGCAAAAACTCCTGCATTATCAGGTAGGGAATCTACCCGATAGCGATTCTCAAAATAAGCTCCATAGGCCAATCGGGTCAAAGGAGAGAAAAATTGTCTTTCAATTCGAGCACTTCTGGATATATTATCATTCAAATCTTTGTCATAAATAAAGGTTCCCTTGATGTAAGTGTCTCTAATGTTATTGATGGTATAACTGCCTTTGTAAGCATTTTTTTTGTCATCAAATCGTCTTGAATATTCATTGTCGATTTCGTGTCCCAAGCCCGCAAAGTTTCTTTCAGTCAATTCTAAATTCATTCTAGAACCCGAAATAGCTCCAGTCGGAATCAAACTCCACGAGTCTAAAACCCTTACCGAAACATCTACCGAATCCACAGAACCCGGAATTTCAATTGGTTTAATAATTACACTACGAACATAGCGTTGTCTTCTTATCAAACGCTCCGATTCTTTTGCTGCTATAGAGTCTAAAGGTGTATTTTTTTTGAAAAGCAGTAAATTCCGAATGGTCCAGTTTTTGGTTTTCAAGTGTAAAGCGTTTCCAAACTTTTCAAATCCTTTTTCGGGAACGTCTTTATAATTGTCTACAGCATAACCAAAAGGATCTAAAGTTTCAATTTGGATATTCCTGATGATTTTGCCTTCATTTCTATCAAAAGATTTTTTTACGAGAAAGACTTTTCGAGCATTTTTCTGCGACTTGGTCTGACTTCGCTGTGCTTTGAATAAGAGACGGTAAATGAATTTTTTGAACTTGGTTTTTTTAGAATAATCCTCAATTTTTTTATACACCTTAATCGAATCATTACCGCTGTTTCTTACCTGCGCCTCACTAATAGGGCAGACAAACAAAAATAGCAGTAAGAAATAAAGATGTTTTAATTTCATAGCATCATTCGGAAACAAGCAAATATAGTAGCTTTTGGCAATCCTAATTTACATAATTTTCAGTTTTATTTATGTCAAAAACAAAATCCCCAACTGTTTTATACAATTGAGGATGTGTTTTGGTAAAATTTGATTGTATTATAGAAGCACTAACTTTTTTGTTCTTTATTGAAATACACTAAGTAGTAGTACATTTGCTTTTCTTCGTCCCAACCTTTTTCAACAAACTTTTCGGCGCTTTCCGGATTGATAAAATCCAATTTGATTTGGATGTTGGTATCGAGATTAATGACATTTTTTATCGATTTTCTAGCGTCAGAAACGGCGGCGTTTGCAATAGGAAATGAAGTTACATCTTCAATGCTGTATTTTTCACCTTTGTCTACTTTATAGTTTTTGAATTCCGGAATTAAATCGGGATTGTCTAATACTTCATTGAGGAAATTGCTTTCTTCAAACTGATCGTTTTTGGCAAAATAATTCACCGAACGATTCATGAACATGACTTCTTCTTTTTTGTCTTCGGCAGGAAACACAACATCTTTAGCAAAGCCTTGGCAGAACTTCAGATATTTTTTGGTGATGTAATTTTCATCCTGAAACGCATCTACAGAAAGAAAATGTTCCAACCAATAACGCGTGTCATATCGGTTGCTATCTACAGAAAGAATCTTGTAACCTTCCTCTTTTTTGTAATTAAAAATAAGACATCCTTTATCCAGTTTATTCAGATTGATTCCCTGCTGCAAAATCATTTGAAGCGTGGTGCCTTTTTCTTCAAACTGCATAAAATCAGACATAATTTCGCTTTTGAAAACTCCTATAGCATCGACTACATTGTTATCAATGTTGAGGTTTGTCAGATACGCAACATATACTTCACCGTTCTTAATGTGTGAGTGATTGGACTGCTCAAAAAGATGGGTAGTAATTTTTTTTGAAACGTCGTGAATGCTACTTGGGTTGGTAAAAACTTCAGTAGCCAAGTTAAACATGTCGTTGTATTCCAAATCTACCTCGTGAGCAAACTGGAAATAGTTTTCTTCTTTTTCTCTAAAAGATTTGAAAAAATATTCTTTTAAAAGCGGGACAATTTCGTCATTAAGCGCGTAAGCATCCTCCGAAAGAAATACGGATTCATTTTTGTTTTTGTTTCCAACACGATGAATTGACAGGCTTTCGATATGGGTGTTAAATAAATTTATCATTTTTGGTGTTTATCGTATTGTAAAAGTTTTTTTCTTTACTCTTGCTTCTTGTTTCTTGCTTCTTTTCCTGCTAATTCCAATTCTCTTCAAATCCGTAATCCTCAAAGCTGTCGTCGCCAAATCCATCCAAATCATCATCATCTAAATCGTCTTCAAATTCGGAGTAGAAATCGTCGTTTTCAGCTTCAAATTCTTTATCCGGAGCGGTTTCCGGTAATTCACCGTGAGAGAATAATAAGCTAGGATATATTTCTCCAGCTTGCGCTTCCTCAATAGCCGCAAGTTCCACTAAAAACGTCCACATGTTGATAAAATCATACACATAGATAATCTTAGTGTTTTCTTGATCTAGCAATTGATTTAAAGGATAATCACTCATGGTTTTTTGTTCGCCCGGAGTATCACCAGTATCAAACATCGGAATTTCGTCTTCCTGATTCCAAGTGTCATCACAAGTATAAAAAGACGCCACTTCCAAGCCGTCAAAACCAAAAGCGTTCACCAAAGCATTGTGTAAGTCCTCTAAAGTTGCCTCTTCCTGAATGGCAACATCCCTGAAAATATCTTCTTCAGCATCTAGTATTGCCCTGAATTTATAAATCATAATCGTAATTTTAATAAGCGGACAAAGGTAAATTATAAATCGGGAATTTCGAATTACGAAGAGCGAATTGTTGAAAAGATTTTAAATAGAGAATCCAGTAAAGTACTTGATTTTATAAGAGTCTATTTCTCGGTAAGACAAAGTTCCACAATAGCATGAAAAATCTCGTATAGCTTGTTTAATGCAACCTTTATCTCATCATCTTCAATATTCTGCGACACCATAAAATCAACCAGTTTGGTTTGTTTTTTCAAGGTTAATAAAGATTCCAGTATTTTCGGATTTCGATATTCGGCTGGCATGGCTTCAATGGATAATTCTTCTGCTTTGGCTACTAGAGTTCCCGAATTTAGTTTGATTTCTTCAAGATTTCCCTTTTCTGACGCATGGAAGGATTTTGATAAAATTTCATAATAAACTTTAATTTGAGGCCATTTGTCAGCAAAGAGTTGTACTGATGTCGAATTCAATGTAAAAGAATTCACAGACGCAAAAAGCGATTTAAAAAATTTCATTTTGTAGGTAAGTTTAGGTGCCGCAATGCTACAATTTTTTATTTTCTTTCTCTGTTAAAAATTTTGTTTTTTTAAAAGGTTTTTTAAAATAATTGTCAACATTTTGAGTGTGAATACGCTAAAAAAACCATCGACGAAATGCATCAGATTTGTCAGAAATGGAACTCTATCGAGTTTTGTGGTAGTTTATCGATTAAGTTAGACAGAAGTTTGGCAAACAAGTAATTTAGCCTTAGATAATTAGAGAAAATACAAGAATAACACTCATTATAAAAGGAGGAATTTCTTTAAAGATAAATATCCTGTCAGATAATTAATAATTCAAACTGAAAAATACCTGTTCCTCACCGAACAGGTTTTTTTATGCAGTTCATCCCCAAAAAATAACAATTCAGTAAACTAAAATTGTATAGTTTTATTGTGTGAGGCAAATTTGCTTCATCAAAACTTAAACACATGAAGACTTTTTACACTTTTGCATTTATCCTAACGGCTTTGCTCAGCAATGCACAACAAACGGTTTCAGGAACTGTTGTAGATGAAAAAAATAAACCTATTGCCGGTGCCAACGTTTTTATAGACGGAACCTATGATGGCGCTTCCTCAGACGAAAAAGGAACTTTTAGCTTCCAAACAACCGTTACAGGGAATCAAACATTAGTAATCAGTTTTCTAACCTTTGAAACCTTAAAAGCGCCTATTGACGCTACTAATTGTAAAGACAAAATCTTTAAATTAAAAGAAAGCGTGAACACTTTAGATGCTGTAGTTATTACAGCAGGAAGTTTTAGCGCTGGAGATAAAAGCAGGGTTTCTGTTTTAAAACCTTTAGATATAGTAACTACGGCTGGTTCTGCAGGAGATATTGTAGCTGCGTTGCAAACCTTACCCGGAACGCAAAACGTTGGCGAAGATGGAAGACTTTTTGTTCGCGGTGGAGAAGCTGATGAAACCCAAACTTTTGTTGACGGAATCAGAGTCGCTCAGCCTTATGGAGCCTCAACCAATAATTTACCAACACGAGGACGTTTTTCTCCTTTCTTATTTAGTGGAATGTCATTTTCAACCGGAGGATATTCGGCAGAATATGGCGAAGCATTATCCAGTGTGTTGTTATTGAATACGCAGGATGAAGCTGATCAAAACAAAACCGATATTTCGCTGATGACTGTAGGTTTAGGATTAAGTAATACCCAAAAATGGAAAAAGAGTTCGTTAAGTGTGAATACTGCTTATATTGATTTAGCTCCGTATCAGGTTACAGTTCCTCAAGATGTAGATTGGAACAAGCCTTTTCAGTCATTATCTGGTGAAACAGTGTATCGCTATAATTTTGCCAACGGAATTTTTAAGGCCTATGCCGCTTTTGAAGCTTCGCGATTTGATTTAAATCAGCAAGATATCAATCAGCCCGAGAAAATCAGAGTCAATTTAAACAATAACAATTTTTATTTAAACAGCTCGTATAAAGGAAACTTTGGAGGTAATTGGCAGTTGTTTACAGGTTTGAGTTATGGTTACAGCCAGACTAAAGTTGCTTTTGATGCCAATGATGTTAAAAATGCCGAACATGCCTCGCATCTGAAACTAAAATTCACAAAAAAACTAACGGACAGAATCAAACTGAATTTTGGTTCGGATTATTTCATCACCAAATTTGATGAGGATTTCAACACTAGCTTCAGCAGTGGATACAATGCAGCTATTGCAGCAGTATATACCGAAGCAGATATTTTCTTTTCCAAAAAGTTTGCCGCTAAATTGGGAATACGAGCATCGACAAATGATTATATCAAAGAAAACAGTATTTCACCAAGAGCCTCATTGGCCTATAAAATTTCTAAAAATAGCCAGTTAGCCTTCGCCTACGGAAATTTCGAACAAACACCACGTCAAGAGTACCTTAAATATTCGGATGATTTTAAAACCGAAAAGGCTGCACATTACATATTGAATTACCAATACATTAAGAACAATAGAACCTTGCGCACGGAAGTCTATTTTAAAGGTTATTCTGATTTGGTAAAGTTTAATACAGAAGCACCACAGTTTAATTCGGTTTATTCGAATAACGGACAGGGTTTTGCCAAAGGTGTGGATATTTTTTGGAGAGATGGAAACAGTATCAAAAATCTAGAATATTGGATTTCGTATTCCTATATCGATACGAAAAGAGATTACCGAAACTTTAGTGCCGAAGTGACTCCGAGTTTTGTAGCATCACACAGCGCGTCATTGGTTACAAAATATTGGATTTCCGACCTAAAATCGCAGTTAGGGATTACCCAGCAATTCAGCTCCGGACGACCTTATAACGATCCTAATCAATCGGTTTTTATGAACGGTAAAACCAAATCGTTTAGTAATTTAAGTATAAGTTGGGCTTATTTGCTAACCCAACAAAAGATACTTTATTTCTCAGTTTCTAATGTTTTAGGAGTACAAAATGTTTTCGGTTACAACTATGCCAATTCACCCAATGCCAACGGCGTATTCGAAAGAACTGCCGTGAGACCTACAGCTGACCGATTCTTCTTTGTAGGCTTCTTTTGGACCATCAGCGACAACAAAAAAGACAATCAGTTGAACAATTTGTAAGTCATAAAGTCATAGAGTCGAAAGTTATAAAGTCATAAAGTCGAAAGTCGAAAGTCAAAAGTTTGATGCTCTCTAGACCTTAGACTTTCGACAATTACAGTTCATCTATCAAAAATGACAATTCGGTAAGTATAAATTTTATACGAACTACAATCACAATAATTTTACATCAGAAATAAAAAATAAAAGTTTCAATAATCAATCTAAAAAATAAAAATCATGAAAACAATTATCACATCTATTGCATTTTTTATCTGTACTATTTTATCGGCTCAATCACAATACGAACAAGGAATGGGTAAAGCCATGCAACTTTGGGGAGAAGGAAAAAATACTGAAGCTGTAGCAACTTTTGAACGTATCGCATCGGTAGAAAAAAACAACTGGTTACCTAATTATTACATTTCTTTTATCAATACTCTTGAAGCCTTTGGAACCAAAGACAAAGAAAAAGCCAGTGCGCTGATTAGTAAAGCGCAAGACGCTCTTGATAATGCTACGGCGATTAGTCCGAATAACACCGAAATTATGGTGGCTCAAGCGCTGTTGTATACCGCAATTTTAATGCAAGATCCGATGACTAACGGCCAAAAATATTCCGCTTTAGCTATGGAACAATACAACAAAGCTTTGGTTATCGACCCAAAAAACCCTAGAGTTTTATTTTCTAAAGCAGAGTTTGAAATTGGTGGCGCTAAATATTGGGGAACCGATACCAAACCAATGTGTGAAGCTATCGCCAAATCAATAGAACTTTTTGCTAACTTTAAGCCTGAAACACCATTCCATCCAAATTGGGGTGCTGATCGCGCCAAAGAAGCTTTAGAAAGCTGTAAAAAATAATTGGTTACAACCAAAGATACAAAAGCCACTAACGATGAAATTTACCAAAAAAGAATTATTGAGATCATTTGGAATTGGGGTTGTTATTTTTCTGATAATCATTTTGATCAATAGTATTTACGGTGATACCATAGAATTTAACAGCAAACTGGGTAAGATGTTTGTGTATACTATGCTCTATTCCGTGATTCTTGGGTATGCCAATCAAATGGTTTTTGTGTATTTGGATACGAAGTTCACAGAAGAACGATTTTCACTCAAACGAATAATTGTAGGCTTTGTATCGTCATTCTTTGTAACGCTCTTTACCATCTTTTTATTACGGATTTTTATCGATGTTCTTATAGAAGGCGAATCATTCGAAAAGTATTGGGCCAATGAAAAGCCAGCTAATTATGTTTTTGCCTTCGTAATGACGTTTATCGTTTTGCTTTGTTTTTATGCCTTCTACATTTACAAAGCTTACAGCGATAACAAAGTAAAAGAACAAAAGATTATAGCCGGAACTGCATCGGCACAGTTTGAAAGTTTGAAGAATCAAATCGATCCGCATTTTCTGTTCAACAGTCTGAATGTTTTGAGTTCGTTAATAGAGGAAAATCCAGATAATGCACAACGTTTCACCACATCATTGTCCAAAATTTACCGCTACGTGTTGGAACAAAAAGACAAAGAATTGGTATCGGTTACAGAAGAATTGACATTCGCTAAGACCTACATGAATCTGTTAAAAATGCGCTTTGAAAACAGTATCACTTACGATATTCCAGCCGATTTTGAGAACAATGAAGCCAGAGTGGTGCCCTTATCATTACAGCTGTTATTAGAAAATACGATTAAACACAATGTGGTTAGTGAAAAGAAACCACTACACATCAAAATTTACATCGAAAACAATTATCTGATTGTGGAAAACAATCTTCAGAAAAAAGAAGTGCTTCAGGATAGACGCGGTGTTGGCTTGCAAAACATCGTTAACCGCTACGGATTAATTTCGGAGCGTAAAGTCTTAATCGAAGAAAACGAACTCTATTTTAAAGTAAAAATTCCAATATTAACAAAACAAATCGCTTTTATGGAAACGCAAAATATTTACAACGAAAACATGGCTTTTATGAGAGCCAAAGACAGAGTAGAAAAATTAAAAGGCTTTTATGGCAATTTAATATCGTATTGCTGTGTCATTCCGATTCTTATTTTTATCAATCTAAAAACTACCGGATTCCAATGGTTTTGGTTCCCAATGTTTGGATGGGGAATGGGAGTAATCTTCCACGCATTTGAAACTTTTGGTTACGGAAAGTCTTGGGAAGAAAAGAAAATTCAGGAGATTTTAAATAAGGACAAACAAACTAAATGGGACTAAGATGAGACCACGTTTTACTACAGAAAATCCGGAAGACTTTGAACTTGAAATGGCACGATATCGCGTGCATAAAATAAAACAGTTTTACACACATTTGCTGATATACATCGTGGGCGTCCTGCTTTTTTTGGCCAAAACCTATTATGGTGCTCCGTTTAATTTTTGGCCTATCAAACATATCAACTGCTTTTTTATGTGGGTATGGACCTTCATCATAGCGGTTCAGGGACTGAAATTATTTTTTAGGGAAAAAGTTTTTGGAACCGATTGGGAACAAAGAAAAATAAAAGAATTTCTAAAGAAAGATCAACAAAATAAATGGGAGTAATCATGGAAAAGTTTAATGAAGAATTTGAAAGATACCAACAGGCTAAAAAACAGGTAGAGGATATCAAAGGATTTTATGGAAACTTGGTAGCTTACGTCGTGGTAAACTTGTTTTTACTGTTTATCAACCTAAGATATTCACCGGAGTATTTATGGTTTCTCTGGTCTGCGGGAAGTTGGGGAATTGGATTAGTGTTTCACGGAATGAAAGTCTTTAACTACACACCATTCCTCGGAAAAGACTGGGAAGAAAGAAAATTAAAAGAATTTATGGATCAAGAAAAACAACAGAAATATGAATGATACTGCAAGAAATACCGAAGAAATAAAATACCAACAAGCCCTAAAACGTGTTAAGAAAATCAAAGGGTTTTATAGTCACTTGCTGATCTACATCGTAATCAATACCATGTTGCTGGTTGTTAATTACAACAACTCGGGAGAAAATGCTAATTTTTGGCACTGGCAGACCTTCAATACGGTTTTCTTTTGGGGAATTGGTTTGACGGCTCACGGACTTTCCGTTTTTTTGCCTTCCTTTATGATGGGTAAAGATTGGGAAGAAAAAAAGATTAAAGAATTGATGGAAAAGGAAAAACAGAATAAGTGGGAGTAAATTTAGTATTACGGGTTCAATAGCAATTCACAGTTTTAAAAAAAAAATGGAGATAGTATTTAAAGTTATATTGATTATTCACATCATTGCAGGAAGCATAGGTCTTTTGGCAGGAACCATCAATATCATCCGTCCAAAAGGAGATAAACCCCATCGTTTGGTAGGAAAATATTTTTTCTATGGAATGATAATCAATGCTGTAGCTGGATTCATAATGTCATTTATACACCCTAATGTATTTCTGCTCATTATTGCTGTATTTTCTTTTTATATGACGGCAACCGGCCAACGATTTCTATCCTTGCGAAGAATTGATAAAGGACAAGAACCTAAAAGATTAGATTGGATATTGACCTTACTAATGATACTTTTTGCTATCGGTTTTATTCTCTATGGATTCTATTTGTTGGCAAATGATCATTATTTTGGAATAGTTTTGCTGGTATTTGGAGCGATTAGTCTGCTTATGGCCAAAAAAGATATTGCTATTTACAATGGCAAAATAGCCTTCCGAAACTATTGGTTGTTGCTACACATTCAGCGAATGACCGGAGCGTATATCGCAGCATTTACAGCATTTCTAGTGGTAAACAATACGTATCTTCCTCCAATAATTGCGTGGTTAGGACCAACCCTCATTTTCACACCGTTGATTTTTTATTGGTCTAAAACAAATGCACAAAAAATAGTAAAACGATAGCTAAATCAGTTGCAATAATTCCGACTAAAACATATTTTCAAATCATCAAATTTTCAAATCAAACATGAATATCATCATCATCGAAGACGAAAAACCGGCAGCAAGACTACTGCAACGAAAAGTCGAGAAATTGGGGCTCCAAATCAATATGCTGTTGCATTCTGTAGAAGAATCGGTTCATTGGTTTAACAACAATACACATCCTGATTTGATTTTTCTAGATATTCAATTGTCCGACGGTTTGTCATTTGAAATTTTTGAAACCATCGATATCAAAAGTGCCGTGATTTTTACAACAGCTTATGATGAATACGCTTTGCGCGCCTTTAAACTGAATAGTATCGACTATCTTTTAAAACCAATTGACGAAGACGATTTGGAAACTGCAGTCAATAAATTCAAAGCTCGTAATATTAGTGCTCCTAATTTGTCACTCGATTTTGAAATGATCAAAAAGATGTTGGTCAATCCAGCCGATAAAAATTATAAAAAACGCTTTACCATCAAAATGGGACAACAACTCAAGATGGTCACTATTGATGAAGTAGAATGTTTTTACAGCGAAAATAAAGGCACCTATCTTCACACTTTTGATAACCGTGATTATTTGTTAGACAACACCTTGGAACAACTCGAAACCGAACTCGATCCCAAAGATTTTTACCGCGTTTCCCGAAAATTCATTGTCCCGATGAAAGGCATCAAAGAAATCCAAATCTACAGCAATTCCAGACTTAAAGTGATTTTACCAACTTACAAAGACGATGAGGTCATAGTATCAAGAGAAAGAGTAAATGATTTTAAGGAATGGTTGGGATGATTTCGTTTTTTTAGTAAGCAAGTACTCATGCCAAACTAATGTCATTCCGACAAAGGAGAAATCTCATACTAGTTAGCAGCAAAAAAGCCTAAATTGCCTACTTCGCCATCAGAAACTCGACTCTTCGGTTTTTTTGGCGACCTTCTTCTTTGTCGTTCGAGGCAATAGGCACGGAACTACCAAAACCTTTATTCGAAAGTCTGTTGGCTTCAATACCTTTAGCAACCAGATAGTCTAAAACAGCCTTGGCACGTTGTTCGGAAAGCGTTTGATTTTTAGAAGTATTGCCAACATTATCCGTATGACCTCTTACCTCTATTTTCATCAAGGAATTTTGCTCAAGTTGCGAGGCTAATTTATCCAAAGAAGCAAAAGAAGACGGCAACAACACCGATTTGTTGGTTTCAAACAGTACATTTTCCAGAACGATAGGTTCTTCCATTTTGTTGGCACCCGGTAGCCCATAAATATTGCGAACATCAAATCCCGGTGAGGCTCCTTTATTGTCTTTTCCCACAATTTTTAGGTATTTCACGTTTTTTTTATAGGCAATAGTAGCCAAATCAAATTCATTCACTTCTCCATTGCCTGCCTTTCCTAAAAACGTGTAGTCTATGTTGTCCGAACTCACAAAAATATCGGCATATTCACCGGCACCACCCACTTCTTCCATAAAAAGGTCATTCTGATTCGGCGCATCCATAATGTAATTGTCTGTAAATCCCAATACCACATAGCTCCCTGTTGGGAAGCTAACAAAATGGTCGTTCTGATACAGTAGATAAGAAAGAGGCACCACCAATCCGTTTTGAGAACCTTTACCACCGTAAAAAACATCTTTTTTTTGAGTAGTAGTATTATAGGAATCTATCACAATATCAGGATACTGACTTTCTTCTTGCGAATACATAAGTAATGAATAGAACAAAAAAGCAATCAGCAAAGATTTTTTCATAATAGTGGGTACTTATGTTGCTAAGGTACAAAACATTCTAAATCAACGTTAGGCACTTTCAGGTTTTCACTAGAAGTTCACTAGGAATTTACTATTGATGCATGATGTTAAAATTTGTAAAGTTTTGTTAACAGCTTCTAAGATAAAACACTAAGTCAGTAACTTCGTGCTTCCTACATTTTTATGAAACACTTTTTGTTGATATTGCTATTTTCCATTTTTGCCCAAAGTTCTGTGGCGCAAGAGGTTTTGGTATTTGACACCTTTGCTGATTTTGAAAAAAGTATTCTCAAGAATGACGAAAATGTTTATGTAATCAATTTTTGGGCAACTTGGTGCGCACCTTGTGTCAAGGAGTTGCCTTATTTTCAGCAGTTGCATCTTGATAATAAAAAGGTAAAAGTCATCCTTGTAAGTCTAGACAGTAAAAGCGATATCGAGAGAAAATTAAAGCCATTTCTTCTTAAAAAGAAACTCACAGCACAAGTCGTAGCCTTAACAGATAAAAATTATAATTCTTGGCTGGAAAAGATATACAAAGATTGGTCAGGCGCTATTCCGGCCACGCTGTTACTTAACGGCAACAGAAAACTATTTGCAGAACACGAGTTTGAAACCCTTGTGGAACTCAACGATTATGTTAACTCATTTACAAATCAATTAAAATAATACTTATGAAAGCTATTCCACTACTTTTTATTGCTATTACTTCCTTTCTAATAGGCGAAACAGCAGTGTCCAACGGTTATGAACCAGGCGACAAAGCCACAGACTTCAAACTGAAATCGGTTGACGGCAAAAATTACAGCATGTCTGACTACAAAGATGCCAAAGGCTTTATTGTGGTATTTACGTGCAATACATGTCCGTTTGCCGTGAAATATCAAGATCGTGTCAACGATTTGGCTAAAAAATACAAGTCGAAAGGCTATGTGCTTTTAGCGATTAATCCCAATGATCCCGCTGTACAGCCTGATGATACTTTCGAAAAAATGCAAGCTAAAGCAAAAGCGGAAGGATTCGCCTTTCCTTATTTGGTAGATGAAGGACAACAAATTTATCCGCAGTATGGTGCAACCAAAACGCCACATGTGTTTTTATTAGATAAAAATTTGATTGTAAAATATATTGGTGCAATTGATGACAACGTGGACGATGCCAATGCGGTTCAGGTACGCTATCTTGAAAACGCTATTGCAGCCTTAGAAAATGGAAGAGAGCCTTCGCCGGAAATAACTAAAGCCATAGGCTGCTCGATAAAAGCTAAGAAAAAAGCATAATGCTGAAAGACTTCGAAAGAAGTCTTTTTTATTTTATATATAGCTTCCGGATTCCAATGAGTGCAAAGATCAGTAAGGTGTATACGATGAAAAATGGAGCAACCCATTCAATCCAACCCAAAGGTAACATGATGGCAATAATAAGCAATTGAAACCCTAAACCATATAATGAAAGCAAAGTCATGAACCAATTCGGAAAACTTTTTACTTTGTATGCTTGTTTGTCGAGCGCATGAATTATTTTATCAAAACTTCCATAAACCACAGTATATATTCCAAATAAAATATTGACCGACTGCTGACTTTCACCAGGTAAGGCTTTCGGAGTTTTATATTCGAATATCTTACTGGTGGCATCGGCTCCAACCGATTTATTCCTTAAAATTACATAGTAGTAATTGTATAGCGTTCCTTGTAATTGGATGCCAATAAAAGCTAGCAAAGTATACCCAATCGTTGTTGTAGAAACGTAGCAAATTGCCATCAAAAACAAAAAGTTCAGAATGATATCAAACACACTATCCAAATAGCGACCCGAATACGAAGGCGTTTGCTTGAGTCGAGCCAATTCGCCATCGGCTGCATCGATTCCCGATTTTAGCAAAATGAAAAATCCAGCCAATAAATAAGAATGGTTCAGAATACAATAAATAGCAATCAATCCCGAAAGTCCGAAAAGTAATGTAACATGAATAGGAGTGAAGCGGGTATTCTTTAATTGATTGGCAAAAAATCTTCCGAAAGATCTTCCGTAATCTGATAAATCTAAAAATTTATCCTGAGCTGCAAGTTTAGACATTTAAGTTAGTAAACAGGAAATGCGACAATATAGTCTGGGCAAGCGTATTATTTTGATAATCGGTGTAAGGTATACGTCATCGCGGTAAGCAAAAAGAACGCCATCACCTGATGCAACAATCCTAACCACATTGGCACGCTGTACAACAAAGTGAAAACACCCAAAGCAAACTGAACAAACACCAATCCCACCAAAGCGTTCAATCCGTTTTGTTGTTGCGTGCTCAATGTATATTTTTTGCTTTTGAAATATAGGAACAAAATCAATCCCACCACAACATAAGCCATGGTTCTGTGAACAAACTGCACACCACATTTACCTTCGGTAAATCGCAGTAGCCACGATTCTTTTTCTAACGCAATACTATCATGAAAGAACTGTCCGTCACTCATCAACGGCCAATGATTGTGCACCAATCCGGCATTCAAACCGGCTACAAATCCACCATAAATAATTTGAATTACTAAAAAAATTAAAGTAATTCGGGCCAATTTCTTCAAGTCTACTAATACTAAATTTCGTTCCGGATAGATTAAATCCAAAGCCACCCAAAGTGTATATGCAAAGGTTATAAAGGCAAAGGTTAAGTGCAACGCCAGACGAAAATGGCTCACATCGGGATGGTCTACCAAACCACTTTTTACCATAAACCATCCAAAGAAGCCTTGTAAAGCACCCATTCCGAGTAAAATACCACATTTTTTCAATGTAGCATTGTCGATTCGTTTTTTAATCAAAAAGTATACAAACGGAATGATAAAAGCCAACCCAATAATGCGCCCAATGAAGCGGTGGAACCATTCCCAAAAGTAAATAAACTTATAATCCTCAAGGGTAAAATCGTTGTGAACATTGATTTTCTGATACTCGGGAAACTTCTTGTATTCGTTGAAGGCATGCTGCCATTTTTCTTCAGTTAAAGGCGGCAACGTGTCGGTAACCAAATGCCAGTCGGTCATCGATAAACCCGAATTAGTCAGTCGCGTTATACCACCAACCACTACCATAATAAACACTAAAACACATCCCGAAAGTAGCCAGTAAATAACGGCTTTATCTTTTTTCATTTTTTAAGTTTCTGAGTAAAAGAGAGGCAAATTTAAATCACAATTCTTGTTTCTAGCCTTAAACAAATTATAATAATGTATTAATTCATTCTTTTTAATCCAAGTTTTTCGGCACGTTTCAGTACAAACTCATAAGCAGCCTGATATTCATTTGGGATTTCGCCTTCGAGAATAGCTTCTTTTACGGCTTCTTTTAAAACACCAATTTCTCGAGAAGGTTTTAAATGGAAGAGTTCCATAATTTCTTCACCAGTTATGGGTGGCTGAAAATTACGGACTTTATCCCGTTCTTCCACTTCAATGATTTTACTGCGGACAATATCAAAATTGTTATGGTATTTTTTAAATTTAGCCGGATTTTTGGTCGTGATATCCGCTTCGCACAACGTCATTAAATTATCCACATCTTCTCCGGCATCAAATACCAAACGACGCACCGCCGAATCAGTAACGATGTCCTCCGAAAGCACAATAGGTCTTGAACTCAGCATGACCATTTTGGCTACAAACTTCATCTTTTGGTTCAAAGGCATGTGCAATCTCTCGAAGATTTTCTTGACCATTTTACTACCTAAAAATTCATGCCCGTGAAATGTCCAACCTTGTTTTTTGTTGAATCTTTTGGTAGGCGCTTTTCCAATATCGTGTAACAAAGCCGCCCAGCGAAGCCAAACATCATCGGTATTCGGACAAATATTATCCACCACTTCCAACGTATGATAAAAATTGTTTTTATGGGTATGACCTTCTATTTCTTCTACATTGTTTAAGGCAGTTAACTCAGGTAAAATAAGGTCTAAAAGGCCGGTTTTGTATAAATGTAAAAAGCCAATTGATGGTTTGTCGGTAGACAAAATCTTATTCAGTTCATCCACAATACGTTCGCCCGAAATGATTTTGATTCTATCTTTATTTCTTAAAATAGCTTCTAAAGACGTTGCTTCAATTTCAAAATTTAGTTGAGTTGCAAATCGAATACCGCGCAACATTCTGAGCGGATCATCAGAATAAGTAATATCAGGATTTAATGGCGTTTTAATGATTTTGTTTTCCAAATCGGTTAAGCCATCAAAAGGATCAATCAAATCGCCATAATTGTGTTGATTCAACGAAAAAGCCAAAGCATTAATCGTAAAGTCACGTCGGTTTTGATCGTCTTCCAAAGTACCGTTTTCCACTACCGGATTTCTACTGTCTTCGGCATAACTTTCTTTTCTGGCGCCTACAAATTCGATGTCGATTTCCTTATAACGCAACATCGCAGTGCCATAATTCTTGAAAACTTGAACCTTAGGTTTATTGGGCAACAATTCAGAAACTTTTAAAGCCAACTCAATTCCGGAGCCAACCGCAACAATATCGATGTCTTTCTTAAAGTCGCGCTGCAGTAAATAATCACGGACAAAACCGCCAATCACATAACTCTCTAATCCTAGTTGTTCACTGGCTTGAGCGATGATTTTGAAAATCGGATTTTCTAAAGCTTTGATGTAATTCATACTCAATTTGAAAATTTGAAAATTAGATAATTTGAAAATTAATTATAACATTTTCAAATCTTCAAATTTTCAAATTAGTTTTACTTGCGGATTATTTTCACCTGATTATCTATCGAAAGCTTGATAATCGTTGAAGGTTTGTCGCAAATTTTTTCGTGGTGCAAATTTACTACATAGTCGACACCTTTTATAATTTCGGGGTCAATTTCTTTAAAAGATTTTGGCGTAAAATTCCCCGAAATATTCGCTGAGGTCGAAGCCAAAGGTTTTTTCATCCGTTCCATCAGTTTGAAACAAAAAGGTTCTTTCACAATGCGAACACCAAGTGTTTTATCATCGGCAATGATATTGGGTGCAACATTTCTAGGATTGTCCAGTATCAATGTGGTTGGTTTCTCTGATAAATCCAGAATTTGCCAGGCAGTTTCGGGAATGTCTTTGAACACATTGTACATCATTTTTTCGCCATTCATCAACACAATCATGCTTTTGGATTCTTCACGTTGTTTCAGGGCGTAAATCTTTTTAACCGCTTCAGCATTGGTCGCATCACAACCAATTCCCCAAACAGTATCTGTTGGATAGAGAATGATGCCGCCATTTTGTATCACTTCAAAAGCTTTGTGTACTTCGGTATTTAAGTCCATTATTTTTTGTATTCTAAAATTTTATCGAGCCAGTTTAAAATGTATTTGAGTTTTTCTTCAGGATATAAATCGAGGCTTTGAATGTTTAAAAAGAGTTTCTTGTGATCATTTTCAGCTGCTTGAAGCTTATGTTTAATCCACCAAAGTGCCTTGTCTGAAGAGCCAAAATAGACTAATTGCAAGTTCTTAGTCTGTTTGAATGTTTTATTTAAGATTTCCAAATGAATGCCTAAAGACTGAACCATAAAATAGGTCGGCACTCTAAATCGGTGTTTGATGTTGTTGATCAAAACGTCTTCATTCTGATTCAAATACGTATTAAGAACAGATCTACGCAAAGATATTGGGGTATGACTGACTTTAAAATACTGCTTAAAACCCAAAATCTTGGCAATGTTTTCTTGCATTTGTTTATAGGTCAATTTGGAAACACGTTTCTTTTTTAAGCCAATGTTCTTTAGGAATTCTTTAAATCCTGTCGATTCATAGCCTAACCATTTTCCTCTCAACACTGGAAAACCTTCAGCAGTAAAAAAATCAGTGGGTTTGGTGGCATTAATCAAGAGCATATCATCATTAAAATAAATGAAATGTTCCGCCAAATCCGGAATCCGACTAATTAAGGTTTCAATTGAATTACTATTGAAAAGCGGTAAATACGATTCATACCCTTTAAAAATAGTTTTGTGATCTACAATCGAAACGTTATGGTAAAAATTTACGCTGTCGTTTTTAAGGAATTCAGGTGTCTGCTCATCGGTAACAATAAAAATATTTCTGACATAAGGCGCGAATTTGTATATCGATTTAATGCAGTATTCAATTTCATTAACCTGATTGAATCGGGTTACAAAACCTTTTAAGTTGAGGGAGTCTTTGTTTTCAATGTATTGCAGTAATTTTTTGCTATGATTTTCGTCATTGCCATCAACCCAAGTGATTACTACATCAATATCAAAATGGGTTTTTAAAGTATCGTTCATACAGTTGAAGAAACAAAGGTTGGATTCATTTTTGGTAAAATTAGTTTTTTTTTCCGAGTCCAAAAACGATACCGTTACTTTTGCTTAAAATCCGAATTATTCTTTATGTTTGTAATGTATGAAGCTGTCCATAATTATATCCACATACAATTCGGAAGAATGGTTGCACAAAGTGTTGCTTGGATATACTATTCAAACAGAAAAGGATTTTGAAATTATTGTCGCCGATGACGGTTCGAACGATAAAACCAAACAAGTTGTAGCTTCTTTTACAGGCAAATTTTCGCATCCGATACGCCACATGTGGCATGAAGATTTAGGTTTCAGGAAATGCCGAATTCTCAATAAATCGATTATGGCTGCTCATGCAGATTATTTATTGTTTACGGATGGTGATTGTATTCCGAGAATGGATTTTGTAGAACAGCATCTCAAGGAAAAAGAGCCTGGTTTTTTTCTTTCAGGTGGTTATTTCAAACTTCCGATGTCGATTTCCAAAGCCATTACTGATGACGATATTGTACAGCAAAGATGTTTCCGAGTGTCTTGGCTTAGAAAGCAAGGATTGAAGCTCAACTTTAAGATTACCAAGCTCAACCGAAACAAGTATTTTGCTTTTTTCATGAATTGGCTTACACCAACAAAACGCTCATGGAACGGACACAATTCATCCGGATTCAAAAAAGACATTGTAGCCATCAATGGTTTCAACGAGTTGCTTGAATATGGCGGTGAAGACCGTGAAATGGGGGAACGTTTATTTAATAACGGTTTGTTATCGAAGCAAATTCGGTATCGAGCCATTTGCGTACATTTAGATCATTCGCGCGGCTACGTTAATCCCGAAAAAGTGGCCTACAACAATGAAGTGCGTAAATTCAACAGTAAAAATAAAATTACCCGAATTGCAACGGGAATAGATAAACTCTAAATAATATGTAATTTTGCAACGATTAATGAATCTACTATGACAGCATCGGTTATTTTTAGCACGTATAATTCGGAAGAATGGCTTGAAAAAGTCATCATTGGTTTTAGTGTGCAAACTTGTACAGATTTTGAAATTATTATTGCTGATGATGGTTCGCGTGACGCTACAAAAGCACTGATTGACCGATTGCGTGGCGAAATCTCAATTCCGATTGTTCATGTTTGGCAGGAAGACAATGGTTTTCAAAAATCACAAATATTAAACAAAGCGATTCTCGCATCCACTTCCGACTATTTAATTTTTACCGATGGCGATTGTATTCCGAGAGCCGACTTTGTTCAGGTGCACCTTGATTACAGAGAGGCAGGACATTTTCTTTCTGGAGGCTATTATAAACTACCAATGGATATTTCTAAAGCGATTACCAAAGAAGATATCATTACTCAAAAATGCTTCGATTTATCGTGGCTGAAAGCGCAAGGGTTAAGTTCTAGTGCTAAAAATATTAAGTTTCTGACTTCAGGTTTATCGGCCAAAATTCTCAATTTTATTACACCAACAAATGCTTCCTGGAACGGTCACAATTCTTCGGGTTGGAAAAAGGATTTAATCGAAGTCAATGGCTTCAATCAGGAAATGCAATACGGTGGTCAGGACAGAGAATTAGGAGAACGATTGTTCAATAAAGGATTAAAATCGAAACAAATCCGATATTCCGCTATTTGTGTGCATTTAGATCATAAGCGAGGCTATGTCAACAAAGAAACTTGGCAGAAAAACTACGCCATCAGAGCCAATACCCGAAAAAATAAGGTGATTAAAACGCCTATTGGTATCGACTCTAATTCAGTTTCAAATTAAAATATTCGGTTAAATCATTCCACTGATCTACGTTGAAGTTTTTCACCACATTGATTTTCTTCAAGGAGATTTTCTGAGTTCCCGGAATCGGAATAAAAACGGTTGACGGATTTTCAGATAATCTGACGGTAGTATTATTGAGTAATGCCATCGCTTTGAACCATAAATCATCATTTTTCGGAGCTAATTTCAGCGCCAAATCATAATCGGTAATCAGACTGTTTAACGCTCGTGGAGGATACAAAATTCCACCTTCGCCAATCGCAAGATTTTTAATAGGATTGTTTTCTTTGGTGTATTTCCAGAATTTATAATCAAGTGTTTTATTGTTTTCATCAATAGCAATCTGACGAGCTTTGTTGCAGACAATGTCTTTTGGATATTTTAAGTGTGTAGCATATAATTTCTCGAGCCATTGGCTTTCATAAATCAAATCATCGTCACAGGTAACGATTACTTTATCCGGAAACAATTCCAATGACGGCAGTAATTTTTTATGAGAACTAGTGCGGTTCGTAAATCGGATTTCCAACAAATCTCCAGTCAGTTTTTGAAGAGATTCTGGGATTTTATGGCGATCGGCTTCCGTAATCCAAAGCACTATTTTCTCAGGTTTTACCGTCTGATTCATCACACTTCTCAACGTAATATGAACTTTCTTTAAACGCGATTCAATAGTAGTAAGCGAAACGATTACCGGAACCGTATTGGTTGCATCATTCAACTTGCTAACCCGAATAGACAATAATCTTAAGGTGTTGAAAAACGACTGTGGATATTCTTTAAGTTTCATGTTTTGTAGTTAGAAAGATGAATAACAAATATAAATAAAATACAATCGATTATACCGCTACGTCGTATTCTCTCAACGCATCGTTAAGTGACGTTTTCAAATCGGTCGACGGTTTTCGGGTTCCGATGATTAACGCACAAGGTACCTGAAAATCTCCGGCGGCGAATTTCTTGGTGTAACTTCCCGGAATTACCACTGAACGTGCCGGAACAAATCCTTTATATTCGATAGGTTCACTTCCGGTAACATCTATAATTTTAGTTGAGGCCGTCAAGCATACATTAGCACCAAGAACCGCTTCTTTTTCTACACGAACGCCTTCTACCACAATGCAACGAGAACCAATAAAAGCGCCATCTTCTATAATAACCGGAGCCGCTTGTAAGGGTTCTAAAACACCACCAATTCCAACGCCACCAGAAAGGTGCACATCTTTCCCAATTTGGGCGCAACTTCCCACGGTTGCCCAAGTATCTACCATAGTTCCTTCATCTACATAAGCTCCGATATTGACATAACTCGGCATCAAAATGACTCCTTTGGAAATATAAGCGCCATATCTTGCTGTAGCTGGAGGAACTACTCGAATTCCCTTTTCTGCATAGCCTGTTTTGAGCAACATTTTGTCGTGGTATTCAAAAATTCCAGCTTCCCAAGTTTCCATTTTTTGTATTGGAAAATACATGACTACCGCTTTTTTTACCCATTCGTTTACTTGCCAACCGTTGGCTGTTGGTTCGGCAACTCTTAACATTCCTGCATCTAGCAGTGCAATAACTTCACGGATGGTTTTTAACGTGGTTTCGTCTTTTAACAATTCTCGGTTTTCCCAAGCTTTTTCTATAATGGATTGTAGGTGGTTCATCGTTTTTGAATTTTATATAATGTAATTCGGCCAAATGGTTTCGGTCAGCAAAGATACCTTTTTTGGATGATTGTTAAAATTGAAATTTATTTAACTTTAACTTATGAATTCATTTGATAATTTTGGACTGCTAATTTCCATCTTATGAAAAAATATCTTTTACTATTTGTTTTGGCATTCATCACAGCCTGCCAACAACCAGCGGTCAAAAAGAATGTTACAGTAGCCACATCGCACAATGCTAAAAACTCTTTGGATTATGTCGGAACCTATAAAGGAATTTTACCTTGCGCAGATTGTAGCGGATTAGAAACTGAAATTGCTATCAACGAAAATGCTACTTTTTGCATCAGAACAAAATACCAAGGAAAAGGGGATAAAATTTTTGTACAAAAAGGAAATTTTACGTGGAATAAAAAAGGGAATACCATTATTCTGACGGATATAAAAAACGCTCCGAATAAGTATTTTGTGGGTGAGAATACGTTAACTCAGCTCGATTTATCCGGTGCTAAAATTACAGGAAGTTTAGCCGATGACTATATACTTTCAAAACAGCCAACGGATTCCACAACTATGGAAACTGTTGATGAAGCTAATGCTGCCACCGTCGATTTAAATAGTAGAATATCAACGACTACTGTGATCCAAAAAGTAAATCCTGCGGTTGGAAAATATCCTTTGGCGGAAACCAAATGGAAACTAGTTTCGCTGCATGGTAGTAAAATTGTCCAACAAGGAAAAAAGGAGTATTTCTTAAAAATTAATTCAAAAGATGCCCGATTTACAGCATATGCAGGTTGTAATAGCATTGCCGGAAATTATATTATGCCTTCTTCTAACGTTATTGATTTTTCAGATGTGATTATGACCAGAATGGCGTGCCCTGATATGACTTTGGAAGATAAATTCGGAGCCATGTTGGTTCAAGTAATTCGCTATAAAATTGAAAGTCAATCGCTGACTTTCTATGGCGACGGAAAAAAAGTGTTGGCTCAATTTAAAGCGACAAAATAAATATACGATGCCTAGAATTCTTGCTATAGATTACGGAATAAAACGAACCGGAATTGCCGTTACCGATGAATTGCAGATTATTGCATCGGGTTTGACTACCGTTCCGTCAGAAACAGCTCTGGTATTTTTAAAGGAGTATTTTTCCAAAGAAGATGTCGTAAAAGTACTTATTGGCGAACCCAAACAAATGAATGGTTTGGCATCTGAAAGCACTCCAATTATAGAAAAATTTGTAGCTGACTTTAAAAACGCTTTCCCTCAAATAAAAGTAGAGCGAGTTGACGAACGGTTTACTTCTAAAATGGCATTTCAAACGATGATCGACAGTGGACTCAAAAAGAAACAGCGTCAGAACAAAGGTTTAGTCGATGAAATTGCCGCTACTATTTTGCTCCAAGATTATTTGACGCGAAAAATGATTTAAATTACTTATTTTTGCCAAAAAAATTCAGCAATGATTATTCCCATTTATGGTTATGGCGAACCTGTTTTGCGTCAGATTGGAGCAGAAATTTCACCCGATTATCCTAATCTGAAAGAAATAATTGCCAACATGTATGATACTATGTACAATGCTTATGGCGTCGGATTAGCGGCACCACAAGTTGGTTTGCCTATTCGATTATTTGTTATCGATACCGAGCCTTTTAGCGACAGCAACGATTTGTCAAAAGAAGAACAAGAGCAGTTGAAAGGCTTCAAAAAAACCTTTATTAATGCTAAGATGCTCAAAGAAGATGGCGAAGAATGGGGTTTTAACGAAGGTTGCTTAAGCATTCCGGATGTGCGTGAAGATGTGTACAGAAACGAGCGCATCACCATCGAATACTGTGAAGAAGATTTTGTGACCAAAACGGAGGTTTTCGACGGTTTAATTGCCCGCGTAATTCAACACGAATACGATCATATTGAAGGCGTATTGTTTACCGATAAAATTTCGATGTTGAAAAAAACCTTAATCAAGAAGAAATTGCAAAACATCATGGATGGTAAAGCTTTTCCGGATTACCGAATGAAATTCGCCAACAAAAAAGGAAGATAGTTTCCCTACATTTGATGTTATTCATATCTTAAAACTGCATTAAATTCTGCAATTTGAAATTGGATACTTCAAAAGTGGAACTTAAATTAAATATATTTGTGCCCCATAAATTAAATTAAAAAATGAACGTAGAAAAAATATTAGCCATTTCAGGAAAACCGGGTTTATTCGAATTGAAATTACAAACACGCTCTGGTTTTTTAGCAGAATCATTATTAGACGGAAAAAAAATCACTGTTGGCTTGAGAAGCAATGTTAGTTTGCTTTCTGAAATCTCAATGTACACTTACAGTGAAGAAAAACCATTGGTTGAAATCATGAGAGCTATTGCTGTCAAAGAAAATGAAGGCCCAACTCCGGTAAATTCCAAAGACGATAATGCTAAACTGATAGCTTATTTTAAAGAAATTCTACCGGATTATGATGAGGACAGAGTGTATGCTTCAGACATCAAAAAGTTGTTGAACTGGTATAACATTCTTCAGGCTAAAGGTTTGGTTTCAAAAGAGGAACCAAAAGTTGAAAATGCTGAAGAGGTTAAAGAACAAGTTGTAGAAGAGGTAAAGGCTAAAAAAGAGGCGAAACCAAAAACAAAAAAATAGTTAATTACTTTTTTATAAATACCAATCCTATTACCGATTTACAGTGATAGGATTTTTTATTTTTAAAATATTATATGTAGCGTCACTTCGAGTGATTCCGAGGCAATCGGAATGGTATCGAGAATCCTAAAATTTAAATTATGAACACCAGACAACACCAACTCGAAGCTTTCAACAGATTATTGGACATCATGGACGATTTGCGCGAAAAGTGTCCGTGGGATAAAAAGCAAACACTCCAAAGCCTTCGCCATCTTACGATTGAGGAAACTTATGAATTGGGTGATGCCATTTTGGATAATAATTTACAAGAAATCAAGAAAGAACTGGGTGATTTATTGCTTCATATCGTTTTTTATGCCAAAATTGGTAGCGAAACCAACGATTTTGATATGGCTGACGTCTGCAACGAAATCTGCGATAAGTTAATCCATCGTCATCCGCATATTTATGGTGATGTTGTCGTTGCCGATGAAGAAGAAGTAAAACAAAATTGGGAAAAACTAAAGCTCAAAGAAGGTAAAACCTCCGTATTAGAAGGCGTTCCGAAAAGTCTACCAGCGCTTGTAAAAGCAAGCCGTATTCAAGATAAAGTAAAAGGCGTAGGTTTTGATTGGGAAGAACCGCATCAAGTTTGGGATAAGGTTCAGGAAGAATTACTCGAGTTACAAGAGGAAGTGAAATTGGGCAATCAAGATGCTATAGAAGCAGAGTTTGGTGATGTGCTATTCTCGATGATCAACTATGCCCGATTTCTAAAAGTAAACCCCGAAGATGCCTTAGAACGCACCAACAAAAAATTCATAAAACGATTTATGTACCTTGAAAGTAAATCCAAAGAACTGGGAAAATCGCTATCCGATATGACCTTAGTAGAGATGGATGTATTTTGGAATGAGGCGAAAAAATTATGACAAACGACCTGATAGTATTCTTCAGGTCGTTTTCTATTAAGCTAATTCTAATATCTTAATTTCAATGGCTTCAACGGCATTTTTATATTCCTGTAATTCCTTTTGGATCGTTTCGGATTCTAGTTTAAAAAATAGCGTTTCTTGGAGCAATTTCTGATAGTATTCAATTCCATCCAACAAATTATTTTTAAATGACTGTAGCTTTTTTATTTGAGCCGAAGTCATTTCCGAAGTAACTTCAACACTTTCTTTTTTCAAATAGGCTACATACATTTTTAATTCGTTTATAAACATATTAGGACGATACGTTTTCCCTAAAACATTGATGTTTCCGTAGATATGCCGAATCATGTCTGACAAAGAAACGACTTGGTCAAAATAGGCTAAATTGGGTCCGGGACAAATGACAATTCCTTGCTCTTCTCCCTTGATTTTTATTCCGTTTTCCAAATAAGCAGCGTTTACCAAACCAACACAAAGACAAGATTTGTCGGTGATTTTGGCTTTTCTGTTTTCAAATTCTGTTTTTGATAAGTCATTTTTTAAAGCGTTTAGCTCATCTAGTTTAATGTCCTGATATTTTCTAGATGCTGTGCAAGTTCCTTGTTCCGAAAACTCTTTGCTCAAAGCTAGTAGCTTCTTTGGACAAGAGCTTCCCGATTTATCTTCGGCAATTCTTTTTACTTTTAATGCTTCATTAGTAGTCCCTTTTACAGTGTTAAACGGAACTCCTAAAGGTGAAATCTGACTGATGTAAAAATCTTTTTCTTCCGATTTTGCTAATAAAGTCCGGGTTTCTTCATCCACAGCAGTAGCTTCGGGAACTAACAAAAACGGTGAACCCCAACCAACAGCGTCTACTTGATAGTGTTCCATTAAAAAATCATGCTCTTCAGCTGTGCCCACGCCACCTTGAACAGTAATTTTCAGTTCCATAGGGTTTTCCGGAAGTGGCATTTCTTTTTGAACTAAAGCCTTTATCAGTAATTCGTGTGCCGAATGTATCAACTGTTCTTTCTTTTGCTTAAATTCTTCCATAATCGGACCCAAAATAAATCCATCAGTAGCAAACGCATGACCGCCACAATTTAAGCCCGATTCAATTCGGTACTCTGAAACCCAAAGCCCTTTTTTTGCTAAGAAATTGCCCTGAATCATAGCCGAACGGAAATCACTGACTTTTAGAATAATTTTCTTTTTCAAGTAACCATTGGTGTCCGGAAAAAAATCGTTGAAGCTTTCAAAATAACTGTACAATCTCGGATTCATTCCAGCAGATAGTACGACAGATGAGTGTAGTTTACTATGGGCAAAACCACGTAAAGAAGCATGAGCATCATTGAAGATTACGGGTAATTGTTCGTTCTTGATAAAATTATCCTTATCCACTTTGGTCATGATATTGACATCGATACTACCTGGTGATAAATGGGTTTCCAAATAGTTTTTCAAGTTATCTTTAACAGCTAAACCTTCGTCAATGAAATGTTGCAACCCTAATTTTAGTTCAGATTTGTTGGGTAACATGGCGATATAATTTTCTAATGCCTGTTTGTTTTCGGTTAGTTCCAGTTTAAAAGCTTCGAATTTCTGTTTAACAACATCGTCTACCATATTGAGATAAGCGGTAATTCTTTTTGCCCGATAATCGTGTATTTTATTGGAAATGCCTTCGTAGTCAAAGTGGCATTTTTTACTGTAAAAGAGATGCATCTTTTCGATGATTTCGTCATCAATTATTGACATCACCGAAGAGATTCCGTAGTGTGCGACTCGTATTGGGCTGTCAATGGTATACGCCAATCCCATAACCGGAATGTGAAATGTATGAATGGTTTTAGAAGTGCTCATAAATAATTGTTTAATCCACAAATATTAGAAACCCGTGGGTTTTAAAAACTGATAAATATCATGTCAATCGAAGTTTCCTATCAAAAAAATGTATATTTGAAATTATAGAAAAGTAAATATGACTGAAACTAAACACGAATTAAAGCGTTCTTTAGGCTTAATTGACGCGACAAGTATTGTTGCAGGATCTATGATTGGATCCGGAATTTTTGTAGTAACTGTTTTTATGGCGCGCGACTTAGGTTCGGCAGCTTGGATTTTAATCACGTGGTTGATTACAGGTTTATTGACGATGTCAGCTGCTTTGAGTTATGGAGAATTAGCGGGAATGATGCCGACAGCCGGAGGACAATTTGTATACATTCAGCGTGCTTACGGAAAGCTAGCTTCGTTTTTATATGGCTGGACTGTTTTTACCGTAATTCAAACTGGAGTAATTGCGGCAGTTGCCGTTACGTTTGCCAATTATACCGCTGTCTTTTCCCCTTTTTTGCAAAATGAAATATTTAGGATAGGCGATGCTTTTGTGTTCAAAAACAGTCAAGTTCTTGCGATGTTTAGTATCATATTATTGACTTACATTAACACTAAAGGCGTTCAAAATGGTAAAGTGATTCAGTTGGTTTTTACATCAGCAAAGTTGATTGCTTTGTTTGCTTTGATTGTCTTTGGTTTGTATATTGGCTTTCATACAGACACTTTTTCAAATAATTTTACCAATACTTGGGATGCCAGCGCTACGGTTTTTGATGAAACGACCAAAACGGTCACGGTTACAAAATTAACAGGTATTGCTTTGGCAGGAGCGATTGGTGCAACTATTATTAATTCGTTGTTTTCGAGTGATGCCTGGAATAATGTGACTTTCATTGCAGGTGAGATTAAAGATCCTAAGAAGAATATTCCCAGAAGTTTATTTTTAGGGACATTAATCGTTACCATTGTTTATATATTGGCGAATGTTGCTTATCTCGCACTATTGCCTTTAAACGGAACCATTGATGGTTCGGTAACCGAAAACGGAATTATGTTTGCCGCGCAGGATAGAGTAGGGACAGCCGCAGCCAATGTAATCATGGGAAATATTGGTGTTTTTGTAATGGCAGGTTTAATCATGGTTTCTACTTTTGGATGTAACAGCGGACTGATTTTATCGGGAGGAAGATTATTCTACGCAATGGCCAAAGACAACTTATTCTTTAAAAAAGCAGGCGAGTTGAATAATAATGATGTGCCGGGAAAAGCCCTTTGGTTTCAATGTGTTTGGGCTTGTATACTCTGTGTTTCTGGTCGATACGGTGATTTACTTACCTATGCTACTTTTGCATCATTACTATTTTACATTTTGACCATTTATGGAATCTTCATTCTAAGAAAAAAGGAGCCCGATGCGGAACGACCTTACAAAGCTTTTGGATATCCTATTATTCCGGCTTTGTATATTATAGTGACAGCCGCTATTTGTTTTGCTTTGCTAGCTTACAAGACTGTAGAAACTGGTTTAGGATTGGGAATAGTAGCTTTAGGTATTCCGGTTTACTATCTTTTTATGAAGAACAAAGAATAAAAAAAGCCCCAAATTTTGGGGCTTTTTTGTACTATGAATTGTAGTCTTATTTTCCGGTAGTTGGAGCAGTTTCCAACATTTCGATTTCAAAAACAATGTTAGTGTTCGGTGGAATTACAGCTCCGGCACCTCTTTCCCCATATCCTAATTTAGACGGAATAAATACCAAAGCTTTGTCGCCTAAGTTCATCAAACTCAATCCTTCAATAAATCCAGGAATTAAGCCATCTTTTTTTCCGTAAGGGAAAGGAAACGGTTGGTACCCATTTTGTTTGGCTCTGTTTTCATCAAATTTACCAAATTCCTTATTCACGCTTTCAATACTACTGTCAAATAGAGAACCATCTTCTAAATAACCTGCATAACTAATATATACATTGGCACCATCAGCAGGCTTTTTGCCAGCTCCGTTTTGAAGAATTTTATAACGCAAACCACTAGCAGTTTCTGTTGCAGTAGCTTTTGTATCACTTAAGTATTTCGCTTTTGTAGCGATGACAGGACCGAATGTTTTTAAATAATCCGCTTTTTTCTGAGCTTCTAATGCTTCTTGTTTTCTTTTGTTTTCAGCAGCAAGTGCAGCTTCTTTAGCTTCATCACCAGCTTTGTTGGCCATATAATCGGCAAAAGTTTTAGCAGCATCGAATTTCTTTGCTTCAGCACCTTTTCTGATGATAGTAATTTTATTGATGATGTCATCTTGTTTGATGGCATTCACCACATCTTGTCCTTTGATGACATTTCCAAAAACGGTATGCTTACCATCAAGCCAAGCTGTTTCTTTATGTGTAATAAAAAATTGGGAACCATTAGTTTTCGGACCTGAATTAGCCATGGATAGGATACCAGGACGATTGTGTTTTAAATCGGCAACAATTTCATCTTTAAAAGCATATCCTGGACCACCAGAACCATTACCGGCTGGATCGCCACCTTGTATCATAAAGTCAGGAATTACTCTGTGGAATTTCAAACCATTATAAAATGGTTTTCCTTTTAATTTTTCATCAGCAACATACGTATTCGTTCCTTCTGCCAATGCGATGAAGTTCGCTACGGTTACAGGAGTTTTTTGATATTCTAATTGAATCGAAATGGTTCCTTTCGAAGTTTCAATATCGGCAAATATCCCTTGATCAGTTTGTGTAGATGTTGGTTTACTTGCTGTTTTTGCTGGTGCTGACGTCGCAGTAGTTTTCTTGGCAGTTTGTGCCGAAGCATTTATCATACCAAGACAAATCAAAAGAAGAATGTTGAATTTTATTTTCATGACTTATTACTTATTTGTTTTTATTACGATTATATTTTGTTTTTAACTTCTACTTCAAAAATCAGGTTGGCATTTGGTGGGATTACATCTCCTGCACCTTGTTCGCCATAACCCAAAGTAAATGGGATAAAGAAAATAGCCTTTTCACCCATCTTCATTTTACCCAATCCTTCAATAAAGCCCGGAATCATTCGATTGGAACCAATAACATACGGCAAAGCAGAATATCCATTTTCTCTATCACGCTGTTCGTCGTATTTTCCGAATTCTTTGGCAACATTGGGATTGCTCGTATCAAAAAGCGTTCCGTCTTCTAAAAAACCTGAATATTCCACATAGATGGTTTCTCCATCTTTGGGTTTATCTTTCGATGTTTTTTGGATCACCGTATATTTTAATCCGGAAGGAACTTTTACTGCAGTTTCTTTTAACGTATTAAAATAGGCCACTTTTTTTTCGATAACCGGCTTGTATTTGGCTTCATATTCTTTTTTAAGTTGGGCTTCAAGTGCTGCATTCTTTTTTTGATTTTCAGCTTCTTGTTTGAAGGAATCATTGAAAACTTTCACCGCATCAAATTTCTTCACCGCTTCGCCTTTTCTGATGATAGTTACTTTCTTGATTACATCATCTTTTACAATGGCATTAGCAATGGTAATGCCTTCTTCATCAACCACAGCTCCAAAAACAGTGTGTTTACCGTCTAACCATGGTGTCGGAACTAGCGTGATAAAAAACTGGCTGCTATTGGTATTGGGTCCCGAATTAGCCATCGACAAGATTCCGGGTTTGTTGTGTTGTAAATCGGTTATTTCATCTTTGCATTTGTAACCGGCATCACCAGAACCATTGCCAAGAGGATCTCCGGTCTGAATCATAAAGTCTTCCGGGTCACCATTAGTTTTAGAGATAACACGATGGAACGTCAAACCGTCAAAGAAGGGTTTTCCTTTTAAATCTTTCGAGCAAAACTGATTTTTACCTTCGGCTAGTGTTACAAAATTAGCCACCATTACAGGGACTTTTTTATAGTCTAACTCACATAAAATAGTTCCTTTCGAGGTTTCAATCTCAGCATAAAGTCCGTCTTTTAGATCTTTGTATTCGTCTTTACAAGAGGTTAGACATAGTGATACAACAAGGAAGAACAGGGAAATCTTTTTAGTCATTTTGATCAAATTAATTTTCAGTTTTTATTTTGTTTTCAGGTTTGTTTTCAGGTTTAAAGTCGTTCAGCGTTACGTTGCAGATTATCGGTTGATTGGTTTCGATACGCTTGGTATCACCGCGATAACCATAAGCCATATGAGAAGGAAAAAGAAAGCTTACTTTTTCACCTTTGCGCATCAGTTTAATGCCATCACGCAATCCCATCATGATATTTTGCTTGTCAACAATGTACGTTTGGGGTCTTAATTCCACTTCCGAATAAAGAACATTCCCTTTTAAATCTTGTATTTCAAAATCAAACTGAGCAACATCACCTTTTTTCGGACGCAGTGTATCGCGCTCGTTTCTGATTTCGTAATGGTACCAATATCCTTTTTTAGAAGCCAAGTACTTAATTTTGGGATTACTTTTAATAATAGAATCAATTATTCCTTCTTCACCAGCTACTAATTTTTTATTTCTCTCTGCTGATTCTTTCATAAAAGTTCCCGACGAACGAGAAATTGGCATCCGAGCTTGCTGTTGTTTACAACTTATAAAAGTTATAAGAACGGTAAAAAGCATTATGATTTTGGATATGTTTTTCATGTTCTTAAATGGTTATTTTAGCAATTAATTCTTCAAATTTTGTGAGGGTTGTTTTCATATTTTCATACGATTTTCCTCCTGCTGCATTGATATGTCCTCCGCCATTAAAGTGTTCTCTGGCAAATTGATTCACATCGAAGCTACCTTGAGAACGGAACGAAATTTTGATGATGTTTTCTTCACGATGCTCGATAAAAATCGCTGCAAAATGGATGCCTTCAATACTTAATCCGTAATTAACTACACCTTCGGTATCACCTTTTTCATAGTGGAACTCATCGAGTTCTTTTTGCGTGAGCGACATGTACGAGGTTTTATATTGAGGAAATACTTTCATATTTTGTAAAGCCCTTCCCAAAAGTTGTAATCGATTATAAGAGTTATCATCAAATAGCGCATTATGTATCTCACTATTATTAATACCTAGATCAATCAGTTCGGCAACAATGCGGTGTGTGGTACTCGTTGTCGATGGAAAACGGAAGGAACCTGAGTCCGTTGTTATTCCGGTGTAAATACAAGTAGCTATGGTTTTATCGATTACTTCTTTTTTACCTAAAAAGGAAATAAAGTTATAGATCATTTCACACGTAGAACCAAAACGGGTATCCGAATACGTATAGGCTGCATAAGTATCCGGTTTTTGATGATGATCAATCATAATCATAGGAACGGTAAGTTTGCTCAATACTTGCTCCATTTCTCCAGTTCGATGCAAAGCGTTAAAATCTAAGGTAAAAACCAGCTCCGCGTCATTTAAAATTTTAGAACATTTTTCTTTCTCGTTTTCAAAAACCAAAACAGTTTCTGAACCTGGAAGCCACGCTAGAAAATTCGGAAAATCATTAGGAGAAATTACAATAGGTTGATGGTTTAATTTCAAAAGAAAATGATACAGCGCCAAGGTAGAACCCATGGCATCACCATCAGGACTTCGGTGTGGAATTATGGCAATTTTTTTTGGTGTAGCCAATAAATTTTGAATGGCAATAATATCTTCTTTTTTCATAGAGGGCGAAAGTACTAAAAAATGAAATACAGAGGATACAGATTAAGCAGAATTTAAGTTTTATTTGGACAATGAAAGTCCAGCCCAAACTGCAAAAAGCCCTAGAATAATGCTCAACGCCATGTAGCCAAAAGCCATCATCGAATGGTTACCCTGAAACAAATTGTAATTTTCCATTCCGAAAGTCGAAAAAGTGGTATAACCACCACAAAATCCGGTTACCAAAAACCATTTTAAGTTGCTGTCAGTCAAATTATTTTTAGCTAAAAAACCAATGAACAAGCCTATCAAAAAGCATCCGATACTATTGGCGATAAAGGTGGCTAACGGAAAATGATTGGACCAAAACTTCGCGACCAAAACAGTGGTTAAGAATCGAAGTACACTTCCGATTGCACCGCCAATGGCTATAAAAATTATGGTTTTTAGCATTGAGATTCTTGGATTTAGGAATTAGAGTTTCGTTTGTTGTTGCCAATTCCATTTCGGAAATTAGAAGTCCCATAATCGGGTTTAACGGATTTAGGTAAACTCGCTTCCTCCGTTTTACTGGAAGGTTCAATCAATGTATTGAGTTGCTTGACTTCGTCTTCAGTCAAATCACGATAACGGCCCACATGAACATCCAGTGAAATATTAATAATTCGGATTCTTTTCAAAGCCGTAACTTCATAACCCAAATACTCACACATTCTTCTGATTTGACGGTTCAATCCTTGTGTTAAAATGATTTTGAAAACGTATTTACTGATTTGTTCGACCTTACATTTTCGGGTAACGGTATCTAAAATAGGAACACCATTACTCATTTTTTGGATAAATCTCTCGGTAATAGGTTTGTTTACCGTAACAATATATTCTTTTTCGTGATTGTTTCGCGCTCGCAGAATTTTATTGACAATATCACCATCATCCGTCATGAAAATCAACCCTTCACTAGCTTTATCCAATCGTCCAATCGGAAAAATTCGTTTGGGATAATTGATATAATCCACAATATTATCTCTTACATTTTGGTTGGTGGTGCACTCAATTCCGACGGGTTTGTTAAAGGCCAAATAGACTGCTTTTTCTCTTTTTTCGCGAACCAATTTACCGTCTACACGAATTTCGTCGTCTAGTGTGACTTTTGTACCCATTTCTGGAACAACGCCATTGATGGTGATTCTGCCTTCTTCTAATAGTTTATCTGCCTCACGACGAGAGCAATAGCCACATTCAGAAAGGAATTTATTGATTCGGATTTGATTGGTTTCCATGCCACAAATATAGTATAATTTAAGGATTAGGATTTCACTTGTCCTAAAATCAATTCTTAATAAATAAGTTAATAAATGGTTTCAAAAAAGTTAAAAAAAGAGGTGTAACTAGTTAGTTTTTGTTATTTTTACCCGCATGAATATACAAGGAAAACTTATAATTATTGGCGGTGCTGTTGACAAAGGCAGTTTCACTGAGACGGATTTGGATAAAAATGCAGCAAAGAATTTAAACTTCTTTGAAGCAGGTATTTTAAAGAGAATCATAGACGAATCAAAACATAAAAAAGCTTCGAGAATTGAAGTCATCACTACGGCTTCCAAAATCCCAAAAGAAATCGGACCGGAATATGTAAAAGCATTACACTATTTAGGAGCAGACAATGTCGATGTTTTAAATATCGACCGGCGGGAACAGGCTTCTGATCCGGAAGTTTTGGAGCGATTAAAAGCGGCTGATGTGGTCATGTTTACTGGTGGCGATCAGTTGCGATTGACCTCTATTTTAGGCGGAACTCCGTTTCATGATATTTTATTGAATAAATACCACAACGAAGATTTTGTGTATGCCGGAACATCTGCCGGAGCTGCTGCTGCTTCTAACAATATGATTTATCAAGGAAGTAGTAGTGAAGCACTGCTGAAAGGCGAAGTTAAAATCACCAGTGGTTTAGGTTTGATTGATGGCGTAATTATCGACACTCATTTTGTACAACGCGGCAGAATTGGACGTTTGTTTCAGGCTGTAGTTGGAAATCCGAAAGTTCTCGGAATCGGACTGGGAGAAGATACCGGTTTGTTGATTACCAATAATTCCATGATGGAAGCCATTGGCTCTGGTCTTGTAATTCTGGTGGATGGAAAAGAAGTTAAGGATACGAATTTGACTCAGGTGGAATTAGGTCAGCCTATATCTATCAATCATTTGGTTACGCACGTCATGAGCATCAACGATACTTTCGATTTGACTACTTTTAAAATGACAATTAAATCTTCGCAATACGTTTAAATTTCAAATTTTAGATATTAAATATATTTAATATTTGAAATCTAATATCTAAAATCAAAAAATGAAAATAATCATCCACGGTGGATTTTTCTCGGAATCAGCTACCAATCATGAAACCAAAGTGGCTAAACAAAAGGCGTTGCTTCGTATTGCTAAGGAATCGTATGCTTATTTGAAAACCCATACTGCTTTAGAAACAGTAGTATTTGCAGTGTCACTTTTGGAGGATGATGCATTATTCAATGCCGGAATAGGTTCTCAAATTCAAAGCGATGGCAAAATCAGAATGAGCGCTTCTTTAATGGATGGTTCCACGATGAAAATGAGCGGTGTGATTAATATTGAAGAAGTAAAAAATCCGGTTCAAGTAGCTCAAGTACTCTTGAATTATGACGATAAAGTATTGGGTGGAAGCGGAGCTACTAATTTTGCCCGTACTCATGGTTTTGAAAAATTCTCTACCGAGATACCACAACGTCGTAGCGAATATGAAGCTAAATTGGCGTCAACCGGAACCGGAACTGTAGGTTGTGTTGCGTTAGATAGTAACGGAAAAATTGCTGTAGCAACTTCTACAGGTGGCAAAGGTTTTGAGATTCCCGGAAGAATATCGGATTCGGCTACAGTGGCCGGAAATTATGCGAACGAGTTTTGCGGTGTCAGTTTAACTGGAGTAGGTGAAGACATAGTAAGTGGAGCAGTAGCCGCTAAAATAGTTACCCGCGTTACAGACGGATTTACATTGGAAAAAGCCTTTGAAAAAACATTTGACGAATTAAAACCCTTCGATGGTTTTGCAGGAGCCATTGCTGTAGATCATAAAGGAAATATCTTCCATCAGGATTCCCATCCAAGTATGGTTTTTGCAAGTTTTGACGGAGAAAATGAAGAAGTGTTTAATTAAAAAAATAGCATAAAAAAATCCCAACCTAATGGTTGGGATTTTTTATTAGAAGTTCTTGAAGTTTAGAAACCAAGTCCAACTGCAAATCCTTTTACCGATGCCGGAAAACTAGTTAGCATTGTGGCTGCTCCAGTATCTTTATTGATCGTGTAAATCCCGTTTGCTCCACCAACTGTTAATATAGCATAAGCCATATTCGATGTTCCTCCAATATCAAAACCATTGGTAGCAGTAACATTTACTCCTAAAGCACCTACAACAGCTAGAGTTCCGTTATTTGGCGGATTTTGGATGTATAGCATGTCCGTAGTCGAGTCGATGTCGTAAAGAGTTGTCGTAGCTGTACCCGGAAAGCTATTGGTATACGCCGCCGCCGTTACATTGGGTGTTCCTGGGTTTAAGACACCATCAGTAGCAGCCAATAAACCATCATTCGGATTCACACGAAGGTTTTGACCTGTATTACTCACAATACGAATACGATCGGGAACCGGATTAAAATCAAATCCAAAATCAGTGCCATCCAATATCGCTGCTGGTCCAACACCAATCATAGTTGCAGCTCCTGTAGCTGTATTCAGTACATAGATTCTTCCTGTACTTCCCAAAGCAAAAAGTTGTCCTGTTGCCGGACGCATATCAATACCATAAATGGTTTCCGAAGACTGTAAGTTGGTAATAGCCTTAGTTGTTGGTGTTCCCGGTGCATTAAAATTGAAAGTGTGTAAATTATTAGAAGCATCAACCGCATAAGCTACAGGATTGCTTGGTATTGCAATTCCGATTATCGCTGTACCTAGTGTTCCTAAATCTGTAGCTTTTCCAGTAGCTAAATTAATTTGATACAACGTATTCATTCCACCAATTGTAAAATTGGCCAAAGCTGTTCCATCTTTAGCTGCAATATCAAAACCGCCATCACCAGTAATAATACCAGCGATGCTTAAATCACCAATTGATACTAGTGTTCCAGCATTCGGAGGATCTTGTTTATAAAGCATTTTAGTAGTAGCATCAATAACAAAAAGTTCAGTAGCGGTAGCTCCAGACGTATTGTTGGTATATGCCGCAGCACTAACTGTAGGTGTTCCCGGATTTAAATTACCGTCAGTAGCGGCAACGGCACCAGTTTCTGGATGCAATCTTAAATTTTGCCCGCTAGAAGTTACTACACGGATTCTATCTACAGTCGGATTGAAATCAAACCCTGTCAATGTACCTGTTAATGCTGGTGTAAAGGCTGTTGTGCCAAGAGCTGTTGCAGCACCTGAATTTTGATTGATAATGTACAATCGATTCGTGCTTCCTAAACCGTAAAGTTGTCCCGTTCCCGGACGGAAATCAATAGCTAAAAGAGTTTCATTTGCTTGTAATCCTGATATTGCAGTCGTACTGATAGCTGTTCCAGCATTGTTGGCATTGTATTTTACCAAAGCATTAGTAGCTGTTAGTCCGAAAAACTCAAGATTGGGTTTAGTTACTGTTGGCGGATTGTTGTTGTCATCGTCATCGCTGCAACTTGTAAAGGTTGTTAGCGTTGCAGTTGCCAATAAAACGCACAGGAGTTGAATTCCTTTGCGGCTCATACTTTTAAAATTACTTTTTTGATGTTTGTCAATTGTTGTTTTCATAGTTTTTGATGTTTTAATGTTTATACATTCATGTACGACAGTTCAAACATTATGGTTTTCTAAAAAGTAATTTTTTTTGTATAAAAAAATCCCAACCTGAAAAGGTTGGGATTTTAATAAATGACTTATTCTTATTTTTTATAAATGGATTACTTCGCCATAAGCATCTGCAACCGCTTCCATAACGGCTTCACTCATGGTTGGGTGTGGGTGAATTGATTTAAGGATTTCGTGTCCTGTTGTTTCCAATTTACGCGCTACAACGGCTTCTGCAATCATATCGGTAACTCCAGCACCAATCATGTGACATCCTAACCATTCTCCATATTTAGCATCAAAGATTACTTTTACAAATCCGTCCGGAGTTCCCGCAGCTTTCGCTTTTCCAGATGCTGAGAATGGAAATTTCCCGATTTTAAGTTCGTATCCTTTTTCTTTGGCTTGTTTTTCAGTTAAACCAACAGACGCGATTTCTGGTGTAGCATAAGTGCAACCCGGAACGTTACCATAATCGATGGGTTCTACGTGTAAACCTTTAATTTTTTCAACGCAGTTGATTCCTTCAGCAGAAGCTACGTGCGCTAAAGCTTGACCCGGAGTAACATCGCCTATGGCATAATAACCTGGAACGTTGGTTTGGGAAAAAGCATCGACTAAAATTTTATCTTTATCGGTTTTGATGCCTACTTCTTCAAGACCAATGTTTTCAATATTGGTTTTGATTCCCACTGCCGAAAGTAAGATGTCTGCTTCCAGTATTTCTTCGCCTTTAGCAGTTTTTACGAAGGCTTTTACGCCTTTTCCTGATGTATCTATTTTTTCTACAGAAGAATTGGTCATAACCGTGATTCCGGCTTTTTTTAACGAACGCTCGAATTGTTTTGAGATATCTTCGTCTTCCACCGGAACAACATTGGGCATGAATTCAACAATGGTAACTTCTGTTCCCATAGCGTTGTAAAAATGAGCAAATTCTACTCCGATTGCACCCGAACCAACTACAATCATTTTCTTAGGTTGTGTTGGTAACGTCATGGCCTGTCTGTAACCGATTACTTTTACACCATCTTGAGGTAAGTTTGGCAATTCACGGGAACGTGCACCGGTAGCGATGATAATATGGTCAGCAGAATATTCTGTTGTTTTGCCGTCAGCATCTTTAACATCTACTTTTTTGCCCGGTTTTATTTTTCCGAAACCGTTGATGACATCGATTTTATTTTTCTTCATCAAGAACTGAACCCCTTTGCTCATGCCGTCTGCAACATCTCTGGAACGTTTTACTACTGCTGAGAAATCTTTGTCAAATTCTTTTATCGTTAATCCATAATCAGAAGCATGTTTTAGGTAATCAAAAACCTGGGCCGATTTTAAAAGCGCTTTGGTTGGAATACAACCCCAATTCAGGCAAATTCCACCTAGACTTTCTTTTTCGATGACGGCTACTTTATAGCCTAATTGTGAGGCACGGATTGCAGTAACATAACCGCCCGGACCACTTCCTAAAACAATAATATCATATTTCATTTTGTGCGTGTTTATTTGTTATTGGTACAAAATGCAGTCGCTTTGCTCGTGTCATTTTGTGCGTGTTTATTTGTTATTGGTACAAAATGCAGTCGCTTCGCTCGTGTCATTTTGTGCGTGTTTATTTGTTATTGGTACAAAATGCAGTCGCTTCGCTCGTGTCATTTTGTGCGTGTTTATTTGTTATTGGTACAAAATGCAGTCGCTTTGCTCGTGTCATTTCGTGTAAATTTCTAAGAATATTTAAGACTGCGAATTTATGGATTTATTTTGAAAATTATTCAACTTCCGAAGCAAACTGCGAATCGTATAAATTTTTATAATATCCTGATGTTTTACCAATCAATTGCTGATGTGTTCCTTGCTCAACAATATGTCCTTTATCCATTACAATAATGGTATCGGCATTGATAATAGTAGCCAAACGGTGTGCAATTACAATAGACGTTCTGTTTTTTGTGATGGTTTCGGTTGCTTTCTGAATGAGTTCTTCACTGTAAGTGTCAATTGATGAAGTGGCTTCGTCTAAAATCAGAATACTTGGGTTGCTGACATAGGCACGAAGAAACGCAATCAGTTGGCGTTGCCCAGAGGATAACATCACACCGCGCTCTTTTACATCATATTCATAACCACCAGGAAGACTTTTGATAAATTTATGCACTCCAATTTCTTTGGCAGCACGGATCACTTCTTCTCGAGAAATTTCAGGATTATTAAGTGTAATGTTGTTGTGGATGGTGTCGGCAAAAAGGAATACATCTTGCAGTACAATGGCGATTTGCTTTCGGAGACTTTCCAGTTTAAAATCGTTGATGTTCTGATCATCGATGTAAATGGCACCCGAATCAATTTCGTAAAAACGGTTCAATAGGTTTATTATGGTTGATTTTCCTGCTCCGGTTGCCCCAACGATAGCGATGGTTTCTCCAGCATTGATTTTCAGGTTGATCCCTTTTAATACTTCCTCTTTTTCGATGTAACTAAAACGAACGTTTTCAAAGCGAATGGTTCCTTTAAAATGACTGGCTGTTTGGCTGCCGTTATCCTGAACCTCTTTGGTACTGCCCAAAATATCAAAAACACGGTTGGCAGCAATCATTCCCATTTGCATCTCATTGAATTTATCGGCAATCTGACGCAGTGGATTGAACAACATTCCGATAAACATCGTGTACGAAATCATTTGTCCCGTTGTTGTAAAAGGATTACCGTTTATAATTTGGATCCCACCATATAAAATGATGACTCCGAGTGTTATCGACGAAATAATATCGGCAATAGGGAAAAAGATAGAGTTGTACAAAATATTCTTTATCCATGCCTGATTATGCTTCTTATTGATTTCCTTGAATTTTTCATATTCGATGTCTTCACGGTTGAAAAGCTGCACGATTTTCATTCCGGTTACCCTTTCCTGCACAAACACATTCATGTTGTTTACCTGCGTCCGAACTTCTTCAAAAGCAATCTGCATTTTGCGTTGAAATATTCGCGTGATGTATACTAAAATAGGCATAGCCACTACAACAATCATCGACAATTGCCAGTTCATATAAAACATAACCACCAAACAAACCAGCATTTTTAATAAATCACTAAATATCATGAATAATCCCTGGCTGAAAATACGTGCAATTTGTTCAATGTCCGATACAGATCGAGTTACCAGCATGCCCACAGGCGAATTGTCAAAATAGTTCATTCGGAATCTAAGTAAATGCCGAAACAATTTGGTTCGAATATCCTTGATAATATCCTGACCCAACCAATTGGCCCAATACACAAAATAAAATTGAGACAAAGTTTCCATCAGTAACATAAAACCCATGATGATTACATAGGTCAGCAAGCCTGATTTACTAGCAATCTTGATATAGTTGTCGACCGTTATTTCGAGCAAAAATGGTCTTAAAGAAGCAAAAATGGCCAATAAAAAAGCAAATACAATAACACCATAATACCTCATTTTATACGGCTTAGTGTATTTTAATATCCTTTTGAACAAATTAGTATCGAACGCTTTTGCTGGCACTTTTTCTTATTTTGAATTTTAAATAATTTATAATTCTAATTTACAGTATAGTCTCTTGGTATTCAATTTTTGTCAGATACAAACCGTGAGCAGGCACTGAAAATCCGGCCTTACTACGGTCTTTACTTTCCAATATTTTTTCAAAATCAGCTAGGTTTATTTTTCCTGTTCCAATGTTAATCATGGTACCAACTATGGCTCGAACCATATTTCTGAGAAATCGGTCGGCTGTTATCGTAAATACTATCTTGGTTCCGATTTGCTTCCAATACGCTTCATAAATAACGCAGTTAAACGTTCGAACATCTGTATTGGTTTTTGAAAAACACTCGAAATCGGTATGCTGAAACAGGATTTCGCAGGCCTGATTCATCAGGTTTAAATTCAAGGGCTGCCCAAATTGATAACTTCCCTCATTTTCAAAAGCATCTTTCATCGTATGGATGTGATATTCATACGTTCTCTTGGTAGCATCAAATCGGGCATGGGCTTCGTTGCTTACTTTTAGAATATCAAAAATCACAATATCTTTGGGTAAGAAAGCATTGAGTTTGTGAACCATTTGTGGTGCATCAATGTCATTTTCAAAATCAAAATGAGCATACATTTGTTTGGCGTGTACTCCAGTATCGGTTCTACCAGCACCAACAATATCAATAGGTGTTTTGAGTAACATAGTCAAAGCCTTATTGAGTGTTTCTTGAACAGAATCAGCATCAGGTTGACATTGCCAACCATGATACTTTGTTCCTTTGTATGCTAATTCGATGAAATATCTCAATGGAGTGTTCCTTGTAAAATGTTGGGCAAATTTACGAAGAAATTGTGTTGTTCAATCGTTAAAGTTTTTACCCTAAATTTGCAGTACTATATCAGTTTAATGAAAAAAATCCTCTTACTTTCGGATACACACAGTCATCTTGATGAAAAAGTTTTGAAATATGTTCATCTGGCTGATGAGGTATGGCATGCCGGTGATATTGGCGATTTGAATGTAACCGATACTTTGAAATCTTTAAAACCTTTGCGTGGTGTTTATGGAAATATCGATGATGATAAGGCTCGAATGGAGTTTCCGTTGCACAATCGATTCTTTTGTGAAGGTGTTGATGTTTGGATTACCCATATTGGCGGTTATCCCGGTAAATACAATCAGGCTATAAGAGCTGAAATACAACAAAATCCGCCTAAGCTATTTATTTGCGGACATTCGCATATCCTAAAAGTACAATTTGATAAAAAGCTCAACTTATTGCATATGAATCCCGGTGCTTGTGGGATACACGGATTTCATCAGGTACGCACGATGTTGCGTTTTGAAATTGACGGTGGTAAAATTCAGAATTTAGAAATTATTGAGATAGGGAATCGAGCATAAAAACGTGCTATCTATCATCATTTATTTCGGATTCTTCATCCCGAAAAGTAGCGGCTTCTTCATTGAAATGTTCTACCACATCCTTTTCATCTTTCAGATTTCTCCGAATTAAAAAGACAATAAGCAATATGCCTAAAACAAGCACAACACCGATAATAATCCAATTAGTTTGCATGGTAAAGTAGTTTTATCAAAGATAACTTAAAAACCATGAAAACGAGGGATTTGTAATGTTATAAAATCGTTATAAATAGCGTTTTTGTTCAAATATAAAGCACCTTAAAAGGTGCTTTATAGGTATGTGAAATTTAACTTTAATGGGTTCCCTGATGAGCACCACAACAGTGATGTTCCATAAAACTATTACTTTCTTCATGCCAAGGAAAGGCAGCATTGTATTTCGCTTGTTCCCAATAGAATTTTTTTCGATTTTTCGGTTCGTTACCCACTTCATTCATCGTTTCGCTATCATATAAACGACCGTTAATCATAGTGTAGCGGAGGCTATTGGAGTTTTGAATATCGTCTAACGGATTTTTATCCAATACTAACATATCGGCTAGTTTTCCTTTTTCCAACGAGCCAATATCTTTTCCGGCTCCGATATAATTGGCTGAATTGATGGTGGCCGTTTTTAAAGTTTCCAGCGTACTCATGCCTCCTTGTGCGATGCTCCACAATTCCCAATGCGCTCCCAATCCTTGCAATTGTCCATGTGCTCCCATATTGACTTTAACTCCTTTGTCGGCAAGCGTTTTTGCCGTTTTTGAGGTTAAGATATGGTCATTGACATAGTCTTCTTCGGGTGCCATTACACGGTAACGAGAACGTGAATCGATTATGCCTCGTGGCGTGAACTGTAGTAATTTTTTGTTTTCCCATACATTGGTTTTTTGGTACCAATAGTACTCCGCATTCAATCCGCCATAGTTTACAATTAGGGTAGGAGTGTAGCCTACTTTACTAGTTCCCCAAAGTTCCAGAACATCTTTATACACCGGAGTAATTGGAATATTATGCTCAATTCCGGTATGTCCATCTATAACCATTGTCATATTATGGAAGAACGTCGAACCACCTTCCGGAACTACGTTAATACTTTCTTCACGGGCAGCCTGCAATACTTGTTGGCGTTGATCTCGTCGGGGTTGATTATAACTTTTTACCGATAACGCACCAAAGGCTTTAGTTCTTCTGATAGAAGAGCGCGCATCGTCAAGATTGTTTACGGTCGCTTTAAAATCGCCTTCAGCACCATATAAGATGAATCCGGTAGAGAATATACGTGGACCAACAACAGCGCCGCTTTTTACCATTTCTGATAAAGAAAAAATCGATTCTGTATTCGAGGATGGATCGTGAGACGTCGTCACACCGTAAGCCAAATTGGCGAGTAACTGCCAGTTTTGTTGCGTGGTTAATCCGTATCGGAAAGCTCCAATGTGCGCATGAGCATCGACCATTCCGGGCATAATCGTTTTTCCGGATACATCATAAATTTTAGCATCGCCTGGAATTGTAATTTCTGTTGAAGTTCCGATAGCTTCAATTCGGTTTTGGTTGATAACAATGCTGCCTTTTTCGATGACTTTATCGCCATCCATCGTAATTATTCGGGCATTTATAAAAGCGATGCGACCTTTCGGTTTGTCTGTTTTTGATTGTAATCCGAACTTGATTCCGGCATCAGTAGGCTTATCTACTTTAGCTGGAGAACCTTCCAAAAAGGTAAAACGGTCTTTAAGTGCATTAGAAAAATACGAATCTCCCAAAACCCACATAATATTTTTACTGTCGGCCGACCAATGCAGACTAATTCCAGAATCTTTGGTCAGTTGCGAAACGGGAACGGCGGTGGATTTATCATCTAAATCTACTTCTTGACCGTTGATGTTTAAAGGCGCTACATGCCCTTTATGCAAGTGGGTAAACGCAATCCATTGGTTGTCCGGACTCGGTACCAAACGGTTGGCGTATTTGGATTTAATATGCGTTCGTTCGTCTTTACCATTCAAATCGACACTTTTTAATTCTTTGGTCAGACTGCCAAAAAATACGCCTCCAGTTTGAAAGAAGATACGGGAACCGTCTTTCGTGAACGTAGGATATTCTCCTTTTTCAGAAATAAATTTGGCAGTACCGCCGCCAATTGGCATCGTATATATTCCTGGGTTTTTACAGAAGCTATAACCTTGATCTGTATTTCCTTCTTCTTTAAGATAGCAAAGTGTTTTTCCATCCGGAGCAATATTCGGTGTTCTGTAAATCCCTTTTGTGGTGGTTAGTTTAGCGGCATTTTTCCCATCTAATGATATTCTTCTGATGGCTCCCATATCAGTATCATTCCATGTAACATAAATAACCTCTTTTCCATTAGCTGTGAAAGTTGGCTCAGCTTCAAAATCGGTTCCGTTAGTTAAGCGTTTTGGAGTGCCGTTAGGTAAACTTTTGGTCCATAAATAACCCAAAGCTCGAAACACTACTGTTTTTCCATCAGGAGAAGTCACGGCGTCTCGAATCATTTTTACTGTGAAATCGGTATCCGAAATAGGCGTGTCAAAATGTACTCTGTCAGCAATATCGATCGCAACATCCGCTGTAAATGGAATCGTCGTAGCCGTTGATGTTGCAAGATTTACTCGTTGAAATTTACCACCAGCCCAAATAACGATTTCTTCATTGTTAGGCATCCAGCTGTAATTCGGATAAACGCCAAATAACGTCCAAGCGGTTTGTTGGTCTTTATCTAACTTATCATAAACCGGATATTCTTCACCCGTTTCTAAATCGTGAACATACAGCACCGATTTTTCACGAATGCGTTTTACGAAAGCCAATTTTTTCCCATCTCGGGATATTTGAGGTCGGGCTGCACCTCCTGGTCCGCCTGTTACACGATCAATTTTTCCGGTTGTAAAATCATAGCGGTTGATGACGAATATTTCATTGTTAGGGTCTTTATTGTATTGAAAATAACCTCCAGGATACATGTCTTCGCTATAGTACAAGTATTTTCCATCTGGCGAAATTACAGGTTCATTTACATCCTGCTGATCGTTTTTGCGTTTGGTTAATTGTACGCCGCTACCGCCACTGATATGATATTGCCACATTTCTCCGGCACCCAAAGAACGTTGGGAAGAGAAGTGTTTTTTAACAACCAAATAGTTACCATCCGGCATCCAGGTGGCATTATTGACCAATCTAAAGTCTTCTTTAGTAATTTGTTTGGCATCGGTTCCGTCGGCTTTCATAATCCAAATATTATCGCCACCACCAGCATCACTGGTAAAGGAAATGTGTTTGCCATCCGGACTAAAACGCGGTTGTATCTCAAACGGAATTCCGGAGCGTACTACTTTAGCTTTTCCGCCCGTTATCGGAACAGCATAAATATCACCCAACATATCAAAAATAATCGTTTTTCCATCGGGACTGACATCCAGATTCATCCAAGTACCCTCGGAAGTAGTAAAATTATGTGGTTTATATTGAAAGCTTTCGCCGGGTTTCGCAACATCCCATTTTGGCGTTTCGGGTTCTTTTTTATCTTCCTGAGAAGTTACTGTAAAGGCAGTAAAGAATAGAGAGAGTAAGCAGTATACTTTTGTATTCATGAGAAGTTGGTTAGTAAATTCAGGTTAAATATAAGAATAAAAAAACCACTCACATAAATGAATGGTTTTTCTGTATTGACAATGTAGTTTTTGATTATTCATCACTCTCGTCATAGTTTCTCTTTTTCTCTTTTTGAGGTGCTTTTTCTTCCTTTTTATCCCAATGTATGTCGAAGATTTTTTCATCTTTATAATACAGTTGGTAATCAGAACTCATGTATTCTACCAAAATTGCAAAAAAGAGCTCAGCAGTGAAGTCATCATATTTAGTTTCTCCAAAATAAACGATACTTGGCTGTGGTTTTTCATTGGCTCCGAAATTTATTCTTACCTCAAAATTAGTGTAGCCGTCGATGTTATAATCATAAAAGTAATCCTTCTCAGATTCGTTGTATTCGGGTAACCAATAACTATTTATCTCTTTTCCCTTTTCATTGTAGATTCTATCTTTTCTAAACGGAATTAGTTCGGGTTCTCCAATAAATCCCATATAGCCTTTGTAATCTGCAAGTCGGTAACGGATTTTATTTTTTGTATCTAAAAGTGAAAAGGCGCTTAACTTGGTTTTGTTATCATCAGGAGCAGCAATTTTTACTTTAATCATTACTTTTCTCAATCTGTCATCGGTTACTTTTAATTGTCTAATACCAATGACACTAACATTATCTACTGTTTTTGCCTTCTTCAGTTCTATTCTTACATTTTCTTTGGTTGTTGCTATTTGTGCGGTCATTTTGAAACATAGACTTAGCAACAGCATGAATGCGATAGTGCCTGACTTCATAGTGACTTTTTAAAGATTGAAAATAGGAAAGATTGATAACGCTAATGTACTATTTTTAAAATTCAAATCTAAAATAAAAAAAGCCACTCTAAAAAGAATGGCTTTTCACAAACTAACAATTGTAACTTAACTAAAAACAATAACTATTTTCGGCCACTAACTTAGCCGTAATAGTTTCTCGTAAACCAACGATGTTAGGCATGTTGGTGTATTTGGTAAAGCGGCGTAATCCCATAAGCATCATCCGTTGTTCATCGCCTTCGGCAAAAGAAATAATGCTTTCTTTTCCTTTTTGGGTCACAACATCTACCGCTTTGTATAAGTATAATTTCGCCATAGCGATTTGTTCTTTCACGTTGGCTTCGCCTTGTTTTTTGGCTAACTTTTCAGTACGTAAAACAGTACTTTCTGCCATGTAGATTTCTATCAAAATATCAGCGGCAGCCATCAGTAATTGCTGATGTCCTTCTAAATCAGGTCCGTATTTCTGTACAGCGCCACCGGCCACCATTAGGAATGCTTTTTTCAGTTTTCCGATGAGTTCTTTTTCTTCTGAAAATAATTCGGAGTAATCCGGAGTATCGAAAGACGGAATGCCCATTAATTCTTCCTGTACTTTTGAAGCTGGACCAAGCAAGTCTATATGACCTTTCATGGCTTTCTTAATCAACATTCCTACGGATAACATTCGGTTGATTTCATTTGTGCCTTCATAAATTCGGGCAATTCGGGCATCACGCCAAGCGCTTTCCATCGGAGTATCTTCTGAGAATCCCATACCGCCATAAATCTGAATCCCTTCATCGGCACAATTTTGAACATCTTCAGAAACCGCTACTTTTAGTATCGAACATTCGATAGCAAATTCTTCTACACCTTTCAATTCCGCTTCCTGATGCGATGTTCCTTCGGCTTCGCGCAATTGGATGCGTGTCTCGATGTCTTTGGCAGCACGGTACGTAGCACTTTCTCCGGCATAAGCAGAAGTGGCCATTTCGGCTAGTTTATATCGGATAGCACCAAAACTGGAAATGGGCACATTAAACTGAATGCGTTCATTAGCATAATTCACCGCATTTGAAGTCACGCGACGTTGGGCATCTAAACAAGCAGCAGCTAATTTAATTCGACCTACATTCAACGCATTCATAGCAATCTTAAATCCTTCGCCACGACCAGCTAACATATTTTCAACAGGAACTTTAGTTTCGTTAAAGAACACCTGACGGGTAGAAGAAGCTCGGATTCCCAATTTATGCTCTTCTTCGTTCATCGTGATACCATTGCTTGGATCGTTTTCGATGATAAAACCGGTGATGTTTTTATCGTCTTCAATTCGGGCAAACACTATAAATAGGGAACAGAAACCGGCATTCGAAATCCACATTTTGCCTCCTGTGATGCTGTAATGTTTACCATCCGCAGAAAGCACCGCTTTAGTTTTCCCTGAGTTCGCATCCGAACCAGCTCCGGGTTCAGTCAAACAGTAAGCGCCAAACCATTCGCCTGAAGCCAATTTAGGCACGTATTTTTGTTTTTGTTCTTCGGTTCCGTATAACGTAATCGGCATCGTTCCGATTCCGGTATGTGCTCCAAAAGCGGTCGAAAACGAACCAGTAGCACCCGAAATATAGTCGCATACCAAACAGGTATCAACGAAGCCCATTCCCATTCCGCCATACGCTTCAGGAACGGCAACACTTAGGAATCCCATGTCACCGGCTTTCTTCATTACTTCTTCAGTAAAGGCGTAATCTTTAGCTTCAAAACGGTCTTTGCTAGGCCAGATTTCTTTGTCCACAAATTCTTTTACAGAATCGCGCATCATGATTTGTTCTTCCGAAAAATCTTCTGGAGTGAAAACGTTTTCACATTTGGTTTCTTTTACGAGGAATTGTCCTCCACGGGTGATATCGCTCATTTTTTTTATTTTTTTAGATGAAAGATAATAGACGAATAGATAATAGACGTCTAACTATCTTGGTTATTTATTGTATTTTGAAAAGACATTGTTGCCTTTTGAAATTCTTGGATTTTTGTTTCTATTTTATTTGTGTGTTCAATGGACACATAATTTCTATGACTGGCTAATAATAATTGCGTATGTAATTCGAATGAAGATCCAAATGAAATATCTAAAAAATGACAAAAAGACTTATTGCTTCTACTTGAACCTTCCGCAATATTAGAAGGAATAGAGATCGAACATCGGTCCATTTGACTTTTCAATCCATATTTTTCGGAAGTGGGAAATGTATCTGTTAGGTCTAAAATTATCTTAGCTAATTCCATTCCCATTTGCCAAACTTTCAGTTTCTTAAAATTATGTCTCTTAAATTCCTCCATTCAGTCTATTATCCATCATCTGTCCGTCTATCATCTTTTTTACAACAACTCATAAACCCCCGCAGCTCCCTGCCCAGTTCCAACGCACATCGATACGATGCCGTATTTATCGCCACGACGTTTCATTTCATCAAACAATTGCACTGAAAGTTTAGCTCCGGTGCAACCCAGAGGATGTCCTAATGCAATCGCGCCACCGTTTACGTTTACGAAATCCGGATTGATACCTAATTCGCGGGTAACGGCCAAAGCTTGTGAAGCAAAGGCTTCGTTTAACTCAATTAAGTTGATGTCGTTTAATGTTAATCCGGCTTGTTTTAAGGCTTTCGGAATCGCTTTCACCGGTCCAATTCCCATAATCCTTGGCTCAACACCAGCTGCAGCATAACTGACCATTCGTGCAATCGGAGTAAGGTTTAATTCTTTCACCATGTCTTCGCTCATGATTAAAACAAAAGCAGCACCATCACTCATTTGTGAAGAGTTACCTGCGGTTACTGAACCATCAGCGGCGAATACCGGTCTTAATTTGTTTAGTGCTCCAATATTGGTATCGGCTCTTGGACCTTCGTCTTTGGTAACCGTATACGATTTGGTTTCCTTTTTACCATTTTCATTGATAAAGGTTTGCTCGATTGTAATCGGAACAATCTGTTTGTCGAATTTGCCTTCAGCTTGAGCTTTGATGGCTTTTAGATGCGAATTTAAGGCGAAAGCATCCTGATCTTCACGGGATACATTGAATTGTTTCGCCACCGCTTCGGCTGTTAATCCCATGCCCCAGTAGTAGTCTTCGTTTCCTTCTTTGGCAACGGCATAATCCGGCGTAGGTTTGTAACCACCCATCGGAATAAAACTCATGCTTTCGGCGCCACCGGCAATGATGCAATCGGCCATACCGCTTTGTATTTTGGATGTTGCCATAGCTATGGTTTCCAATCCGGAAGCACAATATCTGTTTACAGTGACACCCGGAACATCGGTTACTTTCAATCCCATTAACGAAATCAAACGGGCTACGTTCAATCCTTGTTCGGCTTCGGGCATGGCGTTTCCTACCATGACGTCATCGATTCTTGTTTTGTCGAAATCAGGCAGTTCATTCATCATAAACTGAATGGTTTCGGCCGCTAATTCATCGGGACGTTTGAAACGGAATACTCCTTTTGGCGCTTTCCCAACGGCGGTTCTGTATGCTTTTACTATATAGGCTGTTTTCATATTTTTATCTTTAAGATGATAGACATAGAGATGATAGATGATAGACTTTTTTGTCTATTTTATATTCATCTATTATCTATCCGTCTATTATCTATTATCTAATTTCTAAGTGGTTTCCCCTTGGTTAACATAAACTGAATTCTTTCCAATGTCTTTCTTTCAGTGCAAAGCGATAAAAACGCTTCTCTTTCGATATCCAATAGATATTGTTCAGACACTAAAGTTGGTTCTGATAAATCGCCTCCGGCCATAACATAAGCTAGTTTGTTGGCAATCTTTTGATCGTGTTCCGAGATGTATTTTCCGGCTACCATTTGGTCGGTTCCCACTAAGAACATTCCCAGTGCTTGTTTTCCTAAAACTTTTACATCCGTTCTTTTGATAGGTTGTGTATAACCCGCTTCTGCCAGTAACAAAGCGTGTTTCTTGGCTTCGGCAATCTGGCGATCTCTGTTGACTACCACCACATCTTTTCCTTTCTGAAGAATGCCTAAATCAAAAGCTTCGTAGGCTGAAGTAGATACTTTTGCCATCGCAACGGTTAAGAAATATTCCTGCAATACATTCAGTTCCACATCGTTTTTACGGAATAGATCGGAAGCACGCAATGCCATTTCTTTGGAACCACCACCGCCAGGTATGACACCCACACCAAATTCTACCAAACCAATATAACTTTCGGCTGCAGCCACCACTTTATCGGCGTGTAAGGTCATCTCGCAACCACCGCCAAGTGTCATGCCGTGTGGCGCAACAATTACCGGAGTGGCCGAATACCGTACGCGCATCATCGTGTCCTGGAACATTTTGATGGCCATATTCAGTTCGTCATATTCTTGTTCCACTGCCATCATAAAAATCATTCCGATATTGGCTCCGACAGAGAAATTTGCTCCCTGATTTCCAATTACCAATCCGTTATATTCTTTTTCGGCTAAATCAATCGCTTTGTTGATGCCGACTAACACATCGCCACCGATAGTATTCATTTTGCTTTGGAATTCTAAATTCAATATGCCATCGCCTAAGTCATGTATAACAGCACCGCTGTTGCTCCATACCTTTTTGCTTTCGCGGATGTTGTTCAGGATGATAAAACTGTCTTGTCCCGGAACCTTTACTTGTGATTTTGTAGCGATATTGTAGAAATAAGTCGCGCCTTCTTTTACCGAGTAAAAACTGGCATTTCCGGAGGCTAGCATTTCGGTTACCCAAGCTGCCGGTTGTAAACCTTCCGCTTGCATTAATTCGATTCCTTTTTGCACACCGATGGCATCCCATATTTCAAACGGACCGTTCTCCCAGCCGAAACCGGCTTTCATCGCATCGTCAATCTTGTAAAAATCATCTGTTATTTCGGGGACTCTGTTAGATACATAGGCAAACATAGCACTGAAATTCTTTCTATAGAATTCGCCTGCCTTGTCTTTTCCTTTAACTAAAACTTTAAATCTATCAATAGGCTTATCAATAGTTTTGGTCAATTCTAAAGTGGCGAACGAAGCTTTTTTAGCCGGACGGTATTCCATCGTATCTAAATCCAACGACAAAATATCTTTATCTACTTTTTTGTAGAAACCTTGTCCAGTCTTGCTTCCCAGCCATTTGTTCTCCATCATTTTACTGATAAAGTCCGGTAATTTGAATAAATCGTGTGCTTCATCATTTGGCACACCTTCGTATAAACCATTGGCTACGTGAACCAGCGTATCCAAACCAACCACATCTACGGTTCTGAAAGTAGCCGATTTTGGTCGACCAATAACTGGTCCGGTTAGTTTATCAACTTCTTCAATAGTTAGTCCCATTTCTTTTACCAAATGAAACAAACTCTGTATTCCAAAAATTCCGATTCTATTACCAATAAAAGCCGGAGTATCTTTAGCAATAACCGAAGTTTTTCCTAAGAATTTGGAACCATAGTCAAATAAGAAATCCAATACTTCCTGCGAAGTTTGTGGTCCCGGAATAATTTCGAATAATTTCAGATAACGAGCCGGATTGAAGAAGTGAGTGCCGCAGAAATGCTTCTGAAAATCCTCGCTGCGTCCTTCGCTCATAAATTTAATCGGAATTCCGGAGGTGTTAGAAGTTACTAAAGTTCCCGGTTTACGGTATTGGTCGATTTGTTCGAATACCAATTTCTTGATGTCCAAACGCTCTACGACTACCTCAATAATCCAGTCATAGTTTCCAATCTTTGCCATATCATCGGTGGTATTACCCGTAGTGATGCGACTGGCAAATTTCTGATTGTAAATAGGAGAGGGATTCGATTTTAAGGCATTCGCTAAATGTTCGTTTACTAAACGATTGCGGACAACTTTACTCTCGAGCGTCAATCCCTTTTTTTCTTCGGCTTCGGTTAAGGCATTCGGAACAATATCCAAAAGCAGTACTTCCAATCCGATGTTGGCAAAATGACACGCAATTCCGGAACCCATGATTCCTGAGCCTACTACTGCCACTTTTTTAATGGTTCGTTTCATATGTTATTTGTTAAAGATGTTAGATGATAGACAAATAGATGATGGACTTTAATCTTACTTCTATTACTATCATTCAATTATCTATTATCTACCCGTCTATTATCTATTATCTATTATCTATTATCTATCCGTCTTCCTAAAATATCTTCTTCTCAGCAATCAACTCATTAATCGTATCCGCGACTTCCATAAAGTGCTGCAATTTCTCTTCTGATATATTTTGTTTGATGACTTCGTTAAATTTTAAAACAGTGGTTTTAGAAAGTTCTCTTTTTTCTTTACCCAATTCGGTCAAGTAAACAAGAACACCACGACCATCATCCGGATTTTTTCTTCTGATGATCAGTCCTTTTTCTTCCAAAGTTTTTAGTGTTCGGGTCAAACTGGTGGGTTCCATGCCCATACGTTGACTGATGGCTGTTGATGGCGTTCCGTCTTCGCGATCGATGCTTAACAAAGCAAATCCAATCGCCATAGAACCTTCAAATTTAGAAGCTTCTTCGTTGTACATTCTGGAAACCGCTTGCCAAGTGGCTCGAAGTATATAGTCTATTGTTTTATCTTTCATAATATAACCGTAACGATATCGTTTTAGTTGGAAAAACAAATATAGTAAAATAATATTATGCACGCATACTATTTGTGTTAAATTTTATGCATGCATAGTAAATTTAATGTTTGCTAGTATGGATTTGGAGTAATTAGTCAGTCAAATTGCAATAATAACATCATTCTTTGTGAGGATTACTTTATGCTAATGCTTCTTCGGAGTGGATCGTTTTAAATGACGATTGGTAAACATCTGCAAGAATCAGGACTGCCACTAACAATGAACAAAACGCGCCAATTTCCAATCGTCCGCTACCAAGTTCTAGGATGTCAAGCGACATGCAGCTAAGCCAGATTAAAAAGATATTCAAATTGAAGATACCACTGAAAATGTAAAAGAAGTTTACTTGTAAAGGATTGTCTCTTTTTTGCCAGTGAAAAACGAGTCGAATGACTAGGAGCAAACCACCAAGAACAACAACGGTTACTAAAGTGTAGACAAAATTCAAGAACAAGCCCAAACTGTGTAGGATGGCATCTTTCTCAGTGAAGTAATCAAAGAAAAGGTAGAGCGTCCAAACATTAATCAATACCAAACTGATTACAACATAGGTTAGGATTTTTTCTCTCATGGGGTGAAGTGGGGTTACTTTCTTAAACGCTTTTTTATAGCATTCTCATTCCAATAAACACCGCAAACTACTTGTCTACGGTGTTTAGGAAGGTAACTTTTTTAATTAAAATGATTCATAATAAAAGTGGCAACATTCTCATCGCTCATTTTGTTCGACGTGCTTTCGGTGGCTTCTACATTTTTATATTGTGCTGTTCCGGCCAAATACTTGATAAACTGTTCTTGCACCTGACCAGTTCCGGTAATATGGATGGCATCGATGTTAGGCATCAATGCTGCGATTTCCTTAAAGAACTTTTGCGTCAGACCAATCTCATGATTGTTCGCTGTTTTTTCATTAGAATTATGGTCAGGACCACTATTGCTAACATGACCTATTACGATAAACTCCTTATCTTCCAACTCCTTTTTCCCTACGATTGTCGCGTGATGCGAATCCATCCAAACGCCAAATTCTTTCCTGTTTTTATCAGACATAATGTTTCTTTTTTTAAAGGTACGCCATTAGTTGTCCTAAATACTGTTTTTTGTGATACCCTTGTGATTGTGGAGGGTTTTAGGTTTCAGATTAGCAGTACTGTTTGAAGAAGGCAGTACACAGTACCATTGAGCATGGGTTGGATTTCTATGGTAGCGCTAAGGGTGTATTATTAGGAGTGAAGACCGAACATTTGTTAGATGCAGGCTTTCATTTCCGTTTTAATTATTCAACATTCCTTTCAAACTGATGTCTTTATTTCTTAAGTCAATCCCTCCTTCATAAACAGATTTCAAGTTTACAAGAAAGAAAGACCAACCAGCATCACACCCAAGTCGGATTCCTTGCTTTGAATTGTCGTCTGTTGGAATGTTTTTTTGCGTTAGTGTTACGATCACATAGTCGTCTTGAATAGAAAGTTTTATGTCAACTAAACAGTTCCCTGCAAATGTAAATTGTATAAAATCCTTTCCATTTGCATCAGTAATTTTACCGTGTTCAGTTATGTCATATAAATGCCAATTCCATTCGTAGGTAAATCCTTTTTCTATTTGCTTGTCTTTACTTATGGTTGCTTTATTATTGTCAGTGAAAACAGCCTTGCTTAAAAACCATTTTTCAATTTCTGATGCTTTTGTCCAAGCACAATATATATCAGAAAGCTTTGATTTAATTGCTATTTTTCGTGTAAATGTTGTCCAGTCGAAATTTGTCATTCTGTATATTTTATTTGTTACCTATTCTCTTGTTAGTCTCTCCGGCTGCCTTGCCTGAAGCTAACTGCGTGAAAGGGTTATCCCCTCACTTCGAGTGCCTGCCATACCATCACTTTGACTTTGCACTACGCCGTCACTTCGAGTGCCCGCCCTTTCGACCGTATCCCGTCACTTCGAGTGCCCGTCTTGGCGGGTATATCGAGAAGTTTTTAAACCGAATACCACGCAATGTAATCCTGAGGGAGCGGGGCCAGTCTCCTATTTCTTTATGTTATCATTCTTTAATGTTAAACTTCGAAAGTAATTCACCAAAACTATTTACATAACTTTCTTGTAAAATTTTACTATCCTCAAAGTTTGAATAATCAAGTACGTTTAATTCATTAATGTTGAAATATTTGTCGGCTGAATATTCTTCCTTTTTAAGGGTTGAAGTTAAAATTACTTGTTTGTCTAATTTCAAGAATTCATCAAGCATTGTCATTTCTTTTGAGGTAGATAATTCACCTTCTCGGAATGAATCAATAATGATTGGAAATTGATGAGCCAGAACACTGTTTAAAGCCATGATTTTGCAAAAATAATATTCTTGACCTTCGCTACCGGAAAAGGTTTCAGTTGCTTTAGTAAATAAGTCTTCAAATTCAAGTAAACCTTGTGGGTCAATAATATCATAAAAGCGCTTCATTTCTTTTAAAATACTTTCTAATATATACTTTTGTCGGTCTTTATCAGAAGTAATTTTACTTTCATTATTTTTTAACTGATTTTCAATTTCATTTAAACTATTTTGCAATTCTAAAACTATTTTATCAACGTCTTTTGACTCATATATTTCATCTTGAAACAAAATGTAGTTTTTAATTTCGGGTGTTGAATTTTCTAAAAGCTTATTTATTTGTTCTTGTTCTTTATTGATTTCATGATTAAACTCAGAAATGATTTCTTCTTTAATCTGAATACTTGATTTTATTGAGATTAGGATGTTTTGTCTGACATGATTATTACTAACTTCAAATTCAAAATCATCATTGGTAAATATGATTTTTGAACTACCACAATCACCACATTTGACTTTACCTTCGTTAAGATTCCTGTTCAAAGAGTTCAACTCTATAACTAATGCGTGAAGTTTTGCTCTTCTATTTTCTTCTCTATTTCTTTTCTTTTTGAGTTCTGCAATACTTTGATGTATTTCTTGAATTTGATTTCCAAAATTTCGGTACTCTAGATTATTTGCAGCAGCACTAATAAATGTTGAAATCTCAGGATTCTTCTTGATAATGCTGATTTTCCTTATCTCAGCTTTTATTTTGGAATCTATTAGAGTTCTCTCTTTTTTTAGATTTTCGACATCATATTTATTGAATGTTTCTACAGTTATTCCTTCCATGGAATAAATCATGTTTAAAAAATCAACTTTATTGTTTTGTCCTTTAACAATAAGATTTGATGTATTTCTTTTGTCTTGACCTAGAAAAAAAAGTTCATAAAGTAAACTTAAATCGACAGTTCTCTGTTGACCTTCTTTGTCAATTTTTGGGAGAGTATAAATTTCTTGGTCAAAATAATATTTAAACTCAGTAATACTGTTAAAAATATATAGCTGCTCCTGATTTAAAACTAAAATAGAATTTCCTTTTCTCAAAAATTCAAATTTTCGACCTTCGATTTCGATTTCTGAGTAAAAGAAATATTTTTTAGTATCGAATCCACTCGGAAAAATCGAATCGTATCCCAAAGAATATACAAGACATTGCATTAGTAATGTCTTTCCTCGATTATTTTCATTACTAAAAATTATGTTAGTTTTATTAGTAAAGCGATTTTCTATAAATGCTTCAGTTCTATTTCCAAATGCGGCTTTTTTAATTATCATCTAGTCCTTCTATAATTATTGATATAAGATATAATATTGTTTCTTTGGTTATGTATGAAATTCTAAATTTATAATCTACAAACAATAACAAATAAATATTCTCTACGTCATTATCAGTAATAGTTGTTCTATATTCAACAATCTTTTCACAAACATCCCAAAAGGTTTTATTGCTATTTTTATTAAAGAAAGCTCTTGAAAGATTTGAGTTGCATTCTTGCAGTAAATCTTTTTTATCTTCTATGTCCATTCCATCTAGCACTGGAGAAAAATAAATTGGAATAGATTTATATTTAAAAATTTCACATCCGATGATGCGACTAATAATTAAAGTTTCAATATCCTTTGTTGAAAGATGCCTTCTAAAATTAAGAACTTCTCTAATTTCTGAAATTGAACTATTTTCGATGCAACTATTTTTTTTAGCAGTTTGGATATCTCGCAAATCATTAAAAAGGCTACTATAAAAATCATCATCTTTAAGGTTAGTATTTTTAAATTTTGTTACTGCTTTTATATAGTCGTTGTTTGTAGATTTATCTTCTACTATTAAAACTTTTTTCAGAAAGTTATCTATGTTTGATGCATGAACAGTTGAATTTCCTTCAACTCTTTCTATTTCTGCAGTTAAACCTTTTTTTATTCTTTCAAAAGTTGCATCAACTATATTATCTAACTTATAAGTTGTTTTTACTGAGTCAATTTTATAATCTGAGTTTAATTCAGGGCAAAAGAAAATAAAATCTTCAAAAGAAAAAATTGACCTGTAATTGTCGTAAAGAGTGTAAAAATATTTTCCAATTTTTTTGGGATTTAAGGTCTTTTCATTTTTGGATTGAATATCCCAAATTTTATCGATTTTTTTGTTTAGACCACTTACATCGTTAAAACAATCAAATGTTACATAAACCACATCTTTACTGTCACTTCTTTGACCAATCAAATACAACAATGATTTAGTTTCAAAGTTCGAAGCTTTTTCATTGTTCATTTCTGTATTTCGGAATATGTATGCCATCTTGCAGATTCGTGTTATGATATTCACCAATGTTTTACCTCATTAATGGTAATGAAAGTATTTTAATAAATAATTTTAAAGAAAAGTAAATTTTTAGTACTGGATTTTTTTGATATTTAAGTTAAATCAGCTATTTGGTGAGAACACTGTTAGCAAAATGTATATATTATTCTTATTCTTATTCTTATTCTTATTCTTTTTTCTTTATTATACTAATAAATTGCTCAGTCGGGGATGTGGGGCTTTTATCAAATTTTGGATTTTGGTCTAGTTTTGATAAAAGCCCTAATCGTAATTCATCTAAGTTTGAATCAGATTCTTGGTATAATTCTAATACTTCTGCTCTAGTAAACAAATTTGAAGCTTGTTGTTGATTATATTTGTATATGTGAAAGAATATTTGAACTAAAAAAAGTGTCAAAGCTGCAATAGTTATTCGCATCGCTATATCTGGCCAACTAATGTAAGATTGTTGTTCGATATTTTTAATTACCTCATTATATGATGTTTCATTACCATATCTGGATGTTAAAATTTCTTTGATTTCATTATTACGATCTGTATTACTAATCTGCTCATCTTTAAGAATAGTAATGATATTTAACATTTTTATTCTTTCAGTTTCCAATTCTCTAATCTTATTCACTTCGTTCAATGCAACAGTTCCAAATGAAGCACTTCCTCCAATTATTACTATAATAATCATTATGATTAAACTAAATGTTGTATTACGGTTTGATGAGTTTGCTCTTTCTAAAATTAATTTAATAATTTTACTAACGTATGAATTTTCAGTTGATGCATCTTGATTTTCATTTTTTTTATTAGGTGTTTTTGTATCTGAAAGATTTGCAATTAGAATTAAGTTGTTAAATAAAATTAAGAAAATTAGAAGGTAAACAAATACATCTAAAAAGTAAAGTAATATATAGTTTATTTCTAATAAAAAGAGTCCATAAATTTCTAAAATATTGATAACTGAATTTAATATTGGGAGGTATGGTAGAAATAGTAGAAAAGTGCTTTTTTTAACGAATAAAGTACAAATTTTATTTATAAATAATGCAAAAGCAATATTCACCATCCAACTACCTATATAAAAATATATTGAATTTATTGCACGTCCAGATAAATATGATATTACTGTACCACTTATAATGGCTATAATACCAATAAATAAAATAATTTGTTTATTTCTTTTATAACGAATGTTTTTTTGAATTTGTTCTTCCATTGCTGATTTTTTTTTAAACTTGCCACTAACTTATTTCACACCCAAACCCAACAACAGCCAATATCTCAGCTCAATTGATTCCCCAAAACATAACTAGTAGTATCATCTCCCAACCCCATAAAAAGAGGCTCCGGGCATGCCCCAAGATCCGAGGTGGTATTGGTCTTGTTGCAACTTTGGATTTGTATACTCAAAAATAGCAAAAAGTAGGAAACGACAACAAAATTGTTAATAACTTGCCCTTTTTTTGAGGGGTTTTCTCCCACCTTTGTTCGGGTGTTGTTCGCAAAATAGCCCGTTTTTGCGAACAACACCCGAACAACACCCGAACAACACCCGAAGAACTAGTCAAAAGCAGTCAATGGCGGTCAAAAGCAGTCAGGAGGATTTTAGATTTCAGATTTTAGATTTTAGATTTAGGAATTTAGATTTTAGATTTAGGATTTCAGATTTAGGATTTTAGATTATAGATTTTAGAACGGAAGAGGGAAACGGAAATAAGCAGATTGCTGTAAGCAATTATCAGAAATAATTTAAAATTTAGAATTTATAATTCAGTAGGCAATAGTTAGTAATAAAACTAAATATTCATAACTCCCATCTTCCAGCTCCCAACTTCCAACTCTCAACTCACAACTCATATCGTTTCGCCGCCAACTGCAACCTGTCTCCAATACGCTTGCGCAGGTTCTCGGGTTTCTGCACTTCTATGCTGCTGCCAAAGCCTAATAGGATACGTTCTAATTCGAAATTTATTTTAATCAGTAGGTTGATGATTACGCTGCCGTCTTCTTTGGTGCTTATGTGACGTTGGGTGTGGTGCAAGGGTTTGGTTAAAACATAAGGCGCATTTTCTGCATCTACCCATAGCTGTACACGTACGGCCTGCAGTCCTTGATTGACGGTAACTCCCACTACATTTTTATAAAAAGCCTCTACATCAAAGTCTTCTTCCAGATGGGGTTTGCTAAAATCAAAATCTACACTGACGATACGGTCGAGCGCCAAATTTACTATGGGACTTTTAGCTTGCACGCGCCCCACCACAAACCAGCGGTTGTTATATTCTTTCAGGGCAAAGGGATGAAAGTCGAACGTCTTGGCAAACTCGGCTTTAAACGATTGGTATTCGAGTTTTAAAACTACTTTTTTAATAATTGCCTGATATAAGGTATCGAGAAAGTGCAGTCCCTTTAAGTCGTCGTTTTTGTCGAGATAGATGACGGGCTTGGTATGCGACTTCTCAGCATAAATCTTATCCTCTAAGCGTTGCAGGATATCAGAAACATCGGCAAACAAGGAGAAGTCCTTGAATTGCTTGAGCATCGATACGGTTTCGGTCAGTACGTTAATATCAGTTTCAGTCAACGGAATATCGGTAATCGTATACTCCTCGTCTTCGTATTTGTAAAATTTCTTGTCATACACTACAATAGGAGCGTTGTAGCCCAACTTTTCACTCCGCATCAACTGCAGATCGAGCTGCACCGTTCTTTTACTCACTGGGTTCTCACGGCCTTCATACTCGTACAACGCTTCCGAAACGGCTTCCATGAGGTCTTCTAAAGTCCATTGTCGGTAGTGATTTTGAAGACATTTGTCGATGGTCTTGTAACGGATTAGGGCATTTTTATTTTGTGACATCGCAGTAATGATAAGGGTTGGTCTTCAAATGTAAACTTATTTTTTTACTGCGCAAAATAATTGCGTAGTACTACAGACATCTTTGTATCATCAAAAAAGAACACTAAAACATTGTTGGATTGTAAACATAGAAATCATGAAATTTAATTTTTTAACAAAACAAAAAACCAAGAACAGCAACTCTGTTGCCAATCACCAAAATGCGACTGCGTTTGCGTTAACTCCGGAATACGAATTGTATGCTGCAGTGGTAACAACCAGTTTGAGTACTTCGTTTTATGAAAAAGATACCGAACGCTTGGAGCGTATTCGTAGCTTAATTAAAAAATGTAATCCGGAGTTTGTGGCCAAGTTGGCAGTGTATGCTCGTAACGATATGTACATGCGCTCGATTCCGTTAGTCTTGGTAGTAGAATTGGCCAAAATCTATTCAGGCGATGCTTTGGTGAGCAAAATGATTGTAAACGTGATTCAACGTGCGGATGAAATTACCGAGTTGTTGGCATATTATCAAGCAGCCAATAAGCGTACAGGCGCTAAAAAATTGAACCGTTTGTCTAAACAAGTGCAAAAAGGTTTGGCGGCTTCCTTCAACCGATTTGATGAATACCAATTGGCGAAGTACAATAAAAATACGGCTGTTAGTTTGAAAGACGCTTTGTTTTTGGTACACCCAAAAGCAAAAGATGCCGCACAACAAGTGGTATTTGATAAAATTGCCTCTAAAAGTTTGGCGGTGCCGTATACTTGGGAAACCGAGTTGTCACAATTGGGTCAGACCCGTTTTGCGACTGTGGTAGCTAAGGAAAAAGCATTGGCGCAAAAATGGGAAGAGTTGATAGACAGCAACAAAATAGGTTATATGGCTTTGATGCGTAATTTACGTAATATATTGGAAGCTGGTGTTTCGAGTACCCATATTTTAAAAGTATGTGATTATTTGACTAATGAAACTGCGGTAAAAAATTCCAAACAACTGCCTTTCCGTTTTTTGGCGGCATACCGCGAGATCAAAGTATTGGATGTGGACTATGTGTCCTATGTATTGGATGCCTTAGAAAAAGCAGTACTATTGAGCTCTCAAAACATCAAAGGTTTTGATATGGATACCTCGGTTGTAATCGCTTGTGATGTATCAGGTTCGATGCAACAACCCATTGCGCCAAAAAGTAAAGTATTGCTTTACGATATCGGTTTGATGTTGGGTATGCTATTGCAAAACCGATGTGATAATGCTGTAAGCGGTATGTTTGGTGACAAATGGAAAATCATCAACATGTCGAAACGAAGCGTATTGGCGAATGTAGAGGAGTTCTACAAACGAGAAGGTGAAGTAGGTTACTCTACTAACGGTTATTTGGTTATCGAAGACTTAATCCGTCGTGGTAAAGTGGTAGATAAAGTAATGATGTTTACTGATGTACAGTTGTGGAACAGTAACAATATCTTTCAAACCTTCCAAGATTCGTGGAGTCGTTACAAAAGAATAGCCCCAAATGCCCGATTGTATTTATTCGATTTGGCAGGTTACGGTCACGCACCGGTAAGTATGGAGCGTAATGATGTTTACTTGATCGCTGGTTGGTCTGATAAAGTATTTGACGTGTTGGGTGCTTTAGAAAATAAAACCTCCGCCATCCAATACATCAATAGAATAAGCTTAATGTAGTTCCAAACCTAACTGGTTTTAAAATAAAACAAGTGTCGTAGATAAGTGTTACTTCGCTTTTAACGACGGTGTCGCGGGTTCGAGTCCCGTCTCTTCCACAAATAAAAACAGGAATGGGAGAGTAGCTCAGCTGGTAGAGCACGGTAATGTCACTTATTGCTTTTTACCTTGTTTTAAAAAATAGAAAGTTAAACCTTCCCCTCCCTTGAAGGGTTGCGCTAGGGCGAGTTGGTTGCTCAAGATTGAATAATTACCAAACCTGACAGGTTTTAAAAACCTGTCAGGTTTATAAAAAAAAAGAATGTCGTAGAGAACAGTTACTTCGTCAAATTTAGGGGAGGAATAGCGTAGTTGTAAACCCAGCAAGGCTATCCAGTTCGACTCTGGCAACGAAAAGCCCCGTCTCTGTTATCGCTTGTTACTTCTTTTTATAAGTTTAGATGCCGTAGGTAAGTGTTCCTTCGTTTGGTAGATTCATTAGGTTCGATTCCTAAAGCCACTTATCAACTATTGCTCTATTATAAAGAGTGCCGTCATAAAGAGTTACTTCGATCAAAGGAAACCCAGCTCTTTATACCTATTGCCTCTTTATTTTAAAAAAATATTTTAGTACGTAAGATGATTGCGCAGTAGCCAATAATCTTTGTATCAACAAAATCAGCAACCCGATTGGTTCATTGGAAATCATTCGGGTTCACCAAAGCAAAACAAAATGGAAAAAACAATTAACGGAAATGATTTATTGGCTTTAGGATATCCTGAAGGAACAGTAATTGGAGTGGCATTGAAAGCCAACAGAAAAAGAACAGGCTTTACTAAAGAAGGGATGTTAGCGCAGTACAAAAATGTTTTAGCAGCACCGGAATCATTTATAGAGGATGCTTTATTCGGAGCTTTGGCATTTGCCTTAATTGAAAAAGCTAACGAAAAACCAGAAGACTTTATTGCCTTAAATACCACACCAAATGCGTATGCCGTCTATGGTAGGGATCATATAGAAGAGGGCGCCAGAAAGCAAATGGAAGTAGCCATGCAATTACCAATTACCGTTGCCGGAGCTTTAATGCCCGATGCGCATCAAGGGTACGGATTACCTATTGGAGGTGTATTAGCAACAAAAAATGCCATTATTCCTTATGGAGTAGGCGTCGATATCGGATGTCGTATGGCATTGTCGGTATACGAGATTACGGAAGATTTTTATTTTGAGAACGAAGCTAAATTTAAAAGAGAATTGATTACCCATACTAAATTTGGTGCCGGTCACGGATTTCATGGTCAGTACAAATCGGATCACGCGGTTTTAGAAAGCCCAATCTTTAAGGATCATTCTTTTATCAAAAATTTGAAAGATAAAGCCTGGTCGCAGTTAGGTTCGTCTGGTGGAGGCAACCACTTTGTAGAATTCGGAATTATGGAATTCGCTGATGCGGATGCCGAATTAAACATTCCTAAAGGACGTTATGTAGCCTTGTTGACGCACTCGGGTTCCAGAGGTTTTGGAGCAACCGTGGCGGGGCATTACACTAAGATGGCTAAAGAGGTATGTAAACTTCCCGAAGTAGCAAGGAATTTAGCTTATTTGGATATGAATACCGATTTGGGACAAGAATACTGGATTGCCATGAACTTGGCTGGAGACTATGCATCCGCCTGCCACGAGATAATTCATACTAAAATGGAAAAAGCTTTAGGAGCTACTGTTTTAGCCAAAGTTGAAAACCATCACAACTTTGCGTGGAAAGAAATTTGGAACGGGGAAGAAGTATTTGTGCACCGTAAAGGGGCCACACCCGCAGGTAAAGGAGTTATGGGTATTATTCCAGGTAGTATGACCGCACCGGGATTCTTAGTACGTGGAAAAGGCGAGGTGCATGCTATCAACTCGGCTTCTCACGGTGCAGGGCGCCAAATGAGTCGTACACAAGCTGAGAAATCGATTACTGCGACCGAGATGAAAGCTGTTTTAAAAGATCATGGGGTGACATTAATTGGCGCAGGATTAGACGAAGCACCGATGGCCTACAAAGACATTAACTTGGTTATGGAATCTCAAAAAGATTTAGTAACCGTTGTTGCCAAGTTTACCCCTAAGTTGGTACGTATGGCTGATGATGGAAGTAGAGAGGATTGATGATTTAGGATTTGAGAAGGGAAGAAGCAAGAGGCAAGAGGCAAGAGGCAAGAGGGAAGAAGCAGATTACAGTAGGTACCAGGCAATAAGCATAGGCAATAAGCATAGGCAATAGCCAGTAGGCAAAAGGCAATAGGTAGTTATAAAACGAACAACTTCCAGCTTCCCGCTTCCATCTTCCAACTCGTAACTCACAAATCCTAAATCCTTTTTTTAACATTTTCAATTATTTGTGTATGTTTGCTCTCTAACAAACACTTAACAAATCTTTAAGACCTTACACTATGATGAAATTGGGCACCCTATACCAAAAAATCACGCTTTGTTTTCAGTTACTGTGCATCCTGACCTTTACCCAAATGGGGTACGCACAGCAGAAGACCAACAACTATGAAATCAAGACTTCGGTAGGCAACTTCGAATTGAAGGCGTTTCAAACAACCGACTTCCAACCGCTAACCGGAGACCGTTTTGACAACCACTACTTTCGATTGGTGCAGTTTTATGAATTGCCATCCGACAACCAACGTAAAACCTGGGAAAGTCAGGGCATGGTACTCACCGATTACTTGGCGGCTAACACCTATTTCGCTGTTATTGATCAACAATTTCCAATAGCACAATTGCGACAAAGTGTTAGAGCCATCGCGCCTGTAGAAGCGGCGTTTAAAAAAGAAGCGTCTTTGTTTTTCAAGGGCATTCCGGAACACGCCAAAAAAACTAACAATCAGGCCCAATTGATATTGAGTTACTACAAGTCGCTCAATCCCAACGCAGTGATAGCAGATTTAAAGTCAAAAGGGGTACAGGTATTAGAACACCGTGACTATTCCAATCAGTTAGATGTTTTGATAGAAGCAACTCAGCTCGATGCTGTGACCAATCTTCCTTATGTGCAGTTCGTAGGCGCATCGTCGGAAACACCGGTAAATGAAACACTAGATTATCGCAATACCACCAGTAGAGCCAACTTTTTAAATACCGGCTACAATGGATTAAACTATGCTGGTCAAGGCGTCGTAATCGGAATTGGCGAAGGAGATACCTTGGGCAATGAAATCGATTTTAAAGGAAGATTCTCAGAGGTTGGTTCTAGCGGAGTACCAGGAGATCATAAAATACCCGTTACTCAAAACGCAGCCGGAGCCGGAAACTTAGACCCAAACGATAAAAACAACGCATGGGGCGCTACGATTTTGAGTCTTCCAGGAGGGCCCAATTATAGTTCTCTTTATACCACTCATAATCTGCGGTATACCAACCATTCCTATGGTTTTTCTATCAGCGGTGGGTATGATTCCTCGGCTCGAAATCATGACCTCAGAATTGCATCGTTACCGAATCATTTGGTTTCCTATTCTTGCGGTAACTCGGGCACAGATATAGGCTATGCACCATACAATTTTGCCAATTGGGCCAATATTACGGGACAAGCAAAACAAAACAAAAATCAAATAGCCGTTGGAGCCCTTTCTGCAGAAGATGTGATTACCGGTTTCAGTAGTCGTGGACCTATGTATGACGGACGTATTATTCCACAACTAGTAGTAGAAGGTGGGGGCGGTACTTCTTTTGCTTCTCCCAAAGTAGTAGGTGATTTTGCTATACTAGCCCAAGTATATAAAGATAAAAATGCAGGAGCAGAACCAACATCCTCATTACTAAGAGCGGTAATTATGGATACTGCCGATGATCTTGGTAATCCCGGACCCGATTACATGCACGGTTACGGTAGACCGAATTTAAGAAGAGCCTATAATGTTATCAACGCGAATCAGATGGTTACAAGCAGTGTTGCCAATGGCGGTACCAATAATCATTCGGTGGTAGTTCCTGCCAATACGAAACAAATCCGTGTCATGATCGTTTGGCCTGATGTTGCCGCAGCAGTTAACGCGAACCCAGCTATTGTCAACAATTTGAACCTAACGCTGACGTCTCCTTCCGCTACCGCTTTTAATCCGTGGATATTAGACAGCACGCCCAATGCAGCCAACCTCAATATGCCTGCGACTCGTGGCGTAGACAATATCAATACTATAGAGCAAGTAACGGTTGATAATCCGGATGCTGGTTCGTGGACGGTTTCGGTTAACGGGTTTAGTGTGCCTTCGGGACCGCAAACGTATTATTTGGTGTATGAGTTTTTAACAGATGAACTTCAGATAACCTATCCGCTACAGAACCAAAAGTTTGTATCAGGTGAGGAGTACTTTTTAAGATGGGACAGCTATGGCAGCACAGATACTTTTAGTATTGCTTATGAACTGAATAACAGTGGTACTTGGGTAGCTATTGCCAGTAGTTATGATGCGAACAGCAGAGTATACCGATGGAATGCACCAACGGTTAGCGGTGGGATTAATGCGATTAAGTTTAGGGTACAACGTGGGGCTTTAACGTCGATGAGTGCTGTAAATCAGATTGGAGGACTACCGGATAACTTCAGAATTGCCAAAGTGTGCAGTGATGTCGTAACCTTGAAATGGTCACCTGTAGCTGACGCGACGTCCTATAAAGTCTATCGATTGGGAGCACAATATATGGAAGAAGTAACGACTAATATTACCTATTCTGGCTCTAGCGCCGTTCTTACTGGTCAAAGTACTTCATCGAGCGAGTATTATGCCGTAAGTGCCGTGACGAATACCACAGAGGGACAACGCACCTTAGCCATTGAAAAAGTAGCGGGCGATGCCAATTGTAGCGGAATTAGCTGGACAGGAACCGTTTCCACCGATTGGTTTACACCTGGCAACTGGTCTAGTGGCGCTATTCCAACCGCTACAGATAATGTAGATATACAGTCATCGGCAACTTTTCAACCCAGTATTGCTGCGGCCGGAGCTGTATGTGCCACTATTACGATCAATACTGGAGCTTCGTTATCTATGAGTGCTGCAACAGCATACACGCTGTCGGTTTCCAACGATTGGATTAATAACGGTACGTTTACCAGCGGAATAGGAACCATCGATTTTGTAAATACAAGCGATTACCAAGAAATTTCAGGAGTTTCCACCACTAATTTTTACTTCTTAAAAGTGACCAAAGGAACTCAAGATATCGTTCTCGAAGCCAATGCGCTAATTACATTGAATGCTCCTGCCAACCCTTTAAATTTAGTGTCCGGTACCTTTAAATTATCGAGTAATTCTAATATCACACCGTTTACTTCTGCGGCAAGTTTAAGTAATTTGAACGGTATATGGAATAATGGAGGAACCATTACTTTTGGTAACTTTAGCTGGTTTCTGAATACTGGTCTTTTGAGAACATCGGCAGGCACCACCAACGTGGGAGGAGCCAGTAACAATTCGATTACCTATCTTAATAATGGGCAGCTTATTGTCGAAGGCGGTGCGCTCAATATAGCGGGTAGATTTTCACCCAATAGCGGTACATCAAGTTGTACGGTCAAAATCACTGGTGGTACGCTTACTGTTAACAGATTCGGTTCCACAAGCACTACTAGAGCGCCTTTTGAAATGACGGGCAATGCTAATTTTACCTTCACAGGAGGAACAATCGTTATACAAAGAGCTTCTTCCAATACGGCAGATTATATCAACTTGGCTAATACTAATGTTGTATCAGGCGGTACGCTTCAAATAGGAAATGCTTCAACACCCGTAAGTCAAGTCATTCGTATCAATAGCATAGTACCTATTTATAATCTTACAGTTAATGCTTTCAATGCACCAACTGCCCGATTAGTGACTAACCATTTGACGATTAAAAATGATTTGTTAGTGGGCGGAGGTACTTTTGATGCCAACGCATTCGATACCACTATTCAAGGCAACTGGATCAACAACGGAACCTTTATTCCGAATGTTGGAAAAGTTGTTTTTAACGGTGCTGTTAATCAAAAAATAGAGGGTTCTAATGCCACCACTTTCAAAGGATTAACCCTAAACAATAGCTTAGGCCTAACATTAAACAGCAGTGTTAATGCTTCCGTAGACGGTCAACTGAACCTCACTAATGGCGTACTGACAACAGCTAGTAATAAACTGATCATTACTGCCAATGGTAGTGTACTAAGAACGACCGGACATATTTTCGGTAATTTGCAAAAAGCTTTCAGCGCCGGCAGTCTCAGCAATACTTTCGAAATAGGGGATGCCCTTCTGTCTAAGTATACTCCGGTTACCGTTTCGTTTGCCTCAATTGGTACTGCGGGTAGTGTAACCGCAACAACCCAAGCGGGTGACCATCCGGAGATAGCCTCTTCAACCTTAATTCAGAATAAAAGTGTCAACCGTTACTGGAATTTGCAAAATAGTGGTGTTGGATTTTCTACTTACAATGCTGTTTTTAATTTCCTTGCTTCCGATAAAGACGGGGCAGCTACTGCGGTAAATCTTAAAGCAGGAACTTATACGTCATCGTGGAGTTACCCTACCACAGGGATAGCCAACAGCACTAGTACCGAAGTAATAGGTGCAACTACTTTTGGAGACTTTCAATTGGCAGAAAATTGCGTGGATACTTCAAGTACACAAACAGTTTCCGCTTGTACTAGTTACACCTGGACAGCTAATAATCAAACCTATACCGAAAGTGGGAGCTATGAGTACATAAGTCTTACTCCAAATGGTTGCACGGATACGAAAACCTTGGTGTTAACCATTCTACAGAATGTAATGCCAACTTTTACGCCGGCAGCACCAATTTGTTCCGGAGCTAGTTTATCGGCATTGCCAACAACCTCTAACAACGGTATCATCGGGACCTGGGCACCGCCATTGGATAATACCACCACAACTACCTATACATTTACACCAAATATTGGACAGTGTGCATCAACGACTACGATGACTATCACTGTAGTACCACAGTTGCAATGGTATTTAGATGCGGACGGAGACCACTATTACACTGGAACTGCGGTTTCTTCCTGTACTTCTCCAGGAACAGGATATACTACTACGGTAACAGGTGGTGACGATTGTAATGATGCTTTAGCATCTATAAATCCAGGAGCTACTGAAATTTGCTATAACAACCTAGACGACAATTGCAACGGTACTTCTTCGGAAGGCTGTGCCTCGGTGGTGGTCAATATGACACCATCCTATCATAATACCACATTAGTTTCATTAGCAGCAGCAATTCCGGCCATTGCCTATTCGTATCCCGGAGCTGTAAATCTTAAATACCGTTTCTCTATCAGAAATACTACAACTAACGTAACAGCTCCGGATATTATCCAGATTTCTCGTTATGTAACGATTCCAGCAATTATTCATACGCATGGCGCTAGTTATACCATTACTGCTTCTGCAGTGATTAACGAGGAAATTGTTCCTTTTGCAGGAAATACGATTACGGTAAATTCTCCAGCAGTTCCAGTGATTACGTTAAGTACTTCAAGCTGTGGTGCTACTTTAACTACTTTAGCTTCTAGCTTAACCGCAAATCCTGGATTGAATGCTACAGGATATACCTTCCGTATTCGTTTGAACGATTCTAACCCATCACCAACTTATGGTTTCTCACCATCAGCGACTCGTTTTGTAGGAGCAAATACCTTTACAGGTTTCCCATTACAATACGGATCAAGCTACAGAGTAGCGGTTCAGTATACGTTTACTGACCCTGTAAGTGGTTTACCGGTAGATTCAGGTTATGGTGCAGAGTGTGTTGTAAATACACCTTCTATTCCGGTAACGAGTATGGCTTCACCTTCTTGTGGTGGCACAGTATCCGCTTTGAATGCTAATATGGCAGCTAGAGCAGCTTCATACGCTACAGGATATAGATTCCGTATCCGTTTGTTCTCAGACAATGGCCCAACGCCAACGTATTATCAGACAGCGGTATTACCAAGTCGTTTCTCATCATTGACAGCGTTCCAAGGTATCACGATTGCTTACAGTACAGAATATGCTATTTCAGTACAGTACAGCGTCTTGAACGGAGCTACTACAGAGTGGTCAGCTTTTGGACCAGATTGTAAAGTGACTACACCATTCTTCCCAACAACAAGTTTGGTTCCATCACAATGTGGATTGCTAACACCAACGTCGTTGACTCAACAATTGAACATTACACCTTACCCAGGTTTCCCCAACTACAAAGTGTTGTTAGAAGAAATTGATGGTGAGACAGTAGTTACTTCAGAAGAAAGAGAGATTGTATATTCTAACTTTAAATTGAGTGATTTTGCTATCGCACAATTGGGTAAAAACTACAACATCTCTGTTGCTATCAAATTAAACGGTGTGTTTGGAGACTATTCAACTGCCTGTGATGTCTTTACCGCTGCGGAAAGCAAAGCGTTAATTCAGACTCCATTTACAGCTACGGCGTATCCAAACCCATTTGCGAACAACTTTATGTTGGATGTGAAAACAAGTAGCCAATCATCAGTAAGCGTAAAAGTGTACGATATGGTAGGTAGACTAATTGAACAAAGAGACGTTAGCGTTTCGGAAATGGAATCAACAACCATAGGAAATCAATATCCAAGCGGTGTTTACAACGTAGTGGTCGCACAAGAGGATACTATTCAAACGGTTCGAGTGGTGAAAAGATAAAGCTATCTTTAAATACTAATAAGAAAGACCTTCGAGAAATCGAGGGTCTTTTTGTTCAATGGAGTTAGTTATGTTATAGATACTAATTAGAAGCACCCCCAGTTATCAGAAGTATGTAAAACAAAACAAATGAGAAGTTTGTTCCTTTTAAGTGTATTTCATCGGTGAAAAAACGTATTTAATCTAAAATTTGTTTCATGTTAAAAAATAGTTAACCAAACATTATTTTTATCATCAATAACTTACCTAATTTTAAAGTTCAATTTTAAATAATACCAATGTATAAAAATTACACTTCTATTGGTTTGGGTAGGGATACCTCTTATAGAAAAGAACGAATCTCAAGTTTTGGCTTTTGGTCAAAAGGAAGGTTGTTGAGCTTAATGCTTTCATTCGGTATGCTTTTTACCGGGTTTACGACAAAGGCGCAAGTCAGCAGTCTTATGAATCCAACGTATGGATATACGTTTTTAAACACGACTAGCACGTATACTGCGTTGAGTGGTGCTACAGTGTATCAATCGGGTACTGCAATAAATACAGATGCCGTATCGAGTGCGATTACACTTCCATTTGTATTTACCTATAATGGAATAAAAGAAAGAACTATTTTCATTTCCAACAATGGGTTTATTACGTTTGGGACAGCTCCGGCTGCTGGTAATTATGTGCCAATTTCAACCACTACATCTAGCGGTTATAATGGAGCTATTGCGGGTTTTGCCTTAAATGCTGTAGCATCAACTGCTTCGGGAGCAGCTCCAGAAATAAGCTATGGAACTAATGGTGGTGGAGATTTCGTAATTCAATATCAAGATATCGCTCAAACCGGTGCTGCCGCAGGTAGAATGACTTTTCAAATTGTTTTGAAAGTCGACGGTAAAACAGTACAGATTGTATATGGTCCAAACAATGCAGGTCTTGCCGCTACAACAACAGCTCAGGTGGGATTAAGGGGGACTAATCAACAAGACTGGAATAATCGTACCATTGGTAATACAGGAAACTGGAATACTAGTGGTGGTTCTGCAGGAACATCCAATACCGATGGTATGGGACATAGAGCTGCAGCAGTTTTACCTACATCGGGACGAACTTTTCAATGGTCGCCAACAGCGTATACACCTACTTACTTAGCGAACGCTGGTGGGGTTGTTCAAGAGTTTACTACTTGGACAAACGGTTCAGGATTGGCAAACGTTCCTACGGGCAATTTTGGAACTAATGGCTATGGTAATGCCTCATGGCAAATAGACAATACCACAGCAACTACCACAACTAGTGGTTGGACAGGAACAAGCGGATCCTATTCTCCTGCAGATTATGTAGCTGCAGTGGGTGGACGTTCTGCGCGATTCCATACTTTTAACGCTACTTCTCCGCAAGTAGGTTATTTGGATTATTATGTAGATTTGAGTAGTATTTCAGGAACACCAACAGTGGATTTTTATTCTATCAATCCAACAGGAGTCGATATTTTACAAGTGTTTTTATCTACTAATGGTGGATCAACATTTACGCAGATAGGTTCCAATATAGGAACATCATCTTCATGGACAGCACGTTCTATTTCATTAGGAGCGACGAATTCGGCTACTACCATTATTCGTTTTAAAGCGACTTCAGATTTTGGTAATGATGACATTGGTATTGATCACTTAGTGGTTACACCTCCACCTGCTGTACCTACCATTACTGGTTTTACGCCAACATCGAACTTATGTGTAAACGGTGGGCAAACAGTTACCATTACAGGTACCAACTTTTCCGGAACTAATGCCGTAAAGTTTAATACTGTTAACGCCGCATCCTTTATTGTTGTTAATAGTACTACAATTACAGCAGTTACTCCAGGTGCATTAACATCAGGAACTATTACCGTTACAAATCCAGCAGGTACAGCGACAAGTGGTGCATACACGGCTGTTGCAAATCCAACCGTTGGGGTAACACCATCGATTGCTACTTTTTGTTCCCCTGGTGGAACGCCGGTAGCCTTAACAGCTAGTGGAGCTACAACTTATGCATGGGCTGGTACTGGCACTCCGGGATTATCTGCCTCTTCGGGAACTTCCATAACAGCAAGTCCTACAACTGCTACTACTATAACTGTCACGGGTACTGATGGTAATGGCTGTACCAATACGGCCACATCAAGCATAACTACTGCACCCAATATTACATTCAGTTCAGTAACTGCTACGCCTGCTACTATTTGTACAGGAAGCAATTCACAATTAGCAGCAACAGTCACTACAGCAGCTGCTTACAGCGTATCAGCTATTACTTCTCCTACTTTGGAAACACCTGGAGCAGCTACAGTTACTACACTTTCATCTGCTGCAAGTTTCCCTGTGAATACAAATGGAACTGCCGGAGACGATAGTTATTCTAATGCAATCACACTTCCATTTAGCTTTAGCTTTTTGGGTAGTTCTGTAACACAACTATGGGCAAGTACCAATGGTTACCTGACGTTCACAAATCCAAGTTCGATAAGTGCTGCTAATCAGAGAGCACCTCAAACACTACCTAGTAGCACCAATCCAAGCAATTTAATCTCATTGTTTTGGCACGATATGGATATGAGAACTGCGGGTGATATTAAATATTACACAATAGGTACTGCACCAAACAGAAAATTTGTAATGGAGTTTAATGCGATTCCAAGTTTTTCAGGAGGTCTTTTACATAGTGGACAAGCAGTTTTAAACGAAACATCTAACATTGTTCAAGTGTATATCTCATCATCAGCGGCCGCAACAAAATCACTTGGTATTGAAAATACAGGTGGTACAGCTGGATTAGCGGGTACCGGCAGAAATAATGTAAGTTGGGCTGTTACTGCACTTGAGGGATGGCAATTTGCTCCTCCAGTAGTTACTTACTCCTGGACACCAACTACTTTTTTATCTGACGCTACTATTGCCAATCCTATAGCTACAGCCGTTAATAGTACTACTGCTTACTCAGTTACTGCCTCTGTAGGCGGATGTACGACTGTTACTGCAGGTAATGCAACTGTTACAACTACTTCGGGAGCTATTATTTTAACTGACCCAGCAAACACGACAATATGTGCTACGGAAACAGCGTCACTTTCAGTAGTGGCAAATGGTCCAAGTCTAACTTACCAATGGCGTAAAGGTGGTATTGATATCCCTGTTGGCTTAAATGCTAGTGCTGGAACAAATACTTTACTATTGGCCAATGTTAGTGCTGCTGATGCAGGTACTTATGATGTTATAGTTACTTCTACTTGTGGAAGTCCTGTAACTAGTCTTGCTGCAACGTTAACCATTAATCCGTTACCTGCTGCTGTGCTAGTATCGGGAGGTGGAACTTTTTGTTCGAGTGCTACAATCACTGCTTCTAATGGTAATGATGGTACACTATATTTCCAAGGAACAACTTCAGGAGGAACATCTACTGCTACTCCTTCTGCATCAGAAACAGTAACGGCATCGGGAACTTATTATTTCACTGCCTTATCATCAGGTGGATGTTGGGGACCACAAGGAAGTACTTCTGTAGTCATTCAAACTCCAATAACCGTTAGTGGTTCGGGCACAACTATTTGTGCCGGCGATACGGGATTATTGAATGCTTCTTCTAGCTGTTCCGGTTTTATTAACTCAGGTACATCTATTACAGGTTCATGGTCTTCGACAAGTCCAACTGCTAACAGAATTACAACATCAATGGATAACAATGCCACTTGTGGATTTAGTACGACTGTTAGGAGATATACTGCAACTCAGTTTCAAGTATCTGTTACAGGAGCTTATGTTTTTGCCATGAATGAAAGTGCTTCATTTGATGGTATGGGTTATATTACGTCGGGCGCATTTACCCCTGGTAGTTGTGCAACGGGTACTTGGGTAAGAGGAGATGATGATGGTACCGTTGACGGCACAACAACAGATGAGCCAATTATTGGTTCTGCTGCTGGTGGTGGTGCCATGGTTCTTACTTCAGGTGTTACTTATACCTTATATTCAGGTCTTTTTACCAATGTTGATGCTTCTTATACTTGGACGGTTACTCCTCCTAGTGGTGGTCAAATTATGCTACCAGCTAGTGGCGACATTCAATGGTATACAAGTACAGGTACTCTTATTGGTACCGGATCACCTTTCAATCCAATTGGGGCTAGTGGCTCAGGTTTAACAAACACCAATACGCCAGGAACGACTACATACTATGCAGCTTGTTCTTTAAGTTCTGAATGTAGAACTCCGTTTGATTTTGTAATCAATCCAATACCTGCTACACCAACAATCACAGCAGGAGGTACAACAACGTTCTGCTCAGGCGGAAGTGTTGTGTTAACAGCAAGTGCTGGAGATAGTTATTTATGGTCAAATGGAGCTACTACACAAAGTATTACGGTAACTACATCTGGAAGCTATTCGGTTAGTATTATTAGTTCTTTTGCCTGTCAAAGTGCTTCATCTACTGCAACTTCAGTAACAGTAACAGCACAACCGGTTTGGTATCTTGATGCTGATACTGATGGTTATTATGCAGGAACTGGAAATGCTACAACTTCATGTACTTCTCCAGGTATTGGATATACTACAACGGTGTTAGGAGGAAATGACTGTAACGATGCTAATGATGACATTTACCCAGGTGCCCCAGAGGTTTGTTGGAATGGAATTTTAGAAAACTGTTCGGGTACGTTATCACAAGGTTGCGCACCAGTAGTGGTTAACATGACTCCTTCTTTTAACAACAGTACTTTAGCATCGTTGGCAACAGCGGTTCCAGCGGTAGCTTATTCTTATGGAGGTTTCACGAACATCAAGTATCGTTTCTCTATTACGAATACTACTACAGGCGTAACAGCTCCGGATATTATTCAGACTTCTCGTTATGTAACGATTCCAGCTGCTATTCATACGCATGCTGCTAGTTATACCATTACTGCTTCTGCAGTTATTAACGAAGAGATTGTTCCTTTTGCAGGAAATACGATTACTGTAAACTCTCCAGCAGTTCCAGTGATTACGTTAAGTTCTTCAAGCTGTGGTGCTACTTTAGCAACGTTAGCTTCTACCTTAACCGCTAATCCCGGATTGAATGCTACTGGCTACACGTTCCGTATTCGTTTGAATGATTCTAACCCAACACCAACGTATGGTTTCTCGCCATCAACGACTCGTTTTGTAGGTGCGAATACCTTTGTAGGTTTCCCATTGCAATACGGATCAAGCTACAGAGTAGCAGTTCAGTATACCTTTATTCATCCTGTGAGTGGTTTACCTATAGATTCTGGCTATGGTGCAGAGTGTGTCGTAAATACACCTTCTATTCCGGTAACGAGTATGGCTTCACCTTCTTGTGGTGGCACAGTATCCGCTTTGAATGCTAATATGGCAGCCAGAGCAGCTTCATACGCTACAGGATATCGTTTCCGTATCCGTTTGTTCTCAGACAATGGCCCAACGCCAACGTATTATGAGACAGCGGTATTACCAAGTCGTTTTTCATCCTTAACAGCGTTCCAAGGTATCACGATTGCTTACAGTACAGAATATGCTATTTCAGTACAGTATAGCGTCTTGAACGGAGCTACAACAGAATGGTCAGCTTTTGGACCAGATTGTAAAGTAACGACACCATTCTTCCCAACAACAAGTTTGGTTCCATCACAATGTGGATTACCAAATGCAACATCGTTGACGCAACAATTGAACATTACACCTTACCCAGGTTTCCCTAACTACAAAGTGTTGTTAGAAGAAGTAGAAGGAGAAGATGTCATTACTTCAGAAGAAAGAGAGATTGTATATTCTAACTTTAAATTGAGTGATTTTGCTATCGCACAATTGGGTAAAAACTACAATGTTTCTGTTGCAATTAAATTAAACGGTGTGTTTGGAGATTATTCAACAGCTTGTGACTTATTTACAGCGTCAGAAAGCAAAACTGTGGTTCAAACACCATTTACAGCTACGGCGTATCCAAACCCATTTGCGACAAACTTTATGCTTGATGTGAAAACAAGTAGCACATCATCAGTAAGCGTAAAAGTGTACGATATGGTTGGTAGACTAATTGAACAAAAAGACGTTAGCGTTTCGGAAATGGAATCAACAACCATAGGAAATCAGTATCCAAGTGGTGTTTACAACGTAGTTGTAGCACAAGAGGATACTATTCAAACGGTTCGAGTTGTAAAAAGATAAAACTATCTTTAAATACTAATATGAAAGACCTTCGAGTAATCGAGGGTCTTTTTTTGGTTCTAAGCGAAGTCACACATGTTGCAAACTATTTTTACCTAATGTAATCTAATTTGTATATTAGCTGAAGCAGAAGCAGGCTGTAATACCTATGGGCTGGTTGTGCGTCATAATAGATAGTAAAACTTTTCACAGACTGAAAATAGAAAAATGAAAATAAATTAGTCTAAGTAATTTTTGTGACAAGCAACTTCCTTTCTTGTAATGGACAAAGGAAATCTGGACAAAAACAGAAGGAAACAAAATTTATCGGCATTGGGAATATTTCTTTTAGCCAGGTAACTTTATCCTATTTTATTATTATTCATTTATTCACAACTGTTGGTTTGAAGTTTTATTTTGTCTAATGTTGCCCAGGATTCATCTCTAAATTCTTTTGGAGAAAATTTAAAATGAGGTATGTATTCTTCCTTTATTTTGCAGTAATAAGTCTCTATTCTACAATACAAATTAATAATTTTTTTAGTTGTAAAAGCATCATATGTTTTTATAATTCCTGTAAAATTAATGCTACCGTTTTTAGAGGGATCATCTATAAACAAAGCTTCAGTTTTTGGTATAATTATCGTTTTATCCTCATTTACAACTTTCATCAATCCATCATAATATTGGATTACATTTTCTTCGAAAAATTTAGCTGTAGGCTTTGTTTTCAAATTGATATCCCATGCAAAAGTAACCACCCAAAAACCATCGCTTGTTTTGTCTTCCCATCCTTTAGCAAATCTAATGTCTTCAAAACCTGTGTAATTTATTTTTGGCGCAAACCAAAAAGGAACTTCAATAATTTCTTTGCCCCAAGTACTATCTACTGCTATTAAGTTTATAGTGTCCTTATTTTGACTAAAAACAGTAATTGAACAAAGTAATGTTATAAAAATAATTAAGCTTTTCATTGTTATTATATTTTTATAGAAACTTCAAATCCAATAGCATCAGAAATGGCACTGTCTTTTAATTTGTTGTTATAATTTACTTCCCATAGTGTTCTATCAATTTTAAATCGAGTTTTTAATTCCTTTTTGTCAAAGCTAAATTCGGCTTCAAAATTAATTGGTTTTGTAATTCCTTTTATAGTCAAATTAGCATAAATTGTTGCATTTGTTTCATTTGAATATTCCACCTTGGTAATCGAAATTTTTGATTGAGGAAATTTTTTTACATCAAAAAAATCGGGATCCTTTAAATGACTTACAAGACCTTCTCTATCATTTTTGCTTTTTAGATCTGTATTTGTAATGGAATGCATATCAATGATAAATTCACCACCACTAATTATGTTGTTTTTTTTGATAAAATAGCCTTCTTTAAAAGCTATATAGCCTTCATGTCCACCAAAGTAAAACGTATAATTTGCAATCCATTTGATTGTGCTTTTTTCAACGTTGATGTGCATTTTTTCTTGAGAAAAGCAATTTGTGTTTAGTAGTAAAACAACGGTAATTAAAAGTAGCATGTTTTTCATGATTCTTGGTTTTAAGATTATTTGGTAAAACTATTTCCTGATTCTGAAAAGCATGTCAAATGACTGTAAAAAAAGTGTCAACGATTGTGAAATTTGATTGAAATTAGAAGTAATGATTTGCGATATTAATTTTTAACGCCTTTGTTTTAAGATTGAAAAGGTGTTGTTTCCCAAACTATATAACAAACTATCGTAAACTATTCGCTAAAATGTAAAACATATATAAAAAAAGTGTCAACTGTTTTAAATAATGAAAAATTTGTTTGTAATTTGTTGAACATGGGTCCACGGAAAATTTATTTCTACAGCAGTCTTTGCTTAGCACTTATTGCAGCAATAGTATTTTTAACTTCGAAAAAAAATATCGAAACCTCTCCCGAATTGGTTAAAATAGCCTTGCGAGATGTTGGAAATAAACTTTTGTTATCTAATCAAGATAGTACGTCACTTATTCTACCCGTTCAGAAAGTAAATATGTCTTTATACAAACTTTCTTTTGAAAAAACACTTGCAATTAACCCCGATAGTTTGGTTGCTATTGTAGCAAAAAGTTTTCAAAAAGCAAACCTGCCCAATCATTACCAAATTGAAGTTAAACATTGTATAGATGATGAAGTAGCCTATAGTTTTATAAAATATACCCTCGAAGAAAAAAGTATCATTCCTTGTAGTGGGAGATTTTTGCCAAAGAAGTGTTATACAATCGAAGTCCTAATTTTTAAAAAATCAGGATGGTTCACTAACGACTTTCTATGGGTTGGACTTTTATTAGTAAGTCTTATTTTATCTTTTATTTTCTTTCCTAAAAAGAAAAAGGTAACAGCTATTGATTTAAGTGCTGAAAATTGTATCCCATTAGGAAAGTTTAAATTCTTTCCTGCTGAAAATAAATTAATCGTCAAGGCCATTGAAATTAGTTTGTCTAAAAAGGAAGTTGAATTACTAACCCTATTTATAGCTAACCCTAATAAAATCATCAAACGGGAAGAACTTTCCAAAAAAGTATGGGAAGATCATGGCGTTTTTGTCGGCAGAAGTTTGGATACCTACGTTTCTAAATTACGAAAAAAATTGAGCGATGATGATTCCATTAAGCTAACAAATGTACATGGGATTGGGTATATGCTTGAGGTTAAGTAAGGATGTTTTCAAATTTTAAAGCATTTTTTTTCGTAATTAATGTAAAATACGTAATCTGGGTTTAACCCCAAACTTAAAAATACAGAAATGACAAGTAACATGATAAAAACCATCTTGATCTTTTTTGTTTCGAGTAGTTTCCTCTCCTGCAATGGACAAATGAAATCTGAACACATACAGAAGGAAACAAAAGCAATACAAATTGGTAAATTAGTTTCAGAACTTGACAAGCAAATTTGGAGAATATTTCAAGACTCAAAAGGGAAGTATTGGTTTGGAAGTAACGGAAAAGGTGTCTATTCTTTAAACGGAAACGAGTTGAAACAATTTACAACACTAGACGGATTAGTGAACGATTCCATACGTGGAATTCAAGAAGATAAAAACGGAAATATATACATCGAAACACACAAAGGAATAAGCAAATTTGACGGAAAGCACTTCACCACTTTAAAGGCAATAAAATCGACTTATAACCAATGGAAACTTGATCCGAATGACTTGTGGTTTGGTTACAATGCGAACGATTTATACCGTTATGATGGCGATTCTCTTTTTGAACTACAATTGCCACGAAAAGATTTAAAAAAAGCGTTTGGAATTGATACGCTCATCAGCCCTTTTGATAGCAATAATCCTTATTCCGTTTATGGTGTAAATAAAGACAAAGGCGGAAATATTTGGTTTGGAACTTTTGTAGCAGGTGCTTTCCGATACGATGGAAAATCGTTTTTGTGGTTTGATGAAAAAGAACTTTCTATACTTCCAGATGGAATGGGCAGAGGCGTACCATCAGCTCCTGGCGTGCGTTCCATCATTCAAGACAAAGAGGGGTATTTTTGGTTGAGCAATTTTATTAGCAAATATAAAATCGTAGCAAACGCAACAGGGTATAAAAAAATAAAGGGAATTGAAAAAGATAAACCTCAATATTTTAATTCGGGAATAGTAGGTAATGATGGTAATTTATGGATGACAACATATATAGGTATTGTCTGGAAGTATGATGGTACAACACTATCAAGTTTTAAAATCAAAAATGAGAAAGAGGTGGTTTTACTAGTTTCAATCTACCAAGACAAAAATGGTATTCTATGGTTAGGAACAGATAATGATGGAGTTTACAAACAAAATGGAGATGCGTTTGAAAAGTTTAGACTCAAAAAATAAAAGCAGCCACTAAGTGCAGTTTCCCCAAGCAGTTTAACTATAGTAGGTCACAATCACTTGTACCATCACTTAAAAAAACGCCTGCAAATTGCTTCACAGACGTTTAAAGTTTTCATTAGGTTTTGAGCGAGTATTTTACATGCTAACAGTACCGATATTGGTGGTGTTATCAGCGGTAACGACCACAACATTTACCTGTGTTACCGGAAGAGCCGGTAATTTTGGTGTAGCAGTAAACGTATAATTACCTGCTGGCAACCCTGAAATTTGAAACTGCCCTAAAGCATTTACCGAACTAGAATATACTACGTTAGAAGAAGAAGTAGCCGTTACGGTAACTTTACTCCCAATAGTATTCACCGTACCTTTGATGTTTCCCGAAGTAGAAGCTACTATCGTTCTCAATACTGGTTTTAGTTTGTAGGTTCCAGCTCCAGTTTCTACTACCGAGGTGTTGGCATCAAAATCAATTAAGATAGTGTTTTCTACATTTTCCAATAGGGTTTGGTTGATATTGATTTTCAAACCACTTTGATCCGCACTTGGCGTATCTAACGGATAGGTAATACCATTAAGACGCACCGTATTATTAGCTCCTAATAACAATCTGATTTGTGTTGCCTTTACATCACCAAGCGCACTCGTAGCAATTTGGGTGCTGATGCCATTAGAAAGCTCTAACAGATTGTAAATTCCGGCGGTCGTGTTTAACGTTATTGACTGACCATTATTCCCAATCACTTCTACAGCTTGCAAATCGATATTTACTTCGTCGTAAGGTCCGGGAGCATCCGTCATCTTCACGTTATAGGCATACTTTCCTGATCCATTAGAATCGCTACTGCAAGAATTTAAGGTAATCCCAAATACAACAGCTATTGCCATTATCATTAATTTTTTCATATTGTTTTTTGTTATGCTGTAAATTAAGTTTCACAACCTAACAAAGGTGGTGTTATTGGTAGCCAGTATGTTTTAGAATCTGTAGTAAGGCTTGTATAATTACCATGCTATGTGCAAGAAGCAAGAAGCAAGAAGCAAGAAGCAAGAAGCAAGAAGCAAGTTGGAAGCTGGAAGAAGCATATTTGTGTAGGCAGTTGTCAGAAATAATTTAAAATTTAGAATTTAAAATTCAAAATAACAACTCCCATAGTTCCACCACCAAAATACGTTGTTCAAAAAAAGCTACTGCGTCCTATTAACGTCCTATTAACGTCCTATCAAAGTGCAATCAAAGTGCAACAATACATAGTGAAAATCTCAAAAAAAAAACGCCCATGAAACTCACAGGCGTTTTCTCACTATGAAAATTACTAACTATTTCATTTTACCAATAACTAAACCAACAGCTGCTCCAACTAAAGCGCCCATCACAATCATGATGATCATGTCTAAACCCATTAATTGATAATCTGGATTGTTGTTCATAGAATTACTAAAGAAATTGCTATGCAAACCTAGAAACAGTCCTAAAACAGTTCCTGCTTTTAATCCACTTGCAGCAGTGCTTATACCAGCCCAACGAGTATAAATAAAGGAAACTAAGAATCCGAAAGTCATGCATCCTAAGAAAATAAAGGGCATATTCTCTTGGCCGTTACTTGGAAAGTTCTCCTTAAAAAGTATTCCGTAGAAAAGCCAACCGAGCAAAAAGTCAACAATGCCGCCGACGATTCCTCCAACAATAAAGTTTTTTACATTCATAATTAAAAGTTTAATTGGTTAATGTACTAAAAGTATTGATTAATGAATAATTGTTAAAAAAAGTATTGATTAATTATTAACTATTTCATAATCAGGAATGTTGATAACGTGCTTTCCTAAATATTCTGAAACTCTTATAGTATTTAAATTATTACTACTAAGTGCCAAATTCATCGTTTGTTGTCTTTTCAAATTTTCAAAGTTACTTTCCTACTTTTTGACTTCGATTGACTTCTAAAAAAGAAATTATTTCCGATGAGATGATAGGAATGATTTAGAGTACCGGATTTATCAATTATATTATTTTTTGTAATGAAAATTGCGGTTATTGGAAAAATAAGTACTTATAATTTTCAATTGAATAAATATTTAAGAAACAAAATGCTAAAAAAAACTATACATTAACAATACAATAACTGTATTTTAAACTAGTACTACAGCTAGAAATTCCTTTTTTCCTCAATCATACACTCGATTACGGCATTTTAAAACTGGGTTTTGAAAATATACCGATTGTATAGTTATTATATACTGTTAAGCAAAGACTATTCTTTAAAACTTACTTATTTTTAATATTCCCCAAATTTTAAGATGTAAGCGCTTCCTACACCAGCTTTCTAAAATTTAAAATATCAGACATGAGACCATTTCTATTTTCGGCATTTATGCTTTTTTCTTTTCATTTTGTAGGTGCTCAAGTTGGGATAGGTACCGCAACTCCCGCCGCAACATTAGATGTAACCGCCCTGAACCCAACAGGAACAACGACAGGTGTTGATGGAATTATTATTCCAAGAGTTACCCGCGAGCGTGCTCAAAGTATGACGGGAACGCCAACATCTACAATGATTTATGTTTCCGAAGTAGTCACAGGCACTGCTGCAGGAACCACGGTTAATGTTACAAGTGTAGGTTTTTATTTTTTTAATGGAGCTGCTTGGGAACGTTTAGGAACGGGAACATCAAATGGATGGACTACAATAGGAAATACAGGTATTGTAGATGGTGTGAATTACTTAGGAACAGCCGCTCTTACCAATGTTGACGTTGCTTTCAGAAGAAATAATTTGGCTGCTGGTAAAATTGGGGCTACAAGTACATCATTTGGATTAGGTGCACTTACTTCTGGAGCATCGACGAATAGTTCGGCTTTTGGTAATAATGCTTTAGCAGCTAACTCGACTGGTGCTGCAAATGTAGCAATAGGAACTAGTGCTTTGGCAACCAACACTACATCTTCAAATAATACTGCAGTTGGTTTTAGTTCATTGAATGCAAATACTGCTGCCGGGAATAGTGCATTAGGATATAGAGCTTTGGGTTCAAATTCAAGTGGTGCTAATAATACGGCTGTTGGTTTTGATGCGGGTTTTGCCTTGTCCTCAGGCTCTAATAATATCATGATTGGGGCTAATACGGTTGCTCCTAGCGCAACAGGTAGTGATCAGTTGAACATTGGAAATACCATTTATGGAAGTATAGGTGCTACAAAGAATATTGGTATTAATCAAACAACTCCTCAAGGTGCTTTAGATATTGTTTCTTCAAATAATGGTATTTTAATTCCCAGACTAGCTCTGTTAGTCGGAGCAAACTCTTCATCGCCAGTAACAACTATTGCAGACTCAGAAGTAATATATAATACGGCTTCCGTTGGTGCAGGTATCAATGCAGTTACACCAGGTTTTTACTATTGGAATACCGCTACCGCCAGATGGATACGATTCAATACAGGTGCAGCAACAGGTTGGTTGACAACTGGAAATGCTGGATTGACTGCGGGGACAAATTTTATAGGTACAACTGATGCAGTAGATGTTTCTTTTAGACGAAATAATACTGCCTCTGGCTTTATTGGAGCAAATAATACTGCTTTTGGGGTTGGTACTCTAGCTTCAAATTCAGGAACAAACAATACTGCTTTCGGAACCAATGCTCTTGCTGCCAACAATACTCCAGCTGATAATACTGCTATTGGATATAATGCTTTGGCAACAAATACTTTCAATGCTGGGGGAGGGAACCAAAATACGGCGGTAGGTAGTGGTGCGTTGGCCACTTTAAATGGAGGAATAGGTAATACGGCTGTTGGTTACAATGCTTTAAATGCATCTGCCACTTTATCTCAATTCAACACTGCTGTTGGTGCAGGTGCTATGTCAGGTACAAATAATGCTGCCTCTCAAGATAATGTTGCGGTTGGCTACAATTCATTAAGACAGCCGGGGACTATTACAAGAACGGTAGCAATAGGTTCTAATGCATTAGTGAATGCTGCTAACAGTTCAACAAGAAATACTGCTATTGGTGCTTTTGCAGGAAGTGCTACAACAACTGGAACTGATAATATATTTATAGGTAACTCAGCCGGTAGTGCCGAGGCCGGAGCTAGTAATAATAAATTGTATATTGAAAACACTAATGCCAATGCGAGCAATGCTTTAATTTATGGTGAGTTTGATACAAATATCCTTCGAGTGAACGGTACATTACAAGTAAATAATCCTGCAGGTGTAACTGGTTATGCTTTGCCCAATGTTAGAGGAAATGCAAATGAAATACTTCGAACAGATGGTGCAGGAGGTACAAGTTGGGTTGCAGCATCTACTATTGAAACCGATCCGCAAGTTTCATCAACTACCACAAATGCTATTCCGAGATGGAATGGAACTACACTTGTTGACGGCGTGATAGTTGATAATGCAACCAATGTAGGTGTCGGTATGACACCTGTAGCAGGTAACAGACTCGATGTAAGTGGTAAGACGAGAACAACGAGTTTAGAAACTGCTAATTTTCAAATGACAACAGGTGCAACAGCCAATTATGTTTTGACAAGTGACGCTACCGGAAATGGTACTTGGGTAAATCCCACAGTTAAACCTTATACTACAACAGGAACCTTAACAGGTATTTACAATGTTTCATTAGCAGAATATACTGTAAGAGTATTTAATGATGTTTCTGAGGTACGACTTCCGGCAGCAGCAGCTAATATTGGTAAAGTCTATATAATTATAGGAAGTAATTTAATTACTGCAAAGATTCTTTCTACAGCTGGAGGTGTCATTTATGATGATGTTACCAACGCTACTATCACGACTATAAACCCTAACGAAAGATATATGGTCCAAAGTGACGGTAATCTGAATTGGATTGTAATTGGACGATAATCTGAAAATCCAGGGTTAAAAAAAACACTAGTTACTATAAGTAACTAGTGTTTTTTATTTATAAAGTAGCTGTCATTGCGAATTTTGTAATTATAGACTTCTCTTATTTGTAAATAATTATTTAGGAATTTTATAAAATATTAGCATAATTTTTGCTAATTGTATTTGTTTTATAAAAAAAAGTATATTTATTACGTCTTGTTTGAGAGATTTTATGTTGATGTTGCCGAAAATAACAATAAATTAACACAACATTCATACAACAATTGATATAATAAACACGAATTCACTTAGATAAAATTAAGCGGTTTTGCGTTCGTTTCACACTACATCGATTGCGTATTGCTGATTCACAGCTTATTGGTTCTAATGTTTAGGTCTGTATAGTTTTTGTAGACTACGACAAATAGTATTTTTCAACCATAACGCTATACATTTGGAATCCTACTAAAAGTCAAACTATTAATAACAAACAAATCAAACATTTATGAAAAAAATTTTATTATTATTATTCCTAATGACTTTTTCATTAGGATATTCTCAACCAGGTGCTTCTCCCGCTGATCCACCCGCTCGTAACACATGGGATGTACTCTCCGTTTTTAGTGATTCTTATACCAATCAAACGGGTGTACAGTATCTTACTTTTGGTGGAAGTACAATTAATGCAGATTTTACTCCACCGGGAGGAACGCCTGCTAAGTATTACACCGGCCACAGTTTTTCTGGAATACAAGTTAATACAGCCGGAAGTTTAGATGTTTCACAAATGACTCATTTGCATTTTGACGTGTATTCTCCAAATTACAGTTCGATGGCCATTAAATTGGAATCCTCAACCACAACTGCCAGAGAATTAGCTGTTACAGGAAGTATCGTTCCTTCATCCACTACAAGAAATCAATGGATTAGTATTGATTTGGCTTTGAGTACTTATAATTTGGGTAACATTTTGACTAGTCTTAAGTATATAGTTCCTGTTACTTTTGGGCAAAATGCTACGTTATACATTGATAACATATATTTCTACAGAGCTGCCACTGTGCAGCCTCCAACGTTCAACTCATTTCCTGCGGTAAATAAAATTGTTACAGATCCACAATTCAATATGATTGCAACCTCTAACAGTGCCGGAGCTATTACCTATTCAAGTAGTGCTACATCTGTAGCTACAATAGACCCAAATACTGGTTTAGTTACTATTGTAGGAGCTGGAACTACTACCATTACAGCCAATCAGGCTGCAAGTACTCCTTATGGCTCTGGAAGTACAACGGCTACTTTAACAGTAACGCCTCCAGCAGCGCCAACTCCTCCAGCGAGAAATGCTTGGGATGTTGTTTCATTATATAGTGGTTCTTATACCCCTACAAGTGGCGCAACTTGGCAAGCTGGAACAGATGTTTCGATTGGTGGAAATAACGCCAGATTTTTTAATGGTTTTACTTTAGCTCGTTTAGCTTTTGCGCCAACGACTATTGCGGCAATGACTACTTTGCACATCGATGTGTATACTTTAAATCAAAATCAGCTTTGGTTCGAAATAAATGGGAATAGAAAAGTAGTATCAAGCATTCCATTGAATGGTTGGGCCAGTTTTGATATTCCATTATCAGATTACGTTGGATTAAATTTAGGAAATGTTAGTTTTTTCGATTTAAATAACCCTACGGGAGCTGCTGCTCCTGTAAAAGTTGTGTATTTAGATAACATTTATTTTTATAGAGCTGCAACCGACACACCTCCAACTATTGGAGCTTTGACAGTACCAACACCACAAGTGTTTGGCAATGCTCCCTTCACATTAACAAACCCTACATCAAATAGTGGCGGTGCATGGACGTATTCAAGTAACCCAGCTGGTGTAGTAACATTTTCTGGAAATACAGCAACTATAGTTGGTGGTGGTACAACTACCATTACTGCAACTCAAGCAGCAGTGCCTGGTTCGTTTGGTTCGGGAACAGCAACAGCAACGCTGGTAGTAAATTTTCCTGCTCCAGGTCCTTCACCAATTCCTCCAGCTAGAAATGCAATTGATGTAGTTTCTATGTATACAGGTACACCTACTACGTATGCTAATGGTACAACTGCCGTTCAAGCAGGTTGGTCAACAGGCTCAACGAATTCTAATTTTAATTTTGCTAACGGAACGAATACGTGTATCCAAGTAAACAATCTAGGTTTCTTTGGTTTGGTTACAAATGGAGCAAATTTCAGTGTAGTAGGTATGAACTTTCTTCACGTTGATATTTATGTAAATACACCAATGACCTCAATGATATTGAATCTTTTAGCTCCTGGTGATAGAAACTACTCAATAGGACCATTAGCTACAGGATGGAATTCATTTGATATTCCACTTACAACCTATCCTGGTGCGTTGAATAATATCAACGGTATTAAATTTGAACAAAGTGGAGGTACACCTAGACAAATTTATATCGATAATGTTTATTTTTTCAATGGTACTGCCAATCCAACAATCACAAATTTTTCAATTCCAACTAAATCACCTGGTGATACTACATTCACTATAACTCCACCAACATCAAATAGTGGCGGAGCTTGGACTTATTCAAGTAGCGATGATACAGTAGGACAGATTGTTAATGGCAACCAAATTCAAGTAGGTACGGGAGGTTCATGTACCATTACGGCTACACAAGCTGCTGCTGGAATTTATAATAGTGGTAGCATTACCGCTACTTTTAATGTTTTAGTAACACCTACCTTAGGTACCTTTACAGTTCCTGCTAAAGTAACGGGTGATGCACCTTTTGCTTTAACTGCTCCATCATCAGACAGTGCTGGCGCTTTTACTTATACTATATTACCAGCTGGTATTGCTACAATTAGTGGAAGCACCGTAACTATTGTGGGTCCAGGTACCGCAACAATTACGGCAACGCAAGCCGCCAATGGTTTGTTTAGTTCAGCTTCTACTAACGCTTCTTTAGTAGTTAGTTTAGGAACTCCAGCACCAACGCCACCTGCAAGAAATGCATGGGATGTGGTATCTTTATATAGTAATTCTTATACCCCAACATCTGGAGCTGTATGGCAAGCTGGTACAAACGTTGATATAGCTGGCAATGACGCAAGATTATTTAACGGATTTACCTTAGCTCGTTTAGCTTTTGCTCCAACGACAATAGCAGCGATGACTACTTTGCATATTGATGTATATACAGTAAATCAAAATCAACTTTGGTTTGAAATAAATGGAAACAGAAAAGTAGTTTCAAGTATTCCATTGAATGGTTGGGCGAGTTTTGATATTCCTTTATCAGATTACGTGGGTCTTAATTTAGGAAACGTGAGCTTTTTCGATTTAAATAATCCTACTGGAGCCGCTGCACCAGTAAAGGTGGTCTATTTAGATAATATCTATTTCTACAGAGCTCCTACAGATGCTCCTCCAACTATAGGAGCATTAAGTGTTGCAAGTCCGCAAGTGCTGGGTAATGCACCTTTTACACTAACGAATCCAACTTCAAATAGTGGAGGTGCATGGACGTACAGTGCAAGCCCTGCTGGCGTTGTAACCATTAGTGGTAATACTGTAACTATCGTTGGTGGTGGTACCACTACTATCACGGCTACTCAAGCTGCTGTTCCTGGGGTATTTGGTCCGGGTTCTGCTACAGCTACATTAGTAGTTAACTTTCCTGATCCTACTCCATCGCCGTCACTTCCAGCAAGAGACCCAGCAAGAGTTATTTCTATGTATACAGGAACTCCAGCAGTTTATACCAATGCTCCAAACTATAATTTTGGACAAGCATTTTGGTCTACAGGTGGTGGTAGAGTGTTAACGGAAGTTCCAAACGGAACCAATACTGCGCTACGTATAGATGGTCTTGGTTTTATGGGATTGATCGATATCGGTAATCCTCCACCAACAAACAGAGAAAGACGTTTGAATCTTACTGGAACTGGAATGTCACATTTAAATATTGATATTTATTTAGATGCCCCTAGACCTAATTTATTTTTAGTTCTTTTAGCTCCTGGTGATCGACTTTATAATACAGGTGCACTTGTAGCAGGTTGGAATAGGTTAAGAGTTCCTCTGACGGCATATCCTGGTGCTTTGAATGATATTTACGGTTTAAAAATTGAGCAGAATTATACTTCAGCATTCCGTATTTTTATAGATAATGTCTATTTTAGTAATGACCTTTTCACTTTCTATGCTGATTCAGATGGAGATGGATTTGGAGACTTGGCTTCATCAGTATTAGCTGAAACTGCACCTGATGGATATGTAAGTAACAGTACAGATTGTAATGATACTGACAATTCTGTTTGGACAAGTGGTAACTTTTATATTGATGCAGATGGCGATGGATATAATTTAGATTTATCTCCTGACTCATCATTAATAACGGTATGCTATGGAGCTACATTAAGCCCTTTTTATACAGCGACTACATTAGGATCAGATTGTAGTGATGACGATAGTACAGTATGGAGAAATGGAAACTTTTACAGTGATGTTGATAATGATAACTACTCATCAGATCCTGGTTTAATTATTCCAGTTTGTTATGGTGCCTCTGAACCAGATGGACTAAGTTTAGCACTTAATTTACAAGTTGATTGCGATGATAACAATGTAGCTATTAACCCAGGCGCAACGGAAGTTTGTTACAATAATATTGATGACAATTGTTCTGGTACAAGTTCAGAAGCTTGTTCACCTGTAGTGGTTAATATGCTTTCTTCATTAAACAATGCTACTTTAGTATCTTTAGCAACAGCGATTCCGGCTCTACCTTATTCTTATGGTGGTTTCACGAATATCAAATATCGTTTCTCTATTACGAATACTACGACAGGAGTAACGGCTCCGGATATTATTCAGATTTCTCGTTTTGTAACGATTCCAGCTGCTATTCATACGCATGGTGCTAGTTATACCATTACTGCTTCTGCAGTTATTAACGAGGAGATTGTTCCGTTTGCAGGAAATACCATTACGGTAAATTCTCCATCGGTTCCAGTGATTACGTTAAGTACTTCAAGCTGTGGTGCTACTTTAACTACTTTAGCTTCTAGCTTAACAGCAAATCCTGGATTGAATGCTACAGGGTATACGTTCCGTATTCGTTTGAACGATGCTAACCCATCACCAACGTATGGTTTCTCACCATCAGCGACTCGTTTCGTAGGAGCAAATACCTTTACAGGTTTCCCATTACAATACGGAGCAAGCTACAGAGTAGCAGTGCAGTACACGTTTACTGACCCTGTAAGTGGTTTACCAGTGAATTCAGGTTATGGTGCAGAGTGTGTTGTAAATACACCTTCTATTCCAGTAACAAGTATGGCTTCACCAACTTGTGGTGGAACAGTATCTGCTTTGAATGCTAATATGGCAGCTAGAGCAGCCTCTTACGCTACAGGATATAGATTCCGTATCCGTTTGTTCTCAGACAATGGCCCAACACCAACGTATTATCAAACAGCGGTATTACCAGGTCGTTTCTCATCGTTAACAGCGTTCCAAGGTATCACGATTGCTTACAGTACAGAATATGCTATTTCAGTACAGTATAGCGTCTTGAACGGAGCTACAACAGAATGGTCAGCTTTTGGACCAGATTGTAAAGTGACTACACCATTCTTCCCAACCACAAGTTTGGTTCCGTCTCAATGTGGATTGATGACAGCGACATCGTTGACACAACAATTGAACATTACACCTTACCCAGGTTTCCCTAACTACAAAGTGTTGTTAGAAGAAGTAGAAGGAGAAGATGTAATTACTTCAGAAGAAAGAGAGCTAGTGTATTCTAACTTTAAATTGAGTGATTTTGCTATCGCACAATTAGGTAAAAACTACAATGTTTCTGTGGCTATCAAATTAAACGGTGTATTCGGAGATTATTCAACAGCTTGTGACTTGTTCACTGAAGAAGCAGCTCCAAGCAAAGCGTTAGTTCAGACTCCATTTAAAGCGACGGCGTATCCAAACCCATTCGCGAACAACTTTATGCTTGATGTGAAAACAAGTAGCCAATCATCCGTAAGCGTAAAAGTGTACGATATGGTTGGAAGACTAATTGAACAAAAAGAAGTTAGCGTTTCCGATATGGAATCAACAACCATCGGAAATCAATATCCAAGTGGTGTTTACAACGTAGTTATAGCACAAGAGGATAGCTTACAAACACTTAGAGTGATTAAGCGATAATCTATAAATAGAATGCAGTAAGAAGTTATTTAAATAGACTTTTTATTTATGCTACTCCATTGCATTTCTAACTAAAGCAAAAGCGCTCGTGATATTTCACGAGCGCTTTTCATTTTTAAGACTTTCCGCAATATTAAATATTTAGAGCTTTTTTAAATAAAGTCCAAGTACACCAACCATCAAAAAAAAGGGATGTTTCAGACACAAAAAAAGCTCCTTAAAAATTAAGAAGCCTTTAAATAAAGCGTGTTATAAAATACTAACAATATATTTTTTGATAAAGGTCTTTGTATTTCTCCATTACAATTTTACGTTTGAGTTTTAGGGTAGGCGTGAGGTGTCCGCCATCAATCGACCAAACCTCTGGCGTTAGTTCAAAGCGTTTTATCTTTTCCCAATTGCCAAACTTCTCGTTGATGGTTTCTATTTCTTCGTCAATTCGTTTTACGACTTCTTTGTTTGATACAATTTCAGCATTAGAGGTTCCAATGTTGATTTGGTGTCTTTTGGCCCATTCTCTAACAAAATCAAAATTAGGCTGAATAAAAGCAGCAGGCATCTTTTCACCATCGCCAATAACCATGATTTGTTCAATGAAATTGGATTGTTTCATGGCATTTTCAATGATTTGCGGTGCTATGTATTTTCCGCCTGAAGTTTTGAACATCTCTTTCTTACGGTCGGTAATTTTAAGGAAGCCTTCGGCATCAATTTCACCAATATCTCCCGTATGAAAATAATCGTCAATAATCACTTCTTTGGTTAAGGTCTCGTCTTTATAATAGCCCATCATCACATTCGGACCTTTGCAAAGGATTTCGCCATCGGCAGCAATTTTAACTTCTACATTGCGAATCACTTTACCAACAGTTCCAACTTTGAAGCCTCTATTTCTGACATCGTTTACCGAAATAACAGGCGATGTTTCGGTCAAACCATAGCCTTCCATAACTGGCATTTCAGCAGCAGCAAATACACGAGCCAATCGAGCTTGCAGTGCAGCACTTCCTGAAACCATCACGGTAAGATTTCCGCCCAAACCTTCTTTCCATTTACTGAAAATAAGTTTTCGCGCTATTTTTAGTTGGGTCTCATACCAAAAACCATTGGCTCCGTAGGGCTCATATCGCAATCCCAAATCAATAGCCCAAAAGAAAAGTTTCTTTTTGATGCCACTTAGTTCTGTTCCTTTGGCGTAGATTTTATCATATACTTTCTCTAACAATCGAGGTACTACTGAAAAGACCGTAGGTTTCACTTCTTTGATGTTATCCGAAAGTTTTTCGATGGATTCGGCAAAGTAGATCGACACCGAATAGTACTGATAGATATATAAAATCACACGTTCAAAAATATGGCAGATAGGCAAGAAGCTCAAGGCTACACTGGTTCCTTCTTCAAATGGAATTCGCGGCGAACTGTCTAATACATTGGAAACAATGTTGTGGTGGGAAAGCATGACACCTTTTGGTTTTCCGGTAGTTCCCGATGTGTAGATTATCGTAGCTAATTCTTCCGGCTTTACATGATTTTTTCGGTCTTCTACCACATCTTGATTGCTGGTGTCTTCTCCCAAAGCCAAAAGCTCTTTCCAGTTTTTACAACCATCAATTTCGTTAAACGAATAGACATCTTTGAGATGCGTTAGATTGTTTTTGATGAGGTTTAACTTGCGCAACACTTCGGCATCTGAAACAAAACAATAGATTGCTTCAGAGTGATTTAAAATGTATTCATAATCGTCTTCTGAAATGGTAGGGTAAATAGGTACCGTCTGCGCTCCCGTTTGCAAGCATCCAATGTCCATAATGTTCCATTCGGTTCGATTATTAGAGGATATTATAGCAATCTTATCATTTTTATTTACCCCCAAGCGTAACAACGCTCTTGAAATGGCATTTGATTTATCGATGTATTCTTGAGTGGAGGTAGCAACCCATACACCATCGTATTTAGTAACAAGACAATTGGGAACATTGTTTTTTTCGAGCTGATAGTATGGAAAGTCAAAAAGTCTTGTGATTGGAGTCATTGGGCTGTTAATTTTAATGCAAATTAAATAATATTCGTTTCATTCACAATATTAATTTAAAATATAAAAAACTTACCATCGAAATATGTAGTTTTGCTGCTTCAAATTTTACTTTTTGCATGAAAAAATATCCGCGTTTTGAGGAGTATAAGGTACTGTTTTTTAGAATTTTACTGGCGTATGTTTTTTATTCTGTTGCCCGTGTTTTCTTCTTCATCTACAATAGTTCTTTAATAAAAGTTGATGGCGTAATCGATTTTCTAAAGTTATGTTACCACGGATTGGTTTTTGATACTACAACAATTCTCTATGTCAATGCCTTATTCATCCTATTCTCCATTTTTCCGTTTGTAATCAATACCCGAAAAGGCTATCAAAAAGTATTGTTTTACTTGTATTTTGCGACCAACTTCCTGGCGTATGCTGCCAACTTCATTGATTTCATTTATTACCGCTATACCTTCAGCAGAAGCACCAGAGCTTCATTGGATACTTTAGAGAACGAGGAAAACAAAGGTTTATTGCTGCTGAATTTCTTACTCAATTATTGGCATGTTTTCTTGTTGTTTTTTATAATGGCTTATGGTTGGATTTTCCTTTACAAAAAGATAAAAATAACGCATCACCATCCTAAGGTCAATATTCCTTATTTTGCTTTTTCGATTGTTAATGTACTGCTGATTACTACCCTTTGTGTGGGAGGCATCCGAGGTGATTTCAGAAAAAGTACCCGACCGATTAATATTCTTGATGCCAGTCGGTATACCAAAAACTCAGCGCAGGCCGATGTGGTTCTCAATACGCCATTTGCCATTATCAGAACCTGGAATGCTAATACGTTTAAGAAAGTAAATTTGGTTTCAAAAGCTCAGGTTGATCGTTTGTTGGTACCCATAAAACAGTATAAAAATAATCCACCCACCAAACCGAATGTGGTTATTTTTATCATCGAAAGTTTTGGGAGAGAGTATAGCGGTGCTTTTAATAAAGGAACTAAAATTCCTAATTATGAAGGATATACGCCTTTTGTAGATTCGTTAGCGCAGCATAGTTTGATTTTTAACAATGCGTATGCCAATGGCTGGAAATCCATTCATGGCGTATCTTCAGTGATTGCCGGAATTCCGTCGTTTCAGAATGCGTTTACCTCTTCGCCTTATCCTAAGCAGAAAATTGAATCTTTAGTTTCTACGCTCGAAAGTCAAGGTTACGACACTTCGTTTTTCCACGGAGCACCGAATGGTTCGATGGGATTTTTGGGCTTTGGCAATATCTTGGGTTACGATCATTATTACGGTAAAACCGAATATAATAATGATGCCGACTTTGATGGTGTTTGGGGCATTTGGGACGAACCTTTTTTCCAGTTTTTTAATAAAACGCTTTCGCAAAAGAAGCAACCCTTTATGGCGACCATGTTCTCGGTTTCATCGCATGAGCCGTATAAAGTCCCAGAAAAATATGAGGGCAAATTTCCAAAAGGTAAAGTCGATATCAATCAGTGTATTGGCTATACCGATATGGCTCTAAAACGATTCTTTGCAGCTGCTAAGAAGGAGGCGTGGTATAAAAATACCATTTTTGTATTGGTGGCTGATCATGGTAATACAATTGCATATGATGAATATAAAAAGGAGTTTAACAAACATACGGTTCCGATTTTGTTCTTTTCTCCTGATGAGAAGTATGTGGGAGTCAACTCTGATTGGGCGCAGCAAATCGACATTTTCCCGACGATAATGGATATGATTGGCTATCAAAAACCTTTCAGAAGTTGGGGTAGAAGTTTAATTAATGATACCCAGGTAGCTCCGTTTGTAATCAAGTATGGTTCTAATATGTATCAGTTTATGAGTGGTGATTATATCTGTACGTTTGACGGTAAAAAAGCAACCGGCTTTTATGATAAAAACGATAAGGGCATGGAACACAATCTGATTGCAAACCGTAATGCCGCTATGGATGTATTGGAATTACGTTGTAAAGCTTTTGTTCAGGATTATATGGAACGCGTCATTGATAAAAGGCTGACGACGGTTAAATAGAAGCAAGAAGCGAGAAGCAAGAGGCAAGAAGCAGGAAGCAAGATGCAAGAAGCAAGAAGCAAGAGAAGAGAGGTAAAACTTCTTTTATTGCCTGATTGACGACGGTTAAGTAAACAAAAAAGCCACTGAAAAGTGGCTTTTTTTGTTTTGAAGATTTACATTAGTTTATCAAAAACTTAATAGCTTTAAAATCTTGAATTTTTAGGATATAAATAGCTTTTGTTAATGACGAAACATTGATGCTGTTCGATTCCATTTTACCTTGGTAGATTTGCTTTCCGTTTAGATCAAAGATTTGATATTCTTTGTTTAACAGCATTTCAAAGTTATCAAAGACTAACTGGTCATTAAGTAAATAAAAAAAGGCAATGGTGTCGTTCTCATTGTCTATAATATTTAATACAGCACCATTTTCAGCGGCACCAATATCTACACCGGAACCTACTAATCTAGAGTTTCCGTAAACATCAGTGTCTGCGGCTGTCCAGGAGTTATTCGTGTTGGGTAAACTTAAAAGCTGATTATAACTAGCGTCAATTCCGGGACTAGAAACATTTAGCCTAAAATCTTCTGCATCTTGAGTTGTGTTTATGAACAGCGGGTTGACATCTAAATTATTTCCGTCATTAGTTCCGAAAAACGTATTCCAGGCACTGCTTCCGCCACTTCCTTGTATAATGGAATTCTTAATATGGATGTTTGAAGTAGTATAAAACTCCTTATACCAATTCGGATTTGATGGTGACGTATTTCCGTAAATGATAGTATTGTAGGTTTTCATAAACATATTATCAGGACTTACCGAGCAGTAAAATGCACCACCTTGTGTAGAGGCATTATTGCCAAAATAGGTACAGTTGATCGAGTTTACATAAGAGTTACTAACGTTATAAACTGCACCACCATACACCGCGAAGTTTTTATAAATAAGCGTATTGTACATCGTAACGATACCAAAGTTTGTATTGTAAATGGCACCTCCGGAACTACTTACTGTATTGTTGTTCATTTTGCAATTCAGGAAAACCGCATTGCAGTTATTATTGTTATAGAGAACACCACCGGATGCACCTGAATTATAGGAGAAGGTACAATTTGTAGCTTTCTGAACGGTATTGTTTAAACTTGATAAAACTCCGGATCCTCTATTCGAGGTAAAAGTGCAATTGTTTATAGTGATTAAACTGGCATCATTAGCATGAATACTGTTTCCGTAAGAAGCAAAGTTATACGTGAATTCACAGTTTTCAATTTTTGGAAAACAAGCCCCTTTATTGGTTATTCCTCCTCCAAAACTTGCGGAATTGTTATTGAATTTGGTGTTTCTAACCACCAAATTAGAAGCAATATTATTGATTCCGCCTCCATTAGCTGTGTTTACGCTATACGATCCAAGAGTGAAAGAAACGGTTCCGTTTGCATTACCACCTGTAATTCTGAAACCATCTATAAGAGCCGTGTTATCTAAGTTATAGGCAACCACAACAAAATATGCATTTTCAGTTAAACCAAAATCATTAATGCCATTGCCGTTTGTATCAGTATCATTTCCGTTAAAATCTCCGGTTAACAAAGTGATATTCGCTGTAATGTTTCTCTCGGCTAAAGTTGTTTCCGAACCATTAAATCCACCGTAAATTTTGATGTTTTTATTGATGTAAAAAGAACGCGAACGATTATCTCCGCTAATCATTTGTTGGCTAGGCGTATACGTTCCAGCCTTTACAAATAGAATATCTCCGGCATTAGCGGCATTGATAGCGTTTTGTAGTGTTGTAAATCCGTTGGCCCATGAGGAACCGGAATTATTTCCGGCGGCATCCGGATTTACATAAAGGGTCGCTGCAAAAGTGTAATTGGTTAAAAAGAATAAAATGAATACTGTAATTTTTTTCATAATGCTTTTAAAATTTAAAAGCACAAAACTACAAATAAATTTGTCAGCATTACAACTTGTGCATATTCTCCGCTAACGTCTCAATAAACTTCGAGATTGGCCCTTTAATCATCATCGCCATCATTGGATTGAAATCGCTGTTGTGCGTTTGTGCTTTTTATGTCTTGCCTTATATTCTTCCTCCGCCATTTACAATTATTTGTTGTCCGTTTATCCAAGCACCTTCTTCACTTGCTAAAAAGGCAACTACACCTGCAATGTCTTCTGGTTCTCCCATTCTTCCTAAGGTCATTGTATTGCCAATTCTTTCCATTTCCTGTTTCGATATTTCTTTTTCCATTAATGGAGTTTTCGTTGGGCCAGGGAAAACACTGTTGACGGATATTTGTCGATGTCCAAGTTCTTGTGCTAAAATTTCGGTGACTACTTTTCCTGCTGCTTTGCTTGGAGCATAAATGCCGAGACCTGCTGATGGATACACTGAGCTTGTAGAAGAAATTTGAATTATTCTACCTCCATCTTTTACTTGTTTAGCGGCTTGTTGTAATACAAAATAAGTCCCTTTGTGATTTACAGCATTGATGCGGTCAAAATCGGCTTCCATAACATCAACAATAGGAATACCCATAACTGCAATTCCTGCATTTGCAACTACAATATCGATTCTACCAAACATGTTATTTACTTCGTTAAAAAGATGCTCTATTTCTGAAACTTTACTCACATCTGCCGAAAATACTTTTGCTATACCACCATTTGCTTCTATTTCTTTGACTACTTCATCGGCTTGTGCAGAACTTCCCATATAATTTACAGCAACTGAAACACCTTCTTTTGCTAACCGAATTGCAATTGCCCGACCAATTCCAGTTGCTGCTCCTGTTATTAAGGCTACTTTTTGTGTTGTTGCTTTCATAATTTTTATTTCAGAAAATCTGCTTTTATTTTTTCAATCTTTGATTTTAGATCAGTTTCAAATTCTAAATTTACTATTCCTATTTCATCTTTGAAGTTTTCATAAAAGCTTGGTAGTGAAAAAGTGTCAATAACATTTGCTCCGTAATATGGAAGCGTAGTTTTTGCTAAATTTAAAACTGATGATCCACCTCTTGGACCTGGTGATGTTGCTATAACAAATGTGGGTTTATTGCCCCAAAACGCTTTACGGTCTTGAATTACCGAAATCCAATCAAAGATGTTTTTAAATGCAACAGTATATGCACCATTATTTTCAGCAAGTGACATAATAATAAAGTCACTTTCGTCAACTTTATTGGCAAAATCTAATGCTAATTGAGGTAAGCCATTTTTTGCTATTTTATCTACACTAAATAAAGGCATTTCATAATCATTCAAATCAAGAATTTCTATTGAATGCTCTTTAAAAAATGTTGTAATGTAAGTTGCTAATTTTTTGTTGATTGAGTTAGAACTATTGCTACCTCCAAATGCTACTATTTTCATTTTTTATAATTTTCATTTTTATTATTAATTTTTATTTCTCCGTATTTCCCAGCATAGAAATCACGGTATGCTTCTGCAATTTCTGCATGGGTGTTCATTATGAATGGACCTTCAGCAATTATAGCTTCGGTGTAAGATTCTCCACCAAAAAGCATAATGTCAATGACTTTCTCAGAAGTGTTTTTAATCTCAATATCGCCAGAATTTCTATCAAATTCTACGAAATCTCCTTTGTGAAATTCTGTGTCATTCAAAATTGCATTGTAAGTTGGTAAAAAGGCAGCTACTTCAATTTTATCTTTAAAATTTAGAGTAAAAGATTTCCCAGCTTCTAAATGAATATGATACAAAAATTGCTCTGAATAATTAGGAATTTTGGAACTTGAACTTTTATAATTTCCAACTATCACTTTTAGCCATCCGCCATTGTCTGCTAGTTGTTTTTGAAGCACTTCATTGGCTTGAATTGCTATATGTTCAGGTTTTTCAGCTTTATTTTTGGATGGCAAGTTTAACCAAAATTGAAAACCGTGTATGTATTTGCTATCCGTTTGGCTGTCGTAATTAAAATTTTCGTCGTGGATTATTCCATTACCTGCTTTCATCCATTGCATTCCACCTGAATATATTTTACCGGTATTACCAGCACTATCAAAATGCTCTACTTCGCCCTGCAAAATGTAAGTTAATGTGGCGATACCTCTATGAGGATGAGCACCCATTCCATTTTTATTGATTGTTTCCTTTATGGCTGGTGCTACATAATCCAAAAACACAAATGGGCCAACGGCATCAGCATATCGGTTTGGCAACATTCGTTGTATTTGTAGAGGGCCTAAATCTGCTCTTTGCCCTTTTGTAGAAAAACTTGTTTGCTTTTTCATTTTTATTGCTTGAAATGATGAATAATTGTAAAAGCCATTGAAGAAAATCAACGGCTTTACTTTTTTTAATTATTATTCTGCAAAATTTCCACCGCTCATTGCTTTTTGAAATGCTTGTGGATTCCAATATTCACGGTAGTTGACAATTAGATCGTTTTCAAAAGTTACAAAAGTGGCATAGCTCATTTCGTATGGATTGCCATTTCCTATAACTACACCAGATGCACTCCATTCTGCAACGGCCATATTTGGATTATCTGTGCCATAAATTTTTAACGTAGGCAAGGTCTTAACGTCAATAAAACTTGGGTAATCTTTTAAGTAGTTGTAAAGAGCTTCTTTGCCTTCAAATCTGTTTTGCATTCCTTCTGGTGCAAAAGGGAATTCAGCAACTACATTGTCTGCACATAGCTCTGACCAACCTTTCATATCTTTTGCAAGAAATTTGTCTAAACTGTTACGTAGTAATTGAGTTGCTTGTGTTTTGTTTTTTGAATTTTCCATTTTTTTTGTTTTTTAATTAATTTACAGATGCAAAGTTGCATCCTAAACGAACTAAAAAACGACCCCAAAAAGCAAATAATAACGTTGCCTTTTGTCAACAAAAAAATGGTTACTTTTTCACTCCTCTAATGCGGCTTAATGTACTTTTGGTAATGCCTATATAAGACGCAATGATATGCAATGGAAAACGTTGGATAAATTGGGGATGATTTTCGGCAAATTCTTTGTAACGTTCCTCTGCGTTGCTGTTTATTGATGAATTTAATCTTCTATGAGAGGCGATGGCGTTTCTTTCATCAAGTTTTTGAAACATTTTAACTAATGCAGGTATTTTTTCCATTAATTCAAGCATTTCTGCTCTTGAAATAATGAGTAATTCGGTATCTTCCCAAGCATCAATATTATATCTAGAAGGTGTAAGCATAATTGAACTTTCACGGTCTGTTGCCCAATAATTTTCAGTATATAAATGTAAAATATGCTCAATTCCATTTTCATCAACACTATACATTCTCATCGCACCTTTTATAACAAAGCCTGTGTATTTACAGACTTCTCCCTCTTGTAAAAAATAGTGCTTTTTCCTTAACTTTTTTAATTGAAATGAAGAAACAACTAAAAGCTCTTCTTCTTTTGTTAGTGGTTCATTGTTGTGTTTATTAATATAAGGTATGATAATTTGATGCATAAAATCTAGTTTGAAATAAGTACAAAAATAACTAAAAGATTGTCATTTATATTTATTCAATGGTGGAGAGGGTTAATAGAATCACGCACAACAAATGGATTCCCGCCTTCGCGGGAATGACAAAAGAGTTTTACAGCTTCTGCATATTCTCTGCTAAGGTTTCAATAAACTTAGAGATGGGTCCTTTAATCATCATGGCCATCATCGGATTGAAATCGCCTTCAAACTGCAATTGAACAGCACTCTGACCTTCAGAAAGGGAATCAATGTTGGCCGTAAGGGTAAACGGTAACTTATCACTCGCTGCGGCAAGATTTACTTTAGAGTAGGGCACACCTTCTTTTAATCGCAACTTGATTTCGGGCATTCCTTTTAAACCAAAATTGAAAATATCATCCCCTAACACTTCAAACTTAGCAATGTTATCCGGCATTAATTTTTCAAAGTTTTTAACATCTGATAACGATTCAAATAAGTGTTGTGCCGATTTGGCTACAGTAACTTTTGGACTTTCTAAATTCATAATGTGTTCTGTTTTTATTTGAGGTAAACACCCCTAAAGTCCCCTCAAGGGGACAATTATTTTTTTCTTGTCTCTTGCTTCTTGCTTCTTGCTTCTTGTCTCTTGCTTCTTGCTTCTTGCTTCTTGTCTCTCAATCAGACCTTCCAAGTCGACGGACTTTCACGCCATTCCTGCAAGGTTTTCAATTCTTTTTCGGTGATATAATTTTTGGCTACAGCCAGATGAAGCAAATTTTCGTAATTGCTCAGTGTTTTTAAATCGACATTCGCATTTTTAAAATTTTCAGTTGCAACATCAAATCCGTACGTAAAGATTGCAGCCATACCTTTGATGTTGGCTCCGGCTTCTTTCAAGGCTTCAACGGCCAATAAACTGCTGTTTCCGGTACTGATTAAATCTTCTACAACCACTACATTTTGTCCTTTTTGCAGAAAGCCTTCCACTTGATTTTGTCTTCCGTGTTTTTTGGGTTCCGGTCTTACGTAAACAAACGGTAAGCCCATATATTCGGCAACCAAGATCCCAATTCCGATAGCTCCTGTGGCTACACCGGCAATAACATCGGGTTTGCCAAATTCTTTTTCAATATGCTTCGAAAATTCTTCGCGGACAAAATTTCTTATCGCTGGGAATGAGAGTATTAGTCGGTTGTCGCAGTAAATGGGAGAATTCCAACCCGAAGCCCATGTAAAAGGATTTCTTGGATTCAATTTAATTGCATTTATTTGTAAAAGCAATTCGGCTGTTTTTTCGGCTGTATCTTTATTAAAAATCATAGTACAAATGTATAAAGTTTTTGTCAACGACAAGCCTCTTTTTTTAACAAACGAAATCGCCAAGGAGACCGATTTTCAGTTGTTTTTGCTGGAAAGTATTGATATTGAACAACTCATCATCAAAATGTTCCAGAACAAAATTCAGAAAGCTTCTTTGTACTATCCAGACGAAAAAGCCATTCTTAAAAAAATGAAAGAGAAAATTCCGGTTTGCAAAGCCGGAGGTGGATTGGTCTATAACAAAAAAGGCGAGGTGTTGTTCATCTTCAGAAATGGAAAATGGGATTTACCGAAAGGCGGCATCGAAAAAGGCGAAGAAATTGAAGAAACCGCTATGCGTGAGGTAGAAGAGGAGACCGGAGTCGGCAAACTGGCCATCAGTCGTAAACTCCAAAAAACCTACCATGTGTTTAAGCGCAATGGAAAATATAAATTGAAAGTAACTCATTGGTTTGAAATGCATACCGATTATGTCGGCATACCGGAACCTCAAGAAAACGAAGGCATAGAAAAAGCAGTTTGGCTTACTCCAGAAGAAATAAAAGAGGCCTTGAAAAACTCTTTTGAAAATATTAAACTGTTGTTTGAAGAAGAAAAGCTCCTTAAATAAGTACTTCTTAACAACCTAATGGTTAACTTTGAACAATTCGCTCACGTGAGTATACCTGAAGCCCACCGGGCTTCCTCCTCTTAATCTCAAATCTTTGCGCCATGATAAATCCGCACCATTCCACGAACTTGTTATTGAATTTAGGCATCGAAAGTTTAAACGACATGCAGCTTGCAGCTCAGGAAGCTATTCTGAATAATCCTAATGTTTTATTGCTGTCGCCAACGGGTTCCGGAAAAACATTAGCTTTTTTATTGCCTATTTATGAACTACTCGATGAATATGCGGCTGGAGTGCAATGTCTGATTTTAGTGCCTTCAAGAGAATTGGGACTGCAAATTGAACAAGTTTGGAAAAAAATGGGTACGGCGTATAAGGTCAATGTCTGCTACGGAGGCCATTCCATAGAAACCGAAATCAAAAATTTATCCAATCCACCCGCTGTTTTAATTGGAACTCCGGGACGTATTGCCGATCATCTTGTCCGCGGCACGTTTAAGGCGGAAAAGATTCAAACTTTAGTGTTAGATGAATTTGATAAATCACTGCAATTGGGTTTTCATGAGGAAATGTCTTTTATCATTAGTAAATTATCGAAAGTCAACAAACGCATTTTAGTTTCGGCTACGTCCGGCATTGAGATTCCAAAATATACGCGAGTAGTCAGTCCAACGGTTTTAGATTTTATTCCATCAGAAGAAGAAAAAATCAATCTTACCATGAAAATGGTCGTTTCTAAGGAAAAGGATAAGATAGGTACTTTATTCAACCTGATATGTTCCTTAAAATCGCAATCGGCCTTAATCTTCTGCAATCACAGAGATGCTGCTGAACGCATCAGCGATTCGTTGAACGAAAAAGGGATTTATGCCACCTATTACCATGGCGGTATGGATCAGGACGAAAGGGAACGTGCTTTGATTCAGTTTAGAAATGGCAGTGTAAGTTATCTGGTGACGACCGATTTGGCGGCACGAGGTTTGGATATTCCCGAAATGAAGCATGTCATTCATTACCATTTGCCTTCTAAGGAAGACGAATTCACGCATAGAAACGGAAGAACTGCCCGAATGTTGGCTAGTGGAACGGCTTATATCTTAGTCCATGACAGTGAGAAAAAACAAGACTATATCGATTATGGTATGCCTGTTTTGAAAGTGGATCATGCGACTACCTTACCCAAACCACCCGAATTCCAGACCATTTACATCAGCGGAGGCAAGAAAAGCAAGCTGAATAAAATTGACATCGTGGGTTTCTTTTCGCAAAAAGGCCAACTCGAAAAAGGCGATTTGGGACTGATTGAAGTCAAAGATTTTATTTCGTTTGCCGCGGTTAAATTTAACAAAGTGAAAGACCTGCTTACCAACATCCGCGACGAAAAGATGAAAGGGAAGAAATTTAAAATTGAAGTAGCGCGCAAGGTGGTGAAGAAGGAAGAAGATACTAAAGGGGAGAAGTATTAAGGTAATTTTTGAAGTGCGGCTTCAAGGACTAATCTCTCATTTTCTAATAACTCCTGATCTAGTTCCAACAAAGTCAGTTGCGATTTACAATCGGTATACTTTGTAATGTATGTCTTCTCTAGTGAACTTATAGTTTCCGGATCCGCTGCTTTTTTAATTTCTTCCGGTGAATTTAAAAAATGCATCAGTTCCACTGCTTTTGAGCATTTCTCCAATTTTTCCTGAACAGGCGCTATCTTTCGGGTGATTTTCATAAGCTGGTACTCATTTTCCTTTAGCCGTTTTTCTACGATTGGCTTTGTTTTGGTGTCTGCACACTCGGGCCTAGTGAGGCTTTGCAACTTTTTGGCTTTAGGCGACAGCATGTACATAAGCATTTGCGATACACGTTCGCCAATGCCATGTGGTAGCAGTCTTCCGCTTGTTTTGGAATGTGTCCATTGAATTCGTGGAATTCTTAATATCATGGCGATTTCTTCCTGCTTTAGCCCAAATTCTGATGAGCCGTTGGTTCCTTTTCTTTTCATGGCTGTTTTTTTAAATTATGCTTTTCTGAACTGTAGGTACAAAATAATCTGTACAAAATATTTTGTACAGATTATTTTGTACATTTTTGATAGGTATCAAAAATACTGCCAGTGTGTTAACCTTTTTTTGAAAAAACGATTGACACAGTTCTAAATGGATTGATACAGATTATGGATTACAGCAAAAAATGTAAGGTTAAATTGTAATAAATTTATATATTAGCGGAACTAGGGATGGGTTTTATCAGGCCTGTTTGCTAGTTAACATTAAGTTTATGACAAACAATGAAATAAAAGAGACTATCAACCAAAATAGTGCTGAAAAAAATAGTATTTATCTAAATATCGTTTTAGATAAATGTAATGCTGTATCAAAAGAAGGAAATGTAATAGCATTAGTGATGTTATTGCTCATATTGCTATATTATTTAGCCGACGCAACAAAATCAGGATCAGTTGAAATTGGTCCTTTATCATTCAGTAATTTAAATGCAATCAAGATATTTATCCCATTAGTTTTTGCATTTTTAATTTTCAGATTTGTTTTGTTAAGTGCACACAAAGCAGAACTCCATAAAATTGTAAAAGAATATACAATCGAGTTTTTTAACTATAAAAATCCAATTCAAAATGATGTTACGCAAATGGATGATTTTACTAGAAGTTTACTTCCTTTTTCATTATTTAGTGAACTTGGAACACTGAGTTACAAAGGGAAATCTAAACTTGGATGTTTTGGAGCTTTATTAATATTCCCTATAATTTTATTTTCATTTATTCCATTTCTTTTAGAATTCTACTGGATTAAAGAATTTGTTTTAAAATATGATTCATTAAATGCAACCGAAAAATGGTCTATTAACATAACTATATGGATAATAGCTCTTTCAATATATTACTTTATACATAATATAATTATAAACATTAAAGAAAACCGAGTTCAATAAAACCTAATGGTAACAGCCGTTTCTCGCAATTGCGAGTTTTGTGGTAAGTTGACGTTTGCGTTCCACAAGAATTTTTATCTTTAACAGAAAATCTAAAGTTCCGAACTTCGCCACTGACGCTAAGCATCGACCGTTAGCCGTCATTGTAAAAAAAACTCGGAAAATTCAAGAATATAATGCAATTTTCAATAAAAAAAAATGTGACACGATGATGAAAGTTAAAATCCTTTTTTTTCTATTAATAATTACCCAAATCGGACTTGGGCAGAATTTAGCGCTTGACAAAATAAGGTTTTTAAAATTTACTCCTTTCGTAGATGGTAAGTTAGATGAAGGATTAAAAAATCTTCAAGAAAAAAAATTTAATCATTTTTATCGTTTCGACAATCCAGATACAGATTCTATTGGTGTAACCTATCGTATGGCATACACACCAACGCATTTGTATTTTTACATAGAAACAAAAGCGGACAGTATTACAAACAGGGATAGAGGATTTATAAATGGTGATGGTTTTAAACTCCTACTTGCAAAACCACAAAAAGATTCCTTAACAGATGAATATTACGATATTGTATTCGCAGCAACAAAGGATAAAAATTCCCAAGCAAGAAAAAGGATTTGGGATTATAACAGACAGCAAAACATCGGAAAAAAACTTAGCACTGAAACTCAATTTGAAGAAAAATGTTATGATGGAAAATGTGGTTTTGAGGTATTATTAGCATGGAACGATATTGAGCCTTATCATCCGTGGTTTTCAGAACAATTGGGTTATAATTTATATTTCGCAAAAGCAATAAGTAATAACAATGCTTTCGGTTATTCGGTTGTAAAAGACGAAGGAATATGGGATGAGGAAATTCCTAAAAGGAATTTTATGAAGATTGTTTTTGAGAAACCAAAAACAGTAAACAAAGAATTTATCACGGCAAAAATTAAAAAAAGAAATATCAGTGTGGCTGAATCACTATTCTTAAATTTAATTTCTGTATCCGATAAAAGTTATTCTAAATTAATCGAAATTGAAATTCAAAACGACTCATCCAAAATAGTTTTCAATCGAAAAATAAATTTAAAACTCAATAAAAAATTACAAAATGAGTTATTGAAATGCGACCTTAATAGGTTACTTCCAAATCGTTATAATTTATTTGTTACATCAAACAAGGAAACTATTGCCCAATATGATTTTATTGTTTTTCCATTACTCAATTTCGATGAAATGAGATTGAAAATTTCAAATAACAGACATGCTTTAAAAATTGGAACGGTTAACACTTTGTTATTCAAAATGAATTTGATTGAAAAGAATTTAAACACACTAAAAGTGTATGAAACAGGGAAAGAACTATTCGATGAATATCTTGGGTTTGAAATTGAATATTCTCAGTTTTTAAGAGGAATTGACCCTTATCAAGGAATTACAAAATCTTATAGAAGAGCTTTTAAATCAAAATATGACAATACATATCAACCCTACACAATAAAACTACCAAAAGACTACGACCCAACTAAAAAATATCCACTACTAGTCTTTCTTCACGGTAGTGGTCAAGATGAACAAAATTTATTAAAAAGTGCAAGAAGCGGTGGAAATTTTATTGAACTGGCACCATTGGCAAGAGATATTTATCAGTGCTATGCTTCGGATAGTTCGCAGAACGATATTATAGAAGCAATTGAAGATGTAAAACTTCATTTTTCAGTGGATGCCAATAAAATAATTGTAGGTGGATTTTCTATGGGAGGTTATGGAGCATTAAGAACATTCTACCAAAATTCAGATTTATACAAAGGCGTTGCTATATTCGCTGGACACCCAGATTTAGCAAATGAATGGTTAGGAGAAGGACATCCTAATTTTTTAGACGATAAGTATCTAACCAATTTTTTGAATATTCCTGTATTTATTTATCACGGAAGAAAAGATGGTGCATTACCAATATCCAAAATAGAGGAATTAATAACTAAACTAAAATCAAAAAGTATTGCAGTAACAGAGCGATTAATCGAGAACAAAGCACATGAGTATCCAGACGAGGAGACAAATAATATTTACTTTAAATGGTTAACACAAATTGTCGAAAAATAAAACAATGAACCACTAATAGCAGCTTTGCGCAACCAGCCTGCAGGCTGGCAGGTATCTGGTCTAGTTCTTCTTAGCCGTAATTCACTAAATTGAAATTTTGCTTATCTTTCCAACTATAATTAAAAAGTCGCCACTGTTTGAAGCCGTGGCATGTTAGCTACATGTTAAAACAAATCTTTAAATAAATGAAAAATCTAACACTATTCTTATTTGCTTCACTATTTCTAGTTTCGTGTGCAACGGCACCATCAGCCCTAATTCCTCAATCATTTTCTTCAAACTCTAATGATGGAATGATTATAGGCACAATTGCTTTTGAAAATAAAAAGCCAATTTTTAATCAATACTTTTTTCATTATCTAGGAGAAAATGACAAATCAATATCAACTAGTAAAATGATAACAATAAGACCTGAACAAATGGTCGCTATGAAATTCAAACCTGATTTTTTCGATGAAAACAAAGCTGTATATTTTTTTTCAATAACTGAAGTGCAGGGTAAATATAGATTTACGACCTTACGTCTACATGAAAACGGAGGTTATATACAATCTCACGGACAAGTTCCAATAAATATAGATTTTAAAATAGAAAAAGGGAAAGTTAAATACCTTGGAGAGATTTATTTCAATTACAGTTATGGTACTCTAAAACTTAATGATGAAAAAGAAAGAGATATACAAAAATTCAAAGAAAAATATCCGAACTTAAATATCACCGAATAACACTGTAGCTAACAGCGGCTTCAAACAATAACTAGTTTGTCTTTAGCGATGCGCCGTTACCCCAACAATGCAGATAACCTAAATCAATATACAATGTCTAAAACCTTAATTGTTATCGCTTTTGTGTTTAGTTTCACTTTAAATGCACAAACTTCAAAATGTAATGCTGCCCATATTGGCACTTTCGAACTTGACTCAAAAGAGTATGGAATTACAAAAATTGAACGAACTGAAAACTCTCAAATTGAAACAAATGAGTTTATGGGATTTCAGGCACAGTATGATGTTGTTTGGATTGACGATTGTCACTATGAACTTCAACATAAAAAAGTTCTTAAAGGAGAAATCCGTCCTGAAAGCAAGCCAACAGATATCATGAAAGCTGAGATTTTAAAAATAGAAGGGAAGATAATATTCTTAAGGCTTAGTTCAAATTTTTCTGATTTTGTTGTCGATTGTGAAATGGTAAAAATAAAGTAACGGAAGCTAACCGCCGTTTAAAGCAATAGCTGACTTATATTCCTCAGCCTCTAATTACGAAGTTGAAATTTTGCTTATATTTCTGATTATAATTTAAAAAGCCACCACTGATTCATACCACGACATGTTGGTGTCAATGTTCGAAACTGCAAACAAAAAGACTATGAATATATTTAGAGTATTAATTTTAATTCTGGCATTTTCACTTGTAACAAGCTGTGAATTTATCCAAGACAGTTTGACATTTAAAGACAAAACAGAAGATTTTGTAGAAACCCTTTTGAAAAAAGACTATGACAAATGTATCTCACAGATGGCCATGGAAAGTGAAAAGGGGAAAAACACAAACCTTGATACTTTACGATTAGGATTAAATCAATTTAGAGTATTAATAGAGCGAAACTTTGGGAATAATTTTGAGTATTCACTCATGAAAGCAGAAAAAAAGATTTCTTCTGTTCCAAGTGAGAATACACCTCCTGACGCAACACTTGCTTTAATTGAGTTTTCCAATGAAAAAGAATTTGGTGTATTTGAAGTTTTGTTTGATGACAACTCCAAAAAGATAATCACTATCCAAATGCTTGAAGTAAAAGAAGAAAAACCCAATATGATGCTTTTTTGGTTCTTTGGACTTTTGCCTTTAATCGTGTTACTTTTCAATATTTATGTAATTAGAAAAATTAGAAAAAGTAGTTTGAGAAAAAAAGGGTGGAAATATTTAGCGGTGTTATTTTTTAACGTACCTGCAATTTCATATGCCGCCGTTGGAGGGCTATCATTTAAGCTGTTAAACTTTCAAATACTTTTTGGTATTAGTTTCAGTTTTATGGGGTATCTAGGTTCTGTATGGACTTTTGGAATTCCATTAGGCGGAATCTATTGGTTATGGAAAATAAAACAGCATAATGACAATGAAGTCGTTGAGAAGCATAGTATTGATAGGAAAGAAACTGAAGATGAAAGCGCAGTCACCAACAGTAGTATCGAACAGTAGCTTGTTTAGTTTTTAGCTACGCTCCGTTCGCCCACTATTGTGAACTCGGGTCTTAGCTGAAAATTACTAAGTTGAAATTTTTACTTATCTTTCCGACTATAATTTACAGAGCAGTTATAGTATCCGTCCCCGAAACAATATAGTTAAGCGTAAACAAAATTGTAAATAAAAATGAATCGAAATTTAGACCCAAAATTCGTTACATTATTAGAACATAAAGAGCCCAATTTAGTGCGCATGTTTTATGATTTGAGAGATTACATTATTGAAATGTATCCGGATTGTAACGAGTTACTCTATCACACCCATGCTTTGACCACCGTTTTTTCGATTTCTGAAAAGCTTTCGGATGCATTTTGTATGATTCCAATATATACAAATCACTTAAATTTAGGATTTAATAAAGGGACACTGCTAGAAGATGAGCATAATTTGTTACTTGGAACGGGTACTCTAATTCGACATATTCCCATAAAAACTGAAAATGATTACAGAAATAACAGCGTTGAAAAATTAATCAGAAATGCCGTTGATTTTGCTAAAAATGACATGGACAAACCAACTAAATCAACTGGGCAAGTAATTTCAAAAATAAAATAAAGCCAACTGATAAAGGTGCTTTAGCTTACGTTCCCAAAATTGCTAAGTTGATTTTATGTATCTTTAAACCTAATCCACAGACCGAAATTGCTTCATTTCCTCTACAGGCTCAATGGCGCTGTATTCCTTCCATATTTTAGGATCGTAGGATTTGAGCTTGATAAACGAAAAATCATCTTCAGCTAATTTTTGGATAGTAGCTTCTGAAGTCTCAGTACGGGAAATGTTTAGGAATTCGGTTTTCGTAATCGTGTTGGCTTCAATTTTCATTTCAAAGGCCACGACATCTTTTTCGCTATCGGTCAGTTCAATGAATTTTAGCGGTCTGTTCAGGTAAATATATTGTCCGGTTTCTTTAGAAGCATACTGCATATAATAGCCTTCTCCGACAGGATTTTTTTTGTAGATAAGTGTCCCGGAACTCACATTTTCTTGCGTTTTGACGCCCAAAAGGAATTTCATATTGAAGCCACTTACTTTCTTGCCTTCGTCTAAGGTAAAATCGGTTCTCAGTACCGCAAAATCCGACTCCGAAATGTATAATTTGCCACGGTAAATGGCTCTATTTTTTTTAGGTTTAAAACTTAAAACATAAATAAACTCATAATCGCTAGAGTAGGTAGCGCCTTCGTAGGTATACTCGTAAAGTTCGGTATCGTAGATGAATTCGAGTTTGCTTTTGTTCATCATACTCGTTTCAGATAAAAAGGAACTCAAACTGGTTTTCGTATTCGTTAATTGGCTCGTTTTTACTTTTTTCTTTTTCTGATTAAAATCTTTTCGCAAGGATAACGTATCGCGGGAACCAAAAAGACCGCTTTTAAGTCGGTAGTATTTAGTCGAATCCAAATGCGTCAACATGATGTCTCGAGTCGATTTTTCTAATTCCTCCAGCGAGGCAGAGCTGTTTTCGTTTTTCAGTTTAGTTGCTTTCATCACATCCAACTTGGCCAGATAATATGGCTTGTTGTCCTTTTCTGTTTTCAGCGTGTAGTAATTACAAAGGATGTCGGTGTATTCTTTGGGCGGCTGTGCAATTAGTTTGGAAGTATACGCACTCATTTGAGCATTAGCTTTCTTCAAAGCGTCTTTTGAAAATCCGGTAGATTTTTCAATCTCCACATCCAATTTCGAAGGTTTAAAGTTAGAGGACGTTCTGTAAAACAACATGTCTTTCGTGGGTTGTCCGTCTTTCTTATAATTGCGTACCAAATTGGCTTTGACGTTCGCCATAATTTCATTCGGACTCAACTTTTTGGCGACATTAACTTCATTAAGCTCAATGATAGCTGGAGTTAATTTAACGATATAGTCTTGGTCTTTCAATTGGCCTACGGTTAACAGACTATTCGCAAATCCGAGATAGGAGACTATTATTGGTGTAGTGTCAGCACTACTGTTTTCCGGCAAGGTAAAATAGCCTTCGGTGTTCGAAACCAAACTTTCCGAATTGTTGACCATGATGTTGGCGTAGGGAATACTTTCGCCGGTTTGCGCATCGATGATTTTTCCGGTGATGTTTTGGCTATAGCCAATTTGTATAAAAAGAAGGGTAGACAGTAAAAAGAATAGCGATTTTTTAGAGGCGTATAGCATTATTTTTTTCGTTTTTATTTTTTAGGAATTACAACACTTTCCGGTACCAAAACGGTATAATCACCGCCATTTCGGATGACATCGCGCACGATACTCGACGAAATATACGAAGTTTTAGAAGCGGTTAAAAGGAATACGGTCTCTATCTTAGACAACTTTCTATTGGTATGCGCAATGGCTTTTTCAAACTCGAAGTCGGCCGGATTTCGCAAGCCACGCAGAATGAATTCGGCATTCAATTTTCGACATAAATCAATCGTCAAGCCTTCATAAGTAATCACAGAAACCTTAGGTTCGTTTTTAAACGATTCTTCGATGAACTTTTTTCGGTCTTCTAAAGAAAACATGTATTTTTTATCGGCGTTGATACCAATAGCGACAACCACTTCATCAAAAAGCGAAATGCCTCTTTTGATAATATCATAATGACCTAAAGTAATCGGGTCAAACGAACCAGGGAAAACTGCTTTTTTCATAATGTTGAATGTTTTAAGGTACTTATTGTTGGTTAAAAGCAGCTTTACTAACAACTAACAACCTACAACCGACCACTTTATTTACCTTTTCCAAATAAGTTTCCTTTGTAAAGCTAAGCTTATTTCATTATCCAGCAAATCGCTAAACGGAATATTGGCATAAGCGGCTTGTTGCGGAAAAATACTTTGCGGCGATAAACCCGGATTGGTATTGATTTCGATGAAATGCGGAATGCCGTTCATAATGATAAAATCGGTTCGGGAAAAGCCTACCATTCCGAGGGATTGGTATACTTTTTTAGCGGTTTCGATAACTAAGGCCTCCAGTTCTTTGGAGATTCGGGCTGGCGTAATCTCTTCGGATTTGCCTAAATATTTGGCTTCGTAATCAAAGAATTCATTTTGAGATAGAATTTCGGTAATGCCTAAAACCTTAGTTGCTCCGTTAAAATGAAGCACACCCACAGAAACTTCCGTTCCATTCAAATAGGATTCAATAAGGATGTCGTTATCTTCTGCGAAAGCAAAATCTAAAGCTTTCGGTAAATCCTCCAGTGTACTCACCATCGAAACACCTAAACTACTTCCAGATTGGTTCGGTTTTACAAAAAAGGGCAGACCCAATTCGGCTTCGATTTGAGCTCCATCAATAACATCACCTTGTGAAATATAAATCGATTTTGCCTTCGGAATATTAAATTTGGACAAGACCGATAGCGTATCTCTTTTATTAAAAGTCAGACTCGATTGATAGAAGCTACATCCGGTGTACGGCAGTTCCAATAACTCCCAATACGCCTGCATGTGCCCGTCTTCTCCGGGAGTACCGTGAATGGTATTGACAATGACATCAAAAGATATTTTCTGTTGGTCTATAGTAACCGTAAAATCAGCTTTGTTGATGGGATATTTTTGACCCTCGATGACACAGTTCCAACCGTCTTTCAGGATATGAACTTCATAAGCTTGGTATTTCGATTTGTCTATATGATTTAGAATTAATTGACCACTTCGTAATGATATTACAGATTCTTCCGAATATCCACCCATTACTACTGCTACGTTCATTGAGGTTAGTTTTAGTTAAGACAAAATTATCATTTTTTTTCATATAACAGACTTGTTAGATTATTAGATTTTTAGAATCGCTTCGCTCTTGGATTATTAGAATCGGCTTCGCCTTCTAGATTATTAGAATCGGCTTCGCCTTCTAGATTATTAGAATCGGCTTAGCCTTTTAGATTATTAGAATCGGCTTCGCCTTTTAGATTATTAGAATCGGCTTCGCCTTTTAGATTATTAGAATCGGCTTCGCCTTTTAGATTATTAGAAGCGGCTGCGCCTTTTAGATTGTTAGAATCGGCTGCGCCTTTCAGATTGTTAGATTTTTAGATAAAGCTATGCCTTTTAGATTATTAGATGAACTGTGCTTTTGGATTACTGCATTTATGAGTTTATTTTTTCTAAAAGTCTAATAGCGAAGCATATCTAACAATCTAACCAATCTAAGAGCAAAGCGTATCTAAAAGTCTAACAATCTAAGAGCGAAGCGTATCTAAAAATCTATGAGCGTAGCGTATCTTTTTTATATCTTTGCGTAAATTAATTTTGCCTTATGAGTTTACGCGCGTATTTGACCAGTCGGGTTTTCGTTGCCCAAATTCTTGCCGCGATGGCAATAGTTGCGGTAATTGCCTATTTGTTTTTTCATTGGATTACGTTTACGACGCATCACGGACAGGAAATTTCGGTTCCTGATTTGAGTAAACTTTCAGCAGAACAAGCAGAAGAAAAACTAGCAGCCCTTGATTTGGACTATATTATTTTGGATACGGTTGATTTCAGACCCGATGCTCCCAAATTAACTGTTGTTGAACAAGAGCCCAAAGCCGGTTCTAAAGTAAAAGAAGGCAGAAAAATTTATTTAAAAATAAATGCTTCTACCTATACCATGGTTTCCGTTCCCGATTTAATCGAGAAAACCTATCGTCAGGCGATTCCAACCCTAGAAGCGGTTGGTTTAAAAGAAGGAACCATCAGTTACCGACCTTATTTAGGGAAGGATATGGTTTTGGAAATGCGCATGAATGGAAAGAAATTAAAATCAGGCGACAAAGTACTGAAGTCCTCCAAAATTGATTTGGTACTAGGCGACGGAAAAGTTGTTTTTGATGAAACTACGATAGATTCTACAGCGGTAGATTCAACGCAAATGCCCTCTTTAGATGCAGAATAATCCCGATAATAGTCCTGAACTAGAAGAAGAAGAATTATTTGAACACCATCGCCATGTTGCTGACAAAGGGCAGTCACTGTTGCGGGTAGATAAATTCTTAATGCAGCTCATCGCCAATGCTACGCGAAATAAAATTCAGAAAGCCGCAGAGGATGGAAACATTTGGGTTAATGATATTCCGGTAAAATCAAATTACCGTGTAAAACCTTTTGATGTCGTTCGGGTAATGCTCTCGCATCCGCCGTTTGAGAATTTGATTCTGCCGGAAGACATTCCGCTTGATATTGTCTATGAGGATGATGCTTTATTGGTCATCAATAAACCTCCGGGATTGGTTGTACATCCTGGACATGGAAATTATACCGGAACTTTGGTCAATGCTTTGGCTTTTCATTTTGAAAATCTACCTAAAAACTCCAGCGATCGCCCTGGATTAGTACACCGCATCGATAAAAATACATCAGGACTTTTGGTGATTGCTAAAACTGAAGTAGCGATGACGCATTTGGCCAAACAGTTTGAAGATAAGACAACGGAGCGTGAATATATTGCGTTGGTTTGGGGAAATGTCAAAGAGGAGGAAGGCACTATAGAAGGCAATATAGCCCGACACGTTAAAGACCGTATGCAAATGGCTGTTTTCCCCGAAGGCGATATCGGTAAGCACGCCGTTACCCATTATAAAGTATTGGAGCGTTTTGGCTATGTTACTTTGGTTTCCTGTAAATTAGAAACCGGAAGAACGCACCAGATTCGAGTTCACATGAAGTATATCGGGCACACCTTGTTCAATGATGAGCGTTATGGTGGCGATTTGATTTTGAAAGGCACTACGTTTACCAAATACAAGCAGTTTATCGACAATTGTTTTAAGACTTTGCCAAGACAAGCTTTACATGCTAAAACACTCGGATTTATTCATCCAACCACCAAAGAGTATATGCGCTTTGATACCGAATTACCGCAAGATATGACCGATTGCATCGAGAAATGGCGCAACTATGCCAAGTCCAATGCTAACGAAGAAGAATAAAAAAAATCCCCTCATTGAGGGGATTTTTTTTATTTGATGATATCGTCTTCTATAGGCTTTTCGGCGACGAATAAATAGTAGATTCCCAATAAGATAAACGGAATACTAAGCCATTGTCCGGTCGAAAATAATCCGAAGGTTTCTTCGATGCCTCCTTGACTTTCTTTCACGTATTCTACCACAAATCGAACCGACCATAATAGTATCAGGAAATAGCCAAAAATCAGACCATGCTTTTCCGCTGTTTTGGTTTTCCAATACAAGAAGAATAGGATAAAAAACACAAACACATAAGCGATAGCTTCGTATAATTGAGCCGCATGTTTCAGCGGAACTCTTTCTAATAATGCGGCGTATTTTGGATCGGTAACCAGCGTTTCATACGCTTGATTCACATCCGTAATTTTGGTAAGATTCACGACTTCTTTTGGAGAATAATAATCTCTGACAAAGCGAATTCCCAAAGGAGAATCGGTTACTTTACCCACGATTTCTGAGTTGAAGAAATTGCCAATTCGAACAAAAATAGCGCCACTTGCAACCGGAATTACTATTCGGTCTAAAATCCAAAGAATTGGTTTATGGATTACATTTTTACTATAAAAATACATCGCAATAATAATGGCTATCGCAGCACCATGACTAGCTAAGCCTTGAAAACCTGTAAAATGCAATTTTGGTTCAAACTTTACCGGAAGCAATATTTCCATGGGATTGTTTCTGAAATATTCCCAGTCGTAAAAGAATACCTGTCCCAAACGAGCTCCGAGTAAGGTCGCAATAACCGTCCAAATAAATAAGGTGTCTAATTTATCCTGAGCGATGTTTTCTCTTTTAAAAATAGGTTTCATGATGTACCAGCCTAAACCAAAGGCGATAACAAACATTAAACTATAGTAGCGAATAGTAAAAAAACCAAGATCTATTCCTTCTGTTGGATTCCAAATCATAATTATTGGGCTAAGTTTGGTTGTAAAAATAGTGATTTGTTCTAAAAAGTGTGATAAATTAAGGAAACTTTAATGCGAACACTTTTTTTCGGGAACCGGATCGTAGCCACTTTTTCCCCAAGGATGGCATCGAAAAATTCGGTGTAACCCAAGATAGGTTCCTTTGAATATACCATGAATTTTCAAGGCTTCGATAAAATAACTGGAGCAGGTAGGTTCAAATCGGCAACTCGCTGGCGTAAGCGGCGATACTACAATTTTGTAAACGTAAATCATTGCTAATAAGGGCGCTATTGCAATTTTTTTTAGCATATAATCCTAAATTAAGCGCTAAAAGTAGTACCGTCTTTGCCGTCTTTTAACTGAATTCCGAGTTCTAACAATTGGTCTCTGATTTGATCGGACAAAGCAAAGTTCTTATTGGCTCGGGCTTCATTTCGCATGCCGATCAACATCGATACTACACCGTCTAATTTTTCAGAATGATCGGTAGCATTTTTCTCATCCTTGATTCCGATAACATCAAAAGTGAACGTATGTAATGTTTCGGTTAACGTTTTTAAATCGGCTTCTGTCACCGTTTCCTTTCCGTCATTAATTAAATTCACAAATCGTATTCCGTCAAAAAGAGTTGCAATCAGTATCGGTGTATTGAAGTCATCATTCATGGCATCGTAGCAACTTTTTTGCCACGAGGCAATATCAAGGGTAGAAGTGGCACTCGACTTTAAATCTTTTAAAAGTTCCAAACTCTCCATCAAACGGTTGAACCCTTTTTCAGCTGCTAAAATTCCGTCATTGGTAAAATCAAGAATACTTCGGTAATGCGCCTGCATCATAAAGAATCGGGCTACGTTTGGTGAAAAAGCCTTAGTTAAAAACGGACTTCCGCCATTATAAATTTCGTTAGGCAAAATATTATTTCCGGTCGATTTTGACATCTTTTTACCATTCAGCGTCAGCATATTGGCGTGCATCCAATAGTTCACCGGACTATGCCCTGTGCAGGCTTCGTTTTGAGCAATTTCACATTCGTGATGCGGGAATTTTAAATCCATACCACCACCGTGAATATCAAAGGTTTCTCCGAGATATTTGGTGCTCATAGCGGTACATTCTAAATGCCATCCGGGAAAACCAATGCCCCAAGGCGAAGGCCAACGCATAATGTGCTCAGGTTCGGCTTTTTTCCATAAAGCAAAATCTTGCGGATTCTTTTTATCACTTTGACCATCGGTGTCACGTGTGTTGGTAAGCATTTCATCAATATTTCTACCGCTCAGTTTGCCATAGTGATGGTTTTCATTAAACTTCACCACATCAAAATACACCGAACCATTTTTTTCATAAGCAAATCCTTTTTCAATAATCTGTCTTACAATTTCAATCTGCTCAATTATATGTCCGGTAGCGGTCGGTTCAATGCTTGGCGGTAAAAAATTAAATTGATTCAATACATCATGAAAATCTACAGTATAACGCTGCACAATTTCCATCGGTTCCAATTGTTCTACGCGCGCTTTTTTGGCAATTTTATCTTCACCATCATCCACATCATCTACAATGTGACCGACATCTGTAATATTTCGGACATAGCGCACTTTATAACCCAAATGCAATAAATACCTGAAAATCATATCAAAAGACATGAACGTACGCACGTTTCCGAGATGTACATTGCTGTAAACCGTTGGGCCACAAACATACATGCCCACATTGCCGGCGTGTACCGGTTGAAACAGTTCTTTTTCTCCCGAAAGGGAATTGTATATTTTCAGTTGATGGTCTTTGTATCGTTGCATTTTCTTCGATTTTTTTCAGGAGCAATTTCCGGCTTTTCACTATATCTTTTTATCTCGTTCTAAAAACGAGATAAAAAGGATGCCGTTGCAATCCGGGCTATTAAAATTTAGTATCTAATTTAATGAAATCTAAAAACGCTCTTTTGGTCATTTCGTCTTTAAATTTCCCTCCATATTCAGAGGTAACCGTACTGCTTTCTATATCTCGTATGCCGCGCGAGTTGACACAAAGGTGTTTGGCGTCAATAATACAAGCCACATCATCAGTACCTAAAACCTGCTGTAGTTCTTGTACAATTTGCATCGTCAAACGTTCTTGTACCTGAGGTCTTTTGGCGTAATAGTCTACAATTCGGTTCATCTTGGAAAGCCCTACGACAGTTCCTTTAGAAATATAGGCAACATGTGCTTTACCTATTATAGGTAACAAATGGTGTTCGCAGGTAGAGTAGAGCGTTATGTTTTTCTCTACCAGCATTTCTCCATACTTATAGTTATTGGCAAAAGTAGAAGCCTTTGGTTTTTTATCCGGATTTAATCCTCCGAAAATTTCTTTGACAAACATTTTGGCCACACGATTCGGAGTACCTTTCAAACTGTCATCTGTCAAATCCATTCCGAGGGTATTCAACATGCTTTCGACGTCTTTTTTTATGAGTTCAATTTTTTGTTCGTCAGTCAAATTAAACGCATCATTTCTTACAGGGTTTTGCGCACTGGTTGCGATATGATTTTCTCCTAAATCGTCATTAATTTGGTCACTATTTGCCATTAAATTCTCTGTTAATTTGGGTTTTAAAAATAAAGTCACAAAGATAAATAATAAAATTCAATATAAACTTGTAAGTGTTAATATTTAAAATATTCAATTTTGCAGGTTGTCATTCTGTTAAATTTGTGTAAATTACGCCTCAAAAAACCAGAATACTATGAAAAGTAAAATTTTACTCTTTTTAACTTTACTCTTTATTAACGTTACATATTCACAAAATTTAATTGGAAATCCTGGATTTGAATTGGGAGGTTCTGGTATAGGTTTTGTCGCTAATGATACAGGATATAATGGTTTACTAGCGCCTTATTCAGGTACCTCTGTACCCGGAAATTTTGCGGTTATCAACAATCCAAATACCATTAATACCGCTGATTTTATTTATGAAGGTGATCATACCACCGGATCAGGTAGAATGTTGATTGTGGATGGAACTACCACAGCTGGAAGTCGCTTTTGGAGAGCTGGGAATACTGGTGCTGGAATAACTACCGCAGTAATCGGAACAACATACAGATTCAGTTACTGGATCAAATCAACTTCTAATTTAGGATCGCCAGCCAATGTTACGTTTCAGGTTATAGGAGGAACAGCTCCTGTTTTATTATCCGGATCTACGACAGCACCAGCACCAGCACAAAGTTGGAGACATGTAATTTATTCTTTTGTAGCCACGGCCACCACAGTGCAACTAGAACTTATCAATACCAATATAAGTAGCATCGGAAACGATTTTGCTATTGACGACATGATGTTGACAGACGATCTTATGATTTCTGTAAACCTTACAGACGCTGCTTGTGTTACGCCCAATGATGGATCGGTTACCGTAACAGGATTTGGAGGAACGCCTCCGTACACGAATTATACTTTAGTAGGAGGATCTATAAATCTAAATAATGCTACAGGTATTTTTACCAACATACCTCCAGGAACGTACACAGTTACTATCACAGATAGCGCAACGCCAACACCAGCAACGGTGACTATGACAAATATCAAAGTAGGACCGAAAATAACAGTCCCGGTTAATTCGCCCGTATGTGCTGGAAGTACTTTTCAACTTAATGCCAGCGGTAGTCCGTCGAATACGTATAGCTGGACATCGAACCCAGCCGGATTTACCTCAAACATTGCCAATCCAATAGTTACACCGACAGCCAATTCTACCATTTATACAGTAACTTCGACAGTAGGGGCTTGCGCTCCAATTACTAACTCGGTAACCATTACTCGTAATCCAATACCAAACGTAACTAGTACAAGTTTAGTACAGACGATTTGTCCGGGTAACAGAGCAACTTTTACCATTACAGGAACACCTAATACCACGGTTACTATAGAGGATTCAAGTGTGTTTCCGCCATTTTCTGATACATTTAATATAAATGCAGCAGGTATTGGTACTTATATAACAGGTGTACTAACAGAATCTGTTGTGTATGGATTAGTAAAGATCAAAGGATTCTTCACTTTGTGTGAGAGAGATCTTGTACCTGCAGCTATTTCTTTATCAGTAAATGTAATTCCAAACGGATGTGCTACGGTGGAAGCAGATCCAGCGCCAGGTACACCTGCATTAGATTTAACATTATGTACGCCTGGCGAGTGCAGAACATTGCAGGCTAATGTTTCACCAGTGCCTTCTACAACAAATTATACTGTATCACAAATACCATATTGTCCGCAAGCACCTTTCGCTAACCCAAGTTGGGTCCAATTGTATCCACTACCAGCAAGTGATCCGAGAACTTTAGGAGATGATGATTGGTCTGATGTGTTTAGTTTTCCTGCTGGTATGAATTTTTGTTTTTTTGGGAATAACTACAATTCTCTCCAGGTGGGTACCAATGGAATTATAACTTTTAAATATCATCCTCCGGAGCCTCCTCGTGATTTTCCGTTTTGTCGTTGGAATTATAATTTACCGATTCCAGATACATCTTATGCACCTCCTGCTTTAGCCAATGATGTAAGTAATTCGATAATGGGCGTGTTTCAAGATACTAATTTTGGTGTTGCTGATATAGCTCCCAATTCAAAAAACATTAATTATCAGGTTGTGGGTACTTATCCCTGCCGAAAATTTATTGTTAATTATAAAGATTTACCTCAATTTCTATGTGGAAATGATATTGGCGTTTCAACCATGCAAATTGTTCTGTACGAGGTGTCTAATATCATAGAAGTATATGTGCAGCGAAGAACAGCGTGTGAGCCACCATTAGCGGCTGATACTTGGAACGGAGGTCGAGGTACCATTGGTATAATGAATGCAACGGGTACGCAAGGCTATGCAGCGCCAGGTAGAAATGCAACGCCTTTTACTACTGATCCAACGCCAACAAATCCAAATAACGGAGATAACGTTTCAGAGGCATGGCGATTTACGCCAACGGGTCCAAGTGTGCCTCAAACCATCACATGGTATGAAGGGCCTGTTTCAGCTGGAGTAGTGGTAGGTACTGGACCAACAGTTACTGTTTGTCCAAATGTAACAACGACTTACACTTTGGAGTCTACCTATCAGGTATGCGGTGTTCCACAAACGGCTTCATCTACAACTACCTTAACAGTAAAAACCGATTTGACCGGCGCTCCTCGCGATTTAACGGAGTGTGGAACTGTTTTTGATTTAACAGTAAATACGAGTGTCATTTTAGGTTCATTGAACCCTTTAGAATATTTTATAACGTATCACACGAATCCAACAGATGCTGATTCAGGACGTAATCCAATTCCAAATCCAACGTCCTATTCTCCTGGAACGCTACCCGGAACTTACACCGTTTACGCTTCTATCTATTTGATTAATTTCAATTGTCACGTTGTTAAACCTTTTGATCTTATCATTAGTAATTGTTCCATTCGTATAGGGAATTTAAGTGACCTTAGAGTATGTGAGGAACCCACAAATCTAGGGACTGGAGTATTTGACTTAACACAACAAATTACACCTGCGTTAGATGGACAGATTGCTGCCAATTATACCATTACTTTTCACAATACACAACCTCAGGCTACCGCAGGAACACCGAGTATTCCTGGACCCTTGGCGACTTTTAATGGAGTAGAGGGACAAATAATATATGTTAGAATAACAGATAATAGTGATAACACTATTTTTGCAACGACATCGTTTACTTTGCATGTTAATTTATTACCCACTGCAACAATATCAGGAACCACAACTGTTTGTAGAAATGCTGCAAGTCCTAATATTACATTTACCGGAGCTGTTGGAATAGCACCTTACACATTTACTTATATAGATCCAGCTGGAGCATCTCAGACGATTTCGACAACCGTTGGAAATACAGTTACCCTTCCGGTTTCTACTTCCACGGACGGCGTATTTACTTATACCTTAATTAGTGTTCAGAGCTCTGGAACTCCCGCATGTTCTCAGTTGCAATCAGGCACAGCAACCGTAACGGTTAATCAATTACCAACCGCGACAATTTCTGGAACAACTTCAGTATGTAGAAACGATCCTAGTCCGAATATCACATTTACAGGAGCTAACGGAGTTGCGCCTTACACATTTACATATAGTACTGACGGTGGCGTCACAACAATAACATCACCTGCAAGTACAGGAAATATATTTACATTACCAGTTGCGACTGGTGCAGTTGGAACCTTTACTTATACCCTGATTAGTGTACAAAGCTCTGGAACGCCGGCTTGTTCTCAGTTACAATCGGGTAGTGCCACCGTTACAGTTACTTCATTGCCAACAGTAGCAATCTCGGGAACAACAACGATCTGTTCAAATACAAGTACTACGATTACCTTTACTGGTACTCCGACTGCCATTGTAGATTATACAGTTGACGGAACTCCTGCTCAAATTACATTAGATGGTTCAGGAGTCGGCACAGTAATTACCCCTAACCTAACAATTAATTCTGTTTACAGTTTGGTTAGTGTTAATTTGACTACTTGTGGACAAAATATAAGTGGTACAGCAACAGTTACAATAAGGGCATTGCCAACAGCAACAATTTCCGGAACAACATCGGTATGCAGAAATGCGACTAGTCCTAATATCACTTTTGCAGGAGCGAACGGGACAGCACCATATACATTTACTTACTTAGATCCAAGTGGAGCAACTCAGACGATTTCGACAACCGTTGGAAATACAGTTACCCTTCCTGTTTCTACTGCTACGGATGGAGTATTTACGTATACCTTAATCAGTGTTCAAAGTTCTGGAACGCCGTCGTGTTCTCAGTTGCAATCAGGAATAGCTACTGTAACGGTTAATCAATTGCCAACGGCATCAGTTTCCGGTACCACGTCAGTTTGTTTGAATACACCTAGCCCTAGTGTAGTTTTCACTGGAGCTAACGGAATTGCGCCTTACAGATTTACTTATAGTACTGACGGTGGCGTTACAACAATTACATCACCTCCAAGTACTGGAAATACATTTACACTTCCAGTTGCTACAAGTACTGCAGGAACATTTACTTACACTTTAATCAGTGTTCAAAGTTCTGGAGCACTTGCTTGTTCTCAGTTACAATCGGGTAGTGCAACTGTTACAGTTACTTCATTGCCAACAGTAACAATCTCTGGAACAACAACAATCTGTTCAAATACTAGTACTACGATTACCTTTACTGGTACTCCAACTGCCATTGTAGATTATACCGTTGATGGAACTCCTGCTCAAATTACATTAAATGGTTCAGGAGTTGGAACAGTAATTACCCCTAACTTAACGATTAACTCTATTTATAGTTTGGTTAGTGTTAATTTGACTACTTGTGGACAAAATATTAGTGGTACAGCAACAGTTACGGTAAGAGCATTACCAACTGCAACAATTTCCGGAACAACATCGGTATGCAGAAATGCGACTAGTCCTAATATCACTTTTGCAGGAGCGAACGGGACAGCACCATATACATTTACTTACTTAGATCCAAATGGAGCAACTCAGACGATTTCGACAACCGTTGGAAATACAGTTACCCTACCTGTTTCTACTGCTACGGATGGAGTATTTACTTATACCTTAATCAGTGTTCAAAGTTCTGGAACGCCGTCATGTTCTCAGTTACAATCAGGAACAGCAACCGTGACGGTTAATCAATTGCCAACGGCATCAGTTTCCGGTACCACGTCAGTTTGTTTGAATGCACCTAGCCCTAGTGTAGTTTTCACTGGAGCTAACGGAATTGCGCCTTATAGATTTACATATAGTACTGACGGTGGTGTTACAACAATTACATCACCTCCAAGTACTGGAAACACATTTACACTTCCAATTGCTACAAGTTCTGCGGGAACATTTACTTACACTTTAATCAGTGTTCAAAGTTCTGGAGCACTTGCTTGTTCTCAGTTACAATCGGGTAGTGCCACTGTTACAGTTATAGCATTACCTACAGCTACCATATCTGGAACTACATCGGTTTGTCAAAATGCATCAAATCCATTGATAACATTTACAGGTTCCAATGGAACAGTACCCTATACCTTCACCTATTTAGATGAAAATGCAGTTTCGCAAACAATCTCAACTACCTCAGGAAATAGCGTAACAATTCCAGTTTCTACTAGTGCTACCGGTTCATTTACTTATCAATTGGTTAGTGTTACAAGTTCTGGAACCACGGCTTGTTCCCAATTACAATCTGGCTCAGCTACTGTTACGGTAGTGCCTTTGCCCACAGCTTCAATTTCAGGAACAACGGCTGTTTGTCAAAATGCTCCAAATCCATTGATTACATTTACAGGTGCTAATGGAGTTGCACCTTATATATTTACCTATTTAGATCCAAGTGGTTCAACTCAGACGATTTCGACTACAGTTGGAAACAGTGTCACACTTTCAGCTCCTACCGGAACAGTTGGTATATTTACTTATCAATTGGTTAGTGTAACAGGCTCTGGAGCTACGGTTTGTTCTCAACCTCAAGTTGGTTCTGCAACAATTACAATCAATCCTTCACCAACAGCAACGATTTCAGGAACAACCTCGGTATGTATGGGAGCTAGTCTTCCTGTTGTAACTTGGACTGGTGCCAATGGAACTGCTCCATACACTTTTAACTATACGTTGAATACAGTTCCTTTTTCAATAACGACCACTTCAGGTGATAGTGTATCGCTTCCAATTCCATCAACTGCAACTGCTGCTACATATATCTATACTTTAGTTAGTGTAACTGATAGTAGTACAACAACATGCTCTCAAAATCAAACAGGAACTGCTACGGTAAATGTTATTGGAGCTCCAATAATTACTGCTCCAACTGATTATGTGGTTTGTGATGACAGTTTAAATAATGATGGGTTCTATTGTAGTTTTGATTTAACTACCAAAGATCCAGAAGTTACTTCAGTTGGTGGTCTAACTATAACCTATCATGAGACGCAACCAGATGCTGACTTAGGCGCTAACCCCATTACAACCGCATCGTATTGCAATATTAGACCAAGAATTCAACCAATCTTTGTACGTGTATTTGATCCAGCGGCACCAACGTGTTTTTCAACGACTTCGTTTAACTTAATTGTGAATCCTATTCCGATTCCAAATGCCACTATTGCTGATTATGAGTTATGTGATTACACTGGATTGCCAAATCAAGAGGTGTTCGATCTTTCAACTATGATTCCATCGATAACAGGTCTTTCAGGGGTAACGATACGATTCTATGATAATTTGACTGATGCTCAAAATCCAACTGGTGCGACTGCTACGCCATTACCTAATTTATACACATCCATCTCTAAACCGATTTGGTTTAATATTAGTGATAATGTCACAGGTTGTAATACAACAGGTAGTTTCAATCTAGTTGTTAATCCATTGCCACCAGCCAATACGCCGCCAACAATATTCCAATGTAGCAATGGTGTAACACCTACTGCTCAGTTTAATTTAACTATAAATGAAGCTGTAGTAACCGGTGGAACTCCAGGTTTAACGGTCACTTATTATAACAATCTTATTGACGCTCAAAATGAAAATATAGCGGCATCAATAACAACTCCTTTAACGTACACTGGTAGTGATAACGAAATTGTCTATATCAGAGTAGAAGATGCTAAGGGTTGCTATGCTACCACAACGCAATTATTAAGAGTAACTCCAGGCCCTGTTGCGAATACGCCTCCGCCATTGCAGTATTGTGACCCAAATAATGATGGCTTTGGAGATTTTGATTTGAATACAGCAACTGCTGCTATTGCAGGATCACCAGTTCCTTCTGGGGTTTCGGTAAGCTATCACGAAACACAGATTGATGCTGAGAGAGGGGCAAATCCAATTTCGTTAACAACCTTATATAGCAACATTCGCCGAGACTCACAAACTCTTTTTGTTCGTGTATTCTATACTTTGACAGGATGTGCCAATTATACTCAGTTGAAGTTAAGTGTAAACCCAACTCCAGAAGCTGTAGATCCTGCAGATTATGAGTTATGCGATGACAATCAGTTAACACCGGCTGATATTGGATTTGAGAATTTTAATTTAACAACTAGAATTCCGGAGATATTGGGAGTTATAAGTCCAACGACCGTAAATGTAACGTTTTATAACAACTTTTCTGACGCTCAATTAGGAACGGGTAACATTACCAATGTAACTTCTTATCCAAACGGAACTATCAACTCAGAAACGATTTATGTTAGGGTAGAATTTAGAGCTACTGGCTGTTTTGATATTGTACCGTTAACCTTGGTGGTTAATCCGTTACCAAATTCATTACAACCGAACTATCCACAATATTCGGTATGTGATAATGATCAAAGTTTAATTGGCTATGAGGTTTTTGATTTAGCAAGCAGAGTAAACAGCATCCTATTAGGACAACCGGGTATGACCGTTACTTTTTATGAAAGTTTTCCAGCAGCTCAAAACGGCACTACCGTAGGACAGATTTTCAATTTGTTTTACCAAAATACCGTGCAGTATGTTCAAACTTTAGGCGTTGTGATCACTAATCAGGCAACAGGTTGTCGTGTGGTTTCTTCGATGGATATCCGAGTAGAGCCATTACCAACCTTAGTTCCGCCTACCACACCGTATACGATTTGTGATCAGGATCAAGATGGAATAGCAACATTTAATTTAAACAGTCTACTTCCGGGCTTATTGGGTGGAGTAGGAACGTACATTGTTACTTTCCATGAAACACAAGATGATGCTGATAATAATGGTGCTAGTATTCCAAACCCAGCGTCGTATAACAATATCGTTCGTTATGTTCAGACTATTTATGTCAGAGCTGAAGATGCTATCACGGGCTGCGTTAGTGTTATACCCCTTGTACTAAATGTTAACCCAAGTCCAGTAGCACCAGTGTTGTTAGACGATATTGTAATCTGTGATACAGACAGCAATACTCAAAATGCCATCACTGCAGTAGATTTAACCCAGCGTACAGCGGATGTATTGGCACAACAGCCTTCATCAGGAAGCTATACGGTTACTTACTATACCAGTCTTGCAAATGCACAGACGGGTGTTGCGCTTAGTATCGTTACACCTAGAACTCATAGTGGTTCCAATGGCGATACGATTTGGGTTCGTGTAGAAGACGCCCTTACGCAGTGCTTCAATATTGGTTCGTTCCAATTGGAGATCAATATCCCGTTATTACTTACTACACCAACACCACTGAGTATTTGTGATGATGATGCTACACCGAACAATCAATTCACGGCCTTTGATTTAACGATAAAAGATGCCGAGATTAGTCAAAATCTAAATACCTCAGGCTATACAGTAACGTATTACTCAAGCTATGCTTTAGCACAAGCTGGAGGAGCAAGTGATATTCCGGATTTTACAAATTATACTAATGAAGGTGCTCATCCAGCAGTACAAACCTTAGGCGTTGTAGTGACTAGCCCTGATGGCTGTACTAGCGTTACGAGTTTGGATATCCGAGTACTTCCGATACCAACACCACGTACCAATCCACCAGCATTGACACCACAATGTGACTACAATAGTCCTGGAGATATGTTGGAGGTATTTGATTTAACGGTAAACGAAGCATACATTGCCAATGGCGTGACCAACCTTACCTTCCATTATTTCCCTACTCGTTTAGATGCGGAGAATAATACCAATGAAATCATTCCGGCTACTACAGCACTAGTGGGTAGCAATGTATTTATCCGAGTAGAGAATACTCAGGTGGATTATCTAGGAAACCGCTGTTATGTTATCGTGGAGCAAGCCTTAACGGTGAACCCGCTACCAACAGTAATACAGCCTTTGAATCCTTACAGAGCTTGTGATGACGATGCTGATGGTATTACAGTCTTTGATTTATCGAATCCGTTATTGGCACCACAGATATTGGGTAGTGCTACTACAGGACAATTGCCAGCCGATTATACCATAAGCTATTACCTAACGGCAGTAGGCGCCAATCCGGCAACCAATACCGGAGAAACACCACTACCGGCAAGTTATATCAATACGACATCACCTACTACCCAAACGATTTACATCCGTGTAGTGAACAAGGCTACAACTTGTGTAAACGCTACAGGAACACTAAATCTTGTAGTGGAGGATTATGCTGTGGCTAATGCTGTAACCCCTTATGATGCGTGTGACAGCGATACGCCAGATCCGTTTGATGGCGTGGAGGTACTTAATCTTGAGACACTGTGGAATGCAGAGGTGTTGGGGACTCAAAACCCAGCCATTTTCTTAGTGAGTTATTATACGGTTGATCCGACACTTAATCCAACAGCAATACCGCTTAGCTCGGCAGAGGCACAAGCTTATCAGACCGATCAGGATACGGATACGATTTGGATAAAAGTAGAGAATAGTAGCAACAGTATTACTCCGTTCTGTTCTGCCGTTACTCAGGCCAGTATTCGAGTAGAGCGCAAACCGAATCCTCAAATACAAACAGCCAACGGCATCACAAGCATCTGTGTTGATTTTACCGATGACACGGTACTTCGAGAACTGACCTTGAATAGTGGCATTGCCAATCCTGCAGATTATACCTTTGAATGGTTTGAAGTAGGCGATATGACTACTGTTTTAGGAACAGGATCGAGCTATACCGTAAATACGGCATTAGCAGGCGGAGGTGACAGAACCTATGTGGTGCATGTAACCAATAACTATAGTAACAGTTTAAACTGTGATTACACTTCAGCACCATTTGTGGTACGTCAGTCAGGTCCTGCAGTTATCCCAACGGGCACTACCGGATTTGTGGTAACCAATGCCTTTAGTGATTCTCAGAGTATTGTGGTGAACATCCAAGGGTATAGTACTAATTATCAGTACAGTTTGGATGATGGTCCAAGACAAATTAGTAATGTGTTTGAAAACGTTTCCTTTGAGCCACACATTATCCATGTTTGGGATATGACTGATGGCGTTGCGTACAGTTGTGATGAGTTGGAGATTCGCTTTGCACAGACGATTGATTATCCACATTACTTTACACCGAATGGAGACGGCTTTAACGATACTTGGTTTATCCGAGGATTGCAAGACCAACCAGGCGCTACTATCTATATCTTTGACCGTTATGGCAAACTCTTGAAACAGATTAGTGCCGCAGGTATAGGATGGGATGGAACCTACAACGGACATCTATTACCATCAGATGATTACTGGTTTACGGTTGATTATATTGAACCGGGCACGTCAGCACCGCGACAGTTTAAAGCTCACTTTACCTTGAAACGATAAACGAAAAAGGATACACAAAACCCCGTCTAGAAAGACGGGGTTTTTTTATGGTTGAAAGAAAATCAATAGTTGATTCTAGCCCCGACAGCAGTGGAAATCCTTTTTTATTGTTGAATAAAAACCCCTTCGACTACGCTCAGGGTGACCAACAATACAAAAGATTGCAACGTATGGCGGGAGCAATAGTGTAAAGAAGCAACTAGTGGTGCTACTGAAAAAGAAAATCCTGCCGAAGCAGGATTTCTGTGGAGTCGGGGAGAGTAGCCATGCTCATCTCTGTAGTTCCAAAATTGCAAATGCAATTTACTGCCTTTGCAAGGCAGACATCTTTAAATTAAAAAATCCACTCAAGTAAACTTGGTGGATTTTTTATTTCAAAGCTGCAATCAAATTGCGCTCGATGTGGAGTCGGGGAGAGTCGAACTCCCGTCCAAACAAGCAACTAAAGAGTTTTCTACACGCTTAGTCTCTGATTAGGTTTTCGACATCGGGTTATGCCAAAGACAGCGACCCAATGCTTAGCTCTATTAGTGTCAGAAAGGATTTAGAACATTACCTTTCCTAGGTTTACTTTTACGGTTCCCCAGAATCAAACGCCATAAACCAAGGCTTTTGAGGAGAATCCAGCTTCTCTACCTAGTAGAGACGTGGCTAATCGTACTATAATTCGGATTATGCAGCTAAAGCGTAGTTATTTTCGCCGTTTATAAGTTCGTGCCTTTGGATTTACGAGCAAAAAGCACAATGCTCGACGTGCTTACAATTCAATTCGACTTGCTGTCAAAACCAGTCGACCCCAAATTGTTTTCTTGCTAAAGCAAAAAGTATACCGCAAAAGTAGGTTAAAATAGTATAGGTAAAAAATGGGAAATGCTTTTTTATAATTTTCCGAGGAGCCAATAAATAATAATGAAAATGATAATCATCGATAAGCAGCCTCCACCCAATTTTTTGGCAGTAAATCCGGCAATAATGGTTTTAAAGAATCCGTTCATAATAATAAAGTTTTAAGGTTACTACCTGCAAATATTCTAAAAACAACAATTACATTTGTTACGAAATCTTTGTATATAGTTACATAATTACTAGGCTATTCCTTCAACTGAATCTAGAAAACCGGTCGGTAAAGGTTAGTAACTACCATTCAATAAGGCACCACCTATAGCCGACTTGGCTTCAATCCCCAATTTTTTCATCATTTCGTAGGTTGTACAAACCGCAGCTGAAGTTACAGGAATACCACATTCGGCCTGAATCAAATCTACAGCTTCTAACGATGGCATTTGAACACAGGCAGAGACAACTAAGACATCTACATCGGTTAAATCTAAACGCTTGTAAATTTCCAATAAATTCATAGGGTTTTGTGCAGCGACTTCCAGATTATCCGGAATTTCTAGCGCAATGCTTTCTTTTACTTTGATGCCTTGATGCTCAATATAATCCACCACCATGTCTGTCAACGGTCGCATATACGGCGTGATAATCGATATTTGTTGAGCTCCCAAAACCTTCAAACCATTAATCAAAGCTCCCGCAGAAGTGACTATTGGCGTTGGAAAATCATTGGCCACCGTTTCCTGATGCAAATTCACTTCGGACACACAATGATACCCTCTTCCCATACTCATTATGGCCACCAGACAGGCGTAACCCATAACATCAACATGTGCATCCGAAAGTTCCTGAGCACATTTTAAACTCATGGCATCCATGGCTTCGAGCTCTTCTTTAGTCACTTTTTTCATGCGCATTCTACTGCTGTGGAATGTAAAACGTTCAGGCAAAATCGTTTCTCTGGAACGAAAAATCGCCGGAATTTCAGTTTCCATCGTCACGTTTGAAGAAGGAACTATTTGTCCTATTCTGTATTTTCTCATTTTATTTTTATTTCTTGGGCGTTCCCTCGTTCCAAAGAACGAGGTCGGGCTTTCCGCAGTACACGGTACTTGCTACAATCCCTAACGCGGTATACTCTTTTATTTAGAAATCTCTTTAACGGTATTGACAATCGTTCCAATCCCTTCCACGGTGGCTTCCATCACATCGCCATCATACAGCCATTCCTGAGGATCTCGTCCTGCGCCAACTCCGGCTGGTGTTCCGGTTGCAATAATATCTCCGGGTTCTAAAGTAAAAACAATACTTAAATCTTCAATCAAATCGTTGATGTTGAACAATAGGAATTTAGTATTCGAGTTTTGTTTTTCAACTCCATTTACTTTTAACGATAAATTGAGATTATGTGGGTTTTCGATTTCGTCTTTGGTAACCAAAATAGGTCCCATGGGCGCAAAAGTATCCTGTCCTTTAGACACAATCCATTGTCCTTCACGACGACAGTCTCGTGCCGAAATATCATTAATAACGGTATACCCAAATACATAATCCATCGCATCTGCCTTAGCCACATATTTACCTTTTTTGCCAATAACGACAGCCAATTCCACTTCCCAATCCAACTGCGATGTTAGGTTGGTGTTCTTAATTACTTCTGTATTCGTTGCTGTTACTGTTGTCGGTGGTTTCGAAAAGATAATAGGTTTTTGAGGTAACTTCCCTGTAGTGTCCAAAGTTCGGGCACTTTCGGCTACGTGTTCGGTGTAATTCAAACCAATGCCAATAATATTTTTTCGCGGTTTTGGAATAGGAGCTAGGAAGCTTACTTCGTCCATCGTATAGGCAATTTCATCAAAGAAGGCTTGCTCGGTATCGGCAACCAAATCGTTTAATTCTTCCACCAATTCCAATCCCATGTCAATCAATTCCAACATAGTTGTTGGCAATGGAAAGTTGGATATTTCGCCAAAATCTTCCATGTCAATCACTTGGTTGTTGTGAAGGAATCCGAGACGTGGTTCGTAGTGTTCTTTTAAAGTGTAGGTAAGTAGTTTCATTATTAGCTTGCTAAGTGACTACGGAGCTGCGCTCAGAGTCTATTTTCTATATTCTATTTTCTTTTGTCTAAACAGTTTGATGACCGTTATTTTCTTCTAAAATCCTGCTTTGATAGAGTCCCAAACCTTCAATGACCGGTAAATCATTAAAGTTGAACAAACAGGCATCTTCAGTTTCCGAAGCATTGTGGTGTTCATGCCACGCCCAGGACGGAATACAGAAAATATCACGTTCTTTCCAATCAAAGCGTTGTCCGTTGATGATGGAAAATCCTTTTCCTTTGGCACATTGATACACAAATGAACCGGTATGTTTGTGCGCTTTTCCTCTGAATCCAGCGGGAAGCAGTTGCATGCTGGCCGACATGGTTTGCATGACATGACCACCGGTCATGGGGTTGGCATAGCGCATCAAAATTCCGTCAAAAGGATTTGGCTGGTTGACTTTGGCAGCTTCCAATAAAGCTGGATAGACTTTTTTCCACGAGTATTTGAACAATGGAGAATAAGGTTTGTCCCAAACAAGATCGGCCGGAATCAATCCGCTACCATCAAAAGACAACGGTAAATGATTAATCGGAGCAGTAAGGGGTTGTTTTCCATCGTATACGGCATAATCATTAGCTTCTAAAGCATTGACTAAAGGTATATCCAAACCATCCTGCCAAATACAGGTTTTACCACCTTCTTCCACGCCATGTTCGTGCCAAGTGGAGTTCGGTGTAATGACAAAGTCATTGACTTCCAGCATGATTTTATTGCCATCCACGACAGTGTAACCTTTATCGCCTTCCATGATAAAACGCAAAGCTGATGCTTTGTGTCGGTGTGCCGAAGTACTTTCGCCAGGTCGTGTTACCTGAATTCCGGTGTAAAGCCATCCTACTGCAGCGGAAACATCTTTACGTTTATCATTGACCAGATACACTACACGTCTTCCTGCTTGTTCCGGTGTTACGAGTTCGGATGATCTTAAAACCAGCTCGCGTAAGTTTTCATATTTCCAAAGCATCGGTACGGATGAGCTTCTTGGTTCCCAGGGTTCAATATCGTTGGCAACAGTCCATAACGCACCAGCTCCAAGTTGTTCAAGTTCTTTATAATAAGCCTGTAATTCGGGGGAATCCTGAACTCTAGCTCTTCCAATTTGGTCGTCTGAATGATTCTCGTTCATTTTATTTTTTATTAAACTCTTCGTGATTGTCTATAAAGGTAATCTTTCTCGTTGGTGCGGTATTCACCCGTAAATCAAAAATATCAAAACGATTGTAATGTCCTAAGATATCGTGCATTTGTTTGGGTTGAATGCATTTTTCCAAATCGATATCGGCATAAACAATGCCTTCATCATCAATTAAAGGTTCACCTACGACAGCACCGTTTGGACCTATAATTCCGGAAAAAGCAGAGTTTTTTCTAGTTAGCAATTCATCCACATTAGGAACATCCGCACGTAACGTATCTTTAATTTCCTGAGAAATCGTAGAACATGAAACTATCGTAAACAATTTTCCTTCGAAGGAATGCGCGGCAGCACGAATCTTAATCGCTTCCGCCATATTATAATCCGGCGGTGCAACAGGCAAAGATATATAATTGGCAATATGGATTAGTTCGCCTTGAGAAAGCAACGTGAACCTAGCCAATGTATTCGTATTCTCGCCACAGGCTAAAGTTCCGATTGGGCCAATTTCAGTATCATAAACTTTTAGCGAAGAGCCATCTCCTGAAGTCCAGGTTAGTTTTTCTGCCCAAGTTGGTACTAGTTTTCGGTGTTTACCGATTAGTTTGCCGTTATTGTCGATGATAAGATTGGTGTTGTAGATTTCGCCATAACTATCGCCGCGTTCGTTGATTCCGATGACAATGTGGCAATTGTAATTCTTGGCTGCTTCGTATAAAGGTTGCATCACAACATCGTCTGTTTTTACCGATGATTTATACAAAGCTTCATACCATTTGCTTCCTTGAACTGGAGTCATTATCCAGTTCCAATAGGGATAACCGGCGACAAAGACTTCTGGAAAAGCGACCAAATTGGCTCCGTTTGACGTGGCTTCTTTTATAAAAGAAATGGCTTTTTCAACTGTTTTTTCTACATGGAGAAAAACAGGAGATGTTTGAACGGCCGCAGCTTTGAATTTTTTGAACTCCATTCTGAAATTATTTTAAATTTTGAATTTTAAATTATGAATGATGAAATTTTGGTTTTCATATCATCAGTAAACGCTTCTGATTTGATAGTGTTTCGGTCTTCTGCAATGGCTACGTTTACTAAGGTTACTTCGCCTTCGAGACAGGTTTTTCCTTGTTCATCTTCAAAACGGAAGCCACACGTTACTGATGCGCCGCCAAGGTGGATGACCCAGAGTTTTTTGGTTAAGATTTCACCTAAACGCGCTGCTTTTTTGAATTGTACTTTCAAGTCTACTGTGGGAATTCCGTTGGTTTCATGGATTTTGGAAAACGGTCGGTTTAAAGCCTCTTCAAACCAATCTTCAACCAAATCGTTCAGCATTTCTAAGAAACGTGGATAGAAAACAATTCCGGCATAGTCTACGTGCTTGAATCGTATTTTTTCTTGTTTTGTAAAAGGCTGGTTCATTATTACTTTTTTATGAATTTAGTTTGGTAATGCTTTTCTCCAGAAGATACCTGAAGTAAATAAATACCGATTGATAATTTTTCCACATTTAGTTGGTTTGGGTTGCTGTTCTGTTCCATAATAATTCTGCCACTTGTATCGGCTATAGCTATTTTATCGATAGGCAGATTAGCTTTAGAAGTGATATTCAATATGTTTTGAGCCGGATTTGGATAGACTGAAAAATCATTTAATCTTAAATCAGAAGTTGACAAGCCATCGGCACCAAGCTTTACCACCCAAGCATCTAATTGGCCATTATTTGAGGTTATATCTCCATTAAAGGAGTTGGTATATCCGGATAAAATATAACCGTTATCATTGGTGACCTGTATACCTGAAGCAATATCAGAGCCGTAACCTCCGTAGCATTTTTTCCACAAGACAGTGCCGTTTTCGGACAACCTGATTAACCAATAATCTTCGGTTAAGGTAGTGGTTTGGTGATTTCCCGATACATCACCATCGTTGGAAGCCGTACTACCTAATACTACGTAGCCATTATCAGTGGTTTTCTTTATGAGCCCGAAGTATTCATTATTACTGCCTCCAAGGGATTTTTGCCATTGTATATTTCCATTGCTGTCTGCTTTCATGACCCAGATGTCTAAAGTACCGCTGGTGTGCACCGTTGTTGGTATACCGTGGTGACCGGAAACATCTAAGTCATTGCTCATTGATGTACCAACGAGTATAAATCCGAAATCATTTGTTGGAATTATTTCTCCGGCACTTTCTGAATATGATCCACCATAACGTCGTTCAAACAGCACAGTATTACCCGAGCTGTCAATTTTCTTTACAAAAAGGTCACTGTAATAATAAGTAATGCTACCTTCACGTATTCCATTTGGAGATGCCGAACCGTATGAAAATAAAAATGCATTATCGAGAGTTTCTTTAATTTCTATTTTTGCTTCACTGTAATAATTGCTCGACTGAAATTTTCGTTTCCAGGAAATATTTCCTGCAGCATCCAATTTCAATATAAAAAAACCATCAGTCGACGGTATGACAGAAGCAAAATCTCTATCTGTTGAATCAGAAAAGCCGGCTAATGCATAACCTCCATCAGAAGTTTGGATAAGGGTGCCACTATAATCGTCCTGAGTCCCACCATAACATTTTTTCCATTCTGTGTTTCCCTGAGCGTTTAGTTTTATAAGCCAACAATCTTTCAGACCATTGTTGCCTACTACGTCAAAATCACTTGAATCAGTATGGCCGGCAACCACATAACCACCATCTGAAGTTGTAATAATACTTCTGGAAATATCGAAATTTGAGCCTCCAAAAAGCCTAAGCCATTCCAATGCACCATTAGCATCCATTTTGATGACCTGGATGTCAGACTTACCATGATTGCTGGCATAGCTACCTGTATTGGAAGTAGTTTCACCTACCATAATGTAGCCTCCATCTGGAGTCTGTTTAATGTCGCTTCCATAATCGAAGGAGGTAGTTCCAAAGGACTTTTCCCACTGTATCGAAGGCGCCTGAGCAAAACAATTAATCGTAAAAAATAATAGTAGTAGTTTTTTCATGGTCTTTGTCTAAAATTTATCGACACTTGCCTTTCTCCAAAAGTACAAAAAATCTTGGGGAACGCTTTCTTCATTTAGCAAACATCCTTTGACCAATTCGGGGTAGATTTCGTAAAAGGTTTTTACTTGTGTTTTATCAATTCGTGTGCTGACAACAGTTCGGTCAACATCGTCGGGATGCGCTATTCCGGCTGACGCCATTAAATCCATCGCACTTTTCACCGTTTCGTGCTGAAAACGGGCTACACGGATACTTTTTTCTTCGGGAACAAGGCCTTTCATTAACTCAGGGTTTTGTGTGGCAACTCCGGTCGGACAGGTATTGGCGTGACATTCTAATGCTTGAATACACCCTAAGGCGAACATCATTCCGCGAGCCGAGTTACACAAATCGGCACCAATTGAAAGATTTTTGATGATGTCAAAGCCTGTGATGATTTTACCGCTGCAGATAATTTTGATTTGATCTTTGAGTCCGAAACCATTAAGTGCATCGTAAACAAAGGCCAACGCTTCGCGTAAAGGCATTCCCACATGGTCTGAATATTCTTGTGGAGCAGCTCCGGTGCCTCCTTCGCCGCCATCGACAGTAATAAAATCGATGTAGGTTTGCGAAGCTACCATGGCTTTGCAAATGGATAGAAATTCGGATTTATTTCCGATGCAGATTTTGATTCCAATGGGTTTGCCACCCGAGCCTTTTCGTAACAGTTTTACGAAATCCATCAATTCTAATGGCGTTGTAAAGGCAGAATGTGTTGGAGGAGAAATAATATCATGGCCTTTGGAGACTAAGCGTATTTCGGCTATTTCATCGGTTACTTTTTCTTTAGGTAAGATGCCGCCATGGCCGGGTTTAGCACCTTGAGAAAATTTGATTTCAATCATTTTGACATTGTCATAGGCGGCTCGAATGGTGAAGGCCTCATAAGAAAATCTTCCGTTATCGTCACGGCAGCTGAAATAGCCCGTACCGATATTCCATACCACATCGCCACCAGTTAAATGGTATTTTGACAAACCACCTTCACCGGTATTGTGGTAAAATCCACCTTGTTGGGCTCCGCTGTTCAAGGCCAGAATGGCATTTTTACTCAAGGATCCATAACTCATGGCACTGATATTAAATAGACTTGCATTGTAAGGTTGTTCACATTGGGACGAACCGATGCGAACACGCGGATTTTCATCTATTTGTGAAAAAGAGATGGCTCTGATGCTGTGATTGATCCATTCGTAGCCTTCGTCGTAAACGTTTAGTTGGGTTCCAAATGGCTGGGTGTCGTTTTCTTTTTTGCTTCTTTGGTAGACTAAGCTTCTTTGTAGGCGATTGAATGGTTTTCCATCTAAATCGGTTTCTACAAAATACTGTCGGATTTCAGGACCAAGACTTTCTAGTAAATAACGCATGCGGCCTAACAACGGAAAATTTCTACGAATGCTTTTTTTGGATTGAAACATATCGTAAAATCCCATGACTATAAGCGGGATAACTATCAGTAGTAAGAAACTGAATTTCAGATTGAAATACATCAGTATTCCGATTACAGAAAGCGATGTAATTGCAAATAGTACAAATACTTTTCTCATGATTTCAATTTAAACCGTTGTATTTTTCCGGTCTCGGTTTTGGGTAATATTTCTGTAAAATAAATAACTCTTGGGTATTTGTAGGGCGCGGCTACTTCTTTGAACCAGTGCTGAATATGGTGTTTCATATTGTCTGTAGCTTTATGTTGTTCTTTTAAAACAATGTGGGCACAAACCAGCATGCCGCGTTCTTCATCGGGCAGACCAACCACAGCACATTCTAAAATATCCTCGTGTGTTAAAAGTACGCTTTCTACCTCAATAGCCGCTATGTTATATCCTGAAGAAATAATCATATCATCGCCACGCGCCACAAACCAAAAATAGCCGTCTTCATCCTGACGGAAAATGTCTCCCGTAATGTTCCAGCCGTTTTCTACATACTCTTTTTGTTTGTCGATTCGGTTTAAATATTTACAGCCTGTAATACCGCGAACAGCCAATCTTCCCGGTTCATTAACAGCAACATGGTTTCCGTTTTTATCTATGATTTTGGCTTCGTAACCTGTGATGGCTAGTCCGGTTGCGCCGGGTTTCATATTTTCGATATTGGATGAAATAAAAATATGTAGCATTTCGGTGGCGCCGATACCGTCTATGATTTTTAGTCTAGTGGCCTCGTACCAGTCCTGCCATACTTTTAGGGGCAACGTTTCGCCAGCAGAGACACATTTGCGTAAGCTGGAAACATCAAATTCTTTCACTTTGGACGTGATGACACGCCAAGCTGTGGGAGCCGTAAAGCAAATGGTTATTTTATGGTCCTGAATTGCCTGTAATAACATGTCGGGTGTTGGTTTTTCAATTAAAAATGTGGAAGCACCAAAATACAGTGGAAACAAGACCAATCCGCCTAAACCAAAGGTAAAACCTAGTGGCGGACTTCCTGTAAAAATATCATTGACGGTTGGCTGAAGGGAATAGTTAGGAAAGGCTTCGCAAATGTTGAGAATATCTTTGTGATAATGCGCTGTCATTTTCGGCAAACCTGTCGTTCCGGAGGTAAATCCGATTAAGGCAATCGAATCTGATTTGGTGTGATAGTTATCAAATGTTTTGGGTTTGGACAGCATTAGAGATTCCAATTCGTCATAAAAAGAAGTGCTTTTTAGAAAATTTGATGTCACCAAATTCATTTCATCGTGTAAGCTCTTTTCGCACAAGGCATGAGAGATTTCGGCGCAATCTATAATCGTGGTCAGTTCTTTGGAACGAAGCAAAGGCATTGTAGCCACGACTATTCCGCCGGCTTTTAAAATAGCAAACCAACACGCCACCATCATGGGGTTATTGGTAGAACGTATCAAAACCCGATTACCCGATTGTAATCCTAAATCATCTACTAAAACATGTGCAATCTGATTGGCTTTTTGATATAAATCCAGATACGTCCATGTAGTTTCAAAGGTTCGGATACAGGGATTATTGCCACGCCCTTCTTTGATATGATTGTCTAATAGTTTGTCGACACAATTAAGCATTTCCGGATGTTGAAACTGAGGTAAATCGGTAAAAACATACTTCGGTTGTAATGCTGAAGCTGGCAAATGTACGTGGGCGAAATTGTCTTGGTAATGCTTCATAATTTAAAATTTAGCATTTAAAATTTAAAATTATTTTTTATTGCTCTTTGGTTTTAACGCTTTTTTCATACCTTCAAGCTGTTTCCTTTCCATTGCTTTTAGCAGATATAAATGAGACGTGCCCATTTTATATTGATTTGGAATATCATTGGTTTCCAACTGTTCATAGGCTTGGGCATTTCTAACAAAATTGGCATCGGCTAATAAAGGTCGGCCCAACGCCACCAAATCGGCTCTTCCGTTCAGAATGATGGTATTGATTTGGTCAATGTCTTGAATGTAACCCGCGGTAATGGTCGGAATGTGAACCGTATTTCGAACTAGATCGGAGAAGGGTGTTTGCCACATTCTACCGGTTTGCGGCTTTTGATTAGCAACGGTATTTCCGGTAGACACGTTGATGATGTCGGCTCCGGCATTTTTGAATGCTGTTGCAATGGTTATAACATCTGTTTCCGAAATTCCGTTTGCAGCCCAGTCGGTTGCAGAAATTCGCACAGACATTGGTTTTTCTTTTGGAAAGACTTTACGCATTTCGGTAAAAACGCGTAATGGAAATTGCAATCGTTTTTCGATGCTTCCGCCAAATGCATCGGTTCTGAAGTTCGTCAGAGGTGATAGGAACGAAGCTAATAAGAATCCGTGATGCGCCTGAAGTTCTATCATGTCAAATCCGGCTTTATCAGCATTTTTAGTTGCCTGAACGAATTGAGCAGTGACTCCATCCATATCGGTCAAAGTCATTTCTTTTGGGGTAGCAAAATTTTCATTGAATGCTATTGGCGAAGCAGAAAGTAATTCCCATGGATTAACAATTGGTTCGCTTTCCCAAGGTTTTTTAGAAGCGCCTTTTCTGCCCGAATGTCCGAGTTGTATTCCGATTTTGGTTGGAGTGTTTTTATGGACAAAATCAGTAATCGATTTCCATTTAACTATTTGTTCCTGAGTGTATATTCCGGTACAACCTAAAGTGATCCGACCTGTTTCAGAAACTGCCGTCATTTCGGTTAAAATCAATCCTACACCACCAGTGGCTCGACTTCCGTAATGTACCAAATGCCAATCGTTTGCTAATCCGTTTTCGGCAGAATATTGACCCATGGAGGACATCAGTATTCTATTCGCCAATTCTAAACTTCGTATTTTGAATGGGGTAAATGCAGCTGGCATTTCGATTGCGCTCGACGAGACAGCATTGAATTCAGACAACACTTTATCAGTAAATGTTTTATCGCGCAAACGAAGGTTTTCATACGTTACTTTTTTGGCACGTGTCATGCATCCAAAGGCAAACTGATTAAAGTGATGTTGGTTGTTTCGGTCCATGTTTTCGAACCAGTCTAGCGAAACCAAAGCCGCGTGTTGAATCATCTCGACCGTATTTCTTCGGGTTTTGTCATATTGTTCGAAAGCCGCTTGAACGTTATTTGGATTAGCAATCACTGCATCCGATAAACCGATCGCAGAATCCATGGCGAGTTTTGTTCCCGAACCAATAGAGTAGTGGGCTGTAGCTTTGGCATCTCCTAAAAGGACAATGTTATTATGATACCATTTTTCGTTGGTTACATGTGGGAATTGGCGCCAGTGCGATTTGTTGGAAATCAACGGATGACCGTCTAATTCTTCTTTAAAAATTTCAGAGATTTTGGAGATAGTATCTTGCTCGTTGGTCACTTCGAAACCATGTTTTTGCCAAGTTGCATCACTGCATTCAAAAATCCAAGTGCTCATTCCAGGCTCATATTGATAGGAGTGTGCAACGATAAGTCCGTGTGGCGTTGTTCTGAAAAAATACGTAAAAGCATCCAAAGGTTTTGTAGAGCCTAACCAGACGAATCGGTTTTTTTTCAGTGTGATTTTGGTGCCAAACTCGCTTTCGTATTTTGTTCTGATGGCGCTGCCTATGCCGTCTGAAGCCAAGATGATATCGGAATCTTTGAATTGGTTTAAATTATCAACGTTTTGTTCGAAATGAAGGTTTACTCCTTCTTCGATGCATCGTTGTTGGAGTAATTGCAAAAGTGTTTTTCGGGAACAACCACAAAATCCGTTTCCGGCGATGCTTACGCTTTGACCATCTCGAGCGATGATAATATCGTCCCAATAGGCAAAGTTACTTCTGATTAATTCATAGGATTTTAAATCTCTGGAGAGGAACTCGGCTAACGTTTCATCTGAAAAAACGACTCCAAATCCGAAACTATCATCGGGTTTATTGCGTTCGTAGATATCAATTTGGCAATCTGGCATTGCTTTTTTGGTTAAAATTGCAAAGTATAATCCGCCAGGACCGCCACCAATTACTGTTATTTTCATCCTTGGAGTGCTATTTTTTAGTTTCTTTTGACGGAGAAGAGTTCTCCGATTTTTGCATAATTGGAACCTGCCAATCTTGACACGGGTTTGTAATTTTCGAGGTTGATTTTGTAATTATCTGATAAAACATTATCGTCGAAATGCATCATGATGATGCGGCCAATGATGATGCAGGCACCACCATGTTTGTGATCTTCCAGAAAATAGTGATGGACCAATTCACATTCAAAAGCAATAGGGCTTTCTTTGACGCGCATTGGTTTTATTTTTTTGGAAGGAATGGGAGTTACACCTGCTAGTTCAAATTCGTCAACATCTGAGGGAACAGACTGCGCTGTAATATTCATTTGTTCTACGAGATCTTCAGTCACCATATTGACGACAAACTGTTTGGTAGCCAATACGTTATTTAGCGTGTCCTTGTTAAGGTTATTACCTCTTCCTGTGGAAAACATTACATGTGGCGGATCATCGCCAACGGCATTGAAATAAGAGAAAGGAGCCAAATTATTGATGCCGTCTTCGCTAATAGTGGAAATCCAGCCAATAGGTCTTGGAATGATGGCACCTGTGAGTAATTTGTATACAGCGGAGTACTCAAGATCGTTAGGATCAAATAGCATAGTGTTGTTTGTTGATAAACAAATTAACAAAAAAAAGGTGAAATAGTATTGCTAATTTTTGGTTTAATGTTGATACACAAATTCCTTATCAGAGTTAGTAAAATTGTTCCAATCTATAGTCAATACATGATTGACGGCTTTTTTTAAGCCATTGATAGAAGTTGGTTTTCTGATATAGAGACTGGCTCCTAAACTTTTGCTTAACTTCACATCATCGGGATTAATAGATGTTGTAAGGATGACCACAGGAATGTCTATACTACTTTTGGTGTTTTTTATTTCACGAAGCACATCAAAACCTGATTTTACAGGCATATTTAAATCGAGAAATATGATGGAAGCAAATGGAGGCGGATTATGCAGTTGTTGCAGTAGTTTTATACCATCTTGAAATAAGGAAACTTCTTGATTTATTTCTGTCGCCACTTCATTAAAAAAATCTAAATCGTCTGCATCGTCGTCAGCATAAAAGATTGTAGTGTGCGATTGATGTATCATTTTTGAGGTTTTAGTAGCGTTAAAAATAGCAATAATAAGCTTTTAAGCCAAATTTAGAGGGATAAATTTCAGGAATTGTTTACTTGTTTTCAATTAAGAAATTGCCAACCCTTTGATAGGGAAAATAATAGTGAAAGTAGCTCCTTTTCCAAGTTCGCCTTTTGCAGCTATTACACCATTGTGATTGTCCATAATTTTTTTAACAATTGCCAATCCGATACCTGTTCCCTGATAAAGTTCTTTTCCGTGAAGGCGTTGGAAAACTTCAAAAATCTTTTCGCTGTATTGTTGATCGAACCCAATTCCGTTGTCAGAAAAAGTGATATGGCAATAGTCGAGTTCCGGAATAAGTTTTTCACAGTGTAAGTCACTACCTTTTTTGATTTCGTATTTTATTTTAATGACAGGACTTTCATTTTCTTTCGAAAATTTTAAAGAATTGCTGACCAAATTGAATAATAATTGATGAAACTGAAAAGGAATAATTTCAACTTCACACTTTTTTTTATCGAATTCGATGATTCCATTTTTTTGTTGAAGCTCTTCATTTAAATCTTCTTGTATGTTTTCGATGATTTCTACAAGATTTGTTTTCGTCAGCTTTTTTTCTTGTGTATTAGAACGCGAATAAGCGAGAAGATCGTTGATTAAGGTTTGCATTCTTTTGGCCGCATTCTGCATTCTTTGGAACTTATCTTTTCCACTTTCCGATAAATTATGAGATTCTCGTTCCACTATTTGATCTGAAAAAGTTTGAATTTTTCGTAGCGGTTCTTGTAAGTCATGACTTGATATATAAGCAAATGATTGAAGCTCTTTATTCATTTTTTCGAGTTCCTCATTCTTTTGTTCCAAAATAGCTGCATTTCTTTTTATTTTGTCATCGGCTTCTTTTTTGTAGGTCAAATCGTGGGTTACTTTTGAATATCCTATGATGGTTCCAGTTTCATTATGAATCGCTGTAATTACAACACTTGCCCAAAACAAGTTGCCATCTTTTTTGACACGCCATCCTTCTTGGCCATATCTACCGTATTTTGCAGCTTGTTGTAATAAATAGGTTGGTAAATTTGATTTTCTATCTTCTTCAGTATAAAAAGCTGAAAAACTTTTACCAATAATCTCATCAGCTGCATATCCTTTGATTTTCTCGGCACCTTTATTCCAATTTTCAACAATTCCGTCTTTGCTTAAGTAGAGAATGGCATAATCTTGAACTTCACCAACCATAAGATGATACCTTTCTTCACTTTGCTTGAGGCTTTGGTTTAAAAGAACCAATTGTTTGGTTCTTTCGGTGACTTGTTTTTCAAGTTCGTTGGCAAATTCTTTTTGATCTTGAATATCGGTGCTTGTACCAACCCACATCTGAATATTACCCTCTTCATCTCGTTGCGGAATAGCTCTGCTCAACTGCCATCGGTAGTTGCCGTCATGACGTCGGAAGCGATGTTCTAGCAAAAAGTCTTCTCCTGTTGTAATGGAGTGTATCCATTTTTGTACATTTTCATCACGATCATCTGGATGAACGATGTCTAACCATCCTTTTTCATAAATTTGTTTTAAGGAAAGTCCCGAATATTCAAACACCGATTTGTTAAAATAATTTAAGTTTCCTTCTGTGTCAGCTGTCCAAATATGTTGAGGCATCGAATCAGCAAGCAATCTGAACTTACGCTCATTTTCAATCAATTGTAATTGTTGCGTTCTTTCTTTAGTAATATCCCGTATAGTGCCAATCATCTTTTCTGCCTCTCCATGAGCATCATAAAATACTTTACCTTTTCCTTCCATCCAATGAACAGATTTATCGTTCCATATCGTTCGGGCTTCATAATGTAAATATCCGGTAGCAAGTGCATCCTTCACTGCCTTATTTCTAATTCCCAAATCATCAGGATGTAGGTGCGCGAGTAATTGGTCATGAGTTAAATCTAGATGTTTGGTATATCCCCCAATAATTTGCAGGTACCTGTCTGAATATATTGCTTCCCTCGTTTTTAGATTTAATTCCCAAGTGCCTAATTCACTGGCATCAATTATTAATTGTAGTTTTTCTTCACTTGCTAATAATTTTTCTTCTGCAATTTTAGCATCTGTAATATCGATGCTTATACCCGTAAGTGTAATTGCCTCTCCTTTTTCATTAAATTGATATTGTCCAACAGATTTCATCCATCGTATGATTCCATCATTTGCTCGAAGAATTCGATAGTCAACTTCGTACTTTCTTTTTTCTTTTCGCGAATTTTCAACTTCGATAAAGCACTTTTTTTTATCCTCCGGATGGATTATGGAATGCCAATTTTCAAAATCTAAATTCTGAAGGTTTTCATCATAACCCCACATACGTTTATGTAGAGATGACCATTCTAATTTTTCCGAATCAATTTGTAGCAACCACGTTCCAACCTCTGCAGATGTTGTTGAGAGTTCAAGGTGTGAGGATGTTTTTTTTAATTGCTCTGCTACAATTACTTGTTCAGTGACATCAATATTAGTACCTACCACCCATTGCGCTTCACCTTCAGTATTAAAACGTAAAGTTTCAACTGCTTCTATATAGCAAAGTTTACCATCATTTTTTCGAATAATTTTGAAAGATCGGCTGTTTCTACTCTTGCTTTTATTTTTAATTATATTTTGCAATAATTTTTCCTGTACCTCAATATCTTCTACAGCTACAGTATTTCTCCATACAGCGTATTCAATAGTTCCATCTGGCGTAGGAGTAATTCCATAAATTCTAAACATTTGATTGTCCCAACGAACTTGATTGGATAGTATATTCCATTCCCATATTCCTACTTCTGAAGTTTCAGTTGCCAGACGTAATCTTTCTTCTGATTCTCTTAATGCTTTTTCTGCGATTTTATTAGACGTAATATCTCTTGAAACAGAAATAAATTGGATAATTTTATTTGTTCCCAACTCTTTAATAGGTGAAACGCTGACATCCCACCATTTAGGGTTGCCCTTATCAGTAGGGCAAAATGCCTGAAAATTTACTGTTTGCCCTTCTTTAACTTTTTCAATAGTTTCATTAATTAAATTTTGGTTTTCTATACCCCATAATTCAGACCAAAACTTATTATTAATTAAATTAAAATCATCTATCTCCATTAAACACAGCCCGTTAGTATTCATATATTGAATCCTACCATCTATATCTATCAATTTTACACAATCTGAACTGTTTTCTAATACGGTTTTATTAAATGCATCACCTTCTAAAACTTCCTTTTGACTCAAAATTTTATCTGTAGTTTCATTACAAGTTACAAAAACGCCTTCCGGTTTCCCAAATTCATCATTAACCGGGCTATAACTAAATGTCCAATATACATCTTCCAATTTGCCATTACGGTAAATAGGCAAGAGCATATCTTCATTCCAGCTGCCTTCGCCTTTTTGCAATACCTGGTCAATAATGGGTTTTATGTCTTTCCAGATTTCCTTCCAGTAGTCTTCAGCACGTCCTCCCAAAATATCAGGATGCTTTCCCTCATTACCAAGGCTTGCACGATAGGTATCGTTATAGAAACAGATTAATTCCGGTCCCCAAAACAAGAACATAGGGAATTTTGAATTAAGAAGAATGCTTAAAGTTGTACGTAAGTTTTGTGGCCAATTTTCGGGAGTGCCAAATGGGTTTTGGCTCCAGTCTTTTTCTCTTATTAATCGACCCATTTCACCACCTCCTGCAAGAAATTGGATATCGGAATTGGTGTTTGTTTGCATTTTGAATACTTGTTAAGATTACGAAGTTAGGGAAATTAATTGATTATAAATGAGCAATGTTATTAGAGTGAAGCAGTTTTCAAAACAATTACAAAACCGCAACTATTAATTTGTTTGCGCAAAGCATAAAAAAAATCCATTAAAATTGCAGTCTTCATAATTATTTACTAAAAAAAAATAGCAAATTCATTTTTGTATATTTGCTAAATAAGTATATTTATGCAAAATTTATATATATGGATATTTTAGCGTGTCCCAAATGTCAAAACGATGCTATTGTAAAAAGTGGTGTCATCAAAGACAGACAAAGGTTTTTATGCAAAAAATGCAAGTACTATTTCACGGTTAATAAACTAGGGAAAAAGATTGATAGTTACTATGTAACCAAAGCGCTGCAATTGTATTTAGAAGGTTTAAGTTTTAGAGAAATTGAGCGTATTATTGGGGTTTCACACGTTACGGTAAGCAATTGGGTAAAGGAGTTTAAAATCTCAAAACCCAACCACACCGATTATCATCCGACTTACAAGATATACAACCACTTAGAGTTGATAGAATTCTTAAAAAACAAGGAGGTTTTAAAAGGAGCCGGAATGATTATTACGGAACTTGGTGATAAGTTTATGTTAATCAAATGGGAGCGTTTCAAAGATTAGCTATAGTGTTTTACAGTAATATATATCATAATTTTTTTCATTCACAATTTGTTAGAATTTGGTCGGGTAATTAACCAAAACCAACTATTCAAATTATGAAAAAATTTTTACTCCTAACGTTTGCAGTTTGCTCCTTTACAGGAAACGCACAAACACCTACTGCAACTGTTGCGCCTGTTCCAGCAGAAAAGGAATGGGATGTTAGTATGTACGGGTTCATCAGAACCGATTACATTTGGGATACTCGACGTTCTGCTCAAGTTCGTGAGTATAATTTAAATCTTTATCCTTTAGACGAACAATTAGATGCTAACGGAGACGATATCAACGATGCAGGTGCATCAAATTTCCTTTCGGTTGTTTCCCGTTTAGGTGTAAAAGCAAAAGGGCCCAATGTTTGGGGCGCCAAAACTTCCGGAACTTTAGAAGGCGATTTCTTCGGAAATACAGAAGCAACTATTGGTCTTTTCCGTCTTCGTCATGCTCACGTAAATTTAGATTGGGAAAAAACAAGCTTGTTATTGGGACAAACATGGTATCCAACTTTTATTCCTGAGGTATTTCCGGGTGTAGCCAACTTTAGTACAGGTATTATGTTTAATCCGTTTGGCTGGGTATCTCAAGTTAGGATAAAACAAAATTTTACTAAAGAATTTTCTTTTTCATTTACAGCTTATAAAGAAAGAGAGTTTACCACAGCTACGGCAACCGGCGGAACGCAAAATTCGGCCTCATTTAATTCGACATTACCCACTTTACACGGACAGTTTCAATTCAAAAATAAAAACTGGATTGCCGGTTTAGGATTTGAATATAAATCACTGCAACCCCTTACAGTCAGTAACAGTTTGGCCACATCAGAAAAAGTAAATACTACTTCTGTAGTGGGCTATTTCAAATACAACAACGATAAATTTCACATCAAAGCTTACGGAATTACAGGTAAAAACATGTATAACTTAGTAATGTTAGGAGGTTTTGCAGGTTACAGTACTCCGGGTGAAGTAGAAACGTATGAAGGAATCAAAACGACAGCGATGTGGATTGACATTGCGAGCAATAGTAAAAAAATAGCTCCAGGATTATTCTTTGGGTATACTATGACTGACGGAGTAAGTAAAGACAATCCAACAACACTTTACGGAAGAGGTTTTTCAGGAACACGTGGCGTGGATAATGTAATGCGAGTATCAGCAAGAGTCGATTTCAAACAGAATAAGTTTAGAGTAACTCCTGAATTAGAATATACTGGTGCCACTTGGGGTGATTTGAAGCCGGATGCCACTTTTGACGGAAACGACAAAAAAGTAGGGAACTTCAGAGCCATGGTATCTTGTGCTTACAGTTTTTAATAAAATCAACTAAATCATTTATAAAGTATGAGCAATAAATCAACAAAAGGAATCTGGAAAGTTATTTCGGCCTCCTCATTAGGAACGATGATAGAATGGTATGATTTCTACATCTTCGGAAGTTTAGCAGTAGTACTGTCGACCAAATTTTTCCCGTCTGACAATCCCACAGCAGCGTTTTTATCAACATTGGCGACTTTTGCCGCAGGGTTTGTAGTGCGTCCCTTTGGAGCCTTATTCTTCGGACGTTTAGGAGATCTTATCGGAAGAAAATATACCTTTATGGTAACCTTACTTTTAATGGGTGGAGCCACATTTTTAATCGGATGTATTCCGAGTTATGAAACCATTGGCTTTCTCGCACCGCTATTGGTTTTATTATTGAGATTATTACAAGGATTAGCTTTGGGAGGAGAATATGGTGGAGCGGCCACTTATGTAGCCGAACACGCTCCAAAAAACGAAAAAGGATATTGGACATCTTGGATTCAAACTACGGCTACTGTAGGTTTGTTTGTGTCTCTGATGGTGATTTTGATAACTAAAGGAGCTATGTCTAAAGAAGCATTTGACGAGTGGGGATGGAGAGTACCGTTTTGGGTATCCATCATCATGGTTATTGTTTCTTATTTTATCCGAAAAGGAATGCACGAATCACCTGTTTTTGCTAAAGCCAAAGCCGAAGGAAAAACGACTACCAATCCGTTAAAAGAAAGTTTCGGTAACAAATTCAATTTAAAATTTGTCTTGCTTGCGTTGTTTGGAGCAACAATGGGACAAGGTGTCGTCTGGTATACCGGACAATTTTATGCGATGAGTTTTATGAAAACCGTGCAAAGCATTGAATCTTCTCAAGTAGATACGTTGCTGGGAATCGCATTAATATTTGGGACACCATTCTTTGTTTTCTTTGGATGGCTAAGTGATAAGATTGGTCGTAAAACCATTATGATGGCCGGGATGTTGTTCGCCATCTTGTTATACCGTCCGATTTACAGAGCGATGTATAATACTACTGATGTTGCCTTGAAAACTGAAATCATTGCTGACACTAAAGTCGTACCCTCGATAAAAGAAATCGATGCCACAAAATCTGATTCCATTTATACAACAACGAAAATGTATACTGACGGTACAGCTTTGGAAGAAATCAAAACCAAACATTTTGAAAATGGTACATTGATGAAAGACGATAAAGGAAAGGATAAAATCGAAACCAAAATTACTAAAACCATTCCTAATTCAGTTCGATGGATGCTGGTATTCTTAGTATTTATTCAGGTGATTTTTGTTACCATGGTATATGGTCCTATTGCAGCTTTCTTAGTAGAAATGTTCCCGGTGAAGATACGATATACTTCCATGTCGTTGCCATATCACGTTGGAAATGGTATATTTGGTGGACTGCTGCCTGCTATTTCAACCTATTTCGTAACCACTGCCAAAGATGCCGGTGATGTCGAATTTTATTTGGAAGGTTTATGGTATCCCATTGGAATCGCTGCAGTATGTTTTGTCATCGGAATGATTTACATCGACAGAAAAATTAATACACTTCACGACTAACACATAACGATATGAACACTATAAAAAAATATTTGGGAATTGTCTGGATAGCACTAGCTATAGCAGTCGCTTATTTTGCCATCGGGATCTTTGGCGGAAAACTAACGTCAGGAAAACAAGATGATTTGGTTTTCGGAATCATCATATTTTTCATATTATTACCTTTGGTAGTCACAGGATTAACCATCTTTGGCTGGTATGCCATAACCGATGAATATGAAGATTAAACGTAAAGTTAAATTGGTTGCCAAGAGCTCTTAATTCGTTAAGGGCTTTTGGTTTTTTATAATTCGAAACACAAATGAAACAAAGACATCAGCAAAAACTAGTAATCATTTCTATGATATTACTACTCGGATTAAACATTCCGATGGTGCTTTTGTTTGATAGCTCGAGCAGTCTCTTGGGATTTCCTGTTATTTACATTTATATCTTTTCGGTGTGGTTGTTTTCAGTCCTGTTATCTTTTATAATCTTAAAACGCTACCATGAATAGTATTGCTTTATTAGTCATATTAGCCGTTTATTTGGGAATTCTTTTCTTCATTGCTCATTGGGCAGAAAAAAAGGAAAACTCGCGTTGGACCAATAATCCCTATATCTATTCTCTCTCTTTAGCCGTTTATTGTACAGCGTGGACCTACTACGGAAGTATTGGTGTGGCAGCCAATTCGGGACTTAGTTATTTACCCGTCTATTTGGGACCGATTATCATTGTTCCGGCTTGGATTATCATTCTCAAAAAAATTATCCGCATTTCAAGGGTAAACAAGATTTCAAGTATAGCCGATTTTATTTCACTCCGTTATGGCAACAGCCGATTTTTGGGAGCTGTGGTTACTATAGTTTGCTTGTTCGGAATCTTACCTTATATCGCATTACAGCTAAAATCGATTGCAGAGACCTTTCATATTGTAACACAAACGGAATCCAATTCTAACATCTTTGATGATAGTACTACGTATGTTGCTTTCGCTTTAGCCATATTTGCCTCTATTTACGGAACGCGTTATGTAGATGCCTCCGAAAAACGAAAAGGAATAGTAACAGCAGTGGCTTTGGAAAGCGTACTAAAATTGGTTTTCTTTATTGTTATAGGCGTCTATGTTACCTTTTTTGTGTTTGATGGGTTTGATGATATTTATGCTAAAGCTTCTTTGTTGGAAAATTTTCATCAAAAAAATACCATCGGTGGATTGCCACAGGCTATCAATTGGTTTTTCCTTTGTATATTATCTATGTTTGCCATTTTCTTGTTACCTAGACAATTTCAGGTGGCTGTTATTGAAAATACTCGCGAAAACCATGTAAATACTGCCATTTGGCTCTTTCCGTTGTATTTACTACTATTCAATATTTTTGTATATCCGATTGCATGGGGTGGCAATATTTTATTCGATGGACAGAATGTTAACTCGGATACGTATTCGCTTTTGATTCCGCAGTTTTTCGATAATAAAACCTTGACGGTTATGGTTTTTTTGGGCGGATTTTCTGCAGCTATTTCGATGATTGTAGTTTCTTCCATCGGACTTTCCACAATGGTCAGCAACAATTTGATTATTCCGTATGGTTTACTCGGAAGATTACAGCTCAATGAGCAGTCTACCATCAACAAAAAAATTGTCAATATTCGTAAAATTGGAATTTTCTCGCTGATTATTGCGGCGTATTTTATTTATAGATTTTTTGCTTTAGACTATAGCTTATTTTCTATTGGATTAGTAGCTTTTGTAATTATAGCCCAATTAGCACCTTCCTTTTTTGGTGCATTGTTCTGGAGAAGAGGTTCCCGAACCGGAGCGGTTTCGGGTTTACTTGTTGGTTTTATCATTTGTTTGTACACTTTGTTAGTTCCGTACGCATTGGGAATCACATCATCCGACACGACCTTTATCACCAAAGGCTTATTCGGACTGGAACTCTTAAAACCTTTGCAATTATTCGGACTCGATTATTTACAGCCTGTCCAACACGCTTTATTTTGGAGTTTGTTTTTCAATTTTATGATTTATATCGCCGTATCGGTTAGTTTTAAAGGCAATTACCGCGAACGCAATTATGCCGAAATGTTTTTGGATATCAACAAATACATCAACATGCATGAAAATGCGTTTGTATGGAAAGGAACGGCGTACCGTAATGACATCGAAAAAGTACTGATAAAATTCTTAGGTGAAGAACGTACCAAACGCGCTATGAATATTTTTAACGTAAAATACAATGTCGATAAAAACGAAGAATTGGCGGATGCGCGGTTGATTAAATTCTCAGAAAACTTGCTCACAGGACACATCGGAACAGCATCGGCTAAAATTTTAATAGCAAGTGTTGTCAAAGAAGAAAAGATTACACTTCCGGAAGTATTAAAGATTTTGGAAGAGTCCAAAGAAAATATCATCATCAATAAAAAACTGACTGAAACCTCCAACGAACTGAAAGAAATCTCCGCAAAACTGAAGGATGCCAATGTGTCATTGATGAAAAAAGACAAGCAAAAAGACGAGTTTTTAGACACAGTCACTCATGAATTACGCACGCCAATAACGGCTATCCGTGCATCGAGTGAGATTTTGTACGACGACGATGAAATTCCGGAAGAACTGCGCAAACAGTTTTTGCAAAACATCATTTCCGAATCCGATCGATTAAACCGACTGATTGATAAAATTCTGGATTTAGAAAAGTTCGAAACAGGGCGTCAGAAAGTAAATTTTGCTACTCACAAGGTCATGGAATCACTTGAAAATGCTATTGAACCTTTACAGCAACTCATCAACAACAAAAACATCCATGTTCACATAGAAGGTAACTATAAGTTGCAAGCCGATTTTGATGAAGACCGAATTATACAAGTCGTGACTAATTTGATATCCAATGCTATTAAATTTTGTCCGGAGCAAAACGGTTTAATAGCTATTGCCATTTACGATAAATCGGATTATGTACAAATTGAAGTGAGTGACAACGGAAAAGGCATTGCGCCAAATGATTTTGAAACTATATTTGATAAATTTTATCAGTCCACCAATCAGAATTTCAAGAAGCCTATTGGCAGCGGTTTAGGACTGGCCATTTGCAAACAAATCATCGAACACCACAAAGGGAAAATTTGGGCAACCAATAATGCCAACGGTGGTGCTTGCTTAAGTTTTACATTACCCAAAATACAGTAATTATGAAAAAGATTTTAATAGTAGACGACGAACCCAATATTGTGATGTCATTGGAATATACTTTTAAAAAACACAATTTTGAAGTGTTTATTGCCCGTGATGGTCAAGAAGCCTTGGATATTTTAAAAACCCAACTTCCCGATATTATTATTCTCGATATCATGATGCCTTTGGTAGACGGATTTGAAACTTTGGAACATATCAAAAGTAACGGACAACTCCAGCATTGTAAAGTGATGTTTCTGTCAGCGAAAAACAAAGAAAGCGATATTGAAAAAGGAATGGCATTGGGTGCTGATGCTTATTTAACCAAACCTTTTTCCATCAAGAAAGTAGTCGAAAAGGTTAACGAATTACTCGAAACCTAAAGACTTAGTAACTATTTATGGAACCCTAAAGTGTCTTTTTCATGCGAAAAGGATTCCATAACTACATTCGAAATTAAACAAAAAGCAACAACAATGCCTAACCAACCCAATGCCATGAATTATCAGGAATTATACAATCAAAGCATAGCAAACCCCGAAGAATTTTGGGCAGAGCAAGCTAATGAAATCGATTGGTTCACTAAACCAACTCAAATACTGTCAACAGACGAAACGGGTTACCCACAGTGGTACAAAGACGGAATTTTGAATGCCTGCTTTTTGGCATTAGACAAACACATCAACGATGGTTTTGGAGATGAGATTGCTATCATTTATGATTCGCCTGTAACTCAAACGATAAAAAAATATACTTTTCATGAAGTCAAATCGGAAGTAGCCCGACTGGCAGGTGGTTTGCTTTCACTCGGATTGAAAAAAGGAAATACAGCAGTAATTTATATGCCGATGATTCCGCAGGCAACTTTTGCCATGTTAGCTTGTGCCCGAATTGGAGTACCGCATTCGGTGGTTTTTGGTGGATTTGCTCCCCATGAATTAGCCATCAGAATAGACGACTGCAAACCAAGAGTTATCATAACCGCTTCTTCAGGAATTGAAATTGACAGACTGATAGCCTACAAGCCGTTAGTTGATGAAGCTATTGAATTAGCCGAACACAAACCTAAAAAAGTGGTAGTGCTCAACCGAAAATTAGGCGCCAGAATTCCGTTCAAAAAATATGATGTCGATTATGATGCGTTGGTCTATGGTTCAGAAGAAGCTGACTGCATTCCGGTTGAAGCTACGCATCCTTTGTATGTACTCTACACTTCAGGAACCACTGGTAAGCCTAAGGGAATTGTGAGAGATACCGGAGGTTATGCCACGGCTTTAAAGTTTTCTATGCAAAAAATATATGGTGTCAAACCGGGAGAAGTTTTTTGGGCTGCTTCCGATGTGGGTTGGGTGGTAGGCCACAGTTACATTGTGTACGGACCATTATTCAACAGAAACACAACCATAGTTTTTGAAGGAAAACCGATACGAACTCCGGATGCAAGTACCTTTTGGCGTGTGATTGCCGAACATAAAGTCAGCGTCATGTTTACTGCACCAACAGCTATTCGTGCCATCAAAAAGGAAGATCCCAATGGAGCGTTCATCAAACAATATGATTTGTCGTGTTTGCGTACCCAATTCTTAGCGGGTGAGCGTTGTGATGTGGCCACTTTAGAATGGTATCGCGAGCATATCCCGATTCCGGCTATCGATCATTGGTGGCAAACGGAATCAGGCTGGCCCATGATAGCAAATATGATGGGAGTAGAGTATTTAAAAATTAAACCAGGCTCTTCGGGGAAAGCGGTTTCGGGTTATGATATTCGGATTTTAGGTGAAAACGGACATGAATTGAATGCTAATGAAGAAGGTTATGTTGTTATTAAGTTGCCCTTGCCTCCCGGAACGTTATTAGACATATGGAATGATAACGAACGCTTTCAAGCTGGGTATCTGAATCGATTTCCCGGATTCTATTTTTCGGGAGATGGTGGATACAAAGATGAAGAAGGCTACATTTTTATAACGGGCAGAGTAGATGATGTAATTAATGTAGCAGGACACCGATTATCCACAGCCGAAATGGAAGAGATAGTGGCTTCGCATCATGCTGTTGCCGAGTGTGCCGTGATTGGAATTAATGACGAGTTGAAAGGGCAAATTCCACTGGCATTAGTAGTAACCAAATTTGGAGAAGGAATAGAACATTTTCAACTGCAACACGAAGTGGTACAATTAGTCCGTGAGCAAATTGGCGCTGTAGCTTCTTTAAGAGATGTAGTCACAGTAAATCGTTTACCCAAAACACGTTCCGGAAAAATTTTGCGCAAGCTTCTAAGAAGCATAGCCGACGGTGACAATTTCCAAATTCCGTCTACAATTGATGATGAAGCTATTATCGATGAGGTAAAAGAAGTTTTGGAGTTGGCGAAAGTTGGAAGTTTTAAGAGATAAGGTATGAGAAATCAATAGTTCAGTTATCAACTGATATTTCATCCGACAACCGATAACTGCTAACCATCAAACAACTATACTTATTTAGCAAGAAAATTAAACGTCACTTCAATAGAATCTATATATTTACATAACAAAACGATATTTAAAGAAGATTTATAATGAGTTATTACAAAATCCAAAATCTGGAGCATTACTTCAAGATGTATAAAAAATCAGTCCGTGAACCCCGAAAATTCTGGGACAGGATTGCCGACGAAAACTTTACTTGGTATCAAAAATGGGATAAGGTTTTCGAATTCAATTTTCAGGAAGCAAAATTCAAATGGTTTTTAGATGCTAAAGTCAATATTACTAAAAACTGTATCGATAGGCATTTGGCTCGAAGAGGTGATAAAACCGCGATTATTTTTGAACCTAACAATCCCGATGAAGAAGCACTACACATCACCTATAACCAACTATATGACAAGGTGGCCCGAATGTCGAATGTATTGCGTGAGCAAGGTGTTAAAAAAGGAGATAGAGTTTGCATTTATTTACCAATGATACCCGAATTAGCAATTGCTGTTTTAGCTTGTGCCCGAATTGGTGCTGTCCATTCTGTTGTCTTTGCAGGATTTTCTGCTACTGCTGTTGCTGCGCGAATTAATGATTGCGAGTGCAAAATGGTCATCACTTCTGACGGAAGTTATCGTGGAGACAAAACCATCGACCTCAAAGGAATTGTGGATGAAGCATTAGAAAAAACACCTTGTGTGGAAAAGGTTTTAGTGGTTAAAAGAACCAACAGCCAAGTGACTATGAAAGAAGGTCGTGATATTTGGTTACAACCCTTATTAGATGACGCCGTTCCCAATAATGTAGCCGAAATTATGGATGCCGAAGATCCGTTATTCATATTATACACTTCAGGATCTACCGGAAAACCAAAAGGAATGGTACATTCCACCGCAGGATACATGGTCTATACAGCCTACACCTTTAAAAATGTTTTTGCTTATGAAGAAACTGATATATTTTGGTGTACTGCAGATATTGGATGGATCACGGGTCATTCTTATATTCTTTACGGACCTTTATTAAACGGAGCAACAACCGTAATTTTTGAAGGTGTTCCTTCTTATCCGAATTTCAGCCGTTTTTGGGAAGTTATCGAAAAGCACAACGTAACGCAATTTTACACCGCACCAACTGCCATCCGTGCATTAGCGAAAGAAAATCTGGATTATGTACAAAAATACCCTTTGAGTTCTTTAAAAGTTATTGGTTCGGTAGGTGAGCCTATCAACGAAGAAGCTTGGCATTGGTACAATGACCACGTTGGAGGAAAGCGATGTCCTTTAGTGGATACCTGGTGGCAAACAGAAACCGGAGGAATCATGATTTCGCCAGTTCCTTTTGTAACGCCAACAAAACCTACATACGCCTCACTGCCATTACCCGGAATTCAGCCTGTATTAATGGATGAATTGCGCAACGAGATTGAAGGAAATCAAGTTACAGGAAGTCTGTGTATCAAATTCCCATGGCCTTCCATAGCAAGAACCATTTGGGGTGATCATCAACGTTATAAGGAAACCTATTTTACCGCTTTCCCAGGTAAATACTTCACAGGTGATGGTGCACTTCGGGATGAGGTTGGTTACTACCGAATTACGGGTCGTGTGGATGATGTAATCATTGTTTCGGGACATAATCTTGGAACAGCACCCATAGAAGATGCGATCAATGAGCATCCGGCTGTAGCAGAAAGTGCGATTGTAGGATTCCCACACGATATCAAAGGAAATGCTTTGTATGGCTTTATTATCCTAAAGGAAGTAGGAGAAAGTAGAGATAAAGATAATCTTGCCAAAGAGATTAATCAACTTATTTCGGACCAGATTGGGCCAATTGCGAAGCTAGATAAAATACAATTTGTATCAGGTTTACCAAAAACCCGTTCCGGAAAAATCATGCGTAGAATTTTGAGAAAAATTGCTGAAGGTGACTTTAGTAATTTCGGTGATACATCAACGTTATTGAATCCCGAAATTGTTGATGAAATTAAAAGCGGAAAGCTATAAGAGATTTATTATTCAAAATTAAAAAACCCGTCCGCTTAGCGGACGGGTTTTTTGCAGCACTAAAAAACTAAGTTTATAGGTTTATCGCAATCGATCTACAGATTTTACGAGATCTTCATCCTTTTTGATGGCTTTGTTGGCCAAAACCAAAAATACGATAGAAAAAATAGGTAAGAACATCCCAACACCTTTCTCAGAAATAGCTGTTTCTCCAGATGCGTTTAGTGTTCGATACACAAATAATCCTAATAAAATTAAATTCAATATCATATTCAATCTGCCCATGACAAATTGCTGTTGTCTTTTTTTGTGTGATAATATGCTCAATAAAGTAAGTGTAGTACTCAATCCGAAAAGAGTAACATAGACCATATCCATCATAAAATAGAATGCTTTACCTGCTGTATCAGTCCACAATGGAAATACAAAAGGCAACACTCCAGTAATGATGAAGCATAAAATCAGGTAATACGTTTGAGGTCTAAACATTCTTTTTAGTTATAATATGTCGCAAAAATAAAGTTTCTTTTTAAAAAAATACTATTGCATGATAAAATTTTATTTGTATTATTGCAATGCAAATCCGCAAGAACTTCATCAATCGGATTTTTCCAATCATTGAATCTACCCACATTTTCTTGTTTTCCCATTTAAAATCATTTACGATATAAATACTATTTATGTTTGATATTTCTGCCCTTAAAGAAATGAAGCTGCCTGAGCTTCAGGAGATTGCCAAATTAGCCAAAACGATAAAAGTTAGTGGTGCCAAAAAAGAGACACTCATTGCCCAGATTTTGGAGCATCAAAATAAAGCCGTTGCTACTGAAAAACCTGTAGAAACCGAGAAATCAGGTGAAGTGAAAACAAAACGAACCCGAATTGCTCCGGAAACAAAAAAATCAGAAGAAACTTCTCAGAATGATTTGTTTACAGCAGATTCGGCTGTTAGCAAAGAATCGGAACAACCTTCAATAGAAATCGCTCAGGAAAAGCCGGTTTTTCAAAGTAAAAATCCAAAGTTCAAGAAGCCTTTCGAAAAAAAGAAAGCGAATCAGCCAGTAATAGTTTCAGAAGAAGCAACAGAAGCCAATCCAAATGAAACCTCTATTACAGAAGAACCAGAAGCAGGTCAGAATCCAAATCAGAATGGCAATCAAGACCAAAAGCAAAAGCATCCGAATGGTAATGCCAATAGCAATAATCCAAATCATCCCAACTTTAAAGCGAAGAAGCAAAACAATTTCAGAGATTCTGATTTTGAGTTTGATGGAATCATAGAAAGCGAAGGTGTTCTCGAAATGATGCCTGATGGTTATGGTTTCCTGCGTTCCTCGGATTATAATTATTTGGCTTCGCCAGATGATATTTATCTGTCCACTTCTCAAATCAGATTGTTTGGTTTAAAAACTGGAGATACGGTTAAAGGTGTGGTTCGTCCACCAAAAGAAGGAGAAAAATTCTTTCCGTTAGTAAAAGTTTTAAAAATCAACGGTCATGACCCTCAAGTTGTTCGCGATAGGGTTTCATTCGAGCATTTAACTCCGATATTTCCACAAGAAAAATTTAATATAGCTGACAAACAGGCAAGTGTTTCTACACGAGTAATCGATTTGTTTTCACCAATTGGAAAAGGCCAACGTGGAATGATTGTAGCCCAGCCAAAGACGGGTAAAACCATGTTGTTGAAAGATATTGCCAATGCCATCGCAGCCAATCATCCCGAAGTATACTTAATTGTTTTACTTATCGACGAGCGTCCAGAAGAGGTAACGGATATGCAACGCAGTGTTCGTGGGGAAGTTATTGCTTCAACATTTGACCGTGAACCACAGGAACACGTAAAAATTGCGAACATCGTCCTCGAAAAATCAAAACGTTTGGTAGAATGTGGTCATGATGTCGTGATTTTATTAGACTCAATTACACGTTTGGCAAGAGCTTACAATACGGTTCAACCGGCATCAGGAAAAGTACTTTCGGGTGGAGTTGACGCTAATGCTTTGCAAAAACCAAAACGTTTCTTTGGTGCAGCTCGTAATGTAGAAAACGGTGGTTCTTTGAGTATCATCGCGACAGCACTAACCGAAACAGGTTCTAAAATGGACGAAGTAATCTTCGAGGAATTTAAAGGAACTGGTAATATGGAGTTGCAGTTGGACAGAAAAATTGCCAACCGTCGTATTTTCCCAGCAATCGATTTGACTTCATCCAGTACGCGTCGTGATGATTTATTATTAGATCCAAATACACTAAAGCGTATGTGGATACTGCGTAAATTCCTAGCCGATATGAATCCGGTAGAATCGATGGACACTATCAACGACAAAATCAAAAAAACCCGAAACAACGAGGAATTCCTCATTTCAATGAATGATTAACCTATAAAATCCCAACGGAGTAGTTGGGATTTTTTTTTGGGACTATTTACCATCTTTCTCTTCATTGTGCCTACTTTTGCAGCAAATTATCTTTGTGCAACTCAATAAATACTTTTTATCGGCATTATCATCCTTTATTATTTGGGGATTTTTTAGTTTGGCTTTGAAACCACTGAAAGATTATCCGTCATTGGATATTTTGATTTACAGAGTGTTTTTAGCGACTGTTTTACTGTTACTAATTAATGTAGTTTTCAGAAAAAAAGCACTTCAAGCGGATTGGCTCGCCTTTTCAAGTTTAGGGACAAAGCAAAAGTATAGCACCTTATATCTCACTATTATTGGTGGTTTTTTACTTATAGTCAATTGGTTTTTGTTTATATATGCCATAAACCATGTTAGTTTACAATCGGCTTCGTTTGCTTATATGATATGTCCCATTTTGACCACCATTCTAGCTTTTTTTATTTTGAAAGAAAAACTTTCCCATTGGCAGTGGTTTTCGATTTTGTTGTGCGTTATCAGTTGCGCCATATTATCGTACGGACATTTGAAGGACTTGCTTTATAGTTTAACAATTGCACTTTCATTCGCGTTTTATTTAATCAGTCAGCGCAAAAACAATCAATTCGATCGATTCGTCATTTTAACGGTTCAAATGTTGATTGCGTCGATTTCGATTGTACCATTTTTATCAAACTATAGTGTAGTAATTCCAAAGGAATCCTTGTTTTATGTTTTGTTGGTTGTCATTGTTATAGTTTTTACGATTATTCCGCTTTTCTTGAATTTGTATGCTTTGAAAGGAATGAATTCCTCAACGGTTAGTATTTTGATGTATACGAATCCACTCATTCATTTCTTTTTGGCTGTTTTTTATTTCAAAGAAGCAATGAATACAGCTCAAATTGTTTCCTATGGCTTGATACTAATATCGATACTTATTTTTAATGAAAAATTTATCTTCGGGCGTCAGGCTTCAAGTTCATAATGAGTTATATTCATTTAAGAATTTTGAGGAGATAAAATGGATAAAGTAAGTCTTAAAAATGTCATCTTGTCATATAATTTTCTATAGAAGCGCTCAAAAACTGACAATTTAATCTCATTTACTGCTTGGCACAATACTTGACTTTGCACAATCAAGTTTTGAAATGAAACACACAAACAAGAATATAAAATAATAAAAATGGGAAAAATAATTGGAATTGACTTAGGAACAACCAACTCTTGTGTATCTGTAATGGAAGGGCAAGAAGCCGTAGTAATCCCTAATTCAGAAGGAAAAAGAACAACACCATCTATCATTGCATTTGTTGAAGGTGGTGAGATTAAGGTAGGTGACCCTGCAAAAAGACAAGCAGTGACAAACCCAACAAAAACAGTTGCGTCTATAAAACGTTTTATGGGACACACTTTTGCTGAAACTCAGGAAGAAGCTAAAAAAGTACCTTACTCAGTAGTTAAAGGCGACAACAACACACCGCGTGTGGATATTGACGGTCGTTTATATACAGCACAAGAATTGTCAGCGATGACACTTCAAAAAATGAAAAAAACAGCGGAAGACTATTTAGGTCAAACCGTTACAGAAGCAGTTATTACGGTTCCGGCATATTTTAATGACGCTCAGCGTCAGGCTACAAAAGAGGCTGGTGAAATTGCAGGTCTTAAAGTAATGAGAATCATCAACGAGCCAACTGCTGCAGCATTAGCTTATGGATTGGACAAAAAAGGGCACGATCAAAAAATTGCAGTTTACGATTTAGGTGGTGGTACTTTTGATATTTCTATCCTAGAGTTAGGAGATGGAGTTTTCGAAGTATTGTCTACTAATGGTGATACACACCTTGGTGGAGATGATTTTGACCAAACAATCATTGATTGGTTGGCAGACGAATTCAAATCTGAAGAAGGAATTGATTTGCGTTTAGACCCGATGTCATTACAAAGAATTAAAGAAGCTGCTGAAAAAGCAAAAATCGAATTGTCCTCTTCTGCTGAAACAGAAATCAATTTGCCATACGTAACAGCAACTGCAACAGGACCTAAGCACTTAGTGAAAAAATTAACCAGAGCTAAATTTGAGCAATTGTCAGATTCTTTAGTAAAACGTTCTATGGAACCCGTGGCTAAAGCATTGAAAGATGCCGGTTTATCAACTTCAGACATTGATGAAGTTATCCTTGTTGGTGGTTCTACAAGAATGCCAAGAATTGCTGACGAAGTGGAGAAATTCTTTGGTAAAAAAGCATCAAAAGGAGTAAACCCTGATGAAGTTGTAGCGATTGGAGCTGCTATTCAAGGTGGAGTTTTATCTGGAGATGTAAAAGATGTATTGTTGTTAGACGTTACGCCTTTGTCTTTAGGTATTGAAACTATGGGGAATGTAATGACAAAATTAATCGAGTCAAACACAACCATTCCAACTAAAAAGTCACAAGTGTTCTCTACTGCTGCGGACAACCAACCAAGTGTTGAAATCCATGTATTGCAAGGAGAAAGAACGATGGCTGCAGATAATAAAACTATCGGTCGTTTCCACTTAGACGGAATTCCACCAGCACCAAGAGGTGTTCCTCAAATTGAAGTTACTTTTGATATTGATGCCAATGGTATCATCAAAGTTTCTGCTACTGATAAAGGAACTGGAAAATCACACGACATTCGTATCGAAGCTTCCTCTGGTTTGACCGCTGAAGAAATCGAAAGAATGAAAAAAGATGCTGAGATGAATGCTGATGCTGATAGAATTGCCAGAGAAAAAGCTGAAAAATTAAACGAAGCTGACAGCATGATTTTCCAAACTGAAAGTCAACTGAAAGAAATCGGAGATAAATTATCAGACGATCATAAAGTGGCTATCGAATTAGCGTTGACAGAGTTAAGAATGGCTCATCAAAATCAAGACTTGGAAGCGATTCAAAAAGGTCTTGACAATGTAAATGCTGCCTGGAAAACAGCAACCGAAGCTATGTATGCTCAAGGTGAAGCTGGACAAGCCCAGGAAGCAGCACCACAAGCTGACACTCAAGGTGACAACACACAAGATGTTGAATTCGAAGAAGTGAAATAATTAATTGCGCTTTTATATTATAGAAAACCGGATATTACTTATCCGGTTTTTTTTGTGTTGCACTGAACATTCTTTCGATAACAAAAACATGAGGAAATGTTACTGCAGCCAAAAAGGTAAAAAATAGGGAGTCAAAAATTTTATAATCTTTAAATAATAAGTAAGATACTGCTATTCCGATTACTGATATAATCCAATACGGAAGTGCTGACCAGCAGTACTTTGTAAAAGTTTTAAAAGATAATTCTCTATATAAAAATTTTATCTGATCCTGTAATGATGGCAAACTATGCCAAATAATGAAATAAATCGTAAATCCCCAAATTAGTGTTCCTACTTTAAAAACAATTCCAAATACAAGTAAATATAATAGCTCTTCAAGCAAATTAGGCCAATGAATCTTCGACTTGTAGATAGCGTAACAAAGCGAAATAAATAGAATCAAACTAACTGTTTTCAGAACATTAAAAATCAGAACCGCATTGATTTCAATAGCAGTAATTCCCTTGATTATTTTGATTACCTCTTTATTGTGAAAATGTAACAGTAGCATTATTATAAATAAACCATAGATAGTTTGAAATGCTACATTTTGCAATCTGATTTGTTGAAATAATTTGTTTTTCCAATGTTGCTCACCAAAATGATAACTACTAACAACTATAAATAGGAATAGTCCAAAAGATGGAATTACAGTGAAAAGAATTATTGCTAGTACTATAACACTAATATACAAGTATACAATTCTTTTGTAAGAGGAAGATTTGTTATTAGTGATTTTTCTTACTATTAATAAATCATTAGCGCCATGAGAGATACCAAATAAAAAGATTAATAAAAAACCTATAAATATTTGAGTATCGCTATTAACATATGACGTTAACCACAACCCAATAAAGGTCAAAAGAATTGATATTTTGGAATTTTTAAGTATCATTTAATTTATTTTGTTTAAAAATAAGCAAAAAAAATTAAACAAAATGCTGTTTTATTGTTTAACATTTTATAGATTTAATTAAACAAAATAATCTAAAACATTTAAATTATGTCAAATTCTATTTTACCTTCGGTTTTAATTGGAAAGTTGTTGCCTACTGATTATGTAGGTTTTACTTTTTTTGTTGGCTGTATGGCCATGATGGCAGCATCTGCATTTTTCTTTTTATCCTTAAATCAGTTTGATAAAAAGTGGAGGACATCGGTATTAGTATCTGGACTGATCACTTTTATTGCAGCTGTGCATTACTTTTACATGAGAGATTACTGGGCTTCATTCCAAGAATCTCCCACTTTTTTCAGATATGTTGATTGGATACTAACCGTTCCATTGATGTGTTTGGAGTTTTATTTAATTCTTAAAGTTGCTGGAGCCAAACAAAACTTGCTTTGGAAAATGATTTTCTATTCAGTAGTTATGCTAGTTACTGGATATTTTGGTGAAGCTGTGTTCACAGAAAGTGCCGCAATTTGGGGTCTCATTTCGGGTCTTGCTTATTTTGCGATAGTCTATGAAATTTGGTTAGGTAGTGCCGCAAAACTAGCCAAAACTGCAGGTGGAAATGTACTTGCAGCTCACAAAATTTTATGTTGGTTTGTACTCGTTGGTTGGGCAATTTATCCTTTAGGGTACATGATGGGTACAACCGGATGGTATAATTCGTTTATACCTTCAGGAAATATTGATGTCGCTTACAACATTGCTGATGCCATCAATAAAATTGGTTTTGGTTTGGTTATTTATTCTTTGGCAATCAAATCGCAAAAAGATTAAATTTTCAAAATTTTGAAAATTGAACCGCTTTAGTTTACTAAAGCGGTTTTTTATTTAACATCAATTAAATAGATTATTTTGTACATTGGCATGCTATTATTAACCAATTATTGCTTTGCTATGAAAAAAATATTTTTGTTGGTCTGTTTCGGTTTGTTGACTTTTAATGGGTTTGCCCAAAAAAAGAAAGCTGTAACGAAGAAACCTACTACCACTGTTTCAGCTTTACCCAAACTCGATAATCTTCAGGTTGAAATCAAAAACGGAAAGTTTCAGGTCTCAGTTAGTGAAAAAGGAAAGACCAATGACATGCTCATCATTAAAGATGTTGATGCTACCTTTAGTCCAAAAGAGTGCAAATTAAAATCGTTTACTGCCAATGGCGTTACGTTGTATTTGTTAACATGGACCGAAATCAACACTATAAAAACAGGTGATAAAACCGAAAACAAAACCACTGTTTATAACGTTATTTATGAAATAGCTTCCAAAAAGCAAGTCTATTCTAATTATCAGCTGACCAATCATATTACCGAGAAAGTATTTTTAGGTGGGACCGGAGCTTCAGAAACTCAGGAAAAAATCAGAAGAGAAGGATTTGAGTTTGTCTTGAATCCAGATGGTTCTGTAACGCAAAAAAGCAAAAGTCAACAAGCTACTTTTGTCTACGATAAAGACAAAATGGAGTTTAAAAAGAAATAAAAAAAGCGAGCATTTAGCTCGCTTTTTTTATGAATAGATTCAAGGTTTATTCCGAAACTTTTATTTCAAACATCTTGTTCCAGTTTTTACCGGTCACAAAAAGGGTATTTGTTTTTTTATTGAAGGCAATTCCGTTAAGTACTTCGGCTTCTTTATTAGTTACTTTAGCGCGTAATGCCGACAAGTCTAACACTGCTTCAACGGCTCCAGTTTTGGGATTGATTACTGCTATCGCATCTTTCTGCCAAATGTTGCCATATATTTTTCCATTGATCCATTCCAATTCGTTAACAGATTTAATTTTACTGTCGTTGGTATATACATTGATAAAGTCGGTCAGCTTTTGGGTTTCCGGATTCATGGTCCAGATTTTCTCGGTGCCATCAGAGTGGTAAATGTTTTGGCCATCATTGGTCATTCCCCAACCTTCTACTTTTTTGCCATAAGGGAACTTTTTTATCAGTTTTAATGTATTCGCATCATAAATAAAACCAGTAGCGTTTTGCCACGTTAACTGATAGATTTTGTCATGGATTACGGTTATTCCTTCTCCGAAATATTGTGGGTCTAAGTCAACTCTTTTGAATGTTTTTCCGGTTTTGTGGTCAATTTTAGCAAAGTAACCTTTGTAACCTTGTGGTGTTCCTGTACTTTCAATTAATGTGTCACGGTAGAACTCAAAGCCTTCCGTAAACGCGTTGACATCGTGGTCATACGTATTTAGAACAGTATATTTTAAAAGTTTTGGAACGATTCCCGAAGCCACTTCAACGCGGGTTTTAGTCGACACCGTGTCGTTTTGAAAATAAACCAAAGCTTTGATATTTTGATACCCTAATTTTTTCCCGTTCAAATCTAAGGTAAATTTACCATTCCCTTTTACAGAAGCCATTCTTTTACCGTCTACAAAATAAGCGATGCTGTCGATGATTTTGTTTTCATTGTTCAGTAAAGTGAAATCGACCTTATCGGTAGCTTGGTATAAGGGCTTCATAGCGTTTTCGTCAAAGCTGAAATAACTTTCTTTTTCTTTTTGAGTATCGCCACAACCGACAATGTTTAAGGCTAATAAAATGGTAATTAATGGGTTACAAATTTTCATTTTTAATAATTAAATTTTCACTCACAAATATATTTATATTGCTCTTAAATTCTTGCAAAAAAATAAAAAGATTGTATCTTTGCACCGGCAAGTCCTACACGACCAGCTCCTACAAAATCCTCCAGGATGGGAACATAGCAAAGGTATGTGGTTGTAGCGGTGCGATGTAGGTCGCTTGCCATTTTTTTTTAAAATCTGTCCCGAAGTTCTCGGGATTTTTTATTTTCACACCCTATGGTTTTATCATGGCAAATAGTACGCTTTCAACTCAAAGAAACCTTTGCTATTGCTTATGGAAATTATACTCACAGAGAAGCTTTAATCGTAACACTCGAAAAGCATGGGACTAAAGGGTATGGCGAATGCACGGCTATTGATTACTACAACATCAGTCTCTCTGATTTTGATCATATTTTACTAAAGGTCAAGTCGAAAATAGAAGCAAGAGCCATTGTTCCGCCTGCTGAGTTTTATGCTTTTCTATTGCAATTGGATTTACCAAGTTTCCTGCGTTCGGCCTTGGATTGCGCTTATTGGGATTTGTTTGGGAAGCTGGAAAAGAAGAGTTTTTTAGCATTAAATGCTATTGATTATAAAAATCTTGTTGAGTCTTCTATAACCATTAGTGTGGCTACTGTTGACCATCAAATCGAGAAAATTCAAGCTTCATCATGGCCTAAATTCAAAGTAAAATGCCATCATTTTGACGAAAGTACCATCACTAAATTATCGGAACTTGATAAAGATATTGCACTAGATTCTAACGGAAGTTTTACAAGAGAAAATTGTCTTTGGCTACAAAATAATGCTTTGATTTCTCAATTTTCTTATTTGGAGCAACCTATGAAACCTGGATTTGAGCAGTATCAAGTTTTAAATACCAATAGTTTTGCTAATTGGATGGCTGATGAAGATTGTCAGGATGTGTCTCATTTACAAGAGTTACAAAATCATTACAAGAGCATCAACATCAAATTGATGAAGTGTGGCGGACTTACTCCAGCTTTAGAAATGATTCATACTGCTAAAGCATTTGGATTTAAAATCATGATAGGTTGTATGACCGAATCAACTGTTGGGATTTCAGCAGGAGCGGTTTTAGCCCCTTTTTGTGATTACGCCGATTTAGACGGAGCTAATCTCATTGCTAACGATATTGCGGAAGGCAGCAAAGTTATAAACGGAAAGATTCATATGAATCAAAATCATGGTTTGGGTATCAAAATAAACTAATTATCTTTAACCGAAAATAGACGGATAGATAATAGACGAATAGATAATAGATATTCCGTCTTTAAATAATTCTATCATCTTTTCGTCTCTTATCTCTTATCTAAAAAAAATGAGTAAAGTAGTCTTAATAACCGGCGGTTCTTCGGGAATTGGGAAAGCCATTGGTGAGTTTTTATTCCACAAAGGATTTACAGTTTACGGAACGAGTAGAAATCCGGAAAAAATTGTGAATTCGGTTTTTCCTTTAATAGCTTTGGATGTCAGAGATGTTGACAGTATTCAGCAGGCAGTTCAGCAAGTGATTTCGATTGCTAAACGAATTGATGTGGTCATTAATAACGCTGGAGTTGGAATCACGGGACCAATAGAGGAAATACCTACCGATGAAATGCGAAATAATTTCGAAACCAATTTCTTTGGACCAATAGCAGTTATGAAAGCGGTTTTACCTCAAATGCGAGAACAACAATCGGGTTTGATTATCAACATTACGTCGATAGCTGGTTATATGGGTTTGCCGTATCGTGGGATTTATTCAGCTTCCAAAGGTGCTTTAGAAATTGTTACTGAAGCTGTGAGTATGGAAGTGAAAAGTTTTGGAATTAATATCGTAAGTGTTGCGCCGGGTGATTTTGCTACTAACATTGCTTCGGGTCGCTATCACGCACCAGTTATAAAAGGTTCTGCTTATGAAAGTTCGTATGGCGCTACGTTACAACAAATGGATGAACACGTGGACAGCGGTAGTAATCCCGATGAAATGGCCTTGGCAATTTACCAGATTATCAACGATAAAAACCCGAAATTGCATTATAAAATTGGTGTGTTTATGCAAAAATTTTCTATTGTTCTGAAGCGGATTTTACCGGACAGAATTTATGAAAGTATGTTGATGAACCATTATAAATTATAGCCATGTTAAACTGGACAGAACTTTTAATCAGTTGTATACCTTACTTTATTATTATAATAATTTGGGCTGTTATTTTTTTAATATTTAGGAAATCACAAAAGAAAAATAAAGCACAATTTGAAGATAAGCATACGGAGATGATAGGTGTGTTAAAGGAAATTCGGGATGAGTTGAAGGAGTTGAATAAAAACAATTGATATTAGCAATAATATATTTGTACTTTTGCAATGTTTTGCGTTAAGGATGGGAGCGAAGTGCCGTGCACTGCGGACAGCCTGACCCCGTTTGAAGAACGGGGGAACGCCCAAAATAATTTTGAACACAACTTTTTAAAAATAATTTTATGAAATTTTTTATTGACACTGCCAATTTAAACGAAATCAAGGAAGCTCAAGATATGGGCGTACTTGACGGCGTTACAACTAATCCTTCGTTGATGGCTAAAGAGGGAATTACCGGAAAAAATAACATTCTGAAGCATTATGTAGACATTTGTACTATCGTGGATGGCGATGTAAGTGCTGAAGTTATTGCGGTTGATTTTGACGGAATGATTAAGGAAGGTGAGGAATTGGCTGATTTGCATCCGCAGATTGTTGTTAAGTTACCGATGACCAAAGAAGGCGTTAAGGCGTGTAAATATTTCTCTGATAAAGGAATAAAAACCAATGTAACGCTGGTTTTTTCGGCTGGTCAAGCTTTGTTGGCTGCTAAAGCAGGTGCGACTTATGTGTCTCCGTTTTTAGGAAGATTGGATGATATTTCAACAGATGGATTGGCTTTGATTCAGGAAATCAGAGAGATTTATGATAACTATGCTTTTGAAACTCAAATCTTAGCAGCCTCTATCAGACATACCATGCACGTTGTAAATTGCGCTAAAATTGGTGCTGATGTTATGACCGGACCGTTATCGTCTATCACTGGATTGTTAAAACATCCTTTGACTGACTTAGGTTTGGCTCAGTTCTTAGCGGATTATGCTAAAGGAAATCAATAAAGTATTTCGTATTCAGTTATAAAAAAAGCGGTTTTCATGAAAACCGCTTTTTTTATTGTATAAAATTAGAACTTAAAGTTACCTTAGATTTTCTTCAAATTGGGAATCGAAAATGTTGACAAAAGCATTTTTTATCAATCCTTTATCGCCGATGATGATGGTTCGGTGAATCTTATTAATGGCCCACTTGTTTTTAATGAACTCAAAATTATCGCTGTGGAGTTCGGTTACGCCTTTAAAATTATACGTGTCGAGCGTTTTCTTCCAATCTTCTGTTCGGTCGTTGATATTTACGCCAACAAAATTATATTTAGGATATTTCGATTTTAGTGCCATCACTTTTTTATGAACAGCTTCAAAATGCGATTTGGCGTTTACAGTCCAAAAGAAAAATATGGTATTGGGTTTGGTGAAGTTAGTCGATGACACTTTTTTTCCGTTACTATCAACCAGGCCAACTTCGGGTAAAGTGCCGTCCACCTTGAGCATTTGGATTGCATTACAAATAGTGGTAATCTCGTTGGTTTTACTTTTATCCGTAGAAAGTTTTGTATAACAGTCTAAAAATTTATTGTTGTTGACTACATTCTGGTCTTCCAGCAAATAGGTAAAAGCAATATTGTTGAGAATATTGTTTTTTACGGTTTCGTTTTTTATCAACGTATCAGCAATGGTCATTTTGTTGATGTTGGTTTTCAAGGCCAAATCGGTTTCGGTAAAATGATTGTGGTAATTAATCGTACCCATATTATTCAGCATATACGATAGATACGTAACATAAGGTGCATAACTTGAAAGAGCTACATTATTGAAATTGATGGTCTTTCGGTAATCGTAATAATCCGATGGTAATTGCTCAATGACATCTTCACCAGTTCTTATTTTGTGAACCAAAGGATATAATTCTTTTTTGGAATAGTAATTAAAATCTAACGAAGCTTTGGCAAAAATATCAAAATCATCATTCCATTTAATTTCGGTTTTTCGGGTAGTGTAAAACTGATTGGCTTTTGCATAAGTGGAATCGATTTCTTTAGAAAAGTCGGCAAAATTATCGTCAAAATACTCAAACATTTTGTATTTGTCTTTTTCATTTTTCAGATATAATTCCATTAAGAAATTATTCTTTTCATAACCACGACCACAAAAAACAACTGATTCATCAAAGTCTTTAGAATTGACTCTAACCATAATACTGTCGTTCTTGTCAAAATAAACATATTGGTATTCCGGCTCATGCTTGAAGCTGTAAAGTCCGGGTGCAAGCGAATCAAATTGAATAAAAAAACGATTGTTTTTGTCGAGTTTTATGCTGTCAATCACTTCATTGTCTTTGCAAAAAAGGACATAAGGATTGTTTGGGTTTACAATCTCGCCACCAAAATACGCTACATATTCGCAACCTTTGAATTCGTTTTTACACGAAGTCAAAAGCAGTAACATAGGTAGTAGATAAACAAAAGCCTTTATATTATTATTCTTGTGCATTCATTTGGGAATAGTAAACAAAATTAACGTGATAGTTTTGATAATATTGTTAACCTATAGTTAAAGTTAAATATTGCCTTGAAGCGGAATAACGCTGCAAGTTCCCAAACCAATAATGAGACAAATCGTGGAGTAAGTGAGCAGTTTTACACCAAATGCTTTGTCTTCCTGATCAGAAGGAAACGAAATTTTATACAATCCGATTAAAAATGCAATTGCTCCAAAAAACACAACAATTGCCATAAAAAACAAAACGGCTAACATCATAATATAAATTTAATGCATTCCACCAATACTGAGATTGGCAAAACAGGTTCCGAAGCCAATAATAAAGGCTATGACAGCACCAATCACTATTTTGATTCCCAACTGACGGTATTCTTTTGAAGCGGCAATCATGATTAATCCAACGATAAACGCTATCGGACTCACTACAAGTAAAAATAAGATGATACCACCCATAATATCCGACATTAAAACGATGTTTTTCATAAAGATTGATTGAGTTGTTTTCTGATTTCTTCAATTTTATTATCTCGATAAAATAGGTTCATCGTTTCAAACGGAACTATTTTACCTCGTTTATCAACGATGTGTACACAGGACTTTTTCACGGCTCTGACATCAAAATCATAGGCGTCCATGAAATTCATGATTATAATACGAAAAAGATGCTCATAATGTAAACTATCCGATTTAACTCGAGGCAAGCAGCACATCAGTTCACCAAATTCTTCCTCCGCACAATCCACAGAAATTCCGGTGCTGAAAAGGGTCAGCATATGATTTTTCAATTTTTCGTCATTTTCAAAAACAATAGTATTTTTTGAATTGTTGAGCAAGTCCTCTGGATTGATTAAATGCGTCATCGGTAGAATTTCACCATCAATTTTCAGCGCATACGCCATACACAAGGCATCGGGATTACAGGGAACGGGAATAAGGTCTTGCGGAGTAAAAACAGGATATTGTTCGTATATTTTTCTACGTACTTCAGTTAAAGTGATGCGTCCTTGATGGTCATCATAATTGTCATTTCTGCCGGCAACCTGTGTGGGTTGAAAGGTTACGCCACGAACGCATTTTTGTTGCACCGCATATTCCAGAATTTTTCCAATTTCATCGTCATTTTCTCCTTTTTGAAGGGTAATTACCAAAGTGGTGGAGAGGTTGAATTGATTCAGATTGGCAATTGCTTTCTGACGTACTTCGGTTAAATCTTCGCCTCGTAATTTTTGTAATACTTCTGGCTTAAAACTGTCAAACTGGAGATAAATTTCGAAATCAGGCATGTAGGAAGCGAGTTTTTCCACAAATGAAATGTCTTTGGCAATACGTATTCCATTCGTATTTAGCATCAAATGGCGGATTGGCTTGCTTTTGGCGATGTCCAAAATTTCAAAAAATTGTGGATGTACTGTTGGTTCGCCGCCCGAAATCTGAACTACGTCGGGTTCGCCTTCATTCGCTACAATGATGTCAAACATCTTTTCGATTTCCTCCAAAGTACGGTGTTGACCATAATTGGGACCGGAACTTGCATAACAGGTAGGACAAGCTAAATTGCATCTATCCGTGACTTCTACAATGGACAGGCAAGAATGTTGTTCGTGATCGGTACACAACCCACAGTCATACGGGCAACCGTAATGCACTTTGGTATTGAATTTTAAAGGCACTTCGGATTGTTTATTGTAGTTCCGAAGCTGACGATAGTATTCCACATCATCGGCAATCATCACTTTGGAATCGCCATGAGTTTTGCAATGTTTTAGCATCCATACTTTATCGTCTTGAAATACTATTTTGGCATCGATAGTATGCAAACATTCGGGACAAAGGCTTTTGGTGTAGTCGTAGTAAATGTAATCTCTATTGGGCATATCGAATTTGTCTTAAAATAAATGTATAATAATACGCAAAAATGAAAAGCGCACTCCATTGAATGCTGCTTAATCCTAAAAACAGCGGATGGTAAGGCTTCAGGAACTCTATTAAAAACCGATACAAAAAGTACAAAACCATGAATAGCTTGAATCGGTCGCCGTTCATCATTGCTTTATATTGGGTTATTCGGAACACAATAAAAAGCACTATCATATAGGCCATTTCATAAAGTGCTACCGGATGTCTGCTTTTGCCATCACCCAAATCCATGCCAAAAATAGTAGTGGTTTCAATGCCATAGGTCGTTTCGGCAACGCCCATAGAAAAACAGCCGATGCGTCCGATAAATAACGCTACGATGATTGGAATCACATAAATATCACCTGAAGCTGTTTTGACTCCAATGATTTTCTTCATCAATTCTACTCCAAATAATCCACCTAAAAATCCTCCGGCTACGGTCTTGTTTTGGTAAAAGATGAGCCAGGTTTGCTGCATGATTTCTGAAGGATTCTCAAGCATAGCAATTACTCTCGACCCAACAAAGGCGCCAAGCATAGCCCCTAACATGATCCACAATCTATCTATTTCGGAAATAGCATCGACGATGCCTTTTTTTAAATAATAATACAACCGTACCCCGATAATAAAGGCTAAAGTTTCAAAAATGAAATGAAAATAAACCGTATCGCCAAAGAAATCGAATTGAAAAGGGAACGTCATGAATAGCGGTTTAATTGGTGTCTAATATAATAAAAAAACTGAACACTATTTGACGCAACACTCAACAGTTTTAACTACTTTTGCACCAAATTTTAATACAATCATTTCATGTTAACGGTAAACAATTTATCTGTCCAGTTTGGAAAAAGAATATTATTCGACGAAGTAAACACGACCTTTACACAAGGCAATTGTTATGGTGTAATCGGGGCCAATGGTGCTGGAAAATCGACATTCTTAAAAATACTGGCGGGTGATATCGACCCTACATCGGGAAGAGTTTTCTTAGAACCTGGTAAACGTATGTCGGTTCTAAATCAGAACCACAATATGTTTGATGAGCATACGGTTTTGGAAACGGTGATGATGGGGAATAAAGTGTTGTTCGCTGTGAAGTCGGAAATGGATGCTTTGTATGCCGATTATGATGATTCTAATGCGGATAGAATAGGTGAATTGCAGGTGCAGTTTGAAGAAATGAATGGTTGGAATGCTGAATCGGATGCTGGTGCGATGTTATCAAACCTTGGAATTCCTGCCGATATGCATTACACTTTAATGAGTGAAGTAGAAGGGAAGCTTAAAGTACGTGTCCTCTTAGCACAAGCCCTTTTCGGGAATCCTGATGTATTGGTCATGGATGAGCCTACGAATGACTTGGATTTTGAGACAATTTCTTGGTTGGAAAATTTCTTGGCTAACTATGAAAACACCGTAATTGTGGTATCACACGACCGTCACTTTTTGGATGCGGTATGTACCCATATTTCAGATATCGATTTTTCTAAAATCAATCACTTCTCCGGAAACTATACCTTTTGGTACGAATCCAGTCAGTTAGCAGCGCGTCAAAAAGCGCAACAAAACAAAAAAGCTGAAGAAAAGAAAGCAGAATTGGAAGAGTTTATCCGTCGTTTTAGTGCCAACGTTGCCAAATCAAAACAAGCGACTTCGCGTAAAAAGATGATTGATAAATTAAATCTAGATGAAATCAAACCATCAAGTCGACGCTATCCTGCCATTATATTTGATGTAGAAAGAGAAGCTGGAGATCAAATTCTTCATGTTCAAAATTTAGCCGCGTCAGCCGATGGAGAGCTTTTGTTCAAGAACGTCGATTTGAATATGGCGAAAGGCGATAAGGTTGTGGTGTTTTCGAAAGATTCGCGTGCGACTACAGCATTCTATGAAATCCTTAACGGAAATCAACAAGCCGATGCCGGAACTTTTGATTGGGGTATTACGACTACACAATCCTATTTACCCAATGATAACAGTTCGTTTTTTACCGATGGCAGCCTTAATCTGGTAGATTGGTTGCGCCAATTTGTAAAAACCGAAGAAGAGCGCGATGAAGTATACGTTCGTGGATTTTTAGGCAAGATGATTTTCTCAGGAGAAGAAGCCTTGAAAAAGTGTACAGTTTTATCAGGAGGCGAAAAAGTGCGTTGTATGTTGTCCCGAATGATGATGATACGTGCCAATGTTTTAATGCTGGACGAACCTACCAATCACTTGGATTTGGAGTCGATTACGGCTTTCAACAATTCACTGAAGAACTTTAAAGGATCGGTATTGTTTACGACGCATGACCATGAGTTTGCGCAAACGGTTGCTAACAGAGTCTTAGAAATTACACCAAACGGAGTTATCGATCGCTACATGACTTTCGATGAATACTTAGAAGACGAGAAAGTACAGGAATTGAGAAAGAAAATGTACAAGTAATATATACTTAAAACTCCTGCTAATGGCGGGAGTTTTTTTTGGGGATGTAGGGAATGTAACCTTAATTTCTTCCTACAAAATCCGACAAAGTTGTATCATCTTGATGATGATGCTTTGCCCTCGGGACTGCCCATAAATACAGGGGTTCAAAAAGTACCGCATCAACTAATCAGTTTATCAGCATCAATTCATCAGTTTATCAGCATAAACCGAACAGTTTATAGGCATCAATGGAACGGTTTAGTAGCATCATTTTTTAGGGATGGTATAGTGTATTATTATTTTGTAAGAATAAAATAAGTTCATTTTCTTACTTAAAATACCAAAATAGTTAACCCAAAACGCATAACTCCTACTTTACGACTCATAACTAATTTGACTCACTCAATAAAAAGTACTACTTTTACACTCCAAACAACACTACCATGAGTCAAAAAGTATTGCTCACTTCCAAAGAAGTCAATATCATACTCCATCGTTTGGCTTGTCAGTTAATCGAAAATCATCTTGATTTTTCCAATTCAGTACTTATAGGTATTCAGCCACGCGGTGTTTCATTGGCACAACGATTGAAATCTATTTTAGAAACCGAATATAACATCAAAAACATTCCGTTAGGATTCCTAGATATTACTTTTTTTCGCGATGATTTCCGCAGAGGAGAGCCATTAGATGCCAACAAAACACAAATCGATTTTTTGGTAGAAGATAAAAAAGTAGTTTTTATAGATGACGTTCTGTTTACCGGAAGAAGTATTCGAGCAGCATTAACTGCCGTACAGTCCTTCGGGAGACCTGCTGAGATTGAGCTTTTGGTTTTGATAGACCGACGATTCAGCCGTCATTTGCCGATACAACCCGATTATCGAGGGCGACAGGTAGATGTAATTGCAAATGAAAAAGTAAAAGTATGCTGGAAAGAAAAGGATGGAGAAGACGCAGTATATTTAATGTAAAAGCAAGAAGCAAGAAAAAAGACTATAGAATATAGATACAACACAACTAACTATACAACAAATTGGAACTATCAGTCAACCATTTATTAGGCATAAAATATCTGAAAAAGCAGGATATTGATTTGATTTTTGAAACGGCAGACCATTTCAAGGAAGTCATCAATCGTCCTATTAAAAAAGTGCCTTCTTTGCGCGACATTACCATTGCCAATATCTTTTTCGAAAACAGTACTCGAACTAAACTGTCTTTCGAGTTGGCTCAGAAAAGACTTTCTGCGGATGTCATTAGTTTCTCAACAGCCCAGTCATCAGTAAAAAAGGGAGAAACCTTAATTGATACGGTAAACAACATTCTTTCGATGAAAGTTGATATGGTTGTCATGCGTCATGCCAATCCGGGTGCGGCTTATTTTCTATCACAAAACGTAAAAGCCAGTATCGTGAATGCCGGAGACGGTGCACATGAGCATCCCACTCAGGCTCTTCTAGACAGTTATTCTATCAAAGAACGATTGGGTGAAGTAGGAGGAAAGAAAGTAGTTATTGTGGGCGATATTTTGCATTCGAGAGTAGCGTTGTCCAATATTTATGCTCTTCAAATGCAAGGCGCTGAAGTAAAAGTTTGTGGGCCAAAAACACTGATTCCGAAATATATTGAGAGTTTGGGAGTAACCGTGGAACCTAATCTGAGAAAGGCTTTAGAATGGTGTGATGTTGCCAATATGCTACGTGTTCAGAACGAACGTATGGATGTCAACTATTTTCCTTCAACAAGAGAATATGCTCAGCAATATGGTGTGGATAAACAACTTTTGGATTCGTTGAGTAAAGAAATAGTCATTATGCATCCCGGACCAATAAACCGCGGTGTTGAAATCACTTCGGATGTTGCCGATTCCAAACAATCAGTCATTTTGGACCAAGTTGAAAACGGAGTGGCCATCAGAATGGCGGTCATTTATCTTTTAGCTTCAAAAATACAGTAATAAAAAACCCCGATTATTTTCTTTTATTAATATTGGTTTCCGCCAATTTTATTTATTATTAAATCCATTTTTCTATTTAAATCATCAAAAAAATGGTTTGGTGCTTTGATGGTTATTTCAAATGCATTTATAGAATTATCTTTATTATCATTATTGTTTACAATATTAATAGTCCTTGATTCTGACTCAAAAATTTCTAATTTATTTACTTCTAATGCTAGTGCAAATCTATCCCATTCTTCATCGGAAATAGTAACTTTTCCTGATTCTCGTCTACTATATTGTGATTGATCCATATAAACTTTTTCAGCAAATTCCGTTTGTTTAAAACCTTTTTCAACACGTAATTTTTTAAGTTTTTCCTTTACTATAAAATTTGATTTAGCCATAATTCATTTTTTTATTGAGTTATAAAAATAGGATAATTTTGTTTAAATTGCGCATATATGCAAAAAAAAACTTACATATATGCTGTCAAATTCACATAGGAAATTTATTATTTAATTCTGAATTTTACAAAACAAAATTTATCTCGAGGAATTTTAGTAAAAAAAATATTTATAACAATTAAAATTTAATAAAATGAAAAATTTGATTTTTGGCTTTTTAGCCGTTGTATTATTTAGTTGTAGTTCTGTAGCTCAAACTGACAGCAGGCCTGGTCCAAGCTTATATGTGCAATCTGATCTCGTAGATGCTGTTGCCGGTTGTTATACTGTTAATGTTAGGGTTTATAGTAGTGATGGATTTGCAACTTATTTAGTTTCAAGTACAAATGTAAAAGTTGGAGAATGTGGAAGAATGGTAGCAACAAATTTAAATTCTGAATGTAAAGATGAGGAATACAAAGGAGACTTTTTCTTATACACTAAAGATAAATATCCACAATGTGCGTTAGATTTATTTAAGAAAGACGAAGTCTTGTATGCAAAATATATAATAGAGAAAAATAGAGTTATAGATGATTATAAAGAGAAAAACACTAAATAGTTCCTTTTTGTTGCTACTGTTTTTCATAACTACTTCTAATGCTCAGTCTGATATTGACAAACTTTTAAAAGGAGGTGAGTTACTACTTAGTGGTTTAACCGTTTTTAAAGTTGCAAAATCTGATTCAAAACCTGAAAGTAAAACTATTGAAAGTGTTTGTGTAAAAAACAAACTAGTTGATAAAATAACTTTTAAAATTTCAGGGACGGACGAAAATGGTGATCAGGTAAAGAAAGAACTTGTAATACAAAAAGACGGTAAAGAATGTCTTTTCCTTATACCAAAAGGCATATACACCTATGAAATTCTTCTTATCAATAAAGATATTTATAAGAAAGGTGAATATAAATTTGAAGATGAAATTATTATCACAATAAAAGATGAGTAATAAAAAACCCCGAATTATCGGGGTTTTTCTTTTAATCTTCTGTTTTGATATTTCTAAGTTGTTTTAGCTTTTCTTTCCAAGTGGCTAATTCTTCTTTCGCTTTCTCAATGTTTTTCATTACTTCTTTTACCATTGGATTATCAGCTTTTGCTCGACCAAAAAACTGAATGTTATTTTCCAATTGGAAAATACTGCTTTGCACTTCATCAATCTTACGCATGATGAATACTTTTTCATTGTCTAGTTTTCGAGTATCCGTATTGGCAAGATGATCCAAACGATTGGCATAACGTGCAATTTCGTTGTCTTTTTTACTGGCACTTAACTTTTCAAATAAAGAATCTAAAATTTTATTAAATTTTCCTTCAACATGACGACGGGCAAAAGGCACTTTACCAAATCCTTTCCAAGTTTCAATATGTGCTTTTATAGCATCTAAGTCGGTTTTATGATCGCCAACCAATTCAAAGCTTTTGATGGTTTCTAAATACGCTTTTTTGTTGTCGAATGCCAGTACTTCCTCTTCGTTAACTTCTGATTTTTGTTCTTTCAGTTTTTCGAAATATTCATTACAAGCCGCTCTAAATTCGGCCCAAAGTTTATCTGAAAATTTTCTTGGTACATGCCCAATAGTTTTCCATTCTTCCTGAATTTGTTTGAAAATAGGCGTTGTTGCTGCAAAATCGGTACTTTCCTTTAATTCGTTGGCTTTAGCAACCAAAGCTTGTTTTTTGGAAAGGTTGTCGTTTTGGTCTTTCTTAATGTCTTTATAAAAAGAGTTTTTAAGTACATTAAAACTTCTTACCGCATTTTTGAAATCTCCCCAAGTTTGGTCCGTTACTTCTGAGGGTACTTTTCCGGCCGCGAAGAATTGGTTGCGTAACGCTTCCACTTTTTCAATCTGTGCTAACCAAGACGCGTGAGAATTGACCTTTTCTTGAGCCAATACTTCAATCTGAGCAATAATTTCTTTCTTTTTCTCTAAGTTAGCCACTTCCACTTCGCGAAGTTTCTCAAATTGAGCTTCCCGTTTATCGTGCATTTGTTTGGTCAGCTCACTAAACTTATTCCAAATTTCTTCCCTGCTTTCTCTGGAAACCGGACCAATATCTTCTTTCCAGATTCGATGTAAATCTTGTAGTTCACGGAATGCTTTGTTGATGTCCTCTTCTTTTACCAATTCTTCAACACGCTCAATGATCTTAAGTTTTTGAACTAAATTGTGTTTGAAGTCTAAGTCGCGAATTTCTCTATCCAAATGGAGTATATCATAGAAATTCTCTAAATGAAAATGATAGTTATTCCAAACGTGATTGTATTTGTCTTTCGGAATTGGGCCAGCCACTTTCCAACGATCGCGGATATCATTAAATTTCTTTAAAGTAACCGGAATGCTTTCCTGACTGTGTATTAAATTTTTCAATTCTTCTACAATAGCCAATCTGTTTTCGAGATTTGATTTTAAGCTGTTTTGTAGACTTTGAAAGTGATTATTTTTTTTGTCTCTATAGTGAGAGTATAATTGGTCAAATTTTGTTTTTAAAGGGAAGTGATAGTGAAAATCTTCTGTAGTATCCGGATTTTCAGCATGGAATTCCTCTTTCTTTTCATCAATAAAATGATAATATTTAGATAAGAATGCTTTCTTAAGCTCTTCCACATGGTCTTTAACCGACATCATTTTTTCTACCGCAACCAATACAGCTAATTCATCTATCAATTGTTCCATGGATAGCGCATCATAATCCAGCATTGGAATGTCATGACGGTCTTTTAGGGTTTCGTCTTCACTCTCTTCAGCATTTACTTCTTCGATAGCGTTGATTACCGATTGATTATCTGTTTGAAAAACCGGAGTGTCATTGGCAACTTCTTCGTCAGTAAGTTCAATTACATTTTCAGTTGCTTCTGCAACTACTTCTTCTGCAGGAGTTTCTTCAACGATAACTTCTTCCTCTGCATGAGCTTCTTCTACAAGAGTTTCATCAGCAATAACTGCTTCCTCGGCAACAGTTTCTTCGACTAGTTCTTCTTTTTCAGCGGCTAATTCGATTTCGTCTTCCGTAAGTTCTTCGGTTAAAACGCCCGCTTTTGCTGCTGTTGGCTCTTCAGAAGTTTCTTCTACTGATGGCGATTCTATTTCTTCAACAGCTACATTTTCCTCTTGATTTACAACAGGAATCTCTTGATTTTCAGTGATGGTCACTTCTTGTGATGCATCCGCTACGTTTCCATCTGCATCTTGCAGGTTATCATTCTTTTCTTCTAACATTTGTAAAATGTTTTAAGGGTTACACAATTTGAGGGCGAAAGATAGTAAAGAAGCTCTAAAATTCAAAGTAAATCAATGCATTCATTGCTATTTCTGAACTATTTAGAATACTTATTCGATTAAAAACAAAAAAACGCTGTTGAATCTCAACAGCGTTTAGTAGTGTATAAGAGTATCTTTCTTAGTTTATTAAAACTTTTTTGGTAACTGAATTCCCTGAAGTTGTTAATTTTAAGAAATAAAATCCTTTCGGTAAATTAGTTATTGAAAAGGTATTGTTTTCGAAAGTTGGTTTTTTGATTTGTTGTAAAACCTGACCATTGATGGTGATAATGTCAATTTCATCAAGAACAACATCAGTAGTAATGTTGACTACATCATTGGACGGATTTGGATATACGGCAACCGCATTTAATTGATTGTAAACCGAAGTACTTAATAAACTTCCCCAGATTCTCATTGCAAATTCAGGACGGTCAATAAACGGATTTCTGTTATTCTGACGTGCATAAACAGCATCATTTCGGTTGATTTCTCTTGTGCTAACGGGATCATTGTTATGCCATGTCAACAGAACATTTATCGCTTGATTGGTAAAAACCTGATTGCTTGTATTGTTGAACATTGCATAATTCCATCCGGCAACCAGATCTTCATAACGGGTGGCAAAATAGAGTAACATTCGGGCAATATCACCTTTGAATTCATCAATAGGTTCAAATACAGTCCCTGTGTAACCAGCAGAGTAACCTACATTAAGATTAGAACCTTTTTTAGAACCATTAGAATAAATTCCAGATGGTGTATTCACTCTACTGAAAGGAAAATCACCACGTTCTCCATTTACATGTTTATCTGATGGTACAACGAAGTGCGCATCGGAATACATTGGTGTTCCTGATGCACCCCCAAAAACTGATTGTGGCACTAAATGTTCTCTATTGTATCGTTCACATTCGTTATTACCGAGTGTTCCGTCGTCCTGATTAACTCCGTAGGTAAACTCACATTCATCACCAGTTGGATTTTCAGTGTACATATCGAGCATCGTTCCATTATTTTCATAATAAAAATCTTTGTCAGATGTTAAGTATGTTGTGTACAAACCTCCGTATCCTCTGTCATTATGACCATTGATGATATTGAAAAGTTGCGTTTTTAATGTATATCCTGTTCCAGTTGCGGTGTTGTAATAACCGGGAGGAATTGACATGGTAGCATTAGTATCACCCGATTTTGTCTGGGCTATACTTAGTAGAGAAAAACTTAGTAGTAATGAGGTTAAGATTCTTTTCATTTGTATTTTTATATATCTTTTTTTCTTTCTAACAGCGCCATATAAAATCCGTCAAAACCAGTTTCTTGGGCCAGGATTTTGGTTTCCTTAACAAAGGTAAAAGTTTTTCCGGTCTCCGTTGTTAAAAAACGCTTAATTTGTTCCTGATTCTCAGAGGGTAAGATAGAGCAGGTTGCATACACTAATTTTCCTCCCGGTTTTACAATCTTCGAATAATTTTCTAAAACTTCAGCCTGAACTTTTTTGATATTATCGATGAATTCGGGTTGCAGTTTCCATTTGGCATCCGGATTTCTCTTTAGAACTCCTAGTCCACTACAGGGAGCGTCAATCAAGACTCTGTCTGCTTTTTCGTGTAATTTTTTGATAACTTTGGTACTATCAATTATTCGGTATTCTATATTGAAAGCCCCATTTCTTTTGGCTCTTAATTTTAATTGCTTTAGTTTACTCTCATATAAGTCCATCGCAATAAGCTGTCCCTTATTTTCCATTAACGATGCCATATGTAAGGTTTTACCTCCGGCACCGGCACAAGTATCCACTACGCGCATTCCAGGTTGTACATCTAAGAAAGCGGCTACCAATTGAGATGAGGCATCTTGTACCTCAAACATACCTTCTTTGAAAGCATCTGTTAAAAATACATTGGCTCTTTCTTTCAAAACTAAGGCATCGGGTTGGTCCTTTAAAAATTCCGTTTCGATGTTTAGATCCATTAAAAGGGCGTGAAGCTGTTCTTTAGTAGTTTTTAGCGTATTGACCCGAAGGATTACTTTGGCAGGTTGGTTTTGGGCAGCTATTTCTTTATTCCAAAGATCTTCTCCCAATTCACGAACACCTAGTTCATCCATCCAATCCGGAATAGATTCGCGCATTTTCCTGATTTTAGAAAGTTCGTCAAATCTTCCTTTAATTTTTCGAGCCGGAGTTCCTTCCAGTTGTCTCCAATCCGGAATAGTGTAACCGCGTAATACAGCCCAAACGGAAAACATACGCCATAAATCGTCTCTGTCAAAAGGTTCTTTTACTTCGGCAATTTCGGCATAGAGGCGTTTCCAACGAACAATCTCATAGATAGTTTCGGCCACAAATTTCCTGTCGGAACTTCCCCAACGTTTGTCTTTTTTCAAGGCACGAGCCACGACTTTGTCGGCATATTCGCCTTCGTTAAAGATGGCATTTAGGGAGTCAATGGTGGTGTAAACTAAATTTCGATGTAATCGCATGGTGTAAAAAAATCAGCGGGCAAAGATATTGCTTTTTTATTAACCGTACTGTTAAAAGGTCAGAAACATTTAGCGTATACGAACCATTTCGAATTTTTCCGGAGCATGAAGTACCATTGGAAATTGTTCAACTTTCACCGAGCTACTATCCAAACCAAATCCTTTTTCTTCAGATAAACTCAGTTTTTTGAGTAAAAAGTATCCGTTCATTACAATTTTTTCGAAGAATGTTAAATCGCTGTCATTGGATAAGAATTTCTCAGAAAGTACGAACTTGAAGTCACCAATAATATTGTTTTTATTCAGCGACTCATAGCGACTGGTCACATCAACTTCGCCATTTTGTACCATATCCCGAATTACTTCTTTGAACATCAGATTGATTTTGGTTGGCTCTCTAAAGCCTAAATTGAAATCAACACGATACAAATCATCTTTTATAATTTCGGAAACACGGTATTCTCTTCGGTAAGGTTCGTTTAAGATGTTCACATGAACAAACCAATACATATCTGCGCGTTTCGGTCTTTTCTGAAGAATGGAATACATAACTTTTTCTTCAATTTCATCAGTGCGAGTTGAGTTGGTCATGTAAATTAAATGGGTAGCATATTTCGGAATAGATAAATCGACACTTAATTCGGCAAGTACTTTTTTATAATTATCAATCTTAACAATTTTGGTGTAAGCTTTGCTGATTTTTTTCGCCAAATACCAAACTGTCATTATACCAATCAAGAAACAAGCAATGAATAAAGTTACATAACCTCCATCAAAGAATTTTAAAATATTGGCACCTAAAAAGCAAAATTCTATGGTTAAATAGAGAATAATTAAAGGGGCAATAAAGTACCATTTTACTCTTTTCATTATCAAATAATAATTCAATAGAATAGTGGTCATAATCATGCACAATACAATTGCTAAACCGTAGGCATGTTCCATTTCACCGGAGTCTTCAAATTTTAAAACGATACCAACACATCCTAAAAACAACAACCAGTTTAAGGAAGGGATATATAATTGACCTTTGACATCGGTAGGATAATTAATTTTAACTTTAGGCCAAAAATTCAAACGCATGGCTTCATTAATTAATGTAAATGAACCACTGATTAAGGCTTGAGAAGCAATTACAGCAGCTAAGGTTGCAATTACAATTCCAATAGGTTGAAACCAACTGGCCATAATGAGATAGAATGGATTTGGGTTTGAGCTACCTAATTCCGTTAAAGTTTTTCCTTGATGCGCTAACAGATATGCACCTTGTCCAAAATAATTTAAGATTAATGTTGATTTTACAAAAATCCAACTAATTCGAATATTTCTTCTGCCGCAATGTCCCATGTCGGAGTATAAAGCCTCTGCACCAGTGGTACATAAAAAGACAGCACCCAAAATAAAAAATCCTTGTTCGCTTACATCTGAGGTTAATAAATGGTAGGCATAGTATGGATTTATCGCATTAAAAACCTCAAGGTTGGTCATCATTTGTATAACCCCTAATACTCCTAACATTGAAAACCAAATTAACATCATTGGAGCAAAAAATTTGCCTACCAATTTTGTTCCGAATTGTTGAATTGTAAAAAGAATAAACAAGATACCGATTACAATTGGTTTAATAGGAATGTCCGGTTTGAAAATTTTTAAACCTTCTACAGCGGACGAGACGGAAATTGGCGGAGTGATTATTCCGTCAGCTAATAATGCACTTCCTCCGATGATAGCAGGTACAATAAGCCATTGGATTTTAGTACGTTTTACCAGTGCATATAAAGCAAAAATACCACCTTCGCCATGATTATCAGCGCTTAAGGTTATGATAACATATTTTAAGGTTGTTTGTAACGTCAGTGTCCAAAAGATACAAGACAGTCCTCCTAAAATTAAATCTTTACTGATAACGCTATCTCCAATGATAGCTTTCATTACATACAAAGGAGAAGTTCCTATATCTCCATAAATAATTCCTAATGTAATAAGCAGTCCTGCAGTACTAAGTGTACTATGAAGTTTATGATTATGGGTACTCATAATAATATGTTAAAAAACGGTTACAAATGTACTATATTTTTAACTCAATTACTTTTTTAAGGATTTTATTTTGGGTTGGCTCATAAAAAAAGCACCACATTTCTGCAGTGCCTTTTCTCAACAATTTAAACTATAACTATTCAACTCAACTTCTTCTGTTTCCGTTTCCTCTCGAACTTCCTTCACTTCTTTGGGAATTCCCTCTTTGCTGAGAATAATCTCTATGCGAGGAGTTTCTTTGAGATTCATTTCTTTGTACATTTCGTGGAGCTTCTGCTCTAGGACTTTGATTTGTTCTTGTATTACCCTGAGTGGCTACACTTTGTGGTGATTCTGAACTACGAGTATTTCTGACGCTTTTCGGTGACTCGTTGTTTGTTGTGCTTGGGGTGTTTCGGGGAGCATCATAGTTTCTCGTATTAGCATTGCCTCTAGGAGATGAACCCTCGTGAACGCTTACACTTCTTGGAGATTCAGATCCTCTTATTCCCTGACTTCTCGGAGTGGCACCGTTTTTAATTTCATTAGAACCATTTACTACTCTCGTAGGTCTTGGTGAGTTTGCTTCAACCGAATTGTTTCTGGTATTGTTAGCCGCAACAGCATTTCTTGTATTTGAAATTTCTGGCTTTCTGGTGTTAACCAATTCGCGACGGTTCGAGTAGCCATTATTTCTTTGTGAGAAAGAACGACTTGGATATTGTCTCTCATAGGCATTTCCTCTTCTTCCGTTGTAATAGTTGTTATAAGCCACACCACATCTTCTGTAATTTACATAATTATAATGGTGATTGTGATTAATATAAATTCCTATACGATTGTGATAGGTATAAATTGGGAATGGAGACCAAGCTACATAAAAACTTGGATAATAACCCCAATACCAAGAAGAATAATAGGGACGATAATTTCTAACCCAAAACGAGTTGTAAATTACTGGAGTATAGGAATAAACTGGCTCATAGATGTAATTGTTACCATACATATAAACATCACCAACGACCTGAACCTGAATATTATTGTTTCTGTCTCTTTCTACTTCAACAGTCGCTATATCCTGAAAGTTATCACGACCTAAAACCGATTGAATAATGATTAGGTGCGCATTACCTTCAACACTTTCTATGACACGTAAATAATCTACTTGGTTATCACCATTCAAATCCAAATTTGAAATCTGGGCTCTTGGATCATTCAGTCTTATTTCAAAATCTTCCAAATTATCAGAATCTCCAAAAATGGAGGCCACGGCACGTAAATCTAAATTATCACTGATATCGGAGTTATTTGCAGTAACTGTAGTTCTGTCTTGTGCAAAAGCTGTTGAAATACTCAACAAAGACAGTAGGGTCAGGGTTACAATTTTAGTTTTCATAATATATATGTTTTAGTAATTGGATATTCTTTTTATCACCTAACCAATTACTGTGCCACAACTTTTTTTTCAACTTTTTTAATACAATCTTAACTTATTTAAAATGTGTACATTTGTTTATAAATCAAGTACTCCGAATGAAAAAATCACTTTTAGGTTTCATAATATTCGTCCTTTGTGTTGGGTGTAAGTCGCGATCTTCTTCTTCTGATAATACTAGCTTTAAATCAGTTGCTATTGATACGATCTTGAATGATAAAATCAGTATCAGGGCATTGCTTATTGATAACGATAAAATTTGGTATGCTGCTGATAAAAGTAGGTTTGGATATTATGATACAAAGACACTCACGCATCTGCAAAAAACGATACCAAACACAGAAGAAAAATTGGAATTCAGAGCGATTGCCCAAAATTCAAAGTCGGTTTTTATAGCCAATATTGGCAATCCTGCACATATTTTTAAAATAAATAAATCAGATGTTAAGCTCCAGAAAGTTTATTCTGAAAACAACGAGAAAGCTTTTTACGATAGTATGAATGTCTGGAATGATAAAGATGGTATTGCAATTGGTGACCCAACCGAAAATTGTCTCTCCCTTCTAATTACAAAAGACTCCGGTAAAAGTTGGAAGAAAATCCCCTGTGATATGCTACCAAAAGTAGTTGATGGAGAAGCGGCTTTTGCGGCAAGTAATACCAATATTTGTATTAAGGGTAATCACACTTGGATAGTATCTGGAGGTAAAAAAGCAAGGGTTTTTTATGCTCCGGATAAAGGGCAAACATGGGAAGTTTTTGAAACACCGATAGTTCAGGGAAAATCAATGACTGGAATATTCACGGCTGATTTTTACAATGATAAAATTGGAGTAATTGCAGGCGGTAATTATGAAATCCCCAACCAAAACCACAAAAATAAGGCAATGACTTTTGACGGAGGAAAAACATGGAAGCTCATTGCAGATAACTCGGGGTTTGGCTACGCATCCTGCATACAGTTTGTTCCAAAATCAAAAGGTAAACAATTAGTCGCTGTAGGTCTATCAGGATTATTTTATTCGGCGGATCGTGGAAATTCTTGGAAACAACTTCTTACTGATACAACCCTTTACACTATTAGATTTCTAGATGAAAACACTGCATTTGCAGCTGGAAAGGACAAGATTATCCGAATTGAGTTTAAAAAATAAAGAGAGCAAAGGCTCTCTTTATTTTATTTATTTTTTTTGTTTCGATATTGTTGCAGTAATTTTCGATTGAAATTTTCTTCGGCTTTTTTGAGCTTCAGAATTTTTAGTGGCGAAATTACTCCTTTTAAACTTGCGACAAATTTCTTTTTTGCCTGATGCAATTCGTCTTCACTGTTTTCTATGTTAGTCAAAATAGTAGCCGCTTCTTTATCGGATAAATTATCAAAGGATTCTTGATCCATTCGGTCCAAATAGCCTTTTAATTTTTCTTTACGTATGTCCTGTTGCTTTTGTTCATAGGCATTATACAATGGCCAAAATTTGGCAGCTTCTTCTGATGTCAATGACAATTCACTTGTAATAAAAGCAACTTTGAGCGATTTGAGCTGTTCTTTCTTTTTGCGGATAAAGGGTCCGTCTTGCGCAATAGCATTTACAGAAATAAGAACTATGAGTAGCTTAAATATATTTTTGATGTTCATAATATTAATCGATTAAATAGTCTTCTAAATTGGTGTTTGATTGTAATGCGTCTTCAATAGCAGCATCATCTATGTTGAGTTCCAGTTTTATTTTATCCAAATCTTCCTGTTCTAATAAATCAATGATTTGTTCTTGTGATATCGTTGAATTATAGGCAATGTAATTTTCTAAAGTAGCAGCGTCAATTTCCTGCGACTGTAATCGGTAAAAATTATACACTGGAATGGAAAGCGTTAGGGTAACAACCGCCGCAGCCGCAAAATACCAATTTCTTCGGGAACGAAAAATGGAGATGACTTTGGGTTCTTCTTGTGATATTTGTGCTAAAACTTTTTCGGGAAAAGAATCAAAATAGTCACTCGGAGTCGTAAATCCTGAGCTTATTTTGGCTTCATTATCTAGTTTAAAATCTTTCATGTTTCTTTTGACAAAAATAAGGTTAAATGGTTTAATTCGTTTTCATATAATCTTCAATTTTCTTGACGGCATGATGGTAAGAAGCTTTCAAAGCACCCACTGAAGTCCCTAAAATCTCCGACATATCTTCGTATTTAATTTCTTCGTAATACTTCATTTTAAAAACCAATTGCTGTTTTTCAGGCAATAGTGCAATGGCTTTTTGTAGTTTTAGCTGAATTTCATTACCGTCAAAATAGGTGTCAGCTTTCAGATTGTCTACAATTTTGCTTTGCAACGCTTCACTGGTAGTACTATTTCTTTTCGCTTTTTGGTTGATAAAAGTTATAGCTTCATTTGTTGCAATGCGATACATCCATGAAAATAATTTACTGTCTCCTTTAAAATCTTTTAGATGCCTGAAAACCTTGATAAAGGTATTTTGTAATACATCATCCGTATCATCATGATTTAAAACAATATGTCGGATATGATTGTACAACGGACGCTGATAGTCACGCAAGAGTTTTTGAAACGCAATATTTTGCGTTTTCGGATGTAATAATTCCTGAATGAAATCCTTTTCTTCCTGCAAAGTAAAAATTTAACTGTTAGAATAAAGATAACGGAAAAGGTTTAATCAACAGGATAAATTAGGGTGTTTCTATCGGTGTTGCGCTTGTTGGTGTAACTTCAGCTGCAGTGCTAGTAGGTGCTACCGCGGTTTTTGGTAATGAAATTGCTTTCGGAAAAACGGGAATGTAAATTTCGGTTACCCATTTTGAAGGTTGCTTAACATCGTCTATAGTTTTGACGTATACTTCGGTATAACTTCCTGCTAAGTTTTGTTTTAAACCGTTGTCTGTAATATATTTTTGTGCTTTTGCCCACGCTTCCTTACTATGAGAATAATCTCCCGTTAACGTAGTTTTCAAACAGGTAAATGGCATAATTTCTCCCGAAGCAACATCGCTTCCGGAGGTAATTGCAATTAATTGACCTACCGGAATGCAGACAGAAATAGTAGCAAAATTATTAGCGACATCATATTTGTCATAACTAACAAACGGTTTGCCGACCATGGCAATTTTATTCTTTTTAAAAAAATGAAGCATCCGCCCCATAATTATTTTAGTGTTTTTAGGCACACTTTTGATAGGGCAGGAGACAGTTTGTTTTAAGCAAAAACCTGATGGTCGCTGTACAATTCCATTTATCTTGATGGCGTAGGTTTTCATTTCATAATGTAAGGTTTTGTCAAGGTTGCGCAGACTTTTTTCATAAACGTCACCCAAAATAGAACTAATTCCACCTTTGAAAAAAGTAGTTACCTTGGTCATAAGAGTCATTTTTCCTTTGCTATGTACTGTGACTTTCGTGCCTCCAAGGGTATCTTTAAAGCTCCAGGAAAGAGTTGCGGTGGTTCCATTAAAGCTGCCTTTTTGGGCTATGCTGTCATTCTCTTTAACAAAAACTGTTTTTATTTCGCCTTCCTCGGAACCATTATTCCATATTGATTTCGCTCCGTAACCGATTGTTTTTGCGGCGTAACTAAATTTTAAATCGGTATCTTTTTGCATCCAGGAACCAAAGGTTTCCCAGTTTTTATAATCATTAACATAATCGAAAACCGTACTTCGAGGTGTTTTTATGATACTACTTTTACTTACTTCAAAAGTTCCTTTTTGTGTTGCCACATATACCGTGATTCCAACAAATGCCAATAAAATGAGTAAGAAGATGTATTTTAAAATTCTCATGCGCGCCATTTTTAAGTGAAACAAAGTTATGAATTTAATGGTAGCAATTTTGATTATATTTGTTAGTATTCAAATTTAAATCGATGAGAACAAAAAGTGAACTTCGCGGCATTTTATTCAGACATTTGGACGGAATTGTTACAGTTCCGGTTGCCTACTCCTTGTATAAAAAAGGCATATTAGAATATATTATGCAACAGCAAAAGGCAAGTTTGGTAGCGCTTACCACAAAGTTCAATGCCAACGAAGGTTATCTAAATGTAGCGCTACGCGTTTTGGCATCACAAGGTTGGCTAACTCAAACCAGTAACAATCTAAGTGATGAGATTTATTTTTCGGTAACAGATCAAAGTGAAGTGGCTTTTTCGCTAGTGCCGCTATACAAAGAGGCTTTCGAATTGCTTCAATTTACAGCGCATTTTCATCCCAGAAAGTTTGAAGTGGAACCCTTCGAAATGTTGAATATTTTATTTTCAAAATACAAATCCAATTTCGGCATCCAGTTTTCTGATGATAAAACAGTGCGTGCTGTTCAGCAACAGGTTTTATTTCATATCGAAGGCGTTTTGGCCGGACCAACTATTGTTATGCTGGGCATGACCGGAATGTTTCACAAATATTTTATGGAAACCTCTTTCCGACCGGAGGAGTTTCACAAGAAACCGGAATGTTTTAAAGAAATCCTCGATTTTTTAACGCATCTGGATTGGTTTACTAAAAAGAATGATCACTATCAATTTACAGAAACCGGTTTGTTTTATGCCAAAAGAGCAGCGGCATACGGAGTTACAGTGTCGTATATTCCGACGCTGCGAAAAATGGATGAACTTCTTTTTGGCAACGCTTCAGTACTTCGGAATGTAGGCGAACACGAAGAGGAACAACACGTAGACCGCGAAATGAACGTATGGGGAAGTGGTGGCGCTCATGCGGAATATTTTAAAATTGTCGACCAAATTATCATCGAATTGTTCAGCCGACCTATTGCAGAACAACCTATTGGTATTTTGGATATGGGTTGTGGGAACGGAGCCTTTTTGGAACATATTTTTGACGTAATTGAACGTCAGACATCGCGAGGTAAAATGCTCGATGAACATCCTTTATTTTTAGTTGGTGTCGATTATAACGAAGCTGCACTAAAAGTTACCCGAGCTAATTTGATTAAAGCCGATATTTGGGCCAAGGTAATATGGGGCGATATTGGAAGACCAAAATTACTGGCAGAAACCCTTCAGGAAGATTATAGTATCGATTTAAAAGAACTGCTTAACGTTCGAACTTTTCTAGACCATAACCGTATTTGGGAAACACCGACCATAAAGACGCCAAATCGCATAAGTGCTTCTACTGGCGCTTTTGCTCACAGAGGAAAAAGAATATCAAACAACGAAGTAGAAGATAATTTATTGGAGCATCTTAAAAAATGGTCGCCCTTTGTTGAGAAATTTGGCTTGCTGCTCATAGAACTTCACACCATAGCACCCGAATTGACAGCGGCAAACATTGGAAGAACAGCAGCAACAGCTTATGATGCCACTCATGGTTTTTCAGATCAATATATTGTGGAGATTGAGGTGTTGCACAAAATTGCAGCTGAAGTAGGTTTGTTCTCAGACGATAGGGTATTTACAAAGTTTCCAAATGCTGATACCGCCACCGTAAGTGTGAATCTTTTTAAAGGCAAGTAATTACTACTTCCTTACAATCTTAATGACAAATAACAGCACTACAAAAATCAAAAAACCTATCAGAATTTTATAGCTTCCTTTATATACTCTTTGGTGAAGCACTTTATCTTTAGCATAAGCAAAATAGGCAGCAATAACAAAAGCAATAAAAAAAAGTGCTGCAAAGACCCATTGACCAGTTGTGAACATTTATTTCAAATTTTCAACAAATTTACTCAAATGTATCCTAAAGTTGTAATTTGCAGTAACAATAAATTTTACTAAAAATGCAAAAACAACTCAACGCTGTAAAAGAATTTCACACGGCTTTTGGACTTGGTGTGAGTCATGAAATGAAGGCCTGTTTGGGCGAACAAAAAAATACGTTGCGCTTTAATCTGATGAAAGAGGAAAACGAAGAATATCTTGAAGCGGTTCAAAATAATGACTTAGTGGAAATTGCTGATGCGCTGGGTGATATGCTTTATATTTTATGCGGTACGATTCTGGAACATGGATTACAGCACAAAATTGAAGCCGTATTTGATGAAATTCAGCGAAGCAATATGAGCAAACTTGACGAAAATGGGCTCCCTATTTACCGAGAAGACGGCAAAGTCATGAAAGGACCCAATTATTTCAAGCCAAGTTTTGAAGAGATATTAAGGTAATAAGGATGCTGTCATCAAAAATACTTAAACAAAAAAACTCCAGTTTTCGCTGGAGTTTTTAAATACTATTCTGATACTAATTTAGTCGATTAAATCTTTACGGTCCAGCCGAAAGTATCTTCTGCCAGTTTATATTGGATTTTGGTAAGTGTATCTTTTAACTGCAATGCAAATGAGTTCTCTATTTTAGGCAATTCGAAATAATGCTCTTGGTATTGAAACCCTACAATCGGGCTGACAACAGCTGCTGTTCCTGCACCAAAAATTTCCTTTAAACTGCCATCTTTAGCACCTTGTACCAACTCTTCAACCAAAACAGTGCGTTCTTCCACATGGATGCCTTCGCGTTTGGCCAATTCGATTAAACTTTTTCTGGTAACACCATCCAATATTCTTTCACTTGTAGGCGCGGTACACAAAGTATCATTGATTCTGAAAAATACATTCATCGTTCCGGCTTCTTCCAGTTTGGTGTGCGTTGCGTCATCAGTCCAAATTATTTGTTGAAACCCTTTTTCCTGAGCTAATTTCTGTGGATAAAATTGTGATGAATAATTTCCGGCAGCTTTAGCAGCACCAATACCGCCATTGGCAGCTCTGCTGTAATGTTCCGCAATAATCACTTTTACTTCACCTGAATAATAAGATCGGGCAGGAGAAAGGATAATCATAAAACGGTATTGTGTTGACGGTTGTGCAATAACACCCGAACCAATGGCAATCATGAATGGTCTAATGTATAACGTGTTACCAAGTCCTTTTTTAACCCAGTCACGATCCAAATCGACTATAGTTTTGAGACCACCAATAAAAATATCTTCAGTGATTTCAGGCATAGCCATTCTTACAGCTGATTTGTTAAATCGATCGAGATTCTGATCTGGTCGGAACAACCAAATTGCATCATTTTCATCGCGATAGGCTTTCATGCCTTCAAAAATAGCCTGCCCGTAGTGAAACACTTTTGCAGAAGGATCTATCATGAAGGGTTCGTAAGGTTTTACAATTGGTTTTTGCCAAGCACCTTCTTTGAAATCACAAACCAACATGTGGTCTGTAAAAACATTTCCAAAGGCTAAATTTTCAAAATCGACTTCACTAATTTTAGAAGTTTTAGCTCTAACTATATCGATTTCGGAAGTGGTTTTTAACATAATGTGTGTATTAGGTGTGATACAGAAAATAATTTAAGTGATTGACAATTAACTATTTATGTTTTGTTTTCTGATATTTTGAGTTGTGATGTTAGTTTTTTGTAAAACTAAATAAAAAAATAGTAGTATTTCGCTTCGGTTTAAGAAATTGAAAACTTTTTTAGAATCAGTATTTTTTACTTGGATTTATTGCCAGTATTCTTAATAATTACTTAATTTAATCATTTATTTATTTCTAAGTTTTGCCAAACTAACTATATTCGCAACTCATTAAAATCACACTTATGAAAAAAATTACTACTATTCTGGTACTGTTGTTATTTATTGGAACATCACTAATGGCGCAGACAAAAGCAAAGGCTTTTAACGCAAATGACTACGCATCTTTTGGAGAGAAATTCAAGGTAAGCCGAGTATATAATAAAGCTGAAATGATGAAGAAGTATAAAAAACTTAAAAAAGGCGATACTTTGGTGGTTCAGTTTGAATCTACTATCAAGACAGTTTGCAAAAAGAAAGGCTGTTGGATGAAAATGGAGCTGAAAGGAGACGACAATTCTTTTGTCAAATTTAAAGATTATGGATTCTTTGTGCCATTAAATGCTGATAATACTGATGCTATCGTGTACGGAAAAGCTTTTGTTGATGTTGAGTCTGTTGAAGATTTAAGACATTATGCTAAAGATGCCGGAAAATCTGCTGAAGAAATAGCAAAAATTACAAAGCCTGAAACAACGTATGCGTTCTTGGCTGATGGTGTCTACATCAAAAAATAAGAAATCTATTCTCTGAAATAACTTCAGCTTAATGAAAAAAAATAACACATCGGTTATTGTATTGGCTTTACTTTTTATTACCAGTTCGCTTCTGTTCGTTTCCTGTCAAAAAAAGGAAGAGAAAAAAAAAGAGGAAAATTGCACTACTGAAAAAGGAAAGAAATTGGAGATGTATCAAATGTCAGAAATGGCGGCTTTGATGGAACAGATGTATGTTGACAACCAACGTTTGAAAGAACGTATCAAAAAAGGGGAAGCCATTGGAGAATTTCCAGAGCATTTTTTGAAAATACATTCTGCCCAATTCACCGATGAAAGCGACAATGATTCTTTTTTTAAGGAAATGGCTAGTGAGTATATTGCAGCACAAAAATTGATTTATAGTGATCCCAAAAATGCGGTCAAACACTTTAATGACGGCGTAGATGCCTGTTTGAGTTGTCACCAACAAAAATGTGGTGGACCCATTCCAAGAATTAAGAAATTATACATTAAAGAATAATTTGAAACGCGAAATTATTCAAACCAATGATGGTTCTACAACCATTCATTTACCGGAATGGAATGAAAGTTATCATTCAAAACACGGTGCTATTCAGGAAGCATATCACGTATTTATAAAGAATGGGTTTTCACTTTTCGAAGGAAAGCCCATTAGTATTTTGGAGATTGGTTTTGGAACTGGATTAAACTGTTTCATCACTTTTTTAGAATCACTAAAAGTAAATAAGCGCATTGATTATGTTGGAGTAGAAGCGTACCCTGTTTCTATTGATGAAGCTATGCAAATGAATTATCCAAAGGAAATTGACGAGATGCGAAGTGAATTTTATAGAACAATGCACGAGTCACCTTGGGAAGTAAAACAACAGGTTTCAGAACACTTTACCTTAACCAAACGTATCCAGTTTTTTCAGGATATTAATGATGATAACGCTTTTGATTTAATTTATTTTGATGCCTTTGGTTTTAGAGTGCAACCCGAACTTTGGTCTGAGGAAATTTTCATAAAAATGTATAAAGCTTTGAAGCCAAATGGTGTTTTGGTCACTTATGCGTGTAGAACTTCGATAAAAAATGCCATGCTATCCGCAGGGTTTTCTGTAAAAAAAATGCCTGGTGCACCTGGTAAAAGAGAAATGTTGCGCGCCATGAAAGCTGTTTAAAAAAATTAACTTTTTGTGTAGTTATTTTTAACTAATCAATTACGAATCGGAGTTCAAATATTTTTAACTTTGATAAAACAAAAATGTTCTTATTTATTCTTAACCAACCTTAAATTACGCATTATGTCTAAATCGATGTTAGACTACACCAAGTCAGTATTGAAAAGAGTGAGTTTTGATGTGAGTTTATTTTGCAAAGAGCTTGAAAAAGCTTGCAAAGTTTTATTGCCATACGAAATAGAAGAATTAGCATCATGGCTTTCTAAATTTATTGAAGAAAAGCCGGAACTGCAGCACAGTTTACTACTTATTAAAAATTAATAAAACTAAAAGGAACTTAAATGGTTCCTTTTTTTTTGTCTTACAAATTAGGGAAACTTTAAAGTTAGTTGTTACGTATATATTAACGTACAATCTAAAACTTTATTTTATGGGACAAATGCTTTATGATTACACAAAATCGTCTATTGTTAAGGTATGTAAGACTAAAGAGCTTTTTGTAAAAGAAGTGGTCAAAGCATCCAAAGTATTAACACCTTACGAAAGAGATAATCTTATTAATTGGTTGTTTTTTTACACAGCTGATAAACCAGAAATGCAAAAATGGTTGTATGAAGTGTTGGACAAGAAAATATTAGTAAGTTAAATCTTTAAAAAAACAGTAAAAGATGTATTTTATCGATTAAAAAAGTGTTTTAACGATTATTTTTATTAAAAAAGTTTGGTGGCTATAGTTTTTTAGTATACTTTTACTAAACGTTCTTACAATAAGATAACCCCAAATCTTAATTACTATGCCTAGAATGATTTACGATTACACTAAGTCTGTACTCGAAAGAGTGAGCTTCGATCCAATTCTTTTTGCAAAAGAATTAAAAAAGGCCGTTAGAAACCTTTTGCCTTATGAAGTCGAACAATTAAAAAAATGGTTGCAATTCTTTACGAGTGAGCATCCCGAATTAAAACAATGTTTATCTGTAGTTAGTTAGCAGAAAGGAATAAGGAGTTTTGTGCAAGACTCCTTATTTTTTTGGTTGCAATGGACTAATAATCTGAACATTTTGAAAAACTATAGCGCCTTTAACAACTCCAGCAATTGTAGCACGTAAAGCATCAATAATATGGATTTTTAATTCATTTTTAGGAAATATAAGACTTACTTCACGAGCTGGCTTTGGCTCCTTAAAATGACGAAGTTTTAATTGGTCCTTTTCTTTTAAATCTAATGTATGTAAAAAAGGGAGTAAAGTTGTTCCCAAACCCTCATCAGCTAATTTAATCAGCGTTTCAAAGCTACCACTCTCAATTTGAAAATGACTTTTTTCATTAGCTGCAACATTTTTGCATAAATTTAAAATACCGTCTCTGAAACAATGCCCGTCTTGAAGCAACAAAATTTCATCTAAATTCAAATCACTTACTTCTATTTCCTTTTTTTGAAAATTCCCATGCCCTTCTGGAATGTAAGCCACAAATGGCTCAAAATATAAAACAACTTCTTTAATTTTTTCCTCTTGTAAAGGTGTTGCAGCAATGGCCGCATCTAAATGTCCATTATTAAGTCGGGTTATAATTTCATCAGTATTCAACTCTTCAATAATCAGTTTAACCTTTGGGTATTTTTTAATGAAATTATTTAGAAACATCGGCAGCAATGTCGGCATAATCGTTGGAATAATCCCTAATCGAAATTCGCCGCCAATAAAGCCTTTTTGTTGATCCACAATATCCTGAATCCTATCGGCTTCGTTGACAATATTTTTGGATTGATTCACAATTTTCTGTCCAATTTCAGTGAGTTGAATAGGTTTTTTGGTTCTGTCAAATATTTGAATTCCCAATTCTTCTTCAATCTTTTGAATTTGCATGCTTAATGTTGGTTGGGTTACAAAACATTTTTCGGCTGCAAGAGTGAAATTCTTATGTTCAGCAACTGCGAGTACGTATTTTAGCTGAGTAATAGTCATTTATAATAAATTTTGATGCAAAAATACGAAAACTATAAATTTAACTTATAGAAATTATGTGTTAAAAAAAGTATAATGCCTTTTTTAACATCTTGTGATTGGCTACATTTGTTAAATGAAATTTTGTACAAGTCTATTATTAATTCTATTCGTAGCTTTTCTCTCAACGCCTACCGTAGTTACGTTGATTCAGAAAAATGTAGACACGTCTTTTTTTTACAGTTTTGCTGAAGAAGAAATTCATAAAGAACTGAAAGAGGTGAAAGCTGAAGTTAAACAAAACTTTGACTACCCTTTTTTAGAACTTAAAATCATAAAAGCTACTATTATTTCAGAGAATTTATCTCGTCACGATAACGTTTCCTCAGAAATATTTTCACCTCCACCGGAACTAATTTAATACATTTTCGTCTCTTTTAGAATGTTTGCAATACTTGCGGACATTAAACTTTTGTATTAAATTTTTTCAGAATATGACAAAAAAAATCAATCTTTTTGCTAACCTAAAGTCCGATTTTGCTTCAGGTTTAGTGGTTTTCTTAGTAGCACTTCCTTTATGTTTAGGGATTGCTTTGGCTTCCGGAGCGCCATTATTTGCCGGAATTATCTCTGGAGTTGTGGGAGGACTCGTAGTCGGTTATTTAAGTCAATCACATATTAGTGTTTCCGGTCCGGCTGCTGGTTTGACCGCGATCGTTTTGACCGCTATTACCGATGTAGGAAGTTTTAATGCGTTCTTATTAGCTGGATTGATTGCTGGAGCTATTCAATTGATTTTGGGCTTCGTAAAAGCAGGAAGTATATCTAATTATTTTCCAACTAATGTAATTGAAGGAATGTTAGCTGGAATAGGAGTAATTATTTTCTTGAAACAGATTCCACACGCTTTTGGATATGACCCAGATCATGAGGGAGATTTTAGTTTTTTTCAGCCTGATGGTGAAAACACATTTTCTGAAATTTTTGAAATGCTAAATCATGTACAGCCCGGTGCTGTTATCGTTACCCTTGTATCCCTTGCCATTCTGATTGCTTGGACTAAAGTTAAATTTCTAAAAGAATTAAAATTGGTTCCAGCGGCACTTATAGCTGTTATAGTGGGAATTCTTTTAAACGAATTATTTATTCAATCCGGAAGTTTTCTCGCTATCGGAAGTGAGCATTTGGTAGGATTGCCAGTGCCTAAATCGTTCGCAGAATTAACTAACATTTTTGTGGCTCCTGATTTTACTGCTGTTACTAATTCTAAAGTTTGGATTGCAGGCGCTACAATTGCTATAGTAGCCTCTATTGAAACACTTCTTTGTATTGAAGCAGCAGACAGAATGGATATACAAAAAAGATACACCAATACAAATGTTGAGCTTAAAGCACAAGGGGTGGGAAACATCATCAGTTCATTATTAGGTGGTTTGCCAATGACCTCTGTTGTAGTAAGGACCTCGGCTAATAATAATGCCGGAGCTAAATCGAAGATGTCAGCTATTATCCATGGAGTATTGTTATTAGTCAGTGTTTTGGCAATACCAACAATCTTGAATAAAATCCCATTAGCCACTTTAGCAGCCATATTGTTGTTAATTGGTTATAAATTGGCTAATCCTAAGATTTTGTTCCATTTTTGGGAAAAAGGAAAATATCAATTTATTCCCTTTGTTGCTACCCTAGTAGGTGTGGTATTCACAGATTTGCTCAAAGGTGTAGCTCTAGGAATCATCATCAGTATCATTTTTGTTTTAAAAGGTAATTTGAAACGTGCCTACAATTTCAGAAAAGAAGAATATGAGGATGGTGATGTAATCCATATCGATTTGGCTCAGGAAGTTTCCTTTTTGAATAAAGCTGCCATTAAGTCGACTTTAAGTGAAATTCCAGAAAATTCAAAAGTTGTTATCAACGCACAAGATACAGTATATATTGCCCATGATATCCTCGATTTAATTCGAGAATTTAAATCCACTAGAGCTATCGACGAAAATATTAAAGTAAAATTAAAAGGCTTCAAAAAAGCTTATGAGCTTGAAAATAGCGACGGATTTAAAAATACAGTTACTGTAGAACAAAAATACGACGCTATGAAACGTAAAATGGTAGAGGTAAATAATAATAAAGAATAAAAATGAAAACATTAAATAAAGAATTACAGGCTTCTATAACACCAAGAAAGGCCTTAGAAATATTAAAAGCAGGTAACAATCGTTTTGTGAGTAACCTGCAGGCTCATAGAGATTTATTAGAGCAAGTAAATGATACTCGTGATGGGCAATGGCCTTTTGCCACTGTTTTGAGTTGCATCGATAGCCGTACTTCGGCTGAGCTTATTTTTGATCAGGGTTTAGGCGATATCTTTTCGGTGCGTATAGCCGGGAACATTGTCAATACTGACATATTGGGGAGTATGGAGTTTGCTTGCAAGGTGGCCGGTTCCAAACTGATTGTAGTATTAGGCCACTCCAAATGTGGTGCCGTTAAAGGGGCTTGTGATCATGTTGAAATGGGTAATCTTACGGAACTATTATCTAAAATACAACCTGCAGTTTATCAAGAGAAAGAAACAAAGGATAACCGTACGGCTTCCAATTCGGTATTCGTAGAAAACGTTGCAGAAATCAATGTAAAACGTAATGTTAAAAACATCATCGAACGCAGTTTTATTCTGGAACAAATGATAGAAAATGGTGAAATCGGTATTGTTGGAGCTATGCATAATATAGAAACAGGTGAAGTAATATTTTATGAAGATAGTCAATACATTAAAGATGACATAAATCCAGGTTTCTCAGTAGAAGAACTGAGACATTAATTATCTTGACCAACCCCAACAAACATCAGTAGCAATCCTTGTTGCTGGTGTTTTTTATTTGCTATATTTGATTAAATTTTACACATGGAAGATTTTTATAAAAAAATACTGGATAACAACAAAAAATGGGTCGAGACGCAGCTTGCCCTTGATGCCGATTATTTTAAAGACCTTTCTAAAGGACAAAATCCACCGCTTTTGTGGATAGGATGTTCCGATAGTCGTGTACCAGCAAATGAAATTATCGGCGCCAAACCAGGGGAAGTCTTTGTACATAGAAATATCGCCAACATGGTTATTCACAGCGACATGAATATGTTGAGCGTTTTGGATTATGCTGTAAATGTTTTAAAAGTAAAACACATTATTGTTTGTGGACATTATGGATGTGGTGGCGTTAAAGCAGCCATGAATAATCAGTCTATTGGATTGATTGACAATTGGATTAGGCACATAAAAGATATTTACCGATTGCACGATGCTTACTTAAACAGTATTACTAACGAAGATGAACGATTCAATAAGTTTGTAGAAATTAACGTGCAGGAACAAGTTTTTGACTTAGCTAAAACATCTATCGTGCAAAATGCATGGAAAATAGGGCAGGAATTGACGCTACATGGTTGGGCTTATGGATTGAATTCGGGCTATGTGACCGATTTGGGCGTAAACATGACTTCTAATGACAATTTGGATGATGTGTATCGACTAAAATTCACTAATTAATTCAGAGTACAATCTTTTATTAATTTTTCTTATTCTTTCCTCTACTTATTTGGATTCTGATCTCGTTCTTCATTCTCGTTAAAAGATGAGGGTAACATTTGTGGAATAAATTTTATCAATAATGGCAGTAACAAACTTCCTCCTGGCAATAAAAAGATAGTCAGTGATGGTATTGTTTTACAGATGTCGAGCAGTTGTGACTTGATTTTTTTCTTTTCATCCTTATCCAATTCCTTGTGAGTAGATTTTGCCAAAAGCTGCATCAATTCTTTGCTTTGTGATACTTCTTTTACCAATCTTTTTTTGTTTCGGGTTATCAACACCTGAACGCTCTCAGTAGTATGGTCGTAAAAATTCTTTACCGGATTGGAATTGTTGAAATAGGGAATTTCATTTTTATGGGTTACAATGAAGTTGTTTATAAAATGAATGCTATTGATGATAAATGTCTCTGATACTGCTAATTTTTCTCCTAATTTAAAAAGAAAGTAGCGTTCTTCATTTTCTACTTTGGCATCACTCCACAAACTGATTCCAGCCAAATCAATTACATAAAATTTTTCTAAATCATTACTCAAATAACTCAAATCCAAATCCTCAATTGTTTTAATTCCTTTATCTGAGATTTTAGTGTAGCGAACAGACGATTCAAAAAGCTTTTGAAGTAAATCATCATGAATGGAAACACCGGTTTTGGACTTCAGTGAAAGCGAAACAATACTGATGACAAGATCTTCTATTCTGTTAAAATATTTCTCAGGAAGTGACCCATTTTCCAAGTACTTTTTAAACGCTAAGACATCTACAAAGAGTAGGGCATTTGTGATTACATGAGAAAAACTTTTGCTAAATAAATCTTCATTAGTTTGTACTCTGTCATGAATTATTTTCTCCAGTTTACTCGATTCCGAACTGCTTGGAAGCATCTTCTGTAAAGGATTAAATCCTTTTGGAGTTAATAAATTGTAGAACGCAACGGCTTCTGTAATGAAATGGTTTTCTTCCTTTTGCGTAAGACAATACATTTGATACAGTGTATGCAGCATTCCTATTTTAGAAATTTCTTCCGGAAGTTGTCCTGTTATCGAAATGGGTTTGTGAGTATCAAAGCCGATGATATGTCCGAAGATGAATCCTGTTGCCCGGGTTCTCAGATAGAATTCTTCTTCAGAAAGCACTGTTAACTTTTCAGAAGTTTTCTGTTCATCAAAAAACTTGTCTATCCAACCTGGAGCTGAAGGGTTTATCATTTGGGATTCATTTGCGCTACAAAACTAAATCTTTTTTGCGTGTGAAAAAATCAATTTTAAAATGTCCCTCTCGATTTGATGTTTTGTTCACAAAGAGATACGATTTCGGTAATGCGGGATTTTCGGGTTTCTTCTCTTTTGGCCTGATTGAGCCAATACAGATAGTTTTTTCGGTAAGACGGACTAAAGCCATTATAATTGTCTAAAGCGATTTTGTTTTGGGAGAAAGCAATTTCTAAATCTTGGGGCATTTGCAAACTTTCAACAGCATCCAATGATTCCCAAGAACCATTTTGCTTGGCAATTTCAATTTTCCTCAATCCACTTTCGTGCATCAGATTATCGGCAATCAATTGTTCAATATAGGTTTTGTTGAGTTTGCTCCACACACTTTTATCTTTTCGTGGTGTAAACATTTGGCGTCTGCGTTCGTCGTCAAGTTTTTTTACGGTCGAATCAATCCAGCCATAACATATCGCAACCTGAACAGCGTGTTCCCAACGCATACTTTCTTTATCACTACTTACTTTGTAAAAAACCAAATGAACTCCTTTTGACGAGTGATGATTGTCGTGTAACCATTCCCGCCATTCCTGAGCATTTTTGAAGTATAAAAGTTCTTTTTCTTCCAAAAGATTTTATTGAATTATCGCTGAGCAGGCAACTCTTGCTCCAGCATTACCCGTTGGTTGCGTAACAAAATCGTCTGGTTTATCATGAACGATTAATCCTTTTCCTAAGATATCTTTAGTAGCATCACCACAGCCAATACACCATTCGTCAGTGTTGAAAAGGATGTTGGCATTTCCGTCAATATCGGTTGTGAAATTACCAATATCCCCTTTATGATGTTCAGCATCGCCCCATTTTCCGTGTTTTTTGAAGGTTGGATTCCAATGTCCGCCAGCTGAAGCAGCATCTGCAGCAGAACAATCCGCTTTTTCGTGTATGTGAATAGCGTGAACTCCGGGTGTTAAACCCGTTAGCTTGGCTTCTAAGTATACAATTCCTTTTTTTTCTGTAAAATCCGCAGTACCTTCTACTTTGCTGCCGCTTTTGGCTTCGAGATTTATTTTAACCTTTTTGGCATCTGAAGTTGCATTGGAATTGGAACTTTTACAACTGAATATCAGTACTCCAAGAATAAAAATCCCCAGATAAATTCTATTATTGCCGCTAAAAAAAGTTAGAAGTCGAGATTGAAGCGTAGGTGTTTTCATGACGTATTTTTTTATTTTTATAAAATTAGTCAATTTAAAAGCCGAAATGTCTTAAATAAAGTTAAAGTTTATTTCGTTTTTTCGCCTACAAAGTAATCGGTTTGCGATTTGAACAGCACATTGAACGTGGTTAAACTACCGTAAATACGTGTAATGTATTGTTGTAATTCTACTTTTTCGATTTCTTCCAGATTGCTGGCGTTGATTTTTTGTTCCATTACTCTTAAACGATCGCGAAGCATTACAACCTTGTGAAAGAACACATCAATAGGTACATCTTTGTGCGCCAAACCTGCTTGTCCTGGTTCCAATTTCATGTTACCACCTTTCCATTTGTCGCCAATGGCAACAGGTTCGCCCAAACCGTTCCATTTTTTGAGGATGGATAACAAACTTTTTTCTACATCAAAAAAACTCACAGTATCCACTTCGTTTTCTGCGGCTTCGATTACTTCAAATTCACTGTCAATAGCGATGGTTTCTAATCCGCCATCAATAAAAGTTACCCAATAATCTTTAGAAGATACATTTGTTACAACCCCTTTGCCGTACTCAGCGTGGTTGATTCTCGAGCCAATTCCCAATAATTTCATAGTTGCATATATTTAAGCTACTAAAATAGGAATTTGTCTGAATAAAAAAAAGCCCAAACCTTTATATGAATTGAGCTTTTAATAAGTATTCTTTTTCTTAGTTGGTGGCGATTGCTTTTCTTTTTAAAATCGCCGCACTGATAAACGGCACTAGTACTCCGATAGGAATTAGTATTTCAGCATAAGTAAAGACAATTACCCAAACCGGGTTTTTATACATTTCTCTCATCATAATAATTTCGTCTGTTTTGGCTTTAATTTCTGCCGCAGTCAGGGTAGCGTTGTTGAGTTTTTTGATAGCAGAGGCACTGTATTTTTCCATGAAATCAGGATACAAGAAGTAATATTCCAGAAGCCATACTCCAACATAAATGGTGGAGGCAATCAGTGAAATCAGAGCGCCAATTTTTAAGGCTTTTCCAAAGGTTATAATGCCTTGATTTTGCTTGTCGCGGTAATTTTTGACTCCTAAGAACACGAAGGAAAAGGCAACCAACATTCCGGTATACCCTAAAATCATGCTGCCCTCGTAGTCTGGGTTTTTGTTTAAGGAGTAAATGCCATAGGCCATAAATGCGGTAACTATGACTCCGGCGATTAGACCGTAGGTAATTACAATTTTTTTCATATTGATTTGTTTTAGATTAGACAGCAAATATTGGTATAGCTTAGTAAAAACAAGTCATCCTTTTGGGTGATTTTTGATAAATCATCCTAAAGTAGGAGGAAGCAGGCGTAACTTTTTGGCAGTTTCTATGGCCTGTGTCCGTCGCTTGACTTCGAGTTTTTCAAATAATTTGGCGCTGTGGGTTTTGACGGTATTTAGGGAAACAAATAATCTTTCGGCTATTTCATTATTGCTGAGTCCTTCGGCCATTAAGGTCAACACTTCCAGTTCGCGTTTGCTTATTTTACGAAAATCCAATTCGGCTTCGTTGAGCACAAAATCATCATTGGCAACAATTCGGATTTCTTTTTCGACAATGATGGTTTTTTCTTTGGGCTTGGTAATTTTATTGGCCAGCCAGATGCCAAAGAGCAGAAATAACACTGCTATCAGTCCGACATAGATTTCAAACTGATGCTCCAGAATCAAAAAACGAAATTCCAACCATCGCAATAACAGCATTAGTACGGCCATCATTAGGGCGTATCCGAGAAGTTCTTTATGACGTTTTAGTTTTTGAAGCATGTATCAAAAATAGAAAATTGAAACAAGAAACAAGAGGCAAGAAGCAAGAAAAAACACGCCATTTCTAGCCCCGATAGTAGCGAGCTACCGTGTAGCGCGGATAGCGGGAGGATTTGTCCTGATTTCATCGGATGCTGTGCTCCTAAAAAATAAAACCCCGACAGTTTGGAACCATCGGGGAATTACCAATCTAAATACCAAAAACTATTTATGAAACTAACTCACTTTGGTTTCTGAAAACCAATTGGCCGTCGAAACTATCCAAGAGAATGATGCTGTCGGTGGTAATTTTTCCAGCTAAAATTTCTTTTGAAAGCTGGTTTAACACTTCTCTTTGAATGACTCTTTTCACCGGTCGGGCGCCGAATTGTGGATCGTAACCTTTCTGCGCTAAATAATCAATGGCTTCGGGAGTTGCATCTAGCGTGATGTTTTGTTTGGCCAGCATTTTGACAACGCTTTTTAGTTGGAGATCAACAATTTCTTTTATGTTTTCGCTGGTTAAAGGTGTAAACATTACGATTTCGTCAATACGGTTGATGAACTCCGGTCGGACCGTTTGCTTCAGCAAGCCTAAGACTTCTATTTTGGCGGCTTCTGTTGCTGCTTCGATGCCATCTTTCAGATTTTCGAATTTCTCTTGTATGATGGCACTTCCCATATTGGACGTCATAATGATTATCGTGTTTTTGAAATCGGCTAAACGACCTTTGTTATCAGTCAATCGGCCTTCATCGAGAACCTGCAATAGGATATTGAAGGTGTCGGGATGTGCTTTTTCAATTTCGTCTAACAAAATCACAGAATACGGTTTTCTGCGCACGGCTTCGGTCAATTGTCCACCTTCATCGTAACCGACGTATCCCGGAGGTGCTCCAACCAAACGGCTTACGCTATGACGTTCCTGATATTCACTCATATCAATTCGGGTCATGGCGTTTTCATCGTCGAATAAATATTCGGCTAAAGCTTTGGCCAATTCGGTTTTACCGACTCCGGTAGTTCCTAAGAATAGGAAGGTTCCAATTGGTTTTTTCATATCCTGTAAACCGGCGCGACTTCTGCGGACAGCATCGCTGATAGCTTCTATGGCTTCTTCCTGACCTACTACACGGTGGTGTAATTCATCTTCAAGTTTCAGTAGTTTTTCGCGTTCACCCTGAAGCATTTTCATTACTGGAACTCCGGTCCATTTAGCAACTACTTCGGCAATGTCTTCTCGGGTTACTTCTTCTTTGATTAAGGAAGTTCCGTCTTGTTTGTCCAATAAATCCTTTTGGAATTGATCTAATCGTTCCTGAGCTTCTTTGATTTTACCGTAACGGATTTCGGCTACTTTTCCGTAATCGCCATCGCGTTCTGCGCGTTCTGCTTCGTATTTGAAATCTTCTATTTCTTGTTTTACGGTTTGAATGTTATCGACAACGTCTTTCTCCGATTTCCATTTGGTAAAGATTTCGTTGCGTTCTTCTTTCAGATTGGCCAAATCCATGCGCAATACTTTCATCTTGCTTTCATCATTCTCGCGTTTGATGGCTTCCAATTCGATTTCGAGCTGCATGATTCTTCGGTCCAAAACGTCTAGTTCTTCGGGTTTGGAATTGATTTCCATTCGGAGTTTAGAAGCCGCTTCGTCAATTAAGTCGATGGCTTTGTCCGGAAGAAATCGATTCGTAATATAGCGTTGAGAAAGTTCAACGGCCGCAATAATAGCGTCGTCTTTGATTTGCACTTTATGATGCGTTTCGTATTTTTCTTTGATACCTCGAAGGATAGAAATCGCGCTTTCGGTATCCGGTTCATCGATGATAATCTTTTGAAAACGACGCTCTAAGGCTTTGTCTTTTTCGAAGTATTTTTGATATTCGTCTAATGTAGTTGCCCCAATGGCGCGCAGTTCCCCTCGAGCTAAAGCAGGTTTTAAAATATTCGCTGCATCCATGGCACCTTCGCCACCACCGGCACCGACAAGGGTGTGGATTTCATCAATGAACAATACAATATCTCCTTCGGAAGATGTTACTTCTTTGACAACGGCTTTCAAACGTTCTTCAAATTCCCCTTTGTATTTGGCTCCGGCAATCAGCGAACCCATATCCAACGAATAAATCACTTTATCTTTTAGGTTTTCGGGAACATCTCCGTCTACGATTCGGTGTGCTAGACCTTCTGCAATGGCAGTTTTACCTACGCCGGGTTCCCCAACTAGCATCGGATTGTTTTTGGTACGACGCGTTAAAATTTGGAGTACACGTCGAATCTCTTCATCGCGCCCGATTACTGGATCCAGTTTTCCCTGACGGGCTAATTCGTTGAGATTTTTGGCGTATTTATTTAGAGAGTTATAGGTTTCTTCGGCTGAGGCAGAAGTTACCCGTTCGCCTTTTCGGATTTCCTCCATAGCTGCTAATAACCCTTTTTCGGTTACGCCTTGATCTTTTAGGATTTGTGCAACTTTACTTTTGGATTTGAAAATGGCCAACAATAAATGTTCAATAGAAACATATTCATCGTTCATTTTCTTAGCGATGATGCTGGCTTCGTTGAGCATGGTATTCGCATCTCGAGAAAACATCACATCACTTCCCGAAACTTTTGGAAAGCTTTGAATAGTGCTGTCAAGTATCTTTTTAAATAAGTCGACATTCACATTGAGTTTTTTCAAAATGAAAGGCGTCACGTTTTCGTCAACTTCGAGTATTCCTTTTAAAATATGCTCGTTTTCTATTTGTTGCTGACCAAAACTTTGTGCAATGAGCTGCGCTTGTTGGAGAGCCTCTTGCGATTTAATGGTTAATTGATTTATATTCATGTTTGTTGTTTGTTTTATTTGTTAGTTATCCTTTTGAAGATATTTACTAATCGTCAATATGTATTCCAATCTAGCATTGCAGACAAAATGTCTTTTATTATCACATTTTTATCTAAAATAAACGACAAAATGACTTGAAATAAGACATTTAGAAAGTATTAGACATAAAAAAAGCAGCCAATGCTGCTTTAGGAGTTCCTTATCGTTCATATCCCATTTATTTTAAAATTTTCAAGGTTGTTCCTGAAACACCTTTAGCAATACTAAAGCAAGATTGGGTTCTATTTGGTTTATTTTTCCGGTATTAAAACTAACACCAACACCATTATATCCAGGAGCGTAACTAGCATTATTCAGTCCTAAACCTGAAAAACTTAGATACGAACTGAAGCCATATTCTTTTCGTTTAAGCCAAACCGTCATCCCTGTAAAACCACCTTTGGTGATTTTAATTTCATCATTTTCACCGATGGAAATAACTTTAAATTTTCCGCTACTGATTTCGAGTTTTTGGCCGTTTACTTTATAGCCTTGTATTTTATTTTCAGTCAAGTCATCGTTACCAAATATGAAGATTTTATCTTTGGGCATATTTTCAAAATTGGCATCAAGAAGACTGTCTTCACAGAAAAAAGTGGATAAAATTAATTCTCCGTTTTCAGCATCTGTTTTAGTAAAACTTTCAAATTTAAAGCCATTAGCGCCCCAACTCTGCGCTTTGTTTTTGATGTAGTAATACAAATTTGAGGTGTTCTTGAGGCTTCCGCGCAATTTTATCTTAGCTACAAGTGTAGCCGAAGTACTATTGGTACTGTCAGCCAAATAGATGAATTGTTGGTATTTGGCTTTTTGAAGCGTATCTCCCTTTTCTAGAATCTCGATAGTTTGTGCATAAAAACTCTGAGATATAAAAAGAAGCAGTAGTACGATTTGTTTCATTGAATTTGAGTAATTTTAGTAAAAATAATAAATATTTTTCCAGATGTGTAATTATCTAGTGAATAAGTAGTCCTATTTACATTTATCAAAAATTAACTTTATGAAAGTTTGCCAACTGCTACTCCTATTTTTTTTAGGAATTAGTACATCGTATGCTCAAACGCAACGAGAACTATATGATATGAGCATTAAAGCCTATGAAAGCAAGGATTTTAAAAGTTTTCTAAAGCTTACGACAACGCTAGACAGTCTTCGGCCTTTTCATCCAACGTATACTTATAATCTGGCTTCTGCCAATGCCTTAAATCAAAATTGGGAGGAAGCTTTAGTGGCCTTAAGAACTTTGGTTCTAATGAATAATGCTACCGATTTTGAAAACGACGCTGATTTTGCTACCCTCAAGCAGGATGAAGGATTTCGATCTTTATTGACTTTAAAATCGGCTCAAAGCAAGGTTGTAGCCACTTCGAAACCCTTGGTTACACTATCTGAAAAAGATCTGCATCCTGAAGGTTTGGTCTATTTACCTATTTCAAAAATCTGGCTAGCCTCTAGTGTTAGAAAACGAAAAATAGTTGCTTTTGATAACAAAACCGGTCAATGTACCGATTGGCTGAAAGATAATAACATGTTATCCATAATGACACTAAAAACGGATGTTAAAGAACAATTTCTCTGGGTAGCTACAGCTGCCTTTCCGGAGATGGAAGGATATGATAAAGCCTTAAATGGAAAATCTGAAATACTCAAAATAGATACTAAAACCAAACGAATTGTAAAGCGGTTTACCGTTGCGGGTACACATGTTTTTGGTGATTTACTTGTCGCTAAGAACGGAACGGTTTACATTTCAGATAGCGCTAAACCCATTATTTATAGAATAGAAAAGGATGTTATTACAGAATTTGTTTCGTTTGAAAAGGACGGTTATAATCTTCAGGGTTTAGCCTTCAATGATACGCAAAGCAAACTCTTTGTTGCCGATTATTTGAAAGGAATAACAGTTATTGATCTTCTAACAAAATCCAAAACGACACTTGCTTTTCCTGAAGAAACTTCTCCAAAAGGGATTGATGGACTAGTATTTTATAACAACACTTTGATAATGATTCAGAATGGCGTTAAACCGATACGCATTCTTCAGTTTCAGTTGAATGAATGGCAAACCGAAATAGTTGGCTTTAAAGTTTTGGACAATAACCGACTGGAATTTAATGAACCTGCATTGGCTACAGTAGTAGGAGAGCAGCTTTACTTTTTCGCCAATTCGCCATGGAATGCTTATGATGAAAAAGGGAACTTAGATTTGAATAAGGTAAGTAATCCTATGCTCTTTACTTGTAAGTTGCATTAATGGTCATAGCTGATAACCCTCGAGATTTTCCACTGACCTTCTTTCTTTTTCCAAATCATTAAGAATTTAAAAGTTCCGATTTCTTCCAATCCGTTTTCAATATGATGAAACTGATGAACACCTATTTCAATGGCGCCATAATCTTTTACAGGATGTACTTCAAGACTTCCTTTAACTAAACTACGAGTAAGTGTATACTCTTTTTGAAACATGATTTCAAAGTTTTTGAACACGGTTTCATACGATAATAGTCCGCCATTATCCTGAAACCATTCTAAGTCTTCTGTAAATAATGCTTTAAAAACCGGCATATTTCTGTTGTTAAATGCATCAAAAACTAGCTTGTCCATTTGCTCAATTTCAGTAAATAATTCGGCTGTGGTTGGTGCTGCTTTTTTTTCCTGAGCCAGACTTGCCATTGTGAAAAATAAGAGTAGGTAATTGAGTATTGATTTGTTTTTGATCATAATTAGTCTTTTAATTATTTAGGACAATCCGTACTTTTTAAAGGCATTGTTTCCTCAAACTTTAACTTGGTTACATCTTTAAATCGGGTTCCGTCTTCATTCATTTCTCCATAACCTTCAATGAGTTGGTTGTCTTTGAATTGAAAAGCTATTTGACGTTTGCTTTCTGTTCCTTCAGATTGAAAAGTATACTCCGCAATCAGAATATTGTTTTTAATTTGACCCACAAAGCGGCCGTTGTTAGTGTCTTTTTCAGCCAATGCATAATATAATGTTCCGCTCACTGTAGTTGGATTATCATATAACATTTGTAATTTGATAGTGGTTCCATCGGAATTAAATATGTAGCATTCTCTTTTAGGAGCGGGCGGTGGTACTGCATTTTTAGTATCTGGCACCATGGTTTTTGGGGTTTCTTTTTTGCAACCGGTCAATAGAATTATAAAAGCTAGCGAAAGTAAGATTTGAGATTTCATGATTATGAGAAGTTATTGAACCTTATTACTTTTTTTAAAACGCATCATCGGAATAGCGTCGGTTAGCAACAGTAGTTTTCCCTCGTTATCAAAGGAAAATTTAGTCACTTTGCCCAGTATTTTCATAAACGTTTCCTCTCCACCACCTTCACAAAAGCGCATGGTTTTCATAGCGTCGCCAAATGTAATAGAAGCATCTTTTATAGTATATTTTCCACTGTAAACATTACAACTGTTATTACCACCAAACTGATTATCAGCAGCGGTAAATGTGATGGTAGGCTTTTGCTCTGGATATAGTCCGTTGAAACCTATTCGTGGGCCAGAAATGTATTCTAGTTCCCATGTGATGTCGTATAGTGAAGGATTGGCGGTATTGGTTTTTGCTTCATTCATTTTGTTACTGCAACATCCTGATGTGAGAATGGAGACTAGAATTATCGATAAAAAAATACATTTTTTCATAATTAGTGTTTTAAGGGTCTTTTTTTAATCATGCCGCCTTTGGTGTCTTTGACACTGTTCATAACTACAAAAGCTGTGGGTTCAATTTTTTCTATTTCAGTGTTCAGTTTATTAAGTTCTAATCGGGTAATTACCGTGTAAATAATGTCAGTTTCTTTGGTTTCTCCGCGTTTGCCATAACCGCTTTTACCGCTGTAAACAGTTACGCCTCTTCCCATTTTTTCTATAATCATTTCACGCATTTTTTCGCTACGCGATGAAATTATGGTGACACCAATATACTCATCAATCCCTTCTACTATAAAATCTAAGGTCTTAGAAGCAGCTAAATAGGTTATCATCGAATACAGCGCTACTTCAATTCCGAGGAAATAAGCTGCAGCCGAAAAAATCATGACATTGATCATAATAATAATATCACCAATAGTAGTTCCAAATTTTCGACTTAGATAAATCGCCAAAACTTCTGTCCCGTCAATGACGGCGCCACCACGAACCGAGAGTCCAATTCCGGCACCCAAAAAGAAACCGCCAAAAACTGCAACCAAAAGATTATCACTGGTAATATCAGGCACCGTTACCGTCGCCAAACAGATTGCCAAACCTGTTATAGCTAAACTGGTTTTAATAGCAAATGCTCTTCCCATAATGTGATATCCTAAAATTACAAAGGGTGCATTGACACTAACAATTAAAACCGAGAGTGGAATTTTGGTTAAAGCAGAAACTAATAACGAAATTCCAGTAGCACCACCATCAATAAAATGGTTGGTTAGCAGAAAGCCTTTAAACCCAAAAGTTGCGGATAAAATACCCAGAGTTATCAGAATAAAATCTTTGATATGCCGTCGGGTCATTATCATAAATTCGACGTAACCTTTGGCCAAAGCGTAGTCGGTGTAATGCTTTCTTTCAGGTAATGTAGTTCTTATGATGAGTCGTTTCCAAATTGAGTTCATAGTTTTTGCTTCATTTTGTTTTGTATGCTTTCCTTATTTAAATCAATCTACTTAAAGCGTGATAGGATTCTATTAAGTCTTTAAATTTAACTTAAAGCGGTTGGTCATAAATATAGCACAATCGGCATCGCTTACCAAATTTTAAGCCAATAAAGTATTTTCTAAAAAGAGTTTTAAAACACGGAAGATTTAGTGATAGTTATCAACTCAACTATAAAATATTATAGGGGTTTAGGGGTAATTTCTTTCGTGGCAATGGCAGATACTTTATTATCTGTATTCACGGTCACACTTAGTTCTCTTTTGAATAATTTTTTCTCGTAATCGATTGCATAACGAAAAATGAGTTCGTCGGTTTTTTTGTTCTGAGTGATGTCGATAAGTCGGATGCCTAAGAATCTTCCGTTGCGTTGGTTTATTTTTTTACAAATGGTTGAAATCTTCTCATTTGTAGCATTTTGTCTCACTTTATCTGTAGCTTCACTAGTGCTAAACGCTTTGAATCGAGAAGTGTTGCAAGACTCCAATAACCGTTTGCCAAGATCATAGGCTCTGTCTTTTTTTATAGCTTCAACATCTTCGGGCTTTACCAAATTACTTGATTTTTCCGCCGTTTTTTCTTTTGAAGAAGTATTGTTTTTTTTGCTTTTACACGAAAGTAACATGCTTAAGCATAAAAGGAAGATTATTTTTCGCATAGTAGTTGTGTTTAATTAGAAAATAGGTATTGCAATTTACGGTTTTAGACATTTTTATACTATAACATTAACATTTCAGAAAGTATTTCATCCTTAAATAACCATCAAAACTATTCGATGGAGCGTATTTAATTTCCCACTTGAATTCGTATTTTTGAAAATCAAATATACCATCATGAAAATCGTTATATCTCCAGCTAAATCATTGAATTTTGAAAGGGAATTGCCAACAGCTATCTTTTCAGAACCGCTATTTTTAAAACAAGCCGCTACAATTCAGCGAACTTTAAAAAAGAAAAAGCCCAAAACATTAGCAGAACTTATGGATATTTCCGAAAAGTTGGCCGAATTAAACTGGCAACGCAATCAGGATTGGCAAACGCCATTTACCCAAGAAAATGCAAGGCAGGCAATTTTCACCTTCGATGGTGATGTTTATATAGGCCTAGATGCTTTTACGTTACCTGGTGATAAATTAGGCGACTTACAAGATAAACTTCGAATTTTATCCGGATTGTATGGTTTATTGAAACCTTTAGATTTAATGCAAGCGTACCGTTTAGAAATGGGAACATCCTTGCCCGTTGGAAAAAATAAAAATTTGTATGAGTTTTGGAAAAGTACTATTACCAAAGCTTTGAACAGCGAATTAGAAAAAGGCGAATTGTTTATTAATCTGGCGAGCAATGAATATTTCAGCGCTGTGGATGCAAAAGCTTTAAAAGTTCCTGTTATAACTCCAGAGTTCAAGGATTATAAAGACGGAAAATTGAAAATGATTAGTTTTTTTGCCAAAAAGGCTAGAGGCATGATGGTGCGTTATATTTTGGATACCAATGCTGAAACCATTGAGGATTTAAAAGGATTTAATTACGAAGGCTATGGTTTTGATGCTAATTTAAGTAAAGGTACTACTTTGGTTTTTACCCGTTAGGAATTTGAATTTCTTTGAATTCAATCATGTATTCTAGAATAATATAAAACCTAAATAGCTATAATATCAAATATATTAATAATAAAAAGCTCCCATTGGGAGCTTTTTATTATTTCAAGTATATGTATTCTTCGTATTCCATTCGGGTTTCACTAGTTAGCTTTCGTTGGTCTCTTGCTAATTCGCGCATGGCTTCAACACCTTTTTTTGCACAGCGCTTTACTCTGTTTAGTCTTGACGAAAAATCAATTAGTTTTTTGGCGTCTTCCGGACTTAACTTTGCCTTTAAGTCATCCACCAATGAGGAAAATTCATTAACAACTTCTTGATTCTCATCATAATCCGTTTTTAAATCATCAAGTAAATCCTCAATTTCTTTTGTGATTTCTTTGCAGTGGTCTTCGCTTTTTTTGTGCAAGTCAGCAATGATTTTATTTCGTTTATTACCAAAAAGTCCCATAGCTTTTGATTTTAGTTTGATGATTGAACAGCTCTTAATCAAATTTAGTAAAATGTTTCTTTAAAAAAGCTAATTGTTAATAACTTGTAAATTAGTTCGTTAAATATTTTTGAAGTCACTATATTTTTCTTGATAAAGTAATAGAAGTTATTGGCAGGATAGGGTATTCAATAGTAAAAGAAACTATTTACATATTTTTAGGAAGATCAAGCCTTAAAAACAGTTCATTAAAATTTAAGATATTTAAAATGTACTCGAACTATTCTTTATGTTGAGTAACATAAAAATTTATGGTTTAAGTACGTTCTAAAATTGGCAAATAATCATTAAAATTTTATAAAAAGACGTAATAGATAAATTCTATGACTAAAGTCTAAAGTATTTTATTTCAATAATTTAAATTAATCAGTTTAAAGTAGAATTAGTTATAAATCCAATTTTTTAGAATGATCTTTCCATGAGGTGTGAGAATGCTTTCTGGATGAAACTGAATCCCTTTTACATCGTAAATTTGGTGCTTAATGGACATGATATAGCCGTTTTCATTTTTAGAAGTGACTAGTACTTCTGCGGAAAGCGATTTTTGATCAATAATCCAAGAATGATACAAACCTACTTCAAAAGTAGTGGGAATATCTTTGAATAAAGCATCGGTATTTTTTGTCAAATAAACTTTAGATGATATTCCGTGTAGTGGTGATTTTAAATTAGTGATATTAGAACTGAATACTTCTGCTATTGCTTGATGACCTAAGCAGATTCCTAAAATGCTTTTTGTGGAAGCATACGTAGAAATTACTTTTTTTAATAGTCCGGCTTCATCGGGAATTCCGGGACCAGGAGAAAGTAGTATTTTGTCAAAAGATTGTAAATCCTCTAGTTCAAATTCGTCATTACGATACACCGTTACATCGCAATCTAATGCTTCCAGATAATGCACCAAATTGAATGTAAAACTGTCGTAGTTATCAATGACTACTATTTTTTTCATGGTAAGTTGATTTGTATAAAGCAAAGATGAGCTTATTTTTTGACACAAAAAAGCCTCGGAAACTGCTTTCCGAGGCTTCTATTTTTTATAGCAATGATTCCCTTATATTAGAATACCAAGTTTACTGATAATTCAAAATCGTCGTAAATAGCTTTGTCTCCGATACTGTCAAAGAAACTTTTCGAGTTGTATTTGATTCCGTATTTAGTTCTGTCGATATTGAATTTAGTTGAAGCCGTATCTCCTTTTACAGCTAAATCAAAAGTAACAGGATTAGTGATTCCTTTGATAGTCAAATCGGCAGTAACTGTATATACTCCGTTTGGTTTGGTAGCGATTTTTTTGAATACTAAAGTTGCAGTAGGGTTTTTTTCAGTTCCGAAAAAATCTTCAGATTTTAAGTGACCATCTAATTTCGTTTTCCAATCACCTGATATATCTGTTGCTGTTAATGAGGTCATGTCTACTGTGAAATTTCCACCGGCAACTTTGTCACCTTTAAAAATAAGGTTGCCTTCTTTAAAATTAACCGTTCCGCTGTGTTCTCCTGTCACTTTTTTTCCAACCCAATTAATAGTGCTTTTTTTAGCATCAATTTTTTTAGTTTGGGCAGTAGCTACTGTTGTTCCGAATGCTACTAATAATGCAATGGCGATAGTTTTTAAATTTTTCATTGTTTTAATTTTTAGTTATGGATTATAAATTTATAAAAAGTTCTTCTTTTGATTTACGTACTTTAGCATAGTTTTGAGTAGCATCTTCATCGTGACGATATCCTATTGTTGCTAATAGAGAAGCATTAAGTCCCATTTTTTCAAGCCCAAGAATTTCATTTACTAAAGCGGGATCAAAACCTTCCATCGGAGTTACGTCAATCTTTAATTCGGCAGCGGCATTAAGCAAATTAGTAAGTGCAATATACGTTTGCTTTGAGGTCCATGTGTTTCTGTTTTCTTCAGATAAGGTTGTGATTTTAGACTTCATAAAATCGGCATAGCCTTTTAAATCTTCAGCAGACAAACCTCTTGTTGTAACTACATTATTGATGTAAGCGTCAATCTGTTCTTCGCCAAAATTGGTAATATTGGCAAAAACCACAAGTTGTGAAGCATCAACAATTTGAGATTGTCCCCAAGCTGCAGGCTGAATTTTAGCTCTTAATTCGGGATTGTCTACAAAAATTACTTTGTAAGGCTGTAACCCATAGGATGAAACACTTAATTGGATAGCTTCTTTTAGTGTCTCTAAATCTTCGTTAGATACCTTCTTATTGGTATCAAACTTTTTTGTGGCATAACGCCAATTGGCATTTTTAATAAAATTACTCATAGCTTTTTTTAATTGATTGTTCTGTATTTTTCTAGTAAAGTATTCAATTGTTCTAATTCATCCGAAGTCAAATTGTTGGCAAAAAAGTGTTCTTGCTGTGTAATGATGGGATCTAATTCGGTTAAAATATCCAAACCTTTTTGTGTAATCAGGACTTCTATTTTTCTACGGTTATCCGGACAAACTTCTCGAGTTACATACTCCTTAAGCAACAATTTATCAATGAGTCGGGTAGTGTTACTGTTTTTCGAAAGCATTCTTTCCTGAATCACACATAGGTTAGCCGGATTGCCTTTTTGACCTCGTAGAATCCTTAAAACATTATATTGTTCTCTCGAGATATCATAGGGTTTTAAAATCTCATGAAATTTATCCCCAATCACATTTTGTGTATACATGAAATTTAGAATAACTCTCTTCGCGGTATCTAATGCAACGGTTGATTTTATTATTTCTTCTATTTTCATAATTACAAGTACAATATTTGTAGATACAAATGTATTGCTATTTTTTATTTGTATATACAACTGTCTGTTATTTTTTTGTTAAAATTTTAAATAGAGGAAAGTTTAGGTTTTTGGTAACGACATTTCCATTTCCAATAAAGTATCTTTGTTACACAAAAATTATCAAAATGGATTTATCACAAAACGACTGGAAATCAAAATTAGAGAATGACCCTAATGCCATAATCTTAGATGTGCGAACTGAAGAAGAGTGGAATGATGGTATAATACCTAATGCTGTTTTAAATGACATTTATAAAGGTCAGGGTTTTATTTACAGATTAGAAGAATTAGACAAAACTAAAAACTATTATGTGTATTGCAAGGCTGGTGGTAGAAGTGCTCAAGCCTGCGCTATTATGAATCAAATGGGCTTTGAAACAACCTATAATCTGGAAGGCGGTTTTTCTAATTGGAAAGGCGATGTGGCCTTTCGAGATGAAAATTAAATAACGGCAAATGAATATTCCAGCTACAACTAACCCGAGGATTGTAATTATTGGTGGCGGTTTCGCGGGAATCGCCTTAGCTAAAAAACTAAGAAATCAGAAATTACAAGTAGTTTTATTAGACAAGCACAATTATCATACGTTTCAGCCTTTATTGTATCAGGTGGCAACAGGTGGTTTGGAAGCTGGTTCGATAGCATACCCAATCCGAAAGGTAATTCAGCACTATAAAGATTTTTATTTCAGATTGACTTCTGTAAAAGAAATTGATACTGAAAACCAAAAGATCATATCGGAAATAGGCGATTTACATTATGATTATTTGGTGATTGCAACAGGTTCTAAAACCAATTATTTTGGCAACAAGGAAATCGAACGCAATGCTATGTCGATGAAAACCATTCCACAGTCCCTAAACATCAGAAGTTTAATCTTAGAAAACTTTGAACAGGCCGTAATCCTAAAAGATGAAGCTGAAAAAAATGCTTTGATGAATTTTGTTTTAGTCGGTGCCGGACCAACAGGAGTAGAGCTTGCAGGAGCATTAGCCGAAATGAAAAAAGCCATTTTGCAAAAAGATTATCCCGATTTGAATATCGATAAAATGCAAATCAATCTTATTCAAGGCGATGACAGGGTTTTGAGTGCCATGAGTGAAAAGTCCTCTAAAGCTGCAGAAGAGTTTTTACTGAAATTAGGGGTCAAAATTTGGAAAAACTTGCGCGTAACCAACTATGACGGAAGAACCATCACCACTAATACGGAGGTGACTTTTGAATCGGCAACCGTAATTTGGACAGCCGGAGTTCAAGGCGCTAAAGTAGCCGGATTGAAAGCAGAATCTTTAGTCGCTAGAGTAGAGCGTATTCGGGTAAACGAATTCAATCTGGTTAAAGGATATGACACTATTTTTGCTATCGGAGACATTGCCTCCATGGAAAGTGAAAAATATCCTCAAGGACATCCCATGATGGCGCAACCAGCCATGCAACAAGGAGAACTTTTAGGAGAAAATATCGTCAGATTGCTCCATAAAAAAGAGATGAAACCATTCGAATACAACGATAAAGGCTCTATGGCAACCATAGGAAGAAACCTTGCTGTAGTTGATTTACCGCATTATCATTTTAACGGCGTTTTTGCTTGGTTTGTGTGGATGTTTGTGCATTTGTTTTCATTGATTGGTTTCAAAAATAAAGCTGTGGTTTTCCTAAACTGGCTGTATAATTATATTTGGTTTGACCGTGAAGGCCGTTTAATCATTCGTCCCTACAAAAAGAAAAGTTTCACTACTTTTACCAGTGATGAGATTTAATTTATGAAAAAAATAGTTCTCCTATTCGGTGTTCTTTTGCTCATTTCTTGCAAATCAAACTATCTAAGTGCTGCGAAATCTATCGAGATACTTGACATTACAAAGGAAGCTGACAGCAATGCTTTTGTCAATATCAGCAACTACAGCAACGATTTTGTGTTTGATATGAAATATGCCACGGCTGATAATTTCTTAAAAGAGAAAGTATATCCTTGTGATGAATGTTTCCTAAGAGTAAAGACTGTTAAAGCATTATTGGAAGCCAATAAAACATTTCTAGAAAAAGGATTCCGTATAAAATTATACGATTGCTACAGACCACGAAGCATTCAGAAAAAAATGTGGAAAATTGTTCCCGATGCCAATTACGTTGCTAATCCTAAAAAAGGCTCTATTCACAATCGAGGTGGTGCCGTTGATATTTCATTGGTCGATGCCAATGGGAAAGAGTTGGATATGGGCACTGCATTTGATTTCTTTGGCAAAGAGGCGAGTCACAATTACACGAATCTTTCCGAAGAAATTATTGCGAATCGTAAGTTTTTAAAGGAAATCATGCTACAGCATCATTTTAAATCATTCGACTCCGAATGGTGGCATTACAATCTGAACGGAAGCAATAAAGACGCGGTGTCTGATCAAAAATGGCGTTGTCCTAATTAGTATCTACGCACTTCAGGTAATACATAAAATAGTTTTCAGGTTCGTAAATCTTTTTATCCAATTCAGATACAAACCCGGATTTAAAAGGATAGTCAATAGTTTCTCCGCTGTATTTTATTCTCATAAACGTGACTGGAGACTTTTTGAGTTCTTCAAAATTTTCTCTCGAAAACACAAAGCCACCACTAATAATCCTTGAGTATTGGTCTCTTTCATTGCGCAGCAGGTTCCCACAGGTATCACCGCCCAAATAAAGTAACGTTACTATTTTTCCGTTATTCAATTGCAAATAAATTCTAGAGCTTGCGTCAAAACAATTGGCTTTTATAAAATCAGGACTTGATTGAAGGATTTGAGCTTCTAAACCTACCACATTATTAGTGTTTGTAAGAGAAAAAAAGACGTGAGTCGCGTTATCAGCAAAACTTCTTTCAAAAATCATGTACTGTTTGGTCGACTTATACGTTCCAATAGTATCAGTAACATCGGCATCAATTTCGCAGGGTTTTTGAGCAAAAATGCTAAGCGAGGTACATAATATCAATAAAGAAAGAATCTTTTTCATGCTTATTTTAATTTGGCGCAAAGTAAAACTATTTTATGATTATTAGCATCAGTTGTGAAAAAACTATACCTATTTCCACCATCTTTTATGTTCCATTTTTTTCGAATATGCTCAACAGTTTCAGGGAAATTGCGTGTAGTAACATTTGCTTGTTGTTTTTCCAAATAAGATTTCATGTTGGGTTTGTTGTATTCTAAACAATGCACAATCTCAAAAACGCGTCCAGGAAAATCAATCAAAGCATCTGAAGTATACAGATGGGAATGTTGGTGTAACTTTTTTACTGCGAAAGATTTTGGGATAGCTTCAAAACCACCCGATTTCATTATGGCTGCATTAGGTTCGTATAGATACTTCTTAGGTAAACTATAATCAGTCATCAAATCAGCACCATGTTCAAATGTAAATACTTCAGTAGTCTCTTTAATAAGATTCGCGCAAACGATTTGAATTTTTTCCGAATAGTCTTTTTCGATAATCCAAAGTAACTCCTTTACTTCATTTTCTAAAGCTACAATATGAATGGCTTTAACATTTTTTAGTTCTGATAAACCAGCAGTAATGTCAAGTATTGGCGCCGTTTTTAGTAGGATGTTTGAAGAAAAAGTAAAATAAAAATCGAGCAAATGCGGTACGTTGGGCAAACAATCCTTAAGCATAAAAACTTTGCCTTTAGCTTCATTTCGCCGAGAAGGATCGATGTAAATCCAATCGGGTTTTGAATTGATTTTTTGCACTATTTCCGTGCTGTCGCCAGCAATACATTCTATGTTTTTAACTTGTAATTGTACTACATTATGCGCTACAATTTTCGATAAGTCGGTATCGATTTCACAATGAATAACTTGGTTTGTTTTTTGGGCAAAATAATAATCGTCTACACCAAATCCTCCCGTTACATCAATGAGGGTTTCACCTGAAATCAAATTGGATTTGTACTGCGCAGTTTTTTCAGAGGAAGTTTGTTCTACAGAAACTTTACTGGGATAAATAATGTTTTCAGTGGTGAACCACGTTGGGAGTTTGGTTTTCGCTTTTTGTTTGGCGGCAATTTGATTGAGAATACTAGGCCAATTCGTATTGGGAAACCTGTTTTTCTGTAAGGCCAATTGGGTAATATCCGTAGTAATATTAGCAGTTATAAATTCCTGAATTTCCGCAGACAACAGCGAGGTATCCATATCAATAATTTTAATTATTGAAGATGTAATTCAAGATATTGGCACCCATTTTCAATGCTTTTTCACGTACTTCCTTTGGATCGTTGTGTACTTCAGCATCTTCCCAGCCATCGCCTAAATCACATTCAAAGGTATAAAGCAACACCAATCGATTGTCTATAAAAATTCCGAAAGCTTGTGGACGTTTATTATCATGCTCATGAATCTTAGGCAAACCACTTGCAAATACATTCGGTTTTTGAAAAATTGGGTGATTAGCCGGAACTTCAATCAAATCATTATTTGGAAAAATACGTTTGATTTCTCGCCGAATGTATTGATCCATTCCGTAATTGTCATCTGCATGCAAAAATCCACCAGACAGTAAATAATTTCTCAAATTGACAATATCAGCATCACTAAAAACCACATTACCATGTCCGGTCATGTGCACAAAAGGGTAAGCGAAAATATCAGGACTTCCCGGCTCTACAGTGGCAGGTTTGCTTTTGATGTTGGTATTGATTGTTTGGTTGGAATACTTAATCAAATTGGGCAAAGACGTTGGGTTGGCATACCAATCACCGCCACCATTGTATTTTAACAGTGCAATTTCCTGGGAATAGGAATAGCAGGAAAGTATCAGGAACAGGACAATATATTTTTTCATGGATTGTATTTCTTAATTTCAACCAAAACGGTATTCAATTCAGCGGGATTAAAACCTAAATTATCAGCAAAAGTTTTCCCCTTTTGCGCAAAGGTTAGCGCTTGTTTGTAGTCTTTCAATTTCAACAATAACTTAGAAGTCAGTACATATCTATCTATTGATTCGCCTAACGAAAGTAAATGAGTACTCCATTCAAAGGCTTTCAGCAATCCTTTTTTATCGGTCACACTTTCATAATAAGTATTGCAGATATCATAGAGCACCACAGGGTCTTTCCAAGAGAACTTTTCTACATTTTCAGAAGTTGATTTTTGGTACTGTTTCCAATTGGATGTCTGAGGGATGATTTGAAGGTCAAAACGATAGAGTAGTGAATCTACTTTTCTCATCCGGAAGGTTTCAGCCACAAGGCGTTTTTTAGCATAATTGATAGTATCGACCTTATCTAGTAATGGTTTCAAAGTTTCCGTTATGGTGTAAACAATTTTCTTGTCTACTCTTGATGGCGAAGCTACTTTGGCAAAAGCGTCTTTGTTTTGAACGAGGAATCGGAATTCGTCGGTATCAAAATTGTTAATTCCGTTAGAAAAAATCTTCCAATTGATTTCCGTAATTTTATCTTCAGGTTTTACGGTACTCAAGAACTTTTGTGCAATCGCAGTCGCATCAAACCCCGCTTTTCTTACATTTACAATGTATTTCAAACATTTATCTGCATTCGATACGTCGCTTAAAAAAGCTGCTCTGATATTGGGCAACTGATTTTCGGGCTGCAATACATCTTTTCCTTCCGATAAAAACTTCTCTTTTTTAAATTCGCCTGCTGTACAATATAACAGACTTTCATTGACATCAAAAAAAGCAAAAGTAGGAAAACTGTTGATTCTGAATTTTTGCTGAAATTTGGCTCTAAGTTCTTTACCATAAGTCGATTCAGCATCTACCGCCATACAAACAAAGTTGTTATTGTAAAATTCGGCAACAGTGGTATCTGTAAAAATGTCTTTTTTCATCACATTGCAATGCGGACACCAAGAGGCATAAAACATAATAACCAACGGTTTATTTAAAGTTCTGGACATAGCCAAAGCATCGTCATACTTCCTGTCTACAAAAAGTGTTTGTTGCTGACTATAAACGGAAGCAGCATTAAGTAGTACTATTATAATTACAATAACTTTTTTAATCATAATTCATTACTATAAACCACACTGTGACACGCTACAAGCGCAGCGGTTTCAGTGCGTAAACGTGTAGAACCCAAAGATACAGGAATAAAGTTATTGTCGATAGCCAGTTGGATTTCTTTAACAGAAAAATCGCCTTCCGGACCAATTAAAATGGTGACATCTTCCGTAGTTTTCAATTCGTTTTTTAATGATTTTTTGGACGTTTCTTCACAATGAGCGATAAATAGTTGTCCAGATTTTTGTGTTTTAATAAAATCTTTAAAGGCAATCGATTCGTTTAATTTAGGTAAATAATAATGCAATGACTGCTTCATCGCACTTTCCAAAATTTTTTGAAAACGGTCTGTTTTGATTATTTTTCTTTCGGAATGTTCGCAGATGATTGGCGTGATTTCTTGTATGCCAATTTCGGTGGCTTTTTCTAAAAACCATTCGTAACGTTCATTCATTTTGGTAGGCGCAACCGCTAAATGTAAATGAAATTTTGATACCTCCTGTTGTTCATAAGACACAATTTTTACCGTGCATTTATTGTCAGAAGCAATTGTAATTTCGGTTACAAATAAAAAGCCTAAACCATTTGTAACGTGAAGTATGTCGCCTTCTTTTTTACGTAATACTTTAACAATGTGTTTGCTTTCTTCTTTGTCAAAAGCAAAAGAAGTTTGGTCTTTATTTAGGGTGGGATTATAAAATAGTTGCATCGTTTTTTAGAATTCTATTCGGGCTTTAGAAACCACTTTCGCGTCCGAAAATTTATCGTGTAAATACTTTTGATAACCCACAATTCCAATCATGGCAGCATTGTCTGTAGTGTACTCAAATTTTGGAATAAACGTTTTCCAGCCGTACTTGCTTTCAGCTTCTTTTAGGGTTTGCCTGATTCCGGAGTTTGCCGAAACTCCGCCACCAATCGCAATTTGAGTTATTCCTGTTTGGGCTACAGCCAGCTTCAACTTATCCATTAAAATTTCAATAATGGTATCTTGCACTGACGCACAAATATCTTCTTTGTTTTCGGTTATAAAGTTTGGATTCTCCAAAACATTTTTCTGAATAAAATACAGAATTTGGGTTTTCAATCCGGAGAAACTAAAGTCCAAACCATCAACTTTAGGCTTGGTAAACGGAAACCTTTTCGGATTACCGTCTTTTGCAAATTGGTCTATCAAAGGACCCCCAGGATAGGGGAAACCTAATATTTTGGCCGTTTTATCAAACGCTTCACCAACGGCATCATCGGTCGTTTCACCAATGATTTCCATGTGGAAAAAGTCATGTACTTTGACAATTTGGGTATGTCCACCAGAAATGGTCAATGCCAAGAAAGGAAATTCAGGTTTGTCAAAGCCTTCTTCATCGATGTAATGCGCCAAAATATGAGCGTGCATGTGGTTTACAGCTACTAACGGAATATGCAACGCCATGGCTAACGATTTGGCAAAAGAGGCTCCCACTAAAAGAGAACCCATTAATCCCGGACCTTGAGTAAAAGCAATGGCTGAGAGCTGGTTTTTGGTGACATTTGCTTTTTTTAAAGCGACATCAATTACCGGAACAATATTCTGCTGGTGTGCTCTTGAAGCCAATTCGGGTACAACACCGCCATATTCCTCGTGAATACTTTGTCGGGCTACAACATTGGAAAGTACTTTGTCATTTCTTAAAACCGCAGCAGCAGTATCATCACATGAACTTTCAATAGCCAATATAAAAACTTCTTCTGTATGCATAAAAGGCGCAATTTTTGAATTATATTTGACAGTCGATCTGAGAAAATCAAATGTAAAGATTTTTACAAAGGTAATTTTCTTTCCCAAGTCAGAATAATAATTGGAGCAAATTAAAACAAATAAGGGTTTTAAAAAATTTAGAAAAATACTTTTTCGCACTATTATTGCGCTGATTCTCCTATTGTTGTTGATCAGTATTGCACTGTCTTTACCAGTGGTGCAAACCAAAATTGCGCATTATGCTACCGACAAACTCAACAAGGAATACGGCACCAACATCAATATTGACGAAGTTGCCGTAACTTTTTTTGGTGGCGTTAAACTCAAAAAAGTCCTGATTTTAGACCATCATAACGACACGCTGATTTTTTCTGAAAGGATTAAAACTAGTGTGCTTGATTTTAAAAAGTTGGTGGACGGACAATTATTTTTTGGCGATTTGCGTCTAGATAGTTTTTATCTTCAAATTATCCATTATAAAGGCGAAAAAGAAACCAATCTGGATAAGTTTGTGGCAGCATTTGATGATGGAAAAAAAGCCAGTGGAAAGTTTTTAATGACTTCCAAAAATATTTACCTCACCAAAAGTCGTTTTGCAATGTTGGATTATAACAGAGCGAATCCAAAAGATGTTGATTTTACTAAACTAGAGGCGCATCTGAAAGATTTTAAAATCCATGGTCCGGATGTTACCACTCAGATTGACAGAATGGCTTTCCATGACCATCGTGGTGTGCAAGTAGAGAATTTGAAGGCTGGATTTGCCTACACCAAAAAGAGCATCACGCTTGATAAATTACACGTTTCTACAAAAGAATCGTATTTAAATGGTCGTGTAGTATTAAGTTATAACAGAGATAACAAAGACTTTAGCGATTTTAATAACCGTGTCAAGTTTGACGTAGCCATCGATAGCTCCACTTTGGCAACCAATGATATCCGTTATTTTTATAGTGAATTGGATAAAAATCAGCGCTTTTCCCTAAAATCAAAAGTCAAAGGAACACTGAATAATTTCTATGCTACGAATCTTGATTTAAGAGATTATAAGTTCTCAACCATCAAAGGCGATGTTAATTTCAAAAACCTTTTTCCGAGAAGTCCGGGTAAATTTTATATGAAAGGAAACTTTAGGCGGATTTCCTCTAATTATGCCGATTTAACCAAGCTATTACCCAATATTTTAGGAAAAAAACTTCCGACATCTTTACAAAAACTGGGGCAATTTAATTTTGTTGGAGATGTAGAATTGACGCAGCAATATATCAACGCCGATTTTATGATGAATACGGCACTGGGAATCATCGAGTCGGATTTACACATGTCTCATATTGATAATATCGACAATGCCAAATACCATGGAAATATCATTTTGGATGCTTTTGATATTGGTGCTATGCTCAATGATAAAAGTATCGGAAAAGTGAGTATGAATTTGGATGTAGACGGAAAAGGATTTACACAAAAGTACCTCAATACTTCTTTTGTTGGGGATGTTTTTCAGTTGAAATACAACGGTTATAATTATACCAAAATTATCGTAGACGGAAGTTTCAAACAGCCCATTTTTAAAGGAAAATTTTATATAAATGATCCTAATCTTTTTATGGATTTTAACGGTATTTTGGATTTGTCTAAAAAAGAAAATGTGTATGACTTTCATTCCAAAATTGATTACGCGAATTTGGTGAAGCTGAATTTTATAAAAGATTCTATTTCTGTGTTCAAAGGTGATATTAGGGTACTAGCTACTGGAAATTCTTTTGATAATCTGAAAGGAGATTTGGTACTAAGCAATGCGTCGTATCAAAATAAAAAAGACCTGTATTTCTTGGACTATCTCACGGCTTCCTCGGTTTTTGACGCCAATGGTGAAAGAGCCATTACGATAAGCTCTCCAGACGCGATTGAAGGTTCTGTTATTGGTAAATACAAGTTCAATCAATTGCAAAAAATGGTAGAAAACTCATTGGGAACTTTTTATGCCAATTATAAGCCTAATAAAGTTTTACCGAATCAATATCTGAAATTTGATTTTGATTTGAACAGTAAGATTATTGAGATTTTTAACCCCGATATTTCATTAGCCAAAAGCACGAAACTGAAAGGAAACATCAGCTCTGACAGTAAGAATTTCAAACTTGATTTCATATCGCCTCAAGTCATTGCATATGAAAATACGTTTGATAATATTTTGATTCAGGTGGACAATAGAAATCCACTATACAACGCCTATGTTCAATTAGATTCGATAAAAACGAAGCATTATAAAGTGCGTGATTTTAGTATGATTAATACGTTTTCAAACGATACGCTACAGTTCAGAACCGAATTCAAAGGCGGTAAAAACGGCAATGATTTTTACAATCTGAATTTTTATCACACCATTAATAATGACAACAAAAATGTAGTTGGTTTTAACAAATCGGAATTGCAGTTCAAGGATTATTTGTGGTTTTTGAATGAAAATGAAAGTACAGACAACAATAAGATTGTGTTTGATAAAAAGTTGAGCAATTTCTCTTTTCAGGATTTAATCGTTTCGCATGGTAACGAGCGTATCAATTTTGTGGGTTTATGGAATGGCCAGAAAAATAAGGATTTACAGTTGACTTTTGAGAATGTCAATCTGAATAAGGTCACACCCGATGTGGAGAAATTTAAATTTGATGGAAATCTGAACGGGAAAATCAATTTCAAACAAAACAACACTATTTTTCAGCCTACGTCAACGCTTCGGATTGATAGTCTTAAAGTCAATGATATTGCCTTGGGCAAGTTGAATTTAGATATAGAAGGCGATGAAAGTCTGACCAAATTTTATTTGAATTCCAATCTGGAAAACGAAAATGTAGAAGCCTTTAGTGCCAAAGGAGATATCCAAATTGTAGATAATCAAACGTTATTGGACATCGATTTGAATTTTGATAAATTTAATCTTGGCGTTTTAGGCAAAATTGGTGGCGATGTTATAACAAACATCAGAGGATTTGCCTCTGGTAATGCAAGAATTGATGGCAATTTTAATGAACTCGATTATAACGGAAGACTTTTTATCAATAATGCTGGATTGACAATTCCGTATTTGGGTTGTGATTATGTTTTTGATGCGAATTCGATTGTAGATGTTACCGAAAGTAAATTTATCATCCGAGAGACTGATATTACCGATACTAAGTTCAAAACCAAAGGAAGTCTGAGTGGTTTCATCAAGCACAAACAATTTGGCGATTGGCAATTGGATTTAGCCATCAATTCGAACAGATTGTTGGCCTTAAATACAGTTGATCAGGAAGATGCAGCCTATTATGGAACGGCGTTTATGGATGGTTCAGCCACAATAAAAGGACCTACAGAAAATCTAATGATTAAAGTGGATGCCGAATCCGCCAAAGGAACCGACATCAAAATTCCGATTAATGATGCTGAAGCTGTTGAGGACAGCAAATACATTCATTTTGTTACTCCAGAAGAAAAAGCCAAACGCTTAAAAGATAATATCATCCAACCCAAAAACACGAACGGATTAGAGTTAGCGTTTAACTTTGAAATTACTGAAATAGCCAACATAGAAGTGATTTTAAATAGGGAAAGCGGTCACGGAATGAAAGGTAAAGGAAACGGTACACTTTTATTCCGAATCAATACTTTAGGGAAGTTTGAAATGTTTGGCGATTTTTCGGTGGTTTCCGGGTCGTATAATTTCAAATATGGCGGTCTAATCGGTAAAGATTTTAAAGTTAAAAAAGGAGGCTTTATCAACTGGTCCGGTGATCCAATGGCGGCTACACTTAATTTAGAAGCCATATATACCACTACTGCAAATCCGGCAGTGCTGATTGATAATCCATCGTTTAACAAAAAAGTAGATGTCGAGGTAGTCATTGGAGTCAAAGGTAGTCTGACCAATCCAGAACCCGATTTCAACATCAATTTCCCAACCATTGGAAGTTCTTTAAAATCGGAATTACAATACAAATTAGATGATAAAGATACCCGTCAAACGCAAGCTTTATACTTGCTTTCTACAGGGAGTTTCTTGAGTCAGGAAGGGGTAAATCAAAGTCAGTTATCCAATAATTTGTTCGAAAAGGCCAGTAGTTTATTTAGTGACATCTTTTCGGGAGATAATGATAAAATTTCTATTGCACCCGAATATGTGGTGGCAGATAGAACGCCCGGACAACAAACCGATGGGCGTTTTGGAGTAACCGTATCCTCTAAAATAAACGATAGAATTACCGTGAATGGTAAAGTAGGTGTTCCAATTGGAGGCATTACCGAAACAGCTATCGTTGGCGATTTAGAAGTACAGTATCGCGTAAATCCTGATGGAACGCTGAATTTGAGAGTGTTTAACAAAGAAAACGATATTACCTTTATCGGTCAAGGAATTGGCTATACACAAGGAATCGGAATGTCATATGAAGTTGATTTTGATACATTAAAGGAATTGGTCAATAAGATTTTTAAAAATGCCAAAATAGAAAAAGTACCTACAAACAGTCAACTACACGATGATTCTCTTCCTGAAAACCTCCGTTTCAAAGGAAATAAAGACAAAAAGGAAGATAAAAAAGAGGTGCCATCGCAAAATAAAGAAGCGGTTCCAACCGATGAATAGATAGGATTTCATCTCTTAAAATTTAATAACCCAAAAACTTATCAACGAAAACGATTGAATTTGACCTGTTATTATTAATATAGTAATAAAGTGGGTTAAACAATGGTTGTTGTTTGCTAATTTTACATTTTAATACTTAAAAAAATGTCAAAAACGATAAAAAAAATAGGTGTTTTAACTTCTGGAGGTGATTCTCCCGGAATGAATGCAGCCATTCGTTCTGTAGTGAGAACTTGTGCCTATCACAATATTGAATGTATTGGTATTTATAGAGGCTATCAAGGAATGATTGAAGGCGATTTTAAAGAAATGGGACCTCGTAGCGTTAATAATATCGTTAATAAAGGTGGAACAATATTAAAATCGGCTCGTTCTAAAGATTTTATGACTACTGAAGGTCGAAAAAAAGCCCATCAAAATTTAGTGAACGCTAGCATTGACGCCTTAGTGGTGATTGGTGGAGACGGAACGTTCACCGGAGCTGAAGTTTTTAATAACGAGTTTGGCTACCCAGTAATGGGAATTCCGGGTACGATTGATAACGATATTTTTGGTACCAGCCACACCTTAGGGTTTGACACGGCATTGAACACTGTTGTTGATTGTATTGATAAAATCAGAGACACAGCCAGTTCGCACAACCGACTTTTCTTAGTCGAAGTAATGGGAAGAGATGCCGGACATATCGCTTTAAATGCTGGAATCGGTGCTGGTGCCGAAGAGATTCTTATTCCGGAACAAGATTTAGGATTAGAACGATTACTAGAATCACTTCGCAAAAGTAAAGCTTCCGGAAAATCATCCAGTATCGTAGTCATTGCCGAAGGTGATAAAATAGGGAAGAGCGTATTTGAACTTAAGGATTATATCGAAGAGCATTTACCCGAATATGATATCCGCGTTTCTGTATTAGGTCACATGCAACGAGGAGGAGCACCATCATGCTACGACAGAGTTTTGGCTTCGCGTCTTGGTGTTAAAGCTGTAGAATCAATATTAGAAGGCAAATCCAATTATATGGTGGGAATTTTAAATGATACTGTCGCCTTGACTCCCTTAGAAAATGCCATCAAAGGACATTCAGAAATAGATCAGGAATTATTGAGAGTTTCTGATATCATGTCAACGTAATCAATTACAAATTACAAATCACGAATTAAAAATTAATCGGCATCAAGCCTAAAGCAAATAAAAAAATGTCAAAAGTAAAATTAGGAATAAACGGTTTCGGAAGAATTGGAAGAATAGTATTTAGAGAAACTTTTAACAGAGATAATGTAGAAGTAGTCGCTATCAATGATTTATTAGATGTAGATCATTTGGCTTACTTACTAAAATATGATTCAGTACACGGTCGTTTTAACGGAAAAGTAGAAGTAAAAGACGGAAAACTTTATGTAAACGATAAATTTATCCGTGTTACTGCAGAAAGAGATCCAAAATTAATCAAATGGGATGACAAAGATGTGGATGTAGATGTAGTAGCAGAATGTACCGGAATCTTCACTACAATTGATACCGCTAAAGCCCATATTGATGGTGGAGCAAAAAAAGTAATTATTTCTGCGCCTTCAGCTGATGCACCAATGTTTGTTATGGGAGTAAATCACCTAGAAGCAAAAGCTACTGATACCGTAGTTTCTAATGCTTCTTGTACCACGAATGCCTTGGCTCCATTAGCTAAAGTAATCCATGATAATTTCGGAATCGTAGAAGGATTGATGACAACCGTGCACGCTTCAACATCAACTCAAATGGTTGCTGACGGTCCGTCTAAAAAAGACTGGAGAGGTGGTCGTGCTGCAAGCGTAAACATCATTCCATCTTCTACAGGGGCTGCAAAAGCCGTTGGAAAAGTGATTCCAGCATTAAACGGAAAATTAACCGGAATGTCTTTCCGTGTGCCAACAATAGACGTTTCTGTAGTGGATTTAACTGTAAAAGTAGCCAAAGAAACTTCGTATGAAGAAATCATGGCCGTATTGAAAAAAGCTTCGGAAAATGAATTGAAAGGAATTCTAGGATACACAGAAGACGATGTGGTTTCTCAGGATTTTATTTCTGATTCCAGAACTTCAATTGTAGATGCTAAAGCCGGAATTGGCCTGAACTCAACCTTCTTCAAATTAGTGTCATGGTATGATAATGAATATGGTTATTCTAGCAAACTAATTGATTTATCAGTGCATATCGCTGGATTATAATTTAGAAATAGATGATAGATAATAGACGGATAGATAATAGAATAATATTCTATATCTTCGTTTTTATTTATCATCTTTTTTTATATAAAAACAAATAACTAACTAAACCAATACAGGGAAGGATCAGGAAGTATTAGTTGTAGGCAATTAGCAGTCTATCATCTATCAGTCTATCATCTATTCTCTGAAATTAATTCTAAACTATGAAATTACTAGTTGATAGTGGATCTACTAAAGCCGATTGGATTGCCATTGATGATAACGGAAAAGTACTTTTCACTACACAAACGTTGGGTTTAAATCCCGAAGTTTTAGAAAAGGATGAAATTATCAATCGCTTAGAAGATAAATTTGATATTTCACACAACAAAGACAAAGCAAGCCATCTTTTCTTTTATGGTGCCGGTTGTGGCACGGACCGAATGAAAAATTTCCTAGCCGAGGTGTTTCAAAAATATTTTGTTAATGCTGTAATCTCGGTTCATGAAGATACGTATGCTGCGGTATACGCTACAACCCCAAAAAATGAAGAAGCTATAGTTTGTATCCTCGGAACAGGTTCCAACTGCAGCTATTTTGACGGAAAGGTGTTGCATCAAAAAGTACAGTCATTAGGCTATATAGCTATGGATGATTGTTCGGGTAACCGTTTTGGCAGACATTTGCTTAGAGGGTATTCCTTTAACAAAATGCCTAAAGAATTAGCACAAGAATTTGAAGAAGAGTACAATATTGACCCTGATTATATCAAACACAATTTATACAAAGAACCCAATCCGAATGCTTATTTGGCCACTTTTGCCAAGTTTTTGATTAAGCATAAGGATACCGAATTCTGCAAAAAATACATTTATGCCGAAATGGAAGAATTTGTAGATAATTATATCAAGCAATTTGATAACTACAAAGATATTCCAGTGCATTTTGTGGGCTCCATCGCGTTTTATCTTAAAGACGAATTAACAGAAGTGTTGAGCAAACACGGAATAACAATAGGCAATGTATTGCGAAGACCCATTGATGGTTTAATTGCATACCATGTTTTGAATAAATAGTTGCGTCACTTCGAGTGTCCGCTTTGGCGGGTGTTCGAGAAACTTTATAAAGGTCTACTCACAGTAGGCCTTTTTTCTTTGTGTACTTTGCGAAAAACTTTGCGACCTTTGCGGTTAAATAATCACGCATTATCGAAATAGCCATTATCGCACATGTTTGAGATTAAGAAGAGGACTACTTATAACAGTAGGCTTTTTTCTTTGTGTACTTTGCGAAAAACTTTGAGACCTTTGCGGTTAAATAATCACACATTATGGAAATAGCTATTATTGCTCATGACGGTAAAAAAGCCGATATGGTTCAGTTTATCAATAAAAACAAATCCTTGCTGGCCAAAGAAAACATCAAATTGATTGCTACAGGAACCACCGGCAGTAAAGTAGAAGCCGTCGGTATTAAAGTTAGAAAAATGCTGTCTGGCCCTATGGGGGGCGATGCCCAAATTGCAGCTCGTGTTGCAGAAGGAAAAACCAAAATGGTATTGTTTTTTAAAGACCCTAATTCCAGTCACGCCCACGAACCCGACATCAGTATGTTAATCCGAATCTGTGATGTGCATAATGTTCCACTGGCCACCAACGAGGCTACAGCGCAATTGTTATTGTTGGGTTTGGATGAAATGAAGTAATTTTGTGAAGCTACTTCCCATTAGGACTCGACGTAGCATTATGCTGTAGTTTTCCATCGAGTATGAGGGCAACCGCCTTTTTTAAGTCTTCTAGTGGGATAACATCCGTTTTCCAGCCATATGGATACGTAAAATGCAAATCTGTTTGTTGCTCGCAAAGTACATGTTTATTGCCGCCAGAGGTTTGTATGGTCTTTTCCACCGTGAATACACGTTCTATTTTATCTCCGGCTTTGTCTAAAAGATGTACCTTATACGTCAGATCCAAAACCTTCTTGGGGTTTTCTAAAGATTTAAATACATTCAGTTTTTGTTTGTTCCATTCATATTCATCGATGGAGATCAGTTTCGATTTCCATTCTGCTTCTACGAGTTCCTTGTTGGCATAGGCTGTTTGCAGCTGCTTAAAAACCTCATCGGCTTTGGCGTAGTCCTTGGCTGCATTATACGCTTTAATCAGTTTCGGATACCATTTGTAATCTTTTGGCTTTAGGGCTATCGCCGCTGCATACGCTAGTGCCGATTTTTTATAATTTTGGGTAAACGTATATTCCAGTTGACCAATACTGTGCAAGGTTGTGATATAATAACTATTGTGTTGTGGAACTTTTTCTACGGCTATATAATAGCTTTTTAAGGCTTTTTCTAAATCCTGTTTTCCGTGGTAAATATAAGCCACCCAAAAAAACGGTTCTCCATAGGTATTAGGATATCGAGTCGCTTCTTCAAAATAGTCAAGCGCTTTATCTTCCAGACCCTTTGATCGGTAGATTAAGCCCTTTTGGTTCATGTATTCTTGATTGTTGGGTTCCTTTTTTAAGGCAAGATCAATTTCTTTTATGGCCTCATCATATTTTTGAAGATAGGTAAGTGATACCCCTTTAAAAAAATGAGTCGGCCCATTATCATGTCCTTTGGCAATGGCTTTATCATAAAACTCGACGGCCTTTTCGTCTTTTTCCAGTTGAAAGAACGCATAGCCAACCCTGTACAACTCTTCGCCATTCAGTGTGCTGTCGTTTTCTCCCAGTTTGCTAAGTGCTTCATAATCTTTGTTATTGTATAACTCAGCAAAAGTGGTTTGCGCAGTACTGACCACGGTATAGAGCAAGGCATTGAAAATCAATAGCGTTACTTTTCTCATAATAGCTTTTTAAGATAGGCTATAGTATTGTTGAGGTTAAGCAATTACCGGGGCAGATGAATTGTTGTGTAAATATATATTTTTTTTGGATAAATGGGTACCTGTTCTTCAAAGTTTGGTCCCGATAGTTGTCCCGATAGCAGAGGGAGCGGGGTTACTTGAAATTGCGTTACCAGCTTTAGCTTTACTCTTGTAGCAGTTCTCTTATCTCGGCTTTATGTAGGTCACTTACTTTTCGGATGTCGCAATATTTATTGAAGTACTCTAAAGCTGTAAATCCTCTGGCATCTCTCGGGTTTTTATCCGCGCCATACTGCATCAGCAACTTTATTTTTTCGACTTTAGAGCCATAGCCAGCCATTATTAATGGGGTCATTCCGTTACTGTTGGCCTGATTTATAGCGGCGCCGTTATGGAGTAAACTTTCCACTATTTCGATCGAACCTGAACTTACTGCATACGAAAGAACGGTCTGTCCTGCCCATCTTAAAGCATTGGGATTGGCACCGTAGCGCAGTAATAGTAAAACTATTGAAGCATTTTCACCAGCGGCAGCCGTAAACAAACTTTCATTTAAACTTTTGATTTTCTTGGTTTCCAGCAAAGCTAGTATTGCTTTTTCGTTGTTAACGAGAATGGCAACATCCAATGCAGTTAAGCCAAGTGTGTTCGGAGCAACATAGTTGACATCGGCATTTTGTTCTAGTAACTTCAGGAACTTTTTGGTTTTCCCCTTATAAATAGAAAGCATTAGAGGTGACCAATGCTCCCGATGTTCGTCCCATCTGTCTTTATGGGCAAAAGCTAATAAGGAACTGATAAGGAATGTGCATAACAATAACTTTCGCATATTGTGTTCTGATTAGATACTGGTTTCCATTATAAGTAGTTATTCCTGAGGTGCTTCCTCCTTAGTCTTATATTCTTCAATCTTCGCCAAACATTTGGTGTAAACTACCACTGTACCGGCAACCCAATCGCTTATACTTCTGCTTCGACTGTTTTTCCATACAAGAAGCAGATTGGACAGCGAGTAGCTGTAGATGACTGTTAGCTGTATCCATGAAGGAAAGGTACCAACGGATTGTAAATATTTAGATTGCTCTATCCATGACAAACTGTTAAACGTTGTTGCATCTGCCGATGCCATAGCAAAACATTGCACTACAAAGGCAAACAATCCCATGAAGAGCATGGGTAGGTGTTTTAAAAAAGCATCGCGATAGGATAGTGCTGACCCATCCAATTTTAAAATTGTTAGTCCCATAACCCGTTTTCCCGGAGTAGCACCATAACGCATGGGTAGATAGAGGTAGTAGCCCAAGATAATCAGTTGTGTGATCACAAACGTATAATAGAAGTTATACAAATCCATACTATTAAAATACATCATTACAATTGTTGCCGGAGCCAGAAATACACCATCTAAAAGTCCGGCAGCGATGCGTTCGCCCAGATTTCCGTAGAGGCTGTAATTGGGATTGTCGATGTAAAGAGGGATTTTGTTGGTGGTCATGGTTTATGGTTTATGCTTCCCGCGTAGGCGGGAATCTGTTCTTAATTAACTGTGTTTTGTCAAGCAAGCTCTCTAGACCTGCGCAATCGGGCTCAAGTTACTATTTTTTGGTTACTATTTTTTTTCACCATCCAAATTACTAAGGCAATGCTACCCATCAAAGCAATCAATGCAGCACCTACTTTTACAGAAGTCATTTCTGAAGTGAGGGTATCTGAAAAAAAATAAGGCATAACCGTTTTGAATAGGGTCATGGGGATAAAGGTCAAACTCATGACCAAAGCCAGGAACTGGGGTGCTGTTCTTTGCGTGATTAAACCGTAAATAACAGGGGCCATTACTAACTCGGCCATACTTAAAAGAAGTAGCACTATCGCCATGATTCCGATACTCCCTTGCGATACCGGAAGTGCAATGAACAAGGCAGTAACCAAACCAAGTGCGGCTAGGAACAGTCCAATAGCTAATTTCAGACTTCGGTTCACGTAATAAAAAGAATAGACTACCGCCACCATAATCCCTAAAATGATACTCAAACCAGACGAAAGCGTTTGCCAAAACACTGGAGTGTAGTTCGAATTAACATCGGCTATTTTCATCTGAAGGTAATAGAGGTTATCATAGGATTGGTCATATAAATACCAAAAAAATCCCACTCCGAGTATGGTTGTTACAATGACAAGGGCACTGTAGGCGTTATTATATTTCGAGGCAGGTTGTACCGTATTGGAAGTGCTATCGTTAGCAAAAAAAGCCAGTAACGTAGCGCCCAGCATGAGTACACCACTGATTACAAATCCTGTAGTAAAGTTTTGAAAACCAAACAGCGAAATGACCAAAATACCTAATGCGGCTCCGGCATTAATAAGTACATAAAGTAGGGAAAAGCCTCCATCGGTAAGCTCGGGTTTGTCATAAAATTGTTTGCCGAAACGCGCCAGTAGGTTAGGAGTGTAGAGTCCGCTGCCAAGTAGGATAAGACCAATACCACTAAAAAAAAGCGCTTTACTCGGAATACACAACACAAAAAAGCCCAAGGTCATCAGAATCGCTCCTGCTAAAAGTGCTTTTCTGTTGCCGAGTACAAAATCGCCAAAAATAGCACCAATGACACCGGCAGCTATGAAGCTTGGAATAAACCAACCATACATTTGCAGGGTATCCGATTCTGAAATGGCAAAAGCACCATTAATCATATACAGTACGATGATACTCCTCATGCCATAATAAGCCCCTCGTTCCAACGCTCTGGAGGCGGCATACATAAAAATGGTTTTGTTGTATTTGGGCGGGCTTGTTGTTTTGCTCATATTGTGGTTTGTCTTTATTCTAAGATTCTGAAGACTTTGTGGAGTGGGTTAGTTATTTGGATAGCATGGATTTATTTTACGATATTTACAGCATACATTTTCCAGCCAGTATTCTTTTTTATCCTTGTTTTTTTCAAAAAGGTGCGCGTTTAATATCGTAATTTCCCATTTCCACATCTGACGATCACGAATTTCGATATCGTATTCTTTATCGTCGAACCAACTATCACTTGGTACTTGAGGACAAATTTCGGCAACATAAAGTTTCTCGCCAAATCTCTTAATATCTTCGGAGTTTGTTAGCGTAATTTCTATAACAACAGCAATTTTAGTTGGATATTGATCACCGCAATCTCTTTTAAAAGTGTCGTTTTTTTCTAGTTTCCCTTTAATTATATAACAATTCAGATTGTCTTGAGCCTCTGATTGGAGACAAAACAAGATACTAAATAGTAAAAGAGTGTTTCTCATAGTTGCTGTTAAATAGCATATAGTTTTTACTTTCCTATTTATGCTATAGCTAATATACAAATTAGATTACAAAAAATTTGGTAAATAGTATTAATCCCAAAGTATGAGGACTTTGCGGAGCGGGGGTTAAGCCCTCCACTCACTAAACTGTCCTTCTGCCTGCTCCATAATCTCAGCCAAAATATCATTTAGCTCTTCTATTTTTACTTTACCTCGGAGTTCTTTTTTGACCGCTAGGCGAATTGCTGCTTTGGCATCTTCCTTATTCATCCAATCTATTTGCAGATTGCTTTTTACCGCTTTTACTACGTTATGAACTACCTCTTGAATCAATCCGGTTTGGTTGATGATTTCTTTTTTAGAAGCTAGAATGTCATAAAAGGCTAACTCTTCATCACTCAATCCCAATTCCTTAGTTCTGTGGTCTTCTTCTTGTAATTGTTTGGCCCGTTCTATCAGTTCAGCTATGGTAGTATAGGAATCAATGGCGTTCTTGTGATAGTTCTCTAATACTTTTTCTAATTCCTCTTTAAGTGAAGTATACTTTTTAATGTTTTTGTGCAGTCGTAACTTTACCTCATCAAGTAAGATGGCTTTTAATAACGCTATTTTAATGTCAATGCTATCTTTTTCTTGTTTGGCTCCCAAAAGAAATTCTTCATTCAGTATAGATATGTCAGCACGCTCTAATCCTGCCATGGCAAAAACATCTACTATGTCGTCTGACTCTATGCTACGGCTGATTAAATCTTTTATTTGCTCTTTCTGATTGCCTTTGGTTCCTTTTACCGTTTTTGCATTTCTAATAGCTTTTGACAGATGTTGCATAAACAAAACATCTACTGCAAACTCTTGTATTTCAGGTTGCGATTTTACGATTGACAGTAAACCTGTAAGTTTCTTTTCCTCTAGCATAAACAGATTGGATTCCTCATCATATTTTATAATACTGTTCAAGGCTTTCCTAACCAACAGTACTTTATCCCCATCACGTAAACCTTTCCAATTAGCATAGTCTATTGCTTCGGGTAGTAATGATTTACAAATTGCTATTTGATTGTAAAACATTTCTAAAGCCTGTCGGATATCAATGGTAGGTTTGCCTTTACCACCACCTCCTGTATATTTATTGGTTGCCGATTTTAATAAGTCGCCTATACCGATATAATCTACAATAACGCCCGATGGTTTGTCTTTAAATACTCTGTTGGTTCTGGTAATAGCCTGCATTAAACTATGTCCTTTCATGATCTTGTCGATGTACATCGTATGTACACATGGAGCGTCAAAACCAGTCAACCACATATCGCGGACAATTACTATTTCTAAAGGGTCTTTCGGATTTTTAAAACGTTTTTTTAATGCTTCTGCAGCATCCTGCGTTCTGAAGTGTTCGTTCCATGCTACTGGGTCTTTTGAGATGTTTCCGGTCATTACTACGGCTACTTCAGGGCAGCCTTCAATAGCTTTGAGGGCATCATACATTTTTACGCAATTGCGTCGGCTCATACAAACTACCATAGCTTTACCGGGTAGGGTAGCCGTTCGGTTTTTAAAATGGTTTAGGATATCCTTAGCAATCTTGGTTACCCGTTCTTCTGAACCAGCGGCATCTTCTATAGCGGCCCACTTAAGGTTGCTGTCGTCTTCTACATCAGCGGTAATGGCATCTACTTCGGCATCGAGGTTTTCATTCCACAAATGCAGCTTGGCTAACCTGGGTTCGTAGTATATAGGCACCGTAGCTTTATCGTCTACCGCTTGTTTGATATCGTAAATGTGTATGGTTTCTCCAAATACTTCTTGTGTGTCGGCATCTTTGCTGTCAACAGGCGTTCCTGTAAATCCTATAAACGAAGCATTAGGCAAGGCCATACGTAAATTAGATGCAAAACCACTTAATAATCCATATTGGGTTCTGTGGGCTTCATCAGCCATCACAATAATGTTATCTCGTTCGGATAGAATAGGATGTTCGGTTTCGCCCAGTTGGTTGTCATTGCCCATTTTTAATCGGAACTTTTCGATGGTAGTGAAGATTACACCACCGCTTCCGGCAGATAATAAGCGTCGTAAATCATCTGTTGAGTCTGCATGTTGTACATCACCAACTAAGTCTTTGGCCAACACAAAGTTTTCATACAACTGAAAATCCAAATCACTTCTATCCACTTGCACCACTATTGTTGGATTTTTCAACTCGGGTAAGCTTCTTAGTATTCCGGCATAGATGGCCATCGAGATACTTTTACCGCTTCCCTGAGTGTGCCAAATCACCCCAATACGTCCGTCTCCAAAAGGCTTGATGGCTCTCTTGGCAGCTTCTACAGCAAAGTTCACTCCAAAGAACTGATGGTATTTGGCGCCTTTTTTTGTCAAGGTGCCGTTGTGGTCTTCAAAGAAGACAAAGTTTTTGATATAATTGAGTAGTCGATCTTTTGGAAACAAACCGTGAATCAGCGTGTGCATTTGAAAATCATCCTCAATGATGGTTGTACCGTCTATGCTTTTCCATGCCGCATACCATTCGGTGTTGGCGTTGAACATCCCATGTTGGGCTTCGTTGCCATCGCTTATGATAGATAGGGCATTGAATTCAAACAAGAGTGGAATGTCTTTGGTGTAATGCTGTATTTGATTGAAGGCTTCGGCAATAGTAGTGTTTTCATCAAACCAATTCTTGAGTTCAAACAAGACTAACGGAATCCCATTGATGTATATGATAATATCAGGGCGGCGTTTGTTTTTGCCTACAATACTAAACTGATTCACCACCCAAAACGTATTGTTCAAAGGATTTTGAAAGTCAATCGGGTAGAGGTGTACCGCTTTTTCATTACCCTCAGCATCTTTATATTCATAGTCTAACCCTTTGGTCAGTTTTAAATGAAAAGCACGGTTGCGATACGCTAAGTCGGCACCGGCATTATTACAGAAGTCTGCCACGGCCAAGTGTTGAATTTCTTCAGGCAAATGAGGGTATTGTTTTTGAATAAACGACAACAGTTGCCCTTTTAGAATAACGGCACTGGCATTCTCGGGCAAGTCAGGACCTTTGATATGGGTATATCCCAAGTCAGTGAGCCAGTCGATCGTAGCTTGTTCTATGAGTGCTTCTGTGGTCATCTTTTTGCTTTTATGTTTATCATTCCGTCTTGTTGTAAAACTATAGAGGAATCTTATCTTCTTTGTGTTTGCGTTATGTGATTTCTCCTTCGTCGAAATGACAAATTACACGATTCGTTTTGTCATGCTAACGAAGGACGCATCTCATTATTTTAGTTATTTTTTCCTATTGGCGTTATGTGATTTCTCCTTCGTCGAAATGACAAATTACACGATTCGTTTTGTCATGCTGACGCAGGAAGCATCCCATTATTTTAGTTATTTTCTCCTATTGACATTATGTGATTTCTCCTTCGTCGAAATGACAAATTACACGATTCGTTTTGTCATGCTGACGCAGGAAGCATCTCATTATTTTAGTTATTTTTTTCTATTGGCGTTATGTGATTTCTCCTTCGTCGAAATGACAAATTACACGATTCGTTTTGTCATGCTGACGCAGGAAGCATCTCATTATTTTAGTTATTTTTTTCTATTGGCGTTATGTGATTTCTCCTTCGTCGAAATGACAAATTACACGATTCGTTTTGTCATGCTGACGCAGGAAGCATCTCATTATTTTAGTTATTTTCTCCTATTGACATTATGTGATTTCTCCTTCGTCGAAATGACAAATTACACGATTCGTTTTGTCATGCTGACGCAGGAAGCATCTCATTATTTTAGTTATTTTCTCCTATTGACATTATGTGATTTCTCCTTCGTCGAAATGACAAATTACACGATTCGTTTTGTCATGCTGACGCAGGAAGCATCTCATTATTTTAGTTATTTTTTCCTATTGGCGTTATGTGATTTCTCCTTCGTCGAAATGACAAATTACACGATTCGTTTTGTCATGCTGACGCAGGAAGCATCCCATTATTTTAGTTATTTTTTTCTATTGGCGTTATGTGATTTCTCCTTCGTCGAAATGACAAAACTGGTCTCTAATTGTCATTCCGACGAAGGAGGAATCGCATCATCCTTAACAAAATGCCTATTCAAAAATTCAAAATTTTCATTAAATGCTCTAATCAAATCTAGCTTTTTTTCTCTACGCCAACCTTTGATTTCTTTTTCTCTGGCAATTGCTTGTTGTACCCAAGAGAATTTTTCATAAAAAACTAAAAACTCAAGATTATATTTAGAGGCAAAAGTCTTTATTCCGTTTTTGATATTATTGCGATGTTCAATTAATCTTCTATTTAGATCATTTGTCATACCCACATAATAAGTCGAACGGTATCTATTGGTAATGATATAGACATAGTAGGTATGATAACCTTCGGTATGTTCTATCATTGTATTGTTCATAGTATTATTTTTTATTCGCTTTTGTCATGCTGACGAAGGAAGCATCTCATTACTTTTGTCATTATTTACAGTAGCCCCTTTTGTCATGCTGACGTAGGAAGCATCTCATTACCTTTGTCATCGTTTACAGTAGCCCCTTTTGTCATGCTGACGAAGAAAGCATCTCATTGCCTTTGCCATCGTTGGAAGTATCAACGTTATGTGATTCCTCCTGCGTCGGAATGACAATATACACTCAGTGTTACTCCCTAAACTCCTTTAACCTCACCTCACCGCTAATTAACTTGGGTAATAACGAATTGCGGAGTTGCGTTAAGGATTTAATTTCTCTCAGATTATTGGTTTGCTGTTCTTCCCAATTTCCTACAATAGATTGAAATTCATTTTGCTTTTCAATCGTAGGTAATGCAAATTGAATATGCCCAACTGCATCAAATGTTATTTGCGGAAAAGTACCTGACCGTGATTCCGCAATATTTTGAAATTCAGCTATTGTCTCATCTCTGGTTAATATGCGATACAATAATTTATTGTTTATAAAGTTATTATTTCTAATGACCATAAACTTTGTAGAAACTACATATTCTTGAGAATCAAAATCAACATAAGCAAATCTTTTATTAGCTGGTCTTATCTCACTGAACAAAATATCTTCCGGATAAATAGCTTTTTTTGCCTGACCAGGCAATTCATCGACATCCATATAATTGTTATGCATAAAGGAACCTTTTAAAACATCACCTGTATTCACAAATACGACTTTTTCTTTTCCTTTAAACTTATAACTCTCAGCACGCTTGTAAGCAACTTCATCCAATCGTTTAACCTCCCAATCTTTAGGAATCAACCCTAATTCACTTTCTACAAACTCACCATCTTTAAACGGACCAAAATCTACAAACCAGTGTTTGTATAGTGTCATAGCCATTTCCTCTAAGGTTTTGTTGATAGCTAGGTTGTTTTCGATTTTGTCGTCTATGGCTGATAGGATGGAGGCTATGGATTGTTGTTCGGGAAGTGGTGGTAAAAAATAATCTAAATGAGAGATAGCATCGAATGTTATTTGTGGAAATGTGCCAGATCTGCCTTCTGCAATACTTTGTAATTCTTCTAATCTTTCATTAGATGTAAGTAATTGTAAAAAAAAAATATTGTCAACAAGTTCATCGTTTGATTTAATCACCATGAATTTTGTTGATACAACATAATTTGAGGCATCAAAATCTACCAAAGCAAATCTTTTATTTTGCGGTCTAATTTCACTAAAAAGGATGTCACCATTTAATATTGCCTTTTTTGCTTGTCCAGGAAGTTCATTCGAATTACGAATTTCACTATGCAAAAACTTACCTGTTGATACATCACTAGTATTAATAAATATTACTTTTTTGTGCTTTCCAAAATCAAATCTTCTTGAAATGTTTTTAGAAATATCTCCAAGTTTATATGGTTTCCAGTTGTTTGGCATTTATTTTCTAGGATTGTTTATCTTACTTGCATTTGATATTTTTTGTTCAATATGCCCAATCTTTTTCTTGTCACTATCTATTTTTAGCTCTTGGCTTCTTATACTTTTTTTAATTTTATCTTCTAATGCTTCATTGCCATTAACTTTTAAAGCTAAGTAGATATATAATTTTATCAAAGAAGTCTGTTTTAAAACTCCCATATTCAAGATTTCAATTACTTCATCAATATATTTATGATTTTGTTTTAAGTTTAAATCTATCAATGAAAAATATAGGATTAAAAGTTTAAATTGATTTTCTTTTGAATTTTCTTTGAGTTCTTTGATTTTGTCTATTAAAATAGTTTCCAAGTTATTTTGAACTAATGAATCATAGAAGAAAGTCTGAACAACAATTGGAACAAATTGAGTCAGTAGTTTCATTAAATCTTCTTCAGTGGTTTTGTCATTAATATAATCAAGCTTATTTTCCTCAATTTCCTCCATCAATTTAAAACCTAATGTACAAGATGAATTTAAAATAAATTCAAATATCTCATCCTCTAGCTTAATGTCTTTAAATTTTGAGTTTCTAAATACACGAGAAAGTATAAAAAGAGCTTTTTCAAGGTTTTCAGAATTAGACTCAATTTTTTCATAATACTTTTTTTGTTGGACCTCAGCTAATTTTTTGTTATCTAAACCAGTAATTTCCTCAAAAATGACATCTTGATTTTCTAAAGATATAGGCTTTATACTATCTTTTAAAAGTTCTGGTAACCTTAAATCTATTTTTAATTTGTCTTGAATAATTAGTTTTAGGTGAAAATCAATCTTTTCAAAATCATAGAGACAATTTATTGGACTAAATATTTCTTTTGTTTTTTTGTAAATCTTATTAGCAAACTCGATGTCTCTACTGTTGAAGCCTGCACAAATCTCAAATTCATTACCAAAGGATAGATAGAAATGGCCATCTTCAATTATTTCATCTCTAAATTCAATATTATCCTTCATATAAAAAGCAAGGAAATACTCAAAAACGCCATTGAGTCTGAACGTATAACTATCATCATCAATTTTTCTCAACACACCTTTTTCAATGATAATTTCAACTATACTTTGCACTTCAATTACAAATTTTCTATTCCTTTTTTTGTAATCAGAAGTGAAGTTGATTAAGTCAACATATGTTATTATGTAATTACTTGAATTGTATTCAACTACTAAATGGTGAGCTAACTCTCCAAGGTAGTTTTTAAAGTCTTCAAAATCAATTTTATATATTGACTCTTTGGATACGAAACTTTCTTTATCTAATAAATTATCTATGTATAGCTCAATGAGTTGAAAGTTATTTCTAAAGGTAGCATCAGCATTTTTTTCAAAAATCCAAATAAAAAGTGAAACTGTCCAATAATTATTTGGAATATTAAGTTGTGTGAATACTTTCTGTATTTTTTCAAGTAAAATTTCTCGGCTTTCTTCCGATAAACTTGGCCATTTATTAGTAAGTGTTCTGATTTGAGTACGACCAATATCCCAAATAAATTTATTGTTAAAGAATGTTCCATTAATTGTTTTATTTGAAAATCCATTTAATAATGTTTCTTCAGCGGTGGCAATAATTGAAGCGTTTTTGAACTTGGTTATGTAATCATTAAGAGGAGATAAAATAAGTTTTTCATTCTCATTAAAATTGTCAAGTAGAATTTTAATATGGTAACTTTGACTGAGTTTCTCAGCATCAGTAGTACTTAATTCATAAAAGCTCCTAATAGTTTTAATTATATCGATTTGGTTTTCAGATTTTATTAATTCTTTGCAGTTTATGTAAATAGGTAATATATTGTTTATACTAAATTCATTTAGTGTATCTAAAAGTATTTTATATAAAATGGCTGTTTTACCACTTTTGTCTTTTCCAAAAAGAATTTGATTATCTCTTGAGTTAATTAGCTCGTTTAAAAGTATTTTTTTTGACTGTGATTTTTTACTACCTATATGTGTCATTGAATTATTGTCAATAACCGGGTCTGTAAATAAATCTAAAAAATTACTTTTTTCTTTTTTATCAGAATATGAAAGAAATAAATCATTTGCTTTTTCTAATTCAATATTAAATCTTTTTCGAATAGTTTCTCTAAATCTATTTTCAATTTGTTTTTTTTCACTAATTGGGATTTGTCCATATAGTGGTGTCGAAGAATAAAACACTTCTTCATCTTGTTGATATAGTTTGTTTTCAATTTTTACATTGTAACTTTCTAAATCAATTTCTATTATGGAATATCCTATTTTAGATTTGCCATCTAGGGATAAAGTGGCAGGCGATGTACAACTATACATTCCAATCTCGGGTACAACGTGAATAGTATCTCTTTTTTTATGAGTATGTCCCGAGAACATAAGATGATAATCCTTAAAAATAATATCTTCTAATGTTTGTTGATTCCAATATTTAAAATCAGATAAAGGATGATGTAATAGTAAAATATTTAATGCATTGTCCTTCTTTATTATTTCAAATGCCGTTTTCAAGTAATGAACGGGATATAACAAATTTCCAGAATCGGTATTTGAATCAATAGCTCTCCACGCTGAATTAATTGTGGTTATGTTGATTGGTAAATCTTTCTTCTTTCTTTTATGAACAGTAAATAAAGGATCTAAAATATCTTGATCATTTTTATAAAATGCTTTTTGAAATTTCAAATAATTGTTAAAATTTGCTAAACTCGCTTTTAAAGAACGTCCATCTTGCTTAAGAACATAACCATCTAATTCTTTATCGCTCTTTATTTTATTAATAGAATCCTTGATATCATCTAGTTCTTGTCCTCTATTGACATCATGATTGCCCGGGCAAATAAATACATCATCTTTTTTAATATTCAAAGAGGCTAAAACTTCTTGTATTAAAACTTTATCAGCATCTTCAAAGTCTTTAAAATCTTTTCCACTATTTACCAAATCTCCAGTAAAAAAAAGAAAATCTATATTATTCTTTTCTTGTTCAAGTGACTTAAGCATTGCGTCAATTAATCTATTCTGATTTGGAATAGCTTTTTTTTCATTTGAAAAATGAAAATCAGTTAAGTGTAATATTCTAATTTTTTTCATAGGGGTCTATATTTTCTCAAAATTCTCCAATATCTTTTGTTGCAACTCATTCCCTTTAGCAAACTGAGACTGCAATTGGTTTTTTAAGGCTTCCATTTTATCTTCAAAGGCAATACCGTCATCGGCTACTTCCTCAGTGCCTACATAAATACCGGGAGTTAGTTTGTAATCTTGTTTTTGTACTTCGGCTAAAGACGCATTATAGCTATAGCCGTCAGTGTTTTCATAGTTGCCTTCAATGTTGCGCCAGGCGTGGTAGGTTGCCGCTACTTTGTCAATATCAGCATCGGTAAATACGCGGAGCTTTCTGCTTTCCATAGTCCCCATTTTACTGGTGTCAATAAACAGGATTTCGTCGGTGCGTTTGCGGTGCTGTCCGTCCTTACCATCACGGTTACGGCTTAATATAAAGATACAAGCAGGTATGCCGGTAGTTAGAAACAATTTATCGGGTAGACGTACAATACAATCAATCATATTGTTGTTTACCATAAACTCACGTACATTCTTTTCGCCTTTGTTATTAGAGGTCATCGCTCCGTTAGCCATTACCACAGAGGCGGTTCCTTTGTCGCTCAAATGACTCCAAAAGGTCTGCATCCACATATAATTGGCACTACCATCGGTAGTAAATTCTTCTTTAGGGCCAAAGAGTCTTGGGTCATTTTCAGGCAAGTCTTCGGGGTGCCATTGGCTTACGTTAAAGGGCGGGTTAACTATGATAAAGTCGGCTTTCAAATCGGGGAACTTATCTTGTAACAAGGAATCGCCCAATCGTACATCAAAAGATAAGTCCCGTAGGGCTAAGTTCATTTTGCACAAACGCAAGGTACCATCATAACGCTCTTGTCCGTATATAGCAATGTTCTTTTTATCGCCGCCATGACTTTCTAAAAACTTCAGTGATTGTACAAACATACCGCCAGATCCACAAGCCGCATCAAAGATTTTGCCTTCATAGGGTTCAATCATTTCTACCATCAAACGTACAATACTACCGGGTGTAAAGAACTGTCCGGCACCGCTACCTTCCGCAAGGGCAAACTTACCGATGTAGTATTCATAAACACGCCCAAGGATGTCGCTTTCAGGGTTTTCTTTTTGGGAGAGTTTTGGGTTGGAAAGTAAGTTTATCAATCCGCCAACCTGTCGCGCTGTGAGCTGACTTTTTACAAAAATACGCGGCAATATTCCTTTTAAATCCGGTCGGTATTTGGCTAGTGTAGCATCTAAAGTATCAAAGGCATCATCTACAATAACCTTAATATTATCCTGTTCGGCATTGGCTTTTAAATAGTCCCAAGTCGCTTCCTTCGGAATGATGTAGACATTTTTAGATAAATACTCATCAGTGTCTTCAATAACATACTTAATCTCATCTTGGTCGTCTGTGTAATAAGAAGACGTTTTATCTTTAACTAGTTTTAGTAATTCTTCTTTGCGCATTTCGTAACGCTCTGACATGTGCTTGAGGAAAATCATTGGCAATACAAAGTCTTTGTATTGATTCTCAGCTACAGCACCCCGCAATTCGTTAGCCGCTTTCCAGAGTTCTTGTTCAAAATTAATGTCGGCTTTGACAGTATTAGTTTTAGCCATAAGGGTAAGATAAAATTATAGGTTAGTGTAATCCTCCAAACTTACCAAAATTCCCCCAATCCACCACCGTAAAAACACGGTATTTTCTGGTGAAAAACACGGTATCTTGAGGTGGTTTTTCCCATTTTGGGTTTTTGTGGAGTACTTTTTAGGAAGTGTTTGTAGTAGCTTGGTAAGATTCCTAAAAAGATGTAGTTCATCGAATAAGATAGGTAGTTCATCGATTTGCGATACTTTTTACCTACAAATTACGTTTTTAAATAAGCCTTAGTGTTTAAAGGGTGTGTTAGTTGTAACTGCTTGTTATTTAAGTTTTTATTAAGAATTTGGTAAGGCAGTTGGTATAATTTACGGCATGGCTTTTGGGCTCCTAAGGATGAGTAATTCAAAAGAAGTTTAACCAATTTGACACGTATGAGTAGTAAAGAATTTGTTATTTTACTAGAAATCATGAATGAATTGAAGCTCCTTATAGAATCGAAAGACGGAACCCCAACATCGGACGAAATATTCTTAAACAGTGACCAAATGGAGCGCTTGCTTAAATGCAGCCCTTCTACCTTGTACCGCTTGCGGAAAAAAGGTGTCGTGCCCTTTACGGTTATTGGAGGACGGTATTATTATCCGAAAAACTATTTTAACCGAGAAGTCATCAACAGTATTACTAAAAATGATCCTTCTCAAGAATTTGACGATTAACGCTAATGCACCCAAATTAATAAAGGCAGTACCAAACGGTGCTGCTTTTTTTTGTGCTTATTTTTTGGCATCATCGAGGTACGTTCACTTGTTTTCTCAAAGGGGTTTTCTCCCACCTTTGTTCGGGTGTTGTTCGCAAAAAGGGGTGTTTTTGCGAACAACACCCGAACAACACCCGAACAAAGGTGCAACAACACGTCAAAATCCGTCACCCTAAGTCATCGGCAGTCAAAAGCCATCAAAGGGCATCAAAACCCATCAATAGCGGTCAACTATTTGTCTGACTAACAAGCTGTTTATAGCTTTGTCTCGGTTAGTTAACGAAAAAGGCTGACCGTAGTATTAATCAAAAAAAATAGAAAAAATGGGAACGTACAACAAGGGCATTTTAGGCCCGTTTTCAGGAAAAGTAGGCACCGTAGTAGGTGCGAATTGGAGAGGTAAAGACGTTATGCGCTCTTTACCGAAAAAGACAGACAGGACTCCAACCGAGATCCAACTGCTGCAACGTGAGAAGTTTACTTTTGTAACTAATTTTTTAACGCCCTTAGCGCCGGTCATCGGAAAGCTGTTTGGGCAGAGTAGTGGGGAGCTCACGCGACGCAACCAAGCCATGTCGTATCACATGAAGGAAGCGGTGGCGTACAATGCACCCAACTTTGAAATGCTCTACAACAAAGTGCAAATTAGTAAAGGTGATTTGATTGGGTTGCAAAATCCTACGGTCGAATCGACTGCTGCCAATACCATTGCGTTTAGTTGGGAGGACAACTCGGGGGAAGGCGAAGCCCTGGCTGCCGATATCTTGGTGGTAGTATTGTATGCGCCATCAACGGAGCAGTATTTCTACTCGTTGAACGCCGCCGATCGTTCTGAAAGCACTGTTACCATCACAATTCCGACTTCATTTTCGGGTGTTGAGGTGCAAAGCTGGATTACGGTGACCCGCGCCGATGCTAAAAAGTATGCGACTAGTGTGTATTTGGGCGCTACGGTGGTGAGTTAAAAGGGGGTAAGATTAAAAAGTAATGTTGCTCAAAAAGGAAGCCGAGTCGTGAGACTCGGCTTTTGTGGTTATTTGTGTTATAGGACTAGTCATTTAGGCACATCAACACCCATTGACCATCCACTAACACATACTTGCACACTACTTTACGGACAACACCGTTAGTATTTGATGTAAGATGCAATTCATCCATTTTAAGGTCGTGTCCATCTTCTGCTAGAAGCATATTGCTAATATTTACAATTTTTGATAATGTTTTGGTTACTTTTTTGGGAACATATTTATTTGCCATGATATATAAATTTTATTGGTTACTTGTTGTTGTAGCTGTCTGAGTTGCTATAGGTGCTGATGGTTTTGTTTTTCCGATACCTGATAGGATGTCGGCAAAGCCATTTAAATACTGTTTAACATTCAAATCGAATGATAGGCCTATAAATGGCGTTCCATATAATTTCCTTGACTCCACATTATTACTGTCTTTTCTCAGGTCGAATAGCCATTGGGTACCTCCTGTAATCCTGATTACATTACTAAGGCGGAGTCCCACACCCGTTAGGAGCGAACTTTTTTCAAAGAAATTGGCACGTTCATTTTCTTTCTGCATATTAACAAGCGACCAACCTACCATGATAGAACAATATTGCTTCCAGTTCTTTTTATAGCTTTTGAATGGTAGGTCTTTATCTACTGCCATTAAATTGATATGAAATCCTAGGTAAGGAACAATTCCATACTCTAGATCTTTCCCTTTATTGCTGAACGCAGAGGTAACGACGCCAAAATCAGGTGTCAGTAATACTTTATTTCGAGTTTCAAAATTCAGATATGAGTTGCCCGAAGCCATAGAAGCTAAGTTGAAGTTAAATCCCGCATAAATATCGTTAGTAATTCGGGCCTCGATAGCTTTACGTAATCTGAGTAAATTTTTTAATTCTGTTTTTGCTGCTTGAAGGTGTCCAATCCAGCCCATCAGATTCGTTATTGATGCAGCAGTAGCTGCACTTACTGTTGACACTCCTTGCATCATATTTAATACTCTTTTTATGTTGTTCAGGAGATTTATTGAGGACTCTATATTTGCAATACGTTTATTAAGATCTGTTTGTACTGTACTGTTTATATTAACCGGATTACAATAAATACAGTCTAAAGAGATGGCACCATTTAAAACACTTTGTACATTGGGTTGAAGCACTGTACTGTTTATGTCACTCGCAATAGAATTGTTTATACCATCCTTACCTATGAGATACGTCACCGCATCCTTATTTATTGTTGCATCAACCGAGATTTGTTTAAGTGCTAAGTTGTCAAAAATAGGTGGAGCCGCAACCATTAAAGCAGAGTTTGCTAAAATAGTAGCATCATAAGTAGTTTTTGCTCCGTTATAGGCATTATATTCAGCTAAAATGTTGGTATTAAAACTTGCATCAAAAGCTGCTGGACTGAGGACATAAGCTGCACGGGTAAAATATCCAAAAACTAAATTTCCAAATATTTTTCTCATACTTGCTTCAAATTCATCTAGTGATTGAAGCGCTGTTGTTAGTAGTGCAGGATTTGGCGCACCTGGTCCATGCTGACTTAAATAATAATTATCGAAAAAGCCTAAAACTGCTGTCCCTAATTTTTTCTGCACGATGATTACATAATATGAAGCAGAAGGTTCAAGCTTAAAATCATCATCAAAATTTAGGAATAAGTAATTTTTCTTGGCAACTTTTTTTACATAGTAATAATTTTGAGGTATTACAGGAGGTGTATAAACACCTCCACCACTATTAATATAATGCTCAATTGACCGTGATAAATTGTAATGATTGTGTTTTTTTACAAAGTAAATGCTATTAACATCTTCAGCATCTATGGCTAATTTGATGGTGAATGCCTTGTTGTAAGGCATCACTTTTGAAGCAGACATAGATATTGAATCTATTTCGATAACATCAGTTTGAGAATACGATTTTATCCCTAGTAAAAGGAACATTATAAATATGCCTTTTTTAATGTTCTTTAATTCCATAATCAATATTTTGAAGTTTTGCCTACTCTTAACAGTTTTCGGCGTCCCTGTTATTGGTTTTAATTTTTATTTACCACTCATTATTTTTAGTTGGTTTTTAATTTCTGTAGAGAGTTTCCAACTATATCGTTCAAGTAATGTAGATGCTACAGAGGCCCACTTTGGAGATGTTTTATCTTTTAAAGATTCTTTATTACTTTTTAGTAATTGATTAATTTCAAATACAGAGTGGTATTGAGGATATACTCTTTCACATTGATTAAATTTATCAATGGTTTGCTCTACATCTTTGCTAAAAAGAAATTCAAAAGCTTCGGTAACTAATTTGTTAGCAGCATCAACTTTACTCAGAGAAGTAGCCGGATTATTTTCAAACTGTAGCTTAACTTTATTATCGATTTCTTTGCTATCAGTAAAAATTGCAATAGCAGAATCAGTCTTAATGGAAGGGTTGGTTTCTAAAGTTAAGCCTGCATTTTTATCTATTGTATTTTCTTTTTCTTCTTTTACCGCCATCACCTGAGGATATAAAACGGTTTCCGGGTCGTATATTTTTGATTTTATGGTAGCCAAAGCTTGCATGGCACTTTGTATAGTACTCTGATTTATTTCTGAAGGAAGAGGAAGTAAAGTCGTAACCTCTTTTGATTTTATACCAATTACCTCTATCATCAATGTCCCGTTTAATTTTCCTGCTTTAGCAGCAATCCCGATAGAAGAGATATCACCTATATTAATACCGGACTCAAAAGTGGTTATTTGTGATATCAATCGTAAACCAACACCAACGCGTTTGTATCCTAAAAATTTACCATCCTTATCCACTTGACCTAATGTTGCGAATTTCATATAATCCATAGTTATCTTATAACTAGAACCTTTTGCCGATAAAGTAACTGGGATATAACTGATTTTTCCATCAAAGTCGATTTGTCCAATGGAAACTAATACGGTTTCATTATTCAGAAAACTAAGTACTTCTTGAGGACTTAAAAGTTTAATTTCTTTTTCAACAAATTCGTCCTTAACTACGATATTAACTTTTGCATTATACTCTGTTGCATCAGTGGGTTCAAACCCTCTGAAGTTTTCATAAGTTTGCCCATTTTTGATTATAGATTTCTGTGAATCACAACTCATGACTATAGTGCTTACTAAAATTAAGAAGTGGATTTTTTTCATAATGTTTGTTTTATAATACTACCTACTCTTAACAGTTTTCGGCTTCCCTGTATTGCTATTTCAAAACTAATTAAGCTTTCATTTGTACTACTTCCGTAAACACCCCAAAAGGGGAGGGTATTTTACCTAATGCGTTGATTTATTAACAATTGCAAGGGTGTAAGAAAAAAAGTGTTATTTTAGTCATGCTGAAAGTAAATAGGGGTAAACCCCTAATGATATAGGTATTTACCCCAATCTGCATGCTTAGGTTATAATGATCTTTGGACATTACTAACCCTTAAAATTTAAGATCATGAACAAAAAAAAGTGGATAATTGCAATTTTGTTACTTTCCGTTATTATTGGTGGCGTTTACTACAATAAATATTTAAAGGATAAAATATTAATTGAAAAACAAGAACAGTATTTTGCCTCTTTAAATAATAAAAGCAACAAAGATGGATTTAGGAGAGATGATTGTGAAAAGGTTCTAATCATCAATAAAACTAACATCCCTGATTATACAACTTGGGGCACTACAGATTTTAATAATTATAGTATTGTAAACTATAACTGCAACTTTGATGCAAGTAGCTGTACAGCAGATGTAGTTCAATTTGACACCGAGAAGTACTTTGATAATCACAAAAGTGATATTACAAAAGAAAATTTTTCAAAATGGTTGCAAGATAATGGTACAAAAGGGTACATCTGCTTTAAACCCTCTTATCAAAATATTGAGAAGGCACATAGGGCAGATTTATTACTAAGTGGTATTCTTAGCAGTGTAGATGCTGATAAAACAAAAACATTTCAAGAAATACTTGATATTATTAATGAAGATGATTCTACTGCCTATGATAATGACCAATATGATAATTATATACACTTTTACTTCAATTTTTGGGGAACTTTAAAAATGGAGTTAAGCCCTACTTTTAGTTCAGACGGAGGCTACTTTTCGATTCAACTGCTTAAGAGTATAATTTATAGAAGAAATAATAATACCAATTCCAATGATGATATAACTCCGGCTACCGAATTTGAATTTAGAAATGTTCCTTTGGGGTACAGCCAAAAAAGAGTTGTTTTTTCTATAAAAACAGGAAACGGTGACGAAGCTGATTTTTATGATTACTCTCAGATACCACCCGGTACTTCAGATGTTAATATGTATGCATTTTCACCACTATAGCTGATCTTTTACCACTTTTAACTTATATAAATTATGAAAGAACTGAACGAAAAACACGTATGTGAGAAATGTTTAGCATTTTTTAAAGAGTATCCTTATAACGCTTCTATTGCCGCACAAATAAATTGGTTGCGCTCTGCAGTGCCGGATGATATCGACCCAAGTCTTTATGAATGTATCTTAGGCTTACGTAAAATAGAAAACGAAGTGACATATAATCAAATCGTTAGAGATTATTGGCAGGATAATGAGCCTGTTTATACTGAAATAAAGCTGCAAAAAATTAGAGATGAATATTTTGACCTTGCAAAAAACTATGTATATTATATATCGTTTCCTTTTACAGAAGAAGTTATTGAGTACAAATTGGTGAGCACATTTACGACTTCACCTCCTTGCTATTCTATTCCTTTTTTTGAGGCACTCGCCGAGAAATATAAAAAGACGGCTCTTTTGAAATTAAGTCTTGGAAAGGTTGAGGGTAAGGTAACGGTTGTTTTTGCGATTGTTGGAAGTGATGACAGTTTTTATGATTACTCGCAAATACCGCCTCATGGTATAATCGATACTCCAAAACAACTACCCTTTTAAATAGTATGATTGATTTTATTGTAACTAATATAAACTTAACTCAGGTGCTAGTGCTAGTTACTTTAGTTTATTTTTTGTTTTATATAGATACTAAAATTACGAATCATATCCGACTTTTAATAGTGCTTTTAGTGTGCTTAAGTACCGAAATCACAGCCTTATTTTTAATTCATAATGATAGTTATGAGGCTGTTGGTTTTTTATATTCAATAAGCATACTATTTCATCATGCTATTTGGCTTATTATTTTAACGAATTCCGAAATGGGAAAGAACTTTATAAAGTTTGTAGTACCTGCTTATATTTTATTTGGACTACTAAACTTATGCTTATTTGAGGGAATTCATAGTTTTAATTATTACACTTTTGTAATGGGAGCGTTGCTCTATGTGGCCATTTTTATTGGCTTAAGTTTTAAAAATCTTAAGGAAGAAAATTTACATTTTTTTCAATTGAATGACTACATTCTTTTGTTTGCTCCAGTGATGTTTTTTTTAGGTTTAAGTTTTAACTTCTGCTTCAGATCGCATGAACTGAGTGCTACTATTATCTTTAAAGATGTTAAACTTTATACGTTTTTAAATTACTTTGTCAATATTATTTATTACGGGGCAGTCGTTACATATATTCAAAAAAGTAAAAGAATTAGAAATGAGTAAAGAAATTGCTTTTGGTATAATCATAGGATTATTATTTGTCACCCTTATTGTTTTGTTTTGCATATTGATAGTCAAACTCTACATAAAAAAAATCAAGGAGCATAACGCTAAGCAACTTGCTTTTCAAAAAACACTGAACCAGACCGTCATGGAAACCTATGAACAAGCGGCTTCCAATATTTCTGGCGATTTGCACGATGATGTTGGGCAGCAGCTTACTGTTATCAACCTACAGTTGGAACACCTAAAATATGATTCTCCTGATTTGGAGATAGCCTTGAATCCGGTATCGGAATCGCTCAGTACCTTATCGCAGTCTATTCGCAGTATCAGTCACTCGCTTAACAATCAGTTGGTGGTGCAACAAGATTTGCTCAAAGGCATTGCCGCCGAAGTGGAGCGCCTTAAACAAAGAACCGGCATCTCAGTAAGCTTTGCTTTCGAGCCCAAAGCACGAAAGGAATTTACCACTAACGAGAAAATCATTATCTATCGCATCTTTCAGGAGTGTATTAATAACAGTTTCAAACACGCTAAGGCCAGCAGTATAAAGGTCGCTATAACCGTTACGCCCCGATTTGAAATGACCATCACGGATAACGGAGTGGGTTTTGATACCTTAAAAAATACTAAAAAAGCGTCACTCGGACTGCTCAGCATGAACAGTAGGGCCGCGGCGATAGGGTATACGTTAACGATAGCTTCAACACCCAATAAAGGAACCACCATAACCCTCTCTGAGGATATAACCAACTGATTTTATGGAAAACACTACACTCTGCATTATTGACGACCACGCTATTGTGCGTCACGGCTTAAAAGAATTATTGCACAAAATGGGTAACTATAAAGTCCTGCACGAGTTTGATAATGGTGATGATTTTTTGGCTGCATTGCCGCTAAATCCGGAGCCGCAACTCTACATTCTCGATTATTCGATGCCCAATAAAAATGGTATTGAAGTGTTGCAGGCCTTGGAAGAGCACCATGAAGAACTTCGGGTATTGCTGCTTACCCAACATTTTGATGAAGAGATCATCAATGCGGCCTACCATCACGGTGCAAGAGGTTTTCTGCATAAAAACTGTACGGCTCACGATCTTAAGTTTGCCATCGATAACATCATCAAAATTGGATACAATAACGTTTCCGAAATCTTAAAGCGCATCCGAAACTATGATAACAATGGGGAGAAAAAAGCAAACGATATTGTTTTGTCCCGACGCGAATTGGATTTCCTGACCTTGGTGTGTGATGAACGGGAATTAACCTATGAGCAGATGGCTGATAGTATGAATCTCTCCATAAAATCCATTGAGACCTACAGAGCCACTTTGTTTGAACGGTATAACATTAAATCGAAGGTAGGACTAGTTTTGTTTTCGTATAAATACCAACTGACAGCGCCTTTTATATAGCGGAAGTAGCTTCCAATTTTCAATGCTTTTATATTGATTCCTTTCTTGAATTCTCAGTTTAGGCATAAAAGAATGGCTAACGTTTGCTCTATCATAAAGCTTGCTTTCGATTCATTTCGTATACCAATGTTTCTATTAATATTTTAGCGTCTTTATGTTTTAATAATGTAGCTGATTGTCCTGCCCAATAGGATTTAAATTCAGGATTTGAGTTTTCGGTCGCTGGATATGCTTTTAGTAAGCCCATAAAATTACTTTGCAAAGGATAGGGCGCCAGCAAGGCTTCGTGATTCTTTAATTCTTCGGTAAGTCTGTTTCTGATGCCTCTTGATAGCCTTCCAGTAAATATTTTTGTAAGTGTTGTGTATTTTGCATCCGATGTAAACAATTTGTCTTTATGATCTTGTGAGGCGTTTGATTGAGTTGTTGCTAGAAAAGCGGTTCCCATTTGTACTGCGTCAGCACCCAAAGCCAATGCTGCTTTTATTCCTCTTGCATCTGCAATTCCTCCAGCCGCTATTATCGGAATTTTCACATTGTCTGCAACTTGCGGAATAAGTGAAAATGTCCCCGTCAAAGAATCTTCCGCCGACTTCAAAAAGGACACCCTATGGCCACCTGCTTCAAAACCTGTTGCCACTATGGCATCAACTCCTGCATTCTCCAAATCGATTGCTTCATCTATTGTAGTTGCCGTACCTACTGTTTTTATGCCAAGTCTTCTACAATTTTCTAAAATGTCTGACGACGGTATGCCATAAACAAAACTAAATACCGCTGGTTTAGATTCATAAATAGCTTCAATTTGTTCTTCAAATTTAGCACCCAGATTAGTTGGTCTTTCTGGTATTGGCAACCCTAATTCATTAAAGTACGGTTTAAATAATTCTGTGAGTTTTTTATAATTTTCTTCGCCAAAAGCTGCTAAATGAGCATCTCTGTCGTTAATCCATAAGTTAATATTAAAATGCTTGTTGGTAAATTTTCTTATTTCGTTACAGGTTTCAATAATTTCTTTTGAAGAAAAGGGTTGACCTCCAAACGAACCTAATCCACCAGCGTTTGACACAGTGCTTGTAAGTTTTACGGAGGATAGGCCACCACCAAATGGACCTTGAACTATTGGGTACTCTATTCCTAACAGTTTGGTAAATTTTGTTTTATTCCACATGTTTTTGTACTATTAAATCTTGATTGTTGGATAAAAGATAAAAGCGAAGTGCTTGAAACAACTTCTAAAATACTTGCTTTTTTAGGCACTTCGCCTTCTCTATACTATTAGTTTAGGGTTGTGCCTGTCCTACAAGTTTGAATTGTAACACAAAATCATCGTAAATTAACCTGTCTCCCAGGTTGTCAATAAATTTTCCAGAACCGTAACGAATATTGTATAATGTTCTATCAATTACTACTTCACCAAGGGAATGCAAAGTATCTGTAAATATTTCTACTCCGGCTATAAAACTGATAGGGTGTGAAATGTCTTTGATAGCGAGATTTCCATCTATTTTGAATTTATTGTTTTCAATTTTACTTGAACCAGTGATCGTTAGTGTAGCGGTTTTAAATTTATCAACCGAGAAAAAATCATCGTTTTTTAAATGTGCTAAAAAATCATCGTGAGTCTTTTTGTCTTCAATGTCGGTAATCACAATTGAAGTCATATCTATTTGGACTTCTCCACCTACAATTGTGTTGTCTGTAATTTCAATAAAGCCATTAGCGATATTGATGCTTCCCGTATGTAACCCTAAAACTTTTTTACCAGTCCAGTTTACAGTACTACTTGCTTGTTGAATTTGAAATTTTGCCATTTTATTTTATTTGTTTTAAAATTTATGGCACAAATGTCTATCACATTTAAAGAAAGCGAAAGGACCTACATCACAACTTTTTGGTGATGTACATCACATTATTTTGAAGACGAGTTAAGTCTGCTAAGTGTTTCCCTTGTAACCCCTAAATAAGAAGCAATAAGTTGTTTGGGAACTTTTTGGAAAAGCTGAGGATATAATTGTAATAATTGGTCGTATTTTTCTTTGGCGTTATTACTCAATAAAGAAAGTATTCGTTGTTGAAGAGCAACATTACGTTTATTGGTTTTCTTTCTAAAGAAGTGTTCTATTTTATGAATTTCTGCGCAAAGTTTTTCCCTATGCTGAAATGATAAGCAAAGTAATTCGCTGTCTTCAATGCAGTCAATATTTATGGTTGCTTTTGATTGATTGTAGTAGGCCTCATAGTCAGTAATCCACCAGTCTTGCATTCCAAACTGCAAAATGTGTTCTTTACCATTTTTGTCTGTGAAGTATGATTTTAAACAGCCATTCAAGAGGAAAAAGTCGTTGGGCACATTTTCGCCTTCTTGTAAAACAAATTGATGTTTTTTGAATTTTTTACTTATGAAGTGTGACAAAACATATTCAAATTCTGCGTCAGTAAGTGGTGTTATTCTCTCTATTTGTTGTCGTAAAATATCGCTCATTACTCTGATATTTGTTTATTGATGTCTTGCTATTTAGGGTAGTCTTTTACAATGATCGCCAACGTTTTGCGCATAGGTATCATTGCAACGAAAGCGGAAACTAGTATCCTCCGCTAAGATAGAGTTTATTCGTGAAAATGGAATGGATGCTACAGATAACTAGCAGCATTCGCTTATACGTTGTTAGCAATTGTTCCTCTTTAAAATTTAAAGTTTTGTTTTGGAGTATAAATAACTTTAAGATTAGCATTTAATTCCGGGATGTCTTCTTGCATGCTCTCTACGGAATCATACGCATTAAAAAACACCCAATTTTTCCCTTTATCATAGGACATTGCAATGACAGTGTACGAGTTCGTGTTCTCTGTTTTCTCGACATCAGTACTAGTAATTTCCGTAAAAGTAAATTGGTACGCTTGGTTGTCAAGATATATTTTTCCTATTGTACTGATACTTCCTTTTGTGATTCTTGGGGTTGAAGCATTGTTCTGGAACACCTTTTCTTTTCCGGCTTGTTTTAAAATTACAGGATGCACATATTTTAGATACTCATTTACATTTTTTTCTTTGTGTGCTTGTATACAGGCACTGTAATTTTTAAACGCTTTTACCTTCAAACTAATGGTGTCAGCGCTTTGACCAAAGCTAAAATTGGTAAAGAAAAACAAAATCAATAGGAGCTGAGTAGTTTGTTTCATAATCGTTTTTTTTCAATGACTGCTAACATAATGCGAGTGATAGCGTGCCGACTATTTTTAAGTATAGTGGTAAAGATACAGCATTATGCTTTTAGTATTTTCTATTAAAATTGAAATTTATAGCCAAAATCTGGAAACAAACCAATTTGGTCAATTCGATTCACTTGATTTGTTAAACGATTATAACGGCTTACGAAAATATTTTTATTGTTAGTTACATTCTGAATTTCGCAATAAAAAATGTGAGATTGTTTACGCTTTTTACTGTTAAATTTAATTCCGGTTCTCAAGTCTAATCTAAAATACGCATCATATTGTTGGCTATAAGCATTTGCTTCATCATTAATTTGATAACCTGCGTTTTGTGATGCCATTAAATCAATTGGCGAATAAAATCGTCCACCGGAAGTTGTTATTTTTCCATCTAATGATAAAACAGTACGTTTTGATTTCCCAATTGTAAATTCTTTTCCGCCTAAGGCATTGATAACATATTTGTTGTTGAAAGGCGAGTTCCTCTCAATTCCGTCGCTTCCTTTGTATTTACTTTCAAAGAACGATGTGGTCAAAAGCGCATGGTATCCTTTGCTAAAGAATTTTTCTATGGTTAATTCTAGTCCAATATTATTTCCTTTTCCGTTGCTTACCAAGGATGTTTTATCCGTTGAATATCCAAAATCGGAACCTTCTGTTAAAGTTGAATAGCTACTAGCAAAATCTTCAACACCGGCATTCCTAATACTTTGATAATATATTTCGGCTTTTCCTCGCCATTTGTCTGCCAATTTCACATCATAGCCCAAAACATAATGTTGACTTTGAACCAATTTTAAGTTTTTATTGGTTTGAACTAAGTTTCCTCCAATAATTTCGTTTTGAAATAAAATAGGGGCAGGAACATTTTGATGATGCAAACCATATCCTAAGTTAACGGAATTATTGTTGTTCACCTTATACGTTACAGATGTTCTTTGTTCTATAACAAATTGATTGTTTACAGAAAACGACTGTCCGTGAAGTCCGCCATTAAAAGTAAATTTTTCAGACAATCTGATTTGGACTTGTGCATAAGGTTGTAATATAGTATAATCGCCTTTGGTTTTATAGATGGTATTCAAGTCTTCAAATCCATCGCCGTTAGCGTCAGTTTGTTTAAACCGATCTAACAAATTAAAATTGATATCAAAAAACTCAAACAACACACCTCCTCTAAAAGTAACGTTTTTATTTATTTTGGAGTTAAATAAGGAACTTATTGTAATTCGATTTTCAGTATTATCACTTTCTGTATAACGAATCTTGTTTTCGGTTGGAGTTCCAATATCAAACAATCGATCTTCTTCGTAACTATTTAAAGAATTAGAAGTGCCAATCGTTGTTTTTAAAAATGAATTGTTTCCTGTCGAAATCTTATGTGTAAGTCCAATAGCATAAAAATCAGAGTTTAATTTTTGATTGGCATCTTTTGCCGAAAATAAGTCATCATCGGAAGCATCTTTTCCAAGAAATTCAATATTAGAAAATCCGGCAATCCCGAAAAGGGTACAATTGCCTAATTTACTTTTTCCAAAATCAAGATTAAACGAAACGTCGTTATAATTTGGTATTGCTGCTCCAGTTCCAGATCCGCCAAGATAACCTGCAATGCCGTAACGACCCGCAACTAAAAACGAACCTTGATTTTTCCCCATAGGTCCTTCTGCCATAAACTCGACTCCCGGATAAGCGCCAACTCCAGCTGTAAATTCATAATCATCTTTATTTCCTTTTCTAAAACTCAAATCAAACACACCGCTAATGGCATTTCCATATTCGGCAGGAAAAGCAGAAGTTAAAAAATCGGAATTGGCTAACATATTAGGGTTTAAAGCGGAAACGGGACTTCCTGTTGTTCCTAACGTTGAAAAATGATTGGGACTTGGTACCGGAATTCCTTCAATGCGCCACAACATTCCTGATGGTGAATTTCCTCGAACTACAATATCGTTTCTACTATCGTTTGCAGCAGAGACTCCAGCAAAATTTGCAACTAATCGTGCCACATCGCTTCTGCCTCCAGCATATCTATTGACTTCTTCTACACTAAATTGTCGAGTAGAAACTGCTGCCATTTTATTGATAGCTTTTATTTTGCCATTATCAGATGTAATCACTACTTCTTGGAGTGTAGTGAAAGTTTCGGTTAATGCTATGGATAGAAAAACATCCTTACCTGTTGTAACATCAATATTTGGAACCGAACTGTTTTCATAACCCGCAAAATTAATGTCGATTATTTGTCTTCCGATTGGCACATTTTGTAATGTGAAATTTCCGTTTACATCTGTTATCGCTGCGTTGTTTTCAACATTTACAAGTACAACAGAAACGCCTTGCAATGGTTTTTCAGATAATTTGTCGGTTATTTTGCCTTTTATAATTCCGTTTTGGGAGAAAACGTTTAATCCGATTAATAAACAGAAGGCTAACAATACATTTTTCATAGTAATTAGTTTTAAAGTATAAAACAAAATTACAATGCGCATACATCATAAAACGATAACATTTGTTTACATTTTCAGCAATGGCTTTGCTTGCAATGCTTGGATCAACGTAAAAGCTGCAAGTCCAAAATATAATACTCCTAGGAGTAAAGTAAGTTTTGTGTTTTTTAGCAAATAATACGAAACAAGAGGAATGACTTGTAGGGCGTGCATTCCTATAAAATGGGCGATTCGCAAATCGCCATAAGTAAAACTCCAGTTTAATAGTGCCCAACCTTTGCTTCCGTCGTCGCTTCCGATAGTATGCGCCATTTTAGAACCCATTATAAAACCTTCAAATGAAAAAATCACGAAAATTATCAACCCTAATCGAATGCTCCACAAGTAATAATTGGGCAATTCAGAAACAGTTGTGCCAAAAAACAAAACAGCAATATACACTGTTGCCAAAGTTGCAATTGTTGCCATTATTGCCATCATTGAAAACAAAAAAGATTTTGTTGGGGTGGAAACATTGTAATGTGAAAGTTCACCTTTTGAAGCTTGTACTGCAATGTAGAAAATTTCAAAACCCAATGTAATGATGATAATCCAATTAAAAATGGTTGGGTTAAAAGTTGGTAAATAGCCCAAAAACCAAGCCATTGTCCACGAATATAAAAAGGTAGATAATGCAAATTTGAATGGTTTTATGTAAGCATTAATTCCAAGAACTTCGGTTGAGGTTGTTCTTGAAAGCAAAAAAAATAGCACGGTAACGGCGAGACAAATCAATCCGAAATAGAATAAAGTTTCGTTTCTGTCTTTTAAGGTTTGAATAAAGTACATCATTTGAATTAAGAATTGAAATCAAATTTAGAAAAGATAGTTTTTCAAAACGATAACAAATGTTTATGTTTTTTTTAATCGACTTAAATGTATTGATGTAATTCCTAAATAGGAAGCAATCATATGTTGTGGAACACGATTGTGAATGTTTGGAAACACCTCTGAAATATTATCGTAACGTTGTTTTGGTGTTCTAAAATAGTTGTTTTTTATGCGATTATCTTGGTAAATAAAATAATATTCAGCAATTAATCTACCCATTTTTTGACCTTCTTTCAAATTGGCGTAACCCCAATCAATAGTAGATTTTGGCATAATTACGACTTCGGTTTCTTCTAGTGCTTCTAATGTATAAATGGACTTTGTTTCTTGAATAAAACTGGAGTAATCGGCAATAAATTGATTTTCTAATGCAAAATGAATAGAATGTTCAGTGCCACTATTGTCAAGAATTTTAACTCTTATTATTCCTTTGTTAATAAAAAATATTTCAGTTGCAATTTCGTTTGGTTTACTTAAAACCTCTTTTTTCTTAAAAGTTTTCGTTTTACAGTCACGCAAGAAATTTTCCATTTCATTTTCGGAAATGGTTATGAGTTGTTTTATGGCTTCTTGTAATTGTTCCATTAGTCCGAATTAGAGTGCAACAACGCGCTGAATAGTGTTAAGTATCGTTACCCTTAAAAACTAAAGATAGCTTAACGCGAAATTACAATTTTTCGAATAGTACTGTTATTTTCAGAATGGAATTGTAGAAAATAGATACCGTTCGCCATCGCATCTAGTGCGATGGTATTGGCAAAGAATGGAAGCGCTCCCAAGTCTTTTCCGGAGATATCAAAGAGGGTAATTTTGGTGATTTCAACATCGGATGCAAACGTTAAGCTGCCTTGAGTAACCGGATTGGGATATATTGAAAGAGTAAGCGTATTGACCTCGGCTACTGCCAATAAATTTTGCGTGTCTTTAAGATTAATGATACCGTCCTGATCATCGTCATCATCCATTAAATTGGTATTCCGATTGGTATCTTCATCCACATTTAGAATGCCGTCTCCATCCATATCCAAATTATAAGAAACAGGAACTAGTTTCAAAACAGAACTCTCATAAACTGGCCAATAACAAGGTGGTTGCGGGTCAAAAGTTGGTCCTGATCCCGAATAAACATGAGCAATTACGTAATAGGCTTCTAAATCGCTGGTATTGGTGTACTGTAAAGGTAAAACGGTTCCAGTTGTATCCTGAAAAATAAAATCATATCCGGACGAACTCACTCCGTAGATAATTTCCTGCTTAGGCCTGTCTACATTAGCGATATAATAGGCTATATCAAAGGTTGCATAGCCATCATTATCAATATCTAAGGCATATACATCGTTTAATCCGGGAGGAGGAGGAACACCACCACCACATTGAGCCGTAGCAAAGTTTATATATAGTAAGGAGCACGCAAGGAGTAGTTTTGTTTTCATAATTACGACTTTATGGCTACCATCGATATTTCGACATTCACGCCTTTTGGCAATCCGGCTACTTGAACCGTTTCTCTTGCCGGAGCAGTCTTTTCATCAAAATACTTCGAATAAACCGCATTGATTCGGGCAAAATCGCCCATATTCATGATAAAGATAGTTGTTTTTACCACATCATCAAAACTCATGTCGGCTGCTTCCAAAACCGCTTTCATATTTTCCATTACTTGTTGGGTCTCGGTTTCAATATCGTCCAAAACCAATTCCATCGTCGAAGGATGCAATGCAATTTGCCCCGAAGTATATAAAGTATTTCCCATTAAAACCGCTTGACTGTATGGTCCAATCGGCGCCGGAGCGTTATCGGTATAAATTATTTTTTTCATAAAACTAATTTTTAAATCTAAAATCCCAACTCACAACTCACAATTCACAATTTACAATTCACAATTTACAATTCACAATTCACAATTTACAATTCACAAATCCCTATCGTATCGCTCTATCCGGCTGATTTCGTCTGTCGTATTTGATATCACTCAATACGCCCGCTTTTATTCCGATAAAGAAACCCCAATAGGCATTGTCTCCGAAGGGCACCCAGTTAAAGTCCATACGCCAACTCAACAAATCTCTTTCGAATCGGAATTGGGTAAAGGTAACGCCTTTACTGACAAAATCATAGCCGGTTGAAACTCCGATTTTCCATTTGGGCGTCAAGTCGGTATTCATCGAAACCATCAACGAATTTCCGGTAACTTTTTGTTCTCTATTGTTATTAGAATAGGTGAGGGAATAGGCGAGGTTCATGTCCCAAGGGAGTTTGTATTTGAAAAACTCCGAGATAATATTTTCAGTGCCATCGTCGGCATCAAACTGACTGTCCCTTCTATCACTCAAGTCGGTATTGGTCCCAAATAAATCATCTTCACGACCACCATTGCGTTCTCCCTGCTTGTTTTTCTTTTCTTTGCCTTCACCATCTTTACTGGAAAACGAATAGTTCAAGGTCATGTTGGCGCTTGTCATTCGGAATAAACTACCGCCATTGTCTATATTCCAAGTATTGATTCTTTGTCCCGAATTGTTGATGGCATAAGGATCTAACGTTGCTGCAAAATTGACATTCATTTTTTGCTTGAACAATTGCGTTCCGCCACTGAAACGAACAGGCGACCATTTTAAGGAATCCGCAGTAATGTCGTAGTTGGTAGAAAAATTCAAATTGTTCAACAGCATGATTTTTTTGGGTTCTGTTTTAGTCGAATCCTTATCGGTTACTTTGGCTTCGAAAGTGTTGCTCAGGTTAAAACCGATGCTATTCGACATGTTTTTTCCGGGAGCGCCAAAAATTCCACCATCAAAACGCGTATACTCTTTAATCATGGTACCACTACCATCAGAATCATACGTATCATAATACTTATCGAAGCTTGGTGTATAGCTATAAGAAATATTCGGACGCATCACATGGCGGATGGCTTGTATTCGTTTCTTTTCACCAAAGTTAAAGGTTCCGTAAATCGTAGTTCCTAATCCGGCAGAAAACGAATAGGTTCTAAAGGCATCAAAACCCGAAATAGCTCTGTCAATCACTTTATTCTGTGTAGCATCAAATTCCTTACGGATGGTTTTTAAATACCATACTTCGTTATAATTCAATGAGGTAGTAGCACTAAAGTACTTGAAAACTTTAAAGTTAGTACTTAACGGAATGCTATGTTGCACACCGACCTTAGCATCGCTAAACATTTGCGGTTTGAAGAAAAGAGAATCTTTAGTGGTTATTCTGTTTTCACCTTTGACATTGTACTGAAGGTTGATGTTTTTGAAAAATCCTTTTTTTATACCATCTTTCGGAGCAAAAGGGAATATTCGGTCCACACTTAATTGCAGTGTAGGCAAAGTCATATTGATTTCTTCGGTATTGGTATTTTGTGAATGGGTTGCTGCCAAGGTTAAATTGACTTGAGGCACCGAATTAAACGTTTTAGAGTACGAAATAGAAGAACTTAACGAATTGTTTAATCGGGACCCGACATTCACTTGATTGATGGAATTCACATAGTACTTGCTACTTCCCAGATTGACCGAGGCTGAAAAACGGGAGTTCGGATTGGACTTAGCGTCTTTAGTATGCGTCCACTGAATATTATAGATATTGGTTCGAGAATAATCAGGATACCCACGTTCGCTGTTGATTAGGTTTTCAAAACGGACATTAAAATTCCCTTGAAACTTGTATTTTTTGGCATACGAAGACTCAAATCGAATACCATAACTTCCATTCGTATAGTAATCGCCCAGTACGGCCAGATCATAATTATCACTTAGCGCGAAATAATAACCACCATTTTGCAATGAAAAACCTCGATTATTACTATCGTTGTAGGACGGAATAATCAAACCCGAACGACTTTTTTCGCTCATTGGGAAAAAGGCAAAAGGAAGGGCGATAGGCGTAGGGACATCAGCAATGACCATGTTTGTAATCCCCACAACCACTTTTTTACCGGGAACAAACTTTACTTTGTTGGTTTGAAAATAATATTCGGGATTGTCGATGTCTTTTGCGGTGGTAAATCGGGCACCTTTCATAAAGTACACCGAATCGTTTTCTCTTTTAGTCTTTGCAGCTATTACATTAAATTCACCTTGATTAGTCCTTGAATTCCAGACCAATGCCTTTTTTGTTTTAAAGTTAAACCGAATCGAATCAGGTTCTACCACATTGCTCCCCTGTTTAAAAACAGGTCTTTGGGTCAGTACTCCGGCCGAATCTTTTATTCTTCCAGCATAAACCTCACTTTTTTCATAATCAATAACAATGATACCCGATTTTAGTTCAATATCCTGATAATAAACTTCGGCTTTATTGTAAAGTGTAATTAGTTTTTTCTTTTGGTCGAATTTTTCATAATCGACAGCCTTTCTTTTAATTTTACTTTCTATTATTCCTTTTTTTGGTTTTAGACTGTCTTTTCGGGTCGAGTCGATAACCTTAGTGAGGTCAGTTACCACTGTTTTAGAGCTATCTACCTGATTTTTAGGCGCGAAATTTTTATCTTTTGGTGGGATCTCTTGCGAGTACGTTTTGGTGTTTCCTAATGTTAGGAAAATTGTTAAAAAAACGATATAAAATAAGTTTCTTTGCAAAGGTTTAGTACTATTTTTGTAGAAGTGTGGCTTGGTTTTTGACGTGGCAAACTTAAACAATATTTTCGGTCAAAAATAACGAAATATTGGTTTTATAACCTTTCGCATTTAATTAAAATTAACTTTTGAGTCGATGAGATTTACAAAAAATATAAAATCCTGTTTTTTAATACTTTCTCTTTGCACTGTTTTGAATGTTTTCGGACAATCAGACACGAATAAGTTTATCTTAGTATTGGATGCTGGTCATGGAGGAAAAGATCCTGGGAATTCCTATCACGGTTTTGTGGAAAAAGAAATTGCATTAAAAACTACCTTAAAGGTTGGGAAGTTCCTAGAATCGGAAAAGGACTTTGAAATATCCTATACCCGAAAAACAGATGAATTCATAGAATTGGTCAATCGCCCTAAAGTAGCCAACAAAATTAATGCGCATTTGTTTGTATCCATTCATTGTAATTCGGTTGCCAATCAAGTGCCATCAGGCACAGAGACTTTTGTCATGGGACTTTCAAGAACCAACATGAACATGGAAGTGGCTAAAAACGAGAACTCGGTAATCTTATTAGAAGACAATTACAAGAAAACCTATAAAGGATTTGACCCTAGTAAACCAGAGATTCTAATTGGGCGTAAAATCATTCAAGAAGACAATTTATACAGTAGTATTAACTTGGCTACAACTATCCAGGATAACTTTACCAATAAATTAAACCGAAAAACACGTGGGGTAAAGCAACAACCACTTTGGGTGTTAGATGCTGCTACGATGCCTGGCGTCTTAATTGAGTTGGGATTCTTATCTAATAAAGAAGAAGGAGAATATTTAAATTCTGATGAAGGTCAGACTGAGATGGCACGACAGATAGCGAATTCGATTATCCATTACAAAAAAATGTATTTTAATGAGCCGCTAAATCAGGAGGATGTCAAAATTGTAGAAAAAAAGTACAAACCAGAACCTCAAGAGCACATCGACTCTACGATTACCAAAACCAACGAAGCTTTAAATTCGAGCAGTTCGATGGCTGACGAATCGGGTCAAGAGTTTTATAAAATTCAACTCTTTGCCAGTTCTAAAAAGAAAGACTTACATTCGGCTGACTTTAAAGGTTTGAATACGATATCGTTTACCTTTGAAAATAATTTATACCGTTACTATTACGGAAAATCATACGATGTAACTATAGCTAAACGATTGTATAATGAAGCCAAAAGCCACGGTTTTAAAGATGCCTTTATAGTGCAGTTTGCCAACGGGAAAGCATCAGCTTTAAAATAATTAAGAAATTTTGAAAATAACAAAACCTATGAAACGAGTAACTTTAATAGTTGCAGCTATTTTAGTATTTATTTCAAATACAGCCTATTCACAAAAGTTTAAAGTAACCCTAGATGCCGGTCATGGAGGTCATGATTATGGCGCAGTTTATAATGGACATATCGAAAAAAACATTGCGCTTGCCGTTACTTTAAAAGTCGGTAGAATTCTGGAGAGAAGTTCTGGAATCGAAGTGATTTACACTCGAAAGAATGATGTTTTCATTGATTTGATTGAGCGTGCTAACATTGCCAATAGGGCAGACGCCAGTATCTTTGTTTCCATTCACTGTAATGCTAATAAAAATACGGTAGCCGATGGAAGTGAAACCTATGTAATGGGTATGTCTAAAAATGCCTCGAATTTAGAAGCTGCCAAACGAGAGAATGAAGTCATTGCTTTAGAAAAAGATTATAAGCAAAAATACGAAGGCTATGACCCAAAATCGCCGGAAACCATGATTGGTATTACGATGATGGGCGAAGAATATCTCAATAACAGTATTGCTTTAGCTGGAAAAGTACAAGAGCAGTTTTTAGACGCCGGTAGAAAAAGTCGCGGCGTAAAACAAGCACCCTACATGGTCTTGCATAAAGCCTACATGCCTAGAATTTTAATAGAAATGGGCTTTATCTCGAATCCGACAGAAGGCGCACGTTTGGATTCGGAAGCAGGACAAAATCAAATGGCGGAAGCTATTGCCAATGCCATTATAGCTTACAAAAAAGAATATTTTGGGACCAATGATAACGATAGCGCTGTGAAGCCTTCACAAAAAGTTGCGCCTATCAAAACTGCTGATTCTTCTGCGAAAAAGCCTGTTATCAAAACACTGGAAATTAAAAAGCCAGAGGTTAAACCAGAAGTTAAGCCTGAAGTGGTTGGTACTGGAGTAGCTACTTTTAAAGTACAACTTTCGGCTAGCGGAACCAAATTAGACCCAATTCCAAGTAATTTCAAAGGATTAGCCAATATTTCTGTTTCGAGTGAAGGTTCTCTATATAAATACATGTATGGCGAAACATCAAGTTATGACGAAGCCAAAAGATTATTAGCGGAGGCCAAAGCCAAAGGATATACATCAGCATTTGTAATCGCCTTTAAAAATGGCAAAAAAGTTTCGGTGCAGGAAGCATTAAAACAATAATAATAAGGAGTTCTAAGAATTTATTTTAACTTTGCCAAAAACGATCTACCATTGAAAATCACTAGAGAAATCAAGACCGCAATATTAGTTATAGCCTCTATTTTATTATTTATTTGGGGCTATAGTTTCCTTAAGGGAAGAGACTTACTATCTAATTACAAAACATTTTATGTTCAGTACGATAATGTAGAAGGATTAATGAGCTCTGCACCGGTAACGATTAACGGACTAACGGTTGGTAAAGTGAGTGGTATCAAATTCTTAAACAATACCGGGAAAATTCAAGTGGAACTTCAAATAAAATCCGACTTTCCTTTTTCAAAATCAAGTGTAGCATCAATCTACGAACCTGGGTTAATTGGTGGTAAACAGATTATGATTGTGCCCAATTTTCAAGATACAACTGTTGCCGAATCAGGGATTACATTGTTAGGCGATGTAAAGCCGGGATTGACTTCTCTTGTGGCTGACCGATTAACACCATTGCAGGAAAAAGTCGAAAAAATGGTAGTTTCTGCCGATGATTTATTAAAAAATGTTAATTCTATTTTAGATGCTAAAACAAAAGCAGACTTAAAAAGTAGCCTCGCCAATCTTGATGCTACGTTGGCCGAATTTAAAGTGGCTTCAAAAAGCGTCAACGAAATGTTAGCGGATAATAAAGGTAAATTCAGTTCCACCATGACGAATGTCGATAAAGCGTCAGCCAACTTTGCTAAAATATCGGATTCCTTGTCGAAAGCGAATATCGGTAAGACGGTTAAAAGTCTAGAAAAAACATTGGCTAGCGTGGATAAAATCATGGCAGACGTTCAAGCCGGGAAAGGAACTTTGGGTAAATTGGCCAAAGACGAAGCCATGTATACTAATTTCTCTAAATCATCCAAGGAATTGGAATTACTACTGCAGGATTTTCGTCTAAATCCGACGCGATATGTGAACGTTTCCCTCTTCGGGAAAAAGAACAAACCCTATAAAGCGCCGGTAGCAACAGATACTATTACTAAAAAGTAAAGCCTACATGTTATGATGTATATTGACAACCTACTTTTTGCCATTATTCTTATTGCGGGAATTGGTTTTTTTGCTAAAAATGTAATCAAACTAAAACGCAACATCAATTTAGGCCAAGATGTGAATCGAACGGATAATCCTTCGGCGCGATGGAGAAATATGGCCATGATTGCCTTAGGACAATCCAAAATGGTTAAACGCCCTGTTGCCGGATTTTTGCACATTATTGTTTATGCCGGTTTTATCATTATCAATTTAGAAGTGCTGGAGATTATTATTGACGGACTTTTCGGAACGCACAGAATATTTTCCTTTCTAGGCGGATTCTATGGTTTTCTCATAGGTTCGTTTGAAGTATTGGCAGTATTGGTTTTGATTTCGGTTATCATTTTTTGGATCAGAAGAAACGTAATCAAACTGAAACGCTTTGCTAGCTCTGATTTAAAAGGTGCTCCAAAGAAAGATGCGGATATCATTTTGTATTTCGAAGTTGTTTTAATGTCCTTGTTTTTGATAATGAATGCTACTGATTTGCAATTTCAGGCTATGAATTCCGGTAACATCATTTCTCAATATTTAAACCCTTTGTTCGCTTCTTTAGATATTGTTCAGGTGGAAATGATCGAAAGAGCCGCTTGGTGGTTCCACATTATAGGTATTCTGATTTTCCTGAACTACTTATACTATTCTAAACATTTACATATTCTTTTAGCGTTCCCAAACACCTATTTTGCCGACTTGAATCCGAAAGGACAATTTGACAATTTGGAAAGTGTAACCAAAGAAGTAAAATTAATGATGGATCCTAATGCTGATCCGTTTGCTGCGCCACCTGCAGATGCCAATGCGGTTCCGCAAAAATTTGGAGCTTCGGATGTACAAGATTTAAATTGGGTGCAATTGCTAAACGCCTATACCTGTACCGAATGTGGTCGATGTACTTCGGCTTGCCCGGCAAATCAAACTGGAAAAAAACTTTCGCCACGTAAAATCATGATGGACACGCGTGACCGAATGGAAGAAGTAGGAAGAAATATCGATACTAATAAAGGAATTTTTATCCCAGATAATAAATCGTTATTGAACGATTATATCACAACCGAAGAGCTTTGGGCTTGTACTTCTTGTAACGCTTGTGTAGAAGAATGTCCGGTGAATATTAGTCCGCTATCCATCATCATGGATATGAGAAGGTATTTGGTTATGGAACAAAGTGCAGCACCGCAATCTTTAAACGCGATGATGACCAATATAGAGAACAACGGGGCACCATGGCAGTACAACCAACAAGATCGATTAAACTGGAAAAACGAATAATATAAATAAATACAAATTACCATAAATGTGAGGCTTGGGAATTTGTCTAATGAATGTGAAATAATAAAAATTAAAACATGAAAGCGGAAGACATTGAAAAAAACCTGCAAACGATTACCGAAAACGGACAACATTTAAGTCCGATTTTACCGGAAGGCATTAAAAATTATTTAATAGACATCGACGGAACTATTTGTGATGATATTCCAAATGAAGAACCAGAGCGTATGTTGACAGCCGAATTGTATCCGGATGCTTTGGTAACCTTAAACAAATGGTACGATGAAGGTCACATTATATTTTTCTTTACGTCAAGAACAGAAGCGCATAGAGAATATACGGAGATTTGGTTGAAAAAACACGGATTTAAGTATCACGGAATCGTATTCGGGAAACCTCGTGGCGGTAATTACCATTGGATAGACAATCACTTAGTGAAAGCGACTCGCTACCGAGGAAAATTCACGGATTTAGTAGATAAAGAAGTAACCATTCAGGTGTTCGATGACGAACATCATGAGTAATATACAACATTAGATTTTAGATATTAAATTTTAAATATTTAATATCTGATATCATAAATTTAAAATTTATATGTCAGAAGTGTTAAACGTGCCAACAATGGCAGAAATGATGGCTCAAGGCAAGCAACCGGAAGTTTTATTTTGGGTGGGTTGTGCCGGTAGTTTTGATGATAGGGCAAAGAAAATCACCAAAGCCTTTGTACGTATTCTTAACAAAGCAAATGTTGAATTTGCAGTCTTAGGTACGGAAGAGAGTTGTACCGGTGATCCTGCAAAACGTGCCGGAAACGAGTTTTTGTTTCAGATGCAAGCCATGATGAACATCGAGGTTTTAAATGCTTATGAAGCTAAAAAGATTGTCACTGCTTGTCCACATTGCTTTAACACGCTTAAAAACGAATATCCGGAATTAGGCGGAAAATATGAAGTCGTACATCATACAGAATTCCTTAAATCCTTATTGGATGCGGGTCGATTAACCATTGAAGGCGGACAGTTTAAGGGAAAACGTATTACATTTCACGACCCATGCTACTTGGGAAGAGCCAACAATATCTATGAAGCACCAAGAGATTTGATTCAGAAATTGGATGCCGAATTGGTTGAAATGAAGCGTTCCCGAGCCAATGGCTTGTGCTGTGGTGCTGGTGGAGCTCAAATGTTTAAAGATGCAGAACCAGGTACTAAAGAAGTCAACATTGAAAGAACAGAAGATGCTTTAGAAACTCAGCCGGAAATCATTGCAGCGGGTTGTCCATTCTGTAACACGATGATGACTGATGGAGTCAAAGCCAAAGAAAAAGAAAGCGACGTCAAAGTAATGGATATTGCCGAATTGATTGCGAATGCTCAAGATTTATAGACCTTCAAAGAATATGAATAAACTAGTTTTATGCTTATTTTTTTTGTCAGTTTCCTTACATGCTCAACAATCTGAAGATAAGAACATAGATACGCTATTTGTCAATAAGAAGCTGCAGTTTAATCATAAACAACTAATTATTCCAACAGTTTTTATTGGCTATGGATTAATTAGTTTGGAAAGTGGTCAGCTTAAAAGTTTTAATTCAGATTTAAGTCAGGAAGTTTCTGAGCATATTGATGAAAAGCTCTCTATTGATGATTTTTCCCAATACGTACCAATGGCATCCCTTTACGGATTGTCTGCTTTAGGTGTTAAGGGGAAAAACAATATGAAAGATAAAACCATTATTTTAGCTACTTCCTATTTGTTGATGGGTTTAACGGTTAATGCTTTTAAACAAACAGCATCTGTAAAAAGACCGGACGAAACGAGTTTAAATTCGTTTCCTTCAGGTCACACAGCAACCGCTTTTATGGGTGCTGAAATACTGTATCAGGAATATAAGGAAGCATCAGTATGGTATGGAATTGCGGGCTATATCATAGCAGCTGGAACTGGTACTTTCCGAATGTATAATAACCGCCATTGGCTTTCTGATGTTGTAGCTGGTGCTGGAATAGGTATTATAAGTGCAAAAGCAGGATATTGGTTGTATCCTATAACCAGTAAATGGTTTACCAAAAAGAAGTCAACAACAAATACTAAAACCGCTTTCGTTCCGTTTTATGATGGTAAGAACACAGGTTTTGGCTTGATAAAAATATTTTAAATAGATTATGTATATACCATTTGAAAATTTACCCGAAGAGTCTAAAGTTTGGATTTACCAATCCAATCGAAAATTCTCGGATGAAGAAATGACCGAGATTGAAACCGACCTTAAACAGTTTATAGAAAATTGGTCTGCTCATGGAACGGGTTTAGAAGCTTCGTATCTATTAAAATACAATCGCTTTATTGTTCTGGCTGTCAATCAGCAAGTACAACAGGCTACAGGTTGTTCCATCGATTCTTCAGTAGCTTTTATTCAAAATTTAGAACATAAATACGCTGTAGATTTATTGGATAAAATGAATGTAACCTTTAAAAACGGTGAACACGTTGCCCACAAATCACTCATCGATTTCAAGCGTATGGCTAAAGAAAAAGCCGTTACCGAAAACACTATCGTTTTTAATAATCTGGTAAATACAATCGAAGAATTTAACGAAAATTGGGAAGTTCCCGCTGGTGAAAGTTGGCATAGTCGTTTCTTTTAAGGTCTAAATTTTATGAAAAGATTTTGTTGCAACATAGGGTTGTTTACTGCCATGCTGCTTTTGTTTTCGAATTGTTCGTCTACAAAAGTTAGTAAAAGTATTCCTGTTGAAGCACCAAAAGTGGAAGCAATACCAGTCGATGAAATAGCTTATATTCCACATACCAAAAAGAATTTTTTCCCAGAAACAGAGGCTGAAACTCGTTGGGTGGATAGTATCTATAATCAAATGTCTTTTGACGAAAAAGTAGGGCAGCTGTTTATGGTTGCTGCTTATTCGAATAAAGATGCTGCTCATACAACTGACATTGAAAAATTAATTACCGAAAACAAAATTGGCGGATTAATTTTCTTTCAGGGCGGACCAATGCGTCAAGCTCGATTGACTAATAAATACCAATCACTTGCCAAAGTGCCTTTGTTTATCGGAATTGATGCCGAATGGGGCTTGAGTATGCGCATCGATTCGACATTTCGCTATCCTTTTAATATGACATTGGGAGCGATCAAGGATTTAAAATTGGTAGAAAAAGTTGGGACAGCCATGGCTAAGGAAAGCAAAAGAATGGGAATTCATTTTAATTTTGCTCCCGTTTTAGACATCAATACCAATCCCAAAAATCCAATCATTGGGTATCGTTCTTTTGGTGAAAATAAAGTCAATGTCACGGAACACGCCGCTGCGTTGATGAATGGTGTGCAAAGCCATGGTGTTTTCTCAACTGGCAAGCACTTTCCCGGTCACGGAGATACAGCAACCGATTCCCACAGTACACTTCCGGTGGTCAATGCCTCGTTGGAACATTTGGAAAAAGTCGAATTGTACCCTTATAAGAGAATGTTTGATGATGGTTTGGTATCAGTCATGGTAGCCCATTTGAATGTTCCAAGTCTTGAGCCTAGACCAGGTTATCCTACTTCGGTTTCTCCAGCAGTTGTTACGGATTTATTGAAAAAGGAATTGGGTTTTGACGGATTGATTTTTACCGATGCCTTGAATATGAAAGGGGCAAGCAATTTCAGAAAACCGGGCGATATCGATTTGGAAGCTTTTATGGCAGGAAATGATATTTTACTTTTTGCCGAAAATGTACCGCTGGCTTTTGAGAAGATCTGTGTTGCCTATCAAGACAGTATATTTTCTGAAACACGGTTGGCCGAATCTGTCAAGAAGATTCTACGCTATAAATTCAAAGCCGGATTACATTCTTATAAGCCTATCGAGCCTATTAATTTGTATAAAGACCTCAATCCCGATAGCAATACTGACTTACAATATCAGTTGTATGAGAATGCCGTAACTGTCGTTAAAAATGATGGTAGCATCTTGCCTATAAAAAATCTAGACCAAAAAATAGCGTATGTAAAATTAGGAGAGGACACCAACAGCACTTTCGTAAACACACTCAAAAAATACACTGAAATTACCGAGGTTTCGGAAACAAACATCGATACGTTGATGACCAAGTTGACCGACTTTGAAACGGTAATTATTGGCTACCACAAATCGGATAAATCGTGGTGGAAGTCGCCCGAACTTACGGTTCCTGAAATACAATTAATAGATTCGATAGCCAAAAGCAAAAAAGTCATTCTCGATTGTTTTGCCAAACCTTATTCTTTGTCTAGAATATTGAATTTTGACGAACTGGAAGGCGTAATAGTCTCGTATCAAAACGGCGATATCGCTCAGGAAGTTTCGGCAGAGTTGATTTTTGGTGCTGTTGATGCCAAGGGTTTGCTTCCGGTTTCTATCAACAGTACCTATAAAGCTGGAGACGGAATTACCACGCAAAAGCTCAATCGTTTAGGTTTTTCTACTCCGGAAAACGTAGGCATGAGTTCCGAAAAATTGAAGCAAATTGAAACGTATGCTCAAAAAACCATTGATGGTAAAATGGCGCCCGGAATGCAAGTGCTTGTGGCTCGAAAAGGAAAAGTCATTTATCAAAAATCTTTCGGAAAGCAAACCTATGAAGGCAATGTAAAAGTCAAGAATTCGGACCTATACGATGTAGCTTCATTAACTAAAATAGTAGCTACTTTGCCAAATGTGATGCAGGTTTATGACCAAAAGAAAGTTGGTTTAGAAACTGCTTTAGACGAAATGCTACCTATTTTTAAAGGTTCCAATAAACAGCATATTACCTTCAAAGAATTGTTATCGCATTATGGTAGAATGCAGGCCTGGATCCCTTTTTATAAGGCCACATTAGATTCGGCAAAAATTCCTTTAGATACCTACTACAAGAAAGTTTACACCGAAGGTTTTACAAAGCGTGTTTCTGATAGTTTGTACTTACGCGATGATTATCACGATACCATCATGAAACAGATTATCAAAAGTCCGCTTATTGATAAAAAAGAATACCGTTACAGCGATTTCACCTTTATCATCCTAAAACAGTATCTGGAGAAAGTTATGGGAAGACCTTTAGACGAGTTGGCTACCGATAATTTCTATAAAACCTTAGGAATGAATTCGACTACTTATAATCCCTTGACAAAGTTTGATAAGAGTAGAATAGTACCCACAGAAATCGATACCTATTTCCGACATGAAACGATCCAGGGTTACGTTCATGATATGGAAGCGGCCATGGAAGGCGGCGTTGGCGGACATGCCGGAATCTTCTCTAATGCCATTGATATTGCCAAAATGATGCAGATGTACCTTCAAAAAGGCAATTATGGTGACATCCAATATTTTTCTGAGGCGACTTTCAACGATTTCAATACAAGCTGGTTTTCAAGCGAAGGAAATCGACGCGGACTCGGATTTGATAAGCCACAATTAACAGCATCTGGACCAACCTGTGGTTGTGTTTCTATGTCGAGTTTTGGTCATACAGGTTTTACAGGCACCATTGCCTGGGCCGATCCTGAAGCCGAAATTGTATATGTTTTACTTTCCAATAGAACGTATCCCGATTCTAATTTACCCAACAAACTGTCGCAACAGAACATACGTGAAGACATTCAACGTGTGATTCAAGAAGCAATTATTGTAAAATAATATTGTGTTGTATCCCTAGCTTTTTTCTGTCAGGTTACATTCCTCATCCTTTTTTGTAGCCGATTTTATTTTTTCATTATCCTATTTACTTCAACCATCTCTTGCGTAGTTTGTCATTTTGATGGACTCCAATAGCTCTTTTATTATTATCTAGTGCGTCACAGTCTTTGTTGATGGCGAAGTGCTGAACGTCATTAATTTTCACGGATTAGCAGTAAATGATGTTTAGCAGACTTATCCTAAATCCTAAAATCTACTCCTTATTTATTTAAAAAATAAAAACATGGGATATCTGTAAACAATCGAATTAATCATGTAATACACTTTTCACCAGATTGAGCCAATTTTGTAGTACAATCAAAACAACATAATTATGAAACCAGTCAACGAAAAAGACGCTTTTAAAATTCCGAGTGATTGGGAGGTTAAAGCCAAGTTATTGCGAAGGAGATTTCCGCAGCTTACTTCATCAGACGTAACTATTGACCAAGACGATGGCCACAGTATGCTTAGAAGACTAGAAAAAAAACTAGATAAAACAAGATCAGAAGTAATCGAAATTATCAAAAACACATTACCAAATAAATTCATTAACAACTTAAAAATACAGTATCATGAGTAATCTACTTTACACAATTGCAGTAATCTTAGTCATTTTATGGGCTCTAGGATTTTTTGCTTACGGAATGGGAAATTTAATCCACATCTTATTGGTTATTGCCATCATTGCTATCCTTTTCAGAATTATTAAAGGAAGAGGGCCGATCTAAAATCGAAAACCAAGTACCCTAATTCGAAAAAATAAACACTTAACAAAACAAAAATGAAAAAGACACTTTTTACAGTTTTTGCCGCTCTTGCTATAGTTGGCGCAAACGCACAGGAAACCACAACAACAGACTCTAGAAGCAAACTTGCCATTGGTGGTAAACTTGGATTTAACTATTCTAATGTTTATGATAGTGAAGGTGAAGATTTTGTTGCCGATGCTAAATTAGGTATTGTAGCCGGAGGATTTGTAACGATTCCGTTAGGTAAACTATTTGCCATTCAGCCCGAAATTTTATATTCTCAAAAAGGATTTAAAGGTTCAGGAACTTTATTGGGCAATTCGTATGAATACAAACGTACCACCGACTATTTAGATGTACCAATTTTTCTTGCGATTAGACCTATTGAGAATTTATCCATCATGGCTGGACCTCAGTTTTCTTATTTACTAAGCGAAAAAAACGAGTTTTCAGGGATTATCAATCAATCACAGGAAGAAGCGTTTGAAAACGACAATATCAGAAAAAACACTTTGTGTTTAATTGGTGGAGTAGATTTCAGTATTGACAAATTGGTAATAGGAGCAAGAGCTGGTTGGGATTTGAAAACCAACAATGGCGACGGTACATCCGATACACCGCGTTACAAAAACTATTGGTATCAATTAACTGTAGGTTACAAATTTTTATAAAAAAAACAAACGTATAATTTAAAATTAAATACAATGAGAAGTTCAAACGACGCATTAAAAGTAGTAGGTGCTCTAGTAATTGGAGCAGCTGCGGGAGCAGCATTAGGAATATTATTTGCACCCAAAAAAGGTTCAGAAACAAGACAAGATATTGCCGACAATGCCAAGAAAATGACCAAAAATCTTAAGAATAAGTTTCAAGGGCAGGTTGATGATTTAAAAGATCAGGTGGCCAAAGCTGAAAAATTTCTTGAAGAAAATATGTCAGATATGAAGGACACAGCGGAAGACAAATGGGCTAATGCGAAAAATAACATTGACCATAAATTGGACAACGTTAAAGACGCTGTAAAATCATAAAAAGCCAAAAATTAAAAACAATAGTATAACCCTTTATCGTTCTAACTATGCAACTCAATGAAAAATTAGAAGCACTCGCAGATAGCCTAAAAGAGTATGCAGATACTAACTATGAGCTTATCAAATTAGAAGTTATTGATCATTCCTCAACGATTATTTCAGGAATCATCACCACATTTATAATTACAGTCATATTAGTGCTGTTTGCTTTTTTCGGAGGCATGTATCTGGCTTATTATTTATCGGATGTATTAGATATAAACTTTATAGGGTTTGCTATTGTTGCTGGTTTTTACCTGATTTTAGCCATCGTTATTTATGCCAACAAGAAGCGTTTTATCGAAAAACCTGTTTGTGACAGTTTCGTCGGAAAAAGAATGTCTGCCAAACCACAACAAACCGCTAAATAGTCATGGAAACTTCAAACAAAACCTGTCATTCTAATTTACTTTGTAGAATCGAAGAATTAAAGATTTTAAAATTGGAACAAGAGCAAAAAATCAAGTACCAATATTCAGATTTGAAAGATTCTCTAAGTTTCGGAAGCCTTATAAAAGAATCCATTTCTCATATAACCGAAAGTAAAGAGACGCAAAGAGATTTATTGAAAATAGCCACTACTACAGGAACCAATTATCTTATTGAAAAAGTTTTAGGAAGCAATAGCAGTATCAAAAGATACTTAGGCTCATTATTGGCTGAAAAAGTTTCCAGTTCTTTTATTGGAAAATTAATAGCAAAGATTTAGTTCTTCTAAGCACTTTTTAGAATGATTTTTAAAAGGCACTCTCTTTAGAGTGCTTTTTTTGTTCAGTTTTTTATTGATTTTTAAATTCAAAGTATAAATAATATTTGTAAACTTTTGCTAAAATTCTATAAGTATCCTCATTTCAAGTAGGTGTAACTTTATAAAAAAGAAATTAGAGCACTATGATTCTCCAACTCAAACCTTCAATATTAGTCGAAACACCATTAGGAACCGGCCAAGCCATTTTTATAATCGATTACGGAATGCATCAAAATACGTGCTGGGTTGTGGCGTTGCAAAGTGATGGCGTTATTAAGCATTTTGATTGTAATGATGTGATTCTTTCCACCAATTATACTTACGGAATGAATCTCAGAAAAAACAACTTTAATCAGCAGGAGCCATCATCCGATAAATAGCTTGAGATTTAACGTATTTTTTAAAAGAGCGCAAGCCAATTTTTTATAAATTCGTAGCACTAAAATCAACAAATGAAAATAGCCATTGTTTGCTATCCAACTTTTGGAGGCAGTGGAGTAGTAGCTACAGAGTTAGGATTGGAATTGGCACGACGTGGTCACGAAATTCATTTTATAACCTATCGTCAACCAGTGCGATTGGCGCTTTTGAATGCGAACGTACATTACCACGAAGTAAATGTTCCTGAATATCCATTGTTTCATTATCAACCCTATGAATTGGCTTTGTCCAGTAAGTTGGTGGATATGGTTAAATTACACAAAATAGAATTGCTTCACGTACATTACGCTATTCCGCATGCTTATGCCGGATACATGGCCAAACAAATGCTAAAAGGGGAAGGCATTGATATTCCCATGGTGACAACGCTTCATGGTACAGATATTACTTTAGTTGGAAATCATCCAGTTTACAAACCTGCGGTTACCTTTAGCATCAATAAATCGGACGTTGTAACATCCGTTTCTCAAAATCTGAAAGACGAAACCAACAAATTATTCAAGATTAAAAAGACTATCCATGTCATTCCAAACTTTATTGAGCTGGATAAAATACGTAACGAAAAATTAATTTCCTGCCAACGCTCTATCATGGCTAAAAAGGAAGAACGTATTATAACGCATATTAGTAATTTCAGAAAGGTAAAACGTATTCCGGATATTATTAAGATATTTTATAAAATTCAGCAACAAATTCCGGCCAAACTGATGATGGTTGGTGACGGACCAGAAAAAGCAAAGGCAGAAGAATTGTGCGAACAACTTGGCATTCAGGATAAAGTAATCTTCTTTGGGAATAGTAACGAGATAGATCAAATCTTGTCGTATTCTGATTTGTTTTTACTACCCTCTGAAACAGAAAGTTTTGGTTTGGCTGCTCTTGAAGCGATGGCCTGGAGTGTTCCGGTAATTTCTAGTAATTCAGGTGGTTTGCCAGAAGTTAATTTTGACGGAGTTTCAGGTTATTTGAGTAACGTAGGCGATATCGATAGTATGGCTGAAAATGCCCTAAAAATTCTTTCTGATGATGCTACTTTAGGGCAGTTTAAAGAAAAAGCGCTAAGTGTTGCGCAGCAATTTGATATCAAAAACATACTTCCGTTGTATGAAGCCTTATATGAACAAGCTTTACAAGATTCCAAATGAGAAAATATCTTTCAATATTCGTAATTTTAGCATTGTATTCGTGTTCGTCTACCAAGAATGCTGTGGACAAACCTTTATTTGAAGTACTTGTAGTAAACCATGATGGTGGTGCCAATATCAAATTTTATGAAATTTTGAGTGAACCCAAAGAAATCCAAATGCTTTTAGGAGATGAAACTTTGGGAAAGTTGATTAAGTCTAAAGACATCGCGGAAAGTAGCTTTCTTGTTCTTAATACCGGACCAACAAAGGAAAGTTATAACCGAATGAAAGTTGAAAAAGTAGTTGAAACAGCCACTCAAATTGAAGTATATCTCAAAGACACGCAAAAGAATGTAGAACCTACGATGATTGATGATAACACCAAATACCCCTATACTGTTGTAAAAGTTAATTCTAAGAAAACGATTGTGATCAAATAAAAAAATCCCGTCTGTTAAGACGGGATTTTTTTATTATACTTGGAGTATGATTACCACTTGTAACGAATACCTAACGCGATGTCCGGACCAAAGTTGTCTTCTCTAAATCGGTTATCACCAGAGTTATTCAAATAAAACTCAGGTCTGAAATCTAAAGACAGTTGAATTGGAGCTTCAGAAAAGTTGTACTCAATCCCGATATCTCCGGCAGCCAATAAGAAAAAGCCTCCGTCATTATCCGGATTACCTGGACCATTATAACTCCAGCTTCCTAAACCAGCTCCAACTCCAGCATACCAGTTGAAACCGCCTTCAATGTTCCAAACCCATTGGTATAAACCTACCAATTTAACAGCATCTATATCTTTGCTATTTCTCCATCCTAAATCAAGCTCTAAACGGTTGTTTTTAGACAAACCTCTTTGATAAGAAACCTCTCCTCCAAAACCATCGTTGTCTCCTAAACGTAGACCTAATGCGTTTTTTGATATATCCTGAGCTTGTGCGCTAAATGCTAATCCGATTAGCATAAAAGCTGATAAAATGATTTTTTTCATTGTTTGTGTTTTAATTAGTTTTGACAAAGGTCTCAAAAACGATGCCAAGAGCCTTTATATAATTTTACAAACTTATTACACAATTTCTGGTTAAACTAACCAGTTGCTATCATTTTTCTTCAGAAAATATTATAGAAGCTATAAGTTGCTGACTGAAATAATCTTCCATTTCAAATAAATCTTCTTCTTCGCGCTCCGTGTGATCTTCATACTTATATAACTTCCATCTTCTATTATTGTACTCTAAAGCAGTCAGATTTTCAACCCAATCACCCGAGTTTAAATAGAGTGTACTTCCGTTTTTGTTTTCTTTGCGAAGAATCTTAGGTTCGTGTATGTGCCCACAAATCACATAATCATATTCTTTCTCAATAGCTAAATCGGTTGCAGTCGTTTCAAAATCAGATATAAATTTCACTGCTGATTTGACACTCGCTTTGATTCTCTTAGAAAAGGAATAGGGTTCTTTCCCCATTTTTTTCAGACACCAATTCACAAATCGATTAATAAGTATCAAATAATCATATCCTAATCCGCCTAATTTGGCTATCCATTTCGAATGCTGTACTGAAGCATCAAAAACATCTCCATGAAATATCCAGGCTTTTTTATAGTCGAGGTCTAAAACAAGTTTGTCTACAACAGAAAAATTTCCAATGCTAGTATCGCTGAACTTTCGCAGCATTTCATCATGATTGCCTGTTACATAATACACTTTTGTCCCTTTAGTAGCCATGTCAATAATGCGCTTGATGACTTTTAAATGAGCTTTGGGGAAATAGGATTTTCGAAATTGCCAAATATCGATGATGTCACCGTTTAACACTAAAATTTTAGGCTTGATTGAGGACAAATAGTAACAAAGTTCGTGAGCGTGTGAGCCAAAAGTACCCAGATGGACATCTGAAATAACAACTACATCTAATTTTCTTTTTTTCAAAATGAATGAATTTAGAGTTTAACAAATTAAATAATCACACGTTAATTGAAGTAAAAGCGAATGTTATCAAATTCCTATTATAAAATTGGTTGTTGGAATTTTTCGACTTTTGACTTTTGACTTTGCGACTTAAAACTCTATATTTGTTTACGCGAGGCTAATAAGGCCGAAGGTTACCAAATAAAAACACTACTAAATGGCCGGAAATAGCTACGGAACTCTTTTTAAACTCACCACATTTGGTGAATCGCATGGCGAAGCTTTAGGAGGCATTATTGATGGTTGTCCTGCCGGAATCACACTTAATTTTCAGGCCATTCAAAGCGAAATGCAACGCAGAAAGCCAGGCCAGTCTTCCATAGTTACCCAACGAAAAGAAGAAGATGAAGTACAGTTCTTATCGGGTATTTTCGAAGGAAAAACCACTGGAACACCGATAGGCTTTATCATCCCAAATACCAATCAAAAGTCAGATGATTATTCGCATATCAAAGACAGTTATCGTCCAAGTCACGCTGATTATGTCTATGAAAAAAAGTACGGCATCCGAGATTATCGCGGTGGCGGAAGAAGCTCCGCTCGAGAAACCGCTTGCCGAGTTGTAGCCGGTGCTGTTGCAAAACAAGTGCTGTCCAACATCAAAATCAATGCGTTTGTTTCTTCTGTCGGTGAAATTTTTATAGACAAGCCTTATCAGGATTTGGATTTTTCGTTAACAGAATCAAATGCTGTGCGTTGTCCGGATAAAGCTACAGCCGAAAAAATGGAGCACTACATCAAGGAAATTAGGAAAGAAGGCGATACTGTGGGCGGAACCATAACTTGTGTTTTGCAAAATGTTCCCCTAGGTTTAGGTGAACCTGTTTTTGACAAACTGCACGCTGAATTAGGCAAGGCCATGCTGTCTATTAATGCCGTGAAAGGCTTTGAATTCGGTAGCGGATTTTGTGGCGCCAAAATGAAAGGTAGCGAGCACAACGATTTATACAACGAAGACGGAACTACCAAAACCAATCTTTCGGGCGGTATTCAAGGCGGTATTTCAAACGGAATGGATATTTACTTTCGAGTGGCTTTCAAACCTGTGGCGACGTTAATTCAACAACAAGAAGTGCTTACAACTGACCATACTTTGGTAGAACAACAAGGAAAAGGCAGGCATGATCCCTGTGTGGTACCAAGAGCCGTTCCTATTGTCGAAGCCATGGCCGCGCTGGTGTTAGCCGATTTTTATCTATTAAACAAAACATATAATTCGAATAATTAGGAGCTATTTCCCGCTATCCGCTACAATCTGTCATTGCCAGAAACGAAGTAATCTCATCACGATTGTCTATAGCAATGTCAGGATTTACACTACTATCGGGGCTAGAAATTTCCATGAATCAAGAAACACTATTTTATGACTACTACAACAACTCCAAAAAAATCCTTTTTATCCAATCTCACAGTACAGATTCTGATTGCTATGCTGCTAGGAGCAATGCTCGGCATCTTTGTACATAACAATTATGACGGTACAGCGGCTAAAGAGTTTAGCGGTTACATCAAAATGTTAGCGACAATTTTTATCCGTTTGGTGCAAATGATTATCTCGCCATTAGTATTTACAACTTTAGTGGTTGGTATTGCTAAGTTGGGCGATATTAAAGCGGTTGGAAGAATAGGAGGTAAGGCTTTGGGATGGTTTTTTACCGCTTCCTTTATTTCTCTTTTAATCGGAATGTTTTGGGTGAATACTTTGCAACCTGGCGTTGGATTAAATTTAGGCAATGTCGATGTTTCAACTGCCAGCGAAGTTGTGGATAAAACTACTGGTTTTTCGGCACAAAATTTTGTAGAGCATATCATCCCTAAAAGTATCGTTGAAGCCATGGCAACCAATGAAATTTTGCAGATTGTCATTTTCTCCATCTTCTTCGGATTAGCCGCAGCTTCTATAGGAAATCATGCCAAACCTGTGGTGAATGCTTTAGACAAAACATCGCATATCGTTTTAAAGATGGTTAACTATGTAATGAAATTTGCTCCAATAGGTGTTTTCGGAGCTATAGCCGGAGTTTTTGCTATTCGAGATTTGAACGAATTACTGTTCACCTATGCGAAATTTTTCGGCTCCTTTTTAGTCGGAATTTCATCGCTTTGGGTGGTTTTGCTGCTAGTAGGCTATATTTTCCTAAAAAGCAGAATGATGACGCTTTTAAAACATATTGTAAGTCCACTGATTATTGCCTTTGGAACCACAAGTTCTGAAGCAGTATTCCCGAAGCTTACCGAAGAATTAGAACGTTTTGGCGTAAAAGATAGAATCGTTTCTTTTATGTTGCCCTTAGGATATTCCTTCAATCTTGATGGTAGTATGATGTACATGACTTTTGCCAGTATTTTTATAGCACAAGCTTACGGTATTCCGCTTGATTTTGGTACACAAATGACCATGCTTTTAGTTTTGATGCTTACCAGTAAAGGAATTGCCGGTGTTCCAAGAGCTAGTTTAGTGGTTGTAGCGGCAACTTGTGGTATGTTTGATATTCCGGTGGAAGGCATCGCTTTAATTCTGCCCATAGACCACTTCTGTGATATGTTTAGAAGTGCTACCAATGTGTTAGGTAATGCTTTAGCCACATCAGTAGTTGGTAAATGGGAAAAAGAGTAAATGCAAAAAACAAAAAAGACTAGTTTACTAGTCTTTTTTGTTTTTACTGTTGATCATAATTAAGATAAAGCCCACCAATCCGGCAATGACTAAAGAAAATACACCAATCATAATAAAGGCACCGTTGTCCCAAGAATACAGTGGAAGCGCTAGTTGTGTCATAATATAAAGAATTTGTTACTCAAAGGTAGCTCTAGTAACAACGGAAAGATATGATATTTATCAGTTTATAAAAATTTGGATTGTAGTTCCCGTGTCGGAATCATACAACTCTCTTTTTTGCCATACCATTGATAACGGTTTCGCGCTACGAAATCATACATCCAATTCAATAAGCCATCCGGAAATATAGAAAACAGCCTCAAACCAGGGTACAATCCTCCTAAATGGTTAACAATTTTAAGGACTGCCTGTGCTTTATGATAATAGGCTATTTTAGGTTCGTACAAGATAATACTATCGATTTTTGAGGCATCGATTCCAAGATAATTCACAATACTAACGCCAAGTTCTGACTGTAGCGATACAAATCGGAACACATCTTTTTTGTCGTGCTTGATGATAAACTGAATAGAGCGCTCACAAAGATTGCAAACGCCGTCAAATAGAATTATCTTTTTGTCATTCGGTAAATCGGATAGTTCCATGTGTTCTATAGTTCAGATTTTATTTGGATTGTACGTATTCTAATTGGTCTAAACTTACCTTTGAAGTGAATACGCCATAGTTCACAACCGCTTTATTCTTTTCAATTTTATCAATGGTTCCAATCGCTTTTCCGTCGGTCATACGAACACGATCTCCAACTTTTAAGATTACTTTGGGTTTTGCTGCTTCCGTTTTTTGAGCCTTAATTTTTTTCTCCTTTTTGGCTACTCGAATTTCGTCTACTTTGACTTTTACTTCCTCAATGACGATTTTTTGGATGATTTCTTTTTCCTTTTTCTCTTTGACCGTAGCCTTTTTACGTTTGGAATTTTCAATTTCAACCATTTTTAAAAACTCACCAATCAAAACCTTTTTGTCTTTATTATTAAAGTATTTTTCTGCGATGTCATCTACCTTTTGCCCAACATAAATAAGACGCTGATTGGCATCGTACAACTCTTGATAACGCTCTAGTTTTTCCTGAATTTTTGAATTTATGGTTTCCATCTTTTTGCCTTCTTCGCGAGCTTTGATTTCTTCTTCTTTCAGATTTAAAGAAGTTTTCTCAAGTTTAGAACGTTCTTTCTGCAGCGTAGCAATGGTTTTGTCAAATCTAACTTTTCCGCCTTCTATTTTCTTTTTAGCGCGATTGATGAGTCCAAACGGAATCCCATTTTTCTGTGCGACTTCAAATGTAAACGAACTTCCGGCTTGACCTAAAATCAATTTATACATCGGCTCTAATGATTTTTCATCAAAAAGCATGTTCGCATTTGACGCAAACGGCAATTCATTGGCCAACATTTTCAAATTAGAATAATGTGTCGTGATAATTCCGAAAGCTTCCCGATGATAAAACTCTTCTAAAAAAACTTCTGCCAAAGCACCACCCAACTCAGGGTCAGAACCCGTTCCGAATTCATCTATTAAAAACAGCGTTTTAGCATTGCACTTTTTCAAAAAGTAGTTCATGTTTTTTAATCGGTAACTGTAGGTACTTAGGTGATTTTCAATAGATTGATTGTCACCAATGTCTGTCAGGATTCGATCAAACAAAAAGGTTGTACTGCGTTCGTGAACCGGAATTAGAATAGCACATTGCAACATCAATTGAAGCAATCCAACAGTTTTTAACGAGATGGTTTTTCCTCCGGCATTCGGTCCCGAAATCACTATAATCCGGTTGTCATTTTTAAGCTCGATGGTTTGAGGATAGGTTTTCTCTTTCTTTTCCAGATTACTCAAAAACAAAATAGGATGGAAGGCGTCTCTGAAATACAAAGTTTTATCTTCTGTAATATTTGGCAGAATGGCATTGATTCTGTGAGCATATTTGGCTTTAGCCGCCACAACATCTATATCGCTGAGAAAGTCTTGGTATTGTTTTAATAAGTCCAAGTAGGGTCGAACATCATTTGATAATTTCTTAAGGATTCGCGTAATTTCCTCTCGCTCTTCATATTCCAAATTACTCAATTCTCTGGAATACCGCAGCGTTGCTTCGGGCTCAACATAGGCTATGCTTCCTGTTTTGGAACTACCCAAAATAGAGCCTTTCACTTTCCTGCGATACATCGCCAAAACGGCTAAAACGCGACGGTTTTCTACAAAGCTTTCTTTGATTTCATCTAAATAGCCCAGCGAATGGTACTGACTCATAGCCTGTCCAAAACTTTGATTGACTTTACCACGAACAACGCTCATATCTCTGCGAATGTTAATCAAATCGGGTGAAGCGTTATCTTTGATTTCTCCGTATTTATCTACGATTTCGTCAATTTTCTGAATGATGTATTTCGTGTATTCTACCTGAGATGCTTTCTCGTTCAGTTTGGGATAATAATCATGAAATTTTTTAAAAAACAGTAATAATACATTCACCGTTTCCGAAAGTGTTGCTATTTTTCTAAAACTGCCCACTTCCAAAAAGCTATCTTCTATGGCAAGGAACTTCAAATCATGGGTCAGATTATCAAATCCGTGATTAGGAATAGCATTGTTGTTCGTAAAGGACGATAGATATTCAGAGGTTTGCACTAAAGCATTCATCAGTGTTTCTTTATCTGAAAAGGGCACAATTTCGAGTGCTTTCTGTTTCCCGATTTCAGTATTGCATCGGTCTGAAATGGTTTGTAAAACGGTGGTAAATTCTAAATCCTGTAATGTTTTTTGGGTAATCGATATCATTAAATCAGTGTCTAAGCCTCAAAGTTACAAAGGATGCGCTCCATATTGCAATAGAAAATGGTATTTTTGGTAAAATTTTAAGAGATGTTTATTAATATACATTCTTCCTGGCAAAATGTACTTTCGGACGAGTTTGATAAGCCTTATTTTGAGCAATTAGTTTCTTTCGTTAAAGGCGAATTTGTCACTAAAAAGTGCTATCCCAAAGAAAGTGAAATCTTTGCTGCTTTTGACCATTGTCCCTACGATAAAGTAAAAGTGGTTATTATCGGTCAGGATCCGTATCACGGATTTGGGCAAGCCAATGGTTTGTGTTTTTCAGTCAATGATGACATGCCTTTTCCTCCTTCATTATCCAATATATTTAAGGAAATTCAAACCGATGTAGCACAACCATTTCCGTTAACGGGAAATCTGGCACGCTGGGCAGATCAAGGTGTTTTATTGCTCAACGCTACTTTAACCGTTAGAGAAAGCGAAGCCGGAAGCCATCAAAATAAAGGATGGGAAACGTTTACCGATGCTGTAATTCAGAAAATATCAGACGAAAAAGAAAATGTAGTGTTCTTACTTTGGGGTGGTTTTGCCAAAAAGAAAGGCGCCAAAATTGACCGCAACAAGCACTATGTTCTAGAGACGGGACATCCTTCACCGCTGAGCGCTAATCGCGGATTATGGTTTGGAAACCAACATTTCACTAAAACGAACAATTACTTAAAGAGTCTCGGAAAAGAACCTATTGTATGGTAATTTTTAGTTAACCGTAAAATTGTAATAACCATCGGCGTTGAGTCCGGTTACAAGTGAATTGATGTTCATAATCAATCGTTTTTTCGGACTTAAGGAACGCAATTCAACACTGTTTTTCGAATCACTGTTATAACCATAACTCAAACGATACGTTCCGGGTAATAGTAACGGAAAGCCAACCTCATATTCATAGGTTTCGTCCGTCGGATTGTATTCGCAGATGCCATAGACATAAGAGCCGTTTTGAGCGTTTCCTTTTACGACATCCAATTGACTGTCACTAACACTCACTACTTCCCATTCTGTCGCGTTTACTTGTCTTTCAATAACATAAGAGAACGCAAATTCGGTGGCACCTGTAGTTTGAAAAATATCGATGAGTGCACCATCATTTAAAATTTTCCAGAAGTCGGCCTTAAGAACTAACTTTTCCCCAACAGTGTATGTTGAAGAGTGAGGTTCCATGGTCACTAAATTGGGAACATCAATATAAACATTGTTGTAGAATCCATCGTCATCAGTGTCGCAATTCGTCATTAAAAAGCCAACAGCCATCAGAACTATATAGTGTATTTTTTTCATCTTTATGTATATTAAAATCGATATCCTAAATTTAAGCCCACTCTTGATATCACATCCGGACTTTTTTCAGTGTTGGTAAGATTTTTACCAAATCCGACGATAAATTCTAAAGCAATACTTTCTTTGAAATACATTTTGTAGCCCAAGCTTCCGCCCAAGCCAAAATCAGTATATTTTGATTTTTTGGTGGTGTAATAATCAGGCAAAGCCATACCAGATACTCGAATAATCTCTTTATAATCACCGCCATTGTAGGAGCCAAAAACTTCTGCAAAATAGTATCGCGACTTACTTTTAGACAAAGCATAGCGTACATAAGGATTGAATTCAAATTTCGGAACGTTATTACGGTATCCGTTGTCAAAATCGTCGTTTAATTTTTGACTGTTCGAAAAGTTTACATTAAATCCGGTTGACCAGTCTTTTCCAAAAAAGCGTTCGTAACTTAAACTCGCTTTAGTATAGACAATCGCAGACAAGACGTCTACACGAAATTCATTCTTTTTATCGTCTAGCGCACTTTTTGTTTCAGTCTCTTGCGCTTGTGATGCCATTGAAATCAGGAGAAACAGGCAAACTATTTTTTTCATTGCAGGTCATTTTAGTAGAAACGAAGATAGTAAATAATTATAAACAAGTGCACAGTAATTCGCGGTTAATCCAAAGTTAAAGCGCCCAGAATTTCCTCATTCATAAATGGTCCACCCGGATATTTGGCAGTGTAATCTAAGTTAAGCCAAATATTCCCGCGCTCATCGATGTGATAATTGATGGGTTTGTGCTTACTCTCTAAAGGAAATAAGTCTTTTTTGATGGCGTAATTGATGTGCTCTAAATCTTTTTTGGTTCCGATTAATAACTCGGGATAAATATGTCCTTTCGTATGTATTAACCGAACAGTTCCGCCAACCGATTTGATACAAGCCGCCATGAATACCGAATGATCGTCACAATCACCGGAAAGATATTCCAAAGATTCGGTTGCTTTAGCAATATAATCGTGTCCTTTGGGATCCCGAACGTATTTCCAGCGTGTATTGATTTCTTTAAAAACGGCAAATGAGTGTACGATGGTAAAATAGTCATAATAGCCTTTCACGTCTTTAAAGTGTTTGTTAATGGCCATCAACGAAAAGTTTCTAATTTTCGGATTTTGATATTCTACGGCATCAAGAATTTTTGATTTATTCGGAAAAGGCAACAGTTTTCCAATGACAATGTCCTGTGGATACGGATTTTCATCCATCGTGTACATCATCGAACGGTAATCTTCAAAGACACTTTGAAAGGTATATTTCCCAGATAAGGTTCCGATAAGAAGTAAAATTAAATAGAGGATAACCGAAATCAACGTTATTCTTCTCATCGCACGGAGAATAAGCTGTATTAAGATTAAAATAAGAAGAAACAATAAAATTCTATCAACAGAATGCGCCCAATCTAGTGTAATCAGGTTATGATGGGCAATGATAAATATCGGAATAGTAATCAAAATATTCAGAATAAAGATGATAATCATGTCCCACGGACTCTTTATCCTGAATTTTTCTCTAAGTTGTTGATAAGTAAGATTTCCGAATTTTATCATGTTGCCACTGGCAAAAGCTAAACGGCTTTCACTATTGCAGCAAAAGTACCCTTTTTATCGATTATTTTGAGGTCAAACAATTGATTTTGGATATTGTTTAACACTTTTTCTTCTAAAGGTTTTTGAGACCATTTGGTTAGTTGGAGCCATTGTTGAATATCTTCCAATTTTTGATGGTATTTGGAAGCCAAAGTTCTGTCAATGCTGGGAATGCTCTTGAATTCAGCGGTGGTCGCGTTGATAGTTTCTAAAATAAGCGCAACAGATTGTTGGTTGTTTTTCAGAAATTCATTGCGCACTGCAATTACAAAACAAGGCCAAGGAGATGGACAATCAGCAACACGACGAAAAATACCTTTGTCGACCAAAGGTTGCGTCATAAAACGCTCCCACATAAAGTAATCGGCTGTTCCATTGGTTAAAGCTTCAACAGCGCCATCAAGTGTGTTGACAATTTCAAATTGTAGTTCTTCGGTAGCCCAATTTTGATTTTGAGCATTCACATACGCCATCAAATGCGAACCCGAACCATAACGGGAAATAGCGGCTTTGGTATTTTCTAAATCGGATAAGGCTTGGTAGTCGGATTTCGCGGCTACGTGAATTCCCCATATAAGCGGACTTTCCACATATACCTGTACAATAGCACAATCATTTCCCGCTACGATATCTTTCACAATACCTTCGCTTAAAATTACTGCCATATCCGTTTCACCATCGCGAAGCATTTGACACATTTTCCCAGTGCCTTCTGGAATGTCCGTCCATTGTAAATCAATACCCATTTTTTCAAACTCGCCATTGTCAATACACAGTTGCCACGGTAAGTTGAAATGCTCGGGAACACCAGCTATTTTGATTGTTTTCATTTAGATTGTTTGATTGTATGATACTTTATTGTCTTTCCCGCGAAGGCGGGAATCTATTTATTTTAGCTGTGGATTCCCGCCTTCGCGGGAAAGACAAAGAGCGTTTATTTAATCATTAGGGTTTTCCATCAGCCACCATTTCCATAGTACGCCGTCTTTATCTAGATACTCTTCCATAAAGTTCATGCCGACTTTCTGCAGGATATGATTGGAAGCTCCGTTTTCGGAATGGGTGTACGCGTTCATTTTGTCGATGTTCATTTGGTTAAAACCATAGTCCAACCAAACAACAGAAGCTTCGGTGGCATAACCTTTTCCCCAGAATTTTTCGTTCAAACGATAGCCGTAATCATAGAAATTGATATTCCCATTTTCTACATGGTCATCGATGTATTTGATTCCGGTCCAACCGATGAATTCACCGGTTTCTTTTAGAATGGTTGCAAATCGGCCAATAGAATTTCTTTCGTATTGACTTCGGACGTTTTCAATGGTTTTGATGGTTTCTTCGACCTTTTGCGTTGGTTGTTGCCAAAGGTACTTATGTACTTCTGGATTGCTGTCCATGGCAAACATGGCTTCGGCATCAGAAAGTTCTAACGGACGAAGTAGAAGTCGGTCGGTTTCAAGAATTAAATTCATTTCTCGGTTATTTTATTGAGATGATGGTAAAAATGCTCAAAATAATCTTCTATTACAAATTTCAAATCGGTTACGGTTTTGTTAGGCAGAACGATTTGATAATGCAGTATTCCTTCGGTTTGATTGCTGACAACATAGAGGATATGTTTGTTCAGCGCTGTTAGTAAATTTAGTAAATCAGAAACTTCCTTATCTTGATAATTGTTTGCTTTTACCAATTTATTTTGATCATAAGGTCTTATTATATAAGGCTTTTCAACATACTGTATTTCAGTAAACCGTTGTAAATTATTAACGGCAGAATCAATTAAGTGGCCTAAAATTTCCTTTTTGGACCACGAAGTTTCGGATGGTTTTGTTTCGAGATCAGTTATAGCCAACAATGAATTTTCAAGTCCGGCTAATACTATTTCAAACGCATTGATTTTTTGTTTCATAGTAGATAGTGGTTTTAAAAGCATCTTTTTTAGCCCCGATGGGAGCGAGCTACCCTGTAGCGCGGACAGCGGGAAATAGCTCCTAAATTATTCAGCAAATTTTCCTAAAGTATACTGTATCAGTGCATCAACGGCTTTGTAAGGGTCGTCACTAAAAGTTCCAGTAGCGCGGTTGGCAATGATGGCGTTTAGCGACAAGCAATTGTGTCCTAATAGTTTTCCTAAGCCATAAATAGCAGACGTTTCCATTTCAAGATTGGCCATTCGGACATCATTGAATTTGAAGTTGTCCATTTTGCTGTTCAATTCGGGATCCTGAATTTCTAGACGCAAAACTCTTCCTTGTGGACCATAAAAACCACCGGCAGTTCCGGTAATTCCTTTGTGAATTTGGTTGCTGTCGAATTTGATTTTCATCGTTTCAGAGCACGCAATAATGTAGGGAGTTCCTTTTTTTAAGTCCCAATTGGTGTGCTTGATAAAAGCTTCTTCCATGTCTTTTTCAGAGATGGCATCAATCAAATAGGAGCGGAGCATGTTGTCTAATCCTAGTCCGAATTCGCCCATTACAAAGCTGTCCACCGGAATATCTTCCTGTAAGGAGCCTGAAGTTCCGATACGAACAATGTTTAAGGAAGTCAACGTTTCCTTAGGTTTACGGGTTTCTAAATCGATATTGACCAAAGCATCCAACTCGTTCATGGTGATGTCGATGTTATCCGGACCAATTCCGGTAGACATTACCGTGATTCGTTTCCCTTTATAAATTCCGGTCTGTGTTTTGAATTCGCGTTTTTGAGTCGAAAATTCGATGCTATCAAAGAACTGCGTGATTTTCTCCACGCGGTTTTGGTCGCCTACAAAAATGATGTCGTGTGCAATATGTTCCGGTTTCAGGTTTAAGTGATACACACTTCCGTCTGGGTTTAGTATTAATTCTGATGATTTTATCATGGTTGGTTATTTGTGTATTTGGTTATTCGGTTATTTGTTTTTATCTGAAGACTGCGACTGCGACTAGAATCATCCTCCAACACGCTTCACTTTAAACCCTTTGTCTTTTAGCAGGTTCATAATTTTATCGCGGTAATCGCCTTGAATGATAATGGCGCTGTCTTTAAAAGTGCCGCCAACACTGAGTTTGGTTTTGAGTTCTTTGGCTAGTATTTTAAAATCCTCATCGCTGCCTTCGTAGCCTTCGATGATGGTGGTCGCTTTGCCTTTGCGCTTTTCGTATTTGCAAATCATCGGCTCTTTTTGGATGAAAAGCGTATGCTCTTGTGCTTCAACGGCTTCAGGTTCTTTAGAAGGTTGATGGTCTGGGAAAAGTTTCTTTAATTGTTCGTGTAAATCCATAGTGTTCTAAAAATACAAAAAGTAAAAATCCAAACCTCAATGTATATTGAGATTTGGAAATTACTATTTCAAAGATAGAGCTTTATTTTTTGATTAAGCCTAATTCGACCAATCTTTCATGCAGGAATTCGCCAGCGGTCGTATCTTCATACAGTTTTGGATGTTCCGCATCGATGCATTCTGGTAAACAATTTAAAGACATGTCACTAACAGGATGCATAAAAAACGGAATAGAATAACGGGAAGAACCCCATAATTCTCTGGCCGGATTCACCACTTGATGAATGGTCGATTTCAATTTGTTGTTGGTATGTCTCGATAACATATCGCCCACATTAATCATCAATTCGTCAGGTTCAGCCATAGCATCTACCCATTCTCCGTTGTGATTCATCACCTGAAGACCTTTGCCCTGAGCGCCCATCAAAAGCGTAATCAAATTGATATCACCATGAGCAGCGGCACGTACCGCGCCGTCTTTAGGTTCATCAGTAATAGGAGGATAGTGGATAGGGCGTAAAATACTGTTGCCGTCTTTTACAAATTTATCGAAGTAGAACTCATCTAACCCGATATGAATTGCCAAAGCTCGCAACACATAGACTCCTGTTTTTTCAATCATTTGAAAGGCTTCTTTACCAATGGTGTTAAACTGAGGTACTTCTGTCACTTCCACATTGTCTGGATATTTTCCGGCATACGCAGAGCCTTCACTAACGTATTGTCCAAAATGCCAAAACTCTTTCAAATCTCCAGCAGATCGGCCTTTGGCTGATTCTTTTCCGAAAGAAACATAGCCTCTTTGTCCGCCAATTCCTGGGATTTCATACTTTTCTTTGGATTCGAGTGGCAAGTTAAAGAAGTTACGTACTTCTTTATACAGACTTTCGACCAAATTGTCATCTAAAAAATGACCTTTCAATGCTACGAAGCCAATATCCTCGTAGGCTTTTCCGATTTCATTTACAAACTTTTGTTTACGTGCCGGATCGTCCGACAGGAAATCACGTAAGTCAACACTTGGGATTTGTTGCATACTGTTACGGTTTTTGGGAAGTTTCCCTTAATTAAGGCTACAAAGATAATAGTTTAATGGCTTTTGTACAGAAAATTATTCCTGTTAACTTGAGTATTTTCCCAGTTCATTTGGATAAAGGTGGAAATCATCTTCATTAAATCATGGAATTCGTAGGGTTTGATCACATAAAAATTAGCGCCCAATTCTTTGCTTTTATCAATGTTATCCTGATTAGAACTGGTAGAATACATGATGACCGGAACCGACGTAAGGGCAGGTTCTTTTCTGATTTCTTCCAAAATTTCGAAACCGGATTTAAGCGGCATGTTGATATCTAGAAAAACGACTCCTGGAGTTTCTTTGTTGTTTTTGATATTTTCTATCAGGCTTTCTCCATTTTTGTGGATATGAAGATGAATCTCATTTTCGGAGACATTAGAAATATTTTCAACTGCTTCATTAAAAAACATCAAATCGTCTTCATCATCATCAGCATAGAATATGTCAAATTTTTTCATTCAAACTTTTATTAAGAATTGTTTGATGCAAAAATAGAAGGAATGCTACTGTGACGACTTGTAATTTTATAAGCGAAATTTATAAATTTTACTGATTTTGTCGCGTCAACTTTTGAATAGCAAGTCTTCTTTTCTCCTTCAAACTTTTAAAATGAGTCGGATTAAAGCCTGTAATCTTCTTAAACTGTGTAGAAAATGCTGAAAGACTGTTAAAATGGAGTTTCATGGCGATCTCGCTAAAATTGAAATCTTCAAACAAAATCATTTCCTTGGCTTTCTCCACTTTTAAAAGATTAATGTAATGCACAATCGTGCACATTTCTATTTCTGAAAAGATGTTGGAGAGATAATTATAGTCTTTATTTAATTTTTTAGCCAAGTAATCCGAGATGTTGACTTTGATATTTTTTTCAGAAAGCACGTATTCCTGACAATACATTTTAATCCTTTCAATCAAAACGCCACCTTTATTCTCTACTATTTCAAGTCCAACCTGATTGATGATGGCATCCAGTTTTTCTTTTTTGGACTCACTTAATTCTTCCTGAATTTCAGCCACGCCAAGTTCCACTTTTACCGGATGAAGATGCAATTTTTCCAATGCTTCTTTAACAACAACCTTACAACTTTCACAAGCCATGTTTCGAATGAATATTTTCATAGTACTAAAAATTAAGGTTTGTTTTCATGCAACAATATTAAATATTTTATACTGAATACATACTGCTATAGTCGTAATTGTTTATTGCCTTTCCAAAGTATTTTATCAGATGCGATGTCATTGCTATTAGGAATCTTTATTGTTGTTACTCTTTCAATATATAGGCTTTCTTAATCGAGTCTAGTTTTGGGAAAAGTTTGATGTATTGTGCTCTGTTGGCGCTTAACGAATCATACACGTCCAACGTCTTATTCCCATAACCTGAATACAACTTTTCTACAACATCCATGCCTTGAGTCACATAACCTAATACGGGATACCCTTTGATGCCTTGTGCCGTTACGGTATCCAACCTCGCATTGTCTTTCAGATTAATAAACAGGTCATTGCCTCGGGTTTCCTTGCCGGCTCGGGCAAAACTTACATACCCTTTGAGATTACTTTTCAGCACCGGTTCATCGGCTACTTTAAATTGGTCCCATTTCTTGGTGACGGTAGTGTCTATGTTTCCGAACTGTACCACAAAATTAGGCACCACTCTATAAAAATACTGGTTATCATAAAGGTGATGGGTTAGTAGTTGGTGCAGACGGTCTGCTGCTTGTGGCGACCAGGCCCGGGTGACTTCCATATCAAAATTTCCTTGCGAGGTTTCAAAACGGGCTTTAAAGGTTGGCGGTGCCGTTTGCTTTGTCCATTCGGGATTGAAAGTGGCTTTGCTACAGCAAATAACAGAAAGGGCTAGAATACAAAGGAGTACGTATTTCATGGGTTTGTTAGGTTAAAATTGATTTATGGATTGGATTAATAAAAACTAAGCTGGCTATGCCGACTGTTAAAAGTACTACTTATTGCGGTCCGACGATTTATTGGCTGTCCTAGTTTACTACTCCGAAAAATTGGTAAACGTTTTTCCATCGTATTTGTATAACCCTATGTTTCTGGTGCTAATCCAAATGTTCTTGTTACTATCTTCAAAAATAAAACTAACAGCGGTGTTATTGATACCGTCTTTCTTTGTGAATTCTGTAAATGATTTAGTATCAAACCTCCAAAAACCACCGGTTGTTATATCACTAATGTTTAGATAGTCAGAAGCATACCAGATTGTACCTTTACTGTCCTCTAAACAATACGTCAGTAAAACATTTTTTAACTCCGGCGGTGCCACAAAAGGAGTGAAGTCTTTTCCATCAAAGGTAAAAATCCCAAAACGTCTTGTAGTAAATAACAATTTTCCGTTTCTGCTTTCTGCTATGTTGCGAATCCAGTCTTCATTGTTAAGGTTCACTTTAGTTAGCGTTTTACCATCGTATAAACTGAGTCCTTCAAACGCCATCGGACCAGAGCCAAACCATATATTTCCCTTTTTATCTTCAAATATACATTGTGTGTTTTTAAGAGTAATGCCAGTATCATTTATAATGGTACCATAGCCTAAAAAGGGAGCAATATTCATTCTGTCGTAACAAAAAACACCATCAGCTGTTCCAAACCAGAGCATTTCATTTTTGTCCTGCATAATACAGTAAACCTGACTAGTGGGAGCATTGCTAATTGGAATTTCCTTCATGGTTTTTCCATCAAAGCAGCACAATCCATTTTTTGTGCCCACCCAAATGTTATTATACCGATCTTCAAGTAGTGCACTAACCAAATTGCTGCATAACCCATTCTGAACAGAGAATTGCGTAAATACTTTTCCATCGTAACGATATATACCTTCACCGCTGGTACCAAACCAAAGCGTTCCTTCATGATCTTCTAAAGCACAGGAAACGACTTCATATTCATTCGAACCTTGTGTCTTCAACAGTTTGGGGTTACTGACCTGAGCCTTACCAGAAAGAAACGTCAGCAATCCCAGTACTATAATTATTGTTTTGGTTTGGATGATAGTTTTCATATAGTGCAGGTTTGCTATGAGTTACGGCTGAAGCTTCCAGCAGTTTGATCTTTAAATTGCGTTCTAAAGATAATCAAAATGGCAACTAGCCCCAAGCTAAACCGCTGTTGACAAATCGTTATTGATTTGATGTTACCCAAAGGTTATATTCAGTAATCAATTCTACGATTTGTTTTTCTTTTGCCTTTGGTCTTGAAGTATATAAATGATCTAGTTTACTACGTATCTCTTGGTTTCCGTGTAGGTATTGTTTTAATAGTTCGTATACTTCTGTATTTAATGTTAAACCATAACTAAAATCAAATAATTTAAAATTAGATTCCTTAATCACGGGTTCTAATTTGGAATCGTATAGTGCGATATAATACGTACGGTTTTCACTAGGTGCAATATAACCTTCCCGACCCGCTTTCCCGCTAGCACCTATGTGTTCAACTTCACAAAATAGTTTTACTTTACCTTGGGTTAATCTTTGAATAAATTTAAACTTTTTATCATTTTCATATTGCTCTAAATAGAAGCTTTCATTTCTTTTATAATCATACCGTTCTGGTGCTTTACGTTCTTTTTTTTCGATAGGTACGCGTTCATAATACTCGTCTTTTTGGGCTATATAGTAGCTAATGATGTCGTCAACTTTGTATTTTTTCTTATTATCGCCAATCTTAGTTTTTACTTCGAGGTCGGTTACAGTTATTTTGTCCACAGCAATCGTATCGTGCGCTGTTGTGACTATATAATCAGTGGTTTGCGCATTACAATAGGAGCAAAGCCATAATACTGATAACGTTAATTTGTATATTATATTTTGTTTCATACTGTTTGATGATGTGTCGTGACTGAACTTCTGTAGCGTAGTTTTAAAATGAAGCCCTAAAGATATACAAAAACTACATCAACTACCTTTCAGCCCCAAATCCCTGTAAGTCATCATCTATCATCTATCATCTATCATCTATCATCTATCATCTATCATCTATCATCTATCATCTATCATCTATCATCTATCATCTATCATCTATCATCTATCATCTATCATCTATCATCTATCATCTATCATCTATCATCTATCATCTATCATCTATCATCTATCATCTATCATCTATACTCTATCATCTAGCAGTTATCCCTTAATTATAAAACACTATAAAACCCCCAATACACAAAAAGGCCGATGAGTATAAGGTACACCATAGTATTCAGGGTAACAAGAGCTTTAGCCCAAAAACTCCAGCTCATTTCTTTGAAAAGTCGGTAGTTAATGGTACACAAGGGAATAATCAGAAGTGCCATTAAGAAGGGAATGTAAGACGATAAGCTTACCAACACATTGGTCGAATCTTTGTAAGGTGCCGAAAAATAATAGACATTGATACTGAATAGTAACACATACATATAATAGCACATAATTAAGCTAAGGGGAATCATCAACACTTGCATATAACCATAGCTTGGGTGTTCTTTTCTTCGGAGAAATTGGAATAGGAAAAATAGGAACGTCAGCAAAAATAAACCGGCAGCACCTAGTATGATAAGCCCCATGGCGGGACAGTTTTTGGGAATTTTATACGCGCGTAATTTTTCAAATTCAGGGTTAGTCGGAAATAACGTGTTTATCGCGATACTGTGGTCGCCTTTTTGTAATTCCTCTTTGATGTCAAATTGAACGGTGGTCTTATAGTTGTGATAAAAATACAAGTTTACTTTACCGTCTTGTAAGTCCCAAATGGAAGTCAGCAAAGTGCCGTCTCCAATTTTTTCTCTACAAACGTGCATCGTGTCTGATAAAGCGGTACAGAAGTCCAGCGAAGTGTCTAATTTGTTCTTCAGATAGGCCACCCCGTTTCGGTATCGGTCCAGTTTGTTGGCATTTTCTGAGGGCGTGATAGAGGGACAAAAGTTCGAAATGACATAGGTTGGCTCGTTACCTAGGGTTAAGGTGTACGGTTCCACAATCAAGTAGTTTCCGAATTTATCAACGTAAATAAAAACGTCTTCTATAAAATAGCTGTGATCGAACTGACTGATATAGGCTTTCACTTCGGCTACGGTGGCACAGCGATGCAAGATGTCTTTCAAATACTGTGTTGGGTTGGTAATGGTTTTCCTGTTGGCAAAACCCTGCTGTTTGGGGTGATAAGAAGCCAGTCTTTCAAAGGCAAGCCCTTTAGTGTTCATTCCCGACTGCGGAGCATAGCCGTTGGCACCATCATATCTTGAGCCGGTAAAGGCAGCTCCATACTTGCCAATACCGGATGTATTTTCAAACCAAATATGAGGCGTTACGCGCCAAGCATCTTCATTGCTCCCTAAAATAGTCTTATGACCTTTGGTGATCTTATACCCACTGCAAGCCAATCCGTTTGGAGGAACGGCAAGAAACATCAAATTCAAGAGAAGAAGTCGAACCCATTTTATTTTTGTAAGGCAGTTGGTCATAAGTGGTTGGTTAACGATGTGGTGGTGCTTTCTTACAAGGATGTACAACCCCTTTTTACAATACACCTTAAACCGAGACGAGCAACCCCAAAGCTTGTTACAGAGGTGCAGCAATAGGGCAGAAGGCAACATTGGAGTAGGCGAGCTTGGTTTTTAAAACTAAGTTCTAAATATAGGCTTTGTATTCCCTTTGGTACATTTCATTTAGTATCTTCATGTATTTTTCGTTTCTTTTTTTTTAATTGAAAATAGGCTATAAGAAAAAAATACAGTCTTGGAAAGCCAAGACTGTATAAGTTTATTCGTCTTTAACCGTAATGGTTATTTCTTCATTGAATTTGTACTCGCCTTTTTTGTAGATTTCTTTATTGGCTAAAACAATTTCATAGGTGTAAATGCCTTTTGGGATTTCAAAAACGCATTCTTTTCCATCATTTTGGATTACGAGTTCTTTTTTGACATCGTTATCTTCATCATCTTTCCCAACAATTCTAAAAGTTATTTTATCTGAAAGTTTGTTTTTTACACAAATGCTTTCAATGGTTTTAGAAGTAGCAGATTTGCTTTCAGATTTTCCGCTTTTAAAAATCGATAACCCATTAATCACTAATTCTCCCCCTTTTATTAAATTTTGTACATCACTTTGTGAATAGGAAGTAAACCAAAAAAAGATAAGGAAGAACGTGGCATAAATTTTCATAATTATGCTTAGTTGGAGTTTAATTTACAGTTACAAACAGAGATTTAAGGATTCCGTTTCAGGAACTAATCTAAACTTGTAGATGTTACCGATTTAGAACAACCACTACCTTTTCTGCAAGCATCGCAGTACCAATCAATTTCATTGCCTGGACCTACTTCACGTCTTGGATTACAGCCTCTGGTACATCCACCACTACAGGTACACGTGCCTCTTGCCAAAACATCATTTTTAAAAGATGCCACAAACACATTAGAATTCAATTCTAATTCAAAAGCAATTTTGGTGCTTCCTTCTTTATTTTGCGCTACCAAAATATAGTACTCTTTTGATGGTTCATTCACATAAGTATCTTTTACTATTTCAAATTCTGTTAAAATGGCCTCATTTTTATCTTTTCTTAATTGTTCCTCTAGAATTTTTTTTAAAAAAACCTTGTCCATGGTTATTTTGTAACTATCGTTTTCAACAACCCCGATTTCTTTTTGGGTGGTTTGTCCATTGGAATTGCATCCTATTAAAACTACCGCAATGATGCTGTAAAATAATTTTTTCATATTATTGTATTTAATTATTAATTGCAGTCCTCTCTTTTTCTTCCAAGGTATATAAGTTAGGGCTGCATTTTTTTTGGTTGGTTTGGTCCTAGTTTCATGTAATAACAAACCTTTAAAATAAATGAAACTTTACTAGATGTCACTTGAGAGGGTGAGTCTCTTTTTACCATTTACCTTGTGTAAATTTATATAATGTAAATATATATACACTTTTAATTCAATAAGTATACTAAAACTGTACATTTTGGGCTTAATGAATTTACGTCCTATTGAAAAAGCGCTTGGGCAACGTGCCGGGGCTAGCCGTTATTAATAATAAGAGCTAAAGATAAACAGAAAACGAAACTAGCAATTGCGTTAAACTGCTGTTAGCAGTAGGCTAGGGAAGTTTCTCTTGTTTTCCGTATGTACTTATTCTAATCAATCCATATTTTGCTGCGGCTCCAAATGTCTTAACAGCTTTTTCAGCAGCAACAATTTCAAGTTTTTTTATGAACTTTTTACTTGTGCCAGGTATTGAATTTTCTTTTCTATAATGATAAAATGTCGGTTCACCATTTACAATTAACATTGGCATTTCACCCAAAACTTTTTCTTTCTGTTTTTGTCGGATTAGCTCAATCAAATAATATTTGTCTTTTCCCGTATCCGATAACAAATAGTTTTTCTCAACGTCAGAGACTGAAATCGTTTTACATCCTAAGATGATTAAAAAGATGCATATGGTTTTGATTCGTATTTTCATTCTTTACGCGATGTTCTCTCTAGCTTACTACCAACTCTCAATCAGCAACAACCTCCCGCGGCTAGCCGCGTTTAATAATTAGTTATAAAGATAAATAAAAAACTAAACCAGCAACTGCTTGAAACCGCTATTAGCAGTAGCCTTTTCTTCCTGCATACCTTTTAATTTTTTTAAATTCATTATCTTCAAATTTGCTTGTTCGAGAACAAATATTTGTAGATAAAAATGTAGGGACTTTTTTATCAAATAGCTCGTTTTCATAATTGGAATAAATTATATAATTTTTTCCAATTTCAAATGCTACTCCACAATCTCCATTTCCTAAACCGGTGTAAATTTTTATGGTATCTGTTTTTATTTCTCCTTTTAGTCTCTCTGTCACTAAAACGTTATAAACTGCTTTTCTAAGGATCATATAGGGAAAAATTGAATCGGTGTAAATTTCACGAGAAATGATTTTACCTGTAAATAATACCTCTACATGATTAATTGCCTTTTTCATTTTAGTCTTGCCAATACAGGTACAAGCAATGGAGCTACTTGTAAAAAGTAAAAAGGGAATTATAAAAAGAGATTTTTTCATTTTCTGTCAGTCTTGGTTGTACGACAAGCACTTTGAGGGTTACCACTAACTATCAAATAGCAACAACGTCCCGCGGCTAGCCGCTTTTAATAATTAGTTTTAAAGATAAACAAAAAAATAAATCAACTAACTGCTAGTCCGAAGGCTGGTTGCACTAAAACGCTGATAGCGGCAGTTTTATTCAATTTTATAAATTGAAATTTTTTCGGTCTCCGTATGGTTATTATTTTTTAGGAGTATTTTGTCAAGAAAATATAATTCCTCTTTACATTTGAAAAACATTGGCATCTTATTATCATTTACTTTCGTTAGTCCAACTTTGTTTTTATATTTCACTTTGTAATACGTTAAGTACACTGGTCGATATTCCCACGATAATGCTGATAATGCACTGTGAGCTTTAGCATTACCAACTGTTTTGGAATCAATAATTACTTTGTCAAAACCAATTGGGCTATAGAAATTTTTATCCTTAGTAAAGGTCTCATAACCAAAATCTTTATAGAAAATAGTATCAACTCTCGTCGAATCAGCATATGCTGGCAAAGCATCATAGTTGGAATAATTAGAGCTTGCCAAATACTTACGCTTTCCAATTGTCAAATCATTGTTGTCTAAATCAATTTCAAAGTTAATTTTGAAATCATCATCCTGCCACTGATAGTGTTCGATTTGATCATTTTTAAAAGTATATAAATGTATCAAATAGCGATCTCCTGGCATCGGCATATCTGGTTGATAAGTGTTAGACAAAAAAGTGATCAAATAAAAAGTGGAATCTTTAGATAAATATCGGATACGCGTGTAATAATCTACTTTATTTCTTACGTTTGAATCAATTATGGTCAGTAGTTCCTTTTTTGTAATGAGTTTTAGATCTCCATTTTTAAAATTAGGAAATTCAGGAATATCAGGATAGGCATCTTTTTCAGTGGTAATATCGTTGCAAGACGATAACAGTATAAAACCAAGTATGATCATTAAATTTATAAATCGTAAGCTCATGTACTTTTTTTAAAGGTTTTACTCTTTCTCAATTTGCAGTTTTCTTGTCAAAATTGCCGGTAACTCTCAAAACAAAACAACGTCCCGCGACTCGCCGGTTTTACTAATTAGTCATAAATATAAACAAAAAACGAAACTAGCCATTGCGTGAAATGGCTGTTATCAGCCGTTTAATTAGCCAATCTTATAGCCTTTGAAATTTAGACTTCCTATATGAACTTCATTAAACTTTAATTTTCCATCGTCACTCTTTGGCCAAAAATATTTTAATCTGTCGTCAACTCTAATTTCATTTAGTCCTTTTGATAATTTGGAAGCTCTGTATATGCATTCCCCAATTGCTTTCGCATGGAGATCATCTTCATTACCAATTAGAGTTACGATAGCTTTACTATATGCTAGGCCAATACCTAATTTTAAATCTGGCAAATTATATCGCTCATTTAGAATAGGATTTACAATACTCGTTAGATATTTTATACAGTCTTTAGCTGCATTGTGTGCATCATAAACTTGTTTATTCTCTTTAGCAGTAAACAAAGCTAAATATCCGTCACCCAAAAATTCTGTTATTCTTCCTTTATATTTATTAATGACTTCAATTCCACATATATTTATTGCTGTAGTTTCATAGTAGACCCGCTCTAATTGTGAAACTTTTGCCGTGCTTGAACTAATACTCTGCGTTAAGTGATTTGTTGAATTTCTAATATCTAATATGAGCGCAATAAAATCGCCAACTTCTCCTTTACCTTTTTTTACAACTTTAAATCCTGGTATTCTTGAATCTTCAATACTTTCATTAGAAAATGTAACAGATTTTCTAATTAAATCTTCTCGAACATCATTGAAAATTGCTTCTGCAATCTCAAGTTCACTAATAATTTTATTTTTTAAGTCTGTTTCGAATTGTGTCATATTTTTTAACTTAATCAAAAGCACTTTGGATAGCATGAGCTTTCAATAACTTTGAGATTCAACAAGATATTATGGTTTTCAATGCTAAAAAGAAAGTAACTAATAAAAAAAGCTATTGTAGTTAAGAACAAGAACCACATCAAAGTATTGAAACGATCACTTTTTACATTCCTAATATAACTTACTTTTAATAATTCAAAAGTAAGAGAATCTAAAATTTCTGTATCCTTTAATTGTGAATTATAATCTTTTAGAGTTTTCGATAACTTAAATTTTTTAGAATTATAAAAGGGAAAAAAAATTCCTTTGTATTTGTTTGGTGCTATATAAAAGTTTAATGAAGGTGACGTAATACCATCTAAATCTATATTTTCCACTGGATTATTCGTTGGTCTAATTATACGCACAGTAATTAATATTGATAGTATCAGAAATGCTACAAAAATGTAAAAACTAACGATAAAAGTATTAGTGTATAAATTATAATTGGCTACTATTTTGTCTATGACTGCAAAATAAGCTACGATGTAAGACCCTAATATAGTGATTACTACTGTTGTTTTGGTATCAACAAATCGGATTAGTTCTTGTGCATCTGCAATAGCAGTTGAAAGAAAGTTTATTTTATTGTCCATGTTTAATTAATTATAGGATAACCAAGATTATTTTGAATATTTTGTAAATTACCGAAACGAAGAGTACCACTTGGACCAGTTGGCCATATCCTTTTGGAGTTTTCTGAAACAACTATAGTATTTACTAATTTTGACAGTTTTGAAGCATGATAAGCACATGGACCAAAAGCTTTCAAGTCGGTGTCTGTTTTATATCCAAAATGGGTAACTATAGTTATTCCGTGATCAATTCCAATTCCCATATTAATTGCTGGTAAATCATTCTGTAAAAAAAATGGATTAAGAATTGTTTCACGTGCTTCCATAATTTCGCGTGAAGCTCCCATACTGTTTTGTAATGCGATGTCTAAACCTAATTCTTTAACGCCAAATAAATTAACAACTCCGTCACCTAAAAATTCGGTCGAGGTACCTTTATATTTATCAACAATTTTAGCAACTATTCCTGCATAAACGTAGAAAATTAAGAACATATTGACATGACCGTTAATACCGTTGATAATTGATGTCGAATCTCGTATATCTGTCATCATGACAACAAACTCTCTATTCTCAAATTTACCAAATTTTAATTTACTTTCTTCATATCCGGGCAATTCTGCTTCCTCATTTATTGTAAGTGTCGATAAAGACTGCCGTTGCTTTTCTGTCAATGTTGTATTCGCGTCAACATGTGATAAAGCAATTTTATAATATTGTCTAGTTAATCTTTCGAGTTCTGTTTTTTGTGTTATTTCCATATTTCTAAGTTTTTGGCTAGTTGTTTTAAATTATCCGAATCATCTATAAATTTCTGCTAACTACTCCACAAGCATAAATCTCCATCAGTCCCATACCAATCCGAAACCCTATCCATTTACGTTAGCATTAACAAAGCTAACAAAAATTCCTACACAAACCCTTCTTTTTATTACTATTTTACTACAAAACCGCCTCCGCTAGCAGTACCATCGCCGGGCTAAAGTCCTTAGAGTTTAAGGTAGTACTTTCTGTAAGCAGGTTGGGGGTGTAGTAAAGCAACTTGGCGGCAGCTAGTACCAAATAACTTTCCGGTATCGGCGGGGTTTGTAACACCATTTGGGCGGGCAGGGTAGTGTTTTTGGCTATCGGTAGCAGGGTGTGAAACATAAGGGGTGTAGTGGTGTCGCTAAAGTTAGTCGCATAAACCACTACCACCAGTTTGGCTGTAGTGCAACCGTCTGGGAATACCACGTCGGTAGCAGGGTCAATGTCAGGGACAGTTAGTACCACTTCGTTGTTGGCGGTAAGTTGAGCATTGATTGTGGGTTTAAAATAGGTCGCAAAAGGCGAGTGGGTATTGAACTCAAATCCCTGCAAAAGTGCCATATCCGAATTCAGTGGAGAACGAACTCCCTGAGGCAGGGCTGTGTTGCTTTTTACCGCGTTGTAAATAGCTGTAGTAAACCGCTGGTACATGGCACTGTCCGCTTGTCCCACCAAAAAAGGAGTCAGTTCCAACCGTAGTTGTTTCGCCCAACGGCTACAACTTCCGAATTCGGTAGCGCTTTTTTGGGTCGCTTTTGTCTGTTTTACTTGGGCGGGTCGGCTTTGTACAATGCGTTTGCCGCGGTAGTTTCGAAACACTACGTTACCTACCATACCACTAAACGCTCGTTTGTTTTCTAAAGTTGCCATGATCTATAGTTTTGAATTTCAGCAAGATATTCTCAAAAAGCATGCCGATGCCGTTCTAGTTGTTTCCAAAGTGGTAGTATAATGACAGTATAATGAGTCCATAATAATTAGTGTTTTTTATGGAGTCATTATGGACTCATCATGGACTCATCATGGACTCATTATGGACTCATGCTAACAATAACGGCTTCTCGATACAATCTCGTCATAAATGACGAGATCACTCGAAGAGACGCAATGACGATTACGATTTTCCTAAATATAAAAACGATACTTCCCTTTACCGTCAGTTCGAGTGTTCCGATGTAATCGGAATGTATCGAGAACCTTTGTAGATAAAACAGCTTCTCGATAAAATCTCATCATAAATGACGAGATCACTCGAAGAGACGAAGTGACGATTACTATTTTCCTAAATATGAAAACGATACTTCCCTTTACCGTCAGTTCGAGTGTTCCGATGTAATCGGAATGTATCGAGAACCTTTGTAGATAAAACAGCTTCTCGATACAATCTCATCATAAATGACGAGATCACTCGAAGAGACGAAGTGACGATTACTATTTTCCTAAATATGAAAACGATACTTCCCTTTACCGTCAGTTCGAGTGTTCCGATGTAATCGGAATGTATCGAGAACCTTTTTAGATAAAACAGCTTCTCGATACAATCTCGTCATAAATGACGAGATCACTCGAAGTGACGACATAGTGGATAGAAAAAATATCGGAAGTAAGGATTACCATATTCCTTAAAATAAAATCCAAACTTGCCAACCTATTTTTATATTTTTGCGGAGCATAAAAACAAACTCATGAATTTCGATAGAAAAGACTTGTCCAACATCCAGTTATTGGATTTATATAAAAGGTTACTCAAACCCCGACTTATAGAAGAAAAAATGCTTATCCTGCTCCGTCAGGGGAAAGTGTCCAAATGGTTTTCGGGCATAGGTCAGGAAGCGATTTCGGTAGGGATTACTGCCGCTTTAGACCAAGACGAATACATCTTACCGATGCACAGAAATCTCGGCGTTTTTACCGGTCGTGACATTCCGCTGCACCGCTTGTTTTCGCAATGGCAGGGCAAGAAAACCGGATTTACCAAAGGAAGAGACCGTAGTTTTCACTTCGGTACTCAAGAGTTTCACATCATCGGAATGATCTCGCATTTGGGGCCGCAATTAGGTGTAGCTGACGGCATCGCTTTAGCGAACAAATTAAAAAAGAACGGCAAAGTAACGGCAGTATTTACTGGAGAAGGGGCGACCTCGGAAGGGGACTTTCACGAAGCCCTTAATATTGCTTCGGTTTGGGATTTACCTGTACTTTTTGTCATCGAAAATAACGGATACGGTTTATCCACGCCAACCAACGAACAATACCGTTGCGAAAACTTAGCCGATAAGGGCATAGGGTACGGCATGGAAAGCCACATCATTGATGGGAACAATATCTTAGAAGTGTTCCTCAAAATAGCAGAATTAAAAGCCTCGTTAGCCGAAAACCCGAGACCGGTGTTGTTGGAGTTTAAAACCTTCAGAATGCGTGGACACGAAGAGGCGAGTGGTACCAAATACGTACCGCAGGAACTCATGGATATGTGGGCGATTAAAGATCCGATAGCGAATTATAAAGCATGGCTTACGGAAATCAGTGTGCTTTCGGAAGAGGAAGATGCCAAGATTACGAAAGCCATAAAGAAAGAAATAGATGAACATTGGGCAATTACCCAAGCCGAACCGGAAGTAGTGGCTAGTTTAGAAGAAGAATTAGGTGACGTATACAAACCGTATGATTTTGAAGAAGTTACTCCTTCTGATACAGTAGAGAATATTCGAGTAGTCGATGCTATTTCGAACGCCTTACGCCAGTCGATGGAACGCCATGACAACCTCGTGATTATGGGTCAGGACATTGCCGAATATGGTGGTGCTTTTAAAATTACCGATGGTTTTGTAGCGCAGTTTGGCAAAGACCGAGTGCGCAATACGCCTATCTGCGAAAGCGCTGTAGTGTCGGCCGGAATGGGATTGTCCATCAACGGGCACAAAGCGGTGGTAGAAATGCAGTTCGCCGATTTCGTGTCGACTGGTTTTAATCCGATTGTGAATTTATTAGCCAAACAACACTACCGTTGGAATGAAAAAGCCGATGTCGTAGTGCGTATGCCTTGCGGTGGTGGTACCCAAGCCGGACCGTTTCACTCGCAAACCAACGAAGCTTGGTTTACGAAGACTCCAGGACTCAAAGTAGTCTATCCTGCCTTTCCGTATGATGTGAAAGGATTGCTGAATACAGCGATAAACGATCCGAATCCGGTGATGTTCTTTGAGCACAAACAACTGTACCGTTCGGTATATCAGGATGTACCTTCTGATTATTACACTATTCCGTTCGGAAAAGCAGCCTTACTAAAAGAAGGCACTCAGGTGACTATTATTTCCTTTGGCGCCGGCGTACATTGGGCCTTAGATACCTTAAGCAAACATACCGATATCAGTGCCGATTTGATTGATTTGAGAACGTTACAACCTTTAGATATCGAGACGATTTTGGCCTCGGTGAAGAAAACCAATAAAGTAATCATTCTACAAGAAGATACCCTGTTTGGTGGCGTAGCCAGCGATATTTCAGCGATGATTATGGAACAGTGTTTTGAACATTTAGATGCACCAGTCAGAAGAGTAGGGAGTTTAGAAAGCGCTATTCCTTTCGTAAAAGCTTTAGAAGATCAGTATTTGCCTAAAGAGCGATTTGAAAAGACGTTGTTGGAGTTATTGGCTTATTAAAGACGTTATCTTTTTATACTTGTCATTCCGACGAAGGAGGAATCTCATAATTATTAAAGGGATGCGATTCCTCCTTCGTCGGAATGACAAAATACTATTTTCATGTTAGCCTTTCAAGTGCTGTTCCAATCGTTCCTGAATCACTTGCAGCGGTGTGGCGATGGCGTTCACATACTGAAAATTCCCATCACGTTGGTTGTTGATAGATAATTGTATCGGGCAGGCTTCGCTTTGCACCGCATTTACTTTAAAAGAATTCGTTTTTTCATCATATACTACATAAGGCGCACCGGAGGAACCAAATCGGAAATAGCCCTTAATTAAATACCGCAAGCCTTCCAGATTGTAATTCCCGCCAAAGCGTTCTTGAAAAATAGCAAAGTGTTCTGTAAAGCCGTCAATCTGTGCTTTGTTGAGTAGTTTCCCGATTTCACTCGTAGGCGAACTCTGCAAACAATAATAATTTTCCTGATGGTCGTCTAAAAGCGTATAATCGACTTCAAGGCTTGGCATCGCATCAATCACTTCTTGAGGCGTATTGATGATTTTATATAAAGCAATATCTTCATGATAAAAGGCTTCTACCAATTGCACTTCAATCAAAAAAGTATGCCGTTGTATGCCGGGCTCAGCAAAATAGGTATTCGGGTTAAAATGTTGCGTCAGTTCCGGATTATTATAAAACTTATTGTCTTTAAACTGAACGACCAAATGCGGTCGGCAGAGGTTACGCTCCATCATCGTAATCCAGCGGGTATCGTAATTAATTTGGCGCAATAGATTGATGATGTTCTGAAAATCATTCGGATTCGTAATGTTGGCATAGCGTCTTTGATTTCCAAGTTCCAAAGGATAACAGCTTTCAAAAAGTTGGGCCTGCTCGCTGTTCATAAATGGAAAAATATCGGTCAAGTACCTGCCATTGTCAATCGATTTAAAAATAGTCGCTTCCGTCTTAAGGTTATGCGCCACCGAAAGGATGTAGCCGTTGCCAATATGAAACGCACAGATATTGTTTTCAAAATGCCTGCGGTGCGGCTCATCTCGGTTCTGAATACACATAATCCGAAAAAGAGGGGATGTTTGTTCGTTGGTTAATTCGAGTTGCTTATGGAGTTTTTGGTTGGATGACATGATTTATGAATTATGAATTATGAGTTATGATTTATGAGTTTTGATTTATGATTTATGAGTTATGAATTATGTCTATTATCTGTTATCTATTATCTGTTATCTATTATCTATTATCTATTATCTATTATCTATTATCTATCATCTATTATCTATTATCTATTATCTATTATCTATTATCTATTATCTATTATCTATTATCTATTATCTATTATCTATTATCTATTATCTATTATCTATTATCTATTATCTATTATCTATTATCTATTATCTATTATCTATTATCTATTATCTATTGCCTAAAGCCTAAAGCCTAAAGCCTAAAGCCTACTGCCTTTTGCGCTTTTTTCTACTACGAGCACCATCAGGATTCCAACGACATAGCAAAGAATATCCATCCATTCAAACGAAGCGCCAATGACGGTTCGTGCTAGTCGGTTGTCTTGAAGTCCTAATTTTTCAACAATATTGAAATACTGTAGGGTTTCAATGCCGATAGCAAATAGCAGTACACCAATCGCAGTAGGGAAGACTTTCGTATTCAAAAAAGTCTTTACAAAGCAATAGATTAGCATAACCACCAACACATCGCCGATATAAGGTCGGATAATGCGATCGTTCACAAAAAGGGCAATCAGCACTTCGATTACAAAGAGTAGCATCGTTAGTCCGAAATAGGTTTTATGGAATTTTAGCATCGTGGATTTCTTACAGGTCAATATTATGAAAAATTCTACTATAAACACATCACAAAAAACTATTAAATCCGAAAAGAAATGCCGTTGAAATCTATTTATTTACGTTATTTTTGTACCACTTTTTAAAAAATATTATTCCAATTGTATGGAAAAGAAATTATACTCGATTTTATTCTCAACGCGTTTAATGGCTCTTTTGTTTTTAGGTTTTGCAGTAGCCATGGCAGCAGGAACCTTCATAGAAAGTAAATACAATACCGACACCGCACGTATCTGGGTTTACAACGCTTGGTGGTTTGAAGCTATTATGGGCTTTTTTATGATTAATTTCCTCGGAAACATCAAAAGATATCGGTTGTATAAAAAAGAAAAATGGTTAACACTGCTACTGCATTTGTCCTGGATCTTTATCATCGGCGGTGCCTTTGTTACGCGTTACATCAGTTATGAAGGCATGATGCCGATTCGGGAAGGGGAAGCGTCCAGTCAATTTTATTCGGATAAAATTTACCTGACTGTTTTTGTGGATGGTATTTACGAAGGAAAAATGATGCGTAGGACTTTTGAAAAGCCTTTGTTGTTATCGCCGGTGGCCAACAATTATTTTAATATCGATGAAAAGTTTGATACCATACCTTTCGAAATTGAATACAAAGACTTTGCGCTCGATGCCAAAGAAAGCATCAAAGAAGACCCCAAAGGTTCCATATATCTGAAGTTAGTAGAATCGGGTGGCGGCGAACGTCACGAGCACATGCTGAAAGAAGGCGAGATTCAAAATATTCATAACATCTTATTTGCCGTCAATAAACCGACGCAAGGCGCTATTAATATTGATACTAAAAACAACACCATAACGTCTCCTTTTGATGGACAGTTCATGCGAATGGCGGATAAGATGCAAGGAACAGTGACTCAAAATGTAGCACAGCCGTTGATGTATCGTTCGCTTTACAACTTAGGAAGTGCGCAATTCGTTATTCCGGACCAACCTATTAAAGGCTTTAAAGCCTATAAATCGAGTGGTGATTTCAAAGCCAAAAAAGGCGAAGATGCCATTACGTTGCTAATTAAAACGCAAGGCAAACAGGAAGAGATTACCCTTGTGGGTTCTAAAGGCCGACAAGGCGAACCTAAGATTATAAAAATTGGGAAACTCGAATTTACGCTAAGCTTCGGAAGTAAAGTCTACACCCTGCCGTTTAGCTTAAAACTGAATGATTTTATTGCCAATAAATATCCCGGAACAGAAAAAAGCTACTCCTCTTACGAGAGTAAAGTAACCGTTCAGGATGGTGGCAAAAACAGCAACGAACGTATTTATATGAATCATATTCTGGACTACAAAGGGTTCCGTTTCTTCCAAGCGTCTTTTGACCCGGATGAAAAAGGAACGGTGCTTTCGGTGAATCACGATTATTGGGGCACCACAATAACCTATATCGGTTACTTTATACTGTTCTTCTGTATGATGGCCATATTGTTCGTAAAAGGTTCCCGTTTCACCGATTTAAAACGAAGATTGGATATTGTCAAAAAGAAAAAAGAAAAACTAATAACAATCGTTATCCTACTGTTTTCGTTGAACGGTTTTGCACAAGATCACGGTCATGCGACTACTGCGGCTCCTGCAAGTGCCTTGCCTAATCAAAAGCAAATTGATTCTATTTTAAACAAATACAAAGTTTCGGAACGACACGCTTCCCAGTTTGGCCGTTTGGTGATTCAGGATGAAGGTGGACGGATGAAGCCTATCAATACGTTTTCCTCCGAATTGTTACGAAAAGTAAGTCATAGCAATACGTATAAGGGAATGAATTCGGATCAGGTATTTATTTCGATGACGCAATTCCCGACCGTATGGTTTGAAACGCCTCTGATCTACATCAAGAGCGGCAACGATAGTATCCGTAAGATATTAGGCATTGCTTCCGATGCTAAATACGCTACGTTCCGTTCGTGTTTTGATGCTAAAGGCAATTACAAATTATCACCTTACTTGGACGAAGCCTACAAAGCCGCTAATCCGAATAACTTCGAAAAAGATTTTGTCGAAACAGATAAGAAAGTCAACTTATTGAACTCGGCTTTAAGCGGTAAAATATTGCGTATTTTCCCGATTCCGAACGACAAGAACAACAAATGGCTTTCTTTCTTGGAAATGAATCACAACACCGGAACGGCGTTAGACACCATCAAACTGGCATTACCAGCTTATTTGAATTCGGTGATGAAAGCCACTCAGGATAAGGATTACACGATGGCCAATACGTATTTGGTGGGCATGGAAAATTACCAGAAGAAATTTGGAGCTGCTGTTCGTCCTACCGATAAAAAGATTGATTATGAGATATTGTATAACAAATACGATGTGTTCCAAAAGCTGCCGTATTGCTATATAACCCTTGCAGCGCTAATGTTCTTCTTTATTATTCTACAGATTTTTAAAGAAAGAAAATGGCTTACGATTACCGTTAATGTCTTTCATATTGGTATCGGATTGTTGTTTGCAACCCATACACTCGGCCTAATAGCACGTTGGTATATTTCGGGTCATGCACCTTGGAGTAATGCCTATGAAGCTATTGTTTATGTGGCATGGGCGACTATGTTCTTTGGATTGGCCTTTGACAGAAAATCAAAGCTAACCGTAGCGTCTTCTGCCTTTGTTACCGCTATGATTTTAGCAGCAGCGTATGCCAATTGGATAGATCCTGAAATTGCTAATTTACAGCCGGTATTGAATTCCTATTGGTTAATGATTCACGTTGCCGTAATTGTGGCCAGTTATGGTCCTTTTGCCTTGGGAATGATTTTAGGGGGTGTCTCCTTGATTTTAATGCTATTTACGACCGAAAAGAACAAAGCTAAAATGGAGTTAAACATTAAAGAAATAACCATCATCAACGAAATGGCCTTAACTATTGGTTTGGTCATGCTGACTATCGGAAACTTTTTAGGAGGTCAGTGGGCTAATGAAAGTTGGGGACGTTATTGGGGTTGGGATCCTAAAGAGACTTGGGCACTGATTAGTATTATGGTCTATGCCTTTGTGATTCACGCTCGTTTTGTGCCGGCCCTGCGCAATAAATGGCTTTTTAACCTAATGGCGATGTATGCTTTTGTATCGATTTTGTTCACGTATTACGGCGTAAACTTCCATTTAGTAGGCTTACATTCGTATGCGAGTGGTGAAGCCAAATCACTAAGTTGGATTTGGATGACGTTAACCGGAATGTCGATAATAGGCGCTTTAGCGTATCCAAAATATCGTAAATATTATAAGAAGTAAAGTTCTCGATACCATCGCCAAGGCGATAATTCGAAGTGACGGGCGCAATAGTTTATATTTTATGTTCACAAGACATTCGAAACAGACAAGTGGTATTTTCGTCACTTCGAGTTTTTCAAAATTTACAATTTTGAAAAGTATCGAGAAGCAACCGGCCACTTTACTACCATAAAAAAAGTCCCGAGAAATCGGGACTTTTTTGACTATTGTTTATTTGACATAGGTTTTTAAACTTTCCCCAAAGTATATAATTGTTCCATAGTTGGTGTTGGACTACCGCCAGCTGGTTCCAAGGTGATTCCAAAGGCTTCGGCATCACCCGTTTTTTCAACGGCAAATATCTTGCTGTTGTTGTCTTTGAAGTTAGCCAGTGTACCAATGCTGGTTGGTGTTAATTGTGGCAACAACTTTAAAGACCATATTTGGTATTCTTTTCCTTCCGGTGGTTCTGGTAATCCGCTGGCATCTACATACACCACTTGCGTTTGTTTGTTCCAATAGATTTTAGCTTTTGCTGTTGGAGCAACCGCTTGTCCACCAAGGTTTACCACCGTGTTAGTTTCGTCACGTACTACATTTAAAACCAATTCGGTTTCCTTGTTTTTAGCTTCTAAATCGATTACAGATTCCTGTAATTTAGATTTCTCTTTCTCAATAGTCACCACCTGATTGGTAGTTTCATTCAGTTTTGAATACTGATATCCTATTCCGATTAAGAGTGCTAGTGACGCCGCCCATCCCATATACGAAGTCCATGAGCTTTCGGATTTCATGCTGATTACTTTTCCGTGTTTTAACTCGAGTTTCGCTTTGATTTTCTCGAACTGACTATGGGAGATAAAAGGAGAAAAACTGCTGGAAAGGTTAATAACTGCCTTTTCGATGGAGATGATTTCCGCTTTGATTTCCGGATTTTTATTGGACATAGCCGTTACCTGATCGTTTTCGGATTCACTTAACAAACCGTAAACATAGAGTTCCAATATTCCTGATTCTATATATTCTTTAGTTTCCATTACACTTTTAAATAATTTCGTAGGTCGTTCATACACATGCGATTTTGGGTCTTAACAGTTCCTAACGGAATTTCTAATTCCTCCGATGCTTCCTGTTGCGTGAATCCCTTGAAGAACAATAAGTCGATTAACTGAATACATTTTGGCTTGAGTTTATTGATAAACTCCTTTAATCCGATACTATCGATTTTGTTCGTTAACTTGTTACTGTCATCCAACAGATGTACGAAATTATCAGAGGATAGGTTTTTTTGACTGTTGTTAAATCCTTTAGAACGCAACTTGTCAATGGTGGTATTCCGTGCGATGTTAAGCATCCAGGTATACAGTCTTCCTTTGCTCTGATTGTACGAGTCGATGTTTTTCCATATTTTCACAAACACTTCCTGAAGCACATCTTCGGCTTCTTCGCGATCGCTAATCAAATTGGTAATAATGCTGAACAAACTCTTTGAATACATATCATAGAGTAGGGTAAATGCCCTTTCTTCCTTCCTCAGAAGCAAGGGTAATAATTCTTCTTGTGTCATACCTAAATGTTTATTTATCGTAAAAATAAAGAAACTTCTTCGAAAGAATCTAATTATTTTAAGGTAAAACACCATGTTTTAAAACCAAGAAGCTCTTTTTTTCGTACTTGACTTTGGAAAAGTCAAAGTGCTAAAAATTTAGTTTATTTTAAGTAAAAAAAATATTGTTTTGATACTAAGAAATGGTAGGGAAAACCAATTTTGACTTGTTAGCGTATATAGAGTAGGGAAGATTGCTATGAAAAATTTCTTTCTGGGTTTTGATAGAAACGGAGTTTCTATTTGGTTTTGTTAGGAGTCCAACATTTAGTTGGACTCTTTTTTTAGTCTAAACTTTACGAATTGTCTAACACTTTCTTCTGAAATAATGAGTATTTTTATAAAAAATTATAACATGAAAAAGATAGCCTCTTTAGCAGTAGCCTTACTATTATTTAGTTGCCAAAACCAAGCACAAAATCACGCACAAAACAATACACCCACTATGGAAACACAAACGCCTGTAACAGCGCAGACTATTTATCAATTTAAAGTAACTGATTTATACGGAAAGGTATTCGACTTTGCCACACTCAAAGGAAAGAAGATACTCATCGTAAACACGGCTTCTGAATGTGGATTGACGCCACAATACAAAGATTTAGAAGCGATTTATAAAAAATACAAAGACCTTAATTTTGTGATAGTAGGTTTTCCTGCTAATAACTTTGGTTCACAGGAACCAGGAAGCAATGCTGAAATTGCTAAGTTTTGTGAAATGAATTACGGTGTTACCTTCCCTATGATGGAAAAAATATCTGTAAAAGGAAAGGACATGCACCCATTGTATCAGTTTTTAACTCAAAAAAGTAAAAACGGTTTGCAGGATAGTGACGTAGAATGGAATTTCCAAAAATATTTAATCAACGAACAAGGACATTTGGAAAAAGTACTATCTCCAAGAGTTTTACCAACAGATGCCGCTATCGTAAGTTGGATTAATCAGAAGTAATACTAATTTTAAGCCTTATTTTATGTCGAAACAAACCAAAGCCTTTGTCTATAATTTTATCAGCTTTGCAGCTTTCTTTCTTCCTTTTTATTATTTAATTCAAAAGTATACTGGACTGACAGGCTATTTTATTCCGATAACGGCTTTTGTCGTGGCTACTTTATTGGCGCCTAAATATCAAGCAGTCAAAACCCAAGAAGGCGAAAAGCTGTTTGTAAAATGGATTTTCAGCAAAGGCGTCAAAGAGGTAAAGTAGGAGTTGGGATTTGAGAATTAGGAATTTAAAATATTTAAAAGGCTGCCCTTCGTTATTTTTTCTTCTTCTTATCCGCTTTTTCTTTGGCTTTTACCGTAGCCTTATACAACGGAATGAAATAAGAAACGGTGTAGTTGAATCCGATGCCAAAATCTCCGTTATACGTTCTGTTAAATCCGGGAATGTATAAGTTTTCGAAGTTGTTGGGTTGTTTTTGCGAAATTAATCGGTTCAATCTTACGCTAAAACCAACGAAGATATTGTTGAATACTTCGGCTTTCATTCCGGCCACTACTTCAACCCATTGTGCTGATAATCCTTTGAATTCTTCTCCTGATATAATGGTAGGTTCTTCTCCAAAATACGGATTTGGATTATAGATTTGGTAACTGTTCAACGTTTGGCTAAAACTACTCACGCCGTAGCGCAAACCGACAGAGATGATGTTTTCCATATCGAGCCAGTTCTGATAGCTGTTATAATCAAAACCTACTTTCAGATACGTACCTTTGGTAGTAAAGTTGAGTTGGTCATCGTCTACTGTTTTGTCTTCATTTCCAATTTCAGCCGCTAGATAATGTCTTCGCGTTACGCGATAATCACCGACTAATTCTAGTCCGCGGTAATCCTTTTCATAAAAGGAACGCGTCAGTTTGAACAAATCCACACCCACACGTAATCCATAACGTTCTTTTTTTACAGGAACGGAATCTTTTTTGGTTTCAGTTTGCTGTTGGGCACTGCTCGTTAATGAAAGCACTACCAGGCAAATACTAAAAGTAAACTTTGATATGTGTTTCATTTTCGGTGTTAATGGTTGTAGTTAAAATATTGAAGTCTTGTATCCAAAAATTCACAGGTGTGGTGACATCAGATTTGATAACGCCGTTGGGAGCCGGATTTAGTTCAAAGATAGTCTTGTAGCCACAAGCTCTGGAAACGTAGACATTTTCGGGTGTATACACAAACTCCAATACATCTTCATTGGGCGTTATTCCGGTGCTATTGAGAATCAAACTGTATTTTGTGCTAGTGGCTGCTAACTTCAAAGGTAGTTCCAGCTTACTGCCATTAAAGAGATACCTATCCTCATCATCTTCTTCTAGTGTCGGGTCAAAAACCATAAAGTCATTGGTTCCAAATTCTTTTACTTTTAAGTTTAGCACATTTTTGATCGTAGCATTATTCGAAATATCGTAGAATTCCACGATCAATCTTGGCGTAGTCTCATCAGTACAGATGTCGTCTTTCTCACAGGCGGAGAAGGATATGATTAGTACAAACAGCAATAGTATCTTTTTCATATTTATTTTAGTTGAGTTTTCAGTCTCGGTTCTCAGTCTCAGTTTTCAGATATTTTCTACTGTGCCTGCGACTTAAAACTGCGACTGTTTACTATCTTTTCTCCAAAAGTACGACATTTTCGACATGATGCGTTTGCGGAAACATATCTACAGGTCGTACTCGGGTAACTTTATACTGTTCGTCCATTAAAGCTAAATCTCTAGCTTGTGTGGCCGAGTTGCAGCTTACGTACACAATCTTTGCAGCACCAATTTTAAGCAACTGTTCTACTACATCTTTATGCATTCCGTCACGAGGAGGATCGGTGATTACGACATCCGGCTGACCGTGTTGGGCGATGAAGTCGTCGTTGAACACGTTTTTCATATCGCCTACATAAAATTCACAGTTGGTAATGCTGTTACGTTTCGCGTTTTCTTTAGCATCCGCAATGGCTTCGGGAACGGCTTCCACACCAATAACCTTTTTCGCTTGTTTGGAAACGAATTGCGCGATGGTTCCTGTTCCGGTATACAAATCGTACACCACTTCATTTCCGGTTAAGCCAGCAAACTCACGGGTGATTTTATACAATTCGTAGGCTTGGTCGGAGTTGGTCTGATAAAACGATTTGGCATTGATGCTGAACTGTAATCCTTCCATGGCTTCCAAAATGTAATCACGTCCTTTATAAAGCCTAATGTCCTGATCGTATAAAGTATCGTTGGCTTTGCTATTGATGACGTATTGTAGAGACGTTATTTGAGGAAACGTTGCGTGGATATGGTCTAATAGTAATTCTCGTTGTTTTTTATCTTCCTGATAGAACTGAATCAGTACCATAAGTTCTCCCGTCGATGCTGTTCTAATCATCAGGGTTCGCAACAAACCTTCATGGTTTCGGGCATTGAAGAACGTCATACCGTTTTCGGTGGCGAAGCGTTTGATTTCGTTACGAATAGCATTAGACGGATCTTCCTGCAGATGGCATTTTTCAATATCTAAAATCTTATCCCACATTCTCGGAATATGAAATCCGAGTGCCGGTTTTTTACTGAGCGATTGGTCTTCCGATTTGATTTCGGTTTCGTTTAACCAACGCGTATCCGAAAATCCGAATTCCATTTTATTTCTGTAAAAGAATTGCTTTTCCGAACCTAGAATGGGTTCAAAGTCGGGCAATTCAATCTTACCGATGCGTTTGAGGTTATTATAGACTTCCTGATTTTTATAAAACAGCTGTTGTTCGTACTTCATATTCTGCCATTTGCAACCGCCACAGGCACCAAAATGTTGGCACACGGGTTCGATTCTGTTTTCAGAATAGGAGTGGAACTTGATGGCTTTGCCTTCAAAATAAGACTTGCGTTTTTTTAAGGTTTGCACATCTACCACATCGCCGGGAACGACGTTGGGTATAAAGATGACCTGACCTTCCGGAGCCTTAGCTACCGATACGCCTTTGGCACCGGCATCGAGCACGGTTACGTTTTCAAAGATGACTTTGTTGGTTTGTTTTCTTCCCATGGCGCAAAAATAGAAAATAGAGAATAGAAAATAGATAAAAGATGATAGAAAATAGACTTGGGTTTGTTGTGAATAACATCATGCTAAACCTTTGTTCGGTGTTGTTCGCGTTTAGTTCGTAAAAACACGTAAATAAGCGGCACAATACCGAACAAAACCCGAAAAAAACACCTTTGTCTTTTGAGCTTATTTTTTAATAGTAGCTTTAGGAAATTCTTATATTTGGAAAAAATGATTCACCTATGCCAACCCACTTAGCCCTTCTCCGCGGCATCAATGTCTCGGGACACAAAATGATTAATATGGTGGCTTTGAAAAAAGCCCTGGAAGGCATTGGTTTTACCAATGTAGTTACGTATATCCAATCCGGAAATGTGTTTGTGGATACGGTAGAGGAAAGTCCGAGTAAAGTTGGTTTTCTGATCAAACAGGAAATCTTTAAGGAATTTGGGCATGATGTTCCGGTTATTGTGATTGGCAAAGAAGATTTGCAAGCGTGTTTGGATCGTAATGAGTTTCTGAATGATGAAGGCGTGGATTTGAAGAAATTGTACGTCTCTTTTATATCATCGGAATTGCCAGAAAATATGATTACGCAGCTCAACTTAAATTTTATCAAACCCGATGAAATTCAGCTCGACGGTAAACGAATTTACCTCAAATACGATGTTTCTCCAGCCAAAACCAGGCTTGACAATAAATGGATCGAGAAAAGTATGAATGTAGTTTCAACCACACGCAATTGGAATACTGTGAATAAGTTGTTGGAGATGTTCCTGCCTTCGCGGGAATGACAAAAGCATGCGACTTGAATGCCTGCCAGGTATAAACATTATTAAGTAAACCTGTCTTTCCCGCGCAGGCGGGAATCCATAATCCAATACGATGTATAAAACTATCCATCAATATTATGTTTACATTTTGGCCAGTAAAAAGAACGGCACACTTTATATTGGTGTAACAAATGATTTGGAAGCCAGAGTACTACAACATAAACAAAAAATCAATGAAGGTTTTACTTCTAAATATGATGTTGGGCTTTTAGTTTATTTTGAAACTTTCCAATACGTAAATGATGCCATAAAACGGGAAAAACAATTGAAAAAATGGAACCGACAGTGGAAAATAAACCTGATTGAAGAGGAAAACAAAGATTGGAATGATCTTTCTTCTGATTGGTATGATTAATAACTGTCTTTTCCTTAGAGGTAAAAAAGTAATTATGTTTATTATGGATTCCCGCCTTCGCGGGAAAGACAAAAAAAGGGCTGTAAGCCAAAACTAATTTCTGCATTAGAAATAATGATAATTATATAACATATACCTTGTATTTGATGCTTAAATTTGGATTTCAATTTTAAAACAACATACAATCATGAAAAGAAATGCTACAGCCGTTTGGAAAGGTTCTGTCAAAGAAGGCAAAGGAACGCTTACTACCCAAAGTACCGTATTAAATAACACACAATATTCTTTTGGTTCCCGTTTTGAAGATGGTATTGGAACCAATCCGGAAGAATTAGTTGCCGCAGCACATTCTGGTTGCTTTACCATGCAGCTTTCGGCTTTTATTGGGGAAGCCGGATTTGAAGCGGAAAACATTCAGACTAAATGTGTAATCGATTTCCAAAACGGCGCTATCGTAGGTTCTCATTTAACGGTAGAGGCTAGTATTCCGGGAATTACAGAGGAAACTTTTCAGGAATTGGTAACCAAAGCCGAGAAAAACTGTCCGATATCTAAATTGCTGAATACTGAAATTACATCGTCGGCTACTTTGGTGTAAACGACCGTATGCAATACATTCAAGCCTCATTTTCTTTCCGAGAGTGAGGCTTTTTGTAGTTTATGGCGTACATTAGCACTAAAATAAAAATGGAATGAGTGATAAGAAAACCTTTCGAAGCAGTATTTCCGGTCTTGAATATCCTGAACGTAATAGGGTTTGGAGTAAATCAATACGCAGTGGTATCTTTGACCTAATCAAAAAGGATCATCCTGATTTTGATACCAATGGATGTATAGCCGACAGTGAATTGAGCTTGTACCGCGAAAAATATATTTCGGGTTTTCTGCAGTCAGAAGTAGGAGAGCTTTCTAAGTTGCATAAAAGCGTAATTAGCTCCCTTAATAGCGATAAATCCTTCGTTTCTAAGGTTGAAGAAGATGCCGACAACCGAACTTTTGGCCAAGTTATAGCAGATAAAGTGGCTGCTTTTGGTGGGAGTTGGACCTTTATCATCTCATTCTTTGTCTTTATATTGATTTGGATATTTACGAATGTCTATTGGTTGCTGAACAAGGGTTTTGATCCGTATCCTTTTATCCTTTTGAATTTACTTTTATCTTGTTTGGCGGCTTTACAAGCACCGGTAATTATGATGAGCCAAAACCGTCAGGAAGAAAAGGACAGAGAGCGAGCCAAGAAGGATTATATGATTAACCTTAAATCAGAGCTCGAAATCAGAATGCTTGACGAAAAATTAGACCATCTTATCATGCATCAACAGCAGGAACTGATTGAAATTCAGAAAGTGCAGATTGAAATGATGAATGATATTTTGAGCAGGATTGATAAAAAGAAATAATTCAAAATTCATAATTAAATTTTACATTTGTTTTAACGTATGGATGATTTCTCTCCAATAAGAAGGAATGGCGATATATTAAATAACCTATAACGAGATTAGGTTACAAAATTCAATTACAATGTCAGTTTTAGAAAAAATGAGTTCTGCCGAAGCGATAGCTTTAGAAAACAAGTATGGTGCCCACAACTATCATCCGTTACCCGTCGTTTTGAGTAGAGGAGAAGGTGTATACGTTTGGGATGTGGAAGGCAAAAAATACTATGATTTTCTTTCGGCGTATTCGGCTGTAAATCAAGGACACTGCCATCCAAAGATTGTTGGTGCCATGATGGAACAGGCACAAACTTTAACACTTACGTCTAGAGCTTTTTACAATGATAAATTAGGCGTTTACGAGGAATACATTACTAAATACTTTGGTTTTGATAAAGTTCTTCCAATGAATACTGGAGCAGAAGCTGTGGAAACGGCTTTGAAACTTTGCAGAAAATGGGCGTATGAAAAGAAAGGTATTCCCGAAAACGAAGCACAGATTATAGTTTGTGACGGTAACTTTCACGGAAGAACTACCACCATCATTTCGTTTTCTAATGATGACAATGCCCGTAAAAACTTTGGCCCGTATACTGCTGGATTTATAAAAATTGCCTACGATGATATTGATGCTTTGGAAAAAGCCATTACATCTTCTAATAACATTGCCGGTTTCTTAGTGGAGCCTATTCAGGGTGAGGCCGGAGTTTATGTGCCTAGTGAAGATTATTTAGCGAAAGCTAAGGATCTTTGCGAAAATCACAACGTACTTTTTATCGCCGATGAAGTGCAAACAGGAATTGCAAGAACGGGATCTTTGCTGGCGGTTTGTGGTAACTGTAGCTGTGAAAATAAATGTGAAAAGCAATCGTCTTATGTGGCACCGGATATCTTAATTTTAGGAAAAGCCTTGTCAGGTGGTGCCTATCCAGTTTCTGCTGTTTTGGCGAATGATGGCATTATGAATGTTATTAAACCGGGACAACACGGTTCTACTTTTGGTGGAAATCCTATTGCGGGCGCTGTTGCTATTGCTGCAATGGATGTTGTAACCGAAGAACACTTGGCACAAAACGCCCGTAAACTAGGGAAGATTTTCAGAACAGAATTAGCTAACTATATTGCAACCTCAAACATTGCTACATTAGTACGCGGAAAAGGACTCTTAAATGCTGTAGTAATTAATGATACGGAAGATAGTGATACGGCATGGAATATCTGTATGGCCTTGCGTGATAATGGACTATTGGCGAAACCAACACACGGAAATATCATCCGTTTTGCGCCACCGTTGGTGATGACTGAAGCACAATTATTAGATTGTGTTGCCATCATTATCAAGACCTTAAAGCAATTTGAAAAGTAATAACCAATTTTTTATAACCAACCAAAACCTTTTTAATTATGGAAGAACAAAACAATTTTAAATTGAATGAATTAGCAGTTTCCGCTGTAAGAGAAAGTGCCAAATGGTGTATGTTTCTCGCTATTGTCGGATTTATTTTCATCGGATTGATGGTAGTGGCCGGATTATTTATGGCAGTAGCTATGTCGGCAATACCAGATGATCCATACGGAGGAGGCATGGGTATGGACCCTTTCTCTGCCATTAAGAGTTATTTAGGAGCTGTGTACATTGTAATGGCTTTGATCTATTTCTTTCCGGTGTATTATTTATTCAATTATGCCAAAAAAATGAAAGAAGCTTTACAATCGTTTAACGAAAATATTCTAGCGGATGCTTTAGTGAATTTAAAATCACACCACAAGTTTTTGGGTATATTTACTATCGTTATGATTGCAGTCTACATCATCGCAATTATTGCTTTTGTTGGAGTTTTTGCCTCAATGGCTGGTGGCGGAATGTAATCTGTAAATTATATTATCATTAAAACCAGCTATTTCAGCTGGTTTTTTTTATTTTTGGAATTAGAAATCCCTTATCATGAAAAAACTACTTATTCCTATAATGTTTGTAGCCATACTAGTTGGTTTGTTTGAGCAATCCAAAGACAAACCCAACATCTATATTTTATGTGCAGCAGTAGCCGTATTCATGTTTGGCATGATGCAGCTCACGTCGAAAGTTCCGAGTAAAAACCAAAGAGAGAAAGAGGAGGAAGACGATGTTGAATAAAGGAGATAAAGTTTCGGTATTAGATGATGCTATTGATGGGGTTATAGTTGACATTAAAGGTTCAGATGTTATCATCGAAACTACTGATGGTTTTACACTTACCTTCAAAAGCAACGAGTTGATTAAAATAGGCAGCAGCCCTATGAATTTCAGCTTTAATAAAAATCACATAATCAGTGAAAAGGAAGTTGCTAAGCCCAACTACATCAATAAAGAAAAGAAATCCAAAAGAGAAATTCCGGCTCCGGAGTTTGATTTGCATATCGAAAAGTTGGTTAAAAATCATAAATCGATGAGCAATTATGACATCCTGACCACTCAGATGGAAACGGCCAAACGACATATCGAATTCGCCATCAGAAATAGAATTCCGAAGATTGTATTTATTCACGGCGTAGGTGAAGGGGTTTTAAAATCAGACCTTGATTTTTTATTAGGCCGTTATGATAATGTTGTTTTTCAAGACGCGAATTATCAAAAATACGGACAAGGCGCGACGGAGGTTTATTTTAAGCAGAATTTAAAATAAGACGAATAGATAATAGACGGATAGAGAATAGACAAAGCTTCAGACTAAAAATGTCTATCATCTATTATCTTTTTGTCTATCATCTTAGTTCTTTTCCCTTGTAATAATTGATAAGCAAATCTACGAACTTGCTGTAGCTTTCTAAACCATCTTTTTGCTGGTTAGCTTTAAGGAATTGATCGTAAAAAGCATGAAAACCCTTGTCAATAATAGTGTCGTACTGCTTCCAGAACAGTTCACTTTCTTTGTAGTTTTTTAAAATTCCGGGATGAACGGTTGCTTTAAACATTTTAAATTTCGCTTCATCTTTGAGAAAGACATTTTCCAGACAATAACGCAAAGCACTGGAATAAGCAGCATACTGAAAATACAAATCGTCATTTTTAATGCCTGCCATAAATCCAATAAAGTTACATTCACTTTCACTGGCATAGCCAATCTGATGCGCCATTTCATGACATACCACATTCGGAAATCCATACATAGGCAATTTGTAATTGACCTGAGACTCATTGGTAAACGGATTCAAATAACCACCAAATCCCATATAAGTTAAGGGTAAACTAAACAACGATTGCTTTATGCTGGGTATTTTGTATTTGAAAAAGGGATGCTCTTTTGCCAGATTATCGTAGCCGTTTTGGGTCATGCTAAAGATACTGTCCTGCGAATACGGATTAGATACTTTACTGTTTTTGTTCTGCGTAATTTTAAAGTGGATTTCGTTGGTTTTGGAAATGAGCTTTTCGGTGAATGCAAACAAATCTGCATCAGAATATTTCCTTTGAATCTGCATCTTTTCAAACAAAGGCATTCTGTAATAATTGAATCCCCATAACAAATGGAACAAGAAATAGAATAAGGACAAACCACCCATCACTTTCAACAAATGATGTTTCCATTGACTACGCCATGTTTTTCGAGTTTTCCAGATAGAAATCACTAAATAAAAAATCAGCAATCCATACAAAACATCTCCTACCGAAAAAGGAAATAGCCCAAAAAATCTTCGTTCTATACTTGAGGTAAAAACATAGAGACCATTACTGTAGAACCTTTCCACTATTTCGGGAAAGAACGCCAAAACCTTAACAAAAAGAATTTGGAGTAACAGAAAAATCGGAAGTAGGTATTGGCGTTTCACAATGCTGTTTTAAAGTGTAAATATAATCAAATCGTCACTTCGAGTTTTTCAAAATTGCAAATTTTGAAAAGTATCGAGAAGCATTTTTGCTAGGTAAAGTTCTCGATATAATTTTCTATCGAAAATCACTCGAACAGACGAGCGAACTTTGTAACTTTGTGCTTCGACATTAAAAAAATAACAACATAAATGAGCCAAGAAATCAGAAACCTAGAACCCAAAGTACTTTGGAATAAATTTGCCGATTTAAATGCGGTGCCTCGTCCGTCTAAAAAAGAAGAACGTGTCATCGAATTCATGAAAAAATTTGGTGAGAGTCTCGGACTAGAAACATTTGAAGACGACATCCGCAATGTGATCATCCGAAAGCCCGCTACTGCGGGAATGGAAAACCGTAAGACGATAGTGTTACAAGGACATTTGGACATGGTACATCAAAAAAACAACGACACCCAATTTGATTTCGATACTCAAGGAATTGATATGTTTGTCGATGGTGACTGGGTACGTGCTCGAGGGACCACGCTTGGCGCTGATAACGGATTGGGAGTGGCAGCTATCATGGCCGTATTGGAAAGTAAAGATATTCCGCATCCTGCTATTGAGGCGCTGTTTACCATTGATGAAGAAACCGGAATGACAGGTGCTTTAGGCTTAAAAGGCGGTATTTTGAAAGGAGAAATTCTTTTAAATCTAGATACAGAAGAAGACGATGAAATTGATATTGGCTGTGCCGGTGGTATAGATGTAACGGCTACCCGAACGTATGCCGAAGAAGAAACGCCGGAAGATTCAGTAGGATATACCATTACTGTAAAAGGATTAAATGGCGGACACTCCGGAATGGACATTCACAAAGGTTTAGGCAATGCCAACAAAATTATGAACCGACTTTTATTTGATGGTTTTGAGAATTTTGGTCTGCAAATTGCCGAAATCCATGGAGGAAGTTTGCGCAATGCTATTCCGCGTGAAAGTGTTGCTAAAGTGATTGTGGCCGGAATGTACGATGAAGCCTTTGTGTTTGATATGCAGGAAATCATCAATGATATTAAATTTGAATTCAAGACAACGGAACCGAACTTGACTATTGAAATTGTAAAAGGAGATGTGCCAAATAAAGTAATGGATTTAGGGGTTCAAGAAGGTTTGATACGATCGCTATATGCAGCACACAATGGCGTTTACCGAATGAGTCCGGACATGGCGGATTTGGTAGAAACCTCGAATAACATTTCGAAAGTGGTGGTTAAAGACGGTACCATCACCATTCAAAACCTAACCCGTTCTTCGGTAGAAAGCTCGAAGTTTGATTTAGCCAATGCCTTACGTTCGGCCTACGAACTGTTTGGTTGCGAAGTAGAATTTGGAGGAAGCTATCCAGGTTGGACTCCAAATGTTAAGTCGGAAATACTGGATGTTTTAGTCGACATCTATCAGAAACAAAATGGAAGCAAACCCAATGTCGTGGCTTGTCACGCCGGATTAGAATGTGGTATTTTAGGAACGAATTATCCTGGAATGGACATGATATCCTTTGGACCAACAATCCATGGAGCACACAGTCCGGATGAAAGAGCTTCGATTACATCATCGCAAAAATTCTGGAAGTTTTATTTGGAGATATTGGCGAATATTCCGGAGAAGAAATAGAAGCAAGAGACAAGAAGCAAGAAGCAAGAAGCAAGAAGCAAGAGAAAAGATAATAGAAAATACAAACCTCGTTTAGCAATAGACGAGGTTTTTTATTTATAGTTATTCCCTAAAATAATATACTTTTAATACGAATTTTACGTTATCCCAAAAAAGCCTATTTATGAAAAAAGTCTTGCTCATCGCTTTAATATCAAGTTTGTTTTTTTCTTGTCAAAAGGAGCACAGGGTCAAGAACGTTGAACGGGCTTTTTATTATTGGAAATCAGATCAATATCAGATGTCAACTCAATTAGATTCTGTGCGGAGAAGGTGTAAGACTGACAAATTATATATTAAGTATTTTGAAGTAGATTATAGTGATGCGCTTGGTTTTTTTCCTATTTCAAAAACAGAACTGTATTTCTACAGTATGCAGGATAGCTTGAATATTGTGCCAACAGTTTATCTGAAAAATGACATTTTTAGGAAGGCTTCAAAAGGCGCCATTGATACTCTCGCAGATAATGTCAATTTTCTTATCAATAAATACAGCAAAGAAAAATTTGACAGGGCTAAACCACCCAAAGAGTTTCAAATGGATTGTGATTGGACCCTGAAAACCAAGGACAATTATTTTTATTTTCTGAAAAAATTAAAGGAAATCTCCCAAAAAGAGATTAGCTGCACGCTTCGCTTGTATCCTTATAAATATCCGGATAAAATGGGAAATCCCCCTGTTGATAAAGTGATGCTGATGTGTTACAACTTAATTAATCCACTAGAGAATCCGAATAAAAATTCTATTTTGGATTTAGCGGAATTAGAAAGTTACCTCGTCTCTGCCAAAAAATATCCCAAGCATATTGATGTGGCACTTCCTATTTATTCTTGGATGCAGGTATATCAAAATGAACGTTTTTCTAATGTCATCTATACCAATATTAAAAAGATGAAAACGGTTTTAAAACAAGACAAACCATTATGGTATTCGGTTACTAAAGATACTATCGTTAATGATGTTTATTTGAGAATTGGTGATAAAATAAAATCGGAGGAAGTCACTGCTCAAAAGATAAAAGACGCTATAGTGCTCCTAAAGAAAAACATCGACTTTGATGACAACACTACTGTTTCGTTATTTCATTTGGACGAAGAACAATTAAAGAAATATACCGATGAAGAAATCGCTGCTTTTTATACTGATTTTACTAAGTAGTAAGCTGTTGGCCTGCGGATTCTATCCTAGTGGAGAAGATTTGCGATTTACCTTTTTTAACAACAGATTATTTGGCTATTATGCCTTTGATGAGTTTAATTACTCGGCAAATTATTTTTATCCCGGAATTCAATATCCGGCGGATTATGTTTTTCCTAATGAACAGCTTTGGTTTGACTACTGTAAAGGAAAAGTACCGTTGAACTCCATTTCAAAGGTGCTTAATACGCTTCCTGCAAGTCAAATTACATCACAATCTCAGAACTCCATGATTCAGTATTTGTTTAAGATGAAAGATGGTGAAGCCATTAATTACCTAAAGTTTGCTAAAATTTCGGAGTTTGGCAACTCTTGGGAAGAAGATCCTTGGGAGCGCAATAGCTCCTTTGTGACTGTTGCCCGCAGTAATCAAATAAAGAAAGCTATCCGTTTGGCAGCTATTACTAAGACGCAGTCGCTCAAACTTCGCTACTTATTTTTAGCAATGCGACTTTCTTACTACAACAGCGATATTAAAACCATAAATACTTTATTTGAAAAGAATATAAAAAACAGTAAGCAGAAAGATATTATTTATTATTGGAGCTTGTATTTTCAATCTTTGGCAGAAAAAGATTCGGCACTTTGCAATTTTTATGCGGCACAGGTTTTCGCCAATGCTCCTGATAAGCGTTTTATGATTGCACAACAATTCAATTCAGAAATTCCGATTGAAAGAGTGCTTGCTTTTGCCCAAAATGATAAAGAGCGCGCTAATGTGTATCTTTTAAAAGGAATCCTGAGCGTAGACCAATCCTCAGAGTATCTTAAGAAACTGTACCAGTTAGCGCCGAATTCAGAAGGCTTTAGTTTCCTTTTACTACGCGAAGTTAATAAAATTGAAGATTGGGTTTTTACCCCTTATTATTCTCTTTTTGAACCGGCTACAAGAAGACAATCTTGGCAGGAAGATGGCAATAACTCGGTTACTGAAATTTTGAAAAGAGTAGCAGGCGATAGGCAATATGCTGCTAATGTTTTAGCTTTTATCAATACAGTTCCTGTAAGCAAAACCGATAATCCTATGCTTTTTACTTTGAGTAAAATGTATCTGCAATTTATCAGTCAGAATTATGAGGGTTGTTTGTCCTCCATCTCCAATATCGAAAAAAATAAATGCTCCGTAGAGGTGCAAAAGCAAATTGAAATCATAAAAGCGCTTGCATTAACTGCAAATCAGGAATACGGAAAAGCGATTATTCTGGATGAAGTCAAGCCAATCGTACTAAAAAACAATGCGTATCAGAAATTTATTTTTGCTTTGGGCAGAGAATTAGAATATAAAGGCAATACCACCGATGCTGCGTTATTGTATTCTTTGATGAATGAAGTGCAGTGGAGTGAAGAAACCGATTCGTATACCAATAATGCCTTTTGGAAATCTAAAAAAAGTCAGGGTGATACTTATGCTGATTTTTATGATAATTATTTTGATTATATGAATGTCATGTATACACCAGAACAAGTACAGTCGTTGATTAATAACATTATCATTAATAGGTCGAGCAAAGACGAGTTTGCCATCTATAAATATAAAATATTGAAAAGTGAGATTTCCAGACTACATGATTTATTGGGAACCAAATACATTCGCCAAAACAGATTGCAAAAAGCGGTACACGCATTCAGAAAGGTCAACAATAAGTTATGGAATGATAAATACACTTCATGGGAAAGGAATAAAGATAACAGTTGGGATTACGGCAATAATGTATTTGACCAAAATCCATTTTATGTATTGAAGTATACTCCGGAATTTATTCCGGTAAAGGATACGATAAGGTTGAACAAATATACCGTCACAAAGCAATTGATTAAATACATTAACCGAGCCAATAATCCTTTAACCAAAGATCGGGATTATTACTATTTTCTGGTCGCCAATTGTTATTACAATATGACACAAAATGGAAATTCATGGATGATGCGACGGTATTATTGGTCAAGTATTGGAGGTGCGACTTTCATTGAAGATGAAAAGGAATTCCACGAATGTAATTTGGCACAGCACTATTATAAATTAGCTTTAAGCAAAGCAAAAACAGATAAGTTTAAAGCCCTTTGTCTGCGCATGATTGGAAAATGTGAATCGTTCCGATTACGATATTCTCAGCCCTATGATTATAATGGCGATTATGAAGCCTATGCGCATGGGATTAGTAGCAAAAACAAATACTACCAGGATTTGAAGTTAAAGTACCCTGAGTATTATAAAGATGTGATTTCAGATTGTTCTTTATTTTCAGAATATTTTATGGCCAGAAGATAAAAAAAGCTCCCGATTCGGGAGCTTTCATTTTCTATTAACCAAATAAAAATAGAAATAACAAAGGGAATAGCAATCCGGCTAAGGCCAGTTTCCATCCTCTTCGTTTAAAAGTAAACTTTCCGGCTGGAATCATTATGGCTCCTGTAATAGCTATCGTTATTAAGGAAAAACCAAAGATATCCGAGTAGTAAATCCACCAGTTGGAAGTGTTTTTATGGAGTTTCATCATGTGACTGATGAGTGGCGTTTTCTGAAACGATACTATTTCTCCTTTTCCTGTTGCCATATCTATTTCGACATCATGTCTTTCAAAGGAAATTTTAAAAGTTCCTTTCTTTACACTGTGACGTCGAATCTTATCGTCAATGCCCAAGGCCTTTCCTAAGGAGTCAGCAAAAGGTTCACTTATTTTATCTTCAGTAGGCAATTGTACTTGAATCGCTTTGGTTTCAACCGTGTATTTTTCAGGATGCCAATTTTCTCGGTGGTTCATCATAATCCCTGAAAACGCAAAGGATATAATCAACCCAATGTAAAAATACCCTAAATCACGGTGGAGGTTTCTGATAGTAGCTTGTTTCATTGAAAGATAGTTTAGAATTTATAAGAAACCGTACTCGTTAACATTCTCGGAGCAATGGGTGTAACGGTATTGTCATCATAAACATAATAACTCAAAGCATTTCCTAAATTAGCCAGTTTCGCTCTGAAAGTGAAATTTTTAATCGAATATCCAATAGAGGCATCGAATTGTAAAAATCCGTCCACAGGAATAGGTGTTCTTGCAAGTTCTGCTGGAGTTGACGCATTGTTAGGACGAAGTCGGCCACCCAAACGTTCTCCAATGTAAGTCGATTGCAAGCCCAATTCTAATCCTTTTAATGGAGTAGTTTCGAAAGTGTAAAAAGCACTAGCGTTGGCAGTATGTTTTGGAGAAAAACGCAAATATGTTCCGGCATCATAGATGTTGCTTTTGGTGTATTTGGTTTCATTGAAGCTATAACCCGCAATTACTCGCAAACCTTTATGGTGTGCTGTGATATCAATTTCAACACCCTTACTTTGATACGCTCCCGCCAATTCTTTGATGTTTGGATCTGGAACAGTGAGACTAAAATCAGTTTGCGCCAAATTGCCATAATCAATTAGATACGTCGTAAGATTAGCCACCAAGTGGCCTTTGAAAAATTCGTTTTTAATTCCGATTTCGTATTGATCGATTGTAGAATGTGGCAAGGCATTCAAATTTTTGTCTGTTCCTGTATTCAGTACAAACGAATCAGAATAACTGGCAAATACGGAGTTGGTTTTGGTTGGTTGGAATACCAAACCTACTTTTGGCGAAATGATATTATCGTTAGTAGTATTTTCTGAATTTTTATTGTTTGAAAAGGTTAGGGTATTGGTGGTGTTTTCTAAATAGCTGTAACGCAAACCGGCAAAAACTTTAAACTTAGTATTCAACTCGATTAAGTCCTGAAAATAAATTCCGGCTCTTTTTACGTTAGCCAGTGTATTCGTGTTTTTATCCATGGTTGGTAATTCAGTATCAGCATAATCTGGATTTCTTTCAAAAGTTGCTTTCGGATTGTAAATGTTGATTTTGTCAAACCAAAGTATATTTTTATAAGCCAAAGTAGCCGTATTGCTTTGGTCGGCGTCGGCTCCGATCAGTAACGTATGTTTTATTTTTCCAGTGTGAAAGGTTCCGTTCAAATCGATTTCGGCCAAACTGTAGTCTTGTTCTGTGTCGGTTTTTTGAACACCTCTTTTCCAGTCTCCATTATCTCTAATAAGATTATTGTCGAGGTTTAGAGGGTCATTAATACCTGCATTAGGTCTGAGACTGGAAAATAAATTAGTACTGTAACCTTGGTAAGAGAAAATTCCTTTCAGTTGCCAGTTTTTATTTAAGTCGTGATTGATAGTAGAAGTGAAGCCCACTAGTTCAGAGGCAAATCTTCCCCAGTTGAAGCCTAGGAAGGCGTTTCGTGGTAAGTCGACTACTTTGTAATCGATGGTGGCCAAACCAAAATCAGGTGTTCTGTTGTCTTTGGTGTAATCAGCTTCAATTAATATGTTCGTTTTCGCCGAAATATCAAAAAGGAATGAAGGATTAAAATAGATTCTATCGGTGGTTACTTCATCTCTAAAACTGTTCCCTTGTTCGTAACTGCTAATAAAACGATATGCTATCGTATTGCTGTTGTTTACACTTCCATATACATCTAGCGTTGGTTTGAAAAAATTATATTCGGTGGTTCTGATGCTTATTTCACCGCCATGATCAAATCGAGGTTTTTTAGTAATAAGATTCAAAATGCCTCCTGGAGCAACATTGCCATACAATAGCGCCGAACTTCCTTTTAAAATCTCGATGCTTTCCAAAGAACTGGTTTCCGGAATCAACGAACCATTAAAACGAACTCCGTTTCTGAACGTATTAGCACCGCTAAAAGTAAATCCACGTGAACCTAATTCCTCTTGGTTGTTTCCGGAAGCATTACTGGCACCCGAAACATAAACTCCGTTAGCATTTCGAACCACATCGGAAAGTCTTAAAACCTGCTGCTGCTTTAGGGTTTCTTTTCCGATTACCATGGAAGCTTGAGGCAAGTCAAGTGGTTTTATATTTGATTTTCCACTTTTGACGATAGTTTTTTGCTGTTGCGAAATGATGATGATTTCTTTAAGGACTTCTCCTTTTTTATTTTTGATGGTATCACTTAAAGTGCTAGTTTCTTCAGCAACTTCAGTATAATTTTCTTGTGCAAATACTGTTGTATTTATACTAAATACTAGGACTATGGCGGCTATATATTTATACATTTATTTAGAATAAGTTAAAATAACGAGGCAAAGATAGATACGAGAAAGCAATAAAAAAAGTTTATTTAGATTAAATATAAATAAAAAATTAAGCTTTTTTATAACAAATTGATTTACTGAAAACTATAGCGAAAAAAAAACTCCCAATCAATTAGGAGTTTTTTTATTTCTTCTACCATACCAAATCAGAAAGCCTGTAATGGGCAAACTAGCAATTAATAAACTTATTAAAAAAGCGAATATTTTTCCAGGTAAACCCAATATAGCTCCAGTGTGAATATCGTAGTTCATGCGCATTAAAGTATCTGAAGTAGTAGCATTTTTTAATTTTCCGAAGATGTGATTTACTTCTTTTTCTTTTAAAGTGTATTGATCAAAATACCGATAATCTGTCTTCCAGTAAGTTCCTTTATCTAAATTCGCATTGGCAGCAATAGACGCAGTATCGGTTTCCGGTGGATGGACTTCTATCGATTCGGCATTGGGATATTCCTTTTGCATCAGCATCCAAACTTTATCTAAAGGTTTATGAACAGCAATGATAGCAGCTTCTTTTTTAGAAACAGGATCAACATATATAAGTGATTTTTCGCCACCAATAGCAGTGTAATAACTATAACCAAACCATTGGAAACCCCAAACCAATCCGGTAACCGCAAAGATTAGCGCAATTAACATTACATAGAATCCGGTGATATTGTGCAAATCGTAATTTTTGCGTTTCCATTGTATGCCCTCTTTCCAACGAAACCAAAAACGTTGTTTAGCTGCTTTTTTATTTTTGGGATACCACAGAATCAATCCGGTAATTAACATCAATACGAAAATCAATGTAGCCGATGCGCACACCGTTTGACCTATGGCATCGGGTAACCAAAGATAGAAATGGCCATCAAGAATAAACCGGAAAAAGCCTTCTTCCATATTGGATTTCTCGAGCACTTTGCCTGAGTACGGATTCAAATAAACAATGTAATAATATGTTGGTTCGTAATGGTAAAAGATGGCTTCAGCTGATTTCTCGGAACCATTATATTTAATGGCATGTAGTTGTTTATCTGGGAATTCTTTTCGAGCAATTTGTTCCAATTGTGAGGGAGCCATAAAAGGACTATTTTGCTTTTCAACAAATCGGTACTCTTGTGTAAGATTTTGAATTTCTTCCTGAAACGCATACAAACAGCCTGTGATAGCTATGATGAAAACTACCAATCCCGATGCCAAGCCAAGCCAAAGATGGATGTTTCTAATGGTTTTTTTAAAGCGATTTTTTTGCATGTGTAAAGTGTAAAAACTCCCCAAAAAAATGAGGAGTTTAATGAAACAAACAAGAAACAAATTTTAATACAGCTATTAAAATTTATAGGTTAATCCGGCAGTTAGGCTTCTCAATCGTTGTGGCGTAACCGTAGACCAACCGGAATAGTATTTTTCGTTTAAAAGATTATTCACTTTTAATGTAATGTTGAATTTATCGTTATTATACGATAGTGCCGAATTTAGAATGGTATAATCAGGTAATTTGAAACTTCCTGTATTTTTTCGGTGTAATACATAGTATTCGCTGGCATGGTTTCCACCAAATCCGATTCCAAAACCTTTTAAGCTTCCGGTAGTAAAAGCATAATTTGCCCAAAGGTTAACCAATGCTCTTGGTCCGGCTTCTTCTGGTCGGAAACCAATATAAGTATCATCTAAAACGTCTTTGGTGACCTCGCTGTCATTGTAGCTATATCCGGCAATCACGTTAAATCCTTTTACAGGATTGGCAGTAAAACTGATTTCAACACCATTACTGTTCACTGCACCACCTTGACGGAAATTTGTGAAACCAGCATCAGAATTAACTCGGTCTTTAACATCAATATTATAATAACTAATGGTTGCTGAGATAATCTCTTTGTAAAGATTGGTTTTTAGACCAAATTCATATTGATTCGCATGTTCCGGTTTGAAAGCTTTATACGTATTGTCAAGCTGCAGTATTGGAGCATTGTTTTTAAATCCGTTCATATAATTACCAAATACCGATACTTTGTTTTGGATAATTTGATACACCGCTCCAAATTTTGGCGAAACCGCTATTTGATTATAACTTTGGTCTACTGATTTACTAATAAAATTATCAACTCTAACACTCGCCATAACCGATAATTTGTCGGTAATATTTAAAACATCAGAAACATAGGCGCTGATAACTTCGTTTTCGGATTCGGTATTTCCAGGATATGAACCAGCTAATAAATTATCCACACCAGCGCTAGATAAAACTCCAGTGTCTATTCCTGTTGACAAAGTAACCGTTCCGTTAGCTAACCAACCAGCATTTCCATTTCTTTGATTTAGGTTTAAGTAATCAATACCAATAACCATTCGATTTCTTAGCTTTCCAATGTTGAAATCTCCGATAAAGTTTTGTTGAATATCAGTTCCTTGTGTTTGCGAATTGGCTTTAGAAATAAAACGAGTAAATTGATCTCCATTTCCAACATCATATAAATAGTGATAATATCCATTTGTTTTGGCATTACTTCTTGATAAAACGGTTTGAGAAGTCCATTGCTTGGATAATTTATAGAACATTTGCGCTTGCATATTAAATGTTGGATTACTCATGGTTAACTCATTTGTTGTAAATGAATTGTAATAGTTTTTTTCAAATAAATCCATTGAAAAGAAGGAAAGCGGAACATTTCTATTCAAGAAAATCATTGGCGCATTCGCAGAAGTTCTATTTGTAAATTCCGTATTAATCAAAAATGAGAGTTTGTCATTGACTTTGTAACTTAATGATGGTGCGACAAAAAGCGATTTTGAAAAGCCGGCATCTTGAAAAGAATCTTCGTTTTGATTAGCAGCAGTTACTCGAAGGGCAACATCTTTATTCAAAGGAATATTGACATCAGCGGTAATTCGGTCCAAACCATAAGTTCCGGCATTATAGCTTATTTCACCTCCAAAACTTTGATAAGGCTTTTTGGTAATAACATTAATTAAACCACCATAAGAAATTAAGCTACTTCCAAATAAAGTTCCCGATGGGCCTTTAATCACTTCAATATTGTCCACATTGATGGGATCTATACTACCATTATTGATTCCGGGTAAACCATTAATCATAGTGGGTTGAACAGAAAAACCACGCATGGTATAATATTCAGCGCCATCACCACCACGCCCAGTAGATTCCCAAAGTCGGGTAATTCCGGTTGCGTTTTTTAGGGCATCGTTAAAATTGGTTACGACTTGTTCCTTCAATAATTCGCTAGTAACGGTATTGTAAACCTGTGGGTTTTCGATATTGTTTAACGGCATTTTTGATACAGTAGTGCTTTTTTCTCTTTTGTATTTGTATTTGTTTGTATTAACTTCTACTTCTTTCAATGCGTTGATGGTATCTTTCTTGGTTTCCTGACCCAAAGCCGTGATTGAAATGAGTAAGCCTGCAGTAATAATGACTAGATTTTTCATTCTTATTTAGATTAAATTAAAATAATAATGCAAATATACTAGTTCGAATTAATCTACAAAATTTATTTAGACTAAATATAAATAATAATTTTTAACGTATTGACTTTGAAGAATTAGGGAATGCAAAACCCAACTGTTTAGTGAGGTTTGGTAATGCTAAATAGGGAAGTAGTTCTTATTTTTTGGTCATAGGATAACTTTCCTGACTCAGTTTTCCTTGTTGAGTACCCGAAATAGTAGCAATTAAACTAGTTGGGCTAACTTTTTTATAGGTGATTTTTTTAGGATAATCATGCGCCAGATTTTCGAAGCTAAATGTATTCTCAGCATCAGATGTCATAGTAAAAGTTACTGGTTCATCGTTGTTTTGTCCGCTTACGGTTGGAATGTATAGCAACGTCTCATTCTTTTGAGTCAAAATGATTCGTTCTAAGTGAACCGTATCTTTTTCTTTAATAAAATAACTTTTGCCCGAATAGGTACTGTCATTTTCCTTAATCCAGATTTCTGATACGACTCCATCTGGTAGCTTTTGTTCCCAATTACCAACAAGCCATTCCATTTTGTGGAGTTTATCAAATTTTTTTTCAGATTTGTTTTGACAACCTATTAGAGTTGCAATGAACAAAGCCAGTACTACTATATTTTTCATATTCTATCTCTTTTTTTTCATTGGAAAAAATTCAGGTTTATGATTTTTACCATAAATCGTTGCTATCATACTGTCATTTTCAATTTTCCGATAAACAATTTTATTAGGAAAATCATGTTTTGGATTTTCAAAAGTAATAGAGTCCTTGGCCATTAATGTAGCATAAAAGGCAACTGGTTTTTCATTATTTTGATTTCTGACCGAAACAATATAAAATAAATTATCGTTTCTTTCCATTAAGTCAATCTTTTCATAAAAAACCGTGTCCTTGTTAACCAACACAAAGCTTTCAGCCACATAAGAACTATCAGTGGCTTTCTTCCAGATTTCTGTAAATTCAGAGTCTTTACTTTTATTATTCCATTCGCCAAGAAACCAATTGGCTTGATTTATTTTTTCAAATTTGTTTACAGATTTTTGTTGGCATGAAGTTACTAATACTATCGAAAGTAGCACAACTAGTTTTTTCATTTTTTGATTTTTTATAAAACTATACAATACTATAAAAAATCTGTGAACTCTACACGGTAAACTGAACACTTTTTACTATTTTTGCACTCCAAAATAAGATACATTATGTTAGACAGATTGCAATATGTAAAGCAGCGTTTCGACGAAATCTCGGATTTGATTATTCAACCTGATGTGATTGCCGACCAAAAGCGTTATGTGCAGTTAAATCAGGAATATAAAGGATTGAAAGCTTTAATGGAAAAGCGTGATGAGTATGTCATGCTTGATGCTAATATAAAAGAGTCTAATGAGATTCTTGCCGATGGTTCTGATGCCGAAATGGTAGAAATGGCCAAAATGCAATTGGATGAAGCCAAAAACCGTTTGCCCGAATTGGAAGATGAAATCAAGTTCATGTTAATTCCAAAAGATCCTGAAGACGCGAAGAATGTCATGGTCGAAATCCGCGCCGGAACTGGTGGTGATGAAGCTTCTATTTTTGCAGGAGATTTATATAGAATGTACACAAAATACTGTGAAAGCCGTGGTTGGAGAACATCTGTCGTAGATATGAACGAGGGAACTTCTGGTGGATTTAAGGAGGTGATTTTTGAAGTAACGGGAGAGGATGTTTACGGAACATTGAAATTTGAAGCAGGAGTGCACCGTGTGCAAAGGGTTCCACAAACCGAAACTCAGGGAAGAGTACATACTTCTGCTGCTACCGTTATGGTGTTGCCAGAAGCGGAAGAGTTTGATGTACAAATCGACATGAACGATGTTCGTGTAGATTTCTTCTGTTCATCTGGACCTGGAGGACAATCGGTAAATACTACAAAATCGGCTGTGCGTTTGACGCACATTCCGTCTGGTTTAGTGGCTCAATGTCAGGATCAGAAATCACAACACAAGAATAAAGACAAAGCACTTGATGTATTGCGTTCACGTTTGTACGAACAGGAATTGGCCAAAAAGCAAGCTGAAGATGCGACAAAACGTACATCACAGGTAAGTTCAGGTGACCGTTCTGCCAAAATCCGTACCTATAACTACGCGCAAGGTCGTGTAACAGATCACCGAATTGGGTTAGATGTTTTTGATATGGATGGTGTAATGAATGGAAAAATTCAAAAATTTGTTGATGAGCTTCAGTTGGTGAACAATATGGAAAAACTAAAAGAAAGCGAAGTTTTCTAATAACAAAAAAGGCTGACATAATTGTCAGCCTTTTTTTTTGCCTAATGATTTCTAAATTTAAATTTTGAATCCGTAAGCAAGTCTCAAAGCAATCATTCCCAATCCTTTTCCAGTTGTTCCATCATTATTCAATTTTGGAAAATTGGTGTAGTGTTCGTATCGTAAACTAGCATCAAAATACTTGTTTGCATATCCAATTCCGGGACTAAATAAAAAGGAGCTATCATCATAATCATTCGTTACCGCAAAAGCTGCACCCACTTCTCCAAGTAAGTATAACTGATCTTTTAAAACAAAAGCTTTAAATCCACCTTTTACCGGAATATACCCTAAATCATTATCGTCACCGTTGATGAAAAAGTTGTTAAATCCTGTAGTGAATGTCAACGAATATTTAGTAGATAAATCATATTGTAATCGAACATCTCCTCCTATATTGAACTCATAAGGTTCTGCATTTACGGGAACTCCACCACTTAAACCGAATCCTAATCGGAATCCTTGGTCGTAATTTTTGGTTTCAGAGCTGGTTGTACTCGTGGTTTCTTGTGCAAATGTCATCGTTGAACTTAGTAGACATAAAGCAATTGCGGCTGTTTTTAATGAATTTTTCAAAATAGTTTTCATGGTATTTAATTTTAATTAATGTTGATGTAGCTTAGTTTATCTACACTTTTTCTCCTTTTATAATTTTATGCAGTGTAACAATTGCTGCAACGACTAACAGCAAATGAATAATCGGTCCAATGTTGTAAATAAAAAAGCCTAATGCCCAAAATACGAGTACTATTAGAACTACGGAATAGTGTAAATTTTGCATGATTGAATTTTATAATGTCTTCGTTTAATTGTACAGGACAAAATTGCAAGGAATCTAAAAGGTATGTGTTATAGCATTTCTTTGAAATGTTATAGCATTTCCATTAAAAGAGAAGTGATCGTATTGATGATAGCAGCAGAAAAGAAGTTGATTTGCTATTTGACATCATTTTCAGGAAGATATATCGTAAAAGTTGCACCTATATTTGGTTTTGCGGTTGCAAAAATAAATCCTTTATGATTTTCAACAATTTTTTTACAGATAGCCAAACCAATGCCTGTACCTTCATACTCATTCTTGTTATGTAGTCTGTTAAAAAGCACGAAGATTTTTTCGGCATATTCTTGTTCAAAGCCGATACCATTATCTTTAAAGGTGATTTTATAAAATTTATCTTTGGTACTTTTTGGAATTTTTTCTTCTTCAGAAGCTGTTACTCTTTTACAGGAAATTTTGATGTCAGGTGTTGTGTCTGACTTACTGTATTTCAAAGAGTTATTGATGAGATTGATGAATAACTGCTGAATTTGAAACGGAATGACTTTTAATTGTGGCAAATCCTGACTTTGAATTTTAGCCTTTTTATCTTCAATAAATTGAGCCATTTCAACTTTAGCATTCTCTAATAAGTCATTCAAATCAATTTCTTCAAAGACTTTCTCTGTTTTAGTCGTTCTGGAATATTGTAATAAGTCTTCAATAAGAATTCGCATTCGTTCCACCGAACTGTTAATCCGAACCATAAATTCTTTGCCAGTATCCGAAAGATTGGCGCTTTCTTTTTCAGATAAGCGGGAAACAAAGGTTTGAATTTTTCGCAGCGGTTCTTGTAAATCATGACTTGCAGCATAGTTAAAAGCTATTAGTTCTTTGTTACTGGCTTCCAATTCAATATTTTGTTGCTCTAAAGAAAGTGATGCTAATACTTCGTCAGTAACGTCTCCATAGGTACCTATTAGTATCTTATCACTTAACTTGTTAGTTACAATCCTTCCCGTTGTTCTGAAATATCGTATTTTTTTATCTTTTCTAATAATTCTGTAGGTAAAAGGCGGTAAGTTGGCATTATTTATCATTTTAGCGACCGCTTCTTTATAAACAGATTGATCTTCCGGATGTACATACTTTAAAAAGTTTTCTTGACTGGCATAAAAACCCTGAGGCTTAAAACCTAGTAAACGAAAAACATTGTCTGACATACAATATTCATGGGTGTGAAGATTTAATTCCCAACTACCAAAACTACCAACATTTTCAGCTAAATTATTAGATTCATTTAATAAGGCTAATCGACTGTTTGACAATTTTAATTTCTCAACATCTTTACTAATTCTAAGATAAGAAATGGCTATTAAAAGTAGTGTAACTAACAATGTCAAATAGACAAAAACTGGTGTAACCTTTACGGTATCAGAATAATTTAGTTCTCTTTCCTGCAACAATCTCTTCTCGGTAAGTATCATCTCATCTATTTGCTTCCGGATGCTGTCCATCGTCTGTTTGCCCGTAAAAAGTTTAGTTTTTAAATAGACATCATTCAACGGTCGGCCTTGAGCCAAATGCATAGTAAGGGATAGGTAATTTTGTCTTTTGTTGATGAAGAACTCTAGTTTTCGTAGATTTTGTTCCTGTAATGGATTGTTTTTGGTATATTTCTTTACTTTAGAAAAAGAATTTTCAATCTTGGGTTTGGCCAATAAATACGGTTGTAAAAAAGTGGAATCCTTAGTTATCAAATAACCACGCTGACCGGTTTCTGAATCTTTTAAATACGAATTTAATCGCTCTAATTCCAAACTAACTTCATACGAGTGATTAACCCATTTAGAAGAATCGCCAACAAGGCTCATATGTTTAAAAGTAACAGCTGAAATAAAAAATATCACAAAAATAGAAATCACAAAAATACTTTTGAGAAAAATGGTTGATGTGTATATTTTCGGTAGGTTCATAGCTGTTCTAAAATTTATAACCTTAAAAGAAAATTATCTTTATTAAGTCCAGACGTATGATATTGCCAATTTATAGTTACTACTTCAGATAAGACTTTTTTTAGCGTAGCAAAATCGCTTGGTTTTTTGATATAAATATTGGCACCTTGTACAAAGGTTTCTTCAATATGTTCTTCCGATGAAGATGTTGAAAAAATGGCTATAGCAATATCGTTGAACTTGTCATCTCTTTTTATTTCATACAAACATTCAATACCATTTTTCTTGGGCATATTTAAATCGAGAAACAATACATTAGGTAAAACAGCATCATCAGCATTGAGGTAGTCCATAAGTTCTACACCATCATTAAAAGTATTAACCTTAGTATTTATTTTTAATTCATCAAAAGCATCGGTAAAAAGCAATCGATCATCTTCATCATCATCTGCCAAAATAATATGTATGTAGTTTTTATCCATTGGATTTATTTTTTATTAGCTATTTCTCTTCGTTTGTTTATGATGCGCTGAAACGCAGAAGGCGTTATTCCAGTAGCATTTTTAAATTGAGTACTCAAATGCGCAACACTAGAGTAGTTCAGTTGAAAGGCTATTTCCGTCAAACTTAAATCAGTGCTTACAATTAATTGTTTAGCATATTCAATTTTTTGCATGATGATGTAATTCTCGATAGAAGTATACGTTACATCAGAAAACAAATTGGAAAGATAGCCATAACTGTGACTCAGTTTTTCTGCCAAATACACCGAACTTTTCACATTAACTAACTCCGGACTGTGAATCATTTCAATGATGGTATCTTTTATTTTCTGAACCAAAACGCTTTTTTGATTCTCAATAATATCAATTCCGTATCCTTTAATGTCTTCTGTAAAAGCCGCAAAAGCTGTCGAATCTGTTTTTTCTAAAACATCAATTTCACCAAAACCCAACACCTTATGTTTGATATTGTGCTCTATTAATTTGTTTTCCAGGACTTTCCTGCAAACCATATTGAAATCAAATTTTATATATATCTTCATAAGTCTTTGGATTTGGATGGTAGGTAAATATAGTGAAATATTCAACAAAAGAGCCGTGTTTTCACACAGCCCTTTTTACTAACCCCAACTTTTTATTATTGGACAAACAATAGAGTAGGTGCTTATTGTTTGTTATACAAAGTTATTTCAGTAACCGTTTTAATGGGTTATATAATTTTTTAGTATTGTTATAAAATTTTCACTTTTGGATTTCAAATGCCTAACTTTGCATCACACAACTACGCTAATGAATACACAACAACTCGTTCAGGAAATCCATAAAAAAAAATCATTCCTCTGTATTGGTCTGGATGTCGATTTGACTAAGATACCTCAGTTTTTATTAGAACTTGATGATCCAATATTTGAATTTAATAAAGCCATTATTGATGCTACACACGACGTATGCATCGCTTATAAACCTAATACTGCTTTTTATGAAGCATACGGAATTAAAGGATGGAAGTCATTACAGAAAACGATTGATTACATCAACGAAAAGTATCCGGAAATGTTCACCATTGCCGATGCTAAACGTGGCGATATCGGAAACACTTCAACGATGTATGCCAAAGCCTTTCTGGAAGATTTAAATTTTGATTCGGTTACTGTTGCTCCGTATATGGGAAAAGATTCGGTGGAGCCCTTTTTAGAATTTGAAAACAAACACGCCATTTTATTGGCACTCACTTCTAACGATGGTGCTTTCGATTTTCAGACTCAAAACGTTGATGGTAAAGAACTCTATAAAGTCGTACTAGAAACTTCTAAGACATGGAAAAATGCCCAAAAACTAATGTATGTTGTTGGAGCCACCAAAGCCGAATATTTTACCGAAATCAGAAAAATTATTCCCGATAGCTTTATTCTCGTTCCAGGTGTTGGTGCTCAAGGCGGCAACTTACAGGAAGTTTGTAAATACGGAATGAACGACACTATTGGCCTGTTAATCAATTCTTCGAGAGGCATTATTTATGCATCCAATGAAAGAGATTTTGCTGAAAAGGCTAGGGAAGAAGCGCTGAAAATACAAGTTGAAATGTGCGAAATTTTAAGTAACAATAATTGATTTCGTACTCGATATACAAAACCGAAAACTCGAATCAATGGGTGACTTTTGTACATGGAGCAGGAGGAAGTTCTTCCATTTGGTTTAAACAAATACGTGATTTTCAAAAGCATTTCAATGTTTTGTTGTTGGATTTAAGAGGTCATGGCAATTCTAATCTACAGCAAAAAAATACATTTAAACAAAACTATACTTTCCAATCTATTGCCAATGATGTACTAGAGGTTTTGGATTATTTACAGATTAAAACTTCCCATTTTATTGGAATTTCTTTAGGAACTATTGTTATTCGTCAATTAGCAGAAATGCATCCAAAACGCGTGCAAAGTATGATTTTGGGTGGCGCTATTCTAAAAATGAATTTTCGTTCGCAAATATTGATGCATTTAGGAAATGTCTTTAAATATGTCTTACCTTATTTGGTTTTATATCGGTTTTTTGCTTTTGTCATTATGCCTAACAAAAACCACAAACAATCCAGATTATTATTTATTAACGAAGCCAAAAAGTTGTATCAAAAAGAATTCATCAGATGGTTTAAACTTACTGCCGAAATTAACCCTATTCTGAAATGGTTTCGCCAACAAGAACTCAATATTCCCACATTTTATGTCATGGGTGAAGAAGATTATATGTTTTTGCCATCGGTCAAAAAAGTAGTTGAGAAGCATTATAAATCCTCTCAATTATTTGTAATTGAAAAATGTGGACATGTTGTTAATGTAGAACAATCCACTATTTTTAATCAACAAGTGATCGCTTTTATTCAAAATAAATAAAAAGAAAAACTACTAAATCTTAACTATTTTTTTTGTGGTAGAGTTATTCTCCGAATTAATTTTTATAAAATAAACGCCATTCTCTAGTTCGCTTATATTTATAATGTTTTGTTCAAAATGATTACTTTTTACAACTTTTCCTTGTACATCAATAATTTCATACGAGTATATAGTAGCAGTGGTTATGATGGTTATATCATTTGAGGTAGGGTTTGGAAATATCCTAACGTCCAAACTTTCGCTAGTATCAATATTTAATGCGTTTGACGCTAGAATTCCAATACTTGGATTTAAATACGTTCCACTTCCAGTAGTTTCTAATCGTATCGCTTTTACAATATAATGTCGAATAACTGCAGTAAGATCTCCGTCAATGAACGAAAGTTCATTAATTGGAGATGATGTCAATCGTTCAAACGGTCCGTTTTCTGTGTAACTTCTGTATACGTGATACCCAAGAATATTGTTATCTGGTGATGGAGACCAATTAATTGTGTGACCATTAAATGGTGTAACTTGAACATTACTTACCGGTTTTACTTGATTTAATCGCAAAGTAGGATCTCCATGGTATTGAAAATGCGTTCGATTCCAAAACTCCGATGTATCATATTCCTGTTCAGGTTTTTGATATAAATTATTAGTTGCATTGTGATCCATAATACGTTTGCAACTCCAACCCATAGTTTCTCCCATTCCTGGTTGATGAAAAATGTTGATTCCAGTTGTGGTGTAAATCATACCCAAGCATTTGGTATTTAGCGAAAGTAACTGTCTAATTTTGCCATAATTGTATTGTAGATAAGGTTCGTCCCAATAGCCCCAATAACTTTGATCGCTTGAAAAAATGGTACTGTTCATACCACTTGATAACCATTCAGATGAATTTGGGATTTGAACATTCTGCATGAAAATTTGGTAAGGACCGTTTTGCTGAATCCATTCGGGAAACGATGAATTGCCTTCGTAAAAATCAACATTATCTACACCAGAAATTGGAACCAAACTCCGATACGAACCATCATTGGAATTATCATATCCAAAATGAAAAGCTGTTTTATTTCCCATGTCAAATCCATCAGCAACTATTCTGTAATTGTGTAAACGATTCAAATAATTTCTGAGCAAATCTTCTTCATCTTGTAGTGAACCAGCAATATCAGCAAAATCAACTCGTCCGAACGCAAATTCTAACTCAGAAGGTATAAAATCTTGGTCCCATTTTAAATCGCCAGGTAAATTAATTGCTTTGGAGTCAATATTTCCGGGGTTAAATGTCGCAACATCAGTAAAAAGTCCATCAATATCTGCATAAAAACAATCGGCACCACGTGCACCTTTATTTTCAATATGATCATCAGGGGCAATAGCGTTTTGACCAGAACGGGCTATTGGTAAATGCCCAAATAAAAACAAATGCCTTGGTTTATCGCCTGCAGAAGCATTGTTATAAATTGAAACAATATTGCTTTTTAAATTCAAAATACTTGATTCCGTTTCCCAAGTTGTGGCTCTCTGAAAATAAAGTTCATTTACAAACCAACCTTCATAAATTAAATCTTGTTTCAATTGTTGTAATTCTACTGACAAACTATTTTGAAACGAAGCATCAATCACTAGTATTATTTGACCTTTATAATCACTTTGATCATAGCGAACGCAAGCGGTGACATATCCTGTTGCAATACCACTTACAGTGTTTCGTGAAACTTGATATTCATAAGCTTGACCTACTGTGACATTGGTGTCGGTGTATGTTGGATTGATCAATCCTGAAGCAAGAATTGTCCAATCTGATTGAGAACCATTAATTGGTCGACGTTTAATTGTATAATTTTCTGAGGTATTAAAATTACTTTCAAGTAAATGCAACGTAACACTTGCCGGACTTTCAATTACCGTAGCATTGACCAAACAAACTCTTCTTCCGGTAGTGTTAAAGTTGTACGCAAAGTTAAATTGTGCATATATTTGAAAAGAGAAAAGGGATAATAGGAGTAGTACTGTTTTATTCATGCTATTAAATTTTATTAAATTTACTGATTTCTTTTTTTTATTATCAATAATTAACATTTGTTGTACCTTATGATTCAATTAGTTGACCAAATCGGAGTCCCGCAAACATTTGAAACTTCTCCGAGAATAATTGTTTCGTTAGTGCCTTCACAAACCGAATTGCTCTATGATTTAGGACTTGAGGAAAATATTGTTGGCATCACTAAATTCTGCGTACATCCATTTCATTTTAAATCAACCAAAAAAATTATTGGAGGTACTAAAAACGTGCATATTGAAAAAATACGTTTGCTACAACCGGATATTATCATCGCCAATAAAGAAGAAAACACCCAAGAGATTGTTGAACAATTAGCTGAAATCTGTCCCGTTTGGGTAACTGATATCATTACTTTAGAAGATAATTTGAAGATGATAGCCGATTTCGGATTGCTATTCAACAAAAGAACGGAAGCGCAGAAATGGATTGACAAAATCAATTTTGCTCAAAAGGATTTTCTTGAGTTCATCAAAAATAAAGAAGTGCAGAAAGTAGCTTACTTCATTTGGGCAAATCCCTACATGGTTGCTGGAAATACTACTTTTATTAACGAAATGCTGAAAATCAATAACTTTCAGAATGTTTATGAAAGTAGAGCAGAGCGTTATCCTGAAATCATCATACAAAAAATGCGTATTCAAGGTGATCCTGATTTGGTGTTGCTTTCTTCAGAACCTTTCCCGTTTACAGACGAACACGCTTTTGAATTAGGTAGATTTACACATCATGCCAAAACTATCTTTGTAGATGGTGAAATGTTCTCGTGGTACGGAAGCAGGGTAGTGAAGGCCTTTGACTATTTCAAAAAATTACATCAGCGTATAGCATAAAAAAACCGGTACACTTGGAGGAGCACCGGAAATTTTAACTAACCTAAACCAATATAATAAAAAACCAAATTTATTACACTACAAAGATACCTTGTGTTTTAATGTAGAAGTGTTAATCAAATGTTATTCTTATGTTATTGATTTCTAAAAATTTAAAAAGAAACTTGTCTTAAAATAGTTTGACCAAAAGGCGTTAAGGTTACAAATTCTATTTTGTTTGTATTTATATTTTTTAATGCTACTTTCAAAATGTTATTTTCAAAGATGGCTTGATGATTTTCAATAAATTGAAATCGAGTTTTATCTAAAGGCTCATAATTTAAATCAGCAAATCCTTTGGCATATTCTTTTCCTTTAATTTGTAGCGCTGAAATGGATTTAGCAAAAAATAAACTTCCATACGAAAAGTAGTGTTCCCCATTGGAGTCAGTTATTACTTTTACGTCAGTTTTAAATTCAAGGGCAATGCTATCTTTTTTATCAAAGGTTCTCTCAATGAAGATATAATCGTTTTCCAGATGATACTTTTCATTAGTAACGACAGAACGCACCCAATTTGGTTTTCGTATTTTTAAAGTAAGCTTAGTTGGTTTATCCAATTGAATTTTAAAATTAAAAGCATTCTCATTAGGATAATTAGTTTGATTTTCGATACTGAGTTTTGAACCGTTAATTTCAGATTTTAAAACATTGGGTAGAAGTAAAGTAGCCACTAAAGTAGTTTCGTTTTTTTTCATCCAAGAGTTTTGAATAAAGTAAGGTGAAATTCTACCAGCATTCGGATTACAACACACCGCTACATCTTGGTGAGCAGGAGAATACTTGTAACGTGTTTGTTTTCTATCAGACTCTACTTCGCCATTTTTGGTTCCTAACATTTCATAACTATTGTCCGTTTTAAGATAGGCAATACAGGAGTAGTTCGGATCACGTGAACCTTGTGCCGCATTGTAGAAAATGGTTTCAATTTCATCCCCAAAGGTTGCTTTACCAGTTTTTTGAAGTAATGAAGCATAACTATCTAACAATTCTTGGATGGAGCAATATTCGTAACCGGTTTGTGTTGCATTGGCTGTTCGTTCTGCAATCCATTCATCACCAATGGGACCACCGGTTGGCGTAGTGGCATTTTTGATGCGTTCCAAATAAATAGATAATGCCTTTTGTAATTCATTATTCTGATAGGTGGCAACAATCAGAGAACGTAAATGCTCATAGGTATGCACGCCATGCGATTTTAATCGGTACTTTGGATTTAAAATATTAGGCAATTGCACATCACATTCGGATTGATAGGTTTTTGAAAAATCAGTATACAAAAACAGAGCATAATTTGTATATCTTTCATCTCCAGTTATTTGATACATTTTATCTAAAACATCCGTAAAGGTCAATCCGTGCGAAACACCACCATTAAATTTTTCTCCGGAACGAAACGGACTTGAGGTATTTATAGGATAATTGACCATCACATTGTCAACAGCTCTTACTATTGCGTTCCAAACTTTTCTGTCGTTGGTCGCTTCATAATAGGCCAATAAACCTCTGTACAAGGTAGCCTTTGACCACAACTCGCCGTTCTCTGAATTAAAATTGTAGCGCAGTTCTTTATCGTAAATTCCGAGATATCCATCCTGATCTTGTGTTGCTAAAATCCTTTTTATGTATTGATTCACTTTCTCAATTCCTGCTTTATCATCAAGTAAAAAGACATTTCTAATGTAGCCATCCCACCAATTGGACTGCGTTTCCGAATTCCACCATTTGTATTGATCACTGCCTTCGGCATCGCCTTCTTTCAGATTTCCCAAGTCTTTCACCTGACTGTTTTTATGCAATCGGCCCGAGCCATAAATAGGATCGTTAATCAAATCGGGAACCAACTGATCCAAGTTGCCCACAAATCCTTTGACATCCTTTTCCATCTGTGTTTTTAGCCAACCTTTTGGTTTGATGCTGCCAAAAGGTAAGGACTGTAATTTTTGTGAATTATTTTGAGCATGCATGTTTATTGAAACTATTATAATGAAGCTGTAAATTGTATTTCTCATTTTTATCTAATTTTTTATTTGCAAAATCATAGCAGTTTTTGCTTCTATTGCCAGTGTAGTATTAATGTTGAATTCAGCATCTGAAATAATGTCTTTCACTTGCGATCGTGCTGGAATAAGATCGTTATATTTCGTCATGTCTAGAGTTACTTGTTCTTTGTTTTTATTCAAAATGACCATAACTTTATCATTATCTTTTATTCTAAAATAAATATATACATCATTTTTTTCGGGTGCAAAATGAATAAATTTACCAGTACCAATAGCTTTTGAAGTTTTTCTCCAATTGAGAATTTTAGAAAAATATTTTTTCGCTTCGAGTTCATCCTTATGTAATCCTACATTAGAAATTGCATTTTTGGAATCATTTTTCCAACCACCATAAAAATCAGCTCTACGTTGCCCGTCATTCCCGGCAACTTCATTTGTAAATAGGAGTTCAGTACCATAATAAAACTGTGGTATTCCTCTCATTGTTGCATATAATGCAATGCCTATTTTCCATTGATTTAAATCTTTATTGATCCTTGAATAATACCGATCTAAATCATGATTGTCCGGAAAGATTAATAAATTATTTGGATTTGCATAAATGTGGTCTTGTCCAATGCTTTGATATACTTCTTTCCAAGTGGACCACCAATTACTTGAACTAGTGAGCGATTTTACCAGATTATCTGTTAAAGAAAAATCCATTAAAGTGGGTAAATAGCATTTATAACCATCTGGATTCATTTTATCTTTTTGCCAATAAGCTGCTACATCTGTAAGTGTTGTCATTTCTTCACCTACAATATTAAAATTCGGATATTCTTCTAAAATTGTTTTAGTCCATTTTGCTAAAAAATCTTTATCTGAATAGGAAAAAGTATCTTCTCTTATTCCCGATAAATGGGCATATTCTATCCACCAAATCGTATTTTGAATTAAAAAACTCGCCATAAAAGGATTTCTTTGATTGAGGTCTGGCATGGAGTCATCAAACCAACCATCAGTATATAATTCTTTGTCTTTTTGAGTAGCATACGTATCAAACAGTGTACATTTCAAATGATTTGTCCGAGTCTTTGTTTGCTGGAAATTAAGCCAATCTTTAGTGGGTAAATCTTTCACAAAAAAATATTCTAAACCACAGTGGTTTAATACTACATCCCAAATGATGCCAATATTTCTTTTTTTAGCTTCTGCTACTAAATTTTTAAATTCTTGGTTGGATCCAAATCGTTCGTCAATTTTGTAAAAATCAGTTGCGGCATAACCGTGATACGAGTATTTAGGCATATTGTTTTCGACAAGTGGTGTATTCCAAATTTGGGTATAACCTAATGATTGAATATAATCAAGATTATTTACTATTCCTTGAATATCACCACCATGCCTGCCACTTTCATCATCTCGATTTACTTTTTCAATAGTGTTTGGAGTGTTATCATTTTTTTCATTGCCATTCGCAAAACGATCTGGGACAATTAATAGAATAGCATCTTTAGAAGAAAAACTAGAACGATCAGCACTATTTTGTTCTCTCTTTAATAATGGAAAATCATTATGAAATACAATTTTGCTATTTTTCTTAAAATTTAATCGTGCCACTCCAACTGGTGCCTCCGAAGTAATTAAAATTGTGACAAAGAGATAGTTTGGGTTATCCACTTTTTCAGTTCTAATAATTTTTAAGCCTTGATAATCGGTGTCAGGTTGTAAATCTTGAATATTTGTTCCATAAACCAATAGCGTTATTTGATTTAGTTTCATTCCGACCCACCAATTAGAGGGTTCAATGCGACTTATTTGTGCCGTTACAATATTGGTTAATGTAAAAAATAGCAGTATTGCTTTTTTCATAATGTTTTTATTTAGTTTTTGATAATTTACTTTATCATTTCAAATAATAGTGTTCCACCTTTCATAATGTCTTGGTAGGATACATAAGGTTTTTTGATTTTTAAACCATTTAGATACCGAACTTCATTATAAATATTGTCTTCGGATAAATTTTTCCCTTCTATGGTGAAATCTTTTTTCTTGGCTAAATGAAGGATTGCTTTTTTCACTTGCGGACTTCCTAAAACAAACTCCCCGTTACTAGAATTCACCGGATAAAATCCTAAGGTGGATAAAATGTACCAAGCACTCATTTGACCGCAATCGTCATTGCCAATCATCCCCTCTGGAGTGTTATCATGAAAATCATTGATGACTTTGTGAAGGTATTTTTGACCAATCTTAGGCTCGTCGGAATACGCATACAAATACAAAATATGATGACTGGGTTCGTTGCCATGCGCATATTGTCCAATCATGGCTTCTTGCCCTAAAAACTTGTTAGGATTGGGTGATTCAGTAGTAAAGAAGGTATTCAAATGTTGAGTGAAATTGGTTTTTCCACCTAAAAGTGAAATCATTCCGTTGATATCGTATTGTGCAGGTGTCCAAAAATATTGCCAAGCATTAGCTTCGGTATAATCACCCGGATTATTCATAGGTGAAGTGGCTGCTAAAGGATCGAAAGGTGTTCTGAAAGTACCTTTGGTATCTTTTCCTCGGAATAGTTTTGTTTCAGGGTCGAAGAGGTTTTTATAATAATGGGCTCTTATGTCAAAAAGAACTTCATTACTTGTATCTTTTAGTTTACTTGCCATTTGTCCCACGCAATAATCATCAAAACCACTTTCTAATGTTCGGGATACGGCCTCATTATCCAATTGGTCAAAAGGATAATAGCCATATCGATTATACAAGTCCCAATCAGAATTTATATGATTTTTTGTGGATGTTTCCACCATAGCTTTTAGTGCTTCATGAGCATCAAATCCTTTGAAACCATTTGAATAAGCTGATAATAGCATCGGAATGGCATGGTTGCCAATCATGCAATAATTATCTTGTCCCCATGCGGTCCAAATCGGTAAAAATCCGGCAGCTTTATGATGTGTTAGCATCGAATTGACGATACCGTTAACTTTTTCAGGAGCTATGATTTGCAAGAGCGGAAAAGCACCTCGATAAATATCCCAAATCGAAAGGGTAGAGTAGTATTCCTTATTAGCAGCTATGGCAATAGTATCATCGGCTCCACGGTATTTTCCGTCTACATCAGCAATATTAGAGGGTTGTAAAAACAAATGATATAATGCGGTGTAAAAGATTTCTTTTTGTTTTTGTGGCGCTTCAATGTCGATTCGATCGAGATAAGTATCCCAAGCCTTACCATTTTCCGATTTTAAGCTTTCAAAATCCCAATGCTGTATTTCGTTTTGCAGATTGTTTTTAGCACCTTCAACCGAAACCGTCGATAAGGCAATTTTAACTTTCAATACTTTAGTTTCATTTAGAGCAAAAGATAGATTGTATTTTGGAGCCTTATCTTTTTTACCCATCGGTAGTTTTTCTATGTCAAAGAAAGAAGTCTCAAACATTATTGTAAAAAAATACTTTCGGGTAACCCAATTTTTGGTTTTGCAATAGCCCGAAATAGTGCGGTTATTTTCAACTTTCACATCGCTTTCAAGCACTAAACTATCGGTTAAAAATCGTAATCCGTGTTGTAAATCAACCAAGAGACTAGCATTTTTAGTGGGATAGGTGTATTGATGAAATGCCACTCGGTCGGAGCAAGTAAGTTCAACTTTAACATCATCTTTTTTAGTTACAGTATAATAACCTATACTAGCTTTTTCGGTTTCTTTGTAATAGGAGTTTCGCAGTTTTTGTTTTGTCATCGAATACGGTAACAACAAAATATCGCCCATTTCTCCAATTCCGGTACCGCTAAAGCGTGTTTGTGAAAAACCCATTAACAGTGTGTCTTTGTATTGATATCCGCTGGTATGGTTCCAGCCTTCATCATGGTTATCGGGTCCGGGTTGCACCATGCCGAAAGGTTTTGAGGGTCCCGGAAAAGTATGCCCGGTTCCATCTGTACCTATGAAAACATTCACAAACTTGGTGTTTTGTGAAAAAGCTGAGACATTAATTAGAAAAATGAGGAAGATTACGTTACGCATGGAAGTTTACTTTTAAGGGATTCGATTAATGCCATAACGCATCCATTTCTTCTAAGGTTTTGTTTTTTGTTTCGGGTACTTTTTTCCAAACAAAAACTAAAGATAACAAACAGATGATTGAGAATAAATAAAACGGGAAGGCTCCATTAAAATGCTCCTGCAACCATTTATTTTCAACTAAACTTGGAAAGAATTGTGTCACCACAAAATTGGCAATCCACTGAATAAAAACACTAATAGCTAGGGCCAAACTTCTAATCTTATTCGGGAAAATCTCAGATAATAAAACCCAAACAATAGGTCCCCAAGAAATGCTGAACGAAGCCATAAAAAGCAACAAGAAAGGTAATACCCAATTGCCAAGAGCATTATAAAAAATGAATGTTCCCACTGCAAGCAATGCAATAAACATGCCCACGGAACCAATATACAACAGTGGTTTTCTTCCCATTTTGTCTACAAAATAAATCGAAACCAAAGTAAAAATTAAGTTCACTACACCCAACATACTTGTCTCTAGTAGCGATGCATCGGTGGAACTCCCCAAGCTTTTAAAAATCTCAGGAGCATAATATAAAATAGCATTGATACCAGTGAGTTGTTGTAAAATAGAAAGGCCAATACCCACAAAAAGCACTACCCGGAACTCTCGCTTAAACAAACTTTGCCAAGGCGTTTTTGTGGCTTGTTTGATGGAGTTTTGTATTTCATTTTGGATGCCAGAAACTTCTTCTTCCGGATTTATTTTGGCTAAAACCATAGTAGCTTCTGCTGTGTTTCCTTTTTGGATTAACCATCTTGGACTTTCCGGAATTAAAAAGATAAACACCAAAAATAGGATAGAAGGTAGTATTTCCGAACCAAACATCCAGCGCCAACCCGTGGTTAAATTCCAATCCGCATCTCCTTGTAAAGCAATGACATAATTCACAAAATAGACCAATACAATCCCAATAACAATAGCCAATTGGTAGTTACCCACTAAGGCACCTCTACGTTTGGGTGGCGCTATTTCGGCAATATACATGGGAACCACCATCGAGGCAATACCAACACCAATGCCACCGATGATTCTGAAAATCACGAACATCGTAAACGAATTGGGTATAGCCGTTCCAACCGAATTCAGAATAAATAAAATCGCGGCAAAAATCATAGTATATTTCCGGCCATATTTTGAACTGCTATAATCAGATACCATAGCGCCGAGAAGACATCCTACCAACGCACTGGATATCGCCCAGCCAGTTTCTACCGAACTTAAATGAAAATACTGCGTCAAGTTGCCAATGGCTCCCGAAATCACTGCGGTGTCATAACCAAAAAGTAATCCTCCTAAAGCGGCACTAAGCGCTATGAATGTACTGTATCTTTTTTTGTTGTTATCCATGGATGGTAAGATGGTGTTGCAAATAGTTTTTCATTTTTACATTAGTTTCCCATTGATTAGCTAATGGTTTTTGAGTAAACGGTTCTTGAGGCATATAGGGAAACGGACCAAACTCGGGTGTTATAGTTAGTTCGGCTATTTTTCGTTTTTCTAATACTGCCACAATTTCGTTCCACCAAGTCAAATAATGTTCCAGTTGATCTTGCCATTCGGGAGCAAAAGGGTCATTCACTTGTGGACTCTGACTAAACCCAACACGAGCGTGAAGGTGTCTGATATGTGGATAAATCCTACCTAAAATAGCTGCCTGATCCTCTAAATTACTTTCGGAAACCACTGCGAAATGCGAGAAGTCGGCCACTAATTTTAAATTCGGAAAAAGTTCTAAATAGTTGAGAAGCGTTTTAGCATGAAACGAAAACCGTCCCCGATGAATTTCATGCCAAATGGGAATGCTGGAAGATTTCGAAAGTTGTTCTGCGTGTTCAATAATGGAACAATTGTCACTAAAATCATAGTAATCTTTGCCAGTATGTGAATTAATATAATTGGGCTTTAAATCCATTAGAAATCGCAATCGATCTCCCATTCTTTGGGTATACTCGACAACGGTTTCGGTTTTATTACTAAGTACTTGTTGTGCAATAAAAATAAAGTTGGGATTAATGGTTTTTCGGATGTTATCTAATTCATTCATAAACTCGGTTATGAACAGTTGATTATCGGGAAAATTGATTTCAACCCCATCATAACCCTGAGCTATAACGGCATCTAAAAATGATTTAGCTGATTGATTTTCGCACCCCCAATAGGTGCAAGTGTAGTGTGTTGTCATCGTTTAATTGGAATATAATACAGGGTTAATAGGTGAATTGATAGTCTCACCAACCACGGCATTGGGGCACCACGTATTCCAATCGTTAATTTGATTATCGTTTTCCGGATTTTTCAAAATCATGTCTTTGTCCATATAAATCACCGTCATTACTTTTCGCATATCTGGAGTAACATTAGCACCGGCTCTATGAAAAACCCATCCCGAATGAAAGCTGATTTCCCCTAAATCAAAGGGTTCGATAACGTGTTGGAAATCCGTTACCCTAAGTTTTTTCTGAATGAGTTCCTCGCTCTCATCGCCAATACTCAATTCTCTTCCTTCCACAATAACATGACTTCCGGTACTAAACTCTAAAGGTCCCATTTCAAGTGGTGTAGCTTGTAGCGGCATCCAAGCCGTAATGGTTTTATCAGAAGCTAAAGGCCAATAATATTGATCGGCATGCCAAGGTGTAATACCACCGCCACCTTCTTTAAACAAAGCTTGATCATGGTACATTCGAACGCCATCTACTTGCATCAAATCGGCCGCAATTTTGGCAATTCGTTTGCTAAAAACCAATTCTTTAACAATACTATTTTCGCACCATAAATTAAATAACTGTAAAAAAGCTTTGCCGTAAGTGGTGCGTTCTTCTAACGGAGTAGCTTCCTGATTCATAGCATTCACTTGTTGCGTGATGGCTTTGTTATAGTAGGCTATGGTTTCAGCATTCAAAACATGTTTCAATTTGATGAATTTGTTTTTGTCGTAAAACGCTAGTTGCTCCTCGGTAAGCTGATACGGTTGTTCTAAAAATTCAAGAATGGAAGTTGGTGTTGTTGGCATACTTTTATTTTTTTATGTCTGACTAATTATAATTGTAACGGGGTAATCTTTTTGTACGATGATTCAAAATTAGATTTTCTCGATACTGCCCAATAGTACAAAAAATGAAAATTATAATACTATATTGTTTATTTTTGAACTTATTATTTAATTTTTGTGTTAATTAGGTGTTATGAAACCCGTTTTAGAAACTATAGTCACCGCAAATGCTATTCATGCTTTCGAATTTGAAATGCCTTTTTTTGAATTCAAATGGCATTATCATCCAGAGTATGAATTGACTTTGATTATCAAAGGAAGTGGGATGCGATTAGTAGGTGATAGCTATTTACCCTTTGAAGCTGGTGATTTAGTTTTATTAGGTCCTGATATTCCACACACATGGGAAAGCGACGCTAATGCATTCGATAAAGTTGCTGCAGTGGTGATTCAGTTTTCAGCCGAATTTATGGCCAACACAATGAAAATTGAGGCTTTTTATAAAATCAAGCTGCTATTGCATGCTAGTGTACGTGGATTGTCTTTTTCAAATTTGTTAACAACTGAAATGCAATCGCAAATGAGAGCTATTACTACAGAAAAAGGAGTCAGACAAATTACAGCCTTGTTCAACGTCCTTGATAATCTTAGTTTTGGCAATCATGAAATATTAGCCTCTCCATTTTATGCACCCAACAACTCTAAAGAAAACGAAACCAGAATCAATACCGTGTTCAATTACATTAAACAGAACCTAACGAACACAATTCAGTTAGAACACGCTGCAGCATCAATTCATTTGACTGCTAGCGCTTTTTGCAAGTTTTTTAAAAAAATGACAGGAAAGACTTTCTCTGATTATGTGAACGAAATCCGTATTGGTTACGCTTGTACACTTATAACACAAACGGATAAAACAATAGCTCAAGTTGCCATTGAGTCAGGTTTTGAAAACCAAACGTATTTCAACCGAGTATTTCTTAAAAAGAAAAATTGCACCCCGAAACAATTCAGAATGCAATTAAAATAGGGTGTATGGTATTATTTTTTATCCTGTTTGGCAAAAACCTTTTTCAAAAGATTAGTAGTTCTTGAATTTAAGTTACCTCTAATGTCCTTTTCCTCAACCGCTATCATTTTAAATACACCTTCAAGTGCTTTACTGGTGGTGTAGTCGGTTAAATCCGGATTTACTTTACTCACTAACGGAAGACTGTTGTACTTTTTAATGATGGTAGCCCAAACTTTATCAGCGCCAACCTTAGCAAACGAGCTTTGAATTACCGGATTAAACTTGGCATACAATGGTGTAGAGGTAGAAGTCTGTAGATAATTAGTGGCAGCATTGTCGCTTCCCATCAAAATATTTTTGGCATCGGTAAAAGTCATTTTTTTTACGGCATCCACAAAAATCGGAGTTGATTCTTTTACAGCATCTTCTGCCGCACGGTTCAGCATCAGAATGCCTTTGTCTGCAAGGGAACTCAAACCAATTTTTCTGAGCGCTTTATCTACTTTTTGTAATTCGGCCGGCAAAAGGATTTTTACCATTTCGTTTTTATAGAAACCGTCAACAGCAGTGAGCTTGGTTACTTGTTTTTCAATTCCTTTATTCAAGGCTTCTTTCAAACCGTTAGAAATATCCAAGGATGATAATGATTTCGAAGTAGATGGAATATTTTTTTTAATCTGGTCTAAAATCTTGACTTGGGAAAATCCCATGACAGGAAGTAATAAGAGAAGAGCGAGTTGAGATTTGCGCATATTTTTTTGTTTTTAGAATCGTAAGCCTTTACTTTTTTAGTGGTTATCGACTTTTCAAAGATATAAATTGAAGGATACGAATGGGTTAATTTTTTAGTAAACTTTCCAAAAATTATGCCAAGGGTTTCGGCAATAATTTTTATTAATTCCGTAAATTGCGGCTCTAAAATTATCATATTCTCATGATGGAACCACAAATACCATACATTCCAAAAAACAAAGTTCGTATTGTAACGGCAGCTTCCCTTTTTGACGGTCACGACGCCGCTATCAACATCATGCGCCGAATTATTCAGGCTACCGGAGTGGAAGTCATTCATCTGGGTCACGACAGAAGCGTAGAAGAAGTTGTAAACACTGCCATTCAAGAAGATGCCAACGCTATTGCCATGACATCGTATCAAGGTGGTCATAACGAGTACTTTAAATACATGTACGATTTGCTTCAAGAAAAAGGCGCGGGTCATATCAAGATTTTTGGAGGTGGAGGTGGTGTGATTCTGCCAAGCGAAATAGCCGAATTACAAGCCTACGGAATTACCCGGATTTATGCTCCTGATGACGGTCGTGCCATGGGATTACAAGGTATGATTAACGATTTAGTGCAGCAGTCGGATTATCCTGTTGGTGACCAACTTAACGGCGAATTAAAACATATAGAAGATAAAAATCCAACAGCTATTGCCCGATTGATTTCTGCGGCTGAAAACTTCCCCGAAATTGCAAAACCTGTTTTTGACAGTATTCATACGATAAATGAAACTTCTAAAATTCCGGTTTTAGGAATTACAGGAACAGGCGGTGCTGGAAAATCGTCTTTGGTAGACGAATTAGTGCGTCGTTTCTTAATCGATTTCCCCGAAAAAACGATTGGATTAATTTCGGTAGATCCATCCAAACGTAAAACTGGCGGTGCTTTACTAGGAGACAGAATCCGAATGAACGCCATCAACAATCCAAGAGTTTACATGCGTTCCTTAGCTACACGTCAATCCAATTTGGCGCTATCAAAATATGTAGCCGAGGCGATTCAGGTTTTAAAAGCTGCAAAATACGACATCATTATTCTCGAAACTTCCGGAATCGGGCAAAGTGATACCGAAATCATGGATCACTCTGACGTTTCTTTATATGTAATGACACCGGAATTCGGTGCTGCTACGCAATTGGAAAAAATCGACATGCTTGATTTTGCTGATTTGGTAGCTATCAACAAATTTGACAAACGTGGCGCTTTAGATGCCATTCGTGATGTCAAAAAGCAATACCAACGCAATCACAATTTGTGGGATACCAATCCGGATGAAATGCCTGTTATAGGTACCATCGCTTCACAATTTAACGATCCCGGAATGAATGCACTTTACAAAAAAGTGATGGATAAAATTGTAGAGAGAACCGGAGCGGATTTGCAATCTACTTTCGAGATTACCCGCGAAATGAGCGAGAAGATTTTCGTCATTCCACCACACAGAACCCGATATTTATCTGAAATAGCCGAGAACAATCGCAAATACGACGAAACTGTTTTGACTCAAGTCGAAGTGGCGCAAAAGCTATACGGCATCTATAAAACGGTCGAATCGGTAAACAAGAAAGCACCTAAATTTGATAAAGCAGGTATCGATGCTAACTCTTTGAATAACAATGAAGATAACAAAGAGTTTCTAAACTTATTGATTAAGGAATTTGACCGTGTTAAAATGAACCTTGATCCTTTCAATTGGGAAATTATAGTAACCTGGAACGACAAGGTAAATCAATATAAAAATCCGGTGTACAGCTTTAAGGTACGTGATAAAGAAATCAAAATTCAAACCCATACCGAAAGCTTATCACATACGCAAATTCCAAAAGTGGCCTTACCTAAATACCAAGCTTGGGGCGATATTTTGAGATGGAATTTACAAGAAAATGTACCGGGTCAGTTTCCTTTTGCATCGGGTTTATATCCGTTTAAACGGGAAGGTGAAGATCCATCGCGAATGTTTGCCGGCGAAGGCGGACCGGAACGTACCAACAAACGGTTCCATTATGTAAGCGCAGGTTTACCTGCGAAACGACTTTCTACCGCTTTTGACAGCGTAACCTTATACGGAAATGACCCTGATTTGCGCCCAGATATTTATGGAAAAATCGGAAATGCCGGCGTTTCTATCTGCTGTTTAGATGATGCTAAGAAATTATACTCTGGCTTCGATTTAAGTCATCCGCTAACTTCGGTAAGTATGACGATTAATGGTCCGGCACCAATGCTATTGGGCTTTTTTATGAATGCTGCCATCGATCAGAACTGTGAAAAATACATTGTCGAAAATAATCTTCAGGTTGAAATTGAAGAACGCATCAACGAAATCTATAAGAAAAAAGGACTAACTCGACCTAAATACAACGGAGTGTTACCGGAAGGCAATAATGGTTTAGGCTTGATGTTACTCGGAGTTACCGGAGATCAGGTCTTGCCAAACGATGTCTATCAGGACATTAAAGTTAAGACGTTATCTCAGGTAAGAGGTACGGTTCAAGCCGATATTTTAAAAGAAGATCAGGCACAGAATACGTGTATTTTCTCTACCGAATTCGCTTTACGATTAATGGGTGACGTGCAGGAATATTTTATTCAGAAAAATGTGCGCAACTTTTATTCGGTTTCTATTTCGGGCTATCATATTGCCGAAGCCGGTGCCAATCCTATCACGCAGTTAGCCTTTACTTTGTCTAATGGATTCACTTATGTAGAATATTATTTAAGTCGAGGCATGGACATCAATGATTTTGGTCCAAATCTGTCCTTCTTTTTCTCTAACGGAATCGATCCCGAATATGCCGTAATTGGTCGAGTAGCGCGTAAGATTTGGGCGAAAGCCATGAAAAATAAATATGGTGCCAATGAAAGAGCTCAAATGTTGAAATACCATATTCAAACGTCAGGTCGTTCGTTACATGCGCAGGAAATTGATTTCAATGATATTCGTACGACTTTACAGGCTTTATATGCCATTTATGACAACTGTAATTCGCTGCATACCAATGCTTACGATGAAGCCATCACCACACCAACAGAAGAATCCGTTCGTAGAGCAATGGCCATCCAATTGATTATCAATAAGGAATTAGGACTAGCCAAAAATGAAAATCCAATTCAAGGCTCCTTTATCATCGAAGAACTGACCGATTTAGTAGAAGATGCTGTATTACAAGAATTCGACCGAATTACAGAACGTGGCGGCGTTTTAGGTGCTATGGAAACCATGTATCAACGAAGCAAAATACAGGAAGAAAGCTTGTATTACGAAACGTTGAAACATACTGGTGAATTCCCAATAATTGGAGTAAATACATTTTTGAGTTCCAAAGGTTCTCCAACGGTTTTACCGGCTGAAGTGATTCGTGCTACCGAAGAAGAAAAACAAGAGCAAATCAAAACACTTGATAATTTACATAAAACCTATCACGACAAAGAAGACGAACAAATTGAAGCGTTACAAAATGCTGCCATCAATAACGAAAACATCTTTGAAGTCCTGATGAATGCTACCAAATATTGCTCACTCGGACAAATCACCGCTGGTTTGTTTGAAGTAGGAGGGCAGTATAGGAGGAATATGTAGGTTCTTTTTCATACCGTGAACGATATAATCATATAAATAAAGACCTCACAGTGATGTGAGGTTTTTTGTTTTTTCCCGCTACCGCTCGAAATCGAAGATTCGACGGAGTCAATCCTTTCGTGTTGTTTAGATCCAAGTTGCAACAGAAGCCTGATGACACGTATTTGCAATCCTTGCTATCAAGTTATCCTTTAAAATTATTGTCACAAAAAAAACACATTTAAAAATTTTGTGACAAAAAGTGTCACAAAAAAAATAAAACGAAAAAAATTGTGACAACTTTTCGCCGCCGGATAAAATCGAAGATTCGACAAAAGCTATCCTATAATGTCGCAAAGGTGACGCGTCCTATTAACGTCCAATAAGCGTGCAGTAAGCGTGCAGTAAGCCCCATCAATACTTCTCGCAACCCTATCAGCCTCTAATGCTTACTTACAATCGGTAAAAATATACTTTAAACCATAAGCTCTAAGAAAGTAAATCTTTTAGAGAGAATAGTCCGAGCAAAGCTTCGAAATCCAGCGGCGAAGCAGCGCGAAGTTTGCCGGACGGTTTTAAACGTAGTTTAAAAATTCCTTCTAAAAGGGTCCTTTTTTTTTGGTTCGTTTTTTTTTGGACAAGCAAAAAAAAATGAACAGAACCCCTAACGATAATACATTGTACAATCGCATCTAAATAATAGGTATTCACAATATAATTCCTGACAAACAATAAACCTCATCACTAAACCATAAGCTCTAAGAACGCCAATCTTTTAGAGAGAATAGTCCTAGCAAAGCTTCGAAATCCAGCGGCGAAGCAGCGCGAAGTTTGCCGGACGGTTTTAAACGTAGTTTAAAAATTCCTTCTAAAAGGGTCCTTTTTTTTTGGTTCGTTTTTTTTGGACAAGCAAAAAAAAAGGAACAGAACCCCCAACCATACTGCAATGCACTATCGCATCAACTACAGAGAAATCCGAGCAAAGCTCAATGAACAACAAAGTCACGCTACTCTATAATCAAGAACAGAAAAGGTATAGCATTTTCAACTTATATTATTTTTCAAAGTCTATTGCATTGGTTAGTATAATGCTTTCAAAAATTATAATTACTTTTAACACACTATAAATAAATTGAATATGAAAAACATTACTTCTTTATTCCTTTGCTTTCTATCCACGTTGAGCTTCTCTCAAATAAGTTATCTCTCCACAGATTATGCACTTCAAAACGAGTCCTATATAGTTAGTACCGCTACAGCTCAGGCTTTAACGTTAGATTATGTTCAAACAGGAGCCAATTTCAACTGGAATTACAATACACTAGTTCCAGCAACTCAAGAAACCCTATTGATTCAAAATCCTAATAATGTGGGCTATAAAAATGTTTGGTGTCTTTTAAATGGCTATTTTTTTAATTGTAATACACAGTTTAATAATAACTTCAATTTAGCGCTCAAATTATCCAACGGAATACAAATTCAAGGTTACGGTATAAGTAATGTAATGGATCATTTAAAGGTATCATCTACTACTGTAGAAGACAGAATGATTGGTGCATCTATCACTGTTGGTGGAACCACATTACCTTTTGTAGCATCGTATCAAACAGCCGATATTCTTTATCAATTTCCAATAAATTATAATGACAACTATACTAATAATTTTGCTTTAAGCGTCGATTTAACCACTTTAGGCGTGCCTGTGCAATATGCTTCAACAGGACAGCGTACCAATTTAGTAGAAGGTTGGGGTTCCTTGACAACCCCTTTTGGTACTTTTCCTAATGTTTTGAAAATGAAAACTACTGTGGTTAATGCAGTAACGGTGACCGCAAATGGTACTCCAACACAAAATACGGTAACCACAGTTTCCTATAAATGGTTTGATAAAGATTATGGAATTCCAATACTTCAAGTGGATGGAAATCTGGTTGGCACTACTTGGGTGCCTAATCAAGTTACTTATTTTGATACGCAGCGTTGTCTAACTCCTAATGCAACATTTGGATATTTCCCCATAGCTAGCGATTTTAACCCAACTACTAACAATGCTTCGGTTTCTTTTATAAATACAAGTAACAACTATGATAGTGTTAGTTGGAATTTTGGAGATGGAACAGCGGTAAGCACCGATATTAATCCAACTCATAATTATAGCTGTCCTGGACTTAAACAAGTAACACTAACGATTACTAATGCATTTTGCAATCCGGATCAAACCGATACCTTTACTATTCCGGTAAATATCACCGACACTCAAAATGCTTTTACAACCGGAGTTACAGTAGGAGATGCATCATTATTGGCTGACAGAGATTTAGCCGGAACGACTTATCAATGGCTAGATTGTGATAATAATAATCAACCCATTCCCAATGCTACGGGTCAAGTATATACTCCGGGAGATAGCGGAAATTACGCTGTTCAATTAACAACCAATGGCTGTGTAAGTGTTTCCGGTTGTTATTCCCTTACGACATTGTCAACAATAGATTTAAACGGAAATACAAAAGTCCACCTTTTTCCTAATCCTACCAAAGGCAAGTTAATAGCATCAAACAATTCGATTGAGATTACTAAAGTTACTGTATTTAATATGTTAGGTATGCAGGTAGGAGATTCTTTAGATCTTTCTGCTCATGCAGCTGGTATCTATATTGTCAAATTAGAAACCAGTAATGGAATTTATTCTCAAAAAATAAGTAAAGAATAAAACAAAGAAGAATAAAGGACAAACCCGATGGCGCGGATTTGCAATCCATGCTCAAAACAATCCTATCAGCGGGCAGTATAGAAAGAATATGTAACTAACAGCATTTAAAAACAAAGCCTCACATCATTGTGAGGCTTTGTTTTTTTATAAATTGATTTTCTTATTTTTTGGATATTTTACCTGATAACCCAGTTGTTTTTTGACTACTTGTTTCGGTGTAATCGTTACCGGCCAATACAATATCCCAGTTTTTTCATCGTATTCAGCACCATCTACGGTAGTTTTTTCAACTTTAATCTCTTTGTTTTGACTTAGTGGAATGCGATCATAGATTCTGACTGTAGCATCAGTGGATTTGTTATTCCGTAAAGTAATTTCATAGTTGCGGTCAACAATTCGGGTACTACCTAAAAAAGATTTGTCTTTAAGGTTATTGACTTGCTTGCGTTCGATAATCAGATTGCTATCAATTCCCATAGAAACAATTAATTCTTCCTCAGTTTGATACGGATTGATAAAGGTTGTTCCTGCATAACTTCCTTCGGTATAAATACTGGCATCACCAGGTAATAGATCATATTTATTCCATTCTTTTAACTTGGCAGTCAGGAATACATTTTCACTCAGAATTGGTGCAGTGTAGTATTCAAATGCTGCCGGAATAACAAAATTATCAATCTCAATGATGGACGGCGTATCAAGGGACGGAATAGAGTAGTTCTTTTTTATCTTAAAAGATACGGTATTCATTACAATTTCTTTTTCATCACCAGAACCGGTAATGGTAGCCTCATCAACTTCAATGTCATCCTGAGCAATATCTTTGGAAGCAGTTTTGGAGTATCCCAGTACCACAACTTCTTGAAGTTGTACGCCACTATCTTTCATGGTTACGTTCATAGTAGTACTGTAAACAGGAAGTATAATGTTTTCCATCCCCGTAAACGAATACACCAATTCTTTTCCGTTTTCGATCTTTAAAGTATATCTACCATCAAAATCAGTTTGAGTTCCAATAGTAGTCCCCTTGATTATTACATTCACGCCGGGAAGAGGGCCGCTTTTATCGGTAACTACGCCAGATACTACTTTAACCATGGGATTGTAAATAAAATTCTGATTCGCTTGGAAAACAGGTGCATAGTAATTGTTTGGATTAATGAAATTCAGATAATGGGTTTCAATTTTTGGTTTCTCATTATTAACGGTTGGATTTCCGGTAGACAAAATCAGCTTTACATCATTCCAGTCTTCACCGGTATTTTGGTACACTTGTGCTTTGTAAGCAAATTGTAAGGCATCTTTAGTGTTCTTAGTTTTTATTTCGTAGGATGGAACCCAGCCAGCTTCGGAAACAATATATTTTAATGTTAGATGGAGTGCGATAGCTTCTGTTGGGTTGTCTAATTTTACGACAATCTCTCCTCTGGTTTCGTTAGAATCTCCCATTATTTTTTGCAATTCCTGCTGCATAAGTCTAACATCAGTATCCATGGAAGCAATTTTTTTATTGATGTCATAGATTTCCATTTTAATAACAGGAACACGTTCTCTGTAATGTTTGGAATGCAACAGTAATTTATCGAGTGCTACTGCTTGTTGAGTGCTGCTTAAATTCTTATTTAGTGTGAGGATGGATTCTTCCTCTTCAAGACCTTTGACACTACTTTGTAAACGCGCAATTTCTCTGAGCTTGTCATTGATTTCAGTTTGTAATGTTTTAATTTTTTCAGATACTATTTTTTTTGGATACGATAGCACTTCATACCCAATGGAGAGTATGGACACCTCTTTTAATCCACTAATTTGTATGGTGTTTTGATTAATAAATTGCGACAAATCAGTTATTCTTAAAACACTTGATCCTTTTGGAATAGTAGTGATTACATCGGAAGTAATTTGTGCTCCATTAGTATAAACAGTAACTTCTTTTGGAGTTGATTTTACTTTAATTTCAGTAGCAAAAGTAGCAGTCGAAAATAAAAGAAATAGTATTATTTTTTTCATAGATAGTAAGTATTTTAATGGGAGATTTCAACACAATCAAAGATATAAAAACAATCCTCCGCCACCGCACGAAATCGAAGATTCGTCAAAGTCAATCCCTATAGCGCGTATTTATAATCCGTGCTAAAAACAATAATACAATATCGTTAAACCATAAGCTCTAAGAACGCCAATCTTTTAGAGAGAATAGTCCGAGCAAAGCTTCGAAATCCAGCGGCGAAGCAGCGCGAAGTTTGCCGGACGGTTTTAAACGTAGTTTAAAAATTCCTTCTAAAAGGGTCCTTTCTTTTGGTTCGTTTTCTTTGGACAAGCAAAGAAAATGAACAGAGCCACAACGATAATGCAATACACTATCGCATCAACTAGAGAGAAAACCACTATAGCACGGATTTGCAATCCGTGCTATCACATTATTTTTTAAAAATCTTGTCACAAAAAAAAACACATTTAAAAATTTTGTGACAAAAAGTGTCACAAAAAAAATAAAACGAAAAAAATTGTGACAACTTTTCGCAACCACACGAAATCGAAGATTCGACAAAGGCTATCCATAATTTCGTAAAGGTGACGATTTCTATTAAGCCCTATCAAAGCCCAATCAAAGCCCAATCAAAGCCCAATCAAAGTGCAATCAAAGTGCAGTAAGCGTGCAACACAAGAGAATCGTATTTTTATAAGGTCATAGTAGTAAATCTAGACCTTACTGCTTAGCGCTGTCCTCATTAAACTTCTTGGCAATGGCTTTGAGCTTTTCTTCTCGTGCCATTTTCTTGGCTTTGTCCTTATCCTGCGCTTTGTGAAGTTTATCGTTATGTGTCTTGATGTTTTTAGCGTTGTTTCTTCCCATAGTTGATTGTAAGAGGATCTTTTCGTTGGAGATTTTGAAGTGCACTCATATTTGGTAATAATCAAATTTAGCGTATTTTTTTTCTAAACAGAATAGTTTGGCACAATTAATGAATAGCGTAATTATATCATTAATCATTAAAAAAGAAAACCATGAAAAAAATTACTTTTATTTTAGCTGTTATCGGGATGATAACACTAGGAAGCTGCACCGTAAACGAAGACAATGACACCGTTGATAATGATACTATTAGCGAAGTATTTGAACTAAGAAATGTAAACTTCGCTTTTGACGCAGTTAACGGATACAACATTTATCGTACACTAAACCCTCAAATTTTTCCATCTGACGCAATCCTCATATACCGATTGAGCGGAACTATTGATTCTAGCACTCCAATTTGGCAGCCAATTCCAAGAACGTTGTTCTTAAATCAAGGGGAACTCGATTATGATTTCGATTTTAGTAAAGAAGATTTTACCATTTATGCCGGTGGAAACTATGACTTGAGTTTAACTCCAAATTTCCTAAACAATCAAACATTTAGAATCGTAATTATTCCAGGGTTCTTCTCAAATAAATCTTCTGCAAAGGTTGATTTTAATGACTATGACGCTGTAGTTAAAGCCTTCAAAATAGACGAGACTAAGATTATCTCCATGCAATAATAAAGATTGCACTTCATAAAAAAAAGCCATCTCTTAAAGATGGCTTTTTTATTTTATATAAAGTAAAAACTACGACACATCAATTGTTGTAGCTTCAGCAATCTTTTTATACGTTCCGTTTAAAAGTTTTTCACGAATAGCATCAAAAGCCGTAAGCGTTTCATCAATATCAGCTAAAGTATGAGAAGCGGTCGGAATCATTCGCAATAAGATAATGCCCTTTGGAATTACAGGATAAACTACAATGGACAAGAAGATGCCATAGTTTTCACGCAAGTCATTAACCATCACCATCGCTTCTGGAATAGAACCTTCAAGATACACCGGAGTCACACAGGTATTAGTATCTCCAATATTGAAACCGTTCTTTTTTAATCCGTTTTGTAATGCATTTACGTTTTCCCAAAGTTTATCTTTTAACCCCGGATTATCGCGTAATAATTGTAATCTTTTTAAAGCACCCACCGTTTGAATCATCGGTAAGGCTTTGGCAAACATCTGTGAGCGTAAGTTGTATTTCAAATAATCAATAATGTCTTTATCTCCAGCTAAAAAAGCACCAATACTAGCCATTGACTTCGCAAATGTGGAGAAATACACATCGATCCCATCTTGGCATCCTTGCTCTTCTCCAGCTCCGGCTCCGGTTTTTCCTAAAGTACCAAATCCGTGCGCATCATCCACTAAAAGACGGAAATTGTATTTTTCTTTCATCGCCACAATCTCTTTCAACTTTCCTTGTTGGCCACGCATTCCGAAAACACCTTCAGTAATAAATAAGATACCACCACCGGTTTCAGTAGCCATTTTGGTAGCACGTTGAAGGTTTTTCTCCATGCTTTCCAAATCGTTATGTTTGTAGGTAAATCGTTTTCCCATGTGCAAACGTACACCATCAATGATACAGGCATGTGCATCTACATCGTAAACGATAATATCATTTTTAGTCACTAAAGCATCAATACACGACATGATTCCTTGGTACCCAAAGTTGAGCAAATAAGCCGATTCTTTCATGACGAAAGCAGCCAATTCTTTTTCTAATTGTTCGTGAGCATCGGTGTGTCCCGACATCATTCGAGCTCCCATAGGATAAGCAGCACCATATTGAATGGCCGCATCCGTATCGGCTTGACGCACTTCAGGATGATTTGCTAATCCTAAATAATCATTCAAACTCCAGTTCAAAATGTCTTTGCCGTGGAACTTCATTCTTGGACCTAATTCGCCCTCTAATTTTGGAAATACATAATAACCTTCGGCCTGAGAAGCCCATTTTCCTAGCGGACCTTTATTGTTTTGTATTCTTTCGAATAAATCTTTTACCATTGTAAAGTGTATTTAAAAACGAGGCAAAAGTAATCATAAATTTAGTTTACTCCTAATCATTGCAATTAGAAATAGGTAGCGTTCTTATCTTTTTAGTGTTTAGAATCAAAAGGATCTTCATAAACATAATTAATCTTTAAATCTGTGATGGTTACCGTTTTGTCACCTATCGTCAATGAACCCGATGCTGTTGCTTTAAATCTACTGTTTTTATTTACACTAACCGTATTTTCAAAAGTACCATCTACAAAATCACCATCGAAGCTATTACCAATTATTCCTTGATGGTAAATAAATTTTTCAATGACATTATTTCCTTTCTTTTTGTACCGCATTTCCAGATAAAAACCGTATTCTTCAAAAGGAGAGGCAACAGATCTACCAAAATTCAAACCTAATTTATAACCATTATTAGTCAGGTCAATTCCGTATCCATATGCCTGAAAGGTCATCGGTACACCATTAATAGTGGCAGTTACTGAAGTAATCTTGTCTTCTGGATTAGCATTGTCTGAGGAACAGGATAAAAAACTTACCAAAATAAAAACCCCAAAAGCAATATTTTTGATCATAATAGTAGCTATTAAAAGTTATCAGATTTATTCTAAACGTATAAATGTAATTAAAAGAGTTACTATTACGATACCAACAATTTAATAATCTCAAATAACGTATCCTTATCCACCGGTTTTGATAAGTATTTGTTCATACCAATCTCAATAACCCTTGTCTTGGTGGTTTCCATAACATCTGCTGTTAAGGCAATAATCGGAATCGATTTCTTGTCTTCTCCAGCTTCACCATTGCGAATCGCAATGGTAGCTTCATAGCCATCCATAATCGGCATTTGTAAATCCATTAAAATGATGTCATAATCTTTTTCCATTAACTTTTGCACCCCTTCTTGTCCGTTATTGGCAAAATCGACCGTCGTATTAAGCCATTTTTTGGTAATCATTTTAATCACCATTTGGTTCATAGCATTATCCTCAACCACTAAAATAGCTTTACCGTTCAAATCATAGTCTGATGGCGCTGCAGCGGTTTCTATTTCTTTTTTAATTGCTACCGTTTCATAATCTAAACTGATGGTACATACGGTTCCCAATCCAATAGTGCTATCAACTTTTATCTTCCCGTCATGCAGATTAACCAAATGCTTAACGATGTAAAGTCCCAATCCCAAACCGCCAAACTTTCGCTTGTTATTGATACCTTCTTGTGAAAACGAATCGAAAATACTGTTGATTTTTTCTTTCGAAATTCCGACTCCGGTATCACTTACAATGAATGTAATTTTAGTTTTATGGTCTTTTCCTTTCTTAGCTTCTAATTTGAATTTGACAAAACCTTCGTTAGTAAACTTAAGTCCGTTACTCAAGATGTTTTGCAGAATCTGACTCAAACGGGCAATATCGCCTTTCACTAATTGCGGTAAATCATCTCCTTTTATAAAGGTAAATTCTAAGCCTTTGTCTTTGGCTTCACGCGAAAAGTTAGTGGCAATATGCTCAACTGTTTTGACCAAGTCAAATTCAGAAAGCTCCAGTTTAATCTCATTCTTTTCAATCTTGGAGAAATCAAGAATATCGTTGACCGAATTCAATAAGCTGTAGGTAGAATATTTTATAATTTGACTACCGTTTTGAATCTGCTCGTCTTGCGAGTCATTGGCCATCGATTTGGCTGTGTTCAAAATAGCATTTAAAGGTGTGCGTAATTCGTGACTGATATTCGACAGAAAATACGACTTCAGTTCGTTCATTTCCTCAGCTTTCTGAAGTGCTAAGGTTTGCAGTTCTTCCCGCTCATTTTTGAGGTTTCGTATTAAGTTCGCCATCGATAGCGAGAGGAAGATAACTTCCATTCCGGTGCCTAACTTAGAACCATTTTCTGTTAGGAAGTTGATCGGTAATACCCCAAAGTTTTTCAGAATAAAAACAACAAATCCGGCAATCAGGAAGAAGATACCAGTAGCAAAAAAACGGTCAATCTTCTTAGTACGAAGAAGAATGATAAATTGGGAAGCGATAATTAATAGTAGTAAAATCAACCCCAAACCATTGGCAATAGGATAGGCGTAGGCATGGTCCGGAATAATAAACAAAGATATAATCAACAATAAGTCAATCCCATAAACTACATAAAATGCTTTATTAATGGTCGTATTAAATTGTTTAATCTTTAAATAAACTTGCGCATAACATCCAAGAAAAAAACTAGCCAGACTCGCAAAAATAATGACCGCATGCAGTGAAAACCAACCCGATTGTGGTGTAACAAATTTGTAGAAATACCCATCAATCGAAAATTGAAGCAATCCAATAAAAACCACATACATGCTGTAAAAGAAAAAGGTTTTGTCACGCATGGCAAAATAAAAGAACAGATATAAAATAGCAGCTATCAATAAAATACCATAGAAAAACCCAAAAATAAACTGCTCAAAAGAACTCTCTTCCAAAATATTCTCTGAGGAGTGTAGTACCATAGGCATGGAAAGTTGTTCGCCATCGCTCTTTACATGCAAATAGAATTGCTGCAATTCTTGTGGTGCCAAACTTATTTTAAAAATAGTTTTCCGAACCTTATAACTTCGCTGATCAAAAGGAATCGCATCACCGCTGATGAATTTAGAAACGCTATTATCCTGTTTTATAACAAACAATTCCGCCACATCGGTAATAGGACGAGCGGTTTCAAAATAATAATTGAGCGGTTCGTTAGTGGTATTTTTTAATTGAAAACGAACCCAGATATTGTGATTCGTAAAACCAAAGTCTCGATTCTCTTTCTCCATAGGCAAAAACTGAAATGCTCTAATGGTTCGGATTTGTTCAAAACTGACATCCACTTTGCCCACATCAACATATTCGGCTTTACTATGAATAGAAATAGCTTCTTCTGGGTTGCTTTTTTGTAAAAGAAATTGAGCGTTAAGTGGCTCAAAGGCTGCAAGTAAGAACGTGATAAGGCAACATAAATGGCCCCAATTTATTAAAGTAATTGGTTTTCTCATATAAAGCGGTTTGTGGTATTTACTAGTAAATACGAATATAAAAAGATTTTGGTTTAAACATTTCCTAAAAAAGAGAAAGAGTAACTTTTACACCTAAAATACTTCGATTCTTCTCATCTTTGTACTAACTAATACTTTTTCTGATGCAACTCGTTTTCGCCTCTAATAATCCAAATAAGATAAAGGAAATCCAACTTTTGTTACCTGATACTATTCAGATTCTAAGTCTGGAAGATATTGGTTGTTTCGAAGATATTCCTGAAACGGCGACTACTATTGAAGGAAACGCCATTTTAAAAGCAGACTACGTTACTCAAAAATATGGCTATAATTGTTTTGCCGATGATACTGGCCTGGAAGTAATGGTTTTGAATGGGGAACCTGGAGTTTACTCGGCTCGCTATGCAGGCGAACAAAAAAATGCCGATGATAATATGGATAAATTACTATCAAATTTAAAAGACCAATCCAATCGGGCAGCACAATTTAAAACGGTAATAGCACTGAATCTGAACGGAAAACAAACCTTGTTTACTGGTATTATCAAAGGTGCAATCATCAAAGAAAAAATCGGGACTAATGGTTTTGGTTATGACCCGATATTTATGGCTAATGGCTATGATAAGACCTTTGCTGAACTGACTTTAGAAGAAAAATCGGTGATTAGTCATCGCGGATTGGCTGTTAAAAAATTAGTAGAATTCTTAAGATAGTTAACAGTCTCAGTCTCGGTTTACATTAAAATATGCGACTGAAAACTGTGACTGCGACTAACTCTTAGTATCAAATTTAATTTGTAAAAGTTAACATTCTGATTATCAAATAAAAACAAATTAGCGTATATGGTATTTAAAACTTACCTTTGCACCAAATTTTAAAACTTTATATGAATAAATTTGAACAATTAGGTCTGAATGAATCGTTACTGCTGGCGATCAAAGATCTAGGATTTGAGAATCCGTCAGAAGTACAAGAAAAAGCGATTCCAGTACTATTGGAACAAAACACAGACTTGGTTGCCTTAGCGCAAACAGGAACAGGGAAAACAGCCGCTTTTGGTTTTCCGCTTATTCAAAAAATTGATGCCGAAAACAGAAATACACAGGCGTTAATTTTATCACCAACGCGTGAGCTATGCTTACAAATCACCAACGAGATTAAACAATACTCAAAATATGTAAAAGGTTTACATACAGTGGCAGTTTATGGTGGTGCAAGCATTACGGAACAAGCCAGAGATGTTAAACGTGGAGCACAAATTATTGTAGCTACGCCGGGAAGAATGCAAGACATGATCAATCGTGGTCTTGTAAACATTAAAAACATTAACTTCTGTATTCTTGACGAAGCAGATGAAATGTTGAATATGGGATTTTATGAAGACATCGTATCGATTTTATCCGATACACCGGATGACAAAAACACATGGTTATTTTCAGCGACTATGCCTGCAGAGGTTGCTAGAATTGCTAAAAAATTCATGCACGATCCAGCAGAAGTGACAGTAGGGACAAAAAACTCTGGGTCGGCTACCGTTTCACATGAGTTTTATTGTGTGAATGCACGCGACCGTTACGAGGCTTTGAAACGATTGGCTGATGCTAATCCAGACATTTTCTCAGTAGTTTTTTGTAGAACCAAACGCGATACGCAAGCTGTTGCCGAAAAATTAATCGAAGACGGATACAACGCTGCTGCTTTGCATGGAGATTTATCTCAGGCACAACGTGATGGGGTTATGAAATCGTTCCGTGGTCGTCAAATTCAAATGTTAGTAGCTACTGATGTTGCGGCACGTGGAATTGACGTTGATAACATTACGCATGTAGTGAACTATCAATTGCCAGACGAAATCGAAACCTACAATCACCGTTCGGGAAGAACAGGAAGAGCTGGGAAATTAGGAACTTCTATCGTAATCATCACCAAAAGTGAATTGCGTAAAATTTCATCTATCGAAAGAATCATCCAACAAAAATTTGTGGAGAAAACAATTCCTAGTGGAATTGAAATCTGCGAAATCCAATTGTTGCACTTAGCCAATAAAATCAAAGATACCGAAGTAGATCACGAAATTGACAACTATCTTCCGGCCATTAACGAAGTTTTAGACGGTTTGTCTAAAGAAGAATTAATCAAGAAGATGGTTTCTGTCGAATTCAATCGATTTATCAATTACTACAAAAAGAAACGTGATTTATCAGGTGAAAAAGGTGGTGAAAGAAGCGAGAGAAGTTCGGAACCAAGAGAAATCAGAGCTGGAGATCCAGTTCGTTATTTTGTAAACATTGGTTCAAGAGATGACTTCGACTGGATGCAGTTGAAAGATTTCTTAAAAGAAACCTTAGACTTAGGTCGCGATGATGTATTCAAAGTGGATGTAAAAGAAGGATTCTCTTTCTTTAATACTGATGGAGAACACACTGATAAAGTAATGTCAATTCTGAACGGATTTGATATGAACGGACGTCGTATTAACGTTGAAATCTCTAAAAACGATGGCGGAAGCCGTGAACGTCGTGACCATAACGGAAGAAGTGGTGGCGGTGAACGCAGAAGCTCTAGCGGTTTTGGTGGAAGAAGTTCCGGTGGTGGAAGTTTCGGACCAAGAAAAGAAGGTGGATTCCGAAGCGATAGAAATAGTGCATCAGGAACAGAACGTTCAGACAGACCAAGAAGAGAAGGCGGATTCCGAAGCGATAGCGCTCCCAAAAGAGAACCAGGTTCTTTTCAAAGAGAAGAAAGAGCGCCTAGACGTTCTGCAGGAACATCAGACAGACCAGCTGGTCGCTCGTTTGACGATGCTAAAGCAAGAAGACCTAGAAAAAGCTAGATTTTTTAAAAGATAGTTATCCTGAAAAGGAATAATACTCTAAAACTCCGTTTTCCATAGTAAAAATGTGAAAACGGAGTTTCTATTTAATCCCAAGTCCTAATTCCTAATTCCTAATTCCTAAATCTCAAATCTCCTTTTGTTAATTTTGTTCTAATTCTAATGGCAAACTGTACAATATCTTAAAAGAGTTTCATACTTTTAAACCATCAAAAGCTGCTATGAGATATTTATTACTTTCCTTTCTAATTCTTTTTTCCGTGAGTGCTATGGCACAAGAAAATCCGTTGGCTCAGAAAGTTACCGGAACCATTATCAATGACAATACGCTGTTGCCTATTGCCAATGCCAATGTTATTAATATCAATAAAGTAAAAGGTGTTGTTACCGATAAAAAAGGATTTTTCGAGTTGGAAGTAAGTGTGAATGATACGATACATATTTCCTTATTAGGCTATCAATCACTTCGCGTAAGAGTTACTAATGACTGGTTGAAAAATGGTACAGCAAAATTGCAGCTGACCGAAAAAGCCATAGCGTTGGAAGAAGTAATTGTAAAAAAGTACGACCTAACCGGATATCTTGAAATTGATTCCAAATTGATTCCCGAAAAAGACAATTACCGTTACAGTATTTCGGGATTACCTCAAGGTTATGAAACCGGAAGCTCTTCACCAGGCGCTTTTTCCCGTGTATTGGGTTCTATCTTCAATCCGGCAGACATGCTCTATAATTTCTTCGGAAACAAGTCTAATGAGCTTAAGAAGCTCAAAAAGATGAAAAAAGACGATACCGTTAGGCATTTACTCGAATCTAAATTTGATAGAGAAACCTTAGGCGTATTATTGGGTATCGACAAAAAGGAAATTGCCGAAATTCTTACCCGTTGCAGTTATTCGGAAGAATTTATCAAAACGGCCAACGATCTTCAAATTATGGATGCCATTAGTGAATGCTACGAGCAGTACAAAGTGTTATCCAAAAAGCATGAGAAGTACATTCACGAATAGTGGGCAAATCCTCCTAATTGTCTTTTTTCTATTGATGCTCAACATCACGTTGAAGTATGTTTCTTTTGATTCTGATGTAGCATTTTTACAAATAAAACAAACCGAAGTCACATCCATTCCAGGATATCTTGTTATTTTTTATATCCACGTTTTTTCCTCCATTTTTACCTTGTTAGCTGGCTTTACGCAGTTCAATGAGTCCTTGCTAAAAAAACGACCGCAATTACATCGATTCATAGGAAAAGTGTATGTTCTTGTTGTGTTATTTTTGGCCGCACCTTCCGGATTTTTTATCGGATTGTATGCGAATGGTGGCTTCTATTCTAAAATAGCGTTCGTCCTTTTATCGTTACTTTGGTTTTACTTTACGCTGAAAGGTTTTCTAGCCATAAAAAAGCATCAAATTGCCAGTCATAAAGCTTTTATGCTTAGGAGTTTCGCACTAGCATTTTCTGCCGTTACTTTGCGGTTGTGGAAAGTGATTCTCGTATATTTGTTTCATCCGGCACCGATGGATTTGTATCAAATCATTGCTTGGCTGGGCTGGATTCCGAATTTATTGCTTATTGAATATTATATCTATAAACAGAAAAACAAATGAAGAAAATTATTCTAATTATAGTATTGGCAGTTGCTGTTGCTTCCTGTAAAAAAGAAAAAAAAGCCACAATGATTACTGATGATGTGGTTGTTGAAGATCCTTATGCTGATTTTTATGGAAACTGGGTGGGTGATTTTGTGGTGTCTGAGGCGGATAGTACTGTTTTAGAAACGGACTATATGATTAGTAACAAAATCAACATCATTATCAAGAAAATTGAAAAAGGGAAAGTCTACGGACAAAGTATTGTAGCGGGAAATGTTAGGCCTTTATTGGGAACCATTACAGATAATGCCGACGAATTTGTCATCAATCTAAAAGAACCCGGCGATAGAGATGATGATGGAGAATTCGAATTTAGAATAGCAAATGATACATTGGAAGGTATATGGTTTGTTGCACCCAAAACAGTTCCGGTATGGGAACGCACGTATAAGCTGACCAAACAACCGTTCAAATACAATCCAAAGCTGATGCTTTCGGAAGAAGGGAATTACATCGATTATTTCAGTATGAAGACAGACAGTACCAAATATACCAATGATGACGGTACGGAAGAAACGTTTTATGAAGATACTTATCGAATGGCATCGGATATCATTACCAAATTAAACGCTTCAACAACATTACTCAAAGAAAGTGATCTGAAAAATCTAAAGAAACTCGAATTGGAAATCATCCGGAACACTATTTTCGCGCGTCATGGTTACACTTTTAAAAAGAAGTCTTTCCGTCAATTCTTTGATCCTGTGGACTGGTATATTCCGGTTACGGATGATATGTCGGGGAAACTGACGCTAATTGAGCAAAAGAATATTGTGCTTTTAAACCGTTTTCAGAAATACGCCGAAGACAACTATGATTCCTTTGGAAGGTAATTTCAAACTTCCAACTTCTAGCTTCCAACTTCTAACTCCGTTTTTCAGCATAATACCGTTCCTCAATCCGTTTAATATCCTTAATGGTATTCTTGGCCCAAAGCAAACGCTTTTCAAGTACTTCTTCTTCGGTTAATTGCCAATTTACATCAGATTGGCGTAGGCGAGTGGTAAGGTCCTGAATGATAATAGCTGCCGAAACCGATATGTTTAGACTTTCTGTAAATCCTACCATAGGAATCTTCAGATAGCCATCAGCTTTGTTCATTACTTCTTCCGAAAGTCCTTCTTTTTCAGTACCAAAGAACAGCGCACTTTTCTTGGTTACGTCAAAATCCTGCAACAAACACGAATCATTATGTGGCGTCGTGGCGATGATTTGATAGCCTTTACTTTTTAGAGTTTCGATGCAGTTGGTAATGTTTTCAAACTTATTGATGTCCACCCATTTTTGAGCGCCCATAGCAATTTCCTTATCAATGTTTTTACCAAAGCGCTGCTCTACGATATTGATTTCCTGAATCCCAAAAACCTCACAACTACGCATTACTGCACTGGTATTGTGAAACTGGAATACATCTTCTACAGCAACCGTAAAGTGATTGGTTCTGGTGGATAATACGCTGGCAAAACGCTCTTTGCGGTTATCGGTTAAGAATTCTTCGAGGTATTCCAAATAAGCCAGGTCAGTCATGCTTTATATACGAAGGTTAGTCTTTGATTATATTAAAATTCTGTATTCCTTCATCTGTAAATATCCTAACAAGGTAGCTACCTTTATTAAGTGTTAAGAGATTAACCTGTACCTTATCTGAGTTATAGGAATTAGTAAATACCTGTCTTCCTAATACATCATAACATTCAATTTTATATATAGCTGCTTCAGCTTCAATATGCAGAATACCGTTTGTTGGATTTGGATAAGCCTTTATTGAGATCAAATCATTCTCGATTCGTTCAACCGATAAAAGGGCACACAGATCCACTGGAGTCGGAACTAGATAATTTTGTTGTGGTGGAGTAGGATTTAAACCAAGCATGCTTACATAATTGAATCCCCATACCCAAATATTCCCATTATTTTTGATAGCATAGGAACTATGCGAACCTACTGCAACTGAATTCCAGTCGTTATCTGTTGTGATTTGTATTGGAGAAAGATTTGACATCGAAGGAGCGTCTGTCCCTAAAGTATTGTTACCAATCTGTCCCGAATTATTAAGTCCAAAAGTCCATAATGTTCCATCCGCTTTAACAGCAACATTATGCCCTAGTCCGGATTTTATTTTCATCCAGCTATTTTCAGTCCCGATTTGTGTGGGTGCTGTTTTAGCTAATCCAGTTCCATCACCTACCTGGCCAAAATCGTTTATTCCCCAACCCCAAAGCGTACCGTTACTTTTTATAATCATAGTATGTAGGTTTCCTGCCGACATATCACGAGGATTTAGCCAATCCGTTCCAGTTCCCACTTGGGTAGGAGCGAGTAGTTGATTTGTTGTATAACTTCCTCCAGTCCCAATTCCGGTAACATTCCATCCCCAGTACCAAAGCGTACCGTTACTCTTTATAGCTACAGTATGGTAGTATCCCTGTATAACTTTTACCCAATCATTATCAGTTCCTAATTGAGTTGGTATAAGTCTGTTGATATTTGTTCCATCACCAATTCCTCCTTCGTCATTCCAGCCCCAGTTCCATAATGTGCCATCACTTTTCAATGCTATTGAAACATGCCTTCCTGTTCCGACCTGTATCCAGTTGTTATCGGTCCCTATTTGTGTTGGCTCCAAAATAGCTGTCATTGATCCGTTACCTAAATAGCCTAGTTGGTTTTTACCAAATGCCCAAAGGGTTCCATTGGCCTTTAAGGCAATGCAGTGATTATCTCCAACAGCTATTGTTTCCCAATCAGCATCACTACTTATTCTTGTTGGTACACGTGTAGAACCAGCTGTTCCATTACCAAGTTGATTCTCCGCATCGCCACCCCAACTCCAAAGTGTATGGTCGGATTTAATGACTACGCAATGACCTCTGCCAGCGCCTATCATATCAACACATTGTGCATTGGAAAATAATGAAGCAGCAATGCAAGCTATAGAAAGTATTTGTTTTTTCAATTGATTATCATTTAGATGTCAAATATAGTATTTTAATCGAATTATCTATTCGCCTCTGATATCCAATGAAACTGTTTTTCGGCTAATGGAAACGGCTTTTCATTTCTGACAAGCTCATAAAACAACGTGTCTTTTTTAAAAATTCCTTCTAACTGTAGAGTTCTTTTATCGATGAGTTTGTATTTCATGGTAAATAGACCGACGCTATCGTTGCTACCTTCCTTAAAATTGATCGTTTGTTTAGACTTGTCGACGTCATAAATAAAATAGGCTCTTCCGTATCTGTTTAGGAACATAGTATCTTTTGTTTTCATACTTCCTTTTTTTTGTTTGTCAAATACAAAATCCTTCCACGATAAGGTATCCATGGCATCGATGGCTGTGATTCGATGGTTCTTTTTAAAGGTTTTGATATTGTAAACACCATGCGGAATACAAATATTCTCCAAAGTATGGGTTTCTTGATGCCATCTGATACAATCCACAATATTCCATCCGATAAAAAACAAGAGAAAGACCGCTTTGAAAGCAATTGTAATAATTCTTTGCCATCTTTTAGTAAAACGATGTTCGTAATTATTTGTTGGTGTCGCAGGCTTCCCTAATATAAAGAAGTTAAGGTATTTTTTATAGTCGATAAGCAGCAAGTACAGACAGCAAAGTACGATTTGCATGGAGTACAACTTCACCGGAATATCGTAACTCAGATTTAACGCAAACACATTGACAAAGACTCCCAAACCAATAATCAAACCAAGCGGAATGGTTCTTTTGTATAGTAACAATAGTGCCACCATCAATTCCATTACACCCGAAAACATCTGATAGGGTTGCGAATACCCCATAAACATCCAGCTGAGGCGCATCGGCAGAAAATCGCCCAAAGGAGTGGCTAACTGACTCAAAGTAGGAAAAGGCATTTGCTGTGCAAATATTTTAATGATTCCGTAGCTAAGACCAACAAAAATGATATTGTATCGAATTAAATTGGGTAACCAATACGTAAACATACTGTTAGGCTTATCTTTCTTATCCAATAATGACCAAAGAATTGCAATAAAGAAGGAAAGCATAATGATGGTATAAAACTCAGCCCAAGCATAGGAAGTATCGCCACTACCATTGCCATTGATGTTCAAAACCTCTTTAACATGCAATAGATGATCATTAAAAAACGTTACAATCCCTTTCATAACGAATCTATAGCCCATAGCTATATAATTGAAACCCGGAATAAATTCAAACCACAGCCAGGGCGCAATGGTCAGTAAAAAATAGAGAAAGAAAAATCTAATGGATATTTTTTTAAGGAGTCTCATACGCGATTGATTTTAGAAAAATAATATGAATTTAAAAATTAGTCGCGAAAACACGAAAATTTCTGCCCATATTTTTTAATTAAAAATAGTTTTATATTTACCAACCAACCAAAAATCGTGTATCTATGCCCACTCTAAAAAAGAAACTTGTCGTCCTCACTGGAGCCGGAATATCGGCCGAAAGCGGGATCAAAACCTTTCGCGATGCCGACGGATTGTGGGAAGGGCATGATGTGATGGAAGTCGCGTCTTATGAGGGTTGGCTTCGGAATAAGGAATTGGTGCTCGACTTCTACAACCAACGTCGTCGACAATTACATCAAGTCAAACCCAATAATGGGCATCTTGTTTTGGCTGAACTTGAGTATGATTTTGAAGTACATATCATTACCCAAAACGTTGACAATCTCCATGAGCAAGCAGGGAGTTCACAAGTCCTGCACTTGCACGGCGAACTCCTCAAAGTGAGAAGTGACAGTAATCCTCCTTTGCAGATTGTAGATTGGAGTGTTGATTTGAATCTAGGCGATGTAGATGCGGCTGGAAATCAATTGCGACCACATATCGTTTGGTTTGGTGAAATGGTTCCGGCGCTAGAAGAAGCTATAACTATTACGGAACAAGCAGATTATGTGGCTGTACTTGGAACATCACTTCAGGTGTATCCTGCAGCCAGCTTGATGCATTATGCCAAGCCGAATGTTCCTGTTTTTTATATTGATCCCAAACCGGCAAGCATTACTAACCTGCAAAATCCATTAGAAGTTATTCCGATGAATGCAACGGATGGCGTTCCTTTTTTAAGAGAAAAACTGCTTAAAGAACATGGAGCATAGAGAATAGAATAAAGATTTTTATGAATAGGTTTTTGTCTATTTTCTATTTTCTATTCTCTTTATTCTAATTTGGATTACCTAAATTTGCACCTTACAAAACAACACAACATGTCACTAACGCCTTTAAATGCTGTTTCTCCTATAGACGGAAGATACAGAATCAAAACCAAATCACTTTCCGCTTATTTTTCTGAAGAAGCCTTAATCAAATATCGTGTCCTGATTGAAGTAGAATATTTCATTGCGCTGTGCGAAGCTGATTTACCGCAATTAAAAGGAGTCGATAAAGCCAGCTTTGAACCTTTGCGCAATCTGTATAAAAACTTCTCTACCGAAGATGCGCTGTGGATTAAAGAAACCGAAAAAACTACCAATCACGATGTGAAAGCGGTCGAATATTTCATCAAAGAACAATTCGAAGGATTGGGATTATCGGCGTATAAGGAGTTTATTCATTTTGGACTAACATCACAGGATATCAACAATACCGCGATTCCGTTATCAACCAAAGAAGCATTTCAGGAAGTCTATTTAAAATCTTTAATTGGATTAGTAGCCAAGTTAAAAGAACTCGCAATGGAATGGCATGATATTCCGATGCTTGCAAGAACGCACGGTCAACCAGCTTCGCCAACGCGTTTAGGAAAAGAGATTTTGGTTTTTGTGGAGCGTCTCGAAGAGCAAATGCGCTTGTTGTTCAACATTCCTTTTGCCGCTAAGTTTGGTGGTGCTACCGGAAATTTTAATGCGCATCATGTGGCGTATCCGAAGGTAGATTGGAAGCAATTCGGAACCGCTTTTGTAGAAGATACGCTCGGTTTACAACATTCTTTCCCAACAACACAAATAGAGCACTACGATCATTTTGCTGCCTTTTTTGATGCTTTAAAAAGAATCAACAACATTGTAATTGATTTGGACCGCGATATTTGGACGTATGTATCGATGGACTATTTCAAACAAAAGATTAAAGCGGGTGAAATTGGTTCTTCAGCGATGCCCCATAAAGTAAATCCGATCGATTTCGAAAACTCGGAAGGGAATTTAGGAATTGCCAATGCCCTTTTTGAGCATCTTTCGGCCAAGCTTCCCATCTCAAGACTGCAAAGAGATTTGACAGATAGTACCGTTTTAAGAAATATTGGAGTTCCAATGGGACATACATTAATCGCTTTTGATGCTACGCTGAAAGGCTTAAACAAACTATTGCTAAACGAATCCAAGTTTGCCGAAGACTTAGAGAAAAACTGGGCCGTTGTTGCCGAAGCCATTCAGACTATTCTAAGACGAGAAGGCTATCCTAATCCGTATGAAGCGTTGAAAGGGTTGACCCGAACCAATTCGGTCATCAACAAAGCAGCCATTCATAATTTTATAGCAACCTTAGAAGTTTCGCAAACCATTAAAGACGAGCTACTGCAAATTACGCCTAGTAATTATGTTGGGATTTAAAAAGTAGGTTATGAATCTAAATAGTATCTTAAAAATAGTATTACTTTATATTTTTTCAACAACCCATTTTGTTGCTCAAAACAAGCTTGTTGATTTAAAAATGGTTTGGGAAAACTCAAAAAATCCGGATTCTATTAGATTCAATGCTTTAGCCGAATATTATAAGATTAATAATCAGGCACAACCTGACGCGACCCTCAAAGTATTGGATTACTACTACCAACTGGCGAAAGAAAAAAACAATACCAAAGAGCTTTATAATGTTGCGAATGACAGAGGTGGTATTTACAGATTAAAAGGCGAATTAGACTTATCAATGCGCTACTACAAAGAAGCAGAAAAAGTAGCTGTAAAACTAAATGACGCTACCTTAAAAGCTATTATTGCAGGTAATATAGGGAATGTTTATGCCAACAGAAAAGACTATAAAAAAGCATTGCAATATTTTACGCATTCGTTTACAATTTCTAAGAAAATAAAAGATAAAAATGGGGAATCGCGGATGCTAAGTAGCATTGGCAATGTCTACTTATACATACAAAATTATGATTTAGCTTTAGAGTATTATCAAAAGGCATTAACCACCATAAAAAATATTGATGTCCCTAAAAGAAGCATAGCGGTTATCTATTTGAATATTGGTTGGACGAACTATGAACTAAAAAACTACAAGGAGTCTAAAATTTATAATGAAAAGGCAATAAAAATATTAGAAAAAACGAATGATAAGTTTTTTTTGATATCAGGCTATTCCACATTAGCTCGAATTCATCTTGAGTTAAATCAATTTCAGCTAGCTACTGATTATGCCGAAAAGAGTTTGACTTTAAGTAAAGAACTGAAGGTCTCCGAGTTTATAACTTTAAGTCAAATCATCTTTGCGCAAATAGACTTAAAAAAAGGGAATACTGAAGCTGCAAAAAAGAAAGGGGCAGCTATTTTGGCAAGCTTAGATAAAAGCGCGAGCATAGAGTTAAAAGAAGATCTCTATGATGTGCTTTACAAGTGTTATCAAGCAGAAAACAATCCCGAAAAGTCTTTAGAAATGTTTCAGAAGTATACCATCTATAAAGACAGTATACAATTAGAAAAAAATAAAATTACACTCGTAAGAGAAGTGATCAAAAATGAATTTGATGATCTGCTTCAACAAAATGAGCTGAAGAACGAAAGGGAAAAAGCCAAATTAGAATCGGCGCAACTTCAAAAAACGTATGGTATTATTATGGGCTCAATTATTTTGTTATCACTAATTATTTTTTATTTTACTAGAAACTTAAAAAGAGATAGAAAAAAAAGAGACGAATTACTGGAAGAAATAACAAAACTTAAAAGTAATGATACTACTAATCTTGTTGTCAATTCAAATGAATTTCAACTGAGTAGAGAAAAAATAGAGGTATTCATTAATAAAAAATTAAACGATACCGATTGGAATGTGCTCAACATTTTACTCAAAGAACCCGATATCTCCAACAAAGAAATTGCAGAAAAAGCATTTATGAGTGTGGATGGAATTGGCTCCTCACTTCGAAGAATGTATCTGTATTTTGATATCAAAGAAACCAAATACAAAAAAATAGCGCTAATAATGGAAGCTATTAAAGCTTCAAGCTAATCATTTCCGGCTTTTTTTCATAATATGCAAGTGTAAACTCATTTTCACAACTACACGTGAACTGATTTTAATACGATATCTTGATATTTGACCTATAATTAATCAAATTATTTAAGTTATGAAAAAAGCAATCTCAATTTTAATTTTATTCCCAGTTTTTTGTTTTGGGCAATGGACTCAAATAGGGAATACTATCAACGGCCAAAATGCAGGTGATTCATTTGGATATGCTACTGCAATTTCTGCCGACGGTACAATTGTAGCAATAGGCGCCAATTCCAATGACAATGGAGGCAGTTCTTCAGGACAAGTCAGAGTTTTTGAAATTAAAGAGGGTAATTGGTCACAAATTGGTACCGATATTAACGGAGAATCTTCAGGAGATCAAACCGGACAATCGGTAAGTTTATCTGATGATGGTACTGTATTGGCAATTGGCGAACCACTCAATAATGATTTAGGCTTCACTTCTGGTCAAGTTAGGGTTTTTAGAAACGTAAATAATTCATGGATTCAAGTAGGTCAAGATTTATTTGGACAAAATTCTTCGGCTGAAGGAGGCAAATCAGTTGATTTATCTGCTGATGGTTCTGTTGTAGCTTTTGGAGCACCCAACACTACTGTTAATGGAATGTTCTTTGCAGGAAGGGTAAAAGTTTTTGTAAATCAGAATAACAATTGGGAACAAAAGGGTGGCGATATTAATGGTGATGGATCGATAATTAAGTTTGGAAGTAGTGTAAGCTTATCGGATGATGGAAATATAATTGCCATTGGCCAAAGCGGCGACCCAATTAATACAAATCCAGAAGATGTAGGACGAGTAAAGATATACCAATTTACAGGCAATCAATGGGTGCAACTTGGAAATACGATTTTTGAACCAGGAAGTAGAGGTGAGTTTGGACTTCGAGTGAGTTTATCTTCTTCTGGAACTATTGTAGCCATTGGTTCCTTCTCGAGAAGTGAAGTTCAGGTTTTTGAATTGACTAATGGCGTTTGGTCTCAAATTGGCAGTACACTTGTTGGAAATGGAGCAGGAGATTCGTTTGGTTTTTCTCTAAGTTTATCTAGCAGCGGATCCCATTTAGCAGTTGGAGCACGATTTATTAACTTGGCTAATAACCAACCCGGTAGTGCATATATATTTAAAAGACAGGGTAGCAATTGGGTACTTATTGGTAATCCAATTGTTGGCGTTGCGTTAACAGATCAAGCAGGATTTTCAGTAGCCATTAATCAAGATGGCTCTAAAGTTGCTGTTGCTTCAATAAATAATGATACGGCAGGAAATAACGCTGGTCATGTACGCATATTTGAAAATACGTCACTTTCAACAACTGATTTTGAATCGAGTACCATTTCATTCTTTCCAAATCCTGCAAAAGATGTGCTCTATTTTTCTTCTAAAAACTCTATAGAAAATATCACTATCTACAATGTATTGGGTCAAGAGGTTTTATTTAAAAAAGTCAATTCTTCTGAATTCGTTCTAGATATTAATAATCTGTCTAGCGGAACTTATGTTGCTCAACTAAACACCAATAGAAAATCACAATCGATTAAATTAATCAAAATGTAATTTAATAACTTTAAAAAAATTGCTATGAAAAAAACAATCCTACTTATAAAAATTTTAAAAAATAATTTTATTGTAGTATTTTTTAGTTTACCTTTTGTTTCCTCAAAAATGTATGGACAAACGCCAGCTGATAACCTATTAAATTGCCAAACAGGTATAACTATTCAAGTCTTTAGTTCTTCAGCTACAAATGTAGTTTTAGGCAATGCAGCTCCTTTTCTTTTTCTACCACAGACTGGTCAAGTTACAAACTATACACTTACAAAAATAGGAGAGTCAACCCCTTTTGCACAACAAACAGTTCTTGTAAGCCAAGGTGGTTCAAATAACACCTTCAATTTCCAGTTACCGTCATCTGTAACTACGGCTGATTTTATTCTCGTTCAGATGACCGTTACCGCTACAAATGGGGACGTTTGCTATGTGGAAGATATTTTGCGGTGGACTCCTACTGGCACTCCACCATTTCAATTCTTTTTTTGGAATAACGTTAATCCCCCAGGAAATTTTGGCACATATAGTAATGTACTTTCCTCATCCGATTTTGAAAGTAATTCATTTTCATTTTATCCAAATCCAGTAAAAGATATAGTAAATTTTTCTTCAGAAAATGTCATCGAAAACATAATTATATACAATATACTAGGTCAAGAAGTTTTGTACAAACAAGTAAATTCTAAGGACTTCACTATAGATATTAGTAATTTATCAAATGGTACTTATTTTACTATATTGAATAATATCAAATCGCAGTCAATTAAGTTAATTAAGATCTAAATAAAATTTAAATCAACAACCATTAAAGGAAATTAAGCAATCAAATATTTACTATTGGACTTAGAGTACTAATTTTTATATTTATAAATATTCCCCATGCTGCGTAATATCTAACCCTAAAACCTCTTTTTCTTCGCTTACCCTTAACCTTGAAATTTTATTGGTTATATAGAAAAGCGCATAAGAAGCCGTAAAGGCAAATACCGAAACTACAATCAAAGCCGTGATTTGGTTTATAAACAGCTTGGTTTCTCCAAATAACAATCCCTGATCCACCACAGCCGGATTGATAGCTTTAGAGGCAAACACCCCTGTTAAAACCATTCCAGTCATGCCGCCAACGCCGTGACAAGCAAAGACATCGAGTGCATCATCAATTTTTCCTTTGGGAAATCGGCTTACGGCATAATTACTTACGATGCTCGAAATAATTCCGATGGTAATTGCATGGGGAATGCTTACATAGCCTGCTGCGGGAGTAATGGCAACTAAACCAACAACAGCTCCTATGCAAGCGCCCATAGCCGATAATTTGTGTCCTAAAATTTTATCTAAAAATACCCAAGCCATAGAAGCTGCCGCTGCAGCAACGGTTGTCGTTCCTAAAGCTTGAACGGCTAAGCCATTGGCACCCATAGCCGAACCGGCGTTGAATCCGAACCAGCCAAACCAGAGTAAACCTGTGCCTAGCAATACATAGGTTATCCGTGCCGGATTGGCTTTCTGTACTTTTCGTTTTCCTAAAAACATAGCGCCCGCCAATGCAGCCCAACCCGCACTCATGTGGACAACCGTTCCTCCGGCAAAATCCAATACACCCATCTTAAAGAAGATGCCTTCGGGATGCCAAGTGCAGTGGGCGAGGGGCGTATACACAAACAAAATAAACAACACCATAAACAGCAGATACGACCAAAAGCGAATGCGTTCGGCAAAGGCCCCGGTAATGAGGGCTGGTGTAATAATCGCAAACTTTACCTGAAAAAGGGCAAATAGTAATAGCGGAATCGTAGGAGCTAACGACCACGAAGAGGTTATGCCGACATTATTAAAAAACAAATTCGGAATAGGATTGCCAATAAAACCTCCGATAGAAGGGCCAAAGCATAATCCGTAAGCGATTACTATCCAAAGTACACTAACTATGACCATAGCCATAAAGCTTTGTAGCATCGTGCTGATGACATTTTTCTTTCCGACCATGCCTCCGTAAAAGAATCCCAATCCGGGTGTCATTAGCAAAACCAAGGCTGTTGCCATGAGCATCCAAGCGGTATCGCCGTAATCAAACTTTACAACTTCTGTTTGTGTGGCTTTGTTGGTAAAGAGCCAATGAGAACAAAAAGTCAGCAGTAGTATTGTACTTAGGAGAATGCTTAAAACAATTTTTCGGGTCGACATAAGTAAAGTGTAAATTTTTTATAAAAATATTGTTTTTATAAATATACCCTGTTAAAAATTATATTTCGTTGACTATTTTTATTAAATTATTAGTTATAACCCTATTTTATTTTGGGGTGTTTAGTAATTATTAGATATATTGTCGATTTTTTAAACTGTAGTAACTGAATACACCTGCTCATTCAATAAGGATTGCAATTAAACTTATGCTTTTGTTAAAAATTAGGTTAAACTGTTGTCTACTGATAGTATTTAGAGTTGCTTCTCAATTAATAGTTTTTCCGTTTTAGGACAAAGAATCCTTCTAATGATAACAGTAACTCATTTTGCTTATAAAGTATATAACGCCAATAAGCTGATAACTATTTTATAAACATTAAATAAAATGAAAATTAGAAAGAGGCCTATAAGACCCTTAATAAAAGCCATTTTCTTAGAATTGTTGTAGAAATTCTTTAAAGCAATTGCGTAATACAGGAATAGGATTAGTACAATTGGAAGTAACAACCATCTTCTATTAGGGCTATCAGGAATTAATGTAAAAAACAGACTGCTCACTACAAAAAATGACAAAACAAAAGTTAAAAAATGGGTTGAAAATATGAGGTGTTTCCCAAATTCGATTTTTTGTCTATAATGCAGAAATTTTCCAATTAATGCCATTAATGGTATCAAAAAAACTAAAAGACTTTTTGCCAGATTATTGGATGCAGTATCATACAGCTTTGCAATGTCGCTTTGACTTAATCCGGTTTTATTGGAGATAGCTGTTACTTTTTCCAGTATTTTCAGTCCTTCAAAATTTTCTTGAAAAAAGAGTACAGATGGAATTCTAAAAAGGTCATCATTGGAATAGATAATAAAGAAAATAATATTGGAGATAATAAAAATTTGAAATGGCTTCATATAAGGAACTCTAATTCCTTCAATAAACTGTATCGAAAGTTTGCCTGGGTAAAAAAACAGCAACTTTAAAGTTTTAAATAATTTTGAGTCGAGATGTGTTATCGAATCTAATGCTTGACTAAATATCTTTGTCAATGCAAAATCTCCCTCTTTAATTACCTTTTCACCGCAACTAGTACAATAATTGCCTTCAAAATTGGTGTTGCAATTTTTACAATTCATATATGTAGTTCTTTTACCGTTTACTAGTACAAATCGACAATCCACTAAAAATAATAATTTATAATAAGATTACAGTTTGTTTTGTACCCTAATTACACCAAATATAGTAATAACCCATTGCAATATAATCAATTATCAACACTTTAGTGCTACCATTATGCATAGGCAATCTAGGAATTAATTTTGCAATTGATATGAAGCAACAGCATTAACTACCTACAAACAAATAGCTGCTTTTCGGAACAATCCGTAAAAGCTTCTTCATCAAAACTGCCAAACTTATGCACAATAGTAAAACCACTATGCTCTAAATAAGCATTGAGTTCTTGGGGGAAATACAGGCGCATATCCAAATTTTGAACCGAATGAAAAGTGCCATTGATATAGTAATGCCATTCGATGCGATTTATTTGGGAAGCATTCTCATAGCGCATGGACTGCTTTATAACAACATTTCTGCCATCCTTAGTAGTAAAGGCTGCAATTTGTTGCGGTTCTTTTTCACTTTCGACAATGTATTGGATGTTCGGATTAAAGCAATCCAATAAAAACAATCCACCTTCTTTAAGATGCTTTTTCACAGCAACTAAGGCCTTGTATAAATCGTTGTTGGTATACAAATGATGGATGGAATTGAAGGGAATAAAGATAAAATCGTATTGTTCCGGAAGATGCAATGTTCTAATATCGGCTTCGATAAAATCAATAGTCAAGCCACGTTCAGCAGCTTTTGCTTGTGCTTGTTCGAGCATCGATTTAGTATAATCAACGCCACTAATAGCATAACCTTCTGCGGCAATGGGAATGGTCAATCGGCCTGTACCACAACAAAGTTCGAGTATTCTGGTATTTTTATTTTGAGGTAGCCAACGTTTGTAAAACTCCAAATCAGCCAAATCAGTATTCATGCCGTCATAAATATTGGCATCGTAAATGAAATCGCCTACTTGATATTGGTTACTCATGTTTTAATAAATTGGTGTTGTTTTCTGTAATTTCTCTTTACGCACCCAGTAAAGCTTTAAAATCTCTACGTTGCATGGTCTCTATTATGAAGCAATTACCTTTTAAAGATAAACAAATTTTCAATTGCTCATACCACTTTCTGCATCCTGAAATCTTTCACTATTTTTTGTGTCAAACTTATTTTAGAATTCTTCTTGCCACACTTTCTGATGCAAATTTTTCAAAAAAATATTTTTGCCACACTTTCTGTTGCATTATTTTTAAAAAAATATTTTTGCCACATCCTTTCAACCGCAAGAATTTCTCTCGCAAACAGTTACTTATTTATTTTCTAGGAAAAAAGGGTAGTAGAAGTGCTGCCTTTTTGGCGACTTTTCAGTAAATGCTTTAGGGAGTGTTTTGGATAAAACGTAGGGTGTTATTGCAAATTTTATTCGTTAGTCCGTTGCTAGCTATTGTTTATATTCCGAATAAGGAATAAATGTTTTTCCATCAAAAAGATAGAGACCTGTTCCTCTCGTTCCCACCCAAAGATTTCCATTTTTATCTTCCAAAATTTCCCAAATCCATGGATTGATTAGCCCTTCTTTGTAATGCGTGAACGTTGTACCATCATAACGTCTAAGTCCATCACTACAACCAAACCAAAGAAGTCCTTTTTTGTCTTCTATAATTCGGGTGACTTCGCTAGGCAAACCCTCTTTTGTTGTAAAACTGGTCACTGTTTTTCCATCATAACGGTAAGCACCGCCCCAATTGCTGAACCAAATATTGCCATTTTTGTCTTGCCATTGAGGCCATCCCCAATTATGAGCTTTTGGTTTTGGTCCGTCTTGAAATAAATCCATTAGTTTGAGGTTGGATATCGATTGTCCATCGTACCGAAAAACTCCTTCGTTGGTTCGTCCACCAAACCAAATAGTACCTTCTTTATCTTCGAAAATACGTTCCACTTTATCATTACTAGACAAAAAGCCATTTGCGGCCTCATTAATAGGAAAATGTGTAAAACCTACCTGTTCGGTAGGCAGGGATTTGCCATCGAATACATAAACACCATCTATTGTTGCAAACCATAGTTTTCCGCTGTTCGCTTGCATCATAGTGTATACCCAATGGTTTTGGAAGTAGGGATTCTTGTTTGGAGGCAGGTTTTTTGGTACAGGAATCTTGATTTCAGTAAATGTTGTACCACCTGTCCTGAGCGAAGTCGAAGGGTCGTAAAGACAAAGACCTGCTTTAGTACCGATCCAAATGCGACCATCTCTATCCTGCAAAAGGCAAGAGACTTCGTTATTATTCAGTCCATTATTCACAGTAAATTGGCGAAATGATTTTCCATCATATTTATAAAGACCATTTTCGGTGGTTCCAAACCAAAGATTACCTTCTTTATCTTGTAAACCACAATTGACATTGCCAGATCGAGGATCACCAATGTTTTTTACAAGTTTTGGATGGTCCTTTTCTTTTGGCAACTCTTTTCTAACGGGTCCGTTGCAAGCAATCCCCAAAAGTAGGATGGTCAGTAAAGTAAAAACGGGCATTTGTGAGAACTGTTTTTTCATTGTTCCAAGTGACATTGATGTTTTTTATTTATCGGTTTGCGCACAGTGATGACAATTTACCACTCTGTTGTAAAGAGATGTAAATTTCGAGATGAGTAATTTTCGGCTAAGAAAAAAAGAACCAGCTACCTACAAGCCGGCAGACTGATTACGCGAAACTGCTTTTATCCATTCGGTTTCAAATTTACAGCCGTTTTAATTCCTTTTAATGATTTTAAAACTACTATTTATATATCCACTTTTTATTTTTACAAAATATAAACCATCTTTTAAATTTTCTACATTTATATGGTCTTGTATGTTGTTACCAGAATAAACAATTTTACCTAAAACATCAAAAATTGTAATAGTATCAATACTGATTCCATCTTGGCTTTTTATATTTAAAATATTTTGTACAGGATTCGGTGATAAAGTAAAATGGTTATTACTAACTTCAGTTGTTGATAAAGTTTCATCTTTAATTCTATGCATTGCAAAACCATTATATTGCGCTGATGTATTCAATGGAGAAGAAGTATATCCAGCTATAAAAATCCTATTATCTGAATGTTTAAATAATACCTTGGGTTCATCATTATTAGGAGTTGAAACAAATGGACCTGGAAAAGTATAACTGTAAAATCCAGTTTGGTTAAAAGTTGTATCCAATGTTCCGTCTAAATTTCTTCGGGTGATATTAAAATCAGGCTGACAATTTGTTGTTAGACAGTTGAGAATATAAATTTTATTATTATCAATTATAAATTTACCTAATGAATAACTATTAAAAGGAGCAATTTCGGTAACATTCAATGAGGCAAATGTGTTTATATTTTGCAAAGTTGAAATGTCTATTTTTTGAATTCTAGAATAACCTCCATTAAAATATCCCGTAGTTAAAGTATAATAAAAGTAGTTGCCAACGAGTTTACACTCTTTTAAGATTTTTGCACAAGCACATCCTTCTGTATATACAATTTTTTTTAATCCATTATTTCCAAAAGCTGCATTTAAACTACCATTTTCATTAATTTCTAAAAACGTTGCTGATATCTCGGTCGATGTATTATTGTTTGTTACATTTCCGACAATAAGTAAATTACCATTATAATCAAATATATTTTCTGCCATATTCCCATCTACTGAAGTGAACTTTTTTAGCCCAGAAGCATCAAATGCAAGGTCAATTATTCCATTGTTATTGAGTTTAACAGCAAAGATATTTCTTCTAATTATTGCGCTACTATCAAAATATAAGATATTACCAATAGCAAAATAATTTCCGTTTTTATAAACAATGTCGGTAATACCATCAGAATACGAATCATTATAATCTAAAACACCTATATTCATTGTAACTACCCCATTTGTTCCAAAAGTTTCGTCAGGAATCCCACCAAGGCTCATTTTTGCTACAAACCCTTTGAGTTGATTAGAATTATAATCTAGAGTTTTACCAAAAATAAAAATTGCATTGTTGATAATTTTAGTGTTCTTTATAACAACCGGGCATGCGCAATTGGGTATAATTATTCTTGAAAAACCAGATGTCCCAAAAGAATAATCAACACTACCATCATAATTAAAACTACTTAATAGATTATTTTGGCCAAAAATATATTTGTTGTTTTCAAAATGAACACTTCTTGGAGCTCCATTACCATAAATCGCATTATAATTAGTGATCAGTGAGCCAGTAGTTGAAAATGTTGGGTCAGGCACATAATTTTGTGCATTTAAAAAAGTACTAAAAGAAATTACAAGTGAAAGAAGTATATTTTTCATAAATTTATTTATTTCATTCTGCAAACTGACGGCTAATGTAACACGGCTTCAAACAGTGGCGCCTTTTCACTGACTAGTTGTAAAGATAAGCAAAATTGCAACTTAGTAATTAAACGCAAAGAAAAACAAAATTAGCTATGGTGCGAAACGGCTGTTGTAAACAGTTTTTTAAAATGGTTCTCTAATTGTTTTTATGCCATCTGGACTTTCAATAACTAAATTTTCTCCTTCCTTATATAAAGTTATTATAGTACCTTGTTCTTCCAAATATCGTATTCTGTATTGATTATTTCCAAGATTTTTCCAGTTCCAACCGAGTTCTGAAGTCACAATACCACATTCTTCTGGAAATTCATTAGATAAAATTCTATCACTTATAATTGATTTATCGGATTTATACTCAGTGTAGAAATGTGGTTCACAAGTCTCTAATTCGACTTGTATATTTGATTCATATTTTGCAATCGTTCTCCATTTTCCAATAATGATGTCACTATTAAATTCAGAATCATCTTTGGATGAGCAAGAAAACAGTAAAAATCCAATTAAGATTGCAAATAACAAATTCAGTTTTTTCATTTTGTATAGTTTGGTTTAAATTGTTTACAACGTGCCGCGGCTTCAAACGCTGGCGACTTTTTAATAATTTGTTCTAAAGATAAGCAAAATTGCAACTTAGTAATTTCCGTTTAAGGAAAATAAAACCAGCTACCTGCCAGCCGGCAGGATGGTTGCGCAAAACCGCGACTATGCGCAGGCGTTTAAGCTAAACTTTCCGCAAACTTTTTGAGTTTCTATTTTTTCGCAAACTTCGTCACGTCTATAAAAAACGAAATCGTCTCCACGCAAAAATGGTAAACGGTTTTTTTCAAATTTTTCGAATCATTGTTTTTTGTACAAAATTTTCTGTACAAAATATTTTGTACATTTTTTTTTGTACAAATTTTCAATAAAAGGTTGTTAAGTAAACTTTCCACAAACTTTTTTCTAAATTATGATTAGAAGTTAGAAAACATCAGATTTATAAAATAGGGAATCGTTCCGGTTTAACCCGCAAATTATGTCAAATTTCCATTCTGAATTTAGACATCTTTTTTGCACTTGAGCTCTTGAGTTACGAAATCGTGAACGCTTGCGCATAACGTGCCGCGGATTGCGACAGTGGCGACATTTCACTGCTTAGTTGTAAAGATAAACAAAATATCAATTTAGTAATTTCCGTCTAAGAAAAACAAAACGAGCCATTGTAACAAACCGATGTTAGCGGTAGTTTAGAAATCTTTATAACTAATAAATTGTGCAATTATTTTCACGTCTTTCATTTCAAATTGATCTCCTGCCGAGCAATTAGTTGAATTAATTTTATCAATTTTAAACCAAACTTTTAAACTTGGCAAATTCGTCTCTGGACTTATAAACTCTTGGGTTTTTATTATTTCAAGCTTATTACTAAGACTTGATGCACAGACGTAATATAATTTATCACCATCTTTAACAGTAATAAAAAAATTTTCAATGTAACTTCCGAGATTTTTTTTACTAATACCAAATACTTGTTGAAATTCTGTCAATGAAGATGCGTCATATTTAGGAGTTCTCACAAAAAAATACCTGTTTCCGCTTTGTTCGTTTAAAACAAAATCTAAATAACGATTGGAATTTGCCGGATCATCTGTCATTGGATTTACTCCACTTCCCATTTGAAAAGGGATTCCAAATTTCCAGCTTTTTTGAATTCCATTGATTTTGGCGTTAAACTGAGGTGTCGTTTCACTCAAAAACGAAGAATAATCTGCCTCCGCCGAATCTTCACCGGACGAACAGGTTATAAAAAAACTACTAAAAATAACTAATAATAAACAATTTTTCATGATGTGAGTTTTTTTTAAGGGTGGGTAAATTACCGCCAACGTTTTGCAGCTACACGCAGGTGGGGATTTTTAGCACTGAACTTCATTAAAAGTACAGAATTTGGATTTAGTACTTCACTTTCATAAATGCACTGAACCCCCACTTGCGTGTAGGTGCTGTTAGTGGCTGGTGTTCTTGTGTCTACTGGTTTATTGGTGTACATATTTCAAGTAAAAATCCGTCAATATCTCTTATGTAGCCAACTGTCTGTCCCCAAGGTTTTTCAATTGGATTTTCTTCAATAATTGCTCCACATTTTATGGCTTTGTCAATTATTTCTTGAACATTTTCTGTTACCAAAGCTAATTCAATACCAAAAGGTTTGTCTGCTTGTTTACTCATTAAAAACCCGTTTTTTAAGTTTGAGTTTGCCAACTCTTTTGAAACAAAGGAAATAGTTGTTTCTCCTGTGAGTAGTTCAGCATAATCATTTTCTGGTGTAATAAATTTTCTTGAAAATCCAAAAGCAGATTCATAGAACTCTACTGATTTTGTTACGTCCGAAACGTATAAAATTGTGTAACCTAACTTTACCATCTTGTCTTGTTTAAATTGTTAATACTTTGAAGCCACAAAGTTAAATTTCATTGATGGTTAATAATTGTAAAAATCGGTCGTTTTCATTTCTGCTCAATTCTTTTGGCGTTACGCCTGTATATCTTTTGATTTCTTTGATGAAATGAGATTGGTCAAAATATTTATTTTGTGGTGCAAGTTTTTTGTTTGCAATGTCTTTAAAGGTTTGATTACTCCGAATAATATTTAAGTATTCTTTTAGTGATAGGCCAAAAGTCAAATTGAAATATCTGTTTATTTGTCGGCTTGTCCATAATACTTTTTCTGATATTTCTCGAACATTAAAAACTTCTTTTTTATAAATTTCATTGAATAAGCGAATTTTCAAATCATTTATAGTCTTGCTTTGTTCTATTCGGTTTTGTAAGTAGTTTTCGATATGCTTACAAAAGTCTTTAAAGTTATCAAAAGCCAAATTGTCAATTCCAATAAAGTCAGTCCCTAAATATATTGAAGAGTTTAATAGTGATTTTAGATTTATGTTCTCCAATAGTTCAATTGCGAGAGGTTTAAATCTTACAGCAAAAAAATCCGTATGAATTTCTGTTTTTATGTCAATTGGAACTGTCCAAATGCCTGTCAGTTTAACACTTGAAATTTTCTTGTTTTTAATTTCAATAATTAGGTCAAAAAAACCGTCTGGTAAAATTGTGTAATCAAAACTCTTTGTCAATGTTTTGGAAGTCCAAAAGCATTTAACAAAATTCGATAGATAACCGTCTGTTTTTATTTCTTCGTATTTCATTGATTGTACGGTCTGTTACACTTGCCACTAACGTGCCGCGGCTTCAAACAGTGGCGACTTTGTTAAATTATAGATGGAAAGATAAGCAAAATTTCAATTGAGTAGTTTCGGTCTAAGAAAGAAAAACTAGCCATTGTTTGAAACCGCTGTTAGTGGCTGGCCGTTTAATTCTATAAACTTTTCAATTCCACAAACCCTTCAGAATTATTTTTGGCTATTAAACTTTGATTTAACTTCTTTAAAGTTTCTGTTTCGGGTTCCGTTTTGGCTTTAATTCCAATTTTATCAAAATCCACAAGACACTCTATATTGAGCAAATAATTTCCGTCTTCCAAAAATTTTCCACGCAAAAAATATGCAGTTGCACCTTGTCTAAAATTATCGTCATCTAAATAGATTTCCGATTCATAAATTACAAGCTCATTTCCAGTAATTACTTTAAAGTCATATTGTAAAGATTGGGAAACTTTCTCAATATTCTCGTGTAGAATTTTCAAAGCCTTTTCATCGTCGAAATCCAGCAAATAATGTTTTTGGTATTCTTTCTTTATTTCTTCAAGTGCAATGTAAGATTTCATTTTGTTGTTTAAGGTTTGGTGAAAGGCTTGCCACTAACTGTCAAATATGTATGTAAATAAAACAAATATAAATCATATATATATACCGCAATAGCATCGACTAAGATAAACTTTTTTTCTTGCAAGTACCATTGCCCAAACCCATCAATGAATGTCAAACAAGGTACCACCGACTAAAAAAACATAACGCATTGAAAAAGCAGTACAACTTTGTATCTTTGTTTTCCTTAAAAAGCAACCATGATGTATCCTAAAATACCCTTAGCGCAAAGCATTATCGAAATATGCCATGCCAAAGGAGTTCACGATATTATTATTTCACCCGGTTCGAGAAATGCACCGTTGACCATTGGTTTTACTAACAATCCGAAGTTCAACTGTTACAGCATTGCCGACGAACGTTGTGCTGCTTTTTTTGCCTTGGGAATCGCCCAACAAACCCACAGACCGGTTGCCGTGGTTTGTACTTCAGGTTCTGCTTTATTGAACTATTATCCGGCTTTTGCGGAAGCTTTTTACAGTCAAATTCCGTTAGTAGTGATTTCAGCAGATCGACCATTTGATAAAATCGATATCGGTGACGGACAAACCATTCGACAGGAAAATGTCTTCAGCAACCATTCGCTATACAATGCCAACCTGACCGAAACGGCTACGGTAGCCAACGATGTATTCATCAACGAAGCCATCAATGTCGCCATTGCCCGAAAAGGTCCGGTACACATCAATGTGCCGTTTGAAGAACCTTTATACGAAACCACGAATAAACTCTCTGTAGACGTTAACGTTACGGGCTTAGTCTTATCCCACCGATTGGTTGATGTCGATGATATTATCGCGTTTTCGACGTTGTGGAATCACAGTAAAAAGATATTGGTCTTAGTAGGAGAATGTTCTCCTAATGCCATAGAACAGCGTTGGATAGAACAGTTGGCTTTGATTCCGAGTGTAGTTATCATGTCAGAAGCAACATCCAATTTGCATCATCCGAGCATTATCAACAACATCGATACACTAATTACGCCTTTTTCAGCAGCCGAATTTTTAAAACTGCAGCCCAGAATACTCATCACTTTTGGAGGTATGATTGTTTCTAAACGAATCAAAGCCTTCCTCAGAAAATACAAACCAAGACACCATTGGCATATCGACGAATGGCGCGCTTACGACACGTTTGGTATTCTAACCAAGCATTTTGAAGTCCATCCCAATCAGTTTTTCAAACAATTTCTGCCTTTTGTAAAAGGCCTTGACAGCGATTATAAAACCACTTTCGCAAAGATTCACGCGAAAAGAAAAAGCAAACATTCTGAATACCTAGCCAAAATTCCGTTCACCGATTTAAAAGCTTTCGAAGCTATTGTATCGGCTTTGCCCAAAGACAGCATGTTACAAATAAGCAACAGTTCACCTATACGCTATGCACAATTGTTTGACATTGATGCTTCCATACAAGTCTTCTGCAACCGAGGCACAAGCGGCATCGATGGAAGCACCTCTACAGCCATTGGCGCAGCCGTAGGAAGCACAAAACCAACTGTTTTGATTACGGGCGATGTCGGATTTTTATACGACAGCAATGCGCTTTGGAACAATTATATTCCGAAGAATTTCAAAATAATTCTCATCAATAATGGCGGCGGCGGCATTTTCAGAATTCTGCCCGGACATAAAGAAACGACTACCTTCAATACCTTTTTTGAAACCTCGCATTGTCTCACGGCGGAGCATTTGTCCAAAATGTACAACCTAGAATACAGCATCGCCAGCGATGAAGCTTCACTTGAAAGCGGTTTGTCGCATTTGTTCGAGCAAAACAACGGTCCGATGTTACTTGAAGTGTTTACGCCAACGCGGGAGAATGACAAACAATTATTGAACTATTTCAAAGCATTGGCATAAATTTATATCTTTACGAAAACGCAATATTTGTGAGTAATACCAACAAACTTAAAATTATCAACGATCCTATTTATGGTTTTATCACCATTCCCAATACGTTGATATACGATTTAATTCAGCATCCTTATTTCCAGCGATTACGACGGATTAGCCAAATGGGATTGTCCTATTTGGTCTATCCCGGAGCGCATCATACTCGTTTTCATCATGCAATAGGAGCGATGCACATGATGCAGCAAGCGGTAGAAGTCCTGCGATCAAAAGAAGTCGTAATATCCAAAGAGGAGGAAAATGCTTTATATACTGCGATTTTATTGCACGATATCGGTCATGGACCGTTCTCACACGCCATGGAACATAGCATTGTAGAGGTTCATCATGAGAATATCTCGTTGCTGTTCATGGATAAGTTAAACGAGGAATTCAAAGGACAGTTGTCATTAGCCATTCAAATTTTCAAAGGAGAATACCACCGAAAGTTCATGTTGCAACTGATTTCAAGTCAATTAGACATGGACCGAATGGATTATCTCAAACGCGATAGTTTTTATTCGGGCGTAGCCGAAGGCAATATCAATTCCGATCGATTAATTCAGATGTTTAATGTGGTGGATGATGTTTTGGTGATGGAGGAAAAAGGTATTTATTCGATTGAAAAATTCCTGATGGCAAGACGATTGATGTACTGGCAGGCCTATTTACACAAGACCAGTTTGGTAGCCGAATTAACCTTGACCAAAACACTACAAAGAGCCAAAGAATTACTTCATAAAGGAATTGAGGTAGAAGGAAGTAAACCGTTACTATACTTTATGGAGCATAAAATCACGGCAGATAATTTCTCAAACGATGATTTAGATACCTTTGCGCAATTAGATGATTTTGATATTATTAGCGCTCTGAAAAACTGGCAACACCACAGCGATTTTATTTTGAGTAGCTTAAGCAAAATGATTATCAACAGGGATTTATCCAAAATCAAGTTGAATAGTGAAAAGTTCCCCACAGAAGTGCTGGAGAAGATTACGGTAAGCTTTGCTAAAGATCATAACATCACGCAACAGGAAGCCAAGTATTTTATCTTTAAAGGTAAAATAAAAAATCAGGCCTACAGCAAAGACGCCGAACCGATACGCATTTTAAAGAAGGATAAAACGATTGAAGATGTAGTCGAGGCATCGGATCAATTGAATTTGAAAGCCTTGTCAAAACCGGTTACCAAGTATTTTATTTGTTATCCAAAACAACTTGAAGTATTTTAACATTAAAAATGATTTTTTTATACTTTTGTCACGATGAAACGAACGACACTTATTTTCAACAAATCAAACGGAGCTGTTGGTGCGTGCCATCTTATTCAAATAAAAAAATAATTAGTATAAGATGAAGTTTACAGCAGCGCAAATAGCAGGAATTCTCGAAGGCGAAGTGGTAGGTAACCCTGATGCCGAAGTGTTCAAATTAGCTAAAATAGAAGAAGGTACTGAAGGTTCGCTAACGTTTTTGGCTAATCCTAAGTATTCCAATTTTATTTATACGACTGCGGCCACCATCACCATTGTTAATGCCGATTTCATTCCGGAAAGCCCTATCGCTACCACTTTAATCAAAGTAGAAGACGCTTATCAATCCTTTTCAAAACTACTAGAGTATTATAATCAGGTCAAATTGATGAAATCAGGTATCGAACAACCTTCGGTGATTTCTGAAAATGTAACCTATGGCGAGCATTTGTATTTAGGTAGTTTCAGTTACATCGGTAAAAATGTTAGTATTGGTACCAATGTCAAAATATATCCGAATTCATTTATTGGCGATAACGTAACAATTGGCGATAATTGTATTTTCTTTGCTGGAGCTAGAGTCTATTCAGAATCCGTAATCGGAAGTAATTGTGTCATCCATTCAGGTACCATAATTGGTTCTGATGGTTTTGGGTTCGCACCGCAAGAAGATGGTTCTTATACTAAAGTGCCGCAAATTGGTAACGTCATATTAGAAGATGATGTTGAAGTGGGTTCGTGTACAACCATAGATAGAGCCACTTTAGGTTCGACAATAATTCGAAAAGGTGTAAAGCTCGACAATCAAATTCAGATAGCGCACAATGTCGAAATTGGAGAAAATACCGTAATTGCAGCACAAACCGGAATCGCGGGTTCGACTAAAATTGGTAAAAACTGTATGATTGGCGGTCAGGTTGGCTTTGCCGGACATATTGTTGTTGGCGATAATGTTAGAATTCAGGCACAATCCGGAGTGGGAAAAAATGTAAAAGACGGAGAAGTAATTCAAGGGTCGCCTGCCTTCAATTACACCGATTGGAATAAATCCTACGTACACTTCAGAAACCTGCCCAAAATAGTTGCAGATATAGAAGAATTAAAAAAGAAATAGAAAAGAATACGGCTTCACTAAATTAGCAGGAGCACAGCAAATAAACTAAACTTAAAATGAGCATACCCATGGTTAAACAAAAGACCATCCAAAACGAGATTTCACTGACCGGCGTTGGATTGCATACTGGAAAAGAAGTTAAAATGACCTTTAAACCAGCACCTGTCAACAACGGATATACTTTTGTCAGAGTTGATTTAGAAGGAAGCCCTATTATTGAGGCCGATGCCAATTATGTAGTCAATACTCAACGAGGGACCAATCTTGAAAAATTAGGCGTAAAAATCCAAACCTCAGAGCACGTTCTTGCTGCTTTTGTGGGTTGTGATGTAGACAATGTTATTATCGAATTAAACGAATCAGAGCCACCAATTATGGATGGTTCTTCTAAGTATTTTGTTGAAGCTATTGAAAAAGCCGGAATTGTAGAACAAGAAGCCGAACGCCAATATTATGTAGTGAAAGAAGTCATTTCTTTTACCGATGAAAGTACGGGAAGTGAAATTCTTTTGATGCCTGCCGATGAATATCAAGTGACGACTATGGTCGATTTTGGAACCAAAGTATTGGGTACTCAAAATGCTACAATGAAGAATATCTCCGAGTTTAAAACTGAAATTGCTGATGCCAGAACCTTTAGTTTTCTGCACGAATTGGAAGCCTTGTTGGACAACGGTCTGATTAAAGGAGGCGATTTGAACAACGCCATCGTGTATGTAGATAAAGAAATATCGCCAAAAACTATCGAAAACCTAAAAGTGGCCTTCGGAAAAGATTCTATTTCGGTAAAACCAAACGGAATCTTAGATAACTTGACTTTACACTATCCAAACGAAGCGGCACGTCATAAACTACTTGATGTTGTAGGTGATTTGGCACTTATCGGAACTAGAATAAAAGGTAAAGTCATTGCCAACAAACCGGGGCATTTCGTCAATACACAGTTTGCTAAAAAAATGTCGAAAATCATCAAGATAGAACAAAAAAATCAGGTTCCGGTTTATAATTTAAACTTAGAACCGTTGATGGATATTCATAAAATCATGAGTATTCTGCCGCACAGACCTCCATTCTTATTCGTAGACAGAATTATTGAAATGTCGGAAAGCCACGTAGTTGGTTTGAAAAATGTTACGATGAACGAAACCTTTTTCGTGGGTCATTTTCCGGGAGCGCCAGTAATGCCTGGAGTTATCATTGTTGAAGCGATGGCGCAAACCGGAGGAATCTTAATTTTGAGCTCGGTTCCCGATCCTGAAAATTATCTGACCTACTTCATGAAAATTGATAATGTAAAATTCAAACATAAAGTATTACCCGGCGATACACTGGTATTCAAATGCGATTTGATTTCTCCGATACGAAGAGGCATCTGTCATATGCAGGCTAGTGCCTATGCCAACGGAAAGTTAGTAGCGGAAGCCGAGTTAATGGCGCAAATTGCCAGAGTAAATTAGCTTTAAGTAATAAGCTTTTAACAAAATGGCTATTAAAAAAACAGAAAAATAAAAAGCTAACAGCTAAATGCTGACGGCTAAAAGCAAAAAATAAGACAAATGAATCAACCTTTAGCATACGTACATCCGGGAGCAAAAATTGCCAAAAATGTCGTTATAGAACCTTTTACAACCATCCATAATAATGTTATTATTGGAGAAGGAACTTGGATTGGTTCCAACGTTACCATTATGGAAGGTGCCCGCATCGGGAAGAATTGCAATATTTTTCCGGGAGCTGTTATTGCTGCCGTTCCGCAGGATTTGAAATTTGGAGGCGAAGATTCTTTGGCCATCATTGGTGATAATTCTACCATAAGAGAATGTGTAACAATCAACCGTGGGACCATTGCTTCTGGGCAAACGGTAATCGGTAAAAATTGTTTGGTAATGGCAACAGCACACATCGCGCACGACTGTCATATAGGCGATAATGCTATCATTGTAAATGGCGTAGCTTTGGCCGGACACGTGACCGTAGGAAACTTTGCTATCATCGGCGGTTTAGCGGCCATTCATCAATTTATCCATATTGGAGATCACGCGATGATTTCAGGTGGTTCTTTAGTTCGTAAAGACGTTCCTCCGTATACCAAAGCTGCCAAAGAACCACTTTCGTATGTGGGCATCAATTCGGTAGGTTTGAGAAGACGCGGATTCACCTCAGACAAAATCAGAGAAGTACAGGATATTTACCGAATTCTGTATCAAAAAAATTATAATACATCACAAGCCATGGCCATCATTGAAGGGGAAATGGAAGCCACGCCGGAACGCGACGAGATACTGGATTTCATCAGAAACTCTTCCAGAGGAATTATGAAAGGTTACTCAGGATCTTATTAAGAAGCAAGAAACAAGAAGCAAGAATATAGAGAATAGACAATTAAATTAAATAAATACAACAATGGCATCTACATCAGATATTAGAAACGGATTATGCATTAAATTCAATCATGATATTTATAAAATCATCGAATTCCTTCACGTAAAACCAGGAAAAGGTCCTGCTTTCGTAAGAACCAAATTGAAATCATTAACGAACGGAAAAGTATTGGACAATACCTTCTCAGCGGGTCACAAGATTGATACCGTTCGAGTGGAAACTCAAAACTTCCAATATTTATATGCAGAAGGGAATCAATTCCATTTTATGAATGTGGAGTCTTATGAGCAAATTACTTTAGATAAAAATATTCTGGATGCACCAGATTTATTGAAGGAAGGCACTAATGTAATGGTTCAGATTAACACGGAAACTGAATTGCCGCTTTCTGTAGATATGCCAGCGTCTGTAGTGTTAGAAGTAACGTATGCAGAGCCAGGTGTTAAAGGAAATACCGCCACAAATGCAACCAAACCTGCCAAAGTAGAAACCGGAGCATCAGTAAATGTCCCATTGTTTATCAATGAAGGAGATAAAATCAAAATCGATACTGCTTCTGGTTCTTATATGGAAAGAGTTAAGGAATAGTAATTTGAAAATGAGCCAATTTGAAAATTTGAAAGTTATTTTTCATACATTTTCAAATTTTCAAATCTTCAAATCTTCAAATTAAATATGAAATTTTCAAGGAAACACACTCTCAAAGAAATCGCTGCAATCATTAGTTGCCACTATGTTGGTGCTGATGATTTTCCTGTTGAAGGCATGAACGAAATTCACGTGGTTACTCCAGGTGATATTGTGTTTGTGGATCATCCCAAATACTACGATAAAGCGCTAGAATCGGCAGCAACGATTGTGTTGATTAATAAAGAGGTAGATTGCCCAGAAGGAAAGGCATTATTGATTTCTGACGATCCTTTTAGAGATTTTAATACGTTGACCAAGCATTTCCGACCGTTTCAAGCTGCTAATGTCAGTATATCGAATTCGGCTACTATCGGAGAAGGCACTGTAATTCAGCCTAATTGCTTTATTGGACATCATGTAACTATAGGTAAAAACTGTTTGCTGCATGCGAATGTTATTGTTTATGACAATACAGTTATCGGGGACAATGTTATTATACATTCGGGAACTATCTTGGGTGCAGATGCATTTTACTATAAAAAACGCCCTGAAGGATTTGATCAATTGCTTTCTGGTGGAAGAGTGGTTATTGAGGATAATGTGGGAATAGGAGCCTTATGTACCATCGATAAAGGCGTTACCGGTGATACTACTATTGGAGCCGGAACCAAAATCGATAACCAAGTCCATGTAGGACACGATACAGTCATTGGTAAAAAATGCTTGATTGCATCCCAAACCGGAATCGCAGGCTGTGTAATTATTGAAGATGAAGTAACCATGTGGGGACAAGTAGGTACGACCAGTGGCATCACAATTGGAACCAAAGCAGTAATCATGGGACAAACCGGCGTGACCAAATCGGTCGAAGGAGGAAAAAGTTATTTTGGAACACCTATTGAAGAATCAAGAGAAAAACTGAAGCAGTTAGCCAACGTGAAAAGAATACCAGAAATTTTAAACAAACTAAAATAATAATGAGCGCTAAAGAAATCGTTCAAGAATTTTACAAATCGGATGCTTTATTAGAAGCCGAAACTATTGCTAAGCTACTACACACCGATGTCGTTTTAGAATGGCATAGCAGTAAAGGCTACTTAAAACTTAAACGTCAGGAAATCATCGATTTATCAGCAGAACTTGGAAAAGCCTATGTTCGATCCAAAGCGAGAATTACGCATATTTTAGAAGATGGTAACACCGTTTCGGTTCGCTATTCACATTATGTTAAAACCATTGAAAACCCAAGGGAAGAAATGCTTTTGGCGCACTTTATGGTGATTTGGGAGTTAAAAAACAACAAACTTTTCAGGGGTTATCAAATGAGTCAACTCTAATTTTCTTCTAGTAATGCTAAAGTTTTTGTAAATAATTAAGATATAGAGTTTTACTTATGAAAAAAATCACATTAATTCTTTGCTTAGTATTTAGTATTTGTAACGCTCAGACTTGGAAAGCCATTACTCCGTTTAACTCGGTGAATATTATCAGGGATATGGAAACTACTCCAAATGGAGTAACTTACGTTGTGGCAGAGGGTCCTAAAAGAATGTATAAAACTTCTGATGGCGTCACATGGTCACTGTTCCACACTTCTTTAAACGTTCCTTCCGATTTATTAATGCTTGATAATAATAATGGATTCCTTATCTCGAATAGTGGTATTTTAGAAAAAACAACTGACGCTTGGCGTACATTTTCAGAAATAAATTATGGAACTCAGCTTAGTTATAACAAACTTTTTTTCGTAAATCAAAGTGTTGGTTTTATTGCAGGTTATAGACGTTTTATTCAAAAAACACTTGATGGAGGGCAAACCTGGTCTCTTATAAGCATTCCTGCTGCATTAATGCCATCGGGAATTGATATCACAGATATCCATTTTGTAAACGAACAAATAGGATTTGTAATTACCAGTAACGGAAGAGTATTAAAAACCACAGACCAAGGCATAACCTGGACTTCAATTCAATTGCAGGCAACTGGCTACTTGCTGAATTCTTTACTTTTTGTAAATGAAAATATAGGCATGGCTGTTGGTCCTCTAGGTCAGGTATATAGAACCATAAATCAAGGCGAAACATGGTCGCTTATAGATACTAATGTCGGGGTAGCGTATGATATCCGTATGAACAATGATGTTTTATATATGGTAGGGAGTAATAGAGCTTTTACCCGCTCGACAGACTTAGGGGCTACCTGGTCTTCAGTACAAACGGTTACAGCACCAGGTGAAGGTATAGGTATTTCACGTTTGTACGCAGTAACTTTTAGAGGAAACGATATTATAGTAGCAGGAGAAAAAGGTACTATATTCAAGGCAAACAATCCTTCGGGAACACAATGGTCATTATTTTATAATCCAATTTTGGGGGATATTGCTACAACAGATTTACAATTTATGAATAATAATCAAGGTGTAATGGTTGGATCGGGCAATACTTCTAGTGCCATATATTACACAGCCGATAGAGGAAATACATGGCAACGTGAAACTATAGGATCTACCGGTTTATATAAATCAGTAAGTATGAAGTCGAATGGGCAGGGACTTGTCGTGGGAAATACCAGCTTTGCCAAAACAACTGATTTTGGGCAAACCTGGAGCAGTTTTACTCCTATGCAACCTGAATCGTTAGCCAATACTAAATGCTGGTTAAAGGATAACGGCGATTTTTTCGTTGGGAAAAACCCAGGTGCACCTATAAATGATGGTTTAGTTAAGCGCAGTGGAACAACGTGGACTCAATTTACAGATGTTAATCAGGTAGGTGAAATCAAATTTGCTAATGAACAAATTGGGTATGCTGCAGTTGGCCCTTCATCACTTCCTGGAAAGATGTGGAAAACTGTTGATGGTGGAACAAGCTGGAGTGTTTTAAATTCGTTTGTACCCCGAAATTTATCTGAAATGCAAATTGTTAATCCTGACAAATTATATGTTAGGGATAATACAGAAACTAATACCAATTGGCAATATACCGAAGATGGAGGGCAAACTTGGAATTTTGTTAATGGTTTTCCAAAAAGATTTCATTTCTTTGATGAGTTGAACGCTTATGGTATCAATACCGAAACAAAAGATATTTATAAAACAACAGATGGTGGTTTAACCTGGCAAATTATAATACAGAATGATAATTCACTTTGTGGTTATGGCAACCTTGTTTGGTTTCAGGACAAAATTATACAGGCAAATGATCAATTTCTGGTTTGTATTTTAAACATTGACCAATCCTTACAGGTCCACCCGATAAAAAATAGGGATAACAAAAAGGTAATAGCCTATCCAAATCCTACCAATGTTATTTTGAATATCAGTGAATTTGTCCAAGAGATTAGTATTGCTGATAGCACTGGAAAAAACCTTGGGTCTTATCAAGATACAAATCAAATCAATATTGTTAACCTCAAAAAAGGAATTTATTTTGTAAGCATAATTACAAAAAATGGCGTAAAGCATATTCAAAAAGTCATTAAGGATTAACAAGTAGTAATTTTAAAATAAGATAAAAATGCAGCTATAGTATTTTTGCAAAAAAACTAATTGCGAATCACGAATTACTAAGTACAATTTTCTACTTTTGCTACACGAAAAAATTAACCAAATATAAAGAACATCAACATGAGCGTTTTAGTCAATAAAAATTCAAAAATAATAGTTCAAGGATTTACAGGTAGCGAAGGAACGTTCCACGCCACTCAAATGATTGAATATGGTACCAATGTAGTTGGTGGTGTTACTCCGGGAAAAGGAGGAACAACCCATTTAGACAAACCTGTTTTTAATACGGTTAAAGATGCTGTAGAACAAGCAGGAGCAGATACCTCTATTATTTTTGTACCGCCAGCCTTTGCAGCAGATGCGATTATGGAAGCGGCTGATGCAGGAATTAAAGTTATTATTGCTATCACCGAAGGTATACCAGTGGCGGATATGATTAAAGCGTATGCTTATATTAAAGATAGAGACTGCAGATTAATCGGGCCAAACTGTCCAGGAGTGATTACTCCAGAAGAAGCTAAAGTAGGTATCATGCCCGGTTTTGTTTTCAAAAAAGGTGGTGTTGGTATCGTATCTAAATCGGGTACATTAACCTATGAAGCAGCTGATCAGGTGGTAAAACAAGGTTTGGGTATCACAACCGCTATCGGAATTGGTGGTGATCCTATCATCGGAACTACTACTAAAGAAGCAGTGGAATTATTGATGAATGACCCTGAAACCAAGTGTATCGTAATGATTGGTGAAATTGGAGGTCAATTAGAAGCGGATGCCGCTAAATGGATTAAAGCTGACGGTAATCGTAAACCTGTTGTTGGTTTTATTGCTGGTGAAACCGCTCCAAAAGGAAGAACCATGGGTCACGCCGGAGCTATTGTTGGTGGTGCTGATGATACTGCTGAAGCCAAAAAACGAATCATGAGAGAATGCGGCATTCACGTAGTAGATTCTCCTGCTGAGATTGGTAAAAAAGTAAAAGAAGTATTGGGATAGTATTCCATTTAAATATAAAATTGGAGCCTCACTTTTGTGGGGCTTTTTTATTTAATAAAATTCCTATCTTTGAGTAACTATCCTAAATTTCCATGAAAAAACTCTCTACTATATTACTTTTTGCAATCATTGTTTTTACTTCTAATGCGCAGATTATATCTATTCCGGATGAGAATTTTAAAGCAAAATTAGTAGAATCAACCAGCGAAAATGGTATTGCATATGGGATAAATGGTCCAATGGGTGTTGATGCTAATGGTGATGGAGAAATAGTGGTAAGTGAAGCCTCTCAGGTTTGGTATTTATATCTGAATCAATATTCTATTGCTTCTTTAGAAGGAATTCAATACTTTACTAATCTTAAAGCTCTTTATTGTCATAATAATCTTTTGACTACACTTGATGTAAGTTTGCTTACTAACCTATTGGAATTGGAATGCGATAACAACAATCTAACTTCTTTAAATGTAAGCGGGTTAAACAATTTGACAAGACTAGTTTGTTATAACAATCAGATTTCGTCATTAAACATAAGCGGTTTGCAGAGTTTAACCATTTTGCAATGCTTTAATAACAACATGGTTACTTTGAACGCAAGTAATGCAACTAGTTTAGCAAATCTGGCCTGTAATGACAATCAATTGACTTCATTAGATGTTTCAGGTGACCTTAATTTAAATTATTTTAATTGTGCAAATAATCAATTGAATTCACTAGATATTAGCAATAAGCCAGATTTACTGGTTGCATACTGTAATAATAATAATTTGACTTCATTGAACATAAGTGCGTCGACATTTTTAAGTAATCTTTTTTGTGATGGCAATCAATTAACCTCTCTTGATATAGAACCTTTAACAAATCTTAGTTACTTTAGTTGCAGCAATAATCAACTCACTTCATTAGTGGCTCCAGTTACAAATACACAACTTTTCTTTCGATGTGCCAATAATCAATTGAATAATCTTGACATTAAAAATGGGAATGTTGAAACTAATTTAGATTTCTCAGGTAATCCAAATTTGCTTTACATATGTGCGGATGACGATCAAATTATTGAAGTTCAAGATAAAATTTTGCAGTATGGCTATACTAACTGTGTTTTAAATTCCTATTGTTCCTTTTCACCAGGCGGTATCTATTATATCATTCAAGGAAATTGCCGGTTTGACGGAAATGCTGATGGTTGTGATACCGCTGATAATTTTGCTGCAAATATTACATATTCAATTTCGGGCTCACCAACAACTGGTTCATTAGTTTCTGATAGTACAGGAAATTATATAATACCTGTTGAAGCAGGTTCACATAATTTTGCACCAGTTTTCGAGAATCCAAACTATTTTACCGTTTCTCCTACGATAGCTACAGTTACATTTCCGGTTACAGCCAGTCCTTTTACAAGAGATTTTTGTGTTGCACCTAACGGAAGCCACAATGATCTTGAAGTAGTGCTTTTACCTTTAGAAAATGCTGTTCCAGGATTTGATGTGCGTTATGGTTTGCTATTTAAAAATAAAGGAACTACAGTTCAAAACGGAGTTGTTAATTTATCTTATGATGATGCTATTTTAGATGTTGTGTCCACATCTCCAATGTATATCAGTCAATCAAGTAATATGCTGACATGGAATTTCAGTAATCTTCAGCCTTTTGAAAGTAGATATATTACTTTAACTTTCAATATTAATGGCCCTATGGAAACGCCGCCTGTCGTTGGTAATCAAAACCTAGATTATATCGCTACGGTTGTCTCAGTTACTGATGAAACACCAAATGATAACAATTTTTCATTGGCACATACTACGGTTATTTCATATGACCCTAATGATAAAACTTGCTTAGAAGGAAATACCATCACACCAAGCATGGTCGGTGAGTATGTGCATTATGTTATCCGTTTTGAAAATACTGGAACATTTGCTGCTCAGAATGTTGTAATAAAAGATTTGATTGATACGACTAAGTTTGATATAAATACTTTAGTTCCACAAACCAGTAGCCATAGTTTTATTACTAAAATAAGTAACACCAATAAAGTCGAATTCATTTTCGAAAACATCAACCTGCCTTTTGACGATGCCAATAATGATGGCTATGTAGCCTTTAAAATCAAAACCAAACCAACGTTAGTGGTTGGAAGTACTTTTAGTAACAATGCCAGTATTTATTTTGATTACAATTTTCCGATAGTTACCAATACCGCTACAACAACGGTTGCAGCATTAGGAACGCAAGATTTTGACTTTAATAACGTATTTAGTTTATCTCCGGTACCTGCTAAAAGTGTTTTAAATATTACGCTAAAACAATCCGTTACAATCTCTTCTGTTAGTATCTACAATACATTAGGGCAATTAGTACAAGTAAGTGCAAATGCCAATGAAACCATTGATGTATCCGGATTACGTGCAGGAAGCTACTTTATTAAGATTATAAGTGATAAAGGAACAGCAAGTAGTACGTTTGTTAAGGAATAAATAGAAGCTTCGTTAGGGGCTTTTTTATGATTTAAAACTTTGGCACTTTCTTTGTTTCGTTTTTGTAACAAAATAAATGTAGCAATTCAGATTGCTACAAAAAAAATGTTACAAAAATGGAAGAGGAAGAAAACATCAGGAAAAAACTGAACCTTACGCAAGACGATATGGCTATGATTTTAAACATTAGCCGCAGCCAATGGTCGCTTTACGAATTAGGTTTTAGGCATTTGTCTACGGATGCCGAGATACGATTGAGTCAAATAGAACGCTTTTTTTTGTCGGATGAAGTATCCATTTCGAGATATTCCAATAAAATGGAGGCACAAGAACAGATAAAAAGTCAATTTTTTACGGACCAGTTAAAGGAAAATGAATTCCGACTAGAGGGTTGTCAACGTAAGTTAGACCGCTTAAAAAAAGAGTATGAAGCTATCTCGAAGCAGTTTCAACTGATTGACTTTCTATCCAAACCAACAGATGAAAAGTATGCACTACATTTGGGTGCCTTACAAACCTTAATAGATAAGGCAGAAGAGGGACTTACTAAAAACGGACCGCCACAAATTTTAAACCTAGAATGGCAAGAGCAAAAGTTGCAACAAGAAGCATTGTTGTTGACGCTATTGTTAAAAGAGAGCGTTGCTAAATTATAAAAAAAGAAAACTCCCGAGAATATCGGGAGTTTTTTGTTTTAAGGTAGTTACAGCACTATTTGTTAACTAGTATCTTAAAGGTTTTATCTTCTTTACCATTGCTAATCGTTACAAAGTACATTCCGTTATAGACCGTATTTAAATCGACAACACACAATGTACTTCCCTGAAGAATGGTATCGGTTTGAATTACTTTACCCGAGGCATCTGTCAGTCTCACCTGCAAATCGGTATCCATCAAATCCGATTGTATCGCGATGAAATCCTGAGCTGGGTTGGGATAGATTTTAAAATTAACTTGTGACAGATTAAAATCGGTAGCACTCAAATACGTTGTTGTTCCTGAGGGCAATGCCATGGTATACACAAGTGTTTTGTACTCATGATATAATTTTTCAAAATGGCTTTGATTATCGGTCATTTAAGTTGGATTCGTCTTTTTCGACTAGCAATGATAGTAAAGGTTTAAAGATAAAATGGTTTTTTCTGAGTATAAATTATTCTATATTTGAACTTTCATAAAAAATATCAAACTAACTTTTATAAACATGAAATTATTAGAAGGAAAAGTAGCCATCATCACGGGCGCCAGCAGAGGAATTGGTAGCGGAATTGCAAAAGTATTTGCACAACACGGAGCCAACGTAGCCTTTACTTACAGTTCATCAGCTGAATCAGCATTGGTTTTAGAAAATGAATTGTCAGCTATGGGAATCAAAGCTAAAGGGTACAAATCAAATGCTGCTGATTTTAACGAAGCGCAAAAATTGGTAGATGATGTTATGGCAGAATTTGGAAACGTTGATGTATTAATTAACAATGCCGGAATCACCAAAGACAACCTTTTAATGCGTATGAGTGAAGAAGATTTTGATAAAGTAATTGAAATCAATTTGAAATCGGTTTTCAACATGACGAAAGCGGTTCAGAAAATCATGCTGAAAAACCGTAAAGGTTCTATTGTAAATATGAGTAGTGTAGTAGGCGTGAAGGGTAATGCCGGACAAGCCAATTATGCGGCTTCTAAAGCGGGTATGATTGGTTTTACTAAATCGGTTGCTTTGGAATTAGGGTCGAGAAACATTCGTTGTAATGCTATTGCTCCAGGATTCATAGAAACTGAAATGACCGCAAAATTGAATGAAGATGTGGTTCAAGGTTGGAGAGATTCTATTCCGTTAAAACGTGGCGGAACTCCAGAAGATGTGGCTAATGCCTGTTTATTCTTTGCTTCTGATATGAGTGCTTATGTTTCGGGACAAGTCTTAAATGTTTGTGGTGGAATGCTAACGTAATTTTTTTTTATACATTTCATATGAATAATAAAATATTTTTATTGATTGCATTTCTCTTTTCTGCAACGAATATACTAGTCGCGCAGAAAGTTGAAATCAAAGACGATAAAGTATTGTTAGATGGAAAAGAAATCTTGAAATACGAGAAAGTAAATTTTGATCAACACTCCTTTTATTCTTTAACTGATGACGAAGAAATACTGATGTATAAGTATAATGATAATGAAAGCAGGGATTACAAACAAGATGATTATATTGTACTTAACTTTCTTACTGCAAAGAAGAAAATTGAGTCTGGTGACATTACTAGAGCTGCCACTGGTTTAGGAATGAGTTCCAAAAAAAATATGGAGAAGCTTGTCACTTGGCTTTTAAAAGAAAAAGTTTTCGATGCTAATGGGGTTTTGAATACCAATAAAGTAGATACTTTTTACGAAAAATACAACGAAAACATAACCGAAAGAACTATTAGATAATACCTCTGTAGTTTTTTCAACCTTAAAATATATGACTACCACAACAATCCTGTTATTACTTGTATCCTTACTAGTTGCTGCTGGTCTATCATTTTACCAATACTTATATAAAGCCAAGAGTAAGACGAAAACCACTTTACTTTTGGCTTTTTTACGTTTCTTCAGCATCTTTGGATTGTTGTTGTTACTGATTAATCCAATTATCACTAGAAAATCGGTTGAAACCGTAAAGACTCCGTTGCCCATTGTCATTGATAATTCGGCTTCAATATTTGACTTAAAAGCTTCATCATCCGCTAAAGAAGTTTTTCAAAAACTTTCAGAAGACAAAGACTTGAATGATAAGTTTGATGTGCAAACCTATCAGTTTGACACAGATTTTTTACCATCGGATACTATTGATTTTAAAGGTTCTCAAACCAATATCGACCTTGCTGCCAAAAGCTTAAAAAACATTTATAAGAATCAATACTTTCCCACCGTTTTAATCTCGGACGGAAATCAGACTTCAGGCGAAGATTATGTTTTCGGATTTAAGCCTGAAAATAAGGTGTATCCAATAGTTGTTGGCGATACAGCGACTTATTTAGATTTAAGAATTTCACAATTGAACGTCAATAAATACGCCTTCTATAAGAATAAATTTCCCGTAGAAGTATTTCTGAATTACGCCGGAACGAAAAGTATCAACACCACTTTTAAAATTGCTCAGGGAACTACTGTTTTGAGCGAACAAACGGTTGCTTTTTCACCCTCAAGAAAATCAGCTACTTTAAATTTGCTTTTACCAGCAGATCGCGTTGGTTTACAACTTTTGAAAGCTACGATTTCCTCTAAGGAACAAGAAAAGAATACCTATAACAACATCAAAAATTTTGCTGTAGAAGTCATCGATCAAAAAACAGAAGTGGCTTTGATATCGGCTATTGCGCATCCAGATTTAGGCGCTATTAAGCGTAGTATTGAATCTAATGCACAGCGAAAAGTAACGATTCTTAAACCAAATCAAGTCAGTTCGTTAAGTAGTTTCAATATATTGATATTATATCAACCAAGCGGCGAATTTAAAGCCGTATTTGAACAAAATGACACTGCTAAAATAAACACGTGGATTATCACCGGAAACGATACCGATTATGGTTTTCTGAATCAAAATCAAAGTAACTATTCCTTTAAAATGAGTAGTCAGAAAGAAGATTATCTGGCATCCTTTGACAGTCAGTTTAATTTGTTTGCTTTGGACAATATTGGTTTTGAAAAGTTTCCACCCTTAGAGAATCCGTTTGGAGCGATTACTGCATCCGGGAATTCAAATGTATTATTGTATTCTACCATTCGAAATATTCCTACCGACCAACCTTTATTGGCTTTTGCAGAAAATCAGGGTAGAAGAACTGCTTTTCTTTTTGGTGAAAATATTTGGAAATGGAGAGCCGATAGCTATTTAGCCCAAAAAAGCTTTGCTGATTTTGATATATTCTTAGACAAGACCATTCAATATTTAGCCTCCAATAATAGCCGAAAGTCTTTAGTGGTAAATCACGAGCGTTTTTATAACTCGGGTGAAGGCATTGAAATCACAGCGCAGTTTTTCAATAAAAATTATGAGTTTGATGAAAAGGCACGTTTGACCATTTCGGTTACCAACAGCAAAACCAAACAGGCAAAACAGTACGATTTGCTTCGCACTTCCAATGCTTTTAAGGTAAATTTAGATGGATTAGCAGCAGGAAACTATACGTTTACTGTAAAGGAACTCAATTCAAATTCGGTTTACAGCAGTAGTTTTGAAGTGTTGGATTTTGATATTGAAAAGCAATTTGTTAATCCGGATTGGAATAAACTCAACCAATTGGCCAATCAAACCAAGGGGAAAGCCTATTTGGCCAACCAAACCGACCTTCTGATTAAGCAACTTTTGGCAGACGACAGCTATAAAGCAGTTCAAAAAACATTGGTCATAAAATCCCCACTTATCGATTGGATTTGGCTTTTGGTATTGATTGCAATTTCTCTTGCAGCAGAATGGTTTATCCGCAAGTACAACGGTATGTTGTAATTAACTCCCAAATATTTTATAATTCAATTTACTGGCACGATAATTACTAGTACTTTTGGCAAATCATAAATAAAATAAAACTATGAAATTTAGAGCATTACTATTATTCTTAATCGGATTTAGTCTTTTAGGAACAGCACAAAGCATAACCTCTGAAAAAGTAGATTATCGTCTTCCTGTAATTGCAAAATTTCCCATAGAGCCAAGTAACAGAACCTTTAAAGTGAAAGTAACTTCGCCTTATACCTTAAAAACAGACGATATCATTGCACAATCAAAATTGGATTTTCAGGCGGAATTAAAAGATTACGATAAATTAGTAGCGTCAAGCGAAGTTGAATATCAAAAGCGAACTGCCAATCACGACCAAGATGTTGCCAAAGCAAAGGAGAAATACAAATTGGAATCCGAAGAATATAAAAAGATGAGTCTGTTGGAACGTTTGGCTATCTCCGATCAAGGAAAAGAACCCAAGTTAGTGATACCCACAAAGCCTCAATATTACAAACCAGCGCCACCAGTTTACAGTCAGCCTGACCTCAACAACTACATAATCGTTGATAACGATGTTTTAGCTTCCCAAATTGGAATAACGGGTTTTACAAGAGAAGGGAATTATATTGATATTGCTGTGGATGTTAAAAGAATGAATTTTCAGGATAATGCCGGACAAACCTTTGCCAACCAGCCTACAAAACTGATTGCAAAAGTAAACGGAGTTGAAAAGATAAATGCTTCTTACTTTCAGGAATTTAAACTGTTGTCTACTTCACCTTCCAATAACATCAACAAACCGTTGTCTGAAAAAAATTATCTGAACAATGTTATAGCGCATATAAATGCTGTTTTAGATGATAACTTCGGAATTCGTTGGACTAATCCATCTATAAAAATAAGCACTGTCAAGAATAAAGGGAAATATGATGATTTGGAAAAAGCATCCATTTATGTATCGACTAATTTAAGAAAGTTGAATCCGGAGAATGCCGAAATGACTGCTGCAGCAATGACCGGAATGCAAAAAGGAATCGACATTTGGAAAGATACATTGACCAAAATTGATTACAAAGACAAAAAAGCCGATTTGAATGCCAAAATTGCGACTTATATTTATATGAATCTTATTCGGTTACAAATCGCTTTAAGTAATAAAAAAGAAGCTGAAAAGTATTTGAATGAATTTCAGGAAAATATGATTTATATGGATTTATCCAGTGATGAAAAAGCAGAATTAAAACAATTTGAAAACAGTATTTATAAAGGGTAATCCAATGAAAAAGCAACTAACAATTTCAGCATTGATGATGGTTCTGACAACAGTAACGCTGTTTGCGCAACCAAAACTTGAATGGGGTACAAAATTTGATTATGACGTAAAGCTAGAAGAAGAGCCTAAAGTGGTTTTGGCCGATAATTACAATCATTATCTGATGAGTATTGTAAATAAACACGGAATGATGGCGCAACATGGCATCATTATTCGAAAGTTTGATCAGAAGAATAAATTGGTCAATACCTTTAAACAAGATTTTCCCAATAAAGACACGTATACGCTTTACAATTATTTAGGAAGTTATGAAATAGGTAAGGACAAGGTGGTCGTTTTTACGGATAGCTATTCGAACAAAACTAAGAAGAAAGAGATTCACAGAATCATTTTTGATAAAACCACTGATACATTCACCACCACTTTAATTGTGGGCTATACATTTGAAAGTCTGTCAAAATCAGGTACAGCGTATGTGGTTGCTTCTGAAAACAAATCGTATTTTGGAATTGTATATTCTAAATTTTCTAATAGAAAAATTGCTGAAGTGGATGAATGTACTGTGATTGACGGAGCTACTTTTGATGTCGTATGGCAAAAAACAGTGACTTTTCCTTTAGAATTTTATTCAGGTGATATGACCATGACCAACTCTGGGAAGCTTGTTTTTGTTAAAAGAGTGGTGTCAAAGAGTGAGAAACACGGATTATTGGTTGTAGACGCTACTAGTGAAACTGATAAAGATTTAGGTGCAGAAATTAAAATCAGCAAACCTATTGCAATCTCGATTGGAACTCAGGATTATCTGATTGCTTTTAATTTTAAAGCCAGTTTCAGAGAATGGGCCTACAGTAATATTATGCTTTATGATTTAGAGTTAGGTAAAATGATTAATAATGATCCAATCAATATTTTTCCCGGAATTAAGGATATACAAGAGATTCGGTATAATTATGTAAGCGTACATGATAATCAAATTGATTTGTTTGCTGAGTGTAAATATCAAACCGGAACTAAGCCATCCAATTCATTTCCAAACGACCCTCGATTTAATGAACCAGTTTATGCTTTTGGTTCAGGAACATTAGTCGTTCTGGATAAAGCCGGAAAAGTTTTGAATAACAATAAAATAGTAGAAGGCGGTGCGATTCCGTTCAGTAATGCTTTAGTGAATAATTTTGGGGTATTATATTATAAAGGAGATTATTACATTAATACGTATGCTTTTACCGAAAGAAAGGTTGAGTTTGCTGTATTCAATCAAATAGCAGCACCAACATTTAAAACTACTACACGAAAATTGCAATTTCCTTACTACAATACCAATGGAGGTGGAGAGGATGACGATGAGATAGATGATACTAGAGGAAATGCTTATAGTGGCGGAAGTATCATCCATCAGTTTGTAAATTATTTTCCAGATAGTAAGCGATTGCTCTTTGCCAAATATTTTGGCGATGGAAAAGTAGCTTTTGTAAGCTATACAGGAGTATTCTAAAAATAACACTATAATATAAAAAAAAGCCTAAACTTATGTTTAGGCTTTTTTTATTGTTCCATCTTAACCAATATAAATAATTTTATTTAACCCATTTTGAGGGGTAAATCAACATTTGAATTTCCCCAACATTATTTTATCAAAATCTTCAAATTAATAGAGAAAAAAAAAGTAAAATTACCTCAGTGGTTTTGACTTTAATCTGTTTTTTTTGCACTTCGTCGTACTTTTTTATTTTGTAATTACCTCATAGTCAGTGATTTGTTCTGCTTATTTTTTTAAAATTAGCCTTTTAAAATTATAAAATGTTGAATTTAATCGGAAATATTGAACGCTTAACGGTTTTATTTGTTGGTACATAATTACCTACAATAACTTTAAGATAATTAATATTAACCTTACTGAATATGAAAAAAACTATCACTCTTTCGAAAATGTTTGATGCAAAGCAACATGATAAAGCTTTCCTTAAACTGATTATGTTTGTTGTTTTTCTTTTTGGAATTCAAAACTTTTATGCACAGACCAATACTTGGGATGGCTCTTCTAGTAATAGTTGGAACACAAGTGCTAACTGGTCCTTAAATCATGTGCCTACATCTTCAGAAGATGTAGTGATTCCAAATGTATCTACTGACCCGAGGTACAGTTCTTCTTCATCCACTGTTAAATCAATAACAGTACAGAATGGAGGAAATCTTTTATTTGAAAGAAGTTCAGCCTATACACTTACGGTTACAGGAAATGTAACGGTAAACTTAGGAGGCTCTTTTGGAGTAAGAACGGGTGGAAGCGCTGCAACAAGCACACTTACTGTAGGTGGAAGCTTTGTAAATGATGGTAGTGTGGATTTTGTCGATGAAAGTGTTATCAATCTTAATTTCAACGGATCGTCTGCACAAACTATTAGCGGCTCAGGTTCAGCTATGAATTTAAATGCTATTACATTAACAAATGCATCCACATTTGCAGTTAACAGAGCTATTAATTTGGATTCAAATTGGACCAACAACGGTAAGTCTGTATCGGGTTCAGGAACTGTAACATTGAATGGTACGGCAACTATTGGTGGTTCAACCTCAACATCTTTTCCAAATTTAACGATAACAGGTACAGTTACTCAGGGAATCAGTACAAGTGTTTCTGGGAACTTTAGTCAAACCGGCGGAACGTATAATCAAAATGCAGGAGCAACAGCCTACAGTTTAACTGTAACCGGTAACTTTTCATTATCGGGAAGTAGTGTTTTTAATATGCAAACTACTAGTAATGGTCTTGGAGCAACAACTACTGTTAATGGAGCAACAGGAACAACAATTTCTGGGACTGCAAGACTTAATATGGATGATGGTGGGGCAACGGCATCGAATGTTTCTATATTCCAAACCACTAACTTTAGTGCATCTTCAACCGGAATAATTATTGATTTCGGAGATGAAGGTAACACCAAAAATAATCAGTTTAGAATTTCAGGAAACTGCTCCAAAACAGGAACTTCCGGACGATTTTATACTTCGGCTACTCCAGTAAACGGAGGATTGGTATTTAACGGAACGGGTGCAACGCAAACGGTAAGCATAGTAGCTTCATCAAACACAGAATATTATAATGTGACTGTTAACGCAAATGCTTTGGTACAATTGACATCAGCATTAACATTGGGAACTGCAAGTAACCCTGCTAGTTCATTGATAGTGAATGGAACTTTGGATACTCAGGCATTTTCTCCAGCAATATTGGGAGGCAATTCGGGTACATTTTCCCTTGCGTCAGGAGCAACATTAATCACAGGAAATGTTAATGGAATTGTTTCGGGTACAACAGGTACCGTTTCTACTTCGGTTGGAACCAGAACTTTTAATGCCACTGCCAATTATATTTTTGATGGTGCGGCAAATCAGACGGCAAACCTAGTAAATACTACACTAAATGATTTAACTATTGCCAATACTAGTGGTACAGTAACTTTGAATACTGCTCTCACAGTGAACAATGTTACTATTAACAGTGGAGGAGGTTCATTAACCGCTGGTTCAGTAACTCATTTGGTTTCCGGCAATTGGACTAATAACGGAGGAACTTTTGTGCCTGGAACCGGAACAATAGCAATGAATGGAACTTTGCAAACTATTGGTGGTACATCATCTTCGATAAACTTTAATAATCTCTCTTTGTCAGGTGGAACCAAAACATTTAACAAGTCTACAGCAATAGGTGGAAATCTATCAATAGCTTCTGGTGCCTTGGCTAACTTTGGTTCGTTGACAACCAATACATCAAGTACTTTAACACTTGGAAGCGCTGGTACTGCAGCCGCTAAATTTGGTAGCACAAGTACTTCAGCTACTGCTCCTGTTTTTAAAAATAATACTTACTTTACATCAGGAACAACTGGTTATATTACAGTTGCTACATCAAGTTGTACCGCTCCAACAATGACATTAGGAGCCATAGTATCAATTTGTCAAAATGCGTTAGCATACAGTATACCTTACTCAGCATTAACAGGATCAGCAGATTTGTATTCAATATCGGGTACAGGAATCACCGCTGTGACTTACGGTAATCTTGGTGCTGCACCATCAACAATAACTGTAAATTTAAGTTCTCCTGCTGTTGCCGGAACAATTACTCCATCAGTTTTTACAGTAACAAATAGTCTTACCGGATGTACTTCTTCAAATTTGAATGGTTCAGTTAATGTAATACCAACTGTAGGAACTCCGAGTTTTACTGTCGGAGCCTTAACTATTTGTCAAGATGCTGCAAATGAAACTTACACCGCAACTGCAACAAATTCAACAGGAATAACCTATAGTGTTTCACCAGTAGGAGCTGGAACCATTGGTTCATCAACCGGAATAATGAATTGGGATGCTAACTTTAGCGGAACTGCTACTATCACAGCGAGTGCGGCAGGTTGTAATGGACCAAAAACACTTGATAGAGTTGTTACAATTACGCCTAGCGTTGGAACGCCATCTTTTATTTTAGGTGCAACAACAATTTGCCAGGATGCTCCTGATACAACATATACCGCTACAGCAGCAAATTCTTCGGGAATTACCTATAGTGTTTCACCGGTAGGAGCTGGAACCATTGGTTCATCCACCGGAATAATGAATTGGGATGCTAACTTTAGCGGAACTGCTACTATCACAGCGAGCTCGGCGGGTTGTAATGGACCATTAACTCAAAATAGAGTTGTGCTTGTTAATCCATTTCCTGTAGTTACGGCATCAGATGTTAGCGGCTGTTCTGGAAGTTCTATTGCATTATTAGGTTCTGGCACTCCACTAGGAGGTACTGGTAATTACAGTGTAGCAAACCCTTTCATCGGAAGTAGCAGTACCACATATACGTATTCTTATACTGATCCAAATGGTTGTTCCGCTACAAGTTTACCAGCCAATATCACAATTACTGCACAACCTTTGTGGTATTTAGATGCGGATAATGATCAATATTACTCAGGAGTTGCCATTCCATCTTGTACGTCTCCTGGAGAAGGTTACACTACTGACATTTTATTTGGAGGTGGAGATTGCACAGATAATGACCCAGCAATTAATCCAAGTGTTACCGATATTTGTTATAATGGTATCGATGAAAATTGTGATACTGTTTTGTCTGATGGATGTGCACCAGTAGTGGTGAATATGACGTCATCTTATGATAACTCTACTTTGGCTTCATTGTCTTTGGCTATCCCAGCTGTAGGGTATTCGTACCCTGGAACAACAAATATTAAATATCGTTTTTCTGTTTCGAATCTAACAACTGGAATTACTGCTCCCGATGTCATTCAAACTTCAAGATATATTACTATTCCCGGAGTTATACATTCTTATAATGCTGCCTATAGTATTAAAGTTGCTGCGGTTATCAACGATGAAATAGTTCCTTTTGCAGGAAATACTATTACTGTAAATTCACCAACTGTTCAACTTATTTCTCTCAATAGTGTTAGCTGTGGCAGTACATTAGCTACATTAACTTCGACTATCATGGCTAATCCAGGATTAAATGCCACCGGATATACGTTCCGAATTCGTTTGAATGATTCAAATCCGTCACCGACTTATGGTTATTCGCCATCTGCATCACGATTTGTTGGCGCTAATTCATTTACTGGATTTCCATTACAATTTCAAACGAGTTATAAAATAGCCGTGCAGTATTCTTTTATTGATCCTATTACGAGTTTGACTGTTGAATCGGGTTATGGTGCTGAGTGTGTCGTAAATACACCATCTATTCCTATAATAGGTTTAGCATCGCCAGGAAATAATGCTCAGGTCGCTACAATGAATGCCAATATTTCAGCAACATCTGCTTCGTATGCTACATCATATCAATTCAGAATCAGATTGTTTACGGATAATGGTCCTACGCCAACCTACTATTATTCCATTCCAAATGCGAGTCGCTTCTCATCATTAACCGCATTTCAAGGAATTAGCTTTGCGTACAACACCAATTATTCTATTTCGGTTCAATATAGTGTTTTTGATGGAGTGTCAACATTATGGTCGGGTTACGGACCAGAAACTAAAATTAAAACACCATTTTTCCCAGTTACTAGCTTAATTCCGACTCAATGTGGTTCTATGTCACCTACATCCTTGACGCAACAATTAAATATTTCACCTTATCCGGGTTTCCCTAACTACAGAGTCTTATTAGAGGAAATAAGTGGAGAAGATGTGGTCAATTCTGAAGAAAGAGAAATAAGCTATTCCTATTTTAAATTGAGTGATTTCTCTATTGCACAATTAGGCAAGAACTATAATATTTCTGTTGCTATCAAATTAAATGGTGTCTTCGGAGATTATGATTCCGCTTGCGACGTATTTACAGAAGCTCCAAGTAAGACAGCGATGCCTTTAGCGTTCAATGCAAACGCTTATCCTAATCCATTTGCAAACAACTTTATGCTCGATGTTAAAACATCGAGTCAATCCGACGTAAATCTTAAAGTTTACGATATGATTGGTAGATTGATAGAGCAGAAAGATGTTAGCATTTCGGATATGGAAAACACGATGCTTGGTAATGGTTATCCAAGTGGCGTTTACAATATTATCGTATCACAAGAAGACAATGTTCAAACGTTGAGAGTGATTAAAAGATAAGGTATCAATAGCAATACTATTTTAAAAGACCTTCAAGAAATTGAGGGTCTTTTTACATTTAAAAATGAATTAAATTTTGATTAAAATAAATCTGCTTTGTTTCTAAATTTTAAAATTAAAGTACCTTTATCAAAATTCTATTTTAAATACTATGAAGCACATTCTAATAGTGGAAGACGAAGAAGGAATCCTTCAGTTCCTAAAACAAGGATTGGAAGAAGAAAACTATCAAATTACTGCCGCAAATAATGGATTGGATGGATTTACCCTTTTTCAAAAAGAAAAATTTGATTTGGTACTATTAGATTGGATGCTACCTAAAATGACAGGTTTAGAGGTTTGCCAAAAAATCAGGGAAACGAATACTAAAACTCCAATACTCTTTTTAACAGCTAAAGATACCGTTCAAGAAACGGTAGAAGGTTTGAAAGCAGGAGCCAACGATTACATTAAAAAGCCCTTTAGTTTTGACGAACTTGTAGAACGCATACGTGTGCAGCTTCGGGATAAAACCGAACAAGATATTTTGACATTAGGACCTATCGAAATCAATTTGCAAAAACATTCGGTTACAGTCAATAAACTTGAAGTTTCTTTAACTCAAAAAGAGTTTGATTTATTGTCTTATTTGGTTAAAAATAAAGGTAAAGTCTGTTCTAGAACCGAAATAATTCAAGATGTTTGGGACATTCACTTTGAATATGATACTGGAGTTATCGATGTGTTTATGAATGCCATCAGAAAAAAATTAAACTTAAAAGTAGACGAAGATTATATTAAAACTATTCGCGGTGTAGGTTACATCGCCAATGATTAATTCAAAATGCAACAACTTTCTTTTAAAAACAGAATCGCGTCCAACTACTTAATCACCACAGCATTGCTCATTTTTGTAGTGTTTTGTGTGATTTATGCTATTGTGCGATTTAGTATCAATATCAAGGTCAATAACGACATCAAACTGGAAGTTACTAAGCACTTACGGGAAATTGAAGTCAAAGAAAACTGTGTATTGCTAATACGCGAAAAGCAATGGAAAAAGATTCAATTCAATAAAGTTGATATTAGTCCGGCCTTCATTCAGTTTGTAGATGAGTTAGGCGCTTTAGTTGATAAATCTCCCAATCTGAAACAAAAACAATTAAGCTATTATCCCGAAGCCATCAACAATGTATTGTTTGACGGCAAGTTAGAAAAGACTTCCGTTAGACAGATTCAAGTTCCTTTATATCAAGATACTAAAATCATAGGTTTTATGATTATTGCGATGTCTGTAGAAGATTCGGTGATGGTATTAAACAACCTTTTCATCATCTTGGTTATTGCTTATCCTCTGATACTTTTAGTATTGTTTCTTATTGCCCGATTTATCGCCGGAAGAAGCATTAAACCCATCAGTTCGATTATTCATACTTCCAATATTATCACTAAGGATAATTTGAAATCGAGAATTCCATTACCCATAAATAAAGATGAATTGCATTTGCTTTCGATGACTATCAATAATCTTCTGGATAGAGTAGAGAACGCCATTGAACGTGAAAAACAGTTTACTTCTGATGCTTCCCACGAACTGAGAACTCCATTGGCCGTAATCAAAGGAACCTTAGAAGTGCTCATCAGAAAACCAAGAAATCAGGAGGAATACAAAGAGAAAATCGATTTTTGTATCAGTGAAGTCAACCGATTGAATCTTCTAGTAGACGAATTGTTGCTTTTGGCTCGTTTTGAAAATCAAAGACAATCTTTGAAAATGGAAAATATTTCTTTGAATGCCTTATTTCTAGACATAATTTCCAGAAACGCAAGCATCATCAATCAAAAGAAAATAAAGTGCGAAGTTCTATCGGCAAAGGATTTTTATGTTGAAACGGATGCCTATCTTTTTTCTATTGTGATCAATAATATTTTGACAAATGCCGTAAAGTATTCTAAGGTAAACGGACTAATAACTTTTGGAATTATTGAAGAAAATGATAACATAATATGCACAATAGCCGATAACGGTATTGGAATTGCAAGTGAAGATTTACAAAAAATATTCAATCAGTTCTATCGTTCTAAAGCTAATGAACATCCTGAAATTAAAGGAACCGGACTTGGGTTGTCTATCGTAAAGCGTCTCAGCTCTTTACTTCAGATCGATCTACGTATTGAAAGTCAAGAAGAAGTTGGTACCAAAGTAATTTTGAGTTTTTCTAAATAGAGCACTTTATGATAAGTATCATATCGAATGCACAGAATATAAATTACCTTGGATTAAATTATTAAATTAAATCATTATGACAGATGCGCATTATCACTTAGTTGTCAACCATTTTCCCATCATAGGAACCATCTTAGGTTTGGGAATTTTAGTTGCCGGAATATTGTTAAAGAACAATACCGTTAAGAATGTTTCTTATGTATTGTTCGTTGTAGGTGCCATTTTTGCCGCTTTCAGTATGGGAACGGGCGAAGGTGCAGAAGAAATGGTCGAAGACATGCCAAACATTGGTAAAAAAATTATCCACGAACATGAAGAAATAGCCGAAAAACTAGCGCTAGTTTTATACGTCTTAGGAATTATTTCCTTACTCGGACTCTACACCAATATCAAAAAACACAGCAAAGCTACATTAATATCTTTTTTGACGTTAGTTATTGCCATTGTGGGCGTTGTATTAGCGCAACAAGTTGGAACTACAGGTGGCGAAATCCGACATACTGAAATTCGAAATGATGCTGGTGTTGCTGCTCCTGATTCGGGAAACACAGATGACGAAGATTAACATTTAAATTAAATTCTTAAAGCCTAATTGCACAAACAATTGGGCTTTTTTTATACCATTTTCTCAAAAAAAAGGTTTGAAAGATACTTTTCTGCAATAACAAATCTATTCTGTTTAAATATCCATATATTTTGTGAAAAGGCTTTGTTTTAAAATTCCAAAAAAGTATTTTTACTACACTATAAAATAGTGAAACGTTAAGCACAATGACCAAAGAACAAAGTAGTGTGGCAGAAGATTTAGAAATTAAAAATATCATTGAACCCCAACTCAATATTATTTTAACGACTGACGAAGATGATGAACGTCCGGTGTATATCTCGGGAAACTTCAACAATTGGGTGACACAAGATAAAAAGTTTGAAATGGAAAAAGTCGGACAAGGCTTGTACCACTTCAAATTTGAACACGATTTTAATTATCCGGATGAGCTCCTGTATAAGTTTACACGTGGTGATTGGAGTGAGGTAGAGATTGATAAGTTTGGCAATAGAACCGAAAATCGTTCTTGTAAACAGCATAATGGAGTTCGTAAAGAACATGTAGCGAAGTGGCGTCGCAATTGGTTACCTTTTAAATCAAATTTTTTACCCAAAGTGCATCTGATTTCCGAAGAATTTGAAATTCCGCAACTGAATAAAACCCGCCGAGTTTGGGCATTGCTACCGCACGATTACGAAGTGTCTACTGAGAGTTATCCGGTTTTATATTTGCAGGATGCACAGAATTTATTTAACGAAAAAGCCAAATATGGCAATTGGGAAATTGATAAGAAACTAGCGGTGATGGCGGAATATAACATCGGTAAAATCATAATCATCGCCATTGAACACGCCGAAAAAGAGCGTATTAAAGAATATAATGTTGGAAATACAGTTCTCGGAAACGGTCAAGGAAAAAAATACATACGGTTTTTGACCGAAACACTAAAACCCTTTGTGGACAGTAATTTCAGAACCAAACCAGATCGACAACATACAGGAATAGGAGGTAGCTCGATGGGTGGATTGGTTAGCATTTTTTCGGGGATAATGTACCCTGAAATCTTCGGAAAACTCATGATATTTTCACCGTCACTTTGGGTCGTTCCTAAAATCAAACTGTCCTTTTTAGATATGGATGAACCACAAGATACCCGAATTTATCTGTATGCCGGTGGCGATGAAAGTGCCACTATGATTGATCACGTAAAAAATTTCAAGAAACGATTACTCAAAAAAGAAGGATTTGCCGATATGATGAAAGTCAGATTAAGCCTCAATATGGAAGGCAAACACAATGAACGCTATTGGAGTGATGAATTTCCGAAAGCAATTGAATGGCTTTATTTTAGTAACAAAGAAGATTAATTATGCAAATTAAAAAAATACCAAACCTCGATAATTTTACTGGAACGATACTGATTCCCGTATTCGAAACCACAGCCAAAAGCATTGTTCCGATTGAATATCACGGAGTTTCCGTATATTCACAAGTATTCTACGGAAAAAAAGATACGCATTATTTGGTTGAAAAATACGATTGTACTCACGTCTTCATAGGTCTTGGAAAAGAAGTTGACTATAAGTCGCTTAAAACCATTTTCAGACGAATTGCTGCCAAGCAAAAAGACGTTTTTGGTAAGAATGTCGCTGTGGTTATTCCCGATTCTTTCAACAGTAATCAAGTGGAGGCTATGTTTTGCGGACTTTTATTAGGAACTTATAATTTAGGGCATTACAAAAAAGCCGAAGCGCATCCATTCCTAAATGCTGGTTTTGAAATGAAATACATTGCCAAAACTGAATTTGAGGAAACGATAACGAAATCCCTTAAAATTGCTAAGGCTCAACTTGAAACTTTTGCTTTAGTTGATTTACCTCCTAACAAAGTCACCCCAAAATATTTGGCCAATTGGGCTTCGGAATCTGGAAAAAAATACGGTTTTGATGTCACGGTTTTTGGTAAAGATAAATCGACAGAAATAGGTCTGCATTCTTTTCTATCGGTAGGCAAAGGAAGTGCTCAAGAACCGCAGTTTATCATCATGGAATACAAGCCTGCAAATGCCAAAAAACACATTGGTTTGGTTGGAAAAGGAATCACATTTGACACAGGAGGACTGAATATAAAGACGGCCGGAATGGTACAGATGAAATGCGATATGGCTGGTGGCGCTGCTGTTTTAGGAGCAATGCAATTAATCGCTGATTTACAATTTCCAGTTCAGGTTACAGCTATTGTGCCGGCTTGCGAGAATTCGGTTGATGCCTTATCCTTTTTGCCAAGCGATGTGATTCAGAGTTACGCTGGTCATTCAATTGAGATTATTGATACCGATGCGGAAGGACGATTGATTTTGGCTGACGGATTAGCCTATTTGATTAAAAATTATAAACCTGACACTGTTCTTGATTTAGCTACTTTAACGGGAAGCGTTGTGGGAACTTTAGGGTATGAGTGTGCCGGACTTTTTACTAACAATGAGGCGTTATCCCAAAAACTGCAAGAATCGGGGAATGCTATTGGAGAACGCTTATGGCAATTACCACTTTGGGATGTTTATACTCCTGATATTGAAAGTGAAATTGCTGATGTCAAAAATTATTCTGGAAAACCGGTAGCCGGAGCCATTTCTGCAGCCAAATTTTTAGAGTTTTTTACAGATAAACATACTTCATGGGCACATCTGGATATTGCTGGAGTGGCTTTTGGAGATTCTGAGTTTGCCAAAACCAAGCATGCAACTGCTTATGGCGTACATTTAGTTACTAATTATATCGAAAACCTGTAATATGGAAAATCCAATCAAAAACTTCATTTGTGTTTCGAACTATTTTAAAGGGAACGACTTTCTAATCAATCTTAAAAAGCAAGGAAACCGAGTCTATTTAATTACTTCCGAAAAACTACGCGATAAGCCGTGGGCAGTTGATTATATTGATGAAATCTATTTTATGCCGGGTCAGGACACCGATTGGAATTTAGACGAATTATTGTCTGGAGTTGGAAGCTTGATGCGCCATAAAAAAATTGACGGAATTGTAGCTTTGGATGATTTTGATGTAGAAAAAGCGGCCTTTTTGAGAGAAAATCTTAGAATTGATGGTATGGGACAATCTACCGGAAGGTATTTCCGTGATAAACTCGCCATGCGTATGAAAGCCAAAGATGCCGGAATTCCAATTCCTGCTTTCAGTTCGTTATTCAATGATGAAGAAATCAATCAGTTTGCCGATACTGTTGCACCTCCATGGGTTTTAAAACCGCGTTCTGAAGCTTCGGCATCTGGTATTATGAAAGTTCATTCTAAGGAAGAATTATGGCAAAAGATCCATGAATTAGGCGATAACCATCGATTGAAATATTTGGTAGAACAATTCAAGCCTGGAGCTGTTTATCATTGTGATGGACTCAATTGGAAAGGCAAAACGGTATTTTCTATTACATCTCAATATTTGGCCACGCCAATGGAAATCTCGCAAGGTGGTGGTATTTTCAGAAGTGCTAATATTCCGTATAATTCGAAGGACGATAAGGAAATCAAAAAATTAAACGAACAGGTTTTAAAGGCATTTGGCATGATGCATGGTGCTAATCATACCGAGTTTATCAAATGCAATGACGACGGAAAAATTTATTTCTTGGAAACTGCTTCTCGTGTTGGTGGCGCACATCTCGCCGAGATGGTTGATGCCGCTTCTGGAGTAAATCTCTGGAAAGAATGGGCAAAAATTGAAGACTGTTTGATTAAAGGAAAAGAATATAAATTGCCAGTCATAAAGAAAGAGTTTGCCGGAATTGTATTAACACTTTCCAAATTTGAGCATCCCGATTTATCCGGATTTGATGATGGCGAAGTTTGTTTTAGAGTACCTTTGGAATATCACGCCGGACTTATAGTCAAAAGTGATGCTAACAAACGAGTGCTGGAATTATTAGATGATTATGCTGAACGTTTGATAAGAGACTTTGCCACTGTGGCACAACAGGAAGCTGTGAAAAAATTACATTAATATTGTGGCAAATAAAATCTATAGTAGGCTCAACTTTCATAAACATACTTTCTGCATTTGGAAAGAGGTTTTATTTGCTGAAATCAGTGATTTAAAAATCAGTTATACGAGTCAATCCGGAAGTCGGTATATTTTTACGGTCGAAGGTTTGTACCGCATTTCGAACCATTGGGGAAGAGTTGCTAACTGTCATTGGAGATTGATTCCCTTAGCAGATTTTAAGAGTCAGCATACCATTGTTGGTTACGCCAATTGGGCCGATTTTTATTCGAATGATGATACGTCCAAATTGTTTTTTATCAAAATGGATTTTGAAACGCAAGAAGTGAATTTTTATCACAAACACAGTTTGGGAAACAACGAAAAGGTAATTCTGAGAAATGCCAAAGAAACGGCTAAAACCATCAGAACTGTCAAGCAAGTATTAAACGAAACAGATTGGGCCAAACATCTTCATTATGAAGATTTAGAAGTTTTACGAAAGCAAATCATCGAAGCCTTAATTACTTCTGATAAAAGCTTTTTAGAGATAAAGAAAGCCTATTTGTAGTTTACTTTTCAAACATCCCAACAGTTCCGCCAACCCAATCTTTGTCTTTGTTGAATTTTACGCCAATCATTTCCCCACGACTTAATCGAACCAAATTGGTTACTAGAGTAGGTGATGGAGCCTCTTTTTTCCACACGGCAAGGATACGCACTTCAGCTTTTACTTTACCGTTGGGCGATTGAATGATAGGTTTGTAATTGACTTTTTTCTGAAGAATGTACAAGTCTTTTTCCTTTACCGCTTCGATATCTTCTTTTTTGACATGAAAAATAACACCGCTTCCTGAAAAGGAGAACAAGGGTTTGAGCACATAATTTTCCAAATCGGTTGGAATTTCTTTTAAATCGGAAAGCAAAGTGGTTTCTATAAAATATTTTCCTTTTAGATAAGGCAATATAAATTTACTGATTCGGAAAAACCAATTCGGATGACCTGCCCATTCTACATCTACATCCGAAGAAAAATCGAAGTTTAGTTTTAAGTCGGTTCGCAAATCCAGTTCATCAAAAATAACACGATTATAGATTCTTTTCACCTGAATTTCATCGCCTTGTTTATTTTTATAAAACAATATTTTACCCTTTTGATATAATTCGGTTACACAAACAATAGGAATACCGATATCTTGTCTACAGTAATAAAAATCAATTTTGGTATTTTGTTTTTCGGGCTCAATTTCCAATAAAATCACATTATCCTTAGGGAAATTATTACAGATAACTTCGTCAAGCAGTTTCAAATAACTTTCAGGATTCAATCCACTTAAAAAAGGAGTGAGTTCTGATAGGAAAGGGTAGTGGTTGACGAACTTTTGGGACAAATGATTTTGAAAATTGAATAGCGATGGAAATCCTTGTACTTCAATAAGCTTTGGGGTAATTTTTCCGTCTTCTTCGCAAATTCCGAAATCAATAGCTAAAAAAGTAGTATGATTATCTTCATTGGGAACTTTTCTATTGAGTTCTAAGGCTTTATTGGTTAGGCTTTTGAACTCTTTAGTCTTAATAAAATCAATTACCTGTTGACAACCTTCGAGCAATTGCTCTTTTAATTCGTTTCGGATAAAAAAAGGTGTTTCACCAATACGGAATGTGACGTCATAATCAAAATCGGAGTTGATATCCTGAATAAGATTTTGATATTTTTCAACCGAGAAATTTTCGTTAAAAAGATGTCTGTATTTGGTATTCATTTTGAAGTATTAAGATAGTAGCAGTAAGACAATGATTAAAGAAATCCTAATTTACTAATTCGTCAATGCCTTTTTATGCTTAATCAAATCATTGATAGCAATTCGGAGAAAATTTGGAATGATGGTTTCATTGGTTTTGTAGATTTTGTCTTCGTCCAACAAGTCTTCCAGCATATCTCTGAATTTTTGCTTCCCTTTCATAGCGATAATCTTTTCACGTCTTTCTTTACTTTTAAGATTCGCAATAAAGCTTAACGCATCAGCTTCGGGATGGAATTGCAAACCGACAAATTCATCCGAAAAGCGAACACCCATAATTGCACGCTCGTATTCTCTGTGCGTTCTGATTTTTTCAAGGGCAATAATCATGGCACCCTTTTTACTGAAAATGCTCAGTTTTGGCTGCACAACTTGATAATCTCTACTATCAATAGCATAAAATGGATTCTCTAATCCTTCCAGAATTGGGTCATTTAAACCTGCTTCCGTCTTATGAATGGTCATGACGCCAAAGGAAGTTGATTTTCTTTTGTTAATCTCAGCCAAACCAAAATGATAACAAGCCATTTGAAAGGAGTGACAGATAAACAAAACGTGTTTTTTAACTTTTTGCTCTTTGTTCCAAAGCCATAATTCATCGATGAAATTGTACCATTTTAAATCCCAATTGCCGTTGCCTTCCAGAGGATTTCCGGGTCCTCCTGTTGAAATGAATATATCAAACTTTTGAATGTTTGGAAATTCACTTTTCCCTCGAACATCAAAAATCTGGAACGTTGCAATTTGGTTAAATCGATTTATGATATCAATAATACAACGCATTCCCTGATTTGGTTCTCCGTCATACATATCTAAGACTGCTATTCTAATTTGGTGACTCATTGTACATCTTTAATGCTGCAAATTTAAACAATTAGTATTCAGTGATGGGCATTTAGAAATCAGTTTATAACAATTAAATTAACAGTTTGGTTACAATCCGCGAGTAAATTCGCTCGTAATCATATCTACAACTTTGGTCAAATCATGTGTTTCTTCAAAAACCTTAAGCTGTTTATCGGCACCAGTTCCTTCGTTAAGAATGGTGTGAATGTAATTGATATGTTCACGGCTTCCGAGTTCATCAACTACATCGTCAATAAACTCGAGTAATTCGTGAATCAAGCTTTTAGTTTCTACCTCTTTTTGCAAACCAAAATCAATCATGTTACCATCAATTCCGTAACGAGCAGCCCTGAATTTATTCTCCTTAATCAAAGCAATTCGATAGATATTGAAACTAGTATTGGCCATGGTTAGTTTATACAATTTGGCCACAATGGCCTGGATTACGGATACGATACACATAGCTTCATCAACCGTCAAACTCATATCCGTTATCCTAAATTCAATAGTGTCGTAAAAAGGATGCAAACGTAAATCCCACCAAATTTTCTTCGGATTATCAATACATTTTGTTTTAACCAATGTTTCCAGATAATTGTCATATGCCTGAACGCTGTCAAAATATTCGGGTAAACCGGTACGTGGAAATTTATCAAATACTTTAGTTCTGAAGGACTTGTAACCTGTGTTTCTTCCTTCCCAAAAAGGCGAATTGGTTGATAAGGCAAAAATATGAGGTAAAAAATAGCAGGCCTGATTCATCAATTGTAGGCCAATTTCACGATTTTCAATACCAACATGGCAATGCATTCCGAAAATTAGATTGGAACGGGCTGCATCTTGTAATTCGTTTACAATATGATGGTATCGTGGATCGTCAGTAATAGGTTGATCTTGCCAACGTGAAAAAGGGTGCGTTCCTGCACCACCAACAACTAAGCCTTGTTTATGCGCTAGTTCTACTATTTTGCTACGGAGAAAACGGATTTCTTCTTTGGCTTCGCATACATTTTTGCAGATATTGGTCCCGACTTCTACAACAGACTGGTGCATTTCGGCTTTAACCTGTTCGTTGAGAATAATTTTGGCACCATCAACAATCTTGGATAAATGCGAACGCAAATCACGTGTTTCCGGATCAATAATTTGATATTCCTCTTCTACACCTAGAGTGAATATAGGTAATTTTTTCGTCATCATTCTTTCGTTTATAATTTCAAAGTAGCAAAGTCAATTAAAATTGGCTACTTACTTGCAGAATCCTTAATAAAGGTTCCCCAAGTTAAATTAGTTTGTCCTGGTTTTTGCTTTTTGGCTGCTGCGATGGCCATTTTTGCAGAAGTTTCTACAACCCATTCAAAATTTTCTGCCCCAACCGATGTGAGTTCAGCATCAGGTGCTGGGTTTCCAAAATCGATAGCGTAAGGGATTCCGTCACGAACAGCAAATTCGACAGTATTAAAATCATAACCTAAACCTTTACAAAGTCTTAGTGTGTAATCCTTTATGGTTGCCAAAAGTTTTTTGTCTGTATTGGGATTTTCAACAACATATCTTAAATGATGTGGATTTCTGGGCTCGTAAGGCATGATACGTACGTCTTTGCATCCCAAACAATAAACACGATAGTAATCTTCAAATACAATCTCTTCCTGTAAAAGCATTACTAATTGTCCCGTTTCCTGATGCTTTTGCCAAAATTCTTCCTTGTTTTCTAATCGATACACATTTTTCCAACCGCCACCAGCGTAAGGTTTCATGTAAGCCGGAAAACCAATATACTCAAAGATTCCGTCCCAATCCATTGGATATTTTAAATTTCGGAATGATTTTGAAGTAGTGTCTGTCGGATGTTCAGCCGAGGGAAGAATCACGGTATTGGGTAGCGGAACTCCTAAAGTATCCGCCAGACAGTTGTTGAAGAACTTATCATCGGCACTCCACCAAAAGGGATTGTTAATTACATTGGTTCCGGTTAGTGCCGCATTTTTTAAAAAAGCTCTATAAAAAGGGACATCTTGCGAAATTCGATCAATAATAACGGCATATTCGCCACCTTTATTTTGAACAACTTTATCTATAGAAACAGCTTCAGCCATTATGCCTTTTTCAGCTTTTGAATTTACCCTATCTATAAATGCTTGTGGAAAAGTGTCTTCCATTCCGAATAGTATTCCAATCTTTTTCATCTTTATTGATTTTGTTTTTTAGTACTTTTTTTTAGAAAAATTTGATTCTTGATAAATAATGCGGAAACATTTCTCGCCAAACCGGCCAATCGTGTTCCCGGTCTTGTCGGATATCCAACCAATGTGGTAAATCTTTTTGGGCTAATATTTTACTTAGTTTCAAATTAGCATCAAAGCAAATATCCCAATTGGAAGTTCCTAAAATGATATCCATATTCCATAATTCGCCATCGTTAAGACCATGAAGATAATCTTCTGGAGAATTGTAAAAGACATCATCATCCCAATGTCCGTCCATAAAACTTTTTATCGAAAATGCACCACTCATAGAAAACATGTGGCTAACATAACCGGGATGTTTGAAGGCAAAATTTAAAGCATGATAACCTCCAAAACTGCAACCAGCAACAGCTACTTTTCCGACTCCGGTGTTATTGCGAACACGTTCTACAATTTCGTGGCAAATCATTTTATCATACCAAGCATGATTCTGAATTCGGTGTACAGGATGAATGAATTTGTTGTAAAAGCTGTCTTTATCAATACTGTCAGGACAAAATATTTGTACTAATCCTTGATCAATAAACCAACGAGCACTTTCAATCAAACCTTGGTCTCTATTTTCGTGAAAACTTCCCATAGAAGTAGGGAAGAGGATGATTGGATATCCGGCATGACCAAATACGAGCATCTCAATTTCACGATTTAAGTTAGGTGAATGCCACTTAAAATATTCTTCTCTCATAAATTGTCATTAGTTTAACAATTATAATGAAAAAAACGTTGTGAAATCAATAATAATATAGAAACAAATAAGTATTATGATATAGTTTTTAAAGATAATTAGTTTTTAAATTATCCTTAAAAAACCGACCAAAATCAACAGTGGATTTTAATTTTTTTCAATAGATAAACTATTGTTCTATTAGTTGTAGTTGACTTTTCAGCCGTTCTATGAGCATATTCATCATCCTTTTATTCAAATTGGAAGATATCTGAATATATTCGGCATATTCCTCTAAAGTAAAAAAAGCAATTACCATTCCTTTTAAAGCGTTACGAAACTTGATGTCTCGGTGGATTACGTTTTCAATGTAGGCCATTTTTTTGTCTGGAGTTAATCCAAAGAAGACACTTTTTTGTTTGACGGCATAATTTATAAAAACCTGAATAAATAAATCATTTTGTAATTTTAAGATAGGGCGGAGGGTTTTGTTCTGAAAAACTTCTTCGAGTGAAGATTGATTAGTAATGTTTCCTAAAGCTTCACCTCTCAATTCTAAAACATTGTTATCTCTTGCTTCCATGGTTTTTCTTTAAAGTTATAAAAAAACCTCTGTTGAAAAACAGAGGTTAATTTATAGTTATCAATAATCAATTGTTAATTATTTCACTTTGAAAACAGCTTTACGAACTAGACGTCTTGCCCATTCCGATTTCTTATCAACTGAATCATCTTCACCTCTTGAGAGGATGCTTATTCTCGATTCAGCTATTCCCGCTTTTACTAGGATAGATTTTACTGCTTGAGCTCTATCGTTAGCTAGCTTGTCGTTGTATTGCGTTCCGCCAATTTCATCTGCATATCCTGAGATATCAACAGATTTGTCAGGGTTGTTTTTAAGATAGTTCAAGATAAATCCGATATTGCTAGCAGAAGCAGCATTTGGAGTTGCTTTTGCAGTATCAAAATAAGCTGCAATATAACCATCATTTATAAGTTGTAATACTGCACTTTCTGTTGCTGCTGCCGTTGCTGCAGTCGTGCTATTGGTGATGGTATTATTAACATATTTCTCTAAATCATCAGGCACACCATTATTATTTTTGTCTACCATTCTACCTTTAGTATCCACAGCTACACCAGCAATAGAATTCTGTTCAGCATCTAAGTAATCTGGAACACCATCTTTATCGCTGTCGTTCATCAATTCTTCAATCTCACCAATTCTATTATTAAGAGAATCTAACTTAGCATCATTTTTATCTTGAATGATAGCCCAGTCACCGTGAATTTTACCTTTACCTAAAGCTATTGAAAGTCCTAAAGATGTTCTAAACAAACTACCCGTTAAATTGTTTTTAGACTCAGAGAATGTTGTTCCATCCCAATTGTAGTGTTGTCTAACATTTGAATTTACTGTAACATCAGCAAAAACACTCACGTTTTTGAATATTCTGAACTGAGGAGATAATCCACCTATTATTCCACCATTCCATTCTGTTTTATCTTGAGGTCCCATTTGAGGTGTCATTCTAGATATTTGAAAACCGAAATGAAATAACAAACCAAATCGTCCTGCTTGCTTCTGTATGTCAAAAAGTCGAATCAAGTTAGCTACACCTTCACCAGAAAATTGGTGATGCTGCATTTGAAATGGTAAACTTCCAGAATTATTCTGTTCCTGAAGGTTGTCAACATTGATGTTAGCTTTAACTCCGAATTTTGGACTGAACATGTATCTCGCTCCGAAACCAAAAGAATTGAATGCTAATCCACCAAAAAATTTACCTGGATTATTAGCATAGTATCCATCAGTGTAAGGTTTAGAACCTTTTGCTTGACCAAAACTACCTTCAATAGACCATCTGTTAAAGGTTTCACCAACAAGCTCCTTGTCCGGTTCAGCAGCGATAAGATCTAAAGCTACTTTATTTTTTTTGTCTTTCTTTTGGGCATTTGTGGATAACGAAAAACATAATAAAGTTATCAATAATAGTAAGCTATTCTTCATAGGGTTTGATTTATAATTATTAATGAAATGTTAAATCGATACAAATATAAATGTTTCAGATTAAAAATCAACTTTTTTATATTTTATTGACTGTAATATGAGGGTTTATTCTATAAAATCACTTTTTCCAGAAGGCATCTCATATATTTCAAGATCGAAATAGCTGATGGAGGCGAAAATGTGATCAAAAATATCTGCCATTATGTATTCATAGTTTTCGAAACGTTTGTCATTTGAAAAAGTATAAATTTCTAAGGGAATTCCATGCGGAGTAGGCTGTAATTGCCTACATAACAAAATCATATCTTTATTCAATCCAGGATATTGGTGCAAATATTGTGTGATATATTTTCGAAATAACCCAAAATTGGTCATATTTCTGCCATTAATCAAAACTGTCTTATCAATGTGGTGGGTTTTGTTAAATTTCTCAATCTCATTTTGTCGGTTCTCAATGTAGCTTGAAACCAATTGAATTTTCTTCAAACCTTGTAACTCCTCATCGTTTAAAAAACGTATCGAGTTGGCTCTGATTAAGATATGCCTTTTAATTCTTCGCCCATCAGAATTTAACATACCACGCCAATTTCTGAAGGAATCTGATATCAAACTGTAGGTTGGAATTGTAGTGGTTGTATTGTCAAAATTTCTAACTTTTACAGTAGCCAAATTGATTTCGATTACGTCTCCATCAGCACCAAACTTATCAAAAGTTATCCAGTCACCAATGCGAACCATGTCATTTAAAGATACCTGCACACTAGCTACAAAACCTAAAATGGTATCCCTAAATATTAAAATGATAATAGCAGAAATGGCTCCAAATGTTCCTAACATGGTGTTAGTACTAATGCCAAAAAGTTTGGAAATCACAAAAATGAAAGCAAAAAGCCAAAGCACTATCATAATAATTTGAATGTAACTATCAATAGGCTTGTCGCTGTATTTTGGATCTTGTTTTAAATAATCTCGTAAGGCATTAAAAATGGTTTTGATTATCCACAAACTTAGTAAGACAATGTAAATTCCAACGAGTTTACCAAAAATGGCTTCCCAGTACACAAAATTTTCTAAAATAATGGGGACACATTTATAGATAAACAAGAGCGGAATTAAATGAGCAATATATTTGGCTGTTTTATTGGATACCAATAAATCGTCAAATCTAGTTTTCGTTTTTCTAGCAATGACAATCATCATCGTAACTAGTATAAATCTGAAAATCAAATAAATAAAATAGGAAAAAAGGCAAAGTATAAAAATATTCACGGCTAAACTAAGGTACGCTGTAGTGGTTTCCCCTAAATCAAATTTTTGGAGAAACGGATAACACCAACCAAATACTTTTTCTACAATTTTATGCATTTTTCAAATATTTTTTTTCAATGTAAAAAGTGCCAAAAGGCAATAAAGAAGCCACTTGCACAATACAAAACTCTTTGAAGTTCCATTGTTGATTTTTCCAAATGATAAATGCCAAAGCTACATAAGAGATGAAAAGTAAGCCATGTGCCATACCAATGGGAAATAACAAAGATTTGTATAATTCGAGATCAAAACGCTTAATAACTAACATGTTAAAAAACAACACTAAATAAGAAATACCCTCTGAAATGGCAATAAATTTGAAAAGCTTGTTCATGATTTGTAATTTATCCTGCAAAAATAACGAATAACATTAATTATGTAGGTAAACAAGTCATAAACTAATTTACATTTGTAATTATGAGCAAAAGAGATTTAAAGAAATACCTAAATGAACTTAACAAAGAGCAATTGGAAGAGCAATTGGTCGAATTGTATGAAAAGTTCAAAGATGTCAAAGTCTATTATGATTTTGCTTTTCATCCCAATGAAGAAAAACTGGTTAACGAAGCTAAGGTCAAAATTGCCAATGAATATTTTCCGGTAAAAGGGAAAAGACCAAAAATGCGCCGTTCTGTAGCTCAAAAATATATTAAGCATTTCATCACTCTAAGTGTTGATGTTACAAGGGTTGCAGACCTTATGCTATTCACTATTGAAACAGCACAGCGTTTTTCGTCTAAAAAAATAATAAAATATGATTCTTTTTTTAAAAGCATCTTTACAGCTTATCAACTGTCAGTAACTTTTTTAATTGAAAACGGAATTATCAATGAATTTTTGGATAGAGTAGTAGCTGTTAGAGAAGAAGCTATTAGTCAACATTGGATGAACAAAGAGGAATTTATTGCCTTTCTTGATCGTTTTGATGATAATTTTTTGTAAATAAGCTGTTTAATTTTGGTGACAAGTCTTTTTTAGGTGTACTTTTGCAAAATTGTAAAAATCACCATGTCTCAGAAAGATTTAATTAGCGAGATTGAAGAGAAAAAGGAGCTTTATGGCTACCAAAAGGGCGATATTGACAAAATTTTTGACCGACTTGATAATGCTCCAAATAACTATCATTTATTGTATCAACTGCCAACTGGCGGTGGAAAAACAGTAATATTCTCCGAAATTGTTCGACGCTATTTATCACAACATGATAAAAAAGTTGTGGTACTCACACATCGAATCGAGCTTTGTAAACAAACCTCGAAAATGCTTAAGGGATTTGATGTCAAAAATAAAATAATCAACAGTAATATTAAAGAATTGCCTGATCAAGAAGAGTATTCTTGTTTTGTTGCCATGGTAGAAACTTTAAAAAATCGACTAAACGATGAGAAGTTGATGATTGATAATGTAGGTTTAGTAATTATCGATGAAGCGCATTACAATTCCTTCCGAAAATTATTCAGTCAATTCAAGAATTCATTTATTCTAGGAGTTACAGCAACGCCATTGAGTTCTAATATTAAGTTGCCAATGCACAATAATTACGACGAACTTATTGTTGGTGACACCATTCAGTCTTTAATTGACAACGGATTTTTAGCCAAGGCAACCACTTATAGTTATGATGTAGGGCTAACTTCCTTAAAAGTTGGGATTAATGGAGATTATACAGTTAAATCTTCTGACGATTTGTACATGAATATGGTCATGCAAGAAAAATTATTACATGCATATTCTGAAAAATCACTTGGCAAAAAGACTTTAATCTTCAATAACGGAATCAACACCTCATTGTATGTTTATGAAACCTTTAAAGAAGCTGGATTTGATATTCGACATTTGGATAATACCACATCTGTTGAGGATAGAAAAGACATTTTGCTATGGTTTAAGAAAACGCCGGATGCTATTTTGACTTCTGTTGGAATTTTGACCACAGGTTTTGATGAACCTACTGTAGAAAGCATTATATTAAATCGGGCAACGAAGTCATTAACGCTTTATTTTCAAATGATTGGACGTGGTTCCCGTAAATTGCCTCACAAAAATGATTTTACGGTTATAGATTTAGGAAATAATGCTTTAAGATTTGGTTTATGGAATGATCCTGTGGATTGGCAGCATATTTTTAAATCGCCCGAATATTATTTGGAAAGTCTAAGAGATGATGCCGAAATAGAAACTAACTTTAAGTACGTAATGCCAGATGCCATTCGGAAAATGTTCTCTAAATCGAGTGATATTTCAATGGATATTGACGAAGAATTTAAAAAAAATGCCGCTTTAAATAAGCGATCTAAAGAAGTGCTTGACAAATCTATTGACCAACATGCTTTAATGTGTGTCCAAAATACAACCGAATTGAATCAAGCTAGAATGCTTTCCAAATTATTATCAGATGATATCGAAAGTCGTGTAATACGATTTGTAAGTTGTCTTGGAAAAACTAGTAAAAACTATCGGGAATGGTTGATTGAAGATTATAAAGGCAAATTAACTTTAGCTATTGGAAAAAAGTTTAGAGAATTAAATTTTTAGATCTTAGTTTAAATAGTTCAATTTATATTGAATAAAATCAGATGTTTACGATAAATTTATTTCTATCTTATTTAATTTTGAAATAGAACTATAATTTATATTATGTAAAATAGGAAAAATAGAAGCAACAACTTAATCAACACTGTAACTTTTATAAATGTTTTTAACAATAGGCTTCTTCTTCTCTTAAGCTTTACTATTTTTGTATATCACAATAATCAACACTATTATAATGAGTAATTCGATTGCTGAAAATATTGCAAATTTTTTAAAAGAATATGCGCCGTTTAGTTATTTAACTCATAACGAATTAATCCAAGTTTCGACAAGCATTGGTGTTGTAAATTTAGATAAACATAAAATTCTCTTCAATGTTAATGACAAACTCCACGATAGTTTCTACGTTGTGGCACATGGAGTTATAAACCTTTCTGTAATTGCTGATGCAGAAGAAACACTGTTAAACAAGTGTTATCCCGGAGATGTCTTTGGTTTGCGCCCGTTTTTTGCTAAAAACAATTATATGATGACCGCTAAATCGCGTGAGGATAGTATTGTTTATGCGATTCCAATTAGTATATTCAAGCCGTTTGTAGCACAAAATCAGCAGGTTTTAGACTTTTTATTAGAAAGTTTCGCAACCAATACCCGCAACCCTTTTGATAAAGAAAATCGCGGAAAGCTCATTACGGATAATGTTTTTACTGAAAACCAACAAAATGAAATTCAATATTTTCAATCATTAGCCTATAACAAAACCCCGCTCAAGATTGCCAATACTGCTATTTCTAAAGATACAGCGCAACTCATGACGGAGAACATGACAGATAGTGCAATTGTTATTGAACAAAATTATCCCGTTGGAATTGTAACTGACAGCGATTTTAGGTCAAAAATAGCCAACGGTAGATTTCCACTGATATCCTCTATTGATAAAATAATGTCCTCTCCGGTAATCACTGTACCTGAAAATGTTTCAGTGGCCGAAGCACAACTTTTAATGTTAAAGCATAATGTAAGTCATCTATGTGTAACTACTGATGGATCAGATAAATCAGATGTTAAAGGAATTATTTCGGAGCATGATTTAATTGTGGCACAAGCAAATAATCCAGGAGTTCTCATCAAAGAAATTAAGCGTTCTCTCTCCCCTAAAGAGCTAAAATTGGTGCGAGAAAAACTAACTGATTTAATTCAGAATTCCATTGCCAAAAACATTCCGTTACCTCATATTTATAATATTTCCGGTGAAATTATTACGGCAATCATTAAACGTTCTATTGAACTGTCTATTTTGGATTTAGGCTCGCCTCCGGCCCGATTTGCTTGGTTTAGCATAGGAAGTCAAGGCAGAAAAGAGCAATTTCTACTTACAGATCAAGACAGCTTTTTGATTTTTGAAGATGTCGCTACCGAAAATTATAGGGATGTTAAAGATTACTTTTTGAAACTAGCCAAAAGAGCTACTACAATTTTAGAAAAAGTGGGGTATGAATTTTGCCCGAACGGTCACATGGCCAGTAATATGCTTTGGTGTAAATCGATGTCAGATTGGATCAAACAATTCAACAATTGGATGAAAACCCCGGGTGATAAATCAAATGATATCAGTAGCATCTTTTTTGACTATGAATTTGTTTTTGGAGAAAGTAAAATAGAAGATGCAATAAATGATATTGTTTTCAAAAACACCAAAAATAACGCGTTGTTCTTTGATTATCTTGGAAATGATGCTTTACGAAAAAATCCACCCTTAAACTTCTTTAAGAAATTTAATCTTGAAGAAGAAGGTGAACATAAAGGTAAATTTGACATCAAAAACAAAGCTATCATGCCTTTAGTTGATGGTGCTCGTCTATTTGCCATTAGCTTTAATTTACGCGGCATTAACAATACTTATTTGAGGTTTAAACAATTAGCGATATCGGACCCAAAATTCTCTGAAATTTACCTTAATTGTGCTGATGCTTTTCTGATTCTTTCAAAATTCAGAACTTTAGAAGGGTTAAAAAATGATGGTAATGGCAGTTTCATAAATGTGGAAGAGCTATCCAAACCAGATAAAGAGAAATTAAGAAATGCCTTAGGACCCATGCGTGAATTAGAAGAATTAATTAAAGATAAGTTTCAATTAACACAATTCTCATAGTATGTTAGATTGGATTAAAAATATAAATAAAGAACATCCGGAGTTTTGGAAATTGTACTTGGCTAAATTTGAAACAAAGTCCAACAGGTATGTTATTCTTAATACTGAAACTACAGGTTTAAACCCCAAAAAAGACGTTATATTATCATTTGGTGCCATTGGTGTTGTTAACGATGTTATTCGGATTGGCGACACTTTTGAAGTAGTAATTTTGCAGTATAAATACCTTCACGATAATGGTTTATCTAATGAGTTTTTAATTGAAAGTAAACTTTCAAAACTAGCAGAACCACTGGCCATCCAAGCCTTAGTTGATTATATTGGAAATGCTGTTTTGGTGGGGCACCGAATCCATTTTGATATCGAAATGATTAATGATGCTCTTGAAAAAATAGATTGTGGCAAATTAAAAAATGAAGCTTTAGACGTTGAAATCATGCATCAAAAATTAGTAGATGTTGCAAAATCATTTTCATTAGATGATTTGATAAAAACCTATAAAATTCCACAAGCTGATCGAAATACAGCCTCAGATGATGCTTATTCTATAGCCTTATTGTTTCTGAAATTAAAAACAAGATTAGGTTTTAAATAAAAAAAAATCCCGCTAATAGCGGGATTTTTCGATCTGTCAAAATCAAACAAAACAATAATCAAACTATTATTTTTTTTTGACCTACATTTATGAATTAAGGTTTTTTCTTCATAAACATATTGGTGTAATATTTTTTTCCTGTATTGACATCCACTGTAACCGAAATACCCAAGTGCGTATAATCGCCTTCAATATTATCTTTGTGTCCCGGACTGTTCAACCAGGCTCTTAAAACGCTTTCTGCAGATTGGTAGTTGTAAGCTACATTCTCGCCTACGCGCTCTGCTCCTAGAACTTGTACTAAATTGTTTGATCGTTGTTGGAAATAATCGTGGTTGACTACATTGTTATCAATCATGTAAATATTGTGCTCTTCTGATTTGAAAGAGATGTGGTTGATGACTTCAAGAGAATTCAATCCAACACTAGCACGATAATCATTGATAAGGGAAACTAATTTCAACTCCACTTCGTTGTAATTGTAGGTAGTTACAACTTTTGCGGCTGAAGAACCTTCTGAAGAGTCAGAAGAACAGGATACCATAGTGAACACGATTGCTAACGGCAACAATGCTCTAAACATTTTTGCTTTCATAGTAGTAGGTTAAGTTTTTGAATAAAGTAGATGTGGGGCAAACACTTTATTGAATTATTATTGACAGAACGTATGCTTGATTTGGTTAGACAATTTTACATCTTTTATCGTTTAAAAGCCAAATAAAATCGATGAAATACTTAATTATATATTTTATATAAGAATATTTCCTACTTATTTGCAGTTCGTCGATGGTTTACTAAATTCTATTTTTGTGAAAATACTTATTCTGATAAAACATACTTTTGTAAAAAAAAATTAAATTGAAAACGACCTTATCAAATTCAAAATTATCAGCAGTTATTGAACGTCAAGGCGCTGAATTAATTTCACTTAAAGCTAATGACACCAATAGAGAATATATTTGGGAAGGAAATCCAGATTTTTGGGGCAAGCACGCTCCTATTCTGTTTCCAATAGTGGGAACCTTAAAAAACAATTCCATTACACATTTAGGAAATGAATACAAGTTATTAAGACATGGTTTTGCTAGAGAAATGACTTTTGATTTATTAAAGGTCAATGAGAATGAAGCCGTTTTTTCATTAAAGTCGAATGAAAGTACCAAAGCGATGTACCCATTTGATTTTGAACTGCAAATAACGTACACGCTATTAGATTCCGAATTAAACATAAGTTATAAAGTAGTAAACCAAGGTTCTGAAATAATGTATTATTCCATTGGCGGTCATCCTGCCTTGGCTCTACCTAATCTATTTGAAACGTATAGCTTACAGTTTGAATCCGATGAAAGTCTTGTAAGTTATCAACTGGAAAACGATTTGTTATCGGATCAAATCGTACTGCTTCCTCTAGAAAAAAGCCAACTACCTCTTTCCTACGCTCTTTTTGAAAAAGATGCGTTGATTTTTAAAGAATTGTCATCCAATGAAATTCATCTCCTTGAAAATGAAGCTCCAATTATTAAGTTTAAGTTTACAGATTTTCCAAATTTTGGCATTTGGACGAAACAAAATGCTCCTTTCATTTGTCTGGAACCATGGCTAGGCTATTCGGATGTACTGAACGCGAACGGAGAAATTTCAGAAAAAGAAGGTATTCAACGATTGGCCGCAAATAGCTTTCAAGAATATCAGTATACTATTGAAATTTTATAATTTTATAAAAAAAACATGCTTACAATCAACTTCCATCCTTTTCAAAACCTTGAAACCGAAAGATTACTATTGCGACGCATTGATACTAATGATGTAGATGAAATTTTGGCGCTTCGCGGCAATCCAGAAACCATGAAATACATCCCAAGACCTCTAGCCAAATCAAAAGAGGAAGCTTTAGAGCACATTGCTATGATTGAGGATAAGATTGTTGCGAATAGCGGTATCAATTGGGGTATTACTATAAAAGGCAATCCTAAAATCATTGGAATCATTGGGCATTATAAAATTTCCACGGAAAATCATCGTGCTGAAATTGGGTATATGTCTCTTCCTGAAACAAATGGCAAAGGGTATATGACTGAAGCTTTAAAAGCAGTGCTGACTTACGGATTTGAACAATTGGCCTTACACTCTGTAGAAGCTATTATTGATCCGGAAAATATAGCCTCTGAAAAGGTTTTACAGAAAAATGGCTTTGTAAAAGAAGCTCACATATTGGAAAATGAACTATGGGAAGGAAAATTTTTGAACACCGTTATTTATTCTTTATTAAGACGCAATTTTAAAAAGTAGCTACTTATTTAGTTTGGGCAATGTTTTGATATACAAATCCTCCACTTGCTTTCTGGCCCAATCGGTTTTTCTTAAAAATGTCAGACTGGATTTGACACTTGGGTCATTAGAAAAACATTTAATCCTGATAAGTTCAGCCAGGGTATCAAAACCATAAAAGTCAACCAGTGTTTCCACTATTTTTTGAAGAGTAATTCCGTGAAGTGGATCTTTAGAAGTGTTTTGCATAATGTAAATTTACACAAATTATAATCATAAAAAAAACCATCCGATTAGGATGGTTTTTTATTTTTGAAAAGCTTAATTATTGCACTGCTAAAAAAGCATTTACATTTCCGTAACCGTAAGTTGCATTTCTATTAGGATAAAAACTTGCAGATTGTCTCATTTTGGTCAAAACCTGAGCTCTGGTCCATGTTGGATTTTTAGACCAAACCAATGCTGCTATTCCTGCTGTTGTAGCTGTTGCTACTGAGGAACCACCCACATAATCCGCCTGATTTTCATAATAACTGTCTACCGGAACCGTATTTCCTGAAGCTGCTCTTTGCATGGCCACTGTAAACTCAACTTTATTTCCAGTATGACAATCGTCACAAGCCTGATAGGTTGACCCTTCTCTTACTCCGGTAACCGCTACAGTTTCTGGCATCCAAGCCGGGAAAATTACGCCAACAAACGTTGTAAAACTGGTAGAAGTTCCGGCAGCACAAAAGATTAGTTTCCCTTTTCCATACGCAAACCGAATGGCATCTTCTATTTTACCTACCGAGAAAATATGTCCCATTGACATCGAAATAATTTTTACGTTGGCATTATTTCCAAGAGCAGTAAAGGCTTTTTTAACAGCTTCTTGCTCTTGATACCCATCAATAACCACATTTGAAGCTGCACGATAAGTTACTAAATTGGCATTATAAGCTACTCCAACTGGTAATCCTCTATCGTTTCTTGGTGCTGCTGCTACCGAAGCCATACTGGTTCCATGACCGCATAAATCGTTAACTCCATCAGTAGTTGTGCTCCAAGGCCAAATAGAATCTACATAAACTCCGTTTTTCTGAATAGTTCTTCCTGATGAAAGTCCGTTATTGAAATTAGAACCTAACAGTGATTGATTTGGCGAAACTCCAGTATCAATAATTCCGATGGTAATTCCCTTCCCTGATGTTATCGTCCAGGCATTTGGAATATTGTGCTGCGTGAAAGTCCATGGCACTTTAGCGTTTGGTGTTGTTGTTGTATAATCGGCTGCTGCTAATGTAGAGGATTCATAACCACAACCAGAAGAACTACTGGAACGATTTTCTGCACTTTGAGCAGTAAGATAACGGTAATCTGCAGGTTCAATATATCGAATGTATTTTGATTGTCGTAAGGCAATTACCGTTTCTTGTTTACTAATAATGACATCCATTACATTCAGATCAGCATCAGCAGCAATTAGAATCTTATCTAAAGTAGTTGCTTCATATTTCGTAATTATGGCCAATAATTCGTTTTGAATTTTTGTACTATTACTCGTTTTTGATCTTTCAAAATTACCTTTTGAGTTTCCAAAACCAATTGTCATTATATTATTACCATTGACAGTAGCACTCCAAAGCAAATGAGAAGAAGCCTCACTCCAATTGAATGAACCTTTGGTGTTTAGTGATTCATCGATTTTAGCATTAATTTCCGCAGGAGTTAAAGGTGTTTTTTGAGATTCATCAATAACAATGGTTTTCTCAGTTTGATTTTCATCTTTAGAACAAGAGGTAAAAGTCAATAACACTAAAAATGAAATTTTAAGGATTTTTTTTAACATACTTATTATTTGTTTGGTTAGACCTTAGCAATTTAACACTTTTTTTATTAAAAAAGAAAAACCGTCATTCAATTAAGAATGACGGTTATCCAATAATCCAAAATTTCGGATTATTAATTATTAACTCATAAATTAAAACACGAATTTAAATCCGAATGACAAAGGTGTTGTCAGGTTTGGCATACTTCCACCTAATGCATCCACATAAATTGGATCAGCTGTCGCTACGTGAGCTACCGAAAAATTGGTAACTGTCGTTTTATCTCCACCATCTGGTGCAATGGTTGTTGAAGTAAAGTTGGCCAAATCATAAGAAAACTCAACAGAGAAGTTTTTAGTAACAAAAAAGTCAAAACCGCCAGACATGGCAAGTCCAAATTGCGTCACTTTTGTATCCGCTTCTTTTTCTTTACCTGTGATAAATGGAGATGCTAATTGTCCGAAGAAATAAAAGTTTCCAGCAATATTCCAATATTTTCTAACCAATGGCTCTATAACCATCAAATTAGTGTTGGCATTCGTCACTGAACCTGTCTCCGACTTGATGTTCATAATTCCCACTCCAGCTCCAATAGCTACTGATGGCGTTACAAATGTTCCAACAATTGGAATAACGGATAAATTGGTTGCTTTGTCGTCGCCTGTTTTCGTTTGTTGGTAACCAAATTGAGAGGTTACAAACCAAGCTCCATTAAGGCCTTCTTTTTTTTCTTCTTGCGCTTGAGCAGTTAAACTTACTAATACAATTCCTGCTGCTAATAATAATTTTTTCATTTTGATTTTTGGTTTAAAATTATAGGTCAAAATTAGCCTGAAGTTTTTCCCGAAAAACTGATATAAATCATTGTATGCGTACTTTTTTTATTGATAATTTCATCCCTAATTGCAGCAATATTTTATACATTTGCCTTCCCATGCTGAAAACAATAAACATACTAAACAAGCGAGCCAAATTTGATTATGAAATAATTGAAACATATACCGCTGGACTCGTTTTAACCGGAACTGAAATCAAATCGATACGATTAGGCAAAGCCAATATAACAGAAGGTTTTTGTGAGTTTAACAACGGTGAATTGTTTGCAATAAATACTCAGATTGATGAGTACCTATACGGAAATCAATTTAATCATAAGGCAAAAAGCGAGCGCAAATTGCTTTTAAACCGAAGAGAGTTGAAAAAGTTGGAAAGAAACGCAGAAACGAAAGGTCTGACTATCATTCCGTTAAAACTTTTTACTAATGAAAAAGGCTTAGCCAAATTGGACATCGGGCTTTGTAGAGGAAAGAAAACCTACGACAAACGGGAATCTTTAAAAGAACAAGACACGAAAAGAGATTTGGATAGAATTAAAAAAGACTATAAATAAAAAATCCACCATAAGGTGGATTTTTTATTTACTTGAAACCAACAATTTGTTCTTCGGCAGCGATGACATCATCAACATACTTCTTATAGTCAGCATAATCTGTTGTAGTGATTTTTTCCCAATCAAGATCGACGTTTCGAATCACTTTTAAAGCGTTAGGATTTACCAATTCATAGATGATTTGGTATTTATGACCTTTATAAGTAAATGTCTTTGTTTCTGGAACTTCTGTAAACTTTTTGTCTTGCGGAATATTTAATACTACTGTTGATTTATAATTAGTACTTGTTTCATAATTGAAGTAATCTATATCATACTTTCTGTTCTCTAAAGCAACGATATCTCTTGTGTACACTTTATCTAAAAATGGAATATCCATAATTTTTAGACTTCCAACTGTTTGAGCTCTTTCGGCTATGGAGAATTGTGTTTCAAAAGTTAAATCTTTATCGTAAGTCTTATTTTCTATTATTTTTGCCGACTGAAGTGAGACAACTTTTTTCAACTTTTCGTTATAATCCTCCTCGATTCTTTTTTTGCGTAGGTCTTCTGTAGTCTGATTGGAAAACAATTCGTTGTAATACGACTTATTGGCTCCTTCAACGGTAACGGTATTCACAAAGCTTTTGGCTTTATCATCAATAGTTATAGTAGATTTTGTATTGATGGAAGTTTGAAGTGCATTATCAAAAGGAATTGAAATGATTTGAGACTTTTCATTTTCATTTTTATCAAACGATATTACCAAGGCATTTGCTTTGTATAAATTGTTTGGAAGTGCCATGAATGGTAAAAAGTTATCTGTAAGTTCTAGAAAATAATCCTTCTGATCAAGAATAACTTTTACAATGCAATGATTGAATTCATTTGATGGCAACAACATCGTTTTAAAACCATTATCATTGGTAGAAACTAAAACCAAGTTTGCCTTCAAGCCCGCCAATTCTGCTAAAGTTACGAATAACGTTGAAACATCCTTACAATCTCCGAGTTTTGTCGTGATGGTTTTTGAAGGTTTTTGAGGAACATAGCCACTTTGTCTAAAATCAAGAGAGCTATATTTTATATTATCTTCTATGTAGGCATATATTTTCTTTGCAATCTCTTTTTCAGATATTCCGTTAACACCATTAGGAAAGATTTCAGCAAATGTTGCTTTCGTAATTTTATCTCGTTTCATGTTTTTCTTTACCAAATCAGAATACCAATTAGAGATTACTTTCCATGACTTGATGGTACTAATTCTGATGGTATTGGTTAAGTCACTATATTTTGGAGCATAAGCTTCCCCTAAAGCCATCGCAGGAACATTGGTTCGCTTCCACATCATGCATGTTTTATTATTGATTTTTTTGGAGGTTGAGGGAACGGTTCCATTACTAAACTCATAAATATAATCCAAATCTGAAGGATAAATAAAACCAAAATTAACTTCAACAGCAGGATAATAACTATCAAAAAAACAGGTCAAATCAAAATCTTTATAGAATCGACCGTATGAGTTTTCGTAGCGTTCGTACTGAATAAAAATAACATCTCCAACGCTCAGATTGGTGAAAACTAAGGTACTGTCTCCTTTTTCTGCTGGGACAATGCTTCCGTCTTTTTTAACAATTTCAGATTTCAAGACGGTATTGGTATAGCTATCTAGGTTATATTCTTTAAGTTCTTCTAGACCTTTCTCTGAAGTGATTTCATATAAATAGGTTACTTTTGATTTTCTTCCGCCTTCCGGAAAAACATTAACAATATACTCGTCTAATAAAACAGTAACACCAAAATCACCTTTAAGCGTTGTATTTCTTTTGGTCTTAATTAGCTTGTAAATATCTTTAGCTGCAATTTCTTCTATTTCATCAGGTGTTTTGGTGATATCATACAATCGTTTTCTCAAATCGCTATTACCTGAATCATGTGATAAGGACATACGATAATACTTTTCCGCATCTTTGATGTTATTTAAATTATTATAAATATTTCCTTTGATTTGTAGCAATGAATACGAATAGGGAAAATTCTCCAAGGCTTTATTTACTTCTACCAATGCTTCTTCATAGCGTTTATCGTTGATTAATATATCGATATACTGTTTTCGGAGCGGATTTGAAAAAGGATAATTATCGCTTAACCTTTTAACGATTTTCTCTACATCAGCTTTTCTGTTGGCGTCTTTATAGTAATTAACTAACTGGTTTATAGCGTTAAAATTATCTTTCTTCGCCATCATTTCTTCTAAGAGTTCAATTGCCTTTGTCTTGTCATTTTTTAATTTTTCATATATAGGCAAAAACATGGTCAGATAAAGTTCGTTGTTATTCGATTTCGCGAATAATTCTTCTACTTTTTGGAGCATTAAATTAACATCAGATTTTCTGGAAGCTAAAATAAAATCGAACATAATGTTGACTACATTCGATTGTATTCTATTAGTCTTATCACTGTATTTTTCGAGTTCTAAAATATTAGCCGATTTTAACCAATCCTGATCCTGAAACTTATTCAAAACAATATAATAATAGTTTTCGTCATTGACTTCCATATTCTTGGAAATCTCTTCAATCTTTTGAGCTTCATTTTTACTAGAATAATTGATCATCTGCATTACTTGAATTAAAGACGATTTTGGATAATTCTTTGTCAATTCCTCTAAAATATCACTAGCTAATTCCTCTTTACTGTTGTTAGTGTAAGCTTCAAAAAGCAGTATTTTATAAAGGATATTATCCGGATTTTTAGCGATTAAATCTTTAAAAAAAGATTCAAATTTTGGTTCCATTTCGCTTATGTTCAGCTCTTCCAAAGTACTTTTGTTGTAGGGCTTATATGAATTATAATAGTTGAAATCTGTAATTTTAGAGTTCAATTCATCGGTAAGAGAAACAAAGAAATTATCATTATCTGCTTTAGAGGAAAGCTTCACTAAAAGCCTATTCATTCCTTTAGGAAGTTTAAGTTTGAGTCTGTAAGCATTTAAGTCGGTGCGTTTAGAATCGGTATTGTAGTATACTTCAACATCATTAACAAATAGTTTAATCGATGAGCTTGTACCAAAGTTCAACACTATATCTTTTTCAGATGGCGATTCAATAAAAACTTGAGAGTAGATAATTCCGGCACCATACTCCGATTCATTATTATACAAATGGTATCCTTCGTTTTGCTTGTCTTTTGGAGTATACCATCCTATTTTTCCATTACTATTAGCATCAAAAAGTTTATCGTTGTTGGCATATGTTTCTGGTTCGTATTCCGTATCCAAACCGCTTTCATTAAGGTTTTCAAAAACGCCACAATATTGCCAATCCTCAATAGCGTTTAACTTTTTGATATTAGCAATAAAACCTTCGTTATTTTTTCGCTTTCTATCACAGACAGCCTTGAAGTAATTGACAACCATATCCTCTGCAAATAATGGTGAGGAAGATAAAATATCTATTTTTTTATATGTGTTATCATCATAACCATTTGAAGCCGTATTATCGATAACATAAGGCTTGTACCAAATAGGATACAGATATTCCTCTTGTTTACAAATCGCTACAAACTTCTTCACAAAAGTGTCATCAAAAGAAAGCACACCTAATTCATAATCAATCATGGCATCCAATATTAGATAGTCAACATTAGAATCAATCTTTGATTTAAGTTCTTTATTAAATAAATTTCTGGCTTCAGTACGCTTGTTAGCCAATAAAAGATCCCAAACTTTTTTCTCAGTAGTTTGAGAGAAGGTAATGCCCGAAATCAATACAAAAAGTATATAAAGTTTTTTCATAAAGTTATTTTCTGAAATTTAGTTTTTATTCTCCAATAATGGTACAAATTTAAAATCACCAAACTCGTGTTTTTCAAACTGAGTCTCATTTTTTCGGATGAGCATGGTCATTATCTGTTCTTTTTCGCCTACCGGAATAATGAGCTTCCCTCCTATTTTTAACTGAGCCATCAATGGTTTTGGAATTATTGGTGCACCCGCAGTCACAATGATGCTGTCAAATGGAGCAAAATTGGGCAATCCTTTATAACCATCTCCAAATGATAGATGCTTCGGACGAATTCCCAATTTTGGCAATAAAGCGGAAGTAGTTTTGAAAAGCTCATTTTGGCGTTCCACCGAATAAACCTTAGCTCCCATGGTCACCAGAACAGCAGTTTGATATCCCGAACCGGTTCCAATTTCCAATATCTTATCCTCTTTTTTAACGTCCAATAATTGACTTTGAAAAGCAACAGTATAGGGCTGAGAAATAGTTTGTCCGGCGCCAATAGGAAACGCTTTGTCTTGATAAGCAAAATCTTCAAAACTCGAGTTTAAAAATAAATGTCGCGGTATTTTCCGAATGGCCTCTAAAACTTTTTGGTCAGTGATTCCTTTTTCTTCTAATAGTTTGGCTAATTGATTTCGAAGTCCTTGATGTTTGGCTGTATCTTTCAATTGGGTAGATTTATTCGGTAAAAATAGAAGTAAAAATCCCAAAATACAAATAACAAATTCCAAAAAAAACTTTGAATAAGCAACCTAAAACTCGGAACAATTATATTATTTTTGATAAAATTTACATTTATGCTTAAAGTTGGCGTTTTAGGTGCTGGTCACCTCGGAAAAATACACTTAAGGTTATTACAACAATCTGAAAAATACGAACTTGTTGGCTTCTATGATGAAAATCAGGAAAATGGTGCTAAAATTGAAGCCGAATTTGGATACAAACAATTTGATACTATTGCTAAACTAATTCATGCTGTTGATATTATTGATATAGTTACACCAACGCTTTCTCATTACAAGTGCGCTAAAGTGGCCATTAAATCCGGAAAACACGTATTTATTGAAAAACCCATTTCGACTACGGTTGAAGAGGCCGAAGAAATTATTGCGTTATCAAAAGAATACCATGTTAAAGGTCAGGTAGGTCATGTTGAACGTTTTAATCCGGCTTTCACCGCTGTAAAAGATCAAATCGATAAGCCTATGTTTATTGAAACGCACCGTTTGGCCGAATTCAATCCTCGTGGTACGGATGTTCCTGTGGTTTTGGATTTAATGATCCATGATATCGATGCTATTTTGAGTGTAGTAAAATCGAAAGTAAAATTGGTACATGCCAGCGGCGTTTCGGTTTTAAGTCAGAGTCCTGATATTGCCAATGCTCGAATTGAATTTGAAAATGGCTGTGTGGCTAACATCACTTCGAGCCGAATCTCGATGAAGAATATGCGAAAGTCACGTTTCTTTCAAAAGGATGCCTACATTTCCGTAGATTATTTAGACAAAACCTGCGAAGTAGTAAAAATGAAAGATGCTCCTGAAAATCCCGGTGATTTTGATATGATTTTACAAAATGCTGAAGGCGACAAAAAGCAGATTTATTTTGCTAATCCAGAAGTAAGTCCGAACAATGCTATTTTGGATGAATTGGAAACCTTTGCCGATGCCATAAACAACAACACAACGCCAATAGTAACTTTAGAAGACGGAACAGAAGCATTGCGCGTGGCGTACATGATTATTGATTCGATGAAAAGTAAAACAAACTAAACTAATATAATGAAAACAATTGCTGTAATTGGTGCAGGAACGATGGGTAACGGAATTGCCCATACTTTCGCCCAAAGCGGTTTTACCGTAAAACTTATTGACATCTCTGAAAAATCACTTGAAAAAGGAATGGCAACTATTGCTGCTAACCTTGACCGAATGGTGACCAAAGGAACTATTACTGAAGAGGACAAACACAAAACAATATCCAATATAATTACATACACAGATATCAAAGACGGTGTTGTTGGAACCGATTTGATTGTAGAAGCTGCTACCGAAAATGTAGGTCTCAAACTTCAAATTTTCAAGCAATTAAGTGATGTTTGTGATCACAATGTAATTCTAGCCACAAATACGTCATCCATCTCCATTACTCAAATCGCTGCGCAAGTTGTGCATCCTGAGCGCGTAATCGGAATGCACTTTATGAATCCAGTGCCTATAATGAAATTGGTGGAAATCATTCGAGGCTATTCTACATCTGATGAAGTAACCAAAATGATTATGGATTTATCTGTAAAACTTGGAAAAATACCAACCGAAGTTAATGATTACCCTGGTTTTGTAGCCAACCGAATTCTGATGCCAATGATTAACGAAGCCATAGAAACCTTATATAATGGAGTGGCTGGAGTTTATGAAATAGATACGGTAATGAAATTGGGTATGGCGCATCCAATGGGACCTTTGCAATTGGCAGATTTTATTGGTTTAGATGTTTGTCTTTCCATTCTAAACGTAATGTACGACGGATTCAAAAACCCAAAATACGCTCCTTGCCCACTTTTAGTGAATATGGTTATGGCCAAAAAACTCGGTGTAAAATCAGGTGAAGGTTTTTATGATTATTCCGAAAGTAAAAAAGCAGAGAAAGTTTCTAAACAATTTAATTAGTCTGAAAGTTGAAATTCGAAAGTCATAAAGTAGCTTTCTTTCGACATTTGACTTTAGACTTTAGACTTATATGAGTAAAATTATCCCTTTCAAAGCAGTTCGTCCAACTCCAGATAAAGTAGCTTTGGTTACTTGCCGAAATTACGATGATTATTCTCCGGCAGAATTAGCTTCGTGGCTGAATTTTAATCCGTATTCTTTTCTGCATGTGATTCATCCTGCTTATGTTTATTCTCAAAAAATAACACTAGACAAACGTTTTAAAGGTGTTACCCACAAATATCAGGATTTCAAGAATGATGGTATCTTTTTAGAAGAAGAAAAGCCTGCCTTTTTTTTATATGAAATAAAAACTAAAACACAGACATTCATAGGATTTGTGGCCGGTACTTCAATTAATGATTACAAAAACAATGTCATCAAAAAGCACGAGGATACTTTACAATATCGGGTAGAATATTTTAAAGATTATTTGCATCAGACGGGTTTTAATACAGAGCCGGTTTTAATTACGTATCCTGATAATGAAACCTTGAACGTTTGGATTGCTGAAAAGAAAGAAAGCCAACCTATTTATAACTATTCCACGACCAATAAAGAGAAACACCAACTTTGGAAAATTGAAACGGAGAAAGAAATCAAGTGGCTTCAAAATCAATTTGAACAGATTCCGGAGTTATATATCGCTGATGGACACCATCGCTCGGCTTCAGCAGAATTGTTATATGACGAAGACAAGCATTTGGGCAACCAGAATCTGAACTATTTTATGAGTTTCCTAATAGCTGAAAGCAATGTCAAAATCTATGAATACAACCGAATTATTCGCGATTTGAATGGATTTACCAAAGAAGATTTTCTTGAAAAATTGGCTGAATGCTTTATCATTAAAGACAAGGAATTAGAACTGTGGAAACCTCAAAGTAAGTTTGAATTCGGAATGTATTTAGATGGTCATTTTTATGCGTTGTTTTACAAACAGGAGAATAAACAGTCTTCCATTTTAGAAAATTTAGACGCCCAAATTTTATACGACAAAGTATTACAACCACTGCTTGGAATAGAAGATTTACGAAACGACGAGCGCATCGAATATATTCCCGGAAAACAATCGGTGGCAACCATAAAGGAGTTAGTAGATGAAGGCGAATTTGAAGTGGGTTTTATGCTGTTTCCTTCCGATATTTCAGAGATTAAGGCATTGGCAGATAACAACCTGATTATGCCACCAAAAAGCACGTATATAGAACCCAAATTCAGAAGTGGATTGCTGGTTTATGAATTGTAATCCGAAAAAATTGAAATGTCAATAAAAGAAAATCTACTTCAAATACAATCCTCTTTACCCGAAAATGTAACGCTTGTTGCCGTTTCCAAAACCAAACCTGTATCCGATTTAATGGAAGCTTATGACGCCGGACAACGCATTTTTGGCGAAAATAAAATCCAGGAAATGACCGATAAATGGGAACAAATGCCCAAAGACATTCAGTGGCATATGATTGGACACGTTCAAACGAATAAAGTCAAGTATATGGCTGAATACGTGCATTTGATTCACGGTGTCGATAGTCTTAAATTACTGGAAGAAATCAACAAGCAAGCTGCTAAACACCATAGAGTCATTGATTGTTTACTGCAAATTTATATTGCCGAGGAAGAATCTAAATTCGGTTTGGATGAAAAAGAATTACAGGAGCTGCTGAACTCGGAGGAATTCAAATCCTTGCAAAATATTAACGTTATTGGGCTAATGGGAATGGCGACATTTACTGACAATAAAACCCAAATCAAGAAAGAATTCGAATACTTAAAATCCGTATTTGATACCTTCAAAATTCAAAATTCAAAATTTAAAATACTCTCCATGGGAATGTCTGGCGACTATAAGCTCGCAATCGAATGTGGCAGTACGATGGTTCGGATTGGAAGTAGTATCTTTGGCGGGAGATAATTTGAAATTGTGTCAATTTGAAAATTTGAAAATGAGTTTAATTATCTGCAAACAATAACTACCAACCGAGAACTGATTTGTACGCAATACTAGACATAGAAACAACTGGAGGTCAATTTAATGAAGAAGGCATTACGGAAATTGCTATCTATAAATTTGACGGTCATGAAATTGTAGATCAGTTTATCAGCTTAGTAAATCCCGAAAAGCCAATTCAGCCTTTTGTTGTAAAACTAACCGGAATCAACAATGCCATGTTGCGCTCCGCTCCTAAATTTTACGAGATTGCCAAACGTATAATTGAGATTACGCAAGATTGTATTGTCGTGGCACACAACGCCTCTTTTGATTACAGAATATTAAGAACCGAATTTAGTCGATTGGGTTATGACTTTATCAAGCCAACCTTATGTACGGTCGAATTGTCTCAAAAATTAATTCCGGGACAAGTTTCTTATAGTTTGGGTAAACTCGTTCGCGCACTCGGAATTCCGGTAACCGACAGACATCGGGCAAGTGGCGATGCCTTGGCGACAGTAAAACTGTTTAAAATGCTTTTGGAAAAAGATGTCAAAAAAGAAATCTTAATCAGTCTCATCAAAGCCGAAATCAAAAAAGGATTATCGCCAAAACTATTGGATATCGTTGAAAGCTTGCCTTCTAAAACCGGAATTTACTACATTCATAATGAAAAGGGCGATTTAATCTACATTGGTAAAAGCCGAAATATCAAAAAACGCATCAATCAACATTTTACGGGAAGTTCGAGTAAATGTAAAAAGATTCAACGCGAAGTTTTTGCCGTGACTTATGAGGAAACAGGCAGTGAATTGATTGCTTTATTGAAAGAAAGCGAAGAAATCAAAATCAACAAGCCTATTTATAACCGAGCACAGCGTAAAACCATTTTCCAATGGGCATTGTATCAAGAAAAGGATGCCAATGGCTATATCAATCTAAAACTTCAGAAAGCCGACGGACGCAAAAAGGAAATCACCTCCTTTACCTCTATTCAAGAAGGTAAAAATGCCCTGTTTAAAATCACCGAAAAATACAATCTTTGTCAAAAACTGAACGAGTTATACGAAACCCAAAACGGTTGTTTTCAATACAAAATAAAAGAATGTAACGGTGCTTGCTTAGGTAAAGAATCTGCTGAAATATATAACCAACGTGTAGAAGAATTTATTCAGGAAATGAAGTTTGAAAACGATAATATGGTGGTTATTGATCGAGGACGAAGCATAGACGAACGCAGTGCTGTATTGATTGAAAACGGCATTTATAAAGGCTACTGTTTTTATGATTTGAACTATCAAGTGAACAACATCGAAATCCTGAAAAACATCATCATTCCGATGCAAAACAACCGCGATACACGAACTATTATTCAGGGGTATTTGAGAAAAAATAAAGTAATCAAGATCATAAAATTTTAATTTTTTGAAGCTGTATCCCGCTATCCGCGCTACACGGTAGCTTGCTCTTATCGGGGCTAAAAAAAGGTCATATTGAACTATTTAATCACAATTATTGGTCCAACAGCTATAGGAAAAACTTCCTTGAGTATTGCTTTGGCGCAACATTTTGGTTGTGATATTCTATCGTGCGACAGTCGACAGTTTTTTAAGGAAATGCGCATCGGAACTGCGGTTCCCAATGCATCCGAATTAGCTTCTGCTAAACACCACTTCATCCAAAACAAATCGATTTTTGAACATTATACGGTAGGCGATTTCGAAAAGGAAGCTATTATGCAATTGGACAAATTATTTTTGAAAAACAACATTCAAATTATGGTGGGCGGTTCTGGATTGTATGTTGATGCTGTTTTGAAAGGCTTTGACCATTTTCCTGATATTGACAATGCTATTAGAAAAAAATTAAATGCTGACTTTGAAGAACTTGGAATTACTTACTTACAGCAACAGTTACAGAAATTAGACTCGGAATATTACCTCAATATTGCACTCAAAAATCCACAGACATTGCAAAATCAACAGCGAATGAAACGCTTTGTCGAGGTTTGTCTTGCCACAGGAAAACCGTATTCGTCCTTTTTGAATCAGAAAAAAAACCAACGAAACTTCACTCCTATTATCATTGGTTTAGAAGCTGAACGAGCCATTATGTACGAAAGAATCAACCAAAGAGTTGATAGTATGATTGAGGAAGGTTTGGTCAAAGAAGCTGAAAGTTTATTTGAGCATCAGCAATTGAATGCATTGCAAACTGTGGGTTATCGTGAGTTGTTTGATTATTTTGAAGGAAAGATTTCGTTAGATTTTGCCATTGAAGAGATTAAAAAAAACACTCGAAGATTCTCAAAACGCCAGTTAACGTGGTTCAAAAGAACAGAGCATTCTATTTGGTTTGATTATGTAACAGAAAGAAAGACTATTATTGACTACATCAATTCCAAAATCACAAATCTTAAATCCTAAATCATAGTTCTCCCAATGCCTATTTCAACTGACTTCACCTCTATTCTACTTAAAGACTGGGAAATCAATTTTCTACAATGCTATCCCAATGGTTATTTAAAATACACCGATTTGTGTAATGTTTTGCAATTGACAGCTGGAGTGCATGCAGAAATGGGTGGTATTAGTTTTTCGGATATGCAGTGGCATCATCAGGCTTGGGTTTTGAGCAGAATGCGTGTTGAAATTAAGCGTTTACCGAAATGGCGCGATGTGGTTACGGTAAAAACCTGGATCAATTCGCTCGAAAATTCGAGATCAGTTCGCTGTTTGGAACTTTATGTTGGCAATGAAAAGATAGTAGGTTGTGAAACCTTTTGGGCTGTTTTCAATACCAACACGCGTCGTCCTGAAAGTTTAGCTTTGCCACACGAACATTTCGAAAAATTCCCCAATGATCGAGCTACGGTAAGCTCGTTTTCCAAAATTGATACGAGTTCCGATTTGGATTTGGTTTTTCAAAAGCAGATTCTGCTTTCCGACTTGGATGTTGTTAACCACGCCAATAGTGTCAAATACTTAGAATGGTGCTTGGATTATGTCGAAACACAACTAGTGCTTTCGCAAAGATTGGAAAGTTTTGAGATGAATTATTTAAAAGAAGTTTCTTTGAATGAAACCGTTTCCATAAACAAGAGTAGTGCTGACAGTCCAATGCTATTTACGATAACTACTGCTACAAAGACTTGTTTCGCTTTACAACTGAATTGGAGTTAAACGCCATTGCCCTAGCCCGGATTGCAGTGAAAATCCTCGTAGAGATTGTAACGTAAAGCCGGATTAGCTTCAAAAAAAAAGCTCCAGTTTCCTGAAGCTTTACTTATTATTTTTTGATTACCAATCGGAAACCTTCACCGTGAATGTTTAGAATTTCTACGTTAGGATCATCTTTTAGATACTTACGTAATTTGGCAATATACACATCCATACTTCTGGAAGTGAAATAGTTATCCTCTCTCCAAATTTTGGTTAAAGCTAATTCTCTTGGCATCAAATCGTTTTCATAAGTCGCCATCATTTTCAGTAATTCGGATTCTTTTGGAGACAATTTGATCGGCTCATTGTCATCTAATTTTAGATAACGAAGTTTAGAATTCAGCAGGAATCTACCAATTTGAAACTCAAATTTAGCAGGTTCGTTTTTGTTTTCTGCGGCTTTTCTTTGGATGATGGCTTTTACTTTCATCAATAGCACATCGGAATCAAAAGGTTTGTTCAAATAATCATCAGCGCCCACTTTGTAACCTTTTAAGACATCTTCCTTCATGGATTTGGCCGTCAGGAAAATCAAGGGTACGTCTTTGTTTTTCTCTCTGATTTCTTTTGCCAACGTGTAGCCATCTTTGTAAGGCATCATCACGTCTAGGATACATAAATCGAAGTTGTCCTTTTTGAACTTTTCGAAACCTTCCATACCATTTTTGGCCAAGGTGACTTCGAAGTCGTTTAGAGTCAGGAATTCTCTCAAAACTATTCCGAAGTTTTGATCGTCTTCAACGAGTAATATTTTTTTGTTGTTTTCCATAGTAATTGTTGTTTTTTTTTTAATTTATGAGTGGGACTTTAATAATAAATGTGCTGCCTTTTCCTTTTTCACTTTCTACAAATATTTGGCTATTGTGGTCATCTATGATTCGTTTTACGTAGGCTAAACCCAAACCATGACCTTTAACATTGTGTAAATCTCCAGTATGTTCCCGATAAAACTTTTCAAAAATTCTTTTTTGAGCCGTTTTGGACATTCCAGAACCTTGATCTTTAATTTTTATGATGATAAAATCTTTAACATTTTCTGTCTCGACATCAATGATTGGCTCTTCCGGTGAATACTTGATAGCATTATCTAAAATATTTACGATTACATTGGTGAAATGAACATCATTCAGCAAGACAGAACTTCGTGTTGCATTAAAATGCTTTGTAATCGTTCCGTTTCTATCCTCTACAATCAAATTCACATGTTCAATGGCGTCTTCAATGATGTCGTGAATGTTGTTAGATTCTTTTGTAATATCTAATTCTTTCTTTTCTAGCTTTGAAATGCGCAATACATTTTCGACCTGAGCATGCATTCGTTTGTTTTCATCTTTTATCATTTGCAAATATCGAAGCACTTTTTCTTTATCTTCAATGACTTTTGGATTTCTGATGGCGTCTAACGCAAGATTAATGGTTGCAATAGGCGTTTTGAATTCGTGCGTCATATTGTTGATGAAATCCGTTTTTATTTCAGAAATCTGACGTTGTTTTATTAATTGATTCAGCGCACTAGAATAAGCTATAATAATGATAAGCGTGAATATGATGGACAATATGCAAATCCCAATTAATTCAGAGAATAAGAACTTTTTCTTTTGCGGAAAAGTCAGTAACAATTGATACTTATTATTTCCATCGTTATCAATAAATATGGGAATGGAATAAGTAGATTGTTTGTCATACTTGAATCGTTCCGACTTTATTTTTGTTGCCAAACCATTACTGTAAATATTAAACTCGAAAGGAGTTTTAACACCATAATTTTTGAGTTCGTCAGAAAGAAGCTTTTGCATTTTTTCATTGGAAACTCGCTCTTGTATTGGCTTTACAGCGGCAATATCTTTATACACTATTTCAAATTGTGCGTTATCTAATAAATCTAAACGCCCAGATTTTTCAATTTTAAGATCCGGTGTAACCGATTGTCTTATGTTCGAGTTGTCAATGTTATCGTTATAAATCTCTGTTTTTCTTTTGGCTGAGAAATTTTTTAGTTTTACGCTGTCTAATTTTTTATCAAAGAACGAACCCGAAATTCCGTAATCTTCAGAAATGATACTATTAGAATATATTATCGTTTCATTGGTTCTGGAATCACGTTGATAGTAACCAAATTCTAAGAAATCACTTTTTTGAGGAGCTTTTCCAATACTATCTTTTAGATGGTTGTACATCTCATAATAAGTGTATTGCTCTTGCTTTTGTAATTTGTCAGCGACACTTCCGAGAACTTGTTTTACATGATACTTAAATTGCTCTTCGTTATTTTCGAAAGATTTATCAAACCAATATACCTGAACAAGAATTATGCCTATCAAGGATAAACTCATTAAGATGACTAGTAAGCGGAAAAACAATTTATTCATTATACAAATTTAACATTTTAACATTTATACAATAAATACATTAACCAAACATTAACATCTCGAATATAAATTATTGATTTGTTAATAAATTAAGGATTTGATTGATTTTTTTGTGGGTTTCTTTAAGAGAAATATTGTGAATTACGTAAGTACTTTTTGCAATCCTCTGTTCGTCAGTCCATTGACTCTGTATTCGTTTTAATACTGATTCTCTGTCTGTTTTATCGCGTTCCATTACCCTTTGAATTCGGGTTTCTAATGGTGCCGTAACTGTGATTATGGCATCGCAGCCTTTATAGCTCCCGGATTCGAATAAAATGGCAGCCTCTTTAACTACCCAAGGATACTTTTTGTGTGTATCAAGCCAAGTATCAAAGTGTTGTTTTACTTTAGGATGTATGATGCTGTTTAACTTTTCTAGTCTATCGGAATTATTAAAAACTAATTTTGCTAATGCTGTTCTATTAATTTTACCATGCTCTAAAATTTGACTTCCAAAAGCTTCTGAAACCGAATCAATTATTTCCTTTGTATCCATGAGCTTTCTGGCTTCGTCATCTGCAATATAAACAGGAATTCCCAAGGATTCTATATACTTGGCAACAATAGTCTTTCCGCTTCCGATTCCGCCTGTTAGTCCAATTACTTTAGTCATGATTTTGTCTTAAAGAAAAGTTCGGGAAATGCTTGTTCAGGTCTTTGTTTTAAAACAATGATTTTTAGGTATGATTCCAAAAAACCTATTCCATAACCAAAGAACTGTTTTGTAACTGCTATTATGGACAGGAAACCAATCTTGATGCTTTTATTCTCTAATGATGAGAAGATAAAAACGGTACAGAAATAAAGCGCATAGCATAAAATTGGAAACCAAAGAGAAAATAATAAAAAGAGGATAGAAATTATAAAACCGACAACAAAAACTGATGGAAAGAAGAAAGTCAGTTTACTATATTCAGGATACCAACTGTTTAATATTGGTCGAGCTTTACCAAATTTATTTACTTGAATCGAAAATTTATCCCAATCGATTCTACGTTTGTGATACACGAAAGCTTTTGCAAATAATCGGGTCTTATACCCCATTTTCCAGAGCCTAATTGATAAATCCGGATCTTCGCCTGGATGAATGTTTCCGAATCCATGCGATTCTTCAAATGCTATTTTAGAAATTCCCATATTAAAACTTCTTGGTTGAAATTTAGTCAGCTTTTCAGAACCGCCACGAATTCCACCCGTTGTTAAAAAAGAAGTCATTGCAAAGTTTATGGCTTTCTGAATATCGGAAAAAGTATCTAATGCTGCATCAGAGCCACCAAAGCAGTCTACATAATTTGCTGTTAGTTCATTCTCAACATCGGAAAGATAGTGTCTTGGAATAATGCAATCTGAATCAAAAATGATAAAGTAATCACCTTTTGCCACTTTCATTCCATAATTTCTTGAATCTCCTGGACCAGAGTTTTGTTTGAAATGATAGGATATGTTTAGTTTATTGCTAAATTCAGTCACTTCATTTTCACAAACTTTTGTGGAGCCATCTTCTATAATTACAATTTCATATTCTTTTTTATAATCCGAAACCGTAAGGCTTTCTAGAAGCTCTCGAATTTCATCTGGCCTATTGTAAACAGGAATAATGATTGAAAAATACATAACATAAATTTCAACAAAGATAAGTTTTATAAAAAAGAAAACCACCTATAAAATAGGTGGTTTTACTTTTTGAGTTACAGTAAAAATTACTGTTTGATAACTCTTATTGTTTTTACAACATTTTCAGATGTTACTTTTACCATGTAAGCACCGTTTGAAAGGTTTGTCATGTCAATCTGAGCATCTGTAGCATTAAATACATTTGAACTTACTTTTTGACCTAACAAATTGAATACTTCAACATTAGAAATTTCTTTGTTATAAGATAAGTTTAAAACAGAAGTAACTGGATTTGGATAGAATGCAAAGTTAGCATTATCAATAGTACCATTTCCTAAAGAAGCATCGTATGCTGATATTTTGAATGTACCATCAACACCAGTCCCTAGACTAAATCTCCAAACTGAAATCAACAATGTATCTCCTGGTGTTTGACCAGTTAAATTAAGTGTAGAAAAGAAATTATTTCCTCCTACGGTATCGTCGTTACAATCAACTTCAGTTAATGAAGCACATGTTCCAGAAAATACACTAATAACGCTGTCAGTATATCCAGAACCTGCATTAGCTTGAGTTTCAATTGTAATTGATCCTGAAGCAGGAACTACAACACTATACCAAACATTGTTTGCAAAGTTAGTTTGACAAGACGGTGTTGATGCATCAGTATTTGTAGCTGCTAGATTTGTAGTTGTAATAGCGTTGTCAGCAAAAACTCCTCCAGGAGTTAATGCAGTAGCACCAGCACACTCATCATTTGCAGGAGGTAATGGAGCGGTAACTGTTAAAACACCGTTCCCAAATGTAGCTCCATCCCAAAAATTTCCATTATTAGGTGCACTTGCATTTATTCCTCCATAAACGAATACTCCACCATTTAATTGAAAACGAGTAGCATAGTAGTATGTACCTGGAGCCAAAGCAGTACCAATACTTAATTGATATTCGTCATTATTACTAACGTTTCCTGAATTCCATGTTGCAGGTGTCCAAGTTGTCCAAGTATTTGGATTAGTATTTGTTGTACTAACTCCAATCCAAGCTTGAATACCAGGAGCTTGTCCAACAATATTTGGTGCAACATCAGTTAAACCACCTTCATAAACTTGACCATAAACAGTTACACTACCACCTTGAGCAAAAGTAGCGGTTGCTGGAAACTGTAAATTAGCATAATCAGGTAAATCAGAAGGAGCAGCAGCAACAGCAATTGTATAATCTTCAACTTGACCATAACCTGTACCAAGACATGGGTCTGCGTAGTTAGTTGTACCGAATATTTTCTTAACACGTAAACGAGTATTTCCAACTAAAGCTGTTGGAGGAACTTGTAGTGATTGAGTAGCCTGAATAGCATCAATCCCTGTTGAACCGGTTATTGTTTGTGCTATTGTATAAGCCTCATCAGTATCAGCGAAATCTCCGTCTTGATTCCAGTCAGCATATACCATAAAACGATTTGTAAAAGTTGCTCCGTCAGTATTTCCTTTTAAAGTGATTGTATAAGCACTACCAGCTGTTACATTTCCTGTTGGCGTTGTGAATAATTCATGATCAGGAGTTCCGTTCAAAACTTCTGATGTTACATTATTAATTCCAGCAAAATTTACTAAAGTAATTGGTTCAACATTTAAAGTAAAATCAACAGGCCCGCAATAAGGAGCAAAAAGATTAGCAGAAGTAGTAAAACTAAAAATAGCACAGCTAGCAGCAGAACCGGCTGCGTTCTTAGGGACTGCTCGCCAATAGTATGTAGTTGAAGGTAATAATCCTGTAACTGATCTAGTTACGGCGGTTTGATTTCCTAATAAAGTTGTTGGAGTTGCATTAGTATCTAAAAATACATCATAAGAATCAACTGGACCACCTGTTGTAGGGGCATCCCAAGTTAAAACAACAGGTGCAGAATAAACAACGCCAGTAGCTGCATTAGCAGGCGCAGTTAAGGTAGCACAATCTGGAGCAACTGCAGGAGGTACATCAATAGCAACTTGATCTAAATATAAATCTGCACCGTCATTTCCAACGTATTGAAATTTGATTTTAGCATTTGTTTGTCCCGCATAAGTTGACAATGGTATATCGATGTCATAGACTGTAAAACTTGTAAAAACACCTAATGCAGTTTCATTCCAAAGTTCTGTCCATGTGGTTCCACCATCTGTTGAAATTGAAGCACTAGCATCATAATTATTATTTGGTGTAACTGCCCAAAAATAACTTAATGACACTTTAAATTTCAAACTTGGAGACCCTGAAGGTACAGTAAAAACAGGTGATATTAACGATTCATCTTGTGCCTCTGCTATCCAATTTACTTGTGCTCCTTGTCCTACCAAGCCAATAGTTTGTGCATTCCAAGTATTCGTTGGATTTGTTGATTCAATAGTCCAACCAGTTGGTGGAAAAGCTCCCTCAAAGTTTTGAGATAACTGCCCATATGTAGCAGAAATCGTTCCTAGAAAAAATAGGAATAATAAAGTAATTTTTTTCATAAAGATTAATGTTTAAAAAGTTAATTGCTATAAAAGTAAGTATAAATAAAAAAACTCACAAATAAATTGTGAGTTTTAACCTGTTTCAGTTTTAAAATTGAGGTTGTTTAGTTTTCAATACTGTTAATCATAGTTAATTCATTGGAATCAGCTTTATAATTTACATGGTCAAAGCCAAAACCAAATAAATTTAAAAAGTCTTGTTTATATCCTTCTAAATCTCCAATCTCGGTTAAATTTTCAGTTGTGGCCTTACTCCATAATTCTTTAACTTTATCTTGGATATCAGTTCTCATTTCCCAATCATCAATTCTGATTCTTCCTTTTTCATCGGTTGGCACTTCATTTCCAGTATACAATCGTTGTTCAAAAAGTCTTTGAATTTGTTCTATACAACCTTCGTGAACGCCATCCTTTTTCATAATTTTATATAATAGAGAAATATATAATGGAATAACTGGAATTGCAGAACTGGCTTGAGTTACAAGAGCCTTGTTAACAGAAACATACGCTTTGCCATTTAAAGATTTTAAACTATCAGTTATCTTAAATGCCGTTGCTTCTAGATCATCTTTAGCACGACCAATTGTTCCTTTTCTGTATACTGCTTCAGTTACTTCTGGTCCTATATAGGAATAAGCAATTGTTGTAGCGCCATTTGCCAATACATTTGCTTCTTTCAAAGCATCCAACCACATAGCCCAATCTTCGCCACCCATTACCACCACAGTGTTGTCAATATCTTCCTGATTAGCTGGTTCGATACTAACTTGCGAAACAATTCCGGTATGAAAATCAACTGTTTTATTAGAAAATGTTTGTCCAATTGGCTTTAAGACAGAACGGTGTAAAACTCCAGTAATTGGATGCATTCTTACTGGCGAAGCTAAACTGTAAATAACCATATCCACTTGTCCTAAATCAGCTTTAATTAAATCAATAGCTTGTTGTTTAACTTCATTTGAAAAGGCATCACCGTTAATACTTTTTGCATATAAACCCGCTTTTTGTGCCTCTGTTTCAAAAGCTGCTGAATTATACCAACCTGGTGTAGCGGTTTTCCCTTCTGAAGGTGGTTTTTCAAAGAAAACACCAATAGTTCCGGCATCTGAACCAAATGCACTTGTAATTCTAGACGCTAAACCAAAACCAGTGGAAGCACCGATAACCAATACTTTTTTGGCACCATCAATATGACCTTTAGATTTTACATAGTCAATTTGATTTTTAACATTTTGAGCGCAGCCTTCAGGATGTGCAGTTAAGCATATAAATCCCCGCATTCTTGGTTCAATAATCATATCATTAGTGTTTTTATTAGTTTTTATTTGTTACAAAAATAGTAAAATAGGAATTTAATTTAGTAATGCTTTCGCATGATTCATTGCTGAATCTGAAATATCTTTTCCTGAAAGCATTTCTGCGATTTCAGCAATTCGTTCTTCTACATTTAATAATTTCAATTCTGAAACTGTATTTTCGCCAGTAACAGTTTTATATACCTTGAAATGTGTAGCTCCTTTTGCGGCAATTTGTGGAAGATGCGTAATCGCAAAAACCTGCATCGTTTTACTCATGTCTTTCATTATTTCTCCCATCTTATTTGCAATCTCTCCTGAAACTCCAGTATCAATTTCATCAAAAATGATTGTAGGTAATTTAGAATATTGTGATAAAATTGACTTTACAGCCAACATGATTCGCGACATTTCTCCACCTGAAGCTACTTTTTTTAGCAGTCCAAAATCAGTTCCTTTATTGGCGGAAAATAAGAATTGAATGGTGTCTTTTCCATTGTCTTTGTAAGTGTTTGAGCTTTCAATTTCAATTTTAAATCTAACATTAGGCATTCCCAGTTGATTCAAAATAGCGATCAATTTGTCTGATAATCCTGCTACAGCCTCTCTCCTACTTTGGCTTATTTTTGATGCAATATGGCCAAGCGCTACATCTAATTCCTGAAGATTTATTTCTAATTTCTGAATGTCATCTTCCAAAGCAGCGACCGAAACCACTTTCCCTTCTAATTGTAATTGAATAGCTAAAAGTTCTTCAATGGTCAGTACATTATGTTTTTTTTGAAGATTGTAAATCAATTGTAATTTTTGATTGACAGCTTCAAGTTTTTCCGGATCGTTATTTATCAATTCAGATTCCCGATTTAATTCTTTAACGATGTCATCAAATTCAATCAAAATACTAGTGGCGCGCTCTGAAAGTGATTGGTATTCAGTAGAGAAACTAACGTTTTTTTGAAGGATACTCTTAAACTCTTTTAAGCTTTTCACTATTCCGAACTCTTCTTCATTAGCAATCGACAAAAGCTTATCGAGATTTTCTGTAATTAATTCGACATTACTGAGCGCTTGATATTGCTGCTCTAATTCTTCCAATTCGCCCTCTTTAAGTTGGGCAGCATACAATTCTTGGAATAAAAATTCATTATATTCTTTCTCCTTTAAAACCTCTGAAAGGCTTAATTTCTTTGCCTCTAAAGACGATTTTGAGTAGCGATATCTTTTCAGAATTGCAACATATTCTAACAATAAATTTTGATTAGCAGCAATAGCATCTAGAATTTTAAATTGAAAATCTTCTTCGGATAATTCTAAAGTTTGATGTTGCGAATGTACATCGATCAGATAAAAACTTAATTCCTGCAATTGTTGAAGATTTACCGGACTATCATTTATAAAGGCTCGCGATTTTCCGGAAGGTAGAATTTCTCTTCTTATTATTGTATCATCTTCATAATCCAAATCATTACTCTCGAAAAAGGTATGTAGATTGTATTTGGCAATAGAAAAATTAGCCTCAACTATGCATTTTTCTTCTTTGTTTTTTAGCGAAGTTAAATCGGCTCGTTTTCCTAAAACTAAACCTAAAGCTCCTAGAAGTATTGATTTTCCTGCACCTGTTTCTCCTGTTATTATGGAAAAACCGTTAGAAAAATCGATATTTAATTTTTCTATTAAAGCAAAATTTTCAATGGATAATGAAGTAATCATGTATAGGAAATGAAGCTAAGTTTAAAAAGTAAAGATACTAATTATAACCTAATCGTTGACCATTTACTTACATTCAGTGGAGACAATTTATTAAGTGCGTCAATAGTTTCAGTCATTGAAACTCTTGGTCCTCCAGATAAAATAGATACTAACTCGTCAACTTTAGCATCAAAAAATACTCTGGTTAAAAAAGCATTAGGGCGAACTTTATATATTTTAGTAAGTGTATTAACAGAAACCATCACTTTCTCTTTAGCTCCTTTTTGATCGGAACTCATCAAATCTAAACCTTCTCTGTGGTACTGATACAAAGCTTCTCGGTAAGCATCAAATGTTCCAGATAACACATCACTTACTAAGAAATATCTATTCTGATTATTGTCTGACTGACTCCAGCCTTTGTAACCACTTTGTTGTGACACATTCATTATCTGTTGTGCTGTTTCATAATTTTTGGTACCTCCCATTAACGAATAGGTATCAGCGTCAAATCCTAGAATCATATAACTATAATACGCCAAAACTGAAACCAAATTAGAGTCAAAACTATTGGGATTAAATTGTAGATTTTCAAATTCTATATAACGAAAACTGAAATCATTGTCGTTGAAGTTGAAAACTGGAGAAGCATAAGTAGAATTAAAAATCGGACGAGTTGACTGCACTTGTAAGGTGGCTGAAAACTGATTAGAATCATAAGTATTAACAATTATAACCATGGAACAGTCTATTTTTTCATGCTGTTTGTATTCTTCTCCTGTCCAATCTGTTTTGTTTACAAAATCAGTTATAGATGTTTGTAAATTCTTAAAAATCTGATTATTAGTGGTTGCAATTTTATCTGAATTAATTTGAACAGAACAATTCAATTGCTGTGCCTGTACTACTCCAACAAAAAGCAATAAAAGAAAACTAACTATTTTTTTCATGTATATTTTTATATTGTTTTTTTATTTGTCACATGGAATTCGCATTAGAACTAATTAGTAAAGTACTACTCACTCTTTGTGCTCATTTCATAAAATGAAATTACCTTTTTCATTATATCGGTCGCTACCAATTCTTTTGATTTTAAATCCATTGGTTCTACAACAAAATCTTTATTGATGAACGTTATTTTGTTGGTTGACTTCCCAAATCCTGCACCTTCGTCCTGAAGGGAATTTAGAACAATCAAATCTAAGTTTTTTTTCTGAATTTTCAACTTGGCATTTTCAATTTCATTTTCGGTTTCTAATGCAAAGCCAATCAAAAATTGTTGCTTCTTCATTTTTCCCAAGGAAGCTAAAATATCGTTTGTTTTTTCAAGCTCAATAAATAAGGAAGCGTCTGCTTTTTTGATCTTCTGTTCAGCAACAAATTTTGGTTTGTAATCGGCAACCGCGGCTGCACATATGGCTACATCAACATTCCTGTAATGAAGGTGGCACGCGTCATACATTTCTTGTGCTGATGTAACTCTCACTAAATCTATAACGGAATTTTTTACATTCAAGTGTGTAGGCCCCGAAATTAACATTACTGACGCCCCTAATTCGGCTGCTCTTTCTGCAATATCAAAACCCATTTTCCCAGAAGAATGATTGCCTATAAAGCGAACGGGATCTATAGCTTCGTATGTTGGTCCGGCTGTTATTAATATTTTTTTTCCTCTTAAGGGTAATTTACTTTCCAAATCCTTTTCTAAAAAAGTAATAATATTTTCAGGTTCTGCCATTCTTCCTTCCCCAGATAGTCCACTGGCTAGTTCGCCTGATTCGGCTGGAATCATAATGTTTCCAAATCGTTGCAAAAGCGTAAAACTGGAAATAGAAGACGGATGTTTATACATGTCCAGATCCATTGCCGGAGCAAAATAAACAGGGCATTTTGCTGATAAATACGTCGCTATCAAAAGATTGTCACAATTGCCATTGGCCATTTTGGACAACGTATTCGCTGTTGCGGGAGCAATAAGCATTATATCAGCCCAAAGCCCTAATTCGACATGGTTGTTCCATTCGGCATTATCGTCTTCTTCATTATAAAAAGTAGAATGGACCGGATTTTTGGAAAGTGTGGATAAAGTTAACGGCGTTACAAAATCCTTAGAAGCAGGTGTCATAATCACTTGGACCTGTGCACCTGCTTTTATAAATAATCGAACTAATGAAGCTGTCTTGTATGCGGCAATTCCACCTGAAACGCCTAGTAGTACTTTTTTACCGCTTAAAACAGACATCTTAAATTAGTCTTTTGTAGTATCTCTGTAGTAAATTTTGTCATCAAGCCATTCTTGAACAGCCAATGCGTGTGGTTTTGGTAATTTTTCGTAGTATTTAGAAACTTCGATTTGCTCTTTGTTTTCAAAAATTTCTTCCAAACTATCGTTATAAGTAGCAAATTCTTCTAACTTTTCAGTCAATTCCTTTTTAATTTCTGAATTAATTTGGTTTGCTCTTTTAGCCATTATTGTAATTGCCTCATAAACATTGCCAGTACGTTCTTCAATAACAGTTTTGTTATAAGTAATCGTGTTTACTGGTGCATTCGTCTTTTTTAAATCCATGACTTTTTTATTTAGAATATTGTTTTAAATCGTTTTCAATTCGAGCCAACATTTCGTCAGCTTTACCTTTGTATTGTGTATCAGCTTTAAACTTCATCAAACCTGCATGAGCAGTTTTCGCGTTTTCAAGTCGCTCCTTCATTTTTGACGGAACACTATTAATGGCTAATAAATAAGCTGCATTAAATTTGAAATATAGTGCTTTCTCTCTGTATGATGTTCCAGGATAATTGATTAAAAAATTATCAAACGCCACTATTGCAGCTTTGTAATCTGAAATGTTATGATAAATCTTGGCGTTCTCGTATGCTTTCTTTTCTAATTTTTCTCTTAAAACTTTTGCCAAACTATTGGCTTCCGTTAAATTTTGACCTTCAGGATAGGCATCTATATAATTTTGTAGTTTGTCAATAGCTTTATAAGTATCTACTTGATCTAAACTGTAAACTGGAGACAAAAATGTAAAGGATTTGGCGCCTAAAAAGGAAGCTTCTTCAATCTTTTCGCTTTTGGGATAGCTGGCAACAAAACTTTCGAATTGATATCCTGACAAGTAGAATTGATCTGTTTTATACAATGACTGAGCGTACATGTAAAACATTTTTTCAGCAGATGGTTTTCCTTTAGATGTTGGTGCAATTTGTTCAAATAATCTTATTGCTTTTCCGTATTTTTTGGTCTCATACATTTTTTCTGCAGACGCATATTTAACGGCAACATCTTCAGATTTTAATGCTTTTTGGTATTCGCTGCATGACGATAACAATAACAATGCGGTGAACAGTACTAAAAATTTCTTCATTTTATTATTTAATTCAGCTGAATTCAAGGACATTTTGTCTTTTAAAAAGCAACTGCAAATTTAGTTATTAATTGTAGAATACAAAATATTTTTTTTGCTGTCAGAAAAACTACATTTTTGATATTTTATTGGTGAAGTTTTTCAAACGATTTGCTAAATTTTCATCGACATTTACTAAAGGTAAACGAACAACATTATCAGACAAACCGAGCGTTTTAAAGACTTCTTTGATTCCGGCCGGGTTTCCTTGCTCAAATATCAAGTCAATACAGTCTGCTAAAAGGTAGTGTAATTTATAGGCTTCCTCTACTCTTTTATTCAAACCAAGATGCACCATTTCTGAAAATTGCTTCGGAAAACCTTCGGCAATAACCGAAATAACACCAGAACCACCAGCTAAAATCATTGGCAACGTTATCATATCATCGCCTGAAATTACCAGAAAATCTTTTGGTTTATCCTGAATCAATTTCATCGCTTGAACAATATCGCCTGCGGCTTCTTTTACGGCGACTATATTTTTAAAATCGTTGGCTAATCGGATGATTGTACTTGGCAACATATTGCTGGCCGTTCTTCCAGGAACATTGTATAAAATTATCGGAATTGGAGAAGCTTCTGCAATGGCTTTAAAATGTTGATAAATGCCTTCTTGAGTTGGTTTATTGTAATAAGGCGAAACTGAAAGTATGGCTACGAAGTCTTTTAAATCTCTAGATTTTACTTCTTCAACAACTTCAGCAGTATTATAACTTCCGACACCTAGTACTAGTGGCAATCTACTTTTGTTAGCTTCAATTACAGTAGTGATAACGATGTCCTTTTCAGCTTTTGACAGCGTAGCGCTTTCAGCAGTAGTTCCCAATACCACTAAATAATCTATTCCGTTATCTATTTGAAAGTTTACGATGGCTTTTAGAGCATCAACATCTATTGAAAAATCTTTTTTGAACGGTGTAACAAGCGCAACTCCAGTTCCTATTAATGATTGCATGTTATATTTTGTTTAGTATTTTTAAATATTTGAATAATTCGTCCATGAAGACTTTGTAGTTCTCGGCATTAGTATCAATCATAAAATGATTCAGTCTTTTGTCAATAGAAGCGAAACCAACCTTAAAACTTGCTTTTGACAAATGCGAAACCAAAAGTAAAGCTACTTTTTCGGTGTCATAGTAATTAATGAGCAAGTCAAAGGGTTCGGCTATGAAATTTTTAACTTCCTTTTTTTCGACTGTTCCGCGCCAACTTAAATCTTTATGACTAAAAACATCATAATCAAAGGTTTCGTTTTTCTTTATTTTATCTTTGAAAACAAGAACTTTAATATTTTGTGCTGCAATTCCGTTGTTAATCAATTCAACGACTAAGGCTTCTCTTTCATTGAAATAGGTTTCATCAAAAATGATCCCAACGGTTGTAATTATTTTATCTGATGCGGTATGTTTAACATTTGATAAACTATTCTTAACTATTTTTTTTGTTGAAAAATCCTTTAAATAATTTAAAAACATACTACTTTTACTTGAATTACAAATTTACTAAAATTAGCGCCAAAAGCGATGGTAAAACTAAAAAACTATAACGGTGTAGTAAAGCATTTTGTTTTATTATTAACATTTATTTTTGTTATATCCTGTGCCGAAAAAAAATACACAATTACTAAAATTGAAGGTAAAGAAATAGGTATAACCGATAAGAACTCTGAAGTTACTGAAATAGAAAACTTTATCAAGCCTTACCGAAATAAAATTGATGAAGATTTGAGTAAGATTTTGTCGAATGCACCTGAAACTTTAGACAAATCGGGTGAATGGCAAACTTCTATGGGCAATTTTCTTGCCGATATTACTTTTGAAGCTTCCAATAAGGTCTTTCAACTACGAGAAAAAAAATCAATTGATATTTGTCTGCTCAATCACGGTGGTATTCGAAGCATTATCCCCAAAGGAAATATTACTGCCAGAACTGCTTATGAAGTAATGCCTTTTGAAAATAGCGCTATCGTAATTGGCCTCAAAGGGGAACAAATTTTAGAAATAGTAACGTATATCATTGCCGAGAAAAAACCACATCCACTGAAAGGTTTAACCTTTGCAATAGACAAAAGCAATCAGCCAAAAGACATCTTAATAAACGGAAAATCAGTCGACACCAATAAAGTGTATTATGTTGTGACCTCTGACTACTTATCCAACGGTGGTGATAATATGTTATTCTTTAAAAAAGGTGTTGAAGATTATGATTTAGAATACAAACTTCGTAACATCATCATTGATTATTTTAAGGAAAACAAAACAATTGTTGCCAATAAAGACATTAGGATTACAAAAGAATAAAATACATTCCGCATAAATGAAAAGAAGAGATTTTATACAAAACACTGCCTTTACTTCCGCATTCTTAGGTTTAGGAGGTCTGTCTTTGAGCAGCTTTACATCGGCTGCAACGAAACACCTGACTATTCTTCACACCAATGATGTTCATAGTTATATTGATCCTTTTCCACCAACACATCCTAAAAATCCTAATATGGGTGGTGTTGCTCGAAGGGCCGCTTTGATTGAAACCATCAGAAAAGAGAATCCCAATGTATTGTTGCTTGATGCCGGCGATATTTTTCAAGGTACACCCTATTTTAATTATTATGGTGGTGAACTGGAATTCAAACTGATGAGTATGATGCAATACGATTTGGCCACAATTGGGAATCACGATTTTGATAACGGAATCGAAGGTTTATACAATCAGTTACCTAATGCTACATTCGAATTTGTTTCTGCTAATTATGATTTCAAAAACACTATCATGAATGGTCATGTGAAGCCTTATAAAATCTTTAACAAAAACGGAATTAAAGTTGGTGTTTTCGGTCTTGGAGTAGGTTTAGATGGTTTAGTAGATAAAAAAAATTACAAAGAAACAGTTTACAATGATCCTATCGGAATTTCGCAGGACATGGCCAGGATTCTAAAGCATGAAAAGAAATGTGATTTAGTAATTTGTCTTTCCCACTTAGGCTACAAATACAAAGACGAACCCAATAAAATTTGCGATACCATTTTAGCTACAGTAACTAAAGATATCGATTTGATTATTGGTGGACATACGCACACTTTTTTAGACAAACCAACAGTTATAAAAAATGCTGAAGGAAACGACGTATTAGTAAATCAGGTTGGATGTTATGGCATCAATCTTGGTCGGATTGATTTTTACTTTGATACTGATGCCTCTAAAATTACTTCAGGAAAAGCTATTATTATTTGATTTCTCTGCAGTGACAATAAATTTGTAGAATGAGAAAAAGGCCAAAGCATTAAGCGCCATAGCTAATGGCCTGAATAATTGTTCAAATTCGTCAATTAAAAAATACCTCTCGATAAAAATTACAAACTGCAGCATCACAAAAAGCAAAGCACTAATCAACAATATGGAGTTTTGCTTATTATCATGCATCACATAACTCGACAAGGCAATACCGGCAAATAGTGAAATCAAAAGATTTTGAAAGATAAGTAAGTAGATACTATTCGCTGGAATTTCAATTGTTTCCGAGAATAAATAGAAGAATATTAATAAAAAAGGCGCGGTTGCAATTAGAATCGGAATATAATCTTTCAATTTCTGATACTTAAAAATCAGGTAAATACTGATGATTCTATGTAATGTAAAGACTAAAACACCATAAAATAAATAGGTAGGCGAATTGGGAATAAACAAAACATTGGTTATCGATGACAAAAGCAATGCCATGATGAAAAGCACTTCTTTCTTGTCAGATTCGATATAATACAGAAGAATTAAAATCAGTGGTAATATTGGTTTTAAAATACATATCAATTGCCTACTAGCAAAATACTCTGCAAGGATTTCAACAAATGCGACTGTAAAATAGCCTATAGTTAAAGGGGTTACTATGTTACTCTTATTATGCAATTATAGTTCTTCTCTTAAATTATTAATGATTTCTAATCGCTGCTTATTCTTCTCCGTATAAAACATGTATTTTGTTAATAAAAATTGGCCAAAAACAAACAGCAACATTGCCGTGGCTTGCAATACATTGACCTCTGTCCAATATAATTTCAATAAAAATATAAACTGATTAAAGGTCATCAACATTGTGCTGATAAGCAATATTGTATTAGGTTTACTCGAAACCATAATGTAATTTCCTAAACTAAATCCACCTAAAAAAATTGTAAACACTCCCTGAAATAAAAACAGATAAACATTGTCTCCTAATATGTCGTATGTGTATAAGGTAACTATAGTGTATAAAAAAATAAAAGGCGTAGCGCCTAAAATAAGCGGAATCGAATTGGGCATTTTAACCTTATTTACTATGATGTAAATGATTAAAATTCGATAAATTATAAAGAAAAGGACTCCGTAAAATATAAAGTCAATTGTGTTTTGTATGAATAGCATATTGGCAATCCAACTAGCAATTAATGCAATAACAAAAAACGGACTCACCTTTTTGGAGCGTTTCAAATAGTAAAATAGCAACAAAGGAAGAATCAACGGTTTGGTCATCCAAACTAGAAGTTTGTTTTCGAAATATTCAGCTATAATTTCAGCAAATGAAACCACAAAAAAGAACAGCAATACAACAGTTGCAACTTTATTATTCTTCAAATCTTCCAAATAATCATTTTGCATCATTAGAGATTTTAACTGACATTAACCATTATAGCGCTATAAACCCCAATAAAATTAACATTTTATTTTGAATAATGTTAATTTACTACGACTTTTTTAATTAGTTAATCATTTGGAGAAAATCATCTTCCGATATAATGGGCACTTTTAACTGTTGGGCTTTTTCGAGTTTTGCTGGTCCCATATTATCTCCAGCGACAACAAAATCCGTTTTGGCAGAAATAGTACTTCCGACTTTTCCTCCGTTATCTTCAATAGCTTTCTTCAATTCATCTCGCGAGAATTTTTCAAAAACGCCGGAAACGACAAAGGTTTTGCTTTCTAGTTTGTTAGTTGCATTTGGATTGAATTTTTCAACCAATTCCAATTGAACACCAAATTGTTTCAACCTTGCTATAACTTTAACATTTTCTGGATTATCAAAAAACTCCATCACGCTTTGTGCTATCTTCTCTCCTATTTCATCTACCAAAATCAAATCCATTAACGAGGCATTTTGAAGTGCTTCAATGGTTTTATAATGTTTAGCCAACTTTTTAGCAACAGTTTCACCGACATACCGAATTCCCAATGCATATAAAACACGGTCAAACGGAACTTCTTTCGACTTTTGCACTCCGTTAACTAAGTTTTCTGCCGATTTTTGAGCCATTCGTTCCAATGGTAAAATTTGCTTCACGGTAAGTTCGTATAAATCGGAATAATCTTTTACCAGATGATTGTGGAACAGTAAAGCAACCGTTTCTCCACCAAGACCTTCAATATCCATGGCTTTTCGTGAGATGAAATGCTGAATCCTTCCAATAATTTGTGGTGGACAACCATAAAAATTGGGGCAATAATGATTCGCTTCACCTTCTATTCGAATCAACTCGGAGTTGCATTCCGGACAATGTGTGATGTAGGTTGTAGGCTGAGAATGCTGATTTCGTTTAGTAAAATCAACTCCGATTATCTTCGGAATAATCTCGCCTCCTTTTTCAACAAAAACGGTGTCACCAATTCGAATATCCAGTTTTTCAATTTGATCAGCATTGTGCAAAGAAGCCCGTTTTACTATAGTTCCGGCTAATTGAACCGGTTTCAGATTGGCAACCGGCGTTATCGAGCCAGTTCTTCCAACCTGATACGAAATCGAATCCAAAACGGTACTGACTTGTTCCGCTTTAAATTTATAAGCAATGGCCCAACGCGGGGATTTAGCCGTGTAACCCAATTCATCTTGTTGGTGAAAATCGTTGACTTTTATAACAACACCATCCGTTTCATACGGCAGATTATGACGATGTGTATCCCAATAATTGATAAAGTCAAAAACCTCTTCCATAGAAGCCATCAATTTTGCTTCTTTCGGAACTTTAAATCCCCACTTTCTGGCAGCTTCCAAGCCTTCAAATTGTGTTTTGATATTGAGATTAGCACCAACTATAAAATATAATAAACATTCCAAAGGACGTTTGGCCACTAGAGCGCTGTCTTGCAATTTTAAACTTCCTGACGCTGTGTTTCTCGGATTAGAATAAGGTGTTTCTCCAATTTCAATAAGTTCCTGGTTCATTTTTTCAAAACCTTCAAACGGAAGTATAATTTCCCCTCGAATGTCAAATCTTTCTGGGTAATTGCCTTTTAGTTGAAGTGGAATTGATTTTATTGTTTTGATATTGGTAGTCACATCATCGCCCTGAAAACCATCTCCACGCGTAACGGCACGTTGCAACCTTCCGTTTTCGTATGTTATTGAGATCGATGCGCCGTCGTATTTTAATTCACAAGTATATTGTAAAGGAACATTACCGAGCATTTTTTGAATACGATTTTCCCAATCGATTAAGTCTTCTTTTGAATACGAATTGTCTAACGAATACATGCGATAATCGTGAACAACAGTGTTGAAGTTTTTGGTAATACTGCCACCCACTCTTTGTGTAGGCGAATTGTCGTCGAAGAATTCAGGATGCAGTGCTTCTAATTCCTGAAGCTCTTTGAGTTTTTGATCAAATTCAAAATCACTTATCGTTGGCGTATCTAACACATAATAGTTGTGATTGTGCTGATTGAGTTCCTCACGTAAATCCTGAATCGTTTTTTGAATATCCATAAAAGAAATTGGCTATGATAGTTGCAAATTGTGTGCACTAAAATAGCCAATATTTTTTGAACTAGAATATCTTTAGGATTGAATTATTCCGTTAATTTGAAGGTATAATTGTCCGTCACTCAAGATAGCGCCTTGCTTGATTAATTCAAATATGGCGGCGTATCGCTCTTCCTCATAGTCTTTTTTACCCAAATGTATTTCAACAGTGTCGGTAAATAAATTATCGCTTAGCCATTGTAAACCTTCTTGCTTCATAAAGTCGACTTCAGGATCAAGAGCTTTTAAAACAATTGACTGTATTAATTTTTCTTGACAGTGAAAAAGAAAGATGTGATTTTTAGAAAAATGTTCCAGATAATTGGCATTGGTCAAAACACCTTCCCAAATCAAATCGGAAAAAACATCCAATTCCTGTTCGGCCACCTCAGGTTTGTCTGTTTTGATTTTATCCCATTCTGCTTTATCGATGGATTGTGTTGCCAAAAAGGTTGTGAACTCCTGATGCAACGCTTCGAATTGTTCTTTGGTTAATCTTTTGTATTTCATTAGTTCTGTTATTAATCTGTAAATCTAGCCCCGATTCCTTTGGCAGTCGCTTCGCTCGTGTGAAGTGGAGATCCTCGAAGAGATTGTAACGAATAGCGGGAAAAAGCTTCAAAAAAAAATCCCGACTTACATCGGGACTTTAAATGTATTTAGAAAAGTACTAAACTTCAGCTACGATTTCATAAGGTAATTCAACCACTACATCTCTGTGAAGTCTCACAGAAGCAGTATATTTACCAGTACGTTTTACCACACCACTTGTGATGAATTTTCTATCGATAGTTTGTCCTCCTTTTTCTAAAGCCGCAGCGATATCAATGTTAGAAATAGAACCGAATAATTTTTCTCCACCAGCTTTTGCTGTGATTTTAATTTCGATAGCTTTTAAAGCTTCTGCCAATGTTTTGGCATCGTTTACTATTTTAGCTTCTTTATGTGCTCTTTGTTTTAAGTTTTCAGCTAATACTTTTTTGGCAGAAGGTGTTGCCAATGAAGCAAATCCTTGTGGGATTAAGTAATTACGACCGTAACCATTTTTTACCGTTACTACATCGTCTTTAAAACCTAAATTTTGAACGTCTTGTTTTAAGATCAATTCCATGTTGATGTCCTTTATTTGTGAAGTTAGTCTCGTTGGATTGCACCGAGACAACAACTGTGTTTATATTATTTTAATAAATCGGCCACGTATGGCATTAAAGCTAAATGTCTTGCTCTTTTCACAGCTACTGACACTTTTCTTTGGTATTTTAATGAAGTTCCTGTTAAACGTCTTGGTAAAATTTTACCTTGCTCGTTTACGAATTTCAATAAGAAGTCTGCATCCTTGTAATCAATATATTTGATTCCGGATTTTTTGAAACGACAGTACTTTTTAGTTTTGTTAGTTTCAATATTTAAAGGAGTAAGATATCTGATATCTCCATCTTTTTTTCCTGAGGCTGATTGTTGTAAATTTGCCATGATTAGTTTGCTTTTGCTTCTTTTAATTTAGTTCTTCTTCTTTCTGCCCAAGAAATAGCGTGTTTGTCTAAACTTACTGTTAGGAAACGCATAACTCTCTCGTCGCGTCTAAATTCAGTTTCAAAAGCAATTAAAGCTTCTCCTGATACTTGGAATTCGAATAAATGGTAAAAGCCACTTTTCTTGTTTTGGATTTCGTAAGCTAATTTTTTCAAGCCCCAATCCTCTTTAGATACCATCTTTGCTCCTTTTGCAGTAAGAAAATCTTCAAATTTGCTTACTGTTTCCTTTACCTGAACTTCAGATAAAACGGGATTTAAGATGAAAACAGTTTCGTAGTGATTCATAATAAAATGATTAATTTTTAAATTGGGCGCGAAGATATAAAAGTTATTTCAATTAACAATCACAAGTTGCCTTAAATCGTCTAAAAGTAAAAAATATCGATTAAAAGCAAAAAAAATCGATGAAATGCTTGGTGAATTAAAAAAAAGTATCTATTTTTACCAAACCAAATCTATAATACAAAAAAATATGAAACTAAATTGTGTTGTTGTTGATGATAGTTCCATCCAAAGGATGATCATCGCAAAGTTAGTAAATAATCATCCTAACCTACACTTAGTGGGTGATTTTTCTAATGCAATTGAAGCAAAAAATTGCATGTCAGTCCATACTGTTGATCTTATCTTCCTAGATATTGAGATGCCAGTTATTAGTGGATTTGATTTTCTTGATGGTTTAAAAGTAAAACCGCAAATCATTTTCATTACATCGAAAGCAGAATATGCCATGAAGGCATTCGATTATGACGCTACGGATTACCTACAAAAACCGATAGCGCTGGATCGTTTTAATGCTTCTGTGAGAAGAGCTATGGATTTCCATATGCTTAAAAAAGAAAATCAGGAAGAAGAAGGTGAACATATCTTCATTAAAAGTAATTTAAAGAAACTTAAAATTTATACTAATAAGATTAAGTGGATTGAAGCTTACGGAGATTATGTAAAAGTGGTCACAGAAGACGATAGTAATCTTGTATTGTCTACCATGAAATCATTCGAAAATGATTTATCAAAAGAGAAGTTTATCCGTGTTCACAAGTCTTACATTATTAATATAGACAAAGTAGAACGTTTCAACAGTAAGTTTGCTGAAATTGGAGTTACCAAAATTCCATTAAGCCGAAACAAAAAAGAAGATTTAATTAAAGCTTTAGCTATTGCATAACTTTACGTATTAAAAATCAACGTTTACAGTAACTTTTATAGCTCTGTACTGCGAAACCAAATCAAAACTATTCAGTATTTTCTGGATAGTTTTTTTTGTGCCTTGTAAAGAGGTTTCCGATGGTATTTTTATCATAATGGTTCGGATGTACTCATTTCGGATTCTTCCAATGGCAGGTTCTTCCGGACCAAGAACCGGAATGGTCAAATTTTGCTGCATAACTTGATACAACCACATCGAGCCTTCTTTAAGTTTATCAAAATCACGGTGTTTTAAGGTTAAGCGAATAACACGATAAAAAGGCGGATAGTAATAAATCTTTCTTTCATAAAGCTGCTCCTTGAACATTCCTTCATAATCATTATTAGTAACCTGCTGAATAATATTATGCAACGGATTGTAGGTCTGAATAATAACCTTTCCGCGCTTTTCTGCTCTACCCGATCTTCCGGCTACTTGTGTCATCATCTGAAAACTGCGCTCGAAAGCTCTAAAATCAGGATGATAGAGCATATTGTCAGCATTCATGATTCCGACCAACGAAACATTATCAAAATCCAAACCTTTGGCCAGCATTTGAGTTCCCACCAAAACATCAATTTCCCGATTTTTAAATCCGTCTATAATCTTTTCAAAACTATATTTACCACGAGTAGTATCCTGATCCATACGCTTGATGTTTTTCTGCGGAAATAATTCGGCTAATTCTAATTCTATTTGTTCTGTACCGAAACCTTTCGTCTCCAAATCAATACTTGAACACACGTGACAATTCGTTGGTTTGGCCATCGAATACCCACAATAATGACAACGTAGCTGATTTTTATACTTATGATACGTCAAACTAACATCACATTGCGGACATTGCGGTACATGACCACAACTCATACATTCTAATACTGGAGAAAATCCACGACGGTTTTGAAATAAAATTACCTGTTCATCATTAGCGAATGCCTCCGTTATATTTTCTATCAAGGTAATACTGAAATGCCCTTTCATTTTTTTTCTGAAATAACTGTCTTTCAAATCAACAAGTTCCATTTCAGGCATTGCTACTTTTCCGAATCGTTCTGTTAACGTAACCAATCCGTACTTTCCAATCGATGCATTATAATAGGTTTCAATGCTTGGCGTGGCCGAACCCAATACTACTTTTGCCTGATGTGCATTGGCCAGTACTATAGCAGCGTCACGCGCATGATATCTTGGTGCCGGATCTTGTTGTTTAAAAGTTTGTTCATGCTCTTCATCCACAATGATCAAACCTAAATTGGAGAATGGCAAAAACAAAGCCGATCGCGCTCCAATGACAATTTGAGAGGTATCGGAATGCTGATTGACGTTATTCCAAACTTCCACGCGCTCATTATTGCTGTATTTCGAATGAAAAACCGATACCTTATTTCCGAAATGGGCTGTCAGTCGGGAAACCAATTGCGTCGTCAAAGCAATTTCTGGCAATAAATACAAAACCTGTTGGCCTTTAGCAATATATTCTTCTATGAGTTTGGTGTAGATTTCTGTTTTTCCGCTTGAGGTTACTCCATGTAAAAGCGTTACTTCCTTATCTTTAAGGCTATTTTTAATTTCTTCGAAAGCTTTTTGTTGAGCTTCACTCAAGATCAGTGCAGTATCTACTTTATTCTTTTCAAAATTGACTCGGTCTTCCTGAATATAATATTCTTCAAAAATACCTTTTTCAACCAAAGCTTTCACAATAGCAACAGAACTCTGAGCTTTTTCAGTCAATTGTTTTACTGATATTGGTTTTTTTTCTTGCGCTTGTAACTGAAAATACTGGAGTACTACATTTTTTCTTTTCTCCGATTTTAGACTGTCTAAAAGTGCTATCAGATTTTCTTCCTGATGATACTCTTCGTGTAAACGAATATAACGAATCAATTTAGGTTTGTATTCTTCCTGAATTTCTTCTTGAAGGGTAATAATATTGCTTTGGATAAGCTTTTGTATAACCGGCAAAACCGTCTTCTTATTCAAAATAGCGATGATGCTCTCAATCTTCAAAGATGATTGATGTTGCAAGGCTTCATAGATTAGAAATTCATCATCAGTTAGCAATGTTTCGTCAACAAAAGTTGCTGTATTTTGTGAAATAATGGTCTCACTTTCCAATAACAAAGCCGAAGGCAAAGCGCCGCGATAAACATCTCCAATATTGCACATATAATAGGAGGCAATCCAAAACCAATGGTTGATCTGATACTCGTTTACAATAGGCTTTTCATCCAGAATTTGGTGTATCTCTTTTGCCTCGTATAGTGCGGGTGGCGTTTGATGTAAATCGATTATAAGGGCGGTATAGATTTTGCTTTTGCCAAACGGAACGGCAATACGCATTCCTTTTTTAATAAAATTAAATTCGGATTCTGAAACCCTGTAAGTAAAGGTTTTAGGTAATGAAAGCGGAATAATAACTTCAATGAAGTACTGCATCGTTAACGGAATTATCTATGTCTAATCCAAGTTTGTGACCTTCCAAAAAGTGAAATTCCGATATAACCCCTTACAACAAGTTTGTCTTTGCCATCAAGTGTTATTTTGCAGTTATAGCTTTTGCCGTTTTTAGGGTCAATAATTTTCCCTCCATCATAAACATCATCGTTTTTGATTAAGCCTTTAATGATGTTTAATCCTAAAATCGGCTTGTTTTTATCGTCGCCCTGACACTTTTCACATTTTAGATGTTTCTTGTCGTGTTCAAATATTTCTACTATTCTACCGTATATTTTACCTTTATGCTCATAAATTTCAACAACACCCTTTTCTTTTCCGGTCAAATCATCAATAGTTTTCCACTTCCCTAAAATGCTTTGAGCAAAGCTAACTTGGAAAAATATAATTAGGAAAAGTGTTGTTGTTACTTTCATTGTGCGTCTAATTCTTTTTGTTTTTCGCGCTTGATATGATGTATCGATGCATTTAGATCAAAACCAATCAATAATATCATCGAATTGATCCAAATATAAAACATTACAATCAACAACGTACCAATAGAACCGTAAAGCTCGTTGTATTTGGAAAATTTAACAACCCAGATTCCAAAAAAATAAGATGATATAATAATCAGAATTGTCGTTACCACGGAGCCAATCGATATGAGGCGCCTTTTTTTATCATGCTTCACACCGTATTTAAAAAGTATCGAAGTAGCCATTAAAATCATCAGAATAACAAAAACATATCTTCCCATTTCTATGAGCGGAATATTATCTGACAAGACATCCTGGATTTTTGTCTTCTGAATAAAAACCTCAAAGATTACGATGGCTGCGACGGTAATAATCAATAAAAAAGAGAGCACAATCGCTAAAGCCAGTGCTACTACATACTGCCTTAAAAACTTTCGTTTCAACGAAACATTGATATGATGTGAGCTTTCAAATCCACCCAAAATCGCATTGACTCCATTGGTCATCAAAAAAATAGCCATCAGAAATCCGGTAGAAAGCAACCCGCTATGACTGTTATGCAGAATATCATTGATGATTTTATAAATGGCATCATAAGTTGTAGGTGGCACACTTTGTTGTACAAATCCCAAGAAATCTTCTTGGAACCGATCAATAGGAATATAGGGAATAAGGTTCAGTATAAACAACGCAAACGGAAACAAAGCCATAAAGAAGCTAAACGCAATAGCCGTGGCTCGATAGGAAATCTCGCCCTGAATAATGCCTCCCAAATAAAAATCAAGCAAATCATATAAGGACATTCCGTGTAACCAAGGCAATTGTATTTTCTTCAAAAAGAAAACAAATTGCTTAATAATCGGAAAACTTAAATATTTTGGCTCTTGGGCTGTTTCAGACATTTATAACGCTTTTAAACTTAAATCCATATTGTAAACCGAATGGGTTAACGCTCCCGAAGAAATATAATCAACTCCGCATTCTGCGTATTCCCGAATGGTCTTCTCGTTAATGTTTCCCGAGGATTCTGTCAAACATTTATCGCCAATTAAAGCCACCGCTTTTCGGGTATCTTCAAAATTGAAGTTGTCAATCAATATTCTAAAAACACCTTCATTTTCTAAAATCTCTTTGATTTCATCCAGATTCCGCGCTTCAACGATAATCTTTAAATCCAAATTATTGAACTTCAGAAACTCTTTGGTTTTGGTAATCGCTTTGGTTATTCCACCAGCGAAATCGTTGTGATTGTCTTTTAGCATGACCATATCATACAATGCAAAACGATGGTTCTCGCCTCCTCCTATTTTTACGGCCCATTTTTCACAAGCTCTAAATCCGGGTGTGGTTTTTCTCGTGTCCAGAACCTTTGTTTTGGTACCTTTCAAAAGTTGTACATACTGATTTGTTTTGGTAGCAATGGCCGACATTCGTTGCATCGAATTCAACACCAAGCGTTCCGCTTTTAATATCGATTGTGAACTACCCGAAACATGAAAAACGATATCGCCATGTTTTACTGTTGCGCTATCTTGAATAAATGTCTCTACTTCTAGTGTAGGATCTACATTTTCAAAAACCATTTTGGCAAAGTCCACTCCGGCAATGATTCCGGTATCTTTTACCAAAAGTTTAGCTTTTCCCTTTGCCGTATTGGGAATACAAGCTAACGAACTGTAATCGCCTGGACCTATATCCTCACGGATTCCGTTTTGTATAATGATGTCGAGTTCTTTTTGAAATTGTTCTTTTGAAATCATCTGAAAAATATTGTTTGGCTAAAGTAATATTTTTTTTAGATACGCTTCGCTCTTAGATTATTAGATTTTCAGAATTGCTTCGCTCTTAGCTATTAAATAATTTAGAAAAAGTCTAACAATCTAAAGCCCAAAGGGTGTATCTAACAATCTAAAAATCTATTATCTTTGCAAAACAACAATACAACCCATGTACAAACTACTCATTCGCCCAATTCTTTTTTGGTTTGATCCCGAAGAAGTGCATTATTTTTCCTTTAGTTTTATCAAGTTTATTTCTAAAATTCCATTCGTTTCCAATATTTTAAAATCGATTTATGAAGTGAAGGACAGCCGATTGGAACGCGAAGTTTTTGGTCTGAAATTCAAAAATCCTGTGGGCTTGGCGGCTGGTTTTGATAAAGATGCTAAATGTTATCAAGAGTTATCGAACTTTGGTTTTGGATTCATCGAAATAGGCACGTTAACCCCAAAACCTCAAGATGGAAACCCAAAGAAACGCTTATTCCGACTAAAAGCTAATAGTGCTATTATTAACCGAATGGGCTTTAACAATGGTGGCGTTGATGCTGCTGTTCTTCGATTAATGAAAAACAAAGGTGTATTGATTGGTGGCAATATCGGTAAAAATAAAAATACTCCTAACGAAGACGCTACTTCGGATTATCTGATTTGTTTTGACGCACTGTTTGATTCAGTAGATTATTTTGTGGTTAATGTAAGTTCGCCTAACACACCTAATCTTAGGGAACTACAAGACAAAAAGCCATTAACGGAACTTTTGACGCAACTCGAAACCCGAAACTCAGAATACAAAACTAAAAAACCAATTCTGTTAAAAATCGCTCCCGATTTGACGAACGAACAATTAATAGATATTATTGATATTGTCAACGAAACTAAAATTGCCGGCGTGATTGCTACCAATACCACCATTTCCAGAGAAGGATTAGCATCAGAAAACAATCCGGAAGTTATGGCAGAAACTGGTGGACTATCTGGGAAACCTTTGACTAAAAGGTCTACAGAAGTGATTCGGTTTCTTTCAGAAAAAAGCAATAAGGCATTTCCCATTATAGGCGTTGGTGGCATTCATTCGGCTGAAGATGCTTTAGAAAAATTAGAAGCCGGAGCCAGTTTGGTGCAACTTTACACAGGATTTATATACGAAGGACCTCAATTAGTTAAGGATATTAATCATAGATTATTAGAAACGCTTAGCTCTTAGATTGTTAGAATCGCTTTGCTCTTAGATATTTAGATTATTAGAAACGCTTCGCTCTTAGATTCTTTGTTAAAACTAACAATCCAACAATCTAACAATCCAACAGTCTAAGTAGTCTAACAATCTAAGTAGTCTAACAATCTAAAGATAGAGCCATATCTTAAAAAATCTTAGTACCTTAGCCCCTTTACAAGACCAAAGCTTTGAATCCGAAAATAAAAATCATAGAATGTCCACGCGATGCCATGCAAGGTATCAAAACGTTTATTCCTACTGCTGAGAAAGTAGACTACATCCAGTCGTTACTTCGAGTGGGTTTCGATACAATCGATTTCGGAAGTTTTGTTTCTCCAAAAGCCATCCCTCAAATGCAGGACACTGCCGAAGTTCTAGCGCAATTGGATTTATCCCAAACACAAAGCAAATTATTAGCTATAATCGCCAATACACAAGGGGCGCAAATTGCTTCCACTCATAAAGAAATTCAGTATTTAGGCTTTCCGTTTTCAATTTCAGAAAACTTCCAGATGCGGAATACCCACAAAACCATTGCAGAAAGTTTGATTACGCTTCAAGAGATTTTAGACATCGCTGCAGCTTCTAACAAGGAAGTGGTAACGTATATTTCGATGGGCTTCGGAAATCCGTATGGTGATCCGTGGAATGTGGAGATTGTTGGAGAATGGACTGAAAAACTGGCCAATATGGGCGTTAAGATTCTCTCCTTATCCGATACTGTAGGAAGTTCTACGCCTCAGGTAATCTCCTATTTATTTTCGAACCTGATTCCGAAGTATCCTCATGTTGAGTTTGGAGCGCACTTGCATACCACGCCCGAAAAATGGCATGAAAAAGTAGATGCGGCTTACAAAGCTGGTTGTGTTCGTTTTGACGGTGCCATTCAAGGATTTGGTGGTTGTCCGATGGCAAAAGATGACCTGACAGGCAATATGCCTACCGAAAAACTACTGTCCTATTTTACCCAACAAAAAGCCGATACCAACGCTAGCCCTATGAGTTTTGAAAGCGCTTACAATGAAGCTAGCAAAATCTTTTTGAAATATCATTAAGGATTTAGGATTTAGGATTTTAGATTTCAGATTTTATTTCTGAATCAAATTGATTTAGATTTTATAATTTACACTACCATGTCATAAATAATTGATTCCTAAATCCTAAATCTCAAATCCTAAATCTCAAATCCTAACTTTCACCTTCTTTTAAAAAACTTGTAGACTTCTATCCATAATACCGATATACCTCCTACTAATATACTCCATCCAATATGTACCATCGCTACTTTTTCGAATAGGAAGAAATTAGAGAATACAGGAACAAATAGTAGTAAAGCTGTAATTGCTACTGTAATTCCAATAATCATTGGGACTAAATTATTTTTATAGCGTATCGTTGTGAAAATGGAATAATAAAAAGAACGGTTTTCCAGCGTCAGAAAGATGTTTGAAGCTATTAAAGTCAGGAATATTGTGGTTCTGGTATACTTCTCAGAAAAACCTTCGTGTATGCCATATTGATAGACAAAAAGCAATCCCAGCGCAATGACCAATCCCTGAATGATACTGATGGTTATTTCTTTTAAATTGAAAAAAGTAGTTGTCAAAGGTTTGGGTTTTTGCAACATTAAATTCTGTTCCATAGGTTCATTTTCATAGATTATCGAGCAAGTTGGCCCCATTATGATTTCCAAAAAGATAATATGCACCGGTGTAAAAATATTGGGATACATCCATCCTAAGGCTAGCGGAATAAACACAATCAGGATAATCGGAATATGAATGGAGATAATATACTGAATGGCTTTCTTTAAATTGACATAAATCTTTCTTCCCATTGCAATAGCATCGGTCATTTTACTGAAGTCATCATCAATTAAAATCAGATTGGCTGCCTGCTTTGCGATTTCTGTTCCTTTTTTACCCATGGCAATGCCAATGTGCGCCGATTTTAGTGCCGGTCCATCGTTAACGCCATCTCCCGTCATCGCTACAATTTGATCGTTATCTTTGAGCGCCTTGATGATTCTAAGCTTGGCTTCGGGAAACATTCTAGTAAACACGGCCGTTTCCATAACCTTTACTTTTAAGGTGGCATCATCCATAGCCATCAGTTCATCGCCATTGAGGACTTTGTCGGCATCTTTAAATCCGATTTGCTTGGCAATAGTAGTGGTTGTGGCTGCATTATCGCCGGTAACGATTTTAAGCTGAATTCCGGCTTTATAAAAGGTTTCAAATACTTCCTGTATGTTGGCCTTGGGAGGATCATAAAAAGCAACCAATCCTTTAAAGCTAAATACAAATTCCTGCTGGGTTTTTGGAAATTGATTTCCCGAAAATGTCGCTACACCTACTCCCAAAACCCGATAGCCTTTCTCAGCCATAGCGTGCATAGCCTTTACTATTTCCTGTTTTTCGTTATCGGTTAGGTTACTGACTTCCATCAAAGCTTCAGGAGCTCCTTTGGCAGCAATAATTCTTTTGCCCTTTGCATCTTCAAAAATATGCGTCATCATGGGTGGTTTTCCTCCTAAGGGATATTCGTGCACCATTTTAAAATCAGGTCGTTCATCAACCGATTCTAAATTCGTATACCCTTCATGAATGGCAATTTCCATAGGGTCAAACGGAATCGGCTCGCTAGACCACATGGCATAACTCAAGACTTCTTCCGCTTCGATATTTAGTTTTTCTTTCGTATCGAAAAGGGTATTGGATTGAAAAACATACAGTTGTGCCAAGCTCATTTTATTCTCGGTAATCGTTCCCGTTTTATCGGTGCAGATTACGGTGGCGCTACCTAAGGTTTCAACTGTTTTGGTTTGCTTGGTAATAATTCCCATTTTCATTAAACGCCAAGCGCCCAATGCCATAAAAGTAGTAAAGGCTACGGGAATCTCTTCGGGAATAACACTCATGGCTATAGTCAGTGCTTTTAACAGACTGTCCAAAACGTTGCCTGACAGATAGTAATTGAGTAACCATACAATTCCGAAAATGACCAATCCAATGATGGACATATTTTTAACAAAATTAGTTATCTGAATTTGAAGAGGCGTTTTTTCTTCCTCAATCGATGCTAGGCTTTTGCCAATTTTACCCAAACTGGTTTGGTTACCGATAGCCGTTACTTGGCAAAGCGCCAATCCGGTAGCGACAATCGTCCCTTGAAAAACATTTTTTTCTTCAGAACCCTCGCTTTTAAATACTGATAGTGATTCACCGGTAAGAATGGCTTCGTTTACTGAAAAATCATTCGATTGCAGAATTACGGCATCGGCGGGAATAAAAGTCCCTTCGGTTACCTGAATCACATCGCCTAAAACAATTTCCTCACTCGGAATTTCAATAGTTTGTCCGTTTCGAATGACTTGACTTTTGGGTTGGGACAACTTTTTTAAGGCTTCAATAGCATTGCGACTTCGGGCTTCCTGAAACAGCGATATCGCAGCTACTAAGATAATGGCAGCGCTCATAAAAATACCATCGCCATAATCTCCCGTAATATAATAGATAGAGGCAGCCGCAGCTAATAGCAGGAACATCGGTTCTTTTACCAGATCCCATATCGAAATCAAAAGCGTATTTTTTTGTTGATGCTCTAAAGAATTCGAGCCATGCTGACTTCTTGAGGCGGTTACTTCATCATCGGTAAGTCCACTAATAATTCTGGTTTGCTCTGCCATAATGAGTTTTTGAGTTGTGTTTACCAAGTTAGTTATTAAAGTCGAATTTAACGGCTATTTTTCCCTAAAGATTATTATATTTGCACGCAATTTAACTACAACTACAAATTGCAATGAAAGCACACACTACTAAAATCGTTGGAGAAGGTTTAACCTATGACGATGTACTGCTCATCCCTAATTATTCTGAAGTTTTACCGCGCGAAGTCAGTATTCAATCGAAGTTCTCGAGAAATATTACGCTGAACGTTCCTATTGTTTCTGCTGCTATGGATACCGTAACCGAAAGCTCGATGGCGATTGCTATGGCTCAGGAAGGTGGTATTGGTGTATTGCACAAGAACATGACCATAGAACAACAAGCTGCCAAAGTGCGAAAAGTAAAACGTGCTGAGGCCGGAATGATTATCGATCCTGTGACCCTACCCTTAACTGCTACAGTAGGCGATGCTAAAATGGCTATGAAAGAATATGGTATTGGAGGCATTCCTGTAGTTGATGCCAACGGTATCCTTAAAGGTATTGCGACCAACCGTGATTTGCGTTTCGAGAAAATTAACTCGCGTTCCATATTGGAAGTGATGACTTCTGAAAACCTAGTAACCGCTGCCGAAGGAACCACTTTACAGGAAGCCGAAGGTATTTTGCAGAAAAATAAAATAGAAAAGCTTCCGGTAGTCGATGATCATTTCAAACTTATCGGATTAATTACTTTTAGAGATATTACCAAACTTACCCAAAAGCCTATTGCCAACAAAGACCGCTTTGGTCGTTTGAGAGTGGCTGCTGCCTTGGGTGTTACCGCCGATGCTTTAGAAAGAGCTACAGCTTTGGTTCAGGCCGGAGTTGATGCCGTAATTATAGATACCGCTCACGGACATACACAAGGTGTCGTATCAGTTTTGAAGCAAGTAAAGGCCAAATTTCCTGAATTAGATGTAGTTGTTGGAAACATTGCTACGCCAGAAGCTGCTTTGTATTTGGTGGAACATGGTGCCGATGCCGTGAAAGTTGGAATTGGTCCAGGTTCTATCTGTACTACTCGCGTGGTGGCCGGTGTTGGATTTCCACAATTCTCTGCTGTTCTCGAAGTCGCTGCTGCTCTACGAGGAACGGGAGTTCCTGTAATTGCTGATGGTGGTATTCGCTACACTGGCGATATTCCGAAAGCTATTGCCGCAGGTGCCGATTCGGTTATGCTAGGCTCGTTGTTAGCGGGAACTAAAGAATCTCCGGGAGAAACCATCATATTTGAAGGACGTAAGTTTAAATCCTATCGTGGTATGGGCTCTATAGAAGCTATGGAAGACGGATCTAAAGACCGTTATTTTCAGGATGTAGAAGACGATATTAAAAAATTAGTACCCGAAGGAATTGTTGGGCGCGTACCCTATAAAGGCGAACTTAACGAGAGTATGCAACAATTTGTGGGCGGACTCCGAGCCGGAATGGGATACTGTGGAGCGAAGGACATTCCGACGCTACAGGAAACGGGACGCTTTGTCCGAATCACTGCTAGTGGCATTGGCGAAAGTCATCCGCATAATGTGACGATTACTAAAGAAGCTCCGAATTATTCGAGGTAGTTATGTGCAAGTTTAATGAACCATTTCTAAAAAAATAAATATAAATGAATAAAAATTTACTGAAACTTTTTTTAAGTACCATATTATTCTTTTTAATTGGAATCAATAATTACATAAACGCTCAAAAAATAGCTGCGGGATCTAATCATGCGCTTTTTAGTTGTGAAAACGGGACACCTCAAAGCGTAGGTTCAAATACCAGTGGACAACTTGGCTTAGGAACTTATGTTGACCATAATCTTCCAGTTCAAGTGGCTGGTCTTAATGGAATAATAGCAGTAGATGCATCCTATTCACATTCTCTTTTCCTCAAAAATGATGGGACAGTTTGGGCTGTTGGCAGTAATGGCAACGGGCAGCTTGGTGATGGAACCACAACTAGTAAAAGAACTCCTGTTCAAGTATTGGGGCTTACCGGAATTACAGCCATATCAGCCAGTACCGACTTTTCAGTATTCCTAAAAAATGACGGAACGACTTGGGCAGTTGGAAATAATAGTGGAGGGCAGCTGGGTGATGGAACTACCGTTAATAAAAGTACTCCGGTGCAGGTACTTGGGCTTACAGGAATTACAGCAATAAGTTCCGGATTGTATCATTCCCTTTTTCTTAAAAATGATGGGACGGTATGGGCCACAGGCGGTAACTACTATGGACAGATAGGAAATCAGCCTTTATTTGGCGTATCGACTCCGGTACAAATCATAGGACTAGTCGATGTTATTGCGGTTGCAGCTGGTGGAACACATTCGCTCTTTCTAAAAAATAACAACACAGTTTGGGGCATTGGATCAAATTACTACGGTCAACTTGGCAATTTAAATGTAGGCAGTTATAATTATAATCCATTTCAAATACCTGGGCTTAGCGGCATCACAAATCTATCTGCCGGATACCTTTATTCACTTTTCCTTAAGAATAATGGTACGGTTTGGGCGTCCGGAGCGAATACGTACGGTCAGCTAGGAGATAACACTACGATTGATAAGAGCATACCATTTGCAATACCCGGCCTCAATGGCGTTATCGCAATCGATGCTGGCGTACACTTCTCGCTTTTCCTTAAAAACGATGCTACGATTAGATCAGTTGGCAACAATAACTCCGGTCAACTTGGCGATGGCACTAGAATGGACAAACGTACTCCAGTGCTTGTCAATGGTGTATGTTCAGTAACTTTAGGAACACAAGAAAATGATATTGAAAATGCTATTTCTGTTTATCCAAATCCTTGCCATGAACTGTTGTTTATAGATTTTGCTGACATGAATACAGACTACACGAACACCATCGCTGAAATATTCAATTTACAGGGTCAATTATTACAAACTATAGAAATAACAGAAAATACAATGATCCAAGTTAACCAGCTAACAAATGGGATTTATGTAGTGCATGTAAAAAGTCCTAAAGGAATGATAGTCACAAAAATAATTAAGAATTAACATTCAGATTGAAAAGTTTATAAAAAGAAAACCTGCCCACAGTAGCCTTCTATTGCAATTTCGAATTTTGTAGTAAGTTCATGTTAACGTTTTCCAAGGCAACAATTTTAGCTTTTAACGTCACTCCTATTTCTAAATTTTGCTTGAAACCCAATAGAAATTTTGAACAGAATTTGTTGCATTTGATGTTAGAATCTAGAAAAATAGCACCGGAAAAGTTAGCCTAAAAAAGTTGTAACAAAAAAAATGTAGCAATTCAGAATGCTACAAAAATATTGCTACAAAAAAGGCAAAACACAGAAATTAGCGATGTTTTAGTAGAATTAAAACTGGAATAGTTACCTAAAAGAGCCAGTAAAGCCTTATGATTATATGGTGTGCTATTTTCGAACAATTGAAATCCAAATGAAATAGTGTAACAAATTTGAAAATATCAAACCTATTGAATACTATTAAAATTTTAAGAATGCACAATGAGTAATAGAAGAAATTGGTTAAAGCAAACAAGTTTAGGTCTTGTAGGTTTGGGTATTATTCCGTTGGAGAGTTTTGCAATGCCAACAAAACAAGACATCCTTGAACCAAAAGAGGACAGCCTCATTCGGTTAAAGTCAAACGAAAATCCTTATGGACCTTCTGCATTGGCCAAAAATGCCATGAGTACTAGTATAAAGGTCAGCAATCGCTATAATTGGGAATTGTTAGAAGAACTCATTCGAGAAATAGCCCAAAAACATGCTGTAACGGATCAAAATATACTATTGGGTGCAGGTTCTTCGGAAATTTTAAATGTAGTGGCTTTGTATGCCTCCAAAAAAACAGGAAATTTAATTATAGCGGACACTACTTTTGATTATTGGACAATAACCGCTGAAAATGCCGGTCTTAAAAAAATTACAATCCCGTTAACAGCGGATAAAAAGCATGATTTATCAGCAATGCTAAATGCCATTGACTCGGATACGAGATTGATTTATATCTGCAATCCTAATAATCCAACGGGAACCATTTGTGCCAATGAAGCACTTCTACATTTCATAAAGGAAGCCACAAAAAGAACAAAAGTTTTAGTCGATGAGGCTTACCTAGATTATACCGACCAGCCATCATTGGCAAATCTTGTAACAGAGAATAAAAATCTAATTATTGCCAAAACCTTTTCCAAAATATATGGTTTAGCAGGTTCCCGAATCGGATATGCACTAGCACATTCAGAAACAATAGAGGAAATGAACCAATTACAATTTGCTACCAATGGAAGTGTCAGCGTAGTATCTGCTTCAGGAGCTTTAGCCTCGTTAAAGGATCATAAATTTGTAGCAGAAACCATTTCGCTTAATACAGCAGCCAGAAAATACACGATCGAACAATTGGAGCAATTACAAATACGTTGCATTCCGTCGCATACCAACTTTGTCTATTTTTCATTAGAAAATTACAACAAAGACTTTTTTGAACAGTTAAAAAAGAACCGTATTATTGGGACTAAGATTTACGAAGAAAAGGGAAAATGGTCCAGAATTACCATTGGCACCATGAAAGAAATGCAACAATTTATTAAAGCATTGGAGTAACTATCAAAACAGGACACTACTCTATAAAGCCCTCTTTTTTATAGTTAGACCGGAAGCTGTGATAAAAATAAGCCTTTAAAATATGACATTCAGATACGCGCGACACACTACTGACTTAAAAAAAATAGAGCAGTTTTATACTGAAGTCATTGGACTTGAAAACATAGGAGGTTTTGAAAATCACAGTACGTATAATGGCCTTTTTTTAGGACATCCGAATGCTGATTGGCACTTAGAATTTACCACATCCTTAGAAAAACCAAAAAGTAGTTTTGACGAAGACGATTTGCTTGTTTTCTATGTACACTCGGAAATCGAATTGGAGAAGAGTAAGAAAATCATGCAACAGAAGCACATCGCACTTGAAATCCCTAAAAATCCGTATTGGTCTGAAAACGGCATTATGATTGCTGACCCTGACCATTTTAAGGTTGTGATTGCCCTCAAGCACCTTAACTTTACTTCTAAGGATGACTTGACTATCTTACTAAAAGATAAAGACATCCACAACTGGAGCGACCTAATCGAGTTCACAAGAAATTTACCTTATGGAAGAAATTCAAACCGTTATGATTTTTCATTGGTTATCAAAGAAAATAAAGGAACGTGTAGTTCCAAACATGCGTTTTTAAAGAAAGTAGCCGACTTAAATGACTTTAAGCATGTCAAACTAATCGTAGGACTGTATCGAATGACGCATACGAATACCCCAAAGATTGGAAAAACCATCATCAATGAGGGATTAGAATACATTCCTGAAGCACATTGTTATTTAAAGCTAGGCCATCAAAGAATAGATATAACAAGCACTCATTCAGACATAAATACCCTATCAGATGCTATTTTACTAGAAATTGAAATCGAACCCGAACAAGTCGCTGATTTTAAAGTTGATTTTCATAAAAATTATTTGAGAAATTGGATTCGCGAAAACCAAATTCCCATGTCTTTTGAGACCGTTTGGGAAATCAGAGAACAATGCATTAAGGAACTTGAAGGCTAATTTGAAATAAACTAAAATCGTATCATGTTGAAAAAACATCAACTTTAGTTTTACAAAAGAATGTCGGGATTTATTATATTTACCGAAGCCATGAAAAAGAAGATAACAATCCTTCAAATTTAGTATCTCACTACAAAATATTATACTATGAATACCAAAAGAAGCCTATCCATTCCTTTTATAATTATAGCTGTAATCTTGGGCTCGGCATTATACAAGCAATTCGACTTCCAAACCCAAAGCTTTAAGCAACCAGCGTTATCCCTTATTTATGGCATCTCTTTTATATTTGCTGTTTTTATAGTCGTAAAAGACTTTGTGAAACCACCTCAAAAATAATAAACTAGAGTTCGAACTGTCCGCTATGGAAATCAAAATCAGACCTTATCAAAGCAGTGATGTTAGCACTATTGTGGCCATTCTGAATCATTATATTGCAACGTCTACTGCTTTATATGATTACCAATTGCGTTCCATCGAACAGCAACAAGTCATTTTTGAGGAAAAAATACAGAAGGGATTTCCAGTAATTGTAGCAACACTTGACGATGTTGTCGTTGGATTTGGGTATTACAGTGAATTTCGTTTTCGGGAAGCGTATAAGTTTACAGTCGAACATTCGGTTTATGTAGCAGCAAATGAACACGGAAAAGGTATTGGAAAAGTTGTCCTGCAACACTTAATCGCTTTAGCAAAAGAGCAAAAACTGCACACGATGATTGCGGTCATTGATTCTGAAAACCAGAACAGCATCGCATTTCACGAGCAATTTGGATTTGCGACAGTCGGTTTTATAAAGGAAAGCGGTTTTAAGTTTGATCGATGGCTACACTCGGTAATCATGCAGTTGCTATTGGAATAGCTTATATAATCTCAATGCCGTTATCTTCCAAAATTCCTAAAAGATAGCTACTTTGACTTGGATTGTATTTCTCGATGCCACTTTGATACCATTTTGAAATTACATCTATCTGAAATGCCGTATAATCATCATCATTAATACTGATACCTAACATTCCGGCCAAAAGAAAATCTTCCAAAACCTTGTTGGTTACTATGAGTTTCGGAATACCGTGGATCACTTTGCCGTTCATTCGCTCATAATCCAATCTTCCCTGATTGAAACCGTAGATGTACGCTTCGCTTTGATCTTTAGCTATTTTTAGATAAGGGTTTTGTCCATTAGAATACCCTTCGAGGTAGTCTTGTCGGTATATAGGGTTGAATATATTATTCATAATGAAATCGTGTGGCATTTGATATTACAGTCAAACTTATTAACAATAATTTAAACTTAAATCAAAAATCGTTTAACGGAAAAAAAACTCTTTCAACCGCAAAGCAGGTGATGTTCGTCGATGGAATTCGCTTTTTTTTATAGGATATAAATTTTAAGTAAACTTTAAAAGTTGCATTTGATGAAATAGTTTATTTTTGGACGTTACTATACTTTAAAAGGTTTATTTTATATTATGAAGAAATTTTTACTTGTTGTTGTTTTTAGTTTTTCTTGCTTTTTGGCTTCGGCACAATCAGGTTATGAAATTACCATTACTTTAAAAAATTGTCCAGATTCTCTAGCCTACCTTACCTATTATCAACTCGACAAAACCTTTATCAAAGACACCTGCACCTCTATTAAAAATGGTAAAATAGTTTTTACTGGAAAAACAAAATTGGAAAAAGGGATTTATTCGTTAGTGAGTCAAAAAAAAGCGATTTATTTTGATTTCTTTATCGATGATAACACACAGAAACTCGAACTTAAAAGTGAAGCTAGTGCCAATATCGGAAAAGAGCTGACCGCTTTAAATTCGCCTTTGCAGAATGAGTTTTTCAAATACGTTCAATTTATCAATACTCAAAATAAAGATTTTCAAAGCTTCAGAGAAACCACAAAATTGCTGACCAAAAAAGATTCTTTGGCTTTATCCAAAAAACAGACTGAAATTGAAGGTAGCATCAAGAACTACGAAGAAAAATTCATAACTGAGCATAAAGGAACCTATATCGCAGATGTCATCAATCTAAAATTTGAAAAACTGCTTAAAGACGTTCCAAAGGCTTCCAACGGCAGACCCGATAGCATTCAGGCTTACCAATATTATAAAAAACACTATTGGGATAATGTTGACTTTAAAGAAGATGGAACGGTACGAAATCCTTTTTTTAATGGTAAACTAAAAAGGTACTTTGAATCGGTGGTTTACAGACACCCGGATAGCACTAGTGTTGAAATTGATAAGATTATGGCAAAAGCCCAACAAGGAACTCTTATTTATAAGCTTTTATTAGCGCATTTCACCTATACCTATGAAACTTCTAAAATAATGGGATACGACAAAGTGTTTGTACATATCTCCGACCGTTATTTTAAAACAGGTAAAGCAGATGGTATTTATGATGATAGCGAAATTGTAAAAAAAATCATCAAACGAGCGGATAAATTAAAGCCATTGCTAGTCGGAAGTCCGGCTATCGATTTGTTTATGATAAAGGCCGAAGATTTTGACAAAATGAAAGCGATGGGATTTGAAGATGCTAAAAATAGTGAGGAAATGACCAATGTTTTTTATAAAAATACCGATCAGGTCAACAAGATGTTTGTAAAGCTCAGCGATGTCAAAGCCGATTATACCATATTAGTATTTTGGGATGTGGACTGTGGCCATTGTCAGAAGGAAATTCCGGTTTTAGTCGATGCCTACAACAATTTGATTAAAGAAAAGAAAAACATCAAAGTGTACAGTGTGTATATGCAACACGAAGGCGATAAGTATCTGAAATACATTGCAGATAATAAATTACCTTTTATGAACCTTTACGATGGTGCGCATTACAACAATGCCATCGAGAAATACGACGTCTACTCCACGCCTGTTATTTATATTTTAGATAAAAATAAAGTCATAAAAGCCAAACGCATTGATGCCAATCAAGTCAAAACCTTAATTGATGTCTTTGAAACGGAAGCTAAGAAGTAAGTAGTCTTTTTATCTTTACTCTTCCTCTTCTTCTCTATTTTGGAATTTAGTTCGCTTACTACCTTCATACATTTCGTATTTAACTAAACGAGCTTCTAAGCTTCCGTTAAATAATTTAATCTTACGAGATGGACGCAATCCAACAAATTTTAGCGCTTCGAGATTCCCTGTGATGAACCAGGCATTGGTATTTGGGTAATTGTTTTTTAAGGTATCGCCTAATTCTCTATAAAAACGCTCCAGTTCAATGTCCAAACGCTCTCCATAAGGTGGATTAAAAACCATATGCAAAGGTCCGGTATTCTCTTTTTTACTGTCGAAAAAGTTAGCTTGAATAATGCTCACATACTCCTCGAGATTCGCATTGGCGATATTGTCTTTGGCTTTGGTGACAGCACTTGGAGCTTTGTCATAACCAATAATCGTATGGTGAAACTCTTTAGTTCGTTTCATTAATGCATCAATAATTTGATCGAATAAATCGTTGTCCCAGTCGTTCCATTTCTCAAACGCAAATTCTTTTCGGTTGATGTTGGCCGGAATATTACACGCAATCATAGCGGCTTCCGCTAAAATTGTTCCCGAGCCACACATTGGATCTAAAAAATCACTGCTTCCATCCCAGCCCGAAAGCAAGAGCATTCCTGCGGCCAAAACTTCATTTATAGGAGCAATATTAGTGGCAGTTCGATACCCTCTATGATGCAGCGAAGCACCCGAAGTATCTAGCGCAACCGAGCATTGATCTCTGTCAATGTGAATGTTGATTCGTAAATCGGGGAAATCCTTATCAATACTGGGACGTTGTCCTGTCTTATCGCGAAACTGATCTACAATAGCATCTTTTGCCTTTTGGGAAACAAACTGAGAATGCTTGAAATAATCCGAATGAATCGTAGTATCAATAACAAAAGTCTGACCTTCGTTGAGGTATTTTGACCAGTCAATGCCCTGAATACCTTTGTATAAATTTTGGTCGTTTGTCGCTTTGAAATAATAAATCGGCTTCAATATTTTTAGTGCGGTCCGCAGCGACAAATTGGCTTTGTACATAAATCCTTTATCGCCTTTAAAACTCACAGCTCGAGTACCTATTTCGACTTCTTGTGCGCCTAACTGTTGTAATTCTTTGCCTAGTATTTCTTCAAAACCAAAAAAGGTCTTGGCAATCATTTTAAAATTCTCCATTTTTTATAAATTTTGTCACCCTGACTACTTCGCCTATGCGCAGCATAAACTAGAGTCTAAGGGCCAATAGCAATTTCAGTGGCAATATCAATATTCAATTGCGCTAACTTCGGCAAAAATACACTAAATTTGCACGTTCAGAATTCATTTGAAAAGAATAAATGTCAAAGTCTACAAATACAAATTCCCATTCCGAAGTTTCGGAACCCACTTCTACATCAGAAAAATGGTATTCCTCTTGGTTTGATACGCCTTATTACCACATACTTTATAAAGACCGGAATTATCGTGAAGCACAGGTTTTCATGGATAACCTTACGCATTATTTAAATTTACCCGAAAAAGCAAAAGTGCTTGATTTAGCTTGTGGCAAAGGACGACACGCCATTTACCTAAACCAATTGGGTTTTGATGTCGTAGGTGCCGATTTATCGGAAAATAGTATTGCCGAAGCCAATAAGAATGCTAATGATACGTTGCAGTTTGTAGTTCATGACAAACGCGAACCTTTTGACCAAAAGTTTGATGCTATTTTTAATCTATTTACCAGTTTTGGTTATTTTGAACATCGTGAAGATGATATCAAAACACTGAAGGCCATTAAAGAAAGTCTATCGGAATATGGCTTTGCTGTCATTGACTTTATGAATTCACAACAAGTAATAGAGAATTTAATTCCGGAAGAAACCAAAGAAGTTGATGGCATTACTTTCTACATCAAGCGCTATGTTCAAGATGGATTTATTACTAAGGAAATTGATTTTGAAGATCAAGGAACAAAATTTCATTTTACAGAAAAAGTGCGCGCCTATATGTTGTCCGATTTTCAGCAGATGATGGACGAAACTGGCATTTATCTTTTGGATACTTTTGGAGATTATAAACTGAAGAAATTCCATAAAAATACCAGCGAACGTTTGATAATGATATTTAAGTAGCCACATTAGGTATTAGGCAAATTAAAAAGAAATGAATTATTTATTACCCTTACTTTCTGTACTATTAGGTTATGCTATTGCTATTGGATTTAAACCCAAAGTAAAACAAAATCTCAAGTTGCTTTTGGCCTTTAGTGGTTCGTTTCTGTTGTCGTTAACGGTATTGCATTTGTTGCCCGAAGTATATGAAAATCAAGATAAAACCGTTGGGCTTTTTATCATGATGGGGATTTTATTCCAGATTATATTAGAGTTTTTCTCAAAAGGTGCGGAACACGGTCATGTTCACGGTCACGGAAAAATAAATAAAATGCCTTGGTTGTTATTTATCAGCTTGTGTATTCATGCTTTACTCGAAGGCTTTCCTGTGGGACATCACCACAATTTGGCTTATGGGATTGCCATTCACCACTTGCCTATTGCTATCATCTTAACGACCTTTTTTATCAATGCCGAATTGAATAAAACAGCATTATTTTTCTTTATGCTGACCTTCGCTGTGATGACTCCAGTTGGAACATTAGCATCAGATAGCTTTCCTATTTTAAATCAATATTACACCCAAATAACCGCTGTGGTTATCGGAATACTGTTTCATATTTCTTCAACCATCATCTTTGAAAGCAGTGAAGGACACAAGTTCAATATTGCCAAAGTAAGCATGATTATTTTTGGAATTGTATTGGCTAGCCTATTGTAAACTCTTGGCTTTATTGCTATATTTGATTTTCTAATTTTAAAAACGATTTATGGGTTTATTTTCAGCATTACTAGGCAATGCCGGCGCCGTATCCAAAGAAAACTTAATTACTGATTACGGAAAATTATTAATTGAAGGCGAAGAAATCGAATTGGGTTTCAAACTGATACGGGACACCTTCATTTTCACCACCAAACGCTTGATTCTTATAGAAAAACAAGGTATTACCGGAAGTAAAGTGGAATACAAATCAATTGTTTATAAAAGCATTTCACGTTTCAGCATAGAAACCGCCGGAACTTTTGATTTGGAAGCTGAACTTAAAATCTGGGTTTCTAGCGAGAGCAATCCGAGTATTATGAAGCAATTCAATAAATCTGTCAATGTGTATGATGTTCAAAATGTTTTAGCACATCATGTTTTAAAATAGTATCATGAATTTTACCAAAACCACCGAACAGTCCTCGCATTACGAGCATTTGGAAAAAATGTCGGTTGCCGATTTGCTTTCCAACATCAACAAAGAAGACCAAACGGTGCCATTTGCTGTTGAAAAAGCATTACCCCAAATCGAAGTTTTGGTAACCAAAGTTGTTGAGAAAATGAAACTCGGAGGTCGCCTTTTTTATATTGGTGCCGGAACTTCGGGAAGATTGGGAATTGTCGATGCTTCGGAATGTCCGCCTACTTTTGGTGTCCCGTTTGATTGGGTTAACGGAATTATTGCCGGCGGCGACAACGCTATTCGTCGTGCCGTAGAGAATGCAGAAGACAATACAACGCAAGCTTGGATTGATTTACAAGAACACCATATCGGAACAAATGATGTGGTTATCGGAATTGCTGCTTCTGGAACTACGCCTTATGTGATTGGTGGTTTAGAACAATGTCATCAAAGAAATATCGTTACCGGATGCATTACCTGTAACGAAGGTAGTCCGTTAGCTTTAACCGCAAAATTTCCTGTCGTTGTGGTGGTTGGACCTGAATTTGTTACCGGAAGTTCCCGAATGAAAGCTGGAACCGCACAGAAATTGGTATTGAATATGATTTCGACTGCGACCATGATTCAACTCGGAAAAGTGAAAGGCAACAAAATGGTCGATATGCAACTGAGTAATGACAAATTAGTAGACCGTGGCGTTAAGATGATTATGAGTGAAATTCCCGTTGATTATGAAAAAGCCGCTGCATTACTGAAAGAATTCGGAAGTGTCAGAAAAGCGGTGGATCATTGGTCACAAATCCATCTGTCTAATGAAACCAACTAAACTACAAATGATGAAAAATATACTACTTGCATTTACACTGGTTATAGGATTTTCGGCCTTTTCACAAGGACTAACCCTTGGAGATACTTCGCCCAAACCCTTAAAATTGGAAAAAGGTAAAATCTATCAAGATGGTGTGCAAATTCCGAGTTATCAAGTGAAAAAGATATTGGCTACTAATTTTCCTTCGCTTAAAGTATACAAACAAGCACAAACCAAACAGACTTTGGGCGGAGCACTTCTCGGATTGGGAACAGCTTTAATTGTTGTTGATGGTGCCATTGGTTTGTTTTCGGATGCTAAATATCCCACAGCAATGACTTATGGTGGTTTAGGAATGGTAGCGGTTTCGATTCCGATATTATCGGGAAGAGCCAAAAAAGTAGAAGATGCGGTGCAATCCTATAACGAAAGTTTAAAAAACACCAGTTCGACCGACTTTACTATCAACGCTGTAGCAAATCAAAACGGCTTTGGCATACAAATCCATTTTTAAGATGTCAGACAATAAAAAACTTATGGACAAGGGAATCAAGTATATGCTGTATGCATTACCTCTTATGTTTATTGGACCAAGTGTAATCTACAATGCCTTTATCAACAAGCAAAATGTATGGCATTATTTGGTTTTGGCGGTTGGAATCGCCCTTTCCTTATTGGCTGTATTCTTTATGTTCAAAGGAATCAAAAGTTTAACCGATGCTCTTTTCAATCATGACAGACAATAAATACCTAGAAAGCGTAAAAAAACAGTTTCTCTATTATAAAACTATTGGAGAAAAAGCCATGGAACAAGTAGAACCCGAGCAATTGTTTGTTTCGGTAAATGAAGACACGAATTCAATTGCTGTTATTGTCAAACATCTATCAGGGAATATGCTCTCGCGATGGACAGATTTTCTGACATCAGACGGTGAAAAAGAATGGCGCAATCGCGATAGTGAGTTTGAAGAAGACGTCACCTCTAAAGAGGAATTATTGCGAATTTGGAATCAAGGCTGGGATTGTTTGTTCGAAGCACTAAACTCTTTATCTTCAGAAGATTTAGAAACTATTATTTACATCAGAAATGAAGGTCATACTGTGATCGAAGCCATCAACCGTCAGTTGGCGCATTATCCGTATCATATCGGTCAAATTGTATTTTATGCCAAAATGCTAAAGTCTACCGAATGGACTTCACTTTCTATTCCGAGAAACAAATCCAATACCTACAATGCCGATAAATTTTCTAAAGAAAAAACGATTAAGAACTTTACGGACGACGAGTTACATAAATTAAAATAAACTAGCACCGATTCCTGCGGCAGTCACTTCGTTCGTGTGAAGCAAGCTACCTCGTAGCGCGGAAAGCGGGAAAAAGCTCCTAGTAGAAACACTGAACAGTAAAACATGAAACAAGTAGCCATACTCCTCTTTACCATTATATTGATTTCTTGCAGCAACCACGAGCGAAATTGCCAAGATTTTAGAACCGGAACTTTTGAGTTTCAGCAAACGATAAATGGAAAAAAACATACGTCGACTTTTACGCGTACTGAAAAACTTCAAATTGAAACTTACAAAGGCAAAACCGATACAGCCTCAGTACGTTGGGTGAATGACTGCGAGTTTATTTTGCAGAAACTAAACCCCAAATCGATGCAAGAAGAAAAAGCGATCAGTATGAAAATTTTGTTTACCGAAGAAAATAGCTATACTTTTGAATATTCCTTTGTGGGAAGCAACAAAAAAGAACGCGGTGTTGTTACAAAATTGAAATAAATAGCTTAATATCCTACCAACTTAAACACAAAACATGGAAGTATTTTTAAATCCCGATGCCTGGATTGCCCTTTTGACATTAACTTTTTTAGAAATTGTTTTAGGAATTGATAATATCATCTTTATCTCTATTGTCACCGGAAAACTACCTCAAGAAAAGCGCAAAAGAGCCACACGGATAGGATTGTTTTTAGCGATGTTTATGCGTATTGGTTTGTTGTTTGGCATCACGCTTTTGATAGCCATGAAAAAACCATTGTTTAGTTTTGACTGGGGTTGGTTTAGTGCTGATTTCACAGGCCAAGCCTTAATTTTATTACTAGGAGGTATTTTCCTTATTTATAAAAGCACCAAAGAAATTCACGAAAAAGTAGACCACAAAGGGGAAGAAGAAAAAACCCTAAAAACATCAGCTGCGAAATCATTTAGCAACGTCATTATTCAAATTCTTTTAATCGATTTGATCTTTTCTGTAGACAGTATATTAACGGCTGTGGGAATGACCAATGGTGTTGAAGGCGCGCTTTACATTATGATTACTGCTGTAGTCATTTCTGTTGGTGTAATGATGCTTTTTGCTGTTCCTGTAGGCAATTTTGTCAATGCCAATCCTTCGATTCAAGTATTAGGTTTGGCATTTTTAATTCTAATTGGATTTATGTTGATTACCGAAAGCATGCATTTATCAAACGCTTCTCTTGTCGGACAGCACGTTGGTGTGGTTCCGAAAGGGTATTTGTATTTTGCCATAGCCTTCTCGCTAGCTGTAGAATTTGTCAACATGAAAATGCGTAAAAGCAAACATTAATATAAAAATTAGGAGCGAATGGCTTGGGATGTATTAGTGATGGCAATTCCCGCTGTACGTTACAATAAAAAAAGTCCCTATTTGGGACTTTTTTTATTTTCACTGCCATCAGGGCTAGATAGGATTGGCATTTAAGCCTTGTCAAATTGAATTAATCCAACGACAAAGTAATCTGTCCGTCATCGCCGGTTTCGGTTTGAATGTTATCAGACATATCGGTTTCGTCTGTAACTTCCATTGTTTCGGGTTCTTCCGGTTCCGGTTCTTCATAAGGCAACGATTCCAACAAATTGACTTGCTTCAGTTTATCCGCGGTCAATTGATTTCCTAAGGCTTTGATTCCTTTAACCGCTATGAACTCTTCCAAATTAATGATTTGGTTGTCTTTCTGAACGCCTTTCACTTTTGCAAAAACAATCTCTGCCACCGGACGCCAATCAGTAGAAACAATTTCTAACTGTGACTTCTCGTGCTCACTGATAAAGACTTCTTCTTTGTTTTCATTCTCCACCAAGAAACGTTTGATGAAATACCGTTCTTTTTCACCGTCATAATAAATGGCGGAAATAGGTTTGTTCGGATTCCATTTTTCCATCTTGATCATGTCTTCTTCAAAATGGGTCGTCAATTCGGGAATAATGGTCTTCAGTTTACCCGATTGATTGATAATCAGCAGTCGGTCATTAGGCCTAAATTCCCCTAACAACTCGCCTCTTCCGTCTACGTTCAAGCGCTGAACCGAATCGTCGAACCAGACTTTTCTCGGACGCAACGTCGATATTCCTTTTTCTTTTAATTCGATTTTCTTGATTGGATATTTGGTGACCGTGTTACCACGTGAAGCTCTTCCTTTGATGGCGATATCAGAGAAATCGACATCCCATTTTAATTTTTTGATGCTTCCTACCTGACGCAACAAAATTGTAATTACTTCCGCTTCCCCATTCGGATTGGCCGAGAAATACAATACTTGAGAACCGGGTTTTTCCTGAGTTAGGTCATAGAATTTATCCCGCGTCACTCCGGAAACATTAAAACGTTTGATAAAGGTAGCACCGTTTTTACCATCGCGGTAAATCATATTGTAAATGGTACGCTTATCGTTTTTATCAAAAACAGCAATATGAATAATATCTTTGCCGACAAACTTCTTGTCATCTACCTTGGCAATCATCATTTTCCCATCGCGAAGGAACACAATGACGTCATCAATATCAGAACAATCGGCTACATATTCGTCCTTCTTTAAACCCGTTCCGAAGAAACCTTCTTCCCGGTTTACGTATAATTTTGTATTTCTCAAAGCCACTTTAGTAGCTTCAATATTATCAAAACTTCTAAGTTCTGTCTGACGTTCACGTCCTTTTCCAAATTTGTCTTTTAAGTGTTGGAAAAAGTTGATGGCAAAATCGATGATGTGATCCAAATCGTGCTTCACTTGTTCCATTTCGGCTTCCAGTTTGGCAATACCATCATCGGCTTTATCCGAATCAAATCGCGTGATACGAATCATCGGAATCTGAGTCAGTTTTTGTAAATCATCGTCATTGATGTCACGCACAAAGGACTTTTGAAAAGGCTTGAATCTCTTGTACATGTACTCATAAAGCGTTTCTCTGTCCGAATACAACTTGAAATCGATGTACATTTCTTCACGAATGAAAATCTTTTCCAAGGTCGAGAAATGCCATTTGTTTTCGAGTTCGTCCAACTGAATTTCTAGCTCGCGCTTCAATAAATCGACTGTTCGGTGCGTCGAAATTTTTAACATATCGGTCACACCGATAAAGAGCGGTTTATGATTTTCAATCACGCAACCTAAAGGCGCTACAGACGTTTCACAAGCAGTGAACGCATATAAGGCATCAATAGTTTTATCGGGAGAAACACCTGGCGGAAGATGGATAAGAATCTCCACTTCAGCAGCGGTATTGTCTTCTATTTTTTTGACTTTAATTTTTCCTTTTTCATTGGCTTTCAAAATACTATCAATGAGAGTTGAAGTATTGGTTGAAAATGGAATTTGAGTAATCACCAACGTTTGTTTGTCTAACTGCCCTATTCTGGCACGGACTCTAACACGTCCGCCACGGAGACCATCGTTGTAATTCGAAACATCGGCAATTCCGGCTGTCGGGAAATCGGGAAACAGTGTAAACGGTTTGTTTTTTAGAACTTTTATCGAGCAATCGATCAATTCGTTGAAATTGTGAGGCAACACTTTCGTGGATAAACCTACAGCAATTCCTTCGGCTCCTTGCGCTAACAATAACGGAAACTTAACCGGAAGATTAATAGGTTCAGCCCGACGCCCATCGTATGACATTCCCCATTGCGTGATTTTGGGAGAATATAAGATTTCGTGTCCTAACTTAGAAATACGTGCTTCAATGTAACGAGAAGCCGCAGCACCATCACCCGTGAGGATATTTCCCCAGTTTCCCTGCATGTCGATTAGCAAGTCTTTTTGACCAATCTGTACCATCGCGTCACCAATACTGGCGTCACCGTGAGGGTGATACTGCATGGTGTGTCCGACAATGTTCGCCACTTTGTTGTAACGACCATCATCCAACTCCTTCATGGAGTGCATGATACGACGTTGTACTGGTTTGAAACCATCTTCAATAGCGGGAACGGCACGCTCTAAGATTACGTAGGAAGCGTAATCGAGGAACCAATCCTTGTACATTCCGGTTACTTTCGTAATAGTGTCTTCTGGATTTTCGTCGTTTTCGTAGAAATTGTTACCACCAGAGGATTTGATGTCTTCAAAGCCTTCTTCTGGGGCATTATCGCCTGAAGATTCATTCAACTGTTCGTTGTTTTCGTCTTCGTTAGGGATGTTATCGTCTTCTTCTTCGTTGTTCATATAAAAGCTTCTAAGGTTCTGAGGCTCTTAGTTTGAGTAAAAAACACTCCATTACTAAGTCACTCAGCTACTTCTTTAATTTAATTTTTCTCCACCACATCCAATTCGACTTTCAGATTATTGATAATGAATATCTGTCGATCCGGTGTATTTTTTCCCATGTAGAATTCGAGTAAAGTCTCTATAGACGTCGCTTTATCTAACATGACCGGATCTAGTCGGATATCCTGACCGATAAAGTGCTTGAACTCGTCAGGTGAAATTTCTCCTAATCCTTTGAATCGTGTGATTTCGGGTTTTGGTTTTAGTTTTTCGATAGCATCCACACGTTCCTGTTCGCTGTAGCAGTATATGGTTTCTTTTTTGTTTCGGACACGAAATAAAGGTGTCTGTAAAATATACAAATGACCATCTTTGATCAATTCCGGAAAAAACTGGAGGAAGAACGTTATCAATAACAACCGAATATGCATTCCGTCGACATCGGCATCGGTAGCGATTACGATATTGTTGTAGCGCAAATCACCCATGTCTTCTTCAATATCTAAAGCAGCCTGCAATAAGTTGAATTCTTCATTTTCATAGACAATCTTCTTCGACATGCCATAAGAGTTCAAAGGCTTTCCACGCAAACTGAATACGGCTTGTGTATTCACATCGCGACTTTTGGTAATGGAACCTGAAGCCGAATCTCCCTCGGTTATAAATAACGTACTCTCTAAACTTCGTGGGTTTTTGGCATCGGTTAAATGCACGCGGCAATCGCGTAGTTTTTTGTTGTGTAAGCTTGACTTCTTGGCTCTGTCTTTGGCTAACTTACGGATTCCGGATAGTTCTTTTCGCTCGCGTTCAGCTTGTAAAATTTTACGCAACAGCAAATCGGCCACTTCGGGATTTTTGTGTAGAAAGTTATCTAATTTGGTTTTAATAAAATCGTTCACAAACGTACGTACGGATGGACCTTTCGGACCAATTTCTGTAGAACCTAATTTGGTTTTGGTTTGTGATTCGAAAACAGGTTCCTCGACTTTGACGGCTATTGCAGATACAATTGATTTACGAATATCTGAAGCTTCAAAAGGTTTATTATAGAATTCCTTAATCGTTTTTACAATTGCTTCGCGGAAGGCACCTAAATGCGTTCCACCCTGCGTTGTATTTTGTCCGTTGACAAACGAATGGTATTCTTCAGAATATTGCGATTTACTGTGGGTCATGGCAATTTCAATATCATCACCCAAAAGATGGATGATAGGATACTGCATGTCTTCCTCGGTAATGGTTTCTTCTAGTAAATCCTTTAAACCGTTATCCGAATAGTATTTTTCGCCATTGTAATAAATGGTCAGTCCTGTATTCAAATAACAGTAATTTTTGAGCATCTTTATCACATACTCATTACGGTATTTGTAATTCTTAAAGATCGCTTCATCGGCAACGAAAGCCACTTTGGTTCCTTTGCGTTTAGTTGATTCTACTACATCTTCTTCAAGAGTCAGATTTCCGGCAGAGAATTCGGCTGCTTTCTGTTGGTTATCCCGAACCGATTCGACGCGAAAGTAGTTGGATAAGGCATTTACGGCTTTGGTTCCGACTCCATTCAAACCAACCGATTTCTTGAAGGCTTTGGAATCGTATTTTCCACCCGTATTCATTTTGGAAACAACATCGACTACTTTACCTAATGGAATACCTCGACCGTAATCACGAACCGAAACCATTTTGTCTTTGATGTTGACTTCGATGACTTTTCCGGCTCCCATGACAAACTCGTCAATACAGTTGTCTATAACCTCTTTCAGAAGAATATAAATACCATCATCGGGCGATGAACCGTCACCTAGTTTTCCGATATACATTCCGGGACGCATTCTGATGTGTTCCTTCCAGTCTAACGAACGGATATTGTCTTCAGTATATTGATTTTGCTCTTGCATTGGGAATAGTCGATTTTGCGCTAATATAGTGGAATTAGAGCGATTTTAGCACTAACAATTCCCAAAGTTATTAAGAATGATATTGACAAAAAGAAGAAAGAAAAAAAACATAGAAAATAGACTGTTCCGCATAAAAAAACCGCTAAATCCCTTCAATGGTTTATCTATTTTCTTTTCTCTATTTTCTATTTTCTTGTTACTGATAATGACCAAATATTCCGGTATCTGTAACAGTCCAGAAGGCTGCTTTTTGGTTGGCTGCCTTTAATCCGCCGTTTGCCCAGGAATTGCAGGTTTGAAATAGATTGTACTTCCCATTGGCTTCATAAAAACTGTCGTAGCTACCATAGGTAGTAGCTTCTATAAAAATGGGGTTCTGATTAGCATCATACTGAAAAGTAGCCTCGATATACTGTACTAATTTTTCGTAATTATCTTTGGAAACAGCTATCTTAACACAGGATTTACTTTCGGTAAGCGATTTGAAAAAAGTTGCATGCATGGCCGAATTCCCTAATCCGAAAGCGGCATTAAAAGCTGTGCTCGCCTTTAAATCGGACCATTGTGGTGTATTGAGATAAAAGCCTTTATCGCCCCAGCCAAACGCTATAAATTGTGCGGTCGAATCTTTTGCTTTAGTATTTTCAACTTTGATTTCCTGACTCCAATCTTTAATGTCGTTTTTAATAGGAACCACCAAATCTGTGTGCACACCGTTGGTCAGAATGTAAATCGAAACTTCTTTGGGTTGGGCCGCTGCATCACTGTTTACAGTGATTTTAGATAAGGAAAAAGCGGCTAGTGTATAGAAAACTAAGAATAAGAGTATTCCAAAAAATACTTTTTTGAAAATGCGGAGTGATTTTTTTAAGGTGGTCATGATGAAAGGGTTAGTTTTCTTGACAAGTCAAATCTTGTGCCAAAAATAACACGCTCTATAACTTCCCTTTTGTCGAATGCTCTGGTGTTATTTCAATGGAATTAGAGCGATTTTGGAATTTTTCATTGTCAACGTTATTCCAAATAATATTGACAAAAAAAGAGGTTTCTTTATTTCAGAAAATACTTTTTTAACTTCATGTTTAGCTCTTTCGGGTTGAAAGGCTTTATAATATATTCATTGATCCCAATTTGCATGGCTCTGTCGAGATAACCAAAAGAAGCTGATGCAGTGAGCGCAATTATGGGAATCCTTTTATTTTGTTCTCTGATGATTGTGGTAGCTTCGTATCCATCCATTACGGGCATTGACAAATCCATTAGTACAACATCATAGGTGTTTTTTTCGAATTTTTGCACGCCTATAAGACCATTTTCAGCCAAATCCACAATCACATTCCACTGCCCCATTATTTTTTGAGCTATTTTGATGTTTATCAGGTTATCTTCAACCAATAAAACGCGCATTCCTTCTAAATTTTGTTCCGTATAATCTTCTTGTAAATCTTGGGTAAATACCGCATCATACCTTTTATTTACGGGAAGGCTAAGTGTAAAATAAAAAGTTGTTCCTACTCCGATTTGGCTATCAAAATAAATTTCTGAGTGTAATAAATTTAATAGTTTTTTGGTTATTACTAAGCCAAGACCTGTTCCTCCAAATTGTCTGGAAGTTTTGGTTTCTGCTTGAGAAAACTTCTGAAATATATTCTGAAAATTATCTTTGTCAATTCCGATGCCCGTATCTTTTACAGCTACTTTGAAGGTAGAAACATCATCAATAAGAGCCATTTGATTAATCTGAATAGTAATGATACCGTTCTTGGTAAACTTAATGGCATTGGAAACTAAATTGGTAATAATTTGATTTAAGCGTAATGGATCACTAATTAAATTAGGTTCAAAATCAGCGTCAATATCCAATTGTATTCGGTTTAAATTCTCTGTTGCTTTAACTTGTAATGATTTCGCGATTTGCTTCACCAGTTCCTTAAAATCAAATGGGATTTTTTCGATATCTATTTTTCCTGCTTCAATTTTATTGAAGTCTAATATATCGTTAATCAGTAGAAATAAATTTTGTGCAGAATGTTTTAAAACTTCAATATTTTCATGAAAGCTTTCGAGTGTATTTTCTTTTTCCATGATATACACCAACCCAATAATAGCGTTGAGAGGTGTTCGTATTTCATGGCTCATTATCGATAAAAATTCGGACTTAGCATCGTTTGCTTTTTCTGCCATTTCTTTGGCCAGATTTAATTTGCTTTGGAAATCCTTTTTAATATCAATTTCCCGATTCAATATCTTGATTAAATCTAATAATCCTGCTTGGCCATCCAATTCATTTCCGTCTTCGTTTAATTGCTTGATGGCTTCAATTATTTTTTCTTGAAATAATTCCTTTTTTTGGAGTTCCTCTTTCAATTTTTTATTGATTTCAGAATATTCTTTATCATTTAAACGAGCCGAGTGTTCAAACAACTCTGCATCTTTATCATAATTAAGATAGGTTTGATTGATAACCTCTACAAAGGCTGAAAGATCGGGAGAGTTTTGAATATCCTGTTGAGACAAATACTTTTCAATTTGTCTATTGAGATGCCGATGTAGTGGTGATTCCATAATTATTCTTCAAACATAGTGGTAATGGTCATCGTTTGATTATGTAGTTCGCAAGCGACATTGTCAAGTAACGGTGAAATTTCTCCATAAGAATAAAATCCGCAAAGTAATGTATTGGAGCCAAATGTTTCTCGAATCACCTCTAATTCTTCTTCTACTCGATCGCCTAAAACAATTCTTCTTCCAACACAACTAATTAAAAGCGCTATTTGCTTTTGTGAGTCTGATTTGTTTTTAATTTTATGTGCTGCGGTGGAAGAAGCATCAATAAGTTTATCTAGATTTCCCTTCATTAATCGCACTAACGAACCTTCCGGAATATTTCCTGCGAATGTCATCGATTTGTTTTCTTCATTGATGGATAAAATAGTTCTCACAACAGGTGTTGAGTTTTCAGTTTCTTTCATCGATAAAGGAAAATAAAGAGATGATCCTGGTAGTTCCTCGGCATATTTTCCGAGATATTCTTTATATAAATCAAGTGCGTATCGATCGCCTATTTTGTACAGAATATTTTTATCAGAGAGCGTTACTTCTCTTTCCGGTCCAAAATCACTCCAACCGCCTTCTGAGCTATAGCCAAAATGAATATTCTCGCCATAAAAACCAACAGCGACAATCATTCCGGCAGATGCGTCAGCATTGAGCCCCACAATTGTCTTTTCAAAACTAAATTCATCTCCAGCCAACCCACCAAAAATTGAAATCTTAGAATCGGTTTGTTTTATTAGCTCATTAATTAGTTCTGTTCCGTTGATATGACTTCCTTCCGATAGGATTAAAATTGATTTAATATCTTCTTGCAGTAAGTCATTTTTAATTTTAGTTCCCAAATCGACTATACTGTCATTTGACACAATATCAATACAAGTTGTCTTTATAATTGTCTTTTCTAAATTTATGGCGGTAACCACAATGTCATCAGGAATAGTACAATGATTTGAAATTTGCCCTGATGAAGAACATAAAATTATTTCGGCATTTGGATAAAGTTTACGCATTTTTGAAAATGGTGTCGTTTTTTCCAACAAGGTTCTTTGCCCAAATCCCAAAACAAGATTTGCTTTATCCGGCGCGAAATGTTTTGAAGCAATCAATTCTTGAATCTTGTCTCTGCCGTCAAAAAGTAGTTGTTGGAATTCCATAATGCCTTCAATCAATTAATGATTATAATTGGATAAACTAATGAAAAAAAATTGGAAGAAACAAAAAAACCCACAAATAACTTTGCGGGTTTTTATTGTTAATTTAAAAGAATGTTAGACGTTAAATCGGAAATGCATCACATCGCCATCTTTTACGATATATTCTTTACCTTCCACTCTCAATTTGCCAGCTTCCTTTACTTTGGCTTCAGACCCAAATGAAGAGAAATCCTCAAAAGCTATAACCTCGGCACGAATAAATCCTTTTTCGAAATCGGTGTGAATTACACCAGCTGCTTTTGGAGCAGTATCACCAATATTAATAGTCCATGCACGCACTTCTTTAACGCCAGCCGTGAAATAGGTTTGTAATTTTAAAAGTTTGTAAGCAGCACGAATCAATACAGCTGAGCCAGGCTCGCTTAAACCCATATCTTCTAAGAATACTTGACGCTCTTCGTAGCTTTCTAATTCGGTAATGTCTGCTTCTGCCCCAACAGATAATATGATTACTTCCGCATCTTCATCTTTAACCAGTTCGCGAACTTGATCAACATATTTATTTCCATTCACAGCAGCACTTTCGTCTACATTACATACATACAAAACCGGTTTGTTGGTAATCAATTGAAAATCCTCCATCAATGCTTCTTCATCGGCATTTTGTGGCTCAACTGTACGGGCTGATTTGGCCTGCAGTAAGTTTTCACGGATTCGGTCTAAAAGAGCCTTTTCTGTTTGTGCTTCTTTATTTCCGGTTTTAGCAGCACGATTGACTTTTTCCAAACGTTTTTCAACAGTTTCTAAGTCTTTTAACTGCAGTTCGATATCGATGGTTTCTTTGTCACGGATTGGGTTCACATTACCATCAACGTGAACGATATTGTCATTATCAAAACAACGCAATACATGGATAATAGCATTGCACTCTCTGATGTTAGCTAGGAACTGATTCCCTAAACCTTCACCTTTACTAGCTCCTTTTACAAGACCTGCGATATCAACAATATCAACAGTTGCCATTTGAACACGTTCTGGTTTTACCAATTCTTCTAAGCGGTTTATTCTTGGGTCAGGAACATTTACTACGCCAATATTAGGTTCGATAGTACAAAATGGAAAGTTGGCACTTTGCGCTTTGGCATTTGACAAACAATTAAATAACGTTGATTTTCCGACATTGGGTAATCCTACAATTCCTGCTTTCATTATGAATTTATTTTAAAAGTGTGCAAATATAGCGTAATAAAGTCAAGAAGCAAAAGCGAATATATTGCCGTTGAATTATCTTCTAAACTCCAGGCTTGAGATAATTGCCTCTTCCTCCTCAGTTGCTGTGAGTCCGGACACATCCCAGTAGTTAGTTAGGATGCTGTTGGTTTTGTTGTAGAGTGTTTTACCTTTAAAAACATCGCTGTTGTTGTAGGTGAAATTATGGGTACTGAAATTGGTAGTTACAAAGTAATTTCTAACCTCAATATCCATTTTTTTCTTTTTGCCAATTTGTTCAAATCCAATCTCTTCTTTAGAACTTACTAAATAATAGTTTGAACCATCAAGTCTGTAGATTGTTTTAAATAATGACTTATAAATATTCCTGGAACCGACTGCTGTTTTATCTTTTGTGTTGGCTATAGTTGTAGGAGATACTAATGAACTTACTTCAACAATCAACTTCTTTTTTCGATCGTAAATTATGGTGAAATCATCTTTTAGTTGTTTTGTATTATCGAGTGGAGTTATAGTCATCAGATAGTAATCCTCATTTTTAGAATAGGATTTGATCAGAAAATCATATTCCTTTTTTGCTTTTACTTCTAAAACAGGGTCTAAATACTTGAAGTTATAATAGTTTTCCATAATATCATTTAGATTATAACCTAGAACGTCTGGCGTGAAATCTTCTTGAGCCAGACCGTATGATCGATTCTGTTCGACAAGAATATCCGTTTTAAAATTTTTCTTATTACCTACTAATTGAAAATTTATCAGTCCGTCATTATAGTACGAATTTGTTCCGTTGAGTTTGAAGAATTCTCTGGAATACACCTTAAGTCGGGCGGGAACCGTAAGTTTTTTAGTAGAGTTTTCTACGATACTTTTAAGTATTTTTTGCGGATGCTGTTTGGTGATTATGATTTCGTCAAGTCCTGTGATGCTGCTTTTTAAGTAAATTATATTCGTTTTATCTTTCAACGTATTTGATCTTAATTTAACAGATACGTAAGAAGAATGCGTTACCTGAATATTTGAAATTCCGCTTACAATAAAACTCACCGTCCCTTCTGCGTTGCTTAATAGCGTTTGTTTTGTTTTGGTCACAAAAACAGTTGCGTCTTCAACAGGAAGATCGGTTTCAGCATCTTTTAGAACCAGCACCTTTTCCTCATTTTGGGAAAAAAGATGGAGACTAAAAGTCAAAAAAAGTAGGACTACAATTCTCTTCATTTAAAAATGGATTCGCTCAAATTTAGCAAAAAACCTGAATCTTAAATACCGTTAATTTAAATTGTTTGTTAAATTTTTTAAATTATTTCTTAAGTTTATGTTAAAACGATATATAAAAAACAGTAAATTGCCCTTCTAATTTCTAACCAAACACATATGAAAAAAATTACTTTATTAATGCTAGCAGCCCCATTTTCAGTGGTATTGGCTCAAACTGAACCCAATCCAACGAAATCAGACACTACAAAAGTTCAGGAACTACAGGAAGTACAACTTGTAGGTTCGAGAAACACCAAACGAACCGTTGTAAACTCCGCCGTACCTATCGACATTATCAATGTTAAAGACGTTACCACCCAAAGTGGTAAGATTGAAATCAACGAATTGCTTCAATATTTAGCGCCTTCCTTTAATGCTAACAAGCAATCAGGTTCTGACGGTGCTGACCATGTTGACCCAGCTACCTTAAGAGGAATGGGACCTGATCAGACATTGGTTTTAATCAACGGTAAGCGTCGTCACCAATCCTCTTTGATTAATTTATTCGGAACACGCGGTCGAGGTAATACTGGAACTGATCTGAATGCTATACCGGCCACTGCTATCAAAAGAATTGAGATTCTTAGGGATGGTGCTGCTGCACAATATGGCTCTGATGCTATTGCAGGGGTAATTAATATTGTCCTAAACGACAATGTGGGCGAATTTAACGGTGCTGTTACAACAGGTATTTACAGAAATGATCCTGAAGGTGATTTTCTTCCCGGAACACCCAATACACCGGGATTTCAATTAGACCAAAACGGCAATGGGAATTCTTATGGTAAAGATAAAAAGTATGATGGTTTCTCGGTAAAAGCCGGAGCAAATTACGGTGTTAAACTCGGTAAAAATGGTGGTTTTGTAAATCTTACCGGAGAATATTTATCAAAAGACAAAACGCTGCGTCCTGGGTTTGATTTCAGAAAAGGTTTTGGTGAAGCCGAAATTAAAAGCTATAACCTGATGGCAAATTTGCAGTTACCGCTTTCTAAAAATATTGATTTTTATGCTTTTGGCGGAAGAAACAACAGAGATACTGATGCCTATGCATTTACCAGAAATGGCGGAGAAAGGGTTGTCGAATCTATCTATCCTGGAGGCTATACTCCCAGAATTACTTCTAACATCATTGATAATTCCGTTGCCTTTGGGTTTAAGGCTAAAGCAGGTGATTGGAATATCGATTTGAGTAATGCTTATGGTCAGAATCTTTTTGATTACACCATCAAAGGAACCTTGAATGCGAGTTTGGAAGCAGCATCACCTACCGAATTTCATGCTGGTGGCTTCCGATTGATTCAAAATACTACAAATCTAGATATTACGAGAAACTTTAAAACGGTTTTAAACGGACTCAACTTTGCCTTTGGAGGAGAACATCGAATAGAAAAATATGAAATTACAGCCGGAGAAATTGGTTCTTATGCCACGTTTGACACCAACGGAAATCCAATAACCGACCCAACAACTCAATTCGCACCTATCGACCCTATTTCAGGTAATCCAAGACCCGGTGGTTCACAAGGATTTCCGGGATTCAGTCCACAAAACGAGGTTAACAAACAAAGAACCAGTACCGCAGTATATGCTGATGCCGAGTTAGATGTTTCGGAAGACTTTTTATTAGGAACTGCCTTGAGATATGAGCATTACAGTGATTTTGGAAATACCTTAAACCTAAAAACTGCCTATAAAGTTAAATTAACTGACCAAGTAAGTTTAAGAGGTTCATTCAGTACAGGTTTTAGGGCTCCATCATTAGCGCAAATCTATTTCAATACCAGTTTTACCAACTTCAATGCCAGGGGAGCCACCGAAGTTTTACTAGCAGCCAACGGAAGTGCCGTAACACAGGGATTTGGAATTGACAAATTAAAAGAAGAAAAATCAAGAAATGGATCTGTAGGTCTTACAGGTCGTTTCGGAAAATTCACAGCCACTATTGATGGTTATCTCATTAATGTTAGTGACAGGATTGTCCTTACCGGATATTTTGATGCAACTGCTTTAAATCTAAATGTAGATTCAGCGCAGTTTTTTGTGAACGGTGTCAGCACTGTTACCAAAGGAGTTGACGTGGTTATGGCCTGGAAAAACACTTTTGGTTCTTCTAAATTTGGTGCTACTATTGTTGGAAATATCAATAATATGGAAGTCACTCGTGTTAACAATGGAACTTTAGATGAGGAAACGTTTTTTGGAGCTCGCGAAATTGCTTTCCTCAAAGCTTCAGCTCCTAACAGTAAGTTTGGCTTAAACCTAAATTTTGAAAGAAAATGGTTTGATGCCGGTGCAGCTTTTACCCGATTCAGTAAAGTAGTTTTGGTAGATTATGCCGGATTGGATAATGTTTATGACCCTAAAATTGTAACCGATTTAACACTTGGTTTTCAGATAGTAAAACAAGTAAAATTAACTGTGGGAAGCAATAATCTTTTCAATGTTTATCCGACCAAACAAGATGAATCGGGTAATACTGAAGCCGGCGGTTATTGGGATTCTGTACAAATGGGCTTTAACGGAGCTTATTATTATACAAGACTTAGTTTTAGATTTTAATAAGAAAATAGAAATAACTAAAAATCCTGAGTCACAACTCAGGATTTTTTTATGTAAAAACTATAACTTATATCCATAATCATGTAACTTTTTTCGATGTCTTGAAATGTAGATTTGTATCTTACTAATCATTAAAAGAAATATCATGAAAACGACAGCATTAGGTATGTTTGCCCTTTTACTTTCTTTGAGCACTCAAGCTCAGAATCAGAATAAGAAAGTAGAAACGATTACGACAACCACAACGGTTAAAGACAACAAAGGTGAGCGTAAAGTAGTTAAAAATGAAGAAGTTAAAGAGGTTCAGGATATCCAACTTAAAGAAGTTCCAGAAGGAACTTTAAATACTGACATTCAGCCAACACCAACTCAAGTAACAGCAATAACGAAAGTTAATATTAATGGTGAAGAAAGAATCGTTGATGTCGATCGTTCTGCGTATTATTCTTATAATGGCGAGAAATATCAGGTGCTTTCAGACAAGTCGGGTTACACTGTTAGCACGCCAAACAACGTTTCTTTGCTAAGAAGAACAGCTAACAATACTTACATCTATAAAAATAAAGACAAATTTTCTATAGGTCATTTTGATGCTAATGGCAATTTGGTTTTGGAAACCTATAATGAAAAAACAGATACCGTTTCTGTAGAAGTATTCAATTTACAGAAATAATTTTTGCTTAAAACTTAAAAATCCTGAACTCTCGTTCAGGATTTTTCTTATTCGTTATGTAAAAAGGATTGTCTATTGAGCAACGTTTCTTCACTTTCTACATGATTATCATCCGGGACACAACAATCTACCGGACATACGGCAGCACATTGGGGTTCTTCGTGAAAACCTTTACATTCGGTACATTTACCTGGCACAATATAGTAAATATCATCTGAGATTGGCGTTTGTGCCGCATCAGAATCCACTTCAGTACCATCAGGCAAAATTACTTTACCTCTTAGTTTAGTTCCATCTTTATATCTCCAGTCATCGGCGCCTTCGTAAATAGCTGTGTTTGGACATTCCGGTTCACAGGCACCGCAGTTGATACATTCGTCAGTTATTATGATTGCCATATTTCAAGTCTAAAAAGGTTAAAAGTCTAACGTAATCAAGTCTAAAATACCATAAAAGTAAAACGATTTACATCTTTTGACTTTCGACTTTTGACTTTCGACTATATTAGCCTTATTTTTGCGCAAAATTACAATCAAAACACCTTATATACAAATCTAAATGAACTCTATTAACACAAAATTGTCTTTTGTTGCATTAGGAACGTTTTTACGTCAATTCACATCGAACGAACAGGTTCCACATGATGGCGTACTTTACAATGATTTGTACTTTGAGAAGTTTAAAGATTTGATAGCATTGTCGCAGTCTCACAACGGTTGGTTTACTCCGGAACAAGTGTATTTTGCCATTCAGTCTTGGGCGGAAGCCTTGCAAGAAGAAAATTTAGATCAATGGTTATCCCAATACGACTTCAACAAGGCAACGTCTAAAAATGTTGGTTTGATTATGGCTGGAAATATTCCGTTGGTGGGTTTTCACGATTTTTTATCGGTGTTAATTTCTGGACATAAAGCTTTGGTCAAATTATCCTCAAATGACCAGCATTTGATAAAGTTTTTAGCGGATTACCTTATTAGTGTTGAACCTCGCCTTTCGGAATACCTCTTTTTTGTAGACGGAAAATTAGACAATTTTGATGCCGTAATTGCAACAGGAAGTAACAACACAGCGCGTTATTTCGAATTCTACTTCAAAAACAAGCCCAGCATTATTAGAAAAAACAGGAATTCCGCTGCAGTGTTAGATGGTAGTGAAACTCATGAGGATTTGATTGGTCTTGGAGAAGATATTTTTAGGTATTTTGGATTAGGATGTCGCAACGTATCGAAACTATTTGTACCGAAAGGCTATAATTTTGATGCTTTTTTTAAAGCGATGTATGAATACAAAGACGTGATTTTCTACGAAAAATATTCCAACAATTACGATTATAATAAAGCGGTGTTTCTGATGAGCAATTTTAAATTGTTGGATAACGAATTTCTGACGTTGAAAGAAGATGCAAGTTACGCCTCTCCTATTTCATCTGTTTTTTATGAAAACTATGATAGTTTAGCGGATTTACAAAAAAGATTGGAAAATGATGCTGAGCAAATTCAGTGTATTGTATCCAAAAATCTGATTCCGAATTCGATTCCGTTTGGCAAAACACAGAAACCGGAGCTTTGGGATTATGCTGATAATGTGGATACTCTGAAGTTTTTAGCAACATTATAATATTCTCAAAATTGTTATAAACTATAACGTTTTCGTTAATAACATCGCGGTATTATTGCCATATTCTAATCTCTTTTTACATAGGGGTTTCCGAAATTTGCAACTCAATTTTAGAAATCTGCCACCATGAAAAAACATAATTACAGTGCCGGTCCGTGCATTTTACCACAAGAAGTATTTGAAAAATCGGCTCAAGCGGTTTTGAATTTTAATAATTCTGATTTATCCCTACTCGAAATTTCGCACCGAAGTAAAGACTTTGTTGCCGTAATGGAGGAAGCACGTGCTTTGGTTTTGGAACTTTTAGGTTTGGAAGGCAAAGGATATCAAGCGTTGTTTTTGCAAGGTGGTGCCAGTTTAGAGTTTTTGATGGTTCCGTATAACTTGATGAAAACAGAGGGAAAAGCCGCTTATTTAGACACGGGAACTTGGGCTAATAATGCCATAAAAGAAGCCAAACTTTTTGGAGAAACTGTTGTGGTTGCTTCCTCAAAAGAACAGAATTACAATCATATTCCAACGAATTATAGTATTCCGACGGATGCCAATTACTTTCACTGTACGAGTAACAATACCATTTTTGGAACACAAATGAAATCGTTTCCAAAAACCGACATTCCAGTGGTTTGCGATATGAGTTCTGATATTTTTTCCAGAAGTTTAGACTTTACACAATTTGATTTGATCTATGCCGGTGCACAGAAAAACATGGGAGCAGCTGGAACGACTTTAGTTGTGGTGAAGGAAGAAATCCTTGGAAAATCAGGCAGAGCGATTCCGAGTATTTTGGACTATGAGAAGCACATTAAGGCTGAAAGTATGTACAATACGCCAGCGGTTTTTGCAGTCTACACTTGTTTATTGACCTTGCAATGGTTAAAAAGTCAAGGAGGTATTGTTGCCATTGAAAAAGTTAACGAAGCAAAAGCGACATTGTTGTATAACGAAATTGACAGAAATCCGTTATTCATTGGAACAGCGGACAAAAAAGACCGAAGCAGTATGAACGCAACGTTCTTATTGGTAGATGAGAAAAATCAGGAGGTTTTTGACAAAATGTGGAAAGAAGCAGGAATTTCGGGTATTGCCGGACACCGTTCTGTTGGTGGTTACAGAGCTTCTATGTACAATGCGTTGCCTTTAGAAAGTGTGCAGGTTTTGGTAGATGTGATGAAAAAGTTAGAGGAAGTTGTAAAACAAAACGAAGTTACTGTTTAAGCAAAAACCCTAGCCCCGATTGCAACGGCATCCTTTTGCGCAAGCAAAAGATATAGTGGAAAGCGGGAAACAGCTTCTAAAAATTCAAAATTTATAATTCAAAATTTAAAATAACAAAATGAAAGTATTAGCCAACGATGGAATTTCTCAAAGCGGTATCGACGCTTTACACAAAGGTGGTTTTGAAGTAATTACCACAAAAGTAGCTCAGGAACAGGTTGCCAATTATATCAATACACATGATGTAGCTGTAGTTTTAGTACGCAGCGCTACTAAGGTTAGAAAAGATATTATTGATGCTTGTCCGGGACTAAAAATCATTGGTCGTGGCGGCGTTGGTATGGATAATATTGATGTGGATTATGCTCGTAGTAAAGGGATACACGTAATTAATACTCCGGCTTCCTCGTCAGAAAGTGTGGCCGAATTGGTATTTGCGCATTTGTTTACCGGTGTTCGTTTTCTTCAGGATGCTAACAGAAACATGCCCTTGGAAGGTGATACCAACTTTGATGGTTTGAAAAAAGCGTATGCTAACGGAATTGAGTTAAGAGGTAAAACGCTGGGGATTATAGGTTTTGGCAGAATTGGACAAGCTGTTGCTAAGATGGCACTTGGATTGGGAATGAAAGTGATTGCAGCCGATAAATTTGTGACTAAAGCTGAAGTTAAAGTAGATTTTTATAACGGTCAATTCATAAATGTTGCTTTTGAGACAGAGCCTTTAGAAGATGTCTTCAAGCATTCCGATTTTATTACGCTTCACGTTCCAGCTCAGGAAGGATACGTAATTGGTGAAGCTGAGTTTCAAATGATGAAAGACAATGTAGGTATTGTGAATTGTGCCCGTGGCGGTGTTATTGACGAAGTTGCATTGATTGCTGCTTTGGATGCTGGTAAAGTTTTGTTTGCTGGTTTGGATGTTTTTGAAAACGAACCTACTCCCGAAATTCAGATATTAATGCACCCGAAAATTTCGTTGACACCACATATCGGAGCCGCAACATTGGAAGCCCAAGACCGAATTGGAACCGAATTAGCGGAGCAGATTATCAGTCTGTTAAAAACTGAAAACGTATAATCCTTTTTTTAGTTATAGAATATTTAGCTACATTTAATCTAAATTTTAAAAACTAAAAATATGTTTGAACAATTATCCGACTTAGTAAAAAAATTTGGTAACGATGCGGTTGTAAATAATGCTGCTGTACCTAACGAACATAATGACGCTGTAATGGATGAAGCCGGAACTTCTATCCTTGATGGTTTAAAAGAAATGGTTGCCAACGGAAATACAGCTGATTTAGCAGGTTTGTTTCAAGGTAATAATGCTTTTGATGCCTCTAATCCAGTGGTACAACAATTGACTGAAAAATTATCAGGCAACCTTGGAGAAAAATTCGGACTAAATTCTGAAGACGCTTCGGGTGTTGCCGGAAGTTTAATTCCGAAAGTATTAGGTTCTTTAGTAGGTAAAGCAAAGGATCCCAATGACAGTAGTTTTCAAGTTTCAGATATTATCAGCGCCATCACAGGTGGTGATTCTGAAAAAGGTGGTGGAATTATGGATGCGATTTCAAAATACGGTGGACAATTTGGTTTAGACCAAGATGGAGACGGACAAGTTGGTATTAGTGATGCTGTGGCTGCTGTATCCAAAAAATCAGGAGGTTTAGGAGGTTTGTTAGGCAAACTTTTTGGAAAATAGTATGTGTATAAATAATGAAAAGCCACGCCATAGCGTGGCTTTTTTATTTGTTAAAGTTGGAACAATAAAGTTTGGTTTTTTGTAAATTTACAGAAAATAAAAAGCTATGAAAAAGATAGCGCTTACCCTAATTCTACTTGTCGCAATGGCTTCCTGTCACTTCGATAAAAACATTACTACTAAAGCAAAGACGCCTGATACTCCAAAAGCTTCAGATGTGGTTAGAATTGCCAATGACTCGCTAGAATATGAAGTCTTAATTATTGATGCTGGATTTAATTCTTGGTTACTCGGAAATGCAAGACCAAGAGGTTTTTACTCGGAAACCTATCTTGAAAATAAAAATCAGATTTATGTAAACGAATGGAACAATAGAGCCCTACAGCCACAACGTTTTAATTCCGATTTGTACGAAATGCAAATAAATTATGATCCCAACATACATTACGGCTATGAAGTAAACTATTTGATTTATAATTATATGGTTTATTTTCAGATCAAAAACAGACAACAATTAGCTGGATTTGTACCAAGCCCATAATCTCTTATATTTGTAGAAAATTCGCGTATGGCAAGTTTTAAAGAACGGTGGAACATAAAATCAAACTGGCAAGTATTTGTAATTCTTGTAGTTTTTGCTGTAACAGGTTCATCTGCCGCATTGCTTTCGAAGCCTGTTTTAGCGTTTTTTGGGATAAGTAAAGGTGAAGTTTCGAATTGGATTTATTATCCTTTATACATAATTTTAATCTTTCCTATTTATCAGGTTTTATTAGTCAGTTTCGGATTTCTCTTTGGTCAGTTTACCTTCTTTTGGGCCTTTGAAAAGAAAATGCTAAAAAGTTGTGGCTTAGGATTTTTACTTCCTAAAAAAGAAAATCCCGAATAATTTCGGGACTTTCAATTCAAAAAACTTATAAATATGTAACCCTAAACTTTATTTTTCTTGGTGCATTAGGTTAAAGAAATCATTTCTGTTTTCTTTATCATTAAAAATGCCACCGTATTGTATGGTTGATGTAAAACTGCTTTCATCCTTGATACCTCTGCTAGAAACACACAAATGTTTAGCTTCCATAACCACAATAACACTGTCAGTTTCTAAAACCGATTTTAGTTCGTTAAAAATCTGCATGATCAAACGTTCCTGCACTTGAGGACGACGTGAATAGTAATCTACAATTCTATTTAACTTTGATAGACCAATTACTTTGCCACTAGAAACATATCCAATGTGTGCTTTACCAATAATGGGTAAAAAATGATGCTCACAAGTCGAATTAAAACTGATATTAGCTTCCACTAACATTTTGTCATAGTGGTAGGAATTTTCAAAAACGGATATCTTGGGTTTATTGTCTGGATGCAATCCGGAAAATATTTCTTGTATAAACATTTTGGCCACTCTATGAGGTGTCCCTTTCAAACTGTCATCGGTCATGTCTAGACCAATTTCTTCCATAATGGCATGAAAATGATTTTCGATTACAGTCATCTTCTCTTTATCAGATTTTAAAAACGCATCTGGTCTAAGTGGCGTATCGGCGGATGTCATTTGATGGTTATCTCCAATCAACTCAAATATTTCTTTTTCTATAGCTGTATCCATGTGTCTATTTTTGTTTAACAAATTTAATGAATAATTAAACAAATAAATTTAGTTAACAAAACTTTATAAATTATTCATGCATAAATAAAAACTATACTTCACAAAAAAAGGAAAATACTTTGTTACTTTGTGAAAAATAAAATTGATGATAACCGCGAAAAACTTATACAAATACTACGATAAATTACATGTTTTAAAGGGTGTTGATTTACATATCAAACAAGGTGAAATCGTATCTATTGTTGGTGCTTCCGGAGCGGGTAAAACTACATTGCTGCAACTATTGGGGACATTAGATATTCCCGAAAAATCAAGTGACACCTCACTTGAAATAAACGGTGAAAACCTATTGATAATGAAAGACAAAGCTTTGTCAAAATTTAGAAATACGCACTTGGGTTTCATCTTCCAATTTCATCAATTATTACCCGAATTTACGGCTTTGGAAAACGTTTGTATTCCGGCTTACATTGCGGGAAAAGAAAAAAAGGAAACAGAAATAGAAGCTATAAAATTATTGAACTATCTTGGTTTGTCCGAACGTATCCATCATAAACCAAATGAGCTTTCAGGCGGAGAACAACAACGTGTCGCTGTAGCTCGAGCTTTAATAAACAAACCCGCCGTTATTTTTGCCGATGAACCCTCCGGAAATTTAGATACCGCTTCGGCTGAAAATCTGCATCAATTATTTTTTAAATTACGGGATGAATTTGGACAAACCTTTGTTATTGTCACTCATAATGAAGAATTTGCCAATATGGCCGACCGAAAGTTGGTCATGAAAGACGGACTAATCGTTTGACCTTATGATACTCATTCTACTTAGTTGGATTTATGTGTTTTTTACAGCGACCGCATTTGGAATTGCTTTTTCAAAAGTTGTGCGAATCCAACGCTTTGATGTTGTAATGACGAGTATTTTAGGTTTGTTCTCGATAACAATTTTGGCAACAGTTTGGGCTTTTATTGATTCAATTGCCCTTGCTTTTCATAGTATCTTGCTAGTGCTTTCCCTCCTATTTTGGTTCAATAACAAAACTACATTTGCGTCCATTCTCACTACTGGCTGGAATCAAATTAGGTCTTTCTCCTTACCTATCAAGCTCTTGTTAGCGGTGAGTAGTGTTTTGATTTTGGCCCAAAGTGCCACGTTTCCCTTTATTATTGACAATGAAAGCTATTACGTCCAAACGATAAAATGGCTAAATGAATACGGATTTGTAAAAGGATTAGCGAATCTACATTTGTTTTTAGGACAAACCAGCGGTTGGCATATTACGCAAAGTGTCTATAGTTTTTCTTTTTTGTATGACCGGTTTAATGATTTAAACGGATTTTGCTTTTTACTAGTGAATTTATTTGCGTTTCAAAAATTGCAACACTATTTCAAGACTAGTGACCGAATGGATTTAGTTTTTGGATTATTACCAGTAACCTATTTGTTACTATTTCAATTTGTAAGCGCTCCATCGCCCGATTTACCTATTTATCTTTTAGCATTTTTGTTATTTTCTGAATACCTGCAAAATGACAACAAAAAAGAATGTTTTACTATCATAAGTATACTAGCTCTGTATATGGTTTTCATCAAGGTAACTTCTGTTGTTATATTGATATTCCCCTTAATTTTATGGATTCGTAATTTCAAAGTTGTAAAAAATGAGGCTTCAAAAATTATGCTTATCGGATTTGTAGTACTTGTGTTATTTGTTTCCAAAAATACAATACTGACCGGTTATCCACTATTTCCTTTATTAAATTTCAGATTGGATGCTTTCGAATATACTGTTCCCAGTATTATCATGGATTTTTTCTTTAGCAAAAGCATGCTTCACTCCTTTTACATTCCGAACAATGAATTTGAAACCATGTCTGTATGGGAAATTATAAAACACTATTTCTTAGCTAACAGACTACTTGGTTTTGTAGCGGTTGCTTCATTAGTATTGCTTTTTGTTACTCCATTTGTTGTAATCAAAAAGCGTTTGACTTCAAAAATTTGGACCATTTATGTTGCATTCATACTAACAGTGGTTCTGTTGAGTTTCAGCTCTCCTCAATATCGTTTTTATATTTATTTCAGTTTATTTTTCTTGTTACTAGTAGTGTCTTTGGTAGTTTTCAAACCAAAGTGGATTCTCGGTTTATTATCGGCAAGCCTCATTTTTACAGCAATGACACTACTTACTCCTCTAAATTTTAATCGGATAACGTCCAACAATTTTATGGCGCAGAACAACACTTTTCGTTTTAAAAACATCCTTATTCCTGAGCCAGTATCGAGATGGAAACCCGAATACCGTGGCGGAAGTGTTGGCAATATGCATTATCATTCACCATTGGATACTTCCTTTTTTTGGGTAACCGGAAATGGAAAATTACCCTGTATCAATGCGCTACAATTAGAATATTTTCACAAAGGTTTTTTTTACATTCCGCAACAACGAAGCATAGAATTAAAAAATGGTTTTTATTCCCAAAAAGTAAGTGGCAATGAATAAATCGGAACTCCAAGAATTTTTGGATGAAAAAGTGGTGCTGTATAACAATCCGACCTTTATCGATAGTGATCCTATTCAGATTCCACATCAGTTTTCGATAAAAGAAGACATCGAAATTGCGGCATTCCTGACAGCAACCATTGCCTGGGGAAACCGCAAAATGATCATCAAAAATAGTAAACGCATGATGGACTTGATGGGAAATTCTCCCTATGATTTTGTGATGACACATACCGATTCGCAACTGGAAAAACTGGACGGATTTGTGCATCGGACCTTCAACAGCATCGATTTACAAACATTTATAAAAGCATTACAGCATATTTATCGAAATCATGAAGGTTTGGAGATGGCATTTGCCAAAAACCAACAGCCATTGTCGATGCAGTTGAGTATAGCAGCATTTAAAAAGTCGTTTTTCGAAATCAATCATCAATATCGTAGCACCAAGCACGTTTCTGACCCGATGCAGGGTTCAGCAGCTAAAAGAATCAATATGTTTTTGCGTTGGATGTGCCGCAAGGATAATGCCGGAGTGGATTTTGGTTTATGGAACAGTATTGCTCCGGAATCGCTTTCGTGTCCTTTAGATGTGCATTCAGGGAATGTGGCGCGAAAATTAGGATTGCTAACGCGAAAGCAAAATGACGGAAAAGCACTTGCCGAACTTGATACAGCTTTGCGTCAACTTGACCCTAAAGATCCTGTAAAATATGACTTTGCGTTATTTGGACTAGGCGTTTTCGAAAATTTCTAAAAAGAAAAAAGGAACAAGTAAAACTTATTCCTCATTTCCAAGATGTGATAACTTATTTAAAGACTGTAATTCAAGTTCAAACTCCATCGATACTTCGCTTCTACTCTATCGTTTGCTAAGTTTTGAGTAATTGGAAGCATGACATTAGCTCCTAATGAGAATTTATCTTTTCCCATTTCAAAACCCAATTTTCCAAACAATATACTTCCCGAAGATTCCCTAACTATTTCAGAATATTGATAGTTACTAACGTATACTTCGCCAGCAAAGCCTAGTTGTGGCGCCATAGAAAACCGATCTTTTTCATGTAAATAGAAAAAAGTGCTTGAATAGTTAAGCTGATTCCCAAAACGATATTGTTTATTATTTTCAGTTTTGATGGTATAATTGAGCATAGTATTCAAACCAAACTGCTTTCTCTTGACAATATATTCGGTTGCTAAAATATAATCCCAACTTCCTGTTCCAACCTGAAAACTCGGATTTACATTACCCGCATTGGCCTGATCAAATTTACCTGTAGGTGCTTTAAATCCACCACCAACTTGAAGCGTGTGAACCAAGTAGGTACTGTCTTTGAGAGTCTGATACAAACGATACATAGCTAAAACAGTCACATCACCAATTCCGTTTATCGTTTCATTACCGGATACCGTTTCTCTTTGATGAAAATGGTACGGAAGCAAAGCAGAAATTTGAATATTCTTATAAACTGGGATTCGAGCCCAAATTTGAACCGTGTTAAAATTCTCGTTGTACCAAGGGGAATTGCTGTACAAACCATCAGAACTTTTATACTGTTGATTGAAATAACGAACGCCTACAAAATTGGTATTTAACATCGAGGCAAAACCCATACTTCCGCCACTGGCTGAACAACCACAAGCATCACACAAGATACTTTCAGGAATAGCAAATTGTCGAAAAGGGTTTGTTTTTGGAGTATCTGTCTTGGCAATTGCAACCATAAATTGAAACGCCATCAAAATCATTAGAATATTTTTTTTCATTTCAATTAAAATTCTGAAAATCGACTGTCAGTCAGATATTCATTGTCGGTTAATGTTTTGAGGAAAGCGATGATTTTTGTCTTTTCTGAAGTTGACATAGGAATTCCAAGTGTTCCCGAAGCATTTAGACTTGGGTCAAGTGTGGCAGAATTTACAATTCCGGAACTATAATGATCTAATACCGCTTCTAAACTCAAGAACCTTCCATCGTGCATATAAGGTTTTGTTTTTTCGACATTTCGCAAACTCGGCACTTTAAATTTATATTTATCCGCATCATCCAGTGTTACTCTGTAGCGTCCAATATCGTTTACAATAGGATTTACAGGTAATCCATTATTTCTAAAGGAATTATCAGTAAACAAATCGGTTGCATGGCAACTTGCACATTTTTGATTAAAAAGGGCATAACCTTCACGTTCCTCTTGAGTTAAAGTACCGCCACTTTCATTTCTTCGAAACTTATCGAACCTCGAGTTTGAGGAAGTAACCATTACTAAAAACTGCGCCATTGCTTTGAGCATGTTTTCAGTATTTATAGGTTTTCCCGGAAAAGCTAAGCCAAATAATTTTCGGTATTCTTTATCGCCATTCATCATAGCGACAATTTGAGAAAAATTGCCATGCATCTCAATGTCACTAGTAATTGGAATTATAGGTTGTAAATTCAAATGATCAGTTGCGCCATCATACATAAAAGTGGTTTGAAAACCCAAGTTTTGTATTGATGGTGAATTTCGGGTTCCGGTTTGTCCGTTGACACCTTGACTTACCGTATGACCATGGTGTGTAAAAGCATGCTGTTGTTCGTGACAAAAGCCACATGAAATAGTTCCATCTGAAGATAATCTTCCATCATAGAATAATTTTCGGCCAAGTTCAAATCCCTTTTGGGTAATTGGATTGCCATTTATATCATAAGCTAAAGGTGGAAAATTACTTGGAACCTGATAATTGATAGGAACATCAACATACTTGTCATCATCATCGGAACAACTCCATAACAACGACAATATGAAAAACAATAGATATTTTGTTTTCATTTTAGTATTTAATTAAAAAAAGCAGTCGGTTAAACCGACTGCTTTTTAATTAATATTAGTCGTTGTGTACGTGATCTACAGAGAACATCGCAGAAAGGTTTGCCGTAATAAGAGGTAAAGTAGCACCACTCATAATCATAGCGCCCATACCACTCATATTATTATCTGTCAAACTAACTTTGTTGGTTCCATCAATAATTTTCGAAACATCAGAAAAAATATGAACGTCCGGAGTTATTGTAGTTCTAACCATAGCTTTTTCTGGAAAGTTTAAAGTAACGCTATTGTAATTATAATTAGCCCCTGATTTTCCTGTATGCACCATAAAAGTCGTTGGTGTAGTCACAGTTGATGACGTAAAGTTTCCTTCAAAAAGTAGGTGTTTATATCCGGCGCTCCATGTCCATGCCATGTCTTCGTTTTGCGCAGCAGCAAAGAAATCACCTTGCACCGTTTCACCAGCATTATATCGCTCTTCATCTACTCCGATTCCGAATTTAATTTTAGTATAATTTCCTGCTGGGATGTTTAATAATTCTAAAACATGAGAGGCTTCATTAGCTTCACTGACAATAAAATAGCTTTGTGTTTTTGGATAGACATATACCGTACCATCCTCTTTGGTTAATTCAACATTACTGATGATGTATTTTACGTCTGAAATGTTTAAAGTTTCTCCTTGTGAAGTAACATTTGCCTGAGAGTTCAAGATTAAATTAGCACTTCCAAAAACGTTGTCAAATTCTACTTTTAGACTACCTACTCCGGTAATATCATTATTATCGTCACTAGAACAAGAAGCCAAAGTAAGTGTGATTGCCATTGCGGCAACTATATTTTTTAATTGAAATTTCATTTTTTTATTTATTTAAAGTTTATAATAATATCGTCGGAAGACTCATTTCTTCTAACAATTTTGAACATAAGTACATTCAATTCGCCATAATTGGGAACTGAAAATAAGACATGATAGTGCTCTAGACTTTAAATAAAATAACTTGGTGGATGAAAAGTAGCCGTAATAACCAAATGAGAATACAAGTTGGAATAGTTACTGTTTAATTGATGCTTTTGTGAAAATGTCGCTACAGAAAATGCAATAATCTTTACTTCTTGATAAAATAAAATTTCAAATTCCTTGACGGTTATTTTTTTATCGGAGATTGGTTTTTCATCATCTGCAGCTTTGGCAAGCTCTTGCATCAAATGACATTTACCGTTACATTGCATTTGTGGTTTTTCCTTATTAACACAAAGCACTTTTGAAATATAATCATAGTTGACAACATATTCAACAATTGGTGACAACGGTTTGAATAAGATAAAAAATGTGACTATGAGAACAATATTTTTCACGCCACAAAAGTAAATCATAAATAAGATTATTTCAAAACTTATTTATAAAAATTATTGGCATTACATAACAGTTTTTGTCAACTACAAAAAATCGATTATCTTTAGCGTAAATTATATTATCGATAACAAAAAGCATGAAAATTGATTTTAAATCGGTTGACGAGTATATTACAACGTTTCCACTAGAGATTCAATCTATATTGAAAACCATTAGAACACTAGTCTTGAAAAAAGCACCAGAGGCAACAGAAAGTATAGCTTATGGAATGCCGGCTTACAAACTCAATGGCAAACCTTTGATTTATTTTGCCGCCTATAAAAATCATATCGGATTTTATGCCACGCCAACTGGTCACGAGGCTTTTGCCAAAGAACTTTCCGTTTACAAACAAGGAAAAGGATCGGTACAGTTGCCATTAGATCAAGACATTCCATTCGACTTGATTGAGAAGATTTTGATCTTTCGAGTAAACGAAAATCTCCAATACACAAAAACAAAATATCAACTTCAATAAATCTTATCTATTAAATACCAACAAAATGACATTAAAAAAGAATTTCAATTATTTAACGATTACGCTTTGTTTGTTTTCAATTTCGAGCAGTTATGGTCAATTTACTGTGAATAAAAAAAATCCGTTTTTGGTAGATAAAAATGTTCCTGTAGAGTATGCAAAAGTTACTTCGAGTGATATCGAACTGTATGCTCAAAAAACACTAAACGATGTTACCTCTATGGTAAATGCTATAAAAAGAGCAGATGAGGCTTCCTTTTCCAATGTATTCGGAATGATGGATGAGATCAAGAATAAGATTTCAGCAACAAGCAATAATTGTTTCATGTTGTATTGGGTATCGCCTGATGCAGAAATCAGAGCAAAAGGTTTGGCTGGATATCAAGTATTAGACTCGTTAACTACAAGTATTTATTCGGATAAAGAAATTTATTCTAAAATGATAAACTTTAAAGCATCACCTTCCTATGCAGAATTCAAAGGCCATAAAAAGAACTTAGTTGATGATATGATTCTTGGCTTTGAGCTTTCTGGCGTTAATCTAAGTGAAGAGAAATTAGCGAAATACAAAGCACTATCTAAAGAAATTAGTGAACTTTCTACGGATTATTCCAATAATATGAATTCCTCAAAAGACGTATTGATTTTGGATAAAAAGGGAGCCGAAGGTTTGCCGGAAAGTTTCATGAATAATTATAAAAATGCAGACGGAAAGTATGAAATTCCGGTCATAAATGCAACCAATGAAACAGTCATGAGCAATGCCGAACTTGAAGAAACAAGAAGAGCTTATTACTTCAAATTTTTTAACAGAGCTGCCGATAAAAATATTGCCATTCTAGATCAAATGGTAAAAAAGCGTGATGAGCTGGCAAAGCTATTAGGCTATTCAACCTTTGCAGCATACAGTTTGGTCCCTAAAATGGCAAAAAATCCTGAAACTGCCTGGACGTTTATTAACGATTTGATTAGTCGAGTAAAAAATAAAGCCAAAGCCGATGTTGCCTTGTTGGAAAACGAAAAAAATAGTTCTGGCAAAACTAAGAACTCTAAATTGGAGCCTTGGGATATTGCTTATTACAAAAATAAAATTCAGAAAAAACAGTACAATGTTAATAATGAAGAATTGAAAGATTACTTTCCGATGGAACAGTGTCTAAAAGGAATGTTGGATATCTATCAAAAACTACTTGGATTTGAATTTAAAAAAGTACCAAATCCATCCGTATGGCATGAAGAAGTTGAAATGTATGAAGTATATGAAAACAATAAGCTGAAAGGTAGATTTTATATGGATCTTTTCCCAAGACCAAACAAAGAAACTTGGTTTTATGGCGTCAATATTGTTTCTGGTAAAGGCGATGAAATCCCGGTTTCCATGTTGTTGGGCAATTTTACAAGACCTACTAAAACACAACCTTCCTTACTTAGTCAAAAAGAATTGAAAACGCTTTTTCACGAATTTGGGCACATTGTAAACATGATGTCTTATCATGGAGAATTTTCGTCGCAATCAGATTCGAAAGCGGATTTCACCGAATCGATGTCGCAGTTGTTTGAAAATTGGATTGCCGATTACAGTATCGTAAGCACCTTTGCCAAAAACTATAAAACCGGAAAAGTATTGCCTAAAGCAACTTTCGATAACATGCAGAATTCTAAAAAAGTGGCTTCTGGTTTGGGCACGATTCAATCGTTACAACGTTGTTTGTACGATATGAATTTATACGACAAATACAATGCAAATAATCCAATTTCTACAGATGAATTGTGGAGAACTATAGATAAGGAATTAGATGTAATGACTTTTTATGTTGAAGGAACGCATTATCAGGCGAATTGGATTCACATCAATACGCATCCAGTTTACTACTATGGCTACCTTTGGTCTGAAGTATACGCTATGGATATGTTTACAGCCTTTGAAAAAAATGGACTCACTGATACCAAAACCGGAATCCGTTACCGTGAGTTAATCCTTGCCAACGGAACACAAAAAGATATTGTAAAAGCTGTTGAAGAATTTTTAGGAAGACTTTCAAATAATAAGGCGTACATCAAAAGTCTCGGACTTGAATAAAATAGTCGTATTTAAATAAACCCAATGAACCCTTTTATACAAATACAAAAGGGTTCATTTTTTATTGGAAAGGAAGTGATTTAGAAATTGAATTCGTCAAAAATTACGCAGAATAATGCACTAAGAAATTACTTTTGGTGAGCAAATGGGACTTGTTAATATTCTCCAATGCACCTGAAATAATTTCCTTTAAATTATCAAAAAGGGTTGGTTTTACGTAGTAACGACTAACTCCTTGTTCAAAGGCTTCTTCGATATCTTCAGGATTGCAATAGGTACTTAAAATAACAATTTCCAAGTCCTTAAACCGAATATCTGAAGATTTTATCTTTTCCACACAATCGATTCCGCTTAGTTTAGGCATATTAATATCCAAAAAAATAATATCGGGAACAAGTGAATTGGGGTCACTTAATCGTTCAATCAATTCAAAACCACTACTGATTTCCACCAATATAGTATCTTCATCAATTTTCGAAAGTGCTTCTGAGAATAACTCTCTATCTTCTTGATCATCATCAACCAAAAAAATATGTTTGTACGCGTTTTGTGGCTCTGTCATTTTTTTAATTATGATGGTTTAAAAAAGAACTTCAAACATTTAAAAATTTATAAAGTACCATCTTCAAAAATCAGTAAAGGCTTTACATATCTCCTTGTTTGTAAAAATATCAAATCTCGATTAACAATAATCAGTCCAAAATCATAAATTAGATAACTTTAACATATGTCATTTAATCGAAATGTCTTTAAAACACCTTATATCAATGGTTTTAATAAAATTATAATTACAAGAGATATTTAAAATACTAAAAGATAATTCGTTTTAACTTTTACCTTTTGAAGCCAAAAATAGGAGGTTTCGAGCGCTAAATCAGAATTCCCTATCTTTGCGCCATCTGAGACTAATAATTGGTCTAACTGATACCATAAATTACGACTAAAATGAGCACTTTCGAGCAATTCAATCTTCCAAAATCACTTCAAAAAGCCATAGATGAATTAGGGCTGACTACGCCTACTCCAATTCAGGAAAAATCATTTTCGGTGATTATGTCGGGTCGCGATATGATGGGGATTGCGCAAACCGGAACAGGAAAGACATTTGCCTATTTACTTCCTATTCTAAAACAATGGAAGTTTGTGGCCACAGACACCCCAAGGGTTATGATCATTGTTCCAACAAGAGAACTTGTAGTTCAGGTTGCCGCCGAAGTGGAAAAACTTACACAATTTATGTCCGTTCGAACCTTAGGCGTTTATGGAGGTGTTAATATCAATACTCAAAAAAAGGCCGTTTATCAAGGCATTGATGTTTTGGTAGGAACTCCGGGTCGAATTATGGATTTGGCTTTAGATAATGTAATCCGTTTTGACAGCTTACAGAAATTGGTTATTGATGAATTTGATGAAATATTAAATTTAGGATTTAGATTTCAGATTACTTCCATTTTAACCATGCTCAAAAACAAACGTCAGAACATTTTATTCTCAGCCACAATGACCGATGATGTCGATGAAATGCTAGATGAATATTTTGAGTTTCCCGAAGAAGTTTCTTTGGCACAAAGTGGTACGCCATTAGAAAAGATTGAGCAATTAGGATATAAAGTTCCCAACTTTTTAACCAAAGTCAATCTGATTATTGAACTACTCCGAGATGAAGCTTGCGAAAGGGTTTTACTTTTTGTGAACAATAAAAAAACAGCCGATTTATTGGCCGATAAATTAGAAGAAGTTTATCCGGAGCAATTTGGAGTCATACACTCCAATAAATCACAGAATTATCGTTTGCAAACGATGGCTACTTTTCAAGACGGCGCTATTAGAGGTATTGTAACCACAGATGTAATGGCTAGAGGTTTGGATATTTCAGATATTACACACGTTATCAATGTAGAATTTTCGGAAATTCCGGAACAATACATTCACCGAATTGGTCGAACCGGTCGTGCCGATAAATCGGGAATCGCTATTAGTTTAATCAGTCCACGTGAAGAAGAAATCAAGATTGAAGCTGAAATGTTGATGGAAAAAGAAATCACTTTTATCCCTTTACCCTCTAATGTTGAAGTTGCGGTCCGTTTATTGGAATTTGAAAAGGACAAGAAAAAAATGAAAGTCATTTTAAAAACCAATAAACTTGAAGGTGGCGCATCATTTCATGAAAAAGCCAAGAAAAACACTAAAGTAAATCTTGGCGGTCCATCAAAAACAAAGAAAAAAACCGGAACATCGGTAAATAGAAACATCTTGAAAACCCGCGCTGCAAAAAGAAAAAAGAAGTAACAAAGCACAAGCGTTTTTCATTCATAAAAATTTTGCGAACGGAGTCGAAAAACTGAAAACTATAATTATCTTTGACAAACAATAATTGAAATGCAGTTTAAACACCCAGAAGTACTTTATTTTCTCTTCTTATTGGTTATCCCAATTCTGGTTCATTTATTTCAGCTCCGTCGTTTCAAAAAGGAATACTTTACCAACGTACAATTCTTAAAAGAACTTTCAATACAAACCCGTAAAAGTTCCACCATCAAAAAATGGTTATTACTTTTAACTCGTTTGCTTCTTTTAACGTTTCTGATTTTCGCTTTTGCCCAACCCTTTTTTGCCGCAAAAGACAGCACTAAGAATACCAATGAAATGTATATTATTTTGGACAATTCCTATAGCATGCAAGCCAAAGGAAAGAAAGGAGAGCTATTAAAACGTGCTATTCAGGATTTATTAGAGCACAGTCCGGAAACACAAAGTTTTTCATTGATTACCAACTCCGATAATTATTGGAATACGGATATTAAATCGATTCAAAAAGAGTTGCAAAACCTTAAATACAGTGCTTCGCCATTCCGATTAGAAAATCTCATTGCCAAAGTTAATGCCCGAAAATCAGCTTTTAATAAAGACATTATTGTAATCACTGATGCTATTGGTTTGGAGGAAAATCAAGCCAAAAGTTTCAAAAAGGAAGACAATGTGTATTTCTTTATTCCCGAAGCCGAGCAGAAGAACAATATTGCTATTGATAGTGTTTTCGTTCAGCAAACTCTTGATAATTTCTATGAACTAGGCATAAAATTATCTGCAAACGGAGATGATTCAAAAGATGTTTCGATTGCGCTGTACAACAACAATAAATTATCAGCAAAAACAGTAATCAACTTCGAAACCAAAGAGAAAACCATCAATTTTACAATTCCAAAAGAAGATTTTCACGGCTATGTTTCGATTGCAGATAAAGGCCTGGCTTATGACAATACTTATTATTTTAGTATTTCAAAACCTAGTAAAACAAATGTAATCAGCATCGGCGACAACGATAAAAGTAATTTTCTTGGAAGAATTTACACAAATGACGAGTTCAACTACACCAATTTTCCTATTGCTTCTTTAGATTATAACTTATTGGAAAAGCAAGATGCCATTGTTTTAAATGAACTTACCGATATTCCGCAAGCCTTGCAAACTACATTGAAATCCTTTGTCAATAAAGGGGGAAATCTTGTTGTAATTCCTGCTCAAGAGAGTAATGCTAGTACACTGAATTCGTTTCTATCCAATTTTGGTGCACTACAATTTAAAACAATAACTTCGAGTGAAAAGAAAGTGACTAAAATCAATTTTAATCATCCTTTGTTTAGTGCGGTTTTTGAAAAGAAGATTGACAATTTTCAATATCCATCCACCAAAACTTCCTTCGAGTTAAGCACTACAACTCCAGCCGTTTTAACGTATGAAGATCAAAGTGCTTTCCTGACCTCGTTGCCTAATGACTTATCCGCTATTTATGTTTTCGCAGCACCAATAAACAAGCAAAACAGTAATTTTCAGAATTCGCCTTTAATTGTTCCCACTTTTTTTAATATGGCTCAAAACATTCAGAAAACGGGCGTTAGTGCGATTGTTATCGGTGAAAATCAACCATTTGTTGTAGATGCTTTAGTAACAAAAGATGAAATATTGTCGGTAAAAAATGCCACTGAAAGTTTTATTCCGGTACAGCAATTACTAAATACCAAAGTTAAAATGACCTTTGGTGACAATCCTATAGAAGCTGGAAATTTTGGTGTTGTAAATGGAGAAAAATTAGTGCAAAACATCAGTTTCAATTATAATAGAACGGAAAGCAATTTGGCATTAGCAAATCCGGATATTGCCAATGAATTCAAGGAAGTTGAAGATATTGAAAGTATTTTTAATACGATTCAAATCGATAGAACCGACACACAAATCTGGAAATGGTTTGTTATTTTAGCCTTACTCTTTTTAGCATTAGAATTACTCATTCAAAAATTTGTAAAATGAACCTAATCATCCGAAAAGCCACAATTGTAGATTCCGAAAGTCCGTATCATAATCAGACTGTCGACATAAAAATAACCCAAGGCATTATCGAGGAAATAGGCATTTCGCTTTTGAATAGTGATACTCACGAAGAGTTTCATCAGGATAATTTGTATGTTTCCCAAGGTTGGTTTGACACAAGTGTTTCATTAGGTGAGCCAGGATTTGAAGATCGGGAAACCATCATAAACGGTTTGGAAGTTGCCGCTAAAAGCGGTTTTGCCGGAATTGCATTGCAGCCCAACTCTTATCCTATCATCGATAATCAATCACAAGTACATTTTGTAAAACAGAAAGCGGTTAATGCTGCGACCGAACTATATCCAATTGGTGCTTTAACCAAAGGAAGTGAAGGGAACGATTTAGCGGAACTTTTTGACATGAAAAACGCCGGAGCTGTTGCTTTTGGTGATTATAATAAAAGTTTGTCAAATGCCAACCTAATGAAAATCAGCCTACAATATGTACAGGATTTTGATGGATTAGTCATTGCTTTTTGTCAGGATGCCACTATCAAGGGCAATGGTGTGGCTAATGAAGGTATCGTTTCAACGAGATTGGGATTAAAAGGGATTCCTAATTTATCGGAAGAACTTATCGTGGCACGGAATTTATTCTTGTTAGAATATACCGGCGGAAAATTGCACATTCCGACTATATCTACAACTAAATCAGTAGCCTTAATCAGAGAAGCTAAAAAGAAAGGTTTACAGGTGACATGCAGCGTTACCGTGCATCATTTGGTTTTGACGGATGAAAAACTGGAAGGCTTTGATACTCGATACAAAGTGTCGCCACCATTGAGAAATGAAGACGATCGAAAAGCGTTACTAGAAGCAGTTTTAGACAATACCATCGATTGCATTACAAGTGACCACAATCCGATTGATATCGAAAATAAAAAAATGGAATTTGATTTGGCTAAAAACGGAACCATCGGTTTGGAAAGCGCTTTCGGAGCTTTGTTAACACAACTTCCATTAGAAATTATTATAAATAAAATGACTTTCGGTAAGAATTTGTTAAATATTGAAAGACAGAAAATTGCAGAAAATAAAAAAGCATCAATTACTTTGTTTACTATTGATAATTCTTGGACTTTTGGAAAAGAACATATTTTATCCAAATCTAAAAACTCAGCCTTTTTAGGACACGCTATGAAAGGAAAAGCAATCGGAATATACAATCAAGGAAAATTAGTTATCAATGGATAAGCAAATCATAGACGAGGGAAAAGCAGCAGCGATAACCAGTTATATTCTGATAGTTGGAGTTTTGATTGCGTTATCAATGAATTCAGAAAACAAAAACAAATTCGCTTCTTTTCATATTCGACAAGGACTCGGATTAACGGTAACATTTATTGTTTTGGGAGTTTCCATCAGTAGTTTTAAAAGTATTTTTGTAGCCGCTCCGATGTGGATATTTATATCTGTTTTAACTATTTATGGAATTTTTACTGCCGCCAAAGGAGAAACAACACCACTTCCGCTATTAGGAGGTATATTTCAAAAAGTTTTTAAAAGCATTTAATCATGACCTTAGAATATCTAGTTAGAGAACCTAAAATAAAGCAAGATAAAAACCCTTTGCTCCTATTGCTTCACGGTTATGGCAGTAACGCCGAAGATTTATTTTCATTTGCTTCTGAACTTCCTGATGAATATTATGTAATATCGGCTCAGGCTCCTTTTGATATGATGTATGGCAGTTATGCTTGGTACGCTATTAATTTTGATGCTGATGAAAATAAGTTTTCTGACATAGGACAAGCTAGAGCTTCACGCGATATAATTGCTAATTTTATTGACGAATTATCGGCTGCTTTACCAATTGATGCTGCTAATGTAACCTTAATCGGATTTAGTCAGGGTTGTATTTTAAGTTATGCCGTTGCCTTGTCTTATCCGGAAAAAGTACAGCGTGTAGTCGCCATGAGTGGTTATCTGAATACTGAAATGGCTGTGGATGACTACATTGATAACGATTTAAGTACGTTGAAAATATTTGCTTCACACGGAACTGTTGATCAAGTTATTCCTGTCGAATGGGCTCGAAAATCGATACCCGTTTTAGAAGATTTAGGCGTTTCAATAATCTATAAAGAGTATCCTGTTGGACATGGTGTAGCTCCGCAAAACTTCTTCGATTTTAAAAATTGGTTGCAGTCATAAAAACAAAAATCCCGAATCTTCGGGATTTTTTATTACTCTTGTTCTGTATCACTATCTAGAATTTTTTTTCCAATTTCGCCATCACCAGAAAATTTATTCTCTGTACCTTTTTTAAGTACATATCCCTTCCACGGAACCAATTGCCAATCATTTAAAACCCAGGGTTTACCTTCAGCTTTTCTAGTCAAAACAACCGAAGTTGTATCTTTAGGGAGAAAAATTTCGGCTTGGCTTGCATCTTCATTAAATAACACATAAGCACTAAGTGTTTCATCTTCATTATCTGGCTTATCTATAGGGTTTAATTGTATTCCAGAAAATCCTTTTACACATTCTTTATTGACTTTAGACCAAACATAACCCGCAGAAGCGAGACATCCATTCTCATCCTTATCGTTCACCACAGAGGAATCTCTTGATGCTGTAGCATTTTGTGTTTCATCAATTTCTTCCTTTTGATCTACATATTTGCAGGAACAAGCAAAGAGTAAGACCAGTAGCAGGGTACTTATTTTTTTCATTTTGAGAGTTGTTATTAATTTAATGATGCTGGATATAAATAGGAATTCATGATTTCAAAAGAAACAGCACCTTTTTCGTCAATGAAATATTTTAATAGCACTTCTCCCCAAAGTTTGCCGTCGCTATAGTTAGCAACAACCCAACGATGATTGATAAGTTTAACACTGTTGATGATAAACTTTTGTTCTCCCATTTTAACTTGATCGGTATACTTATTTCCTTCAGGACTGTCGTTATAGGATAAAAGAGCTTGTTTTACTTTTTCTGAAAATTCAGCGATATCTTTTACATTGCTGCTTTCAAACAAATAATTTTGTGCTCTGTCATTGTTTTCTAATGAGAAGATGTCAGCATCGTAAGTGATGGTTCCAGCCTGAGATAAGGAATCCGCTTTGATCTCCGTTGCCTCTTTGCTTGCTTTTTGTTCGCTACTCTCCTTTGATGTAAAATATTTGTACGTAAAAATATTCATCAAAACAGCAATAATGAATAGATATAAAAATAGAGATTTTCGCATATTCTAAATAGTTATTATTAAATTGTCATAAGCCAAAAAGACGTTTTCGGGCAATCGTTGTTGTACTTCTTCATGAAATCCTAACATATGACTGATGTGCGTCAGATAGGCTCTTTCGGGTTGAATCAAATGTATGAAATCTAACGCATCCTGCAAACTAAAATGTGAATGATGTGGCTCTTCTCGCAATGCGTTCACAACCAACACTTTTACATCTTTTAGCTTTTCAATTTCGGATGCAACTATGCTTTTCATATCCGTTATATAAACAAAATCTTGAATTCGGTAACCAAAAACTTGTAGTCCGGCATGATCAACTTCAATAGGAAATATACTGGTTTCTCCAAAAAGAAAACTCTCATTATTTTTGACTTCAAAGGTTTGAACACTTGGAGCGCCGGGATATCTATTTTCGACTTCAAAAATATAGTCAAACCTTTTTTTAAGATTCTCCAAAACACGTTGATGGGCATAAATGGGCAAATCCTTTTTTTGTTTAAATACAAAAGGACGAATATCATCTAAACCAGCTGTATGATCGGAATGTTCGTGTGAAAAAAGAATCGCATCAAGTTTTGAACATTCAGAAGTCAGCATTTGCTGTCTAAAATCGGGACCACAATCTATAACAACCGAGTTATCATTCCAAGTAATCCAAACAGAAACTCGTAACCGTTTGTCTTTAGAATCGGTACTTTTACAAACGGGATGATTACTTCCAATAATGGGAATTCCTTGCGATGTTCCAGTTCCTAGAAAATATACTTGCATAATAGCACGATTTTTGATGGTAAATTTAAAAATACTTGATTTGGCTAATATAATTACAAAAATAGAAGTTAATTCTCTTTTATAAAAATAGGTATTTTAGTATTTTTGCGAAGTATACAAACAAACTATGGGAACAACTGAAACGGATATTAAATTAAAAGGAGATAAAGTTATCGAACAGATTCCTTCTTTGAAGGATAAAGCCTTGAGAATCAATCTTAACGAAAATATCTACGGAACTTTTGCCGAAATTGGAGCGGGTCAGGAAACGGTTAGACATTTTTTTAGATCTGGAGGTTCATCTGGAACTATTGCAAAAGCAATGTCCGCTTATGATAAAGATTTTAGTGATGCCATTTATGGTATTGAAGATGACGGAAGATATGTAACGGAAAGCCGTTTAAAAAATATGCTTTCACACGAAGTAGAATTGATTGAAAAGCGTTTAAACAGAGACAAACATCCAAACAAACTGTTTTTTAGTTATGCTAATACCGTTTCAACAATTGATTTTGCTAAGCAATTTAAAGGTCATGGTTGGGTTGGAATTAAATTTCAAGTTGAAGCTGAAGAAGAATATAATGAGATAACACTACATATTCGTTTTAAAGAAAATGATGCGAGATTACAACAAGAAACCCTTGGTGTCTTGGGTGTAAATTTAATTTATGGTGCTTTCTACAAACATAATGACCCTAAAAAATTATTACGCTATTTATACGATCACTTAGATAAAGATCAATTGGAGATTGATACAATCAATTTCTCTGGACCACGTTTTGCTAATGTAGACAATCGTTTGATGAGTTTGCAATTAGTGAAAAATGGCATGACAGATGCCGTAATGTTTGGTCCAGACGGACAAAATATCCTTCCGGCTGCTATTCTTTATAAAAAGAATATTTTGGCTCTTAGAGGAAGTTTCCGTCCAGTTACACAAGTAAATATGGACATGTATGAGAAATCATTAAAAATGTTCTTAGAAGAAAGTAAAGTTGACAAGGATAATACATTAGTAGTTTTTGAAATTACGTTATCAAACTTACGTTCAGAAGGTGAAATTGATGAACGAGATTTTATGGATAGAGCACAACTACTCTGTTCGTTGGGGCAAACTGTAATGATTTCGAATTTTCAGGAGTACTATAAAGTGGTGGAATATTTTGCTAGCTATACCAAAGCGCGTATGGGATTGGCCATGGGCGTCAACAATTTGGTGGACATATTTGACGAAAAATATTACCGTCATCTAAGTGGTGGCATTTTGGAAGCTTTTGGTAAATTATTTTACAGAGATTTAAAGGTATTCTTGTATCCGATGGAGGATGAAAATGGAGAAATTATAAACTCTCAAAACTTAAAAGTGCATCCTAGAATGAAAGAATTGTACAAATTCTTTGCTTACAACGGGAAAGTAGTTGACATAACAGAATTTGATCAAGATCACCTGAAAATTTTCTCTAGAGAAGTTCTAAAAATGATTAATGACGGAGTTCCTGGTTGGGAAAAATTGCTTCCTGAAGGTATTGCCGAAATTATTAAAAAATATCAATTGTTTGGCTATGACCCCAATAAAGTGCTACAAAAAATGTAATTAAAATACTCAATATTGATAAATCCGGATTGTGAAAACAGTCCGGTTTTTTTTTATCTGTTAATGCTGTAAACCATGGTCGAGATTCTGTAACATACTCAAGGGTAAAGAACCGCAAATTTGTACTATAATAATTTAATCGATTAGGCCTTTTTGCTCCAAATTAAAACTACGCATTAATTAACAAATTAAAAAAATTAAATACTATGAAAACTGAAAAAACAATTGCAGTATTAAACAAACTTATTACTATCAACAACGATAGAATCGAAGGTTATCAAACCGCATCAGACGAAACTGAAGAACAAGATTTAAAATTGTTGTTTTCTCAATTTATTGCAAACAGTCAAAAATGCAAGCAAGAATTAGCTAACGAAGTTCGCTTACTTGGAGGTGAAGTTGCCGAAGGAACAATGGTTTCAGGGAAATTCTTTCGCGTTTGGATGGATGTAAAAGCTGCTATAGCTGGAAAAAATCGCAAAGTGATATTGGACTCTTGCGAATATGGAGAAGATGTTGCAAAAGGAACTTATGAAAAAGTTTTAAGCGATGATTTAGCAGATATAACTGGAGAACAACAAACGCTAATTAGAACCCAACATGTAATACTAAAAGCGGATCACGATACAGTAAAAGCGTTGAGTGACGCATCGGTTACCTCATAATATATGATACGCTATTTAGAAGATTTACCGTGGAATGTTGCTGGTTTTAAAGCTGGTTGGAGAAATAACAGAAGTTGATTTTACTGAAATAGTAATGCCTAAAATACAGGCCTTGATTGACAAAACGGATAAACTTAATTATCTTTTGGTATTAGAAACTTCTTTAAAAAATTTCTCATTTGGAGCTTGGTTGAAAGATGCCTTAATGGGAATTAAACATCTAACGAAGTGGAATCGAGCAGCTATTGTGACTGATGTTGATGCAATAAGAAAGTTTACCGACATCTTTAGTATTTTCATACCTGGAGAATTTCGAGGATTTGAACACAAAGAGTTACAAGAAGCCATTGATTGGGTTTCTGAAAAAAAATAAACAAGGAATAATTGCTATGAAAACAAAAACCCAGATAGTAAACTATCTGGGTTTTTTATTAGGTAGGTTTTACTATTACTTCAATATCTGATCAGCATGAATTTTTGACTTCACATCAGTAATGACCTCTTCAATAATGCCGTTTTCGTCAATGACAAAAGTCGTACGATGAATACCATCAAATTCTTTACCCATAAACTTTTTTGGTCCCCAAACGCCGAAAGACTGAATTACTGACTTATCTTCATCGGCTAATAAAGGGAATGGCAAATCAAATTTTTTCTTAAAATTAGTCTGAGCTTTTGTACCATCAGCACTAACTCCCAATAATTCATAATTCTTGCTCTGAAATCTTTGATAATTGTCTCTCATGTTACAAGCTTCAACAGTACAGGTTGGCGTATTGGCTTTAGGATAAAAAAATACAACTAACTTTTTTCCTTTATAATCGGCTAATGAGTGTAATTTTCCGTCTTGGTCTTTAGCAGAAAACTGTGGTGCTTTATCTCCTTTTTGTATTGTGGTCATAAGTTTCATAAATTTACGGTTCAAATGTAGATAAAATGACAAAAAAAGAACGTGCAACATTCGTTATAAATACGTTAAAAGAATTATATCCTGAAATCCCAATTCCGTTAGACCATAAAGACCCGTATACTTTATTAATTGCTGTCTTACTTTCGGCTCAATGCACCGATGTTCGCGTCAATCAAATTACCCCTATCCTCTTTGCCAAAGCGGATAATCCTTATGACATGGTAAAGTTATCCGTGGATGAAATAAAGGAAATTATTAGGCCATGTGGACTTTCTCCCATGAAATCAAAAGGGATTCATGGTTTATCAGAAATACTAATTGCCCAACATGATGGAAATGTACCTCAAAGTTTTGAAGCTTTAGAAGCCTTACCTGCTGTTGGTCATAAAACCGCAAGCGTGGTGATGTCGCAAGCTTTTGGCGTTCCGGCATTCCCAGTTGACACTCATATTCACAGATTAATGTACCGATGGAATTTGTCTAATGGAAAAAATGTGATTCAAACTGAAAGGGATGCAAAGGCTATTTTTCCTGAAGCATTATGGAACGATTTACATCTTCAGATTATATGGTATGGAAGAGAATACTCGCCGGCTCGAGGATGGAATATTGAAAAAGATATTATTACCAAAACGATTGGCAACAAAAAAGTTCTGGAAGAATATTATAAAAAAACATCCCGTCTCATTTAGAACGAGACGGGATGTCTTAATTAGCAATAGTGTCGAAGCTCATATTACCCACTTTTACGATATTCAATGCACAAGAATATTGAAGTATTAAACGTATAGTTTCTTTTTTAGGTAACATTTTTTTTGGTGCTAATTTTCTTTTAGAGTAAAGTTTTGCCATATAAAAAACGGGTTAGTTTAAGTGTTTTATATATAACGCAAAAGATTACTTTTTATTGTTTATGAAGGTAAATAAATTTGATTTTTTTCTATTACCTTTCTCAAATTAGTTATCGCATAACGCATTCTACCTAGTGTTGTATTCACGCTAACACCCGTAATATCGGCAATCTCTTTAAAACTCATATCGGAGTAATAACGCATCATCAATACTTCTTTTTGATCGTGAGGTAGTTTCTGAATTATTTTTTTTAAATCAATATCAACTTGATTTTTGATTAATTCTTTTTCAATGTTTGGAGCATTATCTGTTAAAGAAGAAAAAACTGAAAATTCATCAGTATCTCTTTTCATCAACATCTTTTTATCATTTCTGAATTTATCAACAATCAAATTATTGGCAATACGTAATACCCAAGATAAAAATTTACCCTCTTCGTTATAGTATTTTTTGCTTTTCAAAGTGTGGATTACTTTAAAGAATGTTTCTTGAAAAATATCTTCTGTAAGATCTCTGTCTGAAACCTTTGAATAAATATATCCGTAAATTTTGGATTGGTGGCGTTCCACAAGAATTGCTAATGAATTTTCATCACCATCAATATATCTATTAACTAGAATCGCATCAGGGAGTTGCGTTTTTGCCATAATAATACCTTTTAGTATACGTTAAATAAAGCGATTTTTAATCTAAAAAGTATTTGTTTTCTATAGGCAAAAGCTGTTTTTGTGGATTAATTATAAACCAAATTTAACATAATAATTTGTTAATAGACAAATTATTATTGAAATTTAACATATTTCTGGTGATTATTTAAAATAAATTATGTGTTAGTACTGATAAATTTAGTTTAAAATGACCTTTTTTACTCGCTTTCCGGTTCCTGAATAGACTGCTATTAGGTAGATACCTTTAGGCAATTCTGATACATCAATTTTATTAGTGGTTGTTTCTGAAAATAAAACTTTATTGCCAAGAACATTGTATAGCTCTATCTTGTCAATAGGAAAATTAGAAGTTATTTCAATTGTTTCATTAGTTGGATTAGGAAAATGGAATTCCATTAAGTCTGGACTAGTTTCCAATCCCAAAGAACAACTACTGCCAACAACATAAGAAAAATATTTTGTCACCGAAAATCCTCCGGCATAGGCAAATTTAACTGCATAATTAATTGTTGCACCTGTTGTTTGCCCAGTAATCGTTCTAGTGAAAATATTTCCAGAAACATTGGTCATTTGTACTTCTGAAAATGGACTTTGTCTCCATAGAAAAGCAACAACGCCTACTCTGTTTGTATCTAGCAATTCAAAAGTTATCTTTACATCGGTTCCTAGTGTTTCAAAAGCATAATTATATCCTGATGAAAATGTTGTTGCTGCTTGTGCCTGATTATCTGTTCCCGAACAGCCAAGTACGCTTGTAGTAGTAGCATTAACCACTATTGGATTAGAAACAAAAGCGTTACCAGCTAAATCACTTGCAGAAACTGAAAAAGTGTAGTTGGTATTAGGCAATAAATTGGGCACAACAACCGATCTTTGAACACCTGAAGGACTTGCAACTGGAATAGTTCCACCGCTATATACAATTGTATAGGCAACATTTCCAGAAGCATCGTTTCCGTTTAACAATAATTCGATAGTAGAACTAGTCACCGTTCCGATTGTAGCCGTGAAATTTGTTGGCGCTTGAGTATCAACTGCTGTATTTTGGTATACCCTTACATAATCTATTTCCATAGAAGTTTGCGTAAAATTAGAGGGTATTGTTCCTGCTATTCCACCCATAGCAATGTTAAGCAAAAGATATTGCTCTGCAGTAAAAGGCCAATTACTAGGTGTTTTTACTGCCGGATTATAGGTGTAAAAAATAACATTATCTAAAAGAAACGATATTTGAAAAGGAGACCAATTCATGGAATAAACATGAAAATCATTACCTAGATTATTTGCAATTGTTCCGCCAATATTAGTAGTATTCCCGAATGATGAAGGCGTATGAAGGGCACTTTGAATATAATTTGTAGGTTGTGATGGCGTAATCCCATGTTCCATAATGTCAATTTCGCCGCAAGCTGGCCAATCTGTTGTTCCAAAAGACGCGTCAAAGTAGGCACCGTCTTCATTTACATTTTTGCCTAACATCCAAATAGCTGGCCAAGTTCCTTGGTTTACTGGAATTTTAGCTCTCACATCTACACGTCCATATAAAAAAGCGAATTTTGAATTTAAACGAGCCGAAGTAAATTGTTTGGTAATTCCTTGATTCGTGTAAGATTCTCTTTTTGCTACTATATTCAGTAAACCAGCATTAACAAAGGCATTCGTTAATTGATCGGTGTAATGTTGTACTTCACCATTAAACCAGCTTCCGCCTGCTGGTAATTGAGTTTGATGAAACCATTTGCTGGAGTTAATAGCTCCGTTGGTCTCAAATTCATCAGACCAAACTAAATTACTATAGACTACATCAACTTGAGAAAAAGCATATTGCGTGCTCAGTAAAAGAATTAAAAAGAATCTGAATAACCTATCTGTTTTCATAGCTAGAATTTTTAATGGTTGATTCAAAAAAAATACTCATTATCAACCTTTTTGAGCAATCAATTTTGTGTAAATAAGGTGTCAGAATTTCAGATGCTCCTCTTTATCCCACAATCCCCAATAAGCGCCAACATCTCCCTCTGCTCCTACTTTCCATGATTCATCAAATGATGAAAAATAAAAAACTTCAATATCATTTTGCTTTGCCCAGGATTGCGTTTCAATAAAATACCTCATAGCATTTTCTTCCGATGCGATAGCTCCTTTAAGTGAACCGCCTTCACTTGGCCAACCCGTTTCCGTTATTATGACTCTTTTACCTTGACCAGCATATTTTGCCGAGCCAAACATACTTTGCATATGATATAAAGAATACTCAATCGGACAACCTTCCCAATAGGGATAACAATTGGTTAATATGACATCACAAGCCTCTGTAATTCTTGGACGATGTGAAAACTCATAATAAGCATCAACATAACCAACAGGAATATTGGGCAAAGCTTCTTTTACTCGATGGATATATGCTATTAACTGTTCTTCTGTTAAATCACCACGATACATCACTTCGTTGCCAACTGCTGCAATATCTACACAACCTTCTTTAGCTAATGCTATTAGACTTCCTATCTCCTTCTCATTGAGTTCCAAATCATCTCCGAGCCAAGCACCAACAAGAGTTTGCATTCCGTTTTGGTGAGCAATTCTTGGAATGTGTTCATTACCTTCGATACATGAAAAAGAACGAATCCATTTTGTATAAGGCTTTAGAATCTGAATACGACGTTCTACTTGCTCAGGAGTGATAATATCACCTGGTTTTTGCCCGTCTTGATATAAACTAAAGCAAATTCCATGCATTCCATTTTCTAAAGTTTCTCGCCAAATCTCAGATAATTTCTTTACCGGTATTTGAGAGAAATCAATGCTTTTATATTCGTTTGTAAAAGTATTTTCTTCTATTGAAAAATAGTGTCCTTCTCTAAATGACATAGCTTTTTTGTTTAATTTTTAATTTTTCATTTTTGTCCCAAATGCCCCAAGAAGTTCCAACGGTTCCTTCTTGAATAACCTTCCACGATTCATCAAAAGATGAGAAATAAAATAAATCGACATCGTTGTTTTTGGCCCATTTTTGGGAGGAAACAAAATATTTTATAGCGTTTATTTCAGATGGAATAGCTGCATCAACCGCTTCTCCTTTGCTTGGCCAACCTGTTTCAGAAATTATAATTTTCTTTCCTTGAGCTACATTTTTAGTGAGTTCCATCATGTTTTTCAAATAAGATGCTGCGTAATCAATATTGGCACCTTCCCAGAATGGATAGCAGTTTACTAAAAGTAAATCGCAACTCGAAATTAAGTTCGGTTTATCTAAAAATTGATAATACGCATCAACATATCCTACAGGAATATTCGGCAATGCCTCTTTCACTCTTTTTATATATGCAATAAGTTCTTGTTCGGAAATTTCGTTTCGGTGCAAAACTTCGTTTCCAACTACAGCAATGTCCACTAAACCTAATTTTGCTAATTTTATAAGTGCATCGATTTCTTTTTCGTTTCTAGTTTTATCATTACTTATCCATGCTCCAACAACTGTTTTTAATCCCTTTTGGTGGGCAATTTCTGGAATTAATTCATTTCCTTCTGTACAAGAAAATGAACGAATCCAACTCGTGAAAGGGGAAATTATATCCAGTCTTCTCTTTATTTGTTCTGCGGATAAAATATCGCCCGCTTTTTGATTTTCGTTGTAAGGGCTAAAACAAAGTCCATGCAATCTATCATCCAAAATTTCAGAATACATGGATTCTATTTCAGCATTACTTTTTTGATTCAATTCCTTGTCAATTGAAGTGTCTATTGAGCCATTTTTTAAAAGTGAAACTAATTTTCCAGAGAGATAGGCAGAAGATTGCACTTTAGTTTTTCCTTTTCTTACCGCCAATTCTATTTGAATTTCTTTTAATTTTTCCTCTGTTAAGCCGTAATTCCACATATAATAAATTGCCGTTAGTGTACCCGCAATTGGAATAGCAGAAAAACAAAAACGCAGCCAGAATAGTGTTTCTGGAGTTTGAGTGGTTAGATTTCCATCAAAATTAATAACATCGAGAATTAAGTAACTTAATAGACCGGCAACTGCAAATCCAAATTTTACAACCCACCAATAAATAGCTCCAAAAATACCTTCTCTTCGTTGACCATAGTTAAGTTCATCAACATCGCAAACGTCTGCAGTCATTGACATCATAGTAGTAAATAAACCTCCAATTCCGAAAGAAAAGAAAGGAATAGCAATTAAAAACAAGTAGGGTTTTCCTGGAATAAAAAGAAAATAAAGCAAAATGTAGCCAAAAATCGAAATCGATTGAGAAACCAAAAATGCTTTCTTTTTGCCAATTTTTTTTGCCATTTGTACTACCAATGGAATTACAAGGAAAGTTGTCACTAATGCGCCACCACTTCCAAAAATGGCGGGCCAAATTCCGGCTGCTTGTTGATTTCCATTAAATAGATAATAAACGATAATAAAAAAAGTGAATTGAGCAACCGTATTGAACGCATTAAACGTGTAAAATGTAGCAAAACATAGTTTTCTAAAATCGGCTATTTTAAATGCTTCTTTAAATTCGTGAATTAGATTTTTAAAAATTTCACCTATGTTTCTGATGTTAATAGATTTATACGACGTTTCGTTAACCGTTGATTTTGAAGTTATAAAAAATGCTGGAACCATGGCAAAAATCATACACGGAATTCCTACCCAAATGGCTAAAGTTCTTGTAGCAACTTCTGGATTTGAGAACAATTCTTTATCGTACATTATTATCCAAAACCAAGGAACAATAACCCAAGCCCATTGGCCTATCCATTGAGCAATGGCCATAATTTGAGTTCTTTCATGAAAATCTTCACTCATTTCATAACCCATGGCTACAAAAGGAACACTAAAAATGGTCAATCCTAAATACAAGCATAATTTAAAAGTAAGGAAATAGAAAAAGTTAAAATTTACACCGTTCTCTTTGAAAATTTGCCACATTAGTAAAAACGAAATTCCCATTATCAAAGCACCTATAAATACATAATGCCTTCTTCGTCCCCAACGAGAACGTGTATTATCGGTTATAAAGCCCATAATTGGATCTATGATAAAATCAAATAATCGAGGAGCAAAAGTTAAAAATCCTACCATCCATGGATCAAAACCAAAACCTGCCAAAAGAACAACCATAAAAACCCCAAGTGCAGCGGGAAACATTTGATTAGCAAGCATTCCTACACCAAAAGCTATTTTTTTGTACATAGGAACCATTACTTTGGTATTTGTATTGTTATTTGACATGATTGAAATTTTAAATTATGTACTTAGTTTGGTTTGATCATTATAGTTTGTAATGCTTTTGCATCAATAGCAATAATTGTATTTTGTTTATTGAATTTTATTTCAATGGAATGTTTCGTTGTTGTTGGATTAAAAACTACTACCGCAATAGAACCATCTGGATTTTTTACAGCGGTTGTCATTAAATCTTTATTATCAATTACACATCCAATCTTTACAGCACCAGGTCGCATGAATTTGCTAAAATGTGCCATGGTGTAATATAAAGGCGTAAAATAAACTTCGTCTTTTTCGGGATCAACAATGACTGGAGCGATACACCAATTTTTAAACCAATTTGGTCCACCTTGTTTGTCTAAAACCATATTCCAATCGACCCAACCATCTACCCAATTGTTTAAACAACCTATGATATCATTGGCGTAGCGATTCACTGGCGCATATTTTGGATGCAAATGTTTGTCTTTTTCACTAGCCCAATCCCAACCCCAATCAGTAGCTTCTTTTTTCCAATACCAGGCATTATCATTCCAATGAGGGATTTCCGAATCGACACAACCTTCTGTTTCAATCAAATATTTATTGGGAGCCTTTTTATGTGCATATTGTAATGCTTCCGGAAAATAATCATAGGTACTTTCATACCAATGAATTGCAGTTCCAGCAAAGTATTTTGAGGTAGCGTCATTTTTATACATTGCATCAACCCATTCTGGCAAACCCGCTCTGTTTTGATCGTAGCCAAAAATCTTAATGTCTTTCCAACCCTCTTTTTCTAATTTGGGTCCAAGATGATGTTGCACAAACAAAGTCATATCTTCTGGAGAAAAATGAGTGCTTTCCCAATTGTTACCGTTGCCGTGTGGTTCGTTTATCACGGTTATTCCCCAAATGTTAATTCCTTCACTTTGATACGCTTGCAAGTATTTTGAAAAATACAAAGCAAAAGCATCATTATATTCGGGTAATAGTTTTCCGCCTACATACTTTTTATTGTCTTTCATCCAAGGCGGACAAGACCAAGGTGACGCTATTATTTTAAAACCATCTTTAGAAATAGCTTTTGCCTCTAAAATCATCGGAATCAAATCTGATCTATCATCTTCAATAGTAAAATGTTCCATTGTGAGATCATTTTCGACTTTGGCGTATGTATAATTACTCAAGGAAAAATCACAAGAGGCAATGTGCGTTCGGGTAAGCGAATAATTGGCGCCGGCTTCACTAAAATAAGCATCTAATACTTTCTTTCTATTGGCTTTGCTTAATCGGTTTAACAAATAGGCTGATGCTTCTGTAAACGAACCTCCAAAACCTGTGATGGTTTGAAATTTTTCATCAGGATTGATTGTTACAACAACTGGAGTTCCTTCCTTTGAAAATTGAGTCACTTTTGTCAAAGAATTGCCTCGTTCGGAAGTTTCATAAACTTGAACATTTAACTGTGCTTCCACTTTATAAGTATGCAATGAGAATGCCATAAGACAAGCTATTATCAAAAATTTACTATTAACTATTTTACTCTTATTACTTACCATTTCATTTAATTCTTTAAAATCGAATTCGGCACTTTAACCTCCAACCAAAGTGCTTTTTCAGAACCTTGGTAGGTTTTTGTAATAGGCTTTCCATTTCGAGTCAACCCTTTGAAAACTTGTGCGTCAACTTGATTCCAAAACACATATTTTGCCTGTGACTGTAAATTAATTAAACCGAAATGATTCTCTGAACCTAACGGATTTTTGCTGTCTTTCCAGTTTTCATCAAACGCTTCAAAATAGAAACACGAAATATTATTTTCATTAGACCATGCTCTAATTAGATTATAAAACTGAGCCGATTTATACTCATCAGTTGCTTTTGATCCTTCACTTCCGTAATGTTCGTTGGACATTGATGCCCATCCTGTTTCGCCAATATGAACCGGTTTGCTTACGCCAATTGATTTCATATAATTAACAACACTATTGTACTGCGCAACGGAATACTCTTTAGCTCTAACCATAGCAGCATCTATTTTTTCTTTATCTGATAAAGGCAACTCGTTTTCTTTTATTCCCCAAAATACAGGATTATAATGCGTATCGTGCATTGGATACGTGTGCATCGAAATATAATCTACTGCTCTAATCAATTGGTTTAAATCTTCTACATGGTATTCTTTATCACCTCCACCCCAAGAAGCAAAATTGTCCGAGCTGGTTATCCAAACCTCTTTAGGCAATCGGTGCTCTTTTTTTAAATTTTGCAAATGCAATACCCATTTTAAAATAGTATTAGGTGTAACATAATAACTAGTTGCCCATTTCACCATCGCTTCATTGCCTACTGCTATAATTTTGATTATCTCCGGATATTGATTTGTTAATCTTACTGCTTCTTCTATTTCAATAGCATTGCGTGGACTTTCTTCGTGATGCACTGGTGCAAACCCTGTCCAAGCATTTTTACAGTCTATCCATGCTCCTAACATCACATACATTTCAAAATTGGAGTCCAATTTCTTTAATTCGGTTATCGCTTTTAACAAATTGGAAACTTCTTCATAATGCACATTGTAAGTGCGCAATACTTTAATATTTAATGCAGAAAGTATTTTTAAATCTTCTTTAATTTCTGCGACTGTTGGTTGTTTTTCTCTTGTATTAGTTCTATATCCACCATAACAAATGGCTTGATAATTAACATTTCCTAATAACTTTTCTGCCGTCATTTCTTTTGCAACTAAATTTCTTGTATTCATTTGATTACATGATATCCCAACTAGTAATATGATGTAAAGTAAACTTTTCATTATCGTAGGTTTTCATCAGATAAATAAACTTCAACCATTGAAATCTCATCTGTTCTGTTGCAGATTTTGGTACTCTCTTCTTCGTTCAATTCTAGTTTTTCAAAAGTGACATTAGTACCATTACTATAATGCACTATTAATTTATTTGCAGAAGCTATTTTATAAAGTATCGGAACTTGACAAAAAGTAAATGCTAAGGTGTTTTTCTCAAGTTTTAGAGTATTTTTTGTTCCGTTTACCATTACAAAAGTCACTTCAGTATCCTGAGAAAGGAATTCTTCTCTTTTAAGAAATCTTGGGTAAAACTGTAACTTACCGTTATGCATTTCAACACCCAATTCACCTATTCTAGTTAGAATATCTTCTTTTACTTGTCCTGTCATACCAGGTTGCTGCGCTCCTTTATTAAAAGGCGTATGCGAATAAGGGTCTGTTGGAAAAGCGCCGTAAACATCAGGTGATTTGTGAACACCGATTCCGTCTCCAATTTCGTCAAAATGCACCAATAACGATTTGATTATCATTGGATCTTCCTTATCTTTATAGGCCGCATTAATAACTTCGAGAACCGCTAAATGCAGTTTTGAAACCATGTGCCAATATATAGAGCCTAATCCTTCATAGCCATAAAAAGTTCCGGAACGTCCTGTAAAAGCTTTGTGATTGAAAACATCCTCAAAAATTTGGAGCACCAAATTGGATTCTGATGCCACTAAGTCTTTAAATTCAGCTACATTGCCAAGCTGATTAAGTGCTTCTTTTACATCATTGGCATTATGAAAATTGCCATTGAAATGATAATTGCCTTTAATGTCTTGGTTTATAAGTGAAAGATTAGTGTTTTTCAATAATTGATTCAGTAAAACCGATTGTGCTACTTTGTCTTTTGGGATTGTGTTTTTCTCTAAAAACTTAGGAAGTGCTTTGTTTGGATATAAAATGTAACTGTTTTGATCACTTCTATACAAAGCACTATTTAGCAAAGAATCCAATGTGTTTAGCGCTTCTTTTGCTGAAAGAAATCCTGAACTTAGCACAGCAACTTGACCTTCAAGCATTTCCGGCAGGTGTGAAATCGAAATACCATCGTTTTCAACAGACATTAAGTTATAGGCATGGAAAAGCTGGTCTTCCCTTTCGTTGGCTTTGATAGCATGTTCAATAAAATCGATGCTGACCTGAGTAAATTTTCGCAAACCATCCATAGAATGCGTTCGTTTTTTACCCCAAAAACCACTGTTGTACACTTGAAAACGGTATTCAGCCGCAGCTTGACCTAATGCATCTAAAATTTTCTTTCGATCTTGATTGGAAATGGAACCCGATAATAGCGGTTGAAAAGCGATCAGGTTTTCTCTAATGGCATGATAAAACTCGACCATTTCATTAGATATCTTAATTGTTTCCTGATTTGTATTTTCTAATAATTGTTGGAAAAACTTAAGAAATCTTCTTAAGTAATAAAGCGTAACCATAGAAACTCCATTACCAACAAGAGCATTGTTAGCATCGTTCCATTCTGGTCGTTGCGTGTTCATCCAGATACCTGCTTCAGGAATAAAGTTGGACATTTTTGCCAAAACAGTTGCCAATATTTTTTCGATTAAATTGACGTGATAAATTTCATCGTTATTATCTCTGAGCAACGCACCATCGGCACCATTTTGAAGACGACGTTTATTTATTTTGGCATCCCATTCATGATTGAATACTATTGTATCCTTTGGATTTTTTAAAATGTCCTGATATGATTTTATAGTGTAAGGCACTGCTGCATATACAAAACATTCCTTATCAAAATAAGAATTCAATTTTCCGGGTTGATACTTCTCAATAAACTCTAAGAATTTTAATAAATAGATAATTTGATGATCACCCCAATAGCCAATATAGGACCAAGGATTATCAGGTTCAATTGTTTCCCAATCAAAACCATCTTTGGTAACGCGATACGGATTGTAACCATCAAAGGTAGAGGCGTTCAGAAATTTATGAATCATTCCCTCTATAAACTCAGGATAGGCATAGGATAATGCTTCCCAGTTTTGAAAAATATCGCGCCAGTTTCCTTCGTAATCTAATATTTTAGAACCGTCTATTTCGCTTCTGGTATTGATAGAAAACTTATTCCATGGTCGACTAGGATCACCGTGTCTTCTGCTAAATTTCAAAGGTAAATATTCGATACACAATCGAATTAAGTCAGCGTTATCACTATTTGAAAGCAACTCTTGAAAATCAGAATAATTAAAAACTTCCGGTAAATTATTTAAAAATGATTTTTCGCTTTCAAAAACTGCTTTATTTGCTTTAGCCAAGTAAATGACAAAGTCTGCTTTTTCGATTTGATAATTATGATCAAAAATACCTCCGCGCATTATATTGAATAATACATTAGAAAAGTGTCGGGTATCTTTACGATGATCTGCGGTAAATTGCAATCCGTCTGCTGTAGCATTTAGCGCTATCAGATTTTGTTTTCCTAACTCGACATCCGCAACTAATTGATTATTTAATGACTTGTCGTTACAAATAGCATCCGTTAATTGGATAACCTGTGATTGATTTTGATTGACATTAGCAATAATCTTCCAAGACTTTGATGATCCTTTTTCTAACAATAGTGTTGTTGAGACAAAATAGGCTCCTTTCTCCCCTTTAACATCCGTTTCTTGAACCATTTTTTGAATGTTTCTGAATGCAGGAAGTTGTTTCGATGAAAGTAAATAAATAGGATTATCCAATCCTAGTGACCAAGCTATATTGGCCTTTAGGGCTTCACTTGGTTCCGCTTTATCAACAATTATGGCACTTAAAGCAAATATTCCGAGACCGCTATCTTCATGAAGTTCATTTCTTTTATAAGCATCAACTAAATTACTCGTTGTAGCTTGTAAATCACTGTTTACGCCTTGTGGTAGCACATTTTGAATACCGTCTACAAGTGTTATTGCTAAATCGGAATCCGAATGGTTAATTATTGTTGAAGTCTTCACAAAACCAAAGACATTACTAGTACTCCATTCATATCGAAATGTCAACTGAAAATCATGGTGTACCTCTTCAAAAATTATTTTATTTCCGTATACACTTTTGTATAAATTTCGGGTCAAATTATAATTTTCATTAAAACGTTCTGAGAAAGGTTCCCATATAAAAGTTTCCTCGTTTACATGAATTTGAAAAATGGATTTACTACCTGTGATGTCAGCAAACTCCGTTATTTTATCATCAGTATAATACGGAAAAAGAGCAAACTCAGCATTTTTCCTTCCTGCGGTTAAACCACCGTTACTTGAAATGAAAAGCCAATGATTAGAATCGCTGACCAAGCTCATAAAAAACGGTCTCATCAGGTCATGGTTCGCGATTTTGAAAAACTTATCGTCGTTAATCATTACATCTTGAAACTCAATTTTAGTCTTATCTTTAGATGTAAGAGTTTGTGAATCGGTCATAAAATTCAAATGAAGGCATTAATTATTTATATTTTTTTGGTAAAATCTAAGGCAAAGGATTTAGTGTAACGTTGTCTATGTTTACTCTGCCTAATGCCGCGCCCATGTCAAAAATGACTCTTGAATTGGTACTAGTAAAATTGGCCACCAAATCAATACTAAAATTTTGAACCGTTGTAGTTAAATTTCTTGTTACAGATTGATTCGTAAATGGGTTGCCACTTAAACCAATACCTACAATCATAGTTCTATTCACATCAGACCATGCATCAAACGTAAGTCGATAAGTGGTTCCTTGCGTTAAGTTTAATCCAATATGTGATAAATTAACATCAAAAGGGTTACCTACTGCGTTAACTGGAATAGAAAAATAAGTATTATCATTTTGAGTTACCAAAAGCCCTGAGGGTAAAGCGGTTGCAACACCTAAAGTCCATGGCGACGTTCCTGTTTCAAAATCGCCATTAATAACTAATCCACCTTGAAAAACAAATACATATATTGTACTACTGAATGTACTTGTAGCACCTGTTTTGGTATTTTCAACTGTAAGTGTAACTTCGTAATTTCCTGTGAGAGCAAAACTTTTTACAGGATTTTTAGCAATACTACTAGTACCATCTCCGAAGTCCCATGCAAAACTATCTGCATTATCTGATGTATTAATAAATTCAATTTTACCAGGTGCTTCTTCTCTAACATAAGTATACTTGGCAACGGTTTCGCCTATAGCAACATTATCTTCATCTGAAATATCACAAGCGATAAAACTTAGAAAAACAAATAAGACGCTAAATATTTTTATTGATTTGTTCATGATTTTGTTGATTATATATTATTGATAAACTCGAACGTAGTCAACAATCATTCTTTGTGGAAAAATTGTGTTAGCATCTGGGTTTCCAGGTAAATTACCACCTACGGCTATATTCAATATCATGAAAAAGTCGTTATCAAATACCCATTCGCCACCTTCTTCTTCTACTTTAGCTCTTGTGATTTGGCTGTATAAAACATCATCAACATACCAATTGATATGTTTTTCAGTCCATTCAACACCAAAAACATGGAAATCAGTATCAAATCTGCTATTTGTTAAACTATATCTTTTAGATAAACTATTTCCACCAAAAACAACCGGAGCATGAAGAGTTCCCAAAACTTCAGTTGGATTATTTCCCAAATATTCCATGATGTCAATTTCACCACATTGTGGCCAACTAACCTGATCAATATTGCTACCCAGCATCCAAAAAGCCGGCCATAAACCTTTGCCAAGAGGCAATTTGATTCTAGCTTCAAAACGACCATATTTTTGGCTGAATAAATTTTGCGTTTTGAGTCTGGCAGAAGTGAAATTGGCTCCTAAATAACTTTCCTGCTTGGCAGTGATGATTAAGTAGCCATTTTGAACCACAACGTTTTCTGGTCTATCGGTATAGTATTGTAATTCATTATTTCCCCATCCATTGCCTCCGATGTCAAAAGCCCAAACAGCAGGATCTGGAGCACCATCAACATTAAACTCTTCACTCATTACTAATTTATTTTTTGTCGTAACCTTTTGTTTTTCATCAGGGGAACAACCTATAAATAGAGCAAATGTGCTGGATAACAGAACTATTTTTAATGTAGTATTCATTTTTTATGATTTAATTTTAATATTTATTAATTGTAGAAGTACATATTATCTACATAAAGTACAGAGTTATCTCCACCTTCTAAAATAATTTGTGCCAGATGAGATTTACTTAATAAACCTGGCATTGCAGAAAATGGAATATCAATTTGTACCCAATTTTGGGAAACTAACGTTGGTGCTGTAAATGTTGTGGAATGACGTGTATCATCGCCTCCTCCGAAGGCACCATTGGCACCAAAATCTACTACAATAACTCGTAATTGTCTTCCAGGAGCAACAGGTCCAGGAATAAAAGCATCTAAGTGGAAATGCGTCATTGCTGTAGCATTCACTGTAGGACTACTAAATTCAATACCCACAAAATTGAAAATGGAATACCCTAGTACATTATCAGTACCAACAGTAAAATCGCTCGACAAAGTGGTTTGCCAAGGAGCCCAATATCCGTTGTAATAATTTACAGGAACATTAGCGTAGGCATCCGAAAAGATTGAAATTACGTTAGCTGGATTTCTTGTTGGAGGAGTTGGAGCGTTAGTAAAAGCCCCAACACAATTAATGGTTAAACTGCCCGTAGCAGGTACTCCATTAATTGTAGCAGTTATTACAGTAGTTCCTTGGCTTAAAGAGGTTACTCTTCCATTTTCATCAACAGTTGCAACGTTTGGATTAGAAGAGGTAAAGTTGCAATAAGAGGTGCTTAAATTTACTATTTGATTTCTACCATTTGGCAAATTAAAAGTGGATATAATGCCTTCAACATTAGAGTTAACTCCAACAAAAGTAGTTTCTGAAACATTATTACCACTCATTATTGAAGCCTGACTTGCCACTATGGTACCTAACTTTTCAAATTTTAATTCGTCAATCCAAAAAGTAAAACCGAAACCATTGCTACTCTGTGTTCCTGCAGAGAAGATAAACATTCCACGTTCTTGGGTTAATTTAGAAGGGTCTGGTATAGGAATTATGTATTTTCTCCAATCAGTAGATAACTGAATGTTATCAGCAGTTACTTGATGTTTATTCTCATCAAAATCTACTCCAAAACCAACAGTACCAATAGAAGCAGTCGTAGAACCTTTCGCCCAAAACGTTAGGGCGTCATAACCCGTTAAATCTCTACCTTCACCTCTATCTCTAAAGATACCTCCAATGTAGCCTCCATCCGGATCGTTAGGAGCCGGAACATCTATTCTAATAGAAGTATTTCCGATATAAGCCACATCATCATCGGTTCCAAAACCTGTTGGATTTGCGCCACCAGCAGGGTCAAAAGATTCAAAAAAAGCATCAGTTAACCCTACAGGAACATCTGTAAAAATGTTAGCTGTTTTTGGATAAGTTGCTAAGACGGCATCATCAGAAATGTCTCTTTCACAATTTGTAAAGCCAAGCAATATAGCTATCGCTAATAAACTTGTAAAACTTAATTTTTTATTAAACTTGTATTTCATGATTGTATATTTTAATGTTATTTAATGCTTTATAAAAATTTAAAATAAACCGTTATTATTTGCCAATATTGATTTGAATATAGGTTCTAAATTCCCATTCACTACCATCAGGAAAACCAACAGGACTAATAATAGGCTCTGTTTCAAATTCCGCAGTCGTATTTGGAGAATATCTAGGAGAATATTGATCTAAACCTCTCCACGTACCTCTCACACCAATTCTTGTATTTGGTAAAATAAACCAATCTGGTTTTCCTAAACTCAAAGAAACATCGAGCATGGTTTGTACAGGGAACGTTAAGTTGAAATCTCTATGATAGTCAAATGGTCCCCAATCGTTAAGCTTAAGCGCATACATCAGTTTCCATTTTTTATAGATCGTTCTTACATCAAATCCAAATCGGTTGATGGTTCTTTCAGAATCTCCATTGGCTTGTCCGTTACCAATATAAAAATTAGCAATTATACCAAGGTCAGGGCTGATTTTTGATACCATTCTAGAATTTACTTCCCATAAATCCTCTGCTGGCGTAGAAGTGGCAAAGGCAAAGAACGAACGATCCGCTAAGAAACCGATATGAGCATCCGTAGTAGTAGGTAGTCTTCTGTAAACAAATCCTAAATTCATTGCAAACTTGGCATCTTCTGATCTATCATTATCCCATTCATACATCCATGTGCCAGGAGTTTGATCAAAAGTAATTAACATCTCATAACCATACATTTCTCTGTTACCGTTTCTTACTGCAAATGGATCATCAATAAAGTTTCTTAATCTGGCAGGACCTCCATAATTATTAGGAATTGCTGCAACCAAAGGTGATTGGTACATGAAATTTGGAGCTATTTGAAATTTTCCAAAAGAGTATGTTAGACCAGACAATAAATTGACCATATTACCACTACCAGAATCTTTCAATTTCCAGCCTGTATACGTTTGTGTTTGGTCTGCACCACCGCCAGCTACCAAACCTAAGTAAGATCCTTGTCCATACCAATTGAATTTACCTCCTTGATACGTCAATTTAAACTTACCACCCCAATTATCACTGGTTTTAATTTTATCTTCTACAACAACTCCATTATCATTGATGTCTTGATAAGAACTTCCATTTAGTGGATTTCCTCCCCAAATACCTCCTACAGCAATACCGAATTTTCCAAATTTTCTTTCAACAGCTAGAGTAGCGCGCTGAGTTACCCATGGTGGAATAACCCCTGAACGCAGTTGATTTTGGTTTAATACACGTCGACCTGTTTCATCAAATCTAACATCTGTATTAAAATCTCTGTGATAGATACCCGTTACATCCCATTTGCCAAACTTGCGTTGGTATTTTAATAAAGCCGTTGGATTGGCACCCCACCATAATTGAGGACCAGCTGCAAATTTCAAACCTTTAAAAGCTCCTTTTGCTTCAAATTCTATCCCAGAAATTTCACCGTTATATATATCTAAATTAGGGCCATAATTGGCTTCTGGATACAATCCAAAAAAGTCTCCTTCGTAGCCCCAGTGATAGTGACCGGTTCTATAAAAGCCTTTTAAATCAAACTCTTTTTCGTTCCATTCAAATTCTGCTTGATACACTCTAACCCTTTGAATATCATTTAATACAACATTAGTTTCATCCTCACCATTTACACCTACAAAAGTGGAACGTCTTCCAACATTTTCGTAAAAAATTTCATCGATAGGGTTTTCAGCTACATTTCCAAGTACGTTAAAAGTAACTTCAGCTCTCATGTTTGCTGATGGTTTTCCTTCAACACCTATAAAATAAGATTGCATATGATCAAAACCTAGTTTATTGGGGTAAGAAGTACCATCAGGATCCGCTGATTCAGGGGTTGTAATTAAACTACCTCCTGTATTAAAGGTAGTAAACTCAGCTCTTAAACTACTAATTTTTATCATATCACCATCATTACCTTGTAATGCTGCTTTATCACCTCTTGCACGCAAAGCAGCATCCATAAGTTGTGCTTTCTCAAAATGACTATTAATTGCAGTTTTGGAAACAGCCTCTGCATAAGGATTGAATTGGTGTAATTCTTTTAAAACGTAATAAGCTGCACGAGGATACAATTGATATAAACCTTTATCGTTTGTTGGTCCTTTTGCACAGATTCCGAACCATTCTTCGTTCATGTTGTTTTGACCTTCTATAAAATCTTTTTGATAACCTCCGTTTGACCATGAAGCATTAGCATCATGTATATCTAAATTTTTTGTTTGTCCAAATTTCCACCAACCATCACTAAATTGAAAAGTAAAACCACCTAAGCTATTTCCTGCTTTCCCCATTCCGGCAGCATTCTCATATATCTCTTTCCAATTTCCTTTAAGATAAAAAGCTTGTGCATTTTGATCCTCTTGATTAGTTTGCACATTAAAAGCGTCAGAACCAAACTCTGTAAGCAAAACAGGTTTTCCATACTCTTTTTTAACGCGCTCGAATAAATCCCCAAATGAAACACCTCTATATACATTGGTTCCAAAAATGTCCACATCTTTACATTCTTTTGCAATAATGTCCAAGAACAATAAATCTCCATTACAAATAGCAATAGGATGTGAAGAATCTTCAGCTTTCATAGCAACTACAGCTTCGTTAAAAAGCTTATACATTGATTGCGCTCTAACCGTTGACTTTCTGTCTTTTATAGGAATATTTTCAGTCTCAGCGCCATCCCAAAATAAACCATAGTTATTTTCATTTCCGAGTAGAAACAAGAGAAGTCCTTTTGTATCTTTATATTCTGAAGCCATTTGCTTAGTTTCAGATAACAATAATGCTTTAGTTTTAGGGTTGGAATACTCAGTATTTGGCGTCCATACACCATCTAATGTCAATCCGTATCTTCCGAAGGAATGGTTAAGCATCGTGTAAATGCCATAATTTGTGTAGATATATTCAATCCATTTCTTTGGCATACCGGAATACACTCTAATTGTATTAACCCCCATATTTTTGAGCAGTCCCATTTCCTCATCTAGCGCTTGCTGTATAGTTTGATCCGATTGTTTCCATAAACTATAGTTGTAGTTTGTACCTATTGGAAAATAATCCCAGTTCATACCATTGACAATAAAATCTTTGCCGTCAACGGTAAGCTTCATTCCATCGTTATTTGATGAAACCACTACTTTGTTGCCTTGTGAAAAAATAGAACTTGAAAAAGTAATAAGGGTTAATAATAAAATAATTTTTTTCATGTTTTGAGAATGTTGGTTTTAGGAAATAATTTTAATCTTGAGAATGATGTAATGCAATGAGTTTAACTAATTCGGTAAATAATTATACATAACGATTTATTATCTTGTTTTTTTTAAACTATTACTAAAAATTTGATATAAATTTTATGATTTTGTAAATTTACATTTTTATGTTTTTCCAATAGAAAGAAATAAATTATACAAACTATACAAGCAGGTATTTGACAAAAAAAAGTCTACAATGACTAATTTTAGTTATGTTTCAATAGTTAGTATTCGTTAATTACTGCACTGTAATCATCGCTATGTATAGTTGATGTATAGTTAAATTCTAGATTTCAAAGAAATTTAAATAGAAAGAATATACTCAACTAAACCTTTTTCGTGCGGTAAATCCATTTTTTTACGCAAACGATATCGTTTGATTTCAACGCTTCGTACAGAAATATTCAATAATGGGGCAATTTCTTTTGAAGATAAATTCAATCTTAAGTAGGCACAAAGTCGTAAATCGTTTGGTGTTAATGAAGGATGTGCTTGTTTAACCTTCTTTAAGAAATCTTTATCAGCTATATCAAACGCCTCTTTAAAAGCATTCCATGCATTATCAACAGATATGTTTTTGTTAATTGTTGTTGTGATTACAGACTTAATACTTCTTGAACTAGTTTCATCCGAAGAGTGTTTTAAATCCTCTTTAATTAATGCTAACAGCTCGTCTTTTTTTATTAAACTCATAGTAGAAATGGCAAGCTCTCTGCTCTTTTCGTTAACATCTAAAGACAACTGTTCGTTTCGCAATTTCATTAATTGTTGCTCATTTTCCAGTTCTTTGATTTCCAATAAAAGATTATTTTCATCAATTAATTTTTTCTTTTGCTTAAAGTAGTATTTCTCATAAGCCCTATTGATGTAATAGGCTATAATGCAAAACAATAAAAAGTAAACAATTAAAGCTAAATTGGTTAAATACCACGGCTTGTTAATTGTGAATTTATAAACTGCAAGATTTTCAGTTTGAGAATTAACTACCTTGGAACGCACTTTAAAAGTATACTCTCCAGGTGATAAATTTTTAAAACTAACAGATGAATTTGAGCTCCATCCACTCCACTTTTCCTGAAAGCCTTCAAGCAGATATTCATACTCGGCAATAATATATTTATTATATTCAGGAACAGTATAACTTATGGTTATGTTATTTTCATCATGCGAAAAGTTACCTGGCTCAGCAATTGAATAACTTGTCTGTTTTTCATTGAGCTTATTGATACTTATATCTGAAATAGCCACATTGTGGTTCTTAAAACTTAAATCATTAATGTTAAAGGTATAATACCCATCAGTAGTTCCAATAAGGTATTGAGAATTAGAAAGCTGTGTAATATTTTCATAACCTAACATCGAGTTGGTAATCGAGGCCGGAATTGAAATTACATTCTTTTTTAAATCAGAGCTTAATTTATTTACGCTGAAATAGTTGATATGATTTTTTGTGAATACCCATAATTTGTTGGTGATATCGAGGATCAACTTTCCCGACGTATATTCTCCATTTTCAAAAACAGTACTTGATAAAGCATCTTTTTCAAACTGTTTTGTTTTTTGGTTTAACTTAAATATTCCGTCTTTATTAGCGTAATAAATTGAATTGTTAAACTTTGACAATCCGGCATTCTTTCCTTTGATTGGGTATTTATAAGCAAATAGTTTTGTGCCTTTTCTGAAGCCAGAATCTAACTGAAATCTAAAAATACTTTTATATTCATGACTTACATAGACCTCATTTGAATTAGTAATTTCAAAATATTTAGAGGAATAATTAAATCCAGAGATTTTGTTTCTAAAAACCCATTGATTATTAACTTTTTCTAAAACAGAAATACCATAGTAGTTTCCTTGAAGGATGTAATTGCTTTTACTGGGGACAACTTCAAATTTCCAAGTTCCCGATTGAGAATAAATTAATTTGGATAAACCGCCGTCAATTATATAAGTTCCTGAATCATGACCGCAAAAGAGAGTTCCTTCATGAATAAAAAGTGACCAAACCTGTCCTTTGGTTCCATTGATAAATTTGAATTGGCTATCATTTGCATAATCTTTATAAAATAAGCCTTGATTGGTTCCAACATACAATTTTCCTTGGTGCAGAATAGAAGCATAAACGGTACCAAGCATGCCTGTATCATCAAGAAAACTTCTGATTGGGGATTGTAAATTAATACAATCAATTCCATTATCTAAACCAATCCATAAATTTCTATCAGCATCCTCAAGTATTGATAAAGCGGTATTGTTGGATAGCCCTTTGTTCTGCGTTATGTGGTACTTAACTTTACCATTTGGGGTCAGTATGAATACGCCATTTGATATGGTTCCTATAGCAAAACTATTATCCTTTAACATTTGACTGCTATAGATGCTACTTGCTGCTATTTCTGCATCAGCCTCCGTGTTGAATTTGAATAAGTTACCGCTTATTAATTTATAAAATCCATTGAATTGAGTGTGTATTAACAACCCTTCATCAACGGCAAAAATATTAACGATTTTATTGTTTTTTAAAATGGAATTATTGGCAACTAACTTACTCGTGCCATTTTCAATTTCGAACAAATCCAAATTAACAGTCTGATAAAATATGGAATTAGCTGCTTTGAAAGACTTTAAAATATTGCTTTGGGGTATTACAATTTTAAAATTATTGGATTTTGTATCATAAATATATATTCTATTTAGAGATTGTATTATTACCCATTGTTCATAATTTAAGATGTTCCAAAACTGTTCATCGACTAAAATTTTCGATTTGATTTTGCGACTTAAAGAAGTATACTTCAATCTTCCATTACTTTGTCTTTCCCAAAAGCCGAACTCCATATAGCAGCCCGTATAAATTTTGTCTCCAATTACTTTTACCGACCTCATAATGGTTTCATTAGGAGACCGGTGAAGTATCCAATTTGAACCGTTAAATTCTAATAAACCATCATTGTTTGCAATATAGATATATTGATTTTTATCCTGAGAAATCATCCAATTTTGATTTCCTGCCTTATAAACTGACGTATTGTATTTTACAATTGGCGGAAAATCCTGTGCATGAGCAATACTAGATAGCACCAGTAAAAGTGCTATGCTTAACGATTTTAAGAATGGATAGTTTTTAGTCGCCATAGGATAACTTTAGTGCAGATTTTACAATGAAACAAATTGAATTACTTCCACAAATTAAGCATTAAATGAAGAATATAAATAGAAAAGCACGAAATAAATCTCGTGCTTTTCAAATCTAATTAACTTAAAATTATTCTTTAATAAATCTCGACGAAGAAACAGTTCCACCAATAGTAGTTTTTACAACGTAAACTCCAACTTGAAGATTAGTAACATCGATAGAAACAAGCTCTTTGTTAGGAACTTCAGAAATTACTTGTTGTCCTAAAACATTATAGATAGCAACTTTTTCAATGCTTGAAACTGATTCAATGTTTAAAACATTAGTTGCTGGATTTGGATACATTTTAACTATTGGAGCTACATTCTCATCAATACCTAGAACTGTATTTTTGTGTAAATATAAGTTATCATAATATACCGTTCCTAAATTTGAAGTAATTACGAACTGTGCTAAATCACCAACTCCAGGACATCCATTTCCAGGAGGCGTATTAATACAGTTAAATGTTGGTGCTGAGAATGGCAAATCAATTGAAATCCATGTTCCTTCTGATCCACTTGTCAAGACATTTGCATTAGTAGCGGTATATTCATAGGCATTGGTTTCACCATTGGTACCACCCCAGTTAGAAAACTTAAAACTAAAAACTTTGTCTTGTGTGGTTGTTGGTGTCCAAATATCAATATGGAAACGTGTAAAGTCGTTTGCGTCAATTCTACCTGCTAAAAAGGCGATTCCTTCGCAACCTAAACCTGTAATTTTATTGGTATCATTACCTGCTACTTGAATTAATGTAGTTGAAGCTGAACACCAAGATGTGTTAAAAGTATTATCATTAGATGGCTGACCATCTGCACCAGCGTAATTTAAAGTGGCGACAGAGGCATAAGCATCGCTAAATATTGACTTTACATCAGCAACGGGTCTGTTCGGAGGAGTTGGTGCTGCTGTAGTTGGTACTAGTTCTGCTACAATTGGTGTAGCTTCGCTTGTAATGTTGTCCACATACAAGGTAAAATTACCTGGAGGACTTAAAAACCCAGCATTATTTGGATTCCAATTCGGGAACAATACTAGATTGCCATAACTTCCATTTGCTGTAGCGGTATTGTCCAAACCTTGTGTAAAGGTAAACGTTAAAGTCTGCCATGCATTAGGAGTGGTGTAGTTCTGTGAAGCTCCTGAATTCGGCGCTCCTGTTCCTCCTTCAACTTTAGCAAGCATCGTGAATGCCTGAGTAGAAAAGACATCAATTGACATTGTTTTGTCAGTAGTTAATTTAAATTTGTTAACCAACTGAATAATTTCGCATCCCTGATATACTTCTCCTGTAGAAGCACTAGTAAGGCTCAAACTATTTAACCTTGTGCCTCCTGGAGCTGGATCAGTGACGATAGAACCAGTAAGACCCGCAAAAATATTGAGGTTGTAAGATGTTGGTGTCTCAAAATTTTGAACAACTACTTGTTGCGCAATACTCAAGAAGGTTGAAAAAAGAAAAAACAAAAGAGTAATTTTTTTCATAATAGTATTTTTTTAGATTTAATAAGAACAAATATAACGGAGATGTTGTATAAATATTTTTTAAGCTACTATATAAAAACTATACAACATCAATTATGACTAAAACGTTTGAAATAAGGGCTTAAACCAAAAAATGATTAGACAATTTATGATTTAATTTTTATAGAAAACTAATAAATGTTATGGTAATGTTGTGGTAAAATGAATACTTGAGAGACTTAATAAAAATTCTAAATCTTAAATTCGGCAATAAATTAACCTAAAAAAAGCATTTTATATAAATATGGTTCACTATTTCAGGCATTTTAATAAATATCAAACATACATATTGCTACTATTTTAACATCAAATAGCTCCAATCTATGATAGCCTTAGATAGTTTCTCTGTGTAGAAATGAGTATCTTTGCCGACATTAACTTTTTTGCTATGAAGAGTTCCGAGATTGCTACTTTAGAACCTAAGAAAAACATCCTCATTAAGGGTGCTCAAATCCATAATTTAAAAAATTTGGATGTTGTGATTCCGAGAAATGAATTGGTTGTAATCACCGGATTATCTGGTTCCGGGAAATCCAGTTTGGCATTTGATACGCTCTATGCGGAAGGGCAAAGACGCTATGTGGAAAGCTTGTCGTCTTATGCACGACAGTTTTTAGGAAGACTCGACAAGCCTAAAGTTGAGTACATCAAAGGAATTGCGCCGGCAATCGCTATCGAACAAAAAGTAAATACTACCAATGCTCGTTCGACGGTGGGTACTTCTACCGAAATTTATGATTATTTGAAGCTGCTTTTTGCTCGAATTGGTAAAACGTTTTCTCCAATTTCAGGGAATGAAGTCAAAAAGGATAATGTTACCGATGTCATAGCGAAAGTAAAAACGTTTCCTATTGACAGCAAGTGGCTCCTACTTTCCCCTATTTATTTGGAAGAAGGCAGAGCTCTAGAAGATAAGCTAAAAGTCCTTTTACAGCAAGGTTTTGCGCGTATTTTAGTCGATAACGAAATGGTGCGCTTAGACGAAATCAAACAGCATTCCCTGCATAATAAGGATATTTTACTGATTATTGACCGAATTGTAGTTAAAGAAGAAGAAGAGTTTTATAACCGATTGGCCGATGCTACCCAAACCGCTTTCTTTGAAGGCAAAGGTGTTTGCTATTTGCAGGAGTTGGAACATAATACACGTTTAACGTTTAGCGCTAATTTCGAATTAGATGGTATGATATTTTTGGAGCCGAATATTCACTTGTTTAGTTTTAACAATCCTTACGGAGCTTGCCCAGTCTGCGAGGGTTATGGAAACATTATCGGCATCGATGAAGAATTGGTTATTCCCAATACAGCCCTTTCTGTGTTTGAAAATGCTGTTTTCCCATGGCGTGGCGAAAGTATGAGCTGGTATCGTGATCAATTGGTAAACAATGCTTATAAATTTGATTTCCCTATTCACAAGCCTTATTTTGAACTAACCGAAGAGCAACAGGAGTTGGTTTGGAAAGGAAATGCCTATTTCACTGGTTTAGATGACTTTTTCAAGGAGTTAGAAGAAAAAAATTATAAAATTCAAAACCGTGTAATGTTATCGCGGTATCGCGGTAAAACCAAATGTACGGCTTGTAAAGGCAAGCGTTTACGCAAGGAAACTAATTATATTACCGTTGGTGGAAAAACCATATCTGAATTGGTCGACCTTTCAATCAAAAGATTGATTCCTTTTTTTACCGAACTTACACTTTCTGAATACGACCTAAAAGTTGCCAAACGCCTTCTGATTGAAATCAACAACCGATTGGCATTCCTTAGTGATGTTGGTTTGGATTATCTGACCTTAAATCGAAATTCGGCTACGCTTTCTGGCGGTGAATCCCAACGTATTAACCTAGCTACTTCTCTAGGAAGCAGTTTGGTAGGTTCTATGTACATCCTAGATGAACCTAGTATTGGTTTGCATCCAAAAGATACGGAACGCTTGATTAAGGTCTTGAAGAATCTACGCGATTTGGGCAATACTGTCATTGTGGTAGAACATGATGAAGACATTATGAAAGCAGCCGACCGTATTATTGATATTGGCCCGGAAGCCGGAACTTTTGGAGGAGAATTAGTCGCCGAAGGTACTTTTGATGAGATCCTTCAAGCCGATTCCTTAACGGCAAAATACCTAAACGGTCAATTAGAAATTGCGGTACCCAACAAACGCAGAAAGTCGAATAATTTCATCGAAATCAAAGGAGCTCGAGAAAACAATCTGCAGAATGTAGACGTTACTTTTCCACTTGAAAGTTTGACTGTTATTACCGGAGTTTCGGGTAGTGGAAAAAGTACGTTGGTAAAGAAAATCCTTTTTCCAGCCATGCAAAAGAAGCTGGAAGGTATTGGCGACAAAGCGGGGCAATTCAGTGAACTTACCGGAAGTTTTGCTCATATCAAACATATTGAATACGTAGATCAAAATCCTATCGGAAGAAGCTCGCGCTCTAATCCGGTTACATATATTAAAGCTTACGACGATATTAGAGATTTATATTCCAAAGAAAAACTATCTAAAATTAGAGGCTATCAGGCCAAACATTTTTCTTTTAATGTAGACGGAGGACGTTGCGAAACCTGTAAAGGCGAAGGTTCTATCAATGTGGAAATGGTATTTATGGCTGATGTTTCTCTGCCTTGCGATACCTGTGGCGGAAAACGTTTTAAGAAAGAAGTACTCGAAGTAGCTTTTGAAGGCAAAAACATCGATGATATCCTGACGATGACTATTGATGATGCTATAGCCTTTTTTACCGAATTTAAACAGACCAAAATCACTCAAAAACTACAACCCCTTCAAGATGTAGGTCTGGGATATGTTCAATTAGGACAGTCCTCTTCTACCCTTTCCGGTGGTGAGGCGCAACGTATTAAATTAGCCTCGTTTCTGGTCAAAGGCGTTACCAAAGAAAAAGCCCTTTTTGTATTTGATGAACCCACTACCGGTTTGCATTTTCATGATATTAAAAAGCTATTGGCTTCTTTTGATGCTTTGATAGATAAAGGTCATTCTATCATTGTTATTGAACATAATCTCGACTTAATCAAATGTGCCGATTGGATTGTGGATTTGGGTCCCGAAGGAGGCGAAAACGGTGGACAAATACTTGCAATCGGAACTCCTGAAGATATTGTAAAAAATAAGAAATCCGTAACCGGATATTATCTGAAAGATAAATTATAATAAAAAAGCCTCTCTATGGAGAGGCTTTTTTATTGGTGGAAATTTCATTATTCTACTATAATCTTCTTCGTTATTTTCTTTGTTCCGGTTTGGAGTACTGCTAAATATATACCTTTTGCCAATCCTTGTAATGAAATTGTTTCTACTAAAGAAGCGTTCTCTATTTCCTTTGTCAAAACCGCTTTTCCTTGCAAATCCAGCATCGAAAAAGTATATTTTGTCTCTTTTAATGACCCTAAACTTATATGCAATGCATCTGTGGCCGGACTAGGAAAAAAAGAAACCTGATTCTCATTTTGAAATTCTTCACTTCCTAAAGCTGTGGTAGTTGCTTTAGCAAAATGTAATATCGCTCCCGTTGCTGCTTTTGCAATGTTATAAACATACACCGGATCCATGTTGATTAATAAATCGCTAGACGTATGTCGGTGTGGCGTTTCATTTTTTTCAAAAAAACCAGTGATTACTTCATTATTTTCCTCAAAAGGCAAATAATCAGAAGCATACGCATAACTTAAATAGGTGTTTAAGGGAGAATACAATTCCACGCAGGTCATTAATTCGTTGGTAATAATATTAGAGGCCGCATTGTTAGAAGTCGGACTTCCGGTATCACGCTCGCAAGTAATAGTATCATTGGTCATATCGGCTCTTCCTCCTACTTCATCAATATTAAAAACCAAACGAATATCCATTTTTGGCGAAGTAGCATTGACTACATTAGAAACAAAGTTTTGACTACCAATCAATCCGTCTTCCTCACCACTAAAATTGATGAATTTTATAGAATATTCTGTTGGAATCGTGCGCAATAAACGGGCTACTTCAAAAATAGTGACGATACCGCTACCGTTGTCATTGGTCCCTTTTCCGTTAATCGTATCGTAATGACCACATAAAATGATAAACTTGTTCGGATATAGCGTTCCAACCTTGGTTACAACCAAATTTTTGCAGGTAGTATTCCCATTACTAAAGCTGTATTCCTGCATTTGAGCTGCAGTATATCCATAACTTAAATATTCAGCCTTTAGCCAATTGAGCGTGTTTTGCAACGGTGTTGTACCTCTTCTTTTTACACCTAGATTTTCAAATTCAGTTAGATTGTTAAGGACATTGCTTTCGGAAACTTGCTCTACAATGTTGCCATAATAAGGAACATATTGTTGACTATATCCTTTTGTAACAAACAATAATAGTAGACTAAATGAAAATTGTAGTAGGTTTTTTTTCATTGATGGGTTAGGATTATATTATTCTTTTTAATCATAAATAGAAACAAATGTACTAAAAAAAACATCTAAAAAATAGATGTCCATCAATTTAAATGGATAACCACTACTGTAATTACATTCTTAATTTGCTGATTATCTTTAAGTTAATCTATATTAATCAAACCTTAAGAATTGAATTTGACACAATGGCACACCGTTTGGAATACGCTAAACAACAAAGCGAATTTGTTCGAAGCAGCTGAAAATCGGAAGAGTAAGCAAAAAACTCAAAATAAGCATGATTATGAAAAAAATTACCCTTTTAGTAGCTAGCATTTTACTGGTTGGAAGTGTAGCGAATGCATCAGAAATAATCACAACTTCTGATGAAGCCATGAGAACGAGATATAGCTTTGATGAGCCAATCTCTTTTACAGAACGAGGCATTGAGTTTTTCGTTTTTCCAAATGGAGAATTTGATTTTAATACGAGACCACAAGATAGTGAAGATGACTATTTTTATAAAGCAGCCGGAAAAAGAGGTGGTATTGCTCAAGGTAGGAGAACGTCAAACTATGGCACTCGAATAGAACATGATAGTTTTGGTAGAGTTAGAAGAGTTGGTAATACGTTTATCAACTACGACAGTAGAGACAGAGTAAGCCGTATTGGAACCGTCTATATGAAATACAACAGAACAGCATTGACCCAGATTGGTGGTATGCGAATTGTATACAATCGAAGAGGTGAAATAGTTGATACCATCGGACGAATCAAAGGGTACAACAACTCAGGGTATGCTTACAATTATGACGATTATAATAACTATACAGCGTCAACCCACAACGACAACGATTACTACTATTATAAAGCTGATGGTACTAAAGCAAAAGTAGAAAACGATAAATAAAGAAAATAAGGCTAAATTAAGATTGATTGGTTAGGTTTTGATGAAAAAATCCCGCAAAGTTGCAAGACGATGCGGGATTTTTGATTTTTATGATTATAAAATTAATGGCTTTCTTCCATTTCGATGCTATCAACATCAATGTTTTGTTTCTTAAGAATTCCCTTTACAAGAAAAGCAAAAAGTGTTAAATAAGCAAAGCAAACTACTGCAATAATATACGATTGGTGAATCCCTATGATATCGGATAATTTTCCTTGAATTGGCGGAATAATACCTCCTCCTAAAATCATCATAATCAAAAATGCTGATCCCTGAGAGGTATATTTTCCTAATCCAATTATAGACAAACTAAAAATGGCAGGCCACATAATACTGCAGGCCAAACCTCCGGCAAGGAAAGCATAAATAGCTATAGTTCCTGAAGAAAGCAAGCCGACAATCATAGCTATTATTCCGAAACTGCCAAAAATCATCAAGGTACGTGCAGGTTTATCTTTACTTAAAAAGAAGGCAGCAATTTGTATAAGAACACAAAAAACATAATAATACAATGGTTTCATATCTTTTCCTGAAAGTATATTAACTGCCAAGATAATTCCAAAGGCAATCAACGGAATAACAACCAATGCAATGGTTTTGCTATTTCCTTTCAGATTAAATACACTAATGGCTCCAGCCCATCGGCCGATCATCAAACTTCCCCAATACATCGAAACATAAGGAGCAATGTCTGACGATTGTAAGCTTCCAAATTCTTTTAAATTTAGTAAACTTCCCAAGTTACTTCCGATGGCTACTTCAACTCCGACGTATGTAAAAATGGCCAACATGCCCAAAACTAATTGCGGATATTGCATAGCACCCCAGCCTTCCGCTTTTTTCTGAGCTGCGGCATACGAAAATAATAAACCACATACAACAACAGCTAAGGCACCTAAAAGCCAATTCATTCTGTAGTGTTCCAAATTACTCATATCAGAATCACTAAAATCGGTTGCATCAATTTGATATGTTTTAAAAATCGGAATAAAACAAGCAGCCAATAAAATAGTCATTATTACTAATACCCACAGTGCTTTGTTAGCCTTTTCCATCTTCTCTTCAGAAATTCCTGAAGGTACCTTTTTTGAAAAATAAAATAATCCTGCAGCGGCGATAAATAGTAATCCAACACCAATATATAAAATAACGACTTTACTTAACTCTAGGCTTTTTATTTGATCTTCAGAAACAGAAGCAGCAGTTCCAAATAAGGCTAAAGCAACTACGATAGGTCCAATAGTAGTACCAAACGAATTGATTCCTCCACCAAGATTTACCCTACTTGCGCCTGTTTTAGGGTCACCAAGTAAAATTGCAAACGGATTAGCCGCTGTCTGTTGTAAAGAGAATCCAAGTGCCACAATAAATAATCCCACCAGCATTCCGGCATATAAATTGGCTTCAACAGCAACAATCATTGCTCCTGCTCCCAAAGCAGAGAACAAAAGCCCGTAAACAATGCTCTTTTTGTAACCCCATTTTCCAACAATATCGTTTCCACTCATATTTCCAAGCGCAAATAGCAATAAAGCACCAATATAATAAGCGGTATAGAATGCAAAGTCAACCAACTGCGATTGAAACTGATCTAAAGAAAAATAACTTTTACAAAAAGGGATAAAAATGCTGTTTCCAGCCGCTATAAATCCCCAAAAGAAAAAAACGGTAATTAAGGTATACAGTGCAGGATAATTGGTTTTAGTCGTACTCATAAATTATATTTTTTTGGTAGTTAGTTGATTGGTTGAAATGAAATAGCTGCTCCACCTCCTTGAGCCAAATGTAAATTAATTTTTGACTTTGAGGTAACTTGTATAGTTTTTATCATGTAGGATTTTGGATTTATCTTCCAATCTGCATCCTTACCATCCTGATAAATAGTAGCTTTATACTTTTTGTTTGGGGTTAAAAAATCTAAATTTATTTGCGTATCTCTTGCATTTTCATCTGTAATGGCGCCTAAAAACCAGTTCTCAGATTTTTTATCCTTACGAGCAACCGTAAGATAATCTCCGGGTTCTGCCTCAATATATTTAGAATCTTGCCAATCCACAGCTACATCTTTGATAAACTGGAAAGCATCAGGGTACTTTTCATAATTTTCAGGTAAGTCAGCCGCCATTTGTAAGGGAGAATACATCGTTACATACAAGGCCAGTTGTTTGGCTAAAGTAGTATGAACCTGAGCCGTTTTGGTTTTGTCGTAAATATTCATTTTAACTTCAAAAATGCCGGGCGTATAGTCCATTGGTCCTCCTAATAAGCGGGTAAAAGGGAGAATGGTTTCATGACTTGGTGGATTCCCATTACTCCATGCATTGAATTCATTTCCACGAGCTGCTTCAGCCGCAATATAATTTGGATACGTTCTGCTATAACCTGTTGGGCGGGAACTTTCATGAGAATTGACCATCATTTTATAATCTGCAAATCTTCTAGCTACCGCGTTGAAATGATTGACCATCGTTTGCCCATCGTGAAATTCACCACGCGGTATAATTCTGCCCACATAACCCGATTTAGCAGCAGGATAGCCGTATTTTTTCATCAACTCTAAAGCTCTGTCCAAATGTCTTTCATAGTTCGCCACAGATCCCGAAGTTTCATGGTGCATTATCATTTTAATTCCTTTCGACTTAGCGTACGTATTCACTTCTTCTAAATCAAAATCAGGATAAGGAGTTGTGAAATCAAATACTTCCTCTTTCCAATTACCAAACCAGTCTTCCCAGCCTACGTTCCAACCTTCGACCAAAACACCATCAAATCCATGCTTCGCAGCAAAATCGATATATCTTTTGGTATTAGCAGTAGTGGCACCATGCTTTCCGCTGGCAATTAATTCTTTAGACTCTGTATTCTGAGCATTTTGAGAACCTGCATAATCCCAAGTAGATTTTCCGACGTGCATTTCCCACCAAACTCCAACATATTTCATGGGTTTAATCCACGAAGTATCCTCAATCTTAGAAGGTTCGTTTAGGTTTAAAATCATTTTCGATCCCACAATATCTCGGGCATCACTACTTATCATAATGGTTCTCCAAGGCGAAACACAAGGTGTTTGCAAATACGCTTTATTACCAAGGGCATTCGGAACTAAATGTGATGTAAATTTGAACTCATTGGGCACCAAATCTAAATGCATGATGGGATAATTCACTACAGCAGCTTCAAAAATATTTAAATATACATTATCGGCAGATTTCATCATTATAGGCGATTGCACTATATATTTTCCAGCGATACTTTTGAGACCAATACCGTTATTTAAATCGATTTTATCCGTATTGATTTCAGAAAGTTTACTTTCTGTATAAGCATATTCCTGACTGTCAAAATCTCCGGGTAACCAAAAGGCTTTATGATTACCGGTTAAATGAAACTCCGATACTTCATCTGAAATTATAAAATAATTCAGCTTAGACTGTTTTGGAAAATCATAACGAAACGCTATTCCTTCGTTAAAAATCCTAAAAATGATATTCAAATTTCGATCAGAACTTTTTTGTTTTAAAGCGATTGTAAGTTCATTGTAATTATTTCTAATGGTAGATTGCTCCCCTAAAACGGGCGTCCAATAGGTATCAACAGTAGCTCCTCTACCTACACTGTCAATGGTAAAACCTGCAGTCAAATCGCCGCCTTCCTTGAGCTTGATTCCCAAAGAACTGGTTTTTACAATGGGCTTGTTTTTATAGGAAACTTGATAGGTTGGCTTTCCATCGGCTGATAAAGAAAAATCGAACTTAATAAATCCAGAAGGAGATGAAACACTTTGCGAATGCATTGATAATGTAGAAAGGAATATACCAAGAAATAGTAGTTTTTTCATATTTAATAGTAAAAAGAGAACACTTAATGATAGCGGTTATAATGGTAACGTAAAATTGGCTAAATATAGGAACTTTTTAAAAACAAATAATCCCGAATACTTCGGGATTATTATTTAATTATTAACCTAAGATATAGTATTAGCTCTGAACAACTTGCCCACTGGCATAATCTTGAAGATAGGCAAAGCGCTGTGTCAACTTTCCGTTTTCTGTCATTTTAGCCCGAGCCAAAATGCCGTCTTTATCTCCATTGAAAAAGGCTGGAATAACATGTTTCATAAACATTTCTCCAAAACCTTCGCTGGCGTCTTTGGGCAATTCACATGGTAAATTATCTACTGACATTACCATTATCGAACCCGGATGTGTATAAGGAACTTCTTGACCTGAACTTGGTAAATAGCCAAAAAACGGGTCGGCAATTGTCGAAGCTTTTGTGGTACAGGCAATGGGACCATCCACATCACATGAAATGTCAGCGACTACTTGTATTTTATTGTCTGGTGCATTCAGCATTTCACGGGTTAGAATATCAGGCGAACCGTTAGCGTGAAAATGTCCCGCCATGAAGATATCGGCTACTTTTGAAAAACGTTCAAAATTTGAAGTATAAGCTTCGGGATGTTTGTAGAAATCGCTTTTGCTTTCTGCTTTGGTTCCGTCTATTCTTTTGTTGTAATCTAAAACATCAATTTGTGTATAAACCGGTTCTGAATAGATTTTATTTAAGAAATCTTCCGGAGTAACCTCTTTCATCTTCATACCGTCCAAAATCTCCTTCGCTCCCATTCCGACCTTACCATGCCCAGTCAACACAATTTTGATATTAGGCAGCATTTGTCGCTTCAAACGAACAATTAAATCTTCTTTTGTTTGTAATGTTTCGGCTTTCGCTATATGGAACAAATCATATTTAATCCCGAAACCACGCAAACCATTGTAAGCTCCAACAATCCCGGCATAACGTCCAAAACCTATAAGTCGTTTGTTATTGGCGTCAACAATAGTTTCGTGGTCGTAAAGCTCAATATTCTTCTGCAAAATAGCCTGCAACAATTTTTGATTGTGTGCTTGTTTTTTGATGGTATGCGAAAAGAAAAAATACTTCTTATTTGGAATCAGATAATCCACAGGAATTTCTTTAACGCCAAAAAAGACATCGCAGTCCGAAATATCATCGGCAACTTCAAGACCTACATTTCTGTAAGCATCATCGTTAAAAACTCGGATATCGGAGCTTTCGACTTTTACAACGGCTTCAGGATGTTCATTCTGTAACCGAACCAGTTCTTCAGGCGTGAAAACTACTCTTCTGTCTGGTGGACTTTTCCTTTCTTTTATAATTCCGAATCGCATAGGGCATATTTAATTTGGTGCCAAAAGTAATTGTAACGAAATCGATTTCAAAGCTTTTTCTGAAAATAATACCAACTATGTATTTTAATGACATTAGTCTGCCTTAAGTCCCAATCTATTGTTAAAAAGCCATTGTGGAAAACGTGTTAATAGGTTTCTTGAAAAGTAATTTGATACCTTTATTGAATACTTATATTTGTTTTCCTAAAAAAATAAAATGACATTCAAATTCACTCGATATATCTTCCCATTAGTAGCCATTGTTCTTTTTACAGCTTCCTGTTCCAAACAGGAAAAAACAGAAGAAGGCATAGTCAAAATCAATAAAAATGGTATTCCTGTGATGATGCCATTACAAGAAGAACTACCTAGACTTTCCAAAGCATACCTTAATGATAAAAGATATGGCGTAAGTCGGTTTTTTGAAAAAACATGGTCGGAAAAGAATGACAATGTCGCTTTTCTGGTAGCCAAAGACGGACAGATTATCTATGAAAACTATATGGGTTTTGCCAACAAAAGAACCGGCGAAATGATTACAAAAGATATGCCGTTGCACATCGCTTCTGTGAGTAAAGTGCTTACTTCAACAGCCGTTTTAATGCTCATTGATGCCAAAAAAATAAGTCTTGACCAAAAACTGAATACCATCATTACCAATTTCCCCTATCCAGAGGTAACGATTCAAACCTTGCTCAACCATAGAAGTGGCATGAAAAATTATGCGTATTTTACTTTTGAAAACGGTAATTGGGACAAGCACAAAACCTTAACGAATGAAGATATTGTTACCGTAATGGTTGAGAAGGAAATTCCGCTGGAAACTAAGACCGATACGCGGTTCAGTTATTGCAATACCAATTATGCGATGTTAGCATTAGTGATTGAAAAAGTAACAGGTTTGACGTATGCCGAAGCCATGAAGGAAATGATTTTTAATCCGTTAGGAATGACCAATACTTTTGTGTTTGACATCAACAAAGACCGCGATATTATTGCCCCATCGTATAAAGGCAACAACATGGAAATTGGAATCGATTACTTGGACGGCATCTATGGCGATAAGAACATCTATTCGACTCCGAGAGATATTTTAAAATTTGATAAAGCGCGTTATGCACCATTCTTCTTGAATGCCGATTTGCTCAAAAAAGTTTACAAAGGCTACAGTTATGAAAGCAAAGGAACCCGAAATTATGGCTTAGGAATCCGACTGATTGAATGGGAAAAAGGCGAACCTTTTTATTATCACAACGGTTGGTGGCATGGCAACACTTCGTGTTTCATCAATTTGCGAAAAGAAAAAGTAACTATGATTGTTTTGTCAAACAAATACACTAAAAAAACCTATCAAACGAAACGTTTAGCTGCACTTTTCGGAGATTATCCGTTCAAGCTGAACGATGACGGAGAGGAATAATTTTTAGTAGTGATAACCCTGAAAGAAGTTGGCACAATTCCTGCTCTAGAATTTCAAAATGAAAACCATGGTTTTAGCAATTTTCTTTCTTATCGTTTTTCTACAGGTTTTTTGTTATATCATGATTGACTCTAAGAAGGTAAATATCCATAAACTTTGGATTTTAACCCTATTCTTTCTATTCTATTTCTTAATACTTCCCTATATATTATATCAAATTCAGTTTAACAACATCGAAGAAAAACCAAGATGTGCGCTTCCGGTAGTGGGAATGATTGGAGCTTGTTGGGTTTTTGGTGGCGGAATCACTCTGATTGCACATCTTTTGTATTATGCAGTAAAAAAGCTTTTAGCAAAAGGATAAGAATGTATAAGCATTCATAATACTCCGAATGTGTTGTCTATTGCTTAAATTTTAGATAAATTAGCCCCATGATTCGACTCTCCATAATTGGTTCGGGAAATGTGGCCCAGCATCTGATTCAGGCTTTTAGTAAAAGTACTGAAACTGAATTGGTTCAGGTGTTTTCCAGACAACCAGAAGTGGTATCGCATTTGATTACTTCTGACAAAATTATTTCTGATTTAAACCATCTTATTGCTGTTGATGTTACTATAATCGCTGTTTCTGATGATGCTATTGTTGCTGTTGCAAATCAAATTCCGTTTGAAAACCAATTGGTAGTTCATACTTCAGGAAGTGTCCCAATGAATGCCCTACATACTAAAAACCGCAAAGGCGTTTTTTATCCATTACAGACCTTTTCTAAAACAAAAGAAGTCGATTTTAAGTTGATTCCAATTTGTATTGAAGCCGAAAACGAATCAGATTTAGAACAATTGATAACGTTGGCAAAATCGATTTCCAATTCGGTTAACAATGTCAATTCGGAACAAAGAAAAGCATTGCATATTGCTGCTGTATTTGTTTCTAATTTCACCAATCATTTGTATCAGATTGGAAGCGACATCTGTAAAGAAAACAATTTATCATTCGATATCTTAAAGCCTTTGATACAGGAAACTGCGAATAAAATCCTAACGCTTTCGCCACAGGAAGCGCAAACCGGACCAGCAAAACGTCAGGATACACAAACCATAAATGCACATCTCCACTTTTTGACCGATGGGCATCAAAAGGAAATTTATAAAATGCTAACAAAATCTATTATCGATAATGGGAAAAAGCTATAAAGAACTATTACACAACATCAACACTTTTATATTTGATGTCGACGGCGTCCTTACTGATAGTTCCGTTCACGTGACTCCAACCGGAGAAATGTTACGAATTATGAACATACGTGATGGTTTCGCCATGAAAGCTGCTATCGAAAGTGGTTATAATGTTTGTATCATTTCGGGAGGCAACAACGAAGGTGTTCGTATTAGACTGCGAAATCTGGGCATTACCGATATCCATTTGGCTTCACCAAATAAAGTAGAAACATTTAACGAATATACAGAGCTTTACAACATCAATCCCGAACAAGTATTGTATATGGGTGATGACATTCCCGATTTTCATGTAATGCAATTGGTAGGTTTGCCAACCTGTCCGCAAGATGCCAGTGCTGAAATTAAAGCCATCAGCAAATATATATCTCATAAAAAAGGAGGAAAAGGTGCTGTGCGTGAAGTCATTGAACAAGTCATGAAAGTACAAGGAAAATGGCATATGTACTATAACGGGAAACACGATTAATTACAAATTACTTTTACTACTAAAATGAACTTTCTAAAACTCATACGTTACCAAAACCTACTGTTGCTTGCTTTTATGCAATTGATTTTTCGTTATGGATTTTTAAAACTGCAGAACATTCCTTTAGCGCTTGATCACTTCCAATTTGGATTATTGGTTTTGTCTACCGTTTTGATTGCAGCGGCTGGATATGTAATCAATGATATTCTGGATCAGGAAACTGATTATGACAACCGAGCTGATACTTTAATTGTGGGTAGAAGCATTTCAGAGAAAACAGCCTATAACCTTTATTTTGTACTCAATATTGCCGGCGTTGGATTGGGCTTTTATTTGGCTAATATTATCCAAAGACCAAGCTTTACCGGAGCATTTATTATCGTTTCAGCAACATTATATATGTACGCTACAAGTCTGAAACAAATGCTTTTAGTGGGCAATATCATTGTAGCTTTACTCCTTTCGTTTAGTGTTTTGATTATTGGTCTTTTTGATTTATTACCAGCAACATATGACGGAAACAGAGCTGAAATGGGTATCATGTTTTCGATGCTAATTGACTATGCGATCTTTGCTTTTATCATCAACCTAATTCGGGAAATCGTGAAAGATATGGAAGATGTAGAAGGCGATTATAATCAGGGAATGAGTACACTCCCTATTGCTTTAGGAATCAATAAAACTGCTAAAGCTGTATTTGGTTTAGGGATGGTTGCAACAATATTGTTGCTCTGGTACATCAACACGTATTTAATGGAAAACGCGCTGTATTTTGCAGTGATTTACGGACTGATTTTTGTTGTGTCACCGATGATTTTCTTTTTAGTAAAGATTTGGAAAGCGCAAAAGAAAGAAGAGTTTCATTTGTTAAGCACCGTTTTAAAATGGATTATTTTCTTCGGAATACTGTCGGTTTTGGTGATTAATCTAAACATCCAATACAATGCTAAAGGATAAATTCAAAAATCATAAAATCATTTTGGCTTCAGGTTCGCCAAGAAGACAGCAGTTTTTTACCGACCTCGATTTGGACTTTGAAATACGACTCAAAGATATTGAAGAGGTGTATCCTGAACAGCTGCAAGGTGTTGAAATTACTAACTATTTGGCACAACTTAAAGCCAATGCCTTTGAAGGAGAGTTAAACGATAACGAACTCTTGATTACGAGTGATACTATTGTTTGGCACAATAATAAAGCCTTAGGTAAACCAAAGGATTATCAGGATGCCTTTGGGATTTTAAGAACACTTTCGAACGCGACTCATGAAGTAATTACTTCGGTTTGTTTTAAATCCAAGACCAAAACAGAAACGCTATTTGAAGTGACCAAAGTAACTTTTACGGCGCTTTCAGATGAAGCTATCACCTATTATCTGGACCATTACAAACCGTTTGATAAAGCCGGTGCTTATGGCATTCAAGAATGGATCGGTTTGGTTGGCATCACCAAAATAGAGGGTTCGTATACCAATGTAGTTGGACTTCCTACAGAAAAAGTCTACCACTACTTGAATACTTATAGTTGAATTCTGTAACTTTACTAAAAACAAATTACTATGTCTGACACGCTGAAACTTCCTTTCTACATTAAACTTACAGTCGTTTTAGTTTGTTTGATAGCCCTTTTTGTGATTTTTTATTTTGGCCAGGAAATAATTTCTCCGGTGCTATTGTCACTCCTTTTTGCCATAATGCTTCGTCCTGTAGTTACCTTTTTTATTAAGAAACTACGCTTCCCACACATCATAGCAGTAGTATTTGCCATAGTACTGTTTTTAACGCTTTTCTTAGGGATATTTTATTTTATTTCATTGCAAATAAGCGACATGGCTAATGATTGGGATAAAATTAAAAGCAACTTCTTGTACCATGTTGAACATATTCAGCAATTAATCCGAGACAATTTTCACGTAAGTAAAAAAGAGCAAAATGAAATTCTGACCAAAGCCACAAAAGACAGCTTAAATACCGGAAAACAGCTAGTTGGAAACACATTAACCTCTTTTGCCGATATTCTTTTAAATGCTACGCTGGTTCCAATTTACACCTTTCTTTTTCTCTATTATCAAAATCTGTTTATTACGTTTTTGAGTAAAATTGTAACGCCGGAAAACCATAAGAAGCTCCGCGAAGTGCTGTTTCAGATAAAAATAGCGGTACAAAGTTATATTACCGGATTAGTTTTTGAAATGATGGCTGTAGCCACTTTAACCACCATAGGCTTTTATTTTATTGGTGTTCAATATTTCATATTACTCGGAATCATTACCGGCATTTTAAATTTAGTGCCTTATATCGGAATTCTTTTTGCCGGTATTTTAAGTATAGTTGTCTCATTATCAGGTTCAACGGATTTATCTATAGTTGTTGGAGTCATTGTCGTAAATCTTATCGTTCAGTTTATTGACAATAACATTTTAGTACCCATGTTTGTGAATTCAAAAGTGCAAATCAATGCGTTGGTGTCCATTATCGGAATTATCATCGGAAATGTATTAGGCGGTATTACCGGAATGTTTCTTGCTATACCGATGATTGCCATTCTAAAAGTGATTTTTGACCGAATCGATTCGCTGGAACCTTGGGGTTATTTATTTGGAGATGACTTGCCCAAAACCTACGAATGGCACAAGATAAAAATTCCGAGATATAGTTATCAAAGCACCACGACAGTATTGGATACAAAGACTGAGGTTGTCGAACCAACTGTTGCTGGAAATACTCCCAACATCTTTACCGAAGTTGTTCCGCCCATAACACCCGAGAACAATCCTGATGAAGATAAAAATAGCACTAATGATTCTTCAGAGAAATAGCCATTTGTTCCTCAATTTAAACTAATAGCAGCATGTCTTTTTTTTCCGGTTTGACCAAAGAAGTTCTAGCAACGATGATTCTTTTAGGAATCGTAATTTTTTTAAGAATAATTACAGCCAAATTAATCCGTCGTTATGCCAAACTGTCTTCTATCATGGAGCACAGAACCAATTTAGTTATTAAGTACATTCATATTTTAATCAACCTATTGGCCTTAGTCGGAATCATTGTCATTTGGGGCGTCCAAAAAAATGATATTCTGTTTACCTTATCATCGGTTACTACAGTTGTTGGCGTGGCTATGTTTGCACAATGGTCCATCTTAAGTAACATTACTTCTGGGGTTATTTTGTTTTTCTTTTTCCCGTTCCGAATTGGTGATGTTATTTTAGTACACGATAAAGACTTCCCCATTAAAGCCGAAATTGAAGATATCAAGGCTTTTCATATCTATCTCAAAACCGAAGAAGGCGAACGTATCACGTACCCGAATAATTTGTTATTACAAAAAGGAATCTCCATCATTACGCCTAAATTTGAGGATAAGGAATTCACTGATTGATTGATGAGTATGTGAATTATAGAACTTTTAATACAATTTCTGTAATATTTTTAGGGCTTAAAAATTTCATCTTTGTTCCCTTAGTAGGAAAACAAATAAATGATGAAAACACTACCCCTTTCCAACATTAAAAAATACGCCCTCAAAAAAACAATCGATATTAGTGATGAAACGTTATCGAACAAAAACAAGTTTGCAGCATTTCTAACCGCGGCAGGTGATGTCGTATTGTTTATTACCAATGTGGTAAAAAATACTTTTTCAAGAGGATTTGAGTTTCATGAGTTCATGAAGCAATGCTTTCAGGTTGGAAATAAATCACTCGGACTGATATCCATCACCGGACTTGTAATCGGTGTCGTTTTAACCATTCAATCTCGACCTGTCTTAGTTGATTTTGGTGCCGTAACGATGTTACCAGGAATGGTAACCATTTCCATCATAAGAGAAATGGGACCTGTTATTACAGCACTTATCTGTGCTGGAAAAGTGGGTTCTGGAATTGGTGCCGAATTAGGTTCGATGAGAGTCACAGAACAAATTGATGCAATGGAGGTTTCTTCAACCAATCCTGTTCGATTTTTAATTGTTCCCCGAGTTTTAGCTACCACATTGATGTTACCACTATTGACGTTTTATGCAGATATTTTGGGTATACTAGGAAGTTGGGCTGCTTCTAATATTAAAGGAGACGTGAGCTTTGTTTTGTTTATCACGCAGGCATTTGGCGATGTAGATTTCATGGATTTTGTTCCGGCTGTCATCAAGTCGTTCTTCTTTGGAGCTGTAATTGGTTTGGTAGGGTGTTACAAAGGATTCAATGCAGGACGCGGAACAGAAAGTGTTGGTATTGCTGCGAATTCGGCAGTAGTTATCGGTTCCTTGTTAGTTATTTTAGTCGACTTAATTGCAGTTCAAATTACCGATATTTTATGAAAAAGTCAGTCATCAAAATAGAAAATTTAAGAAAACACTTTGGCGCACTTGAAGTTCTAACGGATGTAACATTAGATTTATTTGAAGGGGAAAATCTTGTGGTTCTTGGAAAATCAGGTACCGGAAAATCGGTTTTAATCAAATGCATTGTTCGTTTATTAAATGCTGATGAAGGTAAAATTACAGTATTAGACCAAGAAGTAAACAGCCTTAAAGAAAAGGAATTGGACGGTGTTAGAGGAAAAATTGGATTTCTGTTTCAAAGCGGAGCCTTATACGATTCGATGACAGTGCGCGAAAACTTAGCTTTTCCGTTAAAACGAATTAAAAAAGATTTGACAAACGAAGAGGTAAATGCCAAGATCGTGGAAGCTTTAGAAAATGTAAGTCTTCCTGATGTAATCGACAAGATGCCGTCGGAACTTTCAGGTGGAATGCGAAAAAGGGTAAGTTTGGCCCGAACTATAATCGTAGATCCAAGTATAATGCTATATGATGAACCTACAACAGGTTTGGATCCGGTAACGTCTGATGAAATCAGTATGCTGATTAATGACATCCAAAAAAAATACAAAACCTCATCCATAATTATTACACACGATATCGAATGTGTGCGAGCTGTTGCCGATAGAATAATAATGCTTAATGAAGGTAAAGTATACATGGAAGGTACATTAGCAGCATTTGAAAATTCGGAAGACAAATTGATTCAGTCATTCTTTAAAAATAAAAACCAACACTAAAATATACATCATGGAAGCACATACACCAGCATTTAGATTTCGTCTAGGATTGTTTATTATCATTGGAATTGCATTATTCGTGCTAGGGATTTTTATCATCGGTAAGCAAAAAAATCTATTCAATCCCGTTTTTACACTACGCGCCAATTTTCATAACGTGAGTGGATTGCAAGTTGGAAACACCGTCCGTTTTTCCGGAATTAACATCGGAACTGTAGATAATATAGCCATCGTAAACGATTCGACCGTAAAAGTGGATATGCTGATCAAAAAGGAAGTTCAAAAATTTATTAAGTCGGACAGTAGAGCCAGCATTGGATCAGAGGGAATCATCGGAGACAAAGTGGTTGTTATTTCGCAAGGTAACAGTTCAAATGCTATAGTAAAAGAAGGCCAACGCATTACTTCGGATGAACCTATTGAAACCGATGCCATCATGCGTAGTCTTCAAATCACAGCAGACAATGCGGCATTAGCCTCCACTGATATTGTGGGTATTGTGGATAAAATTAATAATGGCGAAGGAACTTTAGGACGTCTAATTAAAGACGAAACGATGGCTGACAACATAGACCAAACAGTTATCAATCTGAAAAAGAGCAGTAAAAGTTTAGACGAAAATATGGAAGCTGCTAAACACAACTTTTTACTGAAGGGCTATTTTAAAAAGAAAGAAAGAGCGGCTGCTAAAGCTAAAGAAGAGGCCGAAAAGAAAGCCAAAAAAGCTGCCGAAAAAGCGAAAGAGAAAAAATAGCATTTCAACTTATACACTATTTTTAGTACTACTTTCAGTTTAATTAAATAGAGCCGACGGAAGGTCATATTGATGTTAAGCCATTCTAATAGGAGTCGGTCAAGAAGTAATTATAATAACATAAAAACAACAATCATGAAAAAACTGAAGTATCTATTTGGACTATTTTTTTTAACACTACTGAATAGCAGTGCACAAGTATCTGTTGGCGTTCATTATGGACCACCTGTTTGGGCTCCGGCTGCACCAGTAACAGTACAATACTATTATCTCCCTGACATCGGTGTATATTATGATGCTGGCGCTAAAAACTACATTTATCCCAGAAGAGGAGCTTGGGTTAGGGCTAACGCACTTCCATCCTACTACAGAGGGTACAATTTACACCATTCACGCCCCGTTTATTTAACTTCCTACAGAGGAAACAGACCTTATGTTTTATACAAAGAACATAAAGTAAAATACAAAGGCAACGGAAAATGGAAAGGAAAAGTTTATAATAATGCTAGAGGTCAAAAAAAAGGACATCATAAGGAACATCACAAAAAAAGATAAGCAATCAAATACCACTGAAAAGTGTAGAGAGTCCTCTTTGCAATTTTTTTTCATTATAAATCTTTACAAATCAACCACATAAGTAGTTATATTCTTAAAAATATACAAAAAAATGCATTTCGTCGATATTTTTTGCACTTAATCTATGATTTTATTAAAATTTTATTTTATATTTGTCCTGTAATTTTTTACTGTTTTGTTAAATGATGTGTATCATTTTGTGCCCCAGAACTTTAAAACAAAAATTAGAGATTATGAAATCAATAGAAAAAGTACTCCTACTGATGCTTCTTTTTACGTGTCATTTATCTAGTGCACAGGCATCTACTACTAATGAACCTATTTCGTTAACAGCGAAAGCAACTGAAATCAGGTATTATTATTTCCCAAACATTGAAGCGTATTTTGACCTTCAAGAAAAAGTATATCTATACAAAGACCAAGGTGAATGGATGGAAGCCGAAGAATTACCAAAAAATTACGGTGGTTATTCATTATACAATAAAGTGAAGGTTACTATTACGGATTATGATGGTGATGAACCATATTTATTATTAGACAGTCACAAAAAAATGTATCCTTACAATTCCAAAGGAAGATTCCCGAATCAAACAGCTTCCACCGAGTAAAATTCATTCATGTTTTGTTTTATAAAGTTAATTAACTTAAAAAAGCCTCTTAACCCCAATAAAGAGGCTTTTTTTATGTAAATACTTCGGCAAATTAAAATTGTTAAAGAAATTGAAAAAAGAAAATCCACTGTTCAAATAATAGTATATTTGAAAAATGGCATAAACATCTTTATGAAGCAATTTTTACTCTTATCATTACTATTTCTAAGTATCAAGACTTGGGCGCAACAGCCTGTCAAACCTAATGCGGTGGAACTATTCCATCAAATTCAGAAACTAAACTTTTTGGGTTCTGTGCTCTATGTAGCGGCCCATCCTGATGATGAAAATACCCGATTAATTGCTTATTTTGCTAATGATGTCAAAGCACGAACTGGCTATTTATCGTTAACTCGTGGTGATGGTGGACAAAACTTAATTGGTACAGAATTACGAGAGCTTTTAGGGGTTATCCGAACTCAGGAACTCATTGAAGCTCGAAAAATAGATAACGGAGAGCAATTTTTTTCACGTGCCAATGATTTTGGATTTTCTAAAAATCCAGAGGAAACTCTTCAAATATGGGATAAAGAACAAGTTCTTAGTGATGTAATTTGGGCAATACGTAAATTCCAACCCGATGTCATCATCAACCGATTTGATCATCGTTCGCCCGGAACAACACACGGACACCACACGGCTTCAGCGATGTTGAGTTTTGAAGCCTTTGACAAAGTCAATGATGCTACGGTTTTTCCAAATCAACTACAATACACAACCACTTGGCAACCCAAACGCTTGTTTTTCAATACTTCGTGGTGGTTTTATGGCAGTAAGGAAAAATTTGAAGCTGCTGACAAGTCAAATTTAAGTGGTCTGCAAATCGGAACCTATTATCAATCTTTGGGAAAATCCAATCAGGAAATTGCGGCTTTGAGTAGAAGTCGACATCAGTCTCAAGGGTTTGGCTCAACGGGAACACGAGGTGAAGAAGAGGAATATTTGGAATTTCTAAAAGGAGAAACACCAAAAAATAAAAGCAACGTTTTTGACGGAATTGATACTACATGGAATCGTGTTAAAGACGGAAAAGCAATTGGTGATCTTCTATTCAACGTGGAGAAAAATTTCGATTTTAAAAACCCTTCATCATCTGTAAATGAATTAATTAAAGCCTATAATCTCATTCAAAATTTAGAAGATAATCATTGGAAAAATATCAAGTCAGAAGAACTTAAAAAAGTAATCGCCGGTTGCCTTGGTTTATATCTGGAAGCATCGTCAGACCTACAGGAAGCAACTCCGGGAAGCACCATCAAGGTAAAACTCGAAGCAATCAACAGAAGCAATGCTACAATAAACTGGAATGCCATTGCCACAGTTCCTAATAGCATGAACATACAATCGATTACACCTTTAGACAATAACAAATCGGTTGTAAAAAATATAGAATTACAGCTGCCAAATACCGAAGAATTTACCAATGCTTATTGGCTTAACCAAAAAGGAACTGTTGGAATGTATACCGTTTCAGACCAACAAAACATAGGTAAACCCGATGTGATTCGGAATGTAAAAGTTACATTTTTGATTGAAATTAATGGGACTACTATTCCATTTGAAAGAAAGGTTATCTACAAATACAATGATGATGTAAAAGGGGAAGTGTACCAACCTTTAGATATTGTTCCGGCAGTTACCTCTTCTTTTACAGAAAAAGTGTATATTTTCAATAACGACCGCGATAAAGTGATTACAGTAACCGTTAAAGCAGGAAAAGACAATTGCACCGGAAACGTAAAGCTCGATCTACCCGAAGGTTGGAAAGTTGCACCAACAGAGATTCCGTTTTCCATCGATAAAAAAGGGCAAGAAGTACTAGCTGTTTTCAATGTATCACCATCAAAAGAAGTGAGTGAAATCAATATCAAGAGCATCGTAACTGTTGACGGACAAACTTTTGACCAAAATAAAATCGACATCAATTATCCGCATATTTATAAGCAAATGGTTCTAAAACCGGCAGAGGCCAAAGCTATCCGACTTAAAATCAAAACCAAAAACGAAAAGATTGCCTACATCATGGGTGCTGGGGATGAAGTTCCCAAAAGCCTTACACAAATGGGCTACGAAGTGGAAATTATGAAACCCGAAGAAATCTCCTCGGAAAGACTGCAAAACGTTGATGTCGTTATGACTGGAATTCGCGCCTACAATACCGTGAACGCTTTAGCATTCAAACAAAAAATACTTTTGAATTTTGTTAAAAATGGTAAAACGATGATAGTACAATACAATACCACAGACGATTTGGTAACCAAAGATATTGCCCCTTATCCGTTAAAAATTTCACGAGATCGAGTAACCGAAGAAAATGCAGAAGTTCGTTTTTTAGTTCCGAATCACAGGATTTTAAATTACCCTAACAAAATTACAGAAGAAGATTTCAAAGGCTGGAAACAAGAACAAGGTTTATATTTTCCGAATGAATGGGATGCAGCCTTCACTCCCATCCTTTCCTCAAACGACAAAGGAGAAAAACCAAAAAACGGTGCTTTATTAGTAGCGCAATATGGCAAAGGAACTTATGTCTATACAGGATTAAGCTTCTTTAGGGAATTACCTGAAGGCGTTTCGGGAGCCTTTAGACTATTGGCTAACATCATCGCAATCGGAAAATAATATGGAAAACAAAAAAACGAGTGCCTGGAAAAATAGTTATACTTGGGTATTGGTAATCAATGCCATCTACATCATTATTTTCTTTGTTCTAATGCAATTATTCTTTTAAATCATGCAACAACTCGATTGGATTGTCTTATCGGTCACGCTTTTATTCATTGTTTTCTATGGTGTATACAAAACCAAAGGAAGTAAAAATGTAGAAGATTATATTTTAGGAAACAAAGAAACACCATGGTGGACGGTTGGCTTATCGGTTATGGCAACACAAGCTAGCGCTATTACGTTTCTATCCACTCCGGGACAAGCGTATCATGACGGAATGGGATTTGTGCAGTTTTACTTTGGTTTACCAATAGCCATGGTAGTCATCTCGATGACATTTATCCCCATTTATCACAAACTAAAAGTATTCACTGCTTATGAATATCTCGAACAGCGATTTGATTTAAAAACGCGCTCGTTTACGGCTATTTTATTTCTTATTCAACGCGGACTTGGAACTGGATTAACCATATACGCTCCGGCGATTATCCTCTCCTCTATTTTGGGATGGAATTTAACCCTGCTCAATATCATTATCGGAATTCTGGTAATCATATACACTTTTGCAGGCGGAACCAAAGCGGTAAACGTAACCCAAAAACAACAGATGTTCATCATCATGCTCGGAATGTTCATTACCTTTTTTCTGATTTTGCATTTGTTACCTAATGATATGACATTTTCTAATGCGATGCATATTGCCGGTGCCAACGATAAAATGAACATTTTGGACTTCTCCTTTGACCCTGAAAACCGTTATACGTTTTGGAGCGGTATTACCGGGGGTTTTTTCCTGATGCTCTCCTATTTTGGAACCGACCAATCTCAAGTAGGAAGATATTTATCCGGAAAGTCAGATAAGGAAAGTCAAATGGGATTGATTATGAATGGTTTTCTTAAAGTACCGATGCAGTTTTTCATTCTACTTACTGGCGTTATGGTATTTGTGTTTTTCCAATTTAATCCAGTGCCACTGCACTTTAATCCGGTAAATAAGGACGCTATCGAAAAATCTAAATATGCAAAAGACTATCAATCACTGGAAAAACAGTTAGCACAATTATCAGAAGAAAAGAAGGAGTTCAACCTTATCTATATCGATCATTTAAACCAAGGATACGACAATAAGATTTTGAGACATAAACTCATTTCATTATCCGGAAAAGAAAAAGATTTACACGATGAAGCTAAAGTCATTATTAGTAAAGTTGACGCCAAAGCGGAAACCAACGACAAAGATTACGTGTTCATCTATTTTATTCTTAATTATCTGCCTTCGGGATTAATCGGACTTTTATTAGCCGTAATTTTATCGGCAGCCATGTCGTCGTCAGCTTCTGGACTGACAGCATTAGCCTCCACTACAGCCATCGATATCTATAAACGAAATGTTACTGCAGATAAATCAGAAAAACATTTTGTAAACGCTACCAAGTTTTTCACGCTGGTTTGGGGCGTAATTGCTATTGGTTTTGCCTGTGTTGGAACGCTTTTCGAAAACCTGATTCAGTTAGTCAATATTGTAGGTTCTGTTTTTTACGGAACCGTTTTAGGTGTGTTCCTTGTTGGTTTCTACATCAAATACGTAAAAGCCAATGCCATTTTTTACAGCGCTGTCATCAGCCAGATGACCATCTTTTTCATTTATTATTACACCATTCACATCTATCCAACAGGACAAGAAAAGTTAGGATACTTATGGCTGAATTTTATCGGAGCGTCATTAACAGTAGTATTGTCAATACTCTTCCAGTTTACGCTATCAAATAAAGAAAAAACTATCGCATAAAAAAACCACAAAATCTACTAGAGAAATCGTGGTTTAATCAATTGTGGGAAATTGAAATTATTTTTTACTCCAGTCTTTTATGCTGTCGTTGTTCATTTTTACATAATCAGCATTCTTAGCCTTTTCTGCTCCAGCCAAAGATAATTTTGCAGTAGCAATAGCTCCGGCTTTATCTCCAAGTTTTGCTTGTATCAAAGACTTTTGACGTAAATGCCAAAATGGAACTTCATCTTTTGCTAAGGTAGTCGCTTTATTGATATACTCCAAAGCTTTATTCATATCGCCGTTAGACTGATAAAAATATTGAGCAGCCGAAAAATAATCTCCGGCTGTTGGACCAGCCAATACTTTTTCAATACTAGCTAAAGCAGCTTTGTGAGTAGGAACGGTAAACTTAACCGAAACCAATGTTTTCTCCCAAGAAATATCAAGTGTCGCACTATCGTTGGTAATATTATTGATTCCAATTGTCAACGATTCTACATTGTTCCCTAAAGCAATTGGATCTACATTGGTTACCAAAGCAGCTTTATTCACATCCCAATTATCTGGCGTTCCCCAATTATCAGTGTCAGTGTAGAAAATTACTTCCCACATATCTGCTTTTGGCGTTGTGAATATAGCATATTTTCCTTTTTTCAATGTAGTACCATTAATGACTACATCTTCGCTAAATGTAACCGTGGAATTCAAATTGGCACCCGTTCTCCATAATTTTCCAAACGGAACTAAATCGCCGAAAATAGCTCTTCCTTTAGAACTTGGTCTCGAATAATCTATGGTGACATCAGTCAAGCCAACAACCTGTGTTAAAGTGGCGTGTGGACTTGGAGCTGGAGTTTTCACCTGGGCATTAAGTACATAAGAGGCAATAATAGATGTTAAAACAAAAATAATTTTTTTCATAAAGAGTTTTTTTTAGAAGTTGCCCAAATTTACAAATTGTAACTAGTACTGAATGTTAAGAATAACTTAAATAATTGTTTATGTTTAATCATAATGTGAAATTGTTAAACAAAATATATACCTTTACAAAAAAAATAGTCCATGAAAATTTATACACTTCATACGAAACAAAATATTCCAATTAGCATAGAAGAAGCTTGGGAGTTTTTATCGAATCCGAAAAATTTAGCCGTAATAACGCCCGAAAGTATGTCGTTCAAAACACTTTCCGGTGCTGACAGAGAAATTTATGCCGGACAAATCATTCAATACATTGTAACGCCTCTATTGGGAATTCCAATGAAATGGGTAACTGAAATTACACACGTGGTAGACCAAAAATATTTTGTGGATGAGCAACGTTTTGGTCCTTATGCGTTATGGCATCACAAACATTTCCTAAAAGAGATTCCAGGTGGCGTTGAAATGGAGGATATTGTTGATTACAAAGTCCCAATGGGAATTTTAGGCCAAATGGTGCATCCCTTTTTAGTGAAACCAAAACTTGAGGAAATCTTTGAATACCGTAGAAAAAAATTAATAGCTCTTTTTGGAGAATACAAACAATCGTAAAACATGAAAAACATACTTATCATTGGAGGTTCGTACGGAATTGGATTCGAACTCGCCAAGACATTGCAAAATGAAAATAACGTTTTTGTAGCTTCTAGAACTCATGAAAATCTCAATGGTTTAAACATAACTCATATTCCTTTTGATGCCCTTACAGATACTATCGATGGAGCACAACTTCCAAGTGTTATTGATGGTTTGATTTATTGTCCAGGAACCATTAACCTACGTCCGTTTAAAGGATTGAAGTTGGAAACCTTTGAAAGTGATATGCAACTCAATTTCTTTTCGATGATAAAAGTGCTGCAAGGCGTTTTACCTCAACTAACAGCTTCGAAGCAATCCAGTATCGTTTTATTTAGTTCGGTTGCTGCCACTACAGGGATGCCGTTTCATACAAGCGTTGCCGCATCTAAAGGTGCTATCGAAGGTTTTGCTAAAGCACTGGCTGCCGAATATGCACCAAAAATTAGAGTCAACATAATTGCACCCTCATTAACCGACACGCCTTTGGCCGACAAATTTTTGAATAATGAGGATAAAAGAGAAAAATCGGCACAACGACATCCGCTAAAAAGAGTCGGAACACCTAACGATATGGCGCAAATGGCCAGCTTCTTGCTCGATGACAAAAGTTCGTGGATTAGTGGTCAGGTATTTCATGTTGACGGAGGCATGTCCACTTTGCTGGTAAATGCTTAGAATTGTTTACTTTGCCCAAAATTATATAAGATGACTATTTTCTGGTTCCGACGTGATTTGCGCTTGTATGACAATACAGGCTTATTCCATGCGCTAAACAGTGGCGATGAAGTGCTTCCTATTTTTATTTTTGATGAATCTATTTTGGCGCAATTGCCGAAAGACGATGCTCGCGTTACCTTTATTCATCAGCAATTAGAAAACATTCAACTGCAATTGCAAGCCATCGGAAAGTCACTAGCCGTCTTTCACGGGAATCCGTTAGACGTTTTTAAACAATTAATAAAAGAAAATCAGGTTCAGAGCGTCTATACCAATCACGATTACGAACCTTACGCACGAAAACGTGATTTAGAAATCTATCATCTATTTAAAGAGCATAACGTCGAATTCAAGACGAGTAAAGATCAGGTTATTTTCGAAAAAAATGAAGTTGTCAAAGATGATGGTACTCCGTATGTAGTCTACACACCTTATTCTAATAAGTGGAAAGATAACTTTAGAAAAACTAGTTTAATTCATTATAATTCAGAAGACTATTTATATAAATTAAAAAAACACTGTTATCCATTTTTAAGCCTAAAGGATATTGGTTTTATCCCATCAGCAATAAAGGTTACACCCTACAATATTTCCGATGCCTTAATTGACAATTACGAAGCCACCCGAAACTTTCCGGCCATGAATAAGACCTCTTTTCTGGGAATCTATTTGCGCTTTGGTGCGGTTTCTATTCGAAAAATGGTGGCCAAAGCCTTAGAAAGCAAAAATGAAACATTTCTGAAAGAATTGATTTGGCGCGAGTTTTTTATGCAGATACTATGGCATTTCCCACATACGGTAAATAGCGGTTTCCGACCTAAGTATGATGCTATCCTTTGGGACAATAATGAGCTTTTGTTTAAAAAATGGTGTGAAGGCAAAACGGGCTATCCATTTGTAGATGCCGGAATGCGGGAGTTAAATTCCACCGGACACATGCATAATCGCGTCCGGATGATTGTTGCGAGCTTTTTATGCAAACATTTACTGATCGATTGGCGTTGGGGCGAAACGTATTTTGCCACCAAACTGCTCGATTACGAACAAGCAAGCAATGTCGGAAACTGGCAATGGGCCGCAGGAAGTGGTGTCGATGCTGCTCCTTATTTTAGAATATTCAATCCTACAGAACAAAATAAGAAGTTTGACAAAGATTTAGTGTACATCAAAAAATGGATTCCGGAGTTCGGAACCGACGCCTATCCTAAGCCAATAGTTGACCATAAAGAAGCTCGGGAACGTTGTCTGAAAGTATACAAGCAAGCAGTTGGCTAAAATTAATACTTTCGTAACTACTAGTATTACCGATGCTTTTAACCTAACTTTATCATTCACACAAAATTTTTTTAAATAAAAAAAATGTTGTAGGTATGGGAGTGATGCCAATTAGATTAACCTCTTGATCTATAACTTATCTTCTAGAAAAATAGTTTTCTAAGACGCACCTTTCTGCAAAATCTTATCCCAAATAGTAACAAAAGTTGCCTCCAATTACCTCAAATTCAAAATGGTATCAAAAGACAATTCCTGAAAATCTGTGATGACTTTATCCGCAAGGGAATAATCCTGCATCTTTGAATGAAAACTGTCATAACCCACACAATAAATTCCGGCAGCTTTCGCAGCTTTGATTCCGTTCGTACTGTCTTCGATAACAATGCAGTTTTGGATGGGTGTTCCCGAAATAAAAGCGGCGTGTTCAAATATCGCCGGATGCGGTTTCGATTTAGGAAAGTCTTCACCCGAAACAATATGAGAAAAGTACTGATGCAGCCCAAACCTATTGAAAACACGATTAATAGTAACTTTAGCAGATGAAGAAGCCAATACTAATTGCATCCCATTTGAGTGCAAATCTTTGATCAAATCTTCCACACCCTCTAACAAAAACAAATCTTCCTTGCGGTCAAAAGCATCATTAAACAGATTGCGTTTGGTTGCCACCAAATCCTGTACCTCATCAGTCAAATTAAATTCGGCTTTCAATCGTTCAAAGATATTCTTGGTCGAGTTCCCAGTAAACGAAGCGTATATTTCGGGTGTAATCGTTATCCCTAATTGTTGAAAGTGCTGATTATAGGCAAAATGGTGTACCGGTTCAGTATCAACTATGACACCATCCATATCAAATAGTACTGTTTGTATCACGTTATGCGTTTTTAGAAGATTGGATTAAAAAATAAAATATCGGCGTAAACAAGACTGTAAAAACTAAGCAAAATAGCATGCCAATCCTAACAGTTAAGGGTATTCGTATTTTTGGATTAGAAGGGTTACCCATTACTAGTTTTCTTTTTTCAACAAGTATTTAATTACGGTCTCCGCCGCATATAAACCAAACAGACCAGGCATATAACTGTTAGTGCCGTAAAATGAGCGTTTAAAATTAGTGCCATCAGTCATTTTGAGACTGCTGGCATCTTGAATTTCTGTAGAGTACACGACTTTCAGTTTGTCAATTTTGACTTTCTTCAGGCGCTTTCTGATGGTTTTGGCCAAATGACAATTCGTGGTGTTTTTGATACAAGCCACTTTAACTTTAGAAGCTTCCATTTTTCCTCCTGCTCCCATACTCGAAATTACTTTTACGCGTTTTCGTTTGCAGGCAATAATTAAGTTTAGTTTCGGAGTAACACTGTCAATGCAATCGAGCACATAGTCAAACTCCGGTGTCACGATTTCCAATGATCGTTCGGGTGAAAGGAACTCTTCAATTCGGGTTAACTTCAATTCCGGATTAATATCCATCAATCGGTCGCCAACCACTTGTACTTTAGGCATGCCCACGGTCGAATGTAATGCAGGTAATTGTCGATTAATATTCGTAATATCGACCACATCACCATCTACAATAGTCATATTCCCCACTCCGGCACGCGCCAAAAACTCGGCCGCAAACGATCCTACGCCTCCAAGACCAACGACCAAAACATTGGCATTGGTTAAATTATGTAACCCTTTTTCTTTAAATAAAAGTGCTGCTCTTTCCTGCCACTTTGCCATTTGAAATAGTATTTAGAAGCCGCAAAAATAAAGAAAATTAAGGAATAATTAGGGTATAAAGTAGCTGTATTGATATGCTGATAAAAGCGCTACCCGCGACAGTTACATTTTTTTTTAATCACAAATCAAAAAGAAGTTTTACATTTGAAACTACTGGTGCAAGCAATCCCTAAATACTATAAAATGACGGAAAAAGATTTTATCAAATATTGTTGGTACTTTACAGCTACTGTAACAATAGCAGTTTGGTCGCTGTTGGTTTGGGATTATTTTCATGGCGGTGTTCCGAGTCATCATTTGTTGCAAAGGGAAGACTTACCCGAATTTTCTAATTGGCTTGGAGGTATCTTGATTCCATTACTTACTTGGTTTTTATTGTATAGAATCCAAAAGAGAATCACTAAAGAGCGTACCGTTTTCAAGTTTCCGAGACCAATACTGTATGCGTTCCTAGGCGCTTTGGCTTTTGGCATAGCACTTTCGACCTCATTCACACTGGGCTATACCGGTATACCTTTCTATCTGCTGATAACACTGCTGATAAGTGCTTTGTTTTACCCCATTTACAGAGCGGAATGTTTTCTCGGATTTGTATTAGGCATGACCTATACTTTTGGCGGTGTACTACCTATACTTATCATAAGCATTTTAAGTTTGATAGGTGCACTACTCTATTTATTGTTGAGACCTGCAGTACTTTTTATCTATAAAAAACTTACTAAGTAGCTAACTTTAAAAAAAGAGTAAAAGTAGCGTTGTTTTTTCTGCTTATAAAACAAAAACCTACTGCCTGCAGGATGGCTGTTTGCTCCGTACCGATGTAATGCGTTCGGTTTTCTTGTTAATACTGTCACTTTTCTTTATCTACCTTTCAGTTTTTCATTCGGCAACCACTACTATTCCGTTACTAGAACCCCATACTCTTTTGACTGGAACCACTTTCTTTTAAATGGTATTCCATTTCAATACGATGGATATCAATTTCAGGTTGATGGGAGTTGATTTCAAACTGATGGTAACCAATTTCAGACTGATGGAAGTAAATTTCTGAGTGATGGGAATCAATATCAGAATGATGGTCGGCGATTTCAGAGTGATGGTAACCAATTTCAGACAGATGGAAGTCGATTTCAGACTGATGGTAACCAATTTCAGACTGATGGAAGTCGATTTCAGAGTGATGGTAATTGATTTCAGAGCAATGGGAATCAATTTCAGAGTGATGGGAGTTGATTTCAGCGTGACTGGAAACAATTTCAATGCGATGGAAACTAATATTCTCTATTCCTTAACGGATATTGCCTTTTTAAATTGGAGTTTTCTTACTGGTTTTGTCTTGCAGACTATAAGGGTTATCGTTTAGGAGAAGACTGAGGTATAGCGTGTGTTAGCAGTAGTTGCATTTCTCATATTAGTCTAGTTTCTTATTTTTAGTTTATATGGCCAATGGTTTGCTACAAAATTGTTGAAAGAAAATTGTCGTATTGTATTTAAGATTGGATCAATTACTTCCTTTTCATTCCCAACAATTTCATGTATCAGTTTTTCCTTCTCATCATCATCATCAATATCTTCCATTTCAAAAATATTCAGTGAGACATTTTCATTTTATTGGAACATTCAAGGCATCTGATGCGTCAAAGTCTAAATGGAAGTTTTTATGATGAAACGGATTATAAATATTTGTTTTAGAGATTCGAGTGAGAGCTGTGTTATTGTTTTATTATTTTTTTAGTTTCAATAAGATCATTTTCATCTTGAGTAGTCAGAAAGTACAAACCATTAGGGTAAATAGAGAAATCTAGCTGGTTGGTGTTTGCATAAATTGCCACTGTTTTACCACTGATGTCTGTGACTTTCATAGTTTTCACAGATTTGTTTAAGAGTAAAACGTCTTTTACTGGATTAGGATAAAAGTGTATTCGGTTATTTAAATGATGATTTTCCGTTGATAATGTATTTTCACCCGCCAAACGAATGGCAGAAAAAGAGGTTACTCCTTTGTAATGAAAGAAACTTCCGCCAACCCAAATTTTACCATTGGGCTGGATAACAATGTCGTTACATTCACCATTGGAAAAGCCACCTGTATAAGAATCATATTGTCCGTTTATATCAAAAGAAGTATCGAGTACACCATTTGTATTGAGACGCACGATTCTATTTTGATATGTGTTTCCCATAGTATAAAATGATCCGCCTGCAATAATTTCACCATTTTGTTGTAGTGCAATTGTATTAACAAATCCGGTTCCAAAAAAGCCTGGTGTTACTGAAAAATTTCCATCATGAGTTCCATCAGTATTTATACGCGTTAATATGCCTACATAGTTATTGTTATATCTACCTGTTGAAGTTGCTACATATATTTTGCCATCGGCCTGTATTGCAATATCATGTACAACATCAGCCGGTGAGCTGTCAAAACCTTCTCCTATTTGAAATGTTGTGTCTTTTGTACCATCTGCATTAAGACGAACAATAGCCTTTTGAGACAGCCCGTTGAAGGTAATATAATTTCCGCCTATAATAATTTTACCATCTGATTGTAATGCGATGTCAGTTATCCTACCATCAAATGCATTTTCAATTATAAAGCTAGTATCCTTAGTGCCATCAGCATTTAGACGAATACAATAATTTTGCTGCTGGCCGTTGAACTGCGTAAAGTTGCCGCCGATTAGAATTTTCCCATCAGTTTGTAACGCGATTGTCTTGACATACTCATTAAAACCACTGCTTATGTTGAATGATGTATCTTTAGTTCCGTTACTGTTTAAGCGAATAAGATAATTTGCAGGCTGGCTGTTGTATTGGGTAAACTTACCGCCTACCAGTAATTTTCCGTCGGGCTGAGTCGTAATTATTTTAACGGAATTGTTAAATCCTGTTCCTATAGTAAATGAGTTGTCTTTGCTGCCATCATCATTAACACGGATTATTTTATTTTGTGTTATTCCATCAAAAGTAGAAAAATCGCCACCCATCAGTGTCTTTCCGTCTGATTGCAATGCTATGGAAGACACCTTTTCATTAAGTCCTGCATTTAAATTAAATGTGGTGTCGAGCTGGCCGTCTGTGGTTAGCCTGGCGATACCGTTTTTTGATACACCACCAAATGCAATCATAAATCCACCTATCAGTATTTTTCCATCAGACTGCAACTTGAGGCAACTTAAACTTTCAGTGGGCTGTCTTCCTTCAAAAGTATCATTTGCACTACCGTCATTATTGATACTTAGGATGGCACGCCTCTGTCCATCTACCGTAAAATTCCCTAGCACTACCATGCTTCCGTCTGGTCGCAGGGCAATTTTTGAAACAACGAGACTAGTTAAACCCAAATTAAAGGAGTTATCTACACTACCGTCTGAATTAAGTCTAAGCAACCTACCACTATATCCATTCCATTGGGCAAAGGCACCACCAATAAGTATTTTTCCGTTTGGTTGCACCACAATATCTAACAAGGAATTGCTGCCTGTAGCACCTGTGCCTATGTCAAATGAGGTATCTTTCGTTCCGTCGGTATTAAAGCGTATCAGCATACCTTGTGGGATTGAATTAAAAGCAGCAAAATAGCCTCCTGCTAATATTTTCCCATCTGGTTGTATAACTACTTTGTAAACTGCTGATGCGGCACTTGGAAAGCCAATTGGTCCTGTGTCAAAGGTATTGTCTACTGAACCATCTGTTTTTAAACGAAGAACATATCTTTGTGCATGTCCGTTGATTGAATATCCCAGATTTCCACAAACAACAATTTTGCCATCCGACTGCAACGCAATTGATCTTACCGAACCTATGTTTGAATTACTAAATGTGTCGTCTTTACTTCCATCTGAATTTAATCTAATAAAGCTACCAGTATAGACATTATTCATTGTACTAAAATTTCCACCCACCAAAATTTTACCATCCGATTGTATGGCGATATCATATATTACGCCTTCACTATTCAATGGAATTACTGAAAAAGTTGTATCAATACTTCCATCTGGGTTAAAACGGCACATACGCCCTTCCCAGTCTGAACCATTTGAGCCCAAAATAAAATTACCTGCGGCTATAATTTTACCATCTGATTGTACAGCAACAGCTTGTACTTGGGAAAACCCAACAAAACCAGTACCTATAACTAAGTCTATATCAGCTGAATTTTGTGCGTTAAGAATAACGCTAAACAATAATAAAAAGTAAAGTAGTCTTTTTTTCATAATTAATAACTCGCTTAAGTGGATAAGAAAAACAAATAATTATAAGTAAATATATACATTATTTTAATAAATTTACCAGAGACCTTTCGGCTAAGATGAACTTTTGTGCATTATTTTCTACAGCATATTTTATTCCGTATTAGAAATTTCTCTTTCTTTTGATAGATTTAATTCACTTTTGCTAATACTATTTTCTATTACATAAAAACGAATTTGGTCGTAAATTAAACATAAATTAAGAGAACAAAATAGTGCTGAAGCTAATCGTATAATTATAAGTTGTGAGTTTTTGTGCGATTACTGCTAACGTATCGCCGCTTAGCGAAGTGGCGTCTTTTTAAGAATTTGTTCTAGAGATACACAAAATATCAACTTAATAATTTACTGCTATAAAAACAATGCCAGCCCACATGCTGGTTGTATCAAACCGATGTTATCCAATGGTATTAAAGTCAACTTGAGTGCACAAACTTTGCCAGTTGCTACTTCAGATTTCGGCTTCGCTTGTGACCAAACAAACTTTTTCAAATACTATAACATTATAAAATTAAAGCGGAGTTTTCAAAACGACGCATCTATTTACGGAGTATAAGACCTTAAAGTCTGATCCCGATAGCTATAGGTATTGTGGAGCGGGGCGCATCAAAGAAAAACCTGCTATTTCTTCAGTCGGCTACTAAGCGTAATTACTTATTCAATTTAAAGAGATTTTCTAAAAAAATTATCTTTTCATCTTCGCTCCAATTATTTGTATAAACCAGAAGATTTAAAAAATTACTTTTAGACGAACCAAATAGAAATACATTATCGAGTTTCTTGTCATTATACTTCCAAATTATATACTCTAATTCAGTATTTTCTTTGAGGAGTGCTGTTTTGAATTTATTTTCCTTGTAGTAGTCAGAATCCCAAGTGTAAAATAATTTTACGTTTTCAAAATCTGAAACATTGCTTTTAAAAAAAGAATATGCTTTTTTAGGATTTTGAGCGATGGCGATAATTACTCCATCTTTATTTTTTAGATACGTTTGACCAGAGTCATCCATTTTATTTAATTGCTCCCAATTCCCTGGAATTTTTACTACTCCGGTATTTGTATTTACTTTAGAGTAATTCGAACTATCTTGACAAAAAATAAAATTTGGCAAGAAAACAATCATAACAAACATCAATTTTAATCTTTTCATATTTTGATTTTTATAATTACACTCAATCTACAACGCTTTTGGTAAAGGTGATAATTTAACGTTTTGCTGTAAAGATATGTGAAATTCGACTAAGTAGTTTCCCGCTAAGAAAGATAAAAACAGCTATTGTAACAAACTGCTTTTGGAGCTAGTTTTATTCTATCCAAAAATTCCCAACAGAATAGGTTTTTGCTGTTCCGCTAATAATAACTCGGTCTCCTTGGTCTTCACAATATAGTTTTCCCATTCGTTCCGAAACTTGTTGCCCATGAAGTACTTTTTTGTCAAGTCTTTTCGACCAAAATGGCACCAAAGAACAATGAGCAGAACCTGTTACAGGATCTTCTAAAATGGAAGCTTGTGGTGTAAAAAAACGAGAAACAAAATCACATTCATCTCCAATTGCTGTTACAATTACTCCGCCTGGATCAAGGTTGATTTGGTCAAATAACTGTCGGTCAATTTTTATGTTTCTGATTTCTGTTTCGTTTTCATATACCAAAACATAATCTCTAGATTTCAAAATTTCCTTAGGTTGGATATTTAAAGATTTTGAAATTGTCTCGGGTAAAGTATCTGCAATAGGCATTCTTGCTGGGAAGTCCATTTTGTATAGTCCATCTTCAACTTTAACAATTAAGTCGCCACTTACTGTTTCGAAAACAATTTCATCTTTTTTGTAATCTAAAATTGTCTTTAAGCAATGTGCTGTTGCAAGTGTGGCGTGACCGCACAAATCCATTTCAATTTCTGGCGTAAACCATCGCAAATGGATTTTTTCTCCTTTATCCACAAAAAAAGCGGTTTCTGCAACGGCATTTTCTTTAGTTATTTTCAACAAAATGTCGTCTGATAACCAATTGTCAAGAGGCACCACACAAGCAGGATTTCCACCAAAAACGGTATCTGTAAATGCGTCAATTTGGTAAAGTTTTAATTCCATTTTTCTTTTTATTTTATAATAAACAGCATATAGTCAATTTCTTTTTTGAAAAGACTATATGCTGTAATTTTTGTTAATTATGCATCAACAAGTATCACTTGACCAGTAATAAATCCATCAACCGAGCGCTCAAACGCTTTACCAACCAATGCACTTGGTACAGGTTGAAATCCTGGCATCATATCGCCGTAAACATCCCAAGCCTCCGCTAAAACTGTTGGATTTACTGAATTTACACGAATACCTCTTGGCATTTCGAAGGCTACACATTTTACAAAGGTATCAATGGCACCACTTGTAGTTGCATCTGCAATAGCAAAAGGAATAGGCTTTAAATTTAGTATACCTGTAATAAGCGTAAAGGAACCTTTATCAGCAATGTATTCCTGACCTATTCTAACAATATTGATTTGCCCCATCATTTTACTCATTACTGTATTCATCCATTGCGCTTCAGTCATTTCCACGAAGGTTGCATATTCACATACGCCAACTGTATTCACAACTGCATCAAAGTGGCCAACCTCCTTGAATAATTTTCTCAAAGATTCTTCACTGGTAATGTCAACTTGGTAGTCGCAACCGTCTTTTGAACGACCAGCTGTAATCACTTTGTGTTTTCCTAAACCTGTAAGTGCTGCTTTTCCCATTTTCCCATTAGCACCTATTAAAATTACTGTTTTCATATATTTAATTATTTTTAATTGAAGTGCAAAATTACACTCCTGCCCTACTAAGAACGTAGGACATTTGTCTAAAAATTAAATCGATGCTCTTATTCTACTTAAATGTCTTTGAGTAATTCCAAGATAGGAAGCTATGTAGTGAAGTGGAATTTGTTGCACAAATTGTGGATAGTTGTTTATCAAATCTACATATCGTTTTTGGGCGTTGGATTTTTGATGATTAAATATCCATTTTTCGAGTTCAACATATTCTTTTTCAGCAATTATTTTTAAAAAATTCAACCATTTATTGTTTGATTCCGCAAGGTTTTCTAATTCTTTTTTTGAAATTGAAATTATTTCAGAATCGGTTAAAGCTTGTAAATTTTCTTCTGATTTATTCTGTGTAATAAATGAAGAATAAGCCACTAATAATGTATTAGGAAAGGTAAAACAATAGGTTATTTCTTCGTCATTATTAGAATAATAAAATGATCTAAAAATACCAAAATTCACGAAGGAAAGCGTGGTACAGATTTCATCTTGTTTAATGAAAAAATCTCCTTTTTTTATCGTAGAAATAGTCGCTAAACTTATAAATTCATTTATTTCACTATCTGTAAATAAATTGAATTGTTTTAAGTATTCCAACAGTTGATTTTTCTCTAACATAGTACTTGTTTTAAGCTTTAATTCTATAATTCGTATTTATATTTTGCTGCTTTGCAAAATTAGCAATTACAAGTGTAGAATTTTAAATCCCTTTCAAATCATTGATGATATAAAAAAAATATGACATTGATTTACTGGCTATTTTTCTATAAAATCATTTGTACTTAGTTTATCAATACACTTTACTTTCTCCATCATTTGGAATAAAAACCTTGTCAGAAAGTCCAATTTTTGAAACTTCTGCTTCTAATTGTTTTCTTGTTGTCGGGCAATGATTTACAGCTTCTAAATGATTGGCGATTACTTTGTTTGGTGCGTTTTTAACGAATTTTAAAATGTCGTCTATTCGCATTAGTAAAGGCTGAAAAAGATCTAATTGCGCTGTTCCGCAAGCTGCAACGGCAATATCGGGTTTCAATTGTATCAAGACTTTGTGAACGTCATAGGTATAAATGGTGTCCGCACTTAAGTAAATTGTTTTTTCATTGGGTAATTCGATGTAAAAGCCCATTACATTTCCCATTGGTTTTGCAATAAATCCGTACCCATGAACTGCAGGAATACCTTGAATTTTTCCGCCTAAAAAAGAACTTTCTTTCCAATATTCAACTGTTTGGGAAACATTTAATCCTTTCTTCCTTAAAGTAGCTTCGTCTTTTATGCTACAAATAACAGGAATTTGTTTAGAGCGAAGAAAATGCTCCGCTTCCTTGTCTAAATGATCCGGATGGAGATGCGTTACTAAGCAATGTGTAGCTTTTTCAACGATATCCATTGCATTGCTTGGTAAATCTATAATAGGATTTCGTTGTGGCTTGAATCGGAAAAGTGTAAAAGTTGGTCCAGCGGTTCCTTTTTTTCCAAGAATTGGGTCAACTAAAATGACTTTATCTGCTGTTTCGATGATCATAGTTGCGTTGCGCAAATGATGTACTTTCATTATTCTGTATTTTAAATTGAAAGTACAAAGTTGCTCAATGCTACAATTGATTCCAATGATTGAAATCAATAAATTAAATTCTTTTTCTAATTCTACTCAATGTTTCGGGCGTAATTCCCAAATAGGAAGCAATATGGTATTGCGGAATTTGAAGTAACCAATCCGGTTTGGTCTTGATAACATCGAGATATAACTCTTCCGCTGTGTTTACAAATTGGTTAAATTCTGAGGCTTCTTTAGTAACAACGATTCGTTGGAAAATAGTTTCAATAAATTGTTTTCCGCATTGGTATTGGTTGGTAAAAGTCAGAAATGTTTCTTTGGATAAAACCCTCAAATCTACATCCGTCAAACATTCTTGATTTTTTTTTGTTTGTGTGCTATTAGTAAACGAAGAAAAGTCGGTTGTAAAACCTGCATCTGTATAAAAATTGATGTTTTTTTCTCTATCGTTGGTGGCATAATATTCCCGAATGATACCTTGGTCTAAAAATCGAAGTTCGTTTTCGGTATCGCCGCTTTTTAGAATAGTTTGCCCCTTTTTGTATGATTTAATTACAAAAGTATTTACAAATTCTTCTAAACCTTCTTTATTAAAAGGAAACTCATTACTAAAAAATAAAGATAATTTGTCGGTTTCTGTCATTGTTATTATTAGAGTTGATTTTCTGGTTTTTGATATGTATTTCTGCCAACGTTCCGCTGCATCACGCAGAAGCGGCAACTTTATAGTTATTTGTAAATATAAACAATTTTGCTTTTGAGTAGTTTCCGGCTAAGAACAACTAAACCAGCCATTGCGCCACACGGCTGTTAGTGGCTGTTATGATTCTTCTCTTTTGAATAGCATTGTATCTTCACTTGTTTTTCCAGTGAATTTTTTTGGACGCTTTGAGTTTTCATCTTTGTTATTTCTGATTTCTATTGTATTTTCATCTATAAATCTAATAATTGATTTAACCCGATGTGTTTCTACTCCAGTATCTTTTTCAGATAGGACAAAATCTATTTGTAGAGGATTTTTTGAATAATCTATTTCATACTTATACATGTAGTTTTTCCCTTTTAATGTAAAGTTTTCACCGCCATAAGTTTCTTTTTGTTCTATAAAAACTACAAAATTGTTTTTGTCAAGAATAATACTTGCTGTATTTCCATGATTGTTTATTCCAGACCATTTTCCGAAATGTTTATTTTCTTGAGCGAAACTAATAGAAGCAGTGAGAAAAACTATTAGATAAATTATATGTTTCATTTTCAATTTTTGTTTCCGGTTTTGGGGAATAATAGCCACTAACGAGCAGATATGTATAATAACTTACCTACCTCTGCTAATATACAAATTGGATTACATAACAACTCCAACGATGATTAAATCTCGGAGTCATATACCCTAAAAACTCATTGACAAGAGATTTAAAAGTAAACCAAAACAACAAGCTACAAAAACTTGAAAAGCGAGTTTACATTCATTTGCCTTAAACATTCTAGAAGAAAACGATAGCAAATTTATTTTATCTATACGAACGAAGCCTATATTCCAAAAACGTGGTTCCAATTGGCTGCAACGGTTGACTTCATTTCAGTCATGGACATCATTTTATAATCTGCTGCAAGAGCATAGACTTCGTTGAGCGATTCCTCGATAGTATCTGTTTCGAGAAAGAAACGGTCGTTGGGAATCGATTGAAAAACTTCTTTCAATTCGGGATTTCGCAATAAATATTTTCCAAAGGAAAGATAAAAACCAGCATCCAGTAATTGCTGTGCAACCTGCTCGTTTTTAGAAAAGCCGTGGATGATCATGGGCACTGAAATATTCTTTTGCTTCTTAAGAGCCAAAAGCTCGTCAAAAGCCGCGACCAAATGCAGTACCAAAGGCTTTTGATATTTTTCGGACAAATCGATTTGTTTCTCATAAACTTCTATCTGTAACGCCATAGGTACTTCAATGCGCTTGTCTAATCCACATTCACCCAAGGCAAGACATTCTTTGAGTGCGAGTTTCTCCTCTATCAGTTTTAAATCACTTTCCAAGCGTTCTTTGCTGATATACCAGGGATGAATTCCTATAGAATAAAGCGGAATCGAGGCATCAAACTCCCACGGATACTGATTCACCAAGGCTACGGTATCAGCATCTTGCGTTACTTTGTGGGTATGTAAATTATAGCATGGCATCAGTCGTGGAATTTCATTACACCAGCTCTTATTTCGATATCCAAGTCATTTTCTAAAGGCACAAGCGGACAAGAATATTTCGAGTTATAAGCACAATACGGGTTATAAGCCTTGTTAAAATCGATAATAATAGTATCGCCTTTTGGAATCTTCAAGTCAATGTATCGACCACCAATATAGCTTTGCTTCCCACAGGTCAAATCAGAGAACGGCAAAAAAAGATAATCCGCATAGCCTTCTTTCTTAATCAAATCGATGTTTTGAAAGACATTCAGTCGCAACGCTTTTCCATCGATACTAAAATGGAGTTCGCCATATTTGACATATTCCGGTAACCGTGTACCCGTAGTTTTCATCTTAAATACTTTGGCATCTGGTGTTCGGATAAATTGAGCATTCACGATGTACTTTTCGTTGATAGGATAAAAATCGAGTCCCTTAAAGGTTTTGAAATCAGCATCCGTAAGCGGACTTTCAGCACGATCGGCATATTCCCTATCCAAATTTTCCTGAAAAGCTTTAGAAGTTTCAAAAGGCACTTCCTGAGCCAATAGCAAAAAGCTGTGAAACACTAAAACAAAAGAAAGTAGTTTTTTCATAAAACTGTTTTCAACAAAAATAGGGTAAAAAATAGAAAGGAAGTTGGTATTTGATGATTTGAAAATTGAAAGATAGAAGTTGGAAGTTGGAAGATACTTATATGTCTATTGTCTATTATCTATTATCTATTATCTATTAGTCTATTATCTATTATCTATTATCTATTATCTATTATCTATTATCTATTATCTATTATCTATTATCTATTAGTCTATTATCTATTAGTCTATTATCTATTAGTCTATTCCCCATCCTCTAGTCCTAAAAACTTTGTAACTTTGTTTCATCAATCAAAAATCAATGCTAAAAGCCGCTTCACAACGCTACATCAATAATTTCAGAGGGTTTTCGAGAGAAATATGGATACTCACACTCATTACTTTTATCAACCGCGCTGGGACGATGGTCTTGCCTTTCTTATCAAAGTATTTAAAGGAAGATTTGCATTTTTCGTATAGCGAAGTGGGTTGGATTATGGTGTGCTTCGGATTCGGTTCTATACTTGGTTCTTGGCTTGGCGGGAAACTTTCGGATAAGATTGGTTTTTACAAAATCATGATTTTTAGTTTATTGGTCAGTGGACTGATGCTTTTTGCCATACAGTTTGTTACTAGTTTTGTCGGTCTTTGTATTGGTATGTTTTTGATTATGGTGGTTGCTGACATGTATCGCCCTGCCATGTTTGTATCGCTTGGCGCGTATGCTACTCCCGAAAATAGAACCCGTGCCCTGACCTTAGTGCGTTTAGCTATTAATCTTGGTTTTGCAGCCGGACCTGCATTTGGAGGCTTAATCATCATGAGTGTCGGATATGCCGGATTGTTTTGGATTGACGGTGCCACTTGTATCATCGCCATTCTGATCTTTTGGCTCAAAGTAAAAGAAAAGAAAAAAACAGCCTTTAGAGACAAGGAGCATCCTGGAGAAATATTGACTGACTCTGTTTTTAAAGACAGACCATTCTGGGTTTTCTTATTCAGCTGTCTGGTTTCAGGAATACTGTTCTTTCAAGTATTTACCACGATTCCACTCTATCACAAAGAGCAATTTAACTTGACCGAATTTCAAACTGGTATTTTACTTACGATGAATGGACTCATTATCTTTTTTATGGAAATGCCTTTGGTGAGTTATATCGAACGTCATAAAATCAGTAAAGTCAAAGTGGTTGCCGTGGGCTGCTTGCTGATGGCGATAAGTTTATTCCTGATGCTCATCAACACTTGGGCAGGCATATTAGTCATCATGATGCTGTTTATGACTTTTGGCGAAATGTTTGCGTTTCCGTTCTCTAATTCCGTTGCACTGAGTCGAGCACCAAAAGGACATGAAGGACGCTATATGGCCATTTATACCATGAGCTTCAGTTTAGCGCACATCCTCAGCGCCAAAGTGGGCATGGGAATTATTGATTATTATAGCAAACCTTACGGCAGTGCATATGCTTACCAAATGAACTGGCTGTTTATGGGAATTTTGGGCCTACTCGGAACGCTTTCGGGAATTTGGGTTTTCAAACTTATTCAGAAAGAAAATAAAACACTGTAATTCAATATTTTACAATCATATTCCTCTTGGTTACGAAAAAAATAGTTAAATAACTATAAAAATAGTTGTGTAACTAAAAATATAGTTGTACGTTTGATTTCAAATTAAACTACTATGCAAAAGTTAACGAACAAGGAAGAGGAAATCATGCAAATTTTATGGAAGCTAAAAAAAGCTTTCGTAAAAGAGGTCATGGCTGAAATTACAGAAGAACAGCCGCACTACAACACACTATCCACTATCATAAGAAATTTGGAAGAAAAAGGTTTTGTTTCACACAATGCCTTTGGAAACACGCATCAGTACTTCCCTATTATCAAAATGGAAGAGTACAGAAAGCGCTTTATGAAAACAGCAATTGATACGTATTTTAATAGCTCTTATAAAAATATGGTGTCATTCTTTGCAGAAGATGAAAAAATTTCTGCAGATGAATTAAGAGAGATTTTGGCGATTATTGAGAACAAAAAATAATAAAGTATGGAAACAGTATTCCTTTATCTATTAAAATCAAGTGGATTGATCGCTGTGTTTTATTTGGCGTATCATTTCTTGGTACGAAAAGAAACCTTTTTCAATAGCAATCGCTGGTTTTTATTAAGTGGATTACTGACCTCGCTCCTATTGCCTTTGTATTTTTTAGAGAAAACTATTTGGATAACCCGACCTAAAATTGCCGTTCAAAACGTTCCGGTTCTGACTCAACAACCGATTACCATAATAAAAAATATTCCTGCTGTTGAAGCATTTGATTGGATGCAATTTATTTGGATTAGTTATCTCATCATTGCGTGTACTCTAGTGGTTAAAATTGTGCTTAATTTGATTTCACTGTATCGAATGCTTCACAAACAGCAAATTGTTAAAGACAAGCAATTTAAAGTAGTTAATCTAAATGATAACATAGCGCCATTTTCGTTCTTTAACTATATTGTATGCAACGCCGATTTGTATTCGAGTGAAGAGCTTAAAAGCATCTTTTTACACGAGAAGATACACAGTCGCGAAAAGCATTCGATAGACGTTTTGGTTGCCGAATCACTTTGTGCTGTCTTTTGGTTTAATCCGTTTATGTGGCTCTACAAAAAAGCCATTACCCAAAACCTAGAATATATTGCCGATCAAAAAGCCATTCAGCAACTAGCGGATAAAAAATCGTACCAACATGCCTTACTCAAAGTAGTTTCTAATCAAAACTGCCTCCCTATTACCAATCATTTTTATCAATCATTAATCAAAAAACGAATCGTTATGCTCAACAAAAATCAATCCCGCAGCACTAGTTATGTAAAGTTTGCCGTTGTTATTCCGGTACTTATTGCCTTTGTATTATTGTTTCAGGTGAAAGTAATCGCCCGAGACAAATTTGCCTCCGAAGTCATCCGAACGGCTTCAAAATCCAATCTTACCGTAGAGGTTATTCCGCTTTGCGAAACCACACCCTCAGTAAATGAATCCGATGTAGCGTATATCTTCGATAAAATTTCGTCAGACAACGAAATTAAAAGTAATGTAAAAGACCTAAAAGACAGTCATAACATCGACTTAACGGTATCGAAATTAAAAAGAAATAGTAATGGTGAAATCATTGCTGTCAAAATGACCTTTAACGATAATAAAGGGAATGTTGGGAAGGTAGAACAAGACCGAACCATTCCTATACGTCCTATTTTCTTTAAAGTCAGTAAAACTCCAGACGGTAAAAACAGCATCGGCTTCTATGACAACCCGGAAATGATAGTAAAGCCTGCAGACCCTATTCTTGAAAATAAAATCGTAACCATTGAATCTATTAAAGACGACGCGCTGATTTATGTAGATGGCGACCGATACGACAAAGAATTCTTAAATGAGTTGGACCCAAAAGGATTAGAAAAAATTGAAATCTTAAAAGATCCTGTTTCCTTACAACAATATGGAGCACAAGACAAAGGAGAAGTAGTTGTAATAACGACCAACTGGACAACTAAACCAGCAGTGCCAAAACAAAATGCGCCTAGTATTTTTACCCTTGAAAACGGTGATGAAGTGGTAGTATTTGACCGATTCAACATGAAAATTCCCGGCTATCCTGCGGTTCAATTTACCGATAGTTTTCCTATTTTAATCTTCAATGGCGCACAGCAAAAAAATCCCAGACTTGCCTTAGAAAGTATGAATCTTTCCAAAATCAAAAATATCAAAGTAGTTACTGAAAATGACATGGATGTTAAAGGAAAGCCTATTTATAAAATGATTGTTTCAACAAAGTAAAACAAACCAGCTATGGATGCGATAGTAATTTACCTGCTAAAATCGAGTGCCTTGATTATGGTTTTCTATCTTGCGTATCATTTTTTGGTACGAAAGGAAACCTTTTTCAATAGTAATCGTTGGTTTCTCTTAAGTGGTTTATTCACGTCGCTTCTCTTGCCATTTTTTGTCATTACAAAAATTGTAATGGTAGAAAAGCCGAAATACACTCAAGAGGATTTGGTTGCCTATTCTCAAACAACGACAACAATAGTAAAGGAAGTTCCTATGCCGGAGCCTTTTGATTGGATGCAGTTTATCTGCATGAGTTACACTATTATAGCTTGCATATTAGTAGTTAAAATATTGTTGAATTTCACTTCCTTATTCCGACTCATCTATAAACATCAAGTAATTCAAAATGAAAAATTTAAACTAATTAACCTAAATGATAACATAGCCCCTTTTTCATTCTTTAATTATATTGTTTTTAATGCTGATTTGTATTCGAAGGAAGAATTGGAAAGCATTCTATTACACGAAAAAATTCACAGTCAGGAGCGCCATTCGATAGATGTTTTGGTAGCCAAGTCTTTCTGTGTCCTTTTTTGGTTCAATCCCTTTGTATGGCTTTATAAAAAAGCAATCACTCAAAATTTGGAATACATAGCCGACCAAAAAGCGATGGCACAACTCGAAGACAAAAAATCCTACCAACGTACTTTAGTAAAAGTAGTTTCTAATCAAAGCTGCTTATCATTAACCAATAATTTTTATCAATCATTAATCAAAAAACGAATCATCATGTTAAACAAAAATCAATCGCATAAAAGAAACTCTTGGAAGTACGCCATCATTCTTCCTGCCTTACTGGCCTTTGTCATTTTATTTCAGATTAAAATCATTGCGCAGGAAAAAGAAACCGGAAACTATACTAAGAGCTTACAGAACAACAACTCAGTACGAGTAGTAGTCGATAAGAACTCGACTGATGCCGAATTGAAAGCGTATGCTTCCCAAATGAAAGATAAAGGAATTACCTTAAAATACTCGAAAGTTAAAAGAAACAGTAGCGGAGAAATCACTGGAATTAAGTTAGAATTCAAGGATAAAGAGGGTAATAAAGGCGTTTCTCATGTAGAAGGCAATGAGCCTATAAAACCAATCCAATTCTATAAAAATGGTAGCGGTATAGGTTTTAGACAACCAAAACAGTTGCGTGTTTACGCCGCCAATAGTAACAATCAAGACCCTGATGCACCTGTAGCTATAACCGTTGACGACAGTATTGATGTTGCCGGTAACTTTAATTTCAATTTTGATATGGATTTTGATGTTCCAGAAGTTCCAGAAATTCCAGAATTACCGGAAGTTGCAGAAGCTCCAGAGGCTCCGGAGGCACCAGAAGTTCCAGAAGTTCCAGAAGTTCCAGAAGTTCCAGAAGTACGTTCGCGGAAAAACTCTCAAAAATCGCATGTAGTTATCAAAACTGACGGGAATAAAAAACCGGTAGTAATCATCAACGGTAAAGTACTTTCTGATGATAAAGAAATCGAAGAAGCGATAAAAAAATATGGCGCCGGTAAAGGACGAAATTTTAGCTTCTCCTCTTCTTCTGATGGCGAGGAACAACAAATTTTTATCAACGGACAGGACATCATGAAGATTAAGTCGGAAGCCATGGCCAATGCCAACATCCAAATGAAGAAAATGCGTCCCATGATGCAAAAACAAATGGAAGTTGCAAGAGCAGGTATGGCAAAAGCCCGAGCAGCGCTAGACGAGTCAAGACCCGAAATGGAAGCTGCCAAAGCTGAGATGAGAAGAGCTAAAGACGAAATGATCAAAGCAAAAGTCGAAATGCAGGCCGCAAAAGCCGAGTATGAAAAAGCCAAAGCTGACCTCAATAAAGACGGCAAAAAATAGTTAAAAAATTGCAAAACCTTTTTTTCAAAAAAAACGAATTATTTTAAGTTTGCGACAGTAAATCAATAGTATAATTTTTAAAAAATTTGAAGGTTATGAAAAATAGATTCTTGTATTCACTGCTATTCATCACATTAGGGCACTGTGCCCTTTTTGCACAAGACCAAAAATCATCTGTTGCCTCGAATGACAACATTTATATGACGTGGAATAAAAACACGCCTGAGAGTGAAATGAATGACGATATTGCAGCGCTAAAAGAACACGGCGTAACTATTTCCTACTCGGATGTAAAACGAAACGGCAAAGGAGAAATTACAGCAATTAAAGTAGCGTATGCCGATAAAGGCGGCAGTAAAGGAAGTCTGTCTTTGGACAATACTAAACCAATCAACACCATCAAATTCTACAAACAGAATGATGAAGTAGGATTTGGAGAACCAAGTGATGCAGGTTTTACCAACGGAAATGCCTTTGCCTATGGCTTTACTCCTAACGATATGATGAAAGGATTTCCCTTTGACGGTAGCGGAGACAGCTTGCCAGGACAGCAATTTCAATTCGACTTCCCTAACGGCAATGCCTTCGGACAATCTAGCTCTAAAATAATCATTAAAAAAGAGGGTAAAAAACCACTTATACTTCAAGATGGTAATGTTGTAGAAGGTGGTGATGATTATACTAAAGAAGAATTAGAAGACATCAAAAACAATAATAAAGTGGAATCTTTCTCCGGCTTTGGAGAAAACGGCTTCGGAAATTTTGACGAGCAAATGAAAAAAATGCAGCAGCAAATTGACGAAATGATGTCGCAGCAGTCGTTTAGCAAACCTAACAAAAAATCAAAATCAGAGATGGAGAGCGCTAAAGAAGAGTTGCTGAAAGCCAAAGAGGAAATGCAAAAGGCTAAAGAGGAATTCGAAAACGCCAAGAAAGAAATTGAAAAAGCCAAATCAAGTCTGAAAACACAGAAAGCCTAATATAAAAAAGCAAGTCCAATGGACTTGCTTTTTTTTTATACTTTTACCTAAAATAAAGTCATGTACCAACTTCTTGCTAAACTCAACAAACTCCTTTTACCTAGCTTTTCCAAACATCAACTCGATTTGGCAAAAGCAAATAAATGGCAAATGGCAATTATCGGTTGGCGGTATTTTATAACAACCAGAGCTTTAAGAGCTTCCGAAAAAGTATAAAAGAGCTTATAGTAATGCCTTCTCGTTTAAGATGATAGTGCATTAGAATAATTACATTTTTTTCAGTACAACACTATTTATATGCTAAACTTCATCATAACTTATCTGCCTTTCATTCAAAATAGCTTGTCCAATTTTCAACTGGTTAGGTTACAAACTCAAATTGCTGAAGACGAAGAATTTAATATTTTTTTATTCGGCATTCTACTTTTAGGGCTTATTTTCATTGGTATCTGTATCCTAATCGTAATACTATCGTTGCTTATTGTTTTTGGATTTATTGCCGTTGGTGCCTTGTCCACCTCAGTCCTTATCAGCATTCATAAAAAATCGATTACAGCGGGATTTAGAAGTTTTGTTCTCATTTTTTCGACAATTGCAACGACGGTGTTTGGTACTATTACTTTTTGGTTTCTCAATAAAATTGTTCATTGGTGGTCGCAATCCACAGCGTTACTTGCTGGAGCTCTAATCGGTTTTGTCAGCGGGTTGATTATCGGTCTCTTGGCAGCCTATTTAATTAAAATTGGCGCCGCTTTTTTAAAAAGTAAATTCAACAGAAAAGCCGAGAACTAAGCAAAATTCGCTTTAAAAATTCCTTAAAACAAAAAAATGATCAAGTAAACTTGTCATTTCTCCTTCAAAGATAACCTTTGGATTCACTAGGTTCTTCCAGCAAAGCTCCGCTTTGATAATTCCATAAAACAAAAAAAATGATCATGTAAACTTGTCATTTTTCATCCAAAGATAACCTCTGGATTCACTATGTGCTTCCAGCAAAGCTCCGCTTTGAAAATTCCCTAAAACAAAAAAAATGATCAAGTAAACTTGTCATTTCTCATCCAAAGATAACCTCTGGATTCACTACGTGCTTCCAGCAAAGCTCCGCTTTGAGAATTTCCTAAATCAAAAAAAATGATCAAGTAAACTTGTCATTTCTCATCCAAAGATAACCTCTGGATTCACTACGTGCTTCCAGCAAAGCTCCGCTTTGAAAATTCCCTAAAACAAAAAAAATGATCAAGTAAACTTGTCATTTTTTTTTTGTTTCATGGAATTCATTCGTGACCTCGACTGGATTCAAACCAGTAACCTTCTGAGCCGTAATCAGATGCGCTATTCAGTTGCGCCACGAGGCCTTTTTTGTGGGTGCAAATATAGCCAATACTATTAAATCCGCAAATGAATAACGTAAATTTTATTTAATTTTTTGAAAGCCTTAAAAACTATACCTGAATGGTCTTCCATTTTCCTTTCTTAAAGAAATAGAACGCCAACAGAGCCAAAACGGTTTCCGCTGCAGGAATGGCAATAAAAGAACCTACAGGTCCCATAGCTAGATGAACAGCCAATAACCAAGCTAAAGGTATCTGAATTACCCAAAAGGTAAAGATGTTAATCCATGTTGGGGTTTTGGTATCGCCCGCACCGTTTAGCGATTGTATCATGACCATACCGATACCATAAAACACATACCCAAAACCAATGATGCGGAGTGCCTGACTTCCATAAGCCAAAATCTCGGCATCAGAAGTATACAAACTAATGATAAATTCTGAAAAGCATACAAACAGCAGGGTTACGATACTCATAAAAATGATATTGTATTTGGTCGTCAGCAGCACGCTTTGCTCGGCTCTTTTGGGTTGTTTGGCACCTAGGTTCTGACCCACCAAGGTTGCTGCCGCATTACTTAATCCCCAAGCGGGTAAAATAAAAAAGACCACATTTCGAATCGCAATCTGATAGCCGGCACTGGCATCGGTGCTACCGGTCACCGAAACAATATACGTCAGTACTATCCAACTGCCACTCTGTATGAAAAACTGAAACATCGCCGGAGTAGCAATACCTAACAACGATTTAATGATTTCAAAATTGGGCTTGAAATAACTGCGGTATATCTTGATCACTCTGTTTTTCGCAAACAAATGATAGCATTGATACACTACGCCTGTTGTTCTTCCAATAGCTGTAGCAATAGCAGCACCCACCAATCCTAATTCAGGAAAAGGGCCTACGCCATAAATCAGTACCGGGCATAAAATGATGTTGATGATACTGGCTAACCAAAGACTGCGCATCGCCATAGCGGCATCTCCAGCACCTCGAAAAATCCCGTTAATCAGAAATAGTAAAATAATGGCGGGACTACTGGAAAAAATAATTTGGGCAAACGACGTCCCTTCAGCTATAACTTCGGGCTTTGCTCCCATTAGCGACAAAATATCCGAAGCAAAATAAACTCCCAAACAAGCAACTACTATCGCAATAAGCAAGGAAATGGTAATCGCCTGCGCTCCCGATTTGGAAGCTTCATCAACCTCTTTTTCACCCACACGCCGTGCGACAATGGCCGTGGCTCCTGTACTCAGACCGATTCCCAAAGTATAAACTAAAGAGATGACAGCTTCGGTAAGACCAACCGTGGCAACAGCGACATCGGCATTGGGCAAATGACCCACAAAATAAATATCAACCACCGCAAAAACAGATTCCAAACTCAACTCTAATATCATCGGAATAGACAATAAAAGGATCGCCACTTTTACATTTCCCTGTGTATAATCGTGCTCTTCCCCTTTCAGAGATTGCTTAATCAATCGCCATAAAGTTTTTATTTTACTAGTATTTAAAGACATAGTATCGTATTGTTATAAAATTCAAAAATAGCGCATTTCGTTGTAAAAAAAAGAGCGGCAAGCTCTTTTATGATTACAAGTGGCTTTCCTTAAAATTTTACAAATCACTTCGAAAATTGTATAACATGAACTAACTATGTATGGTGTAGCTTTGTATAAATCAAGACCACGAAAGGATATTTAAGAGGTATTCCATTTAGATGATTACGACTTGGTCTGATGAATTGTTAGGATTGTTGTAAATGTTTCACTTGTCGCTCACTGGTATTTTAAATTGAATATAGGGAGATTCAGTGGCTGACCAAAGCGACCAGAAAGAACAACCAGAAATGATACTCTTTTACAAGAGATTTTGATGGTTTTCTGAAACAATTATTAAAAAAAGAAGTGACGGTTGAGAAATTAGTTTAACCAATGCTATCCTAACGTAAAGAGCTTTGCTCAGAAAACAGTGTAATTCACATTACACTGTTTTTTTATGCTGTTCCACTTCTTTCTCTTCAAAACTAAAATCTCGTAATTGAGGTGCTTTGAAAAATGTAAAGACGACTACGCCCAATGTAAGACAACCGCCAACGACTACAGCTTTTACCGTTCCCAGCCAATTGGCCATGACGCCACTTTCGAAATCACCGAGTTCATTCGACGAGCTTACAAACATAGTGTTAACTGCTGAAACTCGGCCTCGCATAGCATCGGGAGTTACTAATTGCAAAATGGTACTTCGGATAACGACACTAACCGCATCAAACATTCCCGACAGCAATAACATTGCAAACGAAAGATAAAAATTAGTCGATATTCCAAAAACAATAATAGACAACGCAAAGCCCGTTACACTGATAAATAATTTTCTTCCAGGATACGTTTTTAAGGGCAGGAATGCCAACAATCCTAAGGTTAGTAAAGCGCCCATTCCCGGTGCTGCTCGCAACATTCCAAACCCCATTTCGTTGACGTGTAAAATCTCTTTCTGATATACCGGAAGTAAGGCTACCGCACCTCCAAATAAGACCGAAAAAATATCCAAAGACAAGGCCGCCAAGAGTATAGGCGTTTTAACCACAAACCGCAATCCATCGGAAACACTTTGTAAAATGGGCTCTTTGACTTTCTTTAAAATGGGCTTCACGGTAATAGATAATATCGGAATAAACAAGAACAATTGAATGCCTAAAACAATAAAAAGTCCGTTAGCAATTCCAAACCAAGCAATTCCGAAACCGGCAACTAAAGGTCCCAACACAGCGCCCATTTGCCAGGACATACTGCTCCAACTCGTGGCGTTGGCATAATGCTCTCTCGGAACGACCAATCCAAACAAAGAAAACATCGATGGGCTAAAAAAGGAACGCAGGATACCACCTAAAAAAACAAAGAAATAAATGAAGTAGACAATAGTGGAAACGGAAAGATTTTTATGCGAACTCGGCAACGCCAGTACCGCCAAACACAAAGCAATAACGATGTAACCCGACAAACATTGCAGAATCATTTTTCGTTTTTCACTCTGATCTACAAAATGACCCGCAATCAACGAGCAACCAAGAGCCGGAATGACTTCGGCTAGACCTACCAAACCTAAAGCAAGCTTGTCGTTGGTGATATGATATACCCAATAATACAAAATGGTTGATTGCATATTAAGAGTAAATATCACTCCGAAACGCGAAGTCAGGAATGCTTGAAACTCTTTTATTTTGAGTGATGGGTTTTTATAAAAAAAGCCGGAAATGGAAGTCTTTTCCTGATGCATAGTCCATGAATTGTGGGGTAAATTTAGTCTTTTGCTCGAAAAAAAGCAGCAACTAAAACGATGTTTATGTCAATTGTAACATCAGGCAAAATGATACCTTCAAAAAAACGCTTAGCTTTACGCCTTAAAAAAATACTATGTCATCAGATTATATATTGGATTCTAAATTTGAAGCTGTTTTCTTTCTCGAGGCAGATATCAAGTACAAAGAATATGAAAATTGCGCGTTCCATAACTGTGATTTTACCGAATGCACGTTTCAAAGTGTAGCCTTTATCGACTGTACCTTCTTTGATTGTAATTTTAACGATACCAAAGTCAATTATGTCTCGCTTCGTGGCGTGCAGTTTACCGGATGCAATTTTACCAATGTCAACTTTGCGATGACCGATCAGGTGATTTATGAATTTCACTTTAAGGATTGCCAATTGGACTATGCTAAATTCTATGCTTTGAAACTCAAGAAAATGCAATTCATCAATTGCAGTATGGTTTCGGTGGATTTTATGAAAAGTGATTTGACCGAAGCCGTATTTGATAATTGTAACCTGCGAAGAGCAGTTTTTATCGATACCATTGCCAACAAAGCCGATTTTTATACCAGTTATGACTACACCATCGACCCAGAGAAAAACAAACTTAAAAAAGCGATTTTCTCTGCGGATGGTTTAAAAGGGCTTTTGGAAAAGTACAATTTAGTTGTAAAGTAACATACTAAGTAGTTACACTAAACCTATTGTAATTTACTAATATAACTTCCATATAAATCTTTAAATTGATAACCGGAGTCTGCTCTATCTTTGCTTAACTTATCGTATTCTACCAATCCCCAAAGTACGAATTCTTTGAGAAAATAGCGGTCTTCTAATGGAATTTCAGGTTGGTATTTCTGAAGTAAATCGTCTAACGGTTTTATGGCGTCTAATTGTTTTCTGTACTCTTCCTCGGTAGCTTCGTCTAATAATTCGAATCCGGTTTCGGTAAAAAACCATTCCAGAATTTTGGCATACGGACTACTCTCGGCATCGCGTTCCAATTTCTCAATTTTAGGAAAATAGGCAGGGAAAAATGTATGAATAGCATCTCCAATCAAGTGTTGCGCTACAATAGCTGCACCTTCCTGCTCGCCTTCATAAACCAATTCTACCTTACCTGTTATGGCCGGAATGATTCCCATAAAATCGGATAATCGAACCGAAGTGGTCTCTGCGCCCGATTTCAAGGCTCTACGCTCGGCGGTGCTGAGTAAATTTTCATAAGCGGTAATACTCAAACGCGCACTGACGCCACTCTTATTGTCAATGTATTCACTTTCTCGAGCTTCAAATGAAATTTGCTCTAATAAATCTTTGGCTAAATTAGGCACATGAATAGTTTCTGTTTGAGAAGCGTCCAACTTGGCTTCCTGATGGGTAATTGTTCTTGCGATAGCTACATTTTCGGGATAATGTGTCAAAATTTGCGACCCTATTCTGTCTTTTAAAGGCGTTACGATACTACCTCTATTGGTGTAATCTTCCGGATTGGCAGTAAAGACAAATTGAATATCTAACGGCATTCGCAATTTGAAACCCCGAATTTGAATATCACCTTCTTGTAGAATATTGAACAAGGCAACCTGAATTCGGGCCTGCAAATCGGGTAATTCATTAATCACAAAAATACAACGGTTAGCTCGTGGAATCATTCCGAAATGGATCACGCGGTCGTCGGCATAGGATAATTTTAAATTAGCCGCTTTTATCGGATCAACATCGCCAATTAAATCGGCTACTGTTACATCAGGCGTTGCCAATTTTTCTGAAAAACGCTCACTTCTGTGTATCCATTGTATCGGCGTTGCATCGCCTTTTTCTAAAATCAAATCTTTAGCAAAACGAGAAATGGGTTGCAACGGATCATCATTGATTTCAGAACCAGCCACAATTGGCATATATTCATCTAACAACGTAATCATCTTTCGTGCTAAACGGGTTTTGGCCTGACCGCGAAGTCCGAGTAAATTAATATTATGGCGGGATAGTATAGCGCGTTCCAACTCCGGAATCACTGTACTTTCAAAACCATGAACCCCTTCAAAAACAGGCTCGCCAGCTTTTAATTTCGCTCGTAAGTTATCCCGTAATTCCTCTTTAATACTTCTGGATTGGTATCCTGATTTCTTTAATTCGCCTAATGTTTTTATATCTTTCATTGTTTTCTCTATAGTGTTTTTTTGTAATTGTTACTTAAGTTTTACTTCGGTTTGCGTTAGGGATAGCAGTGGAAATCCTTTTTATTGTTTTAGAAAAAGCATCGCGACTGCGCTCGATGTGACAAAACAATAAAAAGATTGAAACGAATAGCCCGACCCGCAGGGAAACGCCCAAAAATTATTTAATTTTCTTTTTCCTATTGGTCTCATAATCCTCAAAAATCATTTCGCCTAAACCTTTTAATCCGGTGTAGAACGCCTTTCCTTGATTGGCTTCTGTAAAGTGATTTACAAATTGCTGCAAATAAGGATCATTGGCAATCATGAATGTAGTAATAGGAATGTGCAGTTTTCGGGCTTGTTGTGCCTGATTGTAGCATTGTTCTACAATGTATTCGTCTAGTCCGTTGGAATTCATATAGTAGGTGCCGTCTTTTTCACGCACACAACTAGGCTTTCCATCAGTAATCATGAATATCTGCTTGTTGGTATTGCGTTTTCTGCGCAGCATGTCCATCGCTAACTGTAAACCTGCCACTGTATTCGTATGATAAGGCCCAACTTTTAAATACGGTAAATCCTTAATCGCGATAGGCCAAGCATCATTACCGAACACTAAAATATCAAGCGTATCTTTGGGATAACGGGTCGTGATTAATTCTGCCAACGCCATAGCCACTTTCTTGGCCGGTGTGATGCGGTCCTCTCCGTAAAGAATCATGCTGTGACTGATGTCAATCATCAGAACGGTACTCATTTGCGCTTTGAATTTGGACTCTTCGACGACCAAATCGTTTTCGGTCAACAAGAATTCGCCTACCCCATTATTTATTTGAGCATTTCGTAGGCTTTCTGTTAGCGAAATACGTTCGAGACCATCACCAAAATGATAGTCGCGGAATTCTCCCGTCTGTTCATCACCGTTACCCGAATATTTTGTTTTGTGATTTCCGGTGCCGGATCTTTTTAAATTCCCGAAAATTTGGTCTAAGGCCTGCTGGCGAATGGCTCTTTCTGTTTTTGCGGTAATAGCAGTACCTGAGGTTCCGTCATCTTGAAGTTCTACACGGATGTATCCCTTTTTCTTTAAATCTTCTATAAAATCATCAATAGTATAGCTGTTGTCTGTTAGTTTGTATTCTACATCCAACTGTCGTAACCAATCGATTGCCTCCTCAAAATCGCCCGAAGTATGTGTGATTAATTCCTTAAAAATCTCAAACAATTTATCGAAAAGCGATTGAAACGGAGCTTCGTATTTTCTGAAGATGAATCCTTTTTTTACGTGCTTTTCCATAAGTCATAAAATTACTGTTTAAATTAGATGTAGTCCTAAAACGAATCCTAATTTTTAGTTAAAGTAACAACAACAATCATCACCACACTATCGAGAATCCATGAGCAGCCTTCTCGATACTATCTCGTCATTCATGACGAACCTTATAAAATTTATTTGGTAAACACTCGGTTTTCTTGTTCTATTACTCGGATAAACGTCGTTCTTTTGGTAAGTTCTTTGAGTTTGGAAGCGCCTACATAAGTGCAGGTGCTGCGGATGCCTCCTAAAATATCGTGAAGCGTATCGATAACCGCGCCTTTAAACGGAACCTGGACTGTTTTTCCTTCGCTGGCACGGTATTCGGCAACGCCACCAACGTGCTTTTTCATAGCGGTTTCCGAACTCATGCCGTAAAACTGTTTGAACTTTTCGCCTTTGATTTCGATCATATCGCCTCCGCTTTCGGTGTGTCCGGCTAACATGCCTCCCAGCATGACAAAATCGGCTCCCGCTCCAAAGGCTTTGGCCACATCGCCCGGAATAGCACAACCGCCATCACTTATGATGTGTCCACCCAATCCGTGAGCCGCATCGGCACATTCAATAATCGCAGAAAGTTGCGGATAGCCTACGCCCGTTTTCACTCGAGTCGTACAAACAGAACCCGGTCCGATACCTACTTTTACAATATCGGCACCTTCTAGAAGCAATTCTTCTACCATTTCTCCGGTAACGACATTGCCGGCAATAATGACTTTATCGGGGAATTGTTTTCGGGCTTGACGCAGAAAATTGACAAAGTGTTCCGAATAGCCATTGGCGACATCTATGCAAATAAATTTTAGATTTGGATGGTTCTCAAATATGGCAGCGATTTTCTTGAAGTCGTCTTTCCCGGTTCCGGTGCTTACGGCGATATAATCGGCGATACTTTTTGGCGCTTTTTGGAGAAAGTCATTCCATTGCTCCAGCGTATAATGCTTGTGAATGGCGGTAAAGAGTTTTTCTTTGGCCAATGCCAATGCCATTTCAAACGTACCGACAGTATCCATATTGGCGGCCATAATGGGGATTCCTGTCCATATTGCCGTGCTGTGCATGAATTTGAATTCGCGTTCCAGACTGACTTGAGCCCGACTGTTTAAGGTGGAACGTTTGGGACGTATCATGACGTCTTTAAAACCCAGTTTGATATCCGTTTCTATTCTCATTTTGTGCGTTATTGAATGTACTCAAATATAAGATTTCATGGATGAAACCAAGTCATTATAGCAACGAAATATTGAGTAATTTATTAACAGATGGCTGTCTTTCCCGCGAAGGCGGGAATCCAAACCAGGCACACAATAGCTTCCCGCCTACGCGGGAATGAGAAATGTTGTCGCTAGCCCCGATGGTAGCGGCACCTTCTATAGCGGACAGCGGGAACATGCGTCCTTAAAAAAGGGAAACGTTGTGCTCCTAAAAAATTACCCGTGAATGGTTTCTTTATTCCCATAATTAGCGATGACGGCTGCTTCAAAAGCAATCCATTCACGCCAGCGTTTTTCAACGTCGATGCCTTTGCCGTATTTTCGGGCATAGGTGATGAAAGTAGTGTAGTGACCTGCTTCGCTTTCCATCAGTTCGCGGTAGAATTTGGATAGTTCTTCGTCTTGGATGTTTTCCGACAGCACTTTAAAACGCTCGCAGCTACGGGCTTCAATCATGGCTGAAAAAAGTAAGCGTTCTACCAAACCGGAAACCCGACTGCCCGTATTGCTTCGCTTCATGTATTGGGCTAATTCGTTGACGTAATCATCTTTTCGCTCCCTGCCAAGCTTGAGTCCGCGCTTTTTGATGATGTCATGCACTTGTTCAAAATGATCTAATTCTTCTTTGGCAAGCGCCAGTAAATCGGTTACCAAATCCTCGTGTTCCGAATTGTTGGTGATGATGGTTATGGCATTAGTGGCGGCTTTTTGTTCGCACCAAGCGTGGTCCGTTAGGATTTCTTCAATATTCTTTTCGACGATGTTTACCCATCTTGGATCGGTTGGCAATTCTAAACGTAAGACTCCCATACTACTGCGGTTTCAAAATTAAAGTTCAAAAATACACAAATTCCCGTTACTCTTTTACCCTATTTTTTTCGCTGTCAGCACCGCTCGCATTATGCTGCTCTTTTGATTTGAAGGCATTTCCAAAACTATAGGTAAATGTGAGTGCCGCGAATCGACTATCGGGTTTGTTTACCCAATTGGCGTCTGTAAGTCTTAAATTATTGATGATTCCGTTATTGATATTACCGTAAAAAGCATCGTTTACCGAAAATTGAAGGCTTCCTTTATCCTGCATGATTTTCTTTTTAATGCCAATATTTACGGCACCTCGCGCTCCAAGGGTAAACTGAGACGATACAATATCGGTTTGATAATACCCTCCTATTTCACCGGACCAGTCTTTGGAAAAAATAAAAGAACTATTTCCAGAAAAATGCCAAAACGTTCCCGAAGTATCTAGATTTTCTGTGTAGAGTTTGCTTTTGAATTTGGAATGGGTAATTTCGGAATACAGATTAACGTTCCACCATTTGTAAAAGGGAATGTCAGCGGTAACATTGATACTGTAGTACTCGCTTTTACCAATATTTCCTGGTCTGCTGTAGTAGATGCCTTCATCAATTTCTATGGTTTCATTAATATCGTCTCTGGTGTTGCCGTAGCTTACTGTGGTCGAAAAGTAGCCTTTATAGCGGTAGGACAAATCAACATTATGAGCAAAGGAAGGATTCAAGAACGGATTACCGCCATAGTAGGTAAATCGATCCAGTGGACTAATAAACGGATTTAAGTCTTGAAAATACGGGCGATTGATGCGCTTTCCGTAGGAAGACACCAATTGATTGTTCCCGATAGAATCCAATTTGTACTGCACATACACGGTAGGAAACAGATTGGTATAGCTTCTTTTAAACTGTGAAGCCGGTTTTTCTAGATTGCCCAATTGATTTCCTTTGGAATAGGTATGTTCCAATCGCAATCCGGTTTGCAAGGTGAACCTTTTGTAACTGGTATTGAAATTCACATACGCTGCATTGATGATTTCGTTATACCTAAAATGGTTGCTGGTATCGTAATTTGGAATCGGAATGTTGTTAATCACATCGCGGTAATCGGCAATATTGTCGGTTTTGGAATAGCTGACTTTGTATCCGGTTTCCAGCGAACCGTTATTCTTTAGTGGCTTTGCGTAGTCGGTTTTAAAGGAGTAAATGTCAATCTTGGAAGGCAAATTACCGCGTAATTCGTTTTGATTACTAATCGAATTGTCGGGCTGAAACACTGTATTATTGAATTGCTGTTGGGCATCAGTACCGTATCGTAAATAATCAAAGTCGGCCGTAAATTTGGTTCCCACACTATCGATATCATAGCGGTAATTCAGATTCAGTCCGCCATTTTTAAAGGTATTTTTTTCGCGGTTTTTGGCAATGATGGTCGAATCGAGAACCGAGTTAGCGTCAGACAAACGGCTATTGACATCGCTTTGGCTACTTCCGGATCGGAAAGTCCCAGTAACACCTACTCCCAAAGTCGTTTTTTCATTGATATAATAATCGGCTCCCACTTTCCCATTGACATTATTGCCGGTTCTTGTCATGATGCTGGTTTGATCAAACAAGCTTTTAATAGTCAAATCCTCATTTTTGAAGCGTCGGAAAATGTACAAATCATTGAGCCCATTTTGATAGTTATAGCTAAGATTTCCAAATACCTTGACGTTATTGTTTAGGTAATTCAGGTTCAGTCCCTGTCGAGTTTGAGCTCTTTTACCGAGAGAAGCTCTTGAGGTAACGCTTCCGTTAAAACCTTTGACTTTTGATTTTTTGGTAATGATGTTGATGATTCCCGCGCCACCTGCAGCATCGTATTTTGCCGGAGGATTGGTCATTAATTCGATTTGGTTGAGCGTACTAGCCGGTAACGATTTTAGATAGGCTTCTAAATCGGCACCCGATAAATACGTGGGTTTATCATCTATAAAAACAGCGACACCACTTTTTCCTTTAAACGTAATTGTCCCGTTTTGGTCGACGATGATTCCGGGAGCTTTCTCGAGAACATCCATCGCATCGCCACCGGAAGCCGAAATCAGAGCATCAACATTCAACACTGTTTTGTCTATCTTGTTTTCCACAAACATTTTCTTCTTTTGAACCACGACTTCTTTGAGCGAATTGGCTTCTGTGGGTTGCAGCGTAATTGTGGGCACTATAAAAAGTGGTTGGTCTTTAGATAGGCTAATGGATTGGCTTTGAAAAAGTGTATATCTATCGTCTTCAATGACAAGGGTATAAGTATCATCAAGAAGGTTAGGAAATTCAAAACTGCCGTCGTTTTCAGAAATCTGAGTTTTGATAAGTGTAGCGTCTTTGGCTAGCAGCAGTGATATTAAAATACCGTTTGCCGAAGTTTTTTCGGGATGGATTACTTTCCCTTTAATGCTTCCCGTTTGGGCTTTTAACGAAATACTAATGAGGCATAGCAAGCCCGCTAAGAAATGGATTTTGATTTTCATGATGGATGATTTTTGATTTGATGATGTGCATAGTTAGCCCTTTTGTGGCGAAAATCTATTAAAAAAATCATAAAAAATGGTGTTAACCATTAGACTGTCAAAATCATAATGACGGTTAAGACACAATAGAACCGTCTTCCATGGTGATGGTTCGGTTGGTTCTTTTGGCAAAATCATTATCGTGCGTTACTATTAACAATGTTTGTTTTTCTTCTAAAGTAAGTTTGTTAAAAATATCAAACACCATATCGCTGTTTTTTTTATCCAGATTTCCGGTAGGCTCATCACCCATGATGATTAAAGGATTGTTGATTAAGGCTCGGGCAATGGCCACCCTTTGCTTTTGACCGCCACTCAATTGATTGGGCATTTTTAGCGCTTGATCAGCCATATCTAATGTTTTTAGATGTGCGATGGCATTGTGTTCAACTTCGGCTTCAGAAAGATGCTTTAGTTTAAGTCCGGGCAACATGACATTCCGTAAAACATTGTATTCCGAAAGCAAATAATGGAACTGAAATACGAAACCAATTTTTTCATTCCGAATTTGAGCGAGTTCTTTGTCTAATTTTCCGGTAATCAATTCATTTTGAAGCATTATTTCTCCTTCATAATCCGTATCCATAGTGGAAAGCAGATACAATAAAGTCGATTTCCCACAGCCCGATTTCCCGACGATAGAGACAAACTCGCCGTGATTGATGCTCATATCAATCGACTTTAAGACCTGAAATTTAATCGGGTCGTAAAAGTACTTAGTCAGGCCTTTGGTTTCTAAAACAGTAGTGTTCATATTATTTTCCTCTGATAATTTCTACAGGATCTATTTTACTGGCTTTTAAGGCCGGAAATAAACCGGCAATAAAAGTGGTGATGAGTGCAAAGACAATTCCGATTACATAAAATATTGGATTATAGTTTATCGGATAGGTTTTAACGGTGGGCAACGACGCGGTATTGAACGGAATAACATCAATAATATTGGAAAAAATATAACCAAAGAGCAATCCGAATACACCACCAGTAATTCCGATAACCATCGATAATGAAATAAAAATCCATTGGACATCGTTACCCGAAAAACCGGTGGCCTTTAGAATAGCAATGCTGTCCATTTTTTCAAAAATCATCATGTTCAGGATGTTGTAAATTCCGAATCCAGCCACAATCAACAATACGATTCCAACTGCATACGAAATGATACTTCTGATGGAACTGCCCGTTTCAAATTGAGAATTGGTGGTCTGATAGTCGATGGTATCTAAGTTGAACCGTTCTTTAAATTCTTTTGCCAAAGCGGGTGCAGTGGTGATGTCATGGGTTTTTACTTGAATATCCGTAATATAGTTGGTTGGTTCTCCCAAAACTTTTTGGGCAGTTACCAAAGACGTATAGCTCATCGTATCATCAATATCGGCAATACCAATTTGAGAAATTCCGACTATTTTAAGTGAAGCCAAATTGCCTTTGGAAGTTGTCACTTTGATGATATCGCCTTTTTCCAAAAGCATTTTTTTGGCCAGACCTTTACCGATGATAATGCTGTTATTCTGAAGCAAATCGGGCACTTGACCCTCGATCATGTAGTCGCTTATTTTGAATAGCTTTTCTTCGGCCAAGACATCAATTCCGTTAATAACTCCCGAAATTTCGATGGTACCCGAATTAAAGAAAACGGGTGTTGTCACTTTGGGAGCCACATCAATAATACGTTTGTCCTGCTTTAAAGTGTGGATAATCGATTTACAATTGTAGATGGCTTTTCCTCTGTCTTTCGGCTTTACTGAAGATATAATATGAATATCATTTTTATATTTTTCTGAATACGAAATGGGTTGATTTTCAGAAGGTTTTATTTCGTTATATAAACGAACATGTGGCGTTCTATTGAGCATCAATCCATCCAGCAAATCATTCATTCCATTCATAAAACCAATAAGCGTAATAAACATCGCAATGCCAAAAGTAACCCCAACAGCAGCTACGATAGTTTGCTTTAATCGCGCCTGAAGCAAGTGCAGGGCTATGTTTAAAATCAATTTAAAGTTCATTATTTAGGTTTGTAAATGGTTTCTTCAGCAGTTAAACCTTCCAAGATTTCAACATGATTGTAATCGTTTAAACCTATTTTGACTTTGCGTTTTTCATCTTCATTGACCAAGACATATTCTTTGTCAACTAGATAGCTTTTGGGGATGGACAGTACATTTTTTTTAGTTTGAATAATTATATTAGCTTCCGCCGTAAGGTTTGGATATAATTGTTGGGGCGGATTGATAAAATGAGCTTCAATTTTAAAAGTTCGGGAGCGCACGTCCATAATGGGGTAAATCTTGTCGACTGTAGCTTCAAAAACTTTTCCTTGATAACTGTCCATACTCACTTGCATTGTTTGACCGATTTTGACAAGAACCATATCGTTTTCATCCACATTCAATTCGAGGACATAAGAGTTCTTTTCACCAATTATAGCCAAAGGCGTTTGGGTGGTAATTAGAGTTCCTTCCTTGACTAAGACATCAAACAACTCGCCTGAGAAAGCACTTTTGATGGTAAAATCGCTTTGATTTTTTTGATTGATTTTTAAATTGATATTGCTTCGGCTTTGTTCGTTTTGCAACTGCGCTTTTAATTGAGACAATTGTTTTACAGCGGCTTCGTAATTGGACTTCGAATTTTTATAAGCCAACTCGACGCGTTCGTAATCTACTTCGGAAATCACGTTGTATTGCTTGATGTTTTTATTACGGCTGTAAATAGATTGATCTAAAGCTAACTTATCTTTGGCTGCCTGAACTTTAGTTTCCATTTCCGAGATTTTGTCCTGAATGTAGCGACTGCTTTCTTGACTTAACTGATAGGCCAAACGTGCATTTTCGGTGTTTAAGGCTGCCTTATCACTTTCAATTTGAAACAATGATTGTCCTTTGCTGATGGTAGCTCCCGCTGTAACATTGATGCTTTGCAGAATACCATTTACAGTAGAAAAAACGGTATATTGGTTTTCCGATTTAATGACACCAGAAGCGTAGACACTTTCTGTAATGGTTCCTTTTGTTGGTTTTATCTCATCGGAATCTTTTTTGCTGCAAGAAAAAACAATAAGTGAAGAAAAAAATAGTATGTGATGTAATTTCATGGAGTTTTCGTTAACCATTTAAGGTACTCAAATTTACGACAAATTCCATCTGCAAATCCTAACAATTATCATAAAATAAAAAGTCTTCCAAAGGGAAGACTTTTTAACAATAGGTATGTGTTATAAAACTGCTTAATAAACAAAAATGGCTCTTTCGCTCATCATGTCGTTTACTTCGTCGGCAATTCCTTCCAACATTTCATCATTTGTATGATTAGAAAGTACGCGATCTATTAGGTCAACAATGATTTCCATATCGCTTTCCATCATACCACGTGTAGTAATTGCTGGTGTCCCTACTCGAATTCCGGAAGTTACAAAAGGCGATTTATCATCAAATGGTACCATGTTTTTATTTACGGTTATTTCAGCTTTGCCAAGGGCTATTTCAGCATCTTTACCCGAAATATTTTTATTTCTTAAATCGATGAGCATCATGTGATTATCAGTTCCACCAGAGATCAAATGGTAGCCTCTTTTTACGAAAGATTCTGCCATAGCTTTGGCGTTTTTCTGCACCTGCATCGCATACGTGAAAAACTCATCGGATAACGCTTCTCCAAAAGCAACAGCTTTAGCAGCAATGATGTGTTCTAAAGGACCGCCTTGATTTCCGGGAAAAACAGCCATATCCAAAACATGGGACATCATTCTGATTTCTCCTTTTGGCGTAGTTAAACCCCATGGATTTTCAAAATCTTTACCCATCATAATGATACCACCTCTTGGTCCGCGTAAGGTTTTGTGCGTAGTTGTTGTAACTATATGGCAATGCGGAATGGGGTCATTCATCAATCCTTTGGCAATTAATCCGGCAGGATGGGAAATATCAGCTAATAGAAGAGCGCCTACACTATCAGCAATTTCACGGAATCGTTTAAAATCCATATCACGGGAATACGCCGAAGCTCCCGCAATAATCATTTTGGGCATTTCTCTTGTTGCGATTTCCTGAATTTTATCATAATTAAGCACTCCGGTTTCTTTTTCTACGCCGTAAAAAGAAGGTGCGTATAATTTCCCTGAAAAATTAACAGGAGAACCATGTGTTAAATGACCACCGTGTGATAAATCAAAACCCAATATCTTGTCTCCGGGTTTCAAGCAAGCTGCAAAAACAGCAGTATTAGCCTGTGAACCAGAGTGAGGTTGCACGTTGACATATTCGGCACCAAAAAGTTCTTTGGCTCTGTCTATAGCGATTTGTTCAATAACATCTACCACTTCACAACCGCCATAATATCGTTTTCCGGGATACCCTTCGGCGTATTTGTTGGTCAGTACTGAACCAGCAGCTTCCATCACTTGGTCGCTCACAAAGTTCTCTGATGCAATTAGTTCAATTCCGTGAATCTGTCTGTCTTGTTCCTCAAGGATAAGGTCAAAAATTAGTTTGTCGCGTTGCATTTGAAATTATTTCGATTAATTGTGCTCAAAATTACAAAAATGGTTTGGTAAATTAATAGTAAATGATATATTTGATTACTGAATTTTTCAACAAAATTAAACCACTCATCATGCCTTTAACTACCAACAATCCTAAACGTAAATCTTGGCTTACTGTCCCTACAGACAGCGACTTCCCTATTCAAAATATTCCATTTGGCGTTTTCTTAACCAAGGAAGATGTGATCACTATTGGAACTCGAATCGGAGATTTCGCGATCGATTTGGGTGCTTTACAGCAGCTCAATTATTTTGAGGGAATTGAGTTGACCGACGATATGTTCATGCAGGATACTTTAAACGATTTTATTTCGGATGGGAAAAAGACATGGCGCTTGGTTCGAAACCGAATTGGTGATATTTTCGACAGTAACAATCCCTTACTCCGAGACAATCAGGAACACCGAGATATCGTAATTTTCAAAATGGAAGATATTGAAATGCAACTTCCTGTACTTATAGGCGATTATACTGATTTTTATTCGAGCAAAGAGCATGCTACTAATGTTGGTAAAATGTTCCGTGATCCTGAAAATGCTTTATTGCCGAACTGGCTTCACATTCCAGTAGGCTATCACGGAAGAAGTTCTACTATCGTTCCGTCCGGAATTCCGGTACACCGACCTATGGGACAAACCTTGCCTAATGGCGAAACCACTCCGGTTTTTGGACCATCACGATCGATTGATTTTGAACTGGAAACTGCTTTCATCACAACCGATGCCAATATTATGGGCGAAAATATTCCGATAAACGAAGCGGAAGATTATATCTTCGGAATGGTTTTATTGAACGACTGGAGTGCTCGTGATATCCAGAAATGGGAATATGTGCCGCTAGGACCGTTTTTAGCGAAAAACTTTGCGTCTTCTATTTCACCGTGGATTGTCACTATGGATGCTTTGGAGCCGTTCCGATGCAAAGGAACCATACAAGAACCGACACCTTTACCCTATCTGCAACAAAAAGGTAAAAATGCGTTTGATATCAATTTAGAAGTGTATATAGAACCTGAAAACACAGCACCAACTTTGGTTTCGAAGTCGAACTTCAAATATATGTATTGGTCGATGGCGCAACAATTAGCCCATCATACTTCCAATGGATGTCGTATTAATTCGGGTGACATGATGGGGTCAGGAACGATTTCGGGTCCAACACCAGATAGTTTTGGCTCGATGTTAGAATTAACCTGGGGTGGAAAAAATCCCATTAAAATGAATGATGGTTCGGAACGCAAGTTCATCAACGACAATGACACCGTAATTATGAAAGGATTTTGTCAAAACAGTTCGGTGAGAATCGGATTTGGAGAAGTGAGTAGCAAATTGCTACCACCTTTTGTTAGAAAATAAATCTTTAAAATACCCAATTATAAATTCCACGTTTTGGAAATACTTTAAAATAATATAATGAAAAATACAGCGTTAACACACATACATGAAAGTTTAGGAGCAAAAATGGTTCCGTTTGCAGGTTATAACATGCCCGTTCAATACGAAGGCGTCAATGCAGAACACGAAACCGTTAGAAATGACGTTGGTGTATTTGATGTTTCCCATATGGGCGAATTTTTGCTAACTGGTGAAAATGCCTTGGCGTTAATCCAAAAAGTAACTTCCAACGATGCTTCAGTGTTGGAGATCGGACGCGCACAATATTCTTGCTTACCCAATAATGAAGGTGGAATTGTAGACGATCTCATCGTGTACCGAATGAAAGAAAATCAATACTTGTTAGTTGTCAATGCCTCCAATATTGAAAAAGACTGGAATTGGATTGCGTCTCACAATGATTTAGGCGTGGAAATGAAAGACCTTTCTGCAGAATATTCTCTGTTGGCTATTCAAGGCCCAAAAGCTGTTGAAGCAATGCAGTCACTGACTTCCATAGATTTATCTGAAATAAAATACTATCATTTTGAAGTAGCTGATTTTGCCGGAATTGAACATGTAATCATTTCAGCTACCGGTTACACAGGTTCGGGTGGATTTGAGATTTACTGTAAAAACTCGGAAGTGGAACAGATTTGGACTAAAGTTTTTGAAGCCGGAAAAGCATTCGGAATCAAACCGGTTGGATTGGCAGCACGCGATACCTTGCGTTTGGAAATGGGATTCTGTTTGTATGGAAATGATATCAACGACACTACTTCGCCTTTAGAAGCTGGTCTGGGTTGGATTACCAAATTCACCAAAGATTTTACCAACTCAGAAAATCTGAAAAAACAAAAAGAAATAGGTGTTTCCAAAAAACTTGTTGGTTTTGAATTAACCGAACGCGGGATTCCACGTCACGATTATGAAATTGTTGATGCTAATGGCAACAACATTGGAATAGTAACTTCGGGAACGATGGCGCCATCTTTGGGCAAAGGAATAGGAATGGGTTATGTAAAAACAGCATTTGCTGCGGTTGACAGTACCATTTTTATCCAAATTCGAAACAATAAAGTGGCGGCCAAAGTGGTGAAAATGCCCTTCTATAAAAAATAATCTTGAAAAAAATTGTTTTCTTAGTACTAGCACTTCCTCTATTTGTATTCGGGCAATCCGATAAAAATCCATGTGAGACGCTAACAAGAATCAATTTGCTTATCCAGGAACAACATTATAAATCAAAAGCGGTTGACGATAGCTTATCTGTTTCAGTATATGATGCTTTTTTAAAGGAATTGGATGATGATAACCGACTCTTAACGGAACTCGAAATCAATCAACTTAAGAAACATCGTTTTAAAATTGATGATTATGTCAAGAGTGAAAACTGTGATTTTTTAAATGAATTTTACAAAGCCTATACGACATCGGTAGAGCGATATAGTAGCACTATAGAAGCTATCAAAAAAGAACCTTTTGCTTTTCAAAGTTCCGAATCGATTCAATTTTCAAAAAAAGCGTTCCCTTATGTAAAAGACGGAACAGAGCTCAAAAAGCTTTACAAAAAGAGAATCTTGTTTCATATTCTAAAAGACATTTCGGAAATAAGTAAAAATAAAGATTCACTTGTAGCTAATTTTGACAAACTCACCAAAACTTCCAAAGACAAGATATTTGAAACTTTTGCTTGTAAAAGTGCCAGTTTTCAGTTAACGCAACAAGAATTCAATTCAAAGTTTTTCGCAGCCTTTTGCCATTATTTTGATCCGCACACCGAATATTTTTCAGAAAGTGATAAATCGAGCTTTTTATCGGCGGTAAGTGCTGACAATCTCACTTTTGGAATGTTGATTTCGATTAATGACAAAGATGAAATCATTGTCGATCAGGTTATTCCCGGAAGTTCGGCCTACTTTACCGAAAAAATTGACGAAGGTGATCAAATTATCAAAATCAAATACTTGAACGAAGAATACAATATTGCCTGTGCTTCTATGCAAAAAGTAGAAACCATCTTTAGTTCTGGCGAATATAAAAATGCCGAATTCACCATGCGCAAGAAAAGTGGAGCACTATACAACGTCCAACTTACCAAAAAGGTCATGAAAGACTATGACAATAACGTGTACAGCTATATTTTAAAACAAGAAAACAGCAAAATCGGCTACATTAGAATTCCGAGTTTTTATGCCAAATTTGAAAACGGGAAAACCAATGTAAGCGATGATGTTATCCGAGAAATCTACAAGCTTCAGGAAGATAAAATAAGTGGGCTCATTATAGATGTTCAGAATAATGGTGGTGGTTCAATGGATGAAGCCGTAAAATTAACTGGAGCATTTATTGATGCTGGTCCGGTTGCCATAATGAATAATAGAAAAAAGCAAAGACAAACCTTAAAAGATCCCAACAGGGGAAGTGTATATTCGGGTCCACTTGTTGTGTTAATCAATGGTTTTTCGGCATCGGCAAGCGAGTTTTATACTAATGCCATGCAAGACTATGGTAGAGCTGTGGTTATTGGAACACCTTCTTTTGGAAAAGCGTCGATGCAGCGAATTTATCCGCTTAGTTTTGAAGACAATCCTACCGAGTTTGTTAAGTTAACCATTGAAGAGTTTTACCGAATTACCGGAAAAAGCAATCAAACCATTGGTATTACTCCAGATGTAAAAATTCCGCTGCTCTTTGAAGGTCAAATGCCAAGAGAAACCGATTACAAAACAGCTTTGAAAAATGATGTCATTGAAGGCGTTTCTCGTTTTACAGCTTTTTCAAATCCGTTAAAAAATACCGCTATAGAAAACAGTAAAAAACGAGTTGAAGCTAATGCTGATGCTAAGGTTATTTCGGATTTAAATGAAGTTATCGACAAGCTTTATGACGGTTCGTTAGCTCCTATCCTATTGGAATTTAACAACGTTTTTACCGATGTAAATAAAATGAATTCGCTTTGGGTAACGATAAAAGAATTGTCTGAAAAACAATATCCGATTACTGTAGAACGCAATTCGGTTGACATAGAATACCAAGAATTTGACGACTACTTAAAAAGCAGCAATACTGAAAAAATTAAGGCGCTTAAAAGTAATTTTCCTGTTCTTGAAGCCATCAATATAATAAATGATCTAAATCAATAATTTATGAAATTAAGAGTACTACTATTTCTTTTTACGGTAAACATGACGTTGTCTGCCCAAGAATTTAAATCGGCAGTGGATTATCTGACCTTTATTGAAAAAGAACAGTCATTGATTTCAAAAAGCACCTGGAAATATACAACTGCGGTTGCTCATTCAAAAAGTGCACGACGCATTGACAATACCCGAAAACAATTGGTCAAAAGCATTGATGTCGCACAAAAGAAAATCAGTGCCCTAAAAGAAGGTTTTAAAGGCGATGTTGCTTATAAAGATCAAGTGCTACAGTACTTGGATATCTGTAAAAAGAATATCAATGAAGAATATGACAAGCTCATCGATATGCAGGAAGTAGCTGAACAATCCTATGATGCTATGGAAGCGTATTTAGTAATGCGAGATTTGATTAATGAAAAATTAGATGTTGAAAATGAAAAGGTAAACAATGCCTTCAATTCCTTTGCTCTGAAAAACAACATTACGGTTACTGAAGGTAATTCTGAACTAGCACAAAAAATTAAGGTATCCAACGTAGTTTTTGATTATCATACGGCTTTATATCTGATTTTCTTTAAAGTAAGTTTTACCGATGCCAATTTAGACAATGCTATTAAGAATAAAGACCTAAGTGCTATCCAGCAAAATGCAAATACGCTAACACAATATGTTAATGAAGGTTTGGAAAAACTTAAGGCCATCAAACCATACCAAGGCGATTCTTCCATGATTACCATTACTAAAAAAGCCTTGGAGTTTTATAAAAAGGAAGCACAACAGTACGTTCCGAAAATGGTAGACTTTATCCTATTTAACGACAAATTTGAAAATGCTAAAAAAACATTGGAAGCCAAAAAAGCCAGCGACCGCAGCAAAGAGGAAATCGATAACTATAATGCCATGGTAAAACAGGTAAATAAAGAAATTGATAATTACAACAAATTAAATACTGTCAATTTTCAGGAGAAAAACACTATGCTGAATGATTGGAATAACGGCGGAGAGAAATTTATCTCAAGTCACGTTCCTGTTGACTAAATTAGTATTTGTTATTTTGATTGAAAAAAGTATTTTTGCACCGCACGAAATGAATAAATAAAATAAGAAATGGGAAGAGCTTTCGAATTTAGAAAAGGAAGAAAAATGAAACGTTGGGCTGCTATGGCTAAAGCGTTTACTCGTATTGGAAAAGATATTGTAATGGCTGTAAAAGAAGGTGGTCCAAGCCCTGAAGCCAACTCACGTTTACGTGCGGTTATGCAAAATGCCAAGGCTGCTAACATGCCGAAGGAAAACGTTGAGCGTGCCATTAAAAAAGCTACCGACAAAGACACAGCAAACTATAAAGAAGTTCTATTTGAAGGGTACGCACCACACGGCATAGCCATTCTAATCGAAACCGCTACCGATAATAACAACAGAACTGTTGCCAACATCAGAAGTTATTTTAACAAGTGTAACGGAACTATGGGAACACAAGGTTCTGTAGAATTTATGTTTGACCATACGTGCAATTTCCGTATTCCGGCTGCAGGTCAAGATGTAGAAGAATTAGAATTGGAGATGATTGATTTTGGTGTGGAAGAAATTTTTGCCGATGAAGAAGACGGTATCCTAATGTATGCGCCTTTCGAAAGTTTTGGTGCTATCCAAAAAGAACTGGAAAATAGAGGTTTAGAGATTCTATCTTCAGGTTTTGAAAGAATCCCGCAAATCACCAAAGAACTTACTGAAGCACAAGTTGCCGATGTAGAGAAACTTTTAGAAAAAATTGAAGAAGACGATGACGTAATGAACGTCTATCACACGATGCAGGAGTAATTACATTTATTAGATTATAAGATTTCTGACGCTGAGCTTTGCTTGGCGTTTTTTATTATATTTGAATTTAAGTTTATAAAAAGCAAACCTTAATCCCATAAAAGCCAATAATTTAAAATGACACATTGCCAAAACTGCGACCATCAGATAAGTGAAAACTATTGCTCCCATTGCGGAAATCCAGCCAAAATCAAAAGGATTAACAGTCATTACATATCCCATGAACTCTTTCATTTGTTTCATATTGAGAAAGGGTTTTTATATAACGTAAGAGAGCTGTTTTTAAGACCAGCTGATAGCATCAGGGAATTTATTTTGGTGAATCGTAGTAAACACATGAAGCCATTTGCTTTTTTGGTCCTTTGTGGACTTATCTACGGACTCATTCAGAACTACTTTAAGCCTGTAGTGCCACTTAACACTGAAGAAAGTTACTTTGCAGGGTCGACAGTAGACGTTTTACAAAATTGGCAGGCAAAACATTTTGCATACACCTATCTTATCAGAAGTTTTTTCATTGCGTTTTGGGTGCAATTATTTTTTAAAAAATACAGCTATAATTTTTTCGAAATAATGACATTAATGTGCTTTGCCTTTGGTCAGGGAATGCTCATCGTGGGAATGTTATTACCCTTTCATAGCTTACTCCATCAGACGGCCAACAATATTCTACTGATTTCGACCACCGTTTTATATCCTGTAATTGTGGTGGCGCAATTTTTTGATAAAAAGAAAATTATAAATTATCTAAAAGCAATCCTTGCCTATTTTTTAGGGGGAATCGTTTTATTCTTTGTAACGGTTCTTATCGGGTTGGCTGTTGATTTTATCGTTAAACTAATTTAATAACCTTATCATATATTGTATCAAAAACAAAACCTCCGAATTACTTCGGAGGTTTTTTATAGCTATATGTCTAACTTTCTGAAATCTAAAAGTCTATTTAATAAATTCCACTTTCTGTGCTTCTTCTGCATTGATACTGTCAAAGAAACCTTGTTCGTTCATCCAGTCATCACTGAATACTTTACTCATGTAACGCGAACCATGATCAGGGAAAATAGCGATAACATTACTGTTAGCATCAAATTCTCCTTCCGCAGCATACTGCTTAATAGCTTGTATTACTGCACCTGAAGTATATCCTACAAATAATCCTTCTCTTTTTACAATTTCGCGAGTAGTATGGGCACTTTCCTCGTCGGTTACTTTCATAAAATGATCTATTAAATCAAAGTCGGTAGCTGTTGGAATAAGATTTTTACCCAAACCTTCTATTCGATACGGATAAATTTCTTCAGCATCAAACTCTTTGGTTTCATGGTATTTTTTCAAGACCGAACCAAAAGCATCTACCCCTAAGATTCTGATATTTGGATTTTTTTCTTTTAAAAATTTCGCGGCTCCAGATATAGTTCCTCCAGTTCCGCTGCAAGCTACAAGGTGTGTAATCTTTCCACTGGTTTGCTCCCAGATTTCCGGACCTGTAGTTTTATAATGAGCATCAATATTTAATTGATTGAAATACTGATTGATGTAAACTGAACCTTTAGTCTCTTCGTGTAAACGCTTTGCAACATTGTAGTAAGAGCGCTCATCATCAGCTGAAACGTGTGCTGGGCAAACATATACCTTGGCACCCAAACTGCGTAACATATCTATTTTATCTTTAGACGATTTTGAACTAACCGCCAAAATACAGTTGTAACCTTTGATAATACTTACCATAGCCAAACTAAATCCGGTATTTCCCGAAGTAGTCTCAATAATGGTATCACCAGGAGATAGAATTCCCTGCCTTTCCGCTTCTTCAATAATATATAATGCGATTCTGTCCTTGGTGGAGTGACCTGGATTGAAAGCTTCAACCTTAGCATAAAAATTTCCTGGTAAAGATTCGGTGATTTTGTTAAGTCTAATTAGTGGAGTATTCCCTATTAGACCTAGTACATTATCGTGAGCTTTTATATCTTCTTTCATAAAATAAATTAGTCAAGCAATATTTTGGAGCGTGGTATTAGATACCCCAAAACTCTGCAAATTTAAGTAAAATTTTTTAAACTATTTTTTTATTCCTTCTAAATCTAATAAAAAACTGAATTCTTTGGCGATTTCCTTTAGGGCTTCAAACCTACCTGACGCACCGCCGTGACCCGCATCCATATTAGTATCCAAATATAATTTATTATTATTTGTTTTCAAAACGCGTAATTTAGCGACCCATTTTGCTGGTTCCCAATACTGTACCTGAGAATCGTGCAAACCTGTAGAAATATACAAGTTAGGATAGTCTTGTGCCACTACATTATCATAAGGTGAATACGAAAGCATATAGTTATAATATTTTTTCACATTAGGATTTCCCCATTCATCATATTCTCCTGTTGTCAACGGAATAGTATCATCTAACATCGTTGTCACTACATCCACAAAAGGCACTTGTGCTATGACTCCGTTGTACAAATTTGGTGCCATATTGATGATAGCACCCATCAATAATCCGCCGGCAGAACCGCCTTCGGCATATAAATGCTCGGTTGAAGTATATTCTTGAGATACTAAAAATTGGGAGCAATCAATAAAGTCAGTAAATGTATTTTTCTTTTTCAACAGTTTGCCGTTATCATACCATGCTCTTCCCAAGTCTTCTCCACCCCGAATATGAGCAATGGCAAAAATAAACCCACGGTCTAAAAGCGACAACCGTACACTTGAAAAATGACAATCCATCGTTACTCCATAAGAACCATAGGCATACAAAAGCAAAGGATTTTTACCATTCTTCTGGATTCCCTTTTTGTAAACCATAGAAACTGGTAGTTGCGTTCCGTCTTTGGCGGTGGCCCAAATGCGTTCTTCTGCGTAGTTATTTTTATCAAATTTTCCTCCCAAAACTTCCTGCTCTTTCAATATGGTTTTCTCTTTCGATTTCATATTGAAATCGATTACCGAAGCCGGAGTGGCTAATGACTGATAGCTATAGCGCAGGATCTCTGTATTAAAATCAATATTCGTAGTAGTATAGGCCATATAGGTTTCGCTTCCAAAAGGCAGATAATATTCCCCTTTCCCACTCCACGGCATAATCCGAATGGTATTCAATCCGTTACACCGTTCCGAAACCACCAAATACTCTTTAAAAATATCAATATCTTCCAACAAAACATCATCGCGATGCGCAATCACATCCACCCAATGTTCTTTTGATGTAAAGGCTTCTTGCGTTTTCATCAATTTGAAATTGGTCGCTTTATCTTTATTGGTTACCATATAAAAATGGTCTCCGTAATGAGAAATCATGTATTCTAATCCGCGAGTTCTTTTTTGAAATACTTTGAACTTAGCATCTGGCGTAGCCGACAATACTGTTTGATATTCAGTCGTCATCGTGCTGCTCGAATTGATAATCAGGTATTTATTGGATTTCGATTTGTAAACCGAGACATCAAACGTTTCATCTTTTTCAAAATAAACCAAACTATCCTGATCCGCTGTTGTACCTATTTTATGTTTGTAAATCGTATCCGAACGAAGCGTCACTTCATCTTTTCTTGAATAAAATAAAGTTTTATTATCACTCGCCCAAGTGGAGCCACCTGTGGTATTTTCTAATTTAACCGGAAGCAGTTCACCCGAAATCAAATTCTTAACCTGAATCGTATATTGTCTTCTCGAAACGGTATCTACAGCAAAAGCAGCCATCGTATTATCTTCACTGATACTTAATCCAGTTAAATTGAAATAGGTAAAGCCTTGAGCCATTTTGTTGCAGTCAAACATAATTTCCTCTTTAGCCTCAAGACTCCCTTTTTTACGGGAATGAATGGGATAATCTTTTCCTTTTTCAAAGCGCGTAATATAGTAATACCCATTGTAGAAATACGGAACCGACTCGTCATCTTCTTTAATCCTCGCCTTCATTTCTTCGAACAACTCTTTCTGAAATTCTTTGGAATCAGCTGTAGCTTGTTGGTAATAATCGTTTTCCTGATTAAGATAAGCTATGACTTCCGGATTTTCTCTTTCGTTTAACCAATAATAATTATCGGTTCGAATATGTCCGTGTTTTTCGAGTTGTTTCGGTAGTATTTTCGCTTTGGGCGGTGGAATGGCTTTTGACATTAGTATTTTTATGATTATATGCTACAAAAATACTCATTATACAGATGGTGTTTTTTGTTTTTACAGGAAGTTTTGCACTTAGAAATTAACAGTATTTCATACCTTAGCAACCTAACTTTAAAACTTTATTTATGTTTGGCGATATGATGAACATGATGGGAAAACTCAAAGAAACCCAACAAAAAATTGAAGCAACAAAACTGCGTTTGGACACCGTTTTAATTGATGAACAAAGCAATGATGGCTTGTTGAAAGTTACGCTGACTGCCAATCGAAAAATCAAAACTATTGCCATTGATGAAAGCCTTTTACAAGATAAAGAGCAACTAGAAGATTATCTGATTTTGGTCATCAATAAAGCCATCGAAAAAGCCACTAATGTAAATGAAACAGAGCTGGCAGCAGTTGCTAAAGATGGCATGCCGAATATTCCCGGAATGGATTTATTTAAATAATCTATCGCAATAATGAAAAGCTTTTTTATTTTTTTAGGCCTACTGCTTTGCAGTTCAAATGTAGTATTCAGCCAAAACACACTTACAAAAAAGGGTACCATTGTCTTAACTGACGATAGATATATTGCCTGTAATGATGTAAAACTCATTGACGGAAAATTTAATTATATCGATGTTGCAACCGGAATCGAAACGCAAAGCAATATTAGTGAGGTAGTGTATGTTTACGACGATAAAAACTCCGTTTTGTTTACCAACCGAACTTTGGTTGAAAAGCTAAAAGAACAACAGAAAATTACCGCCGAAGAAGAAAAAAGATTGTTTATTCAAAACAAAATAAAACAAGACGAGGAAAAGGAAAAATTAGAATTTCCAAAACGCCTAAAATTAGTTCCGGACGGTATCTATGCCACTCTAAAAGACTTCCAAGCGCAAACACCGAGCTCCAAAGAAAACATTGTTGCCAAAGGATTAATCGGATTTGAAAAACCTATTTTAAATACCATCGAAGACAATTGTTTCTTTTATTATGCCAGTTCGGATGAAAAGGTTAAAAATATTTTTGCCATTTCCTACAAAGGTCATTTGTACTTCCAAATTCAGGCTATTCTGAATAACCGAAACAAAACAGACCGAGCGCAAACGAATGATTTCCCTAATAGTTTCACCAGAGTGCAGTCGGCCGGACAAAACTACTACTATCTGGAGGCGGAATTGGCCAATGTATGGGCTCAAGGATTGGCTTATGGCGCTGTAGGTGGTGCCGCTGGTGGTGCCATTGCCTCAGGTAATATTAAACGTAAAGGAGTCGTTTGGGATATAAAAAATCAGGAATTCAACATCTTTAAAAACTGTACCGATTTTAACGATTTCATCAGAGAAAAATATGCTGAAGGCGTTCAAGAATGTCCAAAACAACAAGCCGACCTACTAAAAGTAAGAGAAGCAATCGAAAAAATTAAATAGTGTCTCTTACAGTATAATCTTCTCCAAAGTCTCTAAAACATACTCGTGCAACACTTGTTTGTAATCAAGATGCGTCACCATTCGAAGTTTTCCTTGTCCCATCGAACTGATAAGAATGCCTTTGTCCTTGAATTTTTCGATAACTGTTTTTTCATCCAACGGTTTCCGTACTTCAAAGATCAGAATATTGGTTTCGGGAGCTTCTACCCTTTCTATCCAAGGAAGTTTCGCTAAAATCTGTGCCAATTCCTTTGCTCTTCTATGATCATCCACCAAACGGTTGACGTTGTGCTTTAGCGCGTAAATTCCGGCTGCAGCCAAATAACCAGATTGTCTCATATTACCGCCAAATATCTTACGGACACGCAAAGCCCTGTGCAAGGTTTCTTTGTCTCCAAGTAAAACCGAGCCAATAGGCGCTCCCAATCCTTTCGAAAAACAAACCGAAATCGTATCAAATAATTCCCCAAACTGTTTCGGATGCTGTTTTTTGGCGACAATTGCATTCCACAATCGCGCACCATCTAAATGATATCTCAAATTATGGTCGCTACAAACCTGTTTGATTTTCTTTAATTCTTCTATGTTATAACACGCGCCACCGCCTTTATTGGTCGTATTTTCAATCCCAACCATTTTAGATAAAGGCGCATGATAAAACTCGGGGTCATTGATGCCAGCCTTTACTTGCTCCGCAGTGATCATGCCGCGATGTCCGTCCAATAAATTAAAATTCACACCACTATTTGCCGAAGCGCCTCCAGCTTCATACAAATGAATATGCGACCATTTATCGCAAATAATCTGGTCTCCCGGATTGGTATTTAGCTTAATCGCCGTCTGATTGGCCATCGTTCCGGTTGGAAAAAACAACGCAGCTTCCATCCCAAATAAATCAGCTACAATACGCTCAAACTCGTTTACCGTCGGATCTTGCTTAAATACATCGTCGCCCACTTTGGCATGAAACATCGCCTGAAGCATTTCTGTTGAAGGTTTGGTAACGGTATCGCTGATTAAATTTATTTCCATATTCTGTTTGTAAAGCTTACTTTTGTTTTTATAATTCGAAGCTATTTCCCGCTTTCCGCGCTACATGGTAGCTCGCTGCAATCGGGGCTAGGGTTATAGTAAACCACAAAACTACATTATTTATGACAAATACCGAACAAATTAAAGGTATTGTAGAACGCCTTGGTGCGTTGAGGAGGTATCTTTGACATTGATGCCAAGCTTATAGAAATTACCAACGAAGAGGAAAAAACCTTTGCGCCTGACTTCTGGAATAACGCCAAAGAAGCCGAAATCCTTGTCCGAAACTTACGCTCCAAGAAAAAATGGGTGGAAGATTTTGTCAAAGCAGAAAACCTTGCCGAAGAATTACAAATCACCTATGAATTCTTCAAAGAAGGCGACGCTTCCGAAGAAGAATTGGACACGCAATTCGACTTGACCAACACCCATATCGAAAATCTGGAGTTCCGGAACATGCTCTCCGATGAAGGCGATAGTTTGAGTGCTGTACTCCAAATTACTGCCGGCGCAGGCGGAACAGAAAGTTGCGACTGGGCGTCCATGCTGATGCGCATGTACATGATGTGGGGCGAAAAAGAAGGATACAAAATCAAAGAACTGAACTTTCAGGAAGGCGAGGTGGCCGGAATCAAAACCGTTACTTTAGAATTTGAAGGCGACTATTCTTTTGGGTATTTAAAAGGTGAAAACGGTGTGCATCGTTTGGTGCGTATTTCTCCCTTTGACAGCAATGCCAAACGCCATACGTCTTTTGCGTCAGTCTATGTATATCCTTTGGTAGATGACAGTATCGAAATCGACATCAATCCGGCCGATATTGAAATTACAACCTCGCGCTCCAGTGGTGCCGGTGGCCAGAACGTCAATAAAGTGGAAACCAAAGTACAATTGGTGCACAAACCAACTGGAATTCAAATTCAATGCTCAGAAACCCGTTCGCAACAAGACAACAGACAACGTGCGATGCAGATGCTTCGTTCGCAGTTATACGAAATCGAATTAAAAAAACAACAAGCACAACGCGCTGATATTGAAGCTGGCAAAATGAAAATTGAATGGGGTTCCCAAATACGAAACTATGTAATGCAACCCTATAAACTGGTAAAAGATGTGCGCACCGGTTTCGAAACCAGCGACGTTGATGGCGTAATGAATGGCAACATCGACAAATTCCTAAAAGCATATCTCATGATGATGGGACAACGGGAAGAATAGTTTTTAATAAAACTCTTTTAGTAAAAATAAACCATAAATGTTTCAAAAGGCACAAAGCTATTTCTTTGTGCCTTTTGCGTTTAAAAAATTAAGGAAATAACGCAATTGCGAAATCAATACCCAAATTATACTAACTGCATATTTAACTATCTTTTTTTAGGAAATTCAAATTCAAATCTCTTTATTTGGATACTATTCCTAACCAGAAACCTATGAATTCATATTCCATTCAGGAAATCAACACCATTTTGCAAGGCGAAATCGTTGGTTCTACCTCCTGTAAAATTACCGCTCCCGAACAATTAGAAACCGCCATTGAAACTGAAATTTCATTTATTGGCAATAAAAAGTATGAAAAATCTTGGGCAACTTCCAAAGCTTGTGTGGCAGTTGTCAATGAAGATATTGCTATTGATCCTGGCAAAAATCGCGCTTTTATTAAAGTAAAGAATGCCGATATTGCCATGTCTCGCGTACTCGAACTCTTTGCTCCTGCTCCACCTGTTTTTGAAGTGGACATTCACCCTACTGCGGTGATTGACAAATCGGCTAGTATTGGAAACGGAACCCGTATCGGTGCTGGATGCTATGTCGGCCCGAATGTGCAGCTTGGAGAAAATGTAACTATTTATCCAAACGTTACTATTCTTGACGAATGCAGTGTTGGAAAAAATACAACCATTTGGTCGGGATCGGTAATTCGGGAACGTTGCCATATTGGTGCTTATTGTATTTTACATCCTAATTGTACCATTGGCGCTGACGGTTTTGGATTTAGACCTTGTCCAGAAAAAGGATTGGTTAAAATTCCGCAAATCGGAAATGTAATCATTGGCAATGGTGTTGAAATCGGTGCCAACTCTTGTGTGGACCGAGGAAAATTCAGTTCCACCATTCTTGGTGATGGCTGCAAAATTGATAATTTGGTTCAAATTGGTCATAATTCCAAACTTGGAAAATGCTGTATTATGGCTGGAAATTCAGGTTTGGCTGGATCAGTTACCTTAGGAAATGGTGTTGTCATTGGCGGAAGTGCCTCAATTAGAGACCACGTAACTATTGGCGACAGAGCTATGGTTGGTGCTGGTTCTGGAGTTGCAAGCGATGTAGAAGCTGGAAAAACGGTTTTGGGTTATCCCGCTGTTGAAGCGCGTGACGCCATGAAACAATGGGCCATTTTAAAACGATTGGTAAAAGACTCTAAATAATGGTGAATTGTAAATGATGAATTGTAAATGATGAATTGTAAATTAAAGATAAAATAATTCACCATTTACAATTCACCATTCACAATTTAAACATATATTTGCATCGAGGATTCCGAAAGGAAGTTACACCTCACCACAATAGTCGATCGCTCCAGATCGACTTTTGTATTTTATAGAAAATCAAAAGCCCAAAACAGTAAACTGTTTTGGGCTTTTGATTTGTTTATTCCGAATTTTACAAAACCTCATTTAAAAAATCTAACATCGCCTGCCACGACCGTTTGTCGGCTTTTTCGTTGTAGGCTGCTCCTTTGGAATTGTCATTTCCAGCCCCTTTTTCGGTGAATGCATGAACTGCATTGGCATAATACACCATTTGCCAGTCGGCTTTCGCTGTACGCATTTCGGTTTGGAATTGTTCTATTTCTTCTTTTGGAACAAAAAAATCATCCGCACCATGAAGCACGAGTACTTTTGGCGTAATCGTATCAATAGTTCTGGTTTCATCGCGACCCAAGCCACCGTGAAACGATACGATGCCTTTTACTTTCATATTGATTCGAGCAGCTTCAATCGCTCCCGTTCCTCCAAAACAATAGCCTATGACCACAATTTCGTCCGGGTTGGCACCTTGTTGTACCAATTGGTCTAAAGCGAGTTGAATTCTGTTTTGATATTCCTTAATGTTTTTCTTGAAATACCCAGCTTTGGCTCCCGCTTCTTTTGTATTGGCCGGACGTTGATCGATTCCATAAATATCAGCAATAAAAGTCATATAACCCATTCCGGCTAACATCGTTGCGACATCCTTTTCGTGATTCTGAATGCCCATCCATGCCGGAAGAATTAAAATTCCAGGTTTATTCTTTAAGAATTTGGTTGGTTGAATACTAATACCGCTCAATATCTGAGCACCATCTTTATAGGTTATTTCTTTTGATGCGATAGCTTTCGATTGCGAATTTCCTGTAAATGATAACAGTATTAGAGCTAAAGATAATCCTAATTTACTTTTCATAAGATGATTTAATTTTTTATAAAAGTAAAGAATAAAGAAGCGAACAGTTGTTAAGCAAACAATAAATTAAATTCCGATTTCAACCTGAAAGCGCAGATACCAATTGTTCTTAGTCGTTCCATCGTTAAAATCTAAAGTGTCGTACGTAAGTTCAGTTTGGACTTTAAAAGAGTGTTCCCAAATATATTTAGTAACTCCGATACTGTATTCTTTCGTATTGGGAGCTAAGGACTGAATGTCTTTTCCCACTTTCTGAAGAGAATACCTTCCGATGAATTCGTAATTGGTTTTGGTGTTATAACTTACTTGATAATCAAATCCGTTACCCACAAAAGCATAATTGCTTTCGGTTACATCATCAGGATTAATCGTTACGGCGTTTTCATTGGTTGTTCTCGACATGTAACTCATCATCGCCGCCCAGCCATTGTATTTCAACATTCCGTCCAGCAAAACTGATTTCATCGTTCTTCGCTCAAATAAGTCGTTTCCAAGCTGCCCTTGCGTTCGTTGCGCATGATTATTTTGTTGAAATGCTCCAGATAATAATAACTTTGGTTTTTTCTCCCGAATAATATCTCCTTCAAAATAGGTTCCGTCTTTAGCAAAAGCTCCAAAAGGCATCAACTCCACTTTACCAGTAACTGCAATTCCGTCATCGGCTTTACCGGTTTGATTTCTTCCTTCACCTCCGGAAACGGCCGCTTTTATGTTATAAGAAAATTTGTCTTTGAATTCGTTCATGTTGTGAACTTGAAACCCAAAATCCCTATCAATAGTAAATTTAGCGTTGTTGATGGTTCTGTCTGTTAATTGTAAACCTCCAGATGAATTCACCCTTTGACGGTTTCCGGGTAATTTGGTTTGCCCAAAACTGATGTTCCAGTTTTTATTGGGACGATAAAATACTACGGCGTCGCGAATAATATTAATGTTTTCGCCATCCTTAACTTCTCCAACATCACCGGGAGCAAAGGATAATTGTATGGCGTAAAGAAATTTTGGGCTTCCTACATAACCATCAAAACGCAATCGCAAACGTCTAATTTGACCATCGTAAGCTCCGTTTTCTCCATCTTCTTCGATATAAGTTACTCTATTCTGCATTCTGAATCTTATATTCATTTGAAATAAACTATCCGGTGATGTAATTCCGATTCCTTTCCCGAAACTGTAATAGGGCAAAGCTGATAATTTAATATCGTTGTCTTGTTTGGTCTGCTGAATGGTTACTTGAGAATAAAGAGATACAGTGAATAGCAATACGAATAATTGCAATGATTTTTTCATGTAGTAAGTGGGTGTTGTTTCGGGCACAAACTTATGAAATATGTTCGAGTTAAAAAAAGAAAACCGACAGCTTGGCTGTCGGTTGCTGTACTCCTGGAAGTACTATTTTTTCTTTTTGGATTTAGATTTTTTCTTTGCTTTCTCAGCCTTTTTAGCTTTTGCTTTAGCTTTTTGTTTTTTGGCTTTCTCCGCTTTTTTCTTTTTAGCTTTTTTCTTTTTCTCTTTATCCTTCTCTTTTTGCTTTTCTTTTTTGGCTTTCTCTTTTTTCTTGGCTTTATCCTTTTTCTCTTTTTCTTTTGCCTTAGCTTTTTGCTCTTTTTCTTTGTCCGAATCTTTCATAGTGGCTACGTTTTCTTGATTGGAAGGTATTGCTTTATCCACAACTACTTCCGGTTTAACTTCATTTTTTACCGCTGGTGTTGCGGTTCTTGTTCGTGTGGTTGCAGCAGTTTTTACTCTTGCAGTAGTTGTTGTTGCCGCTCTGTTTCGTGAACGTGCAGGAGTTGAAGGTGCTGGCTTCACCTCAGATTCATTAACATCACTTGCAGGAACTTCAGACGCTACATCAGTATTGGTACTAACTATAGCTTGCTCTTTATTTGCATCAGCAACAACCTCTTTGTTTGCGGGTACGCCTCTTTTTATCATGATAATATCTGTTATTATAGATTTAACGTTAATTCAATGTAAATTTTATGTTAACAAAAATACTGTTAAATTCAATCCGCCAATGTTAAGTTTTCATTTCAACTAAAAACTTAACATTGAAAACCTCTCAAGCCTTACTTACAAAGGATTAATGAAATAGCTTGAAAAAAAGTGTTTAATTCCAAATACTAATTAGCAAAAAAAACTCCTAATGAAAGCTTCATTAGGAGTGATATTAAATTGGGAATACTATACTATAAAAACATTTTAAGTAAGTAATAAATGAGCATGGCAATTAAAGCGGAGATAGGAATAGTAAGCACCCAAGCCCACAAAAGCTTAACGGTTACACCCCAACGTACTGCTGAAACTCTTTTGGTTACTCCAACACCAATGATAGAACCTGTAATAGTATGTGTTGTAGAAACCGGAATTTTAAAATGTTCTGTAGAAAATAAGGTTAATGCACCTGCAGATTCCGCTACTACGCCTTCAAATGCGGTTACTTTAGTGATTTTAGAACCCATGGTTTTTACAATCTTCCAACCGCCACTCAAGGTTCCTAAAGCAATTACCGTATAACACGTCAGTGGAATCCAACTTGGCATAACACCATCAACATGAACGCCATCTTTATCGGAAGGTAACACTACATTCAAATCCAACCAACCCGCTGACAAATCAATATTGGGATTGGTTTTTATATAAACCGCTACTGCAGCGGCAATAATACCCATTACTTTTTGAGAATCGTTTCCTCCGTGACCCAAACTGAAAGCTGCAGAAGATAACAACTGCATCTTTTTCAAAACGCGCTCTGCCTTGGCAGTAGACAGACTGCTGAAGAACAAATTAAATATGGCTAAACTGTAAAAAATAATAGCTACTAAAAACCATTTAATATTATGAGGCTCCGTGACAACACTCCAAAAAGGACTATCAAACCTTGGCTTTTTTATATCTTCATAAGGTACCAATACCGAATATAAAAACAACCCTACTAACACCATCAAAACTCCCGTCAAAACTTTAGGCCAAACATTTTTTCTTGAGGAATACATTAACCATAAAGAAATGAAATAAGAAATGATCATCCCAAGTAGCGGTGCAAAAACGATAAATAAGATTACAATCAATACTCCAGAAGGAAGTAATTCTCCCTCCTTAGCATCTTTTAGCCAGTTTACAATTTTAAATCCGGCGTGTTCCGGGTCGGTAACGTCTCTAAAACCATGTGCAATCGCAGCACCAGCAAATCCACCAATCAAAGTATGGGAAGAGGAAGATGGAATCCCTTTCCACCACGTTAATAAGTTCCAAATAATAGCCGCTATTACTCCGGCCAATATTACAACTAAATCGATACTACTAGTATGCGCCGTTTTCGCTACAGTATCGGCAACTCCGAAACCGAAAACCCAATACGCCATAAAATTAAAAAGTGCTGCCCAAAGTACCGCCTGAAATGGTGTCAGTACTTTCGTAGCAACAATAGTAGCAATAGAATTGGCCGCATCATGAAAACCATTAATATAATCAAATATTAACGCCAGAATTATAATGATAATTAGTAAAGTCATACTATTTATGAGTGTTCAGCGTTCAGATTGTAGTGTTCAGATTGATGCCTAACCACTGTCAACTGAGTGCTTTTATTTATGAGTGTTTAACTGAAATTTGCTCCATTACGTTGGAAACACTTTTACATTTATCAGAAGCCATTTCAAGGGCAGAAAGTACTTCTTTGTACTTGATAACGTTTTTAGCATCCGTTTCATTTTCAAAAATATCCGCCACCGCTTTGTCAAAAACCGAATCTGCTTTGCTCTCCAACTTGTTGATTTTTTTACAAGTATCTTTAATGGCCTTGTGATTCATCGCTTTTAATTCTTTGATACCCAAACCAATTAGCTGACAAGCTTCCAAATTAATCTCTGTTAATTTACGAATCGATTTTGTGATTTTTTCTACCTGATACAAACGCATTCTACTAGCAGCACCGTGCATATTGTCGGCAACGTTATCCATCGCTTTGATCAATGAGTGGATATCTTCGCGGTCAAATGGAGTGATAAAATTTCTACTTAACTCTAAGTGTGTTTTGTGTGTGATTTCTTCAATTTCAGCCTCAAGTTCTTCAATTTTTCTAAAAAACTCTTCTCGCTCTAGCTTCGGTGCATTCACCGCCTCATGCAGGGTTTCTGCCAATAAAATTAAACCTGCTGCTGCCTGCTCAAATAAAGGAAAGAACTTTTTGTCCTTCGGAACTAAAAATTGGAAAATACTGTTTAAAGACATTTTGTGTAGTTTTAATGGTGCAAATGTATTCATCTAATGTTAAGTGAATATTAACATATACGCCATTTGATAAAAATAGACTTTACAATTTGTTAACATTGCTTTGAGCTACCATTAATGCCTTTTCAGAAGCACCACATCCCGTTTTTCAGGACGTGCTGTCCCGCTTTCCATTCTATCTTTTTCCTTTTTCAAAGGAAAAAGGATGCCATTGCAATCGGGGCTATTGATGCCGTTTTACGGATCAAATCAATTCTGAAATGCTACTCTTAAATTCGAGTATTATCTTTGAAAACGTTTTCGTATTTTAGCCCCAACTAAATCCAGCACAAATATACAACCATGGACATCAACTTCAATAAAAACATTTGAGATTAAGAGGAGACTCGAGACTTCAGGTCGAACAGTATGGAGCACAGCGGAATAAAAGCCCTGTGGGCTTCAGGTACACGAACTTTAGTTCGTTTGCTCAACAATAGTTACTAATAGAATAATTAATCAGGGAAATTTAGATATAAACCATGGACATCAACTTCAATAAAAACATTTGAGATTAAGAGGAGACTCGAGACTTCAGGTCGAACAGTATGGAGCACAGCGGAATAAAAGCCCTGTGGGCTTCAGGTACACAAACTTTAGTTCGTTTGTTCAACAATAGTTACTAATAGAATAATTAATCAGGGAAATTTAGACATAAACCATGGACATCAACTTCAATAAAAACGAAGATCACAACAAACTTTTACTGACCGACTTAAAGCAACGCTTTGCCAAAGTAAAACTCGGAGGTGGAGAAAAACGCATCGAAAAATTACATTCAGAAGGGAAAATGACAGCACGTGAACGTATCGATTATTTGCTCGATCCCAAAGCAAACAGCATTGAAATTGGTGCTTTTGTAGGCGACGGTATGTATGCCGAACATGGTGGCTGTCCTTCTGGTGGAGTGATTGTTAAAATGGGCTATATCAAAGGAAAACAATGCATCGTAGTGGCTAATGATGCTACTGTAAAAGCTGGAGCTTGGTTCCCAATTACCGGAAAAAAGAACCTTCGCGCACAGGAGATTGCCATGGAAAACCGACTTCCCATCATTTATTTAGTAGATTCTGCCGGAGTGTATTTACCAATGCAGGATGAAATTTTTCCGGATAAAGAACATTTTGGACGTATCTTCCGAAACAATGCCATTATGAGCAGTATGGGCATTACCCAAATTGCAGCCGTAATGGGTAGCTGTGTTGCCGGTGGCGCATATCTTCCTATTATGAGCGATGAAGCGATGATTGTGGATAAAACCGGAAGTATTTTTCTCGCGGGAAGCTATTTAGTCAAAGCAGCCATTGGGGAAAATATTGATAACGAAACTTTAGGTGGTGCCACCACACACTGCGAAATTTCGGGTGTAACCGATTATAAAGCCAAAGACGATAAAGATGCCTTAGACCGTATCAAAAGCATTGTCGGGAAAATTGGCGATTACGAAAAAGCGGGATTCAATAGAGAAACCTCTCAAAAACCTGCTTTAGAAGAAAAAGACATCTACGGCATTCTTCCAAAATCAAGAAGCGACCAATACGACATGATGGAAATCATCAAACGTTTGGTAGACAACTCCGAAATGGATATGTACAAACCCGATTATGGCAAATCCATCATTACCTGTTATGCCAGAATAGATGGTTGGGCTGTGGGAATAATAGCCAATCAGCGTACGGTTTCGAAAACTAAGAAAGGTGAAATACAGTTTGGTGGTGTTATATATTCTGATTCTGCTGACAAGGCTACGCGCTTTATTGCCAATTGCAATCAAAAGAAAATTCCGTTAGTATTTTTACAAGACGTGACCGGATTCATGGTCGGAAGCAAATCCGAACATGGTGGCATTATTAAAGATGGTGCTAAAATGGTGAATGCTGTTGCGAATTCTGTGGTGCCTAAATTTACGGTAGTCATCGGAAACTCTTATGGTGCCGGAAATTATGCCATGTGTGGAAAAGCGTATGACCCAAGATTAATTTTTGCTTGGCCTAGCGCAGAACTCGCCGTTATGGGCGGAACTCAGGCTGCCAAAGTACTAGCGCAGATTGAAGCGTCTTCCTTAAAAGCTAAAGGAGCCACTGTTGACGAAAAGGTAGAACAAGAGTTGTTTGATAAGATTAAGGCCCGTTATGATGCGCAAGTCTCTCCGTATTATGCCGCAGCCCGACTATGGACGGATGGCATTATTGACCCTTTAGAAACTAGAACTTGGATTTCTATGGGAATTGAAGCGGCCAACCACTCGCCTATTGAAAAGAAATTTAATTTGGGCGTAATTCAGGTATAAAGGATAACCCTAATACGAACTGTGGCAAAAAAATCAAAATGAAAAAACATGCCACAAAAAGTGTGGCAAAGAAATCAAAATGAAAAAACATGCCACAAAGTCGCCAAAAAGGGTATGAATTGAGGCTGTAACAAATCCAAATCTTATCCTACTAATTGCTGTCATTTATTGCATCCCATTATGAAAAAAATAGTCGCTAGTTTTCTTCTCATCAGCAGTTTTCAGTTTATTGCCGCTCAGGAAACCGCAACCCGGAAAGATACCCTTCAAGGCGGATTACGTCCGGAACGAACCTGTTTTGACGTGCTGCATTATGACTTGAATATCAAAATAAACCCCGAAGAAAAATCGATTGTGGGTTATAATAAGATTACGTTCAGAGTAGTCGACAACACGTCGAAAATCCAATTGGATTTGTTTGATAATATGCGAATTGATTCTATTATTTTCAATTCCAAAAAACTCAATTACAAACGCGAGTTCAATGCGGTTTTCATCGATTTTCCAACCACTTTATCTTCGAAAACAGAACAAAGTCTGCTCTTTTATTATTCGGGAAAACCGGTAATTGCCAAAAAAGCGCCTTGGGATGGTGGTTTTGTATTTACAACAGACGGGCAAGGTAAACCATGGATTGGAGTTGCTTGTCAAGGTTTTGGCGCCAGTTGTTGGTATCCTGTCAAAGATTCTCAGAGCGATGAACCTGATAATGGAGCTACTATTAAAGTTGCCGTTCCCAATGGCCTGATGAATGTTTCCAACGGAAGATTTACAGGAAGCGAAGACCTAAAAAATGGCTACACGCGCTGGGATTGGGAAGTTAAAAGTCCGATTAACACCTACTCGATAAATGTCAATATCGCCGATTATGCACATATCCACGACACCTACAAAGGTTTGGATTTGGATTATTACGTGCTTCGTCAGAATGAAGCGAAGGCTCGAATTCATTTTGAAGAAGTAAAGCCGATGATGGAGTGTTTTCAGAGTAAATTTGGCCTCTACCCTTTTACCAACGATGGCTATAAATTGATAGAAACACCTTACTTAGGAATGGAACATCAAAGCGCCGTAGCCTATGGCAATAAGTATTTAAAAGGCTATTTAGGTAGCGATAGATCACGAACGGGACTCGGATTATTATTTGACTATATCACGATTCACGAGAGCGGACACGAATGGTTTGGCAACAACATTACCGCAAGAGACAGTGCAGATATGTGGATTCATGAAGGATTTACTACATACTCAGAATCCGTTTTTGTAGAATGTCAATATGGATATGAAAAAGGACAACGCTACATCAATGGACTTAAAAGTAATGTAGATAACGACCGTCCTATTATCGGTCCGTATGGCGTCAATCAAGAAGGTTCGACCGATATGTATGATAAAGGAGCCTTGTTCATCAATACCTTAAGACACATTGTCAATAATGATGCACTATGGTGGAAAACGCTATTGCAATTCTCCGAAACCTTTCATCATAAAATAACCGATACTGAAAGCGTCATTGCCTTTTTCAATGCGCAAACAGGAATGAACCTGACGCCTATTTTCAATCAGTATCTAAGACATGCCAATATCCCAAACCTTGAATTAAAAATCGTCAAAGGAAAACTACAAACGCGTTGGAAAGTCGATGAAACTAAATTTGAAATGCCTGTTGCTCTAAAAGTAAAAGGAAAAACAATCCGAATAAAACCAAGCACTTCGTGGACAAAAACTAAAATTAAAGTCAACTCGCTAGAAGAGTTGGAAGTAATGACCAATGACTTTTTTATCAATGTTAACAAATAAGTTCTAATTCTTTTACATTTACAATACATATTTTACTAAAAATCAGTAACTTAGACTAACTTTTAAAGTTTGTTATTATAGATGCTTCAGTAAAAAATTGGAACAAAGGAGCCAATGCTCATTCTAATTTTTAGTTTGATGGCTTTATAATTCTAAATGATTGTTTGCTTTAAATCAAAAAACGTCCTGATAGCTTATCAGGACGTTTTTTTTTTATTTCAAGGACTCTTTTCTCAGGATTTTTCCGGTGGGCGTTTCTTTAAACTTTGGAAGAAATAGTAGTTCCTTAGGTCTTTCATATTTGTCTAAAGCTTCATAGAGTGAATCACCAAAATCCTGTGATTCGCCTTCCACTATCAAAATCACTTTTTCACCTAACTCTTGGTCTGGTCTCGACGCAATGAAGAAGCGTTGCTGAATTTTACCGGCCAACTTCTCCTCTATTTGTTCCGGAATCAATTTAATTCCGCCACTGTTAATGACGTTATCCATTCTGCCTAAAAAGATAAATTGATTTTCATTGAGTAATTCCACAATATCATTGGTCACAATGACTTCCGGGGAAATTCTGGGAGCATGAATGACCAAACAATTTCTGTCATCATAAGATATCGTAACATTCGGCAAAACCGTAAACGCTTTTTCACCCAACTTTCGGGCGGCTATATGCGTAATGGTTTCCGTCATACCATAGGTTTCATAAACTTCTGTAGGCAACTTTAACAGCTGTTTTTCCAGGGCTTTATTGATAGCTGCGCCACCAACAATCATCTTCTTAACTCTTTTCAATTCGGATATCGAATTCTGCGCCTGAAGCGGTACCATAGCTACAAAATCAAAATCGAATTCACTGTTATCCAAGGGATGCGAACTTGGAGCCACGAACTCTAAATCGAAGCCTAAAATCATCGCCCGAACCAACATCATTTTTCCGGCAACGTACTTTACTGGTAAACATTGCAGTGCTTTGTTTCCCGGAGTCAATTCGAAAAAATCTCCTGTTGCCAAGGCGGAATCCACCATTGCCTGTTTACTTACACTAATGGTTTTAGGCTCGCCAGTAGAACCCGAAGTCTGCATTTCGATAAAACTTTTGCTGTCAAACCAATCCAAAAGGAAATCGCCAACAGGTTTCTCAAAATCTTCACCTTCTTTGATAAAGCTATAGGCTACACGACACAAGTCCTCTCTGTCCAAATGAAAGCCATTTAGTTTAAACTGATTGTGCACATTCTCGTAAGTCGGATTAATCATAATTTTCAATATTTTGAGTGGGTTCAACGGTATTTAATACAATCTTTCCGGTTAGTTTTTCTTTCCAATCGGTCCAATGATATTTTCTACTAAAGATAAAAATTAAGGTTGGAAAAATAATGATAATTGGAATTAAAATTTCAAATCCTACAGAAGGAGCAGAAGTATCTTTCAGTATGGATTCTGATTGCAATGCCGACCAATCCGAAGTAACCAACAAAGCCGTAATAATGTTATTCGCCGCGTGAAATCCGAGAGCCAATTCCATGCCGTCATCCATGAGTGTAATGATTCCCAAGAAAAGTCCGGTTCCAATATAATACACCATAATAATAGGGCCCATTTTTTCGACTTCCGGATTCATAATGTGCATCAAGCCGAACATCGCAGAGGTCACAAGTAAAGGAAACCATCTGTTACGGGCCAGAAAACCAAATCCCTGCATCAGATAACCTCTAAAAATAAATTCTTCGCTACTGGTTTGTATAGGTAATAAAGTAAAAGCAATAACGACCAAAATCAAAAAAGGAATCGGTTTAAAATTGACCACAAAATTTTCAGGGCTCGCAAAATAATAGCTCACCGTAGTCGCCAAACTGATGAGTGCCCAAATACTAAAACTGAAAAAAATCCGCTTCCAATCTATCTTTTCACGGGAAGTGATGATATCTTTCAACTTCATTTTATGCAGCAATCTAACTACAATAATAATTCCTGCCATAGTAAACACAAAAATCATCAGCATAAGAGCCAAAGTCACATTGGGACTGAAATATTTCATTATTGCCGCTTCAGTCGTGGGCATCGGTTTACCGGAAGAGAAGGATTTTGAAATCAAAGCAATGGCTAAAGGAATTTGACCTAATAAATAAAAGAAAGCGATGATAACAAATCCCAAGAAATACTTGAGCGCAATATTCGCTGGTTTATTGACTTTTTCTAGAAACATAAAGACCTATTTTATTCCGCCTAAGATACCTTTTTTCTATTAAAATCAATTACTTTGCAAAAAAAATATGTTACAAATACTCCACAATCCAAGATGCGGAAAATCCAGAACCTGTTTGGCTTTTATAACAGAATCTAAAGTCCCGTTTGAGGTCATTCACTATCTGAAAAACCCTTTGTCTGTTGATGATTTGAAAGTCTTACTCAAAAAACTGAAAATCAAGCCCATTGAACTAGTGCGTCAAAAAGAATCGGTTTGGATTGAAAATTTCAAGGGCAAAAAACTAAGTGATCTTCAAATCATAAAAGCTATTGCTCAATATCCTATTTTGATGGAAAGACCCATCGTAATTAATGGTGAAAACGCTATCATTGGTAGAGAAATGGAGCTTCTCCAAAGCTTTGTCGGCTAACATTTAACAAAGATTTAGCAAAAGCGCCTCAAACCTCGCTGTATTTTTGCGCTTTTAAAAGCGATTAATTCAATTTACATGAGAAAGTTTCACTATCTACTGTCGGCACTTATACTGCTGACCTCCTTTACACTATTTGGTCAAGCAAGAGCTAAAATTGCCATCACTGGAAAAATCATCGAAAAAACAAGCAAACTTCCTCTAGAATATGCTACAGTAACTTTCAAAAATAGCAAAAACCCTAAATTGATTTTTGGTGGCATATCTGATAATAAAGGGGATTATGCTATTGACATTGTTCCAGGAACGTATCAAGTAACTTTCGAATTTATCTCTTTTAAGCCGACCGTCATCAGTCAAAAACAATTTACTGAAGCTACCAATATGGGAACCACAGCCTTGGAAGAGGATGCTACGCAATTAAATGAAGTAGTGGTTCGCGCTGAAAAGACTACTGTCGAAATAAAACTTGACAAAAAAGTCTACAACGTGGGTAAAGATCTTATGGTTAAAGGCGGAACCGTTAGCGACGTTTTAGACAATATTCCGTCTGTAACGGTTGATGTAGAAGGAAACATTGCCTTACGTGGTAACGAAAATGTCAAAGTTTTAATTGACGGAAGACCCTCTAATGCTATTAATATCACTGAGGCGTTACGCTTAATTCCAGCTGATGCTATCGAAAAAGTGGAAGTAATTACCAATCCTTCTGCCCGATATGACGCTGAAGGCGGTGGCGGATTGCTGAATATTATTCTGAAAAAAGGAAAAAACCTAGGCTTAAACGGAACCACTATTATCAATGCAGCGGATCCCGAAAGTTATGGTGCCAGTGGTACTTTAAATTACAAAGCCAAAGAATTTAATTTGTTCACAACGCAAGGCTATAATTACCGTAACAATCCGGGAAATGCTTTTACCGATTCCAGATACCTTAACGATGACAATTCGACTAGGGATTTTATGTACGAAAAGCGAAATAACGAGCGTTTGAACAAGTCGTATAACGCGAATCTTGGAATGGATTGGTTTTTAGACAAATCGACGACATGGACCAATGTCTTCAACTACAGAAGAAGTAGCGGCGATAACCGAGATAACGTATTTCAAGATTATTTCGATATTAACAAAGACTATATTTATACTCGAAACCGAATTAACGAAGAAGCAAGTCAAAGCAGAAACGTAGAGTTTACGACCAATCTAACCAAAAACTTCAAAAAAGAAGGTCATAAATTAACCATTGACGGTTCATTCTCTTCTAACACGGATAAAAATACAGCCCTAATTGTAGATACCTCTACAGCTAATCCTAATGTCCGAATTGACGAAACAGCCAACAACCAAACACAAAGCAGAAATTTATTCCAAACCGATTACGTTTTACCTTTCGGAAAAGGAAGTCAATTTGAAGCAGGATATCGCGGTGACTTTCTAGTAAACACCACCAACTACAGTGTTGACACTGATGGAAATCCGGTAAGCGAGTTTACGAACATCCTACAATACAAAGAAAAAGTAAATGCTTTGTACACGCAGTATGGCTTCAAAGTAAAAAAGTTCTCTACGCTTTTAGGACTTCGTTGGGAAGACTCCAATATTGATGTAAATCAATTGGGCTCTGGAGAATTCAATAACAAAAAATACAACAATTTCTTCCCTAGCGCGTTTTTTACCTACGAAATCAGCGATAAAAGCAGTGCCTCTATAAGCTATAGCCGAAGAATACAACGACCAAGAGGAAGACAGTTGAATCCGTTCAACAATTTCTCCAGTAACGTCAATATTTTTGTGGGGAATCCCGATTTAAATCCGGCCTTCACCGACGCCATTGATTTAGGGTACATCAAACGTTGGGAAAAAGTAACGTTCAACACATCGCTTTACGTAAACAAAACAACCGATGTCTTTCAGTTTGTCCGAAGAGAAACAGGAACCCTTGAAAATAACGTTCCCGTAATCATATCAACACCTATCAATTTATCGACTGAATACAGAAGCGGCTTCGAATTTACACTGAATTATTCACCGTATAAATGGTGGAAGTTAAACGGAAATTTCAACTTCTTCTATATCAAAACTGATGGTGATTACACGTATACCGATTTTAACGGAAATCCCGTTCCCCAAGATTTCGATTTCGAAACAACCTCTTGGTTTGCCCGTTTGACCTCAAAAATTACTTTGCCTTATAAAATTGACTGGCAAACCAATATGAACTATAACGGCGAACAAAAAAACAGACAAGGAAGTTCCCTCGGGAATTTTGCCATGAACTTGGCGTTTAGCAAAGATGTCCTAAAAGATAAAGGAACCATTGCCTTCAATATTAGCGATGTCTTCAACTCCAGAAAAAGAATCATGGATACGTATTTGCCTGGTGTAGTCAGTTCTCACGGCGAAATGCAGTGGCGCGTGCGACAAGTGAACTTATCGTTTACGTACCGCTTCAACGTTCAGAAAAATGAAAGAGAAAAACGTACACGTTCAAATCAACAACAAGAGGACGGCGGAGATTTCCAAGGTTAATACATAAAAAAAGCCCTTGCAATGCAAGGGCTTTTTTATTTAAACAAAAAACATTGTTATGCTTTTTGCTCGGCTTCTTTTTGTGCCTTTCTTTCTTGGACTAATTCTTTAACGCCACCATAAACCCAATAAGGGACAATGAAGGTAATTAAAAAAATCATCAACCAAAAACCGATCGTTAGAACGGTTAAGAAAGTTAAGAAACCTAAATACTGTTGAAATTCAAACATGTTTTCCGGAATTTTTTGAATTATACGCAAATGTAAGCCTTATATTTATGCTATCCAAAAACAAAAACGATTTTTATTCAATAGTTTTTATCACTAATTTTGTGCTGCTTTTTTAGGAGCTTTTCCCGCTATCCGCTGCAATCTTTTTATCAGGATAAAAAGGATTTCCACTCCTATCGGGGCTAATTCAAAAAACATACTAACAACATAATTATTTTACAATGGAATACAGAATAGAGAAAGACACTATGGGCGAAGTAAAAGTTCCCGCTGATAAATATTGGGGAGCGCAAACAGAACGCTCTCGAAATAACTTTAAAATTGGCCCATCAGCTTCAATGCCCAAAGAAATTATAGAAGGTTTTGCTTATCTTAAAAAAGCAGCGGCTTATGCCAATTGTGATTTAGGCGTACTTTCTACAGAAAAACGCGATGCCATAGCCGCTGTTTGCGACGAAATCCTTGCCGGAAAATTAGAAGGGGAATTTCCCTTAGTAATCTGGCAAACCGGTTCAGGAACGCAAAGTAACATGAACGTTAACGAAGTCATCGCCAATCGCGCACAGGTTTTGGCCGGATTCAAAATTGGTGAAGGCGAACAATTGGTAAAAGCCAATGATGATGTAAACAAATCACAATCGTCCAACGATACCTTTCCAACAGGAATGCACATTGCTTGCTACAAAGCAGCTGTCGAAGTTACCATTCCCGGAGTTGAAAAACTTCGCGATACGTTAGAAGCAAAATCCAAAGAGTTTATGAATGTCGTTAAAATTGGAAGAACGCATTTAATGGATGCCACGCCACTAACTTTAGGTCAGGAAATTTCAGGTTATGTTGCCCAATTAAATTACGGAATCAAAGCACTAAAAAACACCTTAGCCCATTTGTCTGAAGTAGCCCTTGGCGGAACAGCAGTAGGAACCGGATTAAATACACCCGCAGGTTATGATGTAAAAGTAGCAGCCTATATTGCTCAATTTACGGGTCATCCTTTTGTTACCGCTCCGAATAAGTTTGAAGCTTTGGCTTCACATGATGCTATTGTGGAAGCTCACGGTGCTTTAAAGCAATTAGCGGTTTCTTTAAACAAAATTGCCAATGATATCCGAATGTTGGCTTCAGGACCGCGTTCTGGTATTGGTGAAATCCTAATTCCGGAAAATGAGCCAGGCTCTTCTATCATGCCCGGAAAAGTAAATCCAACGCAATGTGAAGCTTTAACAATGGTTTGCGCTCAAGTAATGGGTAACGATGTAGCTATAGCTGTTGGTGGCATGCAGGGACATTATGAGTTAAATGTTTTCAAACCCGTAATGGCCGCTAACTTTTTACAATCGGCACGCTTATTAGGAGATGCTTGTATTTCATTTGACGAACATTGCGCTAGCGGCATCGAGCCCAACTATACACGTATTAAAGAATTAGTAGATAACTCCTTGATGTTAGTTACCGCTTTGAATACTAAAATTGGTTACTATAAATCGGCCGAAATTGCACAAACGGCTCATAAAAACGGAACTACACTAAAAGACGAAGCCGTTCGCTTGGGTTATGTTACTGCCGAAGATTTTGATGCTTGGGTAAAACCCGAAGATATGGTGGGCAGCTTAAAATAGATATACCATCTTTATCGTTTTAAATAAAAAAAATCCCGCTAATAGCGGGATTTTTCGATCTGTCAAAATCAAACAAAACAATAATCAAACTATTATTTTTTTTTGACCTACGTTTATGAATTAAGGTTTTTTCTTCATAAACATATTGGTGTAATATTTTTTTCCTGTATTGACATCAACAGTAACCGAAATACCCAAGTGCGTATAATCGCCTTCGATATTATCTTTGTGTCCTGGACTGTTTAACCAGGCTCTTAAAACGCTTTCTGCAGATTGGTAGTTGTAAGCTACATTCTCGCCTACGCGCTCTGCTCCTAGCACTTGTACTAAATTGTTTGATCGTTGTTGGAAATAATCGTGGTTGACTACATTGTTATCAATCATGTAAATATTGTGCTCTTCTGATTTGAAAGAGATGTGGTTGATTACTTCAAGAGAATTTAATCCAACACTAGCACGATAATCATTGATAAGGGAAACTAATTTCAACTCCACTTCGTTGTAATTGTAGGTAGTTACAACTTTTGCGGCTGAAGAACCTTCTGAAGAGTCAGAAGAACAGGATACCATAGTGAACACGATTGCTAACGGCAACAATGCTCTAAACATTTTTGCTTTCATAGTAGTAGGTTAAGTTTTTGAATAAAGTAGATGTGGGGCAAACACTTTATTGAATTATTATTGACAGAACGTATGCTTGATTTGGTTAGACAATTTTACATCTTTTATCGTTTAAAAGCCAAATAAAATCGATGAAATACTTAATTATGTATTTTATATAAGAATATTTCCTACTTATTTGCAGTTCGTCGATGGTGTTTATAACATAATGTGAGTGCAAAAAAAAACCACTCGTGGAGTGATTTTACTATTTCGTGAAGTTTTCAAGGTATTACGGAGAAAGACGTTCTATCTTCCAATTAAAATCGGTAAGCAATTGAAATCGTATTCTGTCATGCAAACGATTAGGCCTTCCTTGCCAAAACTCAACTTCGGTAGGACGTACTAAAAAACCACCCCAAAAGTCGGGACGCGGAATAGCTTTTCCTTCAAACTGGTTTTCGAGCGCTTTTAATTTTTCATCTAAATACGCTCTTGAGGGAATGACTTCGCTTTGAGAGGACACTATGGCGCCTAATTTACTGCCGTCTGGTCTGGAATCAAAATAGTTATCTGAAACCGATTCGATGGTTTTTTCAGCCACGCCTTTAATGATGACTTGCCGTTCCATACTTGGCCAAAAGAATGATAGGCAAATATTAGGGTTGTTTAGTATCGCTTTTCCTTTTTCGGAATTATAGTTGGTGTAAAAGATAAATCCTTCTTCATCATATTTTTTGAGCAATACGATTCTCGATTTTGGAAATCCATCCAAGCCAATAGTTGCTACTGTCATGGCATTAACCTCATCTACACCACCAAAATCCTTTATCTCATAAAACCATTGATGAAATAAGTTAATAGGATCTTCCGGAAGTACCTCCTCCAATAGCTGACTTTTCTCGTAGGACTTTCTGTAATCGCTTAAGTCTTCCATATTTAATGTGTTGTGTGGTACAAAAATAGTACTATAATTTATTCAAAATCAAAAATGCGTCCATCATCTGCTAAAACTACATTGCGAAAAATCGTTTCGGCTTCTTCTTTAAAAAGTTCAATATTGGCGTAGCGTGTACTGTAATGCCCTAAAATCAGATTACTGACATTCGCTTTGCTTGCAATGATTGCAGCTTGTTTAGCCGTGCTATGCATTGTAGATTCGGCTTTATCCGCTTCAGATTCCAAGAAAGTGGTTTCGTGATACAATACATCACAATCTTTTATGATGGGAATAATGGACTCATCATACATGGTATCGCTGCAAAAAGCATAACTCTTGGGAGCAATAGGATCAAAAGTCAGTAAAGCATTAGAAACTACGCTACCATCATCAAGTGTTATATCGCTACCATTTTTGATTTTTTGAAAATAACAAGTGTCAATTTTGTATTGATGAACAGCATCTATATTCAATTTTCTGTCGCCTATTTTTTCTTCAAAAAGAAAACCATTGGTATAAATCCGATGTTTTAGTGGAATAGTTTTCACAATCACTTTTTCATCCTCATAAACTACTTCACTTTCTTTAGAAGTCAATTCATGAAAATACAAATTATAACCCGTAAAAGAATTAGAATAACGCAATTGAAGCAAAATAATCTCTTTAATCCCTTTTGGGCCATACACATGTAAATCGGTCTGACGATTGAGCAGCATGAAGGTTGAAATCAATCCCACCAATCCGTACAGATGGTCTCCGTGCAAGTGCGAGATAAAAATATGATTGATTTTGGAAAATTTGAGTTTGTTTTTACGCAACTGTACTTGGGTTCCTTCACCACAATCAATCAGAAACATACGGTTTCTAATTTCCAAAACCTGAGAAGTGGGATTAGTAATGGTACGCGGCGTTGCGGCATAACAGCCTAGAATAGTTAATTTCATTATTGATTATAAAATTAAAATCCTAAATCGCGTTCAATTTCTTCCATTTCAATAATATCATGCGCTTCTAAAACGGTCGGTACTACTATCAGTTTGGTTGGAACATCATTAAGATTCACAACATCTGTAACCAGCACTAAAGATTTCTTTCCCTTAGCCTGTGTTTTAGCCATTTCGGAAAACAACTTTAAATCAACTAAAGTTAGGGCTTTGTCATGTGATAAATCCAGAATTAAGTTTTGTGTTTTATAACTATTGTATTCGTGATGAAACTTCTGAAAAAACTCGGCAGTGTTATACTGAGTATTTCTAACAGTTGTAGTGTGTCCTTTGCGTTCTACTTTCATTGGGAAATCGAAATTATATTATGAGGCTAATTTACTAAGATTTTGCCACTATTCATTCATTTATTAGTTGCAAATGATTTTAAGGATGTAGTTCATAGAAAATTCTGGTTTTTCATCGATGAAATACCTCTTTTTTTAACATTTCATAGACGAACTGCATAAAAAAAACGCTCAAAACCCCCGAATTCATTGATTTTGTCGATTAAACGACTTTTACGGTTAGTTATCGAAAATATTTCCACTCCTTATAGTCTTGGAGTAGTTTTGGTCAAGAAATAACAAAGAAACCAAAATTATGACAACAGCTAATAACACTTCAACTCAAACAACTTTAAGATTATTTGTTTTATTCGTATTATTAGTTTTATCATCAACTGGAGCTTTTGCTCAAACGAACACAACTAGTGTTGTTGCAACTACTTCAACTGAGGTTTCTGTTTCTGAAAACGCTACAATCGTTATCTCTACAGAAAACAGTGTAGCCGGAATGGATTTCGCAGTTTGGTTTATGGGTTCTAAAAAAACTACTAACAATTCTTCAAACGGTTCATTCAGCAAAAAACAATTAATTAACTCTGGTATCAAAACTAACAGTGTTTTAATTAGATCTTTCTTGAAAAAAATGAATACTCAAGAAAATGGTGTAGCATAATAATGTTTCTATATAAATTTGGTTAGTTTAGGAAACTAAAAAAGTCCCGATTCATACCGGGACTTTTTGTTTATTATAAATGCTATTATTTATTGCTTCGCTTTTAAAGCTTTGTATTTGTCAGTCATTTCAAGGGCATTGTAAACGCTGAGTAATGTTTTTCGGGCAGCTTCATTGGTTGGTTCTAATTCCATTACCTTTTCTAGATAAGGCAAAATAGATTTGAAGTTTCTATCTCTTTCAATTTTAATAGCTTCGTATCGTTTGTTGTCTTTTTCAGAGGTACCTAATTTATTCATTTCGGCAACAAATTTTTCATCAGCTCTTAATTTCAATTCAGCCAAATTCAAATTTGCATTAATGTAATTAGGATTAAGTTCCAGCGCTTTTTTATAATATTTCTCAGCTTCATCAAGCTTATTGGCATTTCCGCTGATAACTCCAAGATTATACACCAAATCAACGTTTTTAGGATCTTTTTCTAATGCTTCATTAACCAATCGTTTATAGGTATCAAAATCGTTAACTTTCAAATATAAATCGGCTTCGGTCAAAATAAGAGAAACATCATCCGGACTAGTTTTACGTGCTTCAGCCACAGCAGCTTTCGCTTCATCAACTTTGCCGGCATCTACTAAAATCAACGCAATATTTTTATAGATTTCACCCTTCTTGGACTCCCCTTTTTCATCTCTAGGTTTTTCATGTGTTCCTCCTTTAATAAAAATCTCTCTTTCCTGCTTTGTACTAAAGGTCTCTTCTTTTTTAGTAGTCTTGTTGGTTGCCCAATATACAATGCTTTCACCAGTGTAGTTTAGCGTTTTTAATTCGTTATAATACGCTAAAGCTTTGGTAAAATCTTGACCGTTTACAGCATAACTAGCAGCATAAAATAATTTATCCTGATCTTTCTTATCCAATAAATAAACGGCATATAAAACATCGGAAGCATCTATGAATTTTTTTGCTTCACCAAGATTCACCGCAGCATTAACTAACATTGGTTTAATAACATTTATTTCTTCGTTTATATCATCAGTAAAGACTTTTTTACCGGATTTTTTTTCATAATCTAATGTTGCATTGTATGCAGCAGCCAATTCTGTAACAGCCTTAGGTTCAAAAAGTTTATTCAGTTGAGCTGGAGTTGGGTTTGGACCTAATATTGCTATTTCGATACTGGCAGTGTTCGCTTTGTAAAAGTTATAATAAACTTTATCGCCTTCTTCTGTAGCCAATGTTGCAAGCTTGGTCAAATTAGCCTTATATTCTGTCAAGTCATTTGCAGAAGGTTCTTCTTTTTCGTATATTTTTTTTAATTTTTTAAGCTCCTCTTTTTGGGCAAAAGACGAGACAGAAACTAATACTGCCGAAGCAAGTAGCATGTGTTTTATTCTCATTTTATTGTATTTTTAAGTTTATAAATAAAATCACCAATTAAAAATGATATAATTGGTGATTTGTTGTATTATTATTCATCATCTTCAGAATCGTCTTCAGCATCATCGTCTTCAACGATGTCATCGTCATCTTCCTCATCGTCATCAACTGCTGAACCATCATCTTCGAGAACTTCTAAAACAGGTTTTACTCGCTCAATGGCTTCTACTTCAATAACGTTTCCATCTTCATCTAGTTCTGGTTCGGAAACATCATCTTTCATTACTTTGGTCACCGCAGCAATAGAGTCATTTCCTTTGATATTGATTAGTTTCACACCTTGAGTAGCTCTTCCCATTACTCTCAAATCTTCTACAGCCATTCTAATCGTTAAACCTGACTTATTGATAATCATCAAATCATCAGCATCCGTAACCGAATTGATAGAAATCAGTTTCCCCGTTTTTTCAGTAATGTTTAGGGTTTTAACCCCTTTACCACCACGGTTTGTAATTCTATACTCTTCTAATGAAGAACGTTTTCCATAACCATTTTCTGCAACTACAAGGATTTCACTTTCCATATCATTTACAGTAACCATGCCAATTACTTCATCCGTTTCATCTTTTAAAGTAATTCCACGTACTCCGGAAGCTGTTCTTCCCATTGGACGCGTCTTGGTTTCTTCAAAACGAACCAATTTACCCGATTTAACGGCTAATATAATTTGGCTTTGCCCGTTGGTTAATTGTGCTCCTAATAATTCGTCATCTTCCTTAATCGTAATCGCAGCGACACCATTAACTCTTGGTTTAGAATACTTGTCTAAAGAAGTTTTCTTTACTTGACCTTTCTTAGTAACCATAATTAAATTATGACTCAAAGTGTATTCTTTGTCTTTTAAATCTTGTGTACAGATGAATGCTTTTACCTTGTCATCGGATTCAATGTTAATAAGATTTTGTAACGCTCTTCCTTTGGCAGTCTTGCTTCCTTCGGGAATCTCATACACACGCATCCAGAAACATTTTCCTTTTTGCGTAAAGAACATCATGTATTGATGGTTGGTAGCAACGTACATGTGCTCTAAGAAATCCTGATCTCTAGTTCCGGCACTTTTTTGTCCAACACCACCTCTGTTTTGGGTTTTGTATTCGGATAAATTGGTACGTTTAATATAACCCGCATGTGAAATGGTAATAACCACATTCTCATCAGCAATCAAATCTTCAATACTCACATCGCCACCAGAATATTCAATAAGGGAACGACGCCCATCACCATATTTGTCTCTGATTTCGATCAACTCTTCTTTTATCAATTCCATTCTCAATTCTTTGCTTGCCAATAAGTCTTTCAAGCGTTGAATTAATTTCATGATTTCTTCGTATTCTGCGCGTAACTTATCTTGCTCAAGACCTGTCAACTGACGCAAACGCATTTCAACAATGGCACGCGCTTGAATATCTGACAAACTGAATCTTTCAATCAATTTAGCTCTAGCTTCATCTCCATCTTTTGAAGAACGAATCAAAGCAATTACTTCATCAATATTATCCGAGGCAATGATTAAACCTTCTAAAATGTGTGCTCTTTCTTCCGCCTTACGCAATTCGAATTGTGTTCTTCTAATTACAACATCATGACGATGTTCTACGAAATAATGAATTAAATCTTTTACGTTGAGCATTTGTGGTCTTCCTTTTACCAATGCAATATTGTTGACACTGAAAGAAGACTGTAATTGTGTGTATTTATAAAGTGTATTCAGTACTACGTTAGGAACAGCATCACGTTTTAATTCATAAACAATACGCATTCCTGTTCTATCCGATTCATCACGAATATTGGAAATTCCTTCAATTTTCTTCTCGTTGATAAGGTCAGCCGTTTTCTTAATCATTTCGGCTTTGTTCACCTGATAAGGAATCTCGGTAACTATAATAGCTTCTTTCCCGTTAGATTCTTCGAAACTTATCTTGGCGCGAATAACGATTCTACCTCTTCCTGTTTTGAAGGCTTCACGAACACCTTCCATTCCGTAGATAGTTCCTCCTGTAGGGAAATCAGGAGCTTTGATGTGCGTGATTAACTCGTCAATCTCAATATCATTGTTATCAATGTAAGCCAAGGTACCATCAATAACCTCAGTTAGGTTGTGTGGTGCCATATTGGTTGCCATTCCCACCGCAATTCCCGATGCTCCGTTTACCAATAAAGTTGGAACTCTTGTTGGCATCACTGTTGGCTCATACAAGGTATCGTCAAAGTTTAACTGAAAATCTACCGTTTCTTTGTCGATATCTGCCATAATGTCTTCCGATATTTTTTTCATTCTGGCCTCCGTATAACGCATTGCTGCCGGACTATCGCCATCAACAGAACCAAAGTTACCTTGCCCGTCAACTAGTAAATAACGTAAACTCCATTCCTGAGCCATACGGACCATGGCATCATAAACTGAAGTATCTCCGTGTGGGTGATACTTTCCTAAAACTTCTCCAACAATTCTTGCGGATTTTTTGTGAGCTCTATTCGAAAAAACTCCTAAATCATACATTCCGTATAACACTCTTCGATGCACTGGTTTCAAGCCGTCACGCACATCTGGCAATGCTCTGGATACAATAACTGACATCGAATAATCGATGTAAGCTGATTTCATTTCATCTTCAATGTTAATAGGAATTAACCTTTCTCCGTCAGACATATTTTATAAATTATTTAATAAAAATTACTTTAAATTCGAAACGTGCTAATATAAGGTAATTGAAAAAAACAGCGGCGTTTTTCAGTTACAAATTTCAATGATTTATTAACAAAATAGGGGCGTTTTTTAGTTAATAAGTTAGTTACAAAACCACTTTTATTATTGGCTTTTTTTTTGTCAATTAGCTGACAGTACTTTTAGCGGGAATGATTTTTGTTAGAATGATTCTGAATAACTAAATTTACAATAGCAATTACATTATATGGATGATAATTTTTCACCAAGAGTAAAAGATGTGATTACCTACAGTAAGGAAGAAGCCTTGCGCTTGGGTCACGATTTTATTGGAACTGAGCATTTGATGCTCGGGATATTAAGAGATGGAAACGGCAAAGCCATTACTATTCTCAACAATCTTTCTATTGATTTAGAACATTTGCGCAAAAAGGTGGAAATATTGAGTCCGGCCAATCCAAATGTTGAAATCAGTAACGAAAAGAAAAACCTACACTTGACCCGTCAAGCGGAACGCGCCTTGAAAACTACATTTCTAGAAGCTAAAGTTTTTCAAAGCACGTCTATTAGCACGGCACATCTTTTATTGTGCATCTTAAGAAATGAGAATGATCCAACAACCAAACTACTGCATCGTCTGAAAATTGACTATAACGTAGTTAAAGAACAGTACTTGAATATGACACCAAACGAAGAAGATTTTAACGATAATTTGCCAACAAACGAATCTTATAATGAAGACTCAGGACAAGATGACAGTTTGAAAGAAGGCAGTTTCAATAATCCGGGAAACAAAACCAATAAAAAATCAAAAACTCCGGTCTTGGATAATTTTGGTCGCGACTTAACCGAATTGGCTGAAGAAGGAAAATTAGACCCCGTTGTGGGTCGTGAAAAAGAAATCGAAAGGGTTTCCCAAATTTTAAGCCGTAGAAAGAAAAATAATCCGTTGTTGATTGGAGAACCTGGTGTTGGTAAATCTGCCATTGCCGAAGGTTTGGCATTGCGTATCATCCAAAAGAAAGTATCTAGGATTTTATTCAACAAAAGAGTAGTAACGCTTGATTTAGCCTCTTTAGTTGCCGGAACAAAATACCGCGGACAGTTCGAAGAACGAATGAAAGCCGTGATGAATGAATTAGAAAAAAATGACGACATCATTCTTTTCATTGATGAAATCCACACTATTGTTGGTGCTGGTGGCGCTACAGGTTCGTTGGATGCTTCCAACATGTTTAAACCTGCCTTAGCCAGAGGCGAGATACAATGTATTGGTGCTACAACATTAGATGAGTACCGACAATACATCGAAAAAGACGGCGCGTTAGAAAGACGTTTCCAGAAAGTAATCGTAGAACCTACTTCTGTAGAAGAAACTATTACTATCTTAAACAACATTAAAAACAAATACGAAGATCACCATAACGTTATTTACACCGACGAAGCTATTGAAGCTTGTGTGAAATTGACCAACCGATACATGTCGGAGCGTTTCCTTCCAGACAAAGCTATCGATGCTTTAGATGAAGCTGGCTCAAGAGTTCACATTACCAATATTGATGTTCCAAAACAAATCTTAGATTTAGAACGTCAGTTGGATGAAGTGCGCGAACTTAAAAATTCTGTCGTTAAGAAGCAGAAATACGAAGAAGCAGCCAAACTCCGAGATGATGAAAAACGTCTCGAAAAAGACCTTGCAATTGCTCAAGAGCAATGGGAAGAAGATTCTAAAAGCAATCGCATTCGCGTAACAGAAGATAATGTTGCTGATGTGGTATCCATGATGACTGGAATTCCGGTAAATCGTATCGCTCAAACCGAAAGCAACAAACTAGCTCATTTACCAGAATTGATTCGCGGAAAAGTAATTGGCCAAGATGAAGCTGTGGGCAAAATTGCAAAATCAATCCAAAGAAATCGTGCCGGACTTAAAGATCCTAACCGACCAATCGGTTCGTTCATTTTCTTAGGTCAAACCGGAGTTGGGAAAACACAATTGGCTAAAGTTTTGGCAAAAGAGTTATTTGATTCTGAAGATGCTTTGGTTCGTATTGACATGAGTGAGTACATGGAGAAATTTGCCATCTCAAGATTAATCGGAGCTCCTCCGGGTTATGTAGGTTATGAAGAAGGCGGACAATTGACTGAAAAAGTACGAAGAAAACCTTACTGTGTGGTGCTTTTAGATGAAATTGAAAAAGCGCATCCTGATGTATTCAACATGATGCTTCAGGTTTTAGATGATGGTTATCTAACGGATAGTTTAGGTCGCAAAATCGATTTTAAAAACACTATTATCATCATGACTTCTAATGTTGGAGCTCGACAGTTAAAGGATTTCGGACAAGGTGTCGGTTTTGGAACTGCCGCTAAAATTGCGCAAGCTGACGACAATTCGAAAAGCGTTATCGAAAATGCTTTAAAGAAAACGTTTGCTCCTGAATTCCTGAACCGAATTGATGATGTAATTGTATTCAATCCTTTGGAGAAAGAGCATATCGATTTGATTATCGAAATCGAATTGAAAAAATTATATGGTCGCGTTTCAGAATTAGGATATACCCTAAATCTTTCTGACAAAGCCAAAGCTTTTATTGCCGAAAAAGGTTTTGATAAGCAATTTGGTGCACGTCCTCTAAAAAGAGCCATTCAAAAATATGTTGAAGATGCCTTAGCAGAAGAAATTATTACTTCTAAAATAGCGTCTGGAGATACCATTTTTATGGACTTAGACGAAACGGCTCAAGAGTTGACCGTGACCATAAAGAAAGCTAAAAAGCCAACGAGCTAAGAATATATAAATTAATTGCAAACCACGAATTCACGAATAAATACTATCATATAGTTCGGGAATTCGTGGTTTTTTATTGAAATCCATGCCACAAAATAAAATCATATTAGGTTCGGAGGAATGGTGTACCTTTCCTGAACTCGGAATTCCCGCTATCAAAGCCCGTGTTGATTCGGGTGCTAAAACATCAGCGCTACACGCTATCAATATTGCGCCATTTATTAAAGACGCCGAAAATTGGGTCAAATTTGATATCAATCCCATTCAGAATAATATTAAAACCGTTATTCATTGCGAAGCGAAACTTATTGACAAACGAATCGTTAAAAGTTCAAGTGGATACAGAGAACAGCGTTTTGTTATTCAGACCATACTAAAAATCGGAAATGACAGTTGGGAAATCGAAATGACGTTAACCAATCGCGACTCCATGGGTTTCCGAATGCTTTTAGGCCGAGAAGCTATGAGTGGACGCATATTAGTGGATCCCGAACAAAAATACCTTTTGGGACAAACTTCCGTCGAAAGTTTGAAGGAATTGTACATCGATTCGGTTCCCAATAAAACCGGTTTGCGAATCGGACTTCTAGCTAGTAATCCCGACTTATACAGCAACAAGCGCATTATGGAAGCAGGAGAAATGCGTGGCCACCAAATGCACTTTCTGAATATTAAAGAATGCTATATGAAATTGGATGCTGACAAGCCTGAGATTCACTATCGAGGCGGAAAAATATTAGATAATTTTGATGCTATCATTCCCAGAATACGTCCAAGCATTACCTTCTACGGTTGCGCACTGACACGACAGTTTCAAGCGATGAAAGTCTATTGCTTAAATTCGGCTGCAGCCATTACACAATCAAGAGACAAATTGTTTTCACTGCAATTATTATTGCGTAACGGAATTGATATCCCAACCACGGGTTTTGCCAACTCGCCTTTAGACACCGATGATTTGATTAAAATGGTGGGCGGACCGCCATTGATTGTAAAATTATTGGAAGGTACGCAGGGCAAAGGAGTCGTTTTAGCCGAAACCAAAAAAGCAGCTGAATCGGTAATCAATGCCTTTAAAAGTTTGAATGCCAATATTTTGGTTCAGGAATTCATCAAAGAAGCCGATGGTAAAGACTTACGTTTGTTTGTAGTAGACGGAAAAGTAGTTGCAGCCATTCAGCGTGAAGCAGCACCGGGAGAATTTAGAGCCAACATTCATATGGGCGGCACTGCTTCCATAATTAGACCAACAACTGATGAAAAACGAATTGCCATAAAAGCTGCAAAAGCCATGGACTTAAAAGTAGCCGGTGTCGATATCATTCGTTCTTCCAAAGGACCTTTATTGTTGGAAGTAAATTCATCTCCAGGTTTAGAAGGTATTGAAGGCGCCACACATAAAGACATTGCCGGAGAAATGATCCGAGCTATTGAAAAGAATTTTAAGTGGAAATAATCAGACTTACTGTATTTATAAGTTAGTTACCAGCCCATTTTAGCGCACCGAAATAATGAAAGAATATTTTGTTTTACAATTCAAAATGCTAAACAGACAATTAACCGAATGGGGAATTGAACCTATAATTGGTTATCTTATTGGTATTTTTGCATTTGTTGGTATTTCGATAAAACTATTTGAAAAAACGCAATTTGCTGAATATATCCACATTACATTAGCTTTAAGTTTAGTACTAAAATTGAATGAAATAAACAGAAACGAATTTTTAAAGCTTTGTTATTCTAAAACGGAATATATTAAAATAAGAATAGTTGAAAACCTAATTGTTTCCATAGTATTTATACTCTTTTTGTTATTTGAAGAAAAGTATTTGAGTTCGATTTTACTTTTTATTTTGGCTACTCTTTTTTCTCTAATAGATTTAAAAACCAAATCAAGTTTTACATTACCAACTCCTTTTTATAAGCATCCGTTTGAGTTTACAGTAGGTTTTAGGTCAAATTATTTCATCTATTTCTTTGCTTATTTTTTGACATTTGTGTCGATTAGTGTTGATAATTTTAATTTAGGTATTTTTTCATTAATTCTGACCTTACTTTGTTGTCTTAATTATTATACAAATTCGGAAAATGAATTTTATGTTTGGGTATTTTCTTTGACTCCAAAAGAATTTTTAAAATATAAATTAAGATACATCATCCAATATTCAACTATTTTGAGTTTACCAATACTTATAAGTTTATCTCTGTTTTTCTACACAAAAATTGATTTAATAATAGGATTTCAATTTTTAGGATATTTATTTATTTTTACAACTATGCTAGCAAAATATTCAGTATTTCCTGAAAAATTAAATATTAAATTCGGAATTATACTTGCTTTAACATTTTGGTTTCCACCATTACTAGTCCTAATTATTCCCTATTTGTACATTCAATCAACGAAAAAATTAAAAGAAATATTATAATGATTAGCATTGAAAACCTGTCAAAATCATACGGTTCTAAAGTAGTATTAGAAAATATTAACTTGAATTTTGAAAAAGGAAAAGTTTATGGAATTGTTGGCGAAAATGGATCAGGGAAAACTACGTTGTTTAAGTGTATTGCAGGATTAGAAAAACATCAAGGAACAATAAATTGTGAATACGGAAAACCTAAAGATTCTCTTGGCTATTTACAAACAGAGCCTTACTTTTTTTCAAAAATAACCGGTAATGAATACATTAAATTGTTATGCAATGCAAGAAACATCAACTATACTGATTTAAAAGAAAAAAATATTTTTGATTTACCATTGAATGAATATGCAGTAAAATACTCAACCGGAATGAGAAAAAAACTTGCATTTACTGCAATATTATTACAAGAAAACAAAGTATTCATTTTAGATGAGCCCTTTAATGGAGTGGATATTCATAGTAACATTATAATTACCGAAATAATTCATAAATTGAAAGGAATGGGAAAGTCAATACTAATTTCATCTCACATTTTTTCGACATTAAATGACACTTGTGATGAAATATTTTTATTAAAAAACGGAAAAATAATTAAGAGCGTTTTGAAAGAGGAATTTAACCATTTAGAAAGCGAAATGAAAGCATTTACAATCGGAAATAAAATAGAAAAATTGAACTTGAAATAAAAACGGCTGTTACCAGCCGTTTTTATTTTGCACTTGCGAATTATGCGGTAAGTTCACGTTCACGTTTCTCAATTTTCTTGCTCGGAAGCTTCGTAAAATTTTCTTTGAAAAAGTTGACTTGGAAATAGTGTGACCAAAGGTAGTGTGACCAAAAAAAATGGTCACACTACCTTTGGTCACAAGAAAAGTCGAAATGGACAAGAAACTTGAAAATTCACTCCAATAATTTTGTCTATCTTTATATTTGAACAGTGAAAAAACCTCCACTATAGTAATCCGTGGCACGATAATACTTTTTGGTCAATTAAACGATGAACACTATGAATAAAAACAGACTGGAAGCCTTTAGCGACGGGGTTTTAGCCATTATCATTACAATCATGGTTTTGGAATTCAAAGTTCCCAATAGCACTAATTACGAAGCCATTATGCCTTTGTTGCACAAATTCCTTAGTTACATCTTGAGCTTTATTTATGTTGGGATTTATTGGAACAACCACCATCACATGATGCATACGGTAAAACAGGTTAATGGTAAAATCCTATGGGCCAATTTGCATTTGCTATTTTGGCTCTCGATGATTCCGTTTGCTACGGCTTGGATTGGTGAACATCACTTTGCTCCTTTTCCCATGATGTTTTACGGCATTATTCTGTTTATGAACGGGTTTGCGTATTTCTTGTTACAATCGCAGATTATCAAAACCCACGGAAAAGAATCTCAGTTATCAAAAGCTATTGGTAATGGTTTAAAGGAAAAAGCATCGGTAATTTTATACGCAATAGCTATTGCATTTGCCAACTTCTACCCTATTGTTTCAGGAGTCATCTATATTTTTGTGGCATTCCTATGGCTCATCCCTGATACCCGAATAGAACGCATTCTGAATGAAGACAAAAAATAAACCTTATAAACAAAACATCAAAATATGAACTTACTCTCACAACTCATCGTCGGATTTATCGCAACATTACACCTCTACATTCTTTGGCTCGAAATGTTTGCCTGGACCACCAGAGGACGAAAAGTATTCAAAACCATACCCGAAGATTTATTTGAAAAGACTAAAGTGATGGCAGCTAATCAAGGATTGTATAACGGATTCCTGGCAGCCGGATTGATTTGGTCATTGTTAATTTTGGATGCCGATTGGTCGAAAAACATCGCTATCTTTTTTCTTTCTTGCGTATTAGTGGCGGGGATTTACGGTGCTATGACGGCTTCTAAAAGAATCTTCTTTGTACAAGCTGTGCCGGCTATTTTGGGATTGCTGAGTTTTATGCTGACGTTGAATTGATAAAACTGTAGTTGAATAAACACTTGAAACAAACGGATACTCATTAAACTATCAACTTAAATTTAAATCTTTTAGCTGATACGCCAACTTTATCATGTAGCCTAATAAGATTGGTTTTTTCTGATTTTACTATCAATGAATTATACAACTCTTTTACACGGTTCTACAACCACAAACAGACAAAATAGAGCATCTTTGATAAAAAGAAGCCATGAGGTCAACCACTCCAAAAGCCATTAAAGAAGATGCTGATATTGGCTTACCAAAATCAAAAAAACATGTCATCCTTGAAATAGTAGAATATGTTCCTCATAGCATAGTCTGCAAAACCATTATAAAAAATGTTGGAGGCAAATTATCTGCCGTTGCTTTTGATGAAGGAGAACAGTTTTGCGAAACGACAGCCAAGTATGATACTTATGTGCAAATTATCGACGGAAAAGCCGAAGTTACCATTGGCTCCAAAGATTGGGAACTGAAATTAGGAGAAGGCATGATAATTCCGGTAAATACTGTACACTGCTTCAAAGCGGATTCCGAGTTCAAAATGATTACCACTGTAATCAGAAGCTAGTTGCGACAGAGATTACTACTATTAATCGTCCAACTCTACCATAAAACTATTCAAAAAAGCCACTGAATTCAGAATGTCGTAGTGCAAAATTCGGTCTTCTTTTACCAAAGGAACTTCTTCACGATAGGATTTCAAGAACATTTCAATAAAAGCACTCGATTGCAATGGCTGACGATACGCTATTGCCTGAGAAGCATTCATCAACTCAATAGCTAATATTCGCTCCAGATTTTCCATCACCCTTAAACATTTGGTAGCAGCATTGGCGCCCATACTCACATGATCTTCCTGTCCGTTTGAGGATACGATACTATCTACACTAGCTGGAGTAGCTAATTGCTTGTTTTGGCTGGCAATACTGGCTGCTGTGTATTGTGGAATCATAAATCCTGAATTCAATCCCGGATTGTCTACTAAGAATGCCGGCAATCCGCGCAAACCTGATATTAATTGGTAGGTTCTTCGTTCGGAAATACTGCCTAATTCGGCTAGAGCAATCGCTAAGAAATCTAAAGCCATGGCTAAGGGTTGTCCGTGGAAATTTCCACCGGAAATAATGACATCTTCTCCAACAAAAATATTAGGATTATCGGTAACCGAATTGATTTCGGTTTTAAACACTTTTTTCACATAATCGATGGTATCTTTCGAAGCACCATGTACTTGCGGAATACAACGGAAAGAATAAGGGTCTTGCACATGGGCTTTGGGTTGTGCTATGATCTGACTTCCATCCAACAATTCCTTCATGCGTTTTGCAGTCATAATTTGACCTCGGTGTGGACGAACCAAGTGGATTAATTCATCAAAAGGCTCTATTCTTCCATCAAATCCTTCTAAAGAAATAGCAGCAATCACATCGGCAAAATAGGAATATTTCATGGCTTTCATCAAAATATAACTGCCATACGAACTCATAAATTGTGTGCCGTTTAACAGCGCCAAACCTTCTTTGGATTGCAATACAATAGGTTGCCAACCCATTTTTTCTAACACCTTTTTAGCCGGTTGACGAAATCCTTCATAATAGACTTCCCCTTCACCCAATAAAGGCAATGATAAATGTGCCAATGGCGCTAAATCACCACTTGCTCCCAACGAACCTTGGGTATAAATGACAGGAAGGATATCGTTATTATAAAAATCTACTAAACGCTCCACTGTAGCCAACTGAACACCTGAATGTCCATAACTCAACGACTGAATTTTTAGCAACAGCATAATCTTTACAATTTCAGCAGGAACTTCATCTCCGGTACCACAAGCATGAGATTTCACAAGGTTTTCCTGCAGTTGGGATAGATTTTCATTAGAAATTTTCACATTACACAACGATCCAAAACCGGTATTGATTCCGTAAATAGGTTGGTCGTGCGAAGCCATTTTTTTATCCAAATAACTACGGCATTTTTGAATATTAACTTTGGCTTCTTCCGAAAGTGACAATGATTGCTGTTGCGAGAGAATAGTCTCTAACTGTTCTAAACTCAACACTTCCGAACTGATATAATGTGTATTTTCCATTTTTTGATTGCAAATTGTGCTCAAAATTCCATAAACAATACTTAAAAAACAAGTTTTGCCAGTACTATTTTATTGTCATATTACTAAGGAAACGGTACATCTGATAGAAAAAATGGCATTAAAATTTTAACATTCCCTTAAAAATACGATTTTGATAAAAATCATGCTAAATCTTTTTTCGTTAACAAAAAATAGTATTTTTGGGAAACTATGTGGAAAACAAACAACAAATTCTCTGTAACGACTACTGCTAATTCATTAGCGGTAACAACGGTTACTACCACAACAACAACTACAACCCCTTTTGGGGTATAATCATTTCATATAATCCTTTTTTATGGACTTTCGACAGAAAGCAAATTCACAATTTACCATTCATAATTCACAATTAAAATCATGATCGTATTAAAATTTGGCGGAACATCGGTTGCCAATGCCGAAAATATTTCAAAAACAATAGCTATTGTTGCCAACAAAAGCAAAGAAAATAAACTAGCCGTAGTCGTTTCAGCGTTTAGTGGCGTAACCGATTTATTAATCTTAGCCGGAAAAACCGCTTCTTCCAAAGACAAGGCTTACAAAGAAATCATCAGTGATATCGATAAAAAACACAAGGACGCTATAGACGAACTTATTCCGCTAAGCGAACAAAGTGATATTATCGAAAAGATAAACAGCGATATCAATTTGTTGAAAACCTTGTTAGATGGATGTTATTTATTAGGGGAATTATCAAATAGAACTGCCGATATCGTAGCTGGTTTTGGGGAATTATTATCGTCTCAAATCATTGCCGTTGCCCTAAAACAGAAGGTAACTAATTCCGCTTTTAAAGACAGTCGAGAAGTCATCAAAACCAATTCTAATTTTGGAAAAGCTAGTGTCGATTTTGAAATAACCAATACCCTTATTGCTGATTATTTTAAGAATACAGATTTTCAAGTGACATTATTTCCCGGATTTATCGCTTCTTCTTTAGATGGAAACACCACAACATTAGGGCGCGGTGGTTCTGATTATACAGCAGCCATCATTGCTGCTGCAGTAAAAGCGGATGTTTTGGAAATATGGACCGATGTCAACGGAATGTTTACAGCGAATCCTCGTGTAGTAAAACAAGCGCAACCTATCGAAACGATTTCGTATCAAGAAGCCATGGAATTATCCCATTTTGGTGCCAAAGTATTGTATCCACCAACCATTCAACCGGTTTTAAAAGATAATATTCCCATTTTTATCAAAAACACTTTTGAGCCTGAAGTATATGGAACGCTGATTTCAAATAGCCCAAATGCTTCCAATAATCCGATTAAAGGAATCTCACATATCGATAATATCGCGTTGTTGACTTTGGAAGGATCCGGAATGATTGGTGTGGCAGGTTCTTCTAAACGCTTGTTCGAAGTATTATCAACAGAAGGTATTAACGTCATTTTTATTACTCAGGCATCATCAGAACATTCCATTTGTATTGGTATTTTGAGTGCCGATGCTGATCGGGCCAAAACGGCCATCGACAAAGCCTTTGAACTCGAAATTGCGCAAGGTAAAATTGATCCATGTAGCATCGAAAGAGAACTTTGCATTGTAGCTTTAGTGGGTGAAAGCATGAAAAATCATCAGGGAATCAGCGGGAAAATGTTTAGTACTTTAGGCAAAAACAACGTTAACATCCGCGCCATTGCTCAAGGCGCTTCCGAAAGAAATATTTCGGTAGTTATTAATGAAAAAGATGTCAAAAAAGCATTAAATACATTACATGAACGTTTCTTTGAAGACAATACCAAACAGTTGAATTTGTTTGTAATGGGTGTTGGAAACGTAGGTGAAAAATTCATAGACCAAATCAGTCAACAGAAAAAATTCCTAAAAGAAAACCTCAAAATCAATCTTCGTGTTATTGCTATGGCTAACTCAAGAACGATGCTATTTGATGAAGACGGAATCAATTTAAAAGACTGGAAAACAGCTCTTGCAGCGGGTGAAAAAGCCAATGTTCAAAGCTTTATAGCAAAAGTAAAAGACCTCAACTTACGAAACAGTATTTTTGTAGATATTACAGCCAATTATGACATCGCTACCATTTATGATAAATTTTTAAGCGAAAATATTGCCGTAGTTACCTGCAACAAAATTGCCTGTTCGTCCGAATACAACAACTACAAAAACCTGAAAAACCTTTCCCGAAAATACAATGCTCCATTCTTGTTTGAAACGAATGTTGGAGCCGGATTACCAATTATTGACACACTAAAACATCTGATTGCTTCTGGTGACAAAGTGAACAAAATACAAGCCGTTTTATCGGGAAGTTTGAACTTTATTTTTAATAATTTCAGCGACACTTATAATTTTCATGATGTAGTTAAAGAAGCAGGTGTTCAAGGATTTACGGAACCTGACCCAAAAATTGATTTAAGTGGTGTTGATGTCGCTAGAAAGATACTGATTCTTATCCGCGAAAGCGGTTATCAAATGGACATTGAAGAAATTGAAAACAATTGTTTCCTGCCAAAAGAATGTATGGACACTACTAATAACGATGACTTCTTTAAATCTCTAACCAAGCACGACGCGCATTTCAACAAACTATTGGCCGAAGCCAAAGAGAAAGACAGTCGCATTAAATTCGTAGCCAAATTCGATAACGGAAAAGCCTCTGTCGGACTACAGTTCATTCCAAAAGAAAGTCCGTTCTACAATCTCGAAGGAAAAGACAATATCGTCGAATTCTATACCGACCGTTACGTTGACCAGCCTTTAATCATTAAAGGAGCTGGAGCCGGAGCCGCTGTTACAGCTTCCGGAATTTTTGCCGATGTAATCCGAATTGGAAACGTGTAATTAGTCGAAAGTTGGAAAGTTGGAAAGTCAAAAGAAATCTTTTTAAATAACATTTTATGACTTTAGACTTGATGACTTTAGACTTTATGACTTTAGACTTTAGACTTTATGACTGAAATAAAAATATTCTGCCCCGCCACTATTGCGAATCTCAATTGCGGATTTGACGTAATGGGTTTGTGTTTGGACGGTATTGGTGATGAAATGATTATTAGAAAAGTTTCTGAAAAAGGCATCAAAATCACCAAAATAACTGGTGCCGATTTGCCTCTGGAAACCGAAAAAAACGTAGCTGGTGTTGCAGGTTTAGCATTACTAAACGCTACACAAACCGACTTCGGATTTGAAATCGAAATCCATAAAAAAATAAAAGCAGGAAGTGGCATTGGGAGTTCTTCTGCCAGTGCAGCCGGAGCAGTATTTGGTATTAATGAACTCTTGGGCAGACCGTTTACAAAACACGAACTTGTTTATTTTGCCATGAAAGGTGAAGTGGTAGCCAGCGGCAGTGAACATGCTGATAATGTTGCGCCTTGTGTTCTAGGGGGATTTACCTTAGTTCGCGGTTATAATCCGTTAGATGTTATTAAAATTGAGAGTCCAGAAGAACTCTTCGCAGTAGTACTTCATCCACATATAGAAGTTAAAACATCCGATTCACGTGCCGTTTTAAAACCCGATGTTTCGCTGAAAAATGCTATTACGCAATGGGGGAATTTAGGTGGATTGATAGCCGGGTTATACACAAAGGATTACGGACTTATTGGTCGCTCATTGCAGGATGTTATTGTAGAACCTGCACGAAAGCATTTGATTCCGAATTTTGATTACGTTAAAAATGCTGCATTAGAGAGTGGTGCTTTAGGTTCCGGGATTTCAGGAGCTGGTCCATCCATTTTTGCTTTATGTAAAGGCGAAACCATTGCCAATACTGTTGCTAAAAGTATGAACGATGCATACGCGGCTAACGGAATCGCTTTTGATATCCATATTTCGAAAGTGAATGATGAAGGAACAAAAATCATATAAGAAGTAGTTACAAAATGAAATATTTTAGTTTAAATAACAAATCGCATAAAGTTAGTTTTGAAGAAGCTGTTGTGGCTGGTTTAGCGCCCGACAGAGGTTTATATTTTCCAGATAACATCGCTCCTCTACCCGATTCTTTCTTTACTAACATTGAAAATCTTTCTCATACTGAAATTGCTTTTGAAGCCATCAAACAATTTGTGGGTGATGAGATTCCGGAAACGGAACTCAAACGAATCATAGCCGAAACCTTATGCTTTGATTTTCCTTGTGTTCCGGTAGAAGAAAATGTCTTTTCATTAGAATTATTTCACGGACCAACCATGGCATTTAAAGATGTCGGCGGCCGATTTATGTCGAGATGTTTGGGTTATTTCAATAGAGATAAAGATATTCAAAACACGGTTTTGGTTGCTACTTCCGGAGATACCGGCGGTGCTGTTGCCAGCGGTTTTTTGGGTGTAAAAGGTGTAGAAGTCATTATTTTATATCCTTCTGGAAAAGTCAGTGACATTCAGGAACGACAACTCACAACTTTAGGTCAAAACATCAAAGCTTTAGAAGTCGACGGTGTATTTGACGATTGTCAGGATATGGTCAAAAAGGCCTTTATGGATGAAAGTCTGAAACACAAAAACCTGACTTCTGCCAACTCGATAAACATTGCCCGTTGGTTACCACAGATGTTCTATATTTTCTTTGCCTACCAACAATTAAAAAAACACAATAAACCGATTATCCTGTCTTGTCCGAGCGGGAATTTCGGAAATATTTGTGCCGGAATCATGGCTAAAAGATTGGGCTTACCCATAGCTCACTTTGTTGCAGCAACCAATGCCAATGATACTGTTCCGAGATTTTTAGAAAAAGGAAATTACGATCCTAAGCCATCTGTTGCCACAATTTCCAATGCCATGGATGTCGGGAATCCGAGTAATTTTATCCGAATTCAAGAATTATACAACAACGATTTAAGCGAATTTGAAAAAGATTTTTCCTCATACAGTTACACCGATGCTGAAACTGAAGAAGCGATCAAGGACATCTTCAACAGAACGAATTATATTGCCGAACCTCATGGCGCCGTGGGGTATTTGGGATTGAAAAAAGAAATGGTAAAACAACCAAATAGTGTTGGAGTATTTCTGGAAACAGCCCATCCTATTAAATTTTTAGATGTTGTAGAGCCTTTGTTAAATTTAAAATTACCAATTCCGAAACAGATTGAAGGAGTGTTGGGTAAAGAAAAAGTACGTACTAAAATCAGCACTTACGAAGATTTGAAGCAGTTTCTTAATTGATTTTTTTACATTTGTTGCAACAAAATCAAACCGATGAAATCGAAGATTCATTAATACCAAAAAACAACTTGCATGAGTAAAAAAATTACTGCTCTCCTGGCCTTATTTCTAATCATTTCCTCCTGTGGCGTTAAGCAAACCCGAGAATTATTAACCTCTGGTGATTATGATGCCGCTATAAACAATGCCGTTGACGGCTTGCGTGGTAACAAAAATGCGAAAGGGAAACAAGACTATGTCTATATGCTCGAAGAAGCATTTGCTAAAGCTAAAGAACGTGATTTAAGAAATATCAACGGTTGGTTTAAAGATGCGAATCCACAAAACTTAGAGAAAATTTACAACACTTATTTGCAGTTAAATAACCGTCAAGAACAGATTCGTCCGTTGCTTCCTCTAAAATTATTAAAAGAAGGCAGAGACGCTATTTTTCCTTTTGACGATTACACCGATCAGATTGTAAGCAGTAAAAACGCTTTGTCTAAATATCTGTACGACAATTCCAAAGCTTTGTTGGCCAATAAAGATAAAATGGTGCTTCGTCGTGCCTATGATGATTTGGTGTATTTGGAAAGTATCAATCCTGGTTTCAAAGATGTCGCCAAATTAACCGATGAAGCCAAATTTAAAGGAACTGATTTCGTGAGCGTTTATACAAAAAACGAAACCAATATGGTTATTCCTACCCGACTTCAGGATGATTTATTGGATTTCAGCACCTATGGTTTGAACGACAAATGGACGCTATATCACAGCAACCGCCAAAAAGGAATTGACTACGATTATGGTCTGATTGTCAATTTCAGACAAATCAATATTTCTCCTGAACAAGTCAAAGAAAAACAATTCGACAAAGAAAAACTTATCAAAGATGGTGTTAAAAACCTTTTGGATGCTAACGGAAATGTTGTAAAGGATAGTTTAGGTAATCCTATAAAAGTGGATAATATGAAAACCGTTCGCATCAGCATATATGAGTTTTCTCAAGTAAAAGCTTGTCAGGTAACCGCCAAAGTAGATTATATCAATTTTAAAAACAATCAGTTGATTGAAACCTTTCCGTTAGCAAGTGAATTTGTGTTTAGTCATATGTATTCCAAGTACAAAGGTGACAAACGTGCTTGTGAAGAAAGTTACTACAGTAATTTCAATAAAAAACCAATGCCTTTCCCTAGTAATGAACAAATGGTTTTTGACACCGGAAACGATTTAAAAGCCAAATTGAAAGATATTATTGTCCGAAATAAATTCAGACGCTAAAAAAGAAATCCCTCCTTGAGAGGGATTTTTATTTAAATAAAACGCTCCAGCATAATGGCGTCTATATTTTCATGCGAAGCGGTATAGATAGCCTTTCCGTTTTTAATAACTATAATTTGTGGTGATTGATGCTGTACTTCAAATCGAGATGCTATTTCATTAGAAATCGGTCTGTAACGCAACAAATCCAGGTAATACGGGACAATGTCATTGTGTAAAACAAATTCTCTTTCAAATTGCTTTAAAGCAGTTTTACTGATGTAACAGCTGGTACTATGCTTAAAAATGACTACTGTTTTATCCGTTGAAACCGTCAAAATCTCGTTTAGTTGGCCTAAATCTGTTATAAAAATCCATGGGAATTGTACAGTCTCATTTTCATCAGAAGCTCCGAAAACATTTTTGAAAAAACTCATACTATTGGTTTAATGTGAATAATCAGTATCTGTTTCCAAAGATAAAAAAACCACCTTTAAATAAAGGTGGTTTTCAGTTATAATTAAGGAAATGAATTAGTCGTTATCGTCATCCATGTCGGTGCAATCTTCAATACGGTCATTGATTGAATTGGCTAATGAATTGTTACCATCGGTATCGTTTGGTCCTATCTCAATAACGCCATCTCCGTCACCATCTACTGCCGAACTTAAATCTACTTGACTCATCAATAAATTCAAATCAATATTCAAAATCAAATCAAAAGAATTATTGCTAACCACTAAATTCTGAGCATTGTCTTCGTAATCAATTTCAAAGTCCTCTTCAAAACTATGCCAGAAAACAAAAGGAGTACCATCAATAGTTCCTCTAATTTCAACCGTTCTGTTAAACATAGGAGAAGTGCTTACGTTGCTTCTATTTAATTTAAACTCAACTTCTTCATACGTTCCGTTTGGAATAGTAACTGTAGTCACAAGAGCCGTTTGGTTTAGTAAATCAAGTTCCCAAGGTCCTCTCAATTCTACTTCGTCATCACCATCATAAAATCCGTCATTGTCATCATCACCATCATTTCCTCCGTTGTCATCATCGTTGTCATCATTGTCATCAGATTCAGCAAATTTGAATTCAATTTCTCTGATGTTGATTTTAAAACTAGTCAATACCACAGTACTGTTGATAACTTCTCCTGTTGGTGACACTTTACCAGCGCCCGTGTTGTCATAAGTAGCTCTGGCTACAATTTTCATCGTGGTATCACTAGATGCACTGTCCCTAGAACATGCCGTTACCACTAATAATAAAAGAATAATTCCGAGTACTGTTTTTACGTTTTTCATTTTTATAGATTTATTGTTTGTGATGCTAAAACAAGAGGAACTTGATATACCCTACTCACAAGCGGAAAAAAAATAATAATAATTCAAAATGATGTTGAGCGGACTTATTTGTTTGGATTATATTTGCCTTAACTAAATCGATATAGTTCATGGAAGAATGCATCTCCGTCTTTGATATGCTCAAAATAGGTGTCGGACCATCAAGTTCACACACTCTTGGGCCTTGGCGTGCTGCCGAGCGCTTTTTATCCGAATTACAAACCGAAAATCTATTCGATAAAATCAAACGTGTTAAAGTAGATTTATACGGTTCGCTTTCGTTAACCGGAAAAGGTCACGCCACTGATTTAGCCGTAATGCTTGGGCTAAGCGGACAAGATCCTGAATATATTCCGGTACAGGATATTGCGGGAATCATAAAAAGAATTGAAGATACTAACGAAATCCACCTCGGAAATAAAGTGGTGATCCCTTTTTATTTTTTGCAGGATATTATGTTTAATAAAAACTTTCTGCCGTTTCATGCCAATGGCTTAACCTTTACAGCGTATCTTGATGACAATAGCGAATATACCTCGACTTTTTACTCGATTGGTGGTGGCTTTGTTGTCAAAGAAGAGCGTGTCAATGCCAAAAAGAAAATGGAAATCAAATGTGCGTTCCCTTATCCTATCCAGAATGCGGAAGAATTGTTGCAATACACCATAACCCTCAATAAATCGATTTCTGAAATTGTGTATGAGAATGAAAAATCGATGCGCAGTGAAGCAGCAATTCATCAGGAACTAATGCGCATTTGGGAAACGATGTTAGAGTGTATGTTTATCGGATGTCATTCGGAAGGTATTTTACCTGGTGGCTTAAACGTAAGAAGGCGCGCTTTTGACATGCATCAGGGTTTAATTGGCTTATCAAATTATAACAATCCGCAAGAATGGCTGGAAACTATCCGAAAAACCGAAGTAAAGTTTCGTCAGATATTAAAATGGGTTTCTTGTTTTGCTTTGGCGGTCAATGAGGTGAATGCTGCTTTAGGAAGAGTTGTAACAGCACCTACCAATGGAAGTTCCGGTGTGATTCCGTCTGTATTGATGTATTATCTCGTAATTGAAAATCATCAGGCAGGCGAAAAAGAAATCAAGCAGTTCCTGATGGTTGCAGGTGAAATTGGTAGTATTTTCAAAAAAGGCTCCACTATCTCAGCGGCAATGGGCGGTTGTCAGGCTGAAATTGGCGTTTCTTCTGCGATGGCTGCTGCTGCTTTATGTGAAGTAATGGGTGGCACTCCAGATCAGGTGTTAATGGCTGCCGAAATTGCCATGGAACATCATCTCGGAATGACCTGTGACCCTATTGGTGGTTTGGTTCAGATTCCGTGCATAGAACGCAATACTATGGGTGCTATAAAAGCGATTAATGCTGCCGAACTAGCGATGGAAACGGATGCTAAAAATGCCAAAGTTCCGTTGGACAAAGTAATTGAAACGATGTGGAAAACCGCTAAAGACATGAATTCCAAATACAAAGAAACCTCTGAAGGAGGTTTAGCTGTTGCAGTAAATATGGCCGACTGCTAAAAATCTTGTAATGTTTTAAGATAATTATATAAAGGATTTACTTAATAAAACGACCATCTTTGGAGTAAATTTTGGTAAATCAATATAATTACGGTTTGAAAAAATACTTTAAAAAAGGGATTAGAATTCTTCTTTGGATGCTGTTATCCATAATAGGATTAGTCCTGTTGCTCGTTGTTGCGCTTCAAATTCCAGCCGTACAACGCTATTCTAAAGACAAAGCCGTTGCCTATTTAGAAAGTAAAATCAAAACAAAAGTTACTCTTGAGAAGGTTCGGATTGGTTTTCCAAAAGATGTTGTTTTGGAAGGTATCTATATTGAAGACCAAAAAAAAGACACGCTTTTAGCCGGAAGAAGAATCGCGGCAAACCTAAATCTGTACGGAATACTATTCAACAACAAGATCGAAATTAATTCAGTGGAATTAGAAGGCGTCGTTGCTCGCATTGACCGTAATAGTCAATCTCAGTTCAATTTTGATTATATAATTGAAGCATTCCAATCACCCGAAAAGCAAGATGATGATTCGCCTCCAATGGAATTTTCTATGGATAAAATCAAGCTTGACAAAGTTAAAATCCGTTATACCGATGCTGTTTCTAAAAATGATGTCTATCTAAATATAAATCATTTAGATACCCGAATCAAAACCTTTGACTTAAATCAAATGATTTTTGAAGTGCCCAAATTTAAAATAGACGGTATGCAGTTTTCTTATAAACAAGGAATCGGTAACACCATCAAAAACATAAAAGCAGTACAAACAAAAAGTCCTACTTTAAAACTCAAACTTGGTACAATCGATTTAAGTAAAATTAAGGTAAAGTATCAGGATGATGCCTCAAAACTAAGCACCAATATTGCTTTAGATAAACTTCTGGTAAAAGTCAAAACGTTTGATTTGGAAAAGAGTGTTATCGATCTAGACCAAATCAAATTATCTAATGCCAATGGCGCGTTGCGTATGGGCGAAATTATACAAAACAGTAGCGAAACGACATCAGCAACACCCAACAACTGGAACATAAAAGTAAACAAAGTAGTTTTTGAAAAAGTCAATTTTCGGTATGACAATGCCAATGGAAAAGCGGTTCAGAAAGGAATTGACTACCGACATCTGAACGTGAAAAACCTAAATTTTCAAGCAGAAAAACTAGCTTACAATCCGCAAACCATTTCAGGAAACATCACTGCATTGCGAGTGAATGAAAAAAGTGGCCTTAGTGTTGAATCGTTGAAAACCAATTTCTATTATGGAAAACAAGTGGCCTATTTAAAGAATTTATATTTAAAAACACCACAAACGACTTTACGCAACGAAATCATCGTTGGGTATCCCTCAATAGCATCGCTTTCGAAAAACCCAGCGGCTCTTAAAATCAAGGCCAATCTTACTCAAAGTCGGGTTAGTTTTAAGGATATTCTTCTTTTTACACCTGAATTATCTAGTACCAATCCGTTTAAGGATAGCCCAAATGCTGTGGTTTTATTGAATACAAAAATGTCGGGCAGTCTAGGGAATTTGGCCATTCCAACGCTTCAGCTTAGCGGCATCGGAAGTACTAAAATCAATGCCAGCGGATGGATTGTAGGGTTGCCCAATATCGAAAAAGCGTATTATAATTTAAATATCAATGACCTGCACTCCACTTCGAAAGATGTTTATGGGTTTGTACCCAAAGGAACGATTCCGAATACAATTCAGATTCCGGCTCAATTCAGCGCCAAAGGTACCTTTAAAGGAACTATCAAGAATTTCAGTACCAATATGAATCTTATCACCAGTTCTGGAAATGCTACAATAAAAGGAACCTTGGATCGGAGAACAAAAAACAGAGAATACTATAATGTACTGGCTACACTGGATAATTTTGACTTAGGAAGATTATTGAAGAACGATTCCATCGGAACACTATCATTGAAAACCGAGATTAAAGGCACTGGATTCCAACTGAAAACAGCTAATGCTGTAGCTAAAGCGACGATTATCAAAGCAGATTTCAATCGCTATACGTATCAGAATTTGGTAGTTGACGGTAAAATAAACAATGGCTATTTCAAGGCTAGTGCCTTCTTAAAAGATCCCAATCTAAAATTTGACTTGGTTTCCAGCGGCAGTTTTAAAGATAAATATCCTGCCGGAAAAATTCATCTGAATGTAGACATCGCCGATTTAAACAAATTGAACTTACACGCCGGACCTTTAAAACTGCGTGGTCAATTCGATGCTGATATCCAGTCGGGAGATTTGGACAATCTGAACGGAACGGTCAGCGTGCATCATTTAATTATCGCTAATGAAAAAGATCAATTTTCTATAGATTCCATCAATGTTATGGCGGTTTCAACTGTAGAGAAAAATTCGATAGTTTTGAATTCGCCCTTTCTCGATGCTGAAGTTATCGGAAAATATAAATTGTCCACAATAGCCAATTCGGTAAAAAACAGTATTTCAAACTATTATACTTTAAAAACTACTTCCAAAAATGTGCCCCTTAGTAAGCAGCAATTAGCGTTTAAACTCAATGTAAAGAGTACACCACTTTTAATGAAAATAGTTCCTGAGTTGAAAAATATCGAGCCTATTTCCATTATCGGAAGATATAATTCGGTAAACGACTCTATCGTCTTGAAGGGTTCTATTCCGAAGCTGGTGTATGGTGCCAATACTATTTCAAACGGTGTGATTACGATGAATACCAAAGACAATGCGCTGTTATATAGCCTAAGTGTAGACGAAATCAAAAATGCTACGATGTTGCTAAACCGCACTAGTATTTCCGGAATTGTAGCAGATGATGTACTAGACTATACTTTACTAATCCAAGACAATAAACGAAAAGACCGTTATTTGATTGCCGGAAATCTCAAATCGAAAAATGGCGGCGAAGAGCTTTGGCTTGACCCTACAAAACTGCTGTTGAATTATGACTCTTGGGTGCTTTCCGAAGACAATAAAATCAGAATAGCGCGTAACGGAATATATGTAGACAATTTTGAACTCAGCAAAGACAACAACAGCCTCAAACTACAATCGGAATCACAAGCAAACAATGCGCCTCTCGCAGTTACTTTTAAGGATTTTGAAATCATGACGCTTACGGATATCGTCGAGATGAAAAACATCGATATGGACGGAACGATTAACGGTACGGCTTTGTTTAAAAACCTGACTTCCAAAGTGCTTTTTACGGCCGATGTGACTATTGACAAGTTTGCTTTTAAGAAAGAAGAAGTTGGAACCATTTACATTAACATACACAATTACACTCCCAATACGTACACCACAAAGGTTGCAATCACCGGTCAGGAAAATCAGGTGAATCTTGATGGAACCTATCATGCGAAAGATGATCATTTGAATATGAATTTAGATATTCAAAAGCTGAATCTTAAAAGTATTCAGGGGTTTTCTATGGATAATATCACCGATGGAACTGGCTATTTTACAGGAAAGTTCAAGGTTACAGGAAATACTGCTGGTCCAAAACTCAACGGCGATTTACAATTCAACGAAATCGGATTTAAGGCTACCAAACTGAACGCCAAATTCAAATCGATGAACGATAAAATTGTCTTTACAGAGGATGCCATTGTACTGAATAACTTCACCATCAAAGATGAAAAGAACAACGATTTAACGATAACCGGAAAAATCAACAATCAGGATTATACCAATCTCGGATTTGATTTAGTCGTGGATGCCAATAATTTCAAAGCAGTGAATTCCAAAGCTAAAGATAACGATACCTTTTATGGCGAATTGTTTTTAGACAACCATCTTTTGGTTAAAGGCACGATGAATAATCCGTATGTTGAAGGCAATGTAAAAATCAATAAAGACACTAAATTTACGATTGTATTACCACAAGATGACCCGTCCATTGCAGATCGGGAAGGTATTGTCGAGTTTATCGATCAGGATCAGCCCAAATTGATTACACTGACTACAGACGAAACGATATCCGAAACAGAAGTCAAAGGAATTAACGCATCGGTTACGATAGAAGTGGATAAAGAAGCCGAACTGTCGATGGTAATTGATAAAGCCAATGGCGATTTTCTAAAACTGAAAGGCGAAGCGCAACTAACAGGAGGCATTGATCCATCTGGAAAAACCACGCTTACCGGTCGTTATGAATTGTCTGAAGGAAGTTATGAAATGAGCTTTAATTTGGTGAAAAGAAAATTTGACATCAAAAAAGGAAGCTACATTCTTTGGACAGGAGAACCGACCAGTGCCGATATTAATATTACTGCTATCTACAAAGTAGCAACAGCACCAATTGACTTGTTAGACAACCAGTTGTCTTTGCTTACGCCCGAAGAACGAAATACCTACAAACAAAAAATTCCGTTTGAAACCGAACTAAAAATGACAGGTGAATTGCTGAAACCTAACATTACTTTTGACATTACACTTCCGGATGGAAATAACTCCGTCTCAAACGACATCATCACCAAAACCGAAGCTAAACTAGCACAGCTGCGCCAAGATCCTGATAATTTGAACAAACAGGTTTTTGCCTTACTATTACTGAATCGGTTTGTCGGTGAAGACCCTTTTTCCAGCGAAAGTGGTGGAACTACAGCTTCTTCTTTGGCAAGAGAAAGTGCCAGTAAAATTTTATCTCAGCAATTAAATAATCTTGCTGGCGATTTGATAAAAGGTTTTGAAGTTGATTTTGATTTGGATTCCTATGAAGATTATACTACCGGACAACGCGAAAACAAAACAGATCTGAATGTTGGGCTTTCTAAAAAATTGCTGAATGACCGATTAAAAGTTACCGTGGGAAGCACCTTTGGCATTGAAGGTCCGGAACAGAAAAACAAAGAAACCAATACTATTGCCGGAGACATTTCCGGAGAATATATATTAACTTCTGATGGTCGCTACAAACTCAGAGCCTATCGCAAAAACTTATATCAGGTGGCCTTACAAGGACAGGTTATTGAAACCGGAGTTGGGTTTGTGATCACTTTAGACTATAACAAATTCAGAGAATTATTTCATTCCAAAAAAGAGACCGAAAAACCTCAGAAAGCTGCAACTAAATCCAATGATTAAAAAGTTAGCCTACATACTATTCATAGCACTATTTGCATGTTCGTGCAGCAATACCAAGCATTTGCCTGATGGCGAACTGCTTTACGTTGGTGGCAATGTGACCGTAAAAGACAGCACTATTCCCCGAAAAGAAAGACGCGCACTGCAACTGAAGCTGAAAGAAATTATTCGTCCGGTTCCGAACAAAAAGTTCTTGGGTTTACGTCCAAAATTATTCTTTTACAATCTTGCCGGAAACGTAAAAAAAGAAAAAGGCTTTCGTCATTGGTTAAAATATAAAATGGGAGAAGCCCCTGTTTTGTTCAGTCAGGTCGATTTAGAATACAACCGAAGTCTGTTACAAAATTTCTCGGAAAACAACGGTTACTTTACTACTCGAACTAGCGCAGACTCGACCAGAAAAGGAAAACGTGCGATAGCGAATTATGTGGTAACTCCAGGGAAACAATACAAAATAAAATCGGTACAATTTCCAACAGATTCTTCAGCCATTGGTGCAGCCGTAGGTCGAACACAGCGTCGAAGTTTGTTAAAAGTGGGTAAACCTTATAATCTAGAGGTTATCAAAGCGGAACGAACCCGAATCGATACCCGTTTGAAAGAAAGAGGCTTTTTTTATATGAATGCCGATTATCTGAAAGTTCAGGTAGACAGCACCGTCGGGAAGTATGAGGTTGATTTGATTGTAAAAGTAAAAGATGAAGCTCCAGCCTTAGCCAAAAAAGTTTACAAAATCAATAAGATAGTGATCTACCCCAATTATTCGCTCAATGTAGACACGCTAAAAACAGCGGAAAAGTATAACGATTTTACCATTATTGGGAATGAAGATTTATTCAAACCCCGAATTTGGGACCGAACCTTATACTTTAAAAAAGAAGATTTATACAACAGAACTGATCATAATCTGTCCCTAAACCGTTTGGTAAATCTGGGGAATTTCAAGTTTGTGAAAAATCAGTTCCAAGTGGCGGACACGATTGGTAATTATCTGGATGCTTATTATTATCTGACGCCAGTACCTCAAAAATCGATTCGGGTGGAACTTTTAGCCAAAACCAATTCGGCCAATTACACCGGAAGCGAATTGAAAATCAATTGGAGTCATCGCAATACCTTTCACGGTGCAGAATTCTTAAACATTTCAGCCTTTGGTGGTATCGAAGTACAATTAGGTGGCAAAAATAATGGCTTTAATGTATATCGTTTTGGTGGCGAAGGAAGCTTAACTTGGCCTCGATTCATTGCGCCATTCCAAATCAAATCGGCAAGCGGATTTGTTCCAAGAACGAATGCTACTATTGGTTACGAATTTCAAAACCGACAAAAATTGTATTCGCTACAAACTTTTAAAGGTTCTTTTGGCTATGCGTGGAAAGAAAATGAGCGTAAGGAACACATGCTGAATATTACCGAGATAACCTATGCAAGACCTTCGAAAGTAACCGATTTGTATCAGGAACAAGTAGATTTGAATCCGTCTCTAAAAAATGTCATTGCCAAGCAGTTGATTTTTGGACCAACTTACAATTACACCTACAACACCGAAATGAATAAACGAAAAAAGAATACCTTCTATTACAAAGGCGGTATCGATTTTTCGGGAAACATTGCTGGATTACTGACGGGTGGCGATATTAAAAAAGGAGACACCATCAAGGTTTTTGATATTCCGTTCAGTCAATTTATCAAAATTCAGAATGAGTTCAAACATACTTTTAAATTCAGTAAAACTTCCGAGCTTAAAAGTCGCATCATCGCCGGTGTTGCTTTTGCTTATGGCAATTCTGATGAAATTCCGTTTAGCAAACAATTCTTTATTGGTGGTACCAATAGTTTACGGGCTTTCCGCTCCAGAGCTTTAGGTCCGGGAACGTATGATGGTTCAAATGAAATCAGTCAGTTTATTCCCGATCAATCCGGAGATGTAAAACTCGAATTCAATACCGAATACCGCACTAAGATTTACCGTTTTATAAATGGCGCACTCTTTATGGATGCCGGGAATATATGGCTTTTAAACAAAGACTTAAACAAACCTGGCTCTCAATTTTCTAAAGATTTCATGAAAGAAATTGCTGTAGGTGTTGGTGCCGGTTTGCGCTTCGACTTTAACTTTTTAGTACTTCGAACCGACTTGGCATTCCCCATTCGAAAACCTTTTCTACCTAATGGTCAGCGATGGGTTATTGATGAAATCAACCTTGGAAGTGGTCCGTGGCGCACTAATAACCTGATATTTAATTTGGCTATTGGATATCCTTTTTAAAATTATGTTCGAAACAAATCAGCAAACCTCTGACAATTTTAAAATTCAAAAGACAAACTGGTTGTTAAAAAGAAATTGTCATTCACTAAAGAAGACTCATTTACAAATACTTTTTTCTGACTGTTGAGGTATCTTGCTTCGGTTCTAAATTTTACTTTATCATTAAGGAGATAATCAATATTCATTGACAAAGAAAGGGTTTTGAACTCATCATTAACAGCAATTATAACATTGTCTTGATCCTGATAATATTCCGCTCGTAAAGCGGTTTGCCATTTTGGTACTAAAGTGTATTGAGCCACCAAAACGGGACTCATCCAAAACAATTGTTTTTCGTTGGTATTTTGCATACCTGAATCAAAACCAAATACAGTATGCCATTTAGGATTCCATTGCTTATCCCAATAAAGATTACTGAAATAACGCATACCCCATTCATTATTATATAACTCTTTCCCTATAAAAGTACTCCAATTAAATACTGATTTATCCGAAGGTTTATAAATTATTTGCGAACCCAAAGCCGGTAAAACTTTTTTATCCAGTTTGTTGATGCGTTGCCAACCATTGGTAACTAATCCTGAAAATGATAGTTTCGAATTGGGTTTATATGTATACTTGAGACCGGTCATAAAGTAAGGTGAATTTTCAGCAAATATAGAACGGGTTAAAGTCAAATTGGAAGCCGTTACTGCCGATTCAAAACCAATATAGCTTGGCAAAATTCCAACTTCTAATGATTGTTTTTTGGATTGATCTAAATACAACCCAATATAAGCCTCGTTTAAATATTGTATCTTTTCGTAAGCATAGTTATCGTCTACATAAGTTCCTGAGTGCAATGATACTGTTGCATAGGCATTCTCATATTCCACTTTAGCCCGAAGCAATCCAATATTGATATTAAATTCGTTATGCCTATTATAATTATACATAAACGGCAATTTTGCATCAGTTATTGGTTGATTAAAATCATAAGCATAATAGGTTTCTAAAAAGCCTGAAAAAGTTAACTTTAACTCTTTTTTGTCTTGACCGAATGACGTCGAGGAAATTAAAAATGCGATTAATCCTCTAATTGTTTTTTCCATTTGTCAAAAGTAATTTATTTTCTATTTAATTCTAAGTTGGAACAGCAACAGATATGCAATGATTTTATACTAGATAAAATCGCAATCAGCAAAACTAAGGACGAAAATGGTGGTTACCGAAAAAATGCTATTCATATAATGGCTATTTTACGCTAACATTTTAATGCTGTAATTTTTAAAAAAGTCACGGCATTCGGTATAAGTAGAATATAAGATAAGCTGCAGAAAATATAAAGATTTTATAAGGATTTAGACCTAACAGGTTTTAGAAACCTGTTAGGTCGGGTATTTTAATATCTAAGCCACTTTATAAGCTCTTTCCATGTTGGTTTTTTACCGTACATTAGAATTCCGACACGATAAATTTTGGCGGCAAACCAAACAACTAAAAGAAATGTTCCAAAAAGAATCAACATCGAAACTATAATCTGCCAAAGCGGAACGCCAAACGGAATACGCATCATCATCACTATCGGAGATGTCAACGGAATCATAGAAAATACGGTTGCAATAGTTCCGTGAGGGTCATTGATTACCGTAAAAAATCCAATATAAACGCCTAAAATAAGAGGCATGATAATAGGTAATAAGAATTGTTGTGAATCGGTTTCGTTATCAACAGCAGCACCAATGGAGGCATAAAACGAACTGTATAAAAAGTAACCGCCAATAAAATAAACCACAAACGATATCAAGATGGTAGCGATTGGTAGGTTCCAAATTTCACGGATGTACATTTGTATATCGCTTCCGGAAGTCGATACAGACTGCGCTTGCACTCCTGCTGAAGCTCCCATTTGTACTCCGAACATGCTTGATAAAATAAACATCGCTGTTAAACCTAAAACTGCCCAAATTAGAAATTGCAAAATTCCGGCTAAAGAGGTTCCGATAATTTTCCCCATCATCAATTGAAATGGTTTTACCGAGGAAATAATGACTTCTATGATTCGAGATGTTTTTTCTTCGATGACGCTACGCATGACCATATTACCATACAAAATAATAAACATCATAATTAAATATCCAAAAGCACCACCGATGATAATTTTGATTTCGTTCAGGCCTTTCAGCGTTTCTTCTCCAGTAGCTTTTTCGAGATTAATAGTCACGTCAGCTTTAGCATTTTTGATGGCTAAGGTGTCTAAACCCGCTTTCTGAAAATTTTCAGCAGTAATTTTTTTGGCAATGATATCTTCTAAATCTTCAATAAAGGACACACTTGGGCTGTCGTTGGATATATACTCGATGCCTTTTTGAAGCTTGGTGTTATCGTCCACTTTCGGGATGACTAAAAATCCCTCATAGCTTTCACTGACGATACTGTCTTTAAGTATTTTTAAATCAACTTGAGACAGATTGAGATATTTATATTCTTTGTCGCTTTTGAATTCGGATACAAATCTTCCGGTTTCATCGTGAATGGCGATTGTTTTTTGTTCGGCTTTCATCGTACTTAGATAACCAACGAAAACGCCGATAGCAACGAACAATAACGGACTTAAGAACGTCATTACGATAAACGATTTATTACGCACTTTGGCAATAAATTCTCTTTTTATGATGAGTAGTGTTTTGTTCATTTTTTTAGATTATTGGATTTTTAGATTGTTGGATTTTTAGACATTCTAGTTATCTAAAAATCTAATTATCTAACAATCTATTTAGTTACTGTTTGAATAAAAATATCATTCATACTTGGAATTTTTTCGACAAAATGGGTCACTTGTCCTCTTTGAACTAGCGTGTTCAATAATTCATTTGGCGTGGCATTTCCTAAGTTGATTTCCAGTTTTAATTCGTCGTTTAGCGATTTAAAATCGGTTTGAGATAAGGTGAACTTCTGCGATAAATCATACATCAGACCTTCAATGTTATTACTCAAAATACCGACTTCGTAACTATTCGTTCTGAATTGTTTTTTGACGTCAATTAGTTTTCCTTCAATCAATTTATTGGATTTGTGGATTAGCGCGATATAATCACACATTTCTTCTACGCTTTCCATTCGGTGTGTAGAAAAAATAACAGAAGTTCCCTGTTTGTTTAATTCGATGATTTCATCCTTAATCAAATTGGCATTTACAGGATCGAAGCCAGAGAAAGGTTCGTCAAGTATTAATAATTTTGGTTTATGTAAAACGGTCACTACAAATTGGATTTTCTGCGCCATTCCTTTGGAAAGTTCCTGAATCTTCTTGTTCCACCAACCTTGAATTTCCAATCGGTCAAACCAATAGTCCAATTGCTGCTTGGCATCAGCTTTAGATAATCCTTTAAGTTGAGCGAGATAGAGACATTGTTCCCCAACTTTCATGGTTTTGTACAAACCTCGTTCTTCGGGCATATACCCTATTACGCTTACGTGTTCGGGTTTCAGTTTTTCACCATCTAAAATAACCTCGCCACCATCGGGCATTGTGATTTGATTGATTATTCGGATTAGGGAAGTTTTTCCGGCGCCATTAGGACCTAAAAGTCCGTATATGCTACCCTTTGGAACGGTTAAAGAAACTTCGTTAAGCGCGGTGTAGTCTCCGTATTGCTTCACTACTTTGTTTACTTCAAGTATAGTGCTCATCCTTCTATTTAGTTTTCTGTAAAAGTACTTAATAAGTCCTTAAACAGTTGTGAATGTTACAAAAAAAACCACCCTAATTTTTACAAAAGGATGGGATTTCATTTAGTTTAAAAAAGGTTTTATTCCTTAATAAACTTCTTAGTAATAGTGCCTTTGTCAGTCTTGATCCGTAGATTATAAATTCCAGAGTTAAAATGACTAACATCTACAGCTAAATTATTTTCAAAACTTCTAAAAACAATTTCTCCTAACATATTGTAAATAAGGTATTCTTGGATTTCAATTTCAGTTGAAGTCATAATTTTTAAAATATCTTTAGCTGGATTAGGGTAGATAATTAGGTTCAATTCGTTTTCATGAAAATCATCTACATCTAAAACAATATTATTTAAACGAGTCAATGCAAAATTATTGTTTATAGCATTATTTGTTGTACCTGCAATTATTATTTTATTATCAGATTGTAAGCCAATAGAAAATGCTTCATTATAGCCATTATAAAACGAGGTATTTATACCATTATCCCCACCAAAATCAGTATCAATAGTACCGTCATCAGTAATGCGTTTAATTTTAAAGTCATTTGGATTTTGCTGAGGATTATATTGACTTAATGCCACAAGAAGTTTATTGTCTGGCTGTAAATAGATTGCATTAATTTGATTGTAATTATCTAAACTAGAAAAAGCAATTCCATTTGTACCGTAAGTGGTGTCCATAGTCCCATTCGAGTTATAACTTATGGAAGCTACGCCTGCGCCTCCCAAGCCTACTAAAACAATTTTCCCATCTGATTGAACAAAATTTGAATGTACGTAACCTTGCATTGGTGTTGTTATTTGCCCATTTGTTCCAAAAGTAGTATCTAAACTTCCGTTATCATTATATCTGACAGTAAAAAATTGAGAGTTAAAATTCGAGGAATATGAAGTGCCCGACACTAAGATTTTTCCATCTTGTTGAAGTGCAAATTTTAAATCGTACGGACTATTGCCATTATTATAAGTTACAGCACCATTAGTTCCAAAAGTAGTATCAATACTTCCATCATTATTATACCGTTTAATTATGTGGTCATAATCTCCCGATGGCAAATAATTTACACTATAAAACAACAATTTACCATCAGAAGGATTCAAAACAGTAAAACCTCCTTGACTTGTAATTATTTTTCCATTGTTCCCAAAAGTTGTATCTAAACTACCATTGGAATTGTATCGAATTAATTCATAAATGGGATCATATGAAGGAAAAACATAATAATAGGCATTTACTAAAAGCTTACCGTCTGTTTGAACAAAGGCATTCATAATTGTATATACATTTTCTCCAAATACAGAATATACTTTTCCCAAATCCCCATATGATGTATCCAAACTACCATTACTATTATATCTTGACAAAACTATGTTTGAAAAAGAGGCATTGTTGGGTTGTCTGTATCTTGAAGTTCCTATAGCGATAATTTTATCGTCTGGCAATACAACTACTTTTTTCAAGTCGTCTGTACTGTATTCAAATTCAGTAATTACCATTCCATCTGTATCAAAAGTAGTGTCTAAAGTTCCATTGGCGTTATATTTAGTTAAACCAAAAGCGTAACTTCTAAGCATAATAATTTTTGAATCTGATGTTACTGTTATATTTTCAGCCATGCCATAACCTGAGTTGAGGGTATTAAATTGACCATTACTTCCAAAGGATTCATCGAATGAAATATCAGCATTGTATTTTCGTATGACCGAATAATTGGATGGATTCCCATCAGAAAAATTCACTAAATAGTTACCATTTGCATCTTTACTAATTGACTTAACTTGATAAAAACCATCGTCAATCAGCGAAAGGGCTTTACCATCACCATCAAAAGTAGTGTCTAAACTACCGTTGAGATTGTATTGCACCAGTCCAAAATTAACTATAGTTTGACTTGCAGTAAAAACCGTTCCCGCAACGGTTATCTTTCCATCTGAATTTGCAGATACAAACACGCCATAAGAATTAGTGCCCGTTCCAAAAGTGGTTGTTACTTTGCCATCAGTATCAAAAGTAGTGTCTAAGCTTCCGTCAGCATTATATTTTGCTGCTATGATTGTGACTGTGTTTTGGCTGGGTGGCGAAAATGATCCTGCAGCTACAAATTTTCCATCGGGCAAAATTGCCATTGATGTAAGTCCGGTATAGCCATTGCCAAATGATGTTACAACTTTTCCATCAGTTCCGAAAGTAGTATCTAAAACACCATCTTGAGTATAGCGTTCAAATGCTGCACTTGGCATATTATTTCCACCATAATTTACAGTATCACCCGTAATAATAATAAATTTTCCGTCAGGGAGCATTTTTAAACCTTCTTTGACAGATCCGCTTTCTTTCATAACTAGTCCAGCTGTTCCAAAAGTTGTATCTATGGTTCCGTCAGTATTAAATCTGGCAATCACAAGACCAGAAGGTGCATTACCTATACCATAAGTACCTAACGTTAAAAACTTACCGCTATCCAGTAAAACTAATGAAAGGATATTATTTTCAACATGATCTTGATTAGGCATTTCAAAAACTCTTGGCACCGTTTTTCCATTGGCACCAAAAGTGGCATCTAAAGTACCATTTGGGTTGTATCTGGCTAAAGCAAAATGGGTGCTTCCATCAAAAATCTGGCACGATCCGCCAACAATCATTTTTCCATCAGGTTGTGTAACAATTGACACTGCTTTATTATAACTAGAACCAAAGCCGGTAACCACCTTTCCGTTTACTCCAAAAGAAGTATCCAAATCACCCGATTGAGAAAAACTCACTAAAGTGTAAAACACTATTACAAGGGTTAGTTTACATTTCATGAAAATGATTTTATATTTAATATAAAGATAGTTTAATGTTAAGTAATCATTTTATGCGATTTATTATTTATTACATATGAATTATTATTCCAAAAAAAACCCACCCTAATTTTTACAAAAGGATGGGAAAAATTGCTATGAAAAAGAAGTTACCTGTTTCCAAGTAACATTCAAATGTAAATATATTTTTTAAACTATGAAAACATATCCTTGACTTTTTCAAAAAAAGATTTATCCCCTTTTTCGGGTTTCGGAATAAAGTTTTCATCGGTCAATGATTTTTCAAAAAACTGTCGTTGTTCTTTGCTCATTTTTTTAGGTGTCCAAACATTTACATGTACCAATAAATCGCCACTTCCGTAACTATTTAGGCTTGGAATTCCTTTGCCTTTAAGTCTTAATATTTTACCGGATTGAATGCCTTCCTCAAGTTTGATTCGGACTTTACCATTTACAGCATCGATGTCTTTTGAGGCACCTAGAGCAGCTTCTGCAAAACTGATGTATAAATCGTAATGAAGATTTTCGCCTTCTCGTTTTAGAAATTCGTGTTCCAATTCCTCTACTGCCACAATTAAATCGCCAGGGATTCCATTTCCTGGAGCATCATTTCCTTTTCCGGATACTTTTAATTGCATTCCGTCTACAACTCCGGCGGGAATTTTAATGGAAACGGTTTCATCTTCCATAATCATTCCGTGAGCATCAGCATTCGTAGGCTTGCTTTCAATTGTTTGTCCAGCTCCACCACAAACATGGCAGGTTGCAGCCGATTGCATTCGGCCTAAAATAGTATTAGTTACCTTTAAGACTTGACCTTGTCCATTACAAGTAGTACACGTTTTGTACTTTACTCCCGGAGCTTGGATTTTGCGTTTCACTTTTACTTTTTTCTCAACGCCATTGGCAATTTCCTCTAAAGTAAGTTTTACTTTAATACGAAGATTACTTCCTTTTACTCTGCGCTGACCTCCAGCACTTCCTCCAAAACCACCAAAATTTCCACCACCGAAAGCGCTTCCAAAGATATCACCAAACTGACTGAAGATATCATCCATATTCATGTGATGACCACCACCATAACCACTAGCTCCATCAAAAGCAGCATGACCATATTGATCATATTTTGCTTTCTTATCTGCATCGCCTAAAACCTCGTAAGCCTCGGCAGCAGTTTTAAAATTTTCTTCAGCTTGTTTATCGCCAGGATTTTTATCGGGATGAAACTCTATGGCCTTTTTTCGGTATGCTTTTTTAATTTCCTCTGGTGAAGCACTTTTTGAAACGCCTAATACTTCGTAAAAATCTTTTTTGCTCATATCTCTTTTAATATATAATGAAGCCAAAATATAGTTGGCTCAGGTCAGTCGTGAAAGCTTGTTAATTACCTATGACAACCTTTGGGAAACGGATTATTTTATCACCTAGCTTGTATCCTTTTTCAATTACATCAACAATTTTACCTTTCAAATCATTTGATGGCGCTGGAATTTGTGTGATAGCTTCGGCAAAATCAGCATTAAACGCATCTCCTGCTTTTACATCAACCTGTTCCAAGCCTTTTGAAACTAGCGTGTTTTTAAGTTTTTCATGGATTAATTCCACTCCTTTTAACAAAACTTGGTCTTCCGATTTAGAAATCTCTACCATTGCTCTGTCGAAGTCGTCCAATATTGGCAGAATTGCTTGAAGCACTTCCTCGTTGGCAGTTTTAAACAACTCCATACGCTCTTTAGCTGTTCTTCTTTTGAAGTTTTCAAATTCAGCAAAAAGACGTAAAAATTTATCTTTTTCGTTCGCTAAATCCTCCTGTAACTGCTCTTCTAAAGTCAGCTCAGCAGCCGATTCAATCTCGTTTACTGTGTTTTCGTTTACTTCACATTCTTTTTCGCTATTGTCAGTATTCATTGTGCTTTTATTTTTAAAAATATTCTTGATCTTCATTTTTTTTCCGCTTTGCTCAAAACAATTTGGCTTGGCCTCGAGCGTTGATTTTGGTTAGCAAAAGTACTGCCATTTCATTAAAAATGTCAAATTGTCATCAATTTTTGTTGGATACTATAAACTTGCTGCTAAAAAATTTAATAAAAAATTAATATAATTTTAAGACTATTACGATTTCGTTTTGACTATGTTTGTAATGGATAGTGAACAAATATTACTACCAAGGTTGGCTTACCGCTGTAAAAAATTATTAATTCAGAATTATTATAGTAAAAAAAAGTGCTGTTCATTAACAGCACTTTTTTTTAGCTATATATAGCAGCTATAGCTTGTTCTATCTCGGGAAACTGAAACTCAAATCCCAAATCCTGAATCTTTTGAGAACTTAACTTTTTACTGGTGAAGAGGAGATAACTCATTTCTCCTAAAATTAGTTTCATGAGAAACTGAGGAATATTCGGCAAGAAAAGTGGTTTTTTTAATTTTTTTGCAATCACTTTAGTCAGTTTTGCATTGCTAACCGGATTAGAGGTTACGGCGTTATACACTCCTTCTAATTGTTTTTCTATTACAAAAGAATACAACGCTACCAAATCATCGATATGTATCCAAGATTGCATTTGTTTTCCGTTGCCCATATAGGCTCCCAAACCTAATTTTATTGGCTTAGCCATTTCTGGTAAGGCTCCACCGTCTTTAGAAAGTACGATTCCGGTTCTTAGTATCCCTACTTTTAAACCCAACACTTGAAATCTATTGGCACTTTCCTCCCATTTTTTGACAACATTTGACAGAAAGCTATCTTCAGTCACTTTAGTAGTTTCGTCATAAACCTTAGTAAAACTTTCGGGATAACTAGCCGTTCCAGATGCTGAAACAAATTGTTTTACTTGATTAGGCGTTTTCCGAACCAGATTATAAAGCAGTTCGCTTGACAAAATTCTGCTTTCGATGATTTCTTGTTTGTAGGCGTTAGTCCAGCGTTTGGCAATAGTTGCTCCAGCAAGATGTACAATAACATCAACCTCATACAAGCAATTCTCATCAATTTTCCCTTGCTGTGGATTCCAATAAAAACCTTTATAATTCGGTTTGCTTTCAATTTTTGAGAGCGAAGTAGTGAGGTAGTTTACAGAATGATTTTTAGACAATAAAAGTTGCACCAATTCTTTTCCAACCAAACCTGTTGCACCTGTAATTAAAATTTTCATTTGTGGTCTATTTTTATCAAAAATACAACCAACGCTTCATAATTAAAACTCAATTGTAGTAGGTTTAACTTTTGTTTATGGCTTTAATTTAATGCTCCATTCAAAATTCATTTCAGACACTTGTTCTCCTTTTTCATTTACTCCAATGGATTTCATCCAAATCGTTTGCCCTTCTCCTGTTGCAATGGTTCTCTGAATGGCTTCATTAATTATGGAACCGTCATTACACGTAAATGTGATTCTTCCCGTAGCTTTTTTAGTAAAGTTCCCATTATTATTGGCAACCAACATTGAGATTTTCTTACCACTTTCTTTAATTTGCATCATGACCAAAGCACCTGTCGTCAACTCCGCAGCCATTGCCTGAACCGCAAAATACATAGAGTTAAAGGGATTTTGATTGAACCAACGATGCTTTACAGTAACCACACACTGTTCCTTAGAAATAACCTTTACCCTTACACCGCTCCAAAAAGCAGACGGTAATTTGAAAAATAAAAAGGTATTCAATTTTGAAGGAGAAAATTCCATAAACACTTGATTTTACTGTAAACTTACAAAAAAAGTTACGGATTGCAAGAATTTATTATTTGTTAATATTTTGTTAAATTTAAGTACTTTGTATTGCATAATACCTTTTTTTGATTGTATCTTTGTATAAGAAATTAATGGTCTATCTATAGTATTGGATAAAATTACAATCATCAACCTAAAAAAATAAATCATGACAACAACTAATGACAAAAACATTGCTACTGTTTTACATCTTAGCACCTTAACACAATATATTATTCCGTTTGGGAATTATATTTTTCCAATTGTTATTTGGAGTTCCAAAAAAGAATCGGATTTTGTTGATACTAATGGCAAGCAAGTACTGAACTTTCAATTGAGTATGTTTTTATATAGCGCATTATTATGTTTAATCGCAATACCGATATTGCTATATACTTTTTTTTACAACATGCCTTGGGAAGCGATAATTAATGACAACGATGTTATTCTTGAAAACTTCAATTTTGCGAATATTGGTGGCATTGCCGTACTCGGTATAACAGCTGGCTTCTTGTTTGGGGTTTTGAAAGTAATTGAATTTGTGTTGATAATACTAGCTGCAGTAAAAGCATCTAACGGAGAGCAATACAAATATCCACTAAGCATTCCATTTTTCAAATAAATACTCAATAAAAATCAATCAATCATCAATCATTAATCATCAATCAAAAAATGAAAAAATTAATCTTAATCGCAGGAATGTTATTGGCTATGACCTCAAAATTACTAGCTCAAGACAATACCGGTATCGAAGTGAATCACTTCCAAATGAAACAAGCGGAGTTACAAAACGAAAATCATCAATTCGAAATTGTAGCACTTGAAAACGTAGACGTTGATCTTAAATTCAGTCTTAAAACAGAAGATACCATCAACGTTACGGTAACTGACAAAAAAAGTAAAATTATCCTATCTGAAAAATTTAAAAAAGCAGGAACAAACAAACTAACCTTCACCATGGATGAAAATGAAAAATATCTTGTGAAGCTTACCGGAGAAAAACAATCTAATTTAATTGTACAGGTTTCCGAAAAATAATCAATCAGCAGTTTCAATCATCATCAAAGCTTTATCTAATTTTGAGAAAGCGGCAAAAAAAATCAAAAAAACGAATCAGTAGTAATCCAAAAAAATTAAATCATGTATTATGAATATTGAAAACACAAAAGCCCAGATGCGTAAAGGTGTTTTAGAATTTTGTATCTTGTCTGTTCTGAAAGATAAGGAAGCATATACTTCTGAAATATTGGACACACTAAAAAACGCAAAATTACTTGTCGTAGAGGGAACTGTTTATCCACTCTTAACAAGGCTCAAAAATGACGGTTTACTCAACTACCGTTGGGAAGAATCAACTTCTGGCCCGCCTAGAAAATACTACGGCCTGACAGAAATAGGAAAAACATTTTTAACAGAATTAAATGGTACTTGGACCGAACTGTCTGACGCCGTAAACATCATCACAACAATCAAATCAAAGAAGTCATGAACAAAACAGTAAATATTAATATAGGAGGTTTAGTTTTTCACATTGATGAAGACGCATACCAAAAATTAACTCGATATTTTGAAGCTATAAAACGTTCTCTTTCCAATTCTTCCGGTAAAGATGAAATCATGAAAGACATTGAAATGCGTGTGGCGGAATTACTTTCTGAAAAACAAAAAAGCGACAAACACGTCATCAATAATAAAGATGTGGACGAAGTTATTGGAGTAATGGGGCAGCCTGAAGATTATCGTCTTGATGATGATGCGGAAGAAAAAGCACCGGAACCATTTTATCCTTACACAAAATCAAAAAAATTGTACCGTGATAAAGACCGTGGCACTATTGCCGGAGTCTGTACAGGTTTGGGCCACTATTTCGGAATTGAAGCGGTTTGGGTAAAAATAATATTCATTCTTTTAATTTGGGCTGGTGGTGCTGGTATAATTGCCTATCTAGTACTTTGGATTGCAACGCCAAAAGCGTTAACCACGTCTGAAAAATTAGAAATGACCGGAGAACCGGTTACGATATCCAATATTGAACGTAAAGTAAGAGAAGAGTTTGAAAGCGTTTCTAACAAGTTTAAAAATGCGGATTATGATAAAATGGGAAACGAAGTAAAAAACGGAGCCTCTAGAGCAGCAGATGGAATTGGTGAGATTTTTGTCAATATTTTTAAAGCATTTGCAAAAATATTAGGGGCAATTATCGTAGTGTTCTCCTCGCTATTATTACTAGTGGTTTGCTTTGCTTCTATCTTCATGATTTTCTCCTCATCGATGCCGGAGAATTACATTATGAACCATATTAGTACGCCAATCGGACTGGAAACGCCAATATGGATTCAGGGAATCTTATTTCTTTTAGGTGCGGGAATTCCATTGTTCTTCTTCTTAATTCTAGGATTAAAATTATTGGTGCCGAATTTAAAATCGATTGGAAGCATTATCAAATACAGTTTATTAGCAATTTGGATAATCGCTGTAGGTATATTGATTTCACTCGGAATAAAAGAGGCGACTCAAATCGCTTACGATGGTAAAGATGTTAAAAAAGAAGTCATCAATATGGCTCCAACAGATACGTTGTTAATCAAATTTAAAAACAATGATTTTTATTCGAAAAGCAGATACCACAATACCGATTTCAAACTAACACAAGACGAAAACAATAAAGAGATCATTTATTCTAATAATGTTTCTTTGGAAATTCTAGAAACGGATGAAGCCTTACCATATCTACAAGTAGAACGTTTAGCGGTCGGAAAATCAGCGGTTGATGCTCGCGGACGTGCAGAAAAAATCAGATATTCTTATAAAATTGAAGGAAATCAATTAATTTTAGATAATTATTTGCTGACCGATATCACCAACAAGTTCCGAGGTCAAAAAGTAGAATTGTTTTTATACTTGCCAAAAGGAACGCTATTCAAAGCAGACGAAAATGTTCAGGATCATGATGTTTCTTCTAATGATTTCTTTAATTTACATTTTAGTTCGAAAGACTATGTATATAAAGTAGAAGAATCTCAGGTAAGATGCCTTAACTGTCCTCCGGATGAAAACGATTACAATGATGTTGATAATGAGATAAAAACAGAAGAAATCAATAGTATCGATGAAAACGACACCGTGAAAACGGTTACGGTAAAAGTGAATGGTAAAACAGTAATTGAAACAAAATCGGCTAAAACAGACGGTGAAAAAGCCAAAAAAGGCTCTCTAACAGTTGGAGAAAACGGAGTAATAATCAAAACAAATTAATCATGGTAAAGTTTGCAGTAGTGTGTACCAAAGTAATCGCAGTATCAGTAACAGCATTGTTGTTTAGTTCCTGTAATGCTAAAATAGATTTAGGAAATGGCATCGATGGTAACGGAAATGTAACCCGACAAACACGTAGTGTTGGTAAAGATTTTTCAAAAATAGACGTAAACCGAGGTTTAAATGTAATTGTAGAACAATCAGATTCCTTCTTTGTAGAAGTGGAAGCCGATGATAACCTACAATCGCACATTACAACCAAAGTAGAAAACGGAACGCTAATCATCACTACCGATGAAAACATCGATGAAGCTACTGCAAGAAATATCCATGTAAAAATGCCTGTATTGTCCGATATTGAAACCTCAAGCGGTTCGTCTGTAACAACCAGAGGTGTTTTTACAGGAACTCAAATTGACGTAACCTCAAGTAGCGGAAGTGAAGCCGATCTTGACTTAGAGTATGAGAGCATCAGTTGCGAATCCTCCAGCGGAAGTGCCATCACTGTAAAAGGAAAAGCGCTGTCTCTTTCAACCGATTCCTCAAGTGGAAGTACTATTGAAGCTCAAAATTTATTGGTTAACGATGTCGTTTCAGAATCCACAAGTGGCAGTTCAACCAATGTGCATCCTATCGTAAGTTTGAACGGAAAAGCATCAAGCGGAAGCTCTATCAGTTATGATACTTCACCTAAAACAGTCACTAAAGAAGAAAGTTCCGGCGGAAGTGTTTCTAAAGAATAAGTTAATATAACATCCTGATTTTCGTCGGGATGTTTTTTTTTCTATTTTTGACAAAACTAGAGCTCCATTAAATGAAAAAAACAATTACGCTATTTATCCTTTTTATCTCTGTTCTGACCTATGCGCAGAAGAAAGAAAAAGTAAAAGGTTCCAAGATTGTCAAGCTTGAACAAAAACAAGTCGACAATTTTGAAAGTGTGGAAGTAGAAGACAATCTAGAAATCTTTTTAGTAAAAGGTGATGAATGTGCTCTAGAAATAGAAGCAGACGACAATTTAATCGAGTTTGTAGAATATAAACTGACCGGCAAAAACCTCCGAATTTCAACATCACGCGATATCTCTAGTTACAAGAAGCTAAGTGTTCGTGTAACCTACAATGACAAAATGAATATGGTTATTGCTAAAGATGAAACCAACGTTACAGCGCTTTCGGATGTGGTTTTGGATGATATAACCTTTAAAAGCTACGATTACGCCAAATTATTCCTGAATGCCAAAACCAAAAATTTCACGTTGATGGCCAACGATAAGTCGAAAATAGAGTTAAACCTAAAATCGGATAAAACAGCAATCGACTTAAGTAAAAGTGCTTATGTAAAAGCCCTAATTTCTAGCCCCGATATGCGCTTTGACGTGTACCAGAAAGCTTCCGCCGATGTTGAAGGCGATGTCATCAATCTAAAACTTCGCTTAGACAACAGTTCCGATTTTAACGGAAAAAAATTAACGGCTAAAAATGCCACGGTAGAACTCGCTGCCTATTCCAAACTAAGTATCAACATCAGTAACTTGGCGACCATCGATGCTTCGGGTAACAGCGAAATGGATTTGTACGGCGAACCTAAAATAGAAATCAAACGCTTTACTGAAAGTGCCATGATCAAGAAAAGACCTATCAAGAATTAAATAAAAAAATCCCGTCCAAAAGACGGGATTTTTATTATAATCAATAGCCAATACACTTATTCTCTAGTAGCCAAATAACGCTCTGCATCCAAAGCAGCCATACAACCTGTTCCTGCCGCCGTAATGGCCTGACGATATACATGATCCGCAGCATCTCCACCAACAAAAACACCTTCTACATTAGTTTTAGACGTTCCAGGAACATTAACAATATACCCCGTTTCATCAAGGGTTAAGTACTCAGCGAAAATATCGGTATTGGGTTTGTGACCAATAGCTACAAAGAAACCCGTTGCTGGAATCTCAATAATTGCTCCCGTTGTACGGTTTTTTGCTTTTACTGCAGTAACCACTTGTCCATCACCTACAACCTCTTCGGTATCGTGGTGCATCAATATTTCGATATTCGCTGTTTTACGAACGCGCTCTTCCATAATTTTTGAGGCTCTGAATTTATCACTTCGAACCAACATCGTCACTTTGGTACACAACTTAGAAAGATAATGCGCTTCCTCACAAGCCGAATCGCCAGCTCCTACAATCACTACTTCCTGATTTCTATAAAAGAAACCATCGCAAACCGCACAAGCCGAAACACCACCACCCATTTGCAAATAGTGCTGCTCCGAAGGTAATCCTAAATACTTAGCCGAAGCTCCTGTAGAAATGATAACCGTATCAGCATGAATTTCCTTGGTATCGTTAATCCAAACTTTGTGAACAGTGCCCGAAAAATCAACTTTAGTAGCCCAACCATCGCGAACATCAGTACCGAATCGCTTAGCTTGCTCCATAATATTAATCATCATTTCAGGACCCGTAATCCCTTCCGGATTGCCAGGCCAGTTTTCTACTTCATTCGTGGTCGTTAATTGCCCACCAGGTTGCGTTCCCTGATACAAAACAGGAAACATATTCGCTCTGGCAGCATAAATAGCAGCAGTATAACCCGCAGGACCAGAACCTATAATAAGACATTTTACTTTTTCTATACTATCAGACATGATTTGATATTTATTTAGGGTGCAAATGTAAATCTTTTAAAGCTAAAATTAGTGAGTACATGTATCGCTAAATACAATTTGTGAATAAGATTCGATTATTGTTAAAAAACATTTTGAGAACTAATTTTTAATTCTATATTTGCACACGCTTTCGGGGTGTAGCGTAGCCCGGTTATCGCGCCTGCTTTGGGAGCAGGAGGCCGCAGGTTCGAATCCTGCCACCCCGACTAAAGAATCCTTTCTGTAATTAAGAAAGGATTCTTTTGTTATAAAACGATGCAACTTGTTGGAGACATTTTATAAAAAAATACATTTCAATAGAATATTCAGCAGGATTTATAGGTAACAGATACCAAATCGAGATATCCGCTGCTCTGAATGCAAAATAGGCCGAATACTACTTCAAAAAAGTTTTTGTTAGTTCTGGCTCTTTCCCTGATTATCTTTTTCTTGCCTCTTGTTTCTTTTCTCTATTTTCTATTTGCTTTTCTCTTCAAACTTCCGATATAATTTCTATTTTTGTTCCAACTAAAAACAACACTACATTATATGCTAATTATCGGAATTGCTGGGGGTACCGGAAGTGGAAAAACAACTGTTGTCCAACAGATTATTAATGAGTTACCCGAAGCGGAAGTCGGCGTTATTTCACAAGATTCGTATTACCGAGAGAATAACAATCTGAGTTTTGAAGAAAGAGGTTTGATTAATTTTGATCATCCAAGAGCCATCGACTTCGAATTATTGGTAAAGCATTTAACCGAATTAAAAAAAGGGAATACCATTGAACAACCTGTTTATTCTTTTGTAACACACAACCGTACCGAAGACAGCATCATTACCCATCCAAGAAAAGTGATGATTGTGGAAGGGATTTTAATCCTTGCCAATGCCGAGTTACGCGAAATGTTTGATGTTAAGATATTTGTTCACGCCGATTCTGACGAACGTTTAATCCGACGTTTAAAGCGCGATATTGCCGAACGTGGTCGAGATATGGAAGAAGTATTGAATCGTTATCAAACTACTTTAAAACCAATGCATCAACAGTTTATTGAACCTACTAAGGCTTTTGCCGATATCATCATTCCAAATGATAAGTACAACACCGTGGCTATTGATGTGGTAAGAGCAGTAATTAATCAAAGAATTACTTAAATTTACACCATGAGTTACTTTAAAAACTTAACCAATGCCTACCCTATCCTGAAAGTTCTCGGGAACAGATATGTTATTGTGTTGGTTTTTTTTAGTGTGTGGATGCTGTTCCTTGACAATACTTCCTATATGGATCATAGGGTTTTGGACAAGCAATTGGACGAACTCGAAGACAACAAGAAATACTATCAGGACGAAATCAGAAAAGATAGCGAAAACATCAAACTACTCAAAAACCCAGATCAAATTGAGAAATACGCCCGCGAAAAATACTATATGAAACGCGATAGCGAAGACATTTACATCATCGAATTTGAAGGTGATTCTATTATAGACGAGCAGTCTAAATCAAAATCTTTATAAGTTACCATCATGGCTGAACAATTATTTGAGGAGTTCGAATCGGTTTCTTCCAAACAATGGAAACAACAAATTCAGTACGAATTAAAAGGCGCCGACTACAACGAAACCCTTGTTTGGGAAAGCTTGGAAGGCATCAAAGTAAAACCGTTTTATCACAACGATGAATCGGAAGTGACCTTTTCTGTAAAGGAAAACACCAAAGCTTTCGAGATCCTCCAAAACATCTTTGTACACGACGTTGCCTTGTCCAATAAAAGAGCCTTAGACACGCTGAATCGAGGTGCTGAAAGCATACGGTTTTCCATAGAGAACGAAGCAGTTTCAGTAGAAGAATTGATGCAAAATCTTCCATTGGAAAAGACAAACTATTTTTTTTATTTGCCCTTTCTTTCAATCGATTTCGTAACTAAAATCAATGCATTTGCAACACAAAACAAGGCACAATGTTACGTACAAGTTGACCCTGTCGGACAATTAGCCAAAGATGGCAATTGGTTTGAAAACTTGGAAAAAGATTTTGATAAACTAAACACTATTGCTTCTAAAGCAACGATTCCGTGCCTAACTATTAATGCCGGACTTTATCAAAATGCAGGTGCCAATATGGTACAGCAATTGGCGTATACTTTAGCGCACGTCAACGAATATTTCAATCGAATTCAAAGCATCTCACAACCCATAATTATCGAAGTTTCGGTAGGAACCAATTATTTTTTTGAGATTGCCAAACTAAGAGCTTTACGACTACTATTCAACACATTGGCCAAGGAATATAACCACGATTTCGATTGTCATATCATCGTTACACCATCCAAACGCAACAAAACACTTTACGACTACAACGTCAACATGTTGCGTACGACAACCGAATGTATGAGCGCTATTTTAGGCGGAGCAGACAGTATTGCCAATTTACCCTATGATGCTTTATACCATAAGGATAATGAGTTCGGAGACCGAATTGCACGCAATCAATTGTTAATATTGAAGCATGAAAGTTACTTTGATAAAGTCAGTAATCCTGCTGATGGTGCTTACTACATCGAAAGTGTTACCGAGCAGTTAGCCGAAAAAGCCTTGCTGTTGTTTAAAGAGATTGAAGCCAAAGGTGGTTTTATTTCCCAACTCATCGAAGGCAACCTCCAAAAGAAAATCAGTGAAAGTGCTGCGAAGGAACAGGAATTGTTTGATAGCGGAAAAGAAATCTTATTGGGAACCAACAAATACCCCAACAAGAATGACAAGATGAAGCACGATTTAGAACTGTATCCCTTTGTCAAACAAAATCCACGTAAAACCTTAATCACTCCGATTATTGAAAAGCGACTGGCGGAGAAATTAGAGCAGGAACGTTTGGGGCAAGAAGCATAAGTTATGAGAAAAGACATCCAACATATAAAGATTGAGTCGAAAGTCGAAAGTCAAAAGTCGAAAGAATCCAGCAACTTCTTAACCGCTGAAGATTTGAAATTAAAAGGAGGAAGCCCAGTGGGCTTCAGGTATGCGGACTTTAGTTCGCCAAACTTCTTGACTGCTGAAGGCATAGAATTAAAGTCAGTTTATACCAAAAAAGACATAGCCGACTTAGAACATATCGGTTTTGGGGCGGGCTTTGCTCCTAACCTACGTGGTCCTTATGCAACGATGTATGTGCGTCGTCCTTGGACAATTCGTCAGTATGCCGGATTTTCAACTGCCGAAGAAAGTAATGCTTTTTACAGAAGAAACTTAGCTGCAGGACAAAAAGGCTTGTCTGTAGCTTTTGATTTGGCTACGCATCGTGGATACGATTCGGATCACGAACGTGTGGTTGGTGATGTGGGTAAAGCTGGAGTTGCGATAGATTCTGTAGAAGATATGAAAGTCTTGTTTGACCAGATTCCACTAGATGAAATGTCGGTTTCGATGACCATGAACGGCGCCGTGCTACCCATTATGGCTTTCTACATCGTGGCTGCCGAAGAACAAGGTGTTGCAGCCGAGTTGCTATCTGGAACCATTCAAAATGATATTCTGAAAGAGTTTATGGTGCGCAATACCTATATCTATCCGCCAACGCCTTCCATGAAAATCATTGCCGATATCTTTGAATATACCAGCAAAAACATGCCGAAGTTCAACTCGATTTCCATCTCAGGCTACCACATGCAGGAAGCCGGAGCTACGGCAGATATTGAGTTGGCGTATACCCTAGCCGATGGTTTAGAGTACATCCGTACCGGATTGGCAGCCGGAATGGACATTGATACTTTCGCACCACGTCTATCGTTCTTTTGGGCCATCGGAATGAACCACTTTATGGAAATTGCCAAACTCCGTGCAGGTCGAATGTTGTGGGCGAAACTCCTAAAACAGTTTAACCCAAAAGATGAAAAGTCATTAGCCTTACGAACCCACTGCCAAACTTCGGGGTGGAGTTTAACCGAACAAGATCCTTTTAATAACGTAGCCCGAACTGCCATCGAAGCGGCGGCGGCTGCCTTTGGCGGAACACAATCCTTACATACCAACGCCTTAGACGAAGCCATTGCGTTACCGACCGATTTCTCTGCACGAATAGCAAGGAATACTCAAATATTTTTACAAGAAGAAACCAAAATCTGTAAGACCGTTGACCCTTGGGCCGGCAGTTATTATGTAGAAAGTCTAACGGCCGAAATCAATGAAAAAGCCTGGGCCTTAATTCAGGAAGTGGAAGAACTGGGCGGCATGACGAAAGCCATTGAAGCCGGTATTCCAAAGCTTCGTATAGAAGAAGCCGCCGCTCGTAAACAAGCGCGTATTGACAGTTCTCAAGATATCATTGTTGGCGTGAACAAATACCGTTTGGATAAAGAAGACCCGTTGCATATTTTGGATGTGGATAACCAAATGGTCCGCAAACAACAAATTGAACAATTAGAACGCATCAAAGCGACCCGCGATACCGAGAAAGTCAAAGCGAGTTTGGAGAGATTGACGGAGTGTGCGAGAACGTCTGTGGAAAATGGAAGAGATTCTGATAGTCATCAGAATGAAAATTTATTATCTTTAGCCGTAGAAGCAGCCCGAAACCGAGCAACTTTAGGAGAAATCAGTGATGCCTTAGAAGTAGTTTTCGGACGCTATAAAGCACAAATCAGAAGTTTTAGCGGCGTGTATAGTAAAGAAATCAAGAACGACGAGAGCTTTGAAAAAGCCAAACAATTAGCCGACGCTTTCGCCAAGAAAGAAGGACGTCGCCCGCGTATTATGATTGCCAAAATGGGTCAAGACGGTCACGACCGCGGTGCCAAAGTAGTCGCTACTGGTTACGCCGATGTTGGTTTTGACGTTGACATTGGTCCGTTATTTCAAACGCCACAAGAAGCTGCCAAACAAGCGGTAGAAAACGACGTGCACATCTTAGGTGTTTCCTCATTAGCAGCCGGACATAAAACACTCGTTCCTCAAGTAATAGAGGAACTCAAAAACTACGGTCGCGAAGACATTATGGTCATCGTAGGCGGAGTCATTCCGGCACAGGACTATCAATTCTTATTTGACGCCGGAGCCGTTGCCGTCTTTGGTCCCGGGACTAAGATTAGCGAGGCAGCGATTAGTATTTTGGAGGTGTTGTTACAAGACTAACATTTTCAACATCATTGTCGCTTTCAAAACAATTGTCGCATCCAAGATAATTGTCCCCTTGAGGGGAATTTAGGGGTGTAATTACCACTTATGATAGAAGACAGTATTCGATTGTTTATCCATCTATTGGCAAAGCAAACCAACCTACAAGGCACTCACTTTTTAGTGGGTGTTTTTTTGTTGAAAAGTATACAAAAAGTGTAACAAAAAATAAATACAAGGTATTAAGTTTGCAAAATGAAAACTTTTATTACATTTGACCAATGAAAATTCTCGTACGAAAAACGATTTTATTCTACATCAAAAAATATCCAATTGCTGAAACTCAACTATTGATATGGTATAATGAATTTTCTAAACACGAGTTTCAAAATTTTAATGAGCTTAAAAAAGTTTATGGGAATGCAAGCATCGTAAATAACAATAGAGTCATTTTTAATATAAAAGGAAATGATTTTCGATTGATTGTTTCCATAAATTTTCTACAAGCCGCTTGTTATGTGATTTGGTTTGGAACTCACAAAGAATATGACAACATTACTGTGGAGACAATTGCCTTTGATACTACAATCTTGACCGATAAAAAAGTAAAATAATGAACTGGAAAGTATTAAAAACTAACGAAGACTATAACAAAGCTTCCTTACGAATGATGGAATTATTTCACTCACAGCCAAACACTCCTGAGCATGATGAGTTAGATTTACTTATAGTGCTAATTAAGGATTACGATGAAAAACACTACCAACTCCCAGAACTAGATGCTCTAGAAGTTATAAAGTATAAAATGAAAGAAAGAGGCATGAAGGCAAAAGACCTCGAACCAATTATTGGAAGTAAAGGCCACATTTCTGCCATCCTTTCCGGAAAAAGAGAAATCACCTTAAAAATGGCACAAAAACTAAAAAATTACTTCAATATACCCGCTGAAGTATTTCTGCATAGTGCTTGATTTACTTTTAAAACAACAGTAGCTAAGTAGCGATAGTATTCTTGAAGTATTATTGCAAGACTAACATACTTCATTTTCTTTTGTCTTTCCCGCGCAGGCGGGAATCCATAAATAACAACAAGCACTCACTTTTTAGTGGGTGTTTTTTTGTTTATACCTATCTGAAAACTTTGTTGACAAATAAGACGTTATGCTTACAATCGTAGGCGGGCCAATTGTAGGCATCATTTTAATTTTAAACACATGAACATTAAAGAAAAATTCGGACAAAAAGTAAAAGAGCTCCGAGAAGAAAAAGGCTTCTCCATAGAGCAATTAGCCAATGTTTCTAATGTAGACCGAAACTATATCTCAGATATAGAAAAGGGAAAAAGAAATGCATCGATTGAAATAATCGAAAAAGTAATTAATGGATTAGAAACTGATTTTGCAACATTCTTCAGTGATAAAAGTTTTAAGAAATGAAATCTAAAAAATTGAAAGTAGCAGAGTTGTTTGCTGGCGTAGGAGGATTTCGACTTGGTTTAGAAAAAACTAAAATGTATGACGTTGTTTGGAGCAATCAATGGGAACCATCAACAAAAGTTCAACATGCATCTATGGTGTATGAAGCTAGATTTGGTTCAGAAAACCATTCAAATCAAGACATTACACAAGTACCTATTTCAGAGATTCCCGATCATGATATTCTTGTTGGTGGTTTTCCATGTCAGGATTATTCAGTCGCTACAACTCTTCATAACTCAAAAGGTTTAATCGGCAAAAAAGGTGTCCTTTGGTGGTCTATACAAAAGATATTAAATGACAAAAAAAACAAACCAAAATATCTATTTCTTGAAAACGTAGATAGACTTTTGAAATCTCCTTCTAATCAGAGAGGCAGAGATTTTGCTGTCATGTTGAAGAGTCTTGATGAACTTGGGTATGCTGTTGAATGGAGAATAATTAATGCCGCAGAATATGGAATGCCTCAAAGAAGAAGAAGAGTTTTCTTTTTAGGTTACCATAAATCTACCAATTTATACAAAAAAATGAATCAATCCGAAAAATTGGATTGGCTCACATGTGACGGTACAATTGCAAAAGCTTTTCCAGTTTCAATTGAAAATAGCAAAACTAATTTAATAGAGTTATCAGGAGATTTAGTTGACATCTCAGAAAACTTTAATAAAGGTGGCAAATTATCCCCTTTCTTAAACACTGGTTTATTGATTGACGGAATAATACACACTATAAAAACACATCCAAATTACGATGGAAAACGAACTGTATTAAAAGATGTTTTACAAAACGGTGAGGTTACTGATGATTTCTTTATAAATGAAAACGATTTGATGAAATGGGAATATTTAAAAGGCTCTAAAAAAGAAATAAGAAAAACTGCTGATAATTTCGAATACAACTATAGTGAAGGCGCAATGATATTTCCTGATGCCTTAGATAACGCTTCAAGAACTATCATTACAGGAGAAGGAGGAAATTCTCCTTCTAGATTTAAACATGTTGTTAAATCCGATAGAGGATTAAGAAGGCTTACTCCTATCGAGCTTGAAAGATTAAACATGTTTCCTGACAATCATACCAAATTAAATGGAATCACAGATACAAAAAGAGCTTTTTTTATGGGTAATGCTTTAGTTGTTGGAGTTATTGAAAAAATTGGTGATGAATTATTTAAAAATATAAATGAGTAATTCTTCCTTACCATACGATGATTCAAACATCAATTCAATTCTGAATTATGCTTTGTTATTATTAAACAAATCATTATCTGATGTAATTGAGAAGGATTTAGAAACATCATTCAAAGGTAAAGGACAGTTTGGACAAAAGGTTGAAAAATTATATTTCAAGTATGAACCAAACTCAAAATCGGAACCTGACTTTGTTAAAGTAGGAATGGAACTAAAGACAACACCCTTAAAGGAAATTAAAAAGGGTTTTGTATCAAAGGAAAGACTAGTTTTTAATAGCATTGATTATAATAACATTTGTCAAGAGGTTTTCAAAACGAGTAGTTTCTGGAAAAAAAATCAATTGATATTATTAATGTTCTACCTGCATGAACAAGGTAAATTAGATTTTAATTATATCTTTAAAATAATAAGAATTTGGCAATTCCCCTCAACTGATTTAAAGATAATTAAAGATGACTGGGAGTTAATTGTAAAAAAAATTAAAGATGGTAAAGCTCATGAGCTATCAGAGGGAGATACAATTTATTTGGGCGCCTGCACAAAAGGAGCTAACAAAAACTCAGTAGTAAGCCAGCCATATTCTAAAGAAAAAGCTATGAAAAGAGCTTTTTCATTGAAATCAAAATATTTAAACTTTATAATAGAAAAAAGTTTAAAAAAAGAAGAAATTTTGATTGATTACAATGAATATGATGAGATTCTAAACGAGAATAATATTTCAGAAGAACCAAAAGCAGAATACAGAAAAATATACTTAAAAGATTTAGAGCCAATTGTTAAATCTTTAGATGAATATAAACCGGGGGAAACATTTGAAGATTTGGTTATCAAAAAATTTAGCCCTTATTTCGGATTGACCGAAAATCAAATTTCTCAACAGCTAAATTTTAACGCTACAAAAGCTAAAAATAAAATAAATCTGCTTTCAAAAGCTATTCTTGGTATTTCAAAAAATAAAATTGAAGAGTTTGAAAAAGCAGACATTCAAATGAAGACAATAAAATTAGAAAATAGTGGTTCATTAAAAGAAAGTATGTCTTTCTCACAAATACAGTATAAAGAAATTATTGATGAAGAATGGGAAGATTCATATTGGTTTAATTCATTAACGAAAAGATTTTTCTTTGTTGTATATCAGAAAAATGAAATGGATGAATTAGTATTTAAAAAGGTGATGTTCTGGACTATGCCTAATAAAGATTTAGAAAAAGCTAAACTATTCTGGGAGGATACAAAAGAGAAAATATTAAATAACGATTTTAATCATTTTATAAAAATCTCAGATAACAAAATGTGTCATATAAGACCAAAAGGAAGAAACAGCTTAGACTTAATGGAAACTATTACTGGCTCACAAGAAAAGAAAAAATGTTATTGGTTGAATGCCTCCTATATAAAAAAAATAATAAGTTGAGTTTGCTATATCAAACAAATACCCCCAAATAAGTCTCTAACTACACCTCCTCCATTTACCAGACCCCTCCCCAACCCAAAGCGGTACCGCGCCAACTTGCGTCGGTGCTCCCCCAACTTGTGACGGTGCCGTCGTAAGTTGAAACAATGCTTCCCCAATTCTTGTCGGCGTCGCGGTAGTTTAGGAAGGTGCCGCGCTAAATTGCGTCGGTGCGTTACGGCATAAGAAAGTGCCGCGTTAGTTCTCGTCGGTGTCGTCGCAACTTGAAGCGCGACTATTTTAACCATAAATCATAATTATTTTTAATGTGTAAGGCCTTATTTTATAAGGAATAGTTTATTTTTTTACTAGGCACGCATACTATTTTTAGACTTTCTGCGTTATCTATACTACAAACCGTTCGGTATAAAAGTTTAAGTGAATGAAACACTAGTACTTGACATCCCATTTTGAGGACGAAAAAACCCTCCCTTTTAAAAGGATTGGGTGTCAGTAGAGTAGTGAATAGTATTACTAAGTAAACTTTTAAAATCATGAAAAATTCATTTTTCCCGAGAGCCGAATCCTTTTTAGTGGTTTGGGCTACAAATTACCAAGAAAAAATTGCAGTACACGCCACCGCTTTAGGGCTAACTCCTGCCGATGTAACTGCTGAAGTGGCATTTTGCCAAGCCATCATTGACAGTATCAATGCGGTAACCAATCAGAAAAATTTATACCTATCGGCTAAAGAAACCCGAGACAACACTATCAGTCTTCAAGGAGGTGAACTACGATTAGGCATTGCCCGTCACAAAATGGCTGCGGGCTATACCGAAGCCATCGGGCAAGATTTAGGCATCATAGGGGTTGCTGACGAGTTTGATGCAAGCACCTATAAACCCGAAATCATTGCCGAATTGTTTGGTGGTAATGTGCGCATCCGATACAAGAAATTGGGCGTGCAGGGTATCAACATTTACAGCCGTCAAAAAGGAACGGCAACATTCACCTTTTTGTCCCGAGCTACGAAGAGTCCATTTGAATACCATCCGGTTTTAAAGGAATCCAATCAACCCGAACATTGGGAATACCGTGCCTTCGGGGTTATCAGTGATGTCGAAATTGGAATTGCTAGTGACATCGTTGAAATTGTATTTGGGGAATAATTTATAATTGTTTCGTTTATTCATTAGGTAAAGGCTGTCCGTTTGGGCAGCTTTTCGTTTTTTATCTGAAACTAAAACCCATCAGGTTTCTACATGGATTGCTTGGCGATTGTAGCTTTCCTTAAAATATTTGATTGGATTCCCGCCTGCGCGGGACTAGAGAGCTTGCTCGACTGAACGAAGTTAAAGACAAAGGGAGTAACAATGCTGTTGTAGATTCCCGCGTGCGCGGGAATAACTACCGCTTTAACCAACCCGCAATGCTCATTCTCCGTTCTTGGGTTACGAGTACTTCATGTTCTAGTGCACTGCTTTTAAAGAACACGGTTTTGCCTTGTGTGGGTGCTATCGTTTGGTTGCCTTCTTTTTGGTAAACTAGTAGCTCTCCGCCATCGGCTGCTTTCCAATCGGGGTTGAGATAGCTAATCATCGAGAACTGACGGCTGGCGTTGTCCTTAAACTGGTCGAGGTGTTTGATATAAAAATCGCCGGCTTCATACAACGAATAATGAAATTCATAACTCTTGATGTTGGCATAACACGTGGTGTTGAGATAGTGCACAAAAGCATCCATCTTCTCAAAGAACAAGTTTTCATAAGGATCGTTGTGCTTTTTGTCCAACCAGTAAATCTTATCTTTCCGTATCAACTGACTGTGTTGCAATAGGCTGTCATTCCCTACTCCCGCTGCCTTGAGTTCGTTGTCTTCGTGCAGCAACAATAAATTAGAAGCCAGATGTTCGCACAAGCCATCACTAAGAAAGTGATCCGAAATTCCAATAGTATGTTCGATATATCCGGCAATCAGGTCTTCAAAATCTGTTTTCATACGCACTAACCTGAAAGGACAAGTTGTGGCAAGGTAGGCCGAATATCATCAATACCATACACTTTATGCTTTTAAATAAAAATGTAAGAATTATATAACTTTTATAGGATGTTATACAACAGCTTTGATCAAAATAAGCAGACCTTTACTTTGATTCAACACATTCGTAACTTCGATGATATGAAAAAACAAAACGCTTCATTATTTGACACATTACAGGAAGGAATTCAGGTTATTGATTACAAATGGAATATTGTTTACGTCAACAAGACTTTTTGCAAACAGGTAAACCTTTCCAGAAAAAAATTGGTTGGACATGACCTTCGGAAGCACTTTCCCGACTTTAAGAAAACCGCGGTATTTGAGGCGATAGAGGAATGCATGTCTAGTCAAAAAATCATTCGCTTACAAAATAATTATCAGTTTGAAACAACCACCAAAAAATACTTTGAAATAACGCTAAAACCTGTAAAGGAAGGAATTTGTATTCTTTGGTTGGACATCAGCCGATTTCGAAAAGAGGAGGAAAAGGCTCAAAAGTACAGTAAACTTTATGCCTTTATCAGCCAAGTCAATCAAAATATTGTTCACATAAAAGAGGAAAGTGCCCTGTTCAAAAACTCGTGCCAAATGGCCATAACATTCGGTAATTTTAAAGTAGCTTGGATTGGACTTTTTGATGACGAAAAACAAAATATTGCAGTAGTAGCACAATGTGGTAGTAGTAAAATTGAACTAAAAAAACACTGCATCTCCAAAAATGATTACTCCCAAAACAAAGTATTGCAGACATCGAAGCATTTTATTTGCAATGACATTGTAAACGACATTCAGCTCGAAAAGTGGAAGCCTTTTATCAAAAAACATTTTATTGGTTCATGCATCATTTTACCTATTAGAAAATCAAATACCATTGTCGGCACGCTTAATCTTTACTCGAACGAACTCGACTTTGACGCAAATGAAATAGTATTACTCAAAGAAATTGCCAAAGACATTTCGTATGCGTTAGATCGATTTGAAAAAGAAAAAAAACACCAACGGGATGAAGAAATTGCGCTTCAAAAAAATGAAGAATTGGAAAAAACCAATTATGAACTTGATCGCTTTGTCTATAGTGTTTCCCATGATTTACGTTCGCCACTGACCTCCATTTTGGGGTTGCTTGCTTTTATTCAGGAGGATTCTAAAGAACCCGAAACGCTGAAGCATACCGAAATGATAAGCAAAAGCATCAACCGACTGGATGAATTTATAAAAAATATCCTGAGTTACTCGAGAAACAATCGCATGGAATTAGCCATAGAAAAAGTACCTCTTGAGCAAACCACGCAGGACATTGTAACCTCACTACTGCATATTAAGGAAGCTCAAAATATTGCCTTTGAGATTAACGTGGATGAAGTCTGCTCTTTTTATTCGGACAAACAGAGCTACAGTACTATTATTGAAAACATAGTGTTGAATGCGATTAAATTTCAGGATAAGAACAAGGCGGTGCAGTTTATTAAGATTAATGCCTACAGCGAAGGTGATTATTTAAACTTGACCATCACCGATAATGGGATTGGTATTGCCGCTGAAAATTACAGCAAGATATTTGACATGTTCATGCGCTTGTAAGGAGATGTCGCGGGTTCGAGCATCGGTTTATATATCGTCAAAGAAATAGTGACCAAAATAGAAGGGACGATTACTGTTCAATCAAAAATAGGCGAAGAAACCACTTTCACCATCCAATTAAAAAACTTAAAACCATGCTAGAGCATTGTCAGAAAAAATTTGAAACCATTATGATTATTGATGATAATTCGATCGATCTTTATATCAGTTCGCGCATTATTACCAAAAACGATTTTGCGAACACTGTATTACCGTACATCTCAGCAAAATTGCCATTAACCTATTTAAAAAAACATAAAAACACGCCCAAACTTTTACCCAATCTGATCTTTGTAGATATCTATATGCCTGAAATGTCGGGATTTGAATTTATAGCCTCTTACAATGAATTATCGCTAGAACTAAAAAACAAATGCAGTTTGTATGTAATATCTTCAACCAATAATGAAAAAGATATCGACCAAATATATGCCGATAATAACATAGTAGCCTTTCACGAAAAACCAATCACCAAAGCTTTCCTAGAAGGCTTAGCCTAAACCTGCTTGCCGGCAGGCAGATCCTAATTGCTATTCTTTCATTAAAGACGGCGATTTTCTTACTGAAATAGAGACTAGTATTTCAGAAAAAATGTATCCTTCGCTCTTTAAACGAGGTAAAGGCTCGACCATTATGAGCTCATTTTTTAGATCGGGTCACGCTGAACCGACCGTACTGCAGAAATTGGTAGTCGACTAAAAAGTGTAATACTACTTTAAATCTTTTTAGATCAGACCTTGATTATCAACAAATTATTACTATATTTATAATCCCCTTTCTTGAAATCTTACGGAAAATTAATCCATTTAAACCAAGATATATGAAAACCAAGATTGTAAACAGTATCGTTTTTATTGCGATAGTTGCTTTTGTAATGGGCTGTAAACCTAAGACAGATGAAGTCGTTGTCGACAAAGAACAAATCAAAAACGAAATTCAGGCTATTGAAAACAAAATGGCCGAGATGTTCAACGACCGAAATGTAGCAGCTGAAGAATATTATGCTACTGACGCTACGAGTTTTTCTCAAAACAAACCGCCATTGGTAGGTAAGGCTGCTATTGAAAAATCTATTAAAGATGATTTGGCTAAGTTTCCAAAAGGCTATCAAATTGCTTTTGTAGTGAATGACATTTTCCCTTCCAATGATGGTATTCAGGTAGTTGAAATTGGTAACTACCGTGTTTCCGATTCGACAAGTGCACCACTGTATACCGGAAACTATATTGCCGTTTTTGAAAAAAGAGAAGGCAAGTATGTTTGTATTAGAGATATGTCGGCTTCTGATAAAAATGAAGACCCTAAAAAGGAATAAAATACTGGCAACGTTTATTAAGAAGCACCTGATTCGAGGTGCTTTTTTTGTAGATATAGATTGTAGTAGTCAAGGTTTATGCCAACCGAACTATACCAAGCAACAACTTCAAACCATAAAGCACAAGTTGTAAGTGTTAAAAAATGACAGTGTTCTTCTGATATTCAACACTTTATCTGTATCTTTAACACATTAGTACAAAAGATTGCTTGTTTATTACACTAACAATACAGGAGTTTTAATAACGTAAACGTATAGTTAACCCATTTTTTTAAAGCGTTCTGGTAGGGTTTTTCATTACTTAACCATTTAATAGTAAAGGTATAGCGCATTACAATGAAGGTACAATTTCAAATTCGGGGAGTGTTCCTCCTACTCCTCTTTCCCTTGATGAGTTTTGGGTTCAACTTGGCGGTTACCCGAACCAATGAAAGCTGTCCTGGAAATGGTTCGCTGAGTTTTACCGTAACCAATACTGACCCCAATGGGACTATAGCCTATTTTGTATACAAACTCCCCGACCTGACCACACCCTACGCTTCAGGACCTGCCACCATTCTTAACGGATTGATTGCTGGTAATTACCGCGTCATTGCCAGAGAAACCGTTGGTAGTGTCACAACAACACAAGAGGTAGATGTTGCCATCACGAGTTCGTTTACACCCCTTGCGTATACGGTTGAAGCAGTCAATCAAGCTTGCTCTAACACTAGTACTATAGCAGTAACTACCGTTACAGGAACTGCGGCAACTTATGCTATTATATCAGGTCCGGCTACTTTTCCGGTGCAGACCTCCAATACCTTTTCGGGTTTGGCCGCTGGGGTTTATCGAATCAGAGTGGTTGACACTTGCGGGAATGCCGTGGTTCAGGCTTTTACAGTAACCGTCAATCCTCCGCTTCTGAGTACCGTTGCTCCCGACTTTACCAATACCGATCCACCATCTTGTAATTTTGTAGTGGCCAATAACACCATCATTGCGGCACCCGGAACCGTAATAGCCTACCCGCTTCAGGTGCGCTATATTTTACATTTGCCTACTGGCGATACTTTTATTAACAACGTATTAAATTCGGGTGACCCTTTTTCGCAAGACATCTCCCAAACCATCCCTTATTTCAGCACGCAGAATTACATCTATGATGTTATTTTAACTGATGCTTGCGGCATTACGTATCCGTTGAATAATTTTATCGTAAATGATGCTATACAATTGTCGGATACGATACATACGCTACCGTGCAACAAGTATTATTTTTCGCTCAACGCAGACAATTATATCGGTAACTATACGCTACAGTTTACCAGTTTCCCAACCGGATTTAACCCTACAGCCTTTAACAGTAGTTTTCCGGGACCGTATAATCAGCCGACTGTTGATTTTGGTGATACTACCAATTTTGTTCCCTTTGGTGATTATGAAGTCACCATTACGGATAGCTGTGGTAAGACCGATGTGGCTCAGTTTTCTATTGTTGATACACCACCTGTTCCTAATGTGATTGAAATAAGTGATAGTTGTTTGAGTACCACCGGACAAATAAATGCCAGCATTGCCAATTATGAGATTGTATCCATTATTATGACGGCGGCGCCGGCAAGTTATGGATTTTCGATTCCTCATGATGTATCATTTTTGATTGATAGTGCCGGAGCGGTGACTATAGCGCCCGTGCCTCTAGGTGATTATACTTTCAGAATTGTGGATGATTGCGGCAATGTCTATGACCCTGTGAATGTGACTGCTCCCCCGATTGTAGATTTAGGTATCAAAACAGAAGTACTTCCCGGATGTGATTTAGGAACAGCATCCGTTAAGATACAAAGTAACAACAGTAGACTCACATCGGTTACAATTACGGCTGCACCTGTGGGTTATACATTCCCAATTCCGCATGATGTTTCCGATAATATTATTGCAAATGGTGATACCTACTTAGCCGATTTACCCAACGGAAATTATATTTTCAAAACCAAAGACGAATGTAATTTTGAAGCGGATATTCCGCTTGTAATTGATGGTTACAAAATAACCAGTAGTTCCTTTTCTTTAGTCCCAGATTGTGGCGTATTTAGTATTCCTCTTGCGGTTACCAACAATGCTGTGGGGAATCAATTTTTCGGTCTTCAAAAGTTATTAGATGCTGCAACTAATACGTGGGGAAATCCCATTTCGGAGGAAGTCTATCCTGATGGTACCGTGCCGAATGCCAACAATTCGTATGTATTAGATAATAATACCACCAATATCAATATTACCTTCAATGGTATATTTAGGATAGTGCAGCACTTTACAACCTACAACAGCGGTAGTGCCATCAGAAGTGGTTTGACCATTACTAAAGACTGTGTCGAAATACTAGCGCCTACCCTTTCATTTACGAATGCCTTAGCGATTAATGATGTGTTGCGCATTCCTTGTTCTACTACAGGCAATTTTGATGTGATTGTGCTTACCAACGGTACACCACCACTACAATACCGCATTACGGAAAAAGACGGTAATCCCTTCATAGTAAACAATGGTACCTCGAATATTTTTCAAAACTTAACTCCGGGTGTCTATAAGTTTGATGTAGAAGATGCTTGTGGTAATAGTGTCAACAGAACCTTTGACGTTTCCGATTTGTCTTCCTTGGTCACCATTTATCCTGTTTGCAATATTTTAAACTGTACTTCTTCCATTACTGGTAATGAAACCTTTGATTTATCGGCACAAAATGCTACTCTTTTAGGGACGCAATCAACTGCTGAATATACCTTAAGCTATCATACGTCTCAAGCTGATGCGGATAACAACGCAAACCCCATCACGAACATAACAGCTTTTAATCCGATTAACAATCCACAAACCATTTACGTTCGGCTTCTTTTTAACCAATTACCTAATTGTTATCAAACAAGTTCTTTTGAAGTAATCACAGGACAAATTCCAAGAATGCCGCTTCTGCCGGATTATGTTGCCTGCGACGGTGAACCTGTTGTTCTAGATGCCGGAATTGGTAATTTGGCAAGTACCACCTATACTTGGTCAAACGGACTGACGTCGCCTAGTGTAACCGTAACCGAGGTTGGCACGACAACACTTGATATTACAGCTACAAACAACTATGGCGGCTGTGCTACAGTTCCACAAAACTGCACTACATCGAGCACCGTTAGTGTAACTCTTGCTGCTATTCCTGAAATTGATCGTATAGATACACAAGATTGGACCGATAATGAAAATAGCATCACTGTAGTAACCACACAACAAGGTGATTTTGAATATTCGCTAGATGGTATTGCATTTCAGAGCAGTCCTGTTTTTTCTAACCTAAGACCCGGACTTTACACGGTTCATGTTCGAGATGTAGGAGGCTGCCGCATTGTTACGGAAGAAGTTTGGTTGCTCAATTATCCTAAGTTTTTTACGCCGAATGGTGATGGTTATAATGAAACTTGGTATGTCAAAAACTCAGATAAAGAACCCGACTTTAAAGTATATATTTACGACCGCTATGGCAAATTATTAACTGGTATCTATTCGAACGGACCGGGATGGGATGGCCGATTGCATGGAAAATTGTTGTTTGCCGATGACTACTGGTTTGTGGCTTACCGACAAGACGGCAGGATGTTACGAGGACATTTTACGCTGAAACGCTAAAGAGATGCACTTTATTTTTGCAGAAGCTGTTTAAAAATAAAGTGCTTTTTTTATCTTTATCAAAAACAAATCGATGTCCAAACTACCGCATATTGGCACCAGTATTTTTACAGTAATGTCGCAAATGGCCACGGAAAATAACGCCATTAACCTCTCGCAGGGCTTTCCGAATTTCCCCGTTGATGAAAGACTTACCGCTATCTTATCAAGATTGGCTACAGCCAATGTGCATCAATATACTCCGATGAGCGGTTATCCGCCACTAATAGAAAAGATTGTTAGGTTAACACACGATTCGTATCAACGAAAAGTTACCAAAGATGAAATACTGATTACCGCTGGCGCTACCGAAGGCATTTTTGCCACTATACAAGCCTTAGTTCATGCTAATGATGAAGTGATTATTCTGGATCCAAGCTATGACTGCTATGAAGCTCCGATTCTATTGAGCAATGCCAAACCAGTTCGGGTACCGCTTAACGATGATTTTACGCCAAACTGGGAACACATCGAAGCTTCGGTAAATCACAAAACCAAACTGATTATTATCAATAATCCGCATAATCCAACAGGAAAAACTTGGACACCTTATGACTTTCTGCAACTGGAACAGTTGCTTGAAAAGTTCCATAATTTACTAGTGCTTTCGGACGAAGTGTATGAGTACATTACGTTTGAGACAACACATATTTCTGTCCATCATCGCCCAAAATTGTGGCATCGCAGCATTAGCGTTTCCTCTTTTGGGAAATCGTTTCATATTACGGGTTGGAAGATTGGTTATGTCATCGCTCCGGAGCATTTGATGCATGAGATTAAGAAAGTGCATCAGTTTTTGGTATTTAGCGTGAACAGCATTTCTCAAGTAGCCATTTCAGAATATCTGGATGTTGTGGACCTCAAAAGTTTAAGCGCATTTTATCAGAAAAAAAGAGACTTCTTCAGAACGCTTTTGAAAGAAACCAAACTCGAACTTTTACCTTGTGAAGGAACGTACTTTCAGGTGGCCTCGTTTGCCAACATTGCTGATGAAGATGACTTGACCTTTACCAAACGATTGGTAACCGATTTAGGAGTAGCTACGATTCCGATTTCAACCTTTTATGCTTCCGGAAAAGACACCCAATGTATACGGTTTTGCTTTGCCAAAGATGATGCTACGTTAATACAGGCCGCAGAACGACTCCTGAAATTATGAAAAAAAGTACTGTTTACATTTTGTACACCTCCAAACCTAGGATTGCCGTTAAAAAATTCTAATTTTGGCCTATGAATTGGATGCAACGACTTTTTATTCTTCTTGTTTTATGGACACCTCTGAGCGGTTTTGCGTCGCCTTCTGATCATCCGTTGCTGCAAAAAGGCTGGGCAGCATTGGTAAAAGATAACGAGAACGAAGCTTTTCGATACTTCTGGCAAGCTTACGAAATAGCCAAAAAAGAGAACAATACAGCAATCAAAGCAGAATCATTACTTTACTTAGGCATCTGCTCCTATGGTTCCAGTTTGGAAAAAGGATTGCAGTTTGTGACCCAATCTTTGAGCGAATACAAAAACTTAGAGAATACTAATCCTGAAAAAGCACTTATTGGTCGTTATAAATGTTTACAACTCATTAGCACGATTTATGTCCGACAAAAAAAATACACCGAAGCCAAAGAACTCAGCGAAGAAGTCGTAGCGGAATTAAAAGATAAAAACGACACCTCAGGTACTTTAGGTCTGGCTCATAATACTTTGGGCAGACTTAACGAATTGGATAATGATGACTACGAAGCGGAACGCCATTACAGTTTGGCTTTGCAGGAATTTGAAAAAGGAAAAAATACAGCTTACCTTCCTACGTCCTATTGCAAAATGGGCGAAATTGCTCAGAAGAAGAATGACAAAAAAACCAGTTTAGATTATTTCTATAAAGCGTTATCTATTGCCGAAAAATCTGAAAATAAACATGCACAAATTAATGCAATGATTGCTTTGGGAAAATGGCATATCGCATTTGAAAATGATTTTCTACAAGCTGAAATCTATTATAACAAAGCACGCATTCTTGCAGTACCACTTTCTGACAAAACATTCGAAATCATAACTATAGAAGCTTTGATTGAACTTAAAAAGCAAGAGGGTGATTTTGAAGAAGTCAGCAAACTACAACATCAAGTTATCGTTATTAAAGATAGCTTTTACTCTTTTGAAAGAGAACAAATTGTAAAGAGTTTAGAAGTCCAGTTTGAAGTATCGGAAAAGAATCGGAAACTCGATTTATTATCAGCAGAAAAAGAAGTGACCAAACTTACTAATTATCTTTTAGTAGGTCTCTTATTAGTAATTATTGTGGTATTTACAATTTTTTATTCCTTTTTAAAACGTATCAATAAAAGAGATAAGCAATTGCTCAAAGCCAAGGAAGAATTGGTAGCACTAATGGAAGCGCAAAAGCAGCTCAAAGAACAGCAGTTTCAAAACGACATCGAATTTAAGGAAAGTCAGTTAAGCGCCATCACCATTCAGATGTTAGAAAAGAATGAATTGCTTGACGAGATAAAAACCGTATTGAACAAAAAAGAACCCACTTCTGAAAAAGACATCAAGAAACTGGTTTCCAAGTATACCATTCAGGATAATAACTGGAAGGATTTTGACAACTATTTTGAAAGTATCAATAAGAATTTTTATACCCGTTTAAAACAAAAGTATCCGGATATTAGCTCTAATGATTTGAAGATATGCGCTTTAATCAAATTGAATTTATCGATAAAAGAAATGGCTTCTATCTTGAATATTTCTCCTGACAGTGTCAAAACAGCGCGTCATCGACTTAGAAAGAAATTACAACTCAACACCGAGGAAAATCTCACCGATTTTATTCTAACCGTATAATCAAAAACCCTTTATTTTAAAGGGTTTTTAGTTTTGTTTACCTATTGTCAACCTGCTATTTAGAAGTCCATTTAAAATAAAAAATACCTTTGGATTGAAATTGCTATGAAGAAGAATTTCTATTCACTAAAAAACTATGTTATGAAAAAAAATTATTTTATGGTTCCGCTTCTTTTATTAATTGCTCCGTTTTGTAGTAATGCACAAGTGGTTAACGGAAGCTTTGAAAATGTAAAAACAAACTTTTTACCCAGCAATTGGGGAATGAATTTTGTGCAGCAAGCTGTTATTGACAATGGTACTGGGCAAATGACCGGTGATCAAATTCAGTTTACATGGTGCGTACCCTCTATGGTTTATGCCTCTATGGAAGCTAAAACCGGACAATATGCTATGGAAGTTTCTAATGCTTACAATTGGACCACGGAAAAAGTTATTCCTGGAATGGCTACAATTTTCAACGACCCAGAACAGGACAGTCCGGGTTGGAACCCAGGCGTGCCGGTAAATCCAAGCACATCAATACTCCTTCTCGGCTTTGACTATAAGTTTTTCCCAGCAGGAAATGATGTTGCCGAAGCTACTTTAGAAGTCATGGATGCGGAAGGAAACGAATTGGGAAAAGCATCCCTTGACATCAGCGGATTACACAATACGTATGCCTATGTATACGCCCCGATTTCAGTTACAAGAGCAGGTACTCCCGCGTATATGTACATTTCATTCAATATGGCTAAAGAAGGTTCAGTACCTACTTTTGGTACCCGTTTGATTGTAGATAATGTTATCGTGAATTTTAGCACTTTACTAACCAATGAAAACGCTGAAAACAGCGCCAAAGTTTTCCCGACATTGGCTGATAGGGAATTACATATTATTCCAAATGGTTTTTCAGATACTATATCGTATAGAATAATCAATACGGAAGGAAAAGTGGTTAAACAAAATGTAGTCCGTCAGGAGGCGAGCTATCAGTATACGATGGATGTTAGTGAATTGAGTGCCGGAATTTATTTCTTAAACATTCAAGATCAGACGCATAACAGTACTAAAAAGTTTATCAAAAAATAATATTATTACGCTTATGGGACTAAAGTTCGCCCTGCGTTACTGCCACTGGTAGTCTTACTTTTAATTTCAAATATTTAAATTTAGGTAACTAATGTGCCGAATTGTAGATCAAGCTGCAATTCGGCATATTTTTTTTTCGAAGGTTTAGTTTATATATTTACTAAAAAAATACATCTTATGAATTTCTCTGCAAAAATGCTTCGTGATAATGCGTTATCCGATAAAGTAATCGTTGTGACTGGTGGCGGAAGTGGCTTGGGCAAAGCCATGACCCACTATTTCTTAGAATTAGGCGCCAAAGTAGCCATCACATCACGTGATTTAGAAAAGTTAAAAGCTACAGCATCCGAATTGGAGTTGGCCACCGGTGGCACTTGTCTGCCTTTGCAATGTGATGTACGTCACTACGATCAGGTGGAAGCCATGTTAGCGGAGGTTTTAAAAACTTTTGGAAAAGTAGATGTTCTGCTTAACAATGCTGCAGGAAACTTCATCTCTCCTACCGAAAGATTGTCTGCTAATGCATTTGACACCATAATTGACATCGTTTTAAAAGGCTCTAAAAACTGTACGCTGGCTTTTGGAAAACATTGGATAGCTCAAAAACAAACCAATTGCAATGTTCTGAATATTGTAACCACATATGCTTGGACCGGTTCAGGTTATGTAGTGCCAAGTGCTACAGCCAAAGCGGGAGTTTTAGCGATGACCCGAAGTTTAGCCGTAGAATGGGCAAAATACGGTATCCGAATGAATGCTATTGCTCCAGGACCTTTCCCAACAAAGGGCGCTTGGGACAGATTGTTACCCGGCGATTTAGCGGAGAAGTTTGATATGGCCAAAAAAGTACCGTTGAAGCGAGTTGGAGATCATCAGGAATTAGCCAATTTGGCGGCCTACTTGGTTTCTGATTTTTCTGCTTATATCAATGGTGAAGTCGTTACCATTGATGGTGGTGAATGGCTTCAGGGCGCAGGTCAATTCAACATCCTTGAGAAAATTCCACAAGAAATGTGGGATATGTTGGAAGCGATGATTAAAAATAAAGGAAGTAAATAAAAGTGAACAGTCTCAGTCTCAGCTCACAGATTTTTTACTGGAAACTGCGACTGTGACTGGAAACTAAAGCATTCAAAACTTTACAAGAATGTTAACAAAATTCGGTTGTCAAAGCCATAATTAATTGTATTTTTACGGCTCTAAATTTTTAAAGAATACATGGGTAAAATCATTGCTATTGCCAATCAAAAAGGTGGTGTTGGAAAAACAACAACGTCTGTAAACCTTGCAGCATCACTGGGAGTTTTAGAAAAAAGAGTGTTATTGATAGATGCCGATCCGCAGGCTAATGCCAGTTCGGGTTTAGGAATTGATGTGGAGAATGTTACTATTGGTACCTATCAGATTCTGGAACACAGCAACACTCCGGCAGAAGCTACCATCACCTGCAGCGCTCCAAATGTTTGGGTTATTCCATCTCATATTGATTTGGTGGCTATTGAGATTGAATTGGTTGACAAGGAAAATCGCGAGTACATGCTAAAACAGGCCTTAGAAAGCGTCAAAGATGAGTATGATTATATCTTAATCGATTGTGCACCATCTCTAGGTTTGCTAACATTAAATGCCTTAACTGCAGCAGATAGTGTCGTGATTCCAATTCAGTGTGAGTATTTTGCTCTCGAAGGTTTAGGGAAATTATTGAATACCATTAAGAGTGTACAGAAAATCCACAACGCCGAATTAGATATTGAAGGTCTTTTGCTAACCATGTTTGACTCGCGTTTGCGTTTATCGAATCAGGTTGTCGAAGAAGTGCAAAAGCATTTCAACGATATGGTTTTCAAGACTATTATCCAGCGTAATGTAAAACTGAGTGAGGCTCCAAGTTTTGGAGAGAGCATAATCAACTTTGATGCAACTAGTAAAGGCGCCAGCAATTATTTAAGTTTGGCACAAGAAATTATCAAAAAAAACAGCATTTAAGCTATGGCAAAAGCTATAAAAAAACAAGCATTAGGAAGAGGATTATCGGCTTTGCTGAAAGACCCTGAAAACGATATCCAATCGGTAAACGATAAAAATGCCGACAAGGTTGTAGGCAATATTATCGAGTTAGACATTGAGTCTATCGAGATAAATCCGTTTCAACCGAGATCCAACTTCAATGAAGAGTCCTTACAGGAATTAGCCTCTTCTATTAAGGAATTAGGATTAATTCAACCGATTACGGTTCGTAAATTAGACTTCAATAAATACCAATTGATTTCGGGAGAACGTCGTTTGCGTGCTTCTAGATTAGTCGGATTAACTACGGTTCCGGCTTATATCCGAATTGCTAACGACAACGAGTCGTTACTCATGGCTTTGGTAGAAAATATTCAGCGTCACGATTTAGATCCTATTGAGATTGCGCTTTCGTACCAACGCTTAATTGATGAAATTCAACTGACTCAGGAACAAATGAGCGAGCGTGTTGGAAAAAAGCGTTCGACAATTACTAACTATTTAAGATTGTTAAAGTTAGACCCGATTATCCAAACCGGAATAAGAGATGGGTTTATCAGTATGGGACACGGTAGAGCCATCATTAATATTGAGGATCAAGATGTTCAGACAGATATTTATCAAAAGATTGTAAGCCAAAATTTATCGGTAAGAGAGACGGAAGCTTTGGTAAAAAATTATCAAGACAGTATCAAACCTGCAGCATCGAAAGTAGCCAAAAAAGCGGCCACATTTGCTGTAGGAGACGAACAAAAAAAGGCCTTTGTGAATTTCTTTGGTTCTAAAATAGAGGTTAAAGTTGCCGGAAATGGCAAAGGAAAAATTACGATTCCTTTTCATTCTGAAGAAGACTTTAATCGTATCATCAAACTAATCAAAGGATAGTGAATAAAGCTGCTTACATAGTTCTTTTCTTTATGTTGTTAGGAAGTCATTCGATCTTTTCTCAGCAACTTGGAGATGCTTTAAAAGCAAAAGATACTTTAAAAGCTAGAGAAATTGACCCGCTTCGTCCTTCAAAAGCGGCTTTTTATTCGGCTATTGTTCCTGGTTTAGGTCAGGCCTACAATAAGAAATACTGGAAAATCCCCCTCGTTTATGGCGCTATTGGAACCAGTATGTATTTTTATATCGATAACGGAAAAAAATACCACAGCTATCGCGATGCCTACAAACGAAGACTTGCAGGTTTTCAGGATGATCAATATCAATATTTAGACTATTCCCGTTTAATTGCCGCACAACGATTTTACCAACGAAACCGAGATTTATCGCTTTTAGTATCTATAGGATTTTATGTCTTGAATATTGTTGACGCCAATATTGACGCACATTTGATACAGTTCAATGTCAATGATAATTTATCGTTTCAACCGGAAGTCTATACCAACGAGATTAACTACAAACCCAATGTTGGCCTAACCTTTAATTACAAATTCTAAAATGAAAATAGCATTATTAGGATATGGTAAAATGGGTCAAATCATCGAAAGGATGGCGTTGGAAAGAGGTCATGAAATTGTACTGAAAAAATCGAGCACCAACACTTTTGAAGGTTTAGAACAAGCAGATGTCGCTATTGACTTCAGTATTCCGAGTGTTGCTATTGAAAATATCTCAACCGCTATTCATAAAGGTGTTCCAGTAATTTCGGGAACTACCGGATGGTTAGAGCATTACCACGAAATGGTACAGCTTTGTAAGGAGAAAAATGCCGCATTTTTATACGGATCCAATTTTAGTTTGGGTGTTAATTTATTCTTCGAACTGAATGATTATTTGGCTAAAATGATGTCGAAGTTCCAAGAATATCATGTTTCAATGGAGGAAATTCACCATACACACAAACTGGACAAACCGAGCGGAACCGCTATTTCACTGGCCAACGCTATCATCAATCATTCGGACAAAAACAATTGGGCTATTGAAAACCCTCAAGCGGATGATTTATTTATTGATGTGAAACGTATTGATGAAGTGCCCGGAACTCATAGTGTAACGTATACTTCTGAAGTAGATTTTATCGAAATCAAACATGTCGCCCATAATCGCGAAGGCTTTGCGCTGGGAGCTGTGATTGCGGCCGAATGGATTATTGGTAAAAAAGGGGTGTTCTCGATGAAAGATGTATTGGATTTACACAAATAAATCTTAAAATTGTAACAAATAACCGAAACCTAAAACTTATACCCGTAATCTTTTAAAATCAGTATCATGTCACTATCTCAATGGTTTATATTTTTCCTAATTATCCAAGTCTTACATGGTTTGGGTACGTGGAAACTCTACGAAAAAGCAGGAAGAAAATCATGGGAAGCCTTTGTTCCAATATACAATTCGATTGTTTTGATGAAAATCATCAACCGACCTACTTGGTGGACCATCCTACTATTTATTCCGGTTATCAACTTGATAATGTTTCCTGTAGTTTGGGTAGAAACACTTAGAAGTTTTGGGAAGAACTCTTCGACAGATACTTGGTTAGGGATTTTTACATTCGGACTTTATATTTATTACATCAATTACACTCAAAATGTAACCCATATTAAAGATAGAAGTTTAGTAGCGCGAACCAAAACAGGAGATACGGTAAGCTCGTTACTTTTTGCTATTGTTGTGGCTACTTTGGTACATACGTATGTGATGCAGCCTTATACTATTCCCACATCATCATTAGAGAAATCCTTATTGATAGGAGATTTCCTTTTTGTGAGTAAATTTCATTATGGAGCTCGAACGCCAATGACTACCGTTGCCGCACCGATGGTTCATGACACCTTGCCTCTTATCAAGACTAAATCGTATTTAAGTTGGCCACAACTTCCCTATTTTAGGTTTCCCGGATTTGAGAAAATTCAGAAAAATGAGATCGTTGTTTTCAACTGGCCGGCTGATACCGTATATAAATTTTTCGATACGTCAGGCAGAAGTATTGTAAAACCTGTAGATAAAAAATCAAACTATGTAAAACGTTGTCAAGGTACTCCGGGAGACTCCTTACAAATTAAAAATGGTACGGTTTTCATTAACGGAAAAGAGCTTATGCTACCGGAAAGAGCCAAACCGCAATACTCGTATTTTGTTACTTACGATATGACCAATCCTGATTTGGATTTTGAGTATTTATTAAATCAAGTTGGGTCAACCGATGGTGCAGGTTTTAAATCCGAAGCCAGAGACACCTTATACCTGCGAGCTTTAACGGCAGAAGGAGCAAAAACACTAAGAAGTGTTCCCGGAATCAAATCGGTTACACAAATGATAACCAAACGTGGAGAACCCAATATTTTTACGCATAATCCTAGTTGGAATGGAGATAATATGGGACCAATCTATATTCCTGAAGCTGGTAAAAAGGTTGCTTTAAACTTACAATCATTACCATTTTATAAGAGAATTATTAGCGTATATGAGCATAATAGTCTGAAAGTAGTAGGCAATGACATTTATGTGAATGACCAAAAAGTGACTACTTATACCTTCAAACAGAATTACTATTGGATGATGGGAGACAACCGTCATAACTCAGAAGACAGTCGCTATTGGGGATTTGTTCCAGAAAACCACATCGTTGGAAAACCCGTTTTCATATGGATGAGTTGGGACAGTAATGGCAAAGGTTTAGGAAAAATACGCTGGGAGAGATTATTCACCACAGTTAATGGAGAAGGACAACCGCAATCGTATTTCAAATACTTTCTGATTTTACTGGCGTTATATTTTGTCGGAGATTATTTTTGGAAAAAGCGAAAAGCAAATAATAGTTAATTTGAAAATTTGAAGATTAGATAATTTGAAAATGTAAAAGTCATAAGGTCGAATAAGGCTTTATGACTTTTGACTTTAAAACCTAGGACTAAAAATGAACAACATCCTTATTCATCCGAGCTATTTTCCCTCCATCAGTCATTTTGTGGCGATTGCCCAAGCAGATTTGGTAACGTTTGAGATGGAAGACAATTTTCAGAAACAAACCAACCGCAACCGGATGTTTATCTACAGTCCGAATGGCATGCAGCTACTGAATGTTCCCGTAAAACATACCAAAGAGCGTCATCAACGCATTAAAGAAGTCCGAATCGAAAATGATTTTGATTGGCAGAAACAGCATTTCAAATCCTTGGAAGCGGCTTACAGAACTTCCCCTTTCTTTGAATATTTTGAAGATGCTATAGTTCCAATTTTTCAAAAGAAACACACCTTTTTGATGGATTTAAACCTCGAAACGATGTCGATGGTGTCTCAGTGTCTGAAATTAGAATTCGATTATGACGAAACGGCTGAGTATTTTCACGAGGTAACCGATAAAAAAGATTTCAGAAATCTGATAAATGGAAAAAAAGATACTACACAAGTGGAACCTTACACTCAGGTTTTTGGTGACAAACACGGTTATCTGAACAACCTCTCTGTTTTGGATTTGCTTTTCAATGAAGGAAGATATGCTTTAGATTATTTGAAGAAGCAATCCTTATAATTATTCAACAAAACTCAATCGTGTCATGATGGGAAAATGATCAGAGTTTTCAAACTTGGTAAAAGTGGTAAAGCTTTTGACTTTCATTTTCTTGCTTGCAAAAATATAATCAATTCGGGCCGGATAATGCTTGAATTTATAGGTTTGTCCAAAACCGTTTCCAGCTTCCACAAAACAATCATTTAAATCGGATTTGATACTTCTGTACACAAAGGAAAACGGACTGTTATTCATATCGCCACAGATAATCACCGGGTACGGACAGTTGTTCTTGTGCTTTACCAAAATCTCCGCTTGTTGCTCCTGTTTTTTAAAAGCATCACGAATGCGACCAAAAAGCTGCTGGGATTTATTTTTATTGATGGCATCCACGTGCTCTGAAATTTCGTTGACATCGGGAGAAATTTTGATGGACTGTAGGTGAATGTTGTAGACGCGGATAGTATCCATTCCTTTCTTAATATCAGCATAAATCACATTGTTTCCAGCAGCCGGAATTTTAAAATCACCCTGATTGAAAATAGGATATTTGGAAAAAATGGCTTGACCGGTTTTGATTTGGTCACCTTCCATAAAGATGGCTTTGTACTTGTAAATTCTTAAATCTACTTTAGCATTTTCGGAATATTCCTGAATGCAAAGAATGTCGGGGTTCTGCTCATTGATAAAACTCAAAATAGTGTTGCCTACATCATCAGCCGCAATCCAATCAAACAAATTGAACAAGCGAACATTATAGCTCATTACCGTAAAATCCTTTTCTTCTTTTGCGATATCCTGAGAAGAGAATTTGTAAAATTTATTGATAAAGGTAATACCGAGTAACAAAACTAATCCGGAAAGAATGACTTGGCGTTTTAACTGAAGTAGCCAATAAATAAAAAACAATGCGTTTAAAATCAGAAATAGTGGTAAAATCAATGTAAGCACCGATAGCAATGGAAACATTTTAGGTGCCAAAAATGGTAAAGCATACGCAATGAAAGTCAATACAGTAATGAGTATATTGAATCCGAACACCATTTTATTAAACCACGAAAGTTTCTTCATTTAATTTTTATAGATAATTACGTTGATGATGGTTAGAAGGTTTAATTTATTATTATTTTCCAGCTTTGAAAAGAAACTCTTTTTCTTCGCTCGTTAAGCTGTCGTAACCGGATTTACTGATTTTGTCCAAAATTTCATCAATCTGTTGCTGCGTTTTGTCTTTGACTACAATTTTACTATCTCTTTTAAGGGCAGGTTTTTTGGGGTTAACATGCACTTTTTTGAAAGGTGTTTTCTGTTTTTTACTAAATACATTCAAAACCGAATCTACTATTTTACTCAAATCCGTTCCACTTTGTAACAACTTAATGTAAATATAACCAAAAAATGCGCCGCTCAAATGGGCAATGTGTCCTCCGGTATTATTCATTTGAATTTGCAATAAATCTAGTAGTAGTATCACAGCGGTAATGTGCCAAAGTTTTACATTACCAATTAATAACAATCGAATTTCCATCAAAGGCTGATAGGCTGTAGTGGCAACCAGTAAAGCCATTATAGCGGCTGAAGCACCTACCATCATGGAACTTTGATGAAGAAAATAAAAACTCAACACAAAGCAAATTGCCGCAAAAACAGCACTCAGAAGATACAATCCGAGATACTGTTTTTGGGTAAAAAAAGTTAAAAACAAACGGCTTGTAAAATTCAAAACCATCATATTAAAAAACAAATGCAAAAATCCGTAATGAAAAAAAGCATACGTCAGTAAAGTCCATGGTCGAGTCAAAACGATTGTAGGTTCGGAAGCAACTGCAAGCCAATTAGGATATTCAAAAACACCCGACTTAAACTTGTAGAACAGCACAATAGACAACAGAAAAAGTCCGACATTCCAATAAATCATCTTATTGGCAATGCCACCCATTCTGTACTGTAATTTTATGTCATCAAATATATTCACCTTTAATTCCAGCGGTTTTTATTAAATTGATTTTTCTTCCAGTACCACATCATGATAAAACCAGTTAATGCTCCGCCAACATGTGCAAAATGAGCAATTCCTGTGCCTCCAGAACCGAAAAGTGAATTTCCTTTGATGCCTAAGAACAAATCGATTCCTATGATTACGGGAACAAAATATTTTGCTTTTACCGGAACCGGAATAAACATCAAAGCCAACTCGGCGTTAGGAAACATAAAGGCAAAGGCGGTTAATAAACCGTAAACCGCACCAGAAGCTCCAACTACCGTTCCTTGTGAAATGGAAGCTGCTTGTTGTATCGTATTGAATTGTTCCTGAGTACAACGAGCATTCTCTAACATAGTCTTGATAGGACCTTCAACCATTTGTTTATCGGAACCAAAAAGTGCCGAATAATCGGCGTTTAAGAGTGTATGTATTTGAGTACTGGATAAATTGAGACTGGCTACTTCATCTAATAAAAAATGTATTTGAAGGTAGTTCACACCTGTATATAGTAAAGCTGCTCCAAGTCCGCATGAAATATAAAAGAAAATAAACTTTTTTGCTCCCCAAAAATGTTCTAAAGCGCTTCCAAAAGAAACCAATGCAAACATATTAAAAACGATATGCATTAGATTCGGCATCGGTGCATGCATGAACATGTGCGTAATTGGTTGCCAAAATCGGAAATTGTTACTTTCGGGATAAAACATTGAAAGTAAAGGATAGGCACTAGCCACAAACTGTGAACCTACATAAAATATAATATTGATAATCAGTAACTGCTTAACAGTTTCGGTCATTCGCATCATACGTTGAATTTTTTATCTAAATCTTCCACACTCATGGTGATGAAAGTTGGTTTTTGAAATGGGGAAACGTTTGGTTCTTTACACGCAAAGAGATTATGAACCAAATTCTCTTGTTCTTTTTCAGTTAAATAGGTTCCTGTTTTTACGGCTAAACTTTTCGCCATTGATTTGGCAATGGTATCGTTTTGACTAAAACTGTTATCCGGAATACCATCCTGTAAATCACTCAACAACTCTTCTAAAACAATGGATATCTCACTTTCTGACACATTTACAGGCAGACCGGAAATCAAAATATGATCTTCATTTATGGCTTCAAAAAGAAACCCAGTACTTTCAAGGGAACATCTCAAATCCGTCAACAACTCGATTTCTGCCGAAGAATAATACAACTGCAACGGAAAGAGCATATGCTGACTGGAAGCCTGTTGCACTGTCATACTGGTAAGAAACTCCTCGTATAAAACGCGTTCGTGTGCTCGTTTTTGGTTGATGATTACCATTCCTGATTTTATAGGACTTACAATATATTTTTTATGTATTTGGTACGTGCGCTTGACTTCCTGCTCCAAATCATTTACTTCAAATAACGAAGAGGTCACAGCATCATTTTCGAAAGTCATTTCGCTGATGTCACTCGTGGCTTGTTTTAATCCGACATAAAGGCTTTCCCAACTGGGTTGGTTTTCGGGCTTTTTATAACTTGAAGGTGATGCAAAAGATTTAGCAGGTTTATCTTCGGAAAATGGATTGTAGGTTCGGTCTACTTGAATCGTTGGATATTCGGCTTCTTTATTCTGATATTGATAGGGTGTATCCAAATTCGGATCGCGTTCAAAATCGAGTACCGGAGCCACATTAAACTGCCCTAAACTATGCTTGATGGACGAACGCAGAATAGCATATAAGGCATGTTCATCATCAAACTTAATTTCGGTCTTCGTTGGATGGATATTGATATCAATAGTATGAGGCGGTACCTCTAAATACAAAAAATAACTAGGTTGTGCACCATCTTTCAGCAAACCTTCATACGCTGCCATAACCGCGTGATGCAGATAACCACTTTTGATAAAACGGTTGTTGACAAAAAAGAATTGTTCGCCTCTGTTTTTCTTTGAGAATTCAGGTTTTCCGATAAATCCGTGCAGATTCACGATTTCGGTTTCCTCTTTTACCGGAACCAATTTCTCATTGGTTTTTCCAGAAAACAGATTGACAATACGCTGTCTGAAATTGGATATCGGTAAATTGAACATTTCACTTCCATTGTGATACATTGTAAAATGAATCGAAGGATGCGCCATCGCAACACGCTGAAATTCATCCACAATATGACGTTGCTCCACCGTTTCTGATTTTAAGAAATTACGTCGGGCCGGAATATTAAAAAACAGATTTTTTACAGAAAAGGAGGTGCCTTTTGGTAATACGGAAGGTTCTTGTGACACAAACTTACTTCCTTCAATAATGATGTGTGTTCCTAATTCTTCTTGTTCTTGTTTGGTCTTCATTTCTACATGCGCAATCGCAGCTATAGAAGCTAAAGCTTCTCCACGAAAACCCTTGGTGTGCAGTGAAAATAAATCTTCCGCGTGACGGATTTTAGAAGTAGCGTGACGCTCAAAACACAGACGCGAATCGGTAATGCTCATTCCGACGCCATTATCAATTACCTGAACCAGCGATTTTCCGGCATCTTTTATAATGAGTTTTATATCCGTAGCCTTTGCGTCCACTGCATTTTCCAGTAACTCCTTAACTACAGAAGCAGGTCGTTGGACAACTTCTCCGGCAGCAATCTGGTTGGCAACATGATCAGGAAGTAATTGAATTATGCTAGACATTCTTTAGTGTTCAGTGTTCAGAAATAAGTGTTCAGTATGTGTCAACCGAAGTAAGCAAATTTAAGGAAAAAGTATTGGGATTTATAGTTAATAATTGCCTAAAAATAAAAAACCTATTCACAACGGAATAGGCTCTATTTTATGCTAAAAAAGAACGATTACGAACTTGTTTTTTTTCTTAAATCAGCCATCTTTATTGCCGCAATTGCCGCTTCGGTGCCTTTATTTCCATGAGCACCTCCACTCCTATCGATAGATTGTTGTTCGTTATTGTCTGTTAGCAAACAAAAAATTACGGGAACATCAGTTTGCACGTTTAAATCTTTGATCCCTTGAGTAACGCCTTCACAAACAAATTCAAAATGCATCGTTTCCCCTTTGATAACACAACCAATCGTGATAACCACATCTACCTCTTGCGTAACAATCATCCGTTGTGCCCCATAAACCAATTCAAAGCTTCCGGGCACATTCCACCGAATAATATTTTCCGGTAGCGCGCCACAGTCTAATAAAGCTGCTTCGGCTCCAGAATACAAGCCATTCGTAATGTGATTGTTCCATTCTGAAACAACAATGCCAAACCGAAAATCTTTCGCGTTTGGAAGGCTGTTTTTATCGTAATTGGATAAATTTTTATTTGCAGTTGCCATAAAACTTATTTTTGGAAATAAAAAAGGATTAAAGATACCATCCTTAATCCTTTTAAAATTAGTATTTTTTTGAATTATTGCGCTAAACCAATCAAAGCATCAATACTTTGTGCTTCTGGTGAAGCCTCAAAGTTGTCTTTAATATCTGTGAAATATTTCAAAGCATCCGCTTTGTTACCTAATTCAAAAGCCGTTTTACCTGCTTTTAATAAAAAACGTGGTCTGGTGAAGTCGTTTTTACTAGCATCAGCTGCTTTTACGTAAAAGTCCAAAGCCTCTTTTTGCTTATTTTGTTGTGCATAAGCATCACCAATAGCTCCAATAGCTAAAGTGTTCAACATAATATCATCCGACTTGAATTTCTCTAAACTTGAAATCGCTTCCGCATATTTTTTGGTATTTAAGTAAGCAATACCTGCATAGTAGTTTGCTAAATTTCCAGCATCAGTTCCTGAATATTCGTCAGCAATTTTCACTACTCCAAATTTTCCTTCAGAACCTTTTAAAACTAGGTTGTATAATGAATCTGATTTTGTTCCGGTAACGTCATCCACCGCTTTTTGGAAGTTTTGTTGTGCTACAAACAATTCGTTTGCTGCTTCTTCCTGCTTAGGCTCGGCGATAAATTTTTGATACATTAAATATCCAACAGTAACCAAGGCAACTGCAGCAAGAACTCCGAAAATGGCTTTTTGGTTTCTTTCTACAAAATCCTCTGCTTTGGAAGCTGTCTCATCTAAAGTATCAAATGCTTTAGCTGTTGTGCTGTCTTTGGCATCAACATTAATTTGCTCAATATCTTCAACGTTAGTATTAACTTCTTTTTCGGTTTTTTCTTTCGGTGCTTTATATCCTCTTTTGTTAAAAGTTGCCATCTATTTTTAATTTAGTGTGCGCAAAAATAAAAATTAATTCATATTTTAAAGCTATTTTTGTCGATATTTTTGAATAATTTGCACCTCTTTACTTTGATGTTGTTCATAAAATAAATCAAAATTTCATTTACCTCCTATGAATAAGGAGTTTAAGCATTAATTTTAAACAAAAAACCAAATTGTTTTTAAAGCGCATTTCATTACTCAATTATAAAAATTTCTCGGAAGTTACCTTCGAATTGGATTCGAAAATCAATTGTTTCGTGGGTAAAAATGGTATTGGGAAAACCAATATTCTTGATGCCATTTATCATTTGGCAAATGGTAAGAGTTATTTTAATCCGTTAGCCGTTCAGAATATTAAGCATAATGAAGATTTTTTTGTAGTAGATGGCGAATTTGAAAAAAATGGAAGACAAGAACAGATTTTGTGCAGTCTAAAAAAAGGGCAAAAAAAAATCATGAAACGCAATGGTAAGATTTATGAGAAATTCTCCGATCATATTGGTTTTATTCCGCTAGTCATTATCTCTCCGGCTGACCGTGATTTGATTGTTGAAGGTAGCGAAACACGAAGAAAGTTTATTGACAGTGTCATTTCACAGTTAGACAGCGGTTATTTACAGCAATTGATTCAGTATCAAAAAACCATCAACCAACGCAACGCTTTACTCAAGTATTTTGCTCTTAATCATGTTTTTGAAAACGATACTTTGACTCTATATAATGAACAACTGAATACGTTAGGACAGTCTATTTTTGAAAAAAGAAAGCAGTTTTTAAACGATTTTATTCCGATTTTCAACACCTATCATCAGGAAATTACCAACTCGGCCGAAACAGTGCAATTGGTCTATCAAAGTGATTTGTTTGAAAACGACACCTTGACATTATTGGAACAAAATCTATCCAAAGACAGAGCGCTACAATATACTTCGGTCGGCGTTCATAAAGACGATTTATCGTTTGAAATTGACCATCATCCTATCAAAAAGTTTGGTTCACAAGGACAGCAAAAATCCTTTTTGATTGCGTTGAAACTGGCTCAGTTTGATTTTGTCAAAAAACAAAGTGGTGAAAAACCCATATTACTGTTTGATGATATTTTTGATAAGCTGGATGAATTTCGCGTGAGCAAGATTATTGAAATGGTCAATAACGACGAATTTGGACAATTATTCATTTCAGACACGCATCCGGAACGAACCGAAAACATCGTAAAAACAACCCATCAGAGCTACAAAATTTTTAATTTGTAGTGTTGTACTATTTTGTAATTTAGCTGAAAATTTCAGTACATGAAACCAAAATTTCTATCCTTAGTATTTATTGCCTTTTTATTTGTAAGCTGTCAGGGACAATCTTCTAAAACCATACAAACTATTGATGCCAAAGCTTTTTCAGAAAAACTTAATGCTACTCAAAATCCACAACTCTTGGATGTAAGAACTCCAGCAGAATACAGTAGCGAACATATTGACAATGCCAAGAATGTGAATTGGAACGGAAGCGATTTTGTAACTCAAGCCAATCAATTGGACAAAACAAAACCTGTTTTTGTGTATTGTAAAGTGGGCGGAAGAAGTTCACAAGCAGCCGATAAATTAGCCGAACTCGGATTTAAAGAAATCTACAATCTTGATGGTGGTATCATGAAATGGAATGCGGCCGGCAATAGCAATCCAAGTGAAAAAATTATCGGAATTTGTGATCAGGAATACGGCGAATTAATTCAGTCAAATGACAGAGTTCTGATTGATTTTAATGCCAAATGGTGTGCGCCTTGCAAAAAAATGAACCCGTATATTTTGAAATTTCAAGCCGAAATGAAAGACAAAATTAAAATTGTCCAATTGGATGCAGACGAAAACAAAACCATAGTAAACCAGATGAAATTGGATGGTTTGCCAACGATTATCATCTATGAAAAAGGGAAAGAAGTGTGGCGCAATGTGGGTTATATTTCGGAAGAAGACTTAAAAAAACAGTTGTAATATGTTAACCAAAGAAGCCGTTCAATTTTTCGAAGACTTAGTCGCCAACAACAATACAGATTGGATGCATGCCAACAAAAAAAGGTATGATAATTTCAAAAAGGATTATCATGCTTATATAGCTGCAATTTTGGCAACTATGAAACCATTAGATAAAACTTTGGAGTCTTTAGAGATAAAAAACTGTACATTCCGTATCAATCGCGACATCCGTTTTTCTAAAGACAAATCGCCTTACAAAACCAATATCGGCGTATGGATGTCTCAAAACCAAAACAGCAAAAATGCTCCCGGATATTATATTCATTTTGAAAAAGGAAATTCGTTTATCGCTGGTGGCTGTTGGTGTCCGGAGCCTCATGAATTAAAACAAATCCGAAAGGAAATCGCTTTTTTTTATGACGATTTAGAAGCCATTGTAAACGATACAAAGTTTAAATCTGAATTTGGAGCGCTGACTCGTGATGAAAACAATACGCTTAAAAAAGCACCTAAGGATTTTGAACCCGATCATCCGGCTATCGAGTTTTTGAAACTCAAAAGTTTTACAGCCTCAGCTAAAATCGACGACAAATTATTCTTAGATAAGAATTTTAACCAAATAGTAGCCGAAAAATTAATCGCGCTAAAACCGATGAATGACTTTTTACGAAGAGCATTAGAGACGGAAGCATAAACTATAATGTCGAAAAAACGAATTCTATTTCTTGGCGAAACCTATCGTGCTGACGCCATTACCTGGATGAATGGTCTTAGGGAATTTGGCGACTTTGAAATCGTAACTTGGGAACTACAGACAAGTAGTAGTGGCATTAGTAGAGTAAAACGGTTATTAGAATTAACCAAAGCTATCCTAACCATTAAAAGTATTGCAAAAAAATTCAATGCCGATATGGTTATTGCCGAACGAACAACTAGTTACGGCTTTTTAGCCGCTATTTCAGGCGTAAAACCTATCGCTATCGCGCAGCAAGGCATCTCTGATTTATGGCCGCATCATTCTCCCCTCTATCTTTTTAAGAAAATGCTTCAGGATTATGCTTTCAAAAAAGCAGATTTGATTCATGCATGGGGCGATGTTATGGCGCAACATATGAGAGAAAGTAAAGTAGACATGTCCAAAGTAATGGTTTTGCCTAAAGGAATTCATTTGGATTTCTTTGCTTTCAATGAAACCCACGACGATTCGATGATACACGCTATTGTGACTCGTTCTTTGGAACCCGAATACAAGCATGAGGTAATCTTAAAAGCATTTTCGGTGTTGAAGCAAAAAAACATTCCTTTTCAATTAATCATTATTGGAGATGGAACGGAGCTACAAAACTTAAAACATTTAGTGCAAGAACACAACATCGAAAGCGAAGTGCAGTTTGTTGGAAGAATTAATAATACCGAAATCCCGAAATACTTACAACGTTCCAATTTTTACATTAGTATGCCCATAACAGAAGGCGTTTCGGCTTCACTTTTTGAAGCTATGGCTTGCGGTTGTTTTCCTATTGTGACCGATTTACCTGGAAATAGAAATTGGATTACCGAAAAAGTAAACGGAATACTTGTACCATCGGAAAATCATCTTAAATTAGCCGAAGAATTGCAGTGGGCATTTACCAACAGTAACGTTTCTAAAAAAGCGATAGTTGAAAATAGAAAATTTGTTGAAGCAAATGCCAACTACAAGACGAATATGAAAAAAATTGCAGATACTTATAATGATTTAATCAAAATTAAATCGACTACTCCTTAGAGGTTTATGTGTGGGATTAATGGAATTTTCCATTTGGATTACAAACCAGTTGATCAAAATCAGCTGATTAAAATGCGTGACATTCTGGAACACAGAGGTCCGGACGACTCAGGTATTTACCTCGATAACAATATTGGTTTAGGACACCGAAGATTATCGATAATTGATACTTCTTCAGCAGGACATCAACCTTTTGTTTCCATAGACGGAAGATATATTCTTGTTTTCAATGGAGAAATTTACAATTACCAATCGTTTTTTTCCGAACTTAAAAGTAAAGGCATTGCTTTAAAATCGGGTTCTGATACCGAAGTTTTACTGAAACTTTACGAATTATACGGAATGGACATGCTGCATCGGTTGAACGGAATGTTTGCCTTTGCGATTTGGGATACTGTAACAAAAAAACTGACGCTTTGCCGCGACCGAATGGGTGTAAAACCGCTGTATTACTGTATCCATAAAAACACTTTGTATTTTGCCTCAGAACAAAAAGCGCTTTTTGCAGCCGGAATTCAGATTCAGATTTCTGAAAACGGCATGGAAGAATATGTTTACAATCGTTTTGTAGCTGGTGAAGAAACATTATTTGAAGGGGTCAAAAAAGTACTTCCCGGACATTATATGGTAATTGATGAAGACGGTAAAAGCAAAACCGTAAGATGGTGGAATTTAAAAGAGCAAATTCAGAATCATAGTCCGATAGTAAATCCTAAAAAATGGTTTGAAGAAACCTTCTTTGAGTCGGTCAAACTTCGAATGGTAAGCGATGTGCCGGTTGGTGTTTTATTGAGTGGTGGACTCGACTCCTGCTCCATTTTATCTTCATTACACGAACAGCAATTTGAAAAAATCGAAACTTTCAACATCAGTTTTACAGAAGCAGAGCATAACGAATATCATTTGGCCAAAAAAATAACCGACCAATACGGCTATACTTTTAATCATACCAAATTAGAAAATGAAAGTTTGTATCAAAATCTGATAGAGACCTCCTATTTTCAAGATGAACCCATAATGCATCTCAACGAACCTCATCTTTTAGCCATAGCAAAATTAGCAAAATCCAAAGTTAAAGTATTGCTCTCCGGAGAAGGCGCGGATGAATTAATGGGTGGCTATGTTCGTTACAAAGCCTTGAAAAATCCTTCTTTGTTAAAGGTGATTTCGCAAATCAGTAAGTTTGAAACTTTTAATAAAAAACCGCGTTACGACAAATTATTCCGCTATTCTAAAATCAAAAGTGATGCTGATTTGGTGATTTTCAATGGATGTAGTGTCTATCCTGAAGACATTGCTACTTTTTACGGTAACAAAAATAAACCTATAAATGAATACCGTCATCAAATATTGAAAGAGGCACAAGAATTATATCCCAAAAACCTTCAAAGACAAGCGTTGTATTTTGACCAACACACCTACATGTGTTCGCTGTTGGACCGAAATGACCGCTGTACCATGGGAACTTCTATTGAATGTCGTGAACCCTTTTTGGATCAACGATTGATTGCAGGTTTGGGAACTTTGGAAGACCAATGGATGTTTACCGGAAAAAAAGGAAAATTCATTCTGAAAACCACCATGGAAAACAAACTTCCAAAAGAGATTATCGATTTCAGAAAAATTGGACTCAGTGCTCCATGGGGAAGTTATTTGTTGCGTTTCCCTAGATTTATTGATGAATTGGATCATTTTGCCACAAGTGATATTTTCAATATGCCGATGTTTGAAAACCTAAGCGGTCCAAAGTTGGTTGCCGAGGTCAGAAAAGGAAACACCAAGATTTTGCCCTATTTCATGCCGATATTTATGCTTCACAAATGGCAAAAAAACTATTATAATAAATTCGTTTAAAAAATCTCTTTACCTTACTTTTGTCTAAAGAAGATTTTACAAACATGACTATCCATTCTAATTTTTCTCTCAAGAAATACAATACTTTTGGTATCGAAGCCAAGGCCAAACAATTTGTAGCTGCTCATTCCACCGAAGATTTAAAAACCATTTTACAGCAACATGCCTCTGAACCAAAATTTATTTTGGGCGGCGGAAGCAATATGCTGTTAACTCAGGATATTAAAGCCTTGGTGATTCACGTTGATTTAAAAGGTAAAAAAATCCTAAAAGAAGATGAAGATTTTGTTTGGGTAGAAAGCATGGCTGGAGAAAACTGGCACGAATTTGTACTATGGACGATTGACCAAAACTTTGGCGGTTTAGAAAACATGTCTCTAATTCCGGGGAATGTAGGCACCACGCCTGTTCAAAATATCGGAGCTTATGGCACTGAAATCAAAGATACATTTGTTAGTTGTGAAGCTATAAATAGTGTCACTCAGGAAATGAAAACCTTCACTAAAGAAGAATGTCGTTTTGGTTATAGAGAAAGTATTTTCAAACACGAAGTGAAAGACCAATTCATCATCACTTCAGTGGTTTTCAAACTCACAAAACGCAATCACCACATCAATATTTCTTACGGAGATATTACTAAAGAACTGGAAAAAGAAGGTGTCATCACTCCTACTCTAAAAGATGTTTCCAATGCCGTAATCGCCATTCGACAAAGTAAATTGCCCGATCCTAAAGAACTCGGAAACAGCGGCAGCTTTTTTAAAAACCCGATTATTCCGAAAGAAGCCTACGAAAAAATTAAAGCGTTGCACCCTGAAATGCCACATTATGTTGTTTCAGAAACTGACGTAAAAGTGCCGGCAGGTTGGCTAATAGAAAAGGCTGGTTTTAAAGGAAAACGTTTTGGCGATGCGGGAATCCATAAAAATCAAGCACTGGTTTTAGTGAATTATGGCAATGCAACTGGTCAGGAAATTTTGAATGTGTCCAAAAATATTCAAGCTACCATTTTAAAGGAATTTGGTATTGCCATTGAAGCAGAAGTGAATGTGATTTAAATGAAAACAATACTAGAAACCGAACGTTGTTATCTTCGAGAATTATCTGTTGATGATGCTCCGTCTTTTTTTGCTTTAAATGCTGATGCTGACGTGGTGAAATATACAGGTGACAAAGCTTTTGAAAGTATTCACGAAGCCATAAGTTTTCTGCAAAATTATAATCAATACGAATTATATGGCTTTGGTCGTTGGGCAGTTATCGACAAAAAGACTATGGATTTTATGGGTTGGTGCGGTTTAAAATGCACACCCGAACTAAACGAAGTCGATGTGGGTTTCCGCTTCTTTAAAAAATACTGGGATCAGGGTTATGCCACCGAAACTGCAAAAGCTTGTATTGCATATGGTTTCAACGTTTTACACCTTAAGAAAATTGTCGGAAGATCCATGGAAGCCAATGTTGGTTCTATCAAAGTCTTAAAAAAATCCGGAATGACTTTCATTGGAAAGTTTGATTTTAATTTACACGACGGCTTTTTATACGAAATCGAAAATCCTAAATCATAATTCATAATTCATAATTCATAATTAAATTATGTACATTCCCGAACTTTATAAAAACGAAAACCAAGAAGACATCCAGAACTTCATTCATCAGCATGGGTTTGGAATTCTAGTCAATCAAACGAACGGAAAACTTTGGGCAACCCATATTCCGCTACTTCTGGAAGAAAAAAATGGGAAGCAGTTTTTGGTTGGTCATGTTTCTAAAGAAAATCCGCAAGCAGATAGTTTCAAAAACAATGATGAAATTTTGGCTGTATTTTCGGGTGCACACTCTTATATCTCCTCTTCTTGGTATGATCATGAAAATGTTCCTACATGGAATTATCTTGCTGTTCATGTCTACGGTAAAGTCGCTATCCATTCGCTCGATGAAACTATTGAAGCATTGAAAAGATTGGTTAATAAATATGAAGCTACCTCAGAAAAACCAATTCGTATTGAGGATTTATCTAAGAAAACCATGCTTCAGGCAAGAGGAATAGTTTCGTTTGAAATTGAAATCACTTCCATAGAAGCTAAGAAAAAATTATCGCAAAACAGAGACGACAAAAACTATCAAACTATCATTTCAAAACTCGAAAACTCGAACGATTTTCAAGCCATTGCAATAGCTAACGAAATGAAAAAGAATAGAAAAAATTCATAACGCATAACTCTTAATTCATAATTCATTTTCGTACATTTGCAATCCTTTTTAAAAGTCGAAAAAGCACTATGTTATTACTCGTTTTCTGTTTATTTATTGCCATTGTAGTTATTCAATTTCTGTATTACATTGTTGTTTTTGGTAAATTATCGTTTGCCAAACCACAAACTGCTACCCCAAAAAGAATTCCAATATCGGTAATTGTTTGTGCCAAAAATGAAGAGGAAAATGTAAAGCGACTGATACCGTTACTTACAGAGCAAGATTATCCGCAATTTGAAATTGTTTTGATTGATGATGCCTCGAGCGATAATACACTTGATGTCTTTGAAGAATTTGAAAAGCTACATTCCAACATCCGTTTAGTGAAAGTAGAAAACAACGAAGCCTTTTGGGGCAACAAAAAATACGCTTTAACGCTCGGAATAAAAGCTGCCAAATACGAGTATTTGCTTTTTACCGATGCCGATTGTGTGCCATCATCAAAAGATTGGATAACGACAATGAGTTCGCAGTTTACTGTTGAAAAAACGATTGTGTTGGGATATGGTGCTTATGAAAAAATAGCAGGTTCTTTTTTAAATAAAATCATCCGTTTTGAAACTTTGCTATCGGCAACACAATACCTTTCTTGGGCAAAATTAGGAAAACCCTACATGGGCGTTGGACGAAATATGGCCTACAAAAGAGAAGAGTTTTTCAAGGTTCGCGGTTTTATGGATCACATGAAAATACGTTCAGGAGATGATGATTTGTTTATAAATCAGGCCGCAGATGCCAAAAATACAACAGTTTGTTATTTGCCGGATAGCTTTACCTACTCTAAGCCAAAAACCTCCTTCAAAGACTGGTTTACTCAGAAACGTCGTCATGTTTCTACTGCCAAACATTACAAAATATTTGACCAAAACCAACTCGGTATATTTTATATTTCACAATTGCTTTTCTTAGTATTGCCAATCATTTTGTTAGCATTCCAGTATCAGTGGATTGCTGTTTTGAGCATCATTGGTTTCCGTTATATTTTCGCATGGATTACTATGGGATTTGCAGCCGGAAAGCTAAAGGAAAAAGATGTCATGTATTGGTTTCCGATAATTGAAATCGGTTTAATTCTAGTCCAACTGAACCTATTTATTACCAATACGTTCTCAAAACCGGTACATTGGAAGTAAATCCATATATAGAAAAAGCCAAAAAAGGCGATCAGGTTGCCTTCACCTATTTACTAGACCATTATTGGAATGAAGTCTATGGCTTTATGTTGAAACGTACTGAAAACGAAACCGATGCGGAAGATATAACCATTGAAACTTTTTCGAAAGCCTTTGACAAAATTGCCACATATAATCCCGAATTTCAATTCAATACGTGGCTTATTGCGATTGCCAAGAATGTTCATATTGATATGCTTCGCAAGAAAAAAACAGCACTGTTTGTAGAAATTACTGATGAGGAAGATCAATTAGCTTACAATGTTGCCGATACGACACCCTCTGTGGAAGACGCATTGATAACCGAGCAAAATCTATCACGCTTATTGCAATTCATTAAGGAATTAAAACCACATTATCAGGAAGTAATCCAGCTTCGCTACTTTCAGGAAATGAGTTATCAGGAAATTGCCGAACAATTGGGAGAACCTCTTAGCAACGTCAAAATTAAATTGCTTCGTGCCAAAAAACTACTGGCTGAAATCATTGAAAGCAAAAAATAATACTTTTTATTTTACCATAAAACACTTTAAATCTTCAATGTTTTAAGGGTTTTGATAATTTTATCTGAAAAAATAGTTGAAACCCATATACTATTTTTAAAATTACTGCGTTATCTATTTAAAATCAACGCTTATGTAACATAGATACTTAACTTATAAACCATTTAATCATGTCAAACGTTAGTATTTATGAAAAAAACTGGACAGAACTAGTTTTTGAAGACAGAAACAAGGCCTATGGCGCTTACCAATTGCGTCAGGAAAACTCCCGAACTACACTACTTGCTTTTTTTAGCGGCATTCTTTTACTTCTTGCCTTGATGGGCTCTTGGATGTTACTTTCCTCTTTTGGGACGAAGACTGCGATAAATCCATTACTAGAAGATGATTTTGTTGTAAAGCTTACAGACTATAACAGACCTCGAAAAAACCCTGAAGAAAATAAGGCTATTGTTCCTTTAAAAAAAACGGAAGAAAGCAAGAAAATTGAAAAGAAAGATTTAATAGATCCAACTATAGTAAAACCTGAAGATACTCCTGATGATTTAAGAACCAACAAAGAGGTAAAGGAAAACCCCACTAATGCTAGTAATCAAACGGATGGTGGCGCAACTACAGGAATCGCAACTACAGGTTCAGCAACCGGAAAACCTTCAACAGATGACGGTAAACCATCAGCACCCGTAGGTCCGGTAACTACCAATATGCTTGACAAGCTTCCGGAATACCCTGGTGGCATTAAGAAATTCTATGAATATGTAGGCAACAACATCGAAAAATCAGAATTTGAAAATTCAGTTAATGTGATCATGTCCTTTGTAATCGAAAAAGATGGCGGCATGACCGATATTAAAGCCTTAAGAAGTAATGATAAAATATTGGAAAAAGAAGCTATTCGCGTTTTAAAAGGCTTAAAAATAAAATGGGCACCTGGCTATTTGAATGGTGAAAAAGTGAGAACGCAGTATACACTTCCAATTAGAGTTACTATATAAAAAAACACATTGACCGCTAATGTTTTTGCCCCTAAACCTGGCTTGTCCTTCTTGGCTTGTCAGGTTTAATTGTTTTTAATAACTACGCTGATAACTTTAGAAAATCCTTGTTTACATTCTAGTCAAATTATGGTATTATTGTAAACTTTAAATTATTATGAAGCTTACCCTAATTACCCTTTTCTTTTCTGTTTTATGTTATTTTTCGGGACCAAAATCCGGAACAGCATCTCTTGATGCTGAGCAAACTATTGACGATAGTTTATTGGTGAAATCAGCTTTTCCGATAAAAATGGGAAAAATATCGGAGACTTACATTGCTGAAAAAAGACACTTTATCGATTCCTTTTACAACAAGAATATCAATTCCCCTTTTTACAGTGGCGCCTTTATTGTGGTAAAAAACGGACGCATTCTCTATGAAGATTACAAAGGTTTTGCTAATGCTAAAACTGGTCAAAAAATAGACAAAAACACGCCGATTCATTTAGCTTCGGTAAGTAAAGTGTTGACCGCAACAGCTATTTTAAGGTTGGTACAGCAGGACAACATTATGTTGGATCAAAAAGTCACCGACTGGCTTCCAAACTTTCCGTATAAAAACACCACCATCAGAACACTACTGAATCACAGAAGTGGTTTGCAACATTATGCCAACTTTCCCGGACTGATGAAGAAAAGATGGAATAGGTCTAAAATACTAACGAATCAGGATGTATTTAATTTATTGGTTCAGAATAAATTCCGATTAGTTACTCCAAATGATACCCATTTTGACTATTGTAATACGAACTATATTATCTTGGCGCTAATAATAGAAAAAGCCACTGGTTTAAACTACCGAAGAGCCATGCAAGAATTGGTTTTCAAGCCTTTAGAAATGAACAATACCTTTGTTTTTGATTATGATAAAGATCGGGAAACAGTAACCAAATCGTATCGAGGAAACAACATTTTCCCGTGGGATCAGTTTGATAATTTATATGGAGATAAAAATATTTATTCTACACCGAGAGATTTGGCAAAATTTGATTTGGGAACTTACTCTCCAGAATTCATAAAACCAGAACTTTTGCAGGAAGCATATGTTGGCTATAGTGCCGGAAAAGTTGCCAAGCCTATCAAAGACTACGGATTGGGAATGCGAATGCGCTTTTTACCTCCAAACGGAGAGAAGATGGTGTATCATAACGGTTGGTGGCACGGAAATAATACTTCTTTTGTTCCGGTTAGAAAAGATACTGTAACTGTGGTGTGCCTTGGAAATAAATATTCTAACCGACCTTATTCCACTTTAAGTATGGTCAGTAGTTTATTTTACAAAAAGAAAACAGAAATTGAAACTCCGGTACCAACAGAACTCGAACTTGGGGAATAAATTAAGCTTTAACTAAATAAATTCCGTCGTCTTTAATTTCGATAAGTTTGTCTTTATAAAGTGATCCGATGGCTTTTTTAAAGGTCTTTTTGCTCATCTTCAAAACCGTTTTGATATCTTCTGGATGACTGTTGTCATTTAATCGTAAAAAACCTCGGCTCGCTCGTAACTCATCCAGGATTTTCTCGGCATTAGGCTCAATGTTTTCATAGCCTTGCTTTTGCAAGGAAACATCGATTTTATTATCGGGGCGAATGGTTTTGATATAACCGGTCATTCGGTCTCCCGTTCGAATATCATCATATACTTGATCTTTGTATAACAATCCTTTATGAATGTCGTTGATGATGACATTTATACCTAAATCGGTTATGTGTGATATGATTAAATCAACTTCATCTCCTTCAGCAACCGTGAGATTTTCGTTATTTAGAAACTGATTGGTTTTACTCGAAGCTACTATTCTGTTGGTTTTTTCATCTATGTGAGCAAACACTAAATATCGCTTTCCTTTTTCCATCGGACGAGCTTGTTCTTTGAACGGTACAAAAAGATCTTTTTCCAAACCCCAATCCAAAAAAGCACCAAATTGGTTGACATAATTGACGCGCAATAACCCGAATTCATCCATCAAAATATAAGGTTCTAATGTGGTAGCTACAGGTCTTTCTTCATGATCAAGATACACAAAAACAATAATCTCATCGCCAATACTGTACTCTTTCGGAACATACTTAAGTGGTAATAAAACATCCTCCTTACCATCGGTTAAAAAAAGTCCCACTTTGGTTTCTCTATCAATTTTGAGTGTGTTGTAATGTCCGATTTCCATCTTAAATGCTTGTAAATTATGAATGGCAAAGATAAGGTTTCTTTTTTGTTCCTAATTAGCAGCCATAATTATCTTTTTGCTAATCAGAGATGAATCATTATAGTCTTTTAACTGTTGATTTTTAACTGTTGTAACATAAAAGTGCTTAACATTAAAATACCAGTACAATTTTCGTGCATCAGTGTCTGATGCATTGATTAGCGCAACAAAATTTGTACTTTTGGTTTTGTAACAAAACCTATCCTTTCTATACTAACTCGACTATGAGTGACAACTTGGAACAACAATTCGTTAAACAATTAAAGGAAAATCAGAACATTATCCACAAGATATGTCGACTGTATACCAATGATGACGATGCGCATAAAGATTTGTTTCAAGAAATTACTATTCAGTTATGGAAAGCCTACCCAAAGTTTAGAGGAGAATCTAAATTTTCAACTTGGGCCTATCGTGTAGCACTAAACACCGCTATTACCCTCTACAGAAAAAGTACCCGAAGTGTTGCTACTACAAGTTATGAAGGTCAGAAACATTTTATTTTGCAAGAAGATTACAATTTTGAAGAAGAAGAACAAATCAAGTTGATGTATCAAGCGGTGCAACAATTAAATGATATCGAAAAAGCTTTGGTATTCCTTTACCTGGAAGACAAAGATTACACAGACATATCAGAAACACTGGGTATTAGTGAAGTCAATGCCCGTGTAAAAATGAACCGAATTAAAGGAAAATTAAAAAAGATATTAAATCCCTAAGGATTATGGAAGAGTTGGATTTATTAAAAAAGGCGTGGCAGAAAGACACCCATAAGTATGAGCAGGTTTCGGAAAACGAAATCTACAAAATGCTACACACTAAATCATCATCGATAGTAAAATGGATATTGATTATTAGCATACTAGAATTTATTCTTTGGAATATCATCAGTATTCTGTTTTTGGGAGATAGTTATATCCGAAATAAATATGGTAACGAAATGTATGACTATGTGGTAGAAATCAATTTTGTCTACAATGTCATCAATTACACTGTTGTAGCCATATTTATCTATTTATTTTATGTAAACTACAAAAGAATATCCACCACTACATCGACCAAACAACTGATGCAGGACATCTTAAAAACCCGAAAAACGGTACATTACTATGTTTGGTTTAACATCCTCTTTTTTGTGGTAGGCGTTTTGGTTATTTTGTATTTTCAACTGAATTACGACAAAAAATTTGCCATAGTCATGGAACGTATCCACAATGACAGCGGTTATATGGTAATGTGTAAAACGTTTGGAATTGTACTTGGTCTGATATTGATAATTGTCTTTTTTATATGGCTTTTCTACAGAATCATTTATGGTATTTTACTAGGCAAACTCAATAAAAATTATAAGGAATTAAAAAAGATAGATTTGTAATTTATGCAAACCTAATTCTAAAGCACAAAAAATCCCTCTATTGAGGGATTTCGTTTTTATCTACATTCCATTTTCTTAGTTTGTTTAATCGCTCTTGTTCTTCGATTTCCTCGGCTGGAATTACTTTTAAGAAGGACGGATGCTGCTCTATGGCATATTCTACCTTTTCGACTATCTGTTCGATGGTTTCATTTTCGTAATCAATTACTAATGGTTCTTTGATGATAAACGACTGTAATATGTTTTTCTTTTTCATTCGCAATCCTTTTTTATCAAACGAGCGACGAAAACCATCAATAACAATGGGAACAACAATGGGTTTATATTGTTTGATAATATGCGCTGTACCTTTGCGTACAGGCTTAAATGATTTGGTGGTTCCTTGTGGAAACGTAATAACCCAACCGTCTTCCAGAGCAATACGGATGTTCTCGGTATCATTTGGGTTTACTTCACGTTTTTCAGTTACGTCCTGACCTCCGGAACGCCAAGTACGTTCTACAGAAATAGCGCCAACATACGCTAAAATCCTCGGTAAAATTCCGGATCTCATTGTTTCACTTGCCGCAACATAATAGATATTCATTTTAGGTTGCCATAAATAACCCACATTTTTGATATTATCCTGTCTACCGGAAAGACTGGCATTAAAAACGTGAAACATGGCTACAACATCAGCAAAATAGGTTTGGTGATTCGAGATAAACAACACATTTTTATCGGGTAAAGAGGCTATAATTTCGGAGCCATCAATATACAATTCGTTAAAACCCCTATATCTTCGATGCGTTATGACACCAAAAATACGGATTAACCATTTTTTAATAAAGAGTATATGACCAAAAGGATTTCTTTTAAATAAACCCATAATTGTAATTTTGTTAGTCCTAATGTTAAGGGAGGCAAATCTACAAAAAACTACACTTTATAAAACCATTTTTAAGGTTTCTTTCAACTCACTTAAAATCATGGCAGTGGCTCCCCAAATAAAATGCTCTTTCACTTGAAAACCAGGTACATCAATGCTTCCGGCATACGACGTGTTCATGGTAGTAGTCGTCAAAATTTTATCATCTAAAAAATCTAATAACGGAAACTCGACAATTCCAGCTACTTCATCTTCTTGTAAAACAAATTCCAATTCATCCTGACTGTACCCTAAAAAAGGATACACCATAAAATTACTTGGCGGAATATAAACTTCGGTAAAAGCCCGAATTACATTGATGGAATTAGGATGTATTCCTATTTCTTCGTGAGTTTCCCTAAGCGCTGTATGCTTCAAATCAAAATCCTCAAGTTCCACTTTTCCGCCAGGAAAAGCGATTTGTGACGAATGCACACCATTATAGCTTGTACGCAGAATTAATGCCAAATGCGTTTGGAAATTCTTTGGATAAAAAAGCATCATTACCGCTGCTCTTTTAGGGATTATTTTACTGAAATCGGTATTTCTGATAAGTTCTTCTCTATTGGGCGGAACCATTTTTGCATGAGCAAGGGTTGCTGGTAGCTCAACATTTAGTATTTTTGGTGCCTGTTTTAAAAACTCATCGAAATGCATAGCGTAGGTTTTGAAATATAAAGTTACCTTAAAAATTTAACGCTTTCAAATTTTACCAAACTAAAATGTACAGCAAGCAAGAAGCCGCACTTATTAAAAAAGAATTCTGGACAGCATTTGCAACAGTCTATCCCAGAAAATGGTTGTTGTATGATACTAAGATTAAAGATGTGACTTTTAAGTTTTACATAGATAACAAAAAGGCACAGGTTTTATTAGACATTGAACCCAAAGAAGAAGAAAAGCGCAAAATTTATTTTGAAAAAATAGAATCGTTAAAAAGTATTTTGCTCGAAGAATATCTTCCGGAAGCCATATTCGAAAGAAATTTTTATCTGGAAAATGGCAAGGTTATCAGTAGAATTTGGATTGAAAAACTGGAAGTTAGTTTGAATAATAAAAACAATTGGGGAGAAATTTTTGCTTTCTTTAATGCCACTATGGCGCAATTTGAACTTTTCTTCTATGAGTACGAAGAATATATTAAAGATTTGGAAACCAATACCTAACGAAGAATTACATCTTGTATTACTTCTTTTCCAATTTCTTCGTTAATCATCTTGATAATCTTCTGTTTTCCATAACTCAACTCTTCTCGCAACACTGCTGAAGTAAGTGAGACATAAAGTGTTGTCCCTTTTAGAATTACTTCTTTTGTATAACTGTTGACACCATTTCCCATTAATGATTTCCAGGCTTCCTGAACATCAATTTTGTCCATGCCTGCTTGGAGTTTGTTTTTCTCAATAAACTCCTTTAAAACATCTGCTATAGAGCCTTCATTACTTGTTCTTCTTGCCATTCTGTAAATTGTTTACGCTTATTTAAAAGAAAAAGGGCGGAATCTTTTGTAGGTATACTCTAAGTTTTCTTTGCTTTTCAATACCAAAAGTGAGTCTTCAAGAGTTATAATCTCTTCTTTCCATTTTCCGTATTGGGTATTGTATTCAATATAAAAAACATTCTTGTTTTCTACAATTTTTATTGTTTCCTTGATATCATTGGTTTTGAATTTTCCATCAAACTGTGGCATTACTTTTTGGCGAAATCCAATAGTATTCTTGATACTGAAATAATCAATAGTTTCATTAACTTTATAGTCTTTGGTTTTACCATCGGCTAACGTTACCTCCTTAATTTCCCAATAACCGTTGAGTTTTTTTAAGTCTTCGCTTTTTACATCTGAATGACATGAAATCAATGTAAAAAAGAATAGTATCAAGCCAATTTTCTTCATTTCAAATTTGAATTATAGTTGTACAAATTTAATTCTAAAATCAACACAGTAATTGAAAATAAAAATTAATATCTGAACATTAAACTATTTTCTATATTTAAAGTCAAAAGAGAAAATTACTGCTATGAAAAAGATATACTTTCTTCCCATTTTACTTTTGCTGTTTTCAAACTGTAGCTCTGATGCTTCATCAGATCCTGATCCTGTAGAAGAACAAATGTACTTTCCTCCTAATGATGGTAGTTCCTCATGGGAAACAAAGTCGATAGCTGCTTTGAACTGGAATCAAACTGCCGTACAACCATTATTAGATTATCTGCAGGAAAAAAATACCAAATCCTTTATTGTTTTAGTTAATGGTCGGATTGTAATAGAAAATTACTTTAACGGACATACTGTAACAACACCTTGGTATTGGGCTAGCGCCGGTAAAACATTGACCGCAACTGTAACCGGAATTGCTCAGGACGAGGGTTTACTCAATATTAATAATAAAGTTTCTGATTATTTGGGAACGGGATGGACAAGTGCGCCTTTGGCAAAAGAGAATCTAATTACTTGTAAAAACCTATTATCCATGAACTCCGGATTAAACGATGCTCTAGGAGATGATGTATCGCCTAACAACTTACAATATGTAGCCGATGCAGGAAATCGATGGGCCTATCACAATGTATATGTGAAATTGCAAGATGTTGTAGCAGAAGCTAGCGGACAAAGCTGGGCAAATTATTTCAATACCAAACTCCGTGATCGCATTGGAATGACGGGTGGAAGTTGGATAAACTTAGACAACTTAAGTGTGTATTGGAGCACGACGCGGAATATGGCTCGATTTGGATTATTAGCCTTAAATCAGGGAAAATGGAATGGAACGACTATCGTGAACCAAAACTATTGGAATCAAGCCACAACGACTTCTCAAAATATCAATCAGGCTTATGGTTATTTGTGGTGGTTAAACGGAAAATCGTCTTATCATTTACCTCAAAGTCAATTTCAGTTTAGCGGTAACTTAATTCCGAATGCGCCGAGTGATATGTATGCTGCTTTAGGAAAAAATGATCAAAAAATATATGTTATTCCCAGCAAGAAAATGGTCATTATTAGAATGGGGGAAGTGGCAAATCCAGAGAATCCGACTTTTGCATTATCCGGATTTGATAATGAATTGTGGGCAAAAATCTCTGCTTTATACCAATAACTATTACTTTCTATTGAGCAAACGAATCGTTGCGTAAACGAATAATACAAACGCAATCAGACGCAATCCCATAAAAATATTAGGTAATGGTTTTTGAATGAAATAACTCAATCCAGCGATTAGTAAACTGATTACGATGAGTGTTATTGGAGACGAATCTTTGAAGAAAGAAGTAATTTTATTCATGCGCTATTTTATTTAAAAAACGAATCTACAAATTCAAATTTATTAAAAACCTGCAAATCTTCGATGCTTTCGCCTACTCCGATATATTTAACAGGGATTTGGAATTGATCTGAAATTCCAATGACTACACCGCCTTTTGCAGTTCCATCTAATTTGGTTACAGCCAAAGATGTAACTTCTGTCGCCGCAGTAAATTGTTTTGCTTGTTCAAAAGCATTCTGTCCTGTAGAACCGTCTAAAACGAGCATCACATCGTGAGGAGCATCTTCCACTACTTTTTGCATGACTCTTTTTACTTTGGTCAATTCGTTCATCAGATTCACTTTGTTGTGCAAACGACCTGCGGTATCGATAATGACCACATCGGCATCTTGAGTAACAGCGCTTTGTAAAGTATCAAAGGCAACCGAAGCCGGATCACTTCCCATTTGCTGTTTTACAATTGGCACACCCACTCTATCTGCCCAAATCTGTAATTGGTCAATTGCAGCGGCCCGAAAAGTATCGGCAGCTCCAAGCACTACTTTATAACCTGCTTTTTTGAATTGATAGGCTAATTTACCAATGGTTGTTGTTTTACCTACTCCATTAACGCCAACAACCATAATTACGTATAGTTTTTTGTTAGACGGAATGGAAAATTCGGTTTCTTCACCCGATTTGGTTTCAGAAAGTAAACCGGCAATTTCCTCGCGGAGGATTTTATTAAGCTCGTCTGTTCCCATATATTTGTCGTTGGAAACACGCTCTTCGATTCTTTGAATAATTTTTAGGGTAGTATTGACACCAACATCCGAAGAAACCAAAATTTCTTCTAGATTGTCTAAAACTTCATCATCCACTTTTGATTTACCGGCAACAGCCTTAGTAAGTTTGGATAAGAAGGAAGTACTTGATTTTTCAAGTCCTTTATCTAAGTTCTCTTTCTTGTCTGAAGAGAATAATCTTTTGAAAAAACTCATTTTAATTTAGGATTAAGTCCCGAAGTTTCGGGATTATGAACTAGGATTTAGCCTAATGTTTTCTAAATAACTCGGGCAAATATAAAAATAAAAAAGCTACTTTCGAATGAAAGTAGCTTAGATATATAGCGTTTGTTGAATTATTTCTTTTTCAAGAAAGTATCTACTTCTTCTGGAGTCATAATGCTTTCAACGAAAGTATAAGCACCTGTTTTTGGAGATTTAACCATTTTAATTGCTTTGGTTAATCTTTTTGAAGCTGTTTGTAAGGTTGCAACGGTTTTCTTTGCCATGATTGATATGTATTTTAATTTTAAAAAATCTAAATATAACTATTTGAGATTTTCTTAAAAAGTCTAATTATTTAATTTCTTTATGAACAGTCATTCTCTTTAAGATTGGATTAAATTTTTTAATCTCTAATCTGTCTGGAGTATTTTTTTTGTTTTTGTTTGTGATGTAACGAGAAGTCCCTGGAAGTCCAGTTCCTTTGTGCTCAGTACACTCTAAAATAACTTGTATTCTATTACCTTTCTTTGCCATCTTACTTTATTTTTTTTTATGGTTTGGGATTATCCGATAAATCCGTTAGCTTTTGCATCTTTTAATACTGCAGCCAAACCTTTTTTATTGATTGTTTTAATTGTAGACGCAGCTACTCTTAGAGTAATCCATCTGTCTTCTTCAGCAAGATAGAAACGTTTTTTTACTAAGTTAACAGAAAATTTTCTCTTAGTTTTGTTCATAGCGTGAGAAACATTATTTCCCACCATCGCTCTTTTACCTGTAAGGTCACAAACTCTTGACATTATACTTATCTTTATATCGTTATTCAAAATCAGGGTGCAAACTTACGCAAAATAAATCATTGTTACAAAATAATTATTGCAGATTTTTTAAAATTTCTTTTCGCAGTATTTCTAATGCTTTATTTGAAGCTCTATCTATCACTTTATCACGTGGTTGTCCAAAGTTAAATTCTTCTACTATAACTTGGTTTGGTGTTGCCAATGCAATAAAAACAGTACCAACTTCGGCATCAGAGTCACCTTTATTGGGTCCAGCATTACCTGTTGTTGCCAGTGCATAATCCGATTGCATGACTTTTTGAATTCCCAATGCCATTTCTTTAGCCACAGCTTCACTTACAACGGAAAATTTCGCAATAGTTTCAGCATCAACGTTAAGAATAGCAATTTTCGTTTCGGTAGCATAACTGACAACACTTCCTCTGAAATAAGCTGAAGCTCCTGACACTGAAGTTAGCATTTGAGCAATTTTTCCGCCAGTGCAACTTTCTGCAATAGATATTGTTTTTCCTTGTAGCTGCAATAATTTTCCAATGGCCACCTCAATCGTTTCGCCTTCATCAAAACCAACAATAATATCTCCTATGATTTTGGTCAATGTTTTTACATTTTCCTCAATGGCATTTTGAAGAACTTTTTCGTCACTTCCTCTTGCTGTCAGACGCAAACGCACTCTTCCGGGCGCAGGCAAATAGGCTAATTTTATAAACTCGGGTAAATTATTTTCCCAATTCTCTATTCGTTCTGCAACCATACTTTCGCCTTGTCCGTAGGTCAATATAGTTTTGTGAACGATATAAGGTCGTTGGTATTCTTTTACAACTTTCGGGATAATCTCATGATCAATAATATACTTCATTTCGTAAGGAACGCCAGGTAACGAAATATAGACTGTATTTTCTTTTTTCATCCACATTCCCGGTGCAGTTCCCATTTTGTTAAAAAGCACTTCACATTTGGATGGCACCAATGCCTGATCCCTATTTAATTGCGTTATTGGACGCTTGTAAAACCCTTCAATGATTTCGGTAACGTGAGCCAAAACTTCGGGATTTTCAATCAAAACATCATCAAAATAGTCACAAAAAGTTTTCTTGGTAATATCATCTTTGGTTGGCCCTAAACCTCCTGTTATAATGACTAAATCAACTTTGTTTTGAACTGTCGAAAAAGTGTTTAAAATATGCTGCTTGTCATCTGAAATGGAGAGCATTTCAGTGGTTTGAACTCCAATTTTATCTAAGGCTTTGGCAATGTATCCCGAATTAGTATCGACAATTTGACCGATAAGAATTTCGTCACCAATGGTAACTATGGTTGCTTTCATTTATGTAAAGTTTTAATAATTCCCGAATCAATAGCTGAGTAGTTGCATTCCTGCGGAATCACAAGAATTTTATTTATCTTGATAAACTCTACCAAATCATAAATTAAAATTTTATCTTTTGAAAGATATTTAGTCATATAAGATTGCTTGTAGATTCCATTCGGAATGTTTCGCTCTTTTTTCCACTCTTCATAAGCCGTTGAAAACGTTAGTATAGGTAAATGGAATTCAGTATTCTCTTCAATTATAAAGTGCAAAGTAGCAAATTTTTTCCTTTTCTCTTTTTTAGGTTTATTTGACTTTAGTATGTACATCGAATGATAAACAGTATTAATCAATGTATCGTTCTGATTGATGAAGTCGTAGTTTTCAGTCTGATACTTGAACGGATTACCAATAGGAGACACAAATTCACATTTTAGAGTAATTGTTTCGGCAGAAGCAAACTCTTTTTTACTTAAATATGTGGTTGAAGTAATTCCGTTTTGATCATGAAAGTATAAGGTAAAATTCAGACTGTCTTTTTCAGAAACTTTTAGTAAATAACTATTGTCCTTAGAGTTAGTGAGGAAAAGCTGGGTTTGAACTTTTGAAGAATCATTCACCCGAAAATTATACTGTATAGCATAATCAAAAGTGTACTTCTTCTGACCATGAGTGGAACAGAAAAACAGGAACAATAAAAAAAGTAAAAACTGATTTTTCATGTATCTAAAATAATCAATTTTTACTTTTAAAAGCTTAAATACAGAACACTATAAATCAAAGTCTTTCTTAATCTCTTTAATCGCTTTATCAACCTGACTTTGAATACTTTCAAAAGTAGCGTCGATTTCTTTACGCTTGCCTTCTACTTTGGTCCAAGCTTCTACCTCAAGAATCTCTTGATGCGCCACAGTCATGCCCAACAAATCCAAAGTTGGTTTTATTTTGTGTGCATAAGCGTAAGCTCTTTTATGATCTTTTTCCTTAATTCCGGCCTCAATTTCTTTCATGTCTTCCGGAACTTCTGTAACAAACAGATTGATGATTTGCATTACAAATTCAGTGTCGTTATCTGAAAGTGCATATACTTTTGCTAAGTTGTAGTTTATTGCCATTATCTAATGTGTAATCTTAATACTTTTTTGTTTTCTATAAATCCTTCAAGGATATCGTTTGGACTAACTTTTGCAACACCTTCAGGCGTTCCTGTAAAGAGTATATCTCCTTTTTTAAGCGTGAAATATTGTGAAATATGGGAAATGATTTCGTCTATTTTCCACAACATATGGCTTGTATTTCCCTTTTGTGCAGTTTCTCCGTTTTTTGTTAGTTCAAATGTAATATTTTCCACCGAAATAAAATCGTTTTTCGGAAGAAAGTCACCAATAATCGCTGAACCGTCAAATGCTTTAGCTTTTTCCCAAGGCAAGCCCTTTTCTTTAAGTTTATTTTGTATATCTCTAGCTGTAAAATCAATTCCAAGACCAATTTCGTCATAATATTTGTGAGCGAATTTGGTATCGATGTATTTTCCAACTTTACAGATTTTAACCAAAATTTCTACTTCATGATGAACTTCGCTACTGAATTCGGGAATGGTAAATGGCGTTTTCTTTGGCAGAATTGCGGTGTCAGGTTTCATAAAAATTACAGGCTCGTCGGGACGCTCGTTATTGAGTTCGGCGATGTGATTGACGTAATTTCTTCCGATGCAGATTATCTTCATATTCGTTGAGTTATCAGTAGCAGTAGCAGTTTACAGATAGTAATGAAAACTGTGACCGAAAACTGAGACTATTTTGTATTTAGTTTTCTTAACTTAATGGCCGTCAAAACTTTCTTGGTATATAATGGAAAATCCGCGTTTTGAATCCAGCCAAAATAACCAGGCTCTTTATCCAATACTTCATCAACCAAGGCACCTTTGTGTTTCCCGAAAGTAAATATTTCCTTTCCATCCGGATTCAACGCAATAAACCCTGCAAAATCAACTGACTTTTTTCTGGTGGTGAATTCAGACAACGTTTTCATATCATTTTCTAAATCGGTGTATCGATCCAATTGCGCTTTTAGTATTTCATAAGTTGCCATCGTATCGGCTTCGGCGCTGTGCGCATTTTCTAAAGTTTCATTACAGTAGAATTTATAGGCAGCACTTAATGTTCTTTCTTCTTTTTTATGAAAAATAGTCTGTACATCAACAGAAACGCGATTCTTCATATCAAAATCGACTTCGGCACGCAACAACTCTTCAGCCAATAATGGAATATCAAATCTATCCGAATTAAATCCGGCCAAATCGGAATCCTTAATCATGGCATAAATTTGAGAAGCTAGTTCCTTAAAAGTTGGTTCATTGGCTACTTTTTCATTAGTAATGCCGTGTACTGCCGTGGCGAAAGCCGGAATGGGAATTGTTGGGTTCACCAACCATGTTTTACTTTCTTTATTGCCATTAGGAAATACTTTGAAAATAGCTATTTCAACGATTCTGTCTTTGGCTACTTCGATACCTGTAGTTTCCAAATCAAAAAAGCAAATAGGTCGAGTGAGTTTTAGTTCCATTATAAAATGTTAAGGCGACAAATATAAAATATTGCCCTTACCGTTCATCGATTCGTTAGTTTTTTTTAACTAAAAAATCCCGATTCTAAGAATCGGGATTGATATATAATTAGTTGCGATTAATATTCTCTATTCACATCAAACGCCTCCAAATAATCGGCAACGCGTTTTACAAAACTTCCTCCTAAAGCGCCGTCAACCACTCTGTGGTCATACGAGTGCGACAAGAACATTTTCTGACGGATTCCGATAAAATCCCCTTCTGGAGTTTCAATCACTGCTGGTACTTTTCTGATAGCTCCAAGCGCTAGGATTCCAACTTGTGGTTGATTGATAATTGGCGTTCCGAAAACAGAACCAAAAGTTCCAACATTCGTTACAGTATAGGTTCCGCCTTGTGTATCGTCTGGTTTTAGTTTTCCTGCTTTGGCTCGGTTGCCTAAATCGTTTACAGCTTTTGCCATTCCAACTAAATTCAATTGGTCTGCATTTTTGATTACGGGAACAATCAAGTTTCCGTTGGGCAAGGCTGCTGCCATTCCGAGGTTGATATTTTTGCGTTTGATGATATAATCACCATCCACAGAAATATTCATTCCAGGAAAATCTTTTAATGCTTTTGCAACCGCTTCCATCATGATTGGTGTGAACGTTAGTTTTTCGCCTTCGCGTTTTTCAAAGGCATCTTTAACTTTATTTCTCCATTTTACAATATTGGTCACATCTACTTCAATAAACGATTGTACGTGTGCCGAAGTTTGTACCGAAGCCACCATATAACCGGAGATGAGCTTACGCATTCTATCCATTTCCACAATCTCATCACCACCATTTACCGACACTGGTACAGCTATGGAAGCAACTGGAGTTGATTGTTGTTGTACTGTTACTTTTGGACTTTCGACTTTCGACTTTCGACTTTCAACAAATTTCAATACATCTTCTTTAGTAACTCTTCCGTCTTTACCGGAACCTGTTATAGTGTCCAGTTCGGTTACGGCAATTCCTTCCGCAGTAGCGATATTTTTTACTAAAGGCGAATAGAATTTATCGGAAGCTTTAAAATCAGCCGGAGCAACTGTAGCTTGAGCAACCTCTACTGTTTTGGCAACTTCAGCAATAGCAGCCGGAGTTGATGTAACTTCTGAAACCGGTGCCGCTGCAACGCTTCCTCCTTCTGTTTCAATTATGGCTATGGTTTGACCCACTTTTACCACATCATTTACCTGAAATAAAATCTCGGTTAACGTTCCGGAAACTTCGCTTGGTACTTCACTGTCTACTTTATCAGTAGCGATTTCCAAAACAGCTTCATCAGCACTAATGCTGTCACCCACATTTTTTAACCAATTTGTAATCGTTGCTTCCGCAACACTTTCACCCATTTTAGGTAATTTCAATTCAAACTTTGCCATATCTGTATACTAAAGTTGTGTTTGTCAATTTTGATGCAAAAGTACTAAATCTTTAAGTTAGCCACGAATACACGAATGATTTTTATTCTAAAATCTTAAATGTGCGTGCTGTATTCTTACATCAGAATTACTTCTCCTCTGTCGTTACTACTATTACTTCCAATGATAAAATTGCTTTGCATTGGTAACAGTTTAAAAGTAATCGATTTGTGTTTATGGGTTTCCAAAAAAGCAATAGCCTCTTTAAAATTTAGATTGTTGGTATCCAAAATTACTTCCGCATTTTGTTGTTCCGAAAACGATTGCGAAAATACTATTTTTCCGTTTTCAGAAGGTAATCTTTGGATAGTTTTTTGAAGTTTTTGTTGCAAACATTCTCTTGTTGATTCATTATCAGACATTAAGACATAGGCACTCGGAAGCTTTTGTGGTCTTGGTTTTCCTTGAAACATTTTGACCACGGAAAAGAAGACAATACCTATTTTCATAAATAACGAAAAGAAAACCGAAACTTTAAAGTGCTTTTTATAAAAGAAATTCATCGCTTCTTGAAACCGTTTCATGTACGTTCCGTCTTTTATAGTGCTTTCGCCTTTAAAGTGAATTATAGTCGTTTCATGGAAATAATAATTGACCTTTCCTTTTTGCAAAACACTATAACTCAAATCAATATCATCTGAATACATAAAGCAATTTTCATCAAAACCGCCTAATTCCGTATACAATTCGCGTTTCATTACCATAAAAGCACCCACAAGAATATCAACTTTTCCGGTTTGGTTTTCGGCTAAATGCTGTGCATAATATTTAGTAAATAAAGCCCATTTCGGAAACACTTTATGCAATCCAAAAATCTTAGTAAAAGCGACCCATGGCGTTGGAATTCCTCGTTTACTTTCGGGAAGAAAAGTACCCGTTCCGTCGATTAGTTTGCAACCCACAATTCCCAAATCCTTTTGCTTTTCGGCGAAAGCCAAAACCTTTTCAAAAGTATCTTCGGCAACAACCGTGTCGGGATTTAAAATACAGATGTATTCGCCTTTGGCTTCTTTTACACCAATATTATTCCCTTTTGGAAAGCCTGAATTCTCTTTGTTTTCTATGAGTCTAATATTCGGAAAACGTGCTTTAATCATGGCACAGCTATCATCCAAAGAATTATTATCGATGACAATAATTTCACCATCCAAATTCTGAATGGCCTTCTGCACACTCAACACACACAACTCCAAAAAGTAGCGCACATTATAATTGAGGATGATGACCGATAGTTGCATGGGGCAAATATAATAGATTGTTAGATTATTAGATACGGCTACGCCTTTAGATTCTTAGAAATTTGAGTTACTTTTGCCAAAAAGTTAAACTCATAACTTATAATTGAAAACTCATAACTTAAAAAAGTGAATTACCTTTCAGTAGAAAACATATCAAAATCCTTTGGCGAAAGAACCTTGTTTAAGGACATTTCGTTTGGCATCAACAAAGACCAAAAAATAGCCTTCATCGCCAAAAATGGTTCGGGAAAAACCCAAATTATGAAAATGATAAATGGCGAAGACGAACCCGATACAGGACAGATCGTGATTCGAAAAGGTTTGAAAATGGCGTTTCTTTCCCAAAACAATCAACTGCAGGAAGAATTGACTATTGAAGAAAGTATTTTCGCTTCGGATAATGAGACGCTTAAAGTGATTGAGCGTTATGAAAAAGCATTGGAAAATCCTGAAGACGAAGAAAAATACCAATTGGCTTTTGACGAAATGGACCGCCATAATGCCTGGGATTTTGAAACACAATTCAAACAAATTTTATCCAAATTAAAACTAGAAGATTTAAAACTGAAAGTAAAAGGCCTTTCCGGTGGACAAAAGAAACGCTTGTCCTTGGCGATAATTTTGATTAACCGTCCCGATTTATTGATTTTGGATGAGCCTACGAATCACTTGGATTTAGAGATGATTGAATGGTTGGAAAGTTATTTTGCCAAAGAAAATATTACCTTGTTTATGGTGACACACGACCGTTTCTTTTTGGAACGCGTTTGCAACGAAATCATCGAATTAGACAACGGTAAATTATACCAATACAAAGGCAATTATTCCTATTATCTTCAAAAGAAAGAAGAGCGCATTGCAATGGAAAACTCTACTATCGATAAGGCTCAAAATCTTTTCACCAAAGAATTAGCCTGGATGCGCCGTCAACCAAAAGCGAGAACCACAAAATCGAAATCGAGACAAGATGATTTTTACAAAATCAAAGAAGTGGCTGAAAGTCGACGCAAAGAAAATGTAGTCGAGCTCGAAATCAATATGGAGCGCATGGGCAGCAAGATTATTGAACTGCACAAACTCTATAAAAAATTCAAAGACAAAACCATATTAGACAATTTTACTTATGATTTCCAACGTGGTGAACGTATTGGTATCATTGGCAAAAACGGAACCGGAAAATCAACGTTCCTCAACATCTTAACCAAAACCATGGTTCCTGATGCCGGAAAAGTAGTCATTGGTGATACGATTAAAGTGGGCTACTATACCCAAAGCGGCATCAACCCAAAACCGGGACAGAAAGTCATCGATATTATTAAAGAATACGGCGAATATATTCCGCTTACAAAAGGCAAAATCATTTCGGCTTCCCAATTATTGGAACGCTTTTTATTTGATGCCAAAAAACAATACGATTTTGTTGAAAAATTGAGCGGTGGCGAGTTAAAACGATTGTATTTATGTACGGTTCTCATCCAAAACCCCAACTTTTTGATTTTGGATGAACCCACGAATGACTTGGATATTGTGACGTTGAATGTTTTGGAAAGCTTTCTTTTGGATTATCCGGGATGCTTATTGGTGGTTTCACACGATAGATATTTTATGGATAAAATTGTAGATCACTTGTTCATCTTTAGAGGTGAAGGACAAATTGAAGATTTTCCGGGGAATTATTCCGATTTCAGAGCTTATGAAGATTCGGCTGAACCCAAAAACTTATCCAATGTCAGCACTGAAAAAGTTAATTGGAAACAAAACAGTAATACATCGGCTGGCCTGAATTTCAATGAACAGAAAGAGTTTGCCAAAATAGAACGCGAAATCAAGGACTTGGAATACGAGAAAAAACAAATCGAAAACCAATTCGCCGACGGTAAAGTTGACGACGCTGATATCACAACCAAAGCGAATGAATTGCAGGCTATCATCAACAAATTAGAAGCAAAAGAAGAGCGTTGGTTTGAGTTAAGTTCGAAAATGGAATAATTAAAAAGTAAGTAGTAACGAGTAATTAGTGACAAGCATCTCAATGTTTTGACTAATTACCAATTACTAATCACTAATTACTAAAATGTTATACATCATTAAGTCATATTTATCATTCCTTTGGCACTCCAAAAACGAACACGGAGTGCATTCGCCTTTTGTGTTTAATTTGGTTACCAAATGCTTTTATGACAAAAAACAATACCCTGAGTATTCGGTTTTAAAAAATTATAGAAAAGCGCTTTTACAAAATAAGAATACCATTGAAGTTACCGATTTTGGAGCAGGTTCCAAAGTTTTCAAAAGTAACATCCGAGCAATGAATCAGATTGCAAAAAATGCCGGAATCTCATCTAAACGAGCTGAATTGCTTTTCAGGATAACTTATTACTTTCAACCCGAAAACATCTTGGAAATAGGAACTTCGCTTGGATTGGCGACTTCCGCACTTTCATTAGGAAATCCGAAAGCAAAAATTACAACATTAGAAGGTTGTGCCAATACCTCGGCATTAGCTAAGGATCAATTTGAAAAATTTAATTTGGATAACATCAAAACTGAAGTCTCCGAGTTCTCAGCTTATTTAAAAACTTCAGACCTTCGACTTTCGACTTTCGACTTAATCTACTTCGACGGCAATCATTCCAAAGAAGCCACTTTAGCCTATTTCGACTTATTATTACCAACCATAACTAACGAATCCATTTGGATTTTTGATGATATCCATTGGTCAGTCGGAATGGAAGAAGCTTGGGGAATCATAAAAAAACATCCGAAAGTTTCGGTGACGATAGATACTTTTCAATGGGGAATTGTTTTCTTCAGACAAGAACAGCCCAAAGAACATTTTGTCATACGCCTATAAATAAAGAAACGGCAACCATCCCTGATTGCCGTTCCCTATTAAAAACCAACTTATTCTTTTTCTATTTTATTCTTTAGCTTCGGTATTTTCTCTAGCTTTCGCCCCCATTCTGTTTACTTTAAACATTGGGGCAAACTTAAATTTAATAGAAGCAATTTTATTATTGTCTTCTGTAGTCAATCCTTCTTTTTCAACGGTGTTTTTTCTGCTGTCTAATGCTTCATATAACAGTTTCACTTCGTCATAATCCTCTCTCGAGAAGTTATCTTTGTTTTCTTTATAGGAATCGTAAAAATCTTGATAAACCTGTAAAATATTATCTTTATTTACCCAAGCAAAGCTCATGTCTTCACCAACTTTACCTTCACCAAAGAAACGGTCTCTCACTAATTGATTAGGCGTTTTAACCTTTACTTTATCAGCTTCTAATTCGGCTTGATATTTAGCTTTTAAGGCTTCGTATTTAGCTTTACTAACAGCTAATTTTTCTCTCATAGCTTCATCGTTAGTTTCTGCAACAGAAGCTTCTGCTTCCGAAATTTTTGCTTGATAACTGGCATCAATAGCTTCCCAATTGGCTTTAGCTTCACCGGCCTCAACACTTTCCAGTGAATCTACGTATACTACATAATTGTTAACTGTTTTTTCGGCTTGTGCCTGCTTCTCGTCTTTGCAAGAAGTAAAGCCTAGAGCAACTAGTGCCATAATTCCGATGGTAAATACATTTCTTTTCATGATGTTGTAATTAGTTATTATTTGGTTATTTGTATGATGTAAAATTAGTTACCTACTAACCTGAAGTTGTTATAGTATTTTACAAACGTTTTATAGAATTGCTACATTAACCCATTTCTACAACTGATTTCATCCCTATTTGCTGTAACATTTCAGGCATTGCGCCTACTTATTGCTAAACTTTAATTTTAGAATGATGGAAACTCAAAACTTCTTAAAATCAAAACAGTTTAAATTCATAGTAGGGCTTACAATAGTTTTCGGAATTATTATGATTGCGAAAGCCGGTTATGAGTTTGGTCAGTGGTTACGATAGGTAGAACAAATTAATTTTCTTTTCATACTTTTACCATCAAAGACTTATAGATTAGTCAACACAACATAAAAATAGTATTCAAAAAATGGCAAATCCGTTAATCAACATCAAAAAACTTACAAGAGATTTCCAACTCGGAAATGAAACTATTAATGTTTTAAAAGGCATCGATTTACAAATCAATAAAGGAGAGTATGTCGCTTTAATGGGACCATCGGGTTCCGGAAAATCTACATTGATGAACCTTTTGGGTTGCCTGGATACGCCTACATCAGGAACATATATCCTAAACGGAAAAGATGTCAGCATGATGCACGATGATGATTTAGCCGAAATTCGAAATAAAGAGATTGGTTTCGTTTTTCAAACCTTCAACCTTTTGCCACGAACCACAGCACTTGACAACGTAGCATTGCCGATGATTTATGCCGGATTCTCGAAATCCGAAAGAAACGAGCGCGCTACCGAAGTATTGACTCAGGTAAATCTTTCCGACAGAATGGATCACCAACCCAATCAACTTTCTGGTGGTCAACGCCAGCGGGTAGCCATTGCAAGAGCTTTGGTTAATAAACCATCCATCATTTTAGCCGACGAACCTACAGGAAATTTGGACAGTAAAACCTCTGTCGAAATCATGAACCTTTTCAACGACATTCACAAAAATGGCAATACTGTAATCCTCGTAACCCACGAAGAAGACATCGCCAAATACGCACACCGCATCATTCGATTACGTGACGGAATCATTGAAAGTGACAGCCCTAATGTGGATCATTTGTAATTGTCATTGCAAGGAATATGGCAATCAGGAGCGAATCGTTAGTGTCTTATCCTTTAACCATTTTCCCGCTGTCCGTTTTACTACGCCTGCCTGCCGGCAGGCAGGTGCCACTTCCATCGGGGCTAGTGAGTGATGGTTTTTGATTTTTTGTTACCTTTGAAAATCAATTTTTGTTTATAGAAATTAGGCGCAAATCTAACTATCTAAAAATCTAATAATCTAACAATCTAAATGAAAGTCTACACCAAAACCGGAGATTCCGGAACTACGGCCCTTTTTGGCGGAACACGTGTTCCAAAACACCATATAAGAATAGAAAGCTACGGAACCGTTGACGAACTCAATTCGCATATTGGTTTAATTCGAGATCAAGACATCAATCCACTATATAAGAATGTTTTAATAGAAGTGCAGGACCGCTTGTTTACCGTTGGCGCTATTCTAGCAACACCTCCTGAAAAAGAATTACTTAAAAACGGACAACCAAGATTGCAAAATCTCGGAATTATAGATAGCGACATTGAATTTCTCGAAAAAGAAATTGACTTAATGGAAGAAGCGCTGCCGCCCATGACCCATTTTGTGCTACCTGGTGGACATACTACGGTGTCATATTGTCATATCGCGCGCTGTGTGTGCCGAAGAGCGGAACGTTTATCAGTACATCTACACGAAATAGAACCTACAGACGAACATGTAATTAAATACCTAAACCGACTTTCTGACTATCTTTTTGTCTTGGCACGGAAGTTGTCCTTTGACCTGAAAGCGGATGAAGTGCAATGGATTCCGAGGAAGTAAGATTTTAGAATGAAGATTACCAATTTATGATTTCAGATTTAATATGAAAACCACTTCTAAAATCTAAAATCTCAAGTCTAAAATCGACAATCAAACCACGTTCTTAAACATATTTAAAAATAAATCAAAAAAAACTTGACTTTTTCAGTATAAAATTTATTTTTGCATAATATTAAAAATCATAGAAGATGTATTGGACATTAGAATTAGCTTCGTATTTAAGCGATGCGCCTTGGCCAGCAACCAAAGATGAACTTATTGATTATGCTATAAGAACTGGTGCTCCACTAGAAGTAGTAGAGAATTTACAATCTATAGAAGACGAAGGAGAAATCTACGAATCTATGGAAGAAATATGGCCAGATTATCCAACGGACGAAGATTATCTTTGGAACGAGGATGAATATTAAAAAATATTACAATTACACCATGAGAAAAGTCCGATAAGGGCTTTTTTTTTGTTTAAATTTGCACTCCGTTCTGAAATTTCAGAATCAGGAACTTAAAAAAATAACAAACCAATTATGAGCTTCATAAATACTATCCTTAAAGCTTTTGTAGGCGACAAATCACAAAAAGATGTCAAAGCCACACAACCTTTTATTACCAAAATAAAATCCATAGAACCAGTGTTAGCAGCACTTTCTCATGACGAATTGCGTGCCAAAACAGCCGAGTTCAAAGAAAAAATAAAACAAGCTCGAGCGAAACAAGACGCTGACATTGAAGCCAAAAAACTTGAAGCAGAAAACACCGCGGACATCGATTTAAGAGAAGATATTTACAACGCAATTGACGCTTTAGAAAAAGAAGCCTATGATGCTTCTGAAAAAGTATTGATGGAAATCCTTCCGGAAGCTTTTGCGGTAATCAAAGAAACGGCCAAACGTTTCAAAGAAAATACAACTATTACCGTTACATCAACAGAGAAAGACCGAGAATTATCGGCAACAAAACCTTATATCACTCTTGTTGGAGACCAAACTAATTGGGCTAATCAGTGGAATGCAGCCGGAAAACAAATTACTTGGGACATGATCCACTACGACGTTCAGTTGATTGGTGGAATCGTGTTGCACCAAGGTAAAATTGCAGAGATGCAAACTGGTGAGGGAAAAACATTGGTAGCCACACTTCCACTCTATTTGAATGCCTTGACCGGAAACGGAGTGCATTTAGTTACCGTAAATGACTATTTGGCTAAACGTGACAGCACTTGGAAAGCGCCTTTATTTGAGTTTCACGGATTGACAGTAGATTGTATCGACAATCACTCACCTAACTCAGATGCGCGTAGAAAAGCCTACGAAGCCGACATTACTTATGGAACCAATAACGAATTTGGTTTCGATTACCTGCGTGATAATATGGCGCATTCTCCGGAAGATTTAGTGCAAAGAAAACACAACTATGCGATTGTAGATGAGGTCGATTCGGTATTGATTGATGATGCCCGTACGCCATTGATTATTTCTGGTCCTGTTCCTGATGGCGATCGTCATGAATTCAACGAACTAAAACCAAAAATTGAAAATCTTTACAATTTACAACGTCAATTGGCCAACGGATTTTTAACGGAAGCCAAGCGTTTGTTCAAAGAAGGAAACAATAAAGAAGCTGGTTTCCAGTTATTGAGAGCCTACAGAGCTTTGCCAAAAAATAAAGCCCTGATTAAATTCTTAAGTGAAGAAGGTGTAAAAGCACTTTTGCAAAAAACCGAAAATGAATACATGGAAAACAACAACCGTAAAATGCCGGAAGTTGACGAAGCCTTGTATTTTGTAATCGAAGAAAAAAACAATCAGGTGGAACTGTCGGATAACGGAATAAAATTCCTGTCCAAAGACACTGACGAACATTTCTTCGTTTTACCGGACATCGGAACCGAAATTGCTACTATCGAGAAACAAAATCTGGATAAAGACAAAGAAGCGGAAGCTAAAGAAAGATTGTTTCAAGACTTTGGCGTTAAGTCGGAACGAATTCACACGCTTACACAGTTATTAAAAGCCTACACTTTATTTGAAAAAGATGTAGAGTATGTAATCATGGACAATAAAATTCTTATTGTAGATGAGCAAACGGGACGTATCATGGATGGTCGTCGTTATTCCGATGGATTGCATCAGGCCATTGAAGCCAAAGAACAAGTTACCATCGAAGCAGCCACACAAACTTTTGCTACCATTACACTACAGAATTATTTCCGTATGTACAGTAAACTTGCCGGTATGACTGGAACCGCTGTTACGGAAGCAGGAGAACTTTGGGAAATCTATAAATTAGACGTAGTTGAAATTCCGACGAACCGCGGAATGTCGAGAAAAGATAAAGAAGATTTGATTTATCGTTCCGTTCGTGAGAAATTCAACGCTGTTATCGAAGATGTAACACAACTATCACAAGCCGGAAGGCCAGTGCTTATCGGAACAACATCTGTAGAAATATCAGAATTGTTAAGCCGAATGTTGAAAATACGCGGCGTAAATCATAACGTATTGAATGCAAAAATGCACAAACAGGAAGCTCAAATTGTTGAAGAAGCTGGTAAACCTGGAGTAGTAACTATTGCAACAAACATGGCAGGTCGTGGAACGGATATCAAACTTACACCTGAAGTAAAAGCCGCTGGTGGGTTGGCAATCATTGGAACAGAACGTCACGATTCGCGTCGTGTAGACCGTCAGTTGCGTGGTCGTGCCGGTCGTCAAGGTGATCCGGGAAGCTCACAATTTTACGTCTCTTTGGAAGATAACTTGATGCGTTTATTTGGTTCTGACCGTGTAGCAAAAATCATGGACCGAATGGGATTGAAAGAAGGTGAAGTGATTCAACATTCTATGATGACCAAATCTATTGAACGTGCTCAGAAAAAAGTAGAAGAGAACAACTTTGGAACACGTAAACGATTATTAGAATATGATGACGTGATGAATGCGCAGCGTGAAGTAGTTTACAAACGTCGTCGTCATGCTTTGCATGGTGAGCGTCTGAAATTGGATATTGCCAACATGATGTATGATACTTGCGAATTAATCGTAAGTGAAAACAAAGGTAAAAATGACTTCAAAAACTTTGAATTCGAATTAATCCGATACTTCTCGATAACAGCACCGATTTCGGCTACGGAATTTGAGAAGCAATCCGAAATGGAAATTACGGGAAAAATATATAAAGCTGCTATGGCTTATTATACAGAAAAAACGGAAAGAAGTGCCCGTGAAGCTTTGCCAATCATTACCGATGTATACAAAAAAGAAGGAAACACCTTTGAACGCATCATCGTTCCTTTTTCGGACGGAATCAAAACACTGAATGTGGTAACCGATTTGAAGAAAGCATATGATACTAATGGTACTCAGTTAGTAGCCGACTTTGAAAAAAATATAACTCTAGCCATTGTAGACGAAGCTTGGAAAAAACATTTACGCAAAATGGACGAATTGAAACAATCGGTTCAGTTGGCAGTTCATGAGCAAAAAGATCCATTGCTTATCTATAAATTAGAAGCGTTTAACTTATTTAGAGCGATGCTTGATGGCGTAAATAAAGAAGTGATATCTTTCTTATTTAAAGGCGATTTACCACAGCAAAATCAAAACATTCAGGAAGCGCGACAAGTACGTGAAAAACAAAATTACACCGAAAGTAAAGACGAAATTGAAAGTAGCGAAAGCGCCAATCGTGAAGCGAGTCAAGCTGCTTCTCAGCGACCACAAGTTACCGAAACTATTGTCAGAGATGCCCCAAAAATCAACCGTAATGACAATGTTACCATAAAACACGTTATGAGTGGTAAGACCGAAACGATGAAATACAAAAAAGCCGAAAATATGCTAGCTTCTGGCGAATGGGTTATCGTCCACGACTAGTTTTATAGCCTAAGCTTTTGAAATACAGTCCCTAATAGTTTAAACTATTGGGGATTTTTTATATTTGATAAATTCAAAATCATGAAACAACTTCTTTTACTACTATTAATCTCCGGATATTCAACGTATTCACAATCTGTAGCCGCATTAAAAACGGATACCCAAAAAATGTATGAAGCGAATTTTTTAATGGACTTTGAAACCATTGTTTCGCTTTCTTACCCTAAAATGGTTGAAAATTATGGTCGTGAAGCATGGTTAGAGCAAATCGAAAAGCATTACGAAAATGATGAATTCCGCTTGCGATTACAACTAGAAACCGTTCCCTTTCAATATAGTGAAGTAAAAAAAATAGAAGGTAAATCATTTTGTGTAATTACGTGTCGCAATCCTATACGCTACTTTTTTGAAACGAAATTAACCTCGGAAACGGCAACAATAAAAACTATCTGGTTGCAAGAAGTAAACAAAACCAAAGAAGTAACTTTTGAACCTAAGAGAAATAGTTTTAATGTTAGAAAAACAACCACCATGCTTGCCGTTTGTGATGAAACAACCAATAACAAGTGGACCTTTTTTAATTTTGATGATGAAAAGCAGTATCAGGCATTTAGAACGCTATTCGAGGAAAGCACTCAAAAAGAATTGGGTTTGTAGAAAATAGTATTTACCTTTACTTGACGTTATTGTACTAACCCAACTAATATTGATATCATGGCAAAAGGAAAAGATGTTCAAAAAGCCGCTAAAAAAGAACCGCTAAAGACGGCTAAAGAAAAAAAAGCGGAGAAGCGCGATAAAAAGAATACTCCGAAAAGAGATTAAAAACAGAAAACCATCTTGTTTATAAAACAAGATGGTTTTTCATCACAAAAACTAACAAAAATTAAAACTTGTAGCCGGCTCCTATAAAAATACCGTTAACAGCTACATCTCCAAAACCTAATGAATATTTTACATTCACATCAATTTCTTCAGTGATATCATAGGTTGCACCCAAATCCAAATTCATTTTAAGTTTGTCTTCTTCAGCATCAGAAAAGTAGTTAAAACTTGGACCCGCTAAAGCGCTGAATTTTTCTGCAAAAGTATATCTTGCCAAAACAGGAACGCTAAAAAAGTTGGAATCTGAAATAGCCACGTACAAAAGTTCAGGCTGTACAGCAAATTTTTCTGAAATTCCTAAGGTGGCAAAACCTCCAACAAAGAACCCTGTTTCTGAAGCTGTTCCTGAAACTCCGGCAACTTCAAATTTTATAGAAGCAAAGTCTACTCCGGCTTTAACTCCGAATTTTGTTTTTTGTGCTTGTGCAGTAAAAGCACCTACGAATACAACTGCAATAAATAGTAATTTTTTCATCATGTTATTTATTTAGATTAATAATGATGTAAAAATACCGGCAGTGAGGTTGCTCCGCAATACGGCAAATTGCGTATTTACATTTCGTCCGGAAAAATTTTACCGGGATTGAGGATATTATTCGGGTCGAAAATATGCTTGATGCGTTCCATGAGTTCCAAATGGCTTTTGGAGAAGGCAATATCCATAAAGTTTTTTTGGACATAACCAATGCCATGTTCGCCAGATAAAGTCCCTTTTAACGATACGGTTAATTCAAATAGTTCTCTGATTCCGAGCGGAACCTGAGTTTCCCAATTATCATCTGTCATACTGCCTTTGATAATATTTACGTGCAGATTTCCATCGCCAGCATGACCATAACAAACCGATTGAAAGCCATACTTTGCTCCTATTTTCTTGATTCCCGATAACAATTCGGGTAACATATATCTCGGTACTACGGTGTCTTCCTCTTTGTAAACCGAATTGGATTTTACTGCTTCAGCCACCGAGCGCCGCATTTTCCACAACGCGTTTTTCTGTTCTTCAGTGTCGGCAAACAAGACCTCATCAATTTCAAACTGCTCCACCACATTCATGATTTTTTCAGCTTCGAGCATTAAGATTTCAGGATAGTTGCCATCAACTTCAATTAGCAAATGCGCCTGATGCTCGGGTTGTATTGTCACACTAATACCCTCGACAAATTGCAACGTCCAATCGATAGCATCACGCTCCATAAACTCTAAAGCACTCGGAATAATTCCCGCTCTGAAGATTGCCGAAACCGCTTCGCAAGCCTGAGCGGCATTGTAAAAAGGTACCAACATCAAAACGTTATGGGTATGTTGTGGTAAAAGTTTTAATACGGCTTTGGTTATTACTCCTAATGTTCCTTCACTTCCGACCATCAATTGAGTCAGGTTGTATCCTGTGGAATTTTTCAAAGTATTTGCTCCGGTCCAAATGATTTCTCCATTCGGCAAAACGACTTCCAAATTGAGAACATAATCTTTAGTTACTCCGTATTTTACAGCTCTTGCTCCACCCGCATTTTCAGCAATGTTGCCACCAATCCAACAACTTCCCATACTGCTTGGGTCGACAGGATAGAACAAACCTTTTTCGGCAACCGCTTCGCGCAGAATTTGATTGATGACGGCTGGTTCCACAGTAACTTGTAGATTTTGCTCGTCTATTTCGATGATTTTATCCAAACGTTCCATCGACAGACCGATGCCTTCGTAGATGGATAAAGCACCTCCGCTCAAGCCTGTTCTGGCACCAATAGGTGTCGTTGGAATTTTATAATCGTTCGCTACTTTTAGAATTTCAGAAATTTCAAAAGCATTGGCTGGTTTTAGAACGACATTGGGTGGAAAAACATAATCTTCGGTTTCGTCGTGGCCGTAATGATTTCGGGTGGCGATGTCGGTGAAGATGTATGGGTCACCCACTATTTTTGTTAATTTTTGAAGAATTTCGGAACTTAGTGCCATGGTATTAAAAATTGGAAGGTAAATGTAAGGATAACAAAAAGAAAAGACAAATCCTTTTTAGCCCTGATAGCAGCAGTTACCGTGTAACGCGGATAGCAGGAATACGGACTCCAAGAAAGCCCGAACCATTCGCTTCTGAAACCCATCAGAACCAATCCTAGCGTTTTTTGAGATTGGGCAGAAAGAAGCAAATGACTCCGATTAAAGGCAAAAACGAGCACACAAAATAGACGTATTGAATGGAAGTGTAATCTGCTAATTTACCGAGCATGGCCGAACCTAAAGCGCCCATTCCAAAGGCAAAACCATAAAATAATCCGGAGATCATTCCGAGTTTTTTGGGTACCAATTCCTGCGCATACACTAATATTGCCGGGAATGCTGACGACATAATAATCCCGATGATAATCATCAAAATATCAGTCCAAAAAAGGTTGGCATAAGGAAGCAGTAACGCAAAAGGTGTTGCTCCAAAAACCGACAACCAAATCACATGTTTCCTTCCTATTTTGTCGCCTAAAGGTCCACCAAGAATGGTTCCCAAAGCATAAGCAATCAGATAAATGAACATATGGAACTGGGCTTGTTTTATGGAAAGATCAAACTTGTCCATAATGTAAAAAGTATAGTAAGTAGACAAACAAGCGGTGTAAAAGAATTTTGAGAAAATTACGATTAACAGTATGGCAATCGCCCATTTTACCTTGCTTTTGGAGAGATTGTGAAAATCAATAAATACGGTTGGTTTGTTCTTTTTGAACACCAAATGGTCGCGATACCAAAATGCAATTTTGCTGATAATCCCTAATGCTATTACGGCAGCAATTAAGAACCATAATAAGTGTTTTTGAGAATTGGGAACCACAATTAAGGCGACTAACAATGGTGCCAAAGCTGTTCCAAAGTTTCCTCCAACCTGAAAGATAGATTGAGCCAGACCTCGTTTTCCGCCAGAAGCCATATTAGAAATTCGAGCTGATTCGGGATGAAAAATCGAAGAACCTATTCCGATTAAAACTACAGAAAGTAATATCCAATAAAAGTTATTGGCAAAAGAGATGGAAACAATTCCGGCTGTGGAAAATAGCATTCCGTATACCTGAGAAAAAGGTTTCGGATACTTATCAGTGTAATACCCCACAAACGGTTGCAGCAAAGAGGCTGATAACTGAAAAGCGAACGTTATTAGTCCGATTTGAGAAAAGGAAAGTTGATAATTTTCTTTCAGAATGGGATAAACAGACGGAATGATGGCCTGAATCAAATCGTTTAACAAATGCGCAAAACTTATCGAAAATAAAATGGAATAGATGGTTTTGTGAAGCAGCGGATTTTTTTCAGTACTATCGATAGCAGTTTGCATTCGGAGACATTTTTTTTGCAAAGGAAGTTCAAAAAAATGAAAATGTACTGGATTAGCTTGATAAAAAATGACGCCATTGAAATAATTAAGAAACAATATTTTACTAAATTTACCCAAATGATTTTCTTTTGAACCCAAAACCACATCACCCATCGGCACTTCATGAAAAAGACGGGATTCCGCAACCGGAAAGCTTAAGTGTTTCGGCGTTGGAAAAAATTGTCAAAAGTAGAAAAGTCCAACCTTCAGCATCAGAACTTATTAACGGTATTTTGTCACATGATAAAGTAGCGTTAAGTCGGGCCATTACATTGGTCGAAAGCACGAATACAGCTCATTTGGCAAAAGCTAATGACATTATTAACGGTTGTCTGCCTTATGCCAATCAATCGGTTCGCATTGGGATTACCGGAGTTCCCGGTGTTGGAAAATCGACTTTTATTGAAGCTTTTGGAAAACACCTGACTTCATTAGGCAAAAAAGTAGCGGTTTTGGCTGTAGATCCTAGCAGTACGATATCTCACGGAAGCATTTTGGGAGATAAAACCCGTATGGAAGAATTGGTTAAAGATGAGAATGCGTACATCAGACCATCAGCTTCTGGTGAGACGTTGGGTGGCGTTGCCCGAAAAACTCGTGAAACTATTATTCTTTGCGAAGCAGCGGGATTTGATACCATTATTATAGAAACTGTTGGTGTTGGTCAGAGTGAAACTGCCGTCCACAGCATGGTGGATTTCTTTCTACTACTAAAAATATCAGGTGCTGGCGACGAATTACAAGGCATTAAACGCGGTATAATGGAAATGGCGGATGCTATTGTTATCAACAAAGCCGATGGCGATAATATTAATAAGGCAAAATTAGCCAAAACCGAATTTAACCGTGCCTTGCATTTATTTCCAGCCAAGAATTCGGGTTGGATTCCGACGGTTTCGACTTGTAGCGCTTATGAAAAAACAGGGATTGATACGGTTTGGAAAACGATAAGCGATTATCTGCATTTGGTAAAAACCAATCAGTATTTTGAAAAAAAACGACAAGAACAAAACCAATTCTGGATGATGGAAACGATTGATGAGCAGTTAAAATCCAACTTTTATAATCATCCTGAAATAGCAGTCCTTTTAGAAGAAAATAAGAAAGCTGTGGCTTTTAATGAAATCTCTCCTTTTGCTGCAGCGATGGCGTTGTTGGGGAAGTATTTCAGATAAATATTGTACTAAGTGCATTTTTTAAAGAAACGAAAGTGTCGGCAACGGCTAGTGTTTCAGAAAGTATTGAAGCTATTTTGACTTGCGGAATGGGCATCATGTAATTCCATTGTGTCATTGAAGAATTGCCTTTTGATTTTTTAACTCCTTGTAAATTGCGGATAATGGTCATAAAATCTCCGAGTGGCACATTTGTGACTGTTTTTGATTTTAAAACCATAGTTTTAAATTTTTTATAAAGTTATAAAGGTAAAATATATTTAAAGAATATAGGTAAAATTAATAAAAACATATCTTGAAATAAGGTTGTTTTGAAGTGTATTTCTTGAAAAATCTGAGGTTTGTATTTGAGAAAAAACGCTATTGTTTAATAGATTTTTACCAATTAAATTGAATTCGTATTTTTTGTCTTTTGGTTTATAAATGATACTAAAGTCAAGGAATAAATAATCATTGCTTGTGTTATTAGTATTGGGCATGAAGTAATCTCCACTAATTACAGAAAAGATAGATGCTGAGTGTTTGTACTTTATTTTTAGCGCATTTGTAAACATTGTATTCTTGATTGTGCCTATGTTTTCTGATTTGTTAGATGAATAAATATAGTTTGATAGATTTTCAAAATTGATTTTTGTGTCAAAAGCTGTTTTTATTTCTACTGTATTAGAAATGTTATTACTAGTGTTATTTCTTAAATCAGTTGTGTTAACGATATTTTTGTAGCTAGATTTTGATATGGTTGAAGTCAATTTTACGTTAGTAGATAGCTTACTAATAAATTTTTCTGAAGATACATTTAGGTTTAAATTATCGTTTTTTTCTTTTAGATAAAAGTTGTTTAGTATGGTTACATTTTCGTTAATCAAGAAATTTGAAAAATAGTTTCCGTTATTTTTTTGATAGCTGATGCCAACACTAACAAAAAATTGTTTATACATATTGTTGTTATAATAGTTTAAAGAATAGACTTCGGATTTTTGTATTTCTAATGTTGGTGTATTGGTTAATTTTATTCTATTGTTTGTTGTTATTGGATTTGTGAAAATGTATTCTTCTGAAAAAGGAGTTAGATTTAAACTCGCTTTTGATGTAATAAATGATTTATTGTTAATTCGGTATCTAATACCAAAAGACGGTTCAAACAATAGATCCGATTTTGATTTGTTATTTAAATTTTGATTTTCGTTTAACACTTGATTTAAATATTTGATAGAAAATAATGGCATTATTGACCAATTATTCAAGGTATAATTTATTGAACCAAGCGCATATATAGATTTTTTGAAATAATTTGGATTATTAAAATTTGTGGTTGTTAAATTTGAATTGTTTAATGAGTTATAATCGGTGTTTTCATAGGTTGCTCCCGTTGAAAATGAATATTTGTATTTTGATTTATTACCTAATAAGATAACAATTGCATCTAAATAATTCTTTTTGAAGTTACTACTTTGGTTTTCACTTATTGATGCATTTAGGTTGTTCAGTGTAAGATTTTGTGGAAGGTTGTTGTAGGCATGGCTTAATTGTAATTGTAATGCTTGCTTACTGTTAAGTTTATTGGTAAATAGTATTCTTTGATTAAAGAATATACTTTCGGATTTTAGATTTGATTGAAAAGAATTGAGATTGTTTGCGGTTATGGAGGATTTAGATTTTATGTTTTCATAACTAAATTTTGTTTTGTATTCTAGTAATGAATTTTTTGAAGTATTGTATTTTAGTTCAATATCGCCTCTGTAAAATTGTGGTTTTTTATTTGTATTGAAATTATCGGTTGTGATAAAAGTTTGGTTTTGAATGTTGTTTTCGCTTGTATTAAGTTGATTTAATTTTATGTTATCATTAATATAATACAAATTAGTTTTGACAGAAAAACGTTTGTTTACTTTAAAAATACTATTATAATTTGAAAAAAGCATATTATTGAAGTTGGCTCTTTCATCATCAATAGCATTATTGAATAGTACTTCGGAAATTACCTTGTGTGTTGATAAGTCTTTTTCTTTTTGTTGTTCTATACTTCTGTTGGATGAAAAGTAATCGAATGGTGAATGATTTACACCAATATTATTATAGTTTAATGTTCCAAATGATTTATAGTTTTTAGAAATACCCAATATGTTGGCATTTGAATTGTTTAATAAATTTAAATCGTTATTTATTCCAAGACCCAAATCGATATTACCTGAATAGTCCGTTTTGCCTTTCTTAAGTTTTAGATTTAAAGATACTTTTTCGCCACCTTCAATTCCTTTAAGTAATGGGTTTTCTGAATAATTATCGATAGCTTGAACTTGTTCAAGCATATCAATATTTATATTTTTTGTACCCAGACTATAGTTGTAGCCAAATAAATTGTCGCCATCTAGTGTAACTGTTTCTACGGATTTCCCCTTATATTTTATCTCTCCTGATTTTTCGTTAACTTCAATTCCGGGTAATCTTTTTAAAACGTCTTGAACTTTTTTATCAGTTGGATCTTTATATTTATCAATAGTATAGGTCAAAGTGTCTTGTTTAATGGAATATGATTTTTTTTCAGAAACTACGACAACTTCTTTTAATTCAGTAACTTTTTGCTTTTGTAATACAAAATCTATTGAGTACGTTTCTTCAACTTTTGGATTTTGAATTATGAATGTTTGGTTATAATAGTCTTGTGAGGTAACTTCAACTAATAAAATTTGATATTTTTTTTTAAGAGATGTATTGAATTTTCCGTTTCGAGCGTAAGTAAACTCAACAATGCTTGATGGATTATCACTTTCTTTTAGTAAGATATTTGCAAATGGAATTATTTTACCGTTATCATCTTTTACACTCCCATTAATTGTTTGTGCAGTTATAAATAATGGAAAAAAAATAAATATATAAGCAAGACTTTCTTTCATTAAAATTTCATTTCAGGAAGTTCTAAATCTTCAATTTTATCAGTTATTTTAATATTTCCAACTTCGCCATCTTCTGAAATAGATTTAAGTTTTTTTAATTGTTCTCTTAATCTTTCCTCAAATGTATTTTTATACATATTCCATGAAATAACTTTTTTGTTTTCATATATGTTTGTAATTAAATTTAGGGTCTTACCATCTTTTTTTATTTTCCTTGGTTCAATTACAAAATAATTATCTAAACTTTTTACACTTACAATTAACCCAGGTAAACCATCAAACTTCCATGGACCTCCATAAGGTGCTATTTCATTCGAGAATGTAGCTTCATATGTTCTACCTCTAAATTTTGCAGTTGCTTTTTGGCATTTAAATCCTAATACTAGGGTATCTGATTTTGGTTTTATTTCCCAATTAAAAAGATTTATTTTTTCGCCAACAAATACTTTTTTATTTAAAATGATCTCATTGAATATAAGTGTGTCTTTTGTATAGTTTTTATAAAAGTAGTCTTGCTTTATGTAAGCATAATGATTGTCGGATAATTTTACTTGTTTTAGTTCTCCAATTTTCTCTACATCAAAAATTAAGTTTTGATATTTGAATTGTTGTATACTATCATTAACATTATTAAAATAAGCAGATTGATTTTCACTAATTATTAAATTGTAAATAGTTGATGTAGCTAGTATTGCATCATTTGTATTTTCAGAAACAGAATATTCAACTTCTAAATTTTGAGAAAAAGTGCTCAGGCTGAAAAGTAAGAGTAGTATAATTGATACTTTTTTCATTTAAATATTTATTTAAGAATTGCCTCTTTAAGAGGCAATTCGATTTCTTAATTAAGGTTCTAAATTTGCTGTTAACTCTCCTAACTTTCTAAGGCATTGGTTTCCAGCTGTATTACAACTTGTAAGCCAACCTCCAGCAGATGTTGTATAAGTAACACCGCCTACAGTTTTTGAGCAAGTTATTGTGCAAATATCTCTATCTTCATTATTTTCATTTTTGATAGTGATAGTTTGATTTTCCTTTTGTAAATCAGTTTTATTTTCTGTAGTAGGCGTATTTGCAAAACTACTTAATGAAAACATAGTTGTGGCAATAAAGCCAAAAATTAATTTTTTCATATTCTAGATTTTAATTGCTTACTTTCATTTTTAGAGTTGTTGTTTCAGCATTAATTCCAACTAAAAAAATTATTGTAAGGTACTTAATTTATCAAGTTTTGCTTCACATCTTCTTGCTGCTCCTTCGCAAGTTGATAAAAAATTTCCAGCTTCAGTTGTGTAAGTAACACCACCGATAACTCTAGAACATGTAACTGAACAAACAGTTTCAACTTTTTTGCTGTTTTCTTTTGTTACGTCGATTTCGTTTTCTAAAGTTGGCGTGTTCGCAAAACTTACTGTTGAAAACATTGCTGTGGCAATAAAGCCAAAAATTGCTTTTCTCATCTTTAATTAGATTAAAATTTTTATTTTCCTTCTTCTTTTTTTAGGCGTTAAAGGTTTTCCTACTCCGTTTTTATTTTGGGTAACAGAGAAATCCCTCAATTATTGGCCAAATAATATCTTATAAAGTTTTTATCTGAATTTATTGTTTTAGCAAATTTTAAAAAAATTTAATTTGACATTTGTACACGTAAAAACACCAGTTTTTATTTAATTATTTGATTTTTTTCACCTTCTGTGCAGCTAACGGGTATCCTATAACTATTGAAATAATTACTAATCGAAGGTTGCAACCAACTCTCATTCCCCAACCAATGGTTACCAAAAATTAAAGCCAGTGGCAAAAAGATTCCCATTATTCCTATGAGTTGCCTCAAGAGTAAATAAGATACAATATAATCGTCATTGGATTGTTTGAGTGCTTTCATACCATTTAGTGATGGGCAGTGGTTACAGAATATACCCTTTAATAAAGGTGAGGAAAGTAATAGGAGTCATGGGTTCAGTGATAGTGCTTAGACATCTGTCTACCGCATAAGCAATTCTTATTCTGGGATAATCGGGGAATTCATTAGCGATCAGATTGATCAATATTTTTCTTTCTGCGGGATTATTACCGTTGATGAATTGATATTGATATAAGGCTTTACAATTGTGTTCTACAGTACTCCAATTCATTTTATTTGAGTTTAAAACTAACCTTAACACCTCCCACCAATAAACGTCTCGGTAAAAAAATGAGAGGGTTGAAAAGGTCTAGTTTATTTTACTTCATCATAACAATATGTCTTACTATTTTTTGCACTTAGTCTATTTATGAATTGCATCCTACATACCTTTCGGCACTACAATTTGTGCAGAATATAACATTCACAGACTACGACAAAAAAACTGCATAATAACACCGTTTTAACGAGAACATCAGTGACTTTATCCGACTTATTTAACATCATGGTTGCTATCTTTTTAATTGCTTTACTTGTTTTTGTTTTGATTGAAGCATGGACTTCAAAAAAAAACCTGCCCAATATTATATCAAATACCACAATGATTATCTGGGCAGGCTTAAACTAACTGTCAAACTTTCCTTTTCAAATTTGTACTATGAAATCATCCTGGAAAGCAAGTTTTGTATTAGGGATAATGATTAATTATCTAACATTTCAAAGTTGCAAAACAAAATTTAAAAAGAGTATAGGGTTTTTACGGTATTTACTACCGTGTTTTTACGGTATTTTTTATGAAAAAAAATAGTAGAAAAACGTATTGTTCTTTTAAATATTATTAGTTGATTTGTTAAAGAGTAAAGCATTTCAATGCTGAATCACGCACCCAGAAAAACAAAACTTTATAAAATCTAATTATTAAAAAACAAATGAAATGGCTTTAAAAACAATGAACTTAGACTTGATTGAAGAAATGGTTACTAATTACAAAACCAAACAGTATTTATCAATCGTTACCAACACCATCAATCCTATGAAGTTTGATGCGCAATCAGTTTGGTTTGATTTAAATGCATTAAAAGAATTTATAGAAGCAATTGAAATTGAAACAGCAAAACATCCAGAGTATGGCATGCATGATTTTGGTGTACGCTTCTATTATTCAGCTTATCCCGATAGTGAAACCTGTGATTTACCGGGTTATGAAAGCGTTGCCGATTTACCAACTAATTATGAAAAATTACATACGCTAATTGCCGTTCCAACAGCGAAAATAAATGGTTGTGATTCTGATTTTGACCCTTACAATGTAGCTACTTACACTGGTACAAAACCCTCTGGCCCCGGCTGTGCTATTATGGCAGAGAATCATGGTGGTTTAAATCCACCATCTGGCACTTCCGGATTATGGTTTTAAAAATAAACTACATTAACTAAATCTACATTGTAAATAATTCTCATGATTTAAATCAAAGGCTAATAAAAGTATGAATGAATACCATCTCCTATTAAAAAAAATCTTGCTGTGCACTGAAATTATGGCAGCTATTATAGCTATTCTTAAATTTAAAAAGTTTAAGAATAGCTATTGGAAATGGTTCATTTATTACCTTGTTTTCATAGCTATCTCTGAGTTTTTATATAATTTATTTTTAATACACTACCAAATTTTCGAAAACTATTATTATGCTTTTTTTGTTATACCGTTAGAGTTCATTTTTATATTTTGGTTGTACAGTTATAAATCACTTAACAACAAAAAACTATTTTGGATTAGTATTGGAATATTTTTAACCTCACTTATACCCTATTTTCTATTTGATGAAAAAACAACAACCGTCAAATCATTAAATTATATCGTCGGCGCTTTTTTAATTAGTATTATGATCATTTTAGAATATAAAAAACAAATGATCTCTGATGACATACTGAAATTTAGAGAAAATATGATGTTTTATATCAATACGGCTGTTGGCATATTTTATGTTGGTACTTTGCCTTTTTTCGCCTTTAACAGTCTTTTGTGGAATGATAAAGAGATTTTTTATAATTATTTTACGCTTTTTTTACTGACCAATATTTCTATGTACATCCTTTTTTCAATTGCACTACTATGGGGAAAACCGAATACTTACTGATTACTATCGTTTTTAACTTTTTGTTTCTTTTGTTTATTGTAGCTATCATATCCTATGTATTGCAATATAAACGAAAAAAAAGAGAGCACTTGCAAGCCATCGAAAGCCAGAATGACCTTCACCAAAAGGAACTTTTAGCCATTCAGCTAGAAATGCAGCAAAAAACCATGCAGGAAATTGGAAGGGAAATACACGATAATATTGGTCAAAAACTCACGCTCGCCAGTTTGTATATTCAGAATCTTATTTATGAAAATAAGAAACAAGAAGGTTCAGAAAGTATCGAAAATATCAACACTATCATCAACGATTCTTTGTCCGATTTAAGACAACTTTCAAAAACACTTACAGACGATTCTATTGCTACAAAATCATTAATAGCCTTACTGCAAACGGAGTGTCAAAAGGTGAACAAACTCAAAAAATGTGGCATCACTTATGATACTGAAATACAATCCAACAATGTTAATTACGCCACCAAAACGATGTTGTTACGCATTGCCCAAGAGTTTATTCAGAATAGTTTGAAACATGCCGATTGTAAAGCTATTCAAGTAAATTTAAGCCAAAATAATTCCTTCATCATCATGGAACTTTCGGATGACGGTCATGGATTTGATACAAACACCATCAATTCGAATGGAAGTGGACTACAAAACATGAAAAAAAGAACCGAAACCATTGGAGGTCAGTTTCTTTTGGAAAGCAACACTGGCGGAACTTCCTTAACTATAAAATTACCCTCAACATTATAAAATTGAAATGTTAAAATGTTAAAATAATGAGTATCTTAGCTTCACCATAATTAATAAAATGAAGCATTCCATAGTCATTGTTGATGACCATATTTTAATTGCCAAAGCATTAGGCAGTATAATGGCTAATTTTGAAGATTTTGAAGTCCTTTACGAATGTCAAAACGGAAAAGAACTTCAAGATAAATTAATTTCAGAAGCCAACATTCCTGCAATCATTCTTTTAGACATCAGCATGCCTATTATGGATGGTTTTGAAACTTCTAAATGGCTACGCGAACATCATCCTAATGTATTGGTATTGGCTTTAAGTATGCAAGACGACGAAACTAGTGTCATCAAAATGATTAAAAATGGCGCTAGAGGTTATCTCCTAAAAAATGTAGCGCCAAGCGAATTAGAGTTGGCTTTAAAAACCATTATGAACAACGGATTTTATTATCCTGAATGGGCCTCACATATTGTATTTTCTAATATGATGGGGAATGCACCACAGCAAGATTCTGTCTTACCTACAGATTTAACAGATCGAGAAAAAGAATTTCTGAAACTCTGCATCACAGACATGAGCTACAAAGAAATCTCCGAAAAGATGTATTGCAGTCCGCGAACTATTGAAAGTTATCGCAATAGCTTGTGTGAGAAATTAAATATCAAAACTCGAGTAGGATTGGCAGTTTTTGCCATTAAAAGTGGATTAGACTAGCGTCTATTCTTCGTAACGCTCCATTTCCCTGTCATAGAATTCTCCGGCCAAGGTAATCAAATGTTCCATTTCGCTTTCCAATTCGGTTTCATCTTCGCCTTCCAAATCTTCCAGAAACTCTACCTCATCGTCTTTTAAATTGATTAAAAACCGTGGAAAATCAAGGTGTATAACAAATATATCTTCTGGTAAATCGGAGTTGTCTGCTAGTAAAAATTTTGGTAATTCCATTTTAAAAAATAATTAGTGATTAGCCTTTAGCTAAGAGCTTTTTGGTTAAATAATGAAAGCGAATATACAAAAATAAAGCTGCGGCTGTTAAGCCGGCTAACAATCCAATCCAAACGCCAATTGCTTTTAAATCGGTGTGAATCCCTAAATAATACGATATCGGAAAACCCACAATCCAATAGGCTACAAAAGTAATGTACATCGGAATCTTAACATCTTGCAAACCGCGAAGTGCACCCAAAACCACAACTTGTATGCCGTCCGAAATCTGAAATACTGCAGCAACCAATAGCAATTTAGCCGCAATAGTAATTACTTCCTGATTGTCTAAAAGTTGGGATTGGTTTTCCATATTCAGAAACAAATACGGTAAGATTTGGTGCAACGCCACAAACATTATCGCAAAGACAATTTCGATTAAAATAGCTAACAAAAAGATGGAACGCGCCACAATAACTAACTGCTTGTAATCTTTCAATCCTCTTTGGGTACCGATTCTAATCATCGAAACCACACTCAAACCCATCGCAAACATAAAGGTCATCGAGGCCAAACTCAGCGCAATCTGATTCGCAGCCTGACTTGTTTTTCCGATGTTGCCACAAAGCCATATTCCAGCAGTGAACAATACCACTTCAAACAACATTTGCATCGCTGAAGGAAAACCTAGATTAACGATTTTCTTAATCATCTCCTTTTTAATTTCGTCAAAACTGAAATTTTGGAAGTATTGTTTTAAACGTTCTTTTCTGGATAAAATCATGTGCATGAAAACGACCATCGCAATCCTTGAAATCACCGTTCCCAAGGCAGCGCCAATGATACCCATTTTTGGAAAAATCCAAACGCCATAAATCAGACAATAGTTAATAAAAACGTGTAAAACATTGGCCATAACAATCGCATACATTGACACTTTTGTCATAGATAAACCATCGGCAAATTGTTTGTAACCTTGATATATAATAAGCGGAACCAAGGAAAAGGCAACCCAATCCACAAAAGGCTTTGCAAGGGTAATTACTTCTTTAGGCTGGTGTAATAATTCCATTATCGGCTTGGCCAAAACCACTAAACCAAAAAGAGAAATCCCTAAAATAGTACACAAAAACAAACCGTGATGAAAGGCAGAACGGATTTTGGAGTTGTTTTGTTCAGCATCCGCTTCGGCCACAATGGGAGTAATCGCTGTAGAAAATCCGATTCCAAGCGACATGGCCACAAAAATCATACTATTGCCCAAAGAAACTGCAGCCAATTCAGTACTGCCTAATTTTCCCACCATAATATTATCAACAATACCAATCATCGTATGTCCCAACATTCCGATTATTACGGGATATGCGAGCTTTAAATTCGCTTTAAATTCTTTTGTATAAACAGAAAGGTTCATTTCTATGATTTTGAGTCGCAAAAGTAGACTATTAGTCAAATATAATTCTAGCTAAACAATTCTTAAAGTGATTTTTTTTTACTTTTACAAAAAAACTATTACCTTATGAAAACAAAATTACTTTTAACTTGTTTACTTTCAAGTTATTTTTTGACAGCTCAAAACATCTTTCAAGAATCCTTTTCGAGTTACAATTCAGATGCTCAATTAAGCGGTCAAGGAAGTTGGACCAATAACTCTTCTTTACCAGGAGGTTTAGGAACGTGTGTTGGAGCATTATGTGCTAATGCTAGAGTTGTAGACCAAGTTATAGGCGCAGTCGCTTATGGCTCTTCTCCTAAAGCGTTTAGTTTAACTCCGAATACCGATGGCTGTGGTAGAGCTTTTGCGCCTTTTACTGAAAATGGCAATTTGTATATTGGTATGGTCATCAATATCACTAATGCCCAGTCTTCTCCTATAGATTTTTTCAGAGTACTGAGTGGTGGTAATTTTACAACCACCTTTCGAATGTTAGTTCAGCCTACAGGTGGTTCAACTTTTAGCATCGGGATTAGAAAAGGTGATACCAGTAATCCAACCGTATTTACTGCAAATTCCTATAACTATGGTACCGATTATTTGTTAATCTTCAAATACACGCAAGCCTCTGGCGTGAATGACGATACAGTAACACTTTATGCCAATGCGGATTATTTAGCAGGAGAAGCCGGTAATACCGTTTCAGCAACCAACTTTGCAGGAAATGATCAATCGGGCAATATTGATAGAATGTCATTCAGACAAAACGCCGGTCCGGCTGGAATGCCCACTGGATTTGTAAGCTTAGTTAGTGTAGCTAAAAGTTGGGAAACCCTGACTTTCAATTTAGCCAACAATGAGTTTAACAAAAACACTTTTTCCATTGTTAGCAACGAAGCTACTATTGGAATTTTAAATATTAAATCCGGAATTGCTTTAGATAACGCAACGCTGTCAATTTATGACATTCAAGGACGAAAAGTAGTCCATAAAACTACTGACTTAGCGGAATCAGTAAACGAAATTTCTATAAACCCTATCCGAAATGCAGGGGTCTATATTCTAGAAATTATCTCAGAAAACAACCAACGTTTTACACAGAAAATAATAGTAAAATAATCAGTACTAATACAATAAAAAACGCGCTGACAATCAGCGCGTTTTTTATTGTATTCAATGACTTCTTAAATGATTGAAATTTTATATGATCACGAATACTTCATTCCAATAAACCTCATAAACCTAATATATAAAACTACCCTTTCAATTGCTCTTTATAGAGCTCAATATTTTCTTTAACCTTCGGGTCTAGTTCAGGCTCTTTGATATCCGTGAGTTTTTGCATTTCTTCCCAAATAATTTTTGCCACAATATAACGTGCCATCTCTTTATCGTCGGCCGGAATCACAAACCAGGGCGCCTTTTTTTTGGAAGTAGCATTAATAGCCTCTTCATAATAGTGCATATACTCATCCCATCTATCGCGCTCTTTTAAATCACCAACCGAAAATTTCCAATTATCCTCTCCATTCTCCAATCGCTTTAACAACCGTTTGCGCTGTTCCTCTTTGCTCATGTGAAGATAAAACTTCAGCACCACCGTTCCGTTTCTAGCAATATGCTTTTCAAAATTATTGATTTGCTTCATGCGCTTTTGCCAAAATTCTGGCGTAATATCTTCCACTGTTTCAATGCCCGGCAAATTCTCAGACAAAATATATTCGGGATGCACACGCGTGACCAAAACATTTTCATAATGCGTTCGGTTAAAAACGGCAAACTTCCCTTTTTCAGGCAATGCCAAATAATGACGCCATAAATAATCGTGCTCTAATTCATTGGAATTAGGCGTTTTAAAACTATGTACCACAACGCCACGCGAATTAAATTCTTTAAACACTTCTCGAATTAAACTGTCTTTCCCGCTAGTGTCCATGCCCTGTAAACAAATCAAAACCGCATACCGATTGTGCGCATACATCACATCTTGAAGTGCGCTTAGCTTCTGCTGCACCTTATCCAGTTTTTCTTCTTTTTCATCATCATCAGCATTATTTTTTAACTCTGTTGGAATGTTTGACAATTTTATAGCATCTACCACTCTAAAATCATCCGGATGTATAGTTTTCATATCGTAAGTGTTTATATTTGTAAAGATACTAATTTTTAGGAGCTATTTCCCGCTTTCCGCGCTACATGCCTGCCTGCCGCCAGGCAGGGTAGCTCGCTGCAATCGGGGCTAATACTATTGCTAACTTATGGAAAAATTTCAACTCAGCGTACTTTTTAAAATCATCGGCATTGGTTCGGCTTCCGGATTGCTATATCACAACCATTTGCTCTATATCATTTCAGATAGTAGTACGTATTTATATGAATACAATACGACCAATGAAAAACTGAACAAAATCGCCTTGGCAGAAAATCCACAGGAAAATATCGCCAAAAAAGACAAACCCGATTTTGAAGCTATTACAAAAAATAAGGAAAAAATAGTGATTCTTGGTTCGGGTTCAACCCAAAACCGTAACCTCACCTATCTTTATAATCCTGAAAACCAAAAGACTAAAGAAAAGGATTTAACGCCACTTTATCAGAGAATTAAAGACCAGCTGCATTTTACCAATGAGGAACTCAATATCGAGGGCCTGATTATCAACGACAAAAATCTTTATTTCTTTCAAAGAGGCAATGGCGCTGAAGGCAAAAACGGAATCATTTATGCTTTTGATGACAGAGAAGATTCCAAACTAACCTTTACTGCGTTTGATTTGCCCAAAATCAATCATGTTCCCGCCACATTTACGGATGCTATTTTAGTAGATGATATCATTTACTTTCTAGCTTCGGCCGAAGACACTACATCAACATATTTAGACGGTGAAGTACTTGGAAGTATGATCGGAACCATCAATTTGAAAACCATGACACTCGAAAGTACGCTCCAAATTAGTGACCATCATAAATTTGAAGGCCTTACTTTGTATCAAAAAACAGCGACCGGAATCGAATTTTTGCTTTGCGAAGACAAGGACTCCGAAGTTTTGGAATCCAACATTTATAAATTAGTACTCGAAAGAAACCAATAAAAATGCGACTTAAGACTGGGACTGAAAACTTTTTTGCCTCTCGTCCCAACCTTTTTACTGCAATAGTCCTCTTTAGTTATAAAGACCTTCATAGTGATCAACGAAATACTCATAACAGCTTGTAAAAAAATGCAACGTGATGCTCAGCGTCAAGTGTATGAGTTTATGGGGCCAAAATTGTACCGCACTTGCAAACGCTATTTGAAAAAAGAAGAGGAAATTGAAGAAGTATTGGCCGATGCCTTTTATACCATCTTTACCAAAATAGAGCAGTTAAAAGAACATGGTGCTTTTGAAGCTTGGGCTCGAAAAATCACAGTAAATCATTGTTTGAATCATTTGAAACGCAACGTCAATTTCAATCTGTATTTAGAAGACAATGTACTGCGAATACAACCCGAAAGTGTTGAGGAAACACCACTAGAAGAAGAAGATTTATTGAATTTATTAGAACGGATTCCGGAAGGTTGCAAAACGATTTTCAATCTCTTTGTCATCGAAGGCTACGGTCACAAAGAAATTGCAGTGATGCTCAATATTTCGGAAGGAACGTCCAAATCACAATTGAATGTTGCTAAAACCAAACTGAAGGACTTAGTCAATCAGTTGTATTATCAAAAAGCAAAATAATCATGGAAGAGAATAGATTGTTTAACCAAATCAAATCGGCTGCCGAAAACGCAGAGACTAAAGATTATCCAGGAATGGAAAACGTCTGGCAACGCGTTGAAAACAAGCTCGATACCAAAGAAGATAAAAAAGCCATAGGACGTTGGAAAAAATTGGCTGTAGCCGCTTCAATTCTATTGTTCGGCACTTTAGGATATCAGTTTTTCACCAATAATTCCGAGTCCATTACACCAAAAAAAGCAGTAACCATAGTAACCGATTCCATTCAAAAACCGATAATCGAAACGAGCGCCGTTGTAACAGCCGAACCAACATCTGAAACATTAAAAAAACCATTAATTAAGAAAGAAGCCGAACAAATTCTGAAACATCAAATAACACGCGACAATCAGGTAGCCATGGAAGAAAGTGTAAAGTTTGATGAAGATGATGCTTTAGTAAGTAAAATCACAACAGAACAAAGAGGCTATTTTTCAGCTCCAGCAACTGCCACAAATGAAAGTGTTTTGAATACTAGTTTCGTTTCCAAATTAAAAAAAGAAAAAGATGTGGAACTGTTTTTTAACAAAAGTGCCAAAGTCTCCAATTCTCAAAAAGAAGAGCCGCTTCTAATCATTGGTGATAAGGTCTCTAAACAAGAAATAAGAAAAGTGGAATTCACAGAAACAGATTCACTGATCGTTTTGAATGAACCACTTTACATCATCAACGGTGAAGAATTTACAGAACAACAAGTATTCGGACCCAACCCTACAAGTCCGTACACGCCACTCAATAAACAAGAAATCGAAACGCTCTCTATACTGCAGCATGAAAAAGCTTTCGAAATCTATGGTAATAAAGGCAAAAAAGGGGTTGTCATTATTACCACCAAAAACGGAAAACCCGTAAGCGCTTCTAAAAAAGCAAAATAACCATTGTCCAACTTTTAAATTTTTAAGCCATGAAAAGTTTCAAACTTATTTCATTAGCCCTTGCTATGCTCTTTTGTATCGCAGCTAATGCACAGGAGAAAACCATTACCGGAATTGTTTCCGATGAAGCCGGACCATTACCTGGAGCCAATGTCCTTGTAAAAGGAACTACTCGAAACACACAAACCAATTTTGATGGAAAATACAGTATTCAAGCCAAAATTGGGGAAACCTTAGTATTCAGTTTTACCGGTTATACTTCAATGTCAATTAGAGTCGGTAAATCTAATATCATCAATGCTAAAATGAATGGAGAAACCCTGAAACTGGAAGAGGTGGTTGTTTTGGGATATGATAAAATTGAAAGTAAAAAATCTTATTTAGCATCAACTACCGTTTCGTCAAATCTTGTAGCTAATAAGCCTAACAGTACTGTTTTACAAAAACTTTCAGGCAATGCAGCAGGAATAAGTGTTATTCGCAGTTCGGGACAACCAATTTCGGATAAAAGTGATAACGACACTCTAAGTAATTCCGGGTTTTTTAATGAAAACGATGAAGATTATGGAATGCTAGTAGAAAATGCATTTGAAAGTCCAAAAACAGCGCCACTCTCTACTTTTTCGATTGATGTGGATAATGCGTCGTATACCAATATCCGCCGATTCATCAATGCGGGACAGAAAGTTCCAAAAGATGCTGTGCGTGTCGAAGAAATGGTGAATTTCTTCAAATATCAATATCCACAACCTAAAGACGAGCATCCGTTTTCGATTACTACCGAATACAGTGATTGTCCGTGGAATAAAGACACCAAACTTGTTCGCATTGGTTTACAAGGAAAAATACTTCCTACGGATACTTTACCGGCTTCCAATTTGGTTTTCTTGATAGATGTTTCGGGTTCGATGAGTTCAATGAACAAACTGCCATTGGTTAAAGAATCATTGAAAGTTTTGGTAAACCAATTGCGTGATGATGATAAAATATCGATTGTAGTGTATGCCGGAGCAGCTGGATTGGTATTGCCCGCTACAGCCGGAAGCCAGAAACAAACCATTATTGAAGCGTTGGAACGACTACAATCTGGCGGAAGCACTGCAGGTGGAGCCGGAATACAGTTGGCCTATAAAACCGCCACGGAAAACTTTATAAAGGGAGGCAACAATCGTGTAATCTTAGCTACAGACGGCGATTTTAATGTAGGCGCTTCTTCAGACAGCGATATGCAAACCCTCATTGAAGAAAAGAGAAAGTCAGGTGTTTTTTTAACGTGCTTGGGTTATGGAATGGGCAATTACAAAGACAAAAAAATGGAAATTCTAGCCGACAAAGGCAACGGAAATTATGCTTATATCGATAACATACAGGAAGCTAACAGATTTTTAGGGAAAGAATTCAAAGGTTCCATGTTTGCCATTGCTAAAGATGTGAAAATCCAAATAGAATTCAATCCGTCTCACGTAGCGTCATACCGATTAATTGGTTACGAAAACCGAAAACTAAATCCGGAAGACTTTCAGAATGATACCATAGATGCGGGAGAATTGGGAAGTGGTCATACGGTTACAGCCTTATACGAAATCATACCCGTTGGTGTAAAAAGCAACTTTTATAGCGAGCCAAAAAACTTGAAATACACTGAAACCAAAGTAACATCAAACCAATTTAATGAAGAATTGGCCACCGTAAAATTCCGTTACAAAAAACCTGACGGTAATAAAAGCATAGAGATGGTTCGTGTGATTGAAGACAAATCGACACCAATGACGAACAGTTCTAACGATTTAAAATTCAGTTCTGCAGTAGCATGGTTTGGTTTGAAACTGAGAGATTCCAAATTGGTCAGCAATACTTCGCTGTCCGACATCAAGAAATTAGCCAAAGAAGGTTTGGCCTATGACGACCAAGGCTACAGAGCGGAGTTTATCCGATTGATGGAAGCTACCAATTAATGAAAAAGAAAAATAGTTAAGTTGATGACGTTGGGTGTTTGATGAAAGAAACCCTGTTCGGATGCACACGGACAGGGTTTCTGATTTTATTGCTATTTTTCTATCTCTTTAAGACTATCCATCTTCTTATGAGCTAGGAATCCTTTTAAATCTTCGAAATGCTCTTTAACACGTTTGTCTCCGAATTCGAACACTTTTTCGGCCAATCCGTCCAAGAAATCCCTATCGTGCGATACTAAAATTAGCGTTCCGTCAAAGTCTTTCAGAGCTTCCTTGATGATGTCTTTCGTTTTCATATCCAAGTGGTTGGATGGCTCATCGAGAATTAACAAATTAACGGGTTCCAATAATAATTTGATCATAGCGAGACGTGTCTTTTCACCACCCGAAAGTACTTTTACTTTCTTCTGAATATCATCGCCATGAAACATGAAAGCACCCAAAATATTCTTGATCTGTGTTCTTACATCGCCTACAGCAATATTATCAATCGTTTCAAAAATAGTAGCGTTTTCGTCTAACAGTGAGGCCTGATTTTGAGCAAAATAGCCTATCTGACAGTTGTGACCAATTTCTACGTTTCCACCATTGATTTCGATTTCTTTCATAATGGCTTTAATCATGGTCGACTTTCCTTCACCGTTTTTACCAACAAAGGCCACTTTTTGTCCACGTTCAATCACCAAATTAGCATCTTTAAAAATCAAATGATCGCCATAGGATTTGTGTAAATCACGTACTATAACAGGATATTGTCCGGAGCGAACCGAAGGTGGAAATTTCAATTTTAATGCCGAAGTATCGATTTCGTCTACTTCAATAGGAACAATCTTTTCTAACATTCGAACACGCGATTGAACAGCATCTGTTTTAGAAAAAGTACCTCGAAAACGATCAATGAACGCTTGATTATCGGCTATAAATCGCTGTTGCTCGTCGTAGGCTTTTTGCTGATGCACTCTCCTATCCTTTCTCAGTTCAAGATAATGCGAATATTTAGCTTTGTAATCGTAGATTCTTCCCATAGTAACTTCAATCGTACGATTGGTGATATTGTCTACAAACGCACGGTCGTGAGAAATTACCATCACCGCTTTGGCTTGATTGATTAAAAAATCTTCCAACCACTGAATACTATCCATATCCAAGTGATTGGTGGGCTCATCTAGTAAAATTAAATCGGGTTGCTTTAATAAAATCTTAGCCAATTCAATTCGCATACGCCATCCACCAGAAAACTCTGAGGTTGGTCTATCAAAATCTTCCCGCTCAAATCCTAGTCCTTTCAAAACCTTTTCTACTTCGGCTTCATAGTTTACTTCTTCGATAGAATAATACTTCTCACTTAGTTCTGAAACGCGTTCAATCAACTTCATATAAGCATCGCTTTCATAGTCGGTACGAATGGTCAACTGCTCGTTGATTTCGTCAATTTCGGCTTTCATTTGGAACACTTCAGCAAACGCTTTAGAAGTTTCTTCCATAACCGTGCAATTATCCGACGCCAATAAGTGCTGCGGCAAATAAGCCACTACTGCTTCTTTGGGAGCAGAAATGTTTCCGCGTGTTGGTTTATTTTCACCAGCTACAATTTTTAGCAAAGTGGATTTTCCAGCACCATTTTTACCCATGAGGGCAATTTTATCGGTTTCGTTGATGGCGAAAGTGACTTCGCTAAAAAGAGTGGTTCCGCCAAATTCAACGGCTATGTCGTTTACAGTAATCATTGCGATTGCTAGAGTATTAGATTATTAGACTTCTTAGATTTTTGAAGCGGCAAAGATAGCTTAATAATCAATTTGAAAATGCGTTGATTTGAAAATTTGAGAATGAAATAATTTAATAACAATAACGTTGTAATTACTTCATTTCAGAGCATCATCAATTAAAAACTTTAGTTTCAGAAAAGATTTGGTTAATTTTAAGCTCCAATTCAGAAGCCATAAACTCATGCCTTTATTAGACTATAGTTTTTTATCGAAAATTTTACCTAAAGCCAAGATCAAAAAGAGCTTTCGAAAGGCTAAAAGTTCCTATTTGATTCGGGTTCGTTTCGCTACTTCCTTATTTTTCTTCGGAATGGGATTTTGTTTTTCCACTTGGGCCAGCCGTATTCCGGATATTAAATCGATGCTGCACCTCAGCGAAGCTGCGCTGGGAACAATGCTTTTTGCTTTACCTGTTGGACAATTATTTGCGATGCCCATTTCCGGAAAAATCGTTACCAAATATGGCAGTAGAATGATTTCTATAGTCGGATTATTGAGCTATGCCTTGTGTCTTCTTTTGCTAGGAGTGGCAAAATCGGAATGGCAATTGGCTGCCGGATTGTTCTTGTTTGGGTTCTTTGGGAATTTTTGTAACATCGCAGTAAATACGCAAGGGGTTTATACGCAGCAATTGTTTGAAAAGCCCATCATTGGTTCTTTTCATGGTTCGTGGAGTTTAGCCGGGTTTTTTGGAGCTTTAGTGGGACTGGTAATGCTATCTTTTGAGTTGAATCCGTTACAGCATTTTGCTATTGCCTTAGGTTTTGTAATTATTCTTGTTATCACTAATTATAAGTTTATGATAAAAGCCAAATCGAAACAAGAAGAAACAAAATCAAATTATTCTTTGTTTAAAAATCCTGATAAAACGTTGCTATGGTTGGGCGTCATTTGCTTTTGTGGTATGGCGAGTGAAGGCATCATGTTTGATTGGAGCGGTGTGTATTTTAAAGAAATCATCAAAGCTCCCGGTGCACTTGTCGTTTTGGGCTATACTACTTTTATGATCAGTATGGCTTCGGGAAGGTTTTTAAGTGATTTTTTAGTGCATCGTTTTGGTGCCAAAAAAGTACTCATCATAAGTGGATTGGTAATTTCTAGTGGATTATATATGGCGGTTTTATTGCCTTATTTGATTCCGTGTATGATTGCCTTCATGCTGGTTGGGTTTGGCGTATCGAATGTGGTACCGATCATTTTTAACGTAGCCGGAAACAATGAAAATGTGCCAACCGGAATTGCCCTAACGGTTGTAACGAGTATCAGTTTTTTAGGGTTTTTACTCGGACCTCCCGTAATTGGATTTATAGCCGAATTAACGAGTTTGAAATACTCCTTTGCCATCATTGGCATCTTTGGCATTTTAATTTCAGTATTGGTCAGTCGATTGAAGATTTTTAATTAATTCCCCAGGAATCCGCTTTCATCCAACTCAGAGTAGCTTGTGTATTTTAAAGAGTTTTTTTCCAATAAATAAAGTCTTCCGAAATAGCATCCAAGAAGGTAATAGGAATCAAATTTATAGGCTTTGCTGATTTTGACTTCAAAGTTATTCACGATTTCAATATTGTCATACGAAATCATATCGGCTACATAAACGCCACTTTCAAATTGCCAAATGCCGTCCATTCTGCTAGGCAGCAACATGAATCGGTCTATCAAAAACACAAACAGGAAAAAAGGGAATATCCTGATTATTTTTTTCATCCTAAACTCATACGAAAGGCTTCAAGCACCGGATGCGCTTTACCGTAATCAAATTCCTGAATAAAAACTTCTACCGCTTTGGCAGTAGTAATACTCGGCAACACATTGGCCTGATTGTTATCTCTAACAACCACATTGATGTCCGCTTCTTCCATTCTTTCTTTTAAGGAAACTGCGAGGATTTCTTCTCCCGAAAATATTTTTATTAAGCCCATTTTTTTGAATTGTGAATTATGAATTGTGAATTATTGCTTGTGAGTTATGAAATACTGTTTGTGAGTTGTAAAATAAAAAAAACATTCACCATTTACAATTCACCATTACTCCTCTTCCATCTCGAAAAAAAGCGGCTCAATCATGATTTTATCGGCCAACGATTCCACTCTTTCTGTTATTTGAGAACAAAAGAATAAGCGTTGGGTTTTCTCGATACTTTGTGACAAACGCAAAACAATCGCATCTACCCTATTTCTGAACAATACATCGGCATCATCTACAATCATCATCCGAATGGTATTGCTGTTAAAACCTGCCGAAGAAAACATCGCATTGATTTTATTAGGTGTACCAATCAGAATATCCAAGCCCATCGATACCACATTTTTATCGTAATCAATATCGCCTTTGTCGTGGACTCCCAGAATACTTAAATCGGTGTACGTTCCATATTTCAGGAACAATTCTTCCATTTCCAACACTTTTTCTTTGGTTTCCACAATGATGAGACAACGGGTACTTTCGCCAACCGTTTTTTCCAATTTCTGAATAACGTTTAAAACAATGGTTGTTGATTTTCCGGTACCTCCAGCAGATTGGATTACGGCATCAGCACCACTTTTGATGGTAGCAAACGTTTCCTGTTGCATTTCAATTGCCTCGGTCAGTCCGTTTTCAATTAATGCCTTTTGAAGGTTGGGGTTTATTTTTTTTAAATTCATTATTTAGTGATTAGGCAACAGCCATTGGCCATTAGCTCGTTACTATGAAAATTCTATTACCTATTGGCTCTTAACTAATGCCTTATTTACTCGCAAACAGCTTTACATCCAATTCTGATATTTCGCTACCACCAAGGATAATCAAACGTTCAACAACATTACGAAGTTCGCGTATGTTTCCAGTCCAATCGTATTCCTGCAGTAATTTGACCGCTTCTTTGGAGAATGATTTTGTAGCGTTTCCTTGTTCTTCAGCAATCTTGGCAGCAAAATGTTCTATCAAGAGTGGAATATCATCACGTCTGTCATTTAACGACGGTACTTTTATCAGGATTACGGCCAAACGGTGGTACAAATCCTCACGAAAACGACCTTCGGCGATTTCTTTTTTTAAGTCCTTATTGGTTGCTGCAACGACTCTAACATTAATTTTGATGTCTTTATCGGCGCCAACCCTTTGAATTAGGCTTTCCTGTAAGGCACGCAATACTTTGGCTTGCGCTGATAAACTCATGTCGCCAATTTCATCCAAGAAGATTGTCCCGCCGTCGGCAGCTTCAAATTTTCCGGCTCTGTCTTTTACGGCTGATGTAAACGCACCTTTTACGTGACCGAACAATTCGCTTTCAATCAACTCCGACGGAATAGCAGCACAGTTTACTTCAATCATCGGTGCTTCTGCTCTTTCACTTTTTTCGTGTAATTGATGCGCTACTAATTCTTTTCCAGTTCCGTTGGGTCCAGTTATCAAAACTCGGGCATCGGTTTGAGCTACTTTTTCAATCATTAGTTTGATTTGATTTATAGGCTCACTTCCACCAATGATTTCATAGTTTTTGGAAACTTTTTTCTTTAGAATTTTATTTTCTACGACCAATTGCTTTTTGTCTAAAGCATTTCGAACCGTGTTTAATAGTCGATTCAAATCGGGTGGTTTTGAAATATAATCAAAGGCTCCAAGACGCATTGTATTGACAGCCGTTTCCAAATCACCGTGACCGGAAATCATGACCATCGGAATTTCGGGCTTTATTTTCTTAACAGCTTCGAGTAATTCTTCGCCATTCATTTTGGGCATTTTAATGTCGCATAATACCAAATCGAAATCTTCGTTCTTAATTTTTTCAAAACCAAGTTTTCCGTCTTCGGCTTCGTCAACTATATAATTGGCACCTTCCTCTAAAAGTATTTTGGTTAAAACCCTTCGGATGGATTGTTCGTCTTCAATGATTAATATTTTCGGCATACTTTATTTTTTAACCGCAAAGTCCGCAAAGCTATTTCGCAAAGTTCGCTGAGATTCAAATGGCTTACTCTTTAGCCCTGATTGGAGTGGAAATCCTTTTATGCTGAACTTGTTTCAGCATAAAAGATTGTAACGGAAAGCAGGAAAACGGTTTTATTCATTGCCCAAATCATTCGCTCCTCATCAGATTTGACAAAAGTAGTACAATTTCACTTTAAGAGCTTAACTTTTGTTGCATCAAAAATAGATTTAATACTTTTGCAGTTCAAAACGAACCACTATGTCTACAGCAAAAAAAGATTACAAAAGAATTACGACAAAGTCACTATTTGACATGAAAGCCAACGGCGAAAAAATATCAATGCTCACGGCATACGATTTTACGATGGCAAAAATTGTGGATTCTGCCGGAGTTGATGTGATTTTGGTGGGCGATTCTGCCAGTAATGTGATGGCGGGACATGAGACTACACTACCGATAACGTTGGATCAAATGATTTATCATGCTTCTGGCGTTGTTCGTGCCATCGAACGTGCTCTGGTGGTTGTGGATTTACCTTTCGGAAGTTATCAATCGGATCCGAAAGAAGCGTTGCGTTCTGCCATTAGAATCATGAAAGAAAGTGGCGGTCATGCTGTGAAACTAGAAGGTGGAAGTGAAATTAAAGAAAGTATCAAGCGGATTTTGAATGCTGGAATTCCGGTAATGGGACATTTGGGATTAACGCCACAATCGATATACAAATTCGGAACCTATACGGTTCGTGCCAAAGAAGATGCCGAAGCGGAACAATTGCTCGAAGATGCAAAACTGTTGGAAAAACTGGGCTGTTTTGCCTTGGTATTGGAAAAAATTCCGGCAGCATTGGCCGAAAAAGTCGCTAAAACTATATCAATTCCGGTTATTGGCATTGGTGCCGGTGGTGGCGTAGACGGACAGGTTTTAGTTATTCATGATATGTTGGGTATGAACAATGAATTTAGTCCCCGATTTTTAAGACGCTATTTAGATTTATACGAACAAATGACTAAAGCCATTGGGAATTATGTGGCTGATGTGAAATCGAAAGACTTTCCTAATGCTAATGAACAGTATTAAATTAGACTACATAGATTTTTAGACTATTTAGACATCATAGATTTAACATATGCATCAATTTAAAGAATTGGAAATTTGGAAAAGAAGCAGATTATTTTGCTCCCAGATTTATGCCATAACTTCAAAGTTTCCCAATGATGAAAAATTCGGTTTAACAAATCAATTGCGAAGAGCATCAGTCTCAATCCCTTCAAATATAGCGGAAGGATCATCAAGAAATTCAAATAATGATTTTGCAAGGTTTTTAGAAATTGCAATCGGTTCTGCATACGAAATAGAAACACAACTTTTAATTGCATTAGATTTAGGTTTCATTAAAACTGATGAATTAGAGAAATCAATTATCGAATTGAATGAAATTATTAAAATGATTTCCCGATTCCGTTCTAATCTAAAAATCTAACAATCTAAAATGTCTAAGACAGTCTCGAATAAAGACAACCTCCAAATACTTCACGAAGACAATCACATCATTGTGGTTAACAAACGCGTTGGCGATATCGTTCAGGGCGATAAAACGGGCGATAAACCTTTGTCCGAGGTTGTGAAAGAATACATCAAAGAAAAGTATAATAAACCTGGTAAAGTCTTTTTGGGCGTGGTGCATCGGTTGGACCGACCAACAACGGGAATCGTGGTTTTTGCCCGAACATCTAAAGCTTTAGCCCGACTGAATGAATTATTTGCCAATCGGGAAACGCAAAAAACCTATTGGGCTGTCGTAAAAAACCAACCTCCAAAAGTGCAGGATACTTTGGTACATTATCTGAAAAGAAATGAGAAAAACAATACCTCGAAAGCGCATGTAAAAGAAGTACCTGAAAGCAAAAAAGCGAGTCTGGAATACACCATCATCAAGACTTTGGATAATTATTTTTGTTTAAAAATCAACCTGCATACCGGAAGGCATCATCAAATTAGAGCCCAATTGTCGGCCCTAGGCTGTCCGATTAAAGGTGATTTGAAATATGGTTTTGACCGAAGTAATCTGGATGGCGGTATTCACTTGCATGCCCGAAAACTAGTTTTCATTCATCCTGTTTCAAAAGAATCTTTGGAAATCATAGCTGATCCACCAAATGATGCTATTTGGAATTCTATTTAATACTAAAATGCGTATGTTTACGTTTTACTTAAAACCCTAAATAATAACAACTGCTATGAAAAAAACACTTGTAATCTTTGGTTTACTGATTGGTTTTGGTGCTTTTGCACAGGATCACTTTTCCGGAATCAGCACTTCCAATCGTGTGGGAATTTTAAATGGAGCTTTGAATCCGGCTGAGTTTTCGAATTTGTCCAAGAAATTTGAAATCAACTTTTTCGGTCTAAGTTTAGATGTGGCAAACAATAAAGTTGGTATTAGCGATTTGAGTTCAGACAATCTTGAAGAGCTAATTTTTGCCGGAAATGAACCCGTAAACGTGCGTTTTGATGGACAAATAATGGGTCCTGGGTTTGCAATGAAATGGATGAAATGGGGTTTTGGAATCACAACTAAAGCTAACGTTAAATTTGATCTAGTAGATATTGATCCGACTATTGGTAACGCCATTACCAACAACAACCTCATCCTGAATACCACGTTGTTAAATAATCCAAACAATCAACGAATAAACGGAACTTCCTACGGAGAAATCGGCTTATCAGTAGCCAGAACCTTGGTAGATAATAAAAACCACACCTTCAGCGCTGGAGCTACTCTTAAGATTTTGTTTCCAGGCTCGTATTCGAATTTTGGTTTGAAAGATTTAAACGGAACGGTTACCCAAAACGGAAGCGGTGCTTTTCTAACTACCAATCAACCGGCAACGTTGAACATTGCTTATTCTGGAAATCTGGCAGATAGTTTTACCAATTTTGATGATTACAGCAAGTCTATTTTTGGTGGATTAAATGGTTTTGCCGGAGATTTAGGCGTAAGTTATCAATGGAAAGACGAAAAATCGAAATACAAGATTAAGGCCGGAGCCTCTATCCGAAATATTGGTAGCATGACTTTTAAGGATGATAATAATTACAATACCAATTACACCTTAAACATTCCTGTTACTAATCCTTTAGATTTAAGTCAGTTTAGTAATATCGATAATTTAAATGATGTAGAACAGATTTTAACCGACAATGGCTATTTGACAGAAACTAGAAACAAAACAGATTTCAAAGTAAATCTGCCCACAACATTGGCTTTGTATGCTGATTTTAAAATTGTTCCAAAATTCTATGTAACCGGTTATTTGCAACAGAAACTCAAAAAAGACGAAAGTGATAATCAAGTAACAGCAAGAAATATAGTTTCGGTTACGCCAAGATTTAACATCGGAATCTTTGAAGCTTATGTTCCGGTTTCCAATGATGATGTTTCAGGAACAAATGTTGGTGCCGGTTTCCGATGGTTTGGATTTTATCTAGGTTCCAATTCTATTGTCACCTCTTTGGCAGACGGAAAACAGGCCGATGCATACATTGGATATCGATTAGGATTTTTATAAGTATAAAGTTGATTGTTACTAGTTAAAAATATGTAACTTGCTGAACCTATTCAGCCAAGCTATGCTTTTTAAGACCGATATCAACTACCGAAAACAATCCCTAGTAAAATTATTGAATTGTGTTCAAAAACACGAGGAAGAAATTATCAAAGCACTCTATGATGATTTCAAAAAACCTGCTTTTGAAGCCGTTGTTTCTGAAACTGGTTATATTCTTTCTGAACTGAATCACACCATAAAAAACATTCACAAATGGGCAAAACCAACTATGGTTTTGCCTTCTCTTTTAAATTTTCCTTCCACCGATTATATCTACAAAGAACCTTACGGAAAAGTATTGATTATGGCACCATGGAATTATCCATATCAATTGGCTTTGTGTCCCTTGATAGCAGCTGTTGCAGCGGGAAATCAAGTTATGGTAAAACCCTCAGAGCTGACTCCGAATACCTCCAAAATCGTAGCCAAAATAATCGAAGAAACCTTTGATAAAAATCATGTAGAATGCATCCAAGGTAATGCTGATGTTGCTCAAGAATTATTGGCAAAACGATGGGACTATATCTTTTTCACGGGAAGTGTTGCTGTTGGAAAAATAGTAGCCAAAGCGGCAGCCGAAAATTTGACTCCGGTTACCCTCGAATTAGGCGGAAAAAACCCTTGCATTATTGAGGAATCTGCGAATTTAAAACTAGCCGCTAAAAGAATTGTATGGGGAAAATTCCTCAATGCGGGCCAAACCTGCATTGCACCCGATTACTTATTGGTTTCAGAAAAAATCAAACCCGCATTGATTACTCATTTAAAAACTGAAATCATAAATGCTTATGGTGAAAATCCAGAAAAATCAGCTGATTTCCCTCGAATCATCAATGAAAAAAATTGGAAGCGATTAACGGCAATGTTAGCGAATGAAAATATTATTTTTGGAGGTCAAACCAATATAAACGATTGCTATTTAGCGCCAACACTTATTGAAGAACCCAATCTAAATAGTTTGGTCATGAAAGAAGAGATTTTTGGTCCGATACTTCCCATACTTTCCTATAAAAATGAAAGCGAAATGGAGCGCATTATTAGTAGTTATGAAAAACCGCTTTCGCTATTTGTTTTTACTGATAACAACGCTTTTGCTCAAAAAATAATCCAAAATTTATCCTTTGGAGGTGGTTGCATCAATGATACTGTGATTCATTTTTCTAATAACCGATTACCGTTTGGCGGTGTAGGTCATAGTGGAATCGGGGCGTATCATGGCCAACGCAGTTTTACCACTTTTTCGCATCAAAAAGCCATTATAAAAAAAGGAAACTGGTTAGACATTCCTATTAGATACGCGCCTTACGAGGGAAAATTGAAAATTTTAAGAGGATTACTAAAATGGCTCACCTAATTTATTTATTTTTGAACAATACCTAAACAAAACCAAGACCAAGTTGAACGACTTTTTTACTTTTTCAAACACTAATAATTTAATTATTATAGCGGTTTTGCTATTGCTGCTTTACGGAGCTTATTTTGCAACTAGCAATGCTTTGAAAACAAAATTGAACTTTCGCAACCAATCCGAATTAGAGCCTAAAGAGCAGCAATATTCGCTATACCTTTTGTTTTTTGGAATCACCATTCCGCTTGTTGAAGCTATACTCGAAATTTTTCACGTGCGTTCCAATAGCTTCTTAATTCCCAATGTCTTAATTGGTATTGCACTCATAACACTGTATTTACTTTCAACCAAAACACGCTTTTTTTCAAAACACATAAGTAGCGTTTTTTTACTTTCCTATTTTTCCTATTTTGGTTTAATTGTATATAATCTTTTTTTCAACGATTTTGAACTGATTTGCTATGTTAGTATAATAGTAACCTTCTTCCTTTCCTATTTTGTTATTAAGAATATTATACATTATTGGCTTTTTGTCATAACATGCCTGTTATTGCTGATAAGCTCTTATGGATTTGAGTTGATTCCGAATAATTACACTATTATTCTCATCTGCTCTTTTATATTGACAACGACGATTCATACGGCTAGACATTTGGCACTTATTGAAACTCGCAATAAATTCCTTTTCACCAATTTGATTGTAAATAAAGGAAACTCCATTATTATCACTACGGACAGAAAAGGTGAAGTGTCTTTTTGTAGTGAATCTGTTAAGGAAATCCTAGGCTATAACGTTGATGAAGTTCTTGGAATGGGCTTTTGGAAACGCACTGAAGATCCTGAATTTGTAGGTGAAGCCTATCACAATGATTATGTTGATGATCGCTTGTATACCCGAAAATTAAAATGTAAAAACGGTGATTACAAGTACATTCAGTGGAAAGATAAAAAATATACAGACGACATCGTTATTGGTATTGGTCAGGACGTAACCGAAAAAGTCAACATCGAAAACCAATACCGAAGTTTAATAGAATCGGCAGCCGATTTAATTTATGAGATTGATTTAAAGTCGGTTATTACCTATGTAAACCAATTTACAGAAAAAACGTTAGGATATTCAAAAGATGAAATTCTCGATAAGTATTTCTTCAAATTTATAGGAAAAGACTATGTAGATTATGTAGTCGATTTTTATAAAGATATTCCAACTGAAGCCAATGAATACAATGATTTAGTTTTTCCAATTATTAAGAAAGACAACGATACGGTTTGGGTTTCACAAAAGGTAACGCTAAAGAAAAATGAAAATGGTGACGTAGTAGGGTTTTCAGCCATTGCAAGAGATATTACTCTGGTAAAAAGTCTCGAAATCGAACACTATAACAGAAGTAAAAAAGTTAGAATCCACAACGAGACGCTCAAAGTACTTACTTCTCAAAGCTACTCGAATAAAGATACTTTCAAAGGAATTCTCCGAAATATTCTCAAAATTGCCAGCACCAATTGTTCCATAGACCGAGTAAGTTATTGGGCGTTCTTAAAAGAAGGAATTCGTTGCGAAAGCATGTATTATCTGAACAGCGATCGCTTTGAAAAAAACTTTGTTATCGATAAAGAAAAACATCCTATTTACTTTAAAAATATCGAAACTGGTGCCCAAATTGTAGCTTCCAATGTCTATGACAATACTATAACTCAAGAGCTTTGTTTTGACTATTTCCCAAAAAATGATATCAAATCTTTATTAGATACTCCAATTTTTATCAACGGAGAAATTATAGGGATTTTATGCTTTGAAAAAATTGAAACCCCAACCGAATGGGATAATGAGGATATCAACTTTTCACGTTCTATTGCCGATTTGATAGCCATTGCCATCGAATCACAATTATTATTAGAATCGGACAAAAAGCTTTCCTATAAGAGTGAAATATTGACCGTTATCAATAAAAACACTCAGAAATTTTTAATGTCAACCAATACAGATGAAATTTTCCAAGGCATACTTGGAACTGTTGGAAATGTAACTCAGGTAGATCGTTTATCCTTTTTTGAACACAATGCTAAAGACAAAACATTAATTCAAAAATACCGTTGGTCTGGCGAAACAAAAGCACTGGCCGAATTGAATCCCTTAATTTTAGAGGTTCCGTATACAAAAATTTCGGATGTTATGGAGAACATGCTCGAAAACAAACCGTACTTCTCCTCTACCCGAAAAATTAAAAATGAAGTTACTAAAGAGTTTTTCCAATCGTTAGATACTAAATCGATATTGTTTCTTCCGATATTCGTCAAAAAAGAACTATACGGATTGATTGTGTTTATTGTGACTCAAAACGAAAGAGAGTGGACCAGCGACGAAGTGGGCACGCTTCAAACTCTGGCAACCAACATCTCTTATGCCATCGAACGCAATCTGAATGAAGCCATTATTAAGGAAAGTGAAGAACGGTTTAGGCTTTTGGCCAGTAATATTCCGGGAACTGTGCACCTTTCAAAATACGATGAAAAATGGTCTAAGATTTATCTCAATGACGAAATCGAAAAACTCACTGGATATCCAAAAAGTGATTTTCTTCAAAATAAAATTTTCTACATTGATTTAGTCCATCCAGACGATCTGAAAATCGTAAAAGTCAAAGCAGATGAACTCTTTAAGAACAAACAAAAAATTCATTTAATCTACAGAATTATCAACAAAGAGGGTCATTATGTCTGGGTAGAAGAGTTTGGAGAACCAATTTTTAAAGAGGGTTCTATTGAATATATCGTTGGGATTTTTATTGACATTACCAAACGAATGGAAGCCGAAGAAGCTATAAAAGCGAAGAATTATGCTGAAGCTGCTAATAGAGCAAAATCAGAATTTTTAGCCAATATGAGTCACGAAATTAGAACGCCGCTAAACGGTATCATTGGATTTACGGAACTTTTAATGAACTCTAAACTAGAAGACATTCAGAAAAAATACATGGATACCATCAATCAATCGGCCAATTCGTTGATGGAAGTTATCAATAACATTCTCGATTTCTCCAAAATAGAATCCGGTAAATTAGAACTTAACATCGAAAAAATTAATATTGCAGAAATAGCCAATCAGGTTGTTGATTTAATAAAATACGAAGCCGATTTCAAAAATATCACCATAAATCTTGATATTGCACCGGATGTACCAACATTTATTGAAGTGGATTATATCCGCCTAAAACAAGTTTTGGTCAACCTTCTCAGCAATGCCGTTAAATTTACAGAGAAAGGAAAAGTTGACTTACATGTAACAGTCTTTAAGTTGATAGACGACAAAAACATCCAACTCCAATTTACAGTAAAAGATACCGGAATCGGAATCAAAATGAAAAACCAAATGCGGATTTTTGAGGCCTTTTCGCAAGCAGATAACTCTACTACCAAAAAATTTGGAGGAACCGGTTTAGGACTTTCCATCTCCAATCAGTTGCTCAACCTGATGAATAGCCAATTACATCTTGAAAGTGAATTTGGAAAAGGCAGTGAATTTAGTTTTGTCATTGAAGTTCCCTACACGAACGAACAACCAATGCTAGGCAAACCAAAAGAAGGCATTCTAAAAAAAGTAGACTCTGACAATATCATCACTAAAGATGCTAAAACAATTTTCATCGTAGAAGACAATAAAATAAACATGCTTTTGGCCAAAACGCTGGTCAAACAAATAGTTCCCAATGCTACTATTTTTGAATTAGAAAACGGAAAAGATGCCTTAGAGAAAACTATGGAATTGTTACCCGATTTGATTCTGATGGATATCCAAATGCCTGTCATGAATGGTTACGACTCAACTATAGAGATACGAAAAATTCCAAAAGCGGACAAAATTCCGATTATTGCGCTTACAGCTGGAACGATTGTTGGTGAGAAAGAAAAATGTATTGAATATGGAATGAATGATTACATTCCGAAACCAATAGACAAAGAACATTTGATTAAAATTATAAGTCAATGGATAACCAAAAACTAAAAACGAACAAGTATGAAATGGGATAAACAAAACAGCGATTCCTTTGAAGATCGCAGAGGCATGTCAGGCGGAAAAAAAGCACTTCTTGGTGGTGGCGCCATCGGAATTATAGTCTTACTATTAAATATGTTTGGAGGTGAAACAGGACAAAGTATTGGAACTATTTTACAGCAGACGCAAGGAACACAAACCCAGACAGAAGGTACACAAACCAGAGAATTATCAGCCGAAGAAAAAGAACTAGGAGATTTCTCGGAATCGGTATTTGTATACAACAACAAAACTTGGACCACCATTTTTGAAGATAACAACATGACCTATGAAGAACCAGGAATGGTACTTTTTGATGATGGTGTAGAAACCGCTTGTGGTAGTGCTACTTCTGCGTCTGGTCCGTTTTATTGCCCAGGCGATAAAAAAGTCTACATGGATTTACGCTTTTTTGAAGAGCTGAAAACCCGTTTTGGTGCAGAAGGTGGTGATTTTGCCATTGCGTATGTCATTGCACATGAAGTAGGACATCATTTGCAAACAGTACTTGGGACTTCTGCCAAAGTGAGACAGTTACAACAAAGTAAAAGTGAAACAGAAGCCAATAAACTATCCGTTTGCATGGAATTACAAGCCGATTTTTATGCAGGCGTTTGGGCACACTACAACAAAAATTTATTAGAAGCCGGAGATATTGAAGAAGCGATAAGTGCAGCCAATGCTGTTGGTGACGATGCCATACAAAAAAGAATGAGTGGTAGTGTCGTGCCCGATAGCTTTACACACGGAACTTCTAAACAGCGTATTGAATGGTTTATGAAAGGATATAATTCGGGTGACATTACTCAAGGTGATACTTTTAAAGCACTATTAGATTAGTTTTATCAATTTTTAAACCTATAAATACCATTTCAAAAAAATAAGTATTGTTTTATTGCTAAAATCATAAATCGTGTTCAACCTCCTTATTTTAAAGCCAATTTCAGAATATTTTGAAGTTGGCTTTTTTAATTTTGCCTAGCAAATAACAACAACATGAAAGTAGGTATTGACAGTATCGCATTTGACATTCCAAAACTATATTTACCAATAAATGTATTGGCAGATAAAAGAAATATTGAAGCTAGTAAACTAGAAAAAGGATTAGGGTTACACCATATGAGTTTACTTGATGTCCATCAAGATGTGGTCACTATGGCTTCTAATGCTGCTCTAAAATTGATGCAACAGGAAGGTCTGAATCCGACAACAATTAGCCGAATATATGTTGGCACCGAAAGCGGTGTTGACAGCTCAAAACCAGTTGCCTCGTATGTTTTATCAAATTTAGAACAACACTTTGGTTCCTCAAGTTTCCGAAATTGTGATGTTGTTGATGTAACTTTCGCTTGTATTGGTGCTATAGATGCCTTGCAAAATTGTGCTGATTATATTAGATTAAACCCAACTAAAAAGGCCATTGTTATTGCTTCGGATTATGCAAAATACGATTTAAATTCTACTGGCGAATACACGCAAGGTGCTGGTGCCATTGCAATGCTCATTACAGCTAATCCTAGAATACTTAGTCTTTCTAAAGAAGTAGGCGCTGCCACTGAAGGTCTTTTCGATTTTTTTAAACCCAGAAGAAGCTATTCCAAAGTAGAAGCACTGCACTTGGAGGGCAATCCTGAATGGAATGGTGTTCTAGAAAATGAAATTGTGCTCTACAAAGAACAGCCTGTTTTTGATGGACAATATTCGAATCAATGTTATATCAATAGAATTAAAGAGGCGTATGACCATTATAAATCAGAAAGTGAACAAACTGCCAAACTATATGAAAACTGGAGTAGTATTCTCATGCATCTTCCATATTGCTTTCAAGGACGACGCACTTTTGTAGAAATTTTCGCTTCTGAAAATCCAGAATTATTAGAGGCACAAGTTGGAGCTACTCCTACTGAAAAAATGAAAGCTTTGTCTAAATGTACGGAATACATGAACTTGGTTAACGAAAAAATATATCCTTCAGAAATTGCTTCTGGCCAAGTGGGAAATATTTACACTGGTTCTATCTTTCTTGGCTTGTTGTCAACTCTATGTTACCATTTTGAACAACAAACAGCGTTAAGTTACACCAAAATGGGATTCATCGCTTATGGCAGCGGTTCTAAATCGAAAGTCTTTGAAGCCGAAGTATCAGAGCATTGGCGAAATCAAGTTGGAAAAGTGAATTTATTTAAATTCTTGGCTGAACGCACAGCCATTGATTTTGAAACGTATGAAAAACTTCATAAAAAAGAATTAAAACAGGCTATCATTGCTCCAAAAAACGAATTCTATTTGGACAGCATCGAAAAAGAAAATTCGGTTTTGGTGGGTGCCCGATATTATAAATTCATTTCGTAATGGTCAACAACAAAGAGCCAAATCAGCCCAACCAACCATCCCTATCCAAGCTTCTGTATTGAATCGCTTCGGCTATATGATTAGAATTGACCGTATCTGAAGATTCCAAATCGGCTATGGTTCTCGACACCTTCAAAATTCGATCAAAAGCTCTTGCAGAAAGATTGAGACGTTCCATAGCGGTTTTTAAAAGTTGTAGCGACTGGTCGTCCAACGCACAAAATTCTCTGATTTGTTTCGTACTCATTTGCGCATTGTAATGAATGTGATCCAGTTCGGCAAAACGTTGTGACTGATATTCCCTTGCCTGAGTAACACGCTTTCTGATGGATACACTGCTCTCGCCTTTTCGGGTTTCTGTGAGTTTGTCAAAAGGCACAGGAGTTACTTCTATATGGATATCGATTCGGTCTAATAATGGTCCGGAAATTTTACTCAAATAACGCTGCATCTCTGCTGGCGATGAACTTACAGGAGCGTCAGGATCGTTAAAATAACCACTCGGACTCGGATTCATACTCGCCACCAACATAAAAGAAGACGGATAGGTGATGGTAAATTTGGCTCTCGAAATCGTAACTTCTCTGTCTTCCAAAGGCTGACGCATGACTTCTAGTACTTCTCTTTTAAATTCGGGCAACTCATCCAAAAACAAAACGCCATTGTGCGCCAACGAAATCTCACCAGGCTGAGGATAACTTCCACCTCCAACCAAAGAAACCGAAGATGCGGTATGATGTGGACTTCGGAAGGGTCGTTGACTCAGCAAACCACAATCTTTCACTTTTCCGGCTACACTATGAATTTTGGTTGTTTCCAATGCTTCGTCCAGTGTCATTGGAGGTAATATACTGGGCAAACGTTTGGCAAGCATTGTTTTTCCTGAACCTGGAGGACCAATTAGAATAATGTTATGACCACCTGCAGCCGCAATTTCCATGCAGCGTTTTATACTTTCCTGACCTTTGACATCGGCAAAATCAAACTCGGGGAAATCTAACGTTTTATGAAATTCCTCTTGTGTATCAATCAAAGTAGGTTCGATGGTACCCTTTCCTGAAAAAAAATCAATCACTTGAAGCACATTTTCCACACCGTAAACGTCTAAACCTGAAACAATAGCGGCTTCTTTTACATTCTGAATCGGAAGAAAGAATCCTTTAAAACCTTCTTCTTTAGCTTTGATGGCTATGGATAAGGCTCCTTTGATGGGTTGCAGACCTCCATCCAAAGACAACTCACCCATGATGACATATTGGTCAACCTCTTCAGCTCTTATCTGTCCCGAAGCAATCAGAATTCCGATAGCCAATGTCAAATCGTAAGCCGAGCCTTCTTTGCGCAAATCGGCTGGCGCCATATTGATAGTGATTTTCTTTACCGGAAGATTGTATCCGTTATTCTTTAAGGCTGCTGCAATTCGATAACTGCTTTCTTTAATCGCATTATCAGGCAAACCCACTAAATGATAGCCTACGCCTTTATCAATATTCACTTCCACCGTAATGGCAGTCGCTTCCACTCCAAAAACAGCACTTCCAAATACTTTAACTAACATCGCTATTGTTTAGCTGCTAAAAATAACCCAAAGCTGAAAATGAAAAGTAGGCAAAAAGTGTACATTTTATTAAAAAGTAAAAAAAACTAAACTTTATGTAAAGTTTGTTTGTCTATTTGTAAAATATAATATACATTTGATTTAAACTTTAAAAGTAAATCATTATGAAAACACATTTTTTATTCCCAAACAAATTCAAAACACTAGGATGGATTTTATTTTTACCTAGTCTGCTAACATTTACAATAACTTCGCTTTTTAATATTGATATTGACCAATATCTAAAGATAAAAGTCTTTGCTATTTATGAGGAAACATTGGGAGAACGACCCGGATTCTTCAAAATAATCACCGATAGTTTTAGCTATGAATTACTAACACTATTAATAATTGTTGGTGGCTTGTTTATTTGCTTCTCAAAATTAAAAAATGAAGATGAATTTATCTCAAAAATAAGATATGAAAGCTTGGTTTGGGCAACCTATTTTAACTATTTACTAATCCTATTTTTTACACTATTTTTATATGGAATGCCATTTTTAAACGTAATCGTTTATAATGTCTACACAGTGCTTATTTTCTTCATGATACGTTTTCACTTTCAGATTTATAAACTTAATAAAACTACATCCGATGACGAATAATCTAAAAGTTTTTAGGGCTATGAAGAATATTTCTCAGGAAGAACTGGCCAAGCAAATTCAAGTAAGCCGACAGACCATTAATGCTATGGAAAAAGGAAAATATGTTCCTTCAACTGTATTAGCACTTAAACTCTCGAGGTTTTTTGAAAAAGCTGTCGAAGAAATCTTTGCTTTAGAAGAAAGTGATTGAGTAATTACTGCAAATTATCACTCATAATCTCGCTCTTATTCTTAGCATAATCATAACCCTGCTGCCACCAAACTTTCATTTTTTCTTTATTAAAAATCAAAGCATTATTGGTCAGATTCGTAGGCGTATGATAAAGATTGAGCTTTACATTTTTGTTTTTGGCTGCCAATTTTCCGATGGTAATATCATGCTTTTCTACCTGATTGAGGAGTGTTTGAAACAAATCAATCATTAACGAAAACGGATTCTTCCCCACACTTTTGGGCGTCATTTGCATTTCGGTTTCCAAAATAACTACGTCCACTTCGGTGGCACCTCGGTTGATAGCTTCCCGAATCGGAACCAAACTAGAAAATCCACCATCGCCGTATTCGCTATTGTTCTTGGTAACTAGACTCATAAACGGAATATAGTTGCAGGAAATCCATATCCATTCACAAAATTCGGCATAGTCAAAATCCTTAATCGACTTGTATTCGACCTCGTTTTTGGAAAGATTGGTAACGGTCACTACTATATCGCAAAAGGAATTTTTAAGTTGATTAAACTCTTCTTCAGTAAAGGTTTCTTTGATATAGGTGAGTAGTTTATGGCTTTCACCGAAGGTTCTCTTGCCTTTGATAAATTGCAACAGTACATTGAAGTGGTTGATGGAAACAATTTCAGTATCTTCTTTGTGTTTGACTACAAACGGATTAATATCAAATATCTTGCTCATGTCCACTTTAGTGTAAGCATCATAAATTTTATTCACGTTGCCTAATGCCAAATGGGGAATCAGCAAACTTCCGGTCGAACTGCCGATAAGAATATCGTATTTGTACATTTTTTCCTGAAGCAAATATTGCGCAACACCGCCACCAAAGGCACCTTTGCTTCCTCCGCCTGAAATCACTAAAGCTCTCATGGTTTTTCGTCTAATAACTTTTGTAATTGTACTTTCTCGTTCTCGTTCAGTTGCGGAAGTAGTGATTCAAAAGATAGCCTAAAATCTTCCTGCAACAATAATTTTCGTATTTCATCCCGAGCAAATTTGCTAAACTGCCATTTGTAATGTGTCGTAGCGTTTACCAGGTTTTTTAATACATCAGGATTCTTTGGTATGATGGTTAAGGCATTCAGAAAAGCATTTTGGCGTACCGAACTTTCATAATTTGGGGAAGTATATCTAACAAGTTCTGAAAATAGTTTTAAAGGTGGTGGACCAAAATCTAAGTTGTTGGTTTCCTGTTCGTCAGTATAATTTAAAAAAGCCATAATATACAAAACCCTTAGGCTCTTGTCATTGTTTCCCATCCAATCATTCGCTTTCAATAGGTATTTTTTTCGCTCATTCGGAAAATTTTTCCATAAATTCATAAACGCCATTTCTTTAGTGTCATAGGACTTGTCGTCTAATAAAGTTTCATAGTCAGCCTTAAACTCTAACGGAATATCCGTAGTAAATTCAGCCACCGATTGACGTACTTTGACGTCGTTGGTTTGCAGTGCCAAAAGCAGTAAGTCCTTTTTATCCTGAAACGGAATCTCCTTAATTTGATACAAAATCTCAGCTTTTACCGGATAAAATAGTTTTGCCTGAAGCAATTCGCTGAACTTGGTTTTATTCTCCAGAAAAGTCTTTTTACGTAGTTGTTGGGTTTCAAAAAGCACTTGCAAAAAAGCATTCTTCCGAAGCAATTCATTAGCCACTTCTGTAGGAAAATGATAGTCTTCGAGCCAAACTTTCTTGAAACTAGCGGTATCAAATGTTGGTGCTTCTTTTTTGATTGCTGCCAAAAATTGATCGGTCTCCACATTTTGGTATTGGTATTTTTTCAGATAGGTTTTAACGGCTTTCTGAAACGCTTTTGGTCCGATTGTTTCCCTGATAAAATGTAATGCCCAAGCGCCTTTTTGGTAAAACGAAAGTGTACTGGCTTTTTCATGCATTACTGGAATGGTATCTGTCTTAGCCGCATTTCTCAGTTGCAACGAGTTTCTATACAATTGATGGTAAAAATAATCGTCTCCAAAAACCTGTCTTTCAGACAACAAGCCATAATAGGTAGCAAATCCTTCTTGCAGCCAATGATGCTTGCCTGAGGTAGCCGTAATCAAATCTCCAAACCATTGGTGTGCCAATTCGTGTGCATTGACATACACATAATTTCTGTCGTTAAAACCAATTCCATCCACTACGTAATCTTGTGCAAAAAGGGTACAAGAAGTATTTTCCATACCGCCATATAAAAAGTCTTCAATGGGAACCTGCTTATAGATTTGCCATGGGTACTTCACTCCCAGTTCCTTTTCCAAATAATCAAAGATTTCTTTCGAATAGCGATAGGTTGGTTCAAACTTGGCCGTGTCTCTGGGTTGAATAAAAAGTTGTATCGGAATGCCCGATTTAGAACCAATAGCTTTATTCGTAAAATCGCCCACAGCCATCGCCAACAAATAGGAACTCATTGGTTTTTGCATTTCGTATTTCCAGATTTTTTTATCCTTATCCGGAAGAATCGCTTTTAAAACTCCGTTAGCAATTACGATAAACCGTTTGTCAAAAGAGATGTTGATATTAAAGACCACTTTCTCATTCACATCATCAAAGCTCGGAAACCAATGACTTGTAAATTTGCCCTGACCTTGTGTCCAAACTTGTTGGTTGCTTACGATTTCATTACTAAAGTCTCCATTAAAATACATCGTCTGCTTTGGAGAAGCTTCATAACTGAAAGACAAGACATACTTCCCTTTTTTATACGTTTGCGGCAGTAGTAAATGATTTTTAGCAGTAATGAACTGGGCATTTTTAGCATTCATTTGAACCGAATGGAACTGCATATTCTGTGCGTCAATTCGAATGCTGTCTAGATCTTGTTTAACCTCTAAAACATATTTTACAGTACCAAAAACCTTTTTTTCAATGGGGTCTACAGTGATGTTCCCCTGACAGGTTTTAAAATCCACTTTTGAAGTTTGTTGAGCAAAAGTTATAGCGGTAAAAAGAAGAGAAATGAGTAGGCGCATTGTGTGTTGTATTTGATTACGAATATACTCATTTTTCTTTTTAGCGCGGTAATGTAGGTTATCAGTGCAGTATCGGTCTTAATTTGTATACAAAAAATGTACTTTATTTTTGGGTAAAAAACTATCTTCGCTTTCATAAAGAAAAAAGAATCATGACATCCATCATATAACTGTTTAAGATGTCTGTAAATCTAAAAATCTAAGATGTCTAATAACCTTCTGCAAACTCCCATCGAATACCTTAAAGGCGTTGGTCCACAGCGCGGTGAGTTGTTGCGAAAAGAGTTAGGCATTCACAAGTATGAAGATTTAATTAACTTTTTTCCGAATCGGTACATGGATCGAACTCGATACTACAAGATTAATGAACTTCAAAAAAATGATAGTGAAGTACAGATTATTGGCAAAATAATCAATATCAAAACGGTCGAATTTGGTAAAGCCAAAAAACGTCTTGTCGCTACTTTTGTAGATGAAACCGGCCAAATAGAACTCACATGGTTTCAAGGCCATAAATGGATACGAGAAAGCTTGAAAATCAATGTTCCTTATGTGATTTTTGGAAAAACATCAAATTATAACGGACAGTTCAGTATGGCGCATCCCGAAATGGAACTGTTCAGTGAACACGAGCAAAGTCTGCGTTCCGCCATGCAACCCGTGTATCCTTCAACAGAAACCTTGGTAAACCGAGGGATTTCTAATCGGGTTATCAATAAAATGATGCAGCAGTTATTTGTTGAAACTCAGGCAAAATTTTCAGAAACCTTGCCTCAGTATCTTTTGGACGCTTTAAAGCTGATTCCGAAAAACGCCGCACTTTTCAATATTCATTTTCCGAAGAGTCAGGACTTATTGTCTAAAACGCAATTTCGACTGAAGTTTGAAGAATTATTCTTTATTCAGCTACAATTGATTACTAAAAACTTGGTTCGGAAGCATAAAATCAAAGGCCATGCTTTTACAGTAGTGGGTGAAAATTTTAATAATTTCTTTCAGAATCATCTGCCCTTCGAACTGACCAATGCGCAGAAAAAAGTACTCAAAGAAATCCGTAATGATATGGGAACTCATGCCCAAATGAACCGCTTATTACAAGGCGATGTGGGTTCGGGAAAAACCATAGTTGCTTTAATGGCGATGCTGATTGCTTTGGATAACGGTTTTCAAAGTTGCCTGATGGCTCCGACTGAGATTCTGGCGAACCAACATTTCAATGGTTTAACCGAATTAGCTAAACCTCTTAATCTCAATATAAAAATCCTAACAGGTTCCACCAAAACGGCAGACAGGAAAATCATCCACGAAGAACTCGAAAATGGCAGTTTGCATATCTTGATCGGCACCCATGCTTTACTAGAAGACAAAGTGCAATTTCATAATTTAGGGCTGGCCATCATAGACGAGCAACATCGTTTTGGTGTGGAGCAACGTTCTAAGCTTTGGCAGAAAGGAAGCCTTTCCGCAGAAGATGCCGGTGGGACACCTATCCCTCCTCACATATTAGTAATGACTGCAACGCCTATTCCAAGAACTTTAGCGATGAGTTTGTATGGCGATTTGGATATTTCAGTCATTGACGAATTGCCTCCGGGACGTAAGCCTATACAAACGGTGCATCGATATGACAGCAATCGTTTGAAAGTGTGGAAATTTATCAGAGATGAAATTGCCAAAGGCCGTCAAATTTATATTGTCTATCCGTTAATCCAGGAGAGCGAAACCATGGATTATAAAGATTTGATGGATGGTTATGAAAGTATTTCCAGAGATTTTCCGCTACCTACCTACAGTATTTCTATGGTTCACGGTAAAATGAAACCCGCAGACAAGGATGCCGAAATGAAGCGCTTTGCCGATGGAAAAACCAATATTATGGTAGCCACCACGGTAATTGAAGTTGGTGTCAACATTCCCAATGCCAGTGTAATGATTATCGAAAGTGCGGAGCGTTTTGGTTTATCGCAGTTGCATCAATTGCGCGGTCGCGTGGGTCGTGGTGCCGAGCAAAGTTATTGTATTTTGATGACCTCCTTTAAATTATCCAACGATAGTAAAGTACGTTTAGAAACCATGTGCCGTACCAATGACGGTTTCGAAATCGCTGAAGTTGATTTAAAACTTCGTGGTCCCGGAGATATCATGGGCAAACAACAAAGCGGCGTACTGCACCTTCAGATTGCGGATTTGGTTCGAGATAAAGACATTCTCTTAGTTGCGCGAAATGAAGCGTTAAAGCTATTGAAAAAAGACCCTTCCATGACTTTGCCCGAACATCAGACATTACGAACCGTTTTTATCGAGCTATCCAAAAAGAAGAATATTTGGAATTACATTAGTTGATTGTATTTTAAAAATGCTATTTTCATTAAACAATCTCAATGCATCCTATTCCCATCGCTATTCCAGAAATTCATTTAAGCTTGAAAAAACTCCCAATATTCAATGTTGAAATGGAAATTTGTATCTACAAGTGTTAAATAAAAATTAACGGTGACGCCACTTCCGTTGGTAAGAGGTAGTTTTGTAAAGTACACCTACAATACTATTTTAAATGAAAGTAAAATACATCGTCCTTTCCATTCTTGCGGTTCTTCTTGGCGGAATGATTGTCTATAGAATCTCGAAAAGCAACTCTGAAAACGACAAAAACAGTGGCCAAAAGGATAAAAAACCTCCTATTACCGTTAGTGCTGTAGTAGTTCAACCTCAGGATTTTTCGAATACCATTTCTCTTTCTGGATCTATTGAGGCCAATGAACAGATAGAAATTCGCAGCGAGGTCTCCGGAATTGTAGAAAATGTTTCCTTTACCGAAGGCAGTCAGGTTAGTAAAGGACAAGTATTATTAAAAGTGAATGATGTCGAACTCAGAGCGCAGTTGGTTCAAGCCAAGACAAAGGAAGGGCTATCTTCTGAAAACGAACGTCGAGCCAAATTACTCCTTCAAAAAGAAGCCATCAGTCAGGAAGAATACGACATCGCTAGTGCCGATTTTAGAACGATGAAAGCACAAACCCAGTTGATTCAGGCGCAGATTGGAAAAACCAGTATTCGGGCTCCTTTTTCGGGAAAAATTGGATTGCGGAATATTTCTCCCGGAACTTATGTGACCCCGACTACGCTGATTGCGAATTTAGTAAGCAGTAATCAACTCAAAATTACGTTCTCTATTCCTGAGAAATATGCTTCTCAAATTACTAAAGGCTCGGAAATCAAATTCACGGTTCCGAATGTCGCCGATACTTTTACTGCCAAAATCTACGCTTTGGAACCTGCCATTGAAATGACGACTCGTACCATGAAAATAAGAGCGTTAACTGAAAACTCCAACGGTAAATTATTGCCAGGAACTTTTGCCAATATTGAACTGGCTTTAGGCAATATAAAAGAGGCCATCATCATTCCAACCGAAGCCATTATCCCAATTCAGGATGGAAAAAAAGTATTCATTGCCAACAACGGCAAAGCCAAAGAAGTTAAAGTGGAAACACTTGCACGAACCGATAAAGATGTGGTTATTACATCCGGACTTAAAGTTGGTGACACTGTGCTCACATCGGGTGTGATGTCTCTGAAGGATGATGCTGATATCAAAGTAAAACTAAAATGATTTAAGATTGAATTATTTATGAATGCTGATTTAAGATTTTTAAATCCATTCTGCCATCTAAAATCTAAAGTCAAAAATCTAAAATCATTATGAGTTTATCGACCCTGAGTATTAAACGACCGGTTTTTACAATTGTCATCAATTTAACCATTATCCTTTTTGGTATTATTGGTTACAGTTATTTGGGCGTACGTGAATTTCCCTCTATTGATCCGGCGCAGATTTCAGTGCGTACCAATTATACCGGTGCCAACTCCGATATCATTGAATCGCAAATTACAGAACCACTCGAAAAAGCCATCAACTCCATCGACGGAATCCGAAACATTACTTCATCAAGCAATCAGGGTTCGAGTAATATTACCATCGAATTTAAACTTGAAAAAAACTTAGAAGAAGCGGCCAATGATGTACGAGATAAGGTTTCGCAAGCCGTACGAAGTCTGCCTCAAGACATTGATGCACCACCTGTAGTTTCGAAAGCGGATGCCGATTCTGACCCTATCATTACGATGACGGTTCAAAGTGATAGCAAGGATGCTCTAGAACTAAGCGATTATGCCGAAAATGTTATTGCCGAGCGTTTGCAAACTATTCCAGGAGTGAGTAGTGTTCAAATTTGGGGGCAAAAACGCTATTCCATGCGTATATGGATTGACCCTGTAAAATTATCTTCTTATGGCGTTACCGTTTCTGATGTAAGGATTGCGCTTGAAAAACAAAATGTAGAATTGCCTTCGGGAAAATTAACCGGTGCGAATACCGAGCTTACCGTCAAAACGATGGGAAACCTTTCGGATGCTAAAGAATTCAATAACATCATCATCATTGCTAACGACGATAAGGTTGTTCGCCTGAGCGACATTGGCTATGCCGAATTAGGTCCGGAAAATCTCGAAACTCGTTTAGTAGCCTCAGGAAAACCCATGGTGGGATTGGCTGTGATTCCACAACCCGGAACCAATTATCTGGATATTGCCGATCAGTTTTACAAACAGTTTGACGCTTTCAAAAAAGACTTACCTGCCGACATTAAACTGAATGTTGCTTTAGACAATACGCTATTTATCAAAAAATCGGTTGTTGAAGTAGCAGAAACGCTCTTGATATCGATTATTTTAGTAATTCTGATTATCTTTTTGTTCTTCAGAAATTGGTCCATTGCTTTCCGTCCGCTGATTGATATTCCGGTATCACTTATTGCGACCTTTTTTATCATGTACTTATGTGGGTTTTCGATAAATGTCTTAACCCTTTTAGCGATTGTACTCGCAACCGGATTAGTAGTGGATGACGGAATTGTAGTAACCGAAAACATCTTCAAAAAAGTAGAAGAAGGCATGTCGCCCATTGAAGCCGCCATCAAAGGTTCTAATGAGATTTTCTTCGCGGTTATTTCGATATCCATCACGTTGGCAGCGGTATTTTTACCCATCATCTTTTTGGAAGGATTTGTCGGAAGGCTGTTTCGGGAATTTGGCGTCGTCATTGGTGCTGCTGTATTGATTTCGGCCTTTGTTTCTTTGACTTTAACACCGATGCTGAATGCCTATCTAATGAAAGGCGGCGAGCAAAAGAAAACCCGATTTTATACCTTTACCGAGCCGTATTTTCAGAGTTTAAACCAAGGTTATGCGCATTCGCTGGAAAAGTTTGTCAATCGAAAATGGATTAGTTTCCCGATTATCATCGTGTGTATCGGTTTAATCGTTTTGTTTTTCAAACTTATTCCGAAAGAAACAGCGCCTTATGATGATAGAAACCTTATTGTCGTTGGAGTAACCACTCCCGAAGGGGCTACCTATGACTATACCGATCGTTTTATGCAGGAACTATCGCAAATGATTGATGATTCGATTCCAGAGAAAAAAATTGCTTTAGTGATTACTGCTCCCGGATTTGCTTCTGCCTCTGTCAACAGCGGAAGAGTGCGTTTGGCCTTAAAAGATCCCGGAGACCGTGAACGCTCTCAAAAAGAAATTGCAGCTGATCTTACCAAATGGACCAAGAAATATTCGCAGGCCAAAGTAAACATTACCGAACAACCAACCATAGCCGTGAACAAACGAGGTGGAATGCCTATTCAGTATATCATTCAGGCTCCGAATTTTGAAAAACTGCGTGAAAAGATTCCGCAATTCATGGATTTGGCGAACCAAAATGAAACCTTCTCCAACGTAGATGTCAATCTGAAATTTAACAAACCCGAAATCAATGTGAACATCGACCGTGAAAAAGCAGAATCACTCGGAATTTCAGTGCTGGATGTTGCACAAACACTCCAATTATCCCTTAGTGGACAACGCTTTGGTTATTTTATGCGAAACGGAAAACAATATCAGGTAATAGGTCAATTTGACGAAAAAGACCGTGATGAACCGTTGGATTTGACTTCGATGTATGTCAAAAACAAAAATGGCACATTGATTCAGTTAGACAATGTCGTCAAAGTCGAAGAGCAAAGCAATCCAACGCAACTTTATCATAATAACCGTTATATGTCGGCTACCATCTCGGCCGGACTGGCTCCGGGGAAAAGTATTAGTGACGGAATAGACGCTATGGATGCCATCAAAGAAAAAGTTTTAGACAATAGTTTTACGACCGATTTGGGCGGTGAATCCCGCGATTTTGTCGAAAGTAGTTCGAATACTGCTTTTGCTTTTGGCTTGGCGTTGCTGCTGATTTATCTGATTCTAGCCGCGCAGTTTGAGAGTTTTATCGATCCGTTTATTATCATTTTAACGGTGCCAATGGCTGTTGCCGGAGCCTTATTTTCACTTTGGCTATTTGGTCAAACGTGGAATATCTTTAGTCAAATTGGAACCGTTATGCTTATTGGACTGGTCACCAAGAACGGGATTTTGATTGTCGAATTTGCCAATCAGTTACGCGAACAAGGTAAACCCAAATTGGAAGCGATATTAGAAGCTTCGGAAGCACGTCTACGTCCTATTCTGATGACCAGTTTAGCGATTGCTTTAGGAGCATTGCCTATTGCTTTATCCTTGGGTGCAGCCTCAACTAGTAGAATCGGAATGGGTGTTGTAATTGTGGGAGGCACTATGTTTTCATTGGTACTGACCTTATTTGTGATACCTTCTATTTATTTGATGTGGTCCCGAGAGAAAAAACACCGCCCTGAATTTGATAATATTGAAGCTTTAGAAAAATAAGATGAAATTGAAATTAGTATATACCGTTCTGCTGCTATTGGGATTTGTGAAAATACAAGCTCAGGAACTGCTGACGCTAGAAGATGCCGTAAAAACAGCTTTGGAAAACAATTATGAAATCCGAATTTCCAAAAACGAGCTCAACATCGATAAGACGAATAGTACGCTAGGCAATGCCGGAATGTTACCCAAACTGGCAGCCAATGTAATAGACAACAACAGCATACAAAATACCACTCAAACCCGAAATGACGGAACAACCAATACGCTTGATAATGCGAAAAACAACAGTCTGACTTATGGTGTTGGACTAGACTGGACCGTTTTTGATGGATTTAAGATGTTTGCCAAATACGATCAGTTAAAAGCGCTGGAAAAGTTAGGAGAAGCCGAGTTAAAACTGACGGTCATTACTAAAATTAGTGACGTGACCTCAACCTATTACGATTTGGTGCAACAACAACAGCAATTAGCCGCTTTAGACAGTACTTTGGTGATTTCGAATCAAAGAGTAACACTGGCCCAAAACCGCTATACTATTGGTAAAGCTTCGAAATTGGAAGTATTGAATGCGCAAGTTGATTTGAATACCGATACGACGACTTTACTTCGACAACGAGAATTGTATGCCAATACCAAAACCTTGCTGAATCAGATGCTGGCGCGTGATGTCAAAACTGATTTTACGGTTGTTAGAGCGATTACTATGGACAACCCTCTACTCTTGCCAGAACTTATTTCGTTAGCCGAAAAACAAAACCCGCAATTGGAAGCCCAAGTGCTGAATAAAAGAATAGCCGAATTACAGTTAAAACAAGTCAAAGGCGATCGTTATCCTGTGATTAGAGTGAATTCGGCCTACAATTTTAATGAGAGCGAGTCTAGTTTGGGCTTCGTGACGCAATCTTCCGGAAAAGGTCTGAATTACGGCTTTACGGCGACTTTAAATCTGTTTGACGGCTTCAACCAAAGGCGTAATGAAAAGGTAGCCAAACTTCAGGTGGAGAATGCTACTATTGCTATAGCGCAACAAAATCAGTTGCTACAAACTACGTTGACGACCTCCTACCAAACCTATTTGACCAATCTGGAATTAATGCAATTGGAGCAGAAAAATGAAACTATCGCTAAGCAGAATTTAGACATCACCCTAGAAAAATACCGAATTGGAACCATTCCCACTATAGAATTCCGAACCGCGCAACTGAACTACCTCAATGCTAAAGTGCGCAACAGCAATGCCCAGTTTCAGGCGAAACTCTCTGAAATTGCCTTAAAAGAACTGGCCGGGAATTTGACTTTCTAGTATGTTTTACGAGATATTTTTTATTTTACTGAATCGATTATTTTAAATTTTGAATTATAAATTTTAAATGATTGTATTTTCTTTAGAGGACTATCTTTTTTATAAAAACTCTATTTATTAGTATATTAGCACAACGTATGAATATCTTTTTTAAAAAAAGATGTTTGAGTTGATATGTATTCGGTAGTTACATCTGATTGTCTATCCAAGTTTATAAATTAATTCTTCGGTGTAAAAGATTTCGAAAATTGAACTTGTTTCAATTCTATTTATGTAAGAAGTAAATCCGGAAAAACTTCCAATAAAATCCTATTTATAGATGGTGTGGAAAAATTTATTTTCTAAAAACTCACACGAAAAGTGTGTGGGAAAATTTATTTTTAGAAAGTTCACACAAAAAGTGTGTGGAAAAATTTATTTTTAAAAAGTTCACACAAAATTAAAAACTGAAAAGTGTTCGTTGAAATCTTTCTTAGAAAATATTTAGAAAATCGAAAGTTGAATACAATCTATGAGGAAAAGGAAAACGACAAAGTTTACCTGCTCAAGCTTTCTTTACATACCGTAGTGGTATGCACTGCTTCTAACTAAGACTCGTTTTGTTTCTTAGAATGAAATTACTCAAACGAATTTTTACATATCTTTAGAACAAATTACTAATAATCCCGCTACTGACTCAAAGCCACGGAGCGTTGGTAGTAACTTTAATCAAAATCTCATAGAATGACCAATCTTGTAAAAAAAATTATTCTTATCGTAGTTGTAATCAGCTTTAATTCAATTTGTGCTCAGCATAAAGAAATAGATTCTCTGATTCAGAAAATAGACAATAAAGATGCTTATATAGTGTTGACTAAAACCACTTCGCCGAGAATAAATGGAACTACGGCTAACAGAATTGTAGCAATTGGTAAAATGGCATCGCCAGCATTAATTAAAATTCTTGACAGTCAAAACAAAGGAATCATGGCACATTTTATACTTTCAAAGATTTGGCAAAATATCTGGGAAGAAGAAGTTTGCTGCAATATCAAGAGGGTTGGAGATATCGAAATTTTAAAAATCAATGGCTTGGAAATTAAAATAGAAAATAACACTTTATATGCCACCCCAGAAAATCTAAAAAAGATTAAACAAGCTTGGAAAGTGAATTGTCACGTATAAAGCTGTCACTATATGAGTTCGTAGTAGATGAATCACTTATTAAAAAACAAGAATTATGAAAAAAACTACACTTTTATTCGTTTTTTTACTGATTGCAATACCTAAATCAAATGGACAAATCAATCCAGTACAAAATGTTACGTTTTCACAAACCTACCAAACTCCACATAATTTTTTTGAATTAAACTGGGAAGAACCTGACCAACCACATGGCGTATTACTTGGCTACAATATTTACCGAGATAACGAATTGTATAGATTTCAAACGGAAAGGAATTTATATAATACCTATTCACAAGTCTTTGGATTTGTTTCCAATTGCGGGATAGATTTTTTAGAGTACAATATGCCCAATGGATTTTTGGTACACGTTACAGCCGTTTATGAAGGACAAGTAGAGTCAACTTATACGGAAACTGCTACCGTGTTTCCTCCGGCATTGAGCAATGACGAATTCAATTCACAAGAAGTGTTACTTTATCCAAATCCAACCAAAGGAATACTGAATATTGAAAACATCACTTTAGAAAAAAGTATAGTTTATGACATTTACGGTAAAGAGTTACTGGCATTTTCTTCTACCTCAAAAATAGATGTAAGTAGCTTAACTAAAGGCATTTACTTGATTAAACTTTTTTCGGAAGGCAAAACCTTAGCTAAAAAAATAGTAATCGAATAAAATATTTTGGTTGATGCCTTTAGTAGTGATTATTCTAAACTAGGAATGACTTACCAAATCGTAATGTTTTTTGTTTTTCTTTACCTTGAAATAGTGCTTTTATTTCTTATCCTTTTCGGATTGGTTTCCGATTGGAAGTTTGGGAAAGTTACTATTGCTCCCTTTTTCTAAATAGATTCTGAAAAAGTAAATAACAACTAGATATTAAAAACCAACCAAAATAAAATATGACTACATCGGAATTAAAAGAAAGACAAGATATTGCTACTGATGACAAATTGAGTAAATTATACAATCAGTTTCGAGAATTGTTAATTGAATTGCGTAAGCAAAAAATATCTCCAAAAATCACTACTATTATTAATGAAAGTGTCGAACTAGTAAATTCGTCATCACTAACTGGCGATGCATTACGAAAACTTATCAAGCAAAAGCAAACGGAAATCTTAAAACAAGTAGAAAAAGAGCATAAAATTGTTCCCAAAAACTATTATCGCAATCTATGGATGCTCTTCGGTATTTCCGCATTTGGATTACCCATTGGAGTAGCTTTTGGCTTAAGTATTGGCAATATAGGATTGTTAGGTGTCGGCTTGCCTATTGGTATGGGTATTGGAATCGTTGTTGGAACAGGAATGGACAAAAAAGCGCTTAAAGAAGAAAGACAGTTAGATATAGAAATTAAATACTAAACGGCACAGCAGTAGCACAGATAAAGGACTTAGTAAACTGTCATAATACAAATCGGTTTGTTTTTAGTAAAATTGCCAAGATAGGATGTTAGACTTGGAATCCTTTTTTATGTATTTTTGACCCCATCTTTTAACTATCCCTATGATTTCTTACAATACAAAAGACTGGTTTACGTTTATTTTTCGCTTTCACAAAGCAGATACGTTTCGAACGTTATTTCCAATAATGATAGCTATCGGCGTCTATTCGGCCTTAATTGGCTATGCCGAAGTGGAGATTTGGAAAATTGGCGAGAAAAGCTACCTGAAAAACATTACCATCATGCATGGAATGTTGGGTTTTGTGATTTCGTTATTGCTGGTTTTCAGAACCAATACAGCCTACGACCGATGGTGGGAAGGCAGAAAACTATGGGGAAGTCTGGTGAACAACAGTCGGAATCTGGCCTTGAAACTATCGGTAATTTTAGAAGATGAACATGACAAGGCTTATTTTAGAAAAATAATTCCAAGCTTTGCAGCGGTACTTCACAAGCACTTAAACAATACGGAAGTCACCAAACAGTTGTTTGAGGATGTCGATTTAGAAATTGACCATCACAAACACAAACCCAATCAGGTAGCCAAAAAACTATTTCACAGAATCAATGATTTGTATTTGGAAAAGAAAATTTCGGGCGATCAATTGATTGTACTCAATGCGGAAATACAATCGTTTACCGAGATTTGCGGTGCCTGCGAAAGAATCAAAAACACGCCTATTCCCTACTCGTACAGCGCTTTTATCAAGAAGTTTATTTTCTTTTATGTCATGACGTTGCCTTTTGGATATTCGTTTAGTTTGGGCTATTACACAGCGCCTGTTGTCGTATTTATTTTTTATGTTTTGGCGAGTTTAGAATTGATTGCTGAGGAAATTGAAGATCCGTTTGGAGGCGATGAAAACGATTTACCGACTCAGAAAATTTCGGAAAACATCAAGAGGCATGTTGAGGAGTTGCTTTAGGTTGAAACATTATGGATTCCCGCCTTCGCGGGAAAGACAAATAAGGTCCTCGCTAGCCCCGATAACAGCGGCATCCTTTTGCGAAGCAAAAGATATAGCGAATAGCGGGTGGATTTGTCCTGACAGTAGTTGTAGCTCCGCTCCTAATTATTAAAATCGAAAATGCTGATAAAAAACCCCTGAAAACTTTCTTCCTGCGGGTGGCATTGATTATATTTGCACTCTTAAAAAAGCGTAGGTATATATGAAGATTTCATACAATTGGTTAAAACAATTCATTAAAATAGATTTAAAATCAGAAGACACGGCTGCAATATTGACTGACTTAGGTTTGGAAGTAGAAGTAGTCGAAAAATACCAATCGGTTCGCGGCGGATTGGAAGGCGTTGTCGTTGGTCATGTATTGTCGTGTGAAAAGCATCCGGATGCTGATAGATTGAGCATTACTACGGTCGATTTAGGCGATGGTACTCCGGTTCAAATCGTGTGCGGTGCCAGCAATGTTGCTAAAGGACAAAAAGTACCTGTGGCGACTATCGGAACCAAATTATTTGATAAAGAAGGCGTTGAATTTGAAATCAAAAAAGGAAAAATCCGCGGACAGGAAAGTCACGGAATGATATGCGCGGAAGATGAATTGGGATTAGGAACCAGCCATGACGGTATTATGGTTTTGGATGATAAACTAAAACCGGGAACACCTTGCGCCAAAGTCTTTAACATCGAAAATGATGAAGTTTTTGAAATTGGCTTGACTCCCAATCGTGCCGACGCGATGTCGCATTATGGTGTAGCTCGTGATTTACGTGCCAGTTTATTGCAAAAAAATAGTAATATCGAGTTGATTACACCTTCGGTTTCTACGTTCCGAATTGACAAAAGAACACTGAAGATTGATGTGGATGTTAAGGACAGTAAATTGGCTCCAAGATATTGCGGCGTAACGATTTCGGGAATCACTGTTAAAGAATCTCCTGCTTGGTTACAAAACCGTTTGAAAGCTATTGGACTTACTCCAAAAAACAATATTGTTGACGTTACTAATTATATTCTCCACGATTTAGGACAACCCTTACATGCCTTCGATGCTTCCAAAATCAATGGGAAAATCTTGGTAAAAACCGTTGCTGCCGGAACAAAATTTACTACACTAGACGATGTTGAAAGAACGTTACACGAAGAAGATTTGATGATTTGCGACGAAAAAGGACCGCTTTGTCTGGCTGGCGTTTTTGGCGGAAAAAGTTCGGGTGTTACCGATAGTACGAATTCGATATTTTTGGAAAGTGCCTATTTCAATCCTATAAGCGTTAGAAAATCGGCTAAAAGACATGGCTTGAATACCGATGCTTCCTTCCGTTTTGAGCGAGGCATCGACCCAACCATTACCGAATTTGCTTTGAAACGTGCGGCGCTTTTGATTAAGGAATTGGCCGGTGGTGAAATCACGTCGGACATTGTCGATTTGTATCCAAAGAAAATTGAAGATTATCCGGTATTCTTGCATTTTGATAAAACTGCCAAATTGATTGGACAAGAATTACCCAAGGAAACTATCAAAAAAATATTGGCATCTCTAGATATTAAAGTAAATAGTGTTTCTGATGCTGGATTAGGACTTATGATTCCGTCGTACCGCGTAGATGTGCAGCGCGAAGTAGATGTTGTAGAAGAAATTCTGCGTGTGTATGGGTATAACAACATCAATTTTACTAAAAAATTAAATGCCACCGTTGCCAATTCGGCGCGAACAGAAGATTATAAAGTTCAGAATATTGTGGCTACCCAATTGAATTCGCTTGGTTTCCATGAAATGATGGCCAATTCCCTTACGACTGCTGATTACGTGAAGCTTTCGGATATGTTGAAGGAAGATTACAATGTAACGATGCTGAATCCGTTGAGCAATGATTTGGCCACAATGCGTCAGTCGATGCTATTCTCAGGATTAGAAGCCGTTTCATATAACATCAACCGAAGAAATGGTGATTTGAAATTATTTGAATTCGGAAAAACCTATCACAAGTTGCTTTCAGGGTATGACGAACCCAAACATTTGACCTTATTTGTTTCGGGAAACCGTTTGGCAGAAAGCTGGACGAATACTCCAAAACCTTCTGATTTCTTTTTGTTTAAAGGGTATGTGGATTCGGTTTTATCGCGATTGGGCATTGGTAAAATACAGAACAAGCCCGTGACTTCCGATGTATTTGCCGAAGGACTTGCTATTGTATACAACAATGATATTTTAGTAGAATTTGGAACCGTTAAGAAATCCATCTTAAAGCACTTCGACATCAAGCAGGAAGTTTTGTATGCCGATTTCAATTGGAATCTTATCTTGAAAACACTCAACAACCGAATTAAGTTTGTTGATATTCCGAAATATCCTGAAGTAAGAAGAGATTTAGCACTTTTAGTCGATACTACTGTCGCTTTTGATGCCATTTACACCATTGCCCGTCAAACGGAAAAATCATTACTCAAAAATGTGAATTTGTTTGATGTGTACGAAGGAAAGAATCTTCCGGAAGGCAAAAAATCGTATGCCGTGAGTTTTACACTTCAGGACACCACCAAAACTTTAACAGACGAGCAGATTGATAAAATCATGAATAAGCTTCAAAAGAATTTAGAAGCAGAAGTTGGAGCCAGTTTAAGACAATAATATAAAAGCCTCGAAATATCGGGGCTTTTTTTAGTAATTTAAACTAAATTTGAAATTAAATTCCAGTAAGGTTAAATTTTTAAAAAACGTCGTTATTTATTTATGAATAAAAAAAACCTACTCATCATCTTTTTATTTTTTTTGCGGTTACAGTCATTTGGACAGGATTTCCAATGGGTTAAACAATTTGAGGGAAGCTATTTCAGTGGTGATAATTCCAGCATGATAGAAGTGGACAGCAATGAAAACAGTTATACGTTTGGAATGATATATGATGAACTTTTTGATATCGACCCAACTGCAGGTGTTACACAAATTATAGATAACACTCCACAATCAACAGCCCCATGCAGTTTGTTCTTAACAAAGCTAAATTCAAATGGCGATTTTGTATGGGGAAAAACCTTCGGAACCTTTTTTGGGACTGCAGACAGGGTGATTGATATGGAAATAGGTATAGATGGCAATATATATCTTTTGGCAGATATATATGAACAGAGAATTAACTTCAGGCAAAAATACATTACGATTTTTAAGCTTGACCCTCAAGGGAACATATTACTTACCAAAAAAATAACTAATGTTGACAATCCGAGTCCGTATGATGTTTATTACTCATCATCGTTAGCATTGGACAATCAAAATAATATATATATATCAGGATCCTATAAGCATCGTATAAATTTTGACCTTTCTAACCCACAATTGAATTTCAATGTAGGTGGAGATTCCTTCATTTTAAAGATAAATAATGTTGGGAATATTGTTTTTGGAAGAAGATTTAACGTTCTATTTACCAATACTCATTATGAGCGTGTAAAAATTGACAATACTCAGAATCCTATTGTGGTCGTTTCCAACGGCGACAATCAAAGTTATACTTCCTACGGTTATAACATATTTAAAATCAATTCAACTGATGGATCAACAGTATGGCAAAAGTTTCTTGAGAACCAAAATCCTCAAACTTTTAATATAGACCTTAATGGAAATATAGTAATAGCTGGTTCCGGAAAAAATGGCAACGGACCTGATATAGATGTAGACCCTGGACCAAGTGTTCTTAATATTAATCCTAAACCGTATGTATTATGGCTCACTGGCAACGGCGATTTCTTAGACGTAAAAAAATTCCCTCCGGTAAGTGCATACCCATACTTTCTTTTTAGTTCAATTGAGTTTGATACCAGTAACAATTCCTATATCGTAGGGGAGTTTATTCACATATTTGATGCAGATCCATCAAGTAATACTTTTCTTTTGAGTTATATTTGCGGCGCACAGGCCAGGGATGCCTTTTACATCAAGCTTGATAGTAACAGGAATTTCGATAACGCTTTCAAACTTGGTGATTATAATAACAATTGTGTTAATTTCTATTTCACTGATTTTAAAATCAGGAATGACAATCAGTATTATGTAGGTAATTTTGGTTATGTCGTAGATTTTGACCCAACCACTGGCATATACTTGGCAAATTCAAGTAGCAATCCATTTGGAGCACGTTTTACATTAAAACTTGGCCCATGTGATACAACAAGACCACAAGGAAATAACACTCAACTTTTTTGTTCATCACAAAATCCAACAATAGGTAATCTATTACCTAATTCAACATCAATAAAATGGTATCCTTCTGCTACTGCTACTACTCCGTTAAATGTCATGACTGCATTAGTTAGCGGACAAACCTATTATGCATCAAGGCAGAATGGTAATTGTCCGGAAAGTACCCAAAGACTTGATGTAACGGTAACAATTAATCCGGCACCATCTATGCCAGTTAGTATAAATCAAACATTTTGTGCAAGCGACAATGCTACTATCTCAAGTTTATTGGCAATTGGGCAAAACATAAAATGGTATTCTTCATCTACTGAAGTTAACAGTTTACCGCCAACTACGACTTTGCAAAACAATACTACTTATTATCTTACCCAAACCGCAAATGGTTGTGAAAGTAATCGAGCTTCAATAAACGTGACGTTGAATACGGTTACTATGCCAACTTTAGTATCACCACAAACATTTTGCGTTCAACAAAATGCAACGTTAAGTTCAATTGCCGTAAATGGCCAGAACATAAAATGGTACAACTCCACAATTGGTGGAAACTTGCTTCCGGATATGACAATTTTGGTCAATGGAACAACTTATTATGCTTCACAGTCCATAAATAATTGCGAGAGTCTAAGGATACCTGTTCTCATTATTATTGAAAACACATCAACTCCTACTGGAGCAATTACCCAAACTTTTTGTGCAATTCAAAGTCCAACACTAAACGACATCGCAGTTGATGGCACTAATCTGATTTGGTATATTGCGAGTTCTGGCTTAAATACTATACCGGTTACAACGCCCTTAGTTGATGGAGTAACCTACTATGCCTCCCAAACTATTAATAATTGTGAAAGCGTCAATCGTTTAGCCGTTACTGCTACTATAATCAATACGCTAAATGCAAATGATTATTCCCAAACAATTTGTGATGATTTAAATGATGGTTCAGAAATTATCTCTTTACCAAACTTCAATATCAGCTTACTCCCTAATGGAAATAATTTTAGGTTTGAATATTACACAACAGCTTCAGGGGCTAACAATCAATTGAATACAGAACTTGTTAGTAATGCCACAGCTTATGACCTTACAACAGGATTGCATACAGTATATGTCAGGATTACTTCAGTTGAAGGCTGTCATCAAATTGTGAAATTGAATTTAACATTGGTAAAATCGCCCATCATAAACATTCCAGAGACCTTGACGCTTTGCGAGAAAAGTAATGTGACGATAGACGCTGGTTCTGGATTCGACAGTTATGCCTGGTCAACAACTTCAATCGCCCAAACTATCACTGTTTCACAAGCAGGGAATTATTCAGTAACCGTTACAACAAACTATGGAAGTGTGAGTTGTTCAACTACAAAAAATTTCAATGTCGTTTTATCAAACGCTGCAATGATTACAAGCATTGAAATACAGGACTGGAATGACAACAACAACATAATTATTGTAAACACTTTAGGTTATGGAGATTATGAATTTTCAATTGATGGTATTAACTATCAGTCGAATAATATTTTCAATGGATTAAGTAGTGGGATCTATACTGTATCTATACGGGATAAAAATGGGTGCGGTATTTCGACAGAAGATGTATACCTACTAAGTCATCCAAAATATTTCACTCCAAATAATGATGGATATAATGATACCTGGGCGATTAAATTCTCTTATTTTGAGAAGGGATTAAAAGTACTTATTTTTGACCGCTATGGCAAGCTTTTGAAGACGTTGAATAATACTTCAGCATGGGACGGAAAATTTAATGACGCTGAGCTTCCATCAAGCGATTATTGGTTTGTGGTTATCCGGGAAAACGGTAAAGAATACAGAGGTCATTTTGCTCTGATAAGGTAAGTTTAATAAACGCATAAACTCCCCAACTTCCGGCCATCAAATGGTACTATTGCAGTATTTGCTTTTTTATAGTACTTATTTATTTACAAATAAGCGGCCTGCGCTTACTGGAAGGACAATCTAAGTAGTAGATTCTATTTTGTGCAGATGATTGAAAAGGAAAAACTGGTTTATACCTATAAAACAATATTTTCAGATCAGCCATTTTAACAATTTCTGAGCAAATTATAATAAAAAAGTCTCCCCAACCTAAAAGGGAGACTTTTCTTTTTTACACTACATAATTTCGAAGTACCAGTATAAAATTATGATTTAGGTGTAACCACTGCATCAATAACATGAATCACACCATTCGACTGATTGACATCGGCAATGGTAACTTGAGCACTTTTACCATTTTCATCGGTAAGGTATACCTGTGAACCTTTCATCCAAGCCGTTAAAGTTCCGCCACTAACCGTTTTAAGTGTAGCTTTTCCTCCACCAGCTTTAATAGCTTTGGCAATATCCGAAGCATTCATTTTTCCGGCAACAACATGATAGGTCAAAATCGTTTGTAATAACTTTTTGTTTTCAGGTTTCAATAAGGTTTCAACAGTTCCTTTAGGCAAGTTGTTGAATGCCTCATTTGTTGGAGCAAAAACAGTAAACGGACCTTTTCCTTGCAATGTTTCGACTAAATCTGCCGCTTTAACAGCAGCTACTAATGTGGTGTGGTCTTTAGAGTTTACCGCATTTTCAATAATGTTTTTGGAAGGATACATCGGTGCGCCACCTACAGTTACGGTTTTCTCTTTTTGAGCAAATGTCGCAGTGGTTCCGAATAAGGTAAAGGCAAAAAATGCTACGGTTAAAAAATTTCTGGTTTTCATAATAATGTTATTTTTTAAAGTTATAAAGTCATTTACGCCAACATCAGTCTTCTGGTTTTTGAGCTATCGTTCTTTTCTGAAAACTTTAACAACTGTCGAGAGGGAATTTGTTGCTGCAACAGCTTGTTTTAAGAATTTAATTTTATACTTTAGGATGTATAATTCACCTACTATCAATCCTTTATAAATTTGTTGTATCATGTTAGCAAATACAGTAAACCTCGAAAAAGAAATGCTTCAACAACGCAGAAAATTCAAGTCGGAGTCGGAAATTTTAGCCGAAATACAGGCGATTTTTGTTGAAAATGAAAACGAGAGGAATAGTATCGTAACGAAACTTCGTGTAAAGAGTTCCACAAAAGTGAATCACTTACAGCTGGATTTACTGGAAACCGACAAGATTTTTCATGTCGACCAGATACGGCAAATTTGTGTTGATTACCGTTTGCGTTTTTTAGAGAGTAGTATTTTTAAAAATGAAATTCCGGAAGAGGCTGTTACTAAAATCCGAATGATGGAAAAGGAGCACAACACTTCTTTAGGAGGATTTAGAATTATTGCTCCCAGTAAGGCCTTTCATTTGCTGAATTATGACGATCCGTTATTGTTTGTTCCGATTGGTAACGATTACTATTATTTAGTACATCAATGGGGAACAGAAATGAATCCCTGGCGCAAATTGCTGGTTTTACCCATTAAAAATCTAGGAAACTTCACCATCACTAGTATTGTATTAAGTATCCTCATTGCCTTTATTGTTCCGGAAAACAACTTGAGTAAATCGGTGCCGCTGGCTTCGGTGATTGTGTTTTTGTTTGCTTTCAAATCGATTTTTGCGGTATTTGCGTATTACTTTTTCATGATGGGCAAAAACTTTAATGAGGAGATTTGGCAACGACAGTATTATAACAACTAAACAAAAAAAGCCCCGATTACTCGGGGCTTTTTTATTACTCTTTTATAAACTTGCTCGTTGAACTTCCTTTTTCACTTAAAATCTTAATAACATAATTTCCAGTCCTTAAATTAGAGACATCAATGGTTTCATTTGGATTGGCAATTACCTGCATCAACTGCCCTAAAGTATTGTAAATACTTATCGAACTAATTGTTACGGCCTGTTTTGTGGTAACTATAAGTAAGTCTTTTGTTGGTACTGGAGAAAGACTAAAAAGGGTATTGAAATCGACATCCTGATTCCCTAACATTTGAATGATAGTTGTTGTTGATGTATTGGTAATGATTGGGAAATTATAATCAAAATAGATATTGGCCGTATTACTGAAAGTATCACCTAGAACCAATGTTGGTATTGTCTTTATTTTAAATGTAACATAACCATCATTATTAGCGTCATCATAAGGGAGATTGATATTTTCGAAGATAAATTCTACTTTATTTGATGCTATTCTGGTAACAAATGGATGACTGCCTTGAAGTGGAATCAAGGAGGAAACCTCGAACTTATTGGAATCGATGATGTCCTTTACAACTATATTTTGGGCATTGGCAGTTCCAGTATTCTCAAAGCGAATCATGTAGTGCACATATTGATTAATCATATCAATACCTACAGTATTTCCCTCCAAACACACTTTGTCATTAGGATCCACTGAATTAGTCACTACTTGGTTCATGGTGATTGTATTATCAGCCGGACTTTCATCTGTTGCTCCTGTGACGGTAGCTACGTAATGTAATACATCACCACTATTTACTGGCGGTGTTTCTACAGGTGAATTCACCCTCAAAACAAAAGTAATTACCCTTTTTTCAAATGGCAATAAATTACTAAAGCTCCAGCTTAAGCTATTTAAAGTCTGATTGCTCACAGTTGGAATAGACGAAACGAAGTCTGATACAGTATCGTCAAATGCTAGGCTAACTATTCCGCTTTGGGTGGTAGTACCCTTATTTTTATAAACAGCAACATACCGAACGTCAAATCCAGGCCCCGCCGGAGATGAAAATAGCAGTATTTCCAAATCATTGTGTGTACCATTGGCTGAGACACAGAAATCCTGTGTAAAAGGGTTTGTAGTGGCTGGAAAAGCAACTGTAGTAGTTTCAGGTGAAACAGAGAAATAAAAAGGATTCTCAAGAACTGGAGTTATAGAATGCATTCCCTGTTGCACATCGTAGCTGTAATTACCAGTCTCATCGGGAATTAAATGACCAGTAGTGGTTCCATTAGAAAAAGATAATTGCAGGTGTGGATAATTGACGTCTAACGGACTACAGCCATCATTATCTGTATCGTATTTAATGTTTCCATTGATTGTATAAAAAGCTCCTCCAGGGCTAAAAGAGCAGTAACTGTTGATATGGCAATTCACATATCCGTATTGATTCAACCTATTTTGTATCTGTGTTATTTCAAATTCATCAACGCAGATATATTCAAGATTTGGATTATTGTTAAAACGGTATCCAAAAGTAAGTCTGCCATTCTTTAAATTCATCCTTCTTAAATCGTTATAATCACAATACAATTCCTGTAAACCACCTGTCATTCCACTAGCATCAATATCTGTTAATTGATTGTAGGAACAATTCAAAACTACTATAGATTGTGGATAATCAATTGATAGGACAGTGATTTGATTATGGTGACAGACTAAATTTTGGATAGGAAAATTTATTGCGATGGTTTCAATTTGGTTATAACTACAATCTAGAATATTCAGGCTGAATGTACTTGGAATATTTAATAATCCGGCATCAAAATGCTGGATTAAATTACCACTACAATCCAATCGGAATATATTAGTAAAACTGCCAATTCCAATTAATGAACTAATTGATGCGCTCGAAACATACAAGTTTCTGACCTGCAAAGCTTCTGCTAGCTGGATTTCCCCATCATTATTGGCATCAATTTTAATATACTCACTGTCAAAATTCGATGCAATGGTATTGCCTGGATTTGCAGCCAAAAGAATAGCCTTAAAATTAGGATCTGGAATATCGACAATCTGGGCATTGACAACAGCACTAAAAAGAATTATGGTTAGAAAGAAGTATAGTCTTTTCATCTGGCTAGGTTTTCTTAATGATACGAAAATTTAAGGAAGGTTGCGCATTGTTTAATGAAAATACTTATTAAAACAAAAAAAGCCCCGATTACTCGGGGCTTTCTAGTTATTAGAAAACAGTGAATTATTTCTTTTTCTCTGTTTTTTCCATTTTTGCTTTTAATCCGGCAAGGATATCATTGTTATCTCCAAGAGTTTGAGCAGGAGCATTGTTTGAAGCCGCTACTGATTCAGAAACCGCTTTAACATTTTTCTCTTCTTCTTCTCTGAAAATAGCTGTGTGTGAAGCTACAACTCTTTTAAATTCTTTGTTGAACTCAATTACTTTGAATTCTGCTTCTTCACCTTTTTTCAATTTTTTACCGTCTTCTTTTTCTAGGTGACGTGTTGGAATAAACGCAACTACATCATCTCCGAAATCTACAGTAGCTCCTTTGTCAACAATCTCAGCGATAGTTCCGTTGTGGATTGTTCCAACAGCGAAAGCATCTTCATGTTTATCCCAAGGATTAGCAGTAGTTTGTTTGTGACCTAAAGATAATTTACGTCCGTCAACATCTAATTCTAATACTACTACATCTAATTTATCACCTACGTTAACAAATTCAGATGGGTGTTTGATTTTTTTCGTCCAAGACAAGTCAGAGATATAAACTAATCCATCAATTCCTTCTTCTAATTCAACGAAAATACCAAAGTTGGTAAAGTTTCTAACGATACCTGTGTGTTTAGAACCAACAGGATATTTAGTCGTGATATCTGTCCATGGATCTTGCGTCAATTGTTTGATACCTAAAGACATTTTTCTGTCATCTCTATCAAGAGTTAAGATTACAGCCTCAACAACATCACCTACTTTTACAAAATCTTGAGCCGAACGCAAGTGCGTAGACCATGACATTTCAGAAACGTGGATTAAACCTTCAACACCTTCAGCTACTTCGATAAATGCACCGTAATCAGCGATTACCACTACTTTACCTTTTACTTTATCTCCGATTTCTAATTTAGAATCCAAAGCATCCCATGGGTGCGCGTTTAATTGTTTTAAACCTAATTGAATTCTTGTTTTCTCATCATCAAAATCAAGGATTACTACGTTTAATTTTTGGTCTAATTCAAGAACTTCGCTTGGGTGGTTGATTCTTGACCAAGAAAGGTCCGTAATGTGGATTAATCCATCAACACCACCTAAATCAATAAACACACCATAAGAAGTAATGTTTTTAACCACACCTTCTAATACTTGTCCTTTTTCTAATTGACCAATGATTTCTTTTTTCTGAACTTCGATATCTGCTTCGATAAGCGCTTTGTGCGAAACAACAACGTTTTTGAATTCGTGGTTAATTTTTACCACTTTGAATTCCATCATTTTGTTTACGTATACATCGTAGTCACGGATTGGTTTCACATCAATTTGTGAACCAGGTAAGAATGCTTCAATTCCGAAAACATCTACAATCATACCACCTTTAGTTCTACATTTAACAAAACCAGTAACAATTTCACCTGTTTCGTTAGCTGCAATAACTCTATCCCATGATTTGATAGTTCTTGCTTTTCTGTGCGATAATACTAATTGACCTGTTTTGTCCTCACGAACGTCAATCAATACTTCTACTTTGTCACCCACTTTTAAACCTGGGTTATAACGGAACTCATTCAATGAAATTACACCTTCTGATTTCGCGTTAATGTCAACAATTGCGTCTCTGTCAGTAATTCTAACTACTACACCTTCTACAACTTCCTCTTGGTCTGTTGAAATGAAAGTTTTAGTAACCATGTTTTCAAACTCTTCCAAGTTTTTTTGATCTACTGCGTCAATTCCCTCAGCATAATTATGCCAGTTAAATTCATTTAAAAACGCTTCTTGTTCTTTGTTTAATACAGCCATGCTGATAAAATAATTTGTATGTTATGTTCTCTGAGTTTCTTGATGCGATTAAAAACACAACAGTGTTAGATTTAAATAGTTGATACCTAAGGAAACTCTACTTCGCCAAAAGGTTTGCAAAATTAAACATAATTTCTTAATTACAAAACAATTGACTAAGAAAATAGATGATAGAAAAAAGAAAATAGACATTTATTTTAGGAGCGAATGGTTTGGGCATTTCTGACTTGCATTTTCCCGCTATCCGCGCTACATGGTAGCTTGCTCCTATCGGGGCTGGATTGGGATTTGTATTAAATAAAATGTTACATTCGGGCTATGAAAAAAGAATCGCTTTTATTCAAAATCACAACCAACCTAACCTTCTGGGTTTTAATAGCTCTAATTTGTGGAGTTCTTTTAGGTCATTTCAATCCGGAAAACGGACAAAAAATGAAAATCGTTGGCGATTCTTTTATACAACTCGTTAAGATTTTTATCGGGCCAATCATTTTTCTTACCATCGTTTTGGGAATTGCCGGCATGGGCGATTTGAAAAAAGTGGGACGAATCGGAATCAAATCACTTATCTATTTTGAAATCGTAACTACATTCGCCTTAATAATTGGAGTAGCTGCTGCCTGCATTATCCAACCCGGAAAAATTGACAAATCAGGACTAGCGATTGAAGATGCGGATAAATACATTTCCAGCTCAAAAGCTTTTAGTTGGATTGATTTCTTCCTAAGCAATTTTACACTTCAGGTTTTAGTAGTTGCCATATTCTTTGGCATCGCATTGAACTATGACAAAAAACGGGAAGCCATTGTAGCTGCATTTTATAATGCGTCGAAGTTTGTTTTTAAAGTTTTAAAATTCGTTATGTATTTAGCGCCGTTGGGCGCTTTTGGTGGAATGGCGTATACCGTTGGTAAGTTCGGACTTCACACGCTAATACCGTTAGGAAAACTAATGCTTACCGTTTATGTCACGATGGCTATTTTTATATTTCTTGTACTCGGAAGCATTCTCAGGTATTACAAAATAAACATGCTGGATTTTATCAAATACCTAAAAGCGGAACTGCTAATTGTTCTTGGAACTTCTTCATCAGAGCCTGCTTTGCCTAACTTAATGAACAAATTAGAACATATGGGCTGCAGCAAATCGGTAGTGGGATTGGTAGTGCCAACAGGATATTCCTTCAACCTTGACGGAACCTCTATTTATCTTTCAATGGCTGTCATTTTCCTGGCACAGTTGTATGATGTACAACTTTCTTTTTCTGAAATCTTAACAATAATCGGACTCCTAATGATTACTTCAAAAGGTGCTGCCGGAGTTACCGGAAGTGGATTTATTGTATTAGCATCAACTTTAACAGCCATCCATAAAATCCCAGTTGAAGGTTTGGCTTTTCTTTTAGGCGTTGACAAATTTATGAGCGAGGCAAGGGCAATTACAAACTTCATTGGAAACGGCGTAGCAGCAATAGTGATATCCAAAAATGAAAATGAATTTGTGGATCCTGAGCATCCAATGGATTTGGAATAATTAAGAAGCTTACTCTTTATTCCTTGATAAACTTGCTGTTTGCATTTCCTCTATTTGAATTGATTTTTATAAAGTAACTTCCTGTCCTTAAATCCGAAACGTCGATATTTTCTACTTTCGCGGCATTTGGAACAAGCAAAACTAATTGCCCTAAAGCATTATAGATACGAATTGAAGTTACTATAATATCCTCTTTAACCTGAATATTCAAAACATTATTCGCCGGATTAGGAAACAAACTAATGTAATTGGAAAATTCAAAATCAGGATTTGCCAAAGTTACAACAGCTGTAGTTGCCGTGTTGGTTACAATAGGAAAATTATAATCAAAATAAATACTTGCTGTATTGCTGAATGTATTTCCAACAACCAATGTTGGCTTCGTCTTAATTTTGAATATCACATAACCATCATTATTCGCATCATCAAAAGGTAGGTTGATATTTTCAAAAATAAATTCCACTTTATTGGTTTGAGAAATCTTTGTCACAAAAGAATGGCTGCCATCAACAGGAATCAAGCTTGAAATATCAAACTTAGTGGTGTCAATCATATCTTTCACTACAATATTTTGGGCATTGCCTGTACCAGTGTTTTCAAAACGGATCATATAATGTATATAATCGCCAACTTTTTCAGGTGCGATTGAATTGCCTTCCAAACAGGTTTTATCATTTGGGTCAAAAGAATTACTTGCAACAATAGTAAGGTCACAACTATTATCATTTGGCGCTTCATCATTATCAAGAGGATAAATCACAGCATTGTAGTGAAGCAAGTCGCCAATATTTACTGCTGGGAGATCCATAGGTGAATTTAAACGCAGGTAAACTATAATTTCCCTTGTTTCAAATGGATGAAGGTCGGTAAAATTCCACGTCAAAGTGCCGACTGCCTGATTTGAAATCAGCGGGGTTGAAGATACAAAATCAAAAATAGTATCGTTAATATTCAAAAAAACACTTCCAGATTGTGTAGTTGTTCCCTTGTTTTTATACTTAATTTTATAAGAGGCAGTAAAACCCGGAATTCCGGCAGGATTATACGGTGGAGCATACATTGAAATCTCTAGATCATTGTGATTCCCGTTGGGAACTATGCAGATGTTTTGTGTAAAAGGATTGGACGCTGTTGGAAAATTAACCGTAAAACTGGTTGGTGTAACCTGGAAATAATTGCTGTTTTGTATTACAGGTGTTACGATATGATTGCCAGCTGTTAAGGCATAACTATAGGTACCTGAATGATTGGTAATCAAATTGGTTGTCAGCGAACCCTGCCCAAAGGAGAGTCTTAAATCGGGATAATTTACATCAGAAGCACTACAGCCATCTGAATTGATATCATATTTGACAGTTCCCAAAACTGTATAATAATTTCCTCCTGGATTAAAAGAGCAATACGAATTTGTCGTGCAGATTGTATTCCCACTTTGATTTATGACGTTTTGAACCGAAGCTACCTGACTCTCGTCCGCACAGATGTAGCGTAGGTTAGGACAATTTTGAATGGTTAGCTGAAATTCATTTCTGCCATTTTTGATGAATAATTCTGAAAGCGGGTTAAAGGAACAGCCTAAATAATTAAGATTGGTTAGTGTACTTAAATCTACACTTCCTCCTATTTGATTGTAGTAGAAAAAAAGTGAATTCAAATGAATTAAATTATTTACATCTAAGCTTGTTAACAGATTATTATAACAATAAAGTTCCGAGAGATCGTTGAGGTGGTTTACATTTAAGCTGGTAAGTTGATTATAACTACAATTTAAAGACCTTAGCTCAGGATAATAGGATAAATCTAAACTTGTCAAGCCCATGTTTTGACATTCAAGGCTACTCAAATTGACAAGATTCGGAAAACTAATAGTGCTGCCTATTGGATTACCACTACAGTCAAGTACCAGCAAGTTTGAGGAATTGCTTAAATCAATTGACGCAATATCATTGTTTCCAAACATCAAACTAGTAAGTGTACTATTAAGAAAACCAACATTCAGTGTGGTTAGATTGTTAGTACCGCAATCTATTGAAGTTATACTTGTTAACCCCGTGAAATTCAAGTTTGAAAAATTATTATGGCTACAATCTAATTGTGTCAACAGATTCAGATTGGCGAAACTCAAATTTGACAAATTATTGTGGCTGCAATCTAAAGATAATAGTTGATTTATAACCGGCAGGTTTATACTGCTTAAATTGTTATCGCTACACCTTAATGATCTTAATGCTGTTAAACTGCTAATATCCAATGCACTCAAGTTATTTTGATTACATCCCAATGTTTCCAAATGAATTAGCCCAGATACATTCAAACTGGTTAGTTGGCTTCCTGATTCACAATACAATGTTCTCAGATTGACAAAAGGTCTGAAATCAATGCTTGAAATGGGATGTCCACCGCAACTAAGGCTTTCCAGATTGGTAAAATATTCCAGTCCGCCAAGATCATCGATTTCATATACATTATGGGTATTACCTGAAGTGTAATAACTAATTTGCAGAGACTTGACCTGTAAAGCTTCATACACTTCAATTTCTCCATCTCCGTTATCATCAACTCGCATATAACGTCCTTCCGTATTATAGGCAACTGAGTAGGAAGTAGTTCCGCTTACCAACAAGTTCTTTAAATAAGCATCCTGAAATTGGATAATTTGCGCATTAACGCCTAATACAAAACCTAAAGCCAAGAATAAGTATAGTTTCTTCATTTGTAATATTATGTATATCAAATATATCAAATCAAATTAATAAAAATTGCCTTTCAGGTTTTGAAAGGCGATTTTTATTTTTTAGTGTGTTACTTCCGCAACATCATCGGGATTGTGCTTGTGTTTAAACATTACCGCAAACAAAATAGCAATAACTAAAGCATATCCGGCAAAAGAAAGCCAGATGTTATGCCAGTCTCGTACACCATCATGCGTGAAATATTTATCGATTAGTATGCCACTGATTATGCCGCCAAAGAAGGCTCCAAAACCGTTAGACATCATCATAAACAATCCTTGAGCCGAAGAACGGATTTTAGAATCCGTAGTAGTTTCTACAAATAATGAACCTGAGATATTGAAGAAGTCGAATGCCATTCCGTATACAATACACGACATGATAATCATCCATAAACCATCTACCGGATTCCCGTAAGCAAACAATCCGAAACGCAATACCCAAGCCAACATCGAAATCAACATTACCTGTTTAATTCCAAATCTTTTTAAGAAAAACGGAATCGCCAAAATAAATAAAGTCTCCGAGATTTGTGAAATCGACATAATAATCGTTGAATATTTCACTACGAATGAATCCGCATATTCTGGAACTTTAGCAAATTCCGAAAGATAGACATCACCATACATATTGGTCAACTGTAAGGCTCCACCCAAAAACATCGAAAACATAAAAAATAAGGCCATTTTGTAGGTGCCAAATAATTTAAAAGCATTCAATCCTAATTTTTCAATGAAAGAAGCTTCTTCAGAAATTAGTTTTTGTGGCGGACATTTTGGCAAGGAAAAAGAATAAAATCCTAACGCAAAAGCAGCAAAGGCAGAAATATAAAACATATTAGCGGAAGCCTTATTATCTGTTAGATTGGTAATCCACATAGCAGCAATAAAACCAATAGTTCCCCAAACTCTAATAGGAGGAAATACTTTAACTACGTCATAATTGTTGCTTTTCAAAATATTGTAAGCCACCGAATTCGATAATGAAATCGTAGGCATATAGCATAACATTGCTGCAAAAATCACATAGTAAAACGTAGTCGGATTATCTACCTGCGGAATGTAAAGTAGCGCTAAACCTCCCAATATATGCAATACACCATAAAGCTTTTCGGCATTTACCCATTTGTCCGCAATAATTCCAGTAATGGCCGGCATTATAATAGAAGAAATTCCAAGGGTTGAAAAAATGGCTCCGAATTCGGCGCCACTCCATTGCTTTGTTGCAAACCAGTAATTACCAACGGTTATTAGCCAGGCACCCCAAACGAAGAATTGGAGAAAACTCATTACTGTCAATCTGAATTTTATGCTCATAAAATAGTTTTGATTTAGTTAAAAGAGAACGTAAAACTACTATTATAATTGAGATAAACAAAAATTTACATCGATTTCGTCACCTCGTCTACCATTTCTAAAACAGCGTTGAATTGTTCGTCTTTTGTTAAGTAAGAATTATCTATTTCAATAGCATCAGCTGCCTTTCGTAAGGGTGAATCTTCTCGGTGGGTATCAATATAATCTCTGCCTTCGACATTTTTCAAGACCTCTTCAAAAGACACTTCCTGACCTTTACCTTGTAATTCATCGAATCGTCTTTGCGCACGAGTTTGGGCACTTGCGGTCATGAAAATTTTAAGTTCGGCGCTCGGAAAAACAACAGTCCCAATATCACGACCATCCATCACGATTCCTTTTTCTTTGCCCATTTCCTGTTGCTGTTCAACCAATTTGGCTCTGACTTCTGAAACCTCTGCCACCAAACTCACAAAATTAGACACGTCAAGGGTTCGGATTTCTTTTTCAATATTGATATCATTCAGATACATTTCCGCAAAACCTAAATCTGGATTGAAAACAAAATGGAGTTTTATATAAGGCAAACTGTTGATAAGCGTTTGTTTATCAAAAAAGTCTTTGGTAATGTAACCGTTCTGCATCGCAAAGAAAGTCACGGCACGATACATCGCTCCGGTATCCACGTAAACGTATCCCAAATGTTGGGCTAATTGTTTGGCTAAAGTGCTTTTACCTGTTGAGGAAAATCCGTCTATGGCAATGGTAATTTTTTTCAAAATAGTGGGAGTATTAATAGCCTTCCTCCGCAAAATTAATGGTCAAACCAAACAAACTAGTATTGGCTGCCAATGTATAACGCGAGTAAGAATAATTAAATTTAAGATTGTTCATTTTTAATCCGAAACCTACTGACAAACCAGAAAAGTTTCGTTGTTCCAAGATACGTAATTCTTCGGCTCTTCTGAAATTGTATCCCAATCTCAAATTAAAAGCTTTTTCCGGAAATAATTCTAAACCAACAATCACGTGACGCAAAGCATTGCCAAAAACAGAAACTTTTTCCGGAGTGGAACTTCCGTCTAATCCTCCTTCTGCCCTATTGGGATTGGAAAACGCTATTTGCCATTGTTGCATATTTTCAAGAGTTAAATGCCAACGGATGGGTACATTTTCCATAAGTTGGGAAACACCAATCAATACTTCTAAGGGCAATTTTTCTCTTGTGTCTGCATAGGTGGTAATTTGTGTACCAATGTTTCGAATGGATATGGCCCAATTCACATCGTTTCGGGTATCAATAAACATTCCGCCAATATCGATGGCAGCACCAAACGAATTATAGCTTTCCAAAGTGGAAGAAATCAGCTTGGCATTGGCACCAATATAAAAATCAGAGAAAGGAATATTATAGGCATAACCAAAAGTCAGGGCAATTTCACTTCCGCTAAAACTGGATGTTTTTACCCCATTCTCATCATAACCATCAAATTTTCCGTAATTGACATAGTTGACACCTCCAAAAAAAGTCTGGACATGACGGTCATACGTATAGGCATAAGAACCTGTTCCGTAGGTCACTTCTCCAAATAGACTTCCGTAGTTCAACGAAAGTTTGTTATCCATATCTGCGTTGATATTGGCCGGATTGAAATGTGCCTGATTGACATCGCTGTCATAAAATGTGATTACTTTTCCGCCCAAAGCAGCTTGTCTAGGCGAAGTCACCAAGTTTAAAAATTGGTATATCGACTTTCCTCCAATTTGACCAAAACCGGCAAAATTGATGCAACAAAATCCAATACAAATTGCTTTTTTAAACATTAAAAAATGACTTAGGCTAAATACTATAACGGAAATGCGAAGATATTATTTTATATGGTATGAAAAAAAGTTAAAAATAAAAGGCATAAGTGTTGTTTGACTTATGCCCTCTAATTTATTTCTGAACGCGACTTATAATTTCTTGGCGTTTTTAACCTTGTCTTTGGTTAAAGCCACTGCAATCACTTCGCTCATTTCTTTTACATAGTGAAAAGTCAAACCTTCAATATATTCCGCTTTGATTTCCTCAATGTCGCTTTGGTTTTCGTGACACAAAATAATCTCTTTAATATTGGCTCTTTTGGCAGCCAGAATTTTTTCTTTGATACCACCAACTGGCAATACTTTTCCACGTAAGGTAATTTCACCTGTCATGGCTAAGTTTTTCTTTATTTTACGTTGCGTCAGCAACGATACTAATGAGGTCAGCATCGCAATTCCGGCACTTGGTCCGTCTTTAGGTGTTGCACCTTCCGGAACGTGTAAATGGATGTTATATTTAGTAATCATTTCAGGATCTATTCCAAAAATTTCTGCATTGGATTTGATATATTCCAAAGCAATGGTTGCCGATTCTTTCATCACGGTTCCTAAATTTCCAGTCAAGGTTAAATTCCCTTTTCCCGCCGAGATCAAAGATTCAATAAAGAGGATATCGCCTCCAACTGACGTCCATGCCAAGCCTGTTACCACTCCGGCCACATCATTACTTTCAGATTTATCACGAGCAAGTTTTGGTGCACCAAGAATTTTTACGATATCTTCATCGGTCACTTTAACATTATAGGTTTCCTCCATGGCTACTGATTTTGCAGCATTTCGGATAACCTGAGATAGTTTTTGTTCTAAACTTCTAACTCCAGATTCCCGTGTATAGCCATCCACAATTTTTTCTAATTGTTTTTTGCCAATGGATAAATCTTTTGTTTTTAGTCCGTGTTCCTTTAATTGTTTTGGAAATAAATGTTTTCGGGCAATTTCAACCTTCTCTTCGATAGTGTAACCTGACATTTTAATAACTTCCATTCTGTCTTTTAAGGCAGGTTGAATCGCTCCCATATTATTGGAAGTGGCGATAAACATTACTTTAGATAGGTCATATCCCAATTCGAGGAAATTATCATAGAAATCATTGTTTTGCTCAGGGTCAAGTACTTCCAACAAAGCAGATGAAGGATCTCCTTGATGAGAATTGGATAATTTATCAATTTCATCTAAGACAAATACCGGATTAGAAGTTCCCGCTTTTTTTAAGCTTTGAATAATTCTTCCAGGTAATGCTCCGATATACGTTTTACGATGTCCACGGATTTCAGCCTCATCGCGCAAACCACCTAAAGAGATACGAACATATTCTCTGCCCAAAGCTTCAGCAATCGATTTTCCAATAGACGTTTTACCTACACCTGGAGGTCCTGTTAAACAAAGTATGGGTGATTTCATATCATTTCGCAATTTCAAAACTGCCAAATGCTCAATAATTCTTTTCTTCACATCTTCTAGTCCGAAATGATCTCTATCTAAAATACCTTGAGCGCGTTTTAAATCGAAATTGTCTTTGGAGTAGTGATTCCATGGCAATTCTAAGAACAATTCCAAATAATTTCTTTGGATACCAAAATCAGGAGCTTGAGGATTCATACGCTGCATCTTGGAAATTTCTTTCTCAAAATGCTTGGCCGTTTTAACATCCCAAGATTTGGTTTTGGCTTTCTGACGCATTTCCTCAATTTCTTGTTCATTGGAAACACCACCTAGCTCTTCCTGAATGGTTTTCATTTGCTGGTGCAGGAAATACTCTCGTTGCTGTTGATCCAAATCAAAACGTACTTTAGACTGAATATCATTTTTGAGTTCCAGTTTCTGAATCTCAATATTCATGTATCGCAAAGTTTCCAGCGCTCTGTCTTTCAAGACATTTACAGCTAATAAATCCTGTTTTTCCTTAACCGTTAGGTTCATATTGGAAGAGACAAAATTGATTAGAAACGATTGGCTTTCAATGTTTTTGATGGCAAAAGTAGCTTCTGTCGGTATATTGGGACTTTCCTTGATAATCTCGATAGCCATTTCTCTGATAGAATCGGCAATAGCATTAAACTCGGTGTCGTTTTTTTTCGGTCTTTTTTCTTCTACTTCTTTGACATTTGCTCGCAAATAAGGTATTTCCGAGGTGACTTCATCAATTTCAAAGCGCTTTTTACCTTGAAGAATAACGGTGATGTTTCCATCAGGCATTTTAAGTACACGAAGGATTTGGGCTACAGTTCCAACAGTATAGATATCATTCTTTGTTGGATCTTCATCCTCTTCATTCTTTTGGGCAACCACACCAATGATTTTATTACCAGCATTGGCGTCGTTGATTAATTTAATTGATTTATCCCTTCCGGCTGAAATTGGAATAACGACTCCGGGAAATAACACTGTATTTCGCAAAGGCAAAATAGGCAATGAACTTGGAAGTTCTTCCTTATTCATTTCTTCCTCGTCTTCGGGAGTTAAAAGCGGAATTAAATCGGTTTCTGTATCGAATTCTTGTAGTGACAAATTGTCAAAAGAAATTATGTTACGGTTTGACATAGTATTGTATTAGGTCAAAATGACATTAGAAATTATTCAAGGCTAGACAAAGTTAGAACATCTCTGGTAAGAAATAAATCAAAATCGATGACTAGCAGTTGATTTAGCATAAAATCGATATACAAAAGAGTGATATCGTTAACTTGTGTAAAGAAGTCAAGTATTATGCCACAAAAAAACCGCATCGTTGACATGACGAGGCGGTTTTTTTTATAAGATTATATCTTTTAATTGAAAACTTCGTCTTCCATTTCAAAATCGAAAGAGCCATTGGTAACCTGAAAAGGTCCTGTCGGAGGATTAGTTCCGTCATCCAGCATATATGAAAAACTAAATGTTCCTTTGATACGTTTTGTTGTAACGTTGAACTCGGTAATCGTAATCGTTCCTGATGATTCAATTTCAATAGTTGCAATAGGATTTGTTGGTGTCGAAATTATCAAGTCCACTTCTGCAGCAACTTCTGGAGCTTCAAATGCTCCATAAAGAGTGTAAGTGCCTGGAGCCCAAAAAGCTTCATTTATTCTGATGTTAATTTCTACATTATTAGCCAAGGTTGGATCTAGTGGATTTGAGTCACCCTGAATCCATAATACTTTAGATGGGTCACTTGATGACAATTTTGCCTTTAAACCTGTAAAAGTGTATAAGAAAGGTTTCATTCCTGTGAACGCCTGCCCATTAACAGTTGCATTCATGTATGTTGGAGTTACAACTGGTACAGTTCCTACAGCTGCTACGTTAACTGGCCCAATCCAACCACTAGTGTCTGTAGCAGAGCATTTTGCCCTAACATAAAAATCATAACTACTTGCCGCAGCAATGCCTGTAACCGTTGCGGTAGTATTATTTGAAGAAACAATCGTTCCGGTGCCTAGAGCAAATCCACTGATTCCGAATTGAATATCCCATCCTGTTTCAGTTCCACCCGCTATCCAAAGAAGATTTACATTAGTATTGACACCGCTATCTCTAACAGCAGTTAAGCCTCCCGGATTAGGACAATTGGGATTAACCTGAACAGCATCAACCGTTACCGGACCAACCCAACTACTACTTAAAGTGGCACTGCAATCAGATTTTACATAAAAACTATAACTGTTATTTGAATTTAATCCTGTTATAATAACCGTTGGATTTGAAGTACTAACTGTAGTACCCGTTCCGAGTACAAAACCTTCAATACCGTATTCAACAGTCCATGAAGTTTCATCATTACCTGCTGACCAAGTTAAAGTTACTGTACTATTATTGAACTCACTGGCTACAAGTGCTGTTGGAGCATCGCATCCACCAAAATCATCTGGATTTAAGTTAGGATCAATAGGTTCAATTTCACATGAAGTGAACGTAAATGATGTCAGGATAAGAAATAGTCCAGTTAAAACTTTTATTTTATTCATGATAGATTGGATAAATTATTCTTCAAATATAATTTTTTTTAGGGTTATTGCAATGCTTTTTTTGGAACTCTTAGTAAAAGAAAAAAGCCAATCACAAAAAACACTCCTAAAAACACAATGGCATTACGCATACTTCCTGTCACCTGATCAATAATTCCATAGATAGACATTCCGATTACTATTCCGATTTTCTCGGTTACATCATAAAAACTGAAATACGAGGCTGAATCCTCTGTTTCGGGCAATAGTTTCGAATAAGTCGAACGTGCGAGCGATTGAATTCCACCCATAACTAACCCTACAAACCCCGCTGTAGTGTAAAAATGAATTGGAGTATGAATGAAATAGGCAAAACAACACAATACTGCCCAAAAGCTGCACAGGAACAAAAGCGTGTTGATATTACCAAATTTTTCTGATGCCCTTGATGTTAATATGGCTCCTATCACTGCAACCAATTGAATAAGTAATATGCTAATTATTAATCCTGTAGTTTTCTGGCTTGGTGTTTCCCATGCAACTTCTGTTGCGCCAAAATAAGTTGCAACCAGCATTACCGTTTGCACCGCCATAATGAATACAAAATAACTGTTCAAGTAACGTTTCAAAGGCAAGTTTTGTTGCATTTGCTTCCAAACTTCTTTTAACTCATGAAAGCCTTTGAAAATAAAATCTTTGGTAAACGGAACGTCTGGCTTTGTTCCATTAGGTAAATAATGATAGGAGATATGGCTGAATCCAATCCACCAAATCCCAACCATGATAAAAGAATATTTCATCATTGAAATTTTCTGTTCATCAGGCACCAGCATAACCATCGCCAAATTGATAATCAGCAAAATAGTACTTCCAATGTACCCCATTGAAAATCCCCTGGCGCTCACACGGTCTTGCTGCTCTGGGAAAGCAATATCAGGCAAGTATGAATTGTAAAACACTAAGCTCGACCAGAATCCAATTAATCCAAAAAAATAAAAAGTATATCCGACTGTCAAGCTATCGATATCAAACCAATACAAACCAATACAGGAAAGCCCGCCCAAATAGCAAAAGAAGCGTAAAAAAGACTTTTTATTCCCGAGGTAATCCGCAATTCCAGATAAAAACGGCGAACAGATGGCAACCCATAAAAAAGCAAAGGCGGTAACAAATGAAATCATAGCTGTTGCCTTGACATGTTGACCAAAGAAAACAACATAATCGCGATTATCATCCTTAAAAATCTGCTCGTAATAAATAGGAAAAATAGCCGAAGCAATGACTAAACTGTAGACTGAATTTGCCCAGTCATAAAAAGCCCAAGCGTTGAGTAATTTTGGATGACCTTTTGGAAGTTTTGGCATAATGATGTTTTAAATAAAAAATCCCGATATAAATCGGGACTAAATATACTCTTTTTTTGGAATTGGTATGTTATTTAAACATTACCCCAAATTTTGCTGCTTCTGCTTTGGCTTCGGGAATTAATTTTCTCAAATTGTTAATTCTGGTTTCATCTGACGGGTGAGTACTCATGAATTCTGCTGGCTTATTTCCACCTGATGCAGCTGCCATTCGTGACCAAAAAGTCACAGCTTGTTCCGGATTATAACCTGCAATTGCCATTAATGTCAACCCAATTTTATCAGCTTCCGTTTCGTGACTTCTGCTAAAAGGTAACATACCTCCTATTTCGGTTGTTGCTCCATAAGCTGTCATCGCTATTTGTTGGGTTTCTTGACTTTTACTTCCAGTAGCTGCTGCTACACCAACGGCGCCAAGCTGCTGTAACATCCCGGCACTCATTCTTTGTTGACCGTGATTTGCCAACGCATGTGAAACCTCGTGTCCCATTACGGTCGCCAAACCAGCATCGTCTTTTGTTATTGGGAGAATCCCCGAATAGACTACAATTTTTCCCCCAGGCATACACCAAGCATTAACTTCTTTGCTTTCGACCAATTTATATTCCCATTGATAATCTTTAAGATAATCTTTATAACCATTAGCAGTCAACCATTTCTCCGCTGCGTTTTTAATTTTTGTTCCAATGTTAGTCACTTTGGTCGCGTCAGAAGTTCCGGTAACTACTTTGTTTTCTTTCAAGAATGTATTGTATTGTGCAAAAGCCGAAGGTAAAATTTCACTATTCGGAACCAAGGCTAAAGTGCTTTTTCCTGTAAAAGGATTTTTGGAACATGAAATGGCGAATGCTATCAATAAGGCACCACAAAATAAAATTCTATTATTACTCATGCGTAAATATTTGCTTTTTAGGAATTCGTGAATCTTCGATTTCATACTGTTTGTATTTAGTAACATCAAATTTATAAAAATTTTAGGCGCCAATTATATGTAATTCTGTGAAATCTTTATATAATATCAATGTGTTACCACCATTAAACTGTAGGGAATCTAAGGATATTTTTTCGTTGTCAACCTCTATTTTCTTCACTTTAAAAGGCAAAGCTTTCAAATTGATTCTGAAATTGGAATAATTAGTTTCAAAGGTTCCTTCTTTATGTTGCTGAATGATAAGCTCTTTTTCTTTTCCGTTTAGTGAAAATGTTCTCAACGAAAATCGTCCCTTGTTGTAATCGTAACCATCTTGTGCGTCTTCGTATACGGTCGATTTCTCTTTTCCAAGTTTATAATACACATCCAAAGTCAGTTCGTCAAATTGTAATTCGCCAACGTATTGCTGTACCGGATATTTCGGAATAATAGCACCTTCTTTAATAAAAATCGGAATCTGATCAAAATCGGTTTTAATCCAAAGCTCTTTTTTTCCTTCAATCAATTCGTTTGTCCAGTAATTGTACCAATTGCCTTTTGGAATATACATTCTTCTGCCCAATGCATTCGGTTCTAATATCGGGCAAACCAAAATCTGATTTCCAAAAATAAATTCATCGGTTCGGTAATGCGTGTGCATATCGTCTTGATCATAGTAAACCAGAGGCTTTAACATAGGCGTACCTTCATTCACATATTGCCAAAACATAGTGTACAAATACGGTAATAATTGATACCGTAATTCGACAAATTTCCTTGTAATATCGATTACCTCTTCTCCAAAGGACCAAGGTTCTTGTTCACCATGATCTCCCGAAGAATGGGTTCTACAGAACGGATGAAAAACCCCTAACTGTATCCAACGCGCATACAACTCACCCGAAGGCTGCTCGGCAAAGCCTCCAATATCAGATCCTGTGAATCCCATTCCGGACATTGACATTCGCTGCATTTGAATATTCGCAATCCATAAATGTTCCCAGCTCGCTACGTTATCTCCAGTCCAAGACGAAGTGTATCGCTGCGCTCCGGAATAAGCAGAACGTGTGATGATAAAAGGTCGTTTTGGGTAAGCATAGCGCTTTACACCTTCATACGTAGCTCGAGCCATTTGAGTTCCGTAAATATTGTGCGCTTTTCTATGACTACAAGGATTACCATCGTAATCGTGACGCACATCGTAAGGGAACGTTTTTCCGGGAACATCCATAACAGCAGGTTCATTCATATCGTTCCAAACGCCTTTCACTCCTATTTCTGAAATCAATTCTTTGAATAATCCGGCCCACCATTCGCGCACTTCAGGATTGGTATAATCCGGGAAATTACATTCGCCTGGCCACACTTTTCCTTTCATAAACGGACCATCAGCTCTTTTGCAGAAATAATCATTTTTCAACGCTTCTTGGTACACCCAATAATCTTTATCGATTTTGATTCCGGGATCAATGATGACTACCGTTTTGAAACCATCTTTAGCTAATTCGGCCACCATTCGTTTAGGTTCTGGAAAATATTCTTTGCTCCAAGTGAAGCAACGAAATCCTTCCATATAATCAATATCCAAATAAATAGCATCACACGGAATGCGCAATTCTCTGAATTTACTGGTAACTTCTTTAACCTTACTTTCCGGATAATAGCTCCATTTACATTGATGGTAACCTAAAGTCCACATCGGCGGAAGCTCAGGTTTTCCTGTCAAATGCGTATACGTTGTAACCACATCTGCCATCTTGGGACCATAGACAAAATAATAATTCATTTCACCTCCTTCTGCCCAAAAACTGGTAACGTTTCTGCGCTCGTGACAAAAATCAAAAAACGTTCTGAACGTATTGTCAAAGAATACGCCGTAGGCTTTGTGATGATGTAGGCCTATGTAAAAGGGAACTACTTTGTAAAGAGGTTCTTGGTCTTTATGAAATGCATATTGATCGGTTGCCCAATTTTCTACACGTTTGCCTTTTAGGTTGAGATGTGTAGGTTTATCGCCCATTCCGTAAAAACTCTCGCCATCCTTTGAGGCCTTACTCATCTTAACAATATTACCGCCATGTTCGTAGCATTCTTCCCAATGAAATCCGATTTCATCTTCTAAAATCGTAAATCCATCGATATCATGAATGGATATTTTTAAATCTTTTTTATTGATTTTACAGAATACTTTACTGGTTTTTATCAGATAATAGGTACTCTCTTCTGTGACTTCCAATTGATTGTAGCCGTGAGATTGTGTTTTATCTATGGCATACGAAAAGTCATTACTGAAATAGCCTTTGGTAGTATATCGGAAACGAATTAAACTATCGCGTAGAATGGTTATTTTTAGGATAACATTGTTGTCGGTGTGGAAAAAAATGCTGTCTGCATCCTGTTCAAAACTGATTATTTTAGAAGGAAATTGATCTCCTTTATGTTCAAGTTCTTGATTGGTAATCATAGAGTATGTTTTGTGTCAAGGCCAAATTTACAAAGTTGAAAACTAAAACCTAGTAAGTTAACTGAGTAGTTTTTAACTATAACGTTTGCGAATGATGATAGTCTAAAGAATAAACCTGTCAGATTTTAAAAATCTGACAGGTTTATTGAATTAATATAACCTTTTAAGATATTTTATATACTGAAACTCCCAAAGGTGGCAAGACTAATTCAGCCGAATAATCTCTGTAATTCCATGGTGTTTTATCGATTTTGATTGGCTTAGTCATTACAACGCCACTTCCTCCATATTCGGTACTGTCTGAATTGAAGATTTGCGTAAGTTTCCCTTTTGATGGCAAACCGATTCTGTAATTATCGCGCACTACAGGTGTGAAGTTACATACCACAATCAAACTTTCTTTTTCATTAGTACCTTTACGGATGTAGCTCAATACAGCGTTTTCACTATCGGTATAATTAATCCATTCAAATCCGTCAACATGGAATTGCTTTTCGTATAATGCCGGATTGTTTTTGTATAACGCATTTAAGTCGGTGATGCATTTCTTGATACCATCGTGATAACCAAACTGCAATAAATGCCAGTCTAAGCTTCCTTCAAAATTCCACTCACTGCTTTGCCCGAATTCAGCTCCCATAAACAATAGATTGGTTCCAGGATGGGTAAACATATAGCCATATAACAATCGTAGATTCGCAAATTTCTGCCATTCGTCTCCGGTCATTCTACCTAAAATAGAGTGTTTTCCGTACACCACTTCATCATGAGACAAGGGTAACATGAAATTCTCTGTAAACGCATAGGTCATTGAGAATGTCAAATCATTCTGATGGTATTTTCGGTACACCGATTCTTTTTTGAAATATTGAAGCGTATCGTGCATCCAGCCCATCATCCATTTCATTCCGAAACCTAAACCGCCTATGAATGTTGGTCTTGAAACCATAGGAAAACTGGTGCTTTCTTCGGCAATGGTTTGTGTATCTGGGAAATTAGAATACACTGCTTCATTGAAATCTTTTAGGAAACTGATGGTATCTAAATTTTCTCTTCCGCCGTAAATGTTAGGTTCCCATTCACCATCTTTTCGAGAATAATCTAAGTATAACATGGAAGCTACAGCATCAACGCGTAGACCATCTGCGTGGTATTGGCTTAACCAGAAAATGGCATTACTGATTAAGAAGGAACGCACTTCATTTCTTCCATAGTTAAACACCAAACTTTTCCAATCGGGATGGTATCCTTTTCTTCTGTCGGGATGTTCGTATAAGTTGGAGCCATCAAAAAATCCGAGACCGTGGGCATCATCGGGGAAATGTGACGGAACCCAATCCAGGATTACACCAATTCCGGACTGATGCAGTTTATCCACCAAAACCATAAAATCCTGAGGTTTGCCAAATCGAGAAGTTGGCGCAAAATAACCTACCAACTGATATCCCCAAGACGGGTCGTAAGGATATTCCATAATAGGCATGAACTCGACGTGAGTGAAACCTGTTTCTTTAACGTAATCTACCAATTGATCGGCTAATTCCAAGTAAGTTAGAAACTTTCCTTCTTTGTTTCGACGCCACGAACCCAGATGTACTTCGTATACTGAAAACGGTTTGTCTAAACCATTTTTGTCTTTACGGGTGTCCATCCATTTTTTGTCCTTCCATTTATAGTCTAAGTCCCAAATGATGGAAGCTGTTTGTGGCGGATGTTCGCAAAATAAAGCAAACGGATCGGCTTTTTCTGTAATGATGCCGCCGTTATTGGACTGTATTTTATATTTATAGGTTGTACCTTTTTCAACACCGGGAATAAAGCCTTCCCAGATACCCGAAGCGTCCCAACGCACATTGAGTTGATGTTCTCCCTGAATCCAATAATTGAAATCACCGACAACGGAAACCGAGCGTGCTGACGGCGCCCAAACGGCAAAATAAACGCCTTTAACACCGTTGACTTCGATTAGGTGTGCTCCCATTTTTTCGTATAATTTGAAATGCTTTCCGGCTTTGAATAAATCGATGTCAAAATCGGTGAAAAGGGAATGTACTTGTACTTGGTTCATTTTTTTGTTTAGTTGTTTGTTATAAACCTGACAGGTTTTAAAAACCTGTCAGGTTTGATTCTATATTTCTATCAATTCAAATCCTATCTAGCCCCGATGGTAGCGGCACCTTGTATAGCGGACAGCGGGAACACGGCTTCCAAAAATGCCCGAACTATTAGCTCCTAACTTTTTACCAACCCCATTTATAATTCATAATTTAAAATTCATAATTGAATTAATACCCCATAATACTCTGAATCCCTCTCAACGGAATTACCGCCCAGCGTGGACGTGAGTTTAATTCGTAACCCAGTTCGTAAACCGCTTTTTCGATTAAGCAATATTTTAAAAGGAAGTCAATTTCATGGTTGTAGCCAATGTTTAGGTTTCCGTTTTGGGCTTTCTCGATATAGGTTTCTAAAAAGACGCCAACGAAATAGTTAAACAACAGTTCGCCGGCTGTAAAAAGCTGTTCCTGATCGTAGGGATATTTTTCTTTGTTGTTGAAAATGGTTGCGTAAATGGCATAATGGAACGAGCGGAATAATCCTGCTACATCCTTTAATGGTGGTTGCTTTACCTTTCGGTCACGAATCGTACTTTCGGGTTCGCCTTCAAAATCGAGCAGATAGAAATCATCGCCATTGACCAGAATTTGGCCTAAATGATAGTCGCCGTGAATTCGGATCCGTTCCGATTTCATCTTGGTCCAATCGAAATCCACAAAATGTTTACGAACGAGTTTTTTATTTTCCATAAACTGATGGGCTAACTCGAGCGCCAATCCGTCTAATTTATGGAGACTGTTTTCGATGATGTTGAGTCGGTTTTGAAATTGGTACAGCATTCGGTTTTTCAACCAAACGGTATAATCGCCGTTGTACGTTGTTGGTGTAAAGGCAGTGTCGTGAATATCACCTCCCAAAGCAATGTGCATTTCGGCGGTGCGTTTGGCTAGGGTTTGCAACCTCAAAAACAAACTCAGTCCAACCCAATCAATAATTTCAGGCGGAATTTCATTGATTTTTAACCTTTTGAATAAGTCTATTTTGGGCAGCTTTTCAATCTTAATTTTTTTGGCTTTCAGGTTGCTGAAGACACCGTCGATTTCTTCGAGCATAAACTTCCAAGCATCGCCTTGATTCGGAACCAATTCCTGCATAAGTCCTAAGGTAATATTACCTTCGGGTAAAGCAAGATTGATGCTTCCTGTGTACGCCGGAGAGCTTTCAAACTGCATTCTCTCGGTTAAAAAACGGCTGATTTCATAATCAGGATTGGTACTGACATAAATGCGTCTGAATATCTTAAGCACAAAAGCATCGTTGTAAATTATGGAGGTATTGCTTTGCTCCAATCCCATAAATCGGGACGATTTGTATTCTTTGTCTTCAAACTTGGTTCCTTTGTGGAAAACCAATTTTAGTTCCTTGGTATCTTTAGATTGTACAATATTGTCAAACAATAACTTTCGGAAATCCTCCTGATGTAAAGCATCTACTAAAAACCCTTTTTGATTGCCCATTTTTACAGGTGCAATGATGGTACTGGTATCCAGCTCATCTTCTGCCATAAAGGCCAACGGCATGAAGTAATGTTGGTAAAAGGCTTCCTTGAAATTCACTTCCAATAGTACACCGTAATAACTGTTCTTTTTGGAAGAAATCTTGAAATGATCAACCACTTCAATGTATTTTAAAGTACTGGCTTTTCCACCATACCAACGTTTATTGATGATATAATTTTCTAAAATATCCGAAGAGAATACTTTGACAAACTCTTCATCCTCAAACGCTGTTTTCCAATCGGTCTTGAAAACAAATGGCGTTGTAAAAGTATCTTGGTTATCATTTTCCATAATTCAATGCTTTAGGCTTTAGGCTGTACGCTATAGGCTTTTTAATTGCTATTTTAGAATTTTAAATAAATGGAAAGGCAATGCCGGATTTAATTCGACAAAATTCCATTCTTTATCCCAAATGTAACTGTTTCCGGTGATCAGTTCAATTACCTTAATAGGTTGTCCGGGATGAAGTCCTAAAGATTGCATGGGCAACTGCACCCAAGCTTGTTTTGGATAATAGGGATCGATGCTACAAATCATCAATGTTTCATCAAGTTTGTCGTCATCATATTTGTAATACGCTAAAACTTGGTCGTTATCGGTAGCACAAAACTCTATATTGTTGGTTTGTTGCAATGAAGGTTGTTCGTGTCGTATTCTGTTTAATCTTGATATAACAGTAATCAATTTATTCTGAACCGACCAATCCCAATTATAGTACTCATACTTTTCTGAATTGTGATATTCTTCTTTGCCTGGCATGGCTTCCGAAACCATGTACTCATAAACAGGGCCATAAATACCGATACTTGAGCTTAATGTTGCCGCTAAAAAATATTTGTGAAGATAGACACTTTCATTGCCGCTTTGCAACGCATAGGGTAAAATGTCTGGTGTATTCGGCCAGAAGTTCGGTCGGAAAAATTCTTTTTGATCGGTTTTGGTTAACTCCTCTAAATACTCAATAAGTTCGGCTTTAGTGTTTCGCCAGGTATAATAGGTGTAAGATTGCGTAAAGCCTTGTTTTGCTAATTCGTGCATGATTTTCGGTCGTGTAAAAGCTTCCGCTAAAAACAAGACATCGGGATGTTTTTTCTTCACTTCGGCAATCAGCCAACCCCAAAAATAGAAAGGTTTAGTATGAGGATTATCAACTCTGAACACTTTAATATCGCATTCTTCTACCCAAAACAAAGCAACATCTAATAACTCCTTCCAGAGGTTCTTCCAGTCACCGCTTTCAAAATAAATCGGTTGGATATCCTGATATTTTTTTGGCGGATTTTCGGCATATTGTACGGTTCCGTCTGGACGCCATTTGAACCACTGTGGAAAATCTTTTACATAAGGATGATCCGGTGCGGCCTGTAAAGCATAATCCATGGCGACTTCTATATTCAACTTTTTAGCGGCTTTTACCAACGATTTGAAGTCTTCAATACTCCCCAATTCAGGGTGCGTTGCTTTGTGTCCGCCATGCTTAGAACCAATGCCCCAAGGCGAACCTACGTCACCCTTTTCTGCAGTAGTAGCGTTATTTTTTCCTTTTCGATTGACTTCACCAATAGGGTGAATTGGAGGGAAATATAAGGTATCAAATCCCATCGCAGCCACTCTTGGCAATAGTTTTTCACAGTCTTTAAAAGTACCGTGCTTTCCTTTTTCTTGAGATGCCGAACGTGGAAAAAATTCATACCAAGTACTAAACAACGCTTTTTTTCTGTCGACATACACTTGCAACTCAGCCGAAGCATTAGCTAACATTCGTGTCGGATACTTTTTGAAAATATGATGCAGTTCAGGAGACAACGCTATAGCAATGGCCTTATCGTATTGTTTCGCATCTTGAAAAGCTTTTACAGCCGATGTTAAATAGGTCTTCTCTTCTTTGCTGACTTCTTTTACAATAGCTTCGCAATATTCGGCTCCTTCCAGCAATTCGGATTTAACGTGCTGATTATCCTCAATTTTTCTCTGCGTCCCATGTTGCCAATTTAAGGCGTAATCCACCCAGCCTTCCACAAAATAGGAATAGAATCCTTGCTTTTCGACTTTAAACTCAGCAATCCATTCATCATTACCGGTTTCAGTCATTCGAATTTCCTGCCACTTTTTATCCTTTTCGTGCTTAAACTTTACGCTGCAGGCAACAACATCATGCCCATCAGAAAAAACATTAGCGGTTACTGTTACTTTTTGACCTACAATTCTTTTGATAAAAAAAGCTCCACCGTCAAGCTGTGGAGAAACATTTTCAATGATAATTCGGGTTTGGTTTTGCATTTTAGTTGTACTTTTAAGAAGTTGAAATTTAGAGAAAAATATAATACCTTAAAAATTGCAGTATAATTTTATGGAAATGACAAAAAAAGCAGACATACCCAAGCAATCATTGCAAATTCCGAAGGCAATCACCCGAACTGCTAAATTATTACAAGCAATTTCACCAAAACTGGCCACAAGCTTTGCCGCAAAACTATTCACAACACCACTGAAACACCGAATTCCTAGGCGGGAATTTGATATGGAAAAAAATAGCCGGCAGGAAAAGTTATTTGTTCCTAAAATAAACAAAGAAGTTCACCTCTATCATTATGGAAAGAGCAGTCGCAAAATACTCCTTGTTCACGGCTGGTCTGGTCGCGGAACACAATTAGTTAAAATTGCCGATGCCTTATTGGAAAATGGATATGCAATTATAAGTTTTGATGCACCGGCACATGGAAAATCAGGAAGCAAAACAACCATTATGCCCGAATTTATCGCTTCCATTTTAGAGATAGACAAGCAGTTTGGACCTTTCGAATATGTTATCGGACATTCCCTAGGAGGCATGTCGATATTAAATGCTATTAAACAGGGTTTAAAAGTTGAAAAAGCAGTGATTATTGGTAGTGGAGATATCATTCAGGATATATTGGATTCGTTTGTTTTAAAATTAGAACTCAAACCCGAAATCGCTTTGATGATGAAAGCTCATTTTGAGAAAAAATTTGGTGAACCTATGGAAAACTATGCCGCGAGTTTTGCTGCACAATCCGTTGAAATTCCAGTATTGGTCATTCATGACGAAAACGATGAAGAAATAAATAGCACTGCAGCTCATCATATTCACCAAAATCTAAAAATAGCTGAAATCATGATAACTAAAGGTTTAGGACACCGAAAAATCTTAGGAGATAAAAACGTTATTGAAAAAATCCTTACTTTTATTAAAAAGTAAATCACTATGGAACTATTTGAAACTACCGACTGGCCCGCGGTTTTCAGACCTTTAATCGAAAAGTATAAAAATAAAAAACATCCTCTGGAGTATCAGAATCTTTATCAATTATTGGTAATGGTGGTCCTTTCAGCGCAAGATTCTGATGCCAATATCAACAAAATTGCACCTTCCTTATTCGAAACCTTTCCCACCTTACAATCCTTAGCCGATAGTTCCGTAGAAGAATTGATACCCTATATTACCAAAGTTCGTAATTACAATACCAAAGCCAGTTGGCTAATTGAAATTGCCACAACCCTCAAAACCGACGACAACATACCAACAACGCTAGAAGAATTAATTACCCTAAAAGGTATAGGAAGAAAATCCGCTAACGTAATCATGCGTGAAGCCGAAGTGCCTGCCCAAGGTATTATTTGCGATCTTCACGTAATAAGGGTTGCTCCTCGAATCGGAATCGTAAAAGAATCCAATGACGGAAACAAAATTGAAAAAGAACTTATGCAAATATTGCCCAAAGAAATTTGGGGAGACATTGGTATGGCACTCTCCTTTCTGGGAAGGGAAACCTGTCGCCCCACAAACCCAAAACACAGCGAATGTGTGGTTAGTGAATATTGTCACTATTGTAAATTACAAAATTCCTAATTTCTTGGGCGTGCCCCACCTATGGTGGGTCGAGCTATCCACGCTACATGGTAGCTGCTTCTATCCCTCACGCTTGATGGCAAGAATTTGATATTAAGAGGAGCAAGCCCAGTGGGCTTCAGATTTGATATTAAGAGGAGCAAGCCCAGTGGGCTTCAGATTTGATATTAAGAGGAGAATGTCCGGTGGACATTCGGTAAAACAAAAAAGTCCTTCACTTTCGTGAAGGACTTTCTAAAAAAAGGCGGCGACACGAACGCAGTGACTGCGCCGCACCGCTTAAAAACAAGAAAGCCTGTTTCTTTTGAAACAGGCTTTCCATAAAAAAAGGCGGCGACATACTCTCCCACATAACTGCAGTACCATCTGCGCAGTCGGGCTTAACTTCTCTGTTCGGAATGGGAAGAGGTGAGCCCCGACGCAATAACCACCTTAAGTTGTAAGTCTAAAGTCGAATGTCATAAAGTCTAAAGTTACCTTTCGGACTTTGGACTTTCGCCTTTAAGACTGCAGCTTCGCTGCAAATATCTTAACATACTGAGATAAAGAAATAATAATTTACAAGTAGTAACAAAGAGTGCTCCGTCCCTTGCGGGACGGAAGCGGGTGTACATAAGCTTACGGGTTATTAGTACTACTCGACTATGACATTACTGCCTTTACATCTATAGCCTATCAACGTGGTCATCTTCCACGACCCTTAAAAGAAATCTCATCTTGTGGTGGGTTTCGCGCTTATATGCTTTCAGCGCTTATCCCTTCCCAACGTAGCTACTCTGCGGTGCTCCTGGCGGAACAACAGATACACCAGAGGTTAGTCCAATTCGGTCCTCTCGTACTAGAATCAGATCCACTCAAATTTCTTGCGCCCACAGTAGATAGAGACCGAACTGTCTCACGACGTTCTGAACCCAGCTCGCGTGCCACTTTAATGGGCGAACAGCCCAACCCTTGGGACCTTCTCCAGCCCCAGGATGTGACGAGCCGACATCGAGGTGCCAAACCCCCCCGTCGATATGAGCTCTTGGGGGAGATCAGCCTGTTATCCCCGGCGTACCTTTTATCCTTTGAGCGATGGCCCTTCCATGCGGAACCACCGGATCACTATGCTCTACTTTCGTACCTGATCGACCTGTATGTCTCTCAGTCAAGCTCCCTTATGCCATTGCACTCTACGCACGGTTACCAAGCGTGCTGAGGGAACCTTTAGAAGCCTCCGTTACTCTTTTGGAGGCGACCACCCCAGTCAAACTACCCACCAAGCAATGTCCCCCACATTCGCGGGGTTAGACCTCAGATAAGCAAAGGGTGGTATTTCAACAATGACTCCACAACGCCTAGCGACGCCACTTCATAGTCTCCCACCTATCCTACACATCACTTATCCAAGACCAATACTAAGCTATAGTAAAGGTGCACAGGGTCTTTTCGTCCCACTGCGGGTAATCGGCATCTTCACCGATACTACAATTTCACCGAGCTCATGGCTGAGACAGTGTCCAGATCGTTACACCATTCGTGCAGGTCGGAACTTACCCGACAAGGAATTTCGCTACCTTAGGACCGTTATAGTTACGGCCGCCGTTTACTGGGGCTTCAATTCAATGCTTCTCCGAAGATAACATCTCCTCTTAACCTTCCAGCACCGGGCAGGTGTCAGGCCCTATACTTCATCTTACGATTTTGCAGAGCCCTGTGTTTTTGATAAACAGTCGCCTGGACCTTTTCACTGCGGCCAGCATTGCTGCTGGCGACCTTTCTCCCGAAGTTACAGGTCTATTTTGCCTAATTCCTTAGCCATGAATCTCTCGAGCACCTTAGGATTCTCTCCTCGACTACCTGTGTCGGTTTACGGTACGGGTACTGTTAATCTAAGTTTAGAGGTTTTTCTTGGAAGCCCTTAGGCGCACTATCACTTTGTCCGAAGACTCCGTGTACTATCGTATTTCCCCAAAAACCGTGGATTTGCCTGCGGTTCTTATAGGTAGGTACTTTAACGAACTATTCCGTCAGTTCGCGGCGCTTTCATCACTCCGTCACCCCATCACAATTAACAGTAGTACGGGAATATTAACCCGTTGGCCATCGACTGTTCCTTTCGGATTCGCCTTAGGACCCGACTAACCCTCAGCTGATTAGCATAGCTGAGGAAACCTTAGTCTTTCGGTGTGCGGGTTTCTCGCCCGCATTATCGTTACTTATGCCTACATTTTCTTTTCTAACCAGTCCAGCATACCTTACGATACACCTTCAACCCTGTTAGAATGCTCCCCTACCACTTATACTTACGTATAAATCCATAGCTTCGGTACTATACTTATGCCCGATTATTATCCATGCTCGTCCGCTCGACTAGTGAGCTGTTACGCACTCTTTAAATGAATGGCTGCTTCCAAGCCAACATCCTAGCTGTCTGGGCAGACAAACCTCGTTTTTTCAACTTAGTATAGATTTTGGGACCTTAGCTGATGGTCTGGGTTCTTTCCCTCTCGGACATGGACCTTAGCACCCATGCCCTCACTGCTGGTAAACATTATATAGCATTCGGAGTTTGTCAGGAATTGGTAGGCGGTGAAGCCCCCGCATCCAATCAGTAGCTCTACCTCTATATAACTTATAACCAGCGCTGCACCTAAATGCATTTCGGGGAGTACGAGCTATTTCCGAGTTTGATTGGCCTTTCACCCCTACCCACAGGTCATCCGAAGACTTTTCAACGTCAACCGGTTCGGACCTCCACTATGTGTTACCACAGCTTCATCCTGCCCATGGGTAGATCACACGGTTTCGCGTCTAACACTACTGACTAAAGCGCCCTATTCAGACTCGCTTTCGCTACGGATCCGGTACTTAATACCTTAACCTTGCCAGCAACGTTAACTCGTAGGCTCATTATGCAAAAGGCACGCCGTCACCCCACTTAAGGGCTCCGACCGCTTGTAAGCGTATGGTTTCAGGATCTATTTCACTCCGTTATTCACGGTTCTTTTCACCTTTCCCTCACGGTACTGGTTCACTATCGGTCTCTCAGGAGTATTTAGCCTTAGCGGATGGTCCCGCCAAATTCAGACAGGGTTTCACGTGCCCCGCCCTACTCAGGATACCACTATCCTTATCTTCTCTTACTTATACGGGGCTATCACCCTCTATGGCTTACCTTTCCAGGTAATTCTAATTCAATCCGCAAGAAATGTCGTGGTCCTACAACCCCAATATTGCCGTAACAACATTGGTTTGGGCTAATCCGCGTTCGCTCGCCACTACTTACGGAATCACTTTTGTTTTCTTCTCCTCCGCCTACTTAGATGTTTCAGTTCAGCGGGTTTGCTCTCCTATCGGAGTGACATGTCTTCAACATGCCGGGTTGCCCCATTCAGGTATCTACGGATCAATTCGTGTGTGCCAATCCCCGTAGCTTTTCGCAGCTTATCACGCCTTTCATCGCCTCTGAGAGCCTAGGCATCCCCCATACGCCCTTATTTTGCTTATTGTACTTTTGTCTAGTTGTTTACAACTAAACGTGTTCTTTCTACTTTGTTATTATTTTCTTATCTCAATATGTCAATGAACTTTATTTAGTCGAATGTCAAAAGTCAAATGTCGTAAAGCAACTTACTTTAGACTTTAAGACTTTAGACTTTATGACTAAAATCGTGGAGAATATCGGAGTCGAACCGATGACCTCCTGCGTGCAAGGCAGGCGCTCTAGCCAGCTGAGCTAATCCCCCATTTCTTAATTTTAAATTATGAATGTTGAATTTTGAATTATGCGTAATTCGTACTCATCTTCTAAAATTTCCTTAAATAAACAAACAAAGTAGTCCCGCCCAGACTCGAACTGGGGACCCCTACATTATCAGTGTAGTACTCTAACCAGCTGAGCTACGAGACTCTGTTTTTTTGCTTATTATAATATTTGAACTAACAGCGAGAGTAATTGAATTTTCTAATTTAAGGTCTAGTCCTCTTTATCGTCTCTAGAAAGGAGGTGTTCCAGCCGCACCTTCCGGTACGGCTACCTTGTTACGACTTAGCCCCAGTTACCAGTTTTACCCTAGGCAGCTCCTTACGGTCACCGACTTCAGGTACCCCCAGCTTCCATGGCTTGACGGGCGGTGTGTACAAGGCCCGGGAACGTATTCACCGGATCATGGCTGATATCCGATTACTAGCGATTCCAGCTTCACGGAGTCGAGTTGCAGACTCCGATCCGAACTGAGAACGGTTTTGTAGATTCGCTCCTGGTCACCCAGTGGCTGCTCTCTGTACCGTCCATTGTAGCACGTGTGTAGCCCAAGGCGTAAGGGCCGTGATGATTTGACGTCATCCCCACCTTCCTCACAGTTTACACTGGCAGTCTTGTTAGAGTTCCCGACTTGACTCGCTGGCAACTAACAACAGGGGTTGCGCTCGTTATAGGACTTAACCTGACACCTCACGGCACGAGCTGACGACAACCATGCAGCACCTTGTAAATTGTCTTGCGAAAGATCTGTTTCCAAATCGGTCAATCTACATTTAAGCCTTGGTAAGGTTCCTCGCGTATCATCGAATTAAACCACATGCTCCACCGCTTGTGCGGGCCCCCGTCAATTCCTTTGAGTTTCATTCTTGCGAACGTACTCCCCAGGTGGGATACTTATCACTTTCGCTTAGCCACTCAGATTGCTCCGAACAGCTAGTATCCATCGTTTACGGCGTGGACTACCAGGGTATCTAATCCTGTTCGCTCCCCACGCTTTCGTCCATCAGCGTCAATCCACTAGTAGTAACCTGCCTTCGCAATTGGTATTCCATGTAATATCTAAGCATTTCACCGCTACACTACATATTCTAGTTACTTCCTAGTAATTCAAGTCTGACAGTATCAATGGCCGTTCCATCGTTGAGCGATGGGCTTTCACCACTGACTTATCAAACCGCCTACGGACCCTTTAAACCCAATGATTCCGGATAACGCTTGGATCCTCCGTATTACCGCGGCTGCTGGCACGGAGTTAGCCGATCCTTATTCTTACGGTACCGTCAAGCTCCCTCACGAGGGAGTGTTTCTTCCCGTACAAAAGCAGTTTACACACCATAGATGCGTCTTCCTGCACGCGGCATGGCTGGATCAGGCTTGCGCCCATTGTCCAATATTCCTCACTGCTGCCTCCCGTAGGAGTCTGGTCCGTGTCTCAGTACCAGTGTGGGGGATCTCCCTCTCAGGACCCCTACCTATCGTAGCCATGGTAAGCCGTTACCTTACCATCTAGCTAATAGGACGCATGCCCATCTTTTACCGTTGGAACTTTAATAATTAAACCATGCGATTCAATTATACCATGGGGCATTAATCCAAATTTCTCTGGGCTATTCCCCTGTAAAAGGTAGGTTGCATACGCGTTACGCACCCGTGCGCCGGTCTCTAGTATTGCTACTATACCCCTCGACTTGCATGTGTTAAGCCTGCCGCTAGCGTTCATCCTGAGCCAGGATCAAACTCTTCATCGTATATTGTTATGCTGATATCGCTATCTGCATCGTATTGTAGACAAAGGCTAGTCTTTTTCAAATCTTCCGATTCTCTTACTCTCTTTTTGTTGTTTCGAAATCTCTTTCGAAACGGCTGTCAATTCAATATGTCTATGAACGTGTTCTTCTTTTTTTAATACCGCTTGTCTCTCAAAGCGGGTGCAAAAGTAAGCATCTTTTTTAAACCTACAAGAAATTTATAAAATATTTTTGATTTATTTTTAAATCCCCTTTTCTCAGCTTAATCAATGAACTTATTCCCTCTTGCGGGGTGCAAATATAAAAACTAAATCCCTCCCAATCCAAATAAAATTTTACCTTTTTTTGTCTTTTTTTTAAGACCTTGATAACTTGTCCTTTACAAAACCAACATCACAAAGCAACTACACACTTCGAACGTTTTACATGCTTATTCTATAGAAAGTCGTAGCAGTTAGGGCGTTTTTACTTTTGATTGTATATGGATTCCCGCATCCGCGGGAAAGACAAACAACTAATGAAATCAGCTTAATAAAACAAAAAGTGGTGGATAGCCCCGATGGAAACGGCATCCTTTTTCTTTTTTTAAAGAAAAAGATATAGTGGACAGCGGGATCAGGCGTGTTAAAAACTGCCAATGCTCTGCTCCTTGTAAATACTTTAATATATATACCCCATTATATTGTATGTGTTTTGGTAATCTTATATATTTGCAGTCCATAAAATTTTAAGAATGATAAAGATTACACTACCTGACGGTTCGGTTAAGGAGTTTGCACAAGGCACAACTCCGATGGATGTTGCGAAAAGCATCAGTGAAGGATTAGCCCGAAATGTGATTTCGGCTGCTTTTAATGGTACCACAATTGAAACAGAAACCCCATTGACCACCGACGGTTCTCTTATATTATACACCTGGAATGACAAGGAAGGTAAAAAAGCTTTTTGGCATTCGACTTCACACGTTATGGCTCAGGTTTTGGAGGAGCAGTTCCCAGGAATTAAGCTAACACTTGGACCAGCCATTGATAATGGATTTTATTACGACGTGGATTTTGGCGACAAAAGAATCACAGATGCCGACTTTAAAGCCATTGAAGATAGAGTATTAGAAGTTGCTAGAGAAAAACACGAATTTAAAATGCGTCCGGTTTCTAAGGCAGAAGCTTTAGAAGTTTATAAAAACAATGAGTACAAAACCGAATTGATTTCGAATCTGGAAGACGGCACGATAACGTTTTGTGACCATGCGAACTTCTTTGATTTATGTCGTGGAGGTCATATTCCGAATACCGGAATCATCAAGGCGATGAAGATTATGAGTGTTGCTGGTGCGTATTGGCGTGGTGATGAAAAGAACAAACAACTTACTCGTGTTTACGGAATTTCATTTCCTAAGCAAAAAGATTTGACTGAGTATTTGGAATTACTTGAAGAAGCTAAGCGTCGTGATCATAGAAAATTAGGAAAAGAATTAGAATTGTTTGCCTTTTCTCAAAAAGTAGGTCAAGGTTTGCCTTTGTGGTTGCCGAAAGGTGCCGCTTTGAGAGACAGACTGGAGCAATTTTTGAAAAAAGCGCAGAAAAAAGCAGGATACGAGCAAGTAGTAACGCCACATATCGGACAAAAAGAATTGTATGTTACTTCTGGCCACTATGCGAAATATGGCGCTGATAGCTTCCAGCCTATTCATACTCCAGCTGAAGGCGAAGAGTTTTTATTGAAACCTATGAACTGTCCGCATCACTGTGAGATATACAATAATAAACCTTGGTCGTATAAAGACTTACCAAAGCGTTATGCTGAATTTGGTACAGTTTACCGTTATGAGCAATCAGGTGAATTACACGGATTGACTCGCGTACGTGGCTTTACTCAGGATGACGCTCATATTTTCTGTACACCAGATCAGTTGGATTCGGAGTTCAAGAAAGTAATCGACTTAGTGCTCTATGTATTTGGTTCACTTGGATTTGAAAACTTTACAGCTCAGGTGTCTTTAAGAGATAAAGAAAACCGAGATAAATATATTGGAAGTGACGAAAATTGGGAAAAAGCAGAAAATGCGATTATCAATGCGGCACATGACAAAGAATTGAATTATGTAATTGAGTATGGCGAAGCGGCTTTCTATGGTCCGAAATTGGATTTCATGGTAAAAGATGCTTTAGGCAGAAGTTGGCAGTTGGGAACTATTCAGGTTGATTATAACTTACCCGAGCGATTTGAATTGACTTACAAAGGAGCTGATGATAAACTACACCGACCTGTTATGATTCACAGAGCACCATTTGGTTCCATGGAACGCTTTATAGCTATTTTACTAGAACATACCGCAGGAAATTTCCCGCTTTGGCTGATGCCTGAACAAGCTATTATATTATCTTTGAGCGAGAAATATGAAAATTATGCCAAAAAAGTTTTAGAATTGCTAGAAAATCACGAAATTCGCGCCCTAATTGACAACCGCAACGAGACAATTGGGAAGAAAATCAGAGATGCAGAAGTGCAAAAAATGCCGTTCATGCTGATTGTTGGTGAAGAAGAAGAGAAAAACGGAACCATTTCTGTACGCCGTCACGGTCAAGAAGGAAAAGGAAATATATCGGTGTCTATTGATGATTTTGCCAAAATGGTAAACGAAGAAATAGGAAAAACACTAAAAACATTTGAAGTATAAGTCATAAAGTCAAAAGTCATAAAGTCAAAAGAAAGCGCAATTAAAAGGCTTTAAACTTTGGACATTCGACTTTCGGACTCAAAAAATAAGTTTAATTAAAAAAATAGAGTCATAGCAATTAGAAACAACAGAGGTGCACCTCGAGTAGAAAAAGTAGCTGCCCACAGAATTAATGATTTAATCCGTGGTGTGCAGGAAGTCCGTTTAGTTGGAGAAAACATAGAGCCGGGAGTATTTAAATTTTCCGATGCGTTGCGTTTAGCCGAAGAACAAGAAGTAGATTTGGTAGAAATCTCTCCAAATGCTGTTCCTCCTGTTTGTAAGTTAATGGATTATGGCAAATTCATTTATCAGCAGAAAAAGCGTGATAAAGAATTAAAAGCAAAATCTACTCAAATCAGTGTTAAAGAAATCCGTTTCGGACCGCAGACTGATGAGCATGACTACGAGTTTAAAAAGAAAAACGCGGAGAAGTTTTTAAAAGAAGGCTCCAAGTTGAAAGCATTTGTATTTTTCAAAGGACGTTCTATCATTTACAAAGAACAAGGCCAAATCTTGTTATTGCGTTTGGCAACCGATTTAGAAGAATACGGAAAAGTGGAAGCCATGCCTGTTTTGGAAGGAAAGAGAATGATTATGTTCATTGCTCCGAAGAAAAAAACAAAGTAAATAAGTCAAAAGTCGAAAGTTGTAAAGTCAAAAGTAATAACAAGCTTTACGACTTTAGACATTCGACTTTCGACTCCAAATAAGTAAGTAAGTTAAATTAAAATAAACTAGGAAAAAATGCCTAAAATGAAAACAAAATCCAGTGCTAAGAAGCGATTCAAAGTAACTGGCTCTGGAAAAATCAAGAGAAAACACGCTTTTAAAAGTCACATTTTGACTAAAAAATCTAAAAAGCGTAAATTGGCTTTAACACACTCTGCTTTGGTTCACCCAACAGATGAGAAAAGCATCAAACAACAATTAAGAATTATCTAATAGTCAAAAAGTAAAAGTCGAAAGTCTGAAAGTAAACTCCTTTTTGACTTGTGACTTTGGACTTTGGACTTTGGACTCAAAATTCTTTAGGTTACAAAATTATTTAAATAACCTTGGAGTATGGCTCGTTAAGTTACCTTGATTAAATTCGGTACGCCTGCTACAAAAAAAACAAAAAATTATGCCAAGATCAGTAAATTCAGTTGCTAAAAGAGCAAGAAGAAAAAAGATAATGAAGCAAGCCAAAGGTTTCTTTGGTCGTCGTAAAAACGTTTGGACGGTTGCTAAAAACGCGGTTGAGAAAGCAATGTGCTACGCTTACCGTGACAGAAAAGTGAACAAAAGAAATTTCCGTGCTTTATGGATACAGCGTATCAACGCCGGAGCTCGTTTAGAAGGAATGTCTTATTCACAGTTTATGGGTAAAGTAAAAGCTAACGGAATCGAATTGAACCGTAAAGTTCTTGCCGATTTAGCGATGAATCACCCAGAAGCTTTCAAAGCAGTACTTAATAAAGTAAAATAAACGTTTGTACAATCTTATTTAACTTACTTACATATAGAGAACCCAATCGAAAGATTGGGTTTTTTGTTTTAAAGTTACTATGCTGTGAAGCGAACTGAAGTTCGCATACCTGAAGCCCACTGGGCTTCCTCCTCTTAATCTCAAATTTAATAAAGTAAAATAAACGTTTGTACAATCTTATTTAACTTACTTACCTATAGAGAACCCAATCGAAAGATTGGTTTTTTTGTTTCAACAAATCAGTCGAAAGATTACCTCGTCAGTTCACTACATTTGTGTGGGATTTTTTTATATCGATGGGCGTTACCTCGTTCAGAGGAACGAGGTCGGGCTATCCGCTACAATCTGTCATTGCGAGCAAACTCAAGCAATCTGTTCAAATTTAAGTAGTCGCAACGCCAGGATTTCCGCTACTATCTCTAACGCAATCAGTTTAAACATCTCGAATAAAGACTTTAATACCTGACTGCCACTGGAAGTCCTCCTTTTACTTTCAAATCTTCAAAGCTCCGCTTTGAAAACAAAAAAGGATTGACTTCGTCTTTCCTTCAAAGCTCATCTTTGAAAAAAGAAAAGGTGAAATAAAATGCTCAAGTAAACTTGGACAAAATCAGGATTGACTTCGTCTTTCCTTCAAAGCTCCGCTCTGAAAAAAGAAAAAGAGCAATAAAATGCTCAAGTAAACTTGAAAAAATTAGGATTGACTTCGTCTTTCCTTCAAAGCTCCGCTTTGAAAAAAGAAAAGATGAAATAAAATGCTCAAGTAAACTTGGACAAAATTAGGATTGACTTCGTCTTTCCTTCAAAGCTCCGCTGTGAAAAAAGAAAAAGAGCAATAAAATGCTCAAGTAAACTTGGACAAAATTAGGATTGACTTCGTCTTTCCTTCAAAGCGCCGCTGTGAAAAAAGAAAAAGAGCAATAAAATGCTCAAATAAACTTGGACAAAATCAGGATTGACTTCGTCTTTCCTTCAAAGCTCCGCTGTGAAAAAAGAAAAAGAGCAATAAAATGCTCAAATAAACTTGGACAAAATCAGGATTGACTTCGTCTTTCCTTCAAAGCTCCGCTGTGAAAAAAGAAAAAGAGCAATAAAATGCTCAAGTAAACTTGGACAAAATTAGGATTGACTTCGTCTTTCCTTCAAAGCTCAGCTCTGAAAAAAGAAAAAGAGCAATAAAATGCTCAAGTAAACTTGGACAAAATTAGGATTGACTTCGTCTTTCCTTCAAAGCGCCGCTGTGAAAAAAGAAAAAGAGCAATAAAATGCTCAAATAAACTTGGACAAAATCAGGATTGACTTCGTCTTTCCTTCAAAGCTCCGCTGTGAAAAAAGAAAAAGAACAATAAAATGCTCAAATAAACTTGGACAAAATCAGGATTGACTTCGTCTTTCCTTCAAAGCTCCGCTTTGAAAAAAGAAAAAGAGCAATAAAATGCTCAAATAAACTTGGACAAAATCAGGATTGACTTCGTCTTTCCTTCAAAGCTCCGCTTTGAAAAAAGAAAAGGAGAAATAAAATGCTCAAGTAAACTTGGACATTTTATTTCTCCTTTTCTTTTTATTCGTGATCCCAGAAGGATTCGAACCTTCGACCTACGCATTAGAAGTGCGTTGCTCTATCCAGCTGAGCTATGGAACCCTAATTAGTTTTAAACAAAAACTAATAAAAGTCGGGGTGGCAGGATTATTATATGATCCTGTAAGGATATGCAGCAAATTAAAGCTTCGCTTCAATTTAAACAAACCCTTCCGTCTTTTAAGAAAGTTAACTTTCATAAAAAACTCCACGCTTTATTTTGTCGGGGTGGCAGGATTCGAACCTGCGGCCTCCTGCTCCCAAAGCAGGCGCGATAACCGGGCTACGCTACACCCCGAAGACAAAAAAAGCGGAGAGTAAGGGATTCGAACCCTTGGTACAGTTTCCCATACGCATGTTTAGCAAACATGTCCTTTCGGCCACTCAGGCAACTCTCCAAATTCAATATATAAAATAAGAACTTTTCTCTTTAAGCGGTTGCAAATGTAACGGTTCATTCTATAATTTACAACTATTTTATTTGTTTTTTTAGGGAATCAAACAAATATCTGCTAAACAACTTCACTCTCAATACAGTAGCAATTACTGAATTTTTGAATTATTACGGAATTAAGAATAATTCGGCTTTGAATTCCATAATTTGTAATAAAAGATTAGTTTTGCACTACACTTGCGCCGACATTTGAACCGTAGGGAAAGAAGTGGAATAAAACAACAAAACATCATCATGAATAAAAAAGTAGTTATCGTTTCAGCTGTGAGAACCCCAATTGGAAGTTTTATGGGTTCGTTATCGACAGTTACAGCAACACAATTAGGCGCAGCAGCTATCAAAGGTGCTTTACATAAAATCAATTTAGACCCAAACTTAGTAGACGAAGTGTTAATGGGAAATGTAGTTCAAGCTGGTGTTGGTCAGGCTCCAGCACGTCAAGCGGCAAAATTTGCAGGTTTAGCAGATGATGTTCCGTGTACTACAATAAATAAAGTGTGTGCATCCGGAATGAAAGCAGTAATGCAAGGAGCACAAGCCATTATGACCGGAGATGCCGAAATTGTTGTGGCGGGTGGCATGGAAAACATGAGTTTGATACCGCATTATGTGCATTTGAGAAACGGAGTGAAATTTGGTCCAACCTCAATGATTGACGGGATGCAGAAAGACGGCTTGACTGATGCCTATGACGGAAATGCTATGGGTGTTTGTGCTGATTTATGTGCAACAGAATACAAAATTACGCGTGAAGAACAAGATGCTTTTGCCATTCAATCCTATGAGCGTTCTGCCAAAGCTTGGGAAGCGGGAAAATTTGACAATGAAGTTGTTCCGGTTACCATTCCGCAACGTCGTGGAGAGCCTGTTGTCTTTACTAAGGACGAAGAGTATACTAACGTTAAATTAGATAAAATTCCGGCACTTAATGCTGTTTTCACCAAAGACGGAACTGTGACGGCAGCTAATGCTTCCACTATTAATGATGGTGCAGCTGCTTTAGTACTGATGAGTGAAGAAAAAGCACTTTCACTAGGATTAAAACCTCTGGCTTATATCAAATCTTATGCTGATGCGGAACAAGAACCAAAATGGTTTACCACATCACCTTCAAAAGCATTACCTAAAGCACTAGACAAAGCAGGATTATCCCTTACTGATGTGGATTATTTTGAATTCAATGAAGCCTTTGCTGTGGTTGGTTTGGCTAATGCCAAAATACTAGGTTTAGACAATGACAAAGTAAACGTAAATGGCGGTGCTGTTTCTTTAGGTCATCCACTGGGATGTTCCGGAGCCAGAATCATCGTTACATTGATTAATGTTTTGGAACAAAACAATGCTAAAATCGGTGCAGCAGCCATCTGTAATGGTGGAGGTGGTGCATCTGCAATAGTTATCGAAAGAGCTTAAATAATTATTAGATATGAGTTGTGAGTTATAAGTTGGAAACAACATAATTCATAACTCATAATTCAAAACTCATAATTCTTCTAAATGTTTGCCATTTGTAATCTTGCTATAATTCCGTTACGAGCTGAACCCAGTGATCGAAGCGAAATCGTTTCGCAGGTATTGTTTGGTGAACATTTTGAAATTATCGAGACTCAAAATCAATGGTCAAAAATCAGATTGCATTTCGATGATTACCAAGGTTGGGTAGATTCAAAACAATATCAAATAATCTCTGATAAAAGTTTTAAAGCACTATCCAAAGACGCTATTATTCTAAATGCTGATTTGGTAGAGTATGTGACCAATCCGCAAAATGTGTTGTTGCCGATTCCGTTAGGGTCTTCCCTATCCTTCTTGAATCACAGCGAAATCAATACCGAAAGTTTTGAATTTGAAGGCATGAGAACCAGTGGCGTGAAATCCAAGTCGGAGTTATTGACCACTGCCTACTTGTATTTGAATGCCCCGTATCTTTGGGGTGGAAAAACTCCCTTTGGCATCGATTGCTCGGGATTTACCCAAATGGTTTACAAGCTGAATGGCTATGCCCTACTTCGTGATGCGTCACAACAATCTAGTCAAGGAGAAGCTTTGAGCTTTATTGAAGAAAGTGAGCCTGGAGATTTAGCCTTTTTTGATAATGAAGAAGGAAAAATTATCCACGTAGGAATTATCATGGAAAATAATTACATCATCCACGCCAGTGGAAAAGTCAGGATTGACCGACTAGACCATCTCGGAATTTACAATGCCCAACTCAACCGACATACGCACCGACTTCGGGTCATCAAGAAAATTATTTAACCATTTCTCATTTTTTTGAAGAAACGGTTTTTTTATTTACATTAGTTTTCTAAAACTTTTTAAATGACTACTTACTCTAAAACCCTAACGCTATTTTTGGCATGTATTGTCTCGAGCTGTCTTAAAAATGAAGAGGCATCAACGAATAATGATTTAAAGTATCAACCCAAAGAATTTGTCGAAGTACAACATCCAAAATGGGCTAAAAATGCAACGATTTATGAAGCCAACATCCGTCAGTTTACTCCGGAAGGAACTTTTAAAGCCTTTGAATCACATTTACCCAGAATTAAAGCTATGGGAATTGACATCATCTGGCTGATGCCTATTCATCCCATAGGTGTTGAAAAGAGAAAAGGAACTTTGGGAAGCGAATATTCGGTGAAGGATTATTACGGTATCAATCCTGAATTCGGGACAAAGGAAGATTTTGAGGCATTGGTTGATAAAATCCACAGTATGGGAATGTATGTGATTGTGGATTGGGTTGCGAATCATTCGTCGTGGGATAATCAATTGGCGAAAGACCATCCGGATTGGTATACTAAAACTGAAGAAGGTAATTTTCAGCCTACACCTTGGTACGATTGGGATGATGTTATTGATTTTGATTACGAGAAACCCGGAATTAGAAAGTATATGACAGAGGCATTGGTATATTGGGTAAAGGAATGTGATATAGATGGCTACCGTTGTGATACTGCAGGCTTTCTTCCAACTGATTTTTGGAATAATGCCAGAGCCGAATTAGATGCTGTAAAACCCGTATTTATGCTGGCTGAATGGGAATCCAGAGATTTGCACCAAAAAGCATTTGACATGACGTATTCTTGGACCTTCTTTGATAAAATGGTAGCGGTTACCCGAGATAAAAAAAATATGGGAGGCTTGGTCGAATATATGGCTCATGATGTTAGCACCTTTCCCCGTGATGGTTACCGAATGCTTTTTACGGACAATCACGATATGAATTCCTGGAACCACAATATGTTTTACAACTTTGGTGACGGATTAGAAGCCTCGATGGTTTTGTGTGGCACCGTGAACGGAATGCCATTGGTTTATGGCGGACAAGAAGCTGGATTAAATCGCTCTCTTAAATTCTTTGACAAAGACCTTATTGATTGGAGCAAATTCCCCTACGAGGGATTGTTCAAAAAACTGTTTGCACTTAAACATAAAAATCATGCTTTATGGAATGGAAAAGATGGTGGTGTTATGGTGCGCATCTACAGTGATAAAATGGAACAGGTTATTTCATTTTCACGTACAAAAGACAATGACAAAGTGATCCCGATTATCAATTACAGCGACAAGTCTGTAACGGTGAAACTTAATACGGGAAATCAAAAAGGTACGTATACCGAATTATTTTCGGGAGAAAAAATAACATTAAAAGGCGATGATGTATTTGAAATGAAGCCTTGGCAGTATTTGGTACTTGTAAAATAGCTGGCCTAGAACTTAACGATATATTACAGTTCTTTTAAAGTCTCCACAAAATAGTCGATTTCTTCTTTGGTGTTATAATGGCTGAATGAAATACGAAGACTTGGTTTTGCTAGGTCTTTTTCTTGTAACATCTCAGCTAAAACGTGAGAAGGTTTAATACTTCCACTTTGACAGGCACTTCCTCTTGAAACAGCAATCCCTTTCATATCCAAATTGAACAATATCATGGCCGTCTTTTCGGTCGAAAAAGGCAATAAAACATTTAAGATATTATAGAAAGTGTCTTTTCCATTAACGATAACATCCGGAAAAAAAGATTGCAATTGATATAAACAATATGCTTTTAGTTCAGTAATACAATTTCTTTCTTCAGTAAGATGCACATAGGAAAGCTCTAAAGCCTTTGCCATTCCGGCAATTTGATGCACCGATTCGGTTCCGGCACGCCATCCTTTTTCCTGTTCACCGCCAAAAATCATCGGTTGCAATACCAAACTTTTTCGAACAAAAGCAAATCCAACGCCTTTTGGTCCGTGAAATTTATGGGCACTTGCCACTAAGAAATCAATAGGCAATACTTGTAAATCCAATTCAGTTTTTCCAATGGATTGTACCGTATCACAATGAAACAAAGCCTTATGTTGATGGCATAGAACACCTATCCTATGAATATCATTGATGACTCCGGTTTCATTATTGACGTGCATTAGTGACACTACCGTTTTGCAATCTTCAGACAACAATTCTGTTAGTTTGTTATAATCTAAAACTCCGTCACAATCAACATTTACATAAGCTACCTGAACTCCGAATTCCTGCTGCAAAGCCAAAATGGTGTATAACGTGGCGTGATGTTCCACTTTAGAAGTGATGATTCTTGTAACCCCAAAATCTTTGACAGCACTTCTTAAAATCCAATTCGTTGCTTCTGTTGCACTTGAGGTGAAAACAATTTCCTGCGCATTGCAATGCAAATATTTGGCTATCGTTTTTCTGGAAGTTTCGATTATGGCTTTCGCGCTTCTACCAATACTGTGCGTGGAAGAAGGATTTCCGTATTCCGACTGCATAACAGTAACCATTTCATCAATAACTTCCCGACGAATGGGAGTTGTAGCAGCGTTATCGAGGTATATTTTTTTCATCGTGCAAATATAAAAAGGAGTCTTCTTAATTAAATGATAAAAGGGAAAATTAATAGTATAAAAAACTTATTTTTGCTTAAAATTTATACTATTCCAATGAAACGAATTTTAAGTATACTCTCTTTGATGCTATTAATTATTGCATGTGATGATGGAAATGTGACTGTTGATGTTATTGATTTTACTGAGGTACCTGCTGTAAAATGTAGTGACAAAGATTTGATTTATAAAATTAAAGACAGTGAAATGCTGTTTCTTGAAATTCCGAATGCCACCTTTTCTGAGAATGAAACTTTAGAAAACGCACCACTACGATTACCTATTAATGGAACCAATAAAGTAACCTACAGAAAATATGCAAGCACTGTAACCGGGGACAACATCTGCGGAAGCGCACCAGATGTAACACCTAATCTCATAGAACAGTGGAAAGCAACAGATGGTATAATCCAAATTACTGCAACCGCAATAAAAGCTACAAATAGTACCACCGGAATTGAATCTATTACTGGTTACAAATACTATATTGAACTTAAAGATGTAACATTTGACAAACCAGGGCCTGATCAGCTCTATACTACATTCCCATTTGGAAATTATATAAAAACAGTAACGCCTCTCCCTTTGGGATTTGATAATTTGGTAGATAAAAGTACATGTAGTAGTAGCGACAACCGAATTTTTAATTTTAATGCCAGTGAAGCTTTCATATTAGACATTGCTGATTTTGATGGTATGTTTGCAAATGTAGAAACTACAACACCTCGAACAGCATTGATCAGTTCTTCAAATAAATTATCGTACCGATTATATTCAAATGCGATTACAAATGCTTATTTCTGCACCGCTACTGCACCCGCAACACCAACGCTATTACAGCAATGGGATGCCGTTGACGGAATTGAGGCAACAAGTGGAATTATTGAAGTAACCACTGTCCGATTTGGATCGGATTTTCAGCATACGATTCACTTAAAGAAAGTTAGTTTAAAAAAAGGAAATAGTAGCTTCACATTAGGAGACGATTACGTTTTTGGAAGTTTTCTAACCACTCCATAATTTATTCCCATATGCCAACTGACTGTATAAGCTATCAAAAGTCCGGATATTTCGCTAAGTTAATTGTAGATTATTTAGAAGAAAAGCCCGAGTTGAATATGCTTTACAATCGCTTTCCTACGCTTGAAAACTTCAAGAGTCAGTTAGAAGAAAAAGCTCAAAATTATCCTCCGGAAAACAGAGCCATTTTGGTGGAAGCACTTAAATACCAATATAAAGACTTTGAAATATCGGAAGAAACTCAGCAAAACATTTCGATTTTATTACATTCAAAAACATTTACGGTTACAACGGGTCATCAGTTGAATCTCTTTACCGGACCTTTATATTTTTTGTACAAGATTGTTAGTACGATTACACTTTGTGATACGTTAAAGAAGGAATATCCAGAGCATGATTTTGTTCCAGTATATTGGATGGCAACTGAGGATCACGATTTTGAAGAGATAAACTATTTTAACTTTAAAAAAGTAAAAATAAAATGGAATGCTGAAAGTCATGGCCCAGTAGGTCGACTTTCTACCGCTGGATTAGCATCCGTTTTAGAAGCTTTTGCAACAGAACTTGGTGTGGGTCAAAATGCTGATTATTTAAAAAAACTTTTTGAAAATAGTTATCTGAAACACGATAATCTGGCAGACGCTACGCGTTATTTGGCTAACGAACTGTTTGGTAAAAGTGGTTTAGTAATTCTGGATGGCGATAATGCTTCTTTGAAACGATTGTTTGTTCCTTATGTCAGAGAAGAATTACTTAATAAAACTTCCTTTCAAAAGGTTTCCGAAACGAATGCTATTCTCGAAAAAAACTATCCCATTCAGGTAAATCCAAGGGAGATAAATCTGTTTTATATTGAAGACACTCTTAGAGAGCGGATCATTTTTGAAGACGGCATCTATAAAATCAATAGTACGCAACGTACATTTTCTGAAAAAGAAATTTTAGAATTGCTGGATAAAAGTCCGGAGAAATTTAGTCCGAATGTGATTTTACGTCCTTTGTATGAAGAAGTGATTTTACCCAATCTTTGCTACATCGGTGGTGGTGGTGAAATTAGCTATTGGCTTCAGTTACAATCTAATTTTGAAAGTAACAACATAACGTTTCCCATACTTTTAGTCCGAAATTCGGTGTTACTTGTATCTGAAAAACAATTTCAAAAAGCGGACAAACTACATCTTTCTTGGAAGGATTTATTTAGCAATCAGCAAGAATTGTTTAACAACAAGACTAAAGAATTCTCAGCTTTTACAATTGATTTTTCAGAGCAGAAAGAGTACTTAAAACATCAATTTGAAAAGCTGACAGTTATTGCTCTTCAAACAGACAAATCATTCATTGGTGCCGTAAACGCACAACAGACCAAACAAATCAAAGGTTTGGAAAATTTGGAAAAACGCTTACTGAAAGCCGAAAAAAGAGTACACACCGAAAAATTAGAGCAGATTTTATGGCTTCAAAATGAGTTATTCCCCAATCAGGGATTACAAGAGCGTAAAGCCAATTTTTCTGAGTTTTATCTTAATGATGGTTCGCAACTCATCGATAGATTGATAAACAACTTACATCCTTTGGAGTCCAACTTTTCGATAATTACCCTATAGAAGGGAAGTTTTCAACACGAAAACGTTTTCGCTTATGAAGCTTTGTCATGATCATTTCATTTTGATTTACATTAGTAAGTTGAATTTTAAATCTAACATTATGAAAAAAGCTTTACGTTTACTTCTTGCCTTACTATTTTACAGTCAGTTAAATTATGGACAGGTAATTTCAATTATCGGAAGTACTAGCCCATCGGGAAGCTGGGGAATAGATACCAACATGACAACTACCGATAACATAACTTACACCTTAAACAATGTTGTCTTGACAACTGCAACAGATCCTGCAACAACCGGATTAAAATTCAGGCAGGATAATGATTGGGCAATCAACTGGGGAAATGCCAATTGGCCATCGGGCACCGCTACATTGAACGGAGCCAATATCATGACTCAGGCTGGTACTTATGACATTACCTTCAACAGAAGTAATGGAACCTATACTTTTATACCTTCTGGTTTTTTTAGTATCGGAATCTGGGGACCAGCGGTCGATTCTCAAAACGGATTTGGAGGAGCAGACGTAGATATGACAACACTTGACGGGATAAACTATACGTTATCTGGCTTCAATTTTAGTAGTGGCACAGCCTATTTTAGAGCCAATGATGCTACGGTTAATGTTTGGGGAAGTACCGCATTTCCATCAGGAACAGCACAATTAACCGGTCCTAGTATCCCTGTGATTGGTGGAGAGTGGTTTGTTTCTTTTAATCGAATTACAGGAGCTTACAGTTTTACCTATCCAAGTGTGGGTATTTTGGGAACAGCGCTTAGTGGTTTTACTAGTGAGGACACTGACTTGACAACTACGGATGGATTTACTTATACTATTCTCAATTTAACGCTAACTGATGGTTTGGTAAAATTCAGAAAAGATAATACTTGGCAAACGAATTGGGGTTCGACAGATTTTCCAAACGGAACCGGAACTCAAAGTGGACCAAATATTCCTGTAACTGCAGGTACCTATAATGTTGCTTTTGATAGAAGCACCGGCGACTATTCTTTTACTTCTACCTTATCCAATGTAGAAAACTCACGTTTGAAAGTAACAATTTATCCAAATCCAACACAAGCGACTTGGAATGTTGCTCATACAACTACTATAGACCGAATTGAACTTTTTGATGTTACCGGAAAAATGATTCAGTCTTTTGCTCCTAATGCAATGCAGGTCCAATTAAATGGCGCTAATTTAACTCCGGGTATCTATTTTGTGAAAGTAAAATCAGGCTCCGACTTTACGGTTCAAAAAATTATCCGGAATTGATGGTCAATCTGTTTTTAATAATGGTATAAAAAGTATACTTTTGCACGCAAATTAAAAACAAACAAAAAATGGCAACGAATAGAACATTTACAATGATTAAACCAGATGGTGTTGAAAATGGACACATTGGTGGAATACTAAACATGATTACTGAAGGTGGTTTCAGAATTGTAGCAATGAAATTAACACAATTAACAGTAGCTGATGCCAAAGCATTTTATGCTGTTCACGCTGAAAGACCTTTCTACGGAGAATTGGTTGAATTCATGACACGTGGACCAATCGTTGCCGCTGTCTTGGAAAAAGATAACGCTGTAGAAGATTTCAGAACTTTAATTGGAGCTACCAATCCAGCTCAAGCAGCGGAAGGAACTATCCGTAAAAAATATGCCACTTCTGTTGGTGAGAATGCTGTTCACGGTTCTGATAGTGATGAAAATGCCGCTATCGAAAGTGCTTTCCATTTTGCAGGTAGAGAGCAGTTCTAATAGAAAATTAAAAGTACTTCGCTTAACATAAAAACCTCACTTGATTTTAGTGAGGTTTTTTTATGATACTATACTAAACAAATAATTCTTTCGTTATTGTAGTATCAACATCCAAAAATCAATTATTTATGAAAAAACAAATCATCCTTGGCTTGGTAATTATGCTATCCTTTTATGCCAAAGCACAAACAACGCAAGAAACTGATAAAAGCAAAATAGCGTTCATCATCAGTTCTAAATTAGGATTTGCCAAACTAAAACAAACTGACTTTGTAACTATACATGGGAATATCAATTCGGCAGAAGGACTTGTATCCTTTAGAATGGGGAAGAATTGGGACTTAGCTACCGGATTAAACTATTCGGAATTTAATGGTAATGTGACTATTTCCGGAAACACTGCTAGTATTAAGAATAGTTATCTACAAATTCCTATAACAGCACTTGGCGATTTTACTATTTTTGATAAAGAGGGTTCCGATTCGAGAATATTTTTAACCGTTGGAGGAGGAATATATGCTAACACCCTATTAAAGTCAGAATTAGAAACCATTTCTGGCGATAGCACATCTAAAAATCTTGGTTGGAACTTTGGTCTGTCTACTCAAATTGGAGCGAAATTTGTCCTTTCAGATGTAATGGATTTGGGAATTGGAATACACAGTCAAAGTGACATTAGCAAGATGAAGAAAAACGGTATTGCTCAAAAAATGGAACAAGTCAATGCTTTATATTTCAACATAGCCTACAAGATTTAAATACAGAAAATTAGATAAATAAAAAATCCCATTTCAAAGAAATGGGATTTTTTTTATGTCATAAACTCTTACTCTCGAATATTCGCATCATTTCGTTGCCTTTCTTTATTTGACCAACAGCCAATAAGGATTGTGCATATCTATAATAGTAAACTGCTTCTAATTCCGATGTCGTTGTATTAAAAAGTTCTGTATACCATTTAGCGGCTAGTACCAAATCACCATCAAAAAAGTGCCTGTCTGCAACTTTAGTAATCATGGCGACAGATTTGTACCCTTTATCCATTATTCTTTCATAGGTTCCAACAACATCAATGTCAACGTAAAGTCTTTTTCTTTGACTTGTCGTAATAATTTCAGCGTCAACAAGCTTTGAAGTGACATTGCTAAGATTAGTCAAGGATTTCGGTTCTCTATTACTCATTATTGTTGTAGCAATAGATTTCGCTCTTATTTTGGCATATTTTGGAGTGATGATTCTAACATTATTTCCAACCATTTGTTTATCACTCACCAAACTTAAATTGGGGACATTATAGGTTGTAATACTACCTCCGAAGTTCATGTTGATTCGTTCTTCTACATGATAAGACACTACAGCTAAGTCGTTCTCAGAAGCGAAATCTTTAGCTATTGGACTGCTTTGGGCAAAGCCATTAAAGAAAAAAGCACTTGCTATTGCTATAAAAAAATGGGCATTATTTTTCATATAAACGCAATTTAAAAACGGTTGTTTATGCTTTGGGGTACATCAAAGTTACTTACAGTGGTGTTTAATGATGCTTTTTTCCTATGTAAAACCGCAAAAATCGATGAAATGCAACTTTTCAACAATAGGATGTTAAAAAAATAGTCTCACAACATCAATCAAGTCCATAATTCTATAAACTATATGGAAAAACGTATAACAAATGGAACTTTCTCAAAATTTAATTTTACGGCATACATTAATAATACTAAAAACAGTAACTTATGAAAAATCAGATACAATTATCGGCCACTTTTATTTTTATAGCTTTCTTTTTCTCAAGCTGTGATGTTGTTGAAGGTATCTTTAAAGCCGGAATGGGATTTGGAATATTTATCGTCATAGCAGTAATTGCTGTGATTATATTTATCATTGCCAAACTATCCGGAAAAAAATAAAAAAATCGTTATTAAATTAAAAGCAAAAAAAAAGTCCCTGTTCAAGGGACTTTCATATTATTGGAGACTTTTCAAACTCTGCTCAATGGTAGTAATCTTTGCCAAAGCATCAGCTTCTTTTTTACGCTCAATTTCCAAAACTTTTTCTGGTGCGCCACCAACAAATTTCTCGTTAGATAATTTACCTTGAACACTGCGAAGAAATCCTTGCGTATACTTTAACTCTTCGGTCAATTTCACAATTTCGGCTGCTATATCAATAGTTCCGGAAACCGGAATAAAATATTCATTTGATTTTACACGATAGGTCAGCGCTCCATCTACTTTATCCGATATATATTCTAAAGCAACTATATTGCCAAGTTTCATGATGATACTGTCGAAATAAGTAGTGCTTTTTTCATTGTTGATTACTTTTAAATCGATAGCCTCTTTCATGGCAATGTTTTTCTCTTTTCGGATCGTTCTTAAACCAGCTATCACTTCCGAAGCAAATTCGAAATCAGCAATTAATGCTTCATTGAACGACTCCATTTTAGGATACTCAGCGATAATTAATGCTTGCTCAGGAGTTCGCTCTGCGATGTGTTGCCAAATCTCCTCTGTTAAAAAAGGCATGAATGGATGCAATAATTTTAAATTAGCTTCCAACATTGCAATAGCTTTATCAAAGGTTACTTTATCTATTGGTTGCTGATATGCCGGCTTAATCATTTCAAGGAACCACGAACAGAAATCATCCCAAACCAATTTGTAAATCGCCATTAACGCATCGGATAATCGATACTTTTCAAAGTGATCTTCTATTTCAACCAAAGTTTGCTGTAGCTTGGCTTCATACCATTCGATAGCCACTTTAGAACTCTCTGGTTGCGGAATATCTGTAACTTCCCAACCTTTGATTAATCGAAAGGCATTCCATATTTTATTGGCAAAAGCTTTACCGTTGTTGCATAATTCTTCATCAAACATGATGTCGTTTCCGGCTGAAGCACTTAGTAATAATCCCACTCGAACGCCATCGGCACCAAATTTTTCAATAAGTTCCAATGGTTCAGGTGAATTCCCTAATGATTTAGACATTTTACGGCGTTGCTTGTCGCGAACCAAACCTGTCAAATATACATTACTAAACGGTTTTTCTCCGGTATATTCATAACCCGCAATGATCATTCGTGCTACCCAGAAAAATAAAATATCCGGTCCAGTCACCAAATCATTTGTTGGATAATAATATTTAAAGTCTTCGTTCTCAGGGTTCAAAATTCCACCAAAAACAGCCATTGGCCATAACCAGGAAGAAAACCAGGTGTCCAATGCATCTGCATCCTGCTTAAGGCTGTCGGTTGTTAGTTGTTGGTTGCCACTTTTGGTTTTTGCCAATTGTAACGCGTCCTCTATGTTTTCGGCTACCACAAAATCTTCTTTACCATCTCCGTAGAAGTAAGCTGGGATTTGTTGTCCCCACCATAACTGACGAGAAATATTCCAATCTCGAATATTTTCTAACCAATGTCGGTACGTATTGTTGAAACGTGACGGATATAATTTGATTTCCTCTGTTTCCAATACCGCTTTAATAGCTGGCTTTACCAACTCTTCCATACTCAAAAACCATTGGTCGGATAAGCGTGGTTCGATTACCGCTTTGGTTCTTTCGGAAGTTCCTACTTTGTTTAAATGTGTTTCTGTTTTAGCTAAAGCTCCGATATTTTCCAACTCATTCGCGATTTCTTCACGAACTACAAATCGGTCTTTGCCTTGATAATGCATTCCATAAGAGTTCAGTGTAGCGTCATCATTGAAGATATCTACGATTTCAAGGTGGTGTTTTTCGCCTAATGTCTTATCATTCATATCGTGCGCAGGCGTAACTTTTAGACATCCTGTACCGAATTCTATGTCAACATACTCATCTTCGATAATAGGAATAACTCGGCCGCAAATAGGCACAATGGCTTTCTTTCCTTTCAGATGTGCAAAACGCTCATCATTTGGATTGATACAAATAGCGGTGTCTCCAAAAATAGTTTCCGGGCGTGTTGTCGCTACGGTCAGAAAATCGGAACTGCCCTCGATTTGGTATTTTAAAAAGTATAGTTTTCCTTGTCTTTCTTCAAAATTAACCTCTTCATCAGACAAGGTGGTTTTAGCTTCAGGATCCCAGTTGACCATTCGGTAACCGCGATAGATATAGCCTTTGTTATACAAATCTACAAATGACTTAATAACGGAAGCACTCATGTCTTCGTCCATGGTGAATTTGGTTCGGTCCCAATCGCACGAACATCCCAATTGTTTTAATTGCTCTAAAATGGTGCCACCGTATTTTTCGGTCCAATCCCAGGCGTGTTTCAGGAATTCTTCTCGAGTCAAATCATTTTTGTTGATGCCTTCACTTTTAAGTTTGGCTACCACTTTTGCTTCAGTGGCTATAGACGCGTGGTCTGTACCGGGAACCCAACAAGCATTGAATCCTTTTAATCGGGCACGACGGATTAAAACGTCCTGAATGGTGTTGTTTAACATGTGCCCCATGTGCAACACTCCAGTCACATTAGGTGGTGGAATGGTTATGGTATACGGTTTTCTGTGGTCTGGTTTGGAATGAAAATACTTGTTTTTCATCCAGTAGTCGTACCATTTTTTTTCTACTTCTTTGGCGTTAAATTGTGCAGGTATCATTGAATATGAAATTTAAATTTAGAAATGACTTCTGTGTGAGAAGCCGCATTGATTACAAAAATTCTGATAGTATTTTCCTAGCCCCGATTGAAGAAGCTACCCTGTAGCTCGTAAAGCGGGAAAAGGGTTTACAGACACAAACCGTAGACTCGCTCAAAAGAATCGGGCGATTGGCAATGCTGGAAAAATAAGGTTATTTGCGCTTGGTACACTTTTTGTAAATTTAAATGCAAAAGTAACTAATAAAGACTTTAGAAAAAATTAAGAATTAATTTTTTGTGTATTAATTTAAACGGAGTAATTTTAGCAACAGATTAACACTTTTGACTTATGAAAAAATATTTACTTATAGCTTTTATGCTTGTGAACGCGGTGGTTTTTGCTCAAAAAGGACCCAAAATTGAGTTCAAAGACAAAGACAACACGATTGATTACGGAACGACTAACAAAGACGACGACGATGGTGTCCGCTCTTTTGAATTCACCAATACCGGTGATGCCGATTTGATTATTACCAATGTGCAATCGACTTGCGGTTGTACGGTTCCATCAAAACCAACAGAACCTATTAAGCCAGGGAAAACAGGAAAGATTGATGTAAAATATAACATGAATCCGGGGCCAATCCGAAAAACAATTACGGTAGAAAGTAATGCAGTGAATGTAGATGAAGGACGCGTTGCCATTAAAATCAAAGGAGAAGTTGTAGTAAAACCAGTGGTTAATCTTTTGGAAAAAAAGTCAAGCAGTCCAATGATGCAGTAAAAAAATATTTTATTCAGTTATAGAATCCCGTCTTTTTAATAATAAAGGCGGGATTTTTTTATATTATTTTCCTTAGTTGGAATTTGAACTTGTATTTTTTACCATTTCGCTCCACTTCGATTTCTATGGTTCTTCCCTCCTCCGATTTCAGAAGTTCATTTATCGCTTGTATCGTTAATCCGTGTGCTATTCTATGGTTTATTTTTGTAATACGGTCACCTACTTTGATTCCGGCTTTCTCCGCTTCAGAATTAACCCTAACACTCGCCACACTAAAAACGGGTTTAAGTTCAAAATGAACTTTTAGATTGTTCTGAAATTTTTCTGCGTTGGCATCGGTATAGACTTTGATTCCGGAAGCTGATCTATCGTCAATGGACTGTTTTACCCATTCCAAACCAGCGTGTTCCACTTCAATTCCGCTCATATTAAAATGAAAGGGATCGTTAATTTTAGCATTCGGTTTGGTATACATGATCTGATTCTTATAATCAAAGACCACGCTAAATCTGGAAAGGACTTCACTTCCTATCGAACCAATTCTATTTTTGACAAAATTTACGCTCCGAATAGAAGCAGAGTCTGGGAACGTTACCAAAGGTTCCTCAAAAGTCTTTGTTCCAAAATCAAAACTATTAATTCTGCCTCTCTTTCCGTAAACGCTTCCGCTAAATCCTCTTCCCAGATAATCTAAAATATTCTTTGAGGGTATTTTAATTACATCGGTTCTCGATGCAAAAACCCATAGCGCATCACTGTTACCACTATCAATTAATAATTTTGCAGGAACTTGTTTTCCTTCGGCTACAAGATTTGATACATAGTAAGGCTTTCCGTCTTCAACAGTGATGGCACTTTTTTCAAAATTTTTATAAAACTTGGCTTGTATTTTTTTGTGATTTTGACTGTAAACAAAAAGTTTTTTTCTTTCATAATCAATTTCAACAATATGATCTTTGAAAAAATTGTAGCCAAGAATACCATTCACTGGAATCCCAACTTGCGAGGAAAAATTAAATTCTTGGTCAAGGATGATATAAATCTCATGATTAGTATCGATAAGTGCTTTTATCTGTAGTTTATTTTTGGAAGACTTATATGAATCAATAGGTTCCATGCTACCCAATCCTTTTAGTTTTAACTTTTCAACCTCAAATAACTTTACCTCTTCTTTTTCATCAAGGCTGAAAAGAATGGTCTGTTCTACTCCAGTATCCAGTAAAAAGGTCAATTCTTCCCCATTCACATTTACTGGAATGAAGATTAAATTATTTATAAACTTGAAGGGAATGACAACTTTCTTCTTATGATTACTTATCAGGAATTCTGACTGACCAAAGCTATAAACCGAAAATAGCAGAAAAAAGATAAGTTGTTTCAAATGCATTAGGTTGATTTTGCTTTAAAAATAAAAAATAATTTGCTGTTATGACCGCTTTTAACATATTATATCTAACGTCAAGCATTGCTTCCCAAGTAAAAAAGTCGCAAATTTGCATTCACTATTTCATGAACTGACAAACTAATTCAAATAAAAAAATATGCCAAAGATTTCCCAAAAAGGGCAACAAATGCCTGAATCACCAATCAGAAAATTAGTTCCCTACGCAGAAATTGCAAAAAAGAAAGGCAATAAAGTATACCATTTAAACATTGGGCAACCTGATATTAAAACTCCAGACGTAGCTTTGAATGCTGTAAAAAATGCTGATATTAAAGTATTAGAATATAGTCATTCTGCAGGTTTTGAAAGCTACAGAACCAAACTTTCAGCTTACTACAAATCTCACGGTTTACCCATAGATGTTGCCGATATCATTATTACAACTGGAGGCTCTGAAGCGCTATTATTTGCTATGGGAAGTACTATGGATGTTGGTGATGAAATCATCATTCCGGAACCTTTCTATGCTAATTATAACGGATTTTCAACCGCTTCCGGAGTAAAAGTGGTTCCCGTAATTTCAACTATAGATGAAGGTTTTGCTTTACCTCCAATAGCGGCTTTTGAAAAATTAATTACTCCTAAAACAAAAGCAATCCTAATCTGCAACCCGGGAAACCCAACCGGTTATTTGTATTCTCAAGAAGAAATTTTACAGTTAGCAGCCATCGTAAAAAAACATGATTTATTTTTAATTGCCGATGAAGTATACCGTGAATTTATCTACGACGAAAACGAAAAACATCACTCCGTTATGAATGTACCGGGCATTGAACAAAATGCCATTATGATAGATTCTGTTTCCAAAAGATACAGTATGTGTGGCGCACGTATCGGATGTATTGTGTCCAAAAATAAAGAGGTAATGAGTACGGCAATGAAATTTGCGCAAGCAAGATTAAGTCCACCAACTTATGCCCAAATTGCCAGTGAAGCAGCCTTAGATACTCCACAAAGTTATTTTGATGATGTTATTTCTGAATACAAGGAAAGAAGAGATACTTTGATTACCGAATTGAAAAAAATTGACGGCGTAAAAGTAGCCACTCCAAAAGGGGCATTTTATTGCATTGCCCAATTACCTGTAAAAAATGCGGATGACTTTGCACAATGGTTGCTCGAGTCCTATGACAATAACAAGGAAACCGTAATGGTAGCACCTGCGGCCGGATTTTATTCTACTCCCAATGTGGGCTTAAACGAAGTCCGAATCGCTTATGTACTGAAAAAGGATGATTTGATTCGCTCAGTAGCCATCCTAAAAGAGGCTCTAGAAGTTTATAATAAAAAGTAATTTTGGTATTAAATTCCATATAAAACCATTCCGTTGAGGGATGGTTTTCTTTTTCAGTAGCACCACTAGTTGCTACTTTACACTACTGCTCCCGCCATACGTTGCAATCTTTTGTATTGTTGGTTGCCCTGAGCGTAGTCGAACGGGTTTTTATTCAACAATAAAAAAGGATTTCCACTGCTGTCGGGGCTAGAATCAACTATTGATTTTCTTTCAACCATAAAAAAACCCCGTCTTAACAGACGGGGTTTTGTGTATCCTTTTTCGTTTATCGTTTCAAGGTAAAGTGAGCTTTAAACTGTCGCAGTGCTGACGTGCCCGGTTCAATATAATCAACCGTAAACCAGTAATCATCTGACGGTAATAGGTGTCCGTTGTACGTTCCATCCCACCCTATTCCTGCGGCACTAATCTGTTTCAAGAGTTTGCCATAACGGTCAAAGATATAGATAGTAGCGCCTGGCTGGTCTTGCAATCCTCGGATAAACCAAGTATCGTTAAAGCCGTCTCCATTCGGTGTAAAATAATGTGGATAATCAATCGTCTGTGCAAAGCGAATCTCCAACTCATCACAACTATACGCAACGCCATCAGTCATATCCCAAACATGGATAATGTGTGGCTCAAAAGAAACATTCTCAAACACATTACTAATTTGTCTTGGACCATCATCCAAACTGTACTGATAATTAGCACTATACCCTTGGATGTTCACCACAATACTCTGAGAATCACTAAAGGCATTGGTTACCACAAATCCGGTTGTTCCCGTTGGAACAACCGCTGGACCTGACTGACGTACCACAAATGGTGCTGAAGTGTAATCACAGTTTAAACTGTTACTATAGTTATTGGTTACATGCACCACATAGGTTCTGTCACCTCCGCCTGCTAATGCCGTATTTACGGTATAGCTCGATCCTGTTCCCAAAACAGTAGTCATATCGCCTACTTCAAACCATTCAAAGGTATAATCTGCAGGATTGGCAATGCCACTATTCAAGGTCAGTTCTCGAAGTACCGTGTCATCGGTAAAATCAACACAGATGCTTGTGATACCGTTGGCTGTTTGTATTTGAGGATTCGGTTTGCGCTCTACTCGAATACTGGCCTGAGTAACGGCAGAACAGAACGGAGTAATACTGTTGCTACTATTCTCTACTTTTATCCAAATCGTATCCGTATCCTGATCGGTCTGATAAGCTTGTGCCTCTGCCGAGCTAAGCGGTATTGCTGTTGGATTAAGTGTCGGATCAACCATATAATAACTCACTAAGAAAATGGCTGGGTTTTGAGTCCCCAACACCTCTGCATTCCACAGTGTCTCAAGATTAAGTACCTCCACGCCATCAAACGGATCTGGCGTATCGCTGTCACACGCATCATAAGGGGTTACAGCATTAGCCACAGCATAATCCTCCACTACAAGATTTAGTGTTCCTGTAGCGTTTACACAAGTTGTAGCCTTGTTCACTACACGGATGTAAATCGTTTGGGTAGTAGGTGATGTCGTATTGATATAACTTGCCGGTAGTGGTGTTTCTCCGGTATTGGTTGCCGGATTGGCGCCTACTGCCGTTAAGTAATAGCTTATGGTATAATCGGCTGGCAATTGTCCTGTAGTAGCACTACCCAATATCTGTGGTGCCAATAACGGATTCGATAAATCAAAGACTGTAATACCATCAGCATCGTCATCACAAGCTCTGTAAGGATTCAAAGGCTGTATTACTGTTGGTAGCGGGTTCACCGTTAAGGCTTGCTCCACGATAACATAACAGCGGTTTCCTAGATAATCCACCTGAGTATTCTCTACTCGGATAAATACATTGCTACCCACTAGTGCTGTAGTAGCCGGAATGATTTCATTGGTATTATTCTCCGCATCTAAACGAGTAGGGAAATAATGGAAGGTAAGGTTGGTCACGCCATTGGCAATGTATGCTTCGTTTACCGTTAAATCAAATACCTCCAACATATCTCCAGGACTATTGTAGTCACATTGTGGTGTCAATGCTGGTGGATTGGTACGTGGTGTTGGTATCGGAAGTACTCGGATATCCAAACTCGTAACACTGGTACAGCCATCAGGGCTAGTCACTACAACGCCTAGGGTTTGTACTGCTGGATGTGATGGGGCATTAGTATAATTCGTAAAATCTGGAATATCGCTTGCTCCTCCAGCCTGTGCTAAAGCATAGCTTGAGTAATACGTTACTGTATAGCCTGAAGTATTTAGATTTTGACTAATCTCGGCATCTTTTACAGTTAAATCAAAGGCCGTGAATTGATTGTTCGGTGTAGCATCATCATCACAAATACTCAGTGGTGTTGGTGTAGTAAGTAATAACGGGATATTGATCTCCAATTGGAACGAACCAATATTGAAGCACTGCGTAAGGGCGTCTTCTACACGAACCCAAATCGTATCACCATCATCTCCAAGATGAGCTGTAGCTGGAATGATTTCTCTTCCTGCTCCTATCTGGGCATCTGTAGGATTGGTATAATAGGTAACCGTGTAGCTTCCTGATGAGGGCTGTTGTGCCAAGACATCCGCTGTACGTTGGGTTAAATCTACTATAGTGCTGGCATTTTGAGTATTGCTGTCCGTATCACAGATTACAATATCGTCTAACAACACTGGTGCTACTGGACTTGGGTTAACATTTAGTACAAGGGGTATAACACTAACGCAGCCCGTGATAGCATCTTCGGCTCTGACATAAATAGTCTGAACATAACGAACGATATTGTCATACGACGCCGGATTTGGAATACTAGTACCATTATTATCAGCATCATCTTGTGTTTCATGGAAAGTAACAATGTACGTTCCTACTCCACCCAATAAGCCCGGAAGTAGACTATTTAAATTAAATGTTGCTATTCCATCTTGATCCTGATCACAAATCGTATACGGTGTGGTAGGCGGAACTAAGGTTGGCAATGGCTCTACTCGGATATCCATCGAAGAAACCACACGACAACCTGTTGCTTGATTGGTGATAACAACGCCTAAAGTTTGAACATACTGTACGGTATTTTGGTAAAACAAATTGAAAATCTGTCCTACGGTAGTGCCGTTTTGAGCTGCTGGAAAACTTTCATAAAAAGTAACAGTCATACCCGGTTGCCCCAATAGAATACTGTTTACTCTGCTGTTTAAATCAAAAACTTCATAACCAATAAGGCTTTGATCGTTATCACATACCGAATATTGTGGATAGTTCGGTTGTAGTGAATTTGGTAACGGATTAACCACCAAGGTTAACGGTACAATATCAAAACAGCCAGTAGCTCTAAATTCTATCCTAACATAAATCGTTTCTGAGTTGATAGTTCCGTTTGGATAAGAAGTTACATTGGTAATGTTACCCGTTCCTAATTGAGCGTCAGAAAAGTTGTTATAAAACGTTACATTTACGGTCGTTGGACTTATACCTCCCAATATCTCCGGAATTCTAGTTGTTAAATTAAAATTCTCAAATCCAATATCAGCCGGTGTTAACTGATTGTCATCGCATAACTCATAATCTGCAGGATCTACAGCTTCAGGAGTTGGGTTTGAAATTAATTGAAGGGTTACAATTTGAAAACATGAAGATCCAGATGAAGACACCCTAATATAAATGGTTTGAAGATTAGGAATAATAGTTTCATAACTAGAAGGATTTAGAATTGCAGTTCCATTAATAAAGGCATCAGGTTGGGTTTCATGGAAGCTAACTGTATAAGTTGGATTTCCACCTGTGATACTATTGATAGTTTGTGTTAAATCAAAAGTTTCAAAACCATCATTATTTGGATCGCATCTTTGTAATGGAAGTGGATTGCTTACACTGAAATTAGCATTAATACTTACTGCTACTGGCTCAATATCAGTACAAGAGCCTACTGTACTTTTTATATAATAGGTTCCTCCAACAGCTATTGCAGTTGGATTAACAAGTACTGTGGTTGCCGTTGAATCTGCCCAATAACTTAATGTGCCACCACCAATACTTCCGGCTGTAATTGCTGGTAATGTAATATTAACTGTGTTAGGTGAACATACTGGAGCTGGATTAGTAATCACTAAACTTAAATTACTGATAGTAACTGTAACTGCTTCAACATCGGTACATGTGCCTAAAGTGCTTTTGATGTAATACGTTCCTCCAACGGCAACCGTATTCGGATTCGCTAATGGTGTAGTAGCAGCTAAATTCGTCCAATAGGTTAATGTCCCGCCACCTGTGCTTCCTGCAGTTACTGCTGCTGCCATGATATCAACGGTATTGGGTGCGCAAACTGCTGCTGGATTCGTTATCGTTAATGATGGTGTTGGATTGATAGTAACTACAACCGGCTCCACATCGGTACAAGTTCCGACTGTGCTTTTAATGTAATAAGTGCCACCTAATGCAACTGCACTCGGGTTCGCTAAAGGTGTTGTCGCTGCTAAATTCGTCCAATAGGTTAATGTTCCACCACCAGTGCTTCCCGCGGTAACTGCTGGCAATGTTAAATTGACCGCACTAGGTGCGCAAACTGCCGCCGGATTGGTAATCGTTAATGATGGTGTTGTACCGATAGTAACCGTAACTGCTTCAATATCGGTACAAGTGCCTAAAGTACTTTTGATGTAATACGTTCCTCCACCAGCAACCGCATTCGGATTCGCCAAAGGAGTTGTTGCTGCTAAATTCGTCCAATACGTTAATGTTCCTCCGCCTGTACTTCCCGATGTAACTGCTGCTGCCGTGATATCAACTGTATTGGGTGCGCAAACTGCTGCCGGATTCGTTATCGTTAATGATGGTGTTGGATTTATAGTAACCACAACAGGCTCCACATCGGTACAAGTTCCGATTGTGCTTTTAATGTAATAGGTTCCGCCTACAGCAACCGCATTCGGATTTGCTAAAGGTGTTGTGGCTGCTAAATTCGTCCAATAGGTTAATGTTCCGCCTCCTGTGCTTCCTGCGGTAACTGCTGGCAATGTTAAATTGACTGTACTAGGTGCGCAAACTGCCGCCGGATTGGTAATCGTTAATGATGGTGTTGTACCAATAGTAACCGTAACTGCTTCAACATCGATACAAGTGCCTAAAGTACTTTTGATGTAATACGTTCCTCCAACAGCAACCGCATTCGGATTCGCCAAAGGAGTTGTTGCTGCTAAATTCGTCCAATACGTTAATGTTCCGCCACCTGTGCTTCCTGCAGTAACTGCTGCTGCTGTGATATCAACGGTATTGGGTGCGCAAACTGTTGCCGGGTTCGTTATCGTTAATGATGGTGTTGGATTTATAGTAACCACAACAGGCTCCACATCGGTACAAGTTCCGACTGTGCTTTTAATGTAATAGGTTCCGCCTACAGCAACCGCATTCGGATTTGCTAAAGGTGTCGTCGCTGCTAAATTCGTCCAATAGGTTAATGTTCCGCCTCCTATGCTTCCCGCGGTAACTGCTGGCAATGTTAAATTGACTGTATTAGGAGCGCAAACTGCTGCCGGATTGGTAATCGTTAATGATGGTGTTGTACCAATAGTAACCGTAACTGCTTCAACATCGATACAAGTGCCTAAAGTACTTTTGATGTAATACGTTCCTCCAACAGCAACCGCATTCGGATTCGCCAGAGGAGTTGTTGCTGCTAAATTCGTCCAATAGGTTAATGTTCCGCCACCTGTGCTTCCTGCAGTAACTGCTGCTGCCGTGATATCAACGGTATTGGGTGCGCAAACTGCTGCCGGGTTCGTTATCGTTAATGATGGTGTTGGATTGATAATAACCACAACAGGTTCCACATCGGTACAAGTTCCGAGAGTACTTTTTATATAATAGGTGCCACCCACTGCAACGGCACTCGGGTTCGCTAAAGGTGTTGTCGCTGCTAAATTCGTCCAATAGGTTAATGTTCCCCCGCCTGTGCTTCCCGCGGTAACTGCTGGCAATGTTAAATTGACTGTGCTAGGTGCGCAAACTGCCGCCGGATTGGTAATCGTTAATGATGGTGTTGTACCAATAGAAACCGTTACCGCTTCAATATCAGAACAATTTCCTACAGCACTTTTAATATAATAAGTTCCGCCAACAGCAACCGCATTCGGATTCGCCAGAGGAGTTGTTGCTGCCAAATTCGTCCAATAGGTTAATGTTCCGCCACCTGTACTTCCCGCGGTAACTGCAGCTGCAGTAATATCAACCGTATTGGGTGCGCAAACTGCTGCCGGATTCGTAATAGCTAATACCGGTGTTACAAGACAATCGGCATAGCAAGTACGTGTTAGCGTTGGAACGCCACAAATGCCATTCCACGTAATCGTAAAGGTTACTTCTGAACCCGGAGAAGGTACCGGAACATTGAAGTTAGAAGCGCCCGTATGGGTTCCTGAAACAGGAGGTCCTCCGTTAACGGTATAGATATAACTCCAGCTTGACTGATACAAAACTGGACTAGCCTGCCATTGAACGTTATTAAAATCAAAAGCTACAGTTGTAGCCGTAGTGTTTACACCATCACAAAATAAGAATGGAGCCTCACCTGCTAGCGGACTTCGACCAATATAAACCGGCAAAAGAGCTCTCGGACTTTCGCACCCAAGAATGGTTTGGCTGACATAATAATTAATTGGCGTAGTACTAGCAGCACCTGTTGTAACTGGAATTGGTGCCGTGGCAGAAGCGGTTCCACCAGTAGCATTAGTTCCATACCAATTTAAGGTGGCGCCAGTAGTAGCAATAGCTGTTAAAGGAACAGCAACAGCATTCTGACAATAAGTAATTGGTATAACCGTAGGAGCAGCAATCGTTGTTACTGGATTTACTGTAATAGATACCGGAACAGAAACACATCCAGAAATTACATCTCTAATGGTAACATTATTATATGTTGTATTGGGTGGTAAACCCGTGAATGTTGGGCTTGATTGATAAGTAGTTGAATTCAAACTATACTCATAAATAGTCATTTGATAAATGCCAATATTGGTATAATCTTGTGGGTCGAGTGCTATCCAATCTGCAGGATTCCATACCGTGCTTGGGTGTGGTGCGGTAGCTAATCTTCTGTATGTATAACCATCAAGGCCTCCGGGAGTAAAATCGATTCCATCCGTCCTTCCCCATAAATCAATCAAGACATCGGCGCTAGTGGTTAATCTGACATTATCATTAGTATTAAAACCTGGACATAAATTGACCACCATATCGGGGACAACCCCGCCTTGATTCACTAAATTACCAACAGAAATAACATAAACATCATTGTGTGCCAAAAGACCTAACAAAGGAATATCGCAGTTCAGCGATGGTCCCGGATTTCCGTTGTTGTAGATTTTTATTTTGTAATTGGTAAGATTTTTGGTAGTCCCTGTTCCGTTATAAATTTCGATATATGATAATGCACCTGAGCTTTCATCGGTTACTTCAGAGATGAATAAATCGGTTGGTATTGGGATTGGGGCTGTATTTAAAGGACTTGTAAATACAGCAGTACCCGTTGGAACAGCACAAGTTGGTTGTTGTGTAACACTTACTACCGGAGTTTGGCAAATGGAAGCAATATCCACAAGAGATAAATTATCAATAGCAAAATCATTACCTGCAACAGAAGTTTGAGAATCTGTTAACCAAATTTGAGCATTATTTGTTGTTGCTGTCCATCGGTACACCACCTTTGTCCATGGAGATGGATTTCCTAGCGGACAAATTGAAGGTCCGGACATTAGCTGCGGAATTGTGGTTGTACCGTTTGTATTAACATCAATAATGGCAGAATTACTCAAAGTATTTGTAGATGAAATAGATCGAATATAATAAGTAAATTCATAAGTTCTTCCACTGACAACGCCAATACTAGAACCATTTAACAATTCCCAAAATTTATCGCTTGAACTCGTTGAACCATCAACTACCATCATTTTACCTGTTCCACTGGGGAAATCGCCTGCATTTGAAAATACAGACGTGTTCATAGTATTAGGATTAGTAATTATGTTGTAATCTCTTGGAAAACTGGCTCCTATCGTAGCAGGTAAAAAATAATTTGTCTGGAATCCGACTCCAGCTCCTCCCAATTCAAAACCTCCATTAACCAGAAGATTTTGAGAATGCGTTGGAATAGAAAAGGATAGTAATACAACTAATACTAGCTTATGTAAAAAAGTAGTTATTTTCATCTTTAAAAAATAGGGCTTCTAATTTATTAATTTTTTGTTAAAAAACTGATGTCAAATATATGATTTTAATAGAACTGTAATATTATTTTATGGTAAAATAACATAAAAAAGCCTCATTAAAATGAGGCTTTGCAATGCTATCTTTGTGCTTTCCTTCTATCTCGTTCTGTCTTTAAGAGGTTCAATTCTCTGCTGGTTTGACCCGCTACAGAAGTATTTTCTTCAGCTCTTCTTATCAAATAAGGCATAACATCTCTTACGGGTCCGAAAGGTAAATATTTGGCCACATTGTAGCCATGTTCTGCCAAGTTGTAACTGATGTTATCGCTCATACCATACAATTGTCCGAACCAAATTCGGTTATCGTTTTTGGCTATCCCTTTTTGCTGCATTTGCTCAATCACTTTATAAGAACTCCATTCGTTATGCGTTCCGGCAAAAATGGACATTACATCCAAATTATCCATCATGTAGGCCATAGTCACATCATAATTAACATCAGTTGCCTCTTTGCTTTCACAGATTGGCGTTGGATACCCTTTTTCTTCTGCACGTTTATTTTCTTTTTCCATGTATGCGCCACGAACCAATTTCATTCCGATAAAAAAGTCTTCTTTTTTAGCTAACTCGTGTAGTTTCTTCAGATAATCTAATCGATCCCAACGGTATAATTGTAGCGTATTAAAGACAATCGATTTTTCTTTGTTGTACTTACGCATCATTTCTGTTACCAAATCATCAGCAGCATCTTGCATCCAGCTTTCCTCTCCGTCAATTAAAAGTGCTACATCTTTTTCGTATGCCGTTTTACAAATCATATCAAAACGAGAAACTACCCTATTCCACTCTTTTTGTTCTTCTAGTGTTAAGGGCTGCTTTTCGCCTATTTTTTCATACAAATAAAAACGACCCAAACCCGTTGGTTTAAAAACAGCAAAAGGAATAGCTTTCTTTTCTTTAGCAAATTCGACCGTTTTTAAAGTCATTTCCAACGCCGCATCAAACTGTGCTTCTTCCTCTTTTCCTTCTACCGAATAATCTAAAACAGAGGAAACACCTTTGGTAAACATTTTATCTACAACTGAAAGGCAATCTTCTTCCGTAGTTCCGCCACAAAAATGATCAAAAACAGTAGCTCTGATTAATCCTTCTACCGGCAAATGTGCTTTGAGCGCAAAGTTGGTAACCGCTGTACCGATGCGTACTAACGGCTCATTATCTATCATTTTAAATAAAAAATAAGCCCTGTCTAATTCGGTGTCTGTTTTGAGTGCAAAAGCAGTCTGAGTATTGTTGAAAATTTTTTCCATTTTTTTATAATAATGCCACAAATATAAAAAGAGTTTTACGATTTATTCTCTTTTAAAAAACTAGTTTGCAGCGGCTATTTTTTTTATCATTCCGTTAAAAATAAAATAATGAAAGGGTAACATACTGTACCAATACAATCGTCCAAAAATACCTCTAGGTCTGAAAGTGGCTATTTGATGTAAAACATTATCGTCATCGATACGAAATTCCAGCCAAGCTTCGCCTGGAACACGCATTTCGGCAAAAAGAAGTAATCGTTTATTTTCTTTATCAGCTAATAAAACTCTCCAAAAATCAAGAGAATCACCGTTGTGTAATTCTGAAGGGCTAGTTCGACCTCTTCGCAATCCAACGCCACCAAACAGTTTATCTATTGCGCCTCTCAACTGCCACATCCAATCGCCATAATACCATCCTTTTGCACCTCCAATAGACCAAATATTATGGAGTACTTGTTGTGTATTGTCAATTTTTATGGACTTACTATCTTTTAAACAACCAAAATTGGGCACTTGGATGTAGTGAGCTAAGCTTTTTTTAAAACGACTGCTCACTAAACTGTCTTTCCAACTGGAGATTACCAAGTTTTGTTCTATTTTTTCGAAAGCCAATTTGATGGCATCTACATAAGAAATCGGTTTTATTTCCAGCATTTTTTGAAGGCGATTGTCTTTACAAATTACTTCGACTTTCATGCTATCGACTAAATTTATAGCCAATTTATAAGACGTAGAAGTCACAAAATACAGCCAATACGAAGATAATTTCGGAGTCATTATTGGGACGGTTATAATGGCCAACTTTATGTTCCGCGTTTTGGCGTAAAGCTGCATCATTTGCTTGTAGGTAATTACGTTGGGTCCGCCAATATCAAATGATTGATCATAACAATCAACTCTGTTTTGCACGCCAATTAAGTACTGAATCACATCGCGAATAGCTATGGGTTGTGTCTTGGTCAATACCCATTTTGGCGTAATCATAACGGGCAATTTTTCGCATAAATCCCTAATAATTTCAAAAGAAGAACTGCCTGAACCTACAATGATTCCCGCTTTTAAAACCGTCAACTTGTGTGGGCCACTGAATAATATCTTCTCCACACTGTTTCTAGAAAGCATGTGTTTGGATAAATTAGGATCGTTGACAATTCCACTTAAATAAATGACTTGTTTAATGTTCATAACCTGAGAATACTTGTTGAAGTTTTCAGCAGTTCGTGCTTCCATAGTATCAAAAGCATGCGTAGAACTTGACATCGAATGGATTAAAAAATAAGCAACATCCACTTGTTGAGGGCAGTTGTTCGGATTAAAATCATCTAAAAAATCAACTTCCCAAATCGATATCAAAGACAATATTTCTGCATCAAATCCGAGACGCATCTTGTCGCGCACGCAACAAATTACTTCATGACCTTGCGATAAAAGTTCGGGCAATAATCTTCTGCCTACATAACCATTCGCTCCTGTTAAAAGAATTTTAATAAAGTACTTTTTAGTTATTTCAATCGGTTAGCCAACGTTTTCTGTATTCGCCATTCTTGTCATAATCCTGAGCTTGTTTTTCAATATTGAAATACCTGTTTCCTCTTGGATCATTACCTACTCCGGCCAAATAAGCCCAATTGCCCCAATTACTGCATACATCGTAATCGATTAATTGCTGTTCAAAATACGAAGCGCCATAACGCCAATCTAACTTCAGGTCATTACACAAATAACTCGCTACATTTTGTCGACCGCGATTGCTCATAAAACCAGTTAACTTCAGTTCTTTCATGTTAGCATCAACAAAATCTACTCCAGTTTCGCCCTCTATCCAGCTTTGTAAAACATCAATGTTGTGTTTGTTGACTGCAATCCCATTATTTTGAATTCCGGCTAACTGAAAGAATTTAGCGTGGTATTTCTTCATCATAAATCTAAAATAATCCCGCCATAGCAATTCAAAAACCAACCAATACGTTGACTCATTAGCGCCATACTGTGCTTCAAACTTTTGAAGTTCAAAGTATATTTTTCTGGGAGAAATACAGCCCATGGCCAACCAAGCGGAGAATTTTGAGGAATAATCAGCACCAATCAAACCATTTCGGGTTTCTTTGTAAGTGGCTACAGATTTCGTATCGAAAAAATAAAGCTGTAGTCTCTTCAGTGCTTCTGTTTCTCCTCCTTTAAACGGAAGAACCGCTCTGGAATCGATTGGAAGTACAGCCAGACCTAATGCTTCTAATGTTGGCAAATCAATAGCGTCAACTATGGGCGATTTAATAGATTGTGGTTTATCAAAAACACCTCGAATCGTAGCATCTTTTTCGGTTTTTTTTCTGAAACTGGTAAAAACATCTGGAATATCTTTGATAGAAAAAGGCAAGTCTTGGGCATGATATAAAGTGCTGGTGCTAAAGGTTTCGAATTCGCAACCCAATTTAAAAAGTTCAGATTGCACCAAAGCTTCGGTTTGTTTTTCTTCGTAAGCTACTTCGCGTTTCGCAAAAACTTTGAACGCTCTATATTCTTTTGCAATTTTTGGAATTTCGACTTCAGGTTTTCCTTTGACAATAATCAATCCCGAACCCAATGCTCTTAAATTTTTATCCAAATCGGCTACCGACTCTAATAAAAACTGAGCTCTGAAGCTACCCGTTTTTTGAAAACCATATTCGGTCTTTTTAAATTGAGCCTCATCAAAACAATATACCGGAATAACTTCGTCACTTTGTGCTATCGCTTTTACTAGCGTTTCATTGTCATGTAGATGCAAATCAGTTTTGAACCAGAGGATTGCTCTTTTCATAGTTAGCAAATTATTTTTATAGATTATTTATATTTTTCAAATAATAATCGGCTTGCTGAAGTAAGCTTGCTTTATCATCAGGCTGCATTTTACGCCAAACATTGTACATCATTCCGATTCGTGGATTCTTGCCTAATTTATCTTCGTTTTTATCGTAGAAATTCCAATACAAACTGTTGAACGGACAGGCTTTTTCACCGACTTTCTTATTTTTATCATAGAAACAACTGCCGCAGTAATGACTCATTTTGTCGATATAAGAAGCCGAACTCACATAAGGTTTTGTACCTACAATGCCACCATCAGCAAACTGACTCATACCTCGTGTGTTGGTGATTTCAACCCATTCAATAGCATCGATGTAAATTCCGAGATACCATGCATCTACTTCATCGGGATGCACTCCGGCTAAAAGCGCAAAATTTCCCGTTATCATCAGTCGTTGGATATGGTGTGCATAAGCATATTCTAAGGATTGTGTAATGGCATCTTTTAGACAATTCATCCTGGTTTTTCCCGTCCAAAACCAATCCGGTAATTTCTCTGTATGATGGAAGAAATTCAGGGTAGCGAATTCGGGCATTTTTAACCAATAAATGCCACGCATATATTCTCTCCAACCGATAATTTGCCTAACAAAACCTTCGAGTTGATTGTACTCTATTTTGTCTTTGTTCCCTTCCCATTTCTTTATTGCGCTATCAATAACTTCTTTGGGAGAGATCAATTTAACATTCATCGAAAAGGATATTCTCGAATGGTATAACGACCATTCATTTGGTGTCATGGCATCTTGATAGGAACCGAATAAGGGCAAACATTCGGATACGAAAAAATCAAGTAAAGCTAACGATTGCTCTCTGTTTATGGGCCAAATGAAATGCTTAGCATCGATAGTTCCGATGGTCGAAACATTGGCTTCCTTTACTTCTGAAAAAATGGCTGTAACATCATTATTAAAAAGTAAAGGCGGCGTTGGTTTGTGATTTTTGGGAAGTTTTTTTCGGTTATCTCCATCATAATTCCATTGCCCTGTTACCGGATTATTGCCATCCATCAAGACATGGTGTTTTTTACGCATAGCACGATAGAAGCTTTCCATCAGCAACATTTTCTTGCCTTCAAAAAATACGCCTAACTCTTCCCTTGTACTAAAAAAGTGCTCCGAATCAAAAACCTTATGCGGAATAGCAAGTTGCGCACAATAGTTTTTCAATATAACATCTAATCGATATTCATCGGGCCATTGGTATTCAAATTGATTGTAACTCCCACTGTTTATAATAGCGTCTAAATTCTTTTCAAAGCACTGCAGATTGTTTTTGTCGTTCAACCGAATATATAATACCTGATGCTTTTGGGATTGTAGTTCAGTGGCAAAATAGCGCATCGCACTAAAAAAGCCAACTACTTTTTGAATATGATGTTGCGCATAATCGGTCTCCGTTCTTACCTCCATCATAACATAAGTAACAGCATCATCAACGCTTGAGAACCAAGAGTGATTGCTATTTAATTGGTCGCCCAAAATCAATCGAAGTGTTTTTTTACTTTCCATTTTTATTGGCTCTACATTTATCGCTACAATATTTTACGTCGTCCCAAACCTTTTCCCATTTTTTACGCCAGGCAAAAGGTCGGTCACAAATGATGCAAACTTTGCTGGGTAAGTTTTGTTTTTTAACGTTGCGCATCTTTAAAATTTAATTTGGTTCTTTTCCATTCAATGGCTACGGCGGAACCTTTGGCTATAAAAACTGCTTCAGGCTTTTTATTCATTAAAACTGAAAATGATTCGCCATACATCACTTTAAAATCGCAATCAATTTTATAATCAAGCACCTCGTGAATTTCCCAACTAGGATGATGCAACTGATATTCCTCGGTTTTATATTCACTTACTTTGGTATAGCCATAATAATGTTCGTAGATAAATTTTTCGAGTGAATCCTCTTGAATAATGTGTGATGACAAAGTGTTTTCGACATAAATGCTATTCCACTTCGTATTCAATTGCCATTCAAAAGCGACTTTTTGTGTTACAGCATCATTTGAAATACGGTGCTTTGTTGGAACCACCGTGTAATGTTCTTTATATAATGTATTGGCCATCCAAGCGACTATCTTATAAGGAATGGTCTCATTGACAAATACTACGCCGCGTTTGGTAACGCCATTATCATTTCGAGTAACATAAAATCGCAGATTGATTTCTTCAAAAGTGCCCAATCTAGGGATAGGTATGTTGAATAATTTGGTGTCTTTAAACATAAAACCAACCAAACTGACATAAGCTTTACCATTAAACAAATCGAGTTCTACGCCTTTGGGCAAGTAAGGCATTAAAATTTGGGGATCAATTTCATAATTGACCATGATGATGTTTTCCCAATTAGCCTTTAGAAATATAGTCATTATTTGGAGGTTATTTTTGAATTTTTCCGTGGATTACTTACATGTTTATTTAGAATTCGTTTGCCTTCGTCTTTGACTTCCTTTGTTTTGCGGAAACTCCAAATAACATCGCTGGCAAATTTTCGTGTTGCTTCGATATCAACTAGTGGTGCTGGATACTCTTTGCCAATTTCGCAGTGATATAATTGTTGTTCAATTAAGCTCAATTTCCAAGGTTCATGAATCAAACTTGATGGAACATGTTCTAATTCGGGAATCCATTTTTTAATAAAAACGCCTTCGCTATCGTGTTCTTCGGAATTCTTAATCGGATTGTAAATTCGAACCGTGTTGATTCCGGTAACCCCAGATTGCATTTGCAATTGCGGATAATGAATTCCGGGCTCGTAATCTAAAAACTGTCGCGCTAAAAAATGTAATTCGCGCCAATCTTGCCATAGATTAAACACAAAAAAAGAAACCACCATAGCTCTCATTCTGAAATTGAGATATCCTGTAGCAACTACACAGCGCATGCATGCATCAACAATAGGAACTCCGGTTTTTCCCTCTTGCCAAGCTTTGATATAGGCTTCCTTTTTAGGTTTGATTACAGCATCAAAAGCGTTATTGATATTGTTGAATTCCATTCGACATTCATCTTCAAACTTCTGTATGAAATGACAATGCCAATGCAACCGAGAAATGAAATTTGACAACGCCCTTTTGTTGGATGAGGCGCTGTAATGTTGCATAGTGTATTGGTATACCATGCGCATACTAATGTTTCCATAGGTCAAATAAGGTGATAAACGACTGCATCCTTTTCGGCTCAAACTAGGCTTGGATATGTGTTTGCTGTAATTGACATATCGTTCTTTTAAAAAACTATCCAAATACCGCCAGGCCCAATATTCTCCTCCTCGTTGGAAGTTATTGTTAGCTGTTGTAATTTCTGGATCTAAAGTTTCGCCTTTGACTTTGTTATAGAAATTAGCCTCTAAATTTTCGATGGACAACCTATTTAAATCAACTATTTTGGGCGTTTGTTGCATCACTTCTTCCCAACGCTTGTCCCAATCTTTTCTTGATTTTAATTTCCGAATGACACCATGCATTTGGAATTCCCTCCACTCGATATGGTGTTCGGAAAAGAAATGTTGCATTTGAATATCTCTATCAAATGTGATTTTATTACCAATTTCCTGATGAGAAAACACTGTTTTCACCTCATAGTTTTTTAGAATTTCATTAAAAACGGTTTCCAGTTCACTTTTAAAAAAATACATTTTCGCTCCGATGGCATCAAGTTGTGTTTGCAATCCTTGTATTGACTCATATATGAAGCGCCAATGCCGCACATCAGCATCATCATAACTCATGACAGACGGCTCAAAAAAGTAAAGCAGTAAAATAGGTAATCCAGACTGTTGCGCATTATAAAGTGGCTCGTGATCCGTTAGTCGCAAATCTCTTTTGAACCAAACAATATTGATGGCTTTTTTACTCAAAGTAATCTGAAATTATACTAGTTGTTTCTTTATCGGGCTTCGCGTAGCTCAAACGGTCTAAACGTTTAGTCGTGTGGTAACTATCCAGACCGGAGCATGTAATGGTGTTGGCTTTCTCTAAATCGATAAATCCGTCTTTACATTGGCAGTTTTCAGGAAAATAGACTTGAACAATTTCACCAATGACCATAATAGTATTGTTTATATTGATGTCTATTTTTTCACGAAAGACCATCCCAATCTGAACCAAGCTCTCTTTTACAAAAGGCGCTATAAAATCATCTTTATACGTTGGTGTTAAACCTGTTACATCAAATTCAGAAACTTCTTTTTCGTAACGAGCAGACGTTTGATGTGCTTTATCGTAAATAGCTTCATTGATGTGATTGATGGTATAAAATCCGGTTTCCAAAAGATTGGACAACGTATTTCGCTCTGGTGGACTTGGCCGGAAAATAAGCCCAATCAAAGGTGGATTGGCACCAATATGAATCACCGAACTAAATATCGCCAGATTTTCGAGTGAAGTAGCATCGACGGTTCCGATTAGAGCAACGCTCTTAAAGCCACCTAAACTGTTGATAAAATGGACACGTTGCTGTTTATCCATTGCCATGATATCATTAATAGCCATCATTTTTTGCATGCCAGAAAATATTTAAAGGGTAAATGAGACATTTTTTGATTGTTCCAAAACAATCCATTTTTTATCACTGTTCAATTTGAAAGTGCCGACGTGTTCTTTGTTCCACTCGGTCGGAGCAATTAAAGACAAAAAATTAATGCCGTCATCGGCTTTGTACATATGGTAAATTTCACCAACAACAGGCTCGAATGAAAATCGTGAGTTATACACAATTTCATTCCATTCAAATTCTTGCATTAAATCTTCGTATTGCTTTTTGAGTTCGTTGAACTTAGCTTCAAACTCTTTATTGACAAGATCTATACCTCTACTTTTCCAAGAAACAACATCGTCCAATTTTATTACTGGCGCACCAACATTGGTTCCGTAAGAAACAGTCTTGGCATAATAGCCTTGCTCTTCTGAAAAAACTACACTATCTGGTTTTTTTGAATTCATTTTGAAGATCGTTTTGAAATTTTATTATTGGTTATGGCACGTTGCAGTTTGCATTTAAACCTATCAATTCCGGCAACTCGCTTAGCTAAATGCTTGGTTTTACAATTTTCAACCCGATTTCTCCAAAGTTTGTAACTGCTGAATTTGAGTTCTTTTTTCATCAGAGCTTTGACATCGGCTTCGGCTAAACCAAACTGAAATTGAATAGCATCAAAAGGAGTTCTATCTTCCCATGCCATTTCGATAATTCGGTCTATAGCTACGTCGTCTAAATCGACTTGCAATTGTTTTTTGTTCATGTATTTTACAAAAAGATTAAACAAATATACATATATTTTATTTGCCAAGAAAAAAAACATTTTTTAATTGCTTTAAAATCAAATTCGATTTTTATAAAAAAATTGCCTTATTTTGCCCAATACAACTAAAACAATGATGCCATCCATCGCTGCCAACGGCTACCCAATAGTATTTCACGAAAAAGGCTATGAATTTCTCAATGACTTTATAAAAGAACATAAGTATTCCAATATTTTTATAGTAGTAGATACGCATTCCAACGACTATTGTCTGAACCGCTTTTTGCCCTTTTTGGCTACCGATGTGACTATTGAAATCATTGAAATTGAATCGGGTGAAAGTGAAAAAAACATCCATACTTGTTTAGAGATTTGGTCTATTTTGACAGAACTAGGTGGCGACAGAAAAACACTGATGCTCAATCTTGGTGGTGGCGTCATAACTGACATTGGCGGTTTTGTGGCTTCTACATTCAAAAGAGGCATCGATTTTATTCATGTTCCAACCACACTTTTAGCCATGGTTGACGCTTCCGTTGGAGGTAAAAATGGTGTGGATTTAGGCGCGTTAAAAAATCAAATTGGTGTTATTAACGTTCCTAAAATGGTACTGATTGACACCGAATTTTTAACCACATTACCACAAAACGAATTGCGTTCCGGTTTGGCAGAAATGTTGAAACACGGATTAATATTTGATGCTGATTATTGGGCGGAATTTAGAGATTTAAGTTCGATTGATTACGCTGATTTTGATACACTGATTTATCGTTCGATAGCCATTAAAAACGAAATTGTAATGCAAGATCCAACCGAAAACGGCATCAGAAAAGCATTGAATTTTGGGCACACACTTGGACATGCTATTGAAAGTTATTTTCTTTTAAATGAGACCAAAAAAACCTTGTTACACGGCGAAGCTATTGCTGTGGGAATGATTTTGGAAAGTTATATTTCGTGGCAGAAAAAACTACTTTCAGCTGCGGAGTATCTAGAAATAAAAAACACTATAAACTCGGTTTTTGATATCATTCCTTTTGATGAAACCGATATCAATCCTATTCTTGATTTACTGATACACGACAAAAAAAATGAGTACGGTAAAATTCAATTTGCCTTGCTTGACGGAATCGGGAAAACAAAGATTAACCAAGAGATTGAAAATGAATTGATTATAAAATCTTTCAACGATTATAAAACTTAACATTTTTTTCGCATCATAACTTGCATTTCGAAAATATTATTTTTTACATTTGCCCTGATGAAAAAATGTGAAAACACTACTATTTACTGTAACTACGAACAAGAAATTAACACTAATTTCTTAGCAGTTTTAGGCGCAACCTTTGTTGGAAAAAGCTCTTTTATGGCTATGTCCTCGCAAGTTCGTTTTTTATCACAGGAAAAATTACCGATTATTTACGCCAACATCAGAGTTTGAATTATAGATTACTTTGTTTTTATAAAAATGAATTAATCCATAATTATCTATACTAAATGAATACTAAATATTTCGATTTAATTAATCAAACGTATTACTTTCCACAAGAAGAATTTACCTTAAACAAAGACAGCCAGCTTCAGTTTCATAATATCGATTTGATGAAATTAGTAGAACAATATGGCACACCTCTCAAGTTTACTTACTTGCCACAAATTTCCAACAACATTAAAAAAGCCAAAAACTGGTTTCGAAATGCAATGGAAAAAAACAAGTATGACGGTAAATATTACTATTGCTATTGCACTAAAAGCTCTCATTTTGAATATGTTATGAATGAGGCTTTTAAAAACAATATACATATTGAAACCTCTTCTGCTTTTGATATTAACATTGTCGAGAATCTCCTAGAAAACGGAAAAATCAATAAAAGCACTTATATTATATGTAATGGTTTTAAACGCGACCAGTATATCGAAAACATTGCACGTTTGATTAACCACGGCCATAAAAATACTATTCCGATTATTGATAATTATGAGGAATTGGATTTATTACAGGAGCAAATTAAGGGAAAATTTAAAATCGGAATCCGAATTGCAGCTGAGGAAGAACCAAAGTTTGAGTTCTATACCTCAAGGCTTGGAATTGGATATAAGAATATTGTAAACTTTTACAAAAAACAGATTCAGGAAAATGACAATCTGGAACTGAAAATGCTTCACTTTTTTATCAATACCGGAATCAATGATACCGCTTATTACTGGAATGAATTGGTAAAATGTATTAAGGTTTATATTGCACTTAAAAAAGAATGCCCTTCGCTTGACGGATTAAATATCGGTGGTGGTTTTCCAATCAAAAACTCATTGGCTTTTGAATATGACTATCAATATATGATTGACGAAATTATTAATCAGATTAAGATTGCCTGTGAGGAAGCAGAAGTGGATGTGCCGCACATTTTTACGGAATTTGGTTCGTTTACTGTTGGAGAATCAGGCGGAGCCATCTATCAGGTTTTATATCAGAAACAACAAAACGACAGAGAAGCCTGGAACATGATTGACAGTTCATTTATTACAACATTACCAGATACTTGGGCCATTAATAAACGATTCATCATGCTAGCAGTCAATCGTTGGAATGATACTTATGAAAGAGTTTTATTAGGCGGAATGACTTGTGATAGTGACGATTATTACAACTCTGAGCAGAATATGAATGCGATTTACCTGCCCAAATACAGTAAAGAAAAACCACTGTATATTGGATTTTTTAATACCGGTGCCTATCAGGAAACCATCGGTGGTTTTGGAGGATTGCACCACTGTTTGATTCCACAGCCCAAACACATTTTAATCGACCGGGATCCAAACGGAATCCTCGCAACCGAAGTTTTCTCTGAGCAGCAAAGTTCAGACGATGTCTTGAAAATATTGGGATACCAGAAAAAATAATAGAGTATAAGCCCGCGAATAAACTGAAATTTTAAATTTAATTTAATTAGAAAAACTGTTTGTAGTTTTAGAAAAAAAGTTTTTCTTTGAAACCACAAACACAACAACAATCTTATAATGAGTAAAGGACCTATAAGTCAATTTATAGAAAAACACTATCTTCATTTCAACGCTGCTGCATTAGTTGATGCTGCGAAAGGATATGAAGAACATTTGCTTGACAATGGTAAAATGCTGATTTCCCTAGCTGGTGCAATGAGTACCGCTGAATTAGGAAAATCATTAGCAGAAATGATACGTCAGGACAAAGTACATATTATTTCTTGTACCGGAGCCAACCTTGAAGAGGACATCATGAACTTGGTGGCGCACAATTCCTATAAAAGAGTACCCAATTACAGAGATTTAAGTCCACAAGAAGAGTGGGATTTATTGGAAAATCACTACAACAGAGTAACAGATACTTGTATTCCAGAAGAGGAAGCTTTCCGCAGATTACAATCGCATTTATATGACATTTGGAACAATGCCAATTCAAAAGGAGAACGCTATTTTCCGCATGAATTTATGTACCAAATGATTAACTCAGGCGTATTACAACAATACTACGAAATCGATCCAAAAGATTCGTGGATGGTTGCAGCCGCTGAGAAAAACTTACCAATTGTAGTTCCGGGTTGGGAAGACAGTACAATGGGAAATATTTTTGCTTCTTACTGTATCAAAGGTGAATTTAGTCCACAAACGATGAAAAGCGGTATCGAATACATGATGTGGTTAGCCGATTGGTTTCCGAAAAACTCTGGTGGCAGAGGAGTTGGATTCTTCCAGATTGGTGGTGGAATCGCAGGTGATTTTCCGATTTGCGTGGTTCCCATGTTATATCAAGATATGGAAATGCACGACATTCCGTTTTGGAGCTATTTTTGCCAAATTTCAGATTCAACGACAAGTTATGGTTCCTATTCAGGAGCTGTTCCCAATGAGAAGATTACTTGGGGAAAACTTGACATACATACACCCAAATTTATTGTAGAATCGGATGCAACCATTGTTGTTCCTTTAATATTTGCTTACTTACTAGATTTATAAAAAGTTTTTTATGAGAAGAATTATCGTAGACTATGCTAAACTAACAGGAGACATACTAAATTTATTAGTAGAAAAGTTCCCTGAAGGTTATGACGACACCGACATTATTCGTTTTAGAAATGCCCAGAATGAGTTGATTGAAGCTGTTGAAGTAAAAACAGAAGATACCATTTACTTAGTGAAAGTAAGCACAAAGCTTGCTAGTCGTATGGAAAAATTTGATGAGGAAGAGGATATTGATTCAGTAGTAGAACCTATAGAACCAATTAAGGGACTGGATGATGACGATGATGCCCCATCGGATGAGAATGAAGATGATGAAGAAGATTTGTTAAAAGACAAAGGCGGTTCAGATGATGGTGATGACGATGATGACGATGACGACTTTGAAACCTCAGACAATTTTGATGAAGAAGATGATGATGAAGAATAAACTTTTTTATTTTAAATTATAAATTTTGAATTATAAATGAAACCCCAAATTCCTTCTAGAATTTGGGGTTTTATTATGCAGTTACATCAGTTCGAGCGATTTTTGCGGAATGTAATGGAGTAAAAATTGTATCGAGAACTTTTTGACTCGAGCTTCTCGATACATTTTTTCTCGTTTGCAACGAGATAAAATACTCGAAGTGACGAATTTTAAAGATATCGTTCTTCAAATACTCTTTGATGATGATTTTGATGTCCGATGATAACAAAACCCAACGCTCTGACCGAAATAGGATTATGCGAAGCTACTCCTATACGTAGCAATTCCTCTTCAGAAAACGACTGAAACAGTGAAAGTGTCGCCTGTCGTACTACGGCCAATTCGGTTAATAATTGTTGAATGCTTCTTTTGTTAGCTTTCGCTTCATCAACATAATCATTTTCTTCAAATCCGGGTAATTCGGTTGCATCATTTCGGGCAAAACGCAAAGCGCGATAAGCAAATATTCTTTCGGAATCAATCAAATGCTGAATAATGTCTTTGATCGTCCATTTTCCTTCGGCATAACGATAATCAAACTTATCCATCGGAATGTTCTGCACAAATTTTATCAAACGATGCACAGAAATTTCTAGTTCTTCTATTAAAGTATATTCGTTAGACACTTGGTTGACATAGTTGGCAAAATAGCCCTGAAATTCTTCGGGTTTTAGGTCGGTTGGTTTCATTTAATTATTTTGAATTTTAAATTATAAATTTTGAATTGCACATTTAGTCTTAAGCCGAATTCCTGCTAGCATTTGTATTCCCAAATAAGGAACGCATTACTAATTTCTCATAAACGCTTAGCAGCTTTTCATCAACTCTATTGTTTCGTTTCATTTCATTGATTTGTGAGGAAGCATATTGCTGAATTGCTAGTAAAGGCATCACAATTTGCTCTCTGACATCAATGGATGCTTTTCCATCCGGATAATTTTCCATCAGTTCTTTGTGTCTAGCGATTTTAAGTAACAAGCGTTTGGTTTCCAAAAATTCGTCATAAATGATTTGCCAAAAAGCGCCAAACTCTTTATCATCTTTCATATAAGCCGTCAATGGGAAGAAACATTTGGCCAAGGACATCATACTATTTTCCAATAAGGTTCTGAAGAATAAGGAATTGTGATACAGTGCTTCTACCCTTTCCCATTGGTTAGCATCTTCATATTTCTTCAAAGCCGTTCCCACTCCGAAAAATCCAGGAACATTTTGTTTTAATTGGCTCCATGCACTCACAAACGGAATCGCCCGTAAATCGGAGAAGTTGAGTTTTCCATCCGTATTTCTTTTAGAAGGTCGGCTTCCAATATTGATTTTAGAATTAAATTTTAGCGTACTAATGTGTTCCAAATACGGCAAAAACTTAGGATGCGCCTTGAAGTCCAGATACTTTTGATAACTGATACCAGCCAATTCATCGATAATGGCTTTATCGGTTTCCGACAAATTATTTTCTTCTTTGTTAAACACCTGATTCGCGACTCCAGCACTTAAAAGATTCTCTAAATTGTATCGACAAGAATCTAATGTCCCAAAATTAGAACTAATCGTCTGTCCCTGAACCGTAACTTGTATTTCCTGATTTTCTATAGTGGAACCTAAAGAAGCATAAAATTTATGCGTTTTTCCGCCGCCTCGCGCTGGTGGTCCACCTCGACCATCAAAGAAAATTACTTTGATCCCATACTTTCGTGAGATTTCGGTAATAGTTTCTTTGGCTTTGAAAATACTCCAATTGGCCATCAGATAGCCGCCATCTTTAGTTCCATCAGAAAACCCAAGCATCACTGTTTGTTTGTCTTTTCTTTGTCTGATATGATTGCGATAGATTTCATTTTGGTATAATTGCTCCATAATGACATCAGCTTTTTGTAAATCGTCAACCGATTCAAACAACGGCACAATATCTACCGTGGGATTTTCCCAGTTTAACAATCTAAACATCGCAAACGTTTCAATGACATTGAGAGCACTTTCGTTATTACTGATGATGTAACGGTTACACGCTTTTTCTCCGTTTTTGTCTTGGATTTCACGCATCAACTTTATGGTGTCTAATGTAGAGCTTGTCATCTCATTTTCGAAAGTATGTTGCGTCAAATCAAAGTTAAGTTTGGCAATAACGTTCATTTTTTCAACTTCAGAAAAACGGTTAAAATCTTCTGGAAAATCAACCGATTTTTCTTTTTTCATAAAATTTAAAATCTCCTCAAAAACCTGATTGTGAATGCGACTGTTTTGTCGAATATCCAACGACGCAAAGTGAAAGCCAAACTGATTGATTTTCTGTAAAAGCAAATTGACTTCGTCTAAATATAATGAGTTGTGTTTTGTGATAATAAGATGCTTTACAATATTCAATTCGCTTAGTAATTCCTGCAACGTGATAAAAATTTCACCCTGAGAATAGAAAACGGAACGATATAATCTATTTTCCAAATTGAAGATAATAGTATCTACCTCGTTAAAAGTCAGTTTGCGACGCAATGCCCGAATGTCAAAGTAGTAGCATTTGAGAATTGATGTTCGTAATCTGCTAGCAACTTTATTTGTAATTTCGGGAGTTACAAACGGATTTCCATCTCGGTCACCGCCAGGCCAAAAACCTAAATTAACGATGGGATTTTCGATGATGCGACCCTCAAAAATATTTTTCTGCAAATACTGCATCATGTCGCCGATCGTTTTGTAAAATACATTTTCGAGATACCAAACCAAACTCACCGCTTCATCATAAGGAGTTGGCTTTTCTTTTTTAAAGAAGGGTGTTTTTCCCAATTGTGCTAATAACTGCTTGATTTTAAGCAAGTCGTCTACTCGAATCGCTTCGGTCAAATCGGTAATGATTCCCAAAACTGATCCCGGATAAAACTGTGTTGGATGTGCTGTCAATACTGTTCTTACGTTGAAATCTTCAAGAAATGCTATTAATTCGTCATGCTTTTCTTTGGCTTCGGCTTTTTCTTTGATATCACGCAAGGAACCTCTACCTTCAAGATTATTGATAATAGGAAAAGCGGCATCTTCAATCGCATCAAAAAGTACAATTTGTCGTTCCACATACTGAATAAAACGAAACATCAAATCGATTTTCTGCTCTTCGGTGGCATGGTCGAGATACTTCTCAGAAAAGAAATCGACAATCTGTTTTGGTGACCAATTCTTTTTAAATCCGGCATCACAAACTTCCGAGAACAAAGGTAGTAAAACTCCCGTATTATCAATAGCATCAAAGGGTAAGGTAATAAATACGCTATTGTAAATATGGTATTTCGATAAGACATTTTGATTAAAACGCTCAATTTTTGGTAAAGTGTACATGGCTGTATAATTGAGTTTTAAATGTACAAAAAAACCTCAAGTTGGCACTTGAGGTTCTGTATATTTTTTTGAGAAATAACTAGTCCAATTCTTGGAAAATCGTGTGCATCAAACGTTTTTTATCGTTGATACTTTCTTCCAATGAAATCATGGTTTCCGTTCTATATACACCTTCGATGTCATCAATCATAAAAATAACGTCTTTGGCGTGCTTCGTATCTTTGGCACGAATTTTACAGAAAATATTAAACTTTCCAGTAGTAACGTGTGCTACAGTAACATAAGGAATATCGTTTATTCTTTCTAATACAAATTTTGTTTGGGACGTATTGTTCAAAAATACACCCACATAAGCGATAAAAGAATATCCGAGTTTTTCATAATCTAAAGACAAGGAAGAACCCATAATAATGCCCTGATCTTCCATTTTCTTTACTCTGACATGCACTGTTCCTGCAGAAATCAGCAATTTTTTGGCGATATCTGTAAATGGGATTCTGGTGTTGTCAATCAACATGTCTAAGATTTGGTGGTCTACTTCGTCTAATTTAAACTTGCTCATACTATTCGTTTGTTAAATTGCCAATATTTAAAGTTCCTAAAAGAGTGTTTGTCTACTGTATAGTGCCATTTACAATGATGCTATCTCCTAAAGAAAAAGTAGCCTTTGCGTCGATTTCAGGAATATTATTTTTGTCGTCTCGATAAATAGCTTCTTTAGCATCTACTTCAACATGGCCAAAATAATTTTCTAAATCACCAACCTGAGCAATTGCTGCTTCAAAAGTTATTATATCATTCTTTAGAACTTCTTTGAACTGAGCTGCAAAGTTGCTGCTTTTTTCGATACCGTCATAATTTATTTTAACATTTTTATAAACAAAATCATAAAATACGACTTTATTTTGCGGAATTTTCATGTAATCATCAATTTTGTTGTGAACTATATCGTTTTCGTAATAATAACACAATCCTGAAACTAACGCTATAAAAATATATTTTCTGGAGATTTCTCTGTCATAATCGTTTTGAAAATGTCCAGCTTCAAATAAAATGGTGGATACGTTTAAATGCTGAAAGGTGTCTCCGACACAATTCAAATTAAACGAATCGTCAAAACGTCCAACCTGATTGGGAATAAACTGTTGCAAAACGTCATTCATAGCCACAATAACATTCATCGCCTTAATCCGAACCTCATTGATATCTCTGCTTTCATTGTAAGCCGGAGCCAAGAATGAAACTGTTGCCGGATTTCCTGTGGTTCCTGCTCCATACATAGTCCTTTGATCGTGGAGATTATAACAGTAGTGAGGCTTAAAATCTTCAAATGTTTTTCTGAGAATCACACTTTCCGGTTGTGAAAGATTTTGGGCATCTCGGTTCAAATCGATTTCATTGGCGTTTTCTCTGGTATACAAGTACGCTCCATCGGGGTTGAGCATTGGCAAAAGGCAAAAGGTAAACTCGCTGCGTAATTTTTGACCTAAAGCAGAATCCGAATGGGCCAAATTGATAAAATCAAATAGCGCTTTCGTTGTTGTGCTTTCGTTGCCATGCATTTGAGACCACATCAAAATTCTGGTTTTTCCGGTTCCGAATTGAAGGTGATAAATGGGTTTTCCTAGAACCGATTTCCCAACAATTGTGGTAGCATATTGAGCCAACAATGGTTCTATGTGTTCTATGGTAATGTAACGCCCAAAAAGGGAAGCTTCTTTGTAATCCTGATGCAGTTGGTTGTAGTCCATGTATGTTTTGTTAAACTTCGAAACTTCTTTCGGGGATTTTTCCTTTGACTTCTTTAAAATGCGGCAAAATTATTTTCATGTCTTCTTCATAATTTCCAGTCAAATATACCGGATTTCCTGTTCTGACTTCTTTTTTACCATAATCCAAAGCTACGGGAATAATAGGCACTTGAGCTTTTAAAGCTATATAATAAAACCCTGTTCTGAGTTCGGTTACTTTTTTTCGTGTGCCTTCGGGCGATAACGCCAACCTAAAAGTATCACGATTTCTGAAAAGTTCTACAGTGGCATCGACATTATTTTTGCCACCACTTCGGTCTAATGGCGCTCCACCGACACTTCTGAAATAATAACCAAACGGAAAAACGAATAGTTCCTTTTTACCAACAAAATTGATTTTAACATCCCAAATTCCCCTAACAAGCAATCCCATAAAAAAATCTAAATTGGATGTATGTGGAATAACAATTAGGACACATTTCTTGATTTTAGGATCAACCATACCAATTAATTTCCATCCGAGGATTCGAAAGAAGATAAATTTGTAAAGTCGTTGCTTCATGCCGTTTATTTTGCGTAAATTTAGTATTTCTGTCTTACTTTTGAGAAAAATATTTATGTAATGGTGCGAAAACTGTTTAGCTATTTTATTCCGATAAACGTTCACAAGAAAAACTCTGCCGTGAGCCAATCGCTTGAGGTTACTTGGAATAACGGCGAATTGGTTTTGGACAGTAAAAGCACAAACTATTCCTACGGAAGTTTGCAACGCATTCTAAGAAAAGGGCTGAAATATATTGGTTTTGAACGCATACGTAATTTTGAAAACGTCTTGGTTTTGGGTGTTGCCGGCGGCAGTGTGATTAAGACTTTGGTAGACGAAATCAAGTTTAAAGGAAAAATTACCGGCGTTGAAATTGACGAAACCGTCATTGTTTTAGCCAATGAGTACTTCCAACTCAATGCTATTCCGAATCTTGAGATTGTACTTGATGATGCTTTTGAATACGTTTTGAAGACCAAAGCCACGTACGATTTAATCATCATCGATATTTTTGAAGATGCCAAGATGCCCAACTTTTTGTTTCAGGATTTCTTTATTAACCGTATTAATTCATTGTTGAATCTCAATGGCTTTATTTTATTTAATACCATGGTGATTGACAAAAAACAAGAAGAGCGAAATCGGATATACCAATCCAAATTTAATGGTAATTATTCGCTTCGAATGTATCCTAAAGTGGAAACGCACAACGAATTGTTCACGATAAAAAAACTAAGCTAATGGGATTTTTTAGAAAATTATTTATTGGAAAGGTTTCCAAATTAGAAGCTCCAAAAATAAATCCCATCCAGAAAAGGATTTTGAACATCAAATCTATTTGGAACAACGATCATCAGGATGATAACGGCATCGAAAAGATATTTCGCCTTTTTCTATCGATTTCACAGTTACTTTTTCCGGGCATTTACATAAAGACGTTTGCCGGTAAGATCAATATTATTTACAAGGATTTAGCCATGGATATCTACATCTTGTTTAAAGTAGCTTTTCCTTTTTTAATTCTTTATAACCATTGGCAAAATCTTCTCGTATTGATTTATATTCTGGTGTATCTTTTGATGGAAACAGTGCTTTACATTCCGACCTTGATTTTTGCTTCCGATTTATTTTCTCGTCCTCGCTCCTACAAACGATCGATGTTGTTGTTGTTTTTCAATTATGTTGAAATTCTTATAGCGTTTGGCGTTTTGTACACTTTGGGAGAAAATATGAACAAGCCTTTTGAACATTGGTTTGACTCGATATATTTCAGTGTCGTGAGTTCGAATTCGATTGGTTTTGGCGATTATTATCCGGTAACGACCTTTGGTAAAGTATTAGTAGCCATTCAAGCGATGTTTTTCTTGTCGTTTGTGGTTTTGTTTCTGAATTTCTTTACCACAAAAGTAAAAAGCAAAGGTTACTTTGAGAACGAAGAATAAATTATTCTAAAAGCAATTTTCTCGCTTGTTCCAAATCTTCCGGAGTGTCAATTCCGATGCTGCCTTGGTTGGTTTCTACCATTCGGATTCTTTTGCCAAATTCTAAATAGCGAAGTTGTTCCAATTTTTCGGAAGCTTCAAGTGATTGCATCGGCAAACGATAAAAATCTAATAAGGCTTGTTTGCGGAACGCATAAATTCCGATGTGCTTCATATAACGAACTCCAGCATGTTCATCACGCGGATACGGAATCACCGAACGCGAGAAGTACAAGGCGAATCCATTTTGATCGGTAACCACTTTGACGTTATTCGGATTTTCAACTTCCGTTTTATCTTTTATTTCAAACATCAGCGAAGCTAAATCTATTTTATGGTCAAAATCATTTCTGAAAATATCTAGGACTTTTGCCAAAGGTTCTTTATTGATAAAAGGCTCATCGCCTTGAACATTCACCACAATATCTACTTCCAGATGTTCCACTGCTTCTGCTATTCGGTCACTGCCACTTTCGTGTTCCTTGATACTCATAATGGCTTTACCGCCGTTATTGATGATTTCGTCGTAAATCAAAATAGAATCCGTAACCACAAAAACATCGTCAAATAAGTTAGTGTTTTGGGCTGCTTCATAGGTGCGTTGTATCACGGTTTTGCCTCCCAAATCCTGCATTAGTTTGGCAGGAAAGCGTGTGGAGGCATAACGGGCAGGAATTACGGCGATAATTTTCATAGTGATCTTCTGAGTTTCTGTGGCTAAGTTACTGAGATGGCTAAAATAAAACTACATTTTTATAAAAAAAACCCCGTTTTTGAAAACGAGGTTTATAGTATTGATGGTGATGAATCGCTATTCCAAAGCTTTAATCAACTCTCCTTTTTTATTGGCATCGGATAGTTTTTGCAACGCAGGTGGCATAGTGAGATTGTTCTTCGGATTTTCGCAGTAAGCCAATAACATCTTGATTGTGCTCACCATAACAACGGCATCGTTTTTTGATTTTTCTACGTTTTCTAAGCAAAATTTAGTCATGCCAGCCATGTAATAACCCAATAAATCTTCGTTGCCTTTCACTACTTTTTCCGAAACCGTGATGTCAAATATAAAGGTGAAATCGGGTGTTGCTTCCATCCATTTGGATATAAACTGCACCGATTTTAGTCGCTTTACATCATCCTTATTATAAGGATTTGTTAGAAGATAATCAGCCGCATGTAATGCATATTTATTGGCTTCACGACACTCTTCATCCGTTTTTAAACTGATAGTATCATAATTGACTTGTGAAAATGCTGTAACTGATGTTAAAACGAAAAGTAGCAAGAGACTTTTTTTCATAATTATAAGGTTTTATAGTTTTGATAGGACAAGTTACAAATTAAATCTAAAGTTCGTCAAAACTCTCATTTTTGAAGCCTATCAGATACAATTTATCTTTGGCACGTGTGACCGCGGTGTACAGCCAACGAATATAATCTAAATCGACACCATTGGGCAAATAAGGTTGCTCAATAAAAACCGTATTCCATTGCCCGCCTTGCGATTTATGACAAGTAATAGCATACGAAAACTTCACCTGAAGTGCATTGAAATATTCGTTGTTTTTGACTTTGAGAAACTTTCGGTATTGTGCTTCGCCTTCGTAATCTTTTAGTACTTCCTGATACAAATGATTGCTTTCTTCGTAAGTCAATGACGGAGATTCACTTGTAATCGTATTGAGTAAAAGCATGGTTTCAAAAGGCTTTTGATCGGGATAATCGACCATTCTGATTTTAACTTTGGCAAATTTGAAATCGTACAATTCCTTAAAACCAAAGATTTCCATCACTTCAACGATATCGCCATTGGCAATAAATCCAGCTTCATCGGTTTCTTTTAACCAAAAATAATTGTTTTTGACCACCATCAGATAATCGCCCACCGACAAGTCGCTTTCTTTATCTAAAATCTTAGTCCGAATTTGTTGATTGTATTGATTCGCTCTTTTATTGGAACGCACAATAAAGCAAGTGTCTTCGATACTGTAATTGTTGTAAGCCGATTGAATTGCGTCCTGAATATCAAAACCATCGGTTAACCGAACAATATCACTATACCCTTTTAGACTAAATTTAAAATCATCCAAAAAAGAGCTTTTCATAAGTTCCCGCAACTCGGTTGCATTGTACAAAATCCCTGAATATTCTTCCTGTCGCATGACTTCATCCAGTTCAATAGAAAAAACTTCTTTATTGTAGTTCAAGGCAAGTTTTTCGGTATCTAAAGCCGGACTCACATCCAACTGCACAGGCGGTAATTGCGCTGTATCGCCTAAGAGAATCATTTTACAATTTTTGCCACTGTACACAAACGAAATCAAATCGTCGAGCAACGAACCGTTTTCATACAACTTAGCTTCGGTGTTAACATCTGAAATCATGGAAGATTCATCTACAATAAAAACAGTATTGGTGTGTTTGTTCTCCTTCATCGTAAACGAAACGCCACCTGCTTTTCCTTTTTTGGGATAATATATCTTTTTGTGAATGGTAAAGGCCGCTTTATTAGAATAATTGGCAATGACTTTGGCCGCTCTCCCTGTTGGTGCTAACAATACATACTTTTTATTGACGGCGCCGAGATTGTTAACAATAGTAGATATTACGGTTGTTTTTCCGGTTCCGGCATAGCCTTTCAGTACAAATATTTCTTCAGCATTTGTGTTGGTCAGAAAATCGGCAATTTTTTGAAAAAAAATATCCTGCTTTACAGTGGGTTGAAACGGAAACTGCTTTCTTAAAACGCTGTAAAATTGGCTGGAAGTCATGTTTAGATGGTACTTAAAATTGATTTCAAATATAGTGGTTCAGATTCTATTTATAGTACATTTTTGGTATATTATATTGTAGATACTGAAACAAGTTCAGCATAAATTTGTAAGTTTGTCGTCCGCTGTAAATCATTGCAATTATGTGGCAGAACTCAAGTGTTATCGATAAAATGTATAAAAAACTGGCCATTCAGGTTTCGCTGAACGGTTTGTCATTTGCTACATTCGACACCTTGATGAACAAGCCTTTAGTGTTGCAGAAAATTGATTTAGGCAAAGTAAATGTTACGACGAAAATTGAGGATTTGTTTGCAGCCGCTTTTCAAAATCATCCGGAATTGAAAGCCAGCTATGACGAAGTAACCATCATTCATAGCAACAATCTTTCGACTTTTGTGCCTACGCCACTCTTTGACGAAGAATACTTGGGAAGTTATCTGCAATTTAATACCAAAGTTTTTGAAACTGATTTTTTTGCCTTTGACGAATTAGCGAATTACGAAATGAACAATGTGTACATTCCGTATGTGCATATGAACAACTATTTCATTGATCAGTTTGGTACTTTTGATTACAAACACGCTAACACTATATTGGTAAACAAGCTGTTGGATTTGTCTAAAAACAATGAAGAACGAAAGATGTTTGTCCATGTAAGCAATACTCATTTTGAAATTGTAGTGATTCAAAACCAAAAACTACAGCTTTACAATACGTTTGAATACCAAACGCCTGAAGATTTTATCTACTATATTTTGTTTACCGCAGAACAATTATTTCTGAATCCGGAAAGCTTCAAATTAGAGCTTTTGGGCAAGATTACTGAAGGTGATGCGCTCTATGAAATGGCCTACAAATACGTTCGTAACACGCAATTTTTTGATGCAAGCTTTATGTTTGGCGCCTTGACCGAAGCTGAAAAGCGAGAACATTTTATTTTATTACAATCATGAGAATCATCTCGGGCCAATACAAAGGCCGCCGAATAGCACCACCCAAAAACCTTCCTGTGCGTCCTACAACCGACATGAGTAAGGAAGCAGTTTTTAACGTACTGAACAATCATTTTAATTTTCCGGAACTGAAAGTTTTAGAGCTTTTTGCCGGAACCGGAAGCATCAGCTATGAATTTGCGTCTCGTGGTTCGGCTCCTATTTTGTGCATTGATGGCGACATGGGTTGTGTGAATTTTATCAAGAAAACCGCAAAAGAATTTGAATTTGACATCACGGCTATCAAAAGCGATGTGTTTACATTTCTGGGGAAACATTCGGGTAACTACGATATCATTTTTGCCGATCCTCCCTATGGAATGGCTCAAAAAGAGTTCGAAAAAATCATCGAGCTTATCTTTGAAAAAGAATTGTTAGACGAAGAAGGAATGCTCGTTGTTGAGCACTCCAAATACACCAAGCTTGAAACCATGCCCAATTATTCGTTCCAAAAAAACTACGGCGGTTCGGTGTTTAGTTTTTTTGAGTTTGAATCAGACAAAGAAGAAGAATAGTTAATTAATTCTACCCGAGTTTTCGTCGATACTTCTTTCCTTAAATTCCGATTTCTTAATCTTTCCGAAAGAATATTTTACGGATAACGAAATCACACTGGAATCGGTGTAATAGATTCCTCTTGCCGCAACATTATTAATCGTAAAGTCGGCTCTGTAATTCATCATTCGGAAAATATCGCTCCAGCTTAACGCACAATCCAAGACTTTGAAAAACTTTTTGGTAACAGCGGCATCAAAAGTTATCAAGCCACTTCTTTCAAAAATCCCTAACTTTTGCTTGGTATAGCCCCAACAAGTAAGTGACACTTCAATTTCTTTGGGTAAACTAAAAAGATGATTGGTGTACATATAAACAGACGGTTTTGTTTCCATTGTTAGTGCTGCACTGTCCTCAATTTTAGTATAGCCAAAATTCACAACATTGGTTGTCGACCAAAATTTATACTTGAAAGGAAGGATAAATTCTAAGGCAATTCCGGATTCTCGTTCAAAATTAGTGGTCATAAAAGTCAACACCTCTTGCGACTCACTATAACTGGCTCCATAATAAACCGGATTTTTTGTCTTGAAAAAGGTCAGTCGCACCGTTTTGTCATCATGGGCATAATCCAAAGAAATTTCATCTGTGATGGTTGGATTCAGATTAATATTATTCGCCCAAACAAAATAAGGATTGATGTAAGCCGAAACCTGACTCGTGGATGAAAAATTGGGTCGGACAATACTTTTAGCATAATTCATACTTATGGTATTGGTGCTATCTATCGTCATTCCGACTTGCGCTTTTGGAAATAAGTTAATGTAATTTTTATCAATAGTCAAAGTACTTTCTGACGCATACTTCCCTCTAACGATTGTATTTTCTGATCGTAATCCAACCATGAAATTAAACTTTTTGAAACTTCCGCTTAGCTGTGAATAAGCAGCGATGTTTTTTTCTTTATAGTCATAATCCGATTTAGTAGTGCTGACCGGATTTATATTTTCAATAGTAAAATGCGTATCCGCATCGGCAGCCAAATACAAGGCTCCGAGTTCTAAGTTCATTTCATTTTTAAACTTTTTCTCCAAATCGGTTCTGCCTGAAAATACAGCGACCTGAAACTTTTGATCGCGTAGTTGGGATAATTCAGCACCCGTATCATTATAATCATTAAAAATCACACTTGCCATTTGTTGATTAAAATTAGAATACTGAAACCCTGAAAATAGGTTAGCATCCAAGCTTGTAATTTTATGGTTGTAGTTCAAAAACCCATTGGTGAAATTTCGATACTCATCATTTCTATTCAATGTGTTAATGTAATTTATAGTGCTCTGTTCCTGGTTGAAGGTATTGGTAGTAATGTCGAAAATATCATCTTGCGATTTTCGGCTGCAATTCAAAGTCAGATAATCGTCTTCATTGATTTTGTAGAAAAGCCCGCCACCATATAAAAACTGAGGTCTTTTGGTAACAGCCGTCACTAAATAATTGGAGCGAATATCATAATCGGGCAACGTCAAATCATTGCCATTGCTTTCCCAAACCGTAATGTTATTGTAGTTAAAGTTAGATTTGAACTCCAGTTTTCCGGTTTTGAAACTGGCGTTGATTCCGGCATAATTATTAAAATACCTCTTGAAAGATGCATTTTCTGAAAGTACGACTTTATAGCCTTCCTTTTTACTGAACTTTCGAGTTATTAGAATGACTACTCTTCCGTTTGCTTCGTATTTTGAAGACGGATTATTAATGATTTCAATGGTTTTTATATCTTCTACAGCCAACGCATTGAACTCGTTCATATCAACACTTTGATTGTCGATATACAATAGCGGTGTGCCTTTGCCAATGACTGAAATACCATCTTTTTCGGGTGTTATTTGTATTTTAGGAAGCTTAGCTAATAAATCGAGCGTACTGGGTGCAGTATTGAAAACAGAATTCGCAACATCCACCTTAATGTTTCCGTTTTTATAGGTAAACGTTTTGGTTTCTTTTTCTATCACAACTTCTTTTAGTTCTTCAGGTTTTTCCTTTTCTTTTTCCTTTTCTTTTTCTTTTTCTTGGGATAAGGTTACTTGACTAACCAATAGAATCGCTATTAAAGCCATTTTGTAAAGTTTCATGGAGTATAATTTTCCACAAAAATGTTTCTAATATTTAGTTGCGAAAGTTAATTGAAGGTTAATGCGCGGTTAAAGGTTTATTTTAGCTATAATTCTGTTACTTTTGAAAAATCAATGTAAACGATGAAACAAAAAATAAATCTACTTATCGGGTTTTCTATACTTGCGTTAGTCGTGCTCTGCGCGATTCAGGTCTATTTGGTTAAAACCACCTTCGATTATAAAGTAGCGCAGTTTCACACCGAAGTTAAGAATAAAATTGGTACCATCACCAACAGTTACACCGAACTAGATTCGAGTATCTTCTTCAAAAAAGAGCTGCTTTACAAAAGTATCGCGGAGAAATTCATTACCAACAAGAATTACCGAAATCAGGTCAAAAAAGATTTATTGGACAACGAATACCGTACAGTTTTAACCAATCGATTACGACTAAAACTTAGAGAAGAATTCAAAGACCATGAAGTGGACTTTGCCGTTGTAGTCAATAAGTTTATTGTATACGACAACACTTCAAAAAGCGATACCCTTTTTGCTGAAAAACCATCTATTCACAATTTAGTTTATGGGAATCTAGCCTCACTGGATGGTGCTTTTTTAGTCCGAAATTATGTGGGAACCTCCAGCGGACTTGACCATGGAAATTATAAATTACTGACGGAAGATTGTTTGTATGTTTCAGTAAAAAACTGGGAGCAAATTATCTTAGGGAGAATGACGGTGATTTTGATACTATCATTACTTTCTATGTTGGTTTTGGTAACACTTTTCGTAATCGCCATCAAAGCTCTAATCCAACAAAAAAAGGTAAGCGATGTCAAAACCGATTTTATCAATAACATTACTCACGAGTTAAAAACGCCCTTGACTACTTTAAGTGTTACTTCTAAAATGTTGGCACGTGATGAAATAAAAGAAAACGAACCTGTATTCAATGAGCTATTGGATACGCTGAACCGTCAAAATATTCGTTTGCAACATATCGTTGACCAAGTACTCAACAATGCTATAGGTTTTGAAGAAATTGCTTTGCGCAAAGAAAAAATTAAAGCGAATTCCCTTTTGAAAACCATCATTTCTGATTTTAATCTGGCGTATCCTAACGTCAACATCCAACAGGTATTTCAAACTATTGATACTTCGATTTCTTTGGATAAATTTCATTTAACAACTGCTATCAATAATGTTCTGGAAAATGCGGTTAAATATGGCTGTCAAAATATCAGGCTAATTACGGCTTTAGAAAACAACCAATTTCATATTAGTATTGAAGATGACGGAATTGGGATTGCCAAAACCAAACAGCCCTTGCTTTTTGAAAAATTTTATCGCGTAGAACAAGGAAATATCCACAACACCAAAGGTCTAGGACTCGGACTGTATTATGTGGACCAAATCATAAAAGCACACCAAGGCTCCATAAAAGTCGTTAGCGAATTGGGAAAAGGTAGTGCATTTACCATCAGTTTACCCTCAGTTTAATCGCCATGAAAAGAATACTTTTAGCCGAAGATGATATTGATTTTGCTAACGTACTAAAACATTATCTGGAAATCCATGCTTTTGAAGTGCATTGGGCCAAAGATGGTGAAGAAGCCTGGCAGTTATTCCAAAACCAAGATTTTGATTTTTGCATTTTTGATGTGATGATGCCCAAGCTAGACGGATTTACATTGGCCGACAAATGTATCAACCACAATCCCGAAGTCCCGTTTTTGTTCCTTACAGCGCGAAATCAGAGTGAAGACAAGATAAAAGGACTAAAACTGGGTGCAGACGATTACATCATAAAACCTTTTGAAGCCGATGAACTGGTTTTGAGGATTAACAACATTATCAAGAGAACTTCCAAAAGCAACATCACCGCAGCTAATGCTAACGAAATTCTGATTGGTAATTATCTTTTTCACACCTATCGCTTGGAATTAAAGTTGGGCCATAAAGTACAGCAACTCACCGAAAGGGAAGCCGCATTGATAACCTTTCTGTTCCACAATAAAAATCAATTACTAAAGCGCGACCAAATACTTCAAGCTGTTTGGAAGAATGACGATTATTTTTCGGGCCGAAGCATGGATGTTTTCATCAGTAGACTACGGAAATATTTCGCTGATGATGCTTCTATTTCAATAGAAAGCGTTCGGAATATTGGACTCGAGTTTAAACTAAAGCAACATTCTTAGTAGTTAGTATTCAACCAACATCATCAACGAAACATCAAAAAAACGATCTAGTTTTTAACCAATTTTTGAGTATAGACAATATTATTTTGATGATCCGAAATGGTCATCAAATATAAGCCACTTGCTACTTCAGGAAAAGATATGTTATTAAAACTTCCTTCCATTTTTTGGTTACGGATAATAGCATTTCCTAATAAATCGTATACATTTAAACTGTAGGTTCCCTGCAAATCATTACTGAAATTGATATTGAAATCCGTTGAAAAAGGATTGGGTGCAATAGTAAATTTGTTTGCCGTCTGATTGAAATCGGAATCCAAATTAGAGTTGTTTTTAATACCAAAATAAATCTCGCCATTATCACCAGTAGAAGCAAAAGCAATTTCCTTATAAGGATTTGCAATAGCCCATGTGTAAAAAACACTATCGCCTTCTACTGTTTTAATTCGAACCACATTGGGGTACGTTCCAAACGAAGTTATCAAAGTTCCGTAGCTATCATAAGTAATTGTAGTACTAATAAGTGACTCTCCCAATATTTGATAAGTATCTGAAAATGAATTGGTGTAATTAAAAGGGAAAACATAAACGGTACGCGGATTGGTATAAATCTCAGAAGTACCAATATCTGTCGTTGAACCCAAGATATCCAGTTTAGCCGAATTAATAGTGAAGATGTCATAAATGTCCTCAAATCCAACATAAGTATTTTTTACAAAAAAATTGGCATTCGCAAATTCATTTGAATAAGGTGCCGTAGCAACCGAAACTCCGGAATAATTCCCATCATTCGTTAAAACTAAACTTGAAAAATCCCATGTTTGATTAGCACCAGCTGAACCGAAGCCAATTGAACTAGAAGTAGCAAAATATAATGCTCCAACGTCAGAATACGAATTGAAACTAGTTGAAGTAATTGATGGCTGCGCGATAACACTGCAACTAATGAAAGCAAAAGCTAAGAGTAATAATTTTTTCATAATTGAACCTTTATAATATTTATTTAAACTGTAATCTAATTTCTAATAAAAAAAGCAGACCTGTAAGCCGGATTCTGTATTCGCCGAAGCGAACCCTTATCATTTATCTAGCCTCGTTGTTACCACCGAGATCAAGCTTCCTACCCTTCGGCAACGGACGAGTAATCCTTAGATGCCGATATACTTGGAATTTCACCGCATAGAGTTTACCTGGTTTCACTACAGCCTTACCTGTACATACTTTCTGTTGCACTTGTCCTTCTCGTCCCAAAAGACGAGAGACGGGCGTTACCCGCTATGCTACTCTTTGGTGTCCGGACTTTCCTCTCTCGTTTTTTAAGACGAGAACGATAAGGCGGTCTGCGGTGCAAACTTACAACAAAATAGCGGTTTGCTATAATTTTACAACAATCAGATGGAATGCTGTAACCCAAAACAGTAGTTAAAACGTAGTTTTATGGTTAACAAAAAACAAAAAATCAACTATATCATGGATCCACATATGTACCACTACGCCACCGTTTCAGTCGCACTAGAAGAGTTAAAAGAAAAAGGTTTTACCGTCGACTTTAACAATCAGGAAGGACGAATCATTAACAGTCCGGACGACTTTACGATTCAACATATTTATCGCTACGAAGGCGAAAGCGATCCTGGCGATGAAGCCATGGTATTCGGCATCGAATCAAGTACGGGTGAAAAAGGTGTCTTTGTCGCCGGTGCTTCGGCTTTTACCGAAAAAAGTGCCGCGATGGTATTAAACGAGTTAAGCATCCGAAACAAAAAAGATCCCGAAGAACATCCCGAAATGAATCCGGAACCCAGCGCAGAAGCTACACCAGCATCAGAAAATGAATCTCAAAAAGACATCAAACTGATTGATCATTTGTAATTGATTGCTTAAAACTCATTCACTTGAACAAGACGAAAGCTGTTCTAACCTATTTTTTAATCAAGGAGCAGCACTACTTCTGTTTTCGGGAACACTGCTCCCGCTGTCCGCGCTACACGGTAGCCTGCTCTCATCGGGGCTAAGGATGGCGTTTGCAATCTTATGTCTTTGATCTAAAATCTTAAATACATTTGCTTCTCGTTTTATTAACCATTCTCTTTATAATTGTTAGTAAAAAAACGCCAAATAACCGAATTGCCAAATAACCCAATCAACTATTATTCTATATTTGTAATCCAATAAAAATCTATGGAACAATTTGTCGTATCAGCCCGTAAGTATCGTCCGCAAACGTTTAAAGACGTTGTGGGGCAACAGGCTATTACCAATACGTTACTCAACGCCATAGAAAGCAATCACCTGGCTTCTGCCCTATTATTCACGGGTCCAAGAGGTGTTGGAAAAACAACATGTGCTCGAATTTTAGCCCGTAAAATCAATCAACCTGGTTATGACGATCCTTTTGAAGATTTTGCGTTCAATGTATTTGAATTGGATGCCGCTTCGAACAATTCAGTAGATGATATCCGGAACTTAATTGACCAAGTTCGGATTCCGCCACAAACCGGTCAGTATAAAGTGTATATCATTGACGAGGTGCACATGTTGTCTTCGGCCGCTTTCAATGCTTTTTTGAAAACATTGGAAGAACCGCCAAAACACGCCATATTTATTTTGGCTACGACCGAAAAACACAAAATCATTCCGACTATTTTGTCGCGTTGTCAAATATTCGACTTCAAACGTATTACCGTTAAAGATGCTAAAGAGCATTTGGCCGAAGTAGCTAAAAGTCAGGGCGTGGTATTTGAAGATGATGCTTTGCACATTATTGCCCAAAAAGCAGACGGAGCAATGCGTGATGCGTTATCTATATTTGACCGAGTAGTTTCGTATTGCGGGAATAACTTAACGCGTCAGGCCGTAACCGAGAACTTAAACGTGTTGGATTATGAGACATACATCCATGTAACCGAATTGATTTTGGAAAACAAGATTCCAGAATTGTTATTAGCCTACAACGATATTTTATCGAAAGGTTTTGACGGACATCATTTTATTGCCGGATTAGCATCGCACTTCAGAGATTTATTGGTTGCTAAAAACCCAGCTACATTACCTTTATTAGAAATGGGTGAAGCCGCGCAACACTTATACGGACAACAATCGCAAAAAGCAGCGCAAGACTTTTTATTAAAAGGAATTGACCTTGCCAACGACTGCGATTTGAAATATAAGGTTTCCCAAAACCAACGTCTTTTGGTAGAACTTACCTTAATGCAGCTTGCCTCTATCACTTTTGATGGAGAAAAAAAAAAGCTGACTTCATAATTCCACCTACATATTACCGTAGAAATGACTTTTCAATTACTGAAGTCAAGCAGCCACAAACAATTGATCAAGAGGCAAAAGTCATTAGCCAAAAGCCATTAGCAGAAGAAATTCAGAAAACGGAAAACACAACCGACAACCGACAACCAACAACCGACAACCGACAACCGACAATCGACAACCAACTACCGGCAACCAACAACCAACAACCGGCAACCGACAACCGACAACCGACAACCAACAACCAACAACCAAAGGTCTCCGCTTTATCACTTGCCAGTATTAGAGCCAAGAAGGAAATGGCTGAAAACATTAAGTCGACGGTAAAAGAAGTAGTGCATTTGCCGAGTGAATCTTTCACGGAAACCGAAATGCTGGAACAGTGGCTTAAGTATGCGCAGCGAATGGAAGACAAAGGCTACCGCATCATTGCATCGCTTTTGACCATCAACGACCCGACGCTTGACGGCACAACAATCATCCACGAATTACCGAATGAAAGTTCGAAAATTGATTTTGAAAAAGAACGTCCCGAGCTTTTGGGATATCTCCGTGGGAAATTGCACAACCATGACATTCAGATTATAGTGAAAGTGAATGAAACATTAGTAGTTAAAAAAGCCTACACCAATCAGGATAAATATAACCGCTTGGTTGAACTGAATCCGAATTTGGAGCTGATGCGTTCTCTTTTTGGATTGGATGTGAATGAGTAATTACTCTTTATTCTTGCGATCTTTATTGATTCCTAATAAGAAGGTCATCGCAATCAATGACATCGCAACAATTTGCATATAATGGAATTTGTTCGTTTTGAAACGCAAATCCTGATAGTCTAAGCTGAAAATATGATATCCCAATAGTAAGATACAAGCAATAAGGCCAACGATTTTAAATGTTTTCATAATTATAATTTTCCCTGATACATAGCTTTGACGATACCGTCTGCCAAACCAATTTTTGGCACAAATAATTGACGCGCTCCACTCCATTTCATAGCGTTTAGATACACTTTTGTGGCCGGAATAATTACGTCGGCACGGTCGGTGTTCAGTGCTAATTCGGCGATACGTTGTTCGTATGTCAGTGAGCTTAAATATTGATATTGTGAATTTAAATACAAGTAAGACAACGGCTTGTCTTGCAACTTGCCGGAAAGTTTGAACAGCTTATTAATATTTCCACCGGAACCGATAAGTATAACTTCGTCAAATGCTTCGGTGTGGGTTTTAATCCATTTCTCAATTTCTTCCCAAACGATATCGCTAACCATATTATTCAGCATGCGAACCGTTCCTATTTTGAACGATTTGGATGTTATCATTTTACCATCGGTAAACAACGAAAACTCGGTACTTCCACCACCAACGTCCACATAAAGATAGGTTTTATCGGTTTTAAGAAAATCATGCAAATCAGAAGAAGCAATAATGGTGGCTTCAATTTTACCGTCAATGATATCAATATCGATATCGCATTTTTCTCTGATGATATTGGTTACTTCTTTTCCGTTATAAGCTTCCCGCATAGCAGATGTGGCGCAGGCTTTGTATCGCTCTACTTTATAAACCTTCATTAATAATTTGAAGGCTTTCATAGCATCTACCATTCTGTCAATATTCTCCTCAGAGATTTCTCCCACTGTGAACGCATCCTGACCCAAACGAATGGGCACCCTAATTAAGGCACTTTTATTGAATTGGGTTTCTTTATCTTGTTGTTCTACAATATTGGTAATGAGCAATCGCATGGCATTGGAACCAATATCGATAGCAGCATATTTTTTAATTGAAATCATTTCTTGAGGCAATAGTAATTAGGCATTAGCCATTAGTTGATGTTTTGTCCCTTTTCCAATCGATCGCGATAGTAATTATACGTTTCATGTTGGGCACGGAAAATAGCTTCATCAGATTCACGAACACGATAGTTATTTTCGAATTTTTCGGAATGATACCTTGCTTTTACATTTCCTTTCCAACCTACCTCAAAAGTATCAATGATTTGTTTTTTGATGTCTTCATCATAAATCGGACAAGTAACTTCTACTCTTCCGTCAAGATTTCGCGTCATAAAATCGGCTGAAGAAATGTAAACTTCGGGTTCTTCATTATTGCAAAAGATATAAGAACGAGTGTGTTCTAAAAAGTAATCAACGATGCTTACAGCTTCGATATTTTCACTCATTCCTTTTACGCCGGGAATTAGTGAACAAATTCCTCTTACCTGCAATTTTATTTTAACACCGGCATTGCTTGCTTCATACAATTTATCGATAATAGGATAATCTGAAAGACTGTTCATTTTCAGATTGATGTAAGCAGGACGACCCATAATGGCATTGTTAATTTCTCGGTCAATGAGTTTATAAAACTTGGAACGTGTATAGTGTGGCGATACAATCAAATGTTTGTAGCGATGAATTCTGTAATTGACATCAAAGAAATCAAAGATTTTAGAGACATCTTTCAATATCTGTTGATGGCTTGTAAAAAGAGTTAAATCGGTATAAATTTTGGCCGTGGTTTCGTTGAAATTTCCCGTAGAAATAAAGCCATAGCGCTTTAATTTGTCATTTTCCATTCGGTCTATCACACATATTTTGCTGTGTACTTTCAAACCTTTTATCCCAAAAATAAGTTCGATTCCTTCCTGTTGCATTTGTTCGGCATAGGAAATATTACTAGCTTCATCAAAGCGTGCTTGTAGCTCAATTTGCACCGTTACTTTTTTACCATTTTTAGCAGCATTGATAAGAGAACTCACGATTTGGGAATTTTTCGCAAGTCGGTATAAGGTTATTTTTATGGTCGTAACTTTAGGGTCAAGAGCCGCTTCTCTTAGAAATTTTATCAAATATGAAAAAGACTGAAATGGTGCGTTTATTAAATAATCTTTTTTTGCAATTTTATTTAAAAGACTACCATCGAGCGACAATCCTTCGACCGGAAGAGGCACTCTTGGTGGATATAACAAATCGTGTCTTCCTAGATTTGGGAAACTCATATAATCGCGTCTGTTGTGATATCTTCCTCCCGGAATGATACTATCTGAAGCGTCAATCCCCATTTTAGAGAGGAAAAATTTGAGGGTATCTTTCTCGATGTTTTTGTCAAAAACAAAACGTACGGGTTCACCTATTCGTCTTTCTTTTACAGATGTGGCTATTTTTTCGAGCATACTTTTACTCATATCACTATCGATGTCGAGTTGGGCATCACGTGTAATTTTGATCATGTGTGCCGAGATACTTTGATAGTCAAAAATATTGAAGATACTACTTAAATTATAGCGAATAATGTCATCCAAAAGTATCAAGTATTGCTTACCGTCTTTTTCCGGGAGTTCAACGATTCGATTCGTGTTTTTCGGAATTTCAATTACAGCGTAACGGACCTCAGGTTTTGTTTTCTTTACCAATCCCAATAAGCTAGATTTTGGTTCTGATTTCATAACTAATTTGATAGCTAAATAACCAGAAGTGTCTTTAAGTAAAGGAAATTCGGCCAAATCATTTAAAATGATTGTAACCAATTCAGGACTTATTTTTTGGATAAAAAAATCTTTGACAAAATTTTCATGTTCACCAGTAACTTCATTTTCATTGATGATGATGATGTTTTTCTTGACCAGCTCTTTTTCGATATTATGTAGTACTTTTAGACTTTCGGACTGTTGTTTGATCACTATTTCTGTGATGTCTTTCACAAGTTGTTGCGCCGAAATTCCGCCTAATATCTTTTCTCCTGTTGCGCCAGACAAGCTTAGACGTCTAATCGCCGCGAATCTAACTCGGAAAAATTCATCTAAATTATTAGAAAAAATTCCGATGAAACGCAATCGTTCCAATAATGGGACTGATTCATCTGCAGCTTCTTGCAATACTCTTGCATTAAATGCTAACCAACTTTTTTCTCTATCTATATAACGAAAAGTATTCTCTGTGCTCATATTAATTTAAATCTCTGGGGAAAACAACCTTTTTCGTGACACCATTTTGAATTAACTTCCAACTGTGTTGGTCAAATATAATATTTACAAATCCAGCAGTAGCTACATTGTCGACAAAAATATTACCAAAACTATTGACAAAATTAGTAATCGCCTCATTATGACCGAAAACGATTAAATGATCAAATTCATCGGGACACGATTTTATTATTTGCTCGAGTTGTTGTTCATCAAAAGTATAAAGTTCCTGTTTAAAAATGATACTGTCAAGTGGGAATCCAATATTTTGGGCAAAAATCATAGCGGTTTCAGAGGCACGTTTGGCGGCACTAGACCAAAGCAGATATGATTTTGGAATTTGATTGATGATATTAGATGAAACCAAATGAGCATCTTGTATTCCTCTGCTAGTCAAAGGCCTATCAAAATCACGCAATGGCGCTTCCCAGCTTGATTTGGCATGCCTGATTAATAGTAACTGTTTCATAAATGGACTCTCTTTAAAATTGTCTGCATAAAATTAAGCTATTAATGTGTATTATGAAACTGTAATTATGATATTACTAGATTAACCTACTGTTAAAAAGCAGAGTTGAGCTTTCTTTTAAATTTAAGGTGGATTTATGCCGAACAAATAAATACTCTTTTAAATTAGAAACAAATGTTAAAAATAAAAATGTTATAAACATCATTATGTTAATTACTTTTTGTAGTCTTTTTCTATTTAAAATTGTTAATTAATGCACTTTATCTATAAAATATTACACTTTATCGATATTTTTTTTGGTAGTTCGATTTAAACTTTTTACTTTCGATGTGTTAAATAGCGAGAAAATAGAAAAAACAACCTTAAAAACCCCAATCGAAATGTCAAAAAACAAACAAAAAAGTAAAAAAACAATTAGTAAACTTCAAATAATGGCGCAAAATCGTCACTTGAACGAGTTTTTGGGTTGTTTGTAGAAAAATTTGGGTACGGTAGTATTTAAGTATATAATTTAGCCGGCAGATAGTAAGACCCAAAAAAACTATTAACCTATATGCCTACATCCCAAAACACTTCACGCCCGAATTTATTTCGTAAAACTTTTTGTAAAATTATTTTCAATCACTAATTGTATGAAAACAAATAGCCCAAATGTATTATTTAACCACCAAGCAATGCTATTGCTTGAAAACACAAGTCAAGTCATGAAACAAAAACTATTATTAATTCTAATGCTAGTTTCTTTTTGCTCCGTCAGCTTTGCCCAAGGCACACGAGCTATTCAAGGAAGAGCTATCATTGTAACCGATGTGAATTCCATTCTATTTACAGATGGTACAACAGGTAGAATTGCAACTAATGCTGCAATTAATACTGAACGACTGCGAAATTTGATAACAGAGGTTCAATCTTCTACGTATTTTTTCGAAGGAGCGGTGCACACTTATGGTGATGCGCCTACAAATCTTTTTACTGATTTAGGTTCACTAAACCAGTTGAACACTTCAATTACTTTGAAAGAGAATATCGAAATTGCTACAGTTCGTATCAATTCTTCAAGTGAATTAAACTCGACTATTGATTTAGCTTCATTTTCAAATTTCCCTAATTTGAAATACATCTATTTTATTACCAAGTTGGATACTACTAGCGAAAATATTGCTAGCCATATTGCCAATTATGATACTAGATTTAACATATTATACAAAATAGATAAAGGAGATCGTAATCAATAAAAATTGATAAAAAGAGACTATATGAAAAATTTATACTTTAACTCAATCGCAAAAAAACGTAAGCATGTTGTTGCAATGCTGATTATCCTTTTAGGATTTTCAACTACAATAAATGCTCAGGTTAGAAAAGCTTTTACCCAAAGAACCTCAAGTTACAGTCCGACAAGAACGGTTTATAATTTGAAAGGTGATTTTACTATGATGGGTAATACGAACCTTACACCACAGTTTTACACCGCTTCAACAAATAATAATGACGCGACAATGGTGTTTGTTGATACTGATGGTGATTCCAGCACATTCAACTCCTCTTCTTCTACATTGGTAATTCCAGTAGAAAACGGATCAACTCCATCTTGTTCAAACATTGTGTATGCAGGTTTGTATTGGACAGGAAGATCTAATTCTGCAAATGTATTCAATGTGACTAAAAATGGTGTTACAAAATCATTCAATAAAAGAGTTGTAAAACTTAAAGGTCCTGCAGCATCTGGTTATACAGAAATAACTGCGGGAACAAATGATATTTATTATCCTACGACCAGTGATGATTTCATCTTTTCGGCTTACGCTGAAGTTACAGATTACGTAAGAACTAATGGTATCGGACAGTATACTGTTGCAGATTTAGCGCTACGCGAAGGTAATCCTGGTGGAACAGGATACTCTGGTGGATGGGGTATGATTATTGTTTATGAAAACTCTAAAATGAAATGGAGAGATGTAACCATTTTTGATGGTTATGCTTATGTAGAAGCAGGAAATTCAGCTGCTGGAATTCAATTGCCTATTTCTGGTTTTAACGCTACTCAATCGGGTAATGTTGGAATGAAAATTGGTTTTATGGCCAGTGAAGGTGATGTTGGTTACACTGGTGACTATTTCAGAATTAGAAATCTACAATCGAATACCTATACAACACTAAGTAGAAATTCAAATGGTGTTGTTCCTAATCCGGATAACTTTTTTAATTCCTCTATCAATGCTCCCGGAACAAGAACGCCAAACTTAGCGAATAATACGGGTATCGACATTGGAATAATTAACATTCCAAATACTAACAACAGTATTATTGGAAATAATCAAACGTCTACACGATTCTTGTACGGTACTAATGGAGACACGTACTCTATTTTTAATATTGCCATGTCTGTTGATGCCTACGTTCCAGAAGCGGAAGGTATAATTACAGCTACTACGATCAATAACCAACCAGCAGTTCAGCCTTATTCAATTCAACCGAATCAGGAAGCTGGATTTAGCATTGATGTTAGAAACCTAGGTACAGAAGCTATTTCAAATTATAAAGTAGTAATTCCTGTTCCTTACAATACTACATATGTTCCTGGAAGTGCCAGTGGCACCATATTTTATACAACGCCAAACACAACAATAACCGGAACCTTTGATCCTTCATTAGGAGCTACTGGTTCTGTGGTGTGGAACTTTGGAACTTTGCCTTTACCAGCAAGTCCAAGCACATTATTAGCCAGACTATCATTTAAATTAAAGGCTACTACTGATTGTGAAATTTTAGCTAATGCAACTTGCTCTAGCGTAATTGCTGTGAACGGAAACTCAACCGGAATTGGTAGTACAACGAATGTTGCGCTTAATAATTCTGCATTAATACAAGGATATACACAAAATGGAAGTTGTATTGGTGAACCAATACCTACTCCTATCAATGTTCCAATCAATGCTACAAGTTTTGTGCAACAAAGCTGCCCTGGTACTGATATTATCAGAAATTTTTCATATTGTAGTGCTAACACCACAGTGTTGCCCTCACAAATTGCCTCTAATTTCCCTCTTGGATCGCTATTTTATAATTCGTTCCCAGTTACAATAAATTCTGTTCAGTATACAGAAACAACTCCTCTTCCGCTAGTAGCAGGTTCAACTGTTACTTACTATGCTGTTCCTCCAGGAGGCGGCAGCGGATGTAATTTTCCTTTTACTATTACTAAATGCCCGGTCATTGTTGCGCAAAATGACGCTTTAACTGGTGGTAATGGTACAACTGGAAATCCTAATGCAGGAAATGTTTTAAACAATAACGGTAGTGGTTCGGATACTTTAAATGGTGTACAAGCTTCTATTAGTCAAGTAAACATAACTGTTACTACTCCTGCAACATCTATTGGTGGAAATCCAGTACCAGTATTAGACCCTATAACTGGTCAAGTAGCTGTTCCTGCTGGAACGCCTGCTGGAACATATACTATTGTTTACAACTTGTGCGAAAAATTAAATCCAACTACAAACTGTGATCCTGCAACGGTAACTATTACGGTTACTGCTCCTGCTATTGTTGCTCAAAATGACACTATTGCTGGAGGAAATGGAACTGCTGGGAATCCTAATGCAGGTAATGTTTTAAACAATAATGGAAATGGACCGGATACTTTAAATGGTAATCCTGCAACTATTTCTTTAGTAACTATTGCAATTACAACTCCTGCAACTTCTATTGGCGGTGCACCAGTTCCAACGATAGACATTGCATCTGGACAAATTTCTGTTCCTGCTGGAACTCCAGCTGGTACTTATACAATTGTTTACAATCTTTGTGAAAGATTAAATCCAGCAAATTGTGATCCTGCAACCGTAACAATTACGGTTACTGCTGGAACTATTATTGCTCAAGATGATACTATGTCTGGTGGCAACGGAATGAATGGAAATCCAAATGCTGGTAATGTTTTAAACGATAATAGCAACGGTCCTGACACTTTAAACGGTACTCCAGTTTCTATTGCTCAAGTTATTATATCTGTAACTACTCCAGCAACTCCTATTGGTGGAGCTTCAGTTCCAACATTAGTTCCTGCTACTGGACAAGTTTATGTTCCTGCCGGAACTCCTGCCGGGACCTATACAATTGTCTATAATTTATGTGAACGATTAAATCCAACAAATTGTGATCCTGCTACAGTTACTATTACAGTTACTGCTCCTGCAATTATTGCTCAAGATGATACTATGTCGGGTGGAAATGGAGCCAACGGAAATCCTAACGCTGGAAACGTATTATTTGATAATGGAAATGGTCCTGATACTTTAAATGGTGGTATAGCACCTCTTGCATTGGTTAACATTACTGTTACCACTCCTGCAACATCTATTGGTGGAAATCCTGTCCCTGTTTTGAATCCTTTAACAGGTTTAGTTTCTGTTCCTGCTAATACTCCAGCCGGAAATTATACAATTGTTTACAATTTATGCGAAAGATTAAATCCAACAAATTGTGATCCTGCCACGGTAACAATTACAGTTACAGCTCCTGCTATCGTTGCTCAAGATGATACAATTAGTGGTGGTAATGGAACCACAGGAAATCCTAATGCTGGTAATGTTTTGAATAATAACGGAAATGGTCCAGATACCTTAAATGGTAATCCTGCTACTACTTCTCTAGTTACTATCGCAATTACTACTCCTGCAACCTCTATTGGTGGTGCTCCAGTACCTACAATAGATACTGCTTCGGGACAAATTTCTGTTCCTGGCGGAACTCCTGCCGGAACGTATACAATCGTTTATAACTTATGCGAAAGATTAAATCCAACAAACTGTGATCCTGCTACAGTAACTATTACAGTAACAGCTCCTGCAATTATTGCTCAAGATGATACTATTAGTGGTGGGAATGGAACTACAGGAAATTCTAACGTTGGAAATGTCTTGAATAATAACGGAAATGGTTTAGATACTTTAAATGGAAACCCTGCCACTATATCAGCGGTTACTATCGCCATTACTACTCCTGCAACTTCTATTGGTGGTGCTCCAATGCCTACAATAGATGCGGCTTCGGGACAAATTTCTGTTCCTGCCGGAACTCCTGCTGGAACATATACTATCGTTTACAATTTATGCGAAAGATTAAATCCAACAAACTGTGATCCTGCAACGGTAATCATTACTGTTACTGCTCCTATTATTGTTGCCGAAGATGACAACTATTTGAACACTTCTTGCTCAAATGTTGGTTTAATTGGAAATATATTAAGTAATGACTCTTTAAATAATGTTTTAGGTCTTACGACTGCGTCTGTAAATCTAACTTTATTAAGTGGTACTTACGATAATATAAATATTGATACTCTTGGAAATGTAAATTTAACTGCAATTGCTAGTTGTGGTACTTATACTTTTACCTATAAAATTTGTGAAAAATTAAACCCAACTAATTGCGATGAAGCAACAGTAACTGTAGTTATTCAAGATTTAATTGCACCAACATTCACAGCTCCTGCGAATACTGAGATATTCACTGCTGCGGATTGTTCATACGATGCTGCTGCTGCAATTACTGGTGATGTAACTAACGAAGCAGACAACTGCTCTACTGGCTTACAAGCTACCTTTACAGATAGCGTTGCCGATGGTCAGTGTGCTGGTTCAAAAGTAATTACTCGTACTTGGACTCTTGTGGATGCGTGTGGTAATGCTGCGGCTCCTCAGACACAAACTATTACGGTTACTGATAACATTGCTCCAACATTCACAGCGCCTGCGGATACTGAGACATTCACTGCTGCGGATTGTTCATACGATGCTGCTGCTGCAATTACAGGTGATGTAACTAACGAAGCAGACAACTGCTCTACTGGCTTACAAGCTACCTTTACAGATAGCGTTGCCGATGGTCAGTGTGCTGGTTCAAAAGTAATTACTCGTACTTGGACTCTTGTGGATGCGTGTGGTAATGCTGCGGCTCCTCAGACTCAAACTATTACGGTTACTGATAACATCGCTCCTACATTCACAGCTCCTGCGAATACTGAGATATTCACTGCTGCGGATTGTTCTTACGATGCTGCTGCTGCAATTACTGGTGATGTAACTAACGAAGCAGACAACTGCTCTACTGGCTTACAAGCTACCTTTACAGATAGCGTTGCCGATGGTCAGTGTGCTGGTTCAAAAGTAATTACTCGTACTTGGACTCTTGTGGATGCGTGCGGTAATGCTGCGGCTCCTCAGACTCAAACTATTACGGTTACTGATAACATCGCTCCTACATTCACAGCTCCTGCGAATACTGAGATATTCACTGCTGCGGATTGTTCATACGATGCTGCTGCTGCAATTACTGGTGATGTAACTAACGAAGCTGACAACTGCTCTACTGGCTTACAAGCTACCTTTACAGATAGCGTTGCCGATGGTCAGTGTGCTGGTTCAAAAGTAATTACTCGTACTTGGACTCTTGTGGATGCGTGTGGTAATGCTGCGGCTCCTCAGACACAAACTATTACGGTTACTGATAACATTGCTCCTACGTTCACAGCGCCTGCGAATACTGAGATATTCACTGCTGCGGATTGTTCTTACGATGCTGCTGCTGCAATTACTGGTGATGTAACTAACGAAGCAGACAACTGCTCTACTGGCTTACAAGCTACCTTTACAGATAGCGTTGCCGATGGTCAGTGTGCTGGTTCAAAAGTAATTACTCGTACTTGGACTCTTGTGGATGCGTGCGGTAATGCTGCGGCTCCTCAGACTCAAACTATTACGGTTACTGATAACATTGCTCCTACATTCACAGCTCCTGCGAATACTGAGATATTCACTGCTGCGGATTGTTCATACGATGCTGCTGCTGCAATTACTGGTGATGTAACTAACGAAGCAGACAACTGCTCTACTGGCTTACAAGCTACCTTTACAGATAGCGTTGCCGATGGTCAGTGTGCTGGTTCAAAAGTAATTACTCGTACTTGGACTCTTGTGGATGCGTGTGGTAATGCTGCGGCTCCTCAGACACAAACTATTACGGTTACTGATAACATTGCTCCTACGTTCACAGCTCCTGCGAATACTGAGATATTCACTGCTGCGGATTGTTCATACGATGCTGCTGCTGCAATTACTGGTGATGTAACTAACGAAGCAGACAACTGCTCTACTGGCTTACAAGCTACCTTTACAGATAGCGTTGCTGATGGTCAGTGTGCTGGTTCAAAAGTAATTACTCGTACTTGGACTCTTGTGGATGCGTGTGGTAATGCTGCGGCTCCTCAGACTCAAACTATTACGGTTACTGATAACATCGCTCCTACATTCACAGCTCCTGCGAATACTGAGATATTCACTGCTGCGGATTGTTCATACGATGCTGCTGCTGCAATTACTGGTGATGTAACTAACGAAGCTGACAACTGCTCTACTGGCTTACAAGCTACCTTTACAGATAGCGTTGCCGATGGTCAGTGTGCTGGTTCGAAAGTAATTACACGTACTTGGACTCTTGTGGATGCGTGTGGTAATGCTGCGGCTCCTCAAACTCAAACTATTACGGTTACTGATAACATTGCTCCTACGTTCACAGCTCCTGCGAATACTGAGATATTCACTGCTGCGGATTGTTCATACGATGCTGCTGCTGCAATTACTGGTGATGTAACTAACGAAGCAGACAACTGCTCTACTGGCTTACAAGCTACCTTTACAGATAGCGTTGCCGATGGTCAGTGTGCTGGTTCAAAAGTAATTACTCGTACTTGGACTCTTGTGGATGCGTGTGGTAATGCTGCGGCTCCTCAGACTCAAACTATTACGGTTACTGATAACATCGCTCCTACATTCACAGCTCCTGCGAATACTGAGATATTCACTGCTGCGGATTGTTCTTACGATGCTGCTGCTGCAATTACTGGTGATGTAACTAACGAAGCAGACAACTGCTCTACTGGCTTACAAGCTACCTTTACAGATAGCGTAGCCGATGGTCAGTGTGCTGGTTCGAAAGTAATTACACGTACTTGGACTCTTGTGGATGCTTGTGGTAATGCTGCGGCTCCTCAGACACAAACTATTACGGTTACTGATAACATTGCTCCAACATTCACAGCTCCTGCGAATACTGAGATATTCACTGCTGCGGATTGTTCATACGATGCTGCTGCTGCAATTACTGGTGATGTAACTAACGAAGCAGACAACTGCTCTACTGGCTTACAAGCTACCTTTACAGATAGCGTTGCCGATGGTCAGTGTGCTGGTTCAAAAGTAATTACTCGTACTTGGACTCTTGTGGATGCTTGTGGTAATGCTGCGGCTCCTCAGACTCAAACTATTACGATTACTGATAACATCGCTCCTACATTCACAGCTCCTGCGAATACTGAGATATTCACTGCTGCGGATTGTTCTTACGATGCTGCTGCTGCAATTACTGGTGATGTAACTAACGAAGCAGACAACTGCTCTACTGGCTTACAAGCTACCTTTACAGATAGCGTAGCCGATGGTCAGTGTGCTGGTTCAAAAGTAATTACTCGTACTTGGACTCTTGTGGATGCTTGTGGTAATGCTGCGGCTCCTCAGACTCAAACTATTACGGTTACTGATAACATTGCTCCTACGTTCACAGCGCCTGCGAATACTGAGATATTCACTGCTGCGGATTGTTCTTACGATGCTGCTGCTGCAATTACTGGTGATGTAACTAACGAAGCAGACAACTGCTCTACTGGCTTACAAGCTACCTTTACAGATAGCGTTGCCGATGGTCAGTGTGCTGGTTCAAAAGTAATTACTCGTACTTGGACTCTTGTGGATGCGTGCGGTAATGCTGCGGCTCCTCAGACTCAAACTATTACGGTTACTGATAACATTGCTCCTACATTCACAGCTCCTGCGAATACTGAGATATTCACTGCTGCGGATTGTTCATACGATGCTGCTGCTGCAATTACTGGTGATGTAACTAACGAAGCAGACAACTGCTCTACTGGCTTACAAGCTACCTTTACAGATAGCGTTGCCGATGGTCAGTGTGCTGGTTCAAAAGTAATTACTCGTACTTGGACTCTTGTGGATGCGTGTGGTAATGCTGCGGCTCCTCAGACACAAACTATTACGGTTACTGATAACATTGCTCCTACGTTCACAGCTCCTGCGAATACTGAGATATTCACTGCTGCGGATTGTTCATACGATGCTGCTGCTGCAATTACTGGTGATGTAACTAACGAAGCAGACAACTGCTCTACTGGCTTACAAGCTACCTTTACAGATAGCGTTGCTGATGGTCAGTGTGCTGGTTCAAAAGTAATTACACGTACTTGGACTCTTGTGGATGCGTGTGGTAATGCTGCGGCTCCTCAGACTCAAACTATTACGGTTACTGATAACATCGCTCCTACATTCACAGCTCCTGCGAATACTGAGATATTCACTGCTGCGGATTGTTCATACGATGCTGCTGCTGCAATTACTGGTGATGTAACTAACGAAGCTGACAACTGCTCTACTGGCTTACAAGCTACCTTTACAGATAGCGTTGCCGATGGTCAGTGTGCTGGTTCGAAAGTAATTACACGTACTTGGACTCTTGTGGATGCTTGTGGTAATGCTGCGGCTCCTCAGACTCAAACTATTACGGTTACTGATAACATTGCTCCAACATTCACAGCTCAAGCTTCAAATATTGTAGTTGAATGTGATGGAACTGGAAATGAAAATGCATTAAATAATTGGTTAAACAACAATGGTGGTGCTATTACAACAGACAATTGTTCAAATGTAACATGGACAAATAATTTTAATCAAATATCAGGTGATTGTTCAGCCGCTGTTACAGTAACATTTACAGTGACAGATGCTTGTAACAATTCATCTTCAACTACTGCGACATTTACAGTGAGTGATACTGTACCTCCAACATTTACAGCTCCGGCAAACATTGAGCTATTCAGTACAGTTAATTGTTCATACGATGCTACTATCACTATCACAGGTGATGTAACTAACGAAGCAGACAACTGTTCTCCTGGCTTACAAGCTACCTTTACAGATAGCGTAGCCGATGGTCAGTGTGCTGGTTCAAAAGTAATTACTCGTACTTGGACTCTTGTGGATGCTTGTGGTAATGCTGCGGCTCCTCAGACTCAAACTATTACGGTTACTGATAACATCGCTCCTACATTCACAGCTCCTGCGAATACTGAGATATTCACTGCTGCGGATTGTTCTTACGATGCTGCTGCTGCAATTACTGGTGATGTAACTAACGAAGCAGACAACTGCTCTACTGGCTTACAAGCTACCTTTACAGATAGCGTTGCCGATGGTCAGTGTGCTGGTTCAAAAGTAATTACTCGTACTTGGACTCTTGTGGATGCGTGCGGTAATGCTGCGGCTCCTCAGACTCAAACTATTACGGTTACTGATAACATCGCTCCTACATTCACAGCTCCTGCGAATACTGAGATATTCACTGCTGCGGATTGTTCATACGATGCTGCTGCTGCAATTACTGGTGATGTAACTAACGAAGCTGACAACTGCTCTACTGGCTTACAAGCTACCTTTACGGATAGCGTAGCCGATGGTCAGTGTGCTGGTTCGAAAGTAATTACACGTACTTGGACTCTTGTGGATGCTTGTGGTAATGCTGCGGCTCCTCAAACTCAAACCATTACGGTTACTGATAACATTGCTCCTACGTTCACAGCTCCTGCGAATACTGAGATATTCACTGCTGCGGATTGTTCATACGATGCTGCTGCTGCAATTACTGGTGATGTAACTAACGAAGCAGACAACTGCTCTACTGGCTTACAAGCTACCTTTACAGATAGCGTTGCCGATGGTCAGTGTGCTGGTTCAAAAGTAATTACTCGTACTTGGACTCTTGTGGATGCGTGTGGTAATGCTGCGGCTCCTCAGACACAAACTATTACGGTTACTGATAACATTGCTCCAACATTCACAGCGCCTGCGGATACTGAGATATTCACTGCTGCGGATTGTTCATACGATGCTGCTGCTGCAATTACAGGTGATGTAACTAACGAAGCAGACAACTGCTCTACTGGCTTACAAGCTACCTTTACAGATAGCGTTGCCGATGGTCAGTGTGCTGGTTCAAAAGTAATTACTCGTACTTGGACTCTTGTGGATGCGTGTGGTAATGCTGCGGCTCCTCAGACTCAAACTATTACGGTTACTGATAACATCTCTCCTACATTCACAGCTCCTGCGAATACTGAGATATTCACTGCTGCGGATTGTTCATACGATGCTGCTGCTGCAATTACTGGTGATGTAACTAACGAAGCAGACAACTGCTCTACTGGTTTACAAGCTACCTTTACAGATAGCGTTGCCGATGGTCAGTGTGCTGGTTCAAAAGTAATTACTCGTACTTGGACTCTTGTGGATGCGTGTGGTAATGCTGCGGCTCCTCAGACTCAAACCATTACGGTTACTGATAACATTGCTCCTACGTTCACAGCTCCTGCGAATACTGAGATATTCACTGCTGCGGATTGTTCTTACGATGCTGCTGCTGCAATTACTGGTGATGTAACTAACGAAGCAGACAACTGCTCTACTGGCTTACAAGCTACCTTTACAGATAGCGTTGCCGATGGTCAGTGTGCTGGTTCGAAAGTAATTACTCGTACTTGGACTCTTGTGGATGCGTGTGGTAATGCTGCGGCTCCTCAGACTCAAACTATTACGGTTACTGATAACATCGCTCCTACGTTCACAGCTCCTGCGAATACTGAGATATTCACTGCTGCGGATTGTTCATACGATGCTGCTGCTGCAATTACTGGTGATGTAACTAACGAAGCAGACAACTGCTCTACTGGCTTACAAGCTACCTTTACAGATAGCGTTGCCGATGGTCAGTGTGCTGGTTCGAAAGTAATTACACGTACTTGGACTCTTGTGGATGCTTGTGGTAATGCTGCTGCTCCTCAGACTCAAACTATTACGGTTACTGATAACATTGCTCCAACATTCACAGCTCCTGCGGATACTGAGATATTCACTGCTGCGGATTGTTCTTACGATGCTGCTGCTGCAATTACTGGTGATGTAACTAACGAAGCAGACAACTGCTCTACTGGTTTACAAGCTACCTTTACAGATAGCGTTGCCGATGGTCAGTGTGCTGGTTCGAAAGTAATTACTCGTACTTGGACTCTTGTGGATGCGTGTGGTAATGCTGCGGCTCCTCAGACTCAAACTATTACGGTTACTGATAACATTGCTCCTACGTTCACAGCTCCTGCGAATACTGAGATATTCACTGCTGCGGATTGTTCATACGATGCTGCTGCTGCAATTACTGGTGATGTAACTAACGAAGCAGACAACTGCTCTACTGGCTTACAAGCTACCTTTACAGATAGCGTTGCCGATGGTCAGTGTGCTGGTTCAAAAGTAATTACTCGTACTTGGACTCTTGTGGATGCTTGTGGTAATGCTGCGGCTCCTCAGACACAAACTATTACGGTTACTGATAACATTGCTCCTACGTTCACAGCGCCTGCGGATACTGAGATATTCACTGCTGCGGATTGTTCATACGATGCTGCTGCTGCAATTACTGGTGATGTAACTAACGAAGCAGACAACTGCTCTACTGGCTTACAAGCTACCTTTACAGATAGCGTTGCCGATGGTCAGTGTGCTGGTTCAAAAGTAATTACTCGTACTTGGACTCTTGTGGATGCGTGTGGTAATGCTGCGGCTCCTCAGACTCAAACTATTACGGTTACTGATAACATTGCTCCTACGTTCACAGCTCCTGCGAATACTGAGATATTCACTGCTGCGGATTGTTCATACGATGCTGCTGCTGCAATTACTGGTGATGTAACTAACGAAGCAGACAACTGCTCTACTGGCTTACAAGCTACCTTTACAGATAGCGTTGCCGATGGTCAGTGTGCTGGTTCAAAAGTAATTACTCGTACTTGGACTCTTGTGGATGCTTGTGGTAATGCTGCGGCTCCTCAGACTCAAACTATTACGGTTACTGATAACATTGCACCAGTTGCTCCTCAAGCTCCGGCTCCGATATCAGCTACTTGTAGTGGTGAAGTTCCTGCCATGATTTCGCTTACAGCAATTGACAATTGTAATGGTGCTATTACTGTATCAGGAGTTGATACTATTACTGCAGGAAGTTGTGCAAACTCTTTCACTGTAACCAGAACATGGACGTTTATTGATGCATGTGGAAATAGATCTTCAGCAACGCAAATAATAAGTGTTAATGATAACGTTGCTCCTACTTTTGACCAGGCAGCACCAACAAATACTATTGCATCATGTGATAATATTCCGGCTCCAGCTCAATTAACAGCAACTGATAACTGTGGAACTGCTACCGTTAATATGACTGAAACAATATTAGCTGGAAACTGTCCTTCTAACTATCAAATAGTAAGAACATGGATTGCAAATGATACTTGTGGAAATAACAGTGCACCTATAACACAAACTATAGACGTTTCAGACACCGTTGGACCACAAATTATAAATACACCTGCTAGTCCGATTGCAGTAAATTGTGATGCCATTCCAGTTGCTCCAGTATTGACTGCAGCTGATTTCACCGATAATTGTTCTACAGTTGGTACACCAGTATACACATTTGTACAAACAGAACCTGATACAGATGGTACATATACAATCACAAGAACTTGGACCGTTGCTGACTCATGTGGTAAGACAACCACTGTAACTCAAATTATCAATGTAACACAAACAACAACGATATCTGAAGTTCCTGCAACAAGTTGTACTGGTGAAGATTTTGCTTACAACTTACGTAACTTAACACCTACTCCAAGTGATATTCCTGTAGATGCTGTTTGGACAAATGAGGATAACGTTGGTGGTTTTAATGGTACAACATTCAATGCAGATGGAATTGCTTTAGGAGTATATACATTCTCATATACTATTACAACAGGTGATTGTCCTAGAAAAATTGAAATCAAGATGACTGTTAATGATGATTGTGTTATTGAGCCTTGTGAATTAATTGTTGTTCACAATGCCTTCACTCCAAATGGAGATTCATTCAACCAATTCTTTAACATTGAACATATTGAAGATACTGCTTGTTACCCAACTAATAAAGTTGAAATTTACAACCGTTGGGGAGTTTTAGTTTATGAAACTAAAAATTATGACAACAATACCCGAAGATTTGAAGGTATTTCTGAAGGAAGATCTACAGTTAGCAAATCAGAAGAATTGCCAACCGGTACTTATTTCTACATCATTGAGTGGACAACACCTACAGGAGAGACTTTCAACAAAGACGGATACTTATACCTTACTAGATAAAAACCCTACTAATTCCTGAGGGTTGAAAAACCCTCAGGATAAAAAATAGAAAATATGAGAACAAAAATTTTAATTTTCGCATTGATGTTAACGTGTTATAGTGGTTTTGCACAACAAGACGCACAGTATACCCAATACATGTACAACACCATAAACATCAATCCCGCTTATGCAGGATCAAGAGGAGTAATGAGTATCTTTGGTTTGCATCGTACCCAATGGGTAGGATTAGATGGCGCTCCAACTACGAATGCTTTTTCATTGAATACACCAATCAACAATAGTAATTTAGGACTTGGTCTTTCGTTAGTAAATGATAAAATCGGACCTACTAGTGATAACACTTTATCGGCTGATATATCGTATACGATTCCAATGTCAGAAGAGGTGAAATTATCTTTTGGTATTAAAGCATCTGGAAATATTTTCAATCTAGATGTAACTAAATTGAACCCTGCCAATGCTGGTGACCCTAACCTTACTGGTTTTAACAATGAATTTTCTCCAAACTTTGGAGCTGGAGTTTACCTTCACTCTGACAAATACTATTTAGGTCTTTCTGTTCCTAACTTTTTACAGGATTCTAAATACAGTGACAATGATGTTGCCGTTTTTGAAGAGCGAATGAATTTTTACGCCATTGGAGGTTATGTATTTGATTTGTCTCCATCGATTAAATTCAAACCAGCTTTCTTAACTAAGGTAGTTGCTGGTGCTCCATTACAGGTTGATGGTTCTGCTAACTTTTTATTCTTTGATAAATTGATGTTAGGTGGTGCTTACCGTTGGGACGCTGCTGTGAGTGCATTAGCTGGTTTTCAGATAACAGATGGTTTGTTCGTTGGTTACAGCTATGATATGGAAACCACACGTTTGAGAAAATATAACTCTGGGTCACACGAAATCTTTTTGAGATTTGAGTTGTTCAATAAAGTAAGTAAAATGGTATCACCTAGATTCTTCTAATAACAAGACGATTATGAAAAATAAAATTATATACTTAGTACTTATAACCCTAACTTGTGTTAGCAGTTATTCACAAGCTAGTAAAAAGGAAGTTAAAGGAAATAAGGAGTACGATAAACTTGCTTATATTGATGCCATTAAAACCTATGAAAGAATCTATGCAAAAGGATATAAATCTCCTGATATGCTTCTGAAAATAGGTAATGCTTACTATTTCAATGCTGAATTAGAAAAAGCCAATAAATGGTTTGACGAACTTTATGCTACAAATCCAGATCAAGATGCTGAATTTTACTATCGTTTTGCCCAAACTTTAAGAGCTACAAAAGATTATACCAAATCGGATACTATGATGGCTAAATTTGGAGAAAAAAGCGGTAATGATGCTAGAGCACAGCTTTTCTCTAAAAACAGAAATTATTTAGACGAAATCAAAAACAACTCTGGAAGGTATAAAATTGAAAATGCCGGAATCAACTCTAAGTATTCTGATTACGGAACGGCTTTTATGGGAACTAAGGTTATCTTCTCTTCTGCTCGTGATACTGGGAATTTCTCTAAAAGAATTCACACATGGACTGGACAGTATTTTACCAACCTTTATGGTTCTCCTATCGCTGAAGACGGTTCTTTAGGTGCTGTGGATAAATTCGGAAAAAAAATCAATACTAAATTTCACGAAGATACTCCAGCGTTCACCAAAGACGGAAAAACGGTTTACTTTACTAGAAACAATTACCTTGACAAAAGAGGTTTTGATGCTGGAAAAGTAACCTTATTGAAAATCTATACTGCCAAAGTTGATAAAGACGGAAATTGGAAAGACATTACGCCACTTCCATTTAACAGTGATAGCTATCAGACAGCTCACCCTGCGCTATCTGCAGATGAGAAAACCTTGTACTTTGCTTCTGATATGGAAGGAAGCCGCGGTCAATCTGATTTGTACCGAGTGAAAATTAGTGATGATGGTAGCTTCGGAACTCCGGAAAATCTTGGTGACAAAATCAACACTCCCGGAAGAGAAACATATCCATTTGTAAATGATGATAACGAGCTATACTTTGCTTCTGATGGTCAACCAGGACTTGGAGGATTGGATATCTTTATCACTAAAATTCCAAAAGACGGAAGCTTAGAATTCAAAAAAGTTTTAAATGTTGGTGAAGAAGCGAATAGCTCTAAAGACGATTTTGCGTTAATTATCAATTCTAAAACCAAAAGAGGTTTTTTAAGTTCTAACAGAGATGGCGGACAAGGTAATGATGACATCTACAAATTTGTAGAAACCAGACCTATTTGGTGTGAACAATTGTTACATGGAGTAGTTACTGATGCTCAGACTAAAGCTATTCTGCCTGGTGCTAAAGTGATTCTTTTTGATGAAAAATTCAAACAGCTACAGGAAACAATTGCTGATGCAGAAGGAAAATACGAGTTTAAAGAAGTAGAATGTAATACTAAATATTATGTTAGAACTTCTCTTGAAACGTATACTACTAAAGAATCTCCAGTAATTATTGGTAAAACTGATGGTAAAACAGAGTTGAACATCGAACTTGAAAAATCAGAAAAACAAGTGAAACCTGGTGATGATATTGCTGACGTATTCGGAATCAACTTAATTTATTTCGATTTAGACAAATGGAACATCCGTCCTGATGCTGCTGTGGATTTAGCCAAAGTTTTAGACGTATTAGAACAATATCCAACGATGACCATTGACATCCGTTCTCATACTGACAGTCGTGCTTCACATGCTTATAATGAAAAATTATCAGACAGAAGAGCGAAATCTACCAGAGAATGGTTAATCAAAAATGGTATTGCTGCAAAACGATTAACAGCAAAAGGTTATGGTGAAAACCAACTAGTTAATAAATGTGCTGATGACGTACAATGTACCGAAGAAGAACACCAACTTAACAGAAGAAGTCAATTCATTATTACTAGCTTATAAAATACCTAACCCTTATAATCTAACCCTGAAAAAGTCCCGAATTATCGGGACTTTTTTTTATCTTTGAAATAATGAGAATAAGCAAACTTTTTGGGGATTTTTTTGAAAGTGAAAAAGCAGGTGGTTTTATACTGATAGCGTGTACGTTACTTTCTCTTTTTTTAGCAAACTCCTTTTTAAGTGAAAACTATTTACATCTTTGGCATTATCAAATAGGCGGACATCCCACAGAATATTGGATCAATGATGGCCTAATGACCATCTTCTTTTTACTAATTGGTTTAGAATTAGAACGAGAAGTATACATTGGGGAATTGTCTAATTTAAAAAATGCCTTATTGCCTATTTCAGCAGCCATTGGCGGAATGTTGATTCCCGCTGGATTGTATTTATCGCTTAATTATGGAACAGATACACAATCGGGAGCTGGAATTCCAATGGCAACAGACATCGCTTTTGCGTTAGGAATATTGTCTTTATTAGGAAATCGAGTTCCCATTTCCCTCAAAATATTTTTAACCGCTTTGGCAGTAATTGATGATTTAGGAGCGATTCTGATTATCGCTATCTTTTACACGAAAACATTGGTTTTGACCAATCTCTTTATCTCTTTGGGGATTTTTGCACTACTCCTAGCCTTCAACAGATTGAAAGTGCGAAATCTAATTCCGTATTTAATCGGTGGTGCTTTTATGTGGTATTTTATGCTTAATTCAGGGGTTCATGCCACAATAACCGGAGTTTTATTAGCCTTTGCAATTCCGTTTGGTAATGGTGATGAAAAATCAACTTCTTATCTTTTGCAGCACTTTTTACACAAACCCGTTGCGTTTATCATCTTGCCTCTATTTGCATTAGCGAATACGGCCATCATTATAGATTCTGATTGGACAGCGATAGTGGAACATCCTTACACTATAGGAATTGCACTAGGGTTATTATTAGGAAAACCCATTGGAATTTGGTTGTTTAGTCTACTTTCTGTCAAACTAAAAATTAGTGAACTTCCCGAAGATTTGAACTGGAAATCCATTTTTGGCGTAAGCTTTTTAGGTGGTATTGGTTTTACCATGTCCATTTTCATTACGCTTCTAGCCTTTTCTGACGAAGAACATATTACCAACTCTAAAATCATGATTCTGATTTCGTCGCTTGTAGCAGGAGTACTTGGTTTATTGTATTTAAAGACTACGTTAAAAAAAACTAATCCTTAATTACACTTCTAATACCATTTCCGCTTTTTGAAGTAATAAATCATACCAACAAGCAATAAGAACATAGCGCCTAAAATAATAAAGTAGCCATATTTCCAATGAAGTTCCGGCATATTATCAAAGTTCATTCCGTATACACCAACTATAAACGTAAGGGGCATAAAGAAAACAGAAACTACGGTTAAAGTTTTCATCACTTCATTCATCTTATGATTCTGCGTAGAAAAATAAAAATTAGATGCACTGTCTAAGGTAATCAAATCATATTCTATCTGTTCCAAAAGCTCTAAACATTTTTGATGCAACCGCTCAAAAAAACTATAGGTATCCTGTTCAATCGCATTAAAAACATTATCATCTTTCATACTTTTTATGGAATACAACGAATCTCGTAACGGAATAATAGAACGCTTTAAAAAGTTATAATTATCCCTATGTTTTTCGATTTGCTCTAAAATTTCGGGATTTGTACTTGTTTTAGATACATTAATCAAATCTTCTACTTTGTCTTCTTCATTTTCAATGGTGATGTAGAAATTTTCCATTATGGCATCCAACAACAAATACAATAAGTAATCTGCTTTTTTATCTCTTACAATTCCGGAATGTGTTCGGATTCGTTCCCTTAGATGCGAGAAAAAGTCACTTCGCTTTTCCTGAAACGAAACCAAAAGATTGTTTTTAAGCAAGAAGCTAATTTGCTCCACATTGATCGCGTCACTGTTTTCAATAGGTAAAAGCGATTTTATGTTAAAAAAAAGCACATCATGATATTCATCTAGTTTGGTGCGTTTGGTAGTGTTTAAAATGTCCCCCAGCATGAAATTATCCACATTCAGATGACTTCCAATAGATTTGATAATTTCAATATCATTTAATCCATGTATGTTCAGCCAATTGGTTTTAGAGGTATCAAAGCATTTATCCAATTGCGAAACCTTAAATTCATTATACTCGGTCAAATCATCAGCATCATAAACAAACAGCTGAAGTTCGGTTGCTATTTCCTTGTGGTGCCCTGTATATTCCAACAATGAGGGTTGTACTTTTCTACCTTTTTTGTATTTAATTTTTCTCACGGATTCTAAATTTGTTTAAAAATAATACTATTTCTTTTTTTAAAGTTATTTTTACCGAAAATCATTCGCATGCTAACGTTACTAATCAACATCAAAGAGCTTTTACAAATTAGAGAAACTTCTATTGAAAAGGTTTCAGGTGAAGCAATGGCTGTTTTGCCTTCTATCAAAAATGCTTTCCTTTTAATAGAAAACGATACTATTATCGATTTTGGTCCAATGGAAAACTGTCCCAAAATAAATGCCGATAAAACTATTGATGCTTCAGGAAAAATGGTACTTCCTGCTTGGTGTGACAGTCATACGCATATTGTTTACGCCGGAAATCGCGAACAGGAATTTGTGGATCGCATAAACGGTTTGACTTATGAAGAAATTGCCAATCGTGGCGGTGGCATTCTAAATTCGGCTAAGAAACTAAATGAAACTTCAGAAGAAGAAATCTACCATCAATCCAAAAAAAGACTCGAAGAAGTTATCCGACAAGGTACCGGAGCCGTCGAAATCAAATCAGGTTACGGTTTAACGGTTGATGGGGAACTCAAAATGCTTCGGGTGATAAAAAGACTAGCTGCTGATTATCCTATTACAATTAAAGCAACTTTTTTAGGTGCTCATGCCTATCCATTGGCTTACAAAGAAAATCATGCCGCTTACATTGATGTTATCATAAACGAAATGCTTCCCAAAATAGCGGAAGAACACTTGGCTGATTATATTGATGCCTTTTGTGAAACAGGTTATTTTTCTGTTGAAGAAACCGAAAGAATTATGAAAGCCGGACAACAATATGGTTTACATGCTAAAATACATGTCAATCAATTTACTGCCATTAACGGAATAGCCGCCTGCGTGAAGCACAACGCCCTTTCTGTAGACCATCTTGAAATTGTTACCGACGAAGATATAGAAGTGCTTAAAAACTCCGAAACTATTGCTGTTGCGTTACCAAGCTGTTCGTACTTTATCAGTATTCCGTATACACCAGCAAGAAAAATGATAGCAGCAGGTTTACCTTTGGCCTTGGCCTCCGATTTTAATCCAGGAACCTCTCCTTCAGGAAATATGAATTTTGTGGTAGCAACTGCGTGTATCAAGATGAAAATGACTCCCGAAGAAGCTATCAATGCTGCTACTATAAATGGAGCTTATGCTATGGGAATTTCCAAAACTCACGGAAGTATCACCATCGGAAAAAAAGCGAATCTAATCATCACAAAACCGTTAAACTCCTTTTATGAATTGCCGTATTCCTTTGCGAGTAATCTGATTGAACAGGTTATTATCAATGGTAAAGTAATAGTTTAAAAAAAAGTCCTTTTGCATTACACAAAAGGACTTTTCAACTTACTATTAACTTAAATAATTATGGTCTTACCTCAAAGAGAAACTACTTTTAGACACCAATTCTCCTTTATCAAATACATTGACAAAATAGGTTCCTTTTGCAAAATCCTTTCCTTTCAATTGTTCTTTTACATCAACTGTTTTATTTTCATATTGCACAGTTGTTGTAAAACTATAAGTTAAAGAGGTCTCACCAAAAGATATTGTTTCTTTATTTCCTAAAACATTGTTTTTAGCATCAATAACCTGAACATAATACGTTTTATCTCCAGATTTAGCTATTTTGTTTTCCGCGATAGTAAAACTTACTTGCAACATATCCGTTCTACTAGCTTTGTCGGTAGCGATTTGTTTTCCTGAACTTCTTAGTTTGTAAGAACCTGTTTTCAGATTAGTAACCGTCAATTTTTGTCCTTTTTCAACAGTTTTAGCTAACTCTTCATTTTGTCCAACCAAGACTTGATTGTACTTTTGCGAATCCTCAAGAACCACCTTAGTACTGTCTAAATTAGTGGTTAGTTGCTGATTTTGAGCTTTAAGAACAGCTACTTCTTGCATTAGGTTTTGCATTTTTTGCTCTAAATTTTTGTACTGATCCTTGTATTTTCGCAAAGAAGACACATCGCCTTTGGCCGACTTTAATTCTTCCATCAATTTCACAACTTTGTCACGTTCTGCTATCAGTTCGTCGGACATCGAAGTGTTTTCGGCAATAGCAGCATCGTATGTTGCTTTTAAATCTCCTAAATCTTTAAGAACAGAATCCTTTTCAGACTTTACAGTTACTACTGTATTTTCCAATGTTTTAGCATCAGAAGTCAATTTAAAAATGTAGATTAAGCTACCAATTAATAAAACCGCTAGTATACCAATAATAGCTTTTAATTTTGAATGGTTGTTCTGATTTTCCATGGGCATTTTTTTTAATTATGTACTATAAATGTATTTTTAAAGTAACGAAAATTAAGCATTTTTATTATATTTTTGGTCAAATATTTAAAAAAAATGGAGAAACTAATTCCCTTCTCAATAGCTGATTTAGCCAAAGTAACGAATCACAGAAGTGGCGAGGTCAAATTTGGAGAAAAAATGTTAACAGTTCCTAAGGGAGAAAACTGCCACGATTACCTAAAAAACTGTGAAGCCAAATATGCGCTGTTCGGAATTCCCGAAGATGTAGGTGTTCGTGCCAACTATGGTCGACCTGGAGCTGCCTCTGCGTGGGAAAGTGCCATTAGTAGTATTGCCAATATACAACACAATCGTTTTTGCAAAGGAAGCCAGATATTAGTTTTGGGCAAACTCGATGTTTCTCAAGAAATGGAAGAAGCTAAAGATTTGGATTTCCACAATACAGCCGACCGAAAAACGTTAAGTTCATTAGTAGAAAAAATTGATAAAGATGTTGTTCACATTGTCAGTACCATAATTAAAAGCGGTAAAATTCCTATTATTATTGGTGGCGGACACAATAATGCTTACGGAAATATTAAAGGAGCAGCATTGGGAATAGGAAAGCCCATCAACGCTGTGAACTTTGATGCACATTCCGATTTTAGAATATTGGAGGGAAGACATAGTGGAAATGGCTTCTCCTATGCTTATGAAGAAGGCTTTTTGAAGAAGTATTTTATTTTTGGTTTACACGAAAATTATACTTCCAAAAACGTTTTGGATAACTTAAAAAAATTAGAAGATCGCGTCTGTTACAACACATATGACGAAATCAAAGTGCGCAATCAAAAAAACTTTTTACAAGAACTCAATACGGCGTTCGATTTTATCAAAGCTGATGCTTTCGGTATTGAAATCGATTTGGATGCGTTGCCCAATATTGCCAGTAGTGCCATGACGATGAGTGGTTTTTCAGTAGAAGAACTACGTCAGTTTGTGTACTTTTTCGGAAACCATAGAAACGCTGCCTATCTTCACATTTGCGAAGGCGCACCCGAATTAGGCGAAGAAAAGAACAACCATCTCATTGGGAAATTAATGGGATATTTGGTCACCGATTTCATTAAGTCGAGAAAAGAACTCCTTTAATTTTATTTTAAATTTTGAATTATAAATTGTAAATGATTTTTTTGAGAGTCAACTCCACGGGACAATTAATTTAAAATTTATAATTTAAAATTCATAATAGTCTATCTTTGCGCCGGCTTACACTTAATCGTAAGCAAAATTTATGTTATTCGAAGATTTATCATTATCCAATAGTATTCAGAGAGCAGTCTTTGAAGAAGGATACACCCAACCAACGCCCATTCAAGAAAAATCTATTCCACATATTTTAGCCGGAAAAGATTTAGTGGGTTGTGCCCAAACCGGAACCGGAAAAACAGCAGCCTTTGCTATACCTATTATTCATAATCTACACCGCATTGTAGGCTCATCCAAAAAAACAAAACAAATCCGTTGTCTTGTTGTAACACCAACGCGCGAATTAGCAGTTCAAATTGGAGAAAGTTTTGACACTTACGGAAAATATACTAACCTTAGACAGCTAACCATTTTTGGTGGTGTTTCCCAAGTGCCACAAGTAGACCAATTGAAAAAAGGTATTGACATTCTGATTGCTACACCCGGACGTTTATTGGATTTGCACAAACAAGGTTTTATCGATTTTGACCACTTACACTTTTTGGTTTTGGATGAATCCGATTTGATGCTCGATATGGGTTTTATCAATGACGTTCGCAAAATTGTAAAACTAGTTCCAACCAACCGACAAACGCTATTATTCTCGGCCACAATGCCTATGGCTATTCGTGAGTTAGCAGATACTTTTTTAAACAAACCAGAATATGTTTCGGTTACACCCGTTTCATCGACTGCCGAAATCATTGAGCAACAAATTTATTTTGTAGATAAAACAGATAAAAGAGCTTTGTTGTATCACTTAATACGCAATGAAAACCTCAGCAATGTTTTGGTTTTTGTCAGAACCAAGCATGGTGCTGATAACGTGGTAAAAGCTTTAAAAAAGCACGGAGTCAATGCTGAAGCCATTCACGGGGACAAATCGCAAACCGCCAGACAGAGAGTTTTAGACAATTTTAAAGCTAAAGAAATTTCGGTTTTAGTGGCTACAGATATTGCAGCGCGTGGTATTGATATCGAAAGTTTGCCTTATGTCATCAATTTTGATTTGCCTAATATTCCTGAAACCTATGTACACCGTATCGGAAGAACAGGACGTGCCGGAAATGGTGGGATTTCAATTTCTTTCTGCAGTAAAGATGAAGAACCTTATTGGAAAGATATTCAGAAGCTGATTAAGGTCAGTGTAAAAACCATAAACGATCACCCCTATCCTTGGAAAGATGAAGTTCCCAATCCGGATGCAAAACCTGATTTAAGAAACAAAAAGAAACCAGAAGGTACCAATTCAAGAAAATCGGAAGCTTCAAAAAAGAATAAAAAACGCTGGTATTAACCAGCGTTTTCGTTTTGTTTTATTTGGTTGGAAATGACCTGAAATAGTTTGGAAGGTTCAAAAGGTTTGACCATGATATCATTCATTCCCGATGATATGGCTTCTTCAGCGACTTCATCTTTATCAAAAGCAGTGAGGGCAATTATCGGAATAAGTATCCCTTTTTCTCTTATTCTGCGTGTCGTTTCAAATCCGTTAATAAGAGGCATATTAATATCCATCAAAATCAAATCAAAGGCTTCTCGTTCTAAAGCAACCATCGCCGCATAACCATCATCAACAATAGTGCAACTCATATTACTGCTTTGTATGATTTTCTTGGTTACGACTTGATTTATTTTATTGTCTTCAACAACCAAAATGTTATACAAATTACTAGTCGACAAATCGACTTCTATATTATTGATAATGTCTTTCGATTTTTCTTCATCATATTCAAAACCAATAGTAAAAGTGAAGGTCGTACCAACATTTTCCTCGCTCTCCAGATGAATTTCACTGTCAAACAATTCGATTAATCTACTTACAATAGACAAGCCTAAACCAGTGCCTTGATAATCTTCTTCTTTACGCTCAATCTGCACAAATTTATCAAAGACTTTAGATTGGTGCTCCTCGGCAATTCCGATTCCGGTATCTTTAATCTTAAACTCGATAAAATAGGTTGTTCCTTCCACCTTTTTCAAATCAGCCGTAACATTTACTTCACCATTCTTGGTAAACTTTAACGCATTACTCACCAAGTTCATTATTATTTGGGACAAACGGAGTTTATCACCAATCAAAAATTCTGGTATGGCTGTATCAATTTCGACGGTAAACTTATCGTTGTTTTTATCTGCAATATAGTCTACAGAGTTTTTGACGACTGTAATTTCATCGGTCAGATTGAATATCAGGTTTTCTAAAACAATTCGTTTTTCTTCTATTTTGTTAATTTGAAGAATATCATTGACCAAGGCTAATAAATATTTAGCCGAAAACTTTAAGGACTTTAAATGAGGGCTGTTTCCTAATTCCTTGTGCTCGTCCAAGATGATGTTTGTAATGCCGATGACACCGTACAAGGGTGTTCGTAATTCGTGCGTTATGGTAGATACAAACTGCGATTTCAATTGTGAGGCTTCTTCTGCTTTTTCTTTTGCCAAAACCAATTCCTCGTTAGCCTTTTTTAATTCAAAATTGGCTTGTTCTCTGAGTTTGATGCTTTTGTACAACGTCAGTAAAAACAATAACAAAATAATCAGAATGACAATAAATAGAATTACAATTAGTTTGGATTCTTTGAGTCGTTTTTGATGACTATCGTTCGCATGCTCTACACGTTCTAATTGCATCTTGTATTCATCAAGCTCAATTTGAACAGCTGCTTTTTGCAAATTATCCAGCTTATCATCAGAATAAATTACTTTGGATAAAGAATCTAATTTTGCTTTGTATTCCCGAGCTTTTTCAAGCTCATTAAAATGTTTATAATGTCGTACTTCATTTTCATAGATGTTGATTAGGAAAGAATCAAATTCATTCTCCTTGGCAATTTTCTCGGCTATGGCATAATATCGTTCTGCTTCAACTTTTTTGTTTTGATTAGTAGTATAAATTCCGAGTAGCAAATTCATAGACATTTTGGTATCTTCACTACCGTCTTTCAGAACTTTATCTTTGATATCCTTCACATAAGCATTCCCCTCTTCAAATCTACCAATGGAAAAGTAAGCACTGGCTATATTGATTTTGGTGTAGGTGATTTCGGTGCTGTCTTTCAGTTTAACAGCATAATACAATGCTTTTTTGTAATAGTTTATTCCTTTTGGAACATCTAATTCATTAAAATAGTAGGCGCTTCCAAGGTTACCATAAATCCAATTGTAGAGCTTATCTTTATTGGTTTTTTTAGCATATGAAAGTGCTTTTTCATAAAAGCTGATGGCTTTTTTAGCATCTGAACATTCATTGTAGATGACACCAATAGTGTTATAGGACTGCGCAATATAGGAATCATCGTTGATAGCAAAAGAATTAATCAAAGCCTGTTTAGATGATTCAAGAGCTTTATCATATTTAGCATCATTAAAATCAACTACCGTTTGGTTAAGCAATCTTTCGATTTCGGCTTTTTCAGCTTTAAACTCTTGAGCTAAAGCAGTCGTGCAGCAAAAGAGAAAAACTAGTAAGAAACTAAATAATTTAGTTCTGATCATTGCATCGGGGTTAGTGGCTCAAATATAAAATATTTATTGAAAAAAAATCCCGAAGACTCGGGATTTTCATTGGAATTACTAATTTCTAATCAATTTTCTATACTTGATTCGTTTTGGTGTCACATCCACTCCCAAACGTTTCTTTTTATTCTCTTCATATTCTGAGAAACCACCTTCAAAACAATACACATCCGAGTTTCCTTCGAAAGCAAGAATATGCGTGCAGATTCGGTCTAAAAACCAACGGTCGTGACTAATGACTACGGCACATCCAGCAAAATTTTCCAAACCTTCTTCAAGTGCTCTAAGGGTATTAATGTCCAAGTCATTTGTAGGCTCATCCAGTAAAAGGACGTTTCCTTCTTCTTTTAAAGTCATGGCCAAATGCAATCTGTTTCGTTCTCCACCAGACAATGCTGAAACTTTCTTGTTTTGTTCACTTCCACCGAAGTTAAATCGGGAGAGATACGCTCTTGAGTTTACTTGTCTTCCGCCCATCATGATTAATTCTTGTCCATCGCAGAAGTTTTCCCAAATCGATTTATTAGGGTCGATATTGGAATGAGATTGGTCAACATAAGCAATCTTCACGGTATCACCAATAGTAAATTCACCGGAATCGGGTTTTTCTTCGCCCATAATCATTCGGAAGATAGTCGATTTACCGGCACCATTCGGCCCAATAACTCCAACAATTCCAGCTTGTGGTAATGTGAAATTTAAGTTGTCGTATAATAATTTATCTCCAAAAGCTTTGGCCACATTTTTAGCTTCAATAACATTCGTACCCAAACGTGGACCATTCGGAATGTAGATTTCTAATTTTTCATCCAGTTCTTTTTGATCTTCGTTCAAGAGTTTGTCATAGTTCTGCAAACGTGCTTTTTGCTTGGTTTGACGCCCTTTGGCTCCTTGACGTACCCAATCCAACTCGCGCTCTAACGTTTTTCTACGTTTGGATGCCGTTTTTTCTTCCTGCTCCATACGTTTTGATTTTTGGTCTAACCAAGACGAGTAGTTTCCTTTCCAAGGAATTCCTTCTCCTCTATCCAATTCCAAAATCCAGCCTGCAACGTTATCCAAGAAATACCTGTCGTGTGTTACAGCGATTACGGTTCCTGAGTATTGTGCCAAATGTTGCTCTAACCAAAGTACGCTTTCGGCATCCAAGTGGTTGGTAGGCTCATCCAATAACAATACATCCGGATTTTGCAAAAGTAAACGGCATAAGGCTACACGACGTTTTTCTCCTCCCGATAATACGCTGATAGGCATATCTCCCTCCGGAGTGCGTAGTGCATCCATCGCCACTTCAAGTTTATTGTCAATTTCCCAGGCACCGCAAGCATCAATTCTGTCCTGCAATTGCGCCTGGCGATCCATTAATTTGTCCATTTTATCGGCATCTTCATACACTTCAGGCAAACCAAACATATCGTTGATTTGGTTGAATTCGTCCAAAAGTGCCATAGTATCGGCAACGCCTTCTTTTACAATTTCGAGAACTGTTTTGGTTTCATCTAATTGTGGCTCTTGCTCTAAGTAACCGACCGTGTAACCTGGTTGAAAAACCACATCACCCTGATAGTTCTTATCTACACCGGCTATAATTTTCAGTAACGAAGATTTACCCGAACCGTTGAGCCCGAGAATACCAATTTTGGCTCCGTAAAAGAAACTTAGGTAGATGTTTTTAAGTACTTGTTTATCGCTTCCCTGATACGATTTGCTCAATCGTTGCATCGAGAAAATTACTTTCTTATCGTCTGACATTTTTAAAAATAGTTTAAATTATAAATTTTGAATGGGAAAATTATATTTTATACAGAAGATGAAATCATTTAAAATGTAGAATTCATCTTTTAGAAAAAACTTATAATCTTCCTTTTAGTGAACTGAATACCCAGGCATTAGCCAAAAACCCAACACCTACAGCACCGAAACCCCATCCGGCAGTATCATCATACCGAAATGCTCCTAGTGCAATAAGTAATAATCCCATGATAATCATGATAAATGTTGCCCATCCTAAGACGGTGTTTTTATTCATTCCCATAGTTGTGGTATTTTATTTTGGAGAGCAAATTTAGGGAAAAGTTATAAATTATGAGTTATGTATTATGAGTTTCGTTGGATTGTTTACTTGCTATTGTTTTGATTTATTCGTTTTTATAAATTACGCCATCCTTCATGACAAAAACTACGTTTGTAACCGTGGTAATATCTTGTGTTGGATCGTCGTTCGTAGCAATAATGTCGGCAAGAAAACCTGTTTCAATGGCGCCTATTTTTTTATCCATATCCAAAAGCATTGCATTGGTAGTAGTTGCAGCTTGTAAAGCTTTCATACTAGGCATACCGGCTTCCGTCATATAGATAAACTCCTTAGCATTTTGACCGTGCTGAAACACTCCGGCATCCGTTCCGAAAGCTATTGGTACTCCTTTTTTATAGGCTTTAGCAAAAGTTCCCTGAATTCTTGGGCCTATAGCCAAGGCTTTAGGAACGACAATAGCCGGATAATAATTAGCTTTTTTTGCATTTTCTTCAACTGTTTTTCCGGCTGTAATTGTGGGTACCAAATAAGCATTGTTTTTAATCATTAAATCCATAGTTGCCTCGCTCATTTCCGTTCCATGTTCAATAGTTTTTACACCCGCTTTTACTGCCCGTTGCATTCCTTCATCGCCATGGGCATGGGCAGCCACTTTCATTCCGTAATCCTTGGCAGTGGATACGATAGCTTCGATTTCTTCTTGTGTAAATTGGGGATTACCAGCGCTTTTGGCAACACTCAGTACACCACCAGTAGCCGTTATCTTTATCCAATCAGCGCCATTTTTATACCGTTGACGCACCGCCTTACGGGCATCTTCTATGCTATTCACAACACCTTCTTTGGGTCCTGGATTTCCCATTAAGTCTTTTCGATAACCATTAGTAGGATCAGCGTGACCTCCTGTAGATGCTAAAGCTTTTTCGGCAGTAAAAATACGGGGGCCAATCACTTTACCCGCACTAATGGCATTTCGTAATGATACGTTTACCCCGCTTCCCCCTAAGTCTCTGACGGTAGTAAAACCGGCCATTAAAGTTGTCTTAGCAAAAACCTCTGCATTGTAGGCAACATCGGCATCGTTCAGGGAAAACTCATCTAAGTATTCTGTTGGACTGGTTTCGCTTTCAACATGCACGTGCATATCAATCCAACCCGGCATCACTGTTTTTGATTTTAAGTCGATTATTCTATCAATAGCATTCGCTGAATTAACAAAGCCATCCTGAATACTTTTGATGGTTTTACCTGATACGACAATGGTTTTGTTGGTGAGAACTTTACCGTTTTTTGTATCAATGAGTTTACCGCATTGCAGATAACTATCTTGTGCTTGAAGTGCAATTGCCATCAATAACAAACTGTATAGGAATAGTTTTTTCATGATTTTGCTTTAGGATTTTAAAGATAAGTTTTTTTTATACATTTATCTGATATAAATATTTAGCAAAATAAAAAAATATGCTGACAGCCATCCATCCGAAATTACCGATGCGGAACAAAACAACGACACTGAATTTCTACTTACATTTAGGTTTTACCATTTTCGGAAGTGCTGATTATGAGGATTACCTGATGCTGGAACGAGATAGCATTCAAATTCATTTCTTTTTGTTTAGCGAGCTCAATCCAAGTGAAAACTACGGACAGGTTTATATCAGAACGCATGACATTGATGGCTTGCATCAATCTTTTTTCGAGCGAAATGTAGCGATTCATCCTAATGGAAATTTACAAACAAAACCTTGGGGACAACGAGAATTTTCAATACTTGATCCAGATAATAATTTGTTGACCTTTGGACAAAGTCTTTACAATTCATAACAGGACTTAAAAGGAACTTTTTTTAATGATAAAGTTGATTTCTGAAACTATACTTATCAGCAATAACAATCCTTTTAAAACGCCCATGATGGCTTATTGAGGCTGGTTGCATAACATTATTTTCAGAATCTTGATAACTGGGAATTCCATCGATTTTGATAATATTTTCGGTAGACTTTAGGTATTTAACCTTATCAAAATCGGCACTGTTTATAACTGCTACAGTTTCAACATATTCAGAAGTAATTCTTGTTTGTGTGAAATAGGTCTTGTCATAACAGATAACCTTTCCAAAGACAATTCCATCTTGAACATTCAGATCAAAACACTCTAATTGAATCGGAATAAAAGCCCTGATTTTAGTCTGACGATTATAGATTTTATACGCTGCTTCTTTTCGGCTCCAAAGATTCCAAACTGTTATTTCAGGATTCTCGGACTTAAGGATAAGGTCTTGTTCTTTAGCTGTAAAAATTTTATTCAAAAATCCTTTCCGTTTCCAGTTGCTTTCTTTTTGTGCTAGAGCCAAATCTATGACATCATTGCCTATCACTTTTCGGCGAGTTTGGTTTCAATAATTGTTAATGCCGCTTTAATGTTCAACATCTTTTCCATAGATTGGTTATCAATTTCAATGCTGAAAGCTTCTTCAACATCCAAAACAATATCGACTAAATTAGCCGAATTGATTTTTAGATCTGCAATAAAATCGGTATCTTCATTCATATTCTCAAAAGCTTCCTTATCGGCCACAAAAGGCTTTACGATAGTTTTTAATTTTTCTATAATCGTTACTTTATCCATAGTTAGTTGTATTTTTTTATAATTACGCATCCGTTTACATCGCCGAAACCAAAACTGGCTTTGGCTAAGATAGTGATGTCTTTTTCAATAAGTTGTTGCGGAATCCTTGAAGCATCAATACACTCTGATATTTCCGGATGCAAATCGTCACAATTGATGTTGGGGAAGATAAATCCGTGATACACTTGCAGCACCGAAGCCACAGTTTCAACACTTCCAGAAGCCGATAAACAATGACCTACCATCGATTTCAGCGAGTTGATATAAGGAAAATCCTTTCCTTTGCGATGCAATGCTTCGCTCCAATTCTGAATCTCCAAGGCATCTTTACTGGTTGCAGTCAAATGACCGTTGATGACAACAATAGCTTCTGGTTGTATATGAGCATTAGCCATAGCATCGGTGATACATTTTTGCACGGCGATGGGATTTGGCGCTGTCATCGTTCCCAGTCCACGTTGTCCGCCAGAGTTGACATTTCCGCCCAAAACTTCGGCATAAATTCGGACACCTCTTGCCAAAGCGGATTCTAAATCTTCTAAGACAAACGCTCCGGCGCCACTTCCTGGAACAAAACCCGAAGCACTTTCCGACATTGGTCTTGAGCCCTGTTCAGGAGTTTCGTTATGTTTAAAGGTACAGACTTTCATGGCATCGAATCCGCCCCAGATGTAAGGACCGCTATCGCTGGTACTTCCGGCTAGCATTCGTTTTGCTTGTCCTGACTTTATTCTTTCATAAGCCACTAGAATGCTTTCGACACCTGTGGCACAAGCAGCCGAATTGGTAGTTACCTGATTTCCCAAGCCCAGTTTGCCGCTAAGATATGCGCTTATGCCACTGTTCATAGTTTGTGCTACTGCAGTACTTCCGAGTTTTCGGGTCTGAAAATCATCAATCTTATAAATACTTTCTCTGAATTTTTCTATTCCCGAAGTTCCAGTGCCAAAGATGGTACCCGAATCCCAATCGGGGTTTTCATCATGAAGTATAGGCAAATCGGCATCTTTCCAAGCATCCATTCCGGCAATGACACCGTATAAAATTCCGGTTGCATTAAAATTGCGTAGTTCCAGTTCAGTAAAATAAGTACTTTTCAATTCTTCTGAAATTTCAGGCGTTCCTGAAATCTGGCAAGAAAACTGCAGACGTGCTAATTCGGCATCGTGTTTTATTCCGGAAACCCCTTTTTTAATGGCATTAGTAAATGCCTCCAGCCCTACTCCATTTGGAGCGACAATTCCCATTCCTGTTATGACGACTCTTTTCTCCATATTATACAATCATTCCGGCTATAGTTCCTTGACAAACGGTTTCACAATGGTCATTCATCATTTTTACTTTACATTTCAATTTACCAAACCTAAAATAGATTTTTTCAGAAATGACGGTTACTTTCTCATTGGAATACACTGGTTTTAAATATTCTATCTCAGAAGAGGTCATAGCAACTTTGGTATTACTATCAAAATCATTCCCTAAAAGATAAATTCCCAAACAAACTACGCCAATTTGTGCCATAGTCTCGGTTAAAATTACGCCAGGTGTAACCGGATTGTTTTTGAAATGGCCTTTATAAAAATCGGAATCCGCATTAAAAGTATACGTTCCTTCTGCTCCATTTTCATCAACATGTAAAAGTTCCTCTACAAAAAGAAATGGTTTCGTATACGGCAGTTTGTCTGTAATATCTTTATGCATATTAAAATTCAATTAGTATTCTTTGTGCAGAAAATCCGGGACCAAAACTGAGCAATAATCCTTTTTCTCCCTTTTTAGGTTTGGTATCCATTACGCGTTCTAAAACATACAAAACGGTGGCGCTTGACATATTTCCGTATAAACGCAGGACTTCTTTGGTATCATCGATATTTTTACCTAAACCCGAAAAAAGTTCTTCTACTGTTTGCACTATTTTTTTTCCTCCAGGATGAAAGATAAGATGGTCAATGTCTTCTATTTTCAATTGATTCTTCTCCAAAAAAGGATGAATAATATCGGGGAAATGGTTGGAGATAGTTTCCGGAACTTCAATATCCAAGACCATTTGTAAGCCGCTGTTGGTTAGCTTAAAACCCATCATGTGAATGGCATCATAAAAATGATACATTTCCTCTGCTAGTATTTTGTGCCCATCATCATCTTCGTTTGAAGAGAGTAAAACGCAGGCAGCACCATCCCCAAATATAGCAGCACTTACAATATTAGGCATCGAAAAATCGTCTAATTGAAAAGTAGCTGTTGGACTCTCGACAGCAATAACTGCGGCACGTTTTCCCGGATTGGCTTGCAGGAAGTTTTTGGCATATAGTATTCCCGATATTCCGGCAGCACAACCCATTTCGGTAACAGGTAATCTGACAATATCCTGACGTAGTTTCAAGGAATTAATCAGATAGGCATCGAGCGACGGAATCATGATTCCGGTGCAACTGACGGTGATGATGTAGTCTAAGGTTTCTGGTTTCCAGTTGGCTTTATGTAACGTTTTTTGCAGTACATTTTCGCCGAGCGTTATCACTTCTCTGACATAAATAGCGTTGCGTTCCTCAAAAGAAGTATTGGTAAAGACCTCGAGGGGATCCATAATGGAATAGCGTTTGTCAACCATGGCGCCTTCAAATATCTTTTTGACCTTTCTTATAAAACGCTCGTCCTGACCAATAAGCCATCCTTCTAAAAGAGGAAGAATTTCTTCGGTTGTTCTGGAATATTTAGGTAATTCTTTTGCTACTGCTATGATGCTGACACTCATTTTGACTTTATTGTATTTCTTTATTAGTATAAATGATCCATTGATAACGGAACGCCCATTTCCATTCGATACTATAGTTTTTGAAATTTAGTATCTTAGAAAAATATTCCAATTCCGGTTTTTTAAATCCACGTAATATCGAAACCAAACCGTCTTCTCTTGACATGGCATTCAGTCGGAAAATAAAACACAGCCCTTGAAATAATCGGTACGATATGCTACTTCGCTGTAAATCATTAATGATAATACCCATTGTAGCATTGGTTGCAAAAATCTTTAGGAGCTTGATGATTTCTTCATCCTTGAAATGATGGAGTGTTAAGGTACACAAAACAATATCATACTGTACACTTTCGAAGGATTTCTCAAAAATATCTTCGCAGCGATACGAAATATTTTTATAGTTCGCAGACAACGTTTCGGCATAAGTAGCCGTAAATTGGTTGGCATCAATTCCGACTAATTCCAAAGAAATATTGTTTTCTTTGCCATAATCTGCAAGCTTTCGGAGCATATCGCCATTGCCACAGCCTACATCTACGATGGTTATTTTTTCTTGTGACGGATTTTGCTTTAGGATTTCCTTCACGCCTTGCAACGTGAGTGTATTGCCTCCTAAAAGCTGGTTGATTTTAGCAATCTTATCCAAAGCATCCAAGAGGACTTCGCCTTTCATATCAAAGTCGTCCATGATTTCGGGCTCATTAGTTCTATGTGTGGTATCGAGAAACATTTATGCTCTTAGGATTATTGGTTTACCGTGCGTTTTTTTGATGATTATGGGTAGTAAAAAGGGAAATAGTGCCACGATACGAAAGACGATTTCAGTGCATCTTGAACTTTGCAATACTGAAGCCAACCATCTTCCGGTGCGCAGTCGTTGTTTAAAATTATGATTCCAATTGATACTGTATTGCTTTTCTAAATTTTTTCTTGAAGGTACTTTATCTTTACAATAATTGACTACTAATTCCGAGGCTATTTGAGCGCTGTGAATTGCCATTGCCATTCCGTTTCCGCATAACGGATGAATCAATCCGGCGGTATCTCCAATCATCAGAATGTGATTTTCTACAGGCTTTTTTGAGGCAAATGATATTTGGCTTATGGTCAGTGGTTTTTCAAAAATCATCGTCATCGATTCCAAAAGTGCTTTGAGGTTTGGATTCTGAGCCACAACTTTTTCCTGATACTCTTCTATATTTTTATACTTCTTGAACGTATCATAATCGGCTAGATAACAAATGTTAACGAGATTATTTTCTACTTTAGATACACCGCAATAGCCCCCTTTAAAATTATGCAAACCCACAAGATCATCCGGAAAACTGCCGTTGTAATGTGCTTTAACCGCTAGCCAAGGTGATTTGCGTTGTATGAAACTTCGTTGTAACTTTTGATCTATTGAAGCGCGTTTGCCATAAGCTCCCAGAACAATTTTAGAGTTCATTGTGCTCCCATTTTCTGTTGTAATCGTAAAAGTATCATTGGCAAATTGAACATCAGTAACCGCTTCTTTGATAACATAACACCCATTGGCAAGAGCCTTTTTAAAAAGAAAATCATCTAAAGTAAAGCGACTAATTCCAAATCCACCCAAAGGCAAATTGGCTTTTAGGGTTTTACCATTAGTTGAGGAGAAATGTAGTTTTGTGATTTTGGTTGGATGAAGATCATCGATATTGACATTAAGCCATTTCAGATAAGGCAAGACTTCGTTAGAAATGTATTCGCCGCAAACTTTGTGCTTGGGATAGTCATTTTTTTCAAAAACGATTACCTTCAATCCTTGAGAAGACAAATGTATTGCAGCGGTTAATCCTGCCAAACCGCCTCCAATAATTATTACATCACTGCTTACCATAGTGAGTAAATTTAAGGAATAGAAAGTGAAACAGTTTATATAGTTCTGTTAAAAAATTGCAGAATTCCTTGAAATTTAGTTGAAGATACTAATCAGCATTTCTTTTAGTAAATCGCAATGCGATAACGAATTAGCGCCGACACCTTTGCTTTTGACATCGATATCACGTAGTGTTCCTACGATAGCACTCACTTTTCGCATAGGATAATTGTGTGCTGCTGCGATGTAATCGTTTACAAAATAGGGACTGACTTTTAAAACTCTAGCAGCATTTCCTGGCGATTTATCTTTCAAACCATGATATTGCAGTAAGGCCGAAAAGAAACTAAACACCAATCCGTTGGTCAATACAATCGGGTTATCTTTTTGATTTTGGGCAAAATACTGCGCTATTTGGTAGGCCTTAAGCTGGTTTTTCTCGCCAATAGCTTTTCGGAATTCGAATACATTAAAATCTTTACTAAAACCAATATTCTCTTCAATATGGTGAGGCGTTATGCTACTTCCTTTAGGTAGGATAATCTCCAGTTTGTTTAGTTCGTTGGCAATCCGACTCAAATCATTGCCCAAAAATTCAACCAACATGGCCATAGCTTTGGGCTCAATATCATAGCCTTTTGTTTTTAAAATTCGCTTGATCCATTGACCAACCTGATTTTCATACATTTTTTTACTCTCGTATACCAAGCCGTTTTTTTCTAACGTTTTGGTTACTTTTTTACGTTTATCGAGTGTTTTGTATTTATAAGCTAACACTAAAACTGTTGTTGGCTGCGGGTTTTCGGCATATTTTTCCAATTGGTCGATAGTTCGCGATAATTCCTGTGCCTCTTTGACAATGACCACTTGCCGTTCGGCCATCATTGGGTACCTTTTGGCATTGGCAACAATATCATCAATAGTAGTATCGCGACCGTAGAGTACCATTTGGTTAAAACCTTTTTCGTCTTCGGTCAGTAGATTGTCTTCCAAATATTCCGTAATTCTATCAATATAATAGGGCTCTTCACCCATCAAAAAATAGATGGGCCTGATGTTTCCAGCTTTGATATCATTGATAATCTTTACTACTTCATCCATTTTATGGAATTATGAATTATGAATTTTAAATTTTAAATTACATTTGCCTTATGCAAAACCTCAACTTTCCTTCCTTTGACTTTCGCTTCAAAAATAGTGAAAATAAAGTGTCTATTTTTGATGAAATTCGGAAAAAGTTTATCATTTTGACTCCAGAAGAATGGGTCCGGCAACACACAGTTCAGTTCTTGCTTCATGAAAAAAAATATCCCAAATCCTATCTTAATGTAGAGAAGATTATTAAGCTGAACGAGATCACCAAACGTTACGACATTGTTGTTTTTCGGCCTGATGGTTCTTTGTTTTTATTGATTGAGTGCAAAGCACCGGAAGTGAAAATTACGCAAGAAACTTTTGACCAAATCGCTCGCTATAATATGAAATTGAATGCACGGTATCTGATGGTAACCAACGGACTAAATCATTACTTTTGCCAAATGGATTTTGATAAAGAGCAGTATATTTTTCTTGAAGAATTACCCGATTTTAGCAAATAAATCAATAAATGACAGACAAAAAAATAGCGGTCGTAATATTAAATTGGAATGGAGTTGCTTTACTTGAGCAGTTTCTGCCATCAGTTTTGGCGCATTCTGATGAGGCGAAAGTGTATGTTGCAGACAATGCTTCTAGTGATACATCGATTGATGTTATTAAAGAAAAGTTCCCTTCGATTACGATTATTCAAAATGATGCTAATTATGGTTTTGCTAAAGGGTATAATGTCGCCTTACAGCAAGTCGAAGAAGAATACTATGCCTTGGTAAATTCCGATATCGAAGTTACCAAAGATTGGTTGAAACCCATACTATCGCTATTCGATGCCGAGCCGAAAACAGGTATTATCCAACCCAAAATTTTAGATTATAAAAACAAACAGTATTTTGAATATGCAGGAGCAGCCGGAGGTTTTATAGACCAATTTGGTTATCCATATTGCCGAGGTCGTATTTTTGAAAGCATCGAGAAAGATAACGGACAATACGATGACGAGAAAATAATATTTTGGGCTAGTGGCGCTTGCTTCTTCATCAGAAAGGATATTTACCGAAAATTACATGGCTTTGACGATGATTTCTTTGCGCATCAGGAAGAAATTGATTTATGTTGGCGTGCTTTTAATTTGGGTTACACAGCGAAATACACCTCAAAATCTGTGGTTTATCATGTAGGTGGGGCAACCTTAAACGAGGGTAATCCGAAGAAAACATTCCTCAATTTCCGGAATTCCTTATTGATGTTGACCAAAAATGTTCCTGATGCTAAACTATTCCCGATTCTATTGGCCCGCTTGATTCTTGACGGTTTGGCGGGAGTACAATTTATTTTTAAAGGAAAGCTTCGTCATTTTTGGGCAATCATTAGAGCTCATTTTGCTTTTTATGCTCTGATAAACAAAACATTAAAAAAAAGAAGAGCACCTCATTTGGAAAAATATTATCATTCAAAGAGTATTGTATACAAGCATTTTCTGAAGAGCGGCATCGTTTTTGAAACGTAATTTTAACAAGAGTTTATCATTAATCTCGCCCATAAAAATTAAAATAATCTGTAATTTTGTTAAAATTAAAATCACCCTATCCTATGAGAAAAGTAATTATTGCACTTTCGGTAGTGGCGTTAACGCTAACGTCGTGCGGCACTAAGAAAAAAATAGCTGCTTTAGAAGCACAGAACAAAGAATGTCAGGATTTATTAAATTCGACCACCGTAAAACTGAATTTGTGTCTTTCAGAAAAAGATGCCCTTTCTAAACAGAACGACTACCTTAAACAAAATAATACAGATTTAATAAACAGTTCCAAAGAAATGACTGTTTTAACTACAAAAGGTGCTCAAAACTTAGAAAAATCATTAGAGAGTTTAAAAGAAAAAGATCTCAAAATCTCGCGTCTTCAGGATGCTTTGACCAAAAAAGACAGTGTTACTTTAGCCTTAGTAACCAGTTTGAAAAGTTCAGTTGGAATTTCGGATCCGGACATTGAAGTTAATGTGGAAAAAGGTGTTGTTTTCATTTCCATTGCTGATAAATTATTGTTTAAAAGCGGTAGTTATGTCGTAAGTGACCGAGCGAAAGAAGTTTTGGCAAAAGTGGCGAAAGTGGTGAATAGCCGTCCCACATTTGAATGTATGGTAGAAGGTCATACGGATAATATTCCTTTTACGGGAAATGCTGTATTGCTTGACAACTGGGATTTGAGTGTAAAACGTTCTACAGCCATCATCAGAGTATTGACCAAAGAATTGGGCGTTAAACCTTCACAGTTAATTGCGGCAGGTCGAAGTGAATTTATTCCGTTAGTTGACAATACCTCTGCAGATAATAGAGCCAAAAACAGAAGAACTAGAATTGTAGTATTGCCAAAAATTGATGAGTTCTACGAGATGATTGAAAAAGAAATGAAGAATCAGCAGAAATAGTTTTTGAAAGAAAAAAGATAATAGAACATTGATAATAGACAAAACGCCTCGAAAATTTCGAGGCGTTTTTTTTGTGCGACTAAGTGTGTTTAAAAAAAATGTGAGGAGTTGCGTGTCCTTATGAATTTAAAATATATCGGGATCCCCTTTTCCTTCACGCACTACAATCGGTTCGTATCCGGATAAATCTATTATAGTGGAGCCAACATTATCGCCATAACCACCATCGATAACCAAATCAACTAAGTGTTGCCATTTTTCAAAAATCAACTCAGGGTCGGTGGAATATTCCAACACCTCATCATCATCGTGGATGGATGTGGAAACTATGGGATTTCCCAGCATTTTTACAATTTCTAAGGCAATAGCGTTATCAGGCACACGAATACCCACCGTTTTCTTTTTTCGGAATTCTTTGGGCAAATCATTGTTGCCAGGTAAAATGAAGGTATATGGTCCCGGAAGTGTTCTTTTGAGAATTTTAAATGTAGCGGTATCAATCTGTTTCACATAATCGGAAAGATTGCTCAAGTCACTGCAGACAAAAGAAAAATTGGCTTTTTCTAACTTGATGCCTTTGATTTTGGCAATGCGTTCGAGTGCTCTAGAATTGGTAATATCGCAACCCAATCCGTAAACAGTATCCGTTGGATAAATTACCAAACCTCCATTCCGCAATACCTCAACTACTTTTTTGATAGCAGCTTCACTTGGTTTGTCCTCGTATATTTTTATGAATTCGGCCATGAAAATGTATTTTAAATTAAGAATTTTGAATTATAAATTATTATCAACCCATTTAAAATTTAAAATTTATAATAATTACCCAATCACGTCCAATTTAGCAAACCGAAGCAGCAACTTTTTAATGCCTCCTACTTCAAATTTGATTTCTGCTTTTTTATCGGCACCCACTCCTTCAAGGTTGACGACCTGACCTTTGCCAAAACGCTCATGAATCACAACATTTCCCACTGTTAATTTACTGTCAAATAAATTGGGAGCACTGGGAGCATTGCCTGATACAGGTTTCAATTTACGAATATTAAGCGAAGAAACCGGTTCTTCTCCGTACTTTTTTGGTGGTGTTCCTGCTTCCGGTTTGGACAAACGCAATTTCGACTTGTCGACATCGCCAAAAATATCCAAATCCATGCTGGGTTTGTACCGATAGCCTGTATCCTGCGGATTAATGTATTCCAGATATTCGTCTTTAATCTCTTCAATAAATCGCGAAGGTTCGCTGTCGACTAATTTACCCCAACGATAACGAGACTGTGCATAGGTCAAATAAGCTTGATGCTCAGCTCTAGTTAAAGCCACATAAAACAATCTGCGTTCTTCTTCCAATTCACTTCTCGTGTTCATACTCATAGCACTCGGAAACAAATCTTCTTCCATTCCAACCACAAAAACATACGGAAACTCCAGCCCTTTTGCCAGGTGAATCGTCATTAAAGCTACTCGGTCATCATCTCCAGTATCGTTCTCTAAATCGGTTGCCAAAGCAACATCTTCCATAAATTCGGATAAAGCGCCACGCGCACCGTCAATTTCTTTTTGCCCTTCGATAAAGTCTTTAATACCGCCCATTAAGGTTTCAATATTCTCAATACGGGCAATACCTTCGGGCGTTCCGTCTTTCTTTAGTTCCTGAATTAATCCTGTTTTTTTGGCCACATGTTCCGTCAGAACAAAGGCATCCTGCTGTTCATTGATGACCTGAAAACTCTTAATCATCGTCACAAAATCTTCTAATTTTTGCTTGGTACCCGAATTTAGTTTTAAGTCGATTTTATCAATATGCTCCATCACTTCAAAGATGGAACGCTTGTAATGATTGGCAGCGACCGTTAATTTTTCCACCGTAGTATCTCCGATGCCTCGTGCAGGATAATTGATGACGCGCACTAAAGCCTCCTCATCTTTCGGATTAATAACCAATCGCAAATAACACAGTACGTCTTTGATTTCCTTGCGCTGATAGAATGACAATCCACCATAAATTCGGTACGGAATATCCCTTTTGCGCAAAGCATCTTCCATGGCTCTGGATTGCGCATTGGTTCGGTATAAAATAGCGAATTGTCCGTTGCGCATTTGGTTGCGCATCTTATTTTCAAAGATTTCTCCGGCTACAAAACGACCTTCTTCACCATCAGTTACGCTTCGGTGTACTTTTATTTTCGGACCAAAATCGTTCGCTGTCCAGACTATTTTTTCGAGTTTGGTTTTGTTCTTATCGATAATCGAATTGGCGGCTTCCACAATATTCTTGGTAGAACGGTAATTTTGCTCCAAACGATAGGTTTTTACATTCTCGTAATCCTTCTGAAAATTCAGAATGTTATTTATATTGGCGCCACGAAATGCATAAATACTCTGCGCATCATCGCCCACCACACAAATATTCTGGAATCGGTCTGACAAGGCTCGGACAATTAAATACTGCGAATGATTGGTATCCTGATACTCATCTACCAAAATATAGCGGAAACGGTTCTGGTATTTAGCCAACACATCGGGAAAACGGTTTAATAATTCGTTGGTTTTCAGTAGCAAATCGTCAAAATCCATGGCGCCACTTTTGAAACAGCGGTCTACATAATTCGCGTAGATTTCGCCCAAACGCGGTTTTTTGCTCATCGCATCCTGTTCCTGTAATTCCGGATTATTAAAATACGCTTTTACAGTTATCAACGAATTTTTATAGGATGATATTCTGCCTAAAATCTGCTTAGGTTTATATACATCTTTATCGAGTTGCATTTCTTTGATGATGGCCGAAATTAACCGAACGCTATCCTGAGTATCATAGATGGTAAAATTGGAGGGATACCCTAACTTATCGGCTTCACTACGGAGAATACGAGCGAAAACCGAGTGAAAAGTTCCCATCCAAAGGTTTTTAGCTTCGGCAGGTCCCACGATATCACCAATACGCTTTTTCATTTCACGCGCCGCTTTGTTGGTAAAGGTCAGTGCCAGAATATTAAAAGAATCTACACCCAAACTCATCAAATAAGAAATACGTACCGTGAGAACCCTTGTTTTCCCAGATCCGGCACCAGCAATGATAATCATTGGGCCATCTTTTTGAAAAACAGGTGCTTGTTGAGCGTCGTTGAGTTGGGAAATATATTTATCTATCATCATTTTTCAGAAAGCTCAAATTTATAATTACTGAGACGGAATTACAATAAATTCTATGGGTATTTCTATTATATTTGTCAACAATTTTAGCGAAAATTATTATGAGCATAGATAAATTTATAGAAGTATTGTTATATGCAGTCCCGTCACTAATTACAGGTGGTGTAGCGTATTATTTATTTGACAGCTATTTCAAAGATCAGCAACATACCCGACGTTGGTTGCTTCAAAAAGAAAACCAAAAACACGCCATGCCTTTGCGTTTGCAGGCCTATGAACGACTCGCTTTATTTTTAGAGCGTATTAGTCCAGCAAAACTATTGATTCGCGTAGCCCCATTAAATGATGACAAAGCTGATTATCAAAATCTTTTGATCCATCATATTGAGCAGGAATATGAGCACAATATGACGCAGCAGATTTATATTACCGATGAATGCTGGACAATGATTTTGACCGCCAAAAACACCATCATTCAAAACATTCGTAAAACTACTGCTGATACATCGATTACTACTGCAGACCAATTGCGGGAAAAGATTTTGAGCAATATGCTTGATGGGAATTCGGCGACGCAATTAGCGTTGAGCTATTTAAAAACGGAAGTTACCGACGTTTTAGGATAAAAAAAGCCCCGAAGATTTCGGGGCTTTTTTATGATTATAAATTATTTAATTATCCCTTATTACATGGGCAACTCCAGTAATGGTATGACTTGCTCCGTTACTGTCGGAATAAGTTCCTCCGAAAGACATATCGATATATTCGCCAACAGCGCCTACCGAATGTAGGTTGAATTGGATTGTATTTATGGTTGTCGAATCTATATAGCCTATCCCGCTTCCTTCTAGAGAAAATTGTGCGGTAGTATAAATTCCCGGCACAATTGCATTTCCGTAAATATTGAGCCCACCCACCTGACTTTGATTGTACCCATATAGATAAAGAATACCTGTGTTTCCGATTGCATTTTCTGTACCTCCTATTACTTGTTGTGTAAGGAATACAGTAGTAGTATTATCAACTTGATAGGATATGAATTCGCTAATGGCAGTACAAGCCTGCAAATTACCAACATTGACCAAAGGTTCGGCAAAGTTGTAACTTATTGAATCTGTTTCTTGTAAGTTATCGAAATCGACTCCTTTGAGTCTGAAACCGGTATTCGAAGGGCAATAGGTTTCATTAAAATTGAAAGCCCCATTAGTAACGGGCGATATCGAATATCCACCCGGTCTATTCAGCATTACATATCCATTTGTTACATTGGTATTATCACATTTTACCAAATTACCCACAATATTCGAACTCAGGATAGTTGAAGTTTGATTGACCACTATATTAGGCAATGCAGTATCCGTTGAAAATGGCCCGATGGAAGAGGTATAAAGCACATCGCTTGAACCACAGGAAAAATAATTCATCTGGACATCTAAAATAAGCGGCTGGTTAGCTGGGATAAGCCCCGAAACACGCCCTTCATTATCAGTAACACCCATCCGAGGGTAAAGACTGTTGCCGGCGGTTAACATAACTCCGGCGTTTGACAAAGGATGTCCTGCAGCATCAACGACCGTAACCGTCAATGTAACTGTAGGGAATGGCGCATCACAATTCCACCACGAAAAATGGCTTACCTCACCCACGTATTTGTTACCAACTTTAGTCGCAACACCATCTTCTTTCCAGTACCCTTTTTCTTCGTCAAAATGCCATAATGGAATTGAGTTTGGTGCTGTTGCCAATTGTTCATCGTCAATGCGCATTGTGATTTCGGCGGTGTGGCCTTGAGCGATGTTTAGTTTCTGTCCTGCACTTCCACGTAGCTCCACATTTAGCATACCGAAAGTTTCCAGCATTGCTTCTTGGTTTGTTGCTGTTTGTGCGTATAACATTCCTGGCATTAGCTTGTCTATATTTTCGTCAGAAGGCGTTAAGTGAAACATCGACACACTTACCGATCCAGTATAGGCATTTCCATTTTCATCCTGGAAAGCGCCATCAAAATTTACTTTGGTTCCTGAATAAATGGAAACTTCACTCTCTACTCCGGATTGAATGGTTTCCAATGGAGTGTTAGGTATCAGCATAATCCTGACATTGTTTTTACCTGATGTTGGAACCATGGCGCGTGAACCGTCAATGTAGCCAGATTTGGTAGCTTTGATATAAGCGAATTGTTCGTGGACAGTTGCTCCGTTTATAATGAAAACACCGTTAACATCGGTCTGGACTGTAGAAGTCCCTATTTTGATAGTGGCGTTTTGTATTGGATTATTATCTGTATCTACAACCTGACCGATAAAATCTTTTGAGACTTCGCTTCCGAAATTTTCGGTAAAAGTATCATCATTTTGACTCGAAGAATCGCTATCACTAGGATCACAACCCAAAAATGTGGTTACAATCAACATGCAAAAAATAAAATGAATTTTTTTCATAAGGCTTTAGGTTTATTTATTAAAGGTATAAAAAAACCAAAATGGTTGCGTCCGAAAAAAATAAAAAAATATTCCAATTAGAATTCGTCAGGCTTTATCTAGAATTCGCAGCTTATGAAGTAGAACCTGCTACTAAAACTTCGAAATTCCATCTTTCAGCCAAGCTAGATACTCATTTACATTTGGTGTATAACTAATAGGAGTATTGAGTTTTTGCTCTTTCAAATCAATCAGCACATAAAAAGGCTGTGTATTGGTTTGGTATTTTGTAATGATGAATTCGGTCCATTTGTCGCCAACGGACGTAATTTCATTCCCAGTAATCTTAGAAACTGTTTGTTCTGCTTTGGGCAATTCTCGTTTATCATCTACATAAAGAGAAATTAAAACCACCTCATTTTTAAGGACATCCAACACTTTCTCATCCGACCAAACATTGTTTTCCATTTTACGGCAATTGACACAAGCAAATCCTGTAAAATCGAGCATAACCGTTTTGTTAACTGTTTTAGCATAAGCCATTCCTTTATCATAATCGGTGAAAACGGTTAAGCCGTGTGGCCCGATTTCTGCTCCTTCGGGTAAAGCATTTTCTGCAGAAGAAGCCGCATTTCCGAAAAATCCTGTGGGACTTTCACTATAGGTTTGTGGTGGTGGAAAGGCACTGATTAACTTTAAAGGAGCTCCAAATAATCCTGGAATCATGTAAATCGTAAAGGCCAAAACCAACATTCCTAAGGACAATCTTCCGACAGAAATATGGGTTAACGGACTGTCGTGTGGCGTGGTAATTTTTCCGAGTAAATACAAAGCCCAACATCCAAAAATAGCTATCCAAATCGCCAAAAAGACTTCTCTTTCCAATAAATGCAATTGCAATACCAAATCGGCATTGGATAAAAATTTAAAAGCTAAGGCCAACTCTAAAAACCCTAGTGAAACTTTAACCGAATTCAACCATCCACCCGATTTTGGCAACGAATGTAACCAACTCGGAAACATCGCAAACAACATAAAAGGAAGCGCTAATGCTGAAGAAAAACCTAGCATTCCGATGATTGGAGCAATACCACCTTTAGAAGCCGATTCGACCAAAAGTGTTCCTACAATTGGTCCGGTACACGAAAAAGAAACAATAGCCAAAGCCAAAGCCATGAAAAGGATACCAATTATTCCACCTCTATCAGCTTGTCTATCGACCTTGTTTGCCCACGAATTAGGCAACATAATTTCGAAAGCTCCGAGAAAAGAAGCCGCAAAAACAATTAAAAGCAGGAAGAAAATCACGTTAAACCAAGGATTTGTAGATAAGGCATTCAAAGCATCAGCTCCAAAAATTCCAGTTATAGCCAATCCTAAAACCACATAAATGGCAATGATAGAAATTCCGTAAAGAATGGCATTTCGTTTTCCCTGTCCGGGATTTTTACTTTGTTTGGTAAAGAAGCTTACCGTCATTGGGATCATAGGGAATACGCACGGTGTCAGCAAAGCTGCTAAACCTCCTAAAAAGGCTAAAAAGAAAATCGTCAACAAGCCTTTGTCGTCTTCTTTTTCAGATTCTTCTACAACAACCTCTGGCTTTTTGGCTTCTTTTACGTCCTGATTATTGGCTAAAAGGGTATCAGTAGCTTTAACGGTATCCATTGTCGGAGTTGCAGCCGTTTCTTTAATCGCCGGAATGGCAAAGGTGAATGGCATATTATCATTGATACAAGCCTGTTTGCAAACCTGATAATCAACTTTAACTTTGATGGATGTCAGTTTTGAGTTTACAATTTTGACTTTTTGGGTAAAGGTTACTTTGTGTTCAAAATAATATTCATCTACTTCAAAAACCTCGTTGTATTGTTTTTTATAAGGACTTTCCTTAGTCTTTCCGACCAATTCATAATTTCCTTTAGCATTTTCAAAGGTAAATTCGGCTGGCAATGGACCGTTTTCCGGAGTGAATTGCGAATAGACGTGCCATTCATCATCGATTTTGCCTTCCATAACCAAATTGAATTCGGTTTCAGAGAGTTTTTCTACTTTGGAAGTCCATTTTACGGGTTTTACAATTTGAGCATTTACATTGGCGAAAGCCAAAAAAAGTAACAGTGTAATTACTATTCTATTCATTCTTGAAGTTGTATTTGTAAACTATTTTTTGTTTGTTGTGTGACTTTAAACCGTTCGTCTTGTCGTATTCCGATAACCCAAACAATTTGATTGTCTGAACATAAAAGCCATGTATTCGCTTTATCGATAAGAGAAAATTTTTCGTCTTTGAAAAACTTACTCAGCTTCTTTTTACCAGTCATTCCGAGAGGATAAAACCAATCGCCTTGCTGCCATTTTCGGATGACTAACGGAAACTGTAGGGTATCTTCGTCGACAAATATAGTATTAGTTGTTTGAACCGAAATGTAACCTAAGTTACAAAACGTAAGTTTTAAGGGAAAATTAACTTCGGATTGGTGTTTTTCAATCAGAAAATATTCGGTTTCTTCAGTTATTTCTTTCGGATAAACAATCAGTTCATTTCTGTCTTTGAGAACCGTATGTTTTGAAGAATGGATTTGCTTTCCGGATTGCGCCTGAACCAAATCCGTAATCGATTGCCAATCGGTAAAACCAAATGGTTCTAGCCATTGGTACAAATAGGCCTGATAATTGGGCAACTGCATCAATTCCTCTAAATTGATTTTTTTCTGCAAATCGGAATCTGTAACCACTTTACGGTAGACAATTCTTGAGGCGTCATCTACCATCGATTGCGCTTGTTGTAGATTAGCAATGGTTTTCTCGAAAGAGTCTAGCAAACTCGGATTGAGTTCTTTTAAAACCGGAATTACATCGTGTCGCAATTTGTTGCGCAGGTATTTATCCGAAGCATTGCTACTGTCTTCACGCCATGGAATAGCATTTTCTGTTGAAAACGTTTCGATTTCTTTTCTGGAAAATGCCAGTAAAGGCCTGATTAAATAGCCGTTTTGTTTCGGAATTCCGGTCAAACCGTCTAATCCCGAAGCCCGAGTAAAATTGATCAAAAAAGTTTCCAAACTGTCGTCCAGATGATGTGCGGTCAGAATATAATCGTAATCGTTATTAATCAAAAGGGATTTGAACCAGTCATAGCGAAGGGTTCGGGCGGCAACCTGAACCGAAAGCTTGCATTCTTCCGCAAAGGCTTTGGTATCGAAACTAGAGACAAACAACAATACATCGAGCTTTTCACATTCCGATTTTACAAACTGTTCGTCAGCATCGCTTTCAGTTCCGCGTAGTTGAAAATTGCAATGCGCGGCTCTTATATCGAATTGTAATTGATGACATAAATGCAATAAAACCATACTATCCATCCCACCACTAGTCGCTAAAAGCAACTTCTTTCCTATTAAGAAGGGGAAGTTTTGCTGGATATGATTTTGAAATTTCTGAAGCATCTTCAAAAGTACTTATTTTAATTTAACACAACACTTCAAACATCGCTTTTGCCTTCAACATACATTCTTCATATTCCTGTTCGGCATTAGCTTGTGCTGTTATAGCGCTTCCCACAGAAAACGAAACATATTGCTCTTCGGCATTGTACAAAATGCTTCGGATGACGACATTGAAATCAAAATCATTTTCTGGAGTAAAATAGCCGACAGCGCCACTGTACAAACCGCGTTTGGTTTCCTCTAATGTCTCAATGATGTTCATGGCCGAAATTTTGGGTGCGCCTGTCATACTTCCCATTGGAAATGTGGTTTTGATAATTTCAACGGGCGAAAGGGTGTTTTCTACAGTCGATACTACCGTTGAAATCATTTGGTGTACTTGCTCAAAAGTGTAAATGCCACACAATTCTTCTACGTTGACGGAACCTTTGGAAGCGGTTTTTGATAAGTCATTGCGAACCAAATCCACAATCATGATGTTTTCCGAACGTTCTTTTGGATTTTGAGCTAATTCGGTTTTCGATTGTTCGTCTGAATTTACCTCTGAAAAGCGTTTGGCTGTCCCTTTTATGGGTTGAGAAATCACTTTGTTTCCCTCTTTTTTCAGATACCGTTCGGGTGAAGCGCAGAGTAAGTACTGTTGCTGATTTTTAAAAAAAGTAGCAAAAGGAGGTTTGGAAATCTGATTCAGTTTCTGATAAATAGCTAATGGATCGATTGTGGCCTTTTCGGCGTAAAACTCCATGCAAAAATTAGCCTCATAAATATTGCCAAGGTGAATATGCTCCAACATTTTATTCACTTTGACCACATAGTTTTCTTTTGAAATTCGGGGAAGAATATTGAATTGAGCATTGCGAATTGCGTTTGATGAATAGCTATTTATTTGATTGAAATCGAAGTCAATTTCGTCATCACATAGATTCAGGTATTGAATTTCCAAATGCTTGTCTTTTAACAAAAAGAGCTTCTTAGGCTGAAAGAAAAACAAATCGGGAAACAGCAAACCATCGAAATTATCCGAATGCAACTTTTCGATATCATTCTTTAAATCATACGCTAAATAACCGAACAACCAATCCTTCGTTTGCTGCTGGTATTGCTGTAATTCGTCAAAAGCATTGTAAAAATCAGTTTTTATAGTGGTAAAAGCATCCACGGCCAAGACACAATCATAACTGGAATATTTTTGGTGATAGGCATTAGAATCTAAAAAAACTACTTCGCGAAACTGTTGTGACCATTGCAACAGCTGTTGCTTAAAAAGCATCGGATTAGCAATTGTTTTGGATGTTATTGTTCTCAAATGTGCCTGAATTTATAGGTTTTCAAAATTACGATAAAAATATATTTTTCATTTGATAATCAGTCGCAATTTATGGCACGCTTTTTAGTAGGACTAGCAATAACGTTTCACAAGTAATTCATTTAAAGTATTGATAGAAAACTACGCAACATCTCTTCCCTAAAAATTGTATAACTCTATTAATAACCTTTAAAATGAATGTAAAATGAAACACTTATCAAAACTTGGTTTGGCGTTGCTCCTACTCGGACTTGCCTTTGCTTGTAAACAAGCTGAATCGCTTGAAAATGCTACAGCTGATACCGCAGACAGTTCTGCAGTGGAATCAGCCTCCACTATTTCCTCCAACGCTGCGGTCGAAAAAAAAGAAAGTACTCGGAAATTTGTGCGAACAGCAGATTTAAAATTTAAAGTCAGAAATGTAGCCCAATCGACTTATACCATTGAAAACATTGTCAGTAAAAATGGTGGTTTTGTAACCTTTACCGATTTGAAAAGCACCATCCACGAGAAATCGGAAACTAAAATCAGTCAAGACAGCACACTCGAAACCACAAGATACACCGTAGATAACACCATAACGCTTCGAGTTCCGAATACGCAATTGGATACTGTTTTAAAATCGATGGCAAAAGAAGTGGCTTTTTTGGATAGCCGTTTAATTAAAGCTGATGATGTAGCGTTGCAGTTATTGTCGAATACAATGGCTCATAAACGATTGGTATCACATCAAAAACGATTAGAAAAAGGGATTGATACTAAAGGCAAAAAACTAAACGACATCACTAATGCTGAAGATAAAGTTTTAGATAGGGAAACCCAAACGGACGAAACCGTTTTAAAAAATCTGAGTTTGGAAGATCAGGTTACTTTTAGCACCGTTACTTTGTATTTGTATCAAAGAGAAAGTGTGCTACAGGAAATTGTAGCCAATGAAAAAAATAACAATGCCTATAGACCACATATTGGTTTGCAGATTTGGGATAGTCTGAAAAAGGGTTGGTTTATGTTGGAAACCATTGTTGCTTTTATAGTGCAACTTTGGGCCTTATTTTTAATCATTGGTTTGGGAATACTAGGATACAAAAAATTTACAAAGAAATAAGCGTTAATGGTTTGATAATGAAATAAATACCATTGTTTTAAGGCGATGGTATTTTTTTGTTTAACTTTGGTTTATCATTAATCTCAAAACTCTTATTTATGAAAATCGCAACCATTGTTATCCGTGTATTGATAGGACTTTTGCTCCTATTTGCTTCTGTTAGTTTCTTTTTAAAACTTGTTCCGGAACCTGTTACGACAGGAGATTTTAAAGCTTTTCAAGTAGGTTTGATAGCATCTACATATTTAATGCCTTTAGCCAAAGCTATAGAGTTGCTTTGCGGTGTATCTTATGTAACCGGTAAATATGTGACTTTGGCTAATATCCTAATTTTACCGATAACCATCAACATTCTATTGATTAATTATTTTCTGGCTCCAGAAGGTTTACCTATTGCGATAGCCATGTTTCTTGGAAATTTATTTTTAATTTATCGTTATTGGAACAATTATAAAAGCGTATTTACTCCATAAAAAAAGTCCTCAATTGAGGACTTTTTTATTAATTATAAATTGGCATTACACTAAATCGAATCGGTCAAGATTCATTACTTTATTCCAAGCTTTAACAAAATCGTTTACAAATTTTTCTTTAGCGTCATTTTCAGCATAAACCTCAGCCAAAGCTCTAAGTTCAGAATTAGACCCAAAAATTAAATCTGCTCTGGTTGCTGTCCATTTCAAAGTCCCCGATTTTCTATCTTTTCCTTCAAACGTTTCACCTTTATCATCTGTAGCGTTCCATTTGGTCCCTAAATCCAGAATGTTTAAGAAGAAATCATTGGTCAACACTCCAGGTCTTGCAGTAAACACACCAGTAGTAGAACCATTATAATTGGCGTTTAATACTCGAAGTCCGCCTAACAATACTGTCATTTCGGGAGCTGTAAGATTTAATAGCTGCGCTTTATCTATCAGTAAAGCTTCTGTTGGTGAAGTACAAGAAGCAGCTCTATAATTTCTAAAACCGTCTGCTTTTGGCTCTAGCACTTTAAACGATTCTACATCGGTTTGTTCCAATGTTGCGTCTGCTCTTCCTGCCGTGAAAGGTACTTTTACGTCATAGCCAGCTTCTTGTGCAGATTTTTCTATCGCAGCACAACCAGCAAGAACAATAATGTCGGCTAAAGATATTTTCTTAGTGCCACTTTGTTTTGCATTGAACGCTTGTTGAATATTTTCTAAAACGGTTAAAACTTTATGTAACTGTGTTGGATTGTTTACTTCCCAGTTTCTTTGTGGTTCAAAACGAATTCGGGCTCCATTAGCACCACCACGTTTATCAGAACCTCTAAAAGACGCCGCCGAAGCCCAAGCTGTACTGACCAACTCCGAAACCGATAACCCAGAAGTTACAATTGTATTTTTAAGTTCGGTTATATCTTGTTCGTTCACCAATTCGTGGTTTACGGCCGGAACCGGATCTTGCCAGATTAAATCTTCTTGTGGTATTTCACTACCTACGTATCTGGTTTTTGGTCCCATATCTCTGTGGGTTAATTTGAACCATGCTCTTGCGAAAGCATCTTCAAATTCGGAGAAGTTTTCAAAAAAGCGTTTTGAAATTGGAGCGTAAATTGGATCTAATTTTAAAGCCAAATCTGCAGTAGTCATTACCGGAGCATGACGTTTATTAGGGTCATGTGCATCTTCAACTAAAGTTGCAGCTGATTCATCAGTAGGAATCCATTGAAAAGCACCAGCTGGACTTTTGGTTAGTTTCCAGTCAAATTTCAATAGGGTATCAAAATAGCCATTGTCCCAAGTTGTTGGATTTGGTTTCCAGGCTCCTTCTATTCCACTGGTAATGGTATCGCCTCCTTTTCCTGTTCCGTGAGCATTTTTCCAACCCATTCCCATTTCTTCGATACTGGCACCTTCTGGTTCTCTACCTACAAGAGCTGCATCTCCTGCTCCGTGAGCTTTTCCAAAAGTATGCCCACCAGCAACTAATGCTACGGTTTCTTCGTCATTCATGGCCATTCTGGCAAAAGTTTCACGAATATCTTTTGCCGAAGCCAAAGGATCCGGAACACCGTTTGGTCCTTCGGGGTTTACATAAATCAATCCCATTTGAACAGCTGCTAAAGGATCTTCTAGTTCTCTGTCTCCACTATAACGTTTATCCCCAAGCCATTCCGTTTCTGTTCCCCAGTAAATATCTTGTTCCGGTTCCCATATGTCTTCACGTCCTCCGGCAAATCCAAACGTTTTGAATCCCATAGATTCTAATGCACAATTTCCGGCTAAGATCATTAAATCTCCCCAAGATAAACTTTTACCATATTTTTGTTTCACTGGCCAAAGAAGCATTCGAGCTTTATCTAAGTTACCATTATCTGGCCAGCTATTAGTTGGAGCAAAACGCTGACTACCCGTTCCACCGCCGCCTCTACCATCAGAGATTCTGTACGTTCCAGCACTATGCCAAGCCATACGAATAAATAACGGGCCATAATGACCATAATCTGCCGGCCACCAATCTTGCGAGTCTCTCATGAGTTCGTAAATATCGTTTTTAACAGCAGCTAAGTCCAAGCTTTTAAAAGCTTCAGCATAGTTGAAATTTTCATCTAACGGATTAGATAAGCTAGAATGTTGTCTTAAAATGTTTAGATTTAATCGGTTAGGCCACCAGTCGCTATTGTTGGTACCGCCACCAGCACTTGGATTTGAGGCACCGTGTCCGAAAGGGCATTTACCCTCAGTTGTTTCATTTCCCATTGTAATGTGATTTATGTTGTTAGGATGTAAATTTAAATTTTTGATGGACCAAAGCTAATGATAACTGTCATGTTCTGTCATAATTTTTTATTATTAATAATTATTAGTTGATTGTCAAAAGCTATTTGTAAAAAATACAGATTTAATATCATTTCCTTTATTATATTTGTTTTAAACTAAACTAAGTATGTCCATGTTATTGTCAAAATTATTTCGAAAAAAATCAACAACCGTTGCTGTACAACAAGGCGGTGATGGAGAGCAGCACAGTGGATTACATAAAGTTTTAAATGTTAGGGATTTAACATTTTTCGGGATTGCAGCCATCATTGGCGGAGGTACTTTTAGCGCGATTGGAAACGCTTGTTTTTCTGGTGGTCCAGGAGTTGTTTTTTTATATATCATTTGTGCTATTGCCTGTGGGTTTACTGCCATGTGTTATGCTGAGTTTGCCTCTAGAGTTCCAGTTTCAGGAAGTGCTTATACGTATGCATATGTTTCGTTTGGGGAACTTTTTGCTTGGATTATCGGTTGGGCACTAATTATGGAATACTCTATCGGAAATATTTATATTGCTTTTTCGTGGAGTGGCTATTTCACCAATTTGCTTGAAAGTTTTCATTTGCATTTACCCGAATGGTTGACCATTAATTACAAGTCTGCACAGGATGCTATATTGGCCAATAAATCTGGCGAAGGAATGACGGCGTGGCAGACAGCTCCAACTGTTGGAGGTTTGCGAATTATTTTTGATTTGCCTGCAGTAGTAATTAATTTGCTCATAACCTATTTGGTTTATCGTGGTACTAAAGAGTCTAAAAACTTCAGTAATATAATGGTATACATCAAGTTGGCTATTATAGCCTTGGTTATTGTTGTTGGAGCTTTTTATATTGATATAGATAATTGGACTCCGTTTATGCCCAATGGTTTTGGTGGCGTGATGGGTGGAGTTTCAGCTGTTTTCTTTGCCTATATAGGATTTGATGCCGTGTCTACCTTAGCCGAAGAAAGCAAAAATCCGCAACGTGATTTGCCAAGAGGAATGATTTATTCTTTAGTTATTTGTACGGTCGTTTACATCATTTTAGCTTTGGTTATTACCGGAATGGTCTCTTACACGCTACTTGGTGTTAGTGATCCATTAGCCGAAATTTTCGCTTTGAAAGGTGTCAAATGGATGCTTTTCATTGTCTCTATAGCTGCGGTTGTAGCGATGACAAGTGTTCTTTTGGTATTCCAAATGGGACAGCCGAGAATTTGGATGACGATGAGTCGGGATGGCTTGATGCCTAAAAAGTTTGCCGAAATTCACCCAAAATACAAAACTCCGAGCTTTGCAACCATAGTGACAGGTTTAGTAGTTGGTATTCCGATATTTTTTACTGATGAAAACTTTGTATTAGACTTTACCAGTATTGGAACTTTATTTGCTTTTGTATTGGTGTGTGGTGGAGTACTGTTACTTTCTCCACAAAGCGAAGCAGAATTAGCTGAACGAGCCACCAAAGGAAAATTTAGGATTCCATATATCAATTCGAAGTTTGTATTCCCGCTACTTTTTGCTGGAAGCATTGCTGTAATTCAGTATTATATTCCAAATTACTTTAGTGACGTTTTTGATTTTTCTGGAGACAAAATTGGCACTAACCTTCCGTTAATCGCGTTCTATATTCTTTGCTTGGTGATGACCGTTTTAGCTTTCAGAAAAAATCTGTCGTTGATTCCTTTACTGGGATTAATTTCGTGCTGCTATTTACTAACCGGAATGGCGGTATCCAACTGGAAATGGTTTGGTGTTTGGTTGGTTATTGGCTTGGTGGTTTACTTTATGTATGGCTTTAAAAACAGTAAGTTGAACAAAAAATAACATTAAAAAATCCCGACGCTCGGGATTTTTTAATTTATAACTTAATTAGTTTCTGTGTTGCCTTTCCTGTATCAGTTTCCACGTTTACAAAGTAGGTTCCTTTAGTTAATGAACTTACATCTATCGTTTTCGGTCCTTCTAAAGTCATTACCGTTTGTCCCAAAAGAGTCGAAATTACTATCCTATTTAATACAGCAGTTTCTGGAATCTCAATATTCAAAATTGAAGCCGTTGGGTTTGGAAAAAGTTTTACAGCTATTGTATCAGCATCAGTTACACTCATGTTTACCTGAACAGGAATATCACAATTACTGCCATTGTAAACAACCACATTTCCGCTCGTATTGTAATCTCTGTAAACCAATTGATTTTGCTCGCCATCATCGGTACAAATACTTATTAGATTAGGGTTATCGTAAATATTAAATGCAAAATACAATAAATCGGGATCACTATACGAATAGACTCCATTTCGGACATTGATGGTTTGTAAGTTAGCACATCCTGAAGCAAATAATTGTTGTACTCCAGACTGACTCGCATCTAAAGAAGTTAATAGTGTATTATCTACATTTAGCAAACCCAAACTTGAAAGCCCATTGATGTTTATGCCATTAATAGGATTAAAACCACACCTAAGCATGTTCAGTGTTGGTAATGAACTTACATTGAGGCTGCTGATTTGATTTCCACCGCAACCGAGAATTCTTAGTGTTGTTAGTCCGTCAAGGTTTAGTGAAGTCAATAAATTATTCCCACATTCAACTTCATCAATCAGTGTTAATCCCGAAAGATTGATTGACGTTAATTGATTGTTATCACACGAAACCCATTTAAGAGCAGGAAAAACAGACAAGTCAAAACTCGTCAATACATTATTACTTAACCAAATATTTTCCAGTGAACTATTGTTATTTTGAGTGATCGTATTTATTTGATTGGTATGAGCCAATAGTTTCTTAAAATGAGTTAAATTAGAGATATCAAGAGAGGTAATCGCATTGTAACTGGCACCCAATTCTTCTAAAAATGTCAACGGAAGCAGATTTATCTGTGTTAGGTTGTTTTTAGAACAATTTAAAACCCTGAGATTCTGAAAGGCTGCTAATCCTGTCAAATCTGAAATATAGGAAGTCTGTGAGAAGTTGTAAGAATTCAAGTTGAGTTTGTAAACTAATAGCGCCTCGCTTACTTCTATTTCGCCATTGTTATTACTATCAATTTTGAATGGATTATTACTGCTGTTGATGGCTATACCACTTGAACTGCTGGCCATCAAAAGACGGGCTTTAAAATTAGCGTCGGGAATGTTGACAATCTGTGCTTGAAGCGATACCGTAAAAAAAACTAAACTGCTAAAAAGGAAATTGCTTTTCATGACAAGGATGAATTAGAGAATTTAAAGGTAAGAAATAATTACTAGCACGCTAACCAAAAGCAAAAAAACCATCTGCAAATAAACGCAGACGATTTTTAAAATCAAGTAAAAACTATTAACTAACTACTTGTGGCTCAAGTATACAAAGTTCAATCATACAGGCTTTCATTAAGGAATAGGTTCGCTCAATATCGTTATCTAATCCAATTGAAAAACGAATTAAGCCATCGCTCAAGCCCATTTCTTTTTGTTCCTCTAACGGAATCTCTGAGGAAGTAGAAGTTCCTGGTGCGCTGAATAAGGTTTTGTAAAACCCTAAGCTTACAGCCAAATACCCCAAATTTCTGTTCTGCAGCAGTTCCATCAACTCGTTCGCTTTTTCTAAAGTTCCAACATCCAAGGTCATCATGCCTCCAAAACCGTATTCTTTATTAATCATTCCAGCATACAAAACATGACTTGGATGACTTGCTAATCCCGGATACACTACTTTTAAACCATCATTTTCGAACTTTTGCGCCAAATACATCGCATTACAACTATGCTGTTTCATTCGGATATGCAATGTTCTGAGGTTTTTAAGAATACTTGAACTTCTTAAACTATCCATCGTTGGTCCCAATAACATGCTGGCACCATTGTTTACATTTTTTAAATCGTTTATAAATTCTTGTGAAGCGCATACTACACCTCCAACGGTATCACTGCTTCCGTTGATGAATTTGGTAAGACTGTGAATGACCACATCGGCTCCCAATTTTGCTGGTGCTACCGATAATGGTGAAAACGTATTGTCTACCACTAGTTTAATGTTATGTTTTTTAGCAATAGCAGCCAAACTTGCAATATCTGCCACTTCCAGAAGTGGATTACTCACCGTTTCACAATACAAGACTTTGGTATTTTTGTTGATCGCTTGCTCTACAGCTTCAAGCTTTGTAATGTCTACAAAATGTGTTTTTATATTCCATTTCGGCAACATGTTTTTCATAAAAGCATAGGTTCCGCCATAAATGGTTCTGCTCGATACAATCTCATCTCCCGAAGCACACAACTGTAATAAAACCGGAGTAATCGCACCCATTCCCGATGCTGCTACATTAGCACTTTCGGTTCCTTCCATCGCGGCTAAAGCTTCTCCTAAATACAAGTTCATAGGTGATGAATGACGCGAGTATAAATAGCATCCTTCAGCATTGCCCTCAAAAGTATCAAACATCTTTTTGGCCGAAAGAAAGGTGTAGGTGGAACTATCCGATATGGAAGGATTCACACCTCCAAATTCACCAAAGTATTGCAAGTCCTGAATTTTATCTGCGGGATTGAAATGTTCCATGTTGTTTTTTTATTCAAAATTGATATTATTCCATTAAATAATCAATACTTTTGACTTAATTTAGATTTATAATCTATATAACTATATTTTAATAGTTTATTTACAATTATTTGTAATAGATTTTGCTCTTTTAACCAACAATTATCACTTCATGGATGTTATCGATAAAAAACTGTTAAGTCTGCTTCAGGAAGACACTAAGAAAACTACAAAAGCGCTATCACTTCAGCTGAATCTCTCGGTAACGGCTGTCTATGAACGCATCAAAAAACTAGAGCGCGAAGGCATCATATCTAAATATGTAGTGCTATTGGATCGCAACAAAATCAATAAAGGTTTTGTAGTGTTCTGTCACATTAAATTGGTACAACATTCTAAAGATTACCTTACCCGATTTGAAAATGAAGTCATCCAACTGACTGAAGTGTTAGAGTGTTTTCACGTTAGTGGCGATTATGATTATATTCTGAAAGTACACGTCAAAGACATGGACGAATACCGCGAATTTATGGTGACCAAACTCACAACATTGCAGCATATTGGTAGTACACACAGCACTTTCATGATTGGTGAAGTCAAAAGTACCACCGCATTTACGCTGTAGTAAGTAAGGATATCTTTTAACCAACTATTTGGTTTTTTACTGAAATAAAAACAGTAATTTTGTGACGCAAAAATTAAAATACCAAACAATAAATACATCATTATGAGTTCATTTGACGTAGTCATCATAGGTTCTGGTCCCGGCGGATATGTATCAGCTATTCGTTGTGCCCAATTAGGTTTTAAAACTGCCATCATCGAAAAATACAGTACTTTAGGAGGAACTTGCCTTAACGTAGGTTGCATTCCATCGAAAGCATTATTAGCCTCTTCCCATCATTATGAGGAATTACAGCATTTTGCCGATCACGGTATTGAAGTTTCCGGAAAAGTAAAAGTAAATCTGGAAAAAATGATTGCCCGCAAGCAAGCGGTAGTTGATCAAACTTCAGGCGGCGTTAAATTTTTAATGGATAAAAACAAAATCACCGTTTTTGAAGGATTAGGTTCATTTGAAAGCGCTACCAAAGTTAAAGTTACCAAAGCCGATGGTTCATCAGAAACTATCGAAGCTAAAAATATCATTATTGCTACCGGTTCAAAACCGTCTAATCTGCCTTTTATTACATTGGATAAAGAAAGAATCATTACATCTACAGAAGCTCTAAAATTACCGGAAGTACCAAAACACTTAGTCATTATTGGTGGTGGTGTTATCGGAATTGAATTGGGACAAGTATATCTTCGCCTTGGCGCTGAAGTTTCGGTTGTAGAGTTTATGGATAGAATCATTCCCGGAATGGATGCTGGTTTGTCTAAAGAATTGACCAAAGTCTTGAAAAAACAAGGTATGAAATTCTATACCTCACACAAAGTACAATCGGTAGATAGAAAAGGAAAAACAGTTACTGTAAAAGCTGAAAATGCCAAAGGCGAAATTATTACCCTTGAAGGAGATTATGCTTTGGTTTCTGTAGGTCGTCGTCCCTATACAGATGGTTTAAATGCAGACAAAGCCGGAGTAAAAGTGACCGAACGCGGTATGATTGAAGTGAATGACCATTTACAAACCAATGTTCCAAATATTTATGCGATTGGAGATGTAGTTCGTGGAGCGATGCTAGCCCACAAAGCTGAAGAAGAAGGTGCTATGGTTGCCGAGATTTTAGCCGGACAAAAACCACACATCGATTATAATTTGATTCCGGGTGTAGTTTATACCTGGCCTGAAGTTGCTGCTGTTGGAAAAACGGAAGAGCAATTAAAAGCCGATGGTATTGCGTATAAAGCCGGAAGTTTTCCTTTCAAAGCTTTAGGAAGAGCTCGTGCTGGTGGCGATTTAGATGGATTCGTTAAGATACTAGCCGATGCCAAAACAGACGAAGTATTAGGTGTTCACATGATTGGTGCTCGTTGTGCCGATTTAATTGCCGAAGCGGTAACTGCGATGGAATTCAGAGCATCAGCCGAAGATATCTCCAGAATGAGTCATGCGCATCCTACTTTTGCCGAAGCTATCAAAGAAGCAGCATTAGCGGCAACGGATAACAGAGCATTGCATGTTTAGATTTTTAGATAAAAAAAAGCCGTTTCAAAAGAAACGGCTTTTTTTTTATAGATTGACGGACTTCAAAAAATCTTTGCAGTACACTTTAATCTGCTCTCTGACGTTTCGAAATTCATTTAAAATTTCTTCATCTGTTCCAACTGCTTTCGCAGGATCGGGGAAATTATAATGGAATTTTTGAGCTTGTGTTGGGAAAAACGGACAGCGTTCTTTAGCGTTGTCGCAAACCGTAATTACATAGTCAAATGGAACATCAAAATACTCTTCTATGTTGTTAGAAGTATTATTGGAAATATCTATTCCATCTTCTTTCATAGTGACAATGGCTTTAGGATTTACGCCGTGTGTTTCAACTCCAGCTGAGTAAACTTTTACTTGATTAGCATCTGTGAAAAATTCTAAGTAGCCATGAGCTATTTGGCTACGACAACTATTTCCTGTACAAAGAACTAAAATATTTTTCATAGAAAAATCCATATAAAATTAATAATGGTAAACTTGGCATCAAAACCGAAAATAAGATTAAGAAGAATCACTGAAACAGTAATAACAAGCTTCTTTTTATGAGTTATAACAAACCTTTTCATGCTAGCAGCAACCCGAATCCGGAATACAACAAGAGGCTTCTTTTGGCTTCCATTCTCCAATCTTGGTTTTCAATTTTTCTGGTGGAATACCACAATTATCTTTGGCTAAACAATCGGTTAATTTTGATTTTAATTGAAAATTGGTTCCGTCAAAATCCAAACCAAATTTTCCGATGGTCGCTTCCATTTGATATTCAACTTCAATTTCTAAATCGGGGATTTGCAGTTTCTCTTCAGATAATTCGATAATGTGAATCAATTTTTCAGGATGCAATCTGTGATCGTAATCGTTGGCTTCCCAAAGCTGAAAATTAGCAACTTCTTCCGTGCGAACTATGCCACCACAATCAATGAAGTGTTTAGTGACTTTTCCCACTTCTGTAACATGAAAATGAGTTGGCACCAATGTGCCATTAGGTAGTTGGAAGGCAATTTGAGAAAGATTTTTTAACTGATTTTTTATTTCTGATAGTTTCATATTTAGATTGTTAGAATTTTAGATTGTTAGAATTTTAGATTGTTAGATTGTTAGAAGTAGTAGAAGTAGTAGAAGTATTAGACTTGTAAGAATAGTAGATTATTGTTCGTCTAGAATCTAAGAAGTCTAAGCCAGTCTAAGAAGTCTAACTTGTCTTTAATTTAACAGCATTTATTCTTTAACTTATGGCGAATCGTGCCAAAATGATTTTCGATAGTATCGATAGTATCTGGATTGATGCAGTAGCAAATGGCTGTTCCTTCGATGGTTCCTTTGATAATATTGGCATTTTTAAGTTCTTTCAAATGCTGTGAAATAGTAGGTTGTGCCAAAGGCAATTCGTTGACAATATCACCGCAAATGCAACTATCTACCGATAATAAATAATCGACAATGGCTATTCGTGCCGGATGCGATAATGCTTTGAAAAGGCTGGCCATTTCATTTTGTGCTGCCGAAAATGCTTCTGATTTTGAGGCTCCCATAAAATACTTGTATTTATATATTGCAATATTACGATAAAACAATAGTACAAACCAAGTCTTTTTTAGCTTATTTCTTAAAAAGCGAATTCCCAAGTTCAAAATCCTAAATATTTTCACTACTTTTGACGCTTAAATTTTAACTCATTATGGCATCAATAACATTAGGCGGAAACCCAATAAATACTAGTGGTGAATTACCGAAAGCTGGTTCAAAAGCACCCGATTTTCAATTAGTAAAAACCGATTTATCTAAAGCAAGTTTAACCGATTTTGCCGGTTCAAAAGTGATTCTGAATATCTATCCAAGTGTGGACACTGGAACGTGTGCTACTTCTACACGTACATTCAATGCCAAAGCTAGTGCCCTAGAAAATACGAAAGTATTATGCATTGCACGTGATTTGCCTTTTGCTTTCAAACGTTTTTGTGGCGCCGAAGGATTAGACAATGTTATTTGTTTATCTGATTTCAATACCGGAAATTTCGGAAAAGACTATGGTTTAGAGATGACGGATGGTCCATTAGCTGGATTACACTCGAGAGTTGTGATTGTTTTGGATGAAAATGGTATCGTAAAATATGCCGAACAAGTTCCGGAAATTGCTGACGAGCCTAATTACGACGCTGCCTTAGCTGCGCTATAACTTCAAGAACATGGAATTTCAAAAAGACAACTCCTTTATTACTGGCCGTTTAAAAAGCGTTGGGTTTGCTGTAAAAGGCGCTTTCAAGCTGATTACTACCGAACACAGTGTGATGGTACAATCGTCTTTGGCGGTGATTTTGATTATTGCCGGATTTGTTTTCGATATTTCGAGAGAAGAATGGATGATGCAGATTTTGACTTTCGGATTGGTTTTGAGCATTGAAAGCTTGAACACTGCCGTTGAAAAAATAGCCGACTTTATTCACCCTGAATTTCACGACCGTATTGGCTTTATCAAAGACATTGCTGCCGGTGCTGTTATGTTTGCTGCTTTGGCGGCTATTGCAGTAGGATTGTTAATTTATGTTCCGAAATTTCTATAACCGTTCGATTAAATTTCTATTTTTATAGCGTTATACATCACCAATGGCAAAAACAGTAAAAAAAGAAAGTAAAGAAAAAGACCCGCAACTCGAACTCAAAATTTTAAAGACTAAAAAGCAATACCGAATGCTGTTTGGTTTTCTTTTGGTGCTGCTGTCTATCGCCTTTTTGGTGTCCTTCATTTCGTTTTTTGTGTCGGGAAATGGCGTCGGTTATGGTCAGGCAGATCAAAGTGCCGTGGATTCATTAACCGACCGAAGCGAGCCTGTACACAATTGGTTGGGTAAATTTGGTGCCTACATTGCCGACTTATTCATCTATCGCGGTTTTGGGGTTGCTTCTTTTTTATTCGTAAAACTTTTCTTTTTGAGCGGTGCCTTTTTACTGTTGGATTTACCGGTTAAAAAACTCAAAAACACATGGTTTTGGGATTTATTTGCTATCATCATTTTGTCGATTACTTTTGGCTTCTTTGCCACTAGAATTCCAGAATTAGGGGGTATTGTCGGATATGAAATGAATTCCTTCATTCAGGATTATATTGGTAAAATCGGTACACTACTTCTAATTGTTTTTGCGATTGTCATCTATTTGATTTTTAAAATAAAAATTTCTCCGGATGCCTTAAAAACCTTCTTTGAAAAAAAGCAGAAAGACATCAAAGACGACTTGTCTACTTTAACTTCAACTGAAAAAGGAACCGATTATAATCTAGAAGAATTTGCCGTTAAAGAGGATGAAGAAATACTGGAAGAGCCAACTTTAAAGTCTTCACAATTTGAAATCAATAAAGAAGCGTTAAAACCAACCATCGCCAATGCTTCCGAAATCAATTTAGAGCCTACCATCAAACCCGTTGCTCCTACTCCAATTCAGGAACCGATTATCATCGAAACGAATGACGAAGCTTTTGTAATAGAACAAGCGCCTGAGGAAGATATTCTTGAAGAAAATCTAGCCGCAAAACTGGTAGAAGACTTTGGTTTATTTGACCCGACCTTAGAATTATCAAATTATAAGTTCCCAACCATTGATTTATTAAAAGAATATACCTCAGTTGGTATCACCATCAATCAGGAAGAACTCGAAGAAAATAAAAATCGAATTGTAGAAACCCTAAAGAACTACAAAATCGATATTGCCCAAATCAAAGCTACTGTTGGACCATCAGTAACCCTTTATGAAATTGTTCCCGAAGCTGGTATTCGTATCTCTAAAATCAAAAGCTTGGAAGACGATATCGCTTTGTCATTAGCGGCCTTGGGTATTCGTATCATCGCTCCTATTCCGGGGAAAGGAACTATTGGTATTGAGGTACCGAATAAAAACCCTACGATGGTGCCTATGCGTGGCGTGATTGGTTCGGCTAAATTTCAGGAAGCGGAAATGGAATTGCCTATTGCCCTTGGAAAAACCATATCGAATGAAACCTTCGTAGTCGATTTGGCTAAAATGCCCCACCTTTTAATGGCTGGAGCCACCGGACAAGGAAAATCGGTCGGACTCAATGCGGTGCTAACTTCGTTATTATACAAAAAACATCCTGCGGAAGTAAAATTTGTTTTGGTCGATCCAAAGAAAGTAGAGCTTACCCTTTTCAACAAAATAGAGCGCCATTATTTGGCCAAACTACCCGATGATGGCGATGCTATCATTACCGATAATACCAAAGTAGTACATACGCTGAATTCTTTGTGTATCGAGATGGACAACCGTTATTCGTTGTTGAAAGACGCTATGGTGCGAAATATCAAGGAATACAATGAGAAGTTTAAATCGAGAAAACTGAATCCGGAAAACGGACATCGTTTCCTGCCTTATATTGTTTTGGTGGTCGATGAGTTTGCCGATTTGATTATGACGGCCGGAAAAGAAGTAGAAACACCGATTGCGCGTTTGGCGCAGTTGGCTCGTGCCATTGGAATCCATTTGATCATAGCAACGCAAAGACCTTCGGTAAATGTTATTACCGGACTTATAAAAGCGAATTTCCCCGCGCGTATTGCCTTTAGAGTAACCTCTAAAATAGATAGTAGAACGATTTTGGATACGCAAGGTGCCGATCAATTAATTGGTCGTGGTGACTTGTTGTATTCCAACGGAAATGATTTAGTGCGGGTACAATGCGCTTTTGTAGATACGCCAGAAGTAGAACGAATCGTAGATTACATTGGAGCTCAGAAAGCTTATGCCAGTGCCTATCTGTTGCCAGAATATGTTGGCGAAGAAGGAAGCAGCGTGAATTTGGAGTTTGATATTTCGGAGAGAGACAGCATGTTTAGAGAAGCTGCAGAGATAATCGTTACGGCACAGCAAGGTTCGGCATCATTATTGCAAAGAAAGTTGAAACTGGGATACAACCGTGCCGGTCGATTGATAGATCAATTAGAAGCCGCGGGAATTGTAGGTCAGTTTGAAGGAAGCAAAGCACGAAGTGTCAACATTCCGGACTTAGCTTCGTTAGACCAATTTTTTACTAATGAACAAAACAATGCCTAAAATGAATAAAATACTTTCCGTTGCCCTTTTGCTTTTGGTAAGCTTTACTGCTAATGCCCAAGATAAAAAGGCAAAAGAATTATTAGATCAAGTAACGACCAAAATTAAATCGTATAACAATATTACGATCGATTTTAAATACTCGCTTACCAATCTGAAAGAAAACATCAACAAAGAAAGTAAAGGCAATGTCATCATTCAAGGCAATAAATACGTGTTGAATTTTATGGGAGTTACCAAAATATTCGACGGTAAAAAAAGCTACACCATTGTACCTGAAGATGAAGAAGTAACCATTTCAAGTTCTAATGATGCCGATGAAAAAGCCATCACGCCTTCTAAGATGTTGACCTTTTTTAACAGCGGATATAAGTATGCTTGGGACATTCTACAAGACGTAAAAGGCAGAAAGATTCAGTATATAAAACTTACGCCAACCAACCCAAAAGACCAAAGAAAAGAGGTGTTATTAGGCATTGATTCGCAAACCAAAAACATCTATAACGTCATAGAAATAGGAAAAAATGGTTCCCGAACCACACTTACTGTTAATTCTTTTAAAACCAATCAGCCATTATCAAAAAATCAGTTTACCTTTGCCGCTAGTAAATATCCAAATTACTACATCAATAAACTAGATTAATCCCGGGTGAAAATACTTGATAAGTACTTATTAAAAACCTTCTTGATTACTTTTACTACGGTATTTGTTATCTTATTTTTCATATTCGTACTCCAGGTCGTTTGGCTCTTCATCTCTGAATTAGCGGGCAAGGACTTAGACTTAATTATGATTCTAAAGTTCCTTCTTTTTAAGATGCCGAGTATCATTCCGCTAGTGCTTCCGCTTTCCGTTTTATTGGCTTCTATTATGACTTTTGGAAGTTTGGCCGAAAACTATGAGTTTGCGGCAATGAAATCTTCCGGAATCTCTTTGCAAAGAGCGATGCGCAGTTTGATTTACTTTATTATCGGATTGAGTATCGTGGCTTTCATTTTTGCCAACAATGTTATTCCGTATGCCGAATACAAGTTTGTCAATTTCCGAAGAAATATTGCTCAAGTAAAACCGGCTATGGCTATTGCCGAAGGTCAGTTTAGTCAAGTAGGAAGTTATAATATTAAAGTCGAAAAGAAGTCGGGTGAAAATGGTAAATATTTACGAGGTGTTACTATTCACAAGCTCGCCTCAATGGGCTCTGGAAGCAATACCGTCATCAAAGCTAAAAAAGGAGAATTGGTGAGTAGCGAAAGTTCCAACATCCTAAAGTTGGTGCTCTTTGATGGTAATTATTACGAGGACATCATCCCAAAAAAATTCGAAGAACGCAATAAAGTTCCGTTTGCCAAAAGCGAATTCAAAAGATACGTCATCAATATCGATTTGTCTAAATTAAATAAAGCAGACTTAGATGAGGCGCAGATTACCAATACCAACACCATGCTTACGGTGGGTGAACTTACTTTTACCCTCGATTCCCTCCAAAAGAACTACAATAAAGATCTAGTATCGATAGCCGATAATATCGCGCAACGCTCTGCTTTAACACCAACGTATGCTATAGTTAACAATAGTCCAAACACTTTAGGCACAAAGGATTTGTTGCAGAATTTTTCAGATAATCATAAATTACAATCCTTAAAAGTAGCGGGCAGCAATATCGATGCGACTAACTTTTCGTTAGAAAGTTCCCGTTATGATTTAGAGGATAAACAAAAGAACATCAGTCAACACTGGATTGCTTTACACGATAAATTCGTTATTGCCTTCTCGTGTCTATTGATGTTTTTTATTGGCGCACCTTTGGGTTCTATTATCCGAAAAGGAGGTTTGGGACTTCCAATTGTTTTTGCTATTCTAATTTTTATTGTATTTCACTTTATCAATACCTTCGGGAAAAAAGTGGCACAGCAAGATGAGATTGCTCCTTTCTTAGGTTGTTGGTTGTCGACATTTATACTAGCACCTTTTGCCATATTATTGACCAAAAAAGCGACAGACGACAAAGGATTTAATATGGATTTTAGTTGGTTTAGCAGCGTCTTTGCCCGTTTGTTTCCCACTAAAGACACCACCGAATTGGTTGCAGAAGCCATCACTACAGACGCTGATTTCCGTTTAAACGAAGCTATTCAAATCGAGCCACAAGATATTACCAAGAGCAACACCATTTCCCAACCAAAAATAGAACGTCAGGCCTTACCATTTGAAGCTACCAAAGACCTTCGTAAAGCATATTCTCAGTTTAGTTTGTTGGCGCTGCTAGCGTATTTAGGACTGATTATAGTAGTACTGGGCGGATTTTTAGAAGGAACGCTACTCATAATTGCCGTTGCTATATTAGAAGTAGGCTTCTATTTTATGCTTTACAAAGCTCAAAAAAGTCTACATACCATCGGAAACCAAATGAACACGGCACCTGATTTAAAAACAGTGATTGTGTTACTAGGCGCTTTTCCTTTTTATCCACTATTTTATTTCTATAACAGCTTTTATTTAAAAGAACTTAAAGCTTTATCAAACTAAGTCTCAAAGATGAAAACACAACTTAACACTATAGAAGAAGCCATCGAAGACATTCGACAAGGCAAAATTATCATTGTCGTAGATGATGAAGACCGTGAAAATGAAGGTGATTTTTTGGCTGCAGCCGAAAAGGTTACTCCGGAGATGATTAACTTTATGGCTACGCACGGTAAAGGTCTAATTTGCGCTCCATTAACTGAAAAGCGTTGTGCCGAATTGGAGTTGCACGCTATGGTTAAAAACAATACTGATCACATGGAAACTGCTTTTACAGTTTCTGTGGATTTAAAAGGTCATGGGGTCACCACAGGAATATCCGCTTCCGATAGAGCAAAAACTATCTTAGCGTTAATTGATGAAGATACTAAACCTTATGAATTAGCGCGTCCTGGACATATCTTTCCGTTGATAGCCAAACAAGGCGGTGTCTTGCGTAGAACGGGTCATACCGAAGCGGCGATAGATTTTGCGCGATTGGCCGGATTTAAGCCTGCGGGAGTGATTGTAGAAATCATGAACGAGGATGGTTCTATGGCTCGTTTGCCAGAACTAATTGAAGTCGCCAAAAAGTTTGATTTAAAAATCGTTTCTATCGAAGATTTAGTGGCTTACCGTATGCAGCACGACAGTCTGATTGTCAAAAAAGATGATTTTGAAATGGAAACCCGTTTTGGGAAATTTCGTTTACGAGCGTACCAACAAACCACCAACAAGCAAGTGCATTTAGCCTTAACTAAAGGAAGTTGGAATTTAGGCGATACGATACTTACCCGAATTAATTCGACGCAAGCCAACAACGATATCCTAAATACCCTAGCGATGGCTATGGATAAGAAACTGGAAGATGTTTTCAATCGCATTATACAGGAAGAAAAAGGTGCTATCTTGTTTATCAATCAGGAAGTAGATTCTTCCGATTTGTTGAACAGACTTACCGAGCTAAAGCAACTACAGGCTGAAGGGATTACTAAAGTACCTCAAATCAAGATGGATACCAAAGACTTCGGGATTGGTGCTCAAATATTACACGACATCGATATTTCTAGATTACGCCTTATTTCAAATACTACACAAACCAAACGTGTGGGAATGATTGGGTATGGTTTGGAGATTATGGAGTATGTACCATATTAGGATTTTAGATTTACGAATTAGGATTTAGGATTTGGGAATAGTAATTATCAGGTATTGAAAGATATAGCCTCTTGGCGAAAAAAAAGGTAGATATTTTAGGTAAAATCTTTTTGCAAAACCAAAAAGGTTGTTATATTTGCAACCGCATTAAGAAATTGGTGCCCGACTTATTGGAGAAATGGCAGAGTGGTCGATTGCGGCAGTCTTGAAAACTGTTGACTGTAACAGGTCCGGGGGTTCGAATCCCTCTTTCTCCGCTGAAAAAATCCTAAATGGTATCAAAACCCTGTAAATCTTATGATTTACGGGGTTTTTGCTTTTCCAGACATACCAAATTATTCATTCAATCTTATTACAATCGAGATAAAATCGAGACCCTAAAAAAATGACAAATTAGGGTCTCGCTAATTTACCTCAACCATTACAAACATTAGGTTCAACGACTTGTTCAACAACAAGTTCAATCAATAAACATCTTGTTTGTTTTGATATTGAAATTTAACTTGAGTAATAATTAATCGGTCACCACAATGAAAACAAAAATCACACTTCACTTTTATGCAAAGAGCACAAAAGCCAACGCAAACGGATTACTTCCAATTTATGTTAGATTAACAGTTGATGGAAAAAGACTTGAATTCAGTACAAAAAAATTTGTAGAAAAAACCAGATGGTCAAATGAACTCTCTAAAATGAAAGGTGCAACAGAAGAAGCTCGTTCAATCAACAGCTATCTTGATTTAATGAAATCGAAGGTTTTAGATGCTCAAATGGAACTACTCCACCGAAACGAAGTTTTATCAATTGAAAACTTTAAAAATAAGCTGCTTGGTAACGAAGAGCGTAAAAGAATGATTGTTCCCATTTTCGAAGACCACAATAATAAAATCAAAGAACTGGTTGGCAAAGAATACGCTCCAGGAACACTAGAACGCTACACTACTTCGCTCAAACATACAATTGAATTCATGCAATGGAAATACAATATTTCCGATATTGATATTACCAAGATAGATCATGCCTTTATAACCGATTACGAGTTTTGGTTAAGAAGCGTTAGAAACTGCGCAAATAATACCGCAGTAAAATACATCAAGAACTTCAACAAAATAATAAAACTTTGTTTAGCCAATGACTGGCTAGATAAAAACCCATTTGCTAATTATAAATCAAAAGTCAAAGAAGTTGAGAGAGTTTATCTCACCGAAGCAGAAATCCAATCGATAATTGAAAAAGATTTCAAAACAGAACGATTATCATTAGTTCGCGATATCTTCCTTTTTAGCTGCTTTACTGGCTTGGCTTACATTGATGTTAAAAACTTAACAAAGTCGCACATAAGCTACGGAATCGATGGCGAGAAATGGATATTTACTCACAGACAAAAAACTGAAAGTGCTTCTAAAATTCCAATCCTTCCAGTTACTCAAATGATAATCGATAAATACGAAAATCATCCACAATGTAATAACGTGGATAAACTACTACCTATCTTATCGAACCAAAAGATGAATGCGTATTTAAAAGAAATAGCAGGAGTTTGTGAAATCGAAAAAGAACTTACCTTTCATATTGCCCGACATACTTTTGCAACAACAGTAACACTTACCAATGGAGTACCAATAGAAAGTGTTAGCAAAATGCTTGGACATAAAAATTTAAGAACTACACAACATTACGCTAAAGTTTTGGATAGAAAAGTAAGTGAGGATATGATGGTTTTGAGAAGCAAGTTTAAAATAGCTGATACAATTATTCAAGTAGAAGTAAGATCATGAGTAACTAATTTAGTTCATTTATTCTGTAAATTTTATGTTTTAAGTTCCGAAATAATTAACCTCTGTTAAATTTGACTGAAAGCAACTCTTAGATTAATATGAAATAAATTAAATTTGTCTTGTCATTAATACTTCTTACTTATGATTACATTGAAACTTTGCTTGCTGTTTACTATTGTATTTTTTTGTTCTCTGTATTCATTTTATTCAATTTTTACAGTAACCCAAAAGTCTAAAAAGAAATTTTTGACCTTTGTTTTTATTTCTTTTTTGATAATAAATTGCATCGAAGCTATCTTTTATTTCCCAGAATTGAAAAGTAAAATAGCATCAACTTTAGGGTTTCTATTCTACCAGAAAGAAACTTTTGAACTTCTTATCCTTCCCTGCGTGGCACTTTACGTCGAAAAGAAATTAATCAAACATTTATGGTTACACTTTTTGCCTGCTATATCTTCTCTTTTATTTGCAATAATTTATTTTGGCGTAAACGGAAGCGATTCGATTATTGCAGCTAAATGCCATTGGTATATTTGGAGTAATCCTATTGGCTACCTATTTATATCAATACAGTTAGCACAGGTATTATTTTATCCCTATTACTTTTATAGAAAGTTTTTTAATAAAATTAATTTAGTTGAAATGGCTGGAAAGAATTTCAAATTTTTACTTTTTAAAACCATAACACTCTGTAAAGTTTTATTTTTATTAGATTTTTTTCTTGCTGTTTATTTCCATGACCATCTTGCTATACAGGTTCCTATATATTTTAGTTATAAATTGATTTTTTTAATTTCGGTATCAGCACTTTTTCTTGCTGAAATCAAAAACAGTTTTGTTGATACTGCCATTAAACAGTTGACTATTAAATATTCGGGTAATAGACTGAGCGAAGAACGCAAACAAGTTATTTTTACCAAGATAAAAAATTTCATGGATGAAGACAAACCTTATTTAGACCAAAACTTTTCTTTAGAAATATTGTCTGAAAACTTAAATATTCTCCGGACTAATATTTCTATGGTCATTAATGAGAAATGCAAAATGAATTTTAGAGAATTTGTCAACTCATATCGGATTAATGAGAGCCTCCGATTAATGAGTGATACCGATTATTATTCCATAAATCAAATTTATTTTGAAGCAGGTTTTAATTCAAAATCTGTATTTAATACAACCTTTAAAAAACAAATAGGAGTTACGCCAACAGAATACAGGAAAACCCTTTATTTGAATGATGCAGGGTAAGCATTTAAAAAAACTATGTTAAAAGATGGTTCTGAATGATATTTCAAAACCATCTTTTTTTTATTCTGGCTTACTATTGCTGCATTAAAAATTTAATGCACAAAATAATGCACAAATTAGCCTATACTATTTGCCTTTTATTTTCAATTGGATTGACAGCTCAAGAAAAGCCAATAGAGATTACAAAGATTTCTGAGCCTATTATTTTTGATGGTATAATTAATGAACCCATTTGGTTAAATGCAAGTTCTTTTACCTTAACCCGTCAAAGCCCGGATTATGGTACAAAACCTTCAGAGATAACTGAAGTTAGAATGGTTTATGACAGCAAGTTTATTTATGTAGCAACTAAACTATTTCATAAAAACACTTCCGAGATTCAAGATTTTTCCAAACAACGTGATGCAGGTGGTCCAAATGATTATATGGCGTTCGCGTTTGATGGTTATAGTGATAAAACTAATGGACAGGCATTTGCTACAACCCCTGCTGGTTTGAGATGGGATGCAGCATTGACATTTGATTCAAAAGGTATTTCTGTAAATGATAATTGGAATACCTATTGGGAAGTAAAAGTATCTAATGATGATAAAGGATGGTATGCAGAATTTAAAATCCCTTTGTCTAGTTTAAGGTTCAAAACAAATCAAGATGAAGTTTTAATGAACTTTATTGTTTGGAGAAAAATTGCATCAAAAAACGAGTTTTCAGTTTTTCCAGACTCAAAACCTGACTTTGGGGTCTATAGTTTTGCCAACATTTCTGTAGGCTATCCAATTAAATTTAAAAGAATAAAAAACAGTAATCCTATGTATGTAACACCATATTCTTTAGGAGGTTTGAGTGGAGATAAAGTTTTGAATAATACAAATACAGGGTTTGATACTGCTTCAAAATCAATTGTTGAAGCTGGTGTTGACTTCAAATATAGTTTATCGTCAGAGTTGACACTTGATGCTACAATAAATACTGATTTTGCTCAAGTAGAATCCGATAATTTTCAAGTAAATTTATCTAGGTCTTCACTTTTCTTTCCAGAAAAAAGAGAATTTTTTTTAGAACGAACGAACAATTTTTCTTTCACTTTTGACAATAACAACGACGTTTTTTATAGCCGAAGAATCGGTTTAGATAATGGTGAATTGACACGAATTTATGGAGGTGCAAGATTGGTTGGTCGAATTGGAAAATGGGATATTGGATTCTTGAATATGCAAACAGAAGACAAAATTAATAATGCTTCAAAAAATATTGGGCTGCTACGTTTCAAGAAACAAATTGGTAAATCAAATAGTTATTTTGGAGGAATTTTCACTTCTTCAATTGGCGATCAATCCAATCAATTTTATACCTATGGCCTTGATGCTCAATTTGTACTGCCTTTAAAAAGTTTTTTTAAAATTGCTACAGCAAAATCTATAGAAAACACAGTATCCAATACGTTAAGCAGTTCAGAAAATTTACGTTTTAACGCAAAAATAGAACTTCCTAGTCAAGCTGGATTATTTTATTCATTTGGTCATTCGATTATTGGGAACAAATACAATCCTGTTTTAGGTTTTGAAGAAAGAGGAAATATTAAATCATACAATTCCAATATAGGATATGCGCTTTTTGAAAAAAAATCAAAATCTATATTTAAGCATACTTTACAATGGACTTCTTATAAAATTGATGGTTTTCTGACAAATCAAAAAGAGTCTTTGGGGTCTGAATTGTTATACTATTTTGAATTGAAAATAGGTGCAGGTGTAGACATAAAACCTTATTATCGTGAAGAGAATCTATCAGCTCCATTGGTTCTTTCAGATAGAGTTTCAATTCCTATTGGGAACTATAGTTTCAAAGCCATTAATATTTTCTTATATTCTCCAACTGCCAAATCTATTCATGTTAATTCTTATATAGATTTAGGAACTTTCTATAATGGTTATAAAACTTCTTTTGGTTTTTTTGGTCGTTTTGATAAATCTAAATTTATTCAATTTCAAATGAACTATAAATATGACAGGGTAAATTTTGACCAAAGTTTGCCATCATTCGAAAATCATTTAGCTTCATTTACAACATTATTAAACTTTGACACAAAGTTAAGTATTAGTGGATTGGCTCAATATGACGACTTAAGCAAAAAAATTGGTACGAACATTCGTTTAAGATACAATACAAAAGAAGGAAATGATCTATATTTAGTAATGACCAACATTAATAATACAGATGTTTATAGACAAGTTCCAACATTACCAGCTCTACAAAGTTGGCTTTTTATAGCAAAATACAAACACACTTTTGCTTTTTAACTTCAATTAATTTTTATGAAAAAAATTATTTTTTTTATCGCTTTACATTTTATAACTAATAATTTAAACGCTCAAAAATTGAAGCCAGTACTCAATTTTTCAACAGCTCAAGAAATTATGAATGGTTGTCTAGAATACGCCAAAAGCAATAGTATGAACATGTGCATTGCTATTTATGATACAAACGCACAATTAGTTTGTTTTGCAAAAATGGACGGAGCAACAATAGGTTCAGCTAAAGTGGCGCAATGGAAAGGAATTTCAGCATCTACTTATCAATTTACGACGGAAGAAACATCAAAATGGAATGTACCGAATGCACCTGATATAGCTACAGTACCAGGAGGCATTTTAATAAAAGATAAAGATGGTAATGTAATTGGAAGTATTGGAGTATCAGGCTCAGCCTCAACCGATGATGTTAAATGTGCTGAAGCAGGACTGCTAACTATAAAATAAACTTATTTGGATTAACTTAAAGCAGTTAATAAGATTTATTAAACTAGTTTAAGTTTTTGTAGAACTGCTATTGTTTGATTTGCATAATATTAATAAAGTAAAATGATTGATTTAAAAAATAATTATCCAACCGTAGCGACTGAAGTAGTCGCATTTGATGATTTTTTGGCCAAAAAAAGTAATACTTTCAAGGAGCTTATTTCGCTTCCGGGATATTACTCCAAAAATGTGAATATTAAAATTGCTGCTAAATATCTTGATTTAGAAAGCCTAGTCGATGAAGAAAAAATAAAAATCATTGAAAGTAATAGTGGAAATCACTCCATTACTTGTATTCTTCAAACTTTAAAACAAAACCATAAAAGTATTATTACCGAACCCTTTACTTATTCGGCTTTTAAAACAATTGCTTTAAAGGAAGGTTATACTTTGCATGCGAGCGAATTTGATGATTGCGGACTTACCTTGAATGGTTTAGAAAAAACATTTGCTAAAACAAAATCAAAAGTAATTTATTTACAGCCCACCATACACAACCCAACATGTGTAGTGATGCCCTATGAAAGAAGAAAAAGCATAGCCGATTTTGCTCAAAAAAATGATATTTTAATTATTGAAGATGATGCTTACAGGTTTTTACATCCCAATCCACCGAAACGATTTTTAGATATTTTACCTGAGAATACCATACATATTTTCAGCTTGTCTAAACCCTTTAATTCATTTCTAAAAATGTCTTATATTATAGCGCCTAGTGATTATGAACTTGATATTAAAGAATGTATCCGATTGACCTCAAGCGGTAATTCTTCTATTTTGAAAGATGCTGCTGCTCATGTAATGGAAAACTCTTTTTTGAGTGAAATTATATTGGAAAAGCAAATGACTTGTATTGCATTAAAAAAAGAAGTTTTGCCTTTTTTTGAAGAGTTAAATTTTCAAACTTTTTCTACCAGCTTTCACTTTTGGGTTAAACTTCCTGAAGGAATAATTAGCGACAAATTGATTGCCGAACTTGAAAAAGAAAATATTGTAGTTGCCAATGGAAAAGATTTTTATGTCGGGGATACAAACGAAGGAGAAAAATATATCAGAGTAGCTTTAGGTACTGAAAAAAAAATAGAAAATATTAAGATCGCACTTTTGAAATTGTCTGAAATAATATTATGTAATAAAAATTTCAGAAATTAATACACATTAACTTAAAAAAATGAATACTGATTTAATCCTTAATAGCATTAATCAACATATAAAACTCGACAGCACTGAAACTGATTTTTTCATTTCACTTTTTGTTCCAAAACAATTGAAACGAAAGGAATTCTTACTGCAACCTGGCGAAATATGTGATACAGAAAATTTTATTATCAAAGGATGTCTACGTGTTTATTCAATAGACACCGATGGTGTTGAGCATATCATTATGTTTGGCACAGAGGGTTGGTGGATATGTGATTTTTACAGTTTTCTTACTAAAACACCCGCAACCTATTATATCGATGCATTAGAGGATACTGAGATAATACAAATCAGCAAAGAAAATCTTGATAAACTATACGAGAGAGTGCCAAAATTTGAGCGTTTTTTCAGAATCATTATACAAAACGCATTCATAAGTCTACAAAATAGAATTACCCAAAATTTATCCTGTACTGCTGAAGAGCGATATTTAGACTTTATAAAAAAACATCCAAAGTTAGAACAGAGACTTACACAAAAACAAGTTTCTGCCTATCTGGGTATTACTCCTGTGTTTTTAAGTATGCTCAGAAGAAGATTGTCTAATAACTAATTTGTTAAAGTAGTTGAATTTTTATTAATATACTTTTTATTTGCTTTGCTATAACAAAAATATTTAAAAATGAAAATTGCAATTATTTATCATAGTGGTTATGGTCACACAAAAATTGTAGCGGAACATATTTATCAGGGAGTTTTAATGATTACCAAAGATGTAAAATTGATTTCAATTCTTGAGGCACAGGTAGATTTTAATATTTTACATCAGGCAGATACTTTGGTTTTTGGTTGCCCTACTTATTTTGGTACAATATCCGCTGATTTTAAAAAATTTATGGAAGCTACAGGAGATTTTTGGTACTCACAAAAATGGAAAGACAAATTAGCAGCAGGATTTACCAACTCTTCCACGTTAAACGGAGATAAGTTAAATACCTTGCAACAACTCTCGATTTTTGCGGCGCAGCATAGCATGATATGGATATCCACAGGGATTTTGCCTAACCTAAAAAACAATATTGATTTTGAGCATCCTAACCCTTTGGCAAGTTATATGGGATTAATGACTTTATCTGACAATTCTATAAATGAATTAAATCCTCCAAAAGGTTTAGAAACAGCATTGCTATTTGGAAAGCGTATTGCCGAATTAACCATTCAATTTAAAAATTAAAAAAAAATCTTTATGAAAAAACAAATCTTTTATACCAATAACGATTGGACTGGACTATTTACTCGTTTAACTTTGGGAATAGTAGTACTCCCTCACGGTGCTCAAAAAATGTTAGGCTCCTTTGGAGGTTATGGCTTTTCCGGAAGCATGAACTTTTTTACCGAAACGGTAGGACTTCCTTGGATTATTGCCTTTATGGTATTAGTTATTGAATTTTTAGGTGCTATTTCGCTAATCCTTGGCTTTGCAAGTCGAATTTGGTCAATGCTTATGATAATACTGTTCATAGGTATTATCTTCACATATCATTCTGATAACGGTTTTTTTATGAATTGGTTCGGAAATCAAAAAGGTGAAGGTTATGAATATCACTTGTTAATCATTGGGTTGTCGATTGCAATATTACTAAACGGAAGTGGCAAATACTCAATTGATTCAATACTGAGTAACAAAGAAGAGGAATATTAAATTTAAAATTACATGGGTTTTCCGTGTGCGTAAAAATGTTATTCAGCGATAAGAAAAACAACTGCAAATAAATTTTCTTTAGGAAGAGTTAAATTATGTTGGTTTATAATTTAAAATGTTTCAGTAGTTCAAATACCACATTGCGTCTTAACTATCAATAAATTACAATACCACGGGAAATTCCTGTCATTACACAAATCTAATCTAACAATACATGAATAAAAATCCTGATTCTACTTATAAAATTCGCTTTACTGATTGTGATTTGTTAGGTCATTTGAATAATGCCCGATATATTGATTACTTTTTAAATGCTCGTGAAGATCATTTAAAAAATGAGTATGATTTAGATTTGCAATCTTACTATACAAAAAATTTAGGTTGGGTAGTTAGCCATCATGAAATAGCTTATTTGAAACCAGCTCGGTACAATGAAATTGTATTGATTCAATCTTCGCTATTTAATCTTGGTGAAGATTTTATCGAAGTTGAAATGGTAATGATGGATGAAAAAAAGCATTCTCTAAAAGCGATAATGAGAACTAAATTTACTTCGATAAATATTAAAACCGGTAAAAAGGAGATGCAACATCCAGAATTTATGCAGTGGGCTAATTTAGTTAAGAATTTAGGTATTGATAAACAATCAAACTTGAAATCGAGAATTGCCATACTAACTTCTAAATCAAACATATAAGTAGTAGCAATCATTGTAAAACGATACTCAAAACAATAAAAAAAAGACAAATGAAAAAAATAGGATTAGTAGGTGGAATTAGTTGGACTTCCACATTAGATTATTACAAATTTATAAACGAAGGTGTGAATATCAAATTGGGCGGACTAAATTTCGCCGAATGTATTATTTACTCTTTAAACTTTGGTGATATATATACTCAAAGTTGGGACAATTCTTATGAATTATTGCATAATGCCTGTAACAGTTTGAAGAAAAGTGGAGCAGAAGGAATTGCATTGTGTGCTAATACTGCACACCTTTATGCCGACAGACTGCAAGAAGAATTAAATATGCCAATCATTCATATTGTAGCCGAAACAGCAAAGAAAATAAATCAAAAAGGATTTAAAAAAATTGGGCTTCTTGGCACAAAGTTTACAATGGAAATGGATTTTTACAGAAATAAATTAGAAACTTTTGGACTTGAAGTTTTAGTTCCTGATGAACAAGAAACGAGAGATTATATTCAATTCACATTGAGAGAAGAATTAGGAATTGGTTTTATAAACCCTGAAACAAAAGAGAAGTATAAGGAAATTATAAAAAATTTAGTGCAAAAAGGAGCAGAATGTATTGTACTAGGCTGTACAGAAATTCCAATGTTAGTTAGCCAAGACGATTTTGAAATTCCTGTATTTGACACAACAAAAATACATTCAGAAGCAATAATTGATTTTATGCTGTCTTAATATAAGATAAACTACGAAACGATTACACCTGGCAAAAACAATCGATTATATAAGTCCCAAATTATTATGAAAAAAATTATTTTATCGATGAGTACAATTTGTGTCATTATGCTTTCTTGTAACAACGAAAATGATTTAACTGAAACGAATAATATAGAAAGAAAAATTCAATTTCATTTGTACACGACTAATGATTATAGTAATAATAATGACAGCATATTTTTTTCTGTATTTATTAAAAAAGTCAATAATCAAATTCTTTGGGATTCTACCTTGCAAGCGATCAAAATAAAGGATATACCTTACCAAGTAAATAAATTAATTATAAATAAAGTTGTGCCAAATAACGACACTTCTCTTTTAAAAGTTGGATTTAATTATGCCATTAAAAATGTTGGTTATAGTCAGTTTTTAGATACTTTAAGCAGTGGTAATAATTTCAAAATTGTAGATTTCAACTTCAATTAAAATTTCTAGTTAACCCACTTGAAAATGACAATTATCTATATAAACTTAATCTTATACAAACATTCTAGAATCTGACTTAAGATCGAGAACCTTATACTAAGTACTCAGTCTTAATATAATCGAAGATTATAGAAACTTATTAAGAAGATCCTATTGACAGTTAACAGCAATTTACCATAAAACTAATAATAACAAAAATGAAATATGAATTCTATGAAACTACTGTTAAGCATACAGTTAATTTTTTTAGCTAGTTTTTCGTATGGACAAACCAAGTATGAAAAGGACTTTAACGAATTTTGGACTGATGTAAATAACAATTATGCCTACTTTGATCAACAAAAAATTGATTGGAACAAAGTCAGAGAAATATATACTCCCCTTGTAAAACAAGTTACAAACAACAATGATTTCATTCGATTTATGGAAACAATGCTAAATGAATTTCATAATGGACACATTTCACTAAATACAAACTTAAACTCTTCAAACAAAATAATCCCTAGTGGACAAGATATGTTTGTGCAAAAACAAAATGACAGGTTCTTTGTTAAAGATTTACGCAAAGGATTTGGAGCAGATTTATCAGGCATAAAAATTGGCGATGAAGTTACTTTTTTTAATAATGAACCCATTCCTGAACAAATCAAAAAATTTTTACCAAAATATACAGAAAGTCATACAAAAGAAATGTATGAATATGCTTTGAATATGTTATTTGCAGGAACTCATAATGTCAAGAGAAAAATTACAATTAACCGAAATGGAAAACAGTTTTATTTTTTTCCAGACGAACTACAACCCCAAGAAGAAAGGTCGCTTATCGAAACCAAAATTCTTAATAAGACCACAGCATACATTAAATTCAACAATTCTATTGGTGATTTGAAAGTAATTGCAGAATTTGATAATGCAGTAGATGAATTTATTAATTATAAGAATATCATAATTGACTTAACGGAAACACCAAGTGGCGGAAATACAACAATTGCAAGATGTATTATGGGGAGATTTATTAGCAAAACTATGCCTTATCAGCTACATGAAGCTGATGAGAAAGAATTTCAAACACAAAGAAAATGGGTTGAATATGTTATTCCAAGAAAAGCGGAATTTAAGGGTAATTTATTTGTCATAGTTGGACATTGGACAGGAAGTATGGGAGAAGGCATTGCGATAGGTTTTGATGGACTTGAAAGGGCAAAAGTTATTGGAACAGAAATGGCAAAGCTGTTGGGAGCCATTGAAGGATTTACTATGACCGAAACGAAAATTGGTTTTCAAATTCCCACAGAAAGACTTTACCACATTAACGGGATGCCTAGAGAGAATTTTAAGCCTAAAATACCAACTCAAAATATCGATGAAACAATAAAAGAAATGAATAAAATAGATTGACGATAATAGTAAATAAATCAAGTATTAATCTTTGACATCTTATTGTGTTCTAAAAAAAATTATATGGGCTTATTAAAATACATAAACGCAGGAGACCTTTGCATTGCTTACGAGGAAAGCGGTAATACTGATGGTACACCGATTATATTGATGCACGGATTTCCATACGACATTAGAGCTTATGATGAAGTACTAAATTACTTATTAGCTAAAAACTGTAGAATAATTGTTCCCTACTTACGAGGTTATGGTCCGACAAAATTTTTATCTGACAACACTATTCGTAGTGGTCAGCAAGCTGCACTAGCTTACGATTTGATAGCACTAATGAATGCACTATCTATACAAAAAGCAATTGTAGGCGGTTATGACTGGGGCGGTCGAGCCTGTTGCATTGTTTCCGCACTTTTTCCTGAGCGCATTATTGGACTTGTGTCAATGGCTGGTTACAATATTCAAAACATCCCAAAATATACTGAACCCGATTACCCCGAAATTGAAATGCTCAATTGGTATCAATTTTACTTTCATAGTGAAAGAGGTCGCTTAGGTTTAACAAAGTATCGAAAAGAACTTTGCAGATTATTATGGTATAACTGGTCGCCTACATGGAAATTTGATGATGAAACATTTCATGCCTCAGCATTATCATTTGATAATCCTGACTTTGTTAACATAGTAATACATTCTTACAGACATCGTTATGGATTAGCGATTGGCGACCCAAAATTTGACGCAATCGAAAAAACTTTAGAACTGCAACCGACAATAAAAGTACCTTCTGTTATATTAGATGCTGAAGCAGATGGTGTTGAGCCAATTTCAGGAACGGGCAAGGATGAAGCTTTTTTTGTAAACGGTTACCAAAGAAGAATTATCAAAGGGGTTGGGCATAATTTGCCTCAAGAAGCGCCTATGTATTTTGCAGAAGCAATTTTAACATTTCTATAATGAATACCAATATTAAAAATATAGCTAATCGTTTGGTAGAACTAACGAGAAACAAGTTGTTTTTACAAGCGCAGTCAGAGTTATTTAGTGATAATGCTCAAAGCATAGAGCCTGAAAATTCGGGTAGAAATTCTGTTTTTGGACTTCAGGCAATGCAAGAGAAAGAGACAGCATTCCTCAATAATATTTTTAAATGGAATAGTATTAAAGTTTCTGAACCGACTTGCACCGAACGTTATTTTAGTATCAAAATGTATGTAGATGTTATACTAACCACTGGAAGACAAGTGATTGTAGATGAAATTATTATTTATGAAGTTGAAAACAACAAAATAATAAAAGAGCAATTTTTTTACTAACCATAAAATTCTGATGTGAAATGAAAATAAACAAAGAATTAGTTTCTGAAATGGAACATAAATTATTAGAGGCTATCAAAACCTCTAATGTGAGGATTCTTGAGGTAATGCTACATAATGATTTAGTATTCAATATCCCAAATGGTCAAATGGTAAATAAAGAGATGGATTTATCTGCCTATAAAAACGGACTAATGCAATTTGAAAATTTAGAATCAAGAATTGAAAAGATTCAGCTTTTTGATGATACAGCTATTGTAATATCTATGGCTAAAATTACAGGAAATCTGTTGGGAAATGAAGTTGACGATGAATTTCGCTATATGAGAGTTTGGAAATTTCATAATGAGTCTCTCAAAGTTATCGGAGGGAGTTGTCATCAATTATATTAATCAGCATTTAGGCAACGAAATAATAACTATTTAAAATTTGTAATTTAAAAAAATAATGAAAAAGATTTATTTATTAGCAATCTTGTTAACTAACATTATTAACGCACAAATCCAATTAGGAAATGACTTAAATGGTGATGCTCCCGGCATTTATTTCGGCACTGCAACAGCTATTTCTGGGGATGGTACAATTTTGGCGATTAGTGCCCCTGAGTACAACGGAAATGGAAATAAAAAGGGTGTTGTAAAAGTATATCAATACAGTAATGGATTATGGAATCTTTATGGAAATCCCATTGAAGGATTATCTGATTTGGAATATTCAGGGTCTAGTATTGCTCTCTCAAATAACGGAACTGTTTTGGCAATTTCTAGTCCTCAATATTATCAAAATATTCCGGGTGAAAATAAAGGTCAAGTAAAAGTTTACCAATTTAATAATGGGATTTGGGAGCAATATGGGAATCCTATTATTGGTTTAAATGACCAATATTTAGGAACTGCTGTTGCATTATCTGCGGATGCAAGTAGATTAGCTATCGGAATTAATGGTGGTGGTTTAGTTAAAGTTTTTACCCTTCAAAGTGGTTTATGGACTTCACTTGGAAATGACATTATTGGTGCTACTGATGATACTTTTTTTGGTTATAACTTAGATTTGTCTTCTGATGGAAGTACAATAGCCATTACAGATTTTAATATTACTCAAATGCCTGATAGGATTGGTAAAGTAAAAATATATTCTTTTAATAGTGGAAACTGGTCTCAAAAAGGAGCTTCAATAGATGGCGTGCTTTCTGAAGACGACGTACGTAAAAGTGTATCATTAAACAGCGATGGGTCAACTTTAGCCATAGGAATTGCAGGAAGTGATTTAAATAATTTGAATTCCGGAAAGGTACAAGTTTACAAATTTGTTGCTAATAACTGGTCTCAACAAGGTAATGATATTATTGGTTCAGGCGCTGAGGATGAATTTACCGGTTATACAGTTAAACTCTCTGCTGATGGTTTGACTTTATGCGTTGGTTCTCCGGGTTTCAACCAGCAAACGGGAAAAGCAACAATTTATAGGTATCAGAATTCAAGTTGGTCTCAAGTTGGTAATGAATTTACAGGTTCTGAAATTATTTCATTCTTAGGCTCTTCTTTTGCTCTTTCAAACAATAATATTCTCGCCATTTCGGCAATTTACAAAACCGTAAACAATGATGTTTACTCTGGTCAAGTGAAAGTTTTTAATGTGAATTCAGTATTAGGAACTAATGATTTGAATGAAGAACGAATAAAACTATACCCAAATCCCGCTAAGAACATTTTTTATATAGACGGCAACAATGATTTAAAATTTAAAGTAGTAACCATATATTCAATTACAGGTCAACTAATAGAAACGTATGAAATAAATGAAACTAACACTAACAATATAAACAGTTTGTCTAAAGGAATCTATTTTGTTGAATTAAAAGGTATCAATAATAATAAGCTAATAAAAAAACTAATTGTTGAGTAAGAAAACAAATATGTTAAAAATTCATCATTTAAATTGCGTTAAAATTGTTTCACCAATCAATGAAAATGTTTGCGGGCACTGTTTATTACTAGAGGAAAATCAAAAACTTATCTTAATAGACACAGGTATTGGGCTTCTTGATACATTAAATCCTTTTGAAAGAATTGGGAAAGACCTCATTGAAATAGTTGGTTATCGTTTTGACGAAAGCCAAACTGCTATTAGACAAATTGAAAGTTTAGGTTTAAATCCTAACAATGTTACAGACTGCATTATTTCTCATTTAGACAATGACCATATTGGAGGTTTAGCCGATTTTCCTAGCGCAACTGTCCATACAAGCATAGAAGAACTCAATAATTTTAATTCTAATAATCCAAGATATTTAAAACTTTCTTTAGCACATAATCCTGAAATTAGAACTTATTCAAAATCTGACTTTCGCTGGTTCGGATTTGAAGCTAGGAAAATAATTGCTGATATACAAACAGAGGTTTTTCTAATACCGCTATTTGGTCACACATTAGGGCATTGTGGCGTTGCAATAAAAACCAAAAACAGATGGTTGTTTTACGTTGCTGACGCTTACTACATGAGAATAGAGTTTACAGATCAACTACATCCTGTAAACGAATTAGCAAAAATACGTGCAGATGACAACGCTTTAAGAATAGCTACAGTTGATAAAATTCGTCAACTAGCGAAAGACCATCCAGAAATTGAAATTTTTGGATACCATGACATTGAGGAATTTGAACTTTATAAAGCCTAGATTATGACATATAAGTCAATAATTACAATTAGAACAAACAAATTAGTTAGAAGACATTAAAAATTATCAATCTTGAATTATTAAAGTTTCCGAAATATTGGCAACTGACCAAATTATTAGTCTATTGAAGGCATATCAATTGTCTCAGTAACGCTTCATCTAAAGGCAAAATATACAGGTCAAATTGTTGATGGGAAATTTAGATTTTTAGAGTGTGGAAATTATTTGGCGATTCTATGAAAGTAATTGCATGAAGTGGATTTCAAATACAATAATCACAACAAAAAATGACTGTAAATATGAAAGAACATTCAACAAACTACTTTGATACCTTTATTGAAGTAGCAGAAGATACAAAAGTTAATTGTGCGACAATACCGCCAATAAAAGAAAAAGAGACAGTTGCACAAATGCAGTATAAACTCGTAGCAAACAATCCTTACAGATTTACTTCAGACGATATTTTTTTTCAAATTTTTGCTGAAAGGAACGATTTGATTGAATCAGAGTATGAACAAGCAAGAAAACATTTTTTTTCTAAAGGGCAGCCTTGTTTTCGGGCTTCACCACTAACAAAAATGTATGGTTTTGGTATTCACAGCGACCAGAATGGGAAAGTAGCTCTTTTTGGAATGGAAACAAATGAGTATCAGGCATTTTTAATTAATGATACTATAAAGAAAGTAAAAGCAATGAAATCGAGTAGATAACATTGTCTATTATAATTAAAATACATTACTTAATTGCGTCCAAATCGAATCACCACTTGGTTTAGTCTTTGGATACAGTACTTTGATTGAATTGCCAAAGTAACTTAATTGATTTTTGTGCTAATTCTATTAATCGAAAAAAATCAAACAGATATAGACAATAAATATGAAAGCTGAAAATACATTTACAACATTAAACTCAATTTATAACGATCTGAAAGTTGTGAAAGGATTAGTTTATGACAAATGTGGTTTTGACTTGCAAACTTGAAAAAGAACATAGAAACCAGAGGATATCGAGCTTGCTCTTTTAAACTTAACGGAAAGATTATTCAAAATCTTGTTACAAAAACTACACCTACAAAAAACAGGACAATTTGTAACAATCTGGAAAAGAATAAAATCATATGAGCATGAAATAGATTTTTAAATATAATAAAACCAAAATTTACTTCTAAATTAATTTATTACTATGTAATATTTAAAATAGAAACTAAGAAACCTCATGGAGTGGAAATAATTAAATGGACGACAAGTTAAAATTTCTAAACTAACAGGAGAATTTGTCTACACGATCATAAAAACTAAAACGAACTTTTTTATCAAAGGTGATTTGCGGATGTAATTAGAGACAAAGTTGTTGAAGTCAACATAGGTTAAATAATCGTTGTCCCTTTGTGTATTGAACATAGACCTGTTACTGAAGATGAAGTTTAGATGACGCTTTTAAACCTGCAAATATTGACGATATTGACGATTTTAAATCGCATTTAACGGTTGATTCATTTGAAAAAAATATAAAGTTCTTTTGAACTTTTGTTAACTCTAAACATTCAAGTTAAAGTATTAAAATTATGAACTCTAAATTAAAAGATATTTTAGAAATAATGATTCCTGAATTAATAGAATCTGAATTAACAGAATTTGCTTCCTTATGGACCATTAATAAAACAATTAAAAGAAATGATTATTTATACCCAAAGCGAAATATAGATGATACTATTTATATCGTTGAGTCTGGTGCTTTAAAAATTGGGCACGAAGATAAAGATCAGGAAATAATAGTTGCTTTTAGCTATGAAGGCACTTTTGTTTTTGACTTAACTTCATTTTTTACGTCCAAGCCTTCTAATTTTTATATTCAAGCAATAAAGACCAGTAAGCTCTGGGGTATAAGTAAAACAGATTTTTATCACGCAATAGAGAATAACTTGACTTTATCAAGATTTTGGAGGTCTAGAATTGAATTAATTATATTGAATTTAGTAGAAAGAGAAGTTGATATTTTGAACAATTCACCAAAAAAAAGATACGAAATGTTGTTAAACAGAAATAAAACTGTTTTTCAAAAAATTCCTCATAAATATATAGCAGCATATCTGCGAATGACACCAGAAACTTTAAGCAGATTGAAAAAATATTGATTTCAATCAATTTTTAAAATCAAAAAACGTTATATTATTGCATGGCAATATAAATAATAAATTTAACGTTTCAAGTATCAAACAAAAACAAATCAAAAAAAAATCAAAAAAAAAATTATGAAAAAATTAAAATTAATTTTATTTCTAGCAATTTCAATTCAATATCAAATGAATGCCCAAAACGAGGCTGTTAATAATAAAATTGACGCCTTGTATGAAACTTTACGAACATCTTTAAAAGAAATGAATATCGAAAAAATGGCATCGATTTATACAGATGATTCGAAATTTTTAGCATTTAACGGAAAAATCGGAAATGGAAAGGCCGAATGGACACCAGGTATTATAGATTGGTTTAAAGAAGTAGCCGAAAAAGGAGACAAAATAGACACAAGATTTCAAGTTGAAAAACGATATATTTCTGAAGGACTTGTGGTAGACGTAGGTTATTTTTATGCAACGCGAAAAGGATCAAAAATTGAAAAAAATTGCGGAAAAATGGTAAACGTATTTATAAAATCTAAAAATAATAACGGTCAAGATGAGTGGAAATTCGCAGTAGATATGTCATCCGATGCACCTTTAACCGAATTTATAGATATTGACGGTGATACTTCAATTACAATAAAAAAGTAAATCATCTTTACCTTCGTACTATAATACATTTTGAATATCATTTAAAATAATTAAAAGTAAAAAAGGTAGAATATAATAGTGATGACAAAAAAAGAAAGACAAATATTTTCAATTAGTTGTCTTCAGTTAGTAAACAAAAAAACACATAAGGATTGCATGTAAAACTTAAACAATGCAGTAAAACAAGTCTATATCAGTGGAATAATGTTAATTTTAAAATTATGACTATTGCTTTTGATAGGTTTATTATGCGAACTATCTTGTTTTTTTTTACATACAAATGTTGCTGGGAAAGGTGCTCAAGGAAACGCTAAAATTACTAAATGGAATCAGTATTTCTAGTGATGAGGTAATGCTAATTAGCAAAATCATTTCCAAGGCAACCTATAATTAATGTCTTGAAAACTTAAATTTTATGCTTACTCAGGTTAATGTTCACGATACAAATCCATTAAAAATGAGAGGGTTTATCAATAAGCTAAATGGAAAACTATTTGGCGATAAAGGCTATTTATCTAAAGAACTTTCCCAGCCACTTTTTTACACGAAATTCATCTAGTAACTAAGTTATGATAAAATATGAAAACGAAATTAGTTACTCCCATTCAAGATACTTTTTATTTGAGAAAAGAGGCAATTGTTGTAGCAATATATGACCTATTAAAAATATTTTTCAATTAGAATGCTCCAGAAGTCGATCTCAATTAAATTACTTTAACAACATATTTTCAGCTTTAATTGCCTGTGATTTAGTAGAGAAAAAGATCTGTCAAAAAAACAATTTTTAGATACTAAAACAGCTTATCCTTTTTTAGTAGTTTTATATCTTACTCGCATATATTAATAATTCATAAGGAGAATTTAATTCAAAGATTAAGGCTTGAACCCAAAAATAAACCTACTACTTTCAGAACTCAACGAGCAACTAAATTTTACTGATTTAGAAATTGATGACCCAATAAAACGTTGCGAAAGCGCTATTGATATAATTTTAAAATCACTTCAAAAATTAAAAGTATTATTCGAAAAAGAAAAAAACAAATCACACGAGCAAGAAATTGATTTCTTCAAAATTGTAAAACCCAAATTTACTTCTAAACTAATTTATTATAATGCAATATTCAAGATTGAAACGAAAAAGCCGCATGGAGGAGAACGAATTCTTAAAAAATACCTTAATAACGAACTAGATAAACTTAAACGATACTTTGATAGCAATTTAGACTTCTACAGATATTACAGAACTGGAAGCAGCTATTTAGATCATAAATATTTTGTACGAGGCAAGTTCGATGTAAAATTAGCTTTAGATAGTTTTTACTTTGAAGCAGATCATACTTTTTCTACCTCGCATGATTTTAAAGTGGCGAAGATTTTGGCGCACGATTTAATCCAAGTTTATCTAGAAGATAAATTATTAATTATGGATAATAAAGACCCAAAAGAAAAATCACAAGTCCAACCCAAGGTGAAGCAAATTTGGACAGGCTCTAAAGTCGCATTAATAGAGCTTTTATATGCACTTCATACCGAAGGTGTGTTCAACAATGGAGCATCCGATTTAAAGGATATCGCAGAGTATTTAGAAGCAGTGTTTGATATCGACTTAGGGCAGTACCACAGGGCTTTCCTTGAGATTAGAATGCGAAAGTCAGACAAAACTAAATTTCTCAATACACTAAAAGATAAATTAGTAAAACGAATGGAAAATACAGACGACATGCTGTAACACCATTAAGTACAATACTTTACATAAAAATCTATCACAACTTGTGATTGACTTGTGATTTAAAACCAATCAAAACCGACAATTTTGTACCATAACAATCTAAAACATACGTTATGGCTATCGAAGTTATTACACGCGAAGACTTAAACGAATTCAGAAGTCTTCTTTTGAACGATTTAAAAGAAATCATTCAATCCAAACCACAACAAACAAAACAGTGGCTTAAATCTCACGAAGTCAGAAAACTGTTAAACATCTCTCCAGGTACTTTACAAAATCTGCGCATCAACGGCACACTCACCTACACCAAAGTTGGCGGAATAATGTATTACGAAAACACAGACATCGAAAAGCTCCTAAACGGAAACAAAGTAAACACTTTACCCACTCTCTTCAAGTAAAATGCCGTTTTTGTCATACCGAGCGCAGTCGAGGTATCTCATTATTCATAATTCCCAATTTTTAATTTGTAATTCCCAATGAACTACATAAAGCACCTAACAGGCTTCTTCATCAGAATAGCCAATGAAGAAATCATTTACCCAACTCATATAAGCTTGTACTTGGCATTATTCCAAAGTTGGAATGTAAATCGATTCAAAAACCCAATTACTATTTCTCGTGATGAAATGATGAAAGCCAGCAGAATTGCATCCAAGGCAACCTATCACAAGTGTATCAAAGAATTGGAATTAATGGGTTTCATTCAGTATTTACCTTCCTATAATCCATATTCCGGCACCGAAGTAATAATACACAACCTAGCGGAAGGAAGTTATTTCAAAAAAGTTCCAACCAGTTCAATTATTGAGCCAACAACACCAATTAATGAACAAGTCATTAGTAAGGATGCTGAACAAGTTGATGAACCCAATATATATAATACTATAAAAACATTTAAAAACAATAAAAACATAGCTATAGACACCAATTTTAAAATTTTTAATCAAGAAGATTTTTTAGATGATGCTCAAAAAGAGAAAAAAAGTTCCGCGAAAAAAAGAGAAAAGTTTGTCACTTCGAGTTCAATAGTGAAACCTAGTTTGGAACAAGTCAAAGATTATTTCAAACAACAAGAATATTCAGAATTCGAAGCAGAGCGATATTATAATTACTACACCAGCAATGGTTGGTTAATTGGCGGTAAAACCAAAATGATAGATTGGCAAGCTTCAGCTAGAAATTGGATGTTAAACACAACAAAGTTTACAGTCAATCTTCCTCAAACTAATTCGGTCAGAGAGCAACCAAGAGCCAATAATCTACACACCATTGAAGACAAAGATTACGCAGAGCCGTTATAAACAGAACTGTCATCCTGAGCTTGTCGAAGGACTTTGTGTACTTTGTGGTTAAATCCAATCACTTTTTACTAATCACTAATTACTAATCACTAGTAAAAATGAATGAACAATATAACTATCCTGAAATTCTGCTATGGCTTGAAAATAAAGGCAAAATAGACTACGGAGATAAATTCCATTTTATGGAAAAAGACATTCAAAATATTACAAAGCTTGTAGCATATTTTCTCAACGATCAACACATGACTAATCAATTCAATATTGATTTAACCAAAGGCATTTTACTTTCAGGTCCAGTAGGATGTGGTAAAACAACATTGATGAATTTAATGAAATATGTAGTTCCAAAAGAAAACAAGTTTTATGTAAAAACGTGCCGAGACATCAGCTTTGAATTTATAAAGGAAGGCTACGAAATCATTCACCGATACAGTCGTGGCAGCTACTCACAAACTGAATATAAAAACTATTGCTTTGACGATTTAGGTGTAGAAAGTAATCTAAAATATTATGGTAACGAATGCAATGTAATGGCAGAAATCTTATTATCAAGATACGATTTGTTTGTTGCTAGAAAAATAAAAACACACATAACCACCAACCTATCAGCATCTGAAATAGAAACCATTTATGGCAATCGTGTACGCTCAAGATTCAGAGCCATGCTAAACCTCATAGCATTCGACAAATCAACTCCAGACAAACGCTAACCTGTCATTCCCGCGAAGGCGGGAACCCATAATTCATAACTCAAAAATAATCCTATGAGAAAAATAAACACCTTCTGGAACTGGTTCCAAGATAACAACCAAACAATCAAAAACCTAATCAACGAAACTCCAAAAACGCAAAACCACCTATACTTCTGGTTAAACAGACATTTGGGCTATTACTGCAAAGAATTAGATTTTTTAATAATATTTCCCAAGAAAGAAAAGGAAAAAGCCGAACTAATAATCACGGCCAATGGCAATCCAATGTACTTTACACAAGTGACCGAATTAATCAAGAAAGCACCAGCCTTAAGACATTGGAAATTCACGGCTTTCATCCAGCCAACAGAAAACATTGATAAAATTATTGAAGGTTTAGACGAACCTTATATATTCCACGAAATAACAATCAAAACCAGTGAAATCAAATTCCTACCGCTCAATTACGACGAGCAAACTAAAAAACTAGACATAACGGTGTATCTAAAAAACTTCAAACTCTATTGCAATACCAAAACGTGGGAACAAGCCATCTACATAATAATACAGGATTTACTAGGTGAGAAATCAACATACCAAAACATCAATTTCGTACAACTAGCTCAAATGCCAAATAACCACGAAGAACTTATTCACTTGTACGAATTACAATTCTTTATTGACACTATGAGCGGTAGTTAAGTTTCGGCAACAATCCCATTTTACTGCCAATAATTAATAACAATTTTTAAGTAAATTTATAAGAAGAAAGCAACTAAAACAAACAGTTAACTTTCGGCAATAAAACTATTTTACTGCCAAAACTTAATTTTTAAAATAAAAGTAGTACCTTTCACAAAATTTAAAACGAAAGTGACAAAAACGATAGAAAATACAATTCCGAGTTACTTCAAATCTATAAACAAAATTTCTAGAGAAAAACTAGGTAACTTAATCAAAGAGGACTTTCCGGAACTTTCGGAAGGAACCATTACCGTTTACCTATCTAAACTGAAAAAAGCCGGAATAATAAATAATCCGGAAAGAGGAGTGTATTCCATTACTGATAAACAAATCTTCAATCCGGAAATAAACCAAAATTTAAAAAAGCTTTACAATAAAATCCACAAAGACTTTCCATTTATTGATGTGTGCGTTTGGAATACCAAATGGTTAAACGACTTAATGCGACACCAACCATTTAAAAATTACACCATCATTGAAGTAGAAAAAGACGTAGAAGAACAAATCTTTAATGCAATAAGCGAAGTAAATAAAAACGTCTATTTAAACCCAAATGGAGAAATATTAGAACGCTATATAAGTTCAAATGTAGAAGAAGTCACAATAATTAAAAATTTAGTCACCGAAGCGCCAACTAGTAAAAACAATAAAATAGAAATTCCGACGCTCGAAAAAGTATTGGTGGACATAATCATCGACAAAGAACTTTTTGCAGCCCAACAAGGAGAACTTGATTTCATATACCAATCCGCTTTCAAAAAATACGCAATAAACACTGCAAAAATGAAACGGTATGCCATCCGAAGAAACAAAGAAAGCGAATTAGAAAAAATAATAAGTATAATCTTGGCCAATGATTAACAGCGAAGCCCATACAATCGAATGGATTCTTAACTTAAAAAATAAGTTAGGAAGACGCATCGATCCCAAATTAATCGAAAAAGTAATTTGGGCGTTAACGCTATTGGAACAATTAAAAATAAACGGATTAAACTTTACATTCAAAGGTGGTACGGCTTTATTATTGGCAACCGAAAAACCAAAACGATTTTCAATTGACATCGACATAATAACAGAACATTCCGAGAAAGAAATAATAGCCGCACTGCAGAAAACAGTAGACGAAAAAATATTTTTAAGTTGGGAAGACGACAACAACCGTAAACACACACCAGATGCCCCAATTGGACATTTCAAAACCTATTACAAAAGTGTTGTAGATGGAAATATAGAACCAATACTGTTAGACTTACTTTACACACCAAATCCATATCCCGAAGTCCGTGAACTTCCAATTAGGCATCCATGGTTATCAACATCAAAAGAAGAAGTTATAATTACAATGCCAACTTTTGATGCAATTCTCGGCGACAAACTAACAGCATTTGCACCAAAAACTACCGGAATACTATACAACAAAAACCGTCCTGTAGAAATCATCAAACAGCTATACGATATAGCATTCCTATTCGATAATATAACCAATTTAGAGATAGTAAGAAATAGTTACAACAAAGTAGTTCAAGAAGAAATAGGTTTCCGAAAATTAGATATATCAGCAAAAGAAGTGTTAGACGATACTTGGCAAGCGTGCTATACCTTAGCCGAAAGAGATACTAAATTCGAAGATTTCAATCATTTACAACTAGGCATTCGAAATTTTACCAATTTCACTATTGACAGATTTAGCATTGATGAAGCAATAACCGCAGCGGCAAAAGTAGCTTACCTAACCAAGCTTATACAATCTGAAAAAGAAATAAAAATCGAAAGATTTAAAAACCCATTAGAAATAAAAGAGTGGCTAATTGAAGACCCAGAATACAACAAACTAAACAAGTTAAAGAAGAACAACCCGGAAGCTTTTTACTATTGGTATAAAGCTATAAACAAAAAATAAATTATGTTATCACCTGATATAAAATCAAAAATCAATAAACTCTGGGACTTATTTTGGTCTGGAGGAATGGCAAATCCAATCACTGCCTTAGAACAAATTTCATATTTACTTTTCATGCGAAGAGCAGAAGATATTGGTTTAGTGGAAGAAGACATTCATAAATGGAGTTTTTACACAAATCTTAAAGATGTTGATATGCCTTTACATATGAAAGGAGTATTTGATTTTTTAAAGACACAGAAAAATTCAAATGATTCATTTTTAAAAGCTATGGACGGTGCTAATTTCGATATTACAAAACCTTCATTGCTAGAAGTGGCTATTGACTTAATAAATGATATTTATGAAGAGGCAAATAATGAAAGAGAACAAGGGCAACATTTTCAAGATACATTAGGGGATTTTTATGAACTTATACTGAATCAAACAGGCGAAGCTGGTAAAAACGGTCAGTTTAGAACACCTAGACACATTATTCAATTTATGTGTGAAATTTTGAAACCAACTATTGAGGATACAATATGTGATGTTACTTCTGGGACATCAGGTTTTTTGGTCGGAGCATATCAATATATTATAAGTCATAATTCAAGTGAAGAAGCACAGATTGATGAAAATGGTTTTGAAAAAAGGGTTTCAGGTAATTTAATAGAAGTTGGTTCCGCTAAAGAGGAAAAGCTCACAAAAAAAACTTTCTATGGTTATGATATTGATGCAACGATGATTCGATTAGGTATGATGAACTTATTGATGCATAATATAAAAGAACCTAATATTACACATCTTGACACTCTATCACAAGATTTTGATGAACTTGAAAAAAATATTAAATATTCAAAAATTTTAGCAAATCCACCTTTCACGGGTAGAATTGATAGCTTACAAACTAGTTTAGCTTTAAATAGAGTTTATGAACCTAAATTAGATAAAGAAGGAAAAAGGGTAAAGCAAAATATACAATCGGAGCTTTTATTTCTAGAGAGAATAGTACAGTTATTAAAAACTAATGGTAAAGCTGCTGTCATTGTTCCTGAAGGAGTGTTATTTGGCGGAAATAAAGCATATATAAACACACGAGAAATTTTATTAAAAGATTGTGATGTAGAAGCCGTAATTTCATTACCAAGTGGAGTTTTTAAACCATATACTGGAGTAAAAACATCTATTTTAGTTTTTACTAAAAAGGCAAATCTTAGTAAAACGAAATGGCATACTGATAAAGTTTGGTTTTATGAATTGAAGAGTGATGGATATAGTTTAGATGATAACAGAAGAAAACTTTCCGAAAATCCTTTACCAAATGCAGTAAAAGCTTTTGATGAAAAAAAGGAGAATGTTCAAAACGACAGAAAGAATTATTTTTTTATTGAATTAGATGAAATCAAAAAAAATGAATTTGATTTAAGTTACAATAGATATAAAGAATTTGAATATAAAGAACAAAATTTTGAACCACCTCAAGAAATTTTAAAAAAAATATTCTTGTTGGAAGAAGAAATTAAAATTGATATGGATGAACTTAAAAACTTAATTGGATAATGAAGGTTAAATTAAGTGATATATGTTTAATGCAAAGCGGTGGTACTCCAAAGAGAAGTAACTTAACGTTTTATAATGGAAATATTCCATGGATTACCATTTCAGATTTCAAAAATGCTTCTAATGATATAATATCAAAAACAGAAGAATCCCTTACAGAAAATGGATTGAAAGCCATTAATAACAGAATATTTAAAAAAGGTACACTTCTTTTAGCAATGTATGGTTCAGTTGGTAAAACAGTAATAACAGGTATTGAAGCATCAACTAATCAAGCCATATTAGCAATTAACCCTAAAGATGAGAATGTACTAAATATAAAATTTCTTAAATATTGGTTTGAGCATAACAAGGATTTTATTTATTCGCAAGGAAAAGGAGCAACTTTACAGAATATTTCTCTTTCAATAATAGAAAGACAAGAAATTGATCTTCCAGAAAAAGATGTTCAAGATAAAATTGTCGCTCTTTTAGATAAAGCAAAAAATATCATTGAGAAACGTGAACAAATGATTACGCTCTATGATGAGTTGTTAAGTTCATTTTTTTTAAAAACTTTTGGAGATCCTTACTTTAATCCTAAAAAATATAAACTAAATACTTTAGAAAACTTATGTGAGTTTATTACAAAAGGAACAACACCAAAGAGTGAAAAAATTTTTGAAGAATATAAAAAAGATAGAGTACCTTTTTTAAAAGTACATCATATAAAAGACGATATAATATCATTTTCTAATAAACCTAGTTATATCTCTAAAGTTATTCATAAGAAAGAATTAAGTAGATCAATTGTCAAACCTAATGATATATTGATGAATATTGTCGGACCACCATTAGGCAAAATTGCTTTAGTTCCAACAACTTTTAGTGAATGGAATATTAATCAAGCTTTAGTTATATTTAGAGTAAAAGAAGAAATACTTCCATCATATTTATTATACACAATAAAAAGTAATACAATTTCACAAAGTATTATTCAATCAGCTGTTGGAGTAAGGCAACAAAATATTAGTTTAAAACAGTGTAGAGAAATCAGTATTCCAATTCCTCCTATTAAATTACAAAAAAAATTTGATAAGGTATTTTTGATTAATAATAAGTGTAAAATAAATATTATTAAAGCAAAAAATGAATTGTCAAATCTTCTAAATAGCTTATATCAAAAAACATTTAACAATGATTTCGTCTATGATATTGATATTGAATTAGAAGCGTTACTTAATAATATAGATTTAAGAAAGAGTAATATAGAAAATGATATTAATACTATTAAAACTGATGCAACATTTTTACAACGTTTATTAGATAAATTGAATGAACAAGAATTTGATGATATTAAAACATACGATAAAGCAAAATATGTTTCATTTAGAATTTTAAATGAAGAAAATGGTTTAGTAATTCAAAAACTAAATAAGGATAGTAACAATATTAAATTAGTTCTAAAATGAAACTTTTAAATCTAAAAATTGAGGATCCAAATGGATTTCGAAGTCTCCAAAAAGGCTTTGAAATCAATTTTCATTCATTAAGTGATGTGGATGCAATGGGAAAGTTTCGACCTTTTTGTTTTGCTGGTTTAAATGGAAGTGGTAAATCTAATGTTCTAGAAGCTGTATCAACGATATTTTATCATCTAGAAATATGTGTAGCTAGATACTTACCTGAGAGCATTAAAAATCCTGAGAATTTTAAGAGAGAAATTTGTACACCTGACGCTTTTACCTTAGAATATCTTATAGGGCAAAGTAGTTTAGAAATATATACTTTAGAATATTTACATAAAGTAACTATCACAAAAAAAATCGGAGAAGAACCTGTAATGGAAATTCAAGAATTTCCTTTTGATTCATCAGTAAAAAAAATCCCCATTGAATTAAAATCAAAATTAGGAAGTGAACAAAGTGCTCCAGGTAAAAGTTATTTACCAGACCATGTAATTGGTTATTCTTCTGGAGAAAATGAAATATTAAGTTTGCCTTTTATTAAAAGTCGTTTGATACATCTTGATGAATTCAAACAACAAACTGAAAAGGGAGAAAAAGAATTTACAGGTTCTGAAAATAGTTTGATTTATATTAACAATAGTATGAGTCAAGCAGTATTATTATCTTGCTTGTTGATGGAAAATGAAAAAACTTTAGCACCAATCAGAGATGTAAATAATACAGGCATCATAGGTCTAAAAAGTTTTAGAATGAATATTAATTTACTCCATTTTAAGTTCCAAAAAGATTCAAATGATAATATTTTAAAAATAGTCGAACAAAAAGAAATTGAAAAATTAAAAAAGTGTGCTACTTCATGGTATTCAAATGATAAAACTTTATGGCTTGATTTTTATATAACTGATGAAACGAAAGAAGCTTTTAAGTTTCATTTTAATCATGATTCTTTTGAGTTATTTCAATTCTTCAGATTACTTTACGAATTAAATTCACATTTTATATCTGAAAATATCAAAGAAGATGCTTATCAATCAAAAGGTTTTTATACAGATGGAAAATTACCTAGCGGAAGTCCAAATCAAAATGTTTTTTATTTCTTAGATTTTTATATCACAAAAGAAATTAAAGAAACTGGAGAGATTAAAGATTTATTATTGCGTAATTTTTCAGATGGTGAGCATCAATTTTTGCATACAGTAGGAATTTGCTTGTTACTCAAAGGTAGTAGATCATTATTATTACTTGATGAACCCGAAACTCATTTTAATCCTAGTTGGAGAGCGAAATTTATAAAAGTGTTAAATGAAAGTATTACATCTGGGAATAACAGAATACATTCAGATGGGAGTTTTAATGTACATTATTTAAAAGACATACTACTTACATCACACTCTCCATTTATTATATCAGATTGCTTACCTAATAATGTTGTGTTTTTTGATAGGAATAAAGAAACTAAACTTGTTCAAGCTAGAAAAGCTAGTGAACTAGGCATTAACACTTATGGAACTTCAGTTGAAATAATATTAGATGAATTATTTAATTATAACCAATCTATAGGTGATTTATCAAATACCGAATTAGAAGAAATTGATTTTGAAAGTATAAAAACTAAAATAAAGATTGAAGAGGTCAAAAATAAATTAAAAAAATTAGGAAGCTCAATTGAAAAAGATATTGTGTTGGCAAGATTAAACAGAATAAAACCAGAAGATTAATGTTAAGAGTATATAAATCTTTAGAGACAGATCCAATATTTTCTTTACAACTTTATGTGCAGCATTTAGTTTGTGAGGTTTGGTGTAATGCCAGTGCAACACCTTGTCAGGATTTAATGTTAGCTGACTTTAAAATAATTTATGATGCTTATGAATGGTTAAAAACATCAATAGATGATATATATGAAAAATGTCTATTATTAACTCCTGAAGAAAAAGAAGCAATAAGAGAAGCTTTTATAATAAATAACCAAATTGAAAATTTATGTAATGGCGATTTAGAACCATTATATTTAAACAGTTTACCAATTATTGTAGAAACTGACATAAAACCTTTATTAGTCGATTTCTACGAAGTATTACTAGAACGAGCTAGGGTTCCAGGTACAAAGAAAAATTATTATGAAAATTTAATAGCTGCTAATGAATTCAGATTTTGTCCTTGCTGTGGTATGACTGATTTTGAGTTGGAGGATAGTAAATACAGAGAGGCTTTTGATCATTATTTGCCAAAATCTATATTTCCATTTTCAAGTATAAATTTTGAAAACTTAGTGCCTTTATGCTATAAATGTAATTCAGATAGGAAAGGAGCAAAAAACCCAATTGAAAATAATAGAAAAACTTATTATCCTTTTAGTAAGCATGAACATGAAATACAAATTAAATTCACTATTGATAATTCTGTTGATTTAGATAAATTAGAACGTAAAGATTTAAAAATTGATATAATTGGCGATGCTGAAAAAATTGAGACTTGGAATGATTTGTTTGATATAAATGACAGATATAATGATGTTAGCAGAAGTTTTACAAAAACTCACTTGCAAAAAATAAAGAGAAGGTATAACATATCTGCGAAAAACAATCCAGATTGGACATATGAAAATTCATTAGATGAATTAATTGCTGATTATGAATATGATAAATATGAGGATAAGAAATTTTTAAAAATACCATTAATGTTGGAACTTAAAAATAACCCTAGTTTAATTGAAGTCTATTCTTAATTGTATTTTGTAAAAAATACCATTTTAATTGCCACTCCTTCCCAACGCTCCAAAAAAAATTACTGTCATGGTTATTGGTGCAATAACACGTACGCTTCGCAACTCATGCCAGTAATTTTTTTCCCAAAGCTTAGTTACATAATGTGGCATTATAGTGCATAAAGAACTATCCTGCTACTAATCAAAATCACGGATGCACTATAATAACATTATGTAAAAAAGCCGCTCACCCAACGCGCTTGCCAGTGGCTCCAGGACAACTTTTTTCTATGCTTCCTCGCACCAGCCTGCATAGAAAAAAACCATCCTTCGCCACTGTCTTTAACAACGTTCACCATTTCATCGGAAACTATACGGTTATCATTACTTTTAAGAACGTACACGTTAACTGTTTTTATCAGCTTTGTGGTTAAATAGGAAGTGTTTTCATTGCTTTTGTAAGTAATAAAACGGCTTTAATCTCAGTTAATTTGCCTATGGTAAAAGCCATTTTATTACCCACAAAACCAAAATTCCCAGTAAGAGTATCATTTTTTATTTGCCAGATAATCAGCAGTAATTGCTCCAGCGGAAAAGCTGATGCCATACCGTTTTTTAAGATAATTTGCTGTCAACTGAGCACTGCGACTGCCAACTGAATTTCAGGCATCAGCTTATCCACTAACGCAATCTGAAACATCCCAATAAGCAAATAAAAAATGATACCCTTACTTGCGCTACTGCCACATCGCACTAGGTATTATAATGCATTTTTTTTTGAAGATGCTTCCCATTTCCATAAGATTATTAACTGCTAACTGAACACTGCTACTGCCAACTGACTTTCAGGCATCCTCAAAAATCAAAACCGTAAGAAAGAGTATCAAATTCTTTGGCCGGATGAATAGCTTTTTTATTTTCTGATTTGGTTTATTCATCCATCCAAAGAATTTGATACCCTTTCCGAAGACGAACATCTTCCAATTCAACTCTCATTACTTCAGAATCAACTTCGATTTTATAAGAACAACTGATTGAAATTTCAAAAAAATAAATAAAAAAAAGGAAGCAAAGATAAGTTCCAGGTATTCAAAAAAGCAAGTTCAAGCCCTGCGGGTTTCAGAAAAAATCTCCACCTAAACAGTTTCAAAACACATTTCACTTTGGATTAGACGCTGCCGATTTCAATCACGTATCGGGTAGTATTTTTTCTGAAAAACTTGCTTTTTTGAAACCTTCCACTTGGTCGAACGGCTTTCTTTTTTTTCTTTTTTTCTTTTGAAAAAATTTAATGGGCGGAGCGTAGCGAGGCACAACTGCATTTCATAAGAAACACCGCAAAAAATTGAAAATTAATCTAATTTTTAAAGCCGATGTTATGCTGAAATTTATCATTAAAACCCACAAAAAAGGCACTATCTACACAAAACCGCATCTTTTCCTACTTAACAAGGGGATGAACAGCGGAAAGCCACAAAAAGAGCCATTTACAAACAGTTTCGTTATCATTTTTGAAAACGAATCTGATTTTGATACCATAAATTTAACAGCTTATGCACTTTGGAAAACTAGATTTTGGCATCAATTCCTTAGAGGTTCAGTAATCCCATTTTTGAGTTTATATGACATTAGAAAAGAATTTTCAATAAAAGTCAACCAAGAGATAAAAGACCACAAGGAACACGTTAAGAATATCGAAACTTTAAAGCTTTTGGAACAAAGCGAAAAACGTTTCCATGAAAATCTAAATCTTATCAATGATATGCGAAGAGTTATTTTATACAGATATATAAGTAAATGAAAAAAGCCAGGTCTCACGACTTGGCTTTCATTTTGTTTAACCCAAAGGTCACCACAACTAGAGCTAAACTTATTTTTTGTGCTTCTTATTTAGGCTTTTAAGCAGTAACGAAATCGTAAAACTGACAACAGCTCCAACAGTAGCTAAAATAACTGTTCTTGCAATGTCTTCAGAATGAATATTCGGTACTATACTTAAAAATGTGCCTCCAGCAGTTCCCATCAATGTGGGATTATTGGCTGTCATCAGTTGTAGTAAGCTGACTTGCAGCTGACAAAACTCCACCAGCTACCGCAACATAACCACCAATGGTAGTTACAATTACAGGCAAAGCAATTGGAGCAGCTAAAATAGTTCCACCAACAGCAGCCAATGCCAAACCAATATTTCGAAGCACTTTGAAAAATTTTGGTGTCGGAGCTTTTGCTCTTTTAATTAAGTTCATAATTTTAGTTTTTAAATTCAACGAAAATTACTGACCAATTGTGGTAATTTTTCCACCAATTTCTGATGTAAATGGCACTGGAATTCTTCTAATAATTACATGGTCTCTTGAACCGCCAATATCATTCAAAGCTAAATTTCCGGTAGTAACATCTTTTCTACCTCCAATATCACTAATATGATATTGATTTGTTAAATTTCCAAAATAATGACCAGTACCTAGTTCATTTCCTCTTCCTCCAATGTCAGAAAAGGAAAATAGATCAGTTGTATTTGTGGTTCTACCACCAATATCCGCAATTTGAAAATCACCACCTGACGAAGTACCTGTTCCATTTCTTCCTCCGATATCGTCAACAGAAAAGTTTCCAGTAGTATTAGTATTTCTTCCACCAATATCAGAAATCTCATATTGATTGTCGATAACTTCACCTTTTATACCTTTGCTACCTCCAATATCTGCTTTCAAAGTGGTTGAGGTTCCTTTTCCACCACCACCAATAACCGCGATTGGAGTATCAGTTGTATGCTTAATAATATCTTTGTTTTTACCTCCAATATCATTAGATTGATCTAAAGGGTTAAAACTTGTAGTAACTGCAAAAGCTACTAACAAAACCATTGCGAATAATGCAACCGATTTAAAAACGATTGTATTCAATAAATTTTTCATCTTTTTACGATTTAATAATTAATAAAACTTTTTCTGTGCTATCTAAAGCACGATATACCAAGTTTTTTAACTTGATAAATGCCTTTCTCGACATCAGACCTAAACCTGGTCCAGAAAGTTTTGTAACTGGAGCAATACAACCATTTAGTTCTTGGAGCGCATTATTGGCAGGATGAAATAGAATAAAACTTCTATTTTTTACATCAATCACTTCCAAATGCCATTGAAACTTCCGACTATATCGCTTTTTAATAAAATACTTCCCTTCAGGAATGCAGGAAACCTTCGTTTCGTTCATCTTCCAAGGCAACTCAATTGTGTTACAAATCAATTTGCCTTCGCATTCGAGTTTACCATTAGTTCCATCAGGGAAATAAGTTCTAGTGAGCAATAAAACCATTACACACCACTGTCAACCTTAGCAACAGATAATGGGTTAAATGCACCATTTTTCAACGGATACATAGTTCCATTAATTTGCTGATAAAATTCAACTCCCAAAGCCAAAAACAAAGGTTTCGTACTAGCAGCAGTAACAGCATTCACTTGGTTAATAAGAGCAGTTGGTGTTGCATCCCATGGCAAAATTGCAGTTTCAGAAGTAGCAACAACAAACGTTTCAGCTTCAAAATCTACCTCAGCACCGCCAGAAATAATTTTGAAGTGAGTAGTTCCACTTGGTGCAGCAATCATATTCGCAGGAATAAACGAAGCAATATCAACTGAAATTTCTCCAGCAACACGATCAATTGTTGCTACAAATGGTGCAAACAAGCTTGTACCTAGTTTTCCACGAATATTGAATTCAAAACCAAATAACAATTCAGCTTCTCCATCAATAACGTTACGCAAACCTCTATCGCTCACTAAGTCAGCTTGAATAACTTTCACCATAGCTTGGGTTAATCGACTTACCATTCTACCATCAGCCGAATTAATAAGTAATGGTCTTAAAGCAGTGCGTAAAAGCTTCCCGGCTTTACCGGCTCTGCCAAACTCGGAACCATTCTCACGAGTTCTTTGAAACGCTGGATCGCTTGCAATTCTACTAGCGTCAATTCCGCCTTTTTCTCTTGCCAAGTGTCCATCTTGCGTTTTGTAAAAAGTAATATCTCCGATAGTACCTTTTAATTTAATTATGCCTTTCTGTCTAGCCATAACTTTTAAAAATTTGTTTATAAATCAGTGAACAATTCCCTCAATCATCATCTTTGTTGCAACATCCTTCGATTGATTTGAGAACAAATTTTAGTTTTAATTCTTTTGCTTAATATTCAAGTGTCACTAATAGACATAAATGTCCAAAACAGTCATAATTGTCATTGAACCAGTTCAATTATTGCTTCTAAACCAAAACAATTATGACTTATTTTTATCCGATTTTTAGTTAAACAGGACTAGGTTTCAAGCATATCAAAGCCTAGTCAAAGGCATAGATAAAGTATGAAAATGGAAAAAAAGAGAATATGTATCTACCCAAAGGATATACAACTCATTACAGGAAAGAGTTACAGACAAAGTGCTAGATTATTACAAAAGATAAGAAAGGACCTGAATAAGCTTGAAAATGAGTTTGTATCAGTCGAAGAGTTCTGTCTATACACGAGCCTAAAGATTGAACAAGTAGAACCTTTGATTATTGGATGAGGTTCTAAAAGAAAGTAGTAATAATTAAACTTCTGAAATTGTCTTAATAAGTTCAATAACAAGTTCATTTATTGAACAATGAATTGAGGTTTTGTTATGATTAATCCTTTAGTTTTCATACATTTGTAATGTAAGATTTCGAAAAATTTGCACGTCATTTAGAGGAGCAAAAGCGAGACCCTAGGATTATAAAAGATATTAAAATCAACAATATCAATCGGTTAGAAATGATGGACAAATCCCTCTTTCTCCGCAACACAAAACCGTAAATAACTTATAATTAAGTGCTTACGGTTTTTTTGTTTCTTACTTGTCCGACATTTGTCCCAATTTCAAAAAAAACTATTCAGTTTTTTAAATTCATTTCTTATTTATTGTCCGATAATCAATAATTCAGTCAAATATTAAACTGGATTAACTTTTTGTTATGTGAAAATTACAAAGCAAAAAATTACTTTTGAAAAAATTTAGGCAATAAACCATAATTTTTTTTGTTTCCAGTATAAAACTCACAATCATTTAATCATAAGAACTCCTTTATGAACTACGAGAAAGAATATCAATATTTCTATAATAGATACTATTCTAAATCTGAAAAACTGATTAAGCAGCTTTTGATAACCGAAAAAATTAAAGGTAGAAATGTTGATATTGTATATAATAAACTTGGGCATTATTTAACAACCGAATTTCCAACTAAAATTTTAGCAACCACAAATCCTAAACTTAAAGATTTATTGCAATTATTTGAGAAAAGATTTAAGTATTATGAAGTAAATGAAATAAGTTCAATTTTTACATATGAAATCAAAACCAGTTTTAATAAGATTGAGGTTTCTGAATTGCCAGTTGGTTATACGATAAGAAAATTACTTATAGAGATTGCAATTCTAAATATACTCGATGAAATTAGCCGACTACTTCTAGTAAACAGGAGCTTGTTTAATCGATTTTATCAGTTAGACGATTTTACTGATTTTGAAATCAAAGATTATAAAGGCTTATCTGTTGAAGATACTTCAATATATAGAGTATTAAATGAAAAATTGTATCCTGATTCTTATACCAATACAGATTATGAAGATTTTGATTTTGAAGAACCTGAAAAGGCAAACGAGAAAGGATATTCTTTACCTGTTGTAATTGCCTTACTTAATGAAATTGGTTTTTTTGAATTGGAAAAGATAAAAAACCTTTCTCCAACCAGTTTGGCAAAAATCATTGCAATTATTCAATTAAAAGACCCCAATAATAAAACTACAAATAGAGCCATAAGCGGAAATATTAGGGTTTTAAATCCCGACAATAAAGAAGACGGCTTTAAATACACTTCCCATAAACACGCTGAAAAAGTAAAAGCAGTATTAAATGAGATTAAGCAGGGGAATCAATAGGCGTACCCCTAGGCATTAAGTGAAATTAAGTTTGTCCTGTAATTTAAAATTTATAGGATATGAAAAACGTAGTGCAACTTGAAAACATCGATGCCACAGAATTCAAAAATGAAATCATTAATGGCGTTCTTTTAGCGTTAAAAAATAACGCTGGTTCATTGCAATTAAATGAGCAAACAGACCAACTTCTCACAAGGGAAGAAACCGCAAAACTCCTTTCGGTTAGTTTAGTTACTCTATGGGACTGGACAAAAAAAGACATTATTCCTGCGTATCGCATTGGAAATAAAGTTCGCTATAAAAAAAGCGAGGTTTTAAAATCATTGAATCAAAAAAACCAGTTTGGTCAACTTTAAAACACTTTCTTATGCAAACTAATAATCAAAAAAATATTTCAGATGCTTTAAGTCATTTGAATGTCTTAAAAAACGATTTTGCAAGGTTACGGCTAGATTATAATAGAGATAATACTCTAGTTTATACAACTGGAAAATATATTGAATCCTGCGAATTAATCGGACAACTTATAAAAAGCTATGATAATCATAATTTCAAATTGTTATCAAACAATATCAATAGCGTTTTATTAAAAGATTCTGAATTGCACGGTGTTTTAATCACAGTAAGAAAAAGCAAGCACATCAATAACTTTGACCATTCAAAAATGGCATCTATAATTTTTGAAATATGAAAGAGTACATCCGTGTCGGAACAGAATATTTCAAAGAAGTATTATGTCCTCTAATGAGTGGCGATAATATGAAATCATTGATAAAATGGAATAAAGCCACCATTATTGATGATTTTGGAAAAGACAGTTTGAAAACCATAAAAAAATATGAAACGTTCTGTACATTCCCGTCACACATTAATTATCAAAGAGAGATTAATAATTTTTACAATAAGTACGAGCCTCTTTCTTACTATGCGAGTGAAAAAGGAGATTGGGAAAATATAAAACTCTTTCTCCAACATCTTTTTGGCAAGCAATATGAATTAGGATTGGATTATTTAACGATTCTTTGGAAGTACCCCAGTCAAATCTTGCCTATATTATGTTTGGTAAGTGTGGAGAGAAACACAGGCAAAAGTACCTTTCTAAAACTCTTAAAACTGATTTTTGAGGGTAATATGACAATCAATAAGAATGAAGACTTTAGAAGCCGATTTAATTCCGATTGGGCTGGAAAATTAATTGTAGCTGTTGATGAAGTTTTATTGGACAAAAAAGAAGACAGTGAGCGTATAAAAAATCTTTCAACCTCTAATCATTACAAACTGGAAGGTAAAGGAGTTGATAAAGCAGAAATTGAGTTTTTTGGCAAATTTATCCTATGTTCAAATAATGAAGAAAATTTTATTAAGATTGACGATTTAGAAATTCGATACTGGGTAATTAAGGTCAATTCTTTTGCAAAAGAAAATCCGGACTTATTAGAGCAAATGAGAAAGGAAATAACCTCATTCGCTTATTATTTGACTCATAGGGAAATCCAAACCCAAAGAACAACTCGAATGTGGTTTGCCAAAGAGCAGATTTATACAAAGGCATTAGATGTTTTAGTTCGTGGAAACAGAACATCTATAGAAAAAGAAATCGAAGAGTTTTTAATTGACCAGTTCTGCACTCTTGAATTAGACGAATTGTATTATACCACCAAAGATTTACACGACCAATTAAATCTTGCTAATATTAGAGTTGGTAAAAATTATGTATCTAAAATAATTACAGAAAATTTTAAACTTGAACCTAAAAATAGTAGCTACAATTTTTACAGTTTGGATTTATCTACAATGAATCAAGGAAAATGGAGCGTATATACTGAAAATCGAAAAGGAAGATTCTATACTTTCAAGAGAGAAGAATTTATTAAATAATTGTTGATTTGTTGACAAACAATAAAAAAGTCAATAAAAACAATGTTTCACAAGTCAACAGAACATCAACACGCTGTCAACAAAATATATATTGCAATATTCAGTTATTTTTTTGTTGACAGCGTGTTGACAAGTTGTTGAAGTCATAACCCAATAAATAAAGGCTTTGCAGAGTAATTTCAACAAATCAACAAAAACAACTCTCTTTCGTATTTAATTTCAATCAGAGAGTTTTGTGAAACTTATTTCTCTTTTAAACTGATAATATAGAGTAGGAAAAATTGCAATGAAATTGAAAAACCATTGCAATTTTTTTCATTACATTGCAATGGTCATTTAGATATACTAACGTAGTAATCCCGTAAAACTGATGTTGGCAGTAGTTGTTATCTCAATCGTTCATAATTTCTTCTTGTAATCAAATAAGAATCTTCATTGTAAAAAAGTGCAAAAAATCAAACAAAATCAAAAACCAAAAGTCAAAAAACCGATAACAGTATACACTGTTATTCGAGCCATACTGATAACTCTCGCTTGCTTAATTTTGCTATTGGGAATAGTTGGAAGAATTCAACATTATTTTAATAATCATCATTAATAATCAATAATATATAAAAAAATATTATTTTTACAATCTTGAAAATTACTAATATCATATTGTCAATTATTATTCTATTGATTTCCTGCATGCCTTGCGCTGATATGGAAGTGAATAGTCCTACCCATTCGTCATTAGAATTTGCTTCAAATCATGAGAGTCATTCACACGATAAGCAAAACGATTTGTGCCCGCCATTTTGCGTATGCAATTGTTGTGGTGCTCAAGTATTGACCAACTTTCAAGGAATTGTATATGATTTCCCTGTTATTTCTATAGCTATAGAAACCAAAGAACCATTTTATAAGCCAGTTTTTGCTTCCTATTTCTTTGGAAGTATTTGGCAACCACCTCAAATAGTATAATGATACCCGAGTAATTTCGGGTTAGAAAATTGTGTTTAAATCACATATAATGGCAAGTACTTTATTTGCTAATTTCTAATTCATTATAATATTTTCAATGTTAGACAAAATAATACAATTTAGTATAAAGAATAAATTCATTATACTATTGCTAACCTTAGTTCTTATAGCTTGGGGTAGCTACTCAATCAAGCATTTACCGCTTGATGCATTACCTGATGTAACCAATAATCAGGTACAAATCATTACAACTGCGCCTACACTTGCCAGTCAAGAGGTAGAGCAATTGATAACTTATCCGTTAGAGCAATCCGTTAAAACCATTCCGAAAGTAATTGAGTTACGAAGTATTTCTCGTTTCGGGCTTTCTGTTGTTACGGTTGTTTTCAAGGATGATGTTGATATTTTTTGGGCAAGAGAACAAATTTTTCAACGACTTCAAGAAGCAAAAGAAAACATCCCTGACTATGCGGGTACACCAGGTTTAGCACCTATTTCAACAGGTCTTGGCGAAATTTATCAATATGATGTCTATGCTAAAAAAGGGTATGAAGATAAATATGATGCTGTCAAATTAAGAACCATCCAAGATTGGATTATTATTCCTCAATTGCAAGGGATTGAAGGTGTTGCTGAAGTGAGTACTTGGGGTGGAAAATTGAAGCAATATGAAGTTGCAGTCAATCCAAATACACTCAATAGTTTAGATGTAACTATTACTGAAATTTTTGATGCTTTAGAAAAAAACAATCAAAATACTGGCGGTGCTTATATTGAAAAAGACCAATATGCTTATTTCATTCGTGGTGTGGGTATGGCAACAGGCATCAAGGATTTAGAAAACGTAGTAGTCAAAAACCGAAATGGCGCACCTGTTTTAGTGCGGGACGTTGCAACAGTTCGTGAAGGTATTGCATTGCGATATGGTGCTTCTACAAAAGACGGTAAAGGAGAAATTGTTTGCGGATTAGCATTAATGTTAAAAGGCGAGAATTCCAGTGCTGTTGTGGAAAGAGTGAAAGAAAAAATGGAACAAATCAATAAAACACTTCCTGAAGGAGTGGTTGCAGAAGCATTTATTGACAGAGGGAAATTAGTGGATAATGCCATAGGAACAGTTACAAAAAACCTATTAGAAGGAGCATTAATAGTGATTTTTGTACTGATATTGTTTTTAGGAAATCTTCGTGCCGGATTAATTGTAGCATCAGTGATTCCGTTGTCAATGCTTTTTGCAGTAATCTTAATGAATCATTTTGGAGTAAGTGGAAACTTAATGAGTTTAGGTGCAATCGATTTTGGTATCATTGTCGATGGTGCTGTTATAATTGTAGAAGCCACAATGCACCATTTACAAAAACTCAAAAGGCAAAAGGATTTAACCCAGTCCGAAATGGATAGCGAAGTATATAAATCTGCTTCAAAAATCAGAAATAGTGCAGCATTTGGAGAAATAATAATTCTTATCGTTTATCTGCCAATATTAGCTTTAGTAGGGACAGAGGGTAAAATGTTCAAACCAATGGCAATGACAGTAGGTTTTGCGGTTATTGGTGCATTTATTTTATCATTGACTTATGTACCTATGATGAGTGCTATGTTCTTATCGAAAAACACTGAGCATAAATCGAATTTTAGCGACAGAATGATGGCTTGGTTCGAGAAAATTTATACTCCTTTTTTAGAAAAAGCATTGCAAATTAAAAAATCGGTTTTACTAATCGCATTAGGATTATTTGCTTTGGCTTTAATAACTTTTCAAAATATGGGTGGCGAATTTATTCCAACCATTGAAGAAGGAGATTTAGCCATTAATGCTACCATTATGACAGGTAGTTCATTAACTCAAATGGTTGAAACAACGACCAAGTACGAGAAAATCCTGAAAGCAAAATTCCCTGAAATTAAAACTATTGTTACCAAAATTGGAAGTGGCGAAATCCCAACGGACCCAATGCCAATTGAAAGCGGGGATTTGATTATTGTTTTGAAAGATAAAAGCGAATGGACTTCTGCCGATAATTGGGAAGATTTAGCCAATTTGATGAAAGAAGAAATGGAAGCCATTCCGGGAGCGAATATCGAAATTTCACAGCCTATCCAAATGCGTTTTAACGAATTAATGACGGGTAGCCGAAGCGATATAGCCATTAAGATTTTTGGCGACGATTTAGAAGTTTTAGATACAAAAGCCAAAGAATTAATTTCTAAAATAAATAAAATAGAGGGTATTGGCGATTTAAAGGCTGATAAAGTAACTGGACTTCCACAAATCACAGTAAAATACGATTATAATAAAATTGCATTATACGGTTTAAATATCTCAGATGTCAATAAAATTATTCGTTCCTCGTTTGCAGGAGAAAGCGCAGGGAAAATCTATGAAGAAAGCAAACGATTTGATGTTGTGGTTAGAATGGAGGCTGCCAACAGAAGCGATATTACAGATGTAAGTAATTTGTTTATTCCATTGCCAAATGGTCAGCAAGTACCACTTTCCCAAGTAGCGACCATTACCTATGAGCAAGGTCCAGTACAAGTTTCTCGTGAAAATGGAAAACGTAGAATAACCGTTGGGTTAAATGTTCGTGGTCGTGATATAAAAAGTGTAGTAGAAGAAATTCAACAAAAATTAGACAAAGATTTCAAACTTCCAGCAGGTTATTTTGTGACTTATGGCGGACAATTTGAAAATTTGGTTGAAGCAAATAAACGCCTTTCGGTAGCTTTACCAATTGCTTTAGGGCTTATTATCGTTTTATTATTTTTTACATTCAATAGTATAAAACAGTCCTTATTAATTTTTACAGCCATTCCATTATCAGCAATTGGTGGTGTTTTCGCCCTTTGGATGCGAGGAATGCCATTTAGTATTTCGGCAGGAATTGGGTTTATTGCTTTGTTTGGTATTGCAGTTTTAAACGGAATTGTATTGATTTCCTATTTCAATCAATTAAAATCAGAAGGGATAGCCGACCCATTACAACGTGTATTAATCGGAACAAAAACAAGACTTAGACCTGTGTTAATGACCGCGGCAGTAGCTTCTTTAGGATTTATGCCTATGGCGTTATCAACCAGTGGCGGTGCCGAAGTACAAAAACCATTGGCAACTGTTGTTATAGGTGGTTTGTTCTCGGCAACATTACTAACGTTAATAGTTTTACCAATACTTTATTTATTATTTGAAAACGGTATGAAAATGAGAAAATTTAAAAAAAGACAACCATTTGTAACCCTTTGGTTTCTATTGATTAGCTGTGTGGCATTCTCACAAAACAAGCAAACGGTAACTTTAGACCAAGCAGTTGCTATGGCTAAGAAAAGTAATATCGATTTAAAGATTGCCGATAAAGAAATTGAAAAACAAACGGTACTCAAAAAAATTGCCTTTCAGGTAGATCCTTTGCAAGTGCAATACCAAGGCGGTCAGTTCAATAGTGCTGATTATGACCATAACGTTTCTGTTCAGCAATATTTTCCTATTGGTAAAATCACGAAGGCTAACAGACAATTACAAGAAGAATTGGCAAAATTAGCCGAAAAAAGAAAAGCATTAACAGAATACGAAATTGAAAAAGCAGTAACATTAGCATACTATCAATATTTGTATGGTGTTTCCATTCAAAAGTTAAATAACGAATTGAGTGACATTTATACTAAGTTTTTGAAAAATGCTGAGCTTCGTTTTCAAACTGGAGAAAGTGGCAATATAGAAGTCATAAGTGCCAAAGCCAAAGTAAAGGAAATTGAAACCCACAAATTACAGTTGGAATATGATTTGGCTGTGTATCAAAAGCAGTTACAGTATTTTATCCAAACCGATGAAAATATCGTCCCTGATGCTGCAACTCCGTTAAAGTATGAAAAGAATACTACAATTAACGAAGATAAAATGCAAGGACTGGTAAGCGATTATTACGCCCAACAAATTGCAGTTTATCAAAAAGAAGCCATTACCTTTAAAGCAATGCGAACTCCAAAGTTAGGATTGGGTTATTTTGGGCAAACCATTGATACAAAATCATATTTTCAAGGATTTACTGCTGGCTTACAAATTCCGCTTTTTGGCGGCGCAAATTCTGCTCGTGCCAAAGCTTCAGAAATAAGTATAGCTCAATCTCAACTTGAATTAGACAAAAGTAAATTAGCTTTAAAACTCCAAAAAGAAGAGTTGCAAAACGAGTTTGAGAAACAGAACAAAGCAATGCTGTATTATCAAAATGAAGGATTGCAATATGCTGACCAAATCATAACAACAGCTCAAAAAAGTTATGCAAATGGAGATATGAGTTACTGGTCGTATATCAGTTTTTTAAACCAGGCAATCGATATAAAAAAGCAAAATCACGAAGCAGTAAACGCTTACAATCAAAGTGCTATTCAATTGCAATTTCCATCTTTTAACAATAATTAATACTATCCAAAATGAAAAATATAAAATCAAAATTCAAGATTTTCTTAATACTCAATACTCTAATCTTGATATTTTTTACTTCTTGTGGCGAGAAGAAAGCCGAAGAAGCCCACGAGGAAGAAAAATCAGAAACCGAAGTAGCGTTGACCGAAGCGCAGTTTAAAACTATTGGTATCGAAACGGGTAGCATTGAAATGAAAAATCTTAATACAGTAATTAAAGCTAATGGATATACAGCGGTTCCGCCACAAAATATGGCTAATATATCTACCTTAATTGGTGGTGTTGTTAAAGATATTTATGTGTTAGAAGGTACATTTGTTGCAAAAGGTAAAACATTGGCAACCATTCAAAACCTTGAAGTTACAGAAATGCAGGAAGATTACAATTCCGCTATTGCTAATATTGAATACTTACAATTAGAATACAATCGTCAAAAAACATTGAGCGATGAAAATGTAAATCCTCGCAAAACATTTCAGGAAGTAAAATCAAAATTGGCAGTAGAAAGAGCAAGAGCACAAGCTGCAAAAAACAAGCTGCAAGCATTACACGTTAGTTTAAACGGAAGTACTTCTCTAATTCCTATTGTTTCGCCAATTAGTGGTTACGTGGGGAAAATAAGTATAACCAAAGGCGCTTTTGCAGAAACAGGAGTGACACTTTTTGAAGTGGTCGATAATAGCCAAATGCACTTGGATTTGAATGTATTTGAAAAAGATTTAGGTAAAATTTCAGTAGGTCAGGAAGTCGATTTTGTTTTAACGAATCAATCTAATAAATCCATCAAAGGAAAAATATTTGGTATTAATAAATCCTTCTCTAATGAAAGTAAAACGGTTGCCGTTCACGCAAAAATTAATCCAAGTGATGCTAAAGATTTAATTTCGGGTATGTATGTAGCCGCTAATATCAATATTACAAATCAAACGGTTCAAGCGTTGCCAAAAGATGCAATTGTAAGAAACGGAGACAAATATTACATTTACATTCAGGAAGAACATCAAGAAGAAGCACCAAAAGTAAAAGCGGCTGAACATAAACACGAAGAAGGTGAAGCGCATACCGAACACGCTGAAGGCGAAGAAGAAGGACACAATGAAGTTCACTTTAAAGCTGTTGAAGTCGTTCCAGGCACCACAGATTTAGGATATACCGAAATAAAATTGGTTGAGGAGATTCCAAGTGATGCAAAAATTGTTATTAAAGGTGCATTCTATTTATTGGCAACATCAAAAGGTGGTGGCGAACATGAACATTAAATATTAAATTTTTATGAAAATCAAATCAAATTTTGATAAATTAGGAACTATGGGGCTTTTTATAACAGCCCTGTTTTCCCCTTGTTGCTTCCCATTATTTGCATTTGGTGCTTCAGCTATCGGATTAGGTAGTATAGAACTTTTTGGAGGATGGACAATGTATGTTTTTCAGGCTATGGTGCTTGTTTCGATGGTAGGTTTTTATAGCTCATATCAAAAACATAAGTGCTTATATCCTTTGCTTATTGCTTTGCCAAGTGCATTGTTGATATTCTATAGCTTTTACATCAACAATCTAACATATTTTGTATATGCTGGTATGTTTGGTATTTTAATTGCAACAGGAGTAAATTATTATCGTAACAAATTACATGGAACTTGCAATACTTGTGTGCTATACAATGATAAATTAGTAGAATTGAAATCAACTTTAACCTGTCCCAATTGTGGTTATGAAAAAGAAGAGATAATGCCAACGAATGCTTGCCAATTCTTCTACGAATGTGAAAAATGTAAAACAATGCTAAAGCCTTTAGAAGGAGATTGTTGTGTTTATTGTAGTTACGGTTCAGTAAAGTGTCCGCCAATACAGGCAAATCAAAGCTGTTGTTAGTTAATTGTATAATTTAATTTAAAATAAAAATGAAATCATTAGTAAAAACAATCGTGCTATTCATTGCTATCTTTTTTGCATCTAATACGGTCGCGGCACAACAAAAAACCAACCAGAAAGCAGTGATTAAGACAGTTTTGCATTGCGACCATTGTGCAGCATGTGAAACCTGTGGTTTAAAGTTCAAAACCGAAATGCTTAAAATAAAAGGACTAAAAATGTATGAACTTGATGACAAAGCCATGACGTTTACCGTTTATTATAATGGTAAAAAAACCAATTTGCAAAACATTAAAGTTGCCATCAGTAAATTAGGTTATGATGCAGATGATGTCAAAGCCGACTCACAGGCATACGAAAGTTTAGACGGTTGTTGTAAAATATAATTATGCAGTTCAATACAGTAATGCCAAAAGGACTCAAACCATATTTTGAAGCTGAGTTGACATCTGCACAGTCCAATCTGGAAAACAACGATTTGCAACAAAGTTGGAATCATTTGGAGCGAGCACACATTATAGGGCAAAAATATCCTTATGAGCATTCCTATGTCCATTGGAAAATGTTACAATTTGGTATTAAGATAAAAAGTAAAAAAGAAGTAATCGGACAAATACCTCGATTGCTTCTTGGTGGTGTAAAATCATTTGTGGGGCATATTCCTGTCGGTAATACTGGTGGTGCAAATGTTCCACCATTAAAACCAATGGAAATACCGAAAGATATTCAGGAAATTATTAAGACTAACTCTTAAAAGAAACCAAATATGGAACATCAGCATAAATATGATGCAAGTGGAAAACAAATCTGTTGCACATTAGAAGAAAAAATAAATAAAAAAACAGAACATCATTCAGACGATGATGGACACGACCACGACCATTCAGGCGAAGAAAAATCTATGTTTCAAATGTTCTTGCCAGCAATCATAAGTTTTGTATTATTGATGATTGCTATTGGTTTTGATAATTATTTTACCCAATCTTGGTTTACTGATTATATTAGAATTGGTTGGTACATTGTTGCTTACATTCCTGTTGGTTTTCCTGTGGTTAAAGAAGCATTTGAAAGCATTCGCAAAGGCGAAGTATTTTCGGAGTTTCTATTAATGGGTATTGCAACCATTGGAGCATTTGCCATTGGTGAATACCCCGAAGGTGTTGCGGTAATGCTATTTTATGCTATTGGAGAAATATTTCAAACATTAGCTGTACAACGAGCAAAGGCAAATATAAAATCTTTATTAGACCAAAGACCTGACGAAGTGACCATATTAGAAAACAATGTGGCTAAAACAATAAAAGCTTCAACGGCTAAAATAGGTGATATTATCCAGCTAAAAGCAGGAGAAAAATTAGGTTTAGATGGCGAATTACTTTCAGATACAGCTTCATTCAATACAGCAGCATTAACGGGCGAAAGCAAACCCGATACAAAAGCAAAAGGAGAAACGGTTTTAGCAGGTATGATTAATCTGAATTCCGTTTGTCAAGTAAAAGTTACAGTTGCATATACAGATAGTAAACTATCAAAAATATTAGAAATGGTGCAAGATGCCACAGCCAAAAAAGCACCAACCGAATTGTTTATAAGAAAGTTTGCCAAGATTTATACACCAATTGTAGTGCTTTTAGCTATCTTAATTTGTGTTATACCAATGCTTTTTGTAGATGATTATATATTTAGAGATTGGTTGTACAGAGCGTTAATTTTCTTGGTTATTTCCTGTCCATGTGCATTAGTTATTAGTATTCCATTAGGATATTTTGGTGGAATTGGTGCTGCTTCAAAAAACGGAATTCTTTTCAAAGGAAGTAACTTCCTTGATGTTATGGCTACGGTTCAAAACGTAGTAATGGACAAAACAGGAACGATGACAGAAGGTGTTTTCAAAGTACAGGAAGTTGTTTTCAATGCTGATTTTAATAAAGATGAAATCTTACAAATGGTTAATGCTTTAGAAAGTCAAAGTACTCATCCAGTAGCAACTGCAATTCATCAGTTTGTTGGGAAAATTGATAGTACAATTGAACTTAAAAATGTAGAAGAAATTTCAGGACACGGTTTAAAAGCAGAAGTTAAAGGAAAACAACTTTTAGTGGGTAATTTCAAACTAATGGATAAATTTTCGATTACTTACGATATTGATCCAACAAGTATAGTTTATACGCTGATTGCAGTTGCTTACGATAAAAAATTCGTTGGGTATTTAACTATTGCTGACAGTATCAAAGAAGATGCACAAATCACAATCGATAAGCTAAAAACATTAGGAATAAAAACCACAATGTTAAGTGGCGATAAAAATACAGTGGTTCAATTTGTTGCCCAAAAACTCGGAATTACAAATGCTTTTGGCGATTTACTTCCCGAAGACAAAGTAAACAAAGTCAAGGAAATCATTGCTAAAAATGAAACAGTAGCCTTTGTTGGCGATGGTGTGAACGATGCGCCAGTAGTTGCATTAAGTAATGTAGGTATTGCAATGGGAGGTTTAGGAAGCGATGCCACCATAGAAACAGCTGATGTAGTTATACAAGATGATAAACCAAGTAAAATTGCAATTGCAATCAATATTGGAAAACAAACTAAGAAAATTGTTTGGCAAAATATTGGATTAGCATTTACAGTGAAAGCGATTGTGTTAGTTCTTGGTGCAGGAGGTTTAGCCACAATGTGGGAAGCAGTTTTTGCTGATGTGGGTGTGGCTTTGTTAGCAATCCTAAATGCAGTGAGAATACAGAAAATGAAATTTTAGTGTTAGTTTATAAAATTCAAGAAAAGGTGTTTGGTAAAAAAAACAAACACCTTTTAATTTTAAATAGAAAACTTTAATTTGTTGTACTAAATGAATGTAATTAAATATCAATAAAGTAAAGGCTTAACAAATTTTATTAATCTAAACCACAGTTGTGTACAGTTATTTTTCAAGATGTGTTATAACTTGATTTTTATCAGTTAAAATTGATTTATCGTGTTCTTTCCAATCAATGTCTTTATTTATATCGATGTCTTTACAATAGTTTTTCCCGTTGGCAATTAGACTTTTTAATCCTTTTTTATAAACAATTTGAGTACTACAAATTATCGGTTTTAAATATTTATCAACTGTTTCAGGTGTTAGCACAATATTTACACCAAAATATTCTGTTTGTACACTTGGATAGCATATACCGTTTACATCAGGATGCAATAATGCAATATTCGTATATGCCGCACTGATTTTATAATCATCATTGCTTGAAACTTTTTTAGAAAATTCTTCGCTTATAAACTTCAAAAAATCTAAGTGAAAATCCATTTCTTTTTTATCTAAATTATGCTCTTGAAGAAGTTTTTTTTGGTTTTCAAATGATTGTGCAATTTCAGGGTTATTATTTAATGCATATTCTGAAAAAACGATTTCTACTACTAAAAATTCATCTTGTATTTCCCAACGGCTTATGGTATAGAGTTCGCCATCGATACAATCTATTCCTGGCTTTCTGAATATATGAGATGTTTCGGCAATTGCTGTAAGTCTTTGTTTATCGATCAACGAAGTTTCTAAAGCTCCATAAAACATTACCTGATGCGGACAATTTGCCCTGCCAAATGAAGTAAGGTGATTTTCAATTATATTTTTGTCTTTTATATATCCGAGTTCATCTATGTGTTTAAACAAAGTTTCGCCTTTATTTGGTCTTACTCTGTCGATGTAAGCTTTTTTCTTAACTTTCGCTAACGGAATAGGAATGTATTTAATTCCATTTTTCAATAGGTCATATACTTCTTCATAAGAAACCGCAGAAAGATTCTTAGAATATTCTTTTAATTTTTCAAATGCTTCAAATTTATCCATTAGTTTGTCAGTTTTTTTTAGAAAAGAATATCTTCTACATCGAATTTATTTAAAAGTGCAATGGTATTGCAATTATAGGCATAAATCATTGCAATACCATTGCAATGATTCGCAATCCCTATAAAAAAGGACAAATTTATAAAAAGTAACCATTGCAATGGTTTTGATACTAAAATCAAGTCATAATTTATTCAGCAATTCTCAAAACTGATTCCTTTTCTTGTTTTTGGCTTTGTATGTTCCAATAAACCGCCATTTGTTGAGTGAATTTGCTAACTTAGTATATAAAGTTAGCATATCTATTCTATACTTAGTAATTCAAATTAACACCAACTCCAAATCCCATATCACTATCAAAATGTGTTCTAATGCTAAAATTTCTTTTAATAATATATCGCAAACCAGCCATATATTCTTTATCTGTATTCCACATTAAATCCATTCTCACTCTTTTGGAGACTGGAATGTCCATTCTTTCGAATTGCAATCTGAAATTCCCATCTGTAAAAACTTCAGCTTGAGCCTTTACAAGCATTGGTAAAGTATATTCTAATCCTGCACTAAAAACGGAACGATTATCTTTAGTATCAGTCTGACCAAAAAGATTTTGTTCCTGTTCATCAATTCCCATTCTTCTATAACGCCAATCGAAACCAACAAAAGGCATAATCCACTGCATTTTTCCAATATATCTCCCAATGTGTGTTTCAGTTTCGTAACCGTGCATATTATTGTAACCCAATCGCCATTCTGTTCCGATATTCCAACGTGTATTACCAAGCATTACCATACCATCATTACCATTAGTAGCAAAATCATTTTCTGCCATAAAATGAAATTTTCTATCATCTGCAAATAATTTGCGCTGTGCTAATTTAGGATTTGGAATTAATGGGTTAGGTGCTTGGTTTTCATAGGTAAAAACTCTGCCCATCCCTGCCATCATGTGGTAAAGAATATGACAGTGAAAAAACCAATCGCCATCAACATTGGCGTTGAATTCGATAGTATCGGTTTCCATCGGCATAATATCAATGATGTTTTTTAGCGGTGCGTAATCGCCTTGACCATTTAGTACCCTAAAATCATGTCCGTGCAAGTGCATGGGGTGTCGCATCATTGACCCATTGTAAAGTGTAATTCTAACATTTTCACCTTTTTTGATTAGGATTTTATCGGTTTCAGAAACTACTTTGTTGTCTAAACTCCAAACGTAACGGTTCATGTTGCCTGATAATTCAAATTTTAATTCCTTTACTGGAGCATCTTTTGGAAGATTGGTTTTAGTCGGTGATTTTAACATGGCATAATTCAAAGTAACTATGTCTGAAAGTTCGTTACTGTTATAATCGCTTTCAGTCATTTTCATCTCATCCTTTTTATTGGAAACTTTCTTTTCCTCGCCCGTAATTTCAGGGTACATGACCACATTCATATCCATTTGATTGTATGACATCTGCATTCCCATATCATCTAAATCGCCATTCATTTTCATCATATCATTCATCATTTTCATACCCTCAAAATATTTGAGTTTTGGGAGTGGTGATATTAATTGTTTGATGCCGTCGCCAATATATATCGAGGTGGATTTTGTTCTGTCTTCTGGTGCTACTAATAATTCATAGGAAGTTTTATCAGCAGGAATGGTTACAATGATATCGTAGGTTTCGGAAACCGCTATAATTAGTCTATCCACTTCAACAGGTTCAACATCGTTACCATCATTAGCAACTACAGTGATTTTACCTCCTGCATAGGTTAACCAAAAATAAGAGGAAGCTCCACCATTTGAAATTCGTAAACGGACTTTATCACCTCCTTTAAATTGCGAAAGTTGACTTTCGTATTTACCATTGATTAGAAACTTTTCATAATACACGTCGCTTACATCCATTGCGTTCATCCTTTTCCATTCGTTAGTAACTTTGGTTTTGAAATGTCCGCTTCTTATGGCTTCTGTATAACTTTGTGTTGTCCCTTTTTTAATAGCAAACCAATCGGTAGCATTGTGTAACATACGATGTACATTTTCAGGTTTTAAATCTGTCCATTCACTTAAAATGATAGGAACCGTTGGTAAGTCGTCAATGCCTTTTCTAAAAGTTGGGTCTTCATTTCTTTTATTCATAACAAATGAACCGTACATTCCTATTTGTTCCTGTAACCCTGAATGGCTATGATACCAATGTGTACCGCTTTGAATAATTGGAAAGGTGTATTTGTGCGTTGTGTGTGGTTTGATGGGCATTTGCGTCAAATTAGGCACACCATCTTCTTTATTAGGTAAAAACAAACCGTGCCAGTGCATGGAGGTTTCTTCTTCTAATTCGTTATGTACATAAATCTCAGCTGTGTCTCCTTCTGTAAATGTGAGTGTTGGCATTGGGATTTGTCCATTTACAGCAATAGCCCTTTTTTGTTTACCTGAAAAATTGACAATTGTGTCACGAACATATAAGTCGTAACGAACTGTTTTTGGAGGTTCATTTTTTACTATAACAGTGTTTACTTTCGGCACTTGAGTTTCTTCCTTTTTTGGATAGGAAATACTGTCTTTGGTGCTCGCTGTTTTATTACCAATCGGAGTCGATTTCTTTGGTGATTCTGCTTTTTGGTTTTGAATTTTATCTTGTTTTGGAACTGTTTTCTTCTTAGTTGCTTTCGGCTTTTCTTTTATGAGTGTCATGCCACATTTAGGACATTTTCCCGGTTTTGTGGCATGAATTTCAGGATGCATTACACAGGTGTACGTTATAGGTTGTGATTGCTGTAACACTTTGGCTTCAGCAAAAGAAAATATAGATAGAGTAAATATTAGTAAGACTAATTTTTTCATTTTATTTAAAGTTTTAAATTTCGTAATCGTAAGGCATTTACAATTACTGATACTGAACTAAATGACATTGCCAAAGCTGCAATCATTGGCGATAATAAAATTCCAAAAACTGGATATAAAACGCCTGCTGCTATTGGAACCCCTAACACATTGTAGAAGAAAGCAAAGAATAAATTTTGTTTGATGTTTCGCATAACAGCGTGGCTCAAATTCTTGGCTTTTACAATGCCTTGTAAATCGCCTTTTACTAAAGTGATTTTGGCACTTTCAATAGCTACATCTGTTCCTGTTCCCATTGCTATTCCAATATCGGCTTGTGCTAATGCAGGAGCATCATTTATACCATCGCCCGCCATTGCTACAATTTTTCCTTCGGATTGTAAACGTTTTATTTCATTTAATTTATCTTCGGGTAAACAACCTGCTTTGTAAGATGATAAGTTTAATTCATCGGCAACAGCTTTGGCAGTATTTACATTGTCGCCAGTTAACATAATTACTTCAACTCCTTGTCGCATTAATTCTTTTATGGCTGCTGCACTCGATATTTTAATTGCATCGGTAATTGATACAAAACCAACTGCAATGCCATCAACGGCTATGTATGATACTGTTTTTCCCAGTTTTTGTTCGTCAATGATTTTGTTTTCTAAATCGTCTGAAACTGTTGCTTTGACTTGCACCATTAACTTTTTATTCCCTAATGCCACTTTTTTATTCGTCACTGTCCCTATAACCCCTTTTCCTGAAACTGCCTCAAAGTCTTTTACGTCTATTAAAGAAATGGATTTTATTTTAGCATAATTTACAACGGCTTGTGCCAATGGATGCTCACTATATTGATTTAATGAAGCAATATTTTGAAGCAAATTATCCTCATCATTATTGGCTGAAAATATTTTTTCTACTGACGGTTTACCTTCAGTTATTGTTCCCGTTTTATCTGTAATAAGCACATTAACCTTATTCATGTTTTCCAAAGCTTCAGCATTCTTTATCAAAACGCCAGATTGTGCACCTTTACCCACGCCTACCATTACAGACATTGGAGTTGCCAAACCTAACGCACAGGGACACGCTATGATCAATACAGCGATGGCATTTATAAAACCATAAACCATAGCAGGTTCGGGACCAAATTTTGCCCAAACGAAAAAGGTAATGACTGAAATAATTACTACAATTGGTACAAAATATTTGGCGATGCTATCTGCTAATTTCTGAATAGGTGCTCTTGAACGACTGGCATCATTTACCATTTGTACAATTTGAGAAAGTAAGGTTTCCGAACCTACTTTTTCAGCTACCATTACAAATGATTTGTTACCGTTTATTGTTCCAGCAATTACATTATCATCTTTTTTCTTGTCAACAGGTATTGGTTCACCTGTAATCATTGCTTCGTCGATACTGCTTTCTCCATCAGTTATTTTTCCATCCACAGGAATTTTATCACCAGGTTTTACCCTTAATAAATCACCTTTTTTGATGTCGTGGATTGAAATTACTTTATCGCTTCCGTCAATAACCAAAGTAGCTTCTGTTGGAGCTAATTTTAATAATTCTTTGATTGCACCACTTGTTTGACTATGCGCTCTGGCTTCTAATAGTTGACCCAATAAGACCAAAGTTAGAATAACTGTTGTCGCTTCGAAGTATAATAGTACTGTACCGTGTTCTGTCTTGAATTCACTCGGAAAAATATCAGGGAAAAACATTCCAACTAAACTAAATAGAAATGCTACACCTGTTCCAATTCCGATAAGAGTAAACATATTCAAATTCCAAGTAATTATCGATTTCCAAGCACGAACAAAGAATATCCAACAAGCATAGAAAACTACAGGAAGTGATAATATTAATTGTACCCAATTCCATTTTGAAGCATCCATTAGTTGTAATAAAGGATTGTTGTGTGCCATTTCTATCATTGCAATAGCGAAAATAGGAACAGTAAATACGACCGCTATTTTCATTTTTTTTGCCAAATCTTTATAGGTTTTTTGGTCTTCGGTATCATTGGGATTCATAGGTACTAAATCCATTCCGCAAATAGGGCATGAACCCGGAGTTTCACTAATTACTTCGGGGTGCATTGGACAAGTATATAATGTTTTGCTAACCGTCAAATCAGGTGCTTTGACTAAATCCATTCCACACACGGGACAGTCTCCTGCTTTATCATAGACTTTTTCACCCTCACAATGCATAGGGCAATAGTATTTACCATTAGCATTAACAGGTACTTTGATTTCTTTTTTATCGCTATGGGAATGAGTTGAACAACAAGATTTTGAAGTAGTATCATTAGTTGCTACCTGTTGGGGTATTTTACTATTTGTCATTTCTATAGTGTATTTTCCAACTACTGTTAATGCTTCTTGCAACTGTGTTGTTGGAATGTGTTTTTCCATTGTTATAGTGGCTATGGATGGATTTAATGAAACTTTAGCTTCAACGCCATCAATATTATTCAATGTTTTTTCGACTTTGGTGCGACAACCATCACAAGTCATTCCGGTAATGTTATAAGTATGTATCATCTTTCTATTATTTTAATACAAATTTCCAGTATAACTGTTTATTGGAGTTGCACAATTTTGGGTTTGATTTGCAAGATTTACAAATCCTCAATTTGTCTCCGTTTTATAGATTTTAAGTTTTTGAAATAGGTTGGCGAAAAGCCAGTTATCTTCTTGAACTGGTTGCTTAAATGAGAAACGCTACTGTAATTTAAAGAATAAGCAATTTCACTCAGTGAAAGTTCATCATAGATAATTAACTCTTTTACTTTTTCAATTTTCTGATTTATGAAATACTTCTCAATAGTAGTATTTTCGACTTCTGAAAACAGATTACTCAACGTGTTATAATCTTGATGCAATTCTTGTGAAATATAATCGGATAAGTTACTTTTCAAATCGTTGTTTTTATTCTGAACCAAATCAATAATCAGTGTTTTAATCTTATCGATAGTTTTACTTTTTTTATCATCAATTAAATCAAAACCAATAGCACGAAGCTTTTTCAGTAGTTCCTGTTTTTGGTTTTCTTGAATGTCATTTTTCAATTCGACTTCGCCTAATTCGACTGCAATGGGGTTAATTTCCAAATTTTCAAATACAGACTTCACAGCCATTTTACAGCGACTACAAACCATATTTTTGATGTAGAGTTTCATAGTAAAAAGTTTTTTGCTTAAACAATATAAACTAACCTTGCTAAATGAATAACAAAGTTAGTTTAAGTTCCTGACCCAAGATTATGTGTTATTTGCTTTCTTCTGTTTTTTCAGGAACAGGCTCAGTTAATTTCATACCACATTTAGAGCATTTGTCATTCATTTTCCCCTGTACTTCGGGATGCATTGGGCAAGCATACATTTTTTCGTGATTTTCCATCGTTTTAGTTTTGTCGTTCATCATTGTGCTATCATTATCCATCATTGTACTGTCATTGTCCATCATATGGGAATGTTCTGTTGTAGCTTCTTTGTTTTTTTGGTTACAAGAAACCAATACGAATGCCATTACTATGGCTGAAAAGATTATTTTTTTCATTTTTATTAGATTTTAATTCACAGATTATTTTCTGCTATATAATTATACATTTCTTTATTATAGAAATAGTTATATCATTATTTCTATAATTTGTATTATTCATACAAAATTATTTTATGGTTTCTACTGTTTTACCACAAGTCAACATTTGAGAACCGTAGTAAGGATTTTTGATTGCACTTTCTTTGCTTAACCAATCAGCTCCTTTTCCATCATTTGCCATTGGGCAATGTTGGTAGTAGGTTGGTGTTTCTTGTTTTGAAACTTTGATTAGGTCATAAATGTTTTTTGATAAATCCATAAAATGGTCACGTTGATGTTTGATGTCTTTTGTATCAGCAATATGTTCCGAATGCTCTTTTAAATCATTTAAGACTTTCATCCATACCATGTGAACCTCCATTTCTAATTTATCCATTTTTACGTTATTTATAGCTGTTAATAGTGTTTTAGCTTTTACAGAAGCACTATTGCCATCGGTCTTTACTAAAGCATCTTTTAGTTCAAAATAACTATCAAATACTGGTTGCAGTTGGTTTGTCTTTTGCGTTTCTGTTACAGTTACGGTGTTTGACATTTCCATTTTAGGTTCTTCGCTTTTAATTGCCGTTTTTGCTTCACGCTCATACTGACAACAGCCGGGAAGATTTGAATAGGCTTTATCAGGTGCAAGGAATTTTTCACTGTCATAACCTGCTAATGCAATACGTTTTAGTATTTCGTCTTGATTGGTTTGTTTTGTATCATAAGTTAAGGTAGCCATGCTGGTATCTTTATTCCAATCTACTTTAGCTACTTTATTGATAGTGCCTACCTTTTCTATGGTTGTTTCACACATTCCACAATTTCCGAATATTTTTACTGTGTCGGTAGTGGCATTTTTGATTTGTGCATTTGATACTGCGATTGATAACAATAGTACTATTGCCATCATTGTTTTTTTTAATGTGTTCATTATTTGTAAATTTTTAAAATTAAAGTTATTAATCTATTACAAAGTATAGCATTGAAAAGCTACTCTTTTAAAATTAAGATTAATCGAGAAAGGAGGGTTTTAAGCAGATTTTGCTTATTGATTTGACACACTTATGGCTGTCAAAAACTGGTTCTAGCTTATTTTTGGTATTAACCAAAGGGAATAGAAACCCGAAGAAATAAAGGTTTCTGCATTAGAAAATTTTTGTTTCTCGAAAGAAAAATCAAAATGATTGCTTGTAAATATAAGTTCAGATGAAATGGTAAAACCAATACTTGCTGAAGGACAAGCACATTTTGAATGACCACATTTTCCGCCACATCCGTCATGGTCTTTTGATTTAGAATGACTGTCACTATCGCAACAATTATCTTTTTCTGTTTTTGATGAAATTTCTTTTTTTAGAGGATGTTTATCAGAGCAACTGCCACAAGCATAACTGTTATTAGGCATAAAGAATATGCCTAATAACAGAAGTAATATGAAGTGGTTTTTTTTCATTTTTAAAACTAAACATAACAAAAATAATTAAATTCAATCATTATTTAACTAAACATTTGTTAAACGTTGTTTTTGTTAAGAATTGTTTAAAAACCATTGCAATGTTTTCTAATAATAATTGTAATGGTATTGCAATTATAGTTTAATGTCAATATGCCTTATTTTAAAGGGATTACGAGATGTTGCAATAGTATTGTAATGATTTATAATGATAATTGCAATGCCATTGCAATTGTTTGATACTAAAATCAAATTCTTGATTTATTCAGCAATTCTCAAAACTGTTTCCTTTTGCTGTTTTTGGCTTTGGATGTTCCAATAAACCGCCATTTGTTGCGCATAATCAATTGGAGTTTTACCTATGTAATTCAAAAACTCCTTTTCGGTGCTATGCCCTGTAACGTTTAAAAGTAAACCAGTTGGAATATCTCCGTAATAATTTGTAGCAAATGAACGTCTGCAAATATGTGAAGTAACTAACTCCCATTTTGGAAAATCTCCATTTTCTTTTCGAGAAGTCTTAGGGTTCATTCTTGCGCCTGAAATTATTTCATTCAATTTAGCTTCTTTGCAAACATCTTTGATGTGTAAATTAAATTTAGCTTTTGAACTCTCTATGTTTTTGCTGTAAAGAGGAGGGAAGTTACCATTTCGCTTATCTAAAATTCCTCTTACTTTATCGTGCACAAGTATGGAAACTCGTTTTTTAGTTTTTTGTTGGATAAGTTCTATAAAATCTAAATTACCTATTTGCTTAATATCCTGCTTGGTTAATTGCAATAAATCACCAACACGTTGACCAATGTAACAACCTATCAAGAGCCAATCTCTTGCATCTTGTAAATGCGCCTCTTCCAAATCAACGTTTTCGATTTCCGTTAATTCACTCCAATTAAGATAAATTTTATCAATTTGAACACTAAAACCTTTAATTTGTTGAAGTTGTGGACTTATCGTATAACCCGATTTTTGAGCATCCAAACAAATGGTCTTTAAAAACTTGATATAACGTCCCGCTGTATTTCTGCTTAGTTTTTCTTCTTCAAGTAAATATTTAAGGAAATCATTTCTATATTTCAAATCAATTTCAGACAGTTTATATTTATGGCGTTTATACTCTTGAAATCCCTGTATTTTTAATTTTATTGTTTTGTATTTTGTGATTGTGGCTTTTGATGTTCCGAGTTCTCCGGTTCGGTCATTTGTTTTTAACTCCAATTTTTCTACATAGAGGTCACAATAATTAAGAATGAAATTGTTATCTGTCTTGTCTGCTTTATTAAAATGGGAATTTAGACAATCATTTAGCCAATCTTTATTTACTATATCTGCTCCAGTACCACTTTTATTATATCTACTGATTATATAAGATTCCAAAGTGTCTAATTCATTTTGCAGGTTGTCTCTTTCTAAAAATTGAGCAACTTTTCGGATTTTACCACTTGCGTTATTAAAATAAGCCGGATTGATAACTAATGGTGTTGCTAGTTTAATATCAGTTTCTCTATTTGCAACAAATCGAATATATATTTTCGTTGGATTATTATTTCCTCTAATTGAAAATTTGATAGTAGCCATATTTCATATTTTAGTTACAGCAAATATAAATAGTAGAATTATTATAAAAAAATATTTGTCCGACTTTTGTCCGACGAAAAGCGAATTAATTTTAATTTCATCTAATCCAAATTAATTATATTTTTTACAAAAATTCCTTTAAATACTTAACTTAACAGAGTTTTTTAGCTTAATTCAGTTATTTTGAATTAATTGATAATTAAGCTGTTTTGTTCCCTCTTTCTCCGCAAAGCAAACCCGAAACGAAAGTTTCGGGTTTTTGTTTTTGTGGCGGTGTCAAAAGCTCGCTTTTGTAAGACGTTATAAAAACAAAAACTAAGGCTGTGCAACAGTCTTATAGGTTTGCTTTGCTCAGGATACCCTACATGGGCTCACCGAAGGTAATCCCTAGTTACTTACGAAAATAAAAAAACTAATGGCTGTGAAACAGCCATTGCAGTTTTCTTTTGCAAGGTTCTCCCCTATGAGCTCACCGAAGGTAATCCCTAGTTACTTACGAACATAGAAAAACGAACTAAAGTTCGTGTACCTGCCTGCCGGCAGGCACGCCTGACTTCCAGTGGCAGTCCTCCTCTTACTATCAAATTCTTACTATCAATTGCAAAGGAAACCTGTTTAGGAACAACGAAGTTAATTCCTACCTCTCCTTCTATTCAAGTGTTTTTTTCGGTGAGAGCTAAACCTGACTGGTTTTAAAAACCTGTCAGGTCTAGCTTAGTATTGCCTATAGATACATCTGCAACAATTTTGAAGCGTGAGGAATAGTACAGTTCCCCAACTCAAAACGAGATACGGAATTGTGGTGAAGCTTTAAAAGTTGGCATTTCATCCTGAAAAACCCAGCAAACACCTTATTCCTTGAACCTTTCTTCTCATAGTGTATTGTTTTATACCAAAACGTTTACGCTACCCAAAGGCACCAAAAAATACCTCCTCATGGTAGGCTTAGGATTTGCTACCGGAACCTTATATGCCGATGAAATCTCGGTTATATTTAACTAAAAAGCTATGAAAAAAATTGTCTTCCTTTTTGCTGTAATGACGATAAGTCTAGCCTGTTCCAAAGATGCATCAGGAACTCCAGACGTCATTGATCCAATCGATCCAACGCCTTCCGATGCTTTAACACCTCAAAATGCGAGAACCTACATGACCGACCCGAATGCAACCAACGAAACGGTAGCGTTGTTTTATAATTTAAAAAAACTCTCTAAAACCAAAACGGCTATTGGTCAGCATGATGCCTTCAATGCGTTTTTCGGAAATATTTCGGGGGATTCTGATATTAAAAAATCGACCGGAAAAGACCCTGCTATGCTAGGTTCTGACTTTATGTTTATTACCGACAAAAATAACAACGAACAATCGGACAATTGGTATTACCAACAAGAACAAAAAATTATTGCTGATACGAAAACCGCTTACAGTCGAGGTATGATTAATACCTTCTGTTGGCATTTGCGCGAGCCTAACAATGAAGATGATTTTTACGCCAGCGACATGACATCGGAACAAACGGCTACTGCTTTTAGAGGTCTGATGCCAGGTGGTATTCATCACAATTGGTATAAAGCCAAATTGGATAAAGTAGCATCAGTATTGAATAATCTCACCGATACTAATGGAGTTAAAATTCCGGTAATCTTTCGCCCTTTTCATGAGTTTGACGGCAGTTGGTTCTGGTGGGGACAAAACTTTTGTTCAGCCGAAGAATATAAAACGATTTTTCGTTTTACGGTCGAGTATTTAAGAGATGTCAAAAACGTTCATAACGTATTGTATGCCTTTTCTCCTGATAATTCATATGCCAACTCCGGAAGCTACTTATCCCGCTATCCCGGAGATACCTATGTAGATATTTTGGGGATGGATAACTATGGAGATTTTTCATCCGGCCAAGGCATCAATGGGGCTACAAGAGCCAATCAGAAATTAACCATGATTTCGGATTTGGCCATAAACAAAGTCAAAATAGCAGCATTAACTGAAACCGGATTTCAGGTAAACACTTCCAACAGTCCCATAACCGATTGGTTTTCGAGCTACTTATACAGTGCTTTGTCCACTAACAATCCGCAAATTGGGTATGTCATGTTTTGGAACAATAACCAAAACGCCTATTATGTACCTACACCAAGCCGACCAAACGTAGCCGACTTTATCACGTTTTCTCAAAAAGCGAAATCGGTGTTGCAACCTAACTTAGGGAACCTTTATATCTTACCCAACTAACCCACGTATGAAAAAAAATATTGTATACATCCTATGCTTGCTGACCTGCCTTTCCTGTAGCAGCCAACAATCCTTTATTACGGTTAAAAAAACTAAGTTTATAAAGAATAACCAACCGTATCACTTTGTAGGGACTAATTATTGGTATGGCGCCATGATTGGGGCTAAAAATGGCGATAGAACTCGACTTTTACAAGAATTAAACGAGTTAAAAGCGAATGGAATTACCAATCTCAGAATACTAGTTGGTGCCGAAGGAGGCGACCAGGACTTTACGGTAACTCCGGCCTTACAACCACAAAAAGGCAACTATAACGAAGAATTATTGGAAGGTTTAGACTTTGTCTTAGCTGAAATGGGAAAACGCGATTTAACTGCTATTTTATATTTAAATAACAACTGGGAATGGTCCGGCGGTATGGCTAAATATTTAGAGTGGAATGGTTACGGAGCAGTTCCAAATCCGAATATTGCGCCGAATACTTGGCCGCAGTTCATGACCTATACTGCACAATTTCATCGTTGCGAACCTTGTAAAGCTGATTTTAAAAAGCACATGCAGTTCATCATAGGAAGAACTAATTCTGTTACTCAAAAGAAATATACAGAAGATACAGCAATTATGGCTTGGGAAGTGGCTAATGAACCGCGCGTGTGGACCAAAGAAAATGAACCGGCCTTTACCCAATGGCTGAATGAAACGGTAGATGAAATCAATCTACTGGACAAAAATCATTTAATAACTACTGGTTCTGAAGGAAAAGCAGGTTCCAATGACGATATTGCTACTTTTGAACGGACGCATACCAATAAAAACATCGATTATCTAACGATGCACATCTGGCCTAAAAACTGGGGGTGGTATCGTGCAGAAGATGAAGCCGGCTCTACACCCATTGCCATTCAAAAAACCATTGCCTATATCGATGAGCATATTGTCGTTGCCAACAAGCTGCAAAGACCATTGGTTTTGGAAGAATTCGGATACCCAAGAAGCAAAGAAAGTTTAGATAAAAAGGCATCGGTAGCGTATAGAAATCAGTATTACGCAGCTATATTCGAACGCTTAGCCAAAGCCATTACCAACAACGAACCCTTTGTTGCGTTGAACTTTTGGGGCTACGCCGGTATAGGTAGAAATAATCCTGAAAATGGAAAATGGCACAAAGGCGAAGACTTCACCACCGACCCACCGCAAGAACCACAGGGATTGAATTCGGTTTTTTCAACCGATACTAGTACTTTAGATTTAATGAAGGCTTATAATCTTAAATGGAATAAATAAGTAGGTTGCTTATTGTAAAAAAGCTTCAATTGCTATCAGCTCCTCATTTGAAAACGCTACATTTTTCAAACAGGCTAAACTATTATCCAATTGATTGACCGAACTGGCTCCCAATAAAACAGAAGTTACCCTTTCGTCTTTTAATAACCAAGCCAAAGCCATTTGGGCCAAAGATTGACTACGTTGTTGGGCAATGTCATTAAGTGCTGTAATCTTTCGAATGATTTCTTCCGTAATAGCATCCGTTTGCAAAAAACCATTCGGATTCATCGCACGAGAATTATCGGGAATACCGCTTAAATATTTATCAGATAATAAACCCTGCGCTAAGGGTGAAAAAGCAATAAATCCAAGACCTTTCTCTTCTAAAACATCAAGTAAGCCTTGTTCAGGTTCACGACCAAACATAGAATATCTGGCTTGATGAATAACGCAAGGCGTACCCAAATCCCGTAAAATTTTGGAAGCTTGAGCAGTTTGTTCCGGACTGTAATTAGAAATCCCGGCGTAGAGTGCTTTACCACTTTTCACGGCAAAATCTAAAGCCATCATTGTTTCTTCCAGCGCCGTTTCAGGATCAAATCGGTGCGAATAAAAAATGTCGACATAGTCTAGATTCATTCGTTTTAGACTTTGATTCAAACTGGAAATCAGGTATTTTCGGGAACCCCAATCGCCATAAGGTCCGTCCCACATTTTATACCCAGCTTTGGTAGCAATCACCATTTCATCACGAAGATTTCCCTGAAAGTTATTCTTCAGAATGGTTCCAAAGTTAGTTTCCGCCGATCCCGGAATCGGGCCATAATTGTTGGCCAAATCAAAATGAGTAATCCCTTGATCAAAGGCTCTTTTTATAATTGCTTCCCCATTTTTAAAATCATCCTCTGACCCAAAGTTATGCCATAAACCTAACGCAATTTGAGGCAATAACAAGCCACTTTTACCACATCTATTGTACTTCATACATTTCTTTTAGCAAAAAAAGGATTGAAAATAGTCCAACCCTTTTTTCAAATTAACTTAAAACATGAAATTATTTTAATTCAAACGTTGCTGCTTTAACATCATCCGAATTCGTTCCTACAAACACTTTAAATTGTCCGGGTTCTACCAAATAGTTCCCGTTATTATCATAAAAACCAAGTTCTTTTTCGGACAAGTTAAAGGTTACTGTTTTGGACTCCCCTTTTTTGAGAGCTACCAGTTCAAACCCTTTTAATTCCTTAACAGGTCTTGCCAAACTCGCAACAATATCCTGGATGTATAATTGAACTACTTCTTTCCCATCGTAATCGCCTACATTTGCAATCTCTAGAGTAACCGTTACTTTTTCACCTTTTTTATATTCCGATTGATTTAATTTTAAATTCTTGTATTCAAACTTGGTATAGCTCAAACCAAAACCAAAAGGCCATTGTGGCGTTTTATCCACATCGGTATAATGCGACCAAAATACATTATTCTCACTATTGGTAGGTCTTCCTGTATTGAAATGATTATAGTAAATAGGACACTGACCCACGTTTCTTGGAAAACTCATAGGCAATTTACCACTCGGATTATAATCACCATAAAGTACTTGCGCTACGGCATTACCGGTTTCTGTTCCGAGTTGCCAGGCTTCTACAATAGCTGGAATATGTTCGGCTGCCCATGGTAGTGCCAGAGGTCGACCGTTATTCAATACTAAAACAATATTGGAATTTACCTTGTAAATTTCCTCTAATAATTCTTGCTGAACTCCCGGTAAATCGAGAGTGGTACGGCTGCGAGCTTCACCACTTTGAAACCCATGTTCGCCCAATACCATAACCACTACATCAGCGTTTTTGGCGGTGTTTTTGGCGGCTTCAAACCCACTCTTATCAGTGGTATTGAATACCACTTCATCAACAAAAGTAGTTTTGCCTATAGTCAAGTCGGCTCCTTTTTCGAAGGTTAAAGCATTATCTTTGTATCGCTGCATTCCTTCTAAAACCGAAACCGCCGAATTGTCTTCTGCTGCAATGCGCCAACTTCCCAACGGACTGTTTTTATCATTAGCTAACGGACCAATAAGAGCGATTTTTTGACCCGATTTTTTTAAGGGCAACAGATTATTATCATTCTTTAACAAGACAATAGATTTTTTGGCCATATCCAACACCGCTTCGTGATTGTAGGCACTTCCAACCACTTGTTTTTCTCGGGCAGCATCGCAATATTTATAGGGATTATCAAATAAGCCCAATTCATATTTCACGCGAAGGATTCTGCGAACGGCATCGTCAATAAACTTGATATCGACTTTTCCCTCGTTCACTAAATTCACCAATTCAGCTACATACAGATGCGATTCCATATCCATATCGGCTCCGGCCTCGACCGCTTTTTTGGTGGCTTCTTTACCATCTTTTGCAAATCCGTGGTTGATCATCTCGCGCACAGACGCCCAGTCGGTAATGACAAATCCGTCGAATTTCCATTTTCCTTTTAAGATATCTCTTTGTAGAAAACTATTCCCCGTTGCCGGAATCCCATTCAGAATATTGAACGAATTCATAAAGGTTCGCACTCCGGCATCATTGGCTGCTTTAAAAGGTGGTAGTACGGTATTGTATAAGGTGGCATTACTGATATCCACGGTATTGTATTCTTTTCCGGATTCAGCAAAACCATACCCAGCAAAATGTTTGGCGCAAGCCGCAATCGTATTCACTTTGGCTAAATCATCTTCAGTATCGCCTTGAAATCCTTGAACTCTGGCGATTGCGATCTTACTGCCCAGATATGGATCTTCTCCGGCTCCTTCCATTACTCTACCCCATCGGGCTTCGCGGGAAACATCCACATTAGGGCCAAACGTCCAGTTAATTCCGGATGCTGAAGCTTCATCTGCTGCTACTTGAGTCGATTTTTTGATGGCTTCCAAATCCCAACTGGCTGCTTCGGCTAGTGGAATCGGGCTCAAAGTTTTATACCCATGGATGACATCAAAACCTATAATTAACGGAATACCGAGACGGGTTTGCTCGACCGCAATTTTCTGCACGGCACGAACTTGCCCGGTACCCCGAACCGTTAGCATTGAACCTACCCAACCTTTGCGTAAATGCTCGTATTTCTTTTCGGCATCGCCTCCTTTGGGAGCGGGACCGGTCACTTCCCAAAATCCGTTGTATTGATTCATTTGACCTACTTTTTCTTCTAAGGTCATTTTATTTAAAAGTACTTCTACCTTCTTGTTGATGGCTTCTTTTGTATTCATAGCGTTCGACTTTTGAGCATTGGCTGAGGCCAACGATAAAAGAGTAAGTATCAAGAGTGATTTTTTCATAGTTTATTCGCTTATAAATGAGGATGCAGGCAATCTCGCTTGGTTAAACAAATCAGATTGCGCTTCGTTTTTCCAAGCAAACCTAACATTTTTGGGATGTGCAACTTTATCCGATTGAACTTCAACAGTATTGTTTACGATTTTGGCCTTGGCCGGATAAAAAACGGCATCATCGCCTGCAATTTCGAATTGAGTTGATTTTTTAGATGCAAAGTACAGCCCTTCCGCATAGTCAAAGAAAACAATAATTTTTGACTTTTTGATAGTGAATGCTTTAAATAGAGGTCCATTCACCGCATTTGTATTCGTTTTATAAATATTGGCTAAGGCTAAACTCGCTAATCGAACGCCTACTGATTTTTTGTCTTTGGGATGGATATCATCCGTTGTAGAAATATCGCTAGTTACTACCATAGCCGTATTCGGAAGTTGTAAAGTGCGTCTTTGCAAATCCCGGATGATGACGCTACTAAAATCAGTACCTCCGTTTTGATAAGGAGCTAATTGAACAAAGTAAAAAGGAAACTCAGTTGCCCATAAGGAACGCCAAGAACGAATTAAAGCGCTAAAAGTTTTATCATAAATGGTGGAACCTACATTAGATTCACCTTGATACCAAAGTACTCCAGCGATGGTGTACCCCACTAACGGATGTATCATGGTGTTGAATGTTTTTGAATGACCAACAGGACAATATTCATTGGGATTTATTTTGTTGGCGGCTTGCACTAATTCGGCATTGTTTTGAAACACTTCTTTGGGCATCCATACCTCTGCGGAAGTCGCTCCCCAAGCCGAAATAATCAATCCGACAGGGACATTCTTTAGCTCCTCTGTGATTCGGTTGGCAAAAAAATAAGCCACGGCACTATTTCTTTTCATGGTTTCGGGAGAACATACCTCCCAATTTCCAGCGAGATTATTTTGAGGATTGTCTGAGGACGCTTTGGCTACAGCAAAAAAATGAATGTTGGGATGGGTCGCTTTCCTGGCTTCTTCTTCACCATTTAGTATTCCCCAATTGGCATTCATTTCCATATTCGATTGCCCCGAACAGAGCCAAACTTCTCCCAAAGAAACATTTTTGAGCACTAGTTCATTATAGCCTTTTATTGATATGGTATAAGGACCGCCTTCCTTTGCAGTTGGTATGATTACACTCCAATTCGCATTACTATCAGCGACAGTGCTATACTCTTGCTTGTTCCAGCTTGTCGTAATTATAATAGGTTCTTTGGGATTGCCCCAGCCCCATAGTTTGACATCCGAATTGCGTTGCAGCACCATGCCATCTGAAAAGAAACTAGGTAACGTGACATTAGCCATAGCACTATTGGCAATCATTAAAAAAAACAAAAAGAGTATCTTACTTCTCATCTAGCAATTTGGTAAAAAAGGGTTTCAATTGGGATGCCATTATAGTATGATCTTCAATATTGGGATGCCCGGTACATCCATTGGCGTGCATAGCATCATATTCAAACATCACTATTGGTTTGTGAGTTTTGTCATTTTTGAAGGTTTGAATGACCTTTTTTAAACAGTCCACCAAGACCTTATTCCGCTCTCCTGAAACCATCGGACTATTTAACAAAACTATCTGAGTGTTGGGGTAACGTTTAAAAAGGTTTATTACAAAATTAATGTAATTGTTGGTGTATTTTTCTTTGTTGAAGGACAATCTTGGCACTTTTCCATCACCATCAGACATATCGTTTGTTCCCAAACAAATACTAACAATATCCGGCTGATACGATGCATCAAAAGACATTGAAGCATTATTGTTTAAGTACAAATTCTCATATACTTGTGGCATGATAGGTTCTAGAATATTTTCATCATTCCAATTGCGGTACATTCCGATTCCGGATACGGAGCTCAACATGCAATCGACGTTAAGTGCTCTCGAAAGTATTGGGCCATAAGCCATATAAGCATTGTGTTGATCAAAGTACTCCCCTTGATTACAGGGCATTACAGAAGAATCGCTTTGCGCTCCGCAGGTAATGGAATCTCCTATGAATTCGATTTTCTTTTTGGAAGCTATAGTAGTGGGAACGATAGTAACTATTGATGTTCCATCAAAAAAAAGCGTGCCGCTTGCGGCCTCTGTAGCTTTGTAGATCGTTACCTGATGGTCTTTATTTTCAGTAGTTTGAATTGAGAATTTTTGTGCTGAACCTTTTTCAACCCTAAACCTTCCTTTGTATTGTCCATCCACTTCCAAACAAAAATAATTGTGGTGTTCCCAGGTATCCGTGCTTTTTAAAATGTAGTGGGCTTCTGTCCCTTTAAAGGTAAAGGTTACCGAAGATGCCGGAGAAATCAGATGGGCACTGCTTTCCGATATTTTCTCAACTCTACCTTTGAAAATAAAATTAGCAGCTTGAGTGGTGTTCGTTTTATTTTGGCAATTAGAAAATGTAGTGATTGCTATCAATAGAACACAATTAAGCCATGGATTAGATTTCATATTTTTTTTAATTCTATACCTTGTAAAAATATTTTATTTTAAGCAATATGTCTGATAGAATACTGTCAAATGTTGATTAAAAAAAATACTAGTGGAAGAATTTGTTACTTTCGTGCTTTTAACTGTCTATTTACTAAATTTATTTAACATAATTCAAAGTAATTTATCAGTTGCCTTGTAGGTTTGCTTTGCTATGTTACCTTGCACAGGCTCACCGAAGGTAATCTCTATTTATTAAAAACAGCTAAAGATTGGGTACCTGCCTACCGGCAGGCAGACCTGACCGCCAAAGGCAGACCTCCTCTTAATTTCAAATTCTTACTATCAAATACAAAGGAAACCTGTTTACGAATAAAGGAGTTAATCCCTACTTCTCCTGCTGTTAGAGTGTGTTTTTTGGAGAGAGCTAGACCTTGCTTGTAGATACATCCGCAACACTTTTGAAGCGTCAGGAATAGTATAGTTCCCCAACTCAAAACGGGATACGGAATTGCGGTGAAACCTTAAAAGTTGGGCCATTTCGTCCTGGGAAAAACCCAGCAAGCCCTTTATTTCTCACCCTTTCTTCTCTTAGTTTATTATTTAGCACCATATTAATCAAGCTATTACAAGGCGAATACCTACTTACTAAAACGGAAAAATAGACGAAATTTTTGTGTGCATAATTTTCAAAACTAAAAAGTATGCTACAATTTTGTGTGCATGTTTTTCAAAACTGAAAAGTATGCTACAATTTACTGTGCATAATTTTCAAAACGAAAAAGTATGCTACAATTTACTGTGCATGTTTTTCAAAACCGAAAAGTTTGCACAATGAGTTGGATTTTTAGATTTTTAGAATATTAGAACATTGGATTATTGGATTATTGGATTTTGAATTAAGGGATGGCGTTTGTAGTAGCACGGTAGACTAATTTTTACTAGTGTAGAGCGCTATTAACCCTAAAATACAGCGCTAAAACTTGTTCACCTGTAGTGTTTTACTATTTTAGCTACTCCTTACCAAAAACAAATACCACAAAGTTTTATTGGAAGTTACCGCATGAGCCCCACTTAACGATTTAAGTAGGAGTAGGGTTGTATTTACTTGATAAAGTCAATCTTTTGCTTGTTACGTAAACCCAATAAAATAGTATCTTTAAAAGTAAGTATTGATGCTGTAGTTGTTTGTATAATGATGGCAGGTATAGCCAACATACGTGAGAATTAGTCACCTAGCGTGACGTTTAGGAATTGTAGTCTAGAACACACCGAGTACCCGAAGTAGCGCGCACTAATGAATCTAAATAAAAGGAAACAAGACTTATTTACCCGAATCTTGCGTCTTTTTGAGTTTAAAATCGTCATAACTTTACTATTTATAATTACAATCAAATGACAACAGCAGTTACTACAATATGGCTTGAATTTCACAAAGAATTGAGGGCCTTTATTTTAAACAAAACCCGAAATCCTGTCGATACCGATGATATTTTACAAGAAGTCTTTGTGAAAATCATCCACAATATTGATAAAGTCAATCATGCTGAAAATTTGCGGCATTATTTGTATGGAATTGTTAGAAATGCCATCAACGATTATTTTAGAAATAGAAAAACAATCCTTGACACTTCTGAAATAATAGAAAAAATAACCGAAGAAGAAACCCAATCTTTGAATACTACCATTGCGGAATGTTGCATAAAACCTTTTATCACTAAATTACCCAAAAACTACCGAGAAGCGTTGTTGATTACCGAGTTTCAAGATGTTTCCCAAATAGAATTGGCCGAAAAATTACAAATCTCCTATTCTGGCGCAAAATCAAGGGTACAACGCGGAAAAGAAAAATTAAAACAACTGATACAAGATTGCTGTGCTTATGAAAGTGATCGCTACGGAAATCTATTAGACTCCGAAAATAAAAATTTTAGTTGCACCTAATTTTTTGCGTCTTTTCACTCCAGTTGATGTCGTATTTACGCAGATGCTATTGTCTGTAATAATTTAATTCATTCACCATGAAAAAAGGAGTAATCATTGCCGTTGTTGCTTTGTCGACATCACTTGCCATTTATGCAGGTGTAAGTGCTCTAGAAGCTACTGCAAAAGCCGAAACCGAGTGTTGTCCAAAAGACATACAAAAAACGGAAACTAGCCCTAATTGTATTTTAATAGTTGAATTAATACCCCTAGTATCCCAATAAGTAAAGATAGTGGAGTATAAATTTGCGTATCTATTTTACCGAAATTCGTTTCTTTTATGCTTTTGAAGAAACCCACATATTTAAAGTCTCCTACCGCTCTTGCGATAAAAATTGTCGGGATTATCCAACCGGCATAGGCTAGCATCGATGCTGTTCCTTCAAAAACGATGAGTCCGGATTGCATCAGATACAAAAAACCAAATAAAAGAAAAACAAATCCGGCTATGAGGCAATGGCTAATTTTGGGATTTAGCACTTTCTGACCGTTTTCCTTGGTGGGCAATGTTGCCGCAAAACCAAGTTGTCCGCCAAAAGCCCAATAAAAATGAATACCTCCTAGCCCTATTAAAATGAAACTCATTAAAATGGATAGCACCATAATAGCCTGTATTTAGTTTTTTTTAGGTTGCATTATTTTTCTCAAGAGTCTAACCCAAAGACTCCATGCTGTTCTTTTTTTGTCTTTCAAGAAGTGATTTTCAACCTTGTCAAAGGCATCTTCAATATAAGCGTCGTGAATCCAGCGAATGACTAACAACCATTTAAGGGAAGCGATACCCGAAGTGGTCATCACGATAGTATGGGAAATACGGGTAATGTTGGGATCGATTTCTGAAATAATAAATTGGTGGGTTCCATCAAATCCTTTTAGGTCAAACTTGAAAACAATATACTCTTCCGGTTCATAGTGCTGCACATGGTATCTTATAGGACCATGACCGCCTTTGGAACCCACTTGTAAGCCTTTATCTAATTTCATTGGAGACCATTTGTGCGTGGCCAGCATTAAGTCGTTTTCCGATGCCAGTGTTTTAAATAGGGTAACAATTGCTGCTTTTGGTTGATGAATTTCTCGGCTATGACTATTGACTACTTTCATACACTTTCTTTATTGAATGATTTTCGGAAGTTTTCTTTTTTTACGCCATCTTGCTACTCCTATAAGAACAAGTAGAATGACAACTAATCCGATGAGCGCAATTTTCATTGACTTCCCTACCAACATACTAAACAGTAAGGTATCTACTTTTCCTGTTTTTAAAAATACCCAATCACTCGCGATTCTTGTTGCCAAATCGGGATTACCTGTTTCTAAAACTATGATACCATCACCGGTAACCGGATTAATTCTAATGGCAGTGTTTATAGCAGGATTGCTGCTTTTTCCGTCATGACCAAAAATATCCTCGCCATTTTCTATATCGAGGTAAAGCATTGTCCCTAAACCATAAATTGCTTCTCCCATTTCGCTCCAATGTCCTTCTCGAAGTAACTTCAGCGTTTCTGGCTTTATTTGTTGTCTGCCAATGGGTTCTCCGTTCTTTCCTATAAGGAAAATTTGAAAAAATGTTTCTAAATCTGATAATGTCGTGAACAGGGATGTAGCGGCTAATGAAGTGTAATAATGTTGCGGAGCAGTTGTTTTGTCAGCATTGTAAAATCCACATAAACGGCTATGGAGCGAATCGTTTACAATGTAAGTACTACTTTGCATGTTCAATGGCTTGAATACATTGGACGTCATAAATTCGTTAAAGGACTGACCGCTTCTTTCTTCTACAAGCAGTTGCAACAGGGTAAAACCTCCGCCAGAGTATTTCCAAGCAGTGTTTGGTGCTATTCCTACACGCACTTCACCGCTACTGCTTTTATCGGCATCTTTTGCCTTGGTTAGTGAAGCCTCAAGAGTTTGTATACTATTTTTATTTTCAAAACCATTATAGCCAAGTCCATCTGTTAAACCGGCTGTGTGACTTAGCAATCTTCGCACTGTTACGAGGTCGTTATTAAATTCACTCGGTGGTAATTGCCATCTTTTCAGGTATTGATTTACAGGAGTATCTAAATCGATTTTCCCGAGTTCTACCAATTTCATAACTCCTACTGCAGTAATAAATTTTGAAAGGGACGAAACTTGAAAAATCGTATTTCTATCCACAGGTTTATCATGAGAAAAGAAAACTTCTTTTTCTACAACGCCATCTTTCATGATAGCCAAGGCAAAATTACCCGCAAATTCTTTTTTAGTAGTCTGCTGGACGGCTGCAATGAATGACTCGGTGTCTTTGTCCTTCGTAATAGGGTTATGCCACCATCCATTCAAGAGACCATTTATAAAAACAATTGCCCATACAATAGACAAAACAAGGGCTACACAGGTGTATTTGATAAATCGCTTCATAGTAGTATATCTTTATTAAGGAATAGTTTGCTATTTGCCATAACTGGTTATTGGCTAAAAATCGGTTACTTTTTTACTTTTAATTGAAATATATTCCCTTCAGGGTCTTCTCCATCACAAACCCAATAGGGATAAGTATCCCATGACATTATTTCACCAAGCTTTATATTGTTTGATAACAAGTTTTTTCGGTAAGCAGAAAGATCTCCTTCAACTTCAAATACTATTTTGGTATTGTTGTCAAATTTAAATCCCTCTTGATTTTCATCTAAATACGCTGCTCCAATCTTATGCAGGCCTATAGTACAAGTACCAGCATTAAGCAATAGCCAAGTAGTCGGAATTTCTTCTACAACTTCAAGCCCTAACAGGGTAACGTAAAACGCTTTTAGATTGTCAATATTCTGAACAAATAGCAGTATCGAGTCGACTTTTACTTTCATGCTCGTACTATTTTTTAAGTTCCATAAACGTCTCTTTCAAACCGAGATTTTGCAAATATTCCATTAGTTGTTCCGCGTCTTGCCCGCCTTTTTCTGCGTGGTGTAGTAATGTAAATCCGTGAGGCCCTTGTGAGTGTAAAAGATTGGGGTATTCTTTGAGCATTGCTTTAACAATTTCAGTTTTCCCCAGCATGGTCAATACGAAAATATCGGTTCGCGCACCTTGTGCTATTAAAAAGTTGGCCGTCTCTTTTTGTCCCATGTGTGCCGCTGCACCAAGCGCTGTCTCAAAATCTCCTCCTCCCCAATCCCAGGCAGCATTTAGCAACAAAGGAGTGGCTTCTAGCATTTTTTTGACTTTGTCAAAATCCGTGTGCGCATCATTTACAAATTCGTAAACCATTTTAGGATTTAATGCGCCCGATACTTTTTCATTTTTAGCATGCAGAAAGCTGGGTACAAGAGTAATTCCTGAGGCCAAAAACAAACTCTTTTTTAAAAAATCTTTTCTAGTGGTTGGATTGCTCATATCGTATAATTAAATTAGTAACATTTTTTTCAATGGCAGTGAAGTTCAGAAAAACAAACTATTGGTCTGGGTTCGTTCCTTTTAAACCGTTTCGTAAATGTCAATCAAAAAAAACGAAATCCATTTGATGTATATCAAATTCGATTTTTCGGGTTTCGAATTCTGCTTAAGGTTTCAAGTGTAATACCAATGTAAGAGGCTATATACGTTAATGGTACTCGTTGAAGTATATCAGGGCGCATTTTTAGGAGACTCTCATATTTCTGTTGTGCAGTCTCAAATTGTAAAGAAACGATTCGATCCTGCAATTGCAGCATCGTTTTGGTTATCGCAACCCTTCCCAATCGCTCAAAACAATGATGTTGGTCTATAAGTATTTCTGTCGCCTCTCGTGTTATTTCTAAAAAAGTAGTTTGCTCGAGTAGTTCAATAGAGCAATGGCTTAGTTCGTTTTGATAGAAACTGTTTCTGGAACTTAAAAAATCGCCGTCAAAAGCAAACCAATCGGTAATTTCTTTCCCATCTTTATTATAGTAAGCTCTGACACAGCCGCTCACAATAAAATACAATTTATCAGCCAACTGTCCTTCTTTAACAATCAATGCTGCTTTGTCAAGATGTACTAAGTTACTGGCCTTTTTGAAGTCTATTTTACAGTCAGCCGTCAAAGGCGTATACTTTTCGCTAATGATTTCGATGGCAATGTCTACGTCAATCATATTTTTAATACTGTCTAACTTAAATTTTTGAACTCTTTTCAAAAGTTTTTTAAATCCTCTGTGATCAACCAACCATCGTTGCAGAAAATTTGATTTTGATTTGTATCGATTTTGATGAAAATGTAGAGCACTACCTGCACTACATCATTTTATGAAATAATAAAACTCTGGAATCCCGTTAGACCTCTGAAAATCATGTAATCTAAAGTTATAAAATTATTTAAAAAAAGATAAGACAACTAGGTTGTCTTATCTTTTTTTTTAGCAACAAGTAGACTTAGACTTTTCGGCAGTTGCGTTGCATCCGCATCCCGCTTCTCCTTCCGCCTTTTTGTCTTCATCTAATTTGCAACAAGCCTCTTCGTTACTTGTAGGAACACCTCCACAACAACCTGATGTTTCTTCTTTCTTAAGGTCACTTTTGAGATTGTTTTTCTCCAAAATTTCGATTGATTCTGTTTTCATAGTAAAATACGATTTAATGTTTATAAAAGTAAGACTATGATAATGTGATTTGGACGCAAATTGCTGCTTATTCGTAGAAAGACATAAGGAAATAGGGTGAGATTATGATATAAAAAATTTTAAGCATGGTCTTCCCAAAATTCTAGCAATCCGAATCGCCCTATCGATTTGTAAGAAATACTGTGAAACCACCAGTAATTCCATCGATTAAATACACAAAAAAACGACCAAAAGCACAAGTCATTTAGGTTAACAATTAGTTAATATCATTTTGAATTTTTTAGTTTTTTTATCTATATTTTTGTTGCTGTCAATAATCAAATTTAAACATTAATATCATGGTAAAACAGTACGTTAATCTTCCTGAGGTCACTACGACAATGACGCAGGAGATGAAAAAAGGCAGAGGGAATCTGCTTGGCGTTTTAATCCTCTTCTTGATGATGGGATGGAATGCTGGTTGGGGACAATCATTACTCGTTGATGATTTCTCAGGAACACTTGGTACAAATCTAACTGCCAATGGATGGGTAGCACATAGCGGTTCAGGGACTAGCCCTATTACAGTAGCTAGTCCTGGGTTGAGCTACACAGGATATGCAGGATCGGGTATTGGAAATGCCACTTCACCTTCAGGAAATGGTGAAGACATTAACAAATCCTTTACACTAACTAATTCAGGCAGTGTATATTGTGCTTTTATGGTCAGTACAGGTACTACAGTTAACACAACGGACTATTGCCTTCATTTCAGCCAAAGTGCCGGAACAGGGGCCGCTAATTTTTTTGGACGATTCTATATTCAAAAAGACGCTTCCAATAATGTGCGTTTCGGAGTAAGTAAAGGAACTGAAACTGCTGTTAATACAGCTTACTCCTACGCGCTCAACACCACGTATCTTATTGTTTTAAAATATACGTTTAACGCTGGTGCTACTAATGACGGTGTATCGCTTTTTGTGAATCCGGTACCAGGTTCAAGTGAACCTGCTGCTACCTTAAATACTGTTACAACAGGAACAGATGCTACTGGTCTTGCCGCTATTGCTATTAGACAATTCAGTACTGCCACTTTAGCTCGTTTTGACGGAATCCGAGTGGGTACTACTTGGGCTTCGGTAACGCCTGCTGGTATTTCAATTGCTAGTACTGGAACTCCCGCCTCTTTAAGCACTACCTATGGTACTGCATCAGGAACAACAAACTTTAGTGTTTCGGCTTCCGGATTAACAGCTGCTACGGGAATTACAATTACACCACCTGCTGGTTTTGAAGTGGCTACTACTTCTGATTTTTCGACCACTATCGGAACCAATGCTTCTCCTTTAAATGTTGGAGGTACCGGAACGGTTAGCAGTACTACAATTTACCTTCGACTAGCTGCCGGAATCGCTGCCGGAAATTATACGGGTAACATCGTCCTTTCAAGCGATGGAGCTTTAAGTGTTAATGTGGCTACAAATACTACAAACACTGTAAACACTATCGCGCTTACTATTAGCGGATTAAACGTTGTCGAGAAAACTTTTGACAATAATACCACTGCTACGTTGTCAGGAACTCCTGAACTAGTGGGTGTACTAACTATTGACCTTGCTAACGTTATTTTAGGAGGAACGCCAGTGGCTAACTTTGATACGTCAGCGGTTGGAGTAAACAAACCGGTTACAGTTACGGGCTATACTATTAGTGGTGCTGCTGCTCCAAATTATACCTTAACACAACCAAGCTTATTAGGTACTATCATATCTTCGGGTTTGTCCGATCAAACAATTACTTTTAATGCATTAACTCCTGTAACTTATGGAGTGGCACCATTTGCTTTAACAGCGACTTCTGATTCTGGTTTGACGGTTTCTTATAGTAGTTCTGATGAAAGTATAGCTACAATTAGCGGAAGTACCATCACTATTTTAGGTGCAGGAACGGTAACGATTACGGCTTCTCAAGCAGGAAACGCAAGCTTTAACCCTGCAACTTCTGTGAATCAAAGTTTAACGGTTAATCAAAAAGAACTTACGGTTTCAGGAGCAACAGCAAATGATTTAGTATATAATGCTGATACTACAACAACAATTACCGGAGGGTCTTTGGTTGGGGTAATCAATGCTGATGATGTAAGTTTTACTGGAACAGGAAACTTTGAAGATGCGAATGTTGGTGAAGACAAAACAGTAAATGGTAACTTATCATTAACTGGAACCAAAGCTGGAAATTACTTCTTAACTCAGCCTATCTTAACTGCTGATATTACACCAAAAGAGCTTACCATTTCAGGTATCTCTATCGAAAACAAAGAATATGATACTACGGATAGTGCTACTATTTTAGGAGTGGCTACTTTGAACGGATTAGAATTTGCAGATGCCTTTTCTGTAAGTTTAGGGGGAAGCCCAGTAGCTACTTTTGATACTGCTTCTGTAGGAACTAACAAGCCTGTATCCGTTTCAGGATATTCTTTTTCGGGGTCTACCAACTACTTTTTAACGCAGCCAAGCGGTCTTACTGCTGATATTACTTTGAGAACTATCAGTATTGTCGATGTAACTGCTGATAATAAAGAATATGACAGAACTACTGCAGCAACTTTATCAGGAACTCCCGCTTTATCAGGTGTACTTCCTGGTGATGAAGGGAATGTTAGTTTAGCGGGTTCGCCTACTGCCAACTTTTTAACAGCCGCTGCGGGTAACAACAAAACTGTTTCTGTTACAGGATTTAGCCTTTCAGGATCTTCTTTGGCTAATTATACATTGGGCGCTTTGAATTTGACTGCAGACATTGCGAAGAAAGATGTAAGTATTTCTGGTGCTACTGTAGCTGATAAAGGATATGATGGTACAACAACAGCAAGCATGACAGGAACTTTAGACGGTGTGATTACACCAGATGCGGTTACGTTAAATCTTTCAGCAGTTTTTGCTGACGCTCTAGTAGGCACTGACAAAGAAGTTACTTCTACAAGTACTATTACAGGAGCTGATGCTTCAAATTATAACCTACTGCAACCAAGCGGATTGACAGCTTCTATTACTGCTTCTCCATGTGTTGGAGGGACAAGCGGTGTTGTAACTTGGAATTTCGGAACAGCAGCTTCACTAACAGCAGCTCCAGCTAGCAACACTACAACTGGACTTACGATATCTAATGTAAGCAATAACAATAATCTAGGAGGTTCTGCAACTTTGTTGTCTACTACAAGTGCTTCCACTACGTATCCAGGATTTTCTGGTAATGGAAATGCAGGAGCAGCGGCTATTTCAGGTGCTTTAAATACCGCTACTTCAACCTATTTTGAGTTTACCGTAACACCAACCAATGGTAATACTGTCAGCTTAACCGGAATCAGTTTTGGTTCAAGAAGAACAGGAACAGGACCATTGAGTTATGCATTGCGTTCAAGCCTGGATAATTATGCAACTAATATCAATACCGCTGCAGGAGTTTTTGCAAACAATACCAACTGGGCATTACATACTCCTGCTATTACGGCTACTACTGCCTCTTCAGCACCAGTAGTATTCCGTTTATATGGCTATGATGGTACAGCCACAGCTCCTAATACGGTTACATGGAGAATAGATGATTTAAAATTAAATTTAGCAGTAGCTTTAGATTCAGGATTGTCTAATCCAGCCACCATTAATATATGTTCTGGAGATACCGTTTTCTTCATTCCTACTACAAATTTTTCGGGAGCTACCATGACTTGGACTAGAGATTTCGCTCCTGGCATCAGTAATCCAGCCACAACAACACCTCAATCAGGAAACATTAATGAAGTTTTATACAACGCTGTAGAATATCCAGTAGCAGCAGTTTATACTTATAAAATTACTACAGATACTTGTTTTCTTTTTGATTATGTAACGGCTATTGTTAATCCATTACCTGTTGTTACAGCTTCTAATGTAAGTGGCTGTTCAGGAACTCCTATTGCCTTAGTCGGAACACCTGCAGGAGGAGTATTTACAGTTGCAAATCCTTATACAGGACCAGACACAACTTATTCATATATTTATTCAGATTCTAATGGCTGTTCTAACGTAAGTAATCCTGCAACCATAACCAATACAGCGCAGCCACTTTGGTATTTAGATGCTGACGGAGACCAATATTTTACAGGAGCTGCGGTTTCATCATGTACTTCTCCAGGAACTGGTTACACTACTTCTGTTCTAGGAGGAAATGACTGTAATGATGCTAATGATGACATCTACCCAGGAGCCCCAGAGGTTTGTTGGAATGGAATTTTAGAAAACTGTACAGGTGTATTATCTCAAGGTTGTGCGGCGGTTCCAGTGAATATGACCCCTTCTTATAACAACACTACATTGGTATCGTTGGCAACAGCGGTTCCGGCAGTGGCTTATTCTTTTGGTGGTTTCACAAACATTAAATATCGTTTCTCTATCACTAATACTACAACAGGCGTAACAGCTCCGGATATTATCCAGATTTCTCGTTATGTAACGATTCCAGCAATTATTCATACGCATGGCGCTAGTTATACCATTACTGCTTCTGCAGTGATTAACGAGGAAATTGTTCCTTTTGCAGGAAATACGATTACGGTAAATTCTCCAGCAGTTCCAGTGATTACGTTAAGTACTTCAAGCTGTGGTGCTACTTTAACTACTTTAGCTTCTAGCTTAACCGCAAATCCTGGATTGAATGCTACAGGATATACCTTCCGTATTCGTTTGAACGATTCTAACCCATCACCAACTTATGGTTTCTCACCATCAGCGACTCGTTTTGTAGGAGCAAATACCTTTACAGGTTTCCCATTACAATACGGATCAAGCTACAGAGTAGCGGTTCAGTATACGTTTACTGACCCTGTAAGTGGTTTACCGGTAGATTCAGGTTATGGTGCAGAGTGTGTTGTAAATACACCTTCTATTCCGGTAACGAGTATGGCTTCACCTTCTTGTGGTGGCACAGTATCCGCTTTGAATGCTAATATGGCAGCTAGAGCAGCTTCATACGCTACAGGATATAGATTCCGTATCCGTTTGTTCTCAGACAATGGCCCAACGCCAACGTATTATCAGACAGCGGTATTACCAAGTCGTTTCTCATCATTGACAGCGTTCCAAGGTATCACGATTGCTTACAGTACAGAATATGCTATTTCAGTACAGTACAGCGTCTTGAACGGAGCTACAACAGAATGGTCTGCTTTTGGACCTGATTGTAAAGTGACCACACCATTCTTCCCAACAACAAGTTTGGTTCCATCACAATGTGGATTGTTAACACCAACGTCGTTGACGCAACAATTGAACATTACACCGTACCCAGGTTTCCCTAACTACAAAGTGTTGTTAGAAGAAATTGATGGTGAGACAGTAGTTACTTCAGAAGAAAGAGAGATTGTATATTCTAACTTTAAATTGAGTGATTTTGCTATCGCACAATTGGGTAAAAACTACAACATCTCTGTTGCTATCAAATTAAACGGTGTGTTTGGAGACTATTCAACTGCCTGTGATGTCTTTACCGCTGCGGAAAGCAAAGCGTTAATTCAGACTCCATTTACAGCTACGGCGTATCCAAACCCATTTGCGAACAACTTTATGTTGGATGTGAAAACAAGTAGCCAATCATCAGTAAGCGTAAAAGTGTACGATATGGTAGGTAGACTAATTGAACAAAGAGACGTTAGCGTTTCGGAAATGGAATCAACAACCATAGGAAATCAATATCCAAGCGGTGTTTACAACGTAGTGGTCGCACAAGAGGATACTATTCAAACGGTTCGAGTGGTGAAAAGATAAAGCTATCTTTAAATACTAATAAGAAAGACCTTCGATAACTCGAGGGTCTTTTTTTATTGAGGCAACTCCAATACACAACTACAGGAAAAGATTTTAAACCTTTTACCTAACATCAAAAGAGATAGGATTAAACGCTAGGAAAATCATCATGCCTCTTTTAACATATAAAACGAGAAGATAGTATAAACTTATATTTCCATGATTTTTAAAATATGGTAATTCTATAACATTAGTCTAAAATTTTATAAGGCTTTTGTAAAAAGGAATACCCATATTTGTATAAGAAAGACAATGCTGTTTGTCAAGAGAAGAAGCCTAAGCTCACCAAAATATGTTTTTTGGTCCTAACAATCACCATTGAAAATCACAATACAAAAACGCCTTAATTTTTTAATTAAGGCGTTTTTTTTTGATTATCTTTATATTTACTTTATCGCAAAATGTAAACATACTGTACAAAACAGTTGCTTACGATAAGGATTATAACAACTACTTAGTAGAAAACAACAAAAGTCACTAGGTAAGTTATAGAGCAGTCTCAAGTACTCTATAGCCTGAAGAATCAATACAATTAAATGGAACCCTAAATCAAAATAACACTATATCTCTCTGGCACCTTACCTAGAAAACTTTTTGGGGCAATCAAACAAACTTGGTTAAAGTATAGGATAGATTATCATAAACTTGAGGGCGAATACCGCATGGCCAAACGGCTGTGTGTCTTATCTTCAATAGTACTATCAGCGGCATTGTGCCTTACTGAGGCGATTCCCTTATCACAAGCAAAGTCACTGCCATATCTTTGGCTCGTACCAATAACCTGACCGTTAGAAGCCAATAGGTTAAAATATATTTTCCGGTCTTTGCTTACTCTTCGTTCAAAATGAGAGTCGTATTGCGAAAAACGTTTCACCGACTCGATGCCAGCCTCACAGTTGACTTTGCTAGTGTATCCTTCACTCGTCAAGATTACTAGTCCATTTTTAGATTTTAAGTTAAACTGATATTCACCAGTAAGTCTTTTGGTCATTACAAATTTGCCCATCCTGTTTAAAGTATTTATTCGTTAAAATGAATTTTAAAAGTAGTACCCTCGCCTACCACACTGGCAACACTTACTTTGCCTTGGAGTGCTTCTATTTGGTATTTGGTAATGTATAAACCATATCCACTGGAGTTTTCCTGTTGATGGAAGGTTTGGTTCAATCCGAATAGCGCATCACCATGCTTTTTTAAATCAATACCCAAGCCGTTATCCTTGATAGAAAGTACTTTCTTGCCCTGCTCAACAGCAAAGCTGAACTCAATCACAGGAAAACGGTCAGGGTGTGCATATTTGATCGCATTGGTACTGAAATTCAGCAAAATACTTTCAAGATACGCCGGATTGTGTACGACAAAGGCATTATCCGGAACGGTATTGATAAACCGTAGCTTGTCATCTATCGAATAACCATCGATGATGTTCTTTACTTTACGTAGGCATTCGTTCAGGTTTAGGGGCATTTTTGCTATATCCAAGTTATTCTGAACATAGACTATTTGGGACAAATCGGCTATCGTTTTATTCAAATCATTGGATACAGAGCGCAGATGATTCAAATTAATTCTGTTTTCTATAGGATCTCCCTCGGCATCAATAATATCCAACAACATTTTAATATTCCCCGTATAGGTATTGAGGTTGTGTGAAAAGGTATAAAATAAATTGAGCAACATATTATTAAGGTCACTGCTCCTAGCAATCTTGTCTGTTAATTCGACTTCCCAGTCTTTTGGAGAAGCGCTATAGGCTTGTTTATTGTTTAGTAGCATCGTATGGTTTGTATGATTTGACAGTATCATGTTACTGCAAATATAAATTCAACAAAACCAATAGCTTGTAGTACATCACAGAAGATTTTGTAGAATTGTTTCTACATCAACTGTCGGTAAAAAAGGCTAAAAAAAGTGCTACAACGCTAGATCACTTCCCTTCTTCAAAATACAATTGAAACAGTTCGATCAAGGCTGCGAGATTATCAATCTCCAATTTTTCGAATACTCTGTTTTTAAAGGTACTCACGGTAGTTTTCTTGATTTGTAGTAAATCAGATATCTCGAGGTTTCCGTAGCCTTTGATGAGCAGTCGGGCGACTTCAACTTCACGGATGGAAAGTTTTTCTAAAGGATTGATAGGTGTTTTGGAGATATAAGAATCTAAAATACGGTCTTTAATGATTTGTGTAACATATTTTCCTGTCGACATCATGCTTTTAATCGCCTGCTTGATTTCGTCTTCGGAACATCCTTTATTCAAATAGCCCGAAACTCCGGCGTTCAAATACCGCATGGCATAAATACCTTCATCGTAAGCCGTGAAGATTAGGATTTTCAAATCGGGCTGAAGACTCTTAACTTCTGGAATGATATTGATACTGTTACCGTCGGGAAAATTGATATCTAGTATTAGTAAATCAAACTTATTTTCCTTTACTGCGGTAAGCGTTTCTTTGAAGCTTCCTGCTGTTTTTATGGTAGCATTAGAAAACAACTCTTTCACAACTAAAGCGATTCCTTGCCGAACCACACTATGGTCGTCAGCGATTAAAAAAGTATAATTATTCAATAATTTCATGCTTACTAAACTAAATTAAAACGATTGGGGCATTTCGGCTATTCCTGTAGTAATATCAAATTAAAAGTTACCTGCGTCCCTTGTCCTGCTTGACTTTTGACGGCAATTTCACCATCAAACAATTCGATGATTTCTTTACAGATGTTAAGTCCCAAACCAACACCAAGATCATTTACTTTCTCAGACACTGTACCTTGATAGTACGACTCAAAGATATTCTTCAAATCGTTTTCTGCGATTCCTATGCCATTATCAGCAATTGTTACTTTTAGATTGGATTCGTAATCCGATAAAGGTTCATTATGAATTACTACGTCAATATACCCTTTTTCTGTAAACTTATTGGCATTTCCGATAAGATTGTAGAATAATTGATGAATCTTAGCCGTATCGCTATACACTATTTCCTCTTCTTTTAGATTGGAGGTAATCCGCAAGGTATTGCCTTTGGTTTGTACCAATGATTGCATGGAATCTAAAATCTGATGAATTTCGGCTTTTAGATGGATGCTTTTAGATTGTAAGGTAAGCTCGTGTTGTTCGTGTTTGGAATATTCCAAAATCTGATTAGACAACAATAGCAGCGAATTGGTCGTAAATGCTATCGACTTAAAGGTTTCTTGAAGTTCGGGTTCTTTTACTGTCGCGCTAGCCTTTTTACTATACATTGAAATAATGCTCAGAGGCGATCGAATTTCGTGGCTAATCATTCCGGTAATCCTATTTTTAAAATTTAAACTTTGACGGATTTTTTCCTGAGCTAAGGTCAATTGCTTTTCATATTCGAAGGCAATTCGAGTGAAATTGAATAATATTACAGAAACCACAAACATCAATAGGATAAGAATAATTACCGAATAACTTCGAACGGCTTTGTTTGTTTTATATTGATTTTCCAACTGATGCTGCCCATTAGGTAATATGTTGGCATTGCCTTGAGCGTATTTGCTCGTTACATTTTGACTTAGGCCCAATAATTGATTGTTGAGCTGCATCAGTCGCAAGTCGTTGCTCCTCAAGGTTGAAAAAGACTTCTTTAGTTGTGCAAACTCTTTAGCATAATAATCGTTTGTAATAGCAACTGCATGGGCCAATTGCTCGTCAATATTACCAGTAGTAACTTTGTCTTTATACTGCATCGTAACCACTGTATTGACATATTCTTTTTGAATATTAGTTCGGTTAGCAATGGCATCACCCAATCGGGAGAAAAGCCCTTTACGGGAAGCACTATCTACCTTAACATAGGAGTCGGTTTTGACATCGTCTAAAAACTTTTTGGTTTCAAATTCTTTGAACTGAAAGCTGTTGGAAAAGTTACTGTGCTTCACCTGACTTTCTATTAAAGAATCTATAGATGCTTTGACAGCAGTGATATCAGCTAGTAGTTTTTGCTTCTTTTGAAGTAAATTCGTTTTAGAATCTTCCTCATTTTCATTAGCATTTGGAAGGCTGTCTAGTAAGCCTCTGACATCGTTCAAGGCAGTCGCATAATTTTGTAACGCTGCTTCGTCTTTATCAGTAATGTAAGTATTGAAATAACCTTGTGCTCTAACCATAGAACTATTGACCCGATTGACTTTACCGGCTGTTACCATTTTGTCAAAAGCTTCAGCAAGCTTTGTTTCGTTATACCAAGTGACAATAGCAATAAGTTGCAGTAGTATTATAGCAGCTAGCAACGTGTAGTGCACTACTTTTCTATGCTCAAATCTTAGTTTTTTCAAATAAAAAGAAATTTGATAAGCTTTTTTTCTGTTAAATCTATTGTTCTTATTGAATGCTTTGTTCGTCTAAGTACTACACCCAATTATCACAAACATCCCCCAGAATTTATAGAAGCTTAGGTTATACATAAAATGACCAACTCCTTTTTGAAACAGATGTCCACGAGTATATAACACTCCTTGTCAACATCTTCACTTAGTGAATTAACAGAACTAACATTGCGGCATTAAAATGTTACAAGAGATTTGGGGTAATTTCTTTTAATTGCATTCCGTGATTTCTAAAAGAGTTTTTAAAAACACTTCCCGTATTTACTACTCCATTTGGGTAGAAATACTTAGCAAATGTAGCATTCTTGCAATACAATCAGCGTAGTACAAAGCAATTCTTTCTGTAGAATAAATTCTACATGACGTAACCAATTGGTATTAAATTAAATTGAAAGCAAATTGTTTTTACTGACCCTTAAATTTTGGTATTATTTTTAACATGAAGACTTTCCAAAATAATACCCGGAAGATCATTAATTTCTACTAATGACGTGGGCTTTTTTAGAAACGTAACCATCGGGTGATCAAGATACTTACTTTGCTCTAAAAAATTGATTTGTGTAGAGATTATAAATTGATGCATATTAGGTGCTAAACCACTTTCTAAAATTTTCTTCAAAACCTCCGTTCCTGTCAATATAGGCATGTACATATCGATTAGTAATAAATCCGGAATGTTTTTTTTAATCATAATTTCCTTTACAACCTCAATACCCGAATCAAAGCATTGCAATACTTCAAAACTTTCATTTTGATTGAATAAAAATTTAAGGATTTCTCTGTCGTCCTCATCGTCATCAGCAATAAAAATTGTAAAGGGCTTCATGTAGTTTCTGTTTATTTGGAGACTATAAAATTCCGAAAAAGAGTTATTGAAAATGTTATATAAATTTTGGTAGTATTTACAAGATTATGGACTCTTTTCAATTATAAAACATTATAAAACATAACGCTAATACAAAATATAGTACCTCCGAAATTTTACCTACACTTTTGGAACGGAAGGAAGTAAATCGACTTTGGGAATTCACTAGCACAAAAGAAATCAGTAATTTTACAGCTATGAAAATCGAATCATTTCCAGCTTTATCCAATCCGAAAGCTACAGTGCTTTTATTGGGAACTATGCCTGGTGCAATGTCGCTGGCATTGAAGGAATATTATGGTCATCCTCGGAATCACTTTTGGAAGTTACTAGCTACGATATTAGAAAAAACACCTTCTGATAGCTATGCCATAAAAAAAGAATTGCTGTTGGAAAATCAGATTGCCGTTTGGGATGTTTTGCAGCATTGTGAACGTCAAGGAAGTTTAGACAGTGCCATTATAAATGAAGTGCCCAACGATTTTACAACTTTTTTAAAACAACATCCAAATATAAAGTTAATAGCATTTAATGGTCAAAAAGCGGCACTTTTTTTTAAAAAACATGTCAAAGTACAGCAGTCTTATGAATTTTTGACATTATCTTCAACAAGTCCGGCCAACGCCAGTAAGAGCTTCGAGCAAAAACTAAAGGAATGGAAGAAAATCAGAAACTACCTTAACGCATCATAGAGAAATGGGCTTTAAAAGTTTGCCATACCAGTTCGCCTTTTTCGTTAAAATCTTTAAATTCTACTAAAAACCAATAATCTGTTGATGGCATCATTTTACCGTTGTAAGTACCGTCCCATCCAGGACTTTGCGGACTTAATTGTTTGATCATTTTACCGTATCGATCAAAAATGCTAATCTTAGCATTGGGCTTGGTATCAAAATAATAAATATTCCAAAAATCGTTAAATCCATCACCATTTGGTGTGAAATAACTAGGATAGCCTAATACCATAACTGGTTTGGTTACATCGGTACAATTATTCACATCGGTAATTGACACCGAATGGATTCCCGGCTCCAATTCGGTAAAAACATTAGAGGCCTGAAAAGGACTACCGTCTACACTAAAAAGATAAGGACCCGTGCCACCACTAACCAAAATCGTAAGGGTATTGTTTTCTACAAAAGTATTAGTCACATAGGTCATGAAATCTTCCACTGTTACCGCAGTGCTTATGGTTGCTACAGCAGCTGGCGAAATACATCCTGTTGCAAGGTTCGTAACCAACACCGAATAATTTCCAGCCAAAGTGGTAGTGTACTGATTGGTTATAACATTGGGAACAACCGGAGTTCCATTTAAAAACCATTGACAACTATACTGTGTATCGCTCAAACCAGTATCCAATACTGCTGGCCTGAAAACAACTCCACGAGGGTCTTCACATACTGTCTGATTAACCACTACTGGCTCTGGCAAAGGAAGCAATGTTACAAAAGTACTTACTGGTAGCGGTGTACACCCTAAAGTATGCGGTATAGCATATACTATTTCGTGAGTTCCTGCAATGCTAGCACTTGGAGTGATAGACCCTGTATTACTATTAACGGTAACTCCAGCAGGAGCTGAATAAATTCCACCTACATAGGCCGCAGTCCCTGTCAAGAGAACAGCTTCAGGGGTTGTAATTGATAAACAATAAGGGTCAGCATAACTTATTGTGGCAGTGGGTAATTCTGTTATAGATACGTTTGTACTAACGGTAAAGGATGAGCAGCCACCAAGAGCCGGAATAGTGTAATCAACCGTATAATTACCGGGTGTAGACAACGAAGGCACTACCTCTCCAGTGGCGGTATTAAGTTGTAAACCTGATGGATTAGAGCTATAGAAACCCGTACCAATGATTCCTGTTCCTGTCAAGTTAACAACTTGCGGAGTTGTCAATGAATTACAAAATGGAGTAGCATAACTTATTGAAGCCGTGGCAGCCTCAATTATAGTAACAGTAGTTGTATCGTCAATAGAAATACAAGCAGCGCCTTGCGGAACACTGTAAGTAATCGTATAATTACCTCCTGAACTTAAATTCGGTCTTATAGCTCCTGTTGTAGCATCGATAGACAATCCAGGAGGAGTTGCTGTGTATACACCTCCCGTAAAGAGTCCGACACCCGTTAAATTAACCGATTGTGGGAAGTTTATCAAATTACAAAACGAGGGTGTACTATAAGTAATTGTGGCTTGTGGTGCTAAAGAAATGGCTACTGAAGTAGTTACAGGAGGGACAGTACAACCATTAGAAGTAGGAATAGTGTAAGTCACAATATAAGAACCAGGTACGCTGGTACTTGGCGTAAATTCTGCATTCAGTGGATTAAAGCTTAATCCGGGAACATCAACACTGTAAGTTCCTCCTGTATAATTATCAGTTCCGGTAAGTGTTATCGCTTCTAAAGAAGTATTCGAAGTACAAAAATTAAGAGCGCTGTAGGCTATGTTGGCTGTTGGTGCACTATAAACTGTAATGGTTTTAGTGGCAGTAGTGGTACATCCAAAAGCGTTAAATGTGGTAAATTTAACGGTGTATGTTCCCGTCCCAGGAAATGAGTGTGTTGGGTTATGATCTGTCGAAGTTGTTCCGTCTCCAAAATCCCATAAATAACCATCTAACAAAGTTGGATTACTTAATACAGTGGTATCTTGAAAAACAGCATTGTTAAAACAAGTATTAGTCATCGTAAAATCGGCCGTGGGATTTTCTAATTGCAACACTGTAGAAATAACCACAGTACATCCAGTAACCGATGTTAGTGTACACGAATAATTTGTACCCGCTGCCGGACTGGTTACTGTAATCGATCTTGTTGTGGCGCCATTACTCCACAAATAGCTACTAAATCCAATAGGAGCTACAAGTTCAGCGGCAAAGGAGCTTGAGCAAAACGTTGCCCCAATTTGCAAGGGAGAACAATAAGCATCAACATACGCATAACCGAAATGAGCCCCAGGAGAACAATCTCCTGTTTCAAATTCTATAACTATTGTCTGACCCATATAAGCACTCAAATCTAACCCAACAGTAGTCCAATCGCGATACACCACATCTCCATTGGAATTCGGACAAGATTGAAATCCAGCCAATCCGGGAGCAGCAACAACTGTGTAGACACCACAAGTAGGATCAATAAGATTTCCGCTTGAATCTAAAACACGGACCTGAAAACGGGGTTGCTCTGTGGGATCATGACCAGGATCTTGGAGTACTACAGCATATTTGTATATAAACAATGAGGAAGATGGTGTAACTACTACACTGTAGGCAAGAGTTTCAGCCTGAGCTCCCACTTGATCGTTCCCTACTCTTGCAGAGTAAAGTCCACCAGGAGCTACAACTGTAACAGTATTACAAGTATTGGGATCCGTTGCTGTACCACTCATTATGGTATGTCGCCCTGTAACAATTCCGGATGGAGAAGTAAATATCGGACAACAGTTTCCAACTTGCCCGCGCCAGCCAGCCAGTGTCCCTGATTCAAAATCGGAATTCGGACAAGAACTTTGAGAATAAATCTTTGTGGAGAATATTACTAATAGAATGAGTAAAACAATAGGTAAATATTTCCTGAAATCTAAGATAGTAGTTTGTCCCATAAATTATTAATTAAAGAAAGCTACCTATTTTATTATAGGGGATGTAAATCTATAAAAAAATCTTACAAGAAAAATTTAGTAGGATAAAATTATCAGAAAGTTTTTTAGTAACGAAATAAAATTACTTTGTATAAAAAAACCTAAGTCCCTACTTAAATTAATTTACAATATCATATTTGTTAAAATACTATTTTAAAATAATTTTTTTATCAATATTGCTGAATATAATTCAAAATAATTAGCATTTTATTTGGCCATTACAATCAATTAGTTACATTTGATTTCCTCTTTTTTAAAACACCTAAGCGTGAATCAAAAGTTACTTTTTCAACCAACAAAGCATAAAAAAATACTGTACCTATTGTTGGGGTTCTTATTTATTTCAGCACAAACAGCTTTAGCAACAACCTATTACATCAATGATATAAGTACTAAAGGCGATATCTACACAACTACTATTGGCGTTGATTCTAATGATGGCATTACTGCTTCTAGTCCGAAAATAAGTATAACAGAAGTTTATAAAATTGCTTCTGATGGTGATACCATTATAATTGATTCTGGAAATTATAAAGAACTTACTTCCGATGGAAAACTGTTATTTGAAAACAACAAAAAGATTGTTTTTATTATTGCTGGTTCTTCGGATAAGGTTTTTTCAAAAATTCCGTTGCCAACTCATTTAAAAGTGAATCCTACAGAAATTTACATCGACCAAGATAAACCTACCGATCGAGAGAGCTACTTGAAAAAAATCCGTCTAAATCAAAATAGAAAATCCGAATAAAAGAATGAAGAATTGGATTACTATAGCGTGCTTTCTTCTAGTAGGTGTCTGCTTCTCAAATTTAGCTTATGCACAACCGTCCAATGACAGTTGCGGAACCGCAATTTCAATTGCAGTCGGAAACGGAAGCTGTAATTCTATTTTATACACTAATGTTGCGGCTACATCAGTGGGTGATCCAACAGCGCCAGCATGCTGGAATCTCTCAAGTTTAAGTCATAGCGTTTGGTTTTCATTTGTAGCAACAACAGCTGATATTGAGATTTCAACTAACTTCGGCGGCACTCTGATTGACACGCAGTTGGCAGTTTATAGTGGGAGTTGTGGAAGTTTAAGCCAGATTGGATGTGTCGAAAACATTAATACAGCCGGAGGTTTGTTGCATACCAATACTATCTTACATGGTTTAACGATTGGAAACACCTATTATCTGCTTGTTGACGGTAATGGTAATACAAGTGGTACATTTGGAATATGCGCACAAGAATCACTACCTATAGGTCCACCATTACCAACTCAGGATTGCACTGGAGCCCAAACCTTATGTAACATTGGAAACATAAGTGTTCCAGATGGGCCTGGTGGTACTGGATCGACGACCGAAGCACCTAGCTGTTTTGGCGCACCTGGAGAACGTTCTTCAAATTGGTATAGCTTTACAGCGGCCACATCTGGTGTTTTGACTTTTGCTATTACTCCAACGGCTGTTATCGATTATGATTTTGCGGTATACAATACAACCTCATCTTGTCTCGGAACAGAAATAGCATGTAACTGGAGTCCAGCCACAGGTGCCGCAGGAACTACAGGTTTAGGTTGTGCCGGGGTACAATGTGAACCCACAATAAATGTGGTTGCGGGAGAAACCTACACCATCTTGGTAGATCGCTTTACTGCAACTTCATCTGCTGGTTTTTCAATGAACTTTGCCGGAACTACTGCAACATTCGCAAGTCCAAATCCGTCTTTTACTGCCACAACAGCTTGCATCGGAACCGCTACTCAATTTACCAATACTACGAATGGAAACTTCACCTATAACTGGACTTTTGGCGATGGTTTTACTTCCAATCTAGAAAACCCATCTCATACCTATGCCTCTTCAGGATCTTATAGTGTTACCCTACTCGTAACAGCAGTTCCGGGAGGTTGCCAAAATGCTATTACCCAAACAGTAGTAGTTAATCCGATTCCTACTGTAGATGCTGGCTTGGGAGGTTCTTTATGCGGAACCAATTGTATAACTCTAAGTGGCTCAACCAATGCTACTGGCTCCATTGGTCCTGTTTCATTTACAAATGCTACAGATTATGCTATACCAGACGACGATCCTGCCGGAGTTTCCTCTTTTATTAGTGTTTCCGGAATTTCCCCGACAGTAATAAATACTACCTCAATTACTTCTGTTTGTTTGAATATCAATCATACTTTTGATGCAGATTTAGATATTTTTTTAGAATGCCCCGATGGCACAAGAATCCGATTATCTGGAGATAATGGCGGAATTGATGCTAATTATACCAATACCTGTTTTACCCCAACCGCTACAGCGTCAATTACAACGGGAACTGCTCCTTTTACTGGAGATTTTTTACCGGAGCAAGCTTTTACGCTATTAAATGGATGTACAACAAATGGAACGTGGACGCTTTTCGTAAGAGACGACGCAAGTCTTGATACCGGTGACTTACTTGATTGGACGATAACCTTTAACAACAATCTACCATCCTATAGTTGGTCGCCAACAATTGGCATGGCGAATGCAAATACATTGTCGCCTACAGTTTGTCCAACAGCAACGACTACATATACATTAACGGCAAACAGTGGTATTGGTTGTACCGCTACTGATACCGTTACTGTCAATTATTCACCTACACTTTCACCTATCATAAGCTGTGGATTATTGACTCCGAGTTCGGTAGAGTTCAATTGGCTTGCTGTACCAGGAGCTACTTCCTATATTGTTACTTATCAAATCAATAGTAGTCCAATAGTCAATGCAGGAAATATTGGAAACTTATTAACGTGCTCCGTAAACGGATTGTTACCTAGGGATAATGTAACTGTAATCATAACTCCTGTTGGTGGCGTTGGAACATGCTTTGCATCTGCTTCATTAACCTGTACAGCAAGTGCCTGTCTAGCGCCTGCTATCCCAACAATAACCACAACTGCACCTACTTGTGCCGCTGATGGCTTTTCAACGATTACGAATTTTAATCCTGCTAACACTTACACGTTTTTACCGACAGGTCCAATAACCGGTGTTGGTGGAAGCATATCAGGAGCGGTAATTGGAACTAATTACACTGTAACGGCTTCTAGTGGAGGCTGTACTTCTGCGGCTTCAACAACGTTTACCAATTTGATTCGATTGACTACTCCAGTTATTCCAACACTATCCACAACAGCACCAACTTGTCTAGCCGATGGGTTTTCAACCATAACAAATTACAATCCTGCTAACACTTACACGTTTTTACCGACAGGTCCAATAACCGGTGTTGCTGGAAGCATATCAGGAGCGGTAATTGGAACTAATTATACTGTAACGGCTTCTAATGGAGGCTGTACTTCTGCTGCTTCAACGGCATTTACCAATTTGATTCAATTGACAACACCAGCTATTCCAACAATAACCACAACTGCACCTACTTGTGCCGCTGATGGATTTACAACCATAACAAATTACAATCCTGCAAACACCTATACCTTTTCACCTAGTGGTCCAACAGCTGCTGTTGGCGGAAGCATTTCAGGAGCCGTAATCGGAACTAATTATACCGTTACTGCAACTAACGGAGGCTGTACTTCTGCGGCTTCAACAGCGTTTACCAATTTGATTCGATTGACTACTCCGACTATTCCAACAATAACAACCACAGCACCAACTTGTGTAGCGGACGGATTTTCATCTATTACCAATTATAATCCTGCCAATACGTATACCTTTTCTCCAACCGGACCAACAACCGGTGTTGGTGGAAGCATATCAGGTGCAGTCATTGGAACAAGTTATACCGTAACAGCAACTAATGGCGGTTGTACTTCTGCAGCATCAACAGCTTTTACCAATTTGATTCGATTAACTACTCCGGCTATTCCAACGATATCCACAACAGCGCCAACTTGTCTAGCCGATGGATTTGAAACAATAACAAATTATAATACGGCTTATACATATACCTTTTCGCCTGCTGGCCCAACTGCAGGTGTTGGCGGAAGTATTTCAGGAGCAGTCATTGGAACTAGTTATACGGTAACAGCAACTAATGGCGGTTGTACTTCTGTAGCTTCAACAGCGTTTACAAATTTAGTTCAATTGACAACACCAGCTATTCCAACAATAACCACAACTGCACCTACTTGTGCCGCTGATGGCTTTTCAACGATTACGAATTATAATCCCGCTAACACTTACACGTTTTTACCGACAGGTCCAATAACAGGTATTGGAGGAAGCATATCAGGAGCGATAATTGGAACTAGTTATACGGTAACAGCAACTAATGGCGGTTGTACTTCTGTAGCTTCAACAGCGTTTACAAATTTAGTTCAATTGACAACACCAGCTATTCCAACAATAACCACAACTGCACCTACTTGTGCCGCTGATGGCTTTTCAACGATTACGAATTATAATCCCGCTAACACTTACACGTTTTTACCGACAGGTCCAATAACAGGTATTGGCGGAAGCATATTAGGAGCGATAATCGGAACTAGTTATACTATAACAGCTACCAATGGTGGTTGTACTTCTGCAGCATCAACAGCTTTTACCAATTTGATTCGATTAACTACTCCGGCTATTCCAACGATATCCACAACAGCGCCAACTTGTCTAGCCGATGGATTTGAAACAATAACAAATTATAATACGGCTTATACGTATACCTTTTCGCCTGCTGGCCCAACTGCAGGTGTTGGCGGAAGTATTTCAGGAGCGATAATCGGAACTAGTTATACTGTAACAGCAACTAATGGCGGTTGTACTTCTGCAGCATCAACAGCTTTTACCAATTTGATTCGATTAACTACTCCGGCTATTCCAACATTATCCACAACAGCGCCAACTTGCCTAGCCGATGGGTTTTCAATAATCACAAATTATAATCCTGCAAACACCTATACGTTTTCACCTAGTGGCCCAACTGCTGGTGTTGGCGGAAGCATATCAGGTGCAGTCATTGGAACAAGTTATACCGTAACAGCAACTAATGGTGGTTGTACTTCTACAGCTTCTACGACGTTTATCAATTTAATTCAATTGACTACTCCGTCCATTCCAACGATATCCACAACAGCGCCTACTTGTATCGCTGATGGATTTACAATCATCACAAATTATAACCCTGCTATTACGTATACGTTCTCACTATCTGGACCAACGGTTGGTATTGGAGGAAGCATATCAGGAGCGGTAATTGGAACTAGTTATACGGTAACTGCAACTAATGGCGGTTGTACTTCTGCAGCATCAACAGCGTTTACTAATTTAGTTCGATTAACTACTCCGGCTATTCCAACACTATCCACAACAGCGCCTACTTGTATCGCTGATGGATTTACAATCATCACAAATTATAACCCTGGTATTACGTATACGTTCTCACTATCTGGACCAACGGTTGGTTTTGGAGGAAGCATATCAGGAGCGGTAATTGGAACTAGTTATACGGTAACTGCAACTAATGGCGGTTGTACTTCTTTGGCTTCAGCGGCTTTTACCAATTTGGTTCGATTGAATATTCCAGCTATTCCAACAATAACCACAACTGCACCTACTTGTGCCGCTGATGGATTTACAATCATCACAAATTATAACCCTGCTATTACGTATACGTTCTCACTATCTGGACCAACGGTTGGTATTGGAGGAAGCATATCAGGAGCGGTAATTGGAACTAGTTATACGGTAACAGCAGCTAATGGCGGTTGTACTTCTGTAGCTTCAACAGCGTTTACTAATTTAGTTCAATTGACTACTCCAACTATTCCAACACTAACCACCACAGCACCAACTTGTTTAGCGGATGGATTTTCAACAATCACAAATTATAGTGCTGTCAATACCTATACGTTCTCACTATCTGGACCAACGGTTGGTATTGGAGGAAGCATATCAGGAGCGGTAATTGGAACTAGTTATACTGTAACAGCAACTAATGGCGGTTGTACTTCTGTAGCTTCAACAGCGTTTACTAATTTAGTTCAATTGACTACTCCAACTATTCCAACACTAGCCACCACAGCACCAACTTGTTTAGCGGATGGATTTTCAACCATCACAAATTATAATCCTGTTAATACGTATACTTTTTCACCTAGTGGACCAACTGCTAGTGCTGGCGGAAGTATTTCAGGAGCGGTAATCGGAACTAGTTATACTGCAACGGCTACCAATGGAGGCTGTACTTCTACAGCTTCTACGACGTTTATCAATTTAATTCAATTGACTACTCCGTCTGTTCCAACGATATCCACAACAGCGCCTACTTGTATCGCTGATGGATTTACAATCATCACAAATTATAACCCTGCTATTACGTATACGTTCTCACTATCTGGACCAACGGTTGGTATTGGAGGAAGCATATCAGGAGCGGTAATTGGAACTAGTTATACGGTAACAGCAGCTAATGGCGGTTGTACTTCTGTAGCTTCAACAGCGTTTACTAATTTAGTTCAATTGACTACTCCAACTATTCCAACACTAGCCACCACAGCACCAACTTGTTTAGCGGATGGATTTTCAACCATCACAAATTATAATCCTGTTAATACGTATACTTTTTCACCTAGTGGACCAACTGCTAGTGCTGGCGGAAGTATTTCAGGAGCGGTAATCGGAACTAGTTATACTGCAACGGCTACCAATGGAGGCTGTACTTCTACAGCTTCTACGACGTTTATCAATTTAATTCAATTGACTACTCCGTCTGTTCCAACGATATCCACAACAGCGCCTACTTGTATCGCTGATGGATTTACAATCATCACAAATTATAACCCTGCTATTACGTATACGTTCTCACTATCTGGACCAACGGTTGGTATTGGAGGAAGCATATCAGGAGCGGTAATTGGAACTAGTTATACGGTAACAGCAGCTAATGGCGGTTGTACTTCTGTAGCTTCAACAGCGTTTACTAATTTAGTTCAATTGACTACTCCAACTATTCCAACACTAACCACCACAGCACCAACTTGTTTAGCGGATGGATTTTCAACAATCACAAATTATAGTGCTGTCAATACCTATACGTTCTCACTATCTGGACCAACGGTTGGTATTGGAGGAAGCATATCAGGAGCGGTAATTGGAACTAGTTATACTGTAACAGCAACTAATGGCGGTTGTACTTCTGCAGCATCAACAGCTTTTACCAATTTGATTCGATTAACTACTCCGGCTATTCCAACATTATCCACAACAGCGCCAACTTGCCTAGCCGATGGGTTTTCAACGATAATAAATTATAATCCTGTTAATACGTATACTTTTTCACCTAGTGGACCAACTGCTGGTGTTGGCGGAAGCGTTACAGGAGCGGTAATTGGAACTAGTTATACGGTAACTGCAACTAATGGCGGTTGTACTTCTGCTAATTCCCTTTCTTTTGTGAATGCGCCGCTTTTATTCAATATCAATTCGGCAACACCACAGCCACTTCTCTTTTGTGATGACAATAACGATGGATTTGGAACATTTGACTTAACGCAAATAATCTCTTCAATTACATTGGGAAATCCTTATTTAGTAAGTTTTCATGAGACACCAACGGATGCTGCGATTGGAGGAACAGCTATTCCAAATGCACGTAGTTACGACAACATAAATCCTAATTCGCAAACAATTTACATTAGGGTAGTCTCCAATTTATATGCCTGCTTTACGGTGATTCCAATGCAATTAATAGTAAATCCATCGCCTATTGCTACGGAACCAAATGACTATTCTCTTTGTGATACCAATGGTGATTCTATTGAAAACTTCAATTTAACCACTGTCGAATTGGAAGTATATGGTTCCATTACACCAGCCACACATACGATTTCGTATTACATTAGCTTGGGCGATGCACAATCAGAAACAGCTGCTATCACCAATGTAACGTCATTTCCTTCAAGCGGCCAAACCATTTGGATTCGGGTTGAAAATAATGCAACTGGTTGCTTTGACATTGTGACTTTAGCATTAATCGTAAATCTTATTCCGTTAGCAACACAGCCAAATTATCCACAATATAGTTTGTGTGATGCCACAATGCCGCTAGGTTTCGAGGAATTTGATTTGGGCTCTAAAATAAACGGAATAAAATTAAGCCAAAATGGAGTGAACGTAACTTTTCATTTCAATCAGACAGATGCTACAGTTGACCTCAATCCGTTACCGTTACTTTACACCAATATAGCTCCTTTTGTACAAACCCTTTGGATACGAATTGAAAATGCAGCTACGGGATGCTTCACATTATCAACCATGGATATTAGGGTCGAACCATTACCAAGTCCGATTCCGCCTGCTCAAGCGTATTCTATTTGCGATACAAATCAAGACGGATTTAGTACTTTTAACTTAAATAGTTTGACCAATGCTATGCTGCAAGGTGCCAATTATACCATCAGTTACCATGAAACTTACGATGATGCGCAGTTAGGCAATAATCCGTTGGTTAGTCCGTATGATAACATTATTCCTTTTACACAATTCCTTTACGTTTTAGCGGTCGATCCTATAAACGGTTGTCAAACTATAATTCCGATCGAGTTACAAGTAAAACCTCAGCCTATAACTCCGTTTAACATTCCTGATATAACACTTTGCGATGAAGACAGCAATACGCAAGACCTGACAACGTCATTTGACTTGACTTTAAATGAATTACTTGTTTTGGGGATTCAACCATCGGCAGCATCTAACTATAACGTAACTTATCATATTTCACAAACGGATGCCAATACAGATAATGCTCCTATACTTCAACCAACAAATTACATTGGAACGCATCTGGAGATTATTTGGGTACGCATTGAAGACAGTGTGACTGGATGTTTCAGTATTGGGTCTTTTGAATTACGTATTAATGCACCTCTACTCCTTTCGACTCCAACACCACTTAATGTATGTGATGCCGATGCAAATCCGAATAATCAATTTACTGTTTTTGATTTAACCGTAAAAAACAATGAGATTACCGGAGGACAAGCTAACATGCAAGTGACCTATTTTCCGGATTATCCTGTTACGGCATCTAGTATTCCAATTTCAAATCCATCCGCTTATCCTAATTATATTCTGGCGGTACAAACTTTGGGAGTTATGGTGACCTCGCCTGACGGTTGCAGAAGTTACACTTCTATGGACATTCGCGTCTTGCCAATTCCGGTTCCGAATAGTACCGCCATTACGCCATTACCACCACAGTGCGATGTAAACAATACCGGTGACATGCTTGAGATTTTTGATTTAACAGCAAATGCTTCTATCATCATCAATAGAGATCCATCACTGACTTTACATTATTATCCTTCCTATAACGATGCATTGGCAGATACAGCCGAAATTCTAACGCCAGCAACAGCACTTGTGGGACAAAATGTTTGGATAAGGGTGGAAAATAACAGCGTGGATTATCTTGGGAACAACTGCTTTGTATTATTGGAACAACCTCTTACCGTATATCCTTTGCCGAGTATTGTTCAACCAATGTCATTTCAAGTATGTGATGATGATACTGATGGAAGTGTGATGATAGATTTAACGACAACAAACATTTCTTTGCTTGCTAGTGGTCAATCGGTTAATGATTTTTCGATTACTTATTATACTAGCGCTCTCAATGCTCAACTGGGGACAAACCCTATTACAAATCCTACTCAATTTATTAACCTAACTAATCCACAGATTATCTATGTTAGAATTGTAAATACCAACACTGGTTGTATAAATTATAATGGACAATTTACTCTTTTCATTAACCCTCAACCTACAGTTACTATTCCCTCAACTTATGGAATTTGTGATACAGATGGGACAAATGACGGCTATTTTACACTAGACTTAAGTTCGTATGTCTCTGGAATTATTGGCAGTCAAACCAATGTTTCTGTTACTTTTTATGATAGCCAGTCGGATGCTTTGACTAGAAATAATCCAATAATAAATTTGATAAATTATCAAGCGTATACCCATGCTCTTTGGATTCGTGTGGACGATTTAACAACCGGTTGTTACAAATTAGCATCATTTAATATCATAGTCGAACTTTTGGCAGAACCAAACATTACGGCTCCAAGTGATATCATTTGTGTCGAATATGGAACAAACATTTTACTTAGCGGACTCACATTAGATAGTGGCATTACCAATCCAAATTATACGTTAGAATGGTTTGAAGCCAGCAACCCCACTACTGTTTTAGGTACAGGTTTCACCTACACCATTACTACAGTAGCATCAGGAAATTATACGGTTGTAGCTACTAGTACGAGTCCATTGGCATGTCCATCTAATGCATCCAATGTTTATACGGTTACACAATCCGGACCGCCTCAATTTGCCTCACCACCTTATGCTGTGAGTAATTATTTTGCTGAAAATCAAACTGTAACTGTAAATACGGTTGGCTTTGGTGTTTATGAATACAGTTTAGATGATGGTCCTTTTCAGAGCAGTTCTATTTTTGAACATGTTTCAGTCGGAAGTCATACTGTTACTGTAAGAGATGCTACAGGTCGAACTAGTTGTGGCGAACTGTCTTTGAATGGCATTCAGACCATCGATTATCCGCATTATTTCACTCCGAATGGCGATGGTTTTAACGATACCTGGAATGTTAGAGGTTTGAATCAGGCGAATGCCCGACTTTACATCTTTGACCGATACGGAAAACTTTTGAAACAAATCAGCGTAAACGGTGATGGCTGGGATGGTACGCTTAATGGTCATCCATTACCCTCGACAGATTATTGGTTTACAATTGAATATCTGGAACAATCCCAATGGAAAGAATTCCGGGCGCACTTCACTCTGAAAAGATAAAAAATCCATAACGAAATTTGCTATATTTGAAAACAAATCCTTTGTTATGGAAGAATACGGGAAAATATTACTGATAGCCATGCCTTTTTTTCTGCTGCTGATTGTCATTGAAAGAACTTATGGCTATTTTAAAGGCATCAATCACACTCCGATGATGGATAGTGTTTCGAGTATCAGCTCAGGCATGACCAATGCCGTGAAAGACGCCTTGGGTTTGAGTATTGCGATTATTTCATATGAATGGATGGTTTCGCATTGGGCGCTTTTTCACATAGAAGCTTCGGTTTTAACCTATATCATCGCTTTTTTTGTTATCGATTTCTATGGGTATTGGGGACACCGATGGGCTCATCAAATTAATTTCTTTTGGAACAAACACGCGATTCACCATAGCAGCGAAGAATTTAATTTGGCTTGTGCTTTAAGGCAACCAATTTCAAGTTTTGTCAATTTGTTTACGTTTCTTTTACTTCCTGCGGCATTAGTTGGAGTTCCGGCACGAGTGATTGCAGTATTATTACCGCTGCATTTATTTTTACAGTTTTGGTATCACACCCGATTTATTGGCAAATTGGGATTGCTCGAAAAATTTATGGTTACTCCTTCTCATCACAGAGTCCATCACGCTATCAATCCGGAATACATGGATAAAAACCATGGACAGATTTTCATATTTTGGGATAAATGGTTTGGGACATTTCAGGAAGAGCTGGACTCGGTTCCTCCTGTATTTGGCATCACCAGACCGGCTAGAACATGGAATCCTATCCGAATCAACTTTCAGCATTTGTGGCTTTTGATTCAAGATGCTTATCGAGCTGAAAACTGGAAAGACAAATGTACTATTTGGTTTCAACCTACAGGTTGGCGTCCCAAAGATTTTGATGAAAAATACCCAATTGCTAAAATTGACAATGTCTATCGTTTTGACAAATACGGTCAACAGCATTCGGCACTTTTAAAATATTGGTCGGTAGTGCAATTGTTTGTCACTCTTGGATTGATTAGTTATCTATTTGGAAACATTGCTTTGATTGGCTTACCTAACATTTTCTTGTATGGAGCCTTTATATTTCTGACGGTTTACAGCTACACCGAACTGATGGATACCCGAAAATTCTCTGTCTTTTGGGAAGGGTTACGATTGCTCTTTTCAATGAGCATTCTCTATTACTATGACGATTGGTTTGGTATGAATACTTATTTTCCTTATGCCAATTGGCTGCTTGTTTCCTATTTTACGCTATCGTTACTGATGAGCACTTATTTTGTTGTAGTCGAATTTAAAAATACCCCAAATTCCCTTTCTTATGATAAATAGCCAACGACTGCTTCAAGGATTTATTGCTTTTGGAGTGTTGTATTTGTTGTTACTGCTGTTCGGTAACGATGTCCTAACTTGGTATTTGAAACCACTTTTAGTTCCCTTTTTATTCTATGCCGTAGTCAAAAGCGAACGTTTTGTTACTAAAAAATGGCTAGTGTCTGCGCTATTCTTTTCGTGGATTGGTGACTGTATTTTGATGTTTGCGGACCAGAGCGAATTGTATTTCATCTTTGGATTGACTGCCTTTCTTGTAGCGCACATATTGTTTATTATACTTTTTACCAAACAAAAGGCAAAAATTGTCAGCTTTAATAAGCCCTTGTTTTGGTTAGGTTTCGTTGTCGCTACCTTCTATTTAATCGGAATGCTTTCACTTTTACTCCCTACATTGGGTGATTTAAAGCTTCCGGTTGCCGCTTATGCCTTAATCATTACTGTTATGCTCAAAACCGCTTTAAAAGGAACTCTTGATTGGGAACCAAAGTCGAAGTATCAGGTATTTTTGGGTGCTGTATTCTTTGTTGTTTCAGATAGTATTTTGGCGATTAACAAGTTCCATACTTCTATTCCATTAGCATCATTTTGGATAATGCTCACTTATTTGATAGCGCAATTTTGTATAACCGATGGTATACTGAAGCTGAACCAAAAAAATAGCATTTCGGATTGAAATGCTATTTTATGTGTTAATGCGGCAACTTATCTTTTAAAAGTCCGTATAAAAACGTTCCGAAAACCGCTCCAATCAAGATTAGCCCAACGCTCAAAAATCCGGCACCTAACATGATGAATATCGGTCCGGGACAAGCGCCTACCATTGCCCAGCCTAAACCAAACAAGACTCCACCAATCCAATAACGGGCACTTCCTTTTTCCTTATCGGCAATAAGGATCAGATTTCCATCGATGTCTTTTAATCGCTTTCTTTTGATAATTTGTATGCCAATGACGCCAACTGCAATAGCGGTCATGATGATGCCATACATATGAAACGATTGAAATTGGAACATTTCATAAATTCGGTACCACGAAACAGCTTCAGCCTTGGTTAATACAATTCCGAAAACAAAACCTACAAGTATGTATTTTAAATAGTTCATAGCTTAGAATAATAAAGGTAAAATTAGATGCGCCATAATCAAACCACCAATAAAAAAGCCAATAACAGCTTTCAATGATGGCAATTGCAAATTACTCATTCCGGCAATGGCATGTCCCGAAGTACAACCTCCGGCATAACGCGAACCAAAACCTATGAGTAAACCGCCTACTAATAAAATGAGTATCATTTTTGGAGATTCAAATATTTGGTTTCCGAATATAGTATCGGGTAATAATTTTCCGTTGGGAGCATCGATTCCCATAACAGCTAATTGTTCAATAGTTTTAGGATTAATATCCACATTGGAAGCATCGCTCATAAAATGAACCGCAACATAACCTCCAATCATGGCGCCGAAAACTACGGCTAGATTCCAGCGTTGCGATTTCCAATCCCAATCAAAAAAAGGAACGCTTCGACCAACGCCTGTCATAGAACAAAGGGATCGCAAATTAGACGACATTCCGAATACCTTCCCGAAATAATTCAGCACCAGCATGACTAATGCGATTAGAAAACCAGCCACCGACCAATGCCAAGTGTGTGTTATAAATTCCATACTATCATTTTTTACAAAAATAGCAATATAAAATTATCGAAATGAAGTATTTTTGAATGCAAATTAACATCCAAAATGAAAAATTTTTCGATTGAAATAAAATGGGCGCTACGTTTTACCCTATTGACATTAGCTTGGGCCATAGGAGAAAAGGCTATTGGGCTCCATGATGAACATATTCAAAACTATGCGTTGTATACCAATCTATTTGTAATACCGGCATTTTTGTTTTTTTATCTGGCTATAAAAGAGAAGAAAAAATATGTTTTTAACAACAGTATGAATTGGATGCAAGGATTTGTAAGTGGTATGATCATGACCTTCATTATTGCCCTGTTAAATCCTTTTGCACAGTACATCATCTACAAAAGTATCACACCTGATTTCTTTGAAAATATTATTGCTTATAAAATACAAAACAAGTACATGACACTTGAAAATGCTAAAATTTATTTCAATCTAAAAACGTACTTATTAGAAAGTTCTTTCACGGCAATTTCAAAAGGTTTGATTACAGGAGCACTGGTTTCGTTGCTACTTCGAAACAAAAAACAATAATATAGCACGATTATTGCTACACCAATAAAAAGTCTGAAATCATGAAAAACCTAATCCAATTTATTCCTTTTATTACGCTGTTTACGGTATTTACATCGTGTGTGAGCACCAAATCTACTTTAAAAAATGTAGACGACAATGCTCCAATTCCGAAGCTTTCCAAAGACAATACCTTTGTCCTAACAGAATACAGCAAAGACTTAAAATATGGATATGATGCCGATTATCCAGTTAATGTATTCTATATCAATACCAAAGACGAAAATTTAAATGCGCAACGGTATCTTAATGCTTTGGCAGGACCAAAAGGCGAAAAGATAAGCTATACTAAAATCGAAAGCTGTTGTCCTTTTCCAACCAAAAGAATCGAAATGGGTGCCGGATTTCTAGATGTTTACGAACTAAAATGGGAAGGACAAGAAAAACCCATCCGTTTGTATGTAAACATTTATGAACGAGGCTATTTACTTGTTCCCATGGGTCTTTCGATAAAAAAATAACTTAACAAATTGTTGTCAAAAAGCGGTCAAAAAGTCTTACCTTTGCAGCCTTAAAACACACACTTATGAATATTACTGCTATTCCACAAATCAAAAATACTGATAGTGGAAACTTCTTTGTTCTAGCGGGACCATGTGCCATTGAAGGAGAAGAAATGGCAATGAAAATTGCCGAAAAACTGGTTACCATTACCGACAAATTACAAATACCTTACGTTTTCAAAGGCTCTTTTAAAAAAGCAAATCGCTCCCGAATTGATAGCTTCAGTGGCATCGGAGATGAAAAAGCATTGAAAATCCTCCGAAAAGTTTCCGAAACCTTTCACATTCCAACCGTTACGGATATTCACACTAATGAAGACGCCGATAAAGCAGCTCAATATGTAGATGTTCTTCAGATTCCGGCCTTTTTGGTACGCCAAACCGATTTGGTTGTAGCTGCAGCAAACACCGGAAGAACCGTCAATTTGAAAAAAGGGCAATTTATGAGTCCGGAAAGCATGAAACACGCAGTTCAAAAAGTATTGGATTGCCATAACGAAAATGTCATGGTTACTGATCGAGGAACAATGTTTGGCTATCAAGACATGATAGTGGATTTTCGTGGTATTCCAACAATGCAAAATTACGCTACCACTGTTTTAGATGTTACGCATTCGTTACAACAACCTAATCAAACTACCGGCGTAACCGGTGGAAGACCCGATATGATTGAAACCATTGCCAAAGCCGGAATTGTAGTAGGTGTTGATGGTATTTTTATTGAGACTCATTTCGATCCCGCCAATGCCAAAAGTGACGGTGCCAATATGTTGCATTTAGACTATTTTGAAGGTTTAATGACCCGTTTGGTGGCTATCAGAAAAACCATAAACCAATTTTAATATTTACGTTTTGAAAAACTTTTTTATACTATCGTTACTTGCTTTTTCTATGGTAACGCCAACTATTTTTGCTCAGGATAAACCTGTAAACCCAGTCAAATACACCGCTCATAACAAAGGGAAAATGTATATTTTTTGGGGTGGAAACCGTGAAAGTTATTCCAGTTCCGATATTCATTTTAAAGGTCCAGATTATGATTTTACCTTGTACGATGTTCAAGCACATGATAAAGCAAAAGGATGGCATTTAGATTATGCCAATCCCGCGCGAATGACCATACCGCAAACCAATTTGAGAATTGGTTATTTCATTAACGACCACTACAACATTTCGATTGGATTTGACCACATGAAATATGTAATGACTCAAGATCAAATTGCTCGAATTGGAGGCGTTGTTGGCAATTCTTATCCAGATTATGCTGGTGTATATTTACCATCTGGAAACAATACCATTGACTTAACTGATGGTAGTTTTCTTAAATTTGAACATACGGATGGCTTGAATTATGTCAATACTGAGTTTAGTAGAGTTGATGATATTTCAAAACTTTTTAAAATAAGAAATACCGATAAATTTCAAATTAATATTACTGAAGGTGTTGGTGGTGGTTTTTTATATCCAAAAACAAATTCTACGTTACTTGGTAAAGAAAGACATGATGATTTTCACATTTCCGGATTTGGCGTTTCTGCTAAAGTTGGATTGAACTTTACGTTTTTCAAACACTTTTTTATTCAAACCGAGTTAAAAGGTGGTTACATCAATATGAATGACATCCGAACTACCAATGACCCATCAGACTCGGCCTCACAACACTTTATGTTTTTGCAAAGAATCATCGCTTTTGGTGGCATTTTTATGATTTAAAAAGTTATACTTAAAATACAAAGTCCCGATACTAGTTTAGTATCGGGACTTTTTTTAATACATTTTTTTGGCTTCTTGTATTACTGATGACAAGATCTTATTATCAATACTTTCCAAAGAAAAATAACGCAATGATTTATAAGTATTTCTATTTTCACCATTCAAAAATTCGAGATTATTCTGCAACTGAAAGCCTTTACTAAAGGCCGCATCTACATACTTTCCTTTATGACTGGCATTTAAAAAGCAGAAAGGTTTCTTTTTATAATAATAGAAAGGAATTTTCCACTTGAATTCTAAAGTAGCATCGGGTATCTCCGTTTCAATCACAGCCATAATGTGCAAAAGCATTGAGCGATAGACTTCTGGTTGATTCAGAATGTAATGGTCCTGAGGTTTCATTTAATCGATGCCGTATTGGTCAAATAAGTAAATCAAGGACGCCATCGAAGCTGCTCCAAGCTCCAATTCACGTTTATTTACAGCGTCAAACGTATCGTTTGCCGCATGATGATAATCAAAATAGCGTTGTGAATCCGGACTTAATCCCGCTTTGACAATCTTTGTAGAGGTTAAATGACCAGTATCCGAACCGGTTCCACCTAATGTGAAATTGTGAATCAAATAAGGTTCAAATAAATATTTCCAGCCCAGAATCTTTTGAAAATTAGCGGCATCACATTGAAAAGCAAAACCTCTTGGTGAAAATCCTCCACAATCGCTTTCCAATGAAAAAATATGGTTTTCCTTATTTATTTTGGATAATTCCTCATACTTTTTTCCGCCCCTGCCTCCAAACTCTTCGTTCATAAACAAGACCGCTCTGATCGTATTTTTAGGTTTATAGTTAAGTTTTTTAAACAATTCCAAAACTTCCATGCTTTGAACCACTCCGGCACCATCATCATGAGAACCATCCGCCAAGTCCCAGGAATCAAGATGTCCGCCAACAATCAGTATTTTTTCAGGATGTTCCGAACCTGTGATTTCACCAATCACATTATACGAAAGCACCTCGCTTAAAGTTTGGCACGAAAGCTTCATGTAAAATTTAAGATTGCTGTTTTCTTTTAGCTTTTTACTCAATAATTCGGCGCCATTCGTACTAATAGCAGCAGTCGGAATGTACTTTTCTTTCGGTAAATCTCCATAACTCTGCATTCCGGTATGAGGGAAATCATCGAGTCTCAAGGTCATCGAACGTACGATCGTACCAACAGCTCCCATTTTAGCTGCTTTTTCAGCGCCGTAAAATCGTTGATCCACACAATGACCGTACGATTTGAACGTATTAATGTTTTCAGGTTCCATAGGGCGATTGTAAAAAACAATTTTACCCTTCACCTTTTCAGCATCCAATGCTTCAAGTTCTTTAATGCTTTGTACCTCAATAATTTCGGCTGTTAAACCACTTTTTGACGTGGCAATAGATCCACCCAAAGCACAAATAGGAAGATTGGTTTTGGTTTTGTTATCGATAATATAAGCGGTTTCCTTTTCGCCTCTTACCCAATTGGGCACCATTACTTCCTGAAGATATATACGATCTAAGCCTAAATTTTCTAGTTGTTGTTTGGTAAACTGTACTCCTTTTTCAGCACCAACAGAACCTGACATTCTGGAACCAATCGAATTCGACAGATACGCTAACCAAGAATAACAACTTGATTTAGTCAAGGAATACTTGTAAATATCCGCAATCATTTTTTGGTCATTGCTTTGCGAATAGGCCATTGAGGTAACAAGAAAGGCGATTAAGGCAGTTTTTTTCATCAGAAATATTTTTCTCAAAAATAATTGAAAAAACATTTGGTTGAGAAAATATTATTCATTTACTTTGTTTTTCAAAGTACTTTAAAATGAAAAACGAAAAATACCTTAAAGACATTTCAGAAATCAAGAACATCATGGATAAATCCTCGCGATTTATTTCGTTGAGTGGATTATCCGGAATCTTAGCCGGAATTTATGCCTTAATTGGTGCCTGGCTCGCCTACAACACCATATATTTTGATACTACTACTCTAGGAGAATATGACGATTTAGTGATTACGCAGCCCATGATTGAAAGATTGTTTATAGTAGCTTTTGCTGTTTTGTTTTTATCGGTGATAACAGCCGTGATCATGAGTGCTAATAAAGCAAAAAAGAGTAATGATACCCTTTGGAATGCTTCCTCTAAAAGACTTTTGATTAATTTTTTAATTCCGTTAGCTTCGGGAGGATTTTTTATTCTATTTTTAATCGAAAAGGACATATTGGGTTTAGTGGCACCTTTGACCTTATTGTTTTACGGATTAGCCTGTGTCAATGCCAGTAAATATACCCTTGGTGATGTTCGCTATTTAGGGATTACTATGATTATATTAGGATTGCTTTCCACTTGGTTTTTAGGTTACGGTTTGTTATTTTGGGCCTTGGGATTTGGGGTTTGTCATATTGTTTATGGTAGCATGATGTATTTTAAATACGATAGAAATTAATTTTGAAGAGTATCATCCAAAATATCAACAAAGCTTTTGATCACAGGATTCGTCTTGGGATCATGTCGGTATTGATGGTCAATGAAAGTGCCGATTTTAATACGCTCAAAGAAATCCTTGGTGTTACAGATGGTAATTTGGCTAGTCACGCGAAAGCCTTGGAAACCGAAGAATATATTAGGATTGAAAAACAATTCATCGGAAAAAAGCCCAATACCAGTTACATCGCCACAACAAACGGAAAAAAAGCCTTCAGAGAACATATTGAGGCGCTGGAAAAATTAATACAAAAAAGTTAACCCTATTTTTTTATCAACTTACTTTGAAATACAAAGTACTTTTAAAACAAGCTATGAGAGCACTACTTATCGAAAAGTTATACGAATGGACCAAGAAACCTTACCAGAAATACTTCAAGAAAAACAAACCTTGGAATCTTACGCCCAAAGAGTTAATTCTATATCCTCAGGAATCCTTGGGATTTCACATGGGTTGCTTTTTGCTGAAATACAATTTTGAGATGCAACCCAAACTCGAAGATCATGATGTCATTCATGTTTTGACGAACACAGGTATCTCTGTCCCTGAAGAAATAGCGATGCAGTATTTTTTATTGGGAAACGGGAAGAAAAGTTTATATATGGCTTTTGTGCTTGTAATTGGAACCTGCTTCTACCCTACTCAACTCCAATTCTTTTACAACTTCTACAAAAGAGGAAGAAGCGCCCATCAATTTCACCATTTGGATTTTGAGAATATGCTTTACCAACCAATATCAGAAATACAATTCACCTTTAATATCAAATAAATCATGCTAACACCAACACAAACCTCATCAAGCTCCGGAAAATTTTCAACCTATTTCGCACTCACCTGTTTCGGAATCGGAACCTTATTACTACTCATTCATTTGGCATTTCCTCATGATGTTCAAATACTCATTTTGGGGTTTCTCTATGTCGTAATTGCCCTTATTTCGAACTTAATCGTATTGCTGAGTTTATGTTATCAATGGCATATAAAACCTCATGATAGAAAAATTATTGTCATTCGCATCTTAATTCTGTTATCCAATATTCCTATCGCTTTGCTGTATCTCAAAATCGTATTTCATAAATAAACCATTTTAAAAAAAAATTAAAATCATGGAAAATCAAGAAAATCAAGTTCCAGAAGTTAAAAACTTTCTTCAATCCAATACTGCCAAAATGATTATGGTTGGATTTCTAACATTGGTATTACTAATTCCGCTATTCTTTGTGCAGGACTTAATCCGGGAACGTTCCCAAAGAAAAACCCAAATGGTTAATGAAGTCACCAATTTATGGGGACGTGATGTGCAGTTTTACGGTCCGATGCTCCGAATTCCGTACACAAGTTACGAAGCCTATAATGTAACCAATTCTAAAACCGGAGTAACCACTATTGAGCGAAGAGCAGTCAACAATTACGCCTATTTCTTTCCGAATGAATTGAAAAATACGTCCAACATTCGAAAAAATGACAATCTGAAACGTGGCATTTTCAATCATGTGGTTTTCACGGCTGACATGAACTTTAAAGGAAACTTTACAAGTCCGAATTTCACTAAACTGGGCATTGCCGAAGAAAATATTCAGTGGGAAAAAGCTGCCGTGATTGTCAAAACGACCAATCTGAAAAGCATCAAAAGTGAGTTGAAAATCCAGCTGAATAAAGACACCTTCTCGTTCGAGTCACAAAACAGCGACAAAAGCGAATATAGTGTGTTGGCAACCAACACCTTCGATTATAAAGCCTTGATGAATTCTGATAAAATCGATTTTAACTTTGCCATATCCTACAACGGCAGCAACAGTGTCAAATTCATTCCCATTGGAAAAGTAACGACAGTGAGTATAGATTCTGATTGGGAATCTCCAAGTTTTGAAGGAACTTTTGCGGCATCTGACACTACCAAAACCATCAACAAAAAAGGATTTCATGCCGATTGGAAGATATTGGACATCAACCGCACGTTTTCGCAGCAATACGCGAATGTTTTACCTGATTTGAATGATTACCTCTTTGGAGTGAAATTAATCCAAACAGTGGACGAATATCAGCAAAATGAGCGTGCTTCTAAGTATGGCTTCTTAGTCATTGGGTTAACGTTCCTGATTTTCTTCCTGATTCAATCGATAAGCAAAATCAATATCCACATCTTTCAGTATTCGATGATAGGTTTGGCGCTGATTATGTTCTATACCCTTTTGATTTCAATTACTGAACACAGTACCTTTAGTTTTGCCTACACTATTGCCGGAGCTTCGGTAATAACCATGATCACGCTCTACTCGATTTCGATTTTAAAGAATAAAAAATTCCCAATGTTTATCGGTATCGCTTTGAGTGTATTGTATTCGTTCATTTATGTAATTATCCAAATGGAAGATTATGCCTTGCTTGTAGGCAGTATCGGCTTGTTCTTGATTTTGGGAGCAGTGATGTATTTCTCAAGAAAGATAGATTGGAGTAAATAAGCCTATAAATAAACGGTTGTTATGGAATTATTTGTAAAAAAAGATTCGGTGGTCAGAGAAATTTGGGGTAAAAGCGATACCGTGCTATTCATTTTTGCTGGTGCTTCTGCCGAATTTGCACTGAACAAGGCTGTTGATTGGCTCTATTTTACCGGAAAATTACCTGCGGATCCTTTGGGCAGATTGTTTTCTACGGTCAAGTATGCCCGACTGATTGTATTTTCGTCGATGGATAATGCTCATGCTTCCATCGATACACTGCGAAAAATACACGGTTCCGTTGAGGAAAGTCGGGGCGCATCCATTCCCGATTGGGCGTATCGTGATGTCTTGTTCATGTTGATTCATTACTCTATTGCTTCGTATGAACTTTTAGAAAGAAAACTAAGCATAACAGAAAAAGAGGAAGTCTTCGATGTCTTTTATCGCGTCGGAAAAAGAATGGGTTTAAAAGATTTACCGCTTACTTACACCGAATGGTTACTTGCTCGCGAAGTTCATTTGACCGAAAACCTTCAGGCAAGTAAATACACTTTTGATCTTTTCAAGCAATACAAAAAGCATTTGGGCATGCTGCGTTATGAAGTGTTGGTGGAAGCTCAAAAATTAGTAGTGCCCAAAACGGTCAAAAAGTTATTGTATCTGAACGATTTCTCTTTGCTTAGTCTAGCAGTACCTATTTATAAAATCAGTAGGCATATCCGGATGGATTGGTTTCTCAAATATATGCTTTTGCCAGCAGCGTATAAAACGCAAATAAAGGAAATTGATATTCATCCTAAATAATCAAAAAAGCCTGTTCAAAGGAACAGGCTTTTTTTATAAACTAAAATGCCACTGCTTATTTTTATCATACCAAAGTTGACCTTCGGAAACCGTCAGCGGACAATCAAAATTGTTCGTGTATAATCCTCCGGTTCCTAAACCTTGTGGCATCAAATTATTTTGTAAAAAAGTAAATTGTGCAATGGCGTTTAAACCCACATTACTTTCTAAGGCCGAAGTTATCCACCAACCTATATGGTTTTTTTCTGCCAACGAAATCCATTCGGAAGTGCCTCGAAATCCACCTACAAAACTAGGCTTCAAAACAATAAATTGCGGCTTGATTTTTAGAAGCAAATTTTCCTTTTCTTTTTTAGAAAAGACACCAATAAGCTCTTCATCTAAAGCTATAGGAATATTCGTGTTTTTACACAAGACTGACATCGTGTCAGTATGGTTTTTTTTAATTGGTTGCTCTATACTATGTAATTTAAAACCAGTTATTTGATTAATTTTATATAAAGCTTCATTTTCATCAAAAGCGCCATTGGCATCAACCCTGATTTCTATTGTTTTTTCGTCAAAATTACTTCGAATAAAACGCAACAAATCCATTTCTTTGTCAAAATCTATGGCTCCTATTTTCAATTTTAAACAGGTAAAACCCTGCTTGATTTTGTCTTCAATTTGGGCTTTCATAAAGGATTTTTCACCCATCCAAATGAGTCCGTTTATCGAAATGCTTTGGAGGTTATTTGTAAAATCTGAAGGAAATAAAACAAAAGGATTTTCACTTTTCAAGGAAAGAAAAGCCATTTCGATTCCGAATTGAATTGAGGGGAATTCAAGTAATGCTTCCCAAAGTTGCGCTTCACCAAGACGGATGTTTTGACAAACCCACTGCAATTTCTCTTCATAATCCGGTCGATCATCTGCACTCAATCCGCGAAGAATACCACACTCGCCTATGCCCTTTTTACCATCTTTTTCTAAAACAATAAACCAGGTTTCTTTATCGGTTAAAATGCCACGTGAAGTGCCTGAAGCTTGTTTAAAATGAAGAATATATTTGAAGTAAGTAGCTTTCATTTTAAAGCGAAATACTTTCCCCTATATCTAAAAGCATTAAATCTTTCCCGGCATCGAAGAATCGCTTTTTAGCATCATTGTGATCTATTACTATAAACCCAAAAGTATCAAAATGACAGCCTAGAATCTTATCACAATCTACAAAATCTGCAGCCATAATAGCATCTTCAACATCCATCGTAAAGCAGTTTCCTATTGGAAAAACCGCCAAATCAAGCTTGGTTCTCATAGGAATAAGCTTCATATCCATTGTTAGCCCTGTATCGCCCGAAATGTAGATGTTTTTGTGCTCACCTTCAATAACAAAACCTCCTGGATTTCCGCCGTATGTTCCATCAGAAAAAGAACTCGAATGTACTGCGGCAACATATTTTACTTTTCCAAAATCAAATTGCCAGCTTCCACCAATGTTCATGGGATGATGTTGCAACCCTTTGTTGCCAAAATACATAGCAATTTCCCAGTTTGAGATGATTACCGAGTTGTTGTTTTTAGCAATAGTTTCCACATCCAAAACATGGTCAAAATGAGCATGAGTAATGAGGATATAATCAGCTTTTAGAGTAGCAATATCAATATGTGCTGCTTTTTCATTTCCCGAAATAAAAGGATCTACCAAAAGGTGTTTCCCGCTGACTTCAATACCGAGGCAAGAATGTCCGTAAAAAGTAATTTTCATAAAAGAATATTTTAAATATAATTAACCAATAAATCAGAAACGAAAAATATCAAGCTCAACGCCAATAAGATAGCTAAGAAAAAAGTACTTAGTGCTAATTTTTTTAATTCGGGATCCAATAGTTTTGGATTTCTGTTTCTGCGAACATTCATTAAATGCGATGTCAATGGAAAATAGGCCGCTAAAAACAAATATTGGTCAAAATGAAATCCGTTCAAAAAAGCAAAAATAACCACCAAAATCATAGCAGAAAGAATCAAAAAGTAATGATACTGCTTTGCCCATGCACCACCTTTCTGAACTACAACCGTATTTTTTCCTGCTTTTCTATCGCTTTCCTCGTCACGCATATTGTTGAGATTCAACACACCGACACTCAAAAAACCTATTGCTGTTGCAGGCAATAATAACAACCAGTCAATTTGTTTTGAAAACATAAAATACACTCCGAAAGTACTTACCAAACCAAAGAAAATAAAAACGAAGACATCACCATAACCGCGATATCCATAAGCTCCTTGCCCAACCGTATACCGAATTGCCGAAGCAACGGCCAAAATACCTAAAAAGAAAAATATAAAGGAGTACAATAAATAACTTTCCTTAAAAGCATAGTAAATCAATAAACTAGCAAAACACAAAGTAATTATCGACGTAAGTATCATCGCATTCTTCATAGCAAAAGGCGTTATAGTGCCTTTTTGAATAGAACGTTTTGGCCCGACCCTATCCTCATTGTCAGTTCCTTTGATACCGTCACCATAATCATTGGCAAAATTGGACAATATCTGCAAGCCCAAAGTTGTCAATAACGCATAAAGAACGATGTTCCAGTTGAACATGGCTTGTGACATTGCATAAAAACTCCCAACAATAATTCCGGATACCGAAAGCGGTAATGTACGAACTCGTGCTGCTTCAACCCAGTGTTTCATTTTTTTAAACTTTAGGCTTTAAGCTTTAAACTATAGGCTTACTGCCTTTTGCTTAATGCTTATTGCAATTAATTATGGCAACCATTTTTTATCAAAATTTGGCTTCCTTTTTTCTAAAAACGCGTCTCTTCCTTCTTTGGCCTCATCAGTCATATAAGCCAATCTTGTAGCTTCACCAGCAAAGACCTGTTGTCCCACCATGCCATCATCCGTTAAATTCATGGCGAATTTCAGCATTTTTATCGATGTTGGTGACTTAGCCAAGATTTCTTGAGCCCATTCATAGGCTGTATTTTCAAGTTCTTCGTGCGGTATGACTGCATTTACCATACCCATGTCAAAAGCTTCCTGAGCCGAATAATTTCGACCTAAAAAGAAAATTTCGCGGGCTTTTTTCTGCCCCACCATTTTGGCCAAATATGCAGACCCGTAGCCACCATCAAAACTAGTAACATCGGCATCAGTCTGCTTGAAAATAGCGTGTTCTTTACTGGCCAATGTCAGATCACAAACTACATGCAGGCTGTGTCCACCTCCTACCGCCCAGCCCGGAACCACGCAGATAACCGCTTTTGGCATAAACCGAATTAACCGTTGCACATCCAAAATATTCAAACGATGATAACCATCGTCACCTACATAACCCTGATGCCCACGTGCTTTTTGATCACCACCGGAACAAAACGACCAAATACCATCTTTTGTGCTGGGCCCTTCTGCGGAAAGCAATACAACTCCAATAGAGGTGTCTTCCTGAGCATCATGAAATGCCTGTAATAATTCAGCTGTAGTTTTAGGCCGAAAGGCATTACGCACCTCTGGGCGATTGAAGGCTATTCGCGCAACACCATCGCACTTTTTATAGGTGATGTCTTCAAAATCCTTGACGGTCTTCCAATTAATTGAACTCATGTAAATGCTAAAAGTTGGTTAGATTCTATTTTAGCGTAAAAATAAAGTTTTTTTGCTGTTAACCGCAAAAACAAATGGTAATAGTTTTTTTGTTTTTATTTCTATATTTAGCACACCGAAACCAATTTTATGAAAAATTTTACCGCTAAAGAAAAACTTCAAATCTTATTCAGCTTCCCAGTTATCATTGCTTCTTTGGGCTATTTTGTAGATATTTATGATTTATTGCTTTTCGGAATTGTTAGAATTCAAAGTTTAAATGACTTAGGTTTAGATGCTGACAAAGTGGGTACTATGATTATCAATTGTCAAATGATTGGTATGGTTTTGGGCGGTATTTTATGGGGAATCTACGGCGATAAAAAAGGAAGACTTTCGGTTTTGTTTGGTTCGATTTTAGTCTACTCTTTAGCCAACATTGCTTGCGGATTTCTACCTCAAATCAATATTGCCGACAAAGCAACAACCTATGCTCTACTTCGATTTATAGCCGGAGTTGGTTTGGCTGGAGAATTAGGTGCCGGAATAACGTTGGTCTCGGAAACACTACCCAAAGAGTTACGTGCCATCGGATGTTCTATCATCGCCGGTTTTGGGGTTTTAGGAGCTGTTGTAGCACAGTTTACTGTAGAATTGGCCGGCAGTTGGACAACCGCTTACATTATTGGCGGAATATTGGGATTAGCGTTATTGGTACTCCGAATCAGCGTTGCCGAAAGTGGCATGTTTACCTCCGTAAAAGAAAACTCGGCAATAAAACGGGGCAACTTTTTCGCTTTCTTCACTTCTACAAGACTTTTTATCAAATACCTTAAATGCATTTTAATTGGCATTCCCATTTGGTATTGTATTGGTATTTTAGTCTTTATGGCCAACCAGTTTGCTCCCGAAATGGGCATCAAATCCATCGACCCAGGAAAAGCCATTATGTGGGCTTATATTGCGACTTCAGTTGGTGATTTTTCGAGCGGCTTTATCTCACATGCTTTTCGTTCCCGAAAGAAGACCATTTTAGCCATGCTCCTTTTTACTTTAATTGGTGTTGTTTTACTTCTTTTTAGCGGCAATAAAACCGAAAATATGTACTATTTCTATTGCGCTTGGATTGGTCTGGGATGTGGATTTTGGGCTATGTTTGTTACGGTATCCGCTGAGCAGTTTGGTACCAATTTGAGAAGTACCGCTACAACAAGCGTTCCGAATATGGTTCGCGGAACAGTTCCGATTATGCTTATTGGTTTTGATTATTTAAAACTATCCCAAACGGTCATTATGGCTGCAGCGATAGTTGGTTTAATTGCTTTTGGCTTGGGAATCTATGCAACACTGACCATCAGTGAAACCCATGACACCGATTTGGATTATGTAGAGTAAGTTTTAAATTCGTCGGGTTTTGTTCGACATTGTGCCGCTTAAAAGGGTGTTTTCCCGAAGAAGTACAGAACATGACTGCATCAAAATATTAAATATAAAAAGAGGCAGCTTAAAGCTGCCTCTTTTTATTATCAAATACTTCTTATTGCTTCAGCGAAGCCATATCAATTACAAATCGATACCGAACATCGCTTTTCTGCATTCTTTCATACGCTTCGTTGATATCCTGCATTTTGATTAATTCAATTTCGGAGACGATATTGTGTTTACCACAAAAATCAAGCATTTCCTGAGTTTCGGCAATACCACCAATTAAGGACGCAGCTACCGATTTTCTGCCCATAATCATCGGAACAGTATTCAAAATCGGATCCAATCCGCCTAAATACCCCACAATTACGATAGTACCACTAATTCCCAAAGTGGCTATATACGGATTAACATCGTGGACATAAGGTATGGTATCAATAATAACATCAAATTTTCCGGCAACCGAGTTCATTTGATTTTCATCCGTAGAAATAACAACCGCATCCGCTCCTAACTCTAAAGCATCTTTTTCTTTGCCTGGTGTTCTGGAAAACAAGGTAACTTCTGCACCCAATCCTTTAGCCAATTTGATAGCCATGTGACCTAATCCGCCCAAGCCTACTACGGCAACTTTACTTCCTTTACCTACATTCCAATGGCGCAAAGGCGACCAAGTTGTAATTCCGGCACACAATAACGGTGCTGTTGCGGCTAAGTCTAAATTCGCCGGCACTTTTAAAACGAAATCTTCATCGACTACAATTTTTTCAGAATATCCGCCGTGGGTAAATCCGCCTAAATGTTTGTCTTGTCCACCATAGGTTCCCACCCATCCGTTTAAGCAATATTGTTCTAAATCTTGTTCACAACTCTTGCAAGTGCGGCACGAATCTACTAAACAGCCAACTGCAGCAAAATCTCCGACTTTCAATTTGGTTGTTGCACTACCTACTTTGGTTACTTTACCTACTATTTCGTGACCCGGAACTACCGGATACGTTGTAAATCCCCAGTCATTTCTGGCCGTATGTAAATCAGAGTGGCAAACACCACAATACATAATTTCGATTTCAATATCTTTTGCCAAAACTTCACGGCGTTCAATATTCATTTCTTTCAGTGGTGCATCTGTTGCCTGTGCACCGTAAGCTTTTACGTTAGTTGTTGTCATTGTTGTTTTTGTTTTATTTTATCAGACCTTAAAATTAGGCATTTCCTATGTGCAAACGGCATAAACATTTGCTAAAATTATGTAACGCTTTTCCATTCGGTAATAAGGAATTTTACACTTTAATCTCAACCCTATGAAAAAGTACATTCTTATTATCAGCTTATGTTTGTTTGTCGCTTCCTGCAAAGAAGAAAAAACAGTCCTTACCAAAAGCAAAAAAGCCATCCCAACGCGAGTGAAGCCTAAATCTGTCAGCTATACTTTTGAAAAAACGAAAGAATGGTTGACCACCACACAGGACAGCAGCAAAATCCGTTTGGTCTTAGCGGCTAACAGAACCGACAAAGCGAATATTGTCAAAATGGATTCTATTATCGTTCCCAATGACTTAAACGTAGACTTGGCGTATTACTTACCGTTTCCCTTCAAAGTAGCAGCCCTGAATGCGGTTAGCAAAATAATCTTCTTTTCGTATGCTACTCAAACTTTCGCTGCTTACGAATACGGAGATTTGATTAGAACAGGACCAACCAATATGGGTCGAAAAGCCGACAAAACGCCGACCGGATTATTTTTTACCAACTGGAAAGCCGAAAAAACCACCAGTACATTTAACGATGAGTGGGATTTAAAATGGAACTTCAATGTTGAAAACAAATTAGGTGTTGGTTGGCATCAATACGAATTACCGGGTTATCCTGCTTCCCATTCTTGTCTCCGTCTTTCGGAAAGAGATGCCAAATATCTTTACGATTGGGCTGACCAATGGGTTTTATTAAACGACCAAACCGTCAAACTTAAAGGAACTCCAGTGCTTGTTTTTGGCAGTTATGACTTTGACGCTCCAAAACCATGGTATCAATTGGTTACAGATGCGAAAGCACTTAATTTCACCGTTGCAGACATTGAAAAAGTAACTAAACAATTTCTGTCAAAAATAATAGAAGAACAGACGAAAAGAAATACTTCTGAATAAATCTGAACCTGTTATTAAAAATGATTTGTTCGTATTCTGTTAGGGTTTATGCTACTATGACAGGCCTTTTTTCGAACAAAGTCCGAACGAGTACAAAACAAACCTACTAGCTGGGTAAAGCATCGTTTCTTAAAATCATACTTCAATTGAAAACAAAAGAGTATCTTTAGACAATTGTGATTCAGATGAATAAAAAAACAGCCAAAAATACTACTACTCAAATACCTCCAAAAGGAATAGTACACGATAGTGCAGCGTTGCTCGTAGCCAATAAAAATCTGGCATTACAAATTGAAAATAATGAAAAACGGGCTGCCGAATTAGTGATTGCCAATACCGAGCTGGCCTTTCAGAACACTGAAAAAGAAAATCGTGCTGCCGAATTGGCTATCGCAATTACCGAACTTGCTTTTCAAAATTCTGAAAAAGAAGACCGGGCAGCTGAATTGATTGTTGCCAATACGGAGTTAATCTATCAAAATGCGGAAAAGGAAAAACGTGCTGCGGAACTCGTAATTGCCAATACAGAACTTGCCTTTCAAAACATCGAAAAAGAAAACCGCGCTGCCGAATTGGTCATTGCTAACACCGAACTTTTATATCAGAATACTGAAAAGGAAAAGCGAGCCGCAGAACTAGTGATTGCTAATACAGAGCTGGCCTTTCAAAACAAGGAAAAAGAAAACCGTGCTGCCGAATTGGTCATTGCCAACACCGAACTTGCCTTTCAAAACAGTGAAAAAGAAAACCGTGCTGCCGAATTGGTAATCGCTAACACGGAACTTATTTATCAAAATAAAGAAAAAGAAAGCCGTGCTGCCGAATTGCTCCTTGCCAATAAAGAGCTTGAATCTTTTGCGTTTATCTCAAGTCATGATTTGCAGGAGCCTTTAAGAAAAATACAAACTTTTACCAGCCGTATCTTAGCCGACGAATCTGAAAGCCTGACAGAAAAAGGCAAATATTCTTTTGACCGCATCCAACATTCAGCATTGCGCATGCAAACCCTTATTCAAGATCTACTGGTGTATTCGCGCACTACAGCTAGTGAACGAACGTTTGAAAAAAGCGATCTGAATATCATAATTAAGGAAGTGATGGAAACCTTAAAGGAGGAGTTGTTAGAAAAAAAGGCTGTCGTTGAATTGCTCGATTTGGGAGAAGTGACCATCATTCCCTTCCAATTTCGGCAGTTGTTGCAAAATCTTATAACCAATTCTTTGAAGTTCAAAAAACCGGAAGAATCTCCACGCATCACAATAAAAGGCAATCACATCAAGTATGATGAATCCATGACATTCCTCCAAATTCAAGGGGATCACTATCACATTGAATTTAGTGATTATGGTATTGGATTTGAATCCGATTATAAAGAAAGGATTTTTGAACTTTTCCAACGACTGCACACAAGGGAAGAGTTTGAAGGCACAGGCATTGGACTCACTATAGTTAAAAAGATTGTGAACAACCACAACGGTGTTATTTCAGCTAAAGCACAACCGGGAAAAGGGGCACAATTTGACATCTACATTCCAATGTAAACAATTGCCATTCGGTTTCTCTATCTGCTAATAAGAAAACTGGATTCCAAAGCTACCATCTTCGATATACATTCTTTATCTTTGCAATGAAAATTTCAATTATGGAATCTGTTATTGACACAAATTTGCCAGTAGGAAAGCCAAAATGGCTCAAAGTAAAACTCCCTATCGGGCAAAAATATACCGAACTTCGTGGCCTTGTAGATAAATACAAGCTCAACACCATTTGCACCTCTGGAAGTTGCCCTAATATGGGTGAATGTTGGGGAGAAGGGACTGCCACTTTTATGATTTTAGGAAATATCTGCACGCGTTCCTGTGGGTTTTGTGGCGTAAAAACCGGAAGACCCGAAACGGTGGATTGGGATGAACCCGAAAAAGTAGCGCGTTCTATCAAAATCATGAACATTAAACACGCTGTAATTACAAGTGTCGACCGAGATGATTTGAAGGACATGGGTTCTATCATTTGGCTCGAAACCGTTCAGGCAATCCGCAGAATGAATCCCACCACAACTTTAGAAACTTTGATTCCGGATTTTCAAGGTGTAGAAAGAATAATTGACCGAATTGTAGAAGCCAATCCGGAAGTGGTATCTCACAATGTAGAAACCGTTCGACGTTTGACACGTGAAGTGCGAATACAAGCAAAGTATGACCGTAGTTTAGCTGTTTTGAAATACTTAAAAGCGCAAGGTATCAAAAGAACCAAATCGGGTATCATGTTAGGTCTTGGCGAAACTGAAGAAGAAGTTATTCAGACTATGCGAGATCTTCGCGACAATGACGTTGATATTGTAACGATTGGTCAATACTTGCAACCCAGCAAAAAACATTTACCGGTAAAAGAATACATTACTCCGGAACAATTCGAAAAATACGAGAAGTTAGGCAAAGCAATGGGTTTCCGTCATGTAGAAAGTGGTGCTTTGGTGCGTTCTTCTTATCATGCTGAAAAACACATATTGTAAAAAGGTTATAAGGGTTATTACGTTTATTAGGGTTATTATATTCTTTTAAACCACATAAACCTTATAAACATCATCCACTCATAAATGAAAACTCAAATTGCCATTAACGGTTTTGGACGTATCGGAAGAAATCTTTTTCGATTACTGCTGCATCATCCTATGATAGAAGTTGTTGCTATAAATGATATAGCCGACACTAAAACGATGGCACATTTGATAAAATACGACAGTATTCATGGTGTTTTGCCTTTTGCCGTTTCCTATGATGACCAATCGATTATTATTGATGGAAAACCCTATTTGTTTTATCACGAAAAAGAAATCAGCAATCTGAAATGGAACGCTGTTGATTTCGTAATCGAAAGTACCGGAAAGTACAAAACCTTCGAAGATATCTATAAACACATTGAAGCCGGAGCTCAAAAAGTGATACTTTCAGCACCTTCAGAAGTGCCCGAAATAAAAACGGTTGTTCTTGGTGTTAACGAAAGCATATTGGACGGAAGCGAAAAAATAGTTTCTAATGCCAGCTGTACCACCAATAATGCCGCACCGATGATTAAAATAATCAACGAACTTTGTGGCATTGAACAAGCTTACATTACTACAGTACACTCTTATACCACAGATCAAAGCCTTCACGACCAACCTCACAAGGATTTGCGTCGTGCCCGAGGAGCCAGCCAATCGATTGTTCCGACAACTACAGGCGCAGCCAAAGCACTGACAAAGATCTTTCCGGAAATGGAAGGAAAAATTGGCGGAAGCGGCATTCGTGTTCCTGTTCCCGACGGTTCCTTAACCGATATTACGTGTTACGTTAAAAAAGAAGTTTCTATTGCGGAAATAAATACTGCTTTTCAAGAGGCTGCTGCCACTAATTTTAAGGGAATTCTGGATTATACCGAAGATCCTATAGTTTCTGTTGATATTATTGGCAATAGACATTCTTGTCTTTTTGATGCCCAACTTACCTCTGTGATTGGGAAAATGGTTAAAGTTGTCGGGTGGTATGATAATGAAATTGGATATTCGTCCCGAATTATTGACCTAATTCTTTTGTTAAGAAAATAATTTAACTATTTTTAACGTACTTAATTTTTTATTTGACACGTTAAATGAAATGGATTTGGATATTCCTATGTATGCCTATTGTCCTTTTTGGACAAAGAAGATCAACAAAAAAAGTTGACAGCACAGCCTATTTCATCCAGTTAGCACAATTTAATAAAAAAACCGACAATTATAAATCGTCGTTAGCATTCTCACAAAAAGCGTATAATTATGCCATGTCTAAAAATGACATAAAAGGTCAGGGTAATGCCTTATTCTCATTAGGAACGACCTATTTTGAATTGAAGAAAATGAATGATGCTATAGAAACCTTTAGCAAATGTGCTGATGCCTTCAGTCAATTAGCACCCTCTACCGATTATGCTTTATGTTATTATTATATTGGACTTTCTTACATGAATTTGGAAGAGTTTTCCAAAGCTGAAATTAATTTTGATAAAGCACAATCCATTTATAACCTACTCAAAATCGATACGTCGCAATTTTTGAATCTGCAAAAAGGCATTTTATACAAGAATAATGGCAAAACCGAATTGGCTACCAAGCTCTTTAATGTCATCATATCTAAAGACGATTCCAAAGATATTTTCAAAACTAAGGCTGAAGCGTTATACCAATTAGGAACTATCGAGGAAAATCTAAATCATAATAACTTAGCCGTTAACTACCTTAATCGTGCTTTAACCTTGAGTTCCAAAGACCAAAATCTAGATCAGAAATCAAAAATTTTATTAGAGTTAAGCATTACGTATGAAAAGCTATTGGATTTGAAAAAATCGTATAACTTTCTGAAAGCGCATTTGGAGCTGAAGGATAGCATTTCGCATCTCAACAATAAAAAATTGGATGTCAATGATTATGTCGACTTCAAGGAAAGCGAGCGTTTGAAAGAAATTGATCAGATGACTAAAGAGAACGTAGCACAGCAAAAGACCAACAAATTTGCCAAACTAATCAGTATTCTGGCTATTGCATTAATTACGATTTTATCTTTACTGAGTTTGTCTTTATATAAAAACAACATCATCAGAACACAATCGAATAACACCTTAAAGGAGAAAAATTTCGAATTGCAGATTGCCAAAGATAACGCCGAAAAAGCGTCAAAAGCGCGAGCCGAATTCTTGTCTACCGTGAGTCACGAGCTTCGGACACCGCTGAATGCCATCAACGGAATTACCCATTTACTGATAGAAGACAATCCGAAGGAAAACCAATTACACTATCTGAATTCGTTGAAATTCTCGGGCAATTATCTGTTGACCTTTATCAATGAAATTCTCGAAATCAACCGCATCGAATCGAATAACATCGAAATTGAATACATCGATTTTAACATCAAGCAGCTTTTATTGGATATTAAAAACTCCATGACCGAAATCGCTGCCAATAATAACAACCAATTTTTGTTGGAAATTGATGACAATGTTCCCGAAATGCTATTGGGCGATCCGACTAAATTATCTCAGATATTCATAAATCTGATCAATAATGCTCTGAAATTCACCAAAAACGGTGAAGTGAAAGTAATTGCGAAAGTGGTGGAAACCGGTGACGATTTTACCCGAATCAATTTTGCAGTAAGCGATACGGGAATCGGAATTCCCGAAGACAAGCAGGAAACTATTTTTGAAAGCTTTTCTCAAGGTTCGATTGAAATCAACAGAAAATACGGCGGCACTGGTTTAGGTCTTACGATTGTTAAGAAAATCGTAGATTTATTAGGTGGTGAAATCAATCTAAATAGCGAAGTTGGCGCTGGAACTACTTTTGACTTCGAATTGAATCTTTTCAACGGCACCAAAGAAATCGTTTTTGAAAAAGAGCAGTTATATTCGGATGAGGTTTTAAAAGACAAAAACATTTTGGTGGTGGAAGACAATAAAATCAACCAAATGGTGACAAAAAAAATGCTCGAAAAGAAAGACATTAAGTGCTTCATCATTGATAATGGCGAAGAAGCTGTGGAAATTCTAAGTAAAGAAAATCACTTTGATTTGGTATTGATGGATGTGCATTTACCGGGCATCAACGGAACCATTGCCACACAGAAAGTCCGCGAATTCGATACCACAAAACCAATCATTGCCCTAACTGCTATTTCATTAAATGAAAACAGGGAAATGCTGTTATCGTTTGGCATGACCGACGTGATCACCAAACCATTTGAACCCGAAAATTTCTATAGAGTAATTGCTAATAATTTAGCCTAAAACTGAAGAATTAATTCTTTAATTACTTTTCTAACGTGAGGCTCTGCTTTGGCTGCTGCTTTTAAGACTTCTTCATGGCTTACTTCTTCCATGCTCGCTTCAACATCGCCCATATCAGTAATAACCGAAAGTCCGAAACACTCCACTCCCATGTGACGAGCAACTATAACTTCGGGAACTGTCGACATTCCGACACAATCAGCACCCAATATTTTTACCATTTTATATTCGGCGAAAGTCTCAAAGGTTGGGCCTTGTAAACCAAGATACACACCTTCATGAACCGTAATACCATTTTCAGCAGCAATCGATTTTGCTTTGGTAATCATCGCTTTGTTGTAGGCCTCGTTCATGTTTAAGAAACGTGGTCCAAAACGCTCGTCATTTTTGCCGCGTAAAGGATGTTCCGGAAACATATTGACATGATCTTTAATAATCACAACAGATCCTACTTCATAATCCGAATTAACGCCACCTGAAGCGTTCGAAACAATCAGTTTGTCAATGCCAAGGTATTTCATCACACGAACCGGAAAAGTAACCTGCTTCATGTCATAGCCTTCATAAAAATGGAAACGTCCTTGCATCGCCATCACTTTTTTATCGCCAATAGTTCCGAAAACCAAAGCGCCTTTATGACCTTGAACCGTCGATACTGGAAAGTTAGGTATTTCGTTGTAAGGTAAGGTAAATTCAATGTTGATGTCTTCCGTAAAACTTCCTAGTCCTGAACCGAGGATGATTCCATATTCCGGAGTGTAGTTAGTTTTACTTTTTATATAGTTAACGGTTTCTTGTACAAGTTCCCACATAGTTTAAAATAATTTGGTCAAAAGCTTCCTGATTTATCAGGAATTCGCTCTTTATTGGTAAATAGTATACTGGTGCATTTAAAATTTTAGCCTTCAAACGTACAAAATCTTTTTCAGTTGTGATGATGATTTTTGCATCAGATTTGCTTTTGATGTTGAGAATATCGCTTTCGCTAAAAGAATGATGATCGGGAAAGGTTACTATTTCATCGGCATCGGAACGCAAATAATCAAAGAAAGGTCCGGGTTTGGCAATGCCGGCCAATAATACTTTGGAAATTGCTTTTATCTCATGGACAGGCTTACTTTCGGTTTCGTTATAGATGTTATCATCGTACCTTACCGTGCTAAAGAAAATAGGCAGATTCAAATTAATTGCCTTCTTAATGTTCTCTTGTTCCGATTTTGTGATTGCTGGCGGACATTTGGTTACAATAATAATATGAGCTCTTTTGGCTCCGCTTCTGCTTTCGCGAAGGTTACCTGTAGGTAGCACAAAATCATTACAAAACAAATCATCATACGACGTCAGTAAAATATATAATCCCGCTTTGACTTTACGGTGCTGAAAGGCATCGTCTAGTAAAATAACATCAGGGGTTTCTTTTTGTTTTATTAGTTGTGTTATACCATTGCGTCTATCAGCGTCGACAGCCACTTGAATATTGGAAAATTTAGTGTAATACTGAAAGGGTTCGTCTCCTATAGTTGCCGCAGTAGCATTGGTATCAGCCAAAATAAAACCTTCGGATTCTCGTTTGTAACCCCGACTTAAAGTAGCCACTTTATAGTTAGGAGACAATAACCGAATTAAATACTCAATCTGAGGTGTTTTGCCCGTTCCGCCTACGCTTAAATTCCCAACCACAATCACCGGAACATCGAAAGAATAGGATTTTAAAATACCCCTATCATAAAGATAATTTCTTAACGAAGTGATAAAACCATATAGAATGGCAAAAGGAAAGAGTAATTTTCGCAACAAATTCATCTAACAAATATAAAAATATAAGCTGCGAATACACAAATGTTTTTATAATTTTGGTACAAAGGTTTTATCTTTGAAAAGTTTTAATTACAATTTATTTGTGCATTCGTGGCTCCATTATCATGAAAACAATACACTTTTTAACCCTCGCTTTTTTTATAAACACCATGACTGTTTTTTCCCAGGAAACAGACAACGCTGATTTGTTGAAGGTAATCTTTACCAAATATTATAAAAATGAAAAGGCAATTGCCAAAGGAAGATTGCAACTGTTGCGATTCTATTGCCAAAAAGCCCCCAACAATCCCGAAGTATTGGAAGTGATTTCTAAAAGTGATTTGCTAAAAAAGAACGCTGACGAAATCAAAAAACAAATGTTCATTACCGCCGAAGAAGATTGGTCTGCAGCTTACAACATCTTGTTTAACAATCAAAATCAGTATTTAAAAAGTAAGGTTAACGATTGTTTGTCGTTTGAAGATTACAAAGTGGTCTCCGACAAATATGGTGAGAACAATCAGCGACTTATGATTGTTCACCGACCGATTTATTTTGCCAGTAATAACTTCGCCTTAGTGAAAGTTGCCTTCTACCGCAGCATCGAACATAATAGCGGTTGTTTTCTATTGTTCGAGAAAATAAATGGTGTTTGGACGATTAAGGAAACTTTAAACGAATGGGCTACATAATTATATGAAAGTGTTACAATCGCTTCTATTCCTTTTACTGTTTTCGATGTTGTCCTGTAGTCAAAAAGAGAAAACCAAAACTCCAAAGCAACTTGTAGCGGAGGATTCGGGTAAAAGTGTATCCGATTTTGATGATGTTCTTCCTGTATATTCTATTTCGAAAGATATTGATGCCATTGTCTTAGAACTTAATGACTACGACCCTAAAGAAGCTAAACTATTTCATGACAAAATCTACGACGATATTTTACAGAAGGATACCTTATTTGATTGGGGAGATAAAAAGGATTTCATTGCCACTATAAGACCCATCAATTCCATCTATATAGATACAACAGGACAGCTAAACATCTTCCGAAGCTTGAACCTTGAAAAAAGAATTAAGGAAAAACTAAAACCCTCATATTATATTTATGGTACAAAAGGCTTTACAAAAGTTAGTTTAGGCGATGTCTATTTCACCGTAGATGAATGCCTGTCAAGAATCATTGCTATAAAAATTAATGGATTTGACAAAAACAAATATGGGCATCCTTTATTTTGTTCTGAGAAACCGCTAAGTATGGTTTATGGGAAAGATTATAAAAAAGTCGAGAAAACAATCAACAAACAAATAGATCGATTTATAGATAGCATTCAGGCTGATTACAGAAATAAATCGGGCTCTACAAAAATAGTAGCGAATACTGACTCCTATTATTTTACCTATGAAGATGATTTTAACTGGAAAAAAGAATTTAACCTCACCGATCTTAATTTCCCAAGCAGATCAATATATCGTATCAACAATCAAAGTAAAGCTGAAGTTGTTTGGGAAAAAAGTTTAGATTTGTATGGTATCCCTTGCGATTAATTATGAAGCTTAAAGAAATACTTTCCGTCCTAGAAGAAATGGCGCCTTTGGCGTATGCTGAAGACTTTGACAATGTAGGTTTACTCGTTGGCGACGTGAATGCCGAAGCAACGGGAATTCTCGTATGCCACGATGCTTTAGAAAGTGTACTCGACGAAGCCATTGCTAAGAAATGCAACTTAGTAGTGTGCTTCCATCCTATTATTTTTTCAGGTTTGAAGAAGATAACCGGTAAAAATTATGTAGAACGTGCTGTCCTGAAAGCCATCAAAAACGATATTGCCATTTATGCTGTTCATACCGCTTTAGACAATCACAAAGACGGTGTCAACAAAATCTTTTCAGATGCTTTGGGTTTAATCAACACTAAAATTCTGGTTCCGAAGCAAAACTTCATTCAAAAATTAATTACTTACACTGTTCCAGAAAACGTCGAAACATTACGCAACGCGCTATTTGATGCCGGAGCAGGAAAAATTGGGAATTACGAAGACTGTAGCTTCAGTTCCAAAGGTATAGGGACGTATATGGGCAATGAAGACAGCAATCCCGAAATTGGGAATCGCTTTGAATTTGTTGAAAACGAAGAAATCAAAATCGAAGTCACATTTGAAAAGCACCTGCAATCAAAAATTCTTAAAGCTTTATTCACAAATCATGTTTATGAAGAAGTAGCCTACGAGATTTATGACTTACAAAATACCCATCAAAATATTGGACTCGGAATGTTAGGCGAACTTGAAAAACCAATGACCGAAACCGATTTTCTAGCCTTTGTTAAAGACAAAATTCAATGTGGTGGCATACGACATAGCAATTTATTAGGAAAATCTATCCATAAAGTAGCGGTTTTAGGCGGTTCCGGAAGTTTTGCTATTATGAATGCTATTCAGGCAAAAGCCGACGTGTTTTTAACAGCCGATTTGAAGTATCACAACTTTTATGAAGCTGAAAATCAGATTGTTTTAGCTGATATCGGTCACTTCGAAAGTGAAAGATTTACAAAAAATTATATTGTTGATTTTCTTAAGAAAAAAATCCCTAATTTTGCAATCATTTTTTCGGAAGAAAATACAAATCCAGTTAAGTACTTATAAAATATGGCGACTACAAAAGAACTAAGTGTTGAAGACAAATTAAGAGCTATCTATGACTTGCAAATCATAGACTCAAGAATTGATGAAATCAGAAATGTACGAGGCGAATTGCCTTTAGAAGTGGAAGATTTAGAAGATGAAGTTACTGGTTTGAGCACTCGTTTAGACAAATTAAAATCGGATTTGGTGGCTATTGAAGAGCAAATCAAAACCAAGAAAAATGCCATCGATGATCATCAGGCAGCAATCAAAAAATATACGACACAACAAAAAGATGTTCGTAACAATAGAGAATTCAACTCGTTAACCAAAGAAGTGGAATTTCAGGAATTGGAAATCCAATTGGCTGAAAAACAAATCAAAGAATTAAAAGCTTCTATCGATCACAAAAAAGAAGTGATTGCTAATTCAAAAGAAAAATTAGACCAAAAAACATCACACTTAAAACATAAAAAAGCAGAACTAAGCGATATTATGGCTGAAACTCAAAAAGAAGAAAGCTTTTTGATGGAAAAATCAGCAGAGTATGAAGCTCAAATCGAAGAACGTTTATTAGCAGCTTACAAAAGAATCCGTTCTAGTGTTCGCAATGGTTTAGCCGTGGTATCTATTGAGCGTGGTGCTTCAGCTGGATCGTTCTTTACCATTCCACCGCAAACTCAGGTAGAGATTGCAGCCAGAAAGAAAATTATCACTGATGAACATTCTGGAAGAATCTTGGTTGACGCTTCATTAGCAGAAGAAGAAAGAGAGAAAATGCAAAAATTATTTGCTCACCTATAATATACTAATCCCGAGTCATTCGGGATTTTTTTTTATGCAAAAAATTCAATTCTTTATCATCACCAAAACTATTGGCGCTTATCTCAATTTGTTGAGCTATTTCAATCTTGAAAAAGCCAAAAACAAAGCCTATCAACTTTTTAGCAGCCCAAGAAAAGGAAGGTTAAAAAAAGAACATTTGCCCAAAACGCTCCAAAGTGCGACGCTGGAAACCTTTGAATACAATAACGAAAAGTTCCTAACCTATATCTGGCCTGGAAACGAAGAAATCATTCTTCTGGTTCACGGTTGGGAAAGCAATGCTTCGCGTTGGAAAAAACTATTACAACATCTCAAACCATTAGGAAAAACCATTATTGCCATTGATGGACCGGCACACGGATTAAGTGAAGGTACCGAATTTAGCGCTCCAAAATACGCTGAATGCATCAATGTAGTGACCCAGAAATACCAACCAAAAACAATTATTGGACACTCGGTTGGTGGCGCTGCTATCTCCTTTTACCTCAATAAATACGGAGATAAAAACATCGAAAAAGTAATTCTCATCGGCGCTCCTTCTGATTTTAAAATTATTGCAGACAATTATATCAAGCTTTTGAGTCTGAACAACCGCATCAAAACACAATTAGAAGCTTATTATCTTCAAAAATTCAAAGTTCACATTAATGATTTTGCTGGACATAAGTTTGCACAAAACTTTGCACAAAAGGCACTGATTGCACACGATATTGAGGACAAAGTAGTACTTGTAGAGGAAGGCAGAAAGTACGCCAACACTTGGAAAAATTCGACGTACATCGAAACGTCAGGTCTAGGACACAGCATGCACGATGAAAGTTTATACCTTAAAATAGTTGCATTTATTAGCTGAAACCAGCCTAGTTTTTAATCATTTTTTGGATAAAACTTTTTCCTTGTTCAGAAATTTTAACAAAATACAATCCGCTTGATAATAAAGAGACATCCACAACTTTATCTATTGGTAGATTAGACGTATACACTAATTGACCAATTTTGGTATAAATTTCAATAACGGCATTATTAGAAATTAAATCACTTGTCATTATCGTAAACTGATTTGCAATGGGGTTTGGATAAATATAAAACTGAAATTTTTCCTGCTCGTTTATTTCCAATGATTCCTCAAAAACTCTTTGCACTGCCGCTTCCATATTGGGAATTGGTCCAATATTGCCCGACGATTCTGTGCCTTGAGGAATTCCGGTTTCTTGCATTATAGTTCGTAATGCTTGAGAACTCAAATAGGTATTGGTTAAACTAAAATAATACGATTGTAATACGGCCGCGCAAGAAGCTACAATTGGAGTAGCAGAACTCGTCCCGGTGAAAGTAACATAGCTTTGATTAAAATCATTTCCAAACAAGGTGTAAAAAGTTCCTAATTTACCAATTGATTGCACATTTTCGCCCCAAGCTTGTAAATCAACTCTTGAACCGTAAGTGCTGTAGAAAAGTCTGTTATGATTCATTGATGCACTTCCGGCACCCACAATAATAGCGCCACTATCTCCTCTTGCCATGTAATTGGTAAAGCTTGGTGAATCTAAATTAACTGCGCCATTTCCGGCTGCTGCAACAATAGTAATTCCAGCATCAGTGGCTGCTTTGGTTAAATCCCAAATGACCTGATTGTACTCTGCCATTACATAATCCGTTGAAGAAAATACTGATGCTTGCATTTCATAAACAATAATATCTCCAATAGTAGAATTATTAATCGATTGTGTGACCGCATTTATCCTATTATAACCTGATTGTTGCCACTCCGGATATAAAATTAACTCTTGAGCTCCATATGCCATTCCAGAAATACCGTAACTTCCTTTGTGAGCATACAAAATCCCAAAAACGGCTGTACCGTGTTCTGTATAAGCTTCACTGGCGCTAGTAGAAATGTTCATTCCATTCGCCAAACTAGTATTAATATCAACTAATTCTTCATGATTTTTATTGAAACCGTATTCAACATCTCTTAATTTTATGTTTTGTCCATTCAAACCTAAATCCCAGGCAGCTTGCATATTTACACCCGGATTTGATTGAATATAGCTTTGATTCGCTTCAAAATTTGTTGTCGTTGGCGGAATATCAACGGGTGGTTTCACAGGTTCAAGAGAGGTCAAACAGCAGTATTCAACCACATCCAATTGTTCCAATGCTTTACCCACTTCCAAAAGATGTTCATTGGATGAATCTTCCATTCTAATTTTAAAAATATTTCTAAGCTTACGCACTGCATCGGAATTACCGCGAAGTTTCATAGCATTGCCTTCCATTGTAATTAATGTATTTTCGGAAATGGGAATTCCTGTTTGAAACTCTACTCCATACGCTTCAATAAGCGCTTTCAAATCAGTATTACTCTCGGTAAATGTTTCAAGTGGCGAGTTTAATCCAAAGGAAACATACAAATCGTGTTTAGAAGCTGAAGTCAAATGAAGTGCTCCTTTTCGTTGTTGCGCAAAAGTTGCTGAGACGATAAATATAAACAAATAAAGTATTTTATTTTTCAAGACAAAAGAAATCAATAAGTTAAACATCAAAAGTTAGTAGTGCAAGATAAGATTCTTTTCAATTAATTTGTTTTTTTAGATTTAAAATCTAGCATTTTGATATTCAGAGACTTTAAAAAATTATAATCCTCATTTTATTTTTTTGCCATTTCTTCAAAAAAAAACACATGCTAACAATAAAAATTTCCTATTTTTAACAAAATCATTACTAATTACTTTTACTAATTATACCTAATCATGAAAATAGATAAGATTCAGGCTCTTCGCGGTCCTAATATTTGGAGTGTTCAACGAAAAAAATTAATCCAAATGCGCCTAGATTTGGAAGAAATGGAACAATTTCCAACCAATAAAATTGAAGGTTTTCGCGAAAGAATAGAAGCTATGTTTCCCACTATGATTGAGCATCGTTGTTCTGAAGGTACCCGTGGCGGATTCTTTTCACGTATAGAACGCGGCACGTGGATGGGACACGTTATTGAACATATTGCTTTGGAAATACAGACTTTGGCCGGAATGGAAACCGGATTCGGAAGAACCCGTGAAACCAAAACTCCCGGAGTATATAATGTAGTATTCAGTTACACCGAAGAAAACGTAGGAATGTTTGCCGCAGAAAGTGCTGTAGCCATTGCCGAAGCATTAATTGCAGGAACCGAATACGACTTAGAAGCTGATATTCAGAAAATGCGTGAAATTAGAGAGCGTGTGCGTCTCGGACCTTCTACAGGAAGTATCGTAGAAGAAGCTGTTGCTAGAGATATTCCGTGGATTCGGTTAGGCACTAATTCTTTAGTACAGTTAGGTTACGGCATCAACCAAATGCGTTTTCAGGCCACTATTACTTGTAAAACCAGCAGCATTGCTGTAGATATTGCCTGTAATAAAGAACAAACTAAAAAAATGTTGGATGCTGCGTCCATTCCGGTTGCCAACGGAGGCATCGTTGTAGACGAAGAAGATTTAGACCAAGTAATCCGAAAAATTGGATATCCCATTGTAATCAAACCCTTAGACGGAAATCACGGTAAAGGCGCTTCCATCAATGTAAAAAACAGAGAGGATGCTGTAGCCGGATTAGAATATGCCAAAAAATACAGTCACCGTGTTATTGTTGAAAAATTCATAACAGGATTTGACTTTAGGGTGCTCGTTATCGATAACAAATTAGTTGCTGCTGCAAAAAGAGAGCCTGCTCATATTAAAGGTGACGGAACCCATACGATTCAACAATTAATAGAAGAAACCAATAAAGATCCGCGTCGTGGTTATGGACACGAAAATGTACTAACCCAAATCGATGTTGACAGAGACACTACGGATTTATTAGAAAAACTAAACTACACTTTAGAAACAGTTCCGAAAAAGGATGAAGTTGTTTATCTGAAATCAACTGCAAATCTAAGCACAGGCGGAACTTCTATTGATGTAACCGATATGATGCATCCGGAAAATATTTTCCTTTGCGAAAGAATCTCACGGGTAATCGGATTGGATGTTTGTGGAGTTGATATTATGGCTGAAAACCTAACGCAACCATTGAAAGAAAACGGTGGTTGTATCCTTGAAGTTAATGCAGCGCCTGGATTCAGAATGCACTTAGCACCTTCTGAAGGACTGCCAAGAAATGTAGCTGCTCCAGTAATTGATATGCTGTATCCTCCAGGAAAACCAAGTCGTATCCCTATTATTGCGGTTACGGGAACCAATGGAAAAACAACTACAACCCGACTTTTGGCGCATATCGTAAAAAACAACGGATTTAAAGTTGGATTTACAACTTCGGACGGAATTTATGTGCAAAACCACATGATGGAAAAGGGTGATACTACCGGACCAATTTCAGCAGAATATATTCTAAAAGATCCAACGGTAGAGTTTGCTGTATTGGAAACTGCTCGAGGTGGCATTCTGCGTTCTGGTCTTGGATTTAGCCGTTGCGATATCGCGATTATTACCAACATTCAGGAAGACCATTTGGGCTTGAGTGACATTCATACTTTAGAGGATTTGGCTCGAGTAAAAAGTACCGTTGTCAAAAGTGTCAAAAAAGATGGCTGGGCTATTTTGAATGCCGAAGATGAACAATGTTTGAGAATCGCTAACGAATTAAGCTGTAATGTAGCTTACTTTAGTATGGATGAGAATAATCCAAAAGTAAAACAGTTTTCAAAAGAAGGAAAGATTGTAGCTGTTTATGAAAACGGTTTTATTACCATCAAAAAAGGCGAATGGAAAATCAGAGTCGAAAGAGCCACTCACGTTCCCTTAACCATGGGAGGAAAAGCTCGATTTATGATTGCCAATGTTTTGGCGGCTACTTTAGCCAGTTATTTACAAGGATTTAAAACCGAAGATATTAGTCTGTCCTTACAAACGTTTATTCCGAGTGCGGCTCAGACTCCGGGAAGAATGAACATCTTTGAGTTTAAGAAATTTAAAGTACTAATCGACTTTGCCCACAATCCATCAGGCTATAAAGGCGTTGAAGAATTTTTACATTCAGTAGAAGCTACCAAAAAAATCGGAATTATTGCCGGAGTTGGCGATCGTCGTGACGAAGACATCAAAGAATGTGCGACCATTGCAGCTCGAATGTTTGACCACATTATCATCCGTCAAGAAAAACACTTACGTGGAAGAACCGAAGAAGAAATCATAGGTTTAATCATGGAAGGAATTGCGGAAAGCGGCAGAACAGTAACTCACGAAATCATTAAAAAGGAAGTAGAAGCCATTAAACATGCCATTGATAATGCGGAAGAGGGAAGCTTTATAACGGCACTAAGTGATGTAGTAACCAATGCCATCGATATTGTTCAGGAATATTTGGACAAGGAAAGCGAAGATGGAAACGTTTAACAATTAAACTCTAAAATAAAGAATCCCAAACACCTCAGGGTTTTTGGGATTCTTTTTAAATTTATTAATAAATCATCAATCATGAAAAATCAAATCAATCCATCAGTTTTAAAAACTTTCGTTTTTGCACTTTCCTTTTCCTTACTCACTTTTAATAGTTCTTTAGCACAAACCAAGGCCGAAAAAATAGAGCAATTAATGAGTAAATACGCAGAATATGGTCAATTTAACGGAACCGTTTTAGTAGCAGAACAAGGAAAAATAATGTACAAGAAAGGCTTTGGAATGGCTAATATGGAATGGGATATTCCTAATCAAACCACTACTAAATTTCGGTTAGGATCAATCACCAAACAATTCACCGGAATGTTGATTCTACAGCTTTCTGAACAAGGAAAACTTAAACTTGACGTACCTATTTCAACCTACATTACGGACTACCCTAAACCAACGGGTGACAAAATAACCATTCATCATTTATTAACCCATACTGCCGGAATTCCAAATTATACTTCGTTTCCGAATTTCTTCAAAGAGACTAGTAGAAATTTTTATACACCAGAAGAGTTTGTAAAACAATTTTCAAGCTTACCGCTTGAATTTGAGCCAGGTAAAAAATTTGCTTACAGTAATTCAGGCTATTTTTTATTGGGTTACATCATTGAAAAGGTCACCGGCAAATCGTATGAAGAATGCTTACAGTCCCTCATTTTCACGCCGCTTAAAATGACTAATTCAGGTTTTGACCACAGCGAAATCATCCTCAAAAACAGAGCCGCTGCTTATGAAAAAAGAGGTAATGATTATATTAATGCGCCTTATATCGACATGAATTTGCCTTATGCCGCAGGCTCTCTATTTTCAACTGTTGAGGATTTATACCTTTGGGATCAAGCCTTATACACTGAAAAATTAATTTCAGCAAAATCAAAAGAACTGTATTTTGGGAAACACATTGCGACGGGTGGCGGCGGATATTATGGTTACGGTTGGGGGAAATATGAATTACCAATAGAAAACAGTACAGAAAAACTTCAAATTAATGAACACTCCGGCGGTATAAACGGCTTTAATACTTTAATCACCCGAATTCCTTCTGATAAAAATTTAATCATTTTTCTGAACAATACTGGTAGCGCTAATTTGAGTGAAATGAGTAAAGCCATCCGAGCCATTTTATATAACAAAACGTATAGTATGCCCAAGCAATCTTTGGCAAAAAACTTGTCAAATGATATTAACACTAAAGGATTGACGACAGCATTACTCCACTATAAAGAAACCCAAAAGTCGGATATTTATGCGATTAAAGAAGACGAAATGAATTCGCTTGGCTATGAATTTTTACAATCGGGTAAAATAAAAGAAGCCATCGAAATTTTCAAATTAAATGTGGAAGCTTTTCCTAATTCCGGAAATTGCTATGACAGTTTAGGAGAAGCTTACTTAGCAAATGGTGATAAAAAAATGGCACTCTTACATTATAAAAAATCGGTAGCACTTGATCCTTCAAATGAAAATGGCAAGAAAATAATCGAAGAGATTTCTAAATAATAGTAAAAGATGGTTTGCACTTACCCTTTTCATCAACTAATAGCTTTGCAATCAAGCTTTACAATTACTACTATTCTTATTTTTTTCGATTAAAATAGAGGAAAAATTATACTAACACTTAAACAATCAGGACAACCCATCGACCAAAAAGCACAGTATTGTTTATGGTAATCGGGAAGCCGATAATCGTTACCACTAATGAAGCAACTACATAAAATACTTGGCCAAATAGAAAGCCATATTCCTCAGCACGAAAAAGTGAATCCACAAGTTTCGCCCGCTACCATTGGCTGGCAAATTGATCATAGCCTTTTGGTTATCAATAGTGTAATTGAGCAACTTAAAAATTCCAATCCTGAACATTACAAATGGCGCTTCAATAAAATGCGAATCTTTATTCAAATTATCAATACCATTCCGCGTGGAAAAGTGAGAGCTCCAAAATTGGTCAACCCAATGGAAATGGCAACTATCGAAGATTTAAACTTTAAACTAGCATTGGCAAAAAAAAACATTTCTGATTTGGAAAAACTTCCTACCAAAAGTTATTTTACACATCCGATGTTTGGCGATTTAAAATTAAAAACGACTATTTGGTTTTTGAAACTACACACTAAACATCATCTTAAAATCATCACAGACATCCTTAAAATCAAAAACCCCGAAACATAATTTCGGGGTTTTTCTTTATCTAAAAACTAAAATTATTCTTTAATAACCTTAAATGTCTTCGTAACATTTTCTGAGCTTACCTTAACCAGGTAAGTTGCCGATGGAAGTTGGGACATATCAATTTGTATGCTATTTGCATTGGCGTTGCTGCTCAATACCTTTTGCCCAAGTATATTGAAAACCAACACTTCACTCATTTCATTTGTATACTCCACATTCAGCATATTAGTTACCGGATTTGGATACAGTCTGAGATTTCTTAGATCAAAATCGTTCGTTCCTAATTCGGTTACCGTGATACATTCTGAAGTCAATGCACAAGTTGAAAGAGTTACAATTACTTTATAATCGCCTACAACTAATGGTGTATAGGTTTGGGAAGTGGCACCGTCTATCAATGTATTTGGACAAGAATACCACTGATAAGTCGCACCCGTCTGCGTTGCCGTAATGATTCCCTGATTTTGCGTAACCGCGTCGTTCGGCGCTGGATTGACAACGACCGAAGTGGCCACTGAATCAGCAGACGAACAACCAATAGCTGTAACCGATACTGAATAATTTCCTGCCGCTGAAACCGTAATAGACGGCGTAATTGCACCATTTGACCAAAGATTTCCTATTGAAGATGAAGATGTCAAAGTAACGCTTCCGCCAGTACAGAATGTCGTTGCACTTCCAGCGGTAATTGTAGGTGTTGCCGGAATCGGATTCACTGTAACTACAGTATCAGTTGATGATGCCGATGAACAACCGTTTTGCGTAACGGTCACCGAATAATTTCCAGCAGACGAAACGGTAATCGATTGCGCCGTTGCACCATTTGACCAAAGATTTCCTATTGAAGATGAAGATGTCAAAGTAACGTCTCCACCGGCACAGAATGTTATTGCTCCCGATGCCGAAATTGTTGGCGATGATGGAATCGCATTAACCGTAACAACAGTATCAGCAGATGATGCCGATGAACAACCGTTTGAGGTAACGGCCACCGAATAATTTCCGGCAGACGAAACGGTAATTGCTTGCGTCGTTGCACCATTTGACCAGATGTTTCCGGTCGCAGCCGATGATGTTAAAACAACACTTCCGCCTGTACAGAAAGTTGTTGAACCATTGGCATTTATAGTTGGTGTAGTCGGAGCTGCATTTATGGTTACTATTACCGGTTCGATATCAGAACAAGTTCCTACAGAACTCTTAATATAATAAGTTCCACTAACAATAATAGCATTCGGGTTAAGTAATGCGGCTGTTGCTGAAGCATTTGTCCAATAGGTAAGCGTGCCTCCCCCTGTACTACCTGCGGTAACTTGCGGCAAGGTAATGTCAACTGTAACTGGCGCGCAAACTGGTGCCGGATTAGTAACTAACAATACTGGTGTTGGGTTTACATTAATTAGTCTTCCTGCAGAAGTTGTCGAAGTACATCCATTTACAGTAGATGTTACTGTATAAATTCCTGAAGTTGTAACTGTAATAGCCTGAGTCGTTTCGCCGTTAGACCAAAGATTTCCTGTAGTTGCGCTTGAAGTTAGGATTGTACTTCCCCCTTCACAAAAAGACGTTGCGCCTGTTACAGTAATAGTTGGTCTGGCCGGAATGGTATTAACGGTAACAGTCGTAACTTCCGATGTGGCCGAATTACAGCTACCATTATTTACTCTAACAGTATAATTACCGGAAGCAGAAACTGTAATTGATTGTGTTGTCGCACCGGTTGACCAAGTATTTCCGGTAGCCGATGATGACGTCAAAACAACATTTCCACCCGTACATAAAGTAGTTGAACCCGAAGCCGAAATTGTAGGCGTAGCAGGCAATGGATTAACAGTTACAGTCGTAATTGCCGATGGAGCTGAATCACAACCTCCGTTATTGTATAGTACAGAATAGCTTCCTGATGTCGACACTGAAATAGCTCTTGTGGTCGCTCCGTTAGACCATAGATTTCCAGTTAGTGCGGATGAAGTAAGCGTTACGCTTCCTCCTTGGCAAAAGGTCAGAGACCCGCTTGTGATGGTTGGAGCTGTTGGAGGTGTCGTAATGGTAATGGTTGTTGGTGACGATATAGGCGAATTACAAGTTCCATTATTAACGGAAACCCAATAATTGCCTGAGGCCTGCGCCGTAATAGACTGTGTAGTTTCTCCTGTAGACCATACGTTACCTGTCGCAGCCGATGATGTAAGTACTACACTTCCTCCTACGCAGAATGCAGTTGGTCCTGCCGCGGTAATTGTAGCGGTTTGTGCTGTGAAAGTTGCAGTAATGGTATGGTTGGCTGTTACACCTGTAAAAGTATAAGAAGTTAGTGCAGCTTGTGAAATACCGTCAACCATTACATCTGAAATTACATATCCGCAATTGGCGGTAATGGTATACGATTGATTTTCTCCAACGGCTACCGAAGCAGTACCAGCCGGAGTAATGGTTCCTCCTGTTCCGGCAGCTGCCGATATCGAATAACCACTAACAGTGATTTCTTGTGCACCTATAGCCGGAATTGTTGTACTTCTTAAATTGCAATCAATATCTGTTGTTACCGAAGGAATGGGTAAACCTGGCGTTGCCTCGATGATTGGATTGCTACCCGCCAAGAGATGCAAATCGTTTGGAGCAACGAACACTGGAGCCACTTCGATCGAATTGCTGTCGCGTGAAGTTGCAGCGGTCCAATCGGCCAAAGTTGCATAGCTCGTTCCTGCATTGTTCGAAAGGTTGCCGGAACGGAATCCGCCGTCTTGAACACCCCCGCTATAAAATATGTTGTTGTCTGAAATCAAATTAGCAAACGTAGTACTAAGTGTCCCGAACGCGTAGGTTTTTACAAAACCGCCGCCGGTAGCGATCTGTGTAGTCGAAATAATGTTGTTTCTCATTTCCACAGACGGATCTAATCCCGAAATCGCAATCCCATAACTTGGCGATTGATTCGTACGTGCACCTCGGTCTCCGTAAAGGGAAATCGTGTTGTGATAAAGTTTGGTCTCAGAGGCAACCGCCCCAACAACCCAAATCCCTGCCACATGGTAGGTGAATTGAGACAAACCTGATACATTACTGATCATATTGTTCTTCACTATATTTGGCGTGCCAAATGCTGTTCCCGAAATTGCGATTCCTGCAGTAGAACCACCAAGATCGACTGTACTCACAACGCCCGTGATCCAGTTGTTAGCGACCAAAGCGCCACTAATTCCACCACTCGTTACAGAAGTCGAGTAAGCCTGAGAAGCACCTATTGCCAAGCCAACAGTCTCACTCAAATCAGAAGTCGTATTCTGGATGTTGACTTTGTTGAATGTGACCTGTGGATTCGTCTCGTTGAAGATGATAATCGCACTTCTAGAGACCCGGTCTGTTCCAGTAGCCGAAATATCATTCCCCGTCACAACTAAGTTGGTGTTCGGATTGGATGTGGTGGAACCCGAAGAATAAATCCCGATACTGGCTTTTTTCACCGAACAGTTCACAACACGGCTATTTTGGTTGTTGACCAAAGACGGAACAGAACTGCTGTGCGGAAACACGCGGAACATCGCGCCATATCCGACGCTAGGATTGGCCCCTACCAAATTCACATTTTTGATGGTGTTGTTATACGCTCCGGTAGTTGAGGATGAGAATAATACCGCAGCAGTCGTACCTATTGAGTTGTTTATAATTGTTAGTTGACGCAAAGAAGCATCTCCACCGATTTGGCAACTTGCCACCTCCGCGCCTACAAGCGATCCGTTTATAGTGACATTATCGGTTCCATCGAATCGAATCAGACCCAGATTAGACGTTGTGCCTAGCGCGCCGGTAACTGTTCTGGCTCCTCCAAAAGGCTGAATCAGCACAGTATGCCCGCCTGCGATTTCATTAAGCCCATTGCTTCCAGTTTCGCCTGTCAAATCAGAAATGATATTGATCGTAATCGGACCTGAAACTCCGTCAACGCGGTTGTTGATAGCTTGAAAAATACCGCCAGTATTGGTCAACGATGCGTAATTCCCACCAGTTCCAACAGTATAGGTTCCGTTCATCGGAGGCAGCACATCGGTCACGGTCACTACGCTTGCAGTCGGCCCTACAAAGGTGGTTCCGACCGGATTGGAAAGGGTGATGTTGATCGTCTCCGCATTATCCTGAATAAAATCGGGCAATGTCGTAATAGAAATCATCTTGGGTGCCATATCGCCATCTGCCCAAGTTAGCGTTCCAGATGTGGCGTTATAATCGGTACCCGCGATTGCAGTCCCATTGCTTGTTGCGTAATCGACAGATACAGTTCCCGTTGATCCGCCGCTGCGATTAACGGCAAAGGTTTTTGTCCGATTCTCAAGCATGGTATCCGTTGTATAGTCGAGTGACAATGTTCCCACATCGCCTAGCGTATTGTATAAAATTTGAATGTTGGGTTTGGATGCGACCACCGTCCCGTTACTTGGGAACGTTGGTGCGATGTTGCTATTCCAGTATTGTGTTTGATTCTGTGAAGTATCTGACCATCGGAAGGCTTTGGTCGCCGGGCCATCGGCATTGCTTACTTCGTAATCGGTCCCAACTAGGATTTGCAAATTGGACCCTGTATATTCGAACGGAGTGGTAAATGGGATGGTGACCCATTTCCCCGCCTGAAAATCAGCTGCTGGAAGCGTACCCGAATACACTAAAGTGGCGCCTAGGACTGCGGTCGCGTTGTAGAATCCTGGGGTATAAGAACTAAAACCAACATTTTTCAGGTACACAAACACCGGAAGGTTAACCGTAGTAGATGCTGTTTGACAAAAATAGCGAATGCCCGTGATTGTAGATCCTGAAGTGATGCTCATTTGGGAACCATTATAGACAGACAGCGTACGATCATAACCATAAAAAGCCCCTAATGGCCTGTTACTGGTTGAGGTATATGTATTTCCGGCAGGAATAGTTAGCTGAGCAGAAACGTTTTGGCAACCCAAAATGAGCGCCATAATAATGAATAATGATTTCCATACAGAAACTTGATTCATCTTACTTAAATTGTAATAGTGTTTCAAGATAAAATTTGTTAAAATTGTTTTTTTGAGTATTTTCTTTGCGCTAATTTTTTTCGAGTGCCAAACATAAGGAATTTATCTCTAGATAATCAACTTAAATTTTTTATACTATTCAAAATTATTAACAACAAAAAACGCAGAAAGCGAATCGAAAATACAATAAAAAATAACCATCAGATTTTTAATGTACATTCGATGGCGATTTTAACAAATTCGTAGAAAATAAATGGATATTCGTTCCGGGCGATATACCTAAGTTACGTTTTCTGAGGCTTTTTTCTGGCTGCGGGAAACAATACATTGTTTAGAATAAGTCGGAAACCTGGAGACGTTGGATGTAAATCCAAAACTGTTGGCTCTTCTCCTACTCGATGCTGATAATCCTCAGGATCATGACCTCCGTAGAACGTAAAGAATCCTTTACCCTTTTGTCCGTGTATATAACGTGCTTCGTCATTGAGCTCATTTTTTCCTAAAACCAATACGTTAGATTTGAGCAATTGGCTATCAAAAGCAGTAGTTTGTCCCATAAAACCTTTGACCAACTGCGTATGATTTTGGCAAAGCATACTCGGAATCACATCCCATTTTGCGGAAAACTCCATTAAGGTGAAATAGTCTTTTTCAAAAGGAATACGTCGTTTTTCGGTCATATCAATATCGGAGAACTCGTAGTGATCTGGTTTTCGATCTAAAATAAAATTTTTGAAAGCAAACGTTTTCGAATAATCGATTTTAGATTGATAATTCGCATCGCTGTCATCACCATCAAACATAGGCTCGCAAATATCAACACCTTCGGCAGCCAAAGCAATGTCAAAACTATCAGTAGCTGAACACATCGCGAACATAAAGCCACCGCCAATTACAAAATCCCGAATTTTTTTAGCAACAGCTAATTTATCTTGAGAAACTTTTGCGAAACCTAATTTTGTAGCCAAAGCTTCGGCGTCTCTTTTTTGCTCAATATACCAAGGTGCATTTCTATAGGCTCCGTAAAATTTTCCGTATTGCCCGGTAAAATCTTCATGATGCAAATGAAGCCAATCATACAAAAGCAATTGATCACCCAAAACTTCTTCATCATATACTACTTTAAACGGAATTTCCGCATAGGTCAACACCATCGTAACCGCATCATCCCAAGGTTGTTTTCCTGGCGGAGAATACACCGCAATTTTGGGCGCTTTTTCTAAAACAACCGTCTCCATATTTTGTGACGGACTCGAAATATCATCTAAAACAGCTTGCATTTCGCCATCTGTAATGACTTCAAAACTCACGCCTCGAATCTGACATTCTTTTCTGATTTCGGGTACATCTGGTAATAAAAAAGAGCCTCCCCGATAATTCAGCAGCCAACTTGCTTTGTATTGTTTGTCCAAAGCCCAATACGTTATTCCGTATGCCTTAAGATGATTCTTTTGGGTAGCATCATCCATAGGTAATAAAATAAAATTTGCCTTAACTGCAAAGCTAATCAGGAAAAGAAAAACATAGAGTGACTTTTTAACCATAATTGTAAAATATCAAACCCAAAGATAACAGTTTTACTGTGAAGAAAAGCATAAAAAAATCCCGATTAGTCGGGATTATATTTTTAAAACGGAACATCGCTGTCGTCATCATTGGAATTAATATTACTTCCGAAAGCCTCGTTTGGCGATGGCAGGTTTTTGGTCATAAACGGATTGTCATCATGGTTCATTTTGGACGGTAAATCGTCAAAAGCACTTCCGTATTCTTCCAGATTATCAAATTTACCTAGGTTTCCGATAAATTTCAGACGAATATTTTCCAGTGAACCATTTCGGTGTTTGGCAATGATAAATTCGGCCTGGCCAGCTGTAGGTGTTTGTTCATCGTCGTCCCATTCGTCAATTTTATAGTATTCCGGACGGTAAATGAACGACACAATATCAGCATCTTGTTCAATCGCACCCGATTCACGTAAATCAGACAATAAAGGTCTTTTACTAGAACCACGAGTTTCAACGGCACGCGACAATTGAGAAAGTGCTATAACCGGAACTTCTAATTCCTTCGCTAGCGCTTTTAAGTTTCTCGAAATAGTAGAGATTTCCTGTTCTCTATTACCGCCACCTTTTCCGTTGCTTCCGCCTGCAGTCATCAATTGAAGGTAATCAACAATAATTATTTTGATGCCGTGCTGTGAGGATAAACGACGTGCTTTAGCTCTTAAATCGAAGATAGAAAGCGAGGGCGTGTCGTCAATGTACAAAGGCGCTTTTTCTAAATCTTTAACTTTGGTAGAAAGCTGTTCCCATTCGTGTTTTTCTAATTTTCCGGTTCTTAATTTCTCGGAAGATAAGCCTGTTTCGGAAGAAATCAAACGGGTAATCAACTGCACTGAGGACATCTCTAGAGAAAAGAGTGCCACTGGGTGACCGAAATCGATAGCTATATTTCGCGCCATCGACAAAACGAATGCGGTTTTACCCATACCCGGACGAGCAGCAATAATAATTAAATCGGAAGGTTGCCAGCCTGAAGTAATTTTATCTAACTTTTCAAAACCGGTTGCAATTCCGCTCAAGCCTTCTTTGTTGGCGATTTCTTCGATTCTTTTTTTGGCTTGGATAACCAAACTTTGCGCCGTTTCAGAGCTACGCTTAATGTTGCCCTGAGTTACTTCATATAATTTTGACTCGGCTTTGTCTAATAAATCGAAAACATCGGTGGTTTCATCATAAGACTCTTCAATGATTTCTGAAGAAATTTTAATCAGGCTACGCTGAATATATTTCTGTAAAATGATTCTGGAATGAAACTCGATATGTGCTGACGATGATATCTTTTGCGTCAACTGGATCAGATAAAAATCGCCTCCGGCCAAATCCAGCTTTGCGCTCTTTTTGAGCTGTGCCGAAACTGTTAATAAGTCGATAGGCTGTGAATCTGTGAATAACTGAAAAATAGCTTCAAAAATATGCTTGTGAGCCTCTTTGTAAAAAGCATCGGGCTGGAGAATATCGATTACTTCATCGACCCCTTTTTTATCAATCATCATGGCACCGAGAACCGCTTCTTCTAAATCGAGAACCTGCGGTGGCAGCTTGCCTTTTTCAAGATTTATAATCGTAGTTTTATCTACTTTTATAGGGTTAATGTTTCTTATATTTTCCATAGAGCGAAAGTAACTATTTTGCTAAAAATTTGGTAATAGAGTTATTCAAGTGTACTGTTTATAAGTTTCGTTTTTTTGTTAACAACCAAAAAAAAACCGCCTCGTTAGGGACGAGACGGAATCTAACTATTTTATAAGAATTTACTCCTTGTACTCACCCATTTTGCTGTATTTGTCCATCCTTTGAGCTACTAATTCTTCTGTTGATAAATCCTTCAGTTCATTAAAAGCTTTGGTGATATATTGCTCCACAGTTTTAAAAGCCGTAGCTTTATCATAATGCGCTCCACCTAGTGGTTCCGGAATGACATCGTCAACTAATTTCATTTTTTTCATGTCGGTGGAAGTTAGTTTCAAAGCCTCTGCAGCTTGTTCTTTGTACTCCCAACTTTTCCATAAAATCGACGAACATGACTCTGGAGAAATAACGGAATACCAGGTATTTTCCATCATCAAAACTCTGTCGCCTACACCAATTCCTAAGGCTCCACCTGACGCGCCTTCGCCGACTATGACGCAAATTATTGGCACTTTCAAACGAATCATTTCAAAAATATTTCGGGCAATTGCTTCACCTTGTCCACGTTCTTCTGCTTCCAAACCGGGAAAAGCTCCGGGAGTGTCAATCAGCGTTACTACTGGAATATTAAACTTCTCTGCCATTTTCATCAAACGCAAGGCTTTACGGTACCCTTCAGGACTTGCCATCCCAAAATTACGCAACTGACGCATTTTAGTATTGATTCCTTTTTGTTGTCCGATTAACATAAAAGACTGACCGTCTATTTGTCCTAGACCGCCCACCATCGCTTTATCATCCTTAAAATTTCTGTCGCCAAAAAGTTCTAAAAAGGTTCCTTTGGTCAGGTTGGTTATATGCTCTAAAGTGTAAGGTCTGTTAGGATGTCTGGATAATTGTACCCTTTGCCAGGCAGTAAGATTTTTGTAAATTTTTCTTTTGGTTTCCTCTAATTTCTTTTCGATTTGTTTGCAAGTTGCAGTAACATCAACATTAGATTCGGCACCAATAATTTGGCATTTATCGAGTTGATCTTCTAATTCTTTGATTGGAAGTTCAAAATCTAAATATTCCATAGGGTTGTAATTTTGTATAAACGAATAGCAAATATAAAATTTTATATTGTGAAAAAATGCAATTTTTAAAGATTAGTTGTAAACAACTTTAGGTCAATTTTTTACGATATTTTATAATCGCATTGAGCAATACTGTTAGTAAAATTATGAAGGCTCCGAGGTAGAATTCAAAGCTCATTTGCTCTTTTTCTTCAAAAATTAGTACGGCGAGAATAATGCCATAAATAGGTTCTAAATTTATGGTAAGCATTACGGTGTAAGGGCTTAGAAATTTCATAACCGAAGTGGATGCAATAAAAGCATAAGCGGTACAAACCGAGCTTAAAATCATCAAGTACATAAAATCTTTGGAAGAAAGCATGAAAAAATCGGCAGAGAAACTTTGAGTAGCTATCAATAGAAACGTAAAGAAAAGAACACCACCGCTCAGTTCATAAAAAGAGATAACTGTGGCGTCATGTGTTTTAACAAATTTGCTGTTGATAACGGCAAACAAGGCAGAAAGAAAAGCCGAACTTAAAGCGGTCAACATTCCCCAAAAATAATTCCCTTCCACTTTAAAAATAATGTACAACCCAACAACTACAAGCAATCCGAAGAAAACTTCGTAGTAGACAATTTTTTTTCCATACAAAATTGGTTCGAGTAATGACGTAAAAAAGGCTCCAGTTGAAAGACAAGCCAACGTAATAGAAACATTCGAAATCTTGATGGCGTGAAAAAAGGTAAACCAATGTAAGGCGATAATTAATCCGGCAAAAATAAATTGAAAAAAAACTTTGGTGGATATTCGTAAAGGCAACTTTTTGAAGTAGATATAAATCGCAATAAACCCAACAGCAAAAAGCATTCGAAACCAAACCAAAGGCAAAGCATCAAGCGAGATTAAAGCTCCTAAAACAGCCGTAAAACCCCAAATGAAAACGATCAAATGCAGGTGCAAATAACTTTTGACGTTATCGCTTAGCATTTCTTAGAAGATAAATGGCTAAGGCCCCAAAAACAATATTAGGAATCCAAACAGCCAGTAATGGTGGTGCTGTAGATTTTTCGGCTAATACCCCAAAAATCTTGTCTAAAAACACAAAGGCAAAAGCGAGAATGATTCCAATAGCAAGGTTTACCCCCATTCCACCTCGTCGTTTCATTGAGGAAACAGAAACTGCTATAATGGTAAGTATAAAAGCCGAAACCGGAATACTGTATTTTTTATAAAGAACTACCAAATAAACATTGATATTCGAGGAACCACGGGCTCTTTCCTTATCAATAAATTTATTGAGTTCGGTTATAGGAAGCGTTTCTGCAATGTAGACAACTGGAGTTAAATCTTCTAAATCAAATTTAAAAACAGTATCCTTGGCCTCACCTGACTCGATGATGTCACCAAATGCTCCAACTTTCCTTTTATTATAATTATAAATGGTGTACGTGCTGTCCTTTTGATTCCATTTAATACGACTTGCAATAAGTTTGTATTTCAATTTATCGCCTTCAAACTTTTCCATCGAAAAATTAAAGGCCATTTTCGAAACCTCTTGATAGTTACTTACAAAAATGTATTCATCCTTGCTTATTTGGCGGAATACATCGGAGTTCTCGCGCATTCCTTCTCTACCACTATTATTGAGATAGGTATACCTGAAGTTTTTAAATCCGGCACTAGCACTAGGAACTAAAAAAATGGTCATTATTAAGGCCAAAAATGACACTATAGTTGCGCCAATAATATACGGACGTAAAAATCTGGAAAAGGAAATTCCGGAACTCAGAATGGCAATAATTTCGGTGTTGTTGGCCAATTTTGAGGTAAACCAAATCACGGAAAGGAATAAAAATATCGGAAATAAAAGATTCGCAAAATAAATGGTAAAGTCTAAATAATACCTTGCAATTTGACCAAAAGGTACTTTATGCTCAATCATCTTATTGACTTTTTCAGACACATCAATAACGATTCCAATAGGAATAAACATCAGCAACATCACGATGAATGTTCCTAAATAACGTTTGAGTATGTATTTGTCAATTATTTTTAGCATTTTTCAAGTCTTAAAGTCACAAGTCATAAAGTCATAAAGTCATAAAGTCATAAAGTCATAAAGTCTAAAGAAACTACTTTGGAAATTTAACTTTTGGCTTTTATAATCGTTGGCTCATGTTTTTCACCATCATGTCTTTCCACGTTCGGAAATCTCCCGCTAAGATATGTTTTCTTGCTTCACGAACCAACCACATATAGAAACCTAAATTATGGATTGTTGCAATTTGCTTTCCTAGATATTCATTCGCAGCAAACAAATGTCTTAAATAGGCTTTAGTGTATTCAGTATCCACAAAAGTGTGTGCCATTTCATCGATGGGAGAAAAATCGGCTTCCCATTTTTTGTTTTTGATGTTAATGGTACCATTGGCTGTAAATAACATTCCGTTTCTGGCGTTTCGTGTTGGCATTACGCAATCGAACATATCAATTCCAAGAGCGATGTTTTCCAAAATATTAATAGGTGTTCCAACGCCCATCAAATAACGAGGTTTATCCTTTGGCAAGATATCGCACACCACTTCAGTCATGGCATACATTTCTTCGGCTGGTTCTCCTACGGAAAGTCCACCAATGGCATTTCCCTGCTGACCGGAATTGGCAATATATTCTGCCGATTGTTGGCGTAAATCTTTATAAGTACTTCCTTGAACTATCGGAAAGAAGGTTTGTTCGTAGCCATACTTGAAGGGCAGTTTTTCCAGATGATTAATACATCGGTCTAACCAACGGTGCGTCATGTGCATCGAGCGTTGTGCATAGCGGTAATCACAGGGATAAGGCGTACACTCGTCAAAAGCCATGATTATATCGGCACCAATGGTGCGCTGAATTTCCATCACATTTTCGGGAGTAAATACATGATAAGAACCGTCGATATGTGATTTGAACTTTACCCCTTCTTCTTTAATCTTTCTATTTGCAGAAAGCGAATACACTTGATAACCACCACTATCGGTTAAGATATTTCTATCCCAATTCATAAATTTATGTAATCCTCCGGCTTGCTCCAAAATGGCCGTTTGTGGTCGTAGGTATAAATGGTACGTATTTCCGAGTATAATATCGGGATTAATTTCTTCTTTGAGTTCGCGTTGGTGCACGCCTTTTACCGAAGCTACCGTTCCAACCGGCATGAATATTGGGGTTTCAATTACGCCATGATCGGTAGTAATACTTCCGGCACGTGCATTGGAATTGGGATCATTCGCTAATAATTCAAATTTCATAGTATCTTTTTACAGTCGGCAAAGATAAAAGAATTATGAGTTATGGATTAGGAGTTGTGAATTTATTTAACATAAGAAAACAGTCTACCAACGTGACACGGCTTCGCGAAGTGGCGACTCGTTCGATAGTTAGTTAAAAATATATCGAATTTCAGCGCTATGACATTCAATTTCAGAGTGTTGGAAATAAATTTCAAAGCGATGACAACCAATTTCAGAGTGTTGGAAGTCAATTTCAAAGCGATGGCAACCAATTTCAGAGTGATGGAAGTCGATTTCAGAGCGATGGTAACCGATTTCAGAGCGATGGTAACCGATTTCAGAGTATTGGAAGTCGATTTCAGAGTACTGGAAGTCGATTTCAGAGTACTGGAAGTCGATTTCAGAGCGATGGTAATCAATTTCCGTTTAACGGGAAACAATTTCAAATTGATGTAGCTAAATAGTCTTTATTCTATAACGGATTTTATCCTTTTAATTTAGCGTTTTCTTTCTAGTTTTTGTCTTGTCAACTGCAAGGTTTCTAGTTTAGGGGAAAACTGACAGATAACTTGAGCTTTTGTATAGACTGTAAAAAACAAAGAAAAGGTTGACTATTGTACAGTTTCTAAAGTCCTCATAACCTCTTGAATATTCTGTTTGAATTCCTGAAAATTATGTCTTTTAACTAAGCATGAAATTCCCATTGAAGCGCAGTACTGAAGTAATTTTTTAGGATAAGCTCCAGAGACCATAACCACCGGAATATGCTTTACATCATCAGATTTCTTTATGATATTCAAAATTTCTTCTCCGTTCAATACGGGCATGTGAATGTCTAGAAAAATAACATCAGGCTTTTCGGCTTGAATTTCTAATACCAATAACATTTTACGGCCATCGGTGAACACTTTTACATTGTGGCCTAATTCTTCAGCAATTTCTTTGAAGAAGCCTAAATCGTCGAGGTCGTCATCCAAATAGTAGATTGTTTTTTGCTTTTCCATAGTAGATTTATTTGATAAGGGCAAGTTAAACGAATAAATTCAGTGTTAAATTACAAAATATTATTGGAAACTTATATAATTCCTATTTGAATAACACTATTTATTACGATGCTAATCTTTTGTATATTAGCATTATACCATTAAAAACGCATGAGATTTCTACCTGGATTTGGCGCTGTATTAGTTTTTCATAAACTTATGTCTGTATGTTTCTTTTCCGGATTTCAACACAACAAAGTACAATCCGCTGGAAAGATTTTTAACGTCAATTTGAAATCCATCCGCAGTAATTTCTGGTGTTAGCGTGTCAAGAGACCTACCATTTACATCGTATATTGCTACAGCTTCAATATCTTTTAAAGTATGAATGTTTAAGAGTTCGTTTACCGGATTGGGATAAATTACGAAATCTGATTTTAAGTTTTCATCCGACGATAAGGCTGTATTGGTATAACTGAAATCATCGATATAAACGGTTCGACCTTTTACTTTTATGGCAAGATTTTTCCCATAAGCGGGGTTGTAGTTAGCCATATTTAAAACGAATTCCCTCATTGTACTGGTCGGATTTATATATTGCATTACTCTAAATGTGGTTGGTTGCAATGGATTGGTCATAAATCCAACTTCTACGTCATAAGAAGTAGACCCTTCTTGACTAGCCCAAAATTTCACAATGCTACTTGTCGTTAAATTATTTAGTCTCGGGCTAATAAGCATGGTTGTGTAAAGGGAAGCATAGGAATACAGTTTAATTGTATTGCCATTTCCATTAACATCGTTGAGATTACTTACGGTAACACTTGTAGTCGATGTTGAAGAAGTTTGACGGTAGGTTTTCCAAAAAGGGTCTAAAGTTGCGGTATCAAAACCCATAAAATAAGGAGGACTGACTTCTAAATTATCATCACATACATCTCCAAAGCCATCATTGTCTGTATCTAGCTGATCAGGATTAGCCACCGTTTTACAATTGTCTACAGAATCATAAACACCATCACTATCGGTGTCGGCATCTACAAAAGTTTGAACAGTATTCGTTATGATTGGTGCATTATAATCAAAATAAATATTGGCCGTGTTTTGAATTGTATTCCCAAATACGGTAGTCGATTTTGGTTTTATTCTAAAAACAGCATAGCCATGACTATTGGGTTCATCAGATGTGCTGTCGGGCAAATTGATGTTATCAAATTGAAATTCCACTACATTGTTTTTTAGCTGCACTCGACCTGGGTGACTTAAATCTGCTAATTCAAAAGTATTGGGATCGAGTTTGGCATCTAAAGTGTCCGTAACCTTTATATTTACTGCAGAAGCAGAACCGGTATTTTGAAAACGTACCAAATAGTGTAGATGTTTGCCAATGTTTTGTAGCAAAATCGTATTGCCTTCTAATGCTGTTTTATCATTAGGGTCAAAAGAATTAACCACAATCTGATTCATAGAATAATTGTTGTTAACCGGCGTAAAATCGCCTGAAACCGGAAGTATTGAAGCCGATAAAGGCAAAGTATCTCCAAGATTTATAATCGGTGGCGGCAATACATTAAACGTAACATTAATATATCGGTGCTGAAACGGATATAAATCAGAATAATTCCATGTGAAAGTTCCTCCTGACTGACTGTTTGCCGGAACCGTTGAGGATACAAAACTCATTTTGGCCACATCAAACGTAAAAGAAAGCGAACCACTCAATGGTGTAGTTCCTATATTCTCATACTTAATACAATACACGATATCAAAGCCAGGTCGCGCTACAGTTAATGGATAAAAAAGTATTTTAACATCATTCGTAACTTGACTTGGTGCGTTACAAAAATTCTTAACTTCTTCATTTCCAATGGTGGCAAAATTTACATAATAGTTTATGGGTGTAGAAGTATAGTTAAAACTAGAAGCATTGGTCAGAAGATTGTAATTCCCCGGCGGTACAAATAATCTGTAATTCCCATTCGCGTCTGCAAAAGTTGCGTAAGTTGCTGTTCCGGAAATCGCTCTTACATGGGCATTATTCATAGAAAAATCAGTCCCGGTGTCGCATCCGTTATTTTCAAAATCTATTTTTACAGTACCCCTAATCAGATTTTTCCATCTTAAGTTACACGATTCAATTAAATCATCATAGTTAGAGCATCCTGCAGCATTATTACCAATCAAATACGAATCCGTTGCCGCTGTGAATAAATAATTACAAACGTTTAATTCCTGACATAGTGCTAAATTGGTATTCTCATAAATATTCAGTGATGTTACTGCACTCAAATTAGCGTTTGAAAGACTATTAATAGAGGTAAGATTGCTATTAGAGGTTATCCCAAAATATCCGCTAATCGAAGTTATATTTTCTAGACCAGCTAACGAAGTTAGATTAGTACCATTTACCAAAAAACCAAGGTTCAATGATGTTATATTATTTAACCCGGCTATACTTGATAGATTATTACAACCACCATTAACTATAAGGCCTCCTATACTGTTTAATGAATTTAGACCATCAAAGGAAGTCAGATTGGGACAGGATGAAAAACTAAGAATCCCTCCAACAGATTGTAAAGCTCCTAAATTAGTGAGATTAATAAGATTATTAGCGCCTATTTCAAAATCACCACCGACAGAAACGAGCGAAGAAAAAGAATCAAAATTATTATCATTAAATCCGATTTCCCCAATAAACACATCACCTGGAACAGTAGTAACACCTAGCATTAATCCGCTAAGCGCACAATAATTTGAATCATTGCCTAGTTTTAAACTACCACCTACGTGTGTGATATTATTTAAAGGAGAAAAGTCTCTGATGGAATTACTCAGTATTTCAATAGAGCCACCAACATACGTTAGATTTTGAAAACTTGAAATCGTTTCAATCCAAGTATCATTTATGTAAATATCACCACCAATATAATTCAGGTTGCTCATTCCGACAATACTTGTGATGGCGCTGTTGTTTTGGTCTACTCTAAAACTTCCGTTAATTCTGGTAATGTTTTGCAATCCGTTTAGATTAGAAATATTTCCTCCTGCTGATGGCAACAAAACAAGCGAACCATTAATTTGCGTACAGTTAGGATATAAATTTATAAATGCGTTTACTTGAGCCTGACTATATAAAATTACATCGCCTGTAGGACATTGTGCCGAAAGTTTGAAAGCAATAAAAAAAAGTACAAGGGCTGTGTATAAATGCTTCATGTTTTGGAGGATAGTATTAGTAATTTTATATTTCTTATCATCGATAGACAAAAATATACTTTTAACCGAATAAAAATTATTATTAATAAAAATTTTCTTGATTACCCATCTCAATTTATAACTTTTAATAACTTCTAAATAAAGTTTTTGCCATTAGAAAAAATTAGAATTACTTTTGACGACATCTAATTTTTAACTACAAAAAATGTCTAACACACAACATTTACAAGATTTTTCTACGCAAGTTAGAAGAGACATTCTGCGCATGGTTCATGCCGTAAATTCAGGTCATCCTGGAGGTTCATTGGGCTGTACCGAATTTTTCACCGTGCTTTACCAACACTTAATGGACAGAAAGCCAGAGTTTGCTATGGACGGTATCGGAGAGGATTTATTCTTTTTGTCAAACGGTCATATTTCGCCTGTATTTTACAGCGTTCTAGCAAGAAGTGGTTATTTTCCGGTATCGGAATTGGCGACCTTCAGAAAATTAAATTCGAGGTTACAAGGACATCCAACAACACACGAAGGATTACCCGGAATCAGAATGGCTTCTGGCTCTTTAGGACAAGGAATGTCAGTTGCTATTGGAGCTGCGCAAGCCAAAAAATTAAACAAGGATAACCACTTGATTTATTCACTTCATGGTGATGGGGAGTTACAAGAAGGTCAAAATTGGGAAGCGATTATGTATGCTTCTGCCAAGAAAGTTGACAATCTTATCGCTACAATAGATGTAAACGGACAACAAATTGATGGTTCAACAGATGATGTCCTGAATATGGGAAATCTGAAAGCTAAATTTGAAGCTTTTGATTGGGATGTATTGGAAATCAAGGATGGAAACGACATCGAAGCTATCATCAAAGGTATGGAAGAAGCTAAAAGCAGAACCGGAAAAGGAAAACCAGTTTGTGTAATGTTACATACTGTTATGGGGAATGGCGTCGACTTCATGATGCACACACACGCATGGCATGGAAAAGCTCCAAATGATGAGCAATTGGCTATTGGATTAGCACAAAACGTTAACACTGGAACCCAACTTGACTATTAAGAACATGAAAAAATATACAAATACAGGAAGTAAAGATACCCGTTCAGGTTTTGGTGCCGGAATGACCGAATTGGGACAAAAAAATGAAAATGTCGTAGCGCTATGTGCCGACTTAATCGGCTCATTGAAGTTTGACGATTTCAAAAAAAACCATCCGGAGCGCTTTTTCCAGATTGGAATTGCGGAAGCTAACATGATTGGAATTGCAGCTGGTTTAACCATTGGCGGAAAAATTCCTTTTACCGGAACATTCGCGAACTTTTCTACAGGAAGGGTTTATGACCAAATCCGTCAATCAGTAGCTTATTCAGATAAAAATGTAAAGATTTGTGCCTCTCATGCGGGATTGACTTTAGGAGAAGACGGTGCAACACATCAAATTTTAGAAGATATTGGATTGATGAAAATGTTACCAGGAATGACCGTAATTAACACATGTGATTATAATCAAACCAAAGCTGCAACTCTAGCGATTGCCGATCATCATGGCCCAGTATATTTAAGATTTGGACGTCCGGTTGTACCCAATTTCACACCCGCAGACGAGCCTTTTGTACTTGGTAAAGCGATTATGCTCAATGAAGGAACGGATGTAACCATTATTGCTACTGGGCATTTGGTTTGGGAAGCTTTACTTGCTGCCGAAGCCCTTGAAGCTAAAGGAATTTCTGCAGAAGTAATCAATATTCACACTATTAAACCTCTAGATGAAGAAGCCATTTTAAAATCGGTTGCCAAAACAGGTTGTGTCGTTACTGCAGAAGAACATAACATTCTAGGCGGTTTGGGAGAAAGTGTATCGAGAGTATTGGCTTTGCACAATCCGAGACCACAAGAATTTGTTGCTGTAAATGATAGTTTTGGAGAAAGTGGGACACCAGAACAATTGATGGAAAAATATAAACTAAACCATCAGGCGATCGAAGAAGCGGTACAAAAAGTAATGAAAAGAAAATAATATTTTTTAATAATTATATCAAAAAAAAATCCCGTTCAAATTGAACGGGATTTTTTTGTTTTAATGACAACTGGGGTCACGATATTTTCTAAGTCTATTGGGAGTTGTGAAATCATTGGAACAATTTGGAACCCCTTTACTTTCATCTACATATGGTGTCGTCGGATCGTCAACAGCCACGCCATCAAATGGATAGTATCTTATAGTTTCTAACACATCATTTGGGTGTACATAACTCGTTTCACTTCTTGTAGTAAAGAAATCACCGTCATCATCCGTATCTATAAAATCCGGAATTTCATCTCCATCAGTATCATCAGGATTAACTACTCCTTCTGGCAACCCTATAACATAACCATCATTGTTTAAATCTTCTAAATAAGAAAAAATACCATCACCATCATTATCCACACGGTCAATTTCATATAATTTAAAATTGAATACTAATGGGGAATAAGTTGGAATTCCACCAGACGGACTAGCATAGTAAGCCAATCCCGAAGGAATAAACATTACTCCAGCTCCAAAATCACTATAAGATACCGTGCCGTCAGGATTTGAGATATAGCTTCCTGTTTTGAATTTTGGGAAAATCTCACTCCACCCACGAATAACTCCTGTCAAACTAAAAAAACTTTGCGGGTTTACAAGAGTTTCAAATTCATTTGATATTATTGAACTTACATTATCCACAACACTATTATAGATATATTCTCCTTTGTATGCCGTTAAAACCCTATCCACATTACATGGCGATTTACTGTTAGGTCCAGAGCCTTCTCTTAATTTTAAATAATAAATAGTATACGTAATATCAACGTCATTTTGTCTGACAGTAACTTCTCTTGTTTGTTTTGGATAGATAGTCTGATCCCAAATGGAAATTTGCGTGCCACCAGTTGGAATTTTTGTATACGTAACATCTAAATCATCTGTTCCTCCAGGATTATTTACAACGGTCATGTAATGGGTTTTCATGAACGTTTCGATATTTTCCATATCCTTTATCTTTTGCTCAGCATAATCTCGTAAAGGTTCTGTATCATTATCACTTTTTGAACAAGAGATAGCGGTTAACCCAAGGCTGAAAAGAATTATAATCTTAAAAAAGTTATTCATTTTTATTTGAAATTTAAGCGCGCAAGATACAATATTGATTTATTTTTGTGAACAATTTAACGTTGATTTTGGAAAAAAAATGAGAGTAGATAAATATTTATGGTGTGTTCGCTATTACAAGACTAGGAACATGGTAACCGAAGCATGTAGAAAAAACCATATCACCGTAAACGGACAAGTTGCTAAGCCATCTAAAGAGGTTTTTCCATTAGATAAGATCACCTTTAGAAAGGATCAAATTATCTATCAAATTACCGTTTTGGACATTCCTGAAAATCGTGTGGGAGCTAAATTGGTAGATATTTATAGAAAAGATGATACACCTCCCGAAACCTTTGCTCACTTAGAATTACTTAAATTGTCCAAAGAGCACTATCGCAAAACGGGCACCGGTAGACCCACTAAAAAAGACAGAAGAGATTTAGACGATATTGAATGGGAAACAAGCACTGATGAATAAAACAAAAAGACCTTCGATTACTCGAAGGTCTTTCTTATTAGTATTTAAAGATAGATTTATCTTTTTACAACTCGAACAGTTTGAATAGTATCCTCTTGTGCTACAACTACGTTGTAAACACCACTTGGATATTGATTTCCTATTGTTGTTGATTCCATATCCGAAACGCTAACTTCTTTTTGCTCAATTAGTCTACCTACCATATCGTAAACTTTTACGCTTACTGATGATTGGCTACTTGTTTTCACATCAAGCATAAAGTTGTTCGCAAATGGATTTGGATATGCCGTAGCTGCAAATGGAGTCTGAATTAACGCTTTGCTTTCCGCAGCGGTAAAGACATCACAGGCAGTTGAATAGTCTCCAAACACACCGTTTAATTTGATAGCAACAGAGATGTTGTAGTTTTTACCCAATTGTGCGATAGCAAAATCACTCAATTTAAAGTTAGAATATACAATCTCTCTTTCTTCTGAAGTAACTACTGTCTCACCATCAATTTCTTCTAACAACACTTTGTAGTTAGGGAAACCTGGGTACGGTGTAATGTTCAATTGTTGCGTCAACGACGTTGGTGTTAACAATCCACATTGTGATGGAACCAAACTTGTTGTTGGGAAGAATGGTGTGGTCACTTTACAATCAGGTCCAAAAGCAGACCATTCTGTTGTAGCTCCGTTCAAGACGCTGTACTGTACTGAAATAGCATATTCTGTACTGTAAGCAATCGTGATTCCTTGGAACGCTGTTAACGATGAGAAACGACTTGGTAATACCGCTGTTTGATAATATGTTGGTGTTGGGCCATTGTCTGAGAACAAACGGATACGGAATCTATATCCTGTAGCGTATGAAGCTGCTCTAGCTGCCATATTAGCATTCAAAGCGGATACTGTTCCACCACAAGAAGGCGAAGCCATACTAGTTACCGGAATAGAAGGTGTATTTACAACGCACTCTGCGCCATAACCTGAATCTACTGGTAAACCACTTACAGGATCAGTAAACGTGTACTGAACCGCTACTCTGTAGCTTGATCCGTATTGTAATGGGAAACCTGTAAAGGTATTTGCTCCTACAAAACGAGTCGCTGATGGTGAGAAACCATACGTTGGTGATGGGTTAGAATCGTTCAAACGGATACGGAAGGTGTATCCTGTAGCGTTCAATCCAGGATTAGCCGTAAGACTAGAAGCTAAAGTAGCTAAAGTAGCACCACAGCTTGAAGAGCTTAACGTAATCACTGGAACCGATGGAGAGTTTACGGTAATTGTATTTCCTGCAAAAGGAACAATCTCTTCGTTAATCACTGCAGAAGCAGTAATAGTATAACTAGCACCATGTGTATGAATAGCACCTGGAATCGTTACATAACGAGAAATCTGGATAATATCCGGAGCCGTTACTCCTGTCGTAGTATTCGTAATAGAGAAACGATACTTGATGTTCGTGAAACCACCAAAAGAATAAGCTACTGCCGGAACCGCTGTTGCTAAAGATACTAAAGTAGTGTTGCTATAAGAAGGGGTCATATTCACTGGAACCGCAGCACATCCTTGAGATAATACACCTGTACAGTTTTCCAAAACACCATTCCAACAAACCTCTGGAGCTCCTGGGTAGATGTCATCATTAGCGTCGTTGCAGTCTACTTGTAAATTTACTACAAGACTAAAACCAATAGGTTCTGTAGCACCATAGCATATTGTTTGTGTTGTAGTAGGTGTTGGGGAATAATTATCTCCATCAACATCAGCATAAAAAGTACCTGATTGCCAAATAGAAGAATTGCTATCGTCGCAATCTGAATTGTTTGCTATACCGCAAGCTACTTGAGTTGTTGAACCAAATCCATCACCGTCAGCATCTAAATATTGTAATTGGTTATCATTACAGTCCGCATTATTAGCAACACCACAGGCTACTAATGGTAAAACTCCAAAGCCGTCACTATCATTATCAGTATATTGTAATTGAGCATCATCACAATCTGAATTATTTGCTACTCCGCAGGCTACTTGTGTAGTTGAACCAAATCCATCACCGTCAGCATCTAAATATTGTAATTGGTTATCATTACAGTCCGCATTATTAGTAACACCACAGGCTACTAATGGTAAAACTCCAAAGCCGTCACTATCATTATCAGTATATTGTAATTGAGCATCATCACAATCAGTGTTGTTTGCTACACCACAAGCTACTTGAGTTGTTGAACCAAATCCATCACCGTCAGCATCTAAATATTGTAATTGGTCGTCATTACAATCCGCATTATTAGTAACACCACAGGCTACTAAAGGTAAAACTCCAAAGCCGTCACTATCATTATCAGTATATTGTAATTGAGCATCATCACAATCAGTGTTGTTTGCTACACCACAAGCTACTTGAGTTGTTGAACCAAATCCATCGCCATCAGCATCTAAATATTGTAATTGGTCGTCATTACAATCCGCATTATTAGTAACACCACAGGCTACTAATGGTAAAACTCCAAAGCCGTCACTATCATTATCAGTATATTGCAATTGAGCATCATCACAATCGGCATTATTGGCAACACCGCAAGCTACTTGTGTAGTTGAACCAAATCCATCGCCATCAGCATCTAAATACTGTAATTGGTTGTCATTACAATCGGCATTATTAGTAACACCACAGGCTACTAATGGTAAAACTCCAAAGCCGTCACTATCATTATCAGTATATTGTAATTGAGCATCATCACAATCAGTGTTGTTTGCTACACCACAAGCTACTTGAGTTGTTGAACCAAATCCATCGCCATCAGCATCTAAATATTGTAATTGGTTGTCATTACAATCCGCATTATTAGTAACACCACAGGCTACTAATGGTAAAACTCCAAAGCCGTCACTATCATTATCAGTATATTGTAATTGAGCATCATCACAATCTGAATTATTTGCTACACCACAAGCTACTTGAGTTGTTGAACCAAATCCATCGCCATCAGCATCTAAATACTGTAATTGGTCGTCATTACAATCCGCATTATTAGTAACACCACAGGCTACTAATGGTAAAACTCCAAAGCCGTCACTATCATTATCAGTATATTGTAATTGAGCATCATCACAATCTGAATTATTTGCTACTCCGCAGGCTACTTGTGTGGTTGAACCAAATCCATCGCCATCAGCATCTAAATACTGTAATTGGTCGTCATTACAATCGGCATTATTAGTAACACCACAGGCTACTAAAGGTAAAACTCCAAAGCCGTCACCATCAGCATCAGTGTATTGATTCTGTGAATCGTTGCAATCAGTGTTGTTGGTAACACTTCCACAAGCCAATTTAGGCAAAACTCCGAATCCATCTCCATCTGAATCAGTATAATACGTTACGGTATCATTGCAATCAGTGTTATTCAAAACTGCCGGATTTCCAGAAACAGTAGGTGCTCCTGTGCAGCTACTTACAGGAGATGTCGCATCACCAAATCCGTCACCATCAACATCAGCATAATACGTTACAGAGGTAAGTACATTATAAGAATAATTTGAGCCTCCATTATTTCCAAAACGAAGTGTAACCAAATCGTGGTCAGAACTATTTGTAGCGGCTACAGTGGTAGTATAAGCATAGTAATTTATGGTTGTTCCTGCAGCATTGTCAACTCCTGGAATTGTAGCTGAAGCTGTAGTCCAAGTTGAACCTATTCCTGTTGCTTCAACAACTTTAGAACTGCCAAAGTTTCCGTTAACCGCATAGCGAATAAATACTCGTTCTTGAGGTGACTTTGCTCCTGCTAATGTAACATTGATAGTCACTGAAGACCCTGAACAGACATTCGTTGGCGTTGAAACCGCTGTGCTTGCTGTTGCATGAAAAGATTGAGGACTATTGTCAGTTTCCATAAACAACCCTTGTCTATTGGAATAGGCTAATCCTCGCATTTGGAGTGTGTATCGTTTACCAGAAATGAAATTCCCGTTCAAAATTCCATTTGGACCATTGAAACTTCCTCCACCCCAAGTTAATTGTAGCTGCGTATCTTTTGCAGTACTAGTGTTGGACCATTTATTGGCAAAACTATCCCATTCTACAAGATACTCATCCGCTGTTGATGCGGCTGTTACGGTAGTGGATAAAATACCAGTTGTTGGTGAATTGTTTGTCAATACATAAGCCGTTCCAAAGTTGCTATTTGACTCTAGTCTCAAAGCATAGCCGCCAGGTTGGGCAAAATTCTTATTAGCAAACAATAAAGCTGTCAATAAAAACACGAATTGTAAAAATCTCCCGAGTAATGATTTTTTCATAATAAAAAAATTAAAATTGATTTAAAAAACTTTAAAAGATACACTGCGAAAAACAGTGAAGCACAAACAAGAGAATGTTGTTTACAAGTAGATTGGGTAATCAAAACTATAAAATATTGTAATTCAAATCACAACATCTTCGATCGAGACACAAACGAAAACGTTTTCGTGTTGATAAATCATTAAATTTTAGTTAACAAAATGCGGAATCAAAAATAATTCTTACCGCAAATTATCAACCTAACAAAATTGGGAATAGTATAATAAAAAAAATATACGTCAGATGACGTATATTTTATGATAAGCGATAAGATTTTTATCGGTATTGTTTTTCGTAGTAAGTCTGATAATCGCCTGAAGTTACATTTTTTAGCCATTCTTCGTTCGACAAATACCAATCGATGGTTTTTTCTAAACCTTGCTCAAATGTTACTGATGGTTTCCAACCTAATTCCTTATTGATTTTTGTGGCATCAATAGCATAACGTAAATCGTGTCCTGGCCTGTCTTTTACATATGTAATTAGTTTTTCAGACTCGCCAGTAGGACGACCTAATTTACTATCCATTTGACGGCAAAGTAATTTCACCAAATCAATATTTTGCCATTCATTAAAACCACCAATATTGTAAGTCTCATGGTTTTTACCTTCATGGAATACTAAATCAATGGCAATGGCATGATCAAGCACAAATAACCAATCACGGGTATATTTTCCATCGCCATAAACCGGCAATGATTTGTTGTTGATGATATTATGTATGAATAGAGGAACTAACTTTTCTGGAAAGTGATTTGGACCGTAATTATTAGAGCAATTCGTAATTACATAAGGCAATCCATATGTTTCTCCGTAGGCTCTAACAAAATGATCTGAGCTTGCTTTTGAAGCAGAATAAGGAGAGTTTGGATCATAAGGAGTAGTTTCGGTAAATAATCCTTCTGCGCCTAATGAACCATAGACCTCATCTGTAGAAATATGGTAAAATCGTTTTCCTTCAAAATTGTCTTTCCAAATGGTTTTTGCTGCGTTTAACAAATTCATAGTACCAATTACATTGGTTTTTACAAACGCCAAAGGATCGGTGATGGATCGGTCTACATGGGATTCTGCTGCCAAATGGAGTACACCATCAAATTGATGCTTTTGAAATAAATTATTGATAAAATCAGCATCGGTAATATCTCCTTTTACAAAAGTATAATTGGGTAACGCATCAATATCGGCTATATTTTCTAGGTTACCTGCGTAAGTAAGCGCATCCAAATTAAAAATTTGATAATCAGGATACTTTGTTACAAACCGTCTCACAACATGAGAACCTATAAATCCTGCACCGCCAGTTATTACTATCTTTTTCATTTTATTATAATCTTCCGTCAGCTTTTTCGTTTAAAACTCCTTTTACATCAAACAATACACCGTTTGATTTTTTCAATTTAGATAAATCAATTGTGGTAAATTCTTTATGTGCCACTCCTAAAACTATAGCATCAAAGGTATCCGATGGCAATTGATTTGTGGTGGTTAACTTATATTCATGCGCTACTTCTGATGGCTTTGCCCAAGGATCATAAATAGTTACCTGAATTCCGTAATCTGCCAAAGCGGCAACTACATCTACTATTTTAGTATTTCTTACATCAGGACAATTTTCCTTGAAGGTAATTCCCAACATTAATAATTTAGCACCATTTATGGCAACGCCTTTTTTAATCATTAATTTGACTACCTGCGACGCTACATATTCACCCATACTGTCATTTAAGCGTCTTCCTGCTAAAATTATTTCAGGGTGATATCCTTTCTCTTGTGCTTTTTGGGCTAAATAATAAGGGTCAACGCCAATACAATGACCTCCGACTAAACCTGGTTTGAACGGAAGAAAATTCCATTTTGTTCCGGCTGCTTCTAATACGGCATGTGTATCAATTTCTAATAAATTAAAAATCTTAGCCAATTCGTTAACAAAAGCTATATTGATATCACGTTGTGAATTTTCGATAACTTTAGCCGCCTCAGCTACTTTTATAGAAGGAGCTAAGTGTGTCCCAGCAGTGATAACTGATTTGTATAATTCATTTACTTTTTGCCCGATTTCAGGAGTTGAACCCGAAGTTACTTTTAAAATCTTCTCAACGGTATGTTCTTTATCGCCTGGATTGATTCTTTCGGGAGAATAACCTGCGAAGAAATCAACATTGAATTTTAATCCGCTAACACGTTCCAAAACCGGAATACATTCTTCTTCAGTTACGCCAGGATAAACGGTAGATTCATAGATTACGATATCTCCTCTTTTAAGTACTTTTCCAACAGTTTCACTTGATTTGTATAATGGTGTTAAGTCGGGACGATTGTTTTTATCAACAGGAGTTGGCACCGTAACCACATAGTAATTACAATCTCTGATATCTTCTAAATTATTGCTACAGTAAAGTCCGTTAGCACTACTACTCGATGTAACTAAAACACTGTTTAGCGTTTCTTCATCAATTTCTAAAGTCGAATCTTTACCGGAGTTCAATTCTTGAATTCTGTTTTGATTGATATCAAAGCCAACAACGGGATATTTTGTTGCAAATAATCGCGCGAGTGGTAATCCAACATATCCTAATCCAATAACTGCTATTTTAATATTCATGAGATTTTTTTAACGTATTATATTCTAAAAGTGACCGCAAATATACTTATTTAATTAAACTCCGATGGACTGGTAAATAAAGCCAATTGCTTTCAATTGCTCAGCATCTAAAAGATTTCGTCCGTCAAAAACGAAAGCAGGTTTTAACATATTGTCATAAATTCTCTGCCAGTCATATTCTTTAAATTCATCCCATTCCGTCAGTACTGCAATGGCATGGGCGTTTTCACAAGCTTCATAAGGATTGTCAAAAGAAGTGATATGTTTTTCATTTTCAGCCGGCTTTCTTGTATCAAGATAATCTAAATCGGCAAGTACTTGTTTTTGGGCAACTTTTGGATCAAATAATGCAATATTAGCTTGTTCATTGATTAAATCATCTGCAACATAAATAGCAGCAGATTCTCTGGTATCATTAGTGTCTTTTTTAAATGCCCAACCCAGAAAAGTAATCTTTTTTCCAGAAACCGTGTTGTACAGTGTCTGAACAATATTTTTTGAAAAACGACGTTTTTGGTGGTCGTTCATAATAATTACTTGTTCCCAATAATCGGCCACTTCATTTAAACCAAAGGCTTTTGAAATATAGACTAAATTCAAAATGTCTTTTTGGAAACATGAACCGCCGAATCCTACAGAAGCTTTTAAGAATTTAGGACCAATTCTGCTATCCATTCCAATAGCTCTTGCTACTTCGTTAACATTAGCTTCCGTCTTTTCACATAATTCAGATATGGCATTGATGGATGAAACTCGTTGCGCTAGAAAAGCATTTGCAACTAATTTCGACAATTCAGAAGACCAAACATTAGTGGTTAAAATACGTTCTCTTGGCACCCAATTGGCATAAATATCTACTAAGGCAGCAATGGCTTTTTGTCCTTCTTCTGAAGACTCGCCACCAATTAAAACTCTGTCTGGACTTAACAAATCTGGAATTGCTGTACCTTCTGCCAAAAACTCTGGGTTTGAAAGTATTTGAAACTGTACACCATTACCTGTATTATCCAAAATACTTTTTAACGCTTCTGCTGTTCTAACAGGCAAGGTTGATTTTTCTACAATAATTTTATTGTTCTTGGCGACTTTGGCAATTTGACGGGCACAAAGCTCAATATGTTTTAAATCAGCCGCCATTCCTTTACCTGTTCCGTAAGTTTTCGTTGGCGTGTTCACCGAAATAAAAATCAAATCGGCTTCATCAATCGCTTTATCAACTTCGGTGGTAAAGAATAGGTTTTTATTTCTAGTATTGCCAACAATTTCGTTCAATCCTGGTTCGTATATCGGAATATTCGCCACATCTTTATCGTTCCAGGCTGCAATTCTGGCTTCATTTAAATCGACTACGGTTACTTTAATGTCCGGACATTTTTGAGCAATAACTGCCATTGTCGGCCCACCAACATAACCTGCTCCAATACAACAAATGTTTTTAATTTTCATGCTAAAGAATCTATTTTAAATTGTCCCAATACCATTTGACAGCTTCTTTTAAGCCTTGTTGAAATGAATATTTCGGATTATAGTTTAATAATTTTTTTGCTTTATCGATACTGGCCAATGAATGAGGAATATCTCCTACTCTATTTGGACCATGTATTATAGGTATATTTGAAATTTCTGAATCAAAATCGGACAGGTATTCTTTTAAAGAAGTTACCATATCGTTTAAAGTGGTTCGGTCTCCAAATGCTGTATTATAGACCGTATTTATGGCTTCTGGATTCTCTGACAACATTGCTAATTCATTCATTTGAATAACATTGTCGATGTACGTGAAATCTCTTGAGAAATTCCCATCGCCATTGATGATTGGGCTTTCGTGCTTCATCAGTTGCATGACAAATTTCGGAATCACAGCAGCATAGGCTCCGTTAGGATCTTGCTTTCTTCCAAAAACATTAAAATAACGCAAACCAACCGTTTCTAATCCGTAGGTTTTATTGAAAATATCAGCATAGAGTTCGTTGACATACTTTGTAATCGCATAAGGAGATAAGGGTTTGCCAATAACATCTTCTACTTTAGGCAAGCTTTCAGAATCGCCATACGTTGATGAACTCGCCGCATAAACAAATCGCTTTACTTGAGCCTCTTTTGATGCTGACAACATGTTTAAAAAGCCTGAAACATTGACATCATTTGTGGTAATAGGATCGTTTATAGAACGTGGTACTGAACCGAGAGCAGCCTGATGCAATACATAATCAACGTCTGTTACTGCCACTTTACAGGTTTCCAAATTTCGAATATCACCTTCAATCAATCTGAAATTTTCGTTATTTAAAAAAGGAGTCACATTATGCCTGAATCCAGTCGCAAAATTATCCAAACAAATAACAAAGTAGCCTTTGGATAAAAAGTACTCACAAAGGTTTGTACCTATGAATCCTGCGCCACCTGTAATTAAGACTGCTGTTTTGTTTCCTATCATTTACCTATTTTTTTTAATAAACGATATTTCCATTTGGCAAAAAACTCTGTTGGTTCTTCTTCTTCGTGATACCCGCTGCCATAGCCATAACCGTAGCTGTAACCATAGCCATAGCCGTAACCATAACCAACACCATATTTAGCTTTATTTTCATAACCATTAAAGATGATACTTACGTTGTTAAGTTCTCCTCGTTTGGTTCTGTTATTAAGCAACGTCAACATTTCCTTTTTAGTAAAGTTTTGACGAACTACGTATAAAGTAACATCGCAATATTGAGACAACTCTAGGGCATCGGAAACCAATCCAACCGGAGGAGTATCCAACACAATATAATCATAAGTTTTCTTTAATTCTTCTATCATTTCCTTCATCGAATCACCCAAAATTAATTCAGATGGATTAGGAGGAATCGGTCCTGAAGTTATTACATCTAGGAAAGGCACATGTGTTTTTTGTATAACATCTTCTAACTTTCGTTCTCCAATAAGATAATTTACCGCTCCTAATTCGTTCTTGATATTGAAATCATCAAAGATTTTCGGCTTTCGTAAATCGAGTCCCAAAATGATGGTTTTCTTTTCACTCAAGGCAAATACCGTTGCGATGTTCAACGAACAAAACGTTTTACCTTCCCCGCTGACAGAGGAGGTTAGCATCAAGGTTTTAGCTCCTTCGACACTTTGTTTTTTATATAAAAACTGTAGTGAAGAACGAATGGCTCTAAACGATTCCGACAAAGCTGATTTAGGTCTTTCAAATACCGATAAATTACTTTCAGAATGCTTAACTCCAACGATGCCAATAAGAGGCAACTGCGTTTGAGCAGAAATATCTTCAATATTTTGAACCGAATTACTAATAAAGAAAATAAAGAAGACCAATATCAACGGAATGATAAGTCCCATGAAAAAGGCTAAAACATAATTCACACTCGTTTTAGGACCCAATAATCCACCTCCAACATCTTTCGCTGGATCGATAAACAAAATGTCCGGAAGGTTGGCTGCTTTCACAATGGCTGCTTCGCTTCTTTTTTGTAAAAACGTATTGTAAATATTATCACTAAGATTGTATTTACGTGATAGTTTTAACCATTCTTGCTTGTTTTCTGGGAGTACACTAATTTCTCCTTCAACTTTTGCTATTTTCTGATTGGCTAAATTTAAATCGTACAGCAAGGCGTTTTGATAGGAACTTATGTTTTCCAGCAATACTTTTTTTACAGAAGATATTTCGTTATCAATTCTTTCATAATACACTTGACCTTTAACCGAATACGCCAACTCCGATCTTTGGATGGAAAGCGTTATTAGCTTAGAAACATTGGAATTGATATTAGGCTCATCAATACCGGCAACCGTTGGCGCTGGTAACTTTGAAAAATCAACACTATTTCTTAGATAATTTTTTAAGGTGTTGAGATAGGATATTTTTCGTTCTACAGCATCTTTTTGATTATCATAATCAAGCAATTGATTTTTGAAGGAAGAGCCACCTTCTTCAATATCTACTACATTATTGTTCTTCCCGAAATCTTTTAAATCATCTCCGGATTGTTTTAATTTACCTTCCATATCCAATAATTGCATATCGATGAAATTGATGGTATTTTCTGCAAACTTATTTTTACTATCTAATTCTCTTTTAATTAAAACCTCAACCGTAGTGTTTAGAAAATCAACCATTCGGCTTTTGTTATAGCCTTGGATTCCCAACTTTAAAATGGATCCTGCCTTTTCATCAATCGCGACGTTCAATCCCATAGCATTGGAGACCACACTATCAAAATTATTGCAGCGAACTAACACTTCTTCTTTTGCATTTTCTCCAGAATGAGGCACAGCAAGCAACCTCCAGCTTAGAAAAGGTAGGTTAACTATTTCTCCCACTTTATAAATTCGTTTGAACTCTTTGCTTTCAAGGTTGATGAATGATTTTTTAGTATCAGCGTAGCGAATAACCTCAACCCTTGTAGACGGAAAACTAGCCGTTAACTGATAGGAATCGCTGGAAATCATTTTTACCTTGACAAATTGATCTAGTACTTGATTTTGAGTCTCATCAATAACAACCTTAAATGGGATATCGCCGTAAACATCTTTTAGAAAGTATTTTGTCTGTTTCAGATAATCAACATAAAACTGTAATTTATCGACAACCAATTCATTATGCGACCTCGACTTTAGTGTTGTCGATATCATTTGAACTTTATCCGATGTTCCGCCCCAATTAAATACTAAACTCGTATTGGCAGTAAAAAAAGGATTGTTTTCTTCTTGTACTGCAATGGTTGTTTCAACACCATATATCTTTTGTTTTCTGACGTTAACCTGATGGGCAATAGAAAACGCAATAATGAGTCCAACAGCAAACCATTTCCAATAACTTAGCGTTTTTATTAAAAACCCTTTAAAATCGAAGCTATTTTGTTTATCAAAAAAAGTAAAATCTTTAACGTCTATCATGAAAATAGGGATTAATTTCTAAGTAACAAAAAGGTTGTTGTTGCTAAGGATAATAGTGTAATAACTGTAGACAAAGACTCAATACCGGTTTTACCTGTTCCCCAAGTTTTCTGTTTCAATGGTTTTACATAAATATAATCATTCGGCTGAAGATAAAAAACTGGTGAATCCGTTGCTTTACTATCGGTCAAGTCGATACTAAATGTTTCGCTTCCTTGTGGATATCTTCTAATGACTTTTACATCCTTACGGTCACCTGTAACAGTAATATCGCCAGAGTTGGCAATAGCCTCCATAATATTTACCTTATCCTGATAAAGCACGTTGGTTCCTGTTTTCGCAACTTCGCCGTTAACAGTATATCTGAATCCTGCCAATTTCACAATAACAAAAATTCCGGCTTCAGTTTTGAAATAACGCTCCAAAAGCATTTCCTCAATTTTAACCCTAACTTGATCTACTGTAAAACCTAATACATTAACATCACCAAGTATCGGTAGTCGAATATTACCATGATCATCGACAGAATAACCAGAAAAATAATTCCCCATTTCATTTCCTGCCAGTGTACTTTGATTCACACCCGAGTTAAATATTTCAACTAATTTAGGATCAATCGCTTTAATATTGATGATCATAATGTCATTAGTTTGAAGTCGGTATGGCTTCACATTTACTTGCTCTACGGCTTGATTATTAGAAGCTTCGCTCTTTTGCAAATAAATCAAATCCTTACTTGGAATACATGAAGTCAAAAGAACGCTGAAAAGAAGTAATAAATATATTTTGGGTGGGTTCATTATTTTAGATAAAAAATTTAGCAAACAAAGATAGTTTTTCAATTCTAATTACAAAAATGTAGCTTGCTATTATTTTGTTATATGTTTTTTAAGGTATTTTCAAACGGTATTCTATTCAAAATACTGCGCCCTAAAGTAACTTCATCGGCATATTCTAATTCGTCGCCAACAGCTATTCCACGTGCAATGGTCGATGTTTTGATATCATAATCTTTGATTTGTCTGAAAATATAAAAATTGGTAGTATCGCCCTCCATAGTAGAACTTAGCGCAAAGATTAATTCATCGATGGCTCCTGATTTTACCTTCTCTACCAACGAGGTAATCGTCAATTGGCTAGGTCCTACTCCGTCTATCGGTGAAATTTTCCCTCCCAAAACGTGATAAATACCTTTGAACTGATTGGTATTTTCTATGGCCATTACATCACGAACATCTTCAACAACACAGATGATTTTGTGATTTCGATTAGGATTGTTACAAATTTCGCACACTTCAACATCCGAAATATTGTGGCAAGAAACACAAAACTTTATGTCATCACGCATCGTTGTTAATGCCTGAGCTAAAAATTGGGTTTGCTCCGAAGGTTGTTTCAACAAATGCAATACCAAACGCAAAGCAGTCCGCTTGCCAATTCCGGGCAATTGTGCCATTTCGTTTACCGCCTTTTCGAGCAATTTTGAAGAGAATTCCATGAGGCAAAAGTAGGTAATTTGAAAATTAGATAATTTGAAAATTTGAAAATGTTTTAGGAAGCTTTAGAAAAAGATGCCGTTGTGAAAATGTTACAGAAATAAAGAATTTTGACTTTAGGAACTAAATCATTTTCAAATTTTCAAATTTTCAAATTACCACATTAATTTTGTATTTTGGCTCACTGTAAAACCCAACTTATGACGCCAACCACTATACTGATTATCATTGTTATTTATTTTGGATTATTGATATTGATTTCCAACAGCGTCAGCAAAAAAGGCTCGGATAATGATACTTTTTTCAAGGCTAACAAAAACTCCAAATGGTATTTAGTGGCATTTGGAATGATCGGAACGGCCTTGTCGGGTGTAACTTTTATTTCGGTTCCGGGTCAGGTGGGTTCGCCCGATATTCAATTCAAATATTTTCAGTTCGTATTGGGAAATGCACTCGGATTTTTACTGATTGCCAAAGTCCTACTTCCGCTGTACTACCGAATGAATCTGACTTCGATTTATGGTTACATTGAACAACGACTCGGAAATGTATCCTATAAAACGGCTGCTTTTATTTTCTTGATTAGCCGCACCATTGGTTCTGCTGCGCGATTATATTTGGTGGTTTTAGTGCTACAACGCTATCTTTTTGACGCTTTCGGAGTTCCGTTTTGGGCAACGGTTTTTATCTCTTTAGGACTGATTTTTGCCTACACGTATCGAGGAGGCCTAAAAACCATTATCATCACGGATACACTTCAGACTTTCTTCTTGGTTTCTTCGGTGTTTCTGACTATCTATTTCATTTGTGACAGTATGGATTTTTCGTTTGGAGAAGCCTTTGAAGCAGTTAAAAACAGTAATTATTCGAAGGTTTTCTTTTTTGAAGATTGGTTGAAAAGCACTCATTTTGTGAAACAAATATTAGGCGGAATGTTTGTAACGATAGCAATGGTTGGACTTGATCAGGATTTAATGCAAAAGAATCTAAGCTGCAAAAACATTGGCGAAGCTCAAAAAAACATGTACACCTTTACCGGAATCTTTGTCCTTATCAATATTTTCTTTTTGAGTGTTGGAGCCTTGCTTTATATGTATGCTGAGAAAAATGGAATCGCAGTTCCGATGGTAAACGGTGTAGCACGAACCGATTTATTGTTCCCTGAAATTGCCTTCAATCACCTATCCATTGTGCCAGCAGTCATCTTTTTATTGGGACTGACCGCAGCTACTTTTGCTACAACAGATTCGGCTTTGACGGCACTAACGACCTCGTTTTGTGTGGATTTTCTTGGAATGGATAAAGCGGAAAATCAAAACAAGCCAAATATTGTTAGAACACGCCATTTGGTGCATATAGGATTTTCATTTCTGATGTTGCTAGTGATTCTTTTGATCAACTTTTTTAACGATGCTTCAGTGGTCAGCCTGATTTTTAAGATTGCTGCGTTAACGTATGGGCCTTTATTAGGACTCTATGCATTTGGGTTGTTTGTAAAAACAAAAACGGTCAACGAAAATTTGGTTCCACTAGTTTGTATTCTAGCGCCAACACTAACGTTCCTATTGAGTTTGTATTCCAAAGCCCTTTTTGGAAACTATGAATTTGCCGAAGAATTGATTATTGTAAACGGATTGATTACGCTATTAGGATTGTTATTGATTAGCAAACCTGCGACAAAGAATACCAGGTATTAATACTGATTAGTAGCCAATAAAACTAAGGTACAGGCCACTTCAACCTGAATACCATTGCCTTGCAATAACTGATAGAACTCAGGATTTTCTGTTCCGGGATTGAAAATCACACGCTTCGGTTGGGTTTCGATAATGTAATTGTAATAATCTCTTTGGCGTAAGGGATTCAGATACAACGTTACCGTATCAATATTCTTAAGCGGAATCTGTTTGGTGTAGATTGTAACTCCGGCCACATCTCCAGTATTTTGACCGATAGCCAATACAGAATGTCCTTTTTCAACGAGTGAATGTATTGCTTTAAAAGCATATCTGTCAGGCTTTGTGGTAGCACCTAGTACCAACGTTTTTTTATTTTTCATGGGTTTTGTTACGAGGTTTCAAAGATAATACTAACTTTATATTTCGGGAGGTTTATTTAACTTCTATTTAATATTTAAAGTAAAACGCACAGTTTACCTTTGCGAAAAAACTATGGATGTATTTATTTTCCTTTCTGCAGCTCTGTTTTCGGTACTGAATCCAATAGGAACTGTTCCCATTTTTGTGGGATTAACGCAGGATTATACTAAAAAAGAACGTTCTCGTGTTTCGCTTTGGACTTCAATAAACGTATTGATTATTTTAACCATCTCTTTTTTTATCGGACAATATGTGTTGTCCTTTTTTGGGATAACGATTACGGCGTTGCGAATTGCCGGTGGTATCATTATTGCCAGCTCTGGATTCGGATTATTGAACGGTAAATTCAGTAAAAACAAAGGAATCGACAAAAAAGTACAACAGGATATTGAAAACCGCAACGACATCGCATTAACACCTTTAGCCATGCCCATGTTGGCAGGACCAGGTTCTATTTCACTATTGATTGCTTATTATGAGGAACACCACACAACAAGTGAGATTCTCTTTTCATGCCTTGCCATTCTAACGGTCAGTGCATTGATTTATATCATTTTGCGCAGTGCCCATTATTTGGCAAAATACCTTGGCGCTTCCGGAATTGTAGCTATTTCCAGAATCATCGGTTTCCTTACTATTGCTATCGGAATTCAATACATCATCAGCTCTGTTTTGAGTATTATTAGAGGCATTTAATTTAATACATTATGACAAAAACACTTTTACTAGTTTCAGCATTTTTAGTACTGGTTAGTTGCAAATCAGGTCAAAACGCAACATCTAATAATAGTTCAGCGCTTAACGAATTGGTATCGATAATGCAAGGACATTATTCCTCCGAAAAACAATCGATAGCCGACACCGATTATTACAACATTTCCCTTCGCATGATTCCGATATGGAAACAAAAAGGACACTATTTATTTGTGGAACAAGCCATTTTTGACAAGCAAGACAAACCATATCGAGTACGAATTTATAAGGTGTCACAAAGAAGCGACAACGAATTTATTAGTGAAATCTATACCTTAAAAAATGAAAAAGAATGGATTGGAAAATGGACCACTCCCGAAGTGTATGACCAACTGACCGAAAATGATATCGAATTAAAACAAGGTTGTGAAGTAGTATTAAAAAGAGAAAGTAGAAATAAGTTTGTAGGTGCTACCGGAGATAAAACCTGTCCGAGTGAGTTAAGAGGAGCCAGTTGGGCTAATTCTAAAGTAACTGTTTTAGAGAATGAAATTCTATCTTGGGATCAGGGATTTGATAAAGAAGGAAAACAAGTTTGGGGTGCTACTAAAGGAGGATACCAATTTATTAAAATCAAGAAATAACAGAAACACTAAATAAGAAAGCCCAAATTCAATATCGAGTTTGGGCTTTTTTAGTATATGTTTTAGAGAAATTATGCTCTCGGGAGAAATATTTCTGCCATCATACAACGAGCACTTCCGCCGCCACAAGCTTCGATGGTATCCAAACTAGAGTGTATAATTTCCACGTGAGCTTCTAATTGTGAGATTTGCTTTTTGGTTAAGCTTTTATAAGCCGACTCACTCATAACTAGAAATCGTTCCTCGTTTTTACCTTTTACTTCCAACATATTTCCAGCAAAGTTATTGACTTGGTCTTCGGTAATCAGGATGATTTCTTTGTCATCGCCACGAAGGCTGTCCAAGACCATTTTGCGTTCTTTTTTATCGTCGATACAATCGGCACAAATGACGGCAAAGGTATCGCCCAAAGTCATCATCACATTCGTATGATAAATCAATTCTCGTTTACCGTTTACGGTTTGAAACGCTTCAAAAATTACGGGTGTATATTCAAAATCTTCACAGAATTCAATCATAAGTTCTTCCTCAGCTCTTGGAGAAAGGGCACAATAGGCTTTGCCGTTTTCTCTATCCAGAAGCAGACTTCCGGTTCCTTCCAAGAATACTCCATCTTCTTCTGCCAAAGTATAATCCATGATTTCTTTGATGACAAAACCATCATCTTCTAAAACATCAAGAATATCTTCTCGCCTTTCGGCACGGCGGTTTTCGGCGAACATTGGGTACAAAACCACATCGCCAGTTTCGTGAAAAGATATCCAGTTATTCGGAAAAATACTGTCTGGTGTATTAGGTTCAACGGTATCTTCAACAACGGTGACTTTCACACCCACTTTACGCAATTTGGCCACAAAAGCATCAAACTCTTGCTGCGCTTTGGCGTTTACTGTTTCAGGAGAAAGTCCGTCAAGAACTTTTTGATAATAATTGTTTACTGCCGTCTGCTCGTTCATTCTGAAAGCAACAGGACGAATCATCAGTATGGAATCGGTGGTTTGTTTCATTGGTTACATTAATTTTAATTTTGGTACTGATTTTTATCGTCTTTTCAAAGGTAACAAATCAGAACAAATAAAAAAGCGGTACGATGTGGAATTCTATTTTACATAGCGCTATCCTTCTCTAACCCTAAGGAAGTACAACTATAAAATATCCTAAAAAAAACTCTTGTATAAACTTCTGAATATTATTTACCTCTTGGCGCTTTTCCGTTACCGTTGGTAGCACCGTTTGTTCCTGTCCTGTCGTGAGCGGTTCCGGAATTTGCATACTTGCCCGATGAGCAAGCCAACAGTAATAAAGCCATACCTACAAATAAACCGTTTCTAATGTTGCGTAACGTTTTCATAATTTCTTGTTTTTAAATTATAATAAAGTTACTACCGTACAGTGTCACAACCCTTATAAATTTAAATATTGTTATTGTATAATTTCAATGAATTACATCGAACGACTATCTCAAAAAAAAGCACTCTTTCGAGTGCTTTCCCATCAAAATTACAAAATGATGTTTAACCCAATTCTGAAATTTCTTCCTCGTGTTGCATACCCGATGTTTTCGACAAATTCTTCATTCAAAAGATTCGTTGCAGCACCAAAAACGGTCAGTCTATTTTTGATGAGTTCGTATTTTGCAGTTGCATTAACCAATTGATACGAGCCCAAAGTAGTGGTTACAACACCAAAAGTAGTGCCGTCATAAAAAGCATCATTTCGGGCATTGAAATATTGATAATCCAAGCTTAAAAACGTTCTGATTGTTGGTTGATAGCTCAAACTTGCGTTCGCTTTGTGTTTCGGAATCAATCGATCCAAGGCTTTGTCTACCTGAGTAAAAGTATAGTTTCCGTTGAGTTGTACTTTAGAGGTCAGCGCTATGTTTATAGCCGTCTCTACTCCTTTTGCTTTGGTTTCTCCGTTGACATTTACATAAAAAGCTTCAAAAGTCACGGGATCAAAGTAAAAATCGATGGCGTTATTCTGGTCACGGTAAAATGCCACCGCATTTAATCTGACTTTTTTATTAAGTAGTTCGGTTTCAAAACCGGCTTCGATGGTGGCATTCTTTTCTGGGGTCAAAAAGGGATTTCCGTATTCGGAATACAATTGGTACAAACTCGGCGTAATATAAGCGGTGCTGTAGGAAGCCAACACTTTTAACGGGAAAGAAGTTTTAAAATTGTAAGACGGATTAAAATTGTACACAAAATTGTTACCATACGCACTGTGATTATTTAAACGTGCGCCTGCATTGATATTTAAACCAAAATCAGAATTGTAAACCAAAGTGGTGTAGCCGTCAATGATATTGAATTTGGTGCTTTCATGAGTAATGACGCTAAAAGGTGTGGTGCTTTCCATGTCACTAAACTGATAATTGGCGCCCAGAATCAAGAAAAACTGTTTGCTGAAATTATACTTATTAAATCCGTCTAAAACGACATTTCTGGAATTATAAACAGAATAATCTATCGTATTAGAAAAGGTATTGAATTCGTTGTAATCCCTAGTAATTTTGGTAAAACCCGAATTCAAAACGAACTCTCCTTTGCTGTATTTGTATTTAGGCGCAAACCCAAAACGGATTTGTTCCGATGTGGTTACATTAGCATCTGTATCGTTAAAACCTGTGTTATCAAAAGTAAAATCGTAGTCATTTTTGATGCGGTCATAATTTCCAAAGAAATCCAGCGACAGTTTATCGGTAGCTTTAAAACCTATTTTTCCCAAAAGGTTTTGTCTTGAAAAACGATCTTCTTCATAATTTGAAGTAGCTGTTGGCTCGGCAATCTGAGACATGCCTTTCGATTCTGTGCTGTTGATTCCGGCAAAATACTGTACCTTTTTAACATCACCACTTACGGATAGCCCTTGATTAAAATCCTGTCCGTTATAATGATGATTATCGGCTGTATTATTGGATCCGATATTTACATAAGCATTACCCTGAATCTCTTTTTTGATAGATTTTTTCAGCGTAACATTAATCACTCCTGTGGCTGCTCCGGTTCCATACAACGTACTGGCGGCACCTTTCATAATTTCAATACGCTCCACTTGCTCAACAGGAAGCAAACGCAAATCGTATTCAATACTAATTCCGGAAGCATCGGTTACCGGAATTCCATCAATCAAAATCAACACCTGACGGTTTTTACCTCCACGGATGTAATAGCCCAAATTTTTTCCGTTGGCCGATTGGTTTCCGTTGATTTCGACACCAGCTGCCTGACTGAGGACTGTTGCCAGACTTTGTCCTGATTTTTTGGCCAAATCCTGAGCGGTAATGACTTCGATAACTTTTCCTGATTTTTCTTTGCTTTGTGCAAATTTAGTGTCGGAAACGACCACTTCTTTTAATGGATTTACTTGGATAGAATCCAGCTCTTGCGCATAGGCACAAGTGTTTAGCATTACCAGAACGGCAATTGCCCTAATTGTTTTTTTCATTTTTGGTTCAACAATAATTTAATAATCTTGGGAGAAAAGCATAGAATTTACCCATACCCAAACCTTTTGTCCCGAAAGTTTGTTACTCGATGAATTAGGCAGGTCTCCTGGCTTGCGTCTTGTTGTTGACCTTCTCATTCTGACAATCAGAACAATGGTTTTGTAGATAACAACAAGCTTGATAGCTTACAGTTGCGGGAACAGCTCGGGATTTTTGATTTTAGATTTTAGATTTCTGATTTTACTGCTGTAATCATCAGATACTAAGCTCCAGTCCTCAATCACACGATTCCCTTTTAATGCGATGCCGAAAAACAACAATCGCAACCTTAATTCGGCTGCAAATGTAAAGTATAAAGTAAAAACAAAACAATACTTTTGTAAAAAAAACTAGATGAGATTCTTTTGTAGTGTTATAGTATCTGCTTTGCTTACTGTTTTATTGATACAATGCAAATCAGAAACAAAATCCGAAACCGTTATTTCTTCAGTAAATACAATCAGATACGCCAGAGGGTTTTCGATTCAGAACTACAAAGGCTATTCGATGGTGACTGTTAAAAATCCATGGCCCAATGCGTCCAAAACGTATACTTACATCCTTAAAGAGAAGAAAGGCATTGTTCCCGACAGCCTAAAGCAAAACCTGATTATTCCCATTCCGATACAAACCATTGTAGTAACATCTACTACACATATTCCGTCGCTTGAAATGCTGGATGAAGTACCTTCGTTAATTGGGTTTCCGCATTGTGATTATATTTCTTCTGATAAAGTCAGAGCCCGAATAGAAGCCGGAAAAGTAAAAGAATTGGGCAATAATCAGGACTTGAATACTGAAATTTTACTCGATTTACAACCAAATATTATCATTGGTTATGGCATTGACAACAAAAACCCAACCTTGGATAATCTGCAAAAAAGTGGCCTGAAAGTAATACTGAACGGCGACTGGAATGAAGAAAATGCACTGGGTAAAGCCGAATGGATTAAATTTTTCGGAGCTCTGTATGGCAAACAAAAACAAGCCGAAGCCCTTTTTAATAAGATTGAAAAAGATTTTCTAAAAACGACCGCTATTGCCAAATTAGCCAAGACGACTCCGACTATTTTGGCCGGAGATATGTTTGAAGACCGATGGTATTTACCCAAGGGAACCAGTTGGGGAAGCTTACTTTTAAAACAAGCTAATGGTAATTATTTGTGGCAAGAAACTAGCGGTACTGGTAGTCTTTCGCTATCTTTTGAAACTGTTTTCGAAAAAGCAAAAAGTGCTGATATCTGGATTACATCGGGACAATTTTCTTCGTTACAGGAAATGACGGATAGTAATCCACATTATGCGAAATTTGATGCGTACACTAATAAAAACGTGTTCACTTTCAGTAGAAAAAAAGGAAAAACCGGCGGCATATTGTACTATGAATTGGCTCCGAACCGACCGGATTTAGTATTGAAAGATTTGGTGAAAATTCTGCATCCGGAGTTGTTAAAGGGTTACCAGCCTTTTTTCTTTGAGAAATTAAAGTAGCGATCAATACACGAATATTTTTTAGCTTTGGCGTCAAGATGAATTCCCTGGATTTTGGGAAAGTATCGACAACCAAACCCATTAACTGATGTTAAAAACACGAAATACCCTCTTATTTTTCGCTTTACTGGCAGCATTGCTTCTGGTATTTCTGTTGAACATAGCTTCGGGACAAGTTGCGATTCCTGTGAAGGAAGTTTTCAAGAGTTTGTTTGGTGGGTATGCTTCCAAAGATACTTGGGACTATATCATCGTTAATTTTCGATTACCCAAAGCCATTACTGCTGTTTTAGTTGGGATTGGATTGTCGATTTCGGGTTTGTTGATGCAGACTTTGTTCCGAAATCCGTTGGCCGGACCTTATGTACTTGGACTGAGTTCGGGTTCTAGTTTGGGCGTTGCTTTAGTAATTCTTGGTGCAGGAACATTGCCTCCTGTTTTTGCTGAACTTTTATTATCCCCTTATGGAATCATTCTGGCCTCATGCACAGGTAGTTTATTGGTTTTACTGATGATCCTAATCGTCTCACAACGTTTACGCGATACTATGTCAATATTGATTGTAGGGCTTATGTTTAGTAGTTTTACCAGTGCAATCGTTAGTGTTTTCAGCTATTTCAGCACGGCCGAACAATTGCAGAAATATACGTTTTGGTCTATGGGAAGCATCGGCAATATATCATGGCTAAATATTGGCATTTTGGCTATTTGTGTGATGATAGGTTTGCTATTGAGTTTGCTTTCATTAAAACCTCTTGATGCTTTGCTTTTGGGAGAAAATTATGCTAAAAGTATGGGGCTCAACATTTCAAGAACACGTTATATCATCATCTTTGCTACCAGTATTTTGGCCGGAAGCATTACGGCATTTGCTGGACCTATTGCGTTTGTTGGGTTAGCCGTTCCACATTTGACCAAATTATTGTTTAGAACTAGCAACCATCAAATTTTATTTTTCGGAACACTTTTAATTGGTGCAATAATTATGTTATTTTGTGATATGGTTTCCCAAATGCCTGGTTTTGAATTTACAATACCTATCAACGCCATAACCTCTATCATTGGAGCTCCGATGGTCATTTGGTTAATTATTCGTAGAAAAAATAAAAATAATGTGATATGAAAGAAACAGCTCGCAACCTATATTTTATCCTCATTACCTTCTCAGCACTACTCCTGTCTGGATGTGCCGAATTAATTGATTGTGTTGCCAGCGCGCGACCCAACATACATTCTAAAAACTTAGCCACCGGAAATTTTGGGTTGCCTTACTCCGATTTCATCCAAGCTGATGTTACTAACGAGCCTAATGATGATGCCTACAACTATTATTTTTCTGTAGACGGAAATTTACCTCCAGGGATGACTTATCGGGAACAGAACAGAAGAGTTTATATTACTGGAACCCCAACAATGTCAGGAAGTTTTACTTTCAGAGTGCATTTGACCGTTGATCCACCAGATTATTACGACGGTAATAATGGTTTTTGGGATGATAGCAATCAAATTTGCTTTAGCGATGACTCGACGTCCAAAGAATTCACGATTGTTATCAATTAATTTTTGGAACAGCATCTCAAAATACTCAGCACAAACAATTTAAGTATTGGTTATCAATCCAAAAATTATACGAATAGCATTGCCGAAAATCTAAATCTAAATTTAGGCGAAGGACAACTTGTGGCGTTAGTGGGTGCTAATGGTATTGGAAAATCCACCTTACTAAGAACCTTAACCGGAATCCAAAAACCGCTTGCCGGAACCATTATGCTGAATGATAAGGATATTTTTTCTTATGAACCCTTAGCCTTGGCACAAAATTTAAGCTTAGTACTTACTGAAAAATTACCGCCCAGCAATCTGACCGTTTTTGAATTAATCGCTTTAGGCAGACAGCCTTATACAAATTGGTTGGGTCAACTTTCATCAGAAGATATACTACAAATTAATCGAGCGATTGAACTAACACATATTGAGCATTTAGTTGATAAAAGGCATCACGAAATTAGCGATGGCCAGTTACAGATCGTTTTAATCGCTAGAGCTTTGGCACAAGACACAGCACTAATCATTTTAGACGAGCCCACGACACATCTTGATTTACAGCATAAAGTCGCCGTATTTAAACTGCTCAAAAAACTTTCTCAGGAAACGGCTAAATGCATTTTATTTTCGACACACGATATCGATTTGGCCATTCAACTATCGGATGAAATGATTGTGATGACTGAAGCAAATGTTCATCAGAATCAGCCCTGTACTTTGATTAGTCAAGGTGTTTTCGATACCATATTCAACGATGACTCACTGTTTTTTGACAAGGAGAAAGGGAAATTCGCCTTTAAAACATTATAGAACCTCAACAGTTGTTTATCTTTGTAAGTGTACCAAATGCTATACAAATGAAACACTTGCTCAACCTCACGCTGCTTTTTTGGATTACCCTGACCACAGCACAGTTTAAAATGGAGTTGACGCCACAAGGTTTTCCTTCGATGGAAATCAAAACTCCAAACAAAACTCTGGATAAACTCATGGAAGCTTCCAAGGCATGGGCGCCGTATTATAACAAAAAGGGCGCGGATGTTTTTAATGTAACTGAAAAATCCTTAACCATCGAAGCCCGAAATGAAAGTGCCTATTACTATTATAATGTGGGCGTAAAATATTATTGCGACATTGTGTATTCGCTCAAGATTACATTTCAGGACGATAAAACGTACACGCTGCTTTTTGCGGTAAAAGAAATTTATGCAGAAAATGTGCTGAAGAAAACAACAGTAACCGATTTTTTTTCTCCAGAAGGGAAATTAAAAGATGATTTCACGGATGCCAAACCTTCATTAGAAAAGACAGCGAGTAACATTGTGAATTCTTTTATAAACTTTATCGAGCGCTAATCTGTCTCTTTGCCTCACCTACTACAAAAGCAACCGAATTGGCAATGTTGTAGCTTCGGATTAAAGAGGACATGGGAATTGTCAAATGATTTTCGAACAGTGCCAAAACTTCGGGACTCAATCCTACACTTTCTTTACCGAAGACTAGCCAGTCTTCGTCTTGGAATTCGGCTTCGTAAATCGATTTTGAAGCATGGGAACTCATCAGATAAACTCTCGATTTGTCTTTAATCTGCGCCATCCACTCGGTTACATTTTGGTATTCTGTAACATCTAAATGCACCCAATAATCCAAACCCGAACGCTTTAGGTTTTTGTCATTGATTACAAATCCGAAGGGATGAATCAAATGCAGACGGCTTTCGGTGCCGACACTCAATCGGCCAATATTTCCGGTGTTGTTGGGGATTTCGGGTTCTACTAAAACAATGTTGAGCATGAGGGATTTTGGATTTAGAAATTGAGATTTAGGAATTGGAAATTGGGATTTAGAAAAAATGTTCCACTTCACGAACTTCTCCGGCTTTTAGGTTTTTCAAATGTAGGTTTCCAACTCGGATTCTGACCAATCGAAGTGTTGGAAATCCAACTGCAGCAGTCATTTTTCTAACCTGACGAAATTTTCCTTCCGTAAGCGTTAAAGAGAGCCAGCTTGTTGGGCCATGACGCTCGTCTCTTATTTTTCTGCCTTCACCAATGCTTTCCGGAAGTTCTGTTATGACTTTAGCTTCGCAGGTTTTCGTGGTATATCGAATACCTTTAAATCCTATTTCGACACCCTTTTGTAATTGTACAATCGCATCGTTGGTAATCATGCCATCTACTTGGGCGTAGTATTCTTTTTCAACGGTTTTGCTGCGAACCCTTTCGCTCATCATTCCGTCGGTTGTCAAAAGTAATAATCCTTCTGAATCTTCATCTAAACGACCAATTGCCATGGTTCCTATTGGAAAATCGTATAACGCGCCAAGCAATTTTTTAGGACGCTTTTTTTCGTAGACAAACTGACTTAAATAGCCATGTGGCTTATGAACTATAAAGTGCTGATTTTCTGTCATATTACAACTATGAATTGTACCATTTAATAGTAAGATTGTACAAGCGTTATGGCAAAAATAAGATTAATTTTACTATATAATACTAAATCAATTGCGATATGAAAACACTTTATTTATTGCTGTCCAATTTGGCTTCCTTAGTTTTTGGATTTACGTTTGTGACCAATCTTAAATACTCTACTGATTTCAGCTATTTGCTGTTTATGACGATGTTACTTCTTTTATTTTTTATTTTTACGATTGTAACGATTATGAATTTTCCAAGAAGAATAAAATCGAAATCCTTATTTTACAACAGCTATTCCAATAAAAGAACTAAAAATGAAGCGTTTGACAAATCGTATTCTTTTATGAATGAATGAACACAAAAAAAAGACCGTCATTGAGACAGTCCTTTTTATGGTGTTTTGTATTTCCATTACTGTCTGCTTTGGACATAGTCAGATAACTCATCTACATTGCTACTGAACGAGAAAATACCATTAAGTTTAAAATAATTTCGAGGTTCGATACAAAAATCATAAGCAAATTTAGCAAACTCCAATTTGTTATCTTCAAAATCAAAGGTGTTGGCAATTTGTATAATTTGATCAACATTTAGGCAATTAGCAGTAATCACTTGTTTGGCTGTTTTAAGTCTGGTATCCTCAAAACTCTGATTCTTAATTGTTGACAACGCAGCATTAAAATTGCCAGAACTCATACAACTTCTTCCTCCGCATCCTCTAACCGATTCTTGATGGTCCACAACAGCACCACCAGAATGTGTTGTTGTAGTAGTGGTTTGTGTTACCACTTGTCCACCCACCGGATCATTAATTGAAATTCCCATACTAACTCCTTCTATGTTAACTCCAACCCCAATACTTGCTCCACCAGTTTGGGTAGTGGTAGTGGTTGTGGTTTGAGAAACACCTCCAATAGGCTGAACGACAACCTGACGAGGCTGACCGTAGTGAATTACATGTACATTCGATGGCGGAACAAAATCTGGACGAACCGGGATGGATGAAAAATAATTCATCTTCATCTTTGTTTTATTGTTTTTATCTCTCTTAATTTTATAGGTCACATCCGAAAAAATGCCGTCCACATCGGTAAGCATTAGATTATTTTTGGTAATATCTGTTAAAGTATTGTCCGCAAATCTAATTTTAGCATTGTAATACGGTTGGTTTAAATCCTCTACTCTCAAATTGGTTTGAGGAACATCATTGATCTGTTCTCCATTTAAAATTAAAGTAAACTTATCACCATCTTCTGAGAAAATAGTTAAATGACCGACTGGTCCTCCTGGCTGCGCAAATGATGTTGAACAAGTTAGTAGCAACATCACAAAAAGGGTAAAACTTCGTATCATAAATTTTTATTTTTTAGTTATTTTTTCTTGACAAATACGATGCCAAAATAAAAACTATTTTACTAACATCAAAAATTATTTGAAAGAGTGTATCTTTAAACTTTTAAAAATAACACTATTCATGACTAATGGTATCATTCTTATCCTAGCATTGATTTCTGGCTTAGCCATAGGCATTTTCATTGGAAAATCATTATTTGCAGCCAACTCAAAATCAGACAAAGCATCTCTTGAAGAAAAAATAAATGGCTTATTCCAACAGATTGAGCAATATAAAACTCAATTACATCAAATAGCGCTGGAACGCGAAACAATTCGTACTGAAAAAGAATCATTAGCAATTCAATTGTCAAAAAAAGAAACCGATTTTGAAAATCTTTGGGAACGCAATAAAGAGCAAAAAGAAGAAGTAGAAAAACTTCAAGAAAAATTCACTAAAGAATTTGAAAATCTGGCCAATAAAATACTGGAAGAAAAAACCACAAAATTTACCGAACAAAATAAAGAAAATCTTAAAAACATCTTGACGCCTTTGCAAGATAAAATTCAGCTTTTTGAAAAGAAAGTGGAAGACACACACAAAGAAAGTATTGATTATCATGCAGCCTTACGCCAACAAATAGTGGGCTTGCGCGAAATGAACGAACAGATGAGTAAGGAGACTTTAAATCTAACGAAGGCATTAAAAGGTGACAGCAAAATGCAGGGCAATTGGGGTGAATTGATTTTGGAACGTGTTTTAGAAAAATCGGGTTTAGAAAAAGGGCGCGAATATGAAGTGCAACAGAGTTTCACTACTGAAGACGGTAATCGCGTATTTCCCGATGTTGTGATTAATTTGCCCGATGGTAAGAAAATGATCGTCGATTCGAAAGTGACTTTAACCGCCTATGAACGATATATCAATGAGGAAGATGAGAACGAAAAAAGTCAGTATTTGAAAGAACACATACTAGCCATTAAACGTCATGTTGAGCAATTAGGAAGCAAAAATTATCATGATCTATATCAGATGGAAAGTCCGGATTTTGTCTTGCTCTTCATTCCGATTGAATCTGCTTTTGCCCTGGCGCTTAACGAAGACACATCGCTCTATAACAAAGCATTCGAGAAAAACATTGTGATTGTAACCCCTTCAACCCTGTTAGCAACCTTACGCACCATTGACAGCATGTGGGCCAATCAAAAACAACAGGAAAATGCTCTGGAAATTGCTCGTCAAGCTGGAGCATTGTATGATAAATTCGAAGGATTTGTGGCCGATTTAGTAAAAGTGGGTAACAAAATAAAAGACTCTAAAACCGAATATGATAACGCTATGAACAAATTAGTTGATGGTAGTGGCAATTTGATTAATAGAGTAGAAAATCTCAAAAAAATGGGAGCAAAAGCCAAAAAATCCTTACCCGAAAATATTTTACAAAGAGCTGCTACAGATGAATTTAATGGGTAATTCAATTTAAGGTATTATCATGTTAAATTAGTAGGTTTTTGTGGTTTCCATTAAACAATTCATAATTATTCATCCAATTTTCTTTAGTAATTCAATTATTGATAGGATATTACAAATTATTTATTATTTTTGGTTGCGAATTCAAAAAATTATGAAAAAACACTACTCCCTATCGCTTGTTTTCATATTGTTTTTAAGCCTTTTTATGGCTTGTTCAGACGATGATGATTATGTTCCAGTTGACAATCCACCAATAGCAACAGATGATACCGTTAGCAGTACTATCACAGCACCAGTTGTGATTCCTATTTTAGATAACGACACCACAGGTGGTATACCAGTTCCAACTACTGTAAGCATTGTGAACGGAGTAGATACCGACAGCAATGGTACTTTAAACGAATTAGTGGTCGCAAACCAAGGAACGTGGAATGTAGATGCAACGACAGGAGTATTAACTTTTACACCTACACCTACTTTTACAGGAAATCCATCTCAAATATCGTATAACGTCAAAGACTCTGATGGCAACGTGTCTAACGATGCCGTTGTTACCATAAATGCTGTAGCTATTGTTACTGTGGATTTAAATCAGGTACCGTATCCAAAACTATCCGATTATCACTTTTTTATGGGCGATATTAAAAATCTGATTCCATCATTAAATGTTGTTGCCTACGAGCCTGCAAGTAGTTTGTTCACCGATTATGCGTTGAAAAAAAGATTTATTTGGATGCCTTCTGACGTTAGGGCAACCTATACGGCTGACGATAAAGTTTTAGAGTTTCCTATTGGCACTATTTTGATTAAAAATTTCTATTACAATACCATACAACCGGGAAATACAACCAAAATTATTGAAACCCGAATCATGGTTTTAAAAGCTGATCGCTGGCATTTTTATGAATACATATGGAATGATTCACAAACAGATGCTGATTTAGTATCGGGAGCTGATTTTGAAAACGGCGATATCAAAAACTTTACTTTTCAGAAGCCTAATGGAGAAATTGTGAATGAGGAATACCGAATCCCATCTGAAACCGAATGTTATGCTTGTCATAAAATTAATGAAGTTAGAATTCCAATTGGTATTAAACCACAAAACATCAATCATAGTTTAGCGTACAACGAAGGAAATGTTAACCAACTTCAAAAATTAGTAAATCAAGGGTATCTACAAAGTTTCCCGAGTAATATTGTGTCAACTGTAGATTATCACGACACCACTAAGCCTTTGGACTTGAGATTCCGATCTTATATTGATATCAACTGTGCCCACTGCCATCAGGACTTAGCGCGATGTGATTATCGCTCTATTCGACTTGGCTTTGAAGAAACAGCAAACTCCACTAATTTGGGTGTTTGCATAGAAGCAGACGAGCCTATTAGTCCAACTTTAATGAGACTTATTAGTCCGGGCAATTATAACAAATCCATCCTCCATTACAGAATGAACACCAATGATGAAAGTGAAAGAATGCCTCTTTTAGGAAGAACTATCGTCCACGATGAAGGGATAGCGCTTGTACGAGAATATATTTTATCATTGACTCAAACTTGTAACTAAAACATAACAAACAGCAAAATAATTTAATATCCACTTTTACATGAAAAAAATTACTTCTTTTCTTGTTCTGTTCTTTAGCATTTCATTTGCTACAGCGCAAACAGACTGCAGCACTGCAGTAACCGTTTTATTGGGGTCAACTACAACCGCTCCAGCATTTACTGATGAAACTGGAACTCCTCCAACTTCGTTTTGTGGATTAAACAACAACAATGCTACACCAACAAAAGGAAAATGGTATAAGTTTACGGCTACTCAAAACATTGAAATCACCATATCTACTGCGCTACCTCAAAATGGTAATACAGATACCCGTATTATTGTCTACACTGGAAACTGCGGCTCTCTAGTTTGTGTTGATGCAAATGACGATTACAATGGATCCTTAACATCTCGATTAAGTTTTGCTGCAACTACAGGTACTACTTACACAGTAGCATTTGACAATCGTTATAGTAATAATGGTTTCGATTTTACCGTTATGGAAGCTGATCCACCTGCTGCCGATAGGCTTTCTTTCACTTCAACTTCAGTACCCGGAATAACTGGTGGTTATGACAACTGTATTGTAGATATGAATGGCGACTTCCTTGATGATATTGTTTCTGCTGTCAACACTACCCAATTGGTAATCACTTATCAGGGAGAAAATGGTGTTTTTTCTACCACTTCATACCCTATTACTAACACTACAGTATTACCTTCATGGAGTATAGCTGCTGGAGACTTAGACAATAATGGATTTAATGATTTAATTTATGGTTCAGGAAGTGGCGTATGTATTCTAAAAGCAAATGCCGATGGAACTGGATTTATAACTGACAGAAAACCACAGTCTTATTTAGTTCAAAGAACTAATTTTATCGATTTGAATAATGATGGTAAATTGGACATATTTGCTTGTGATGATAATGCTCCAAACCGATATTATATGAATGACGGAACAATCTTAACTCCAAATCAAGGTGGAATAGGCGACTTCCCAACCGGAGGAAACTATGCATCCAACTGGTTTGACTATGATAACGATGGCGATGTAGATATGTACTTGGCAAAATGCGGTCAAGGTGGTTCTGGTGTTGGAGGAAACATCGATCAATTACACAGAAATAACGGAGATGGAACTTTTACCAATGTTGCTAATGAAGCGAATATGGCAAACCCAGAGCAAACTTGGTCTGGTGCATGTGGTGATTTTAACAACGATGGTTGGATGGATGTTATCGTTGGAGTAAATTCGACGTCAAATGGTTCTTCCAATGTTAAAAGAAATAACGGAGACGGAACATTTACTAGCGTAACTGCTGGTTCAGGTTATGATACTACCAATGCTGTGGGTAGAGAATATGTAGCGCATGATTTTGATAACGATGGGTTTCTTGACGTATTAGGTTCTGGAAACAATATTATGTTTGGTGATGGTGCTTTCCACTTTACACCAAACCCAAATACCTATCCAGTATCAAATAACGACAGACCTGTAGGTGATTTGAATAATGATGGTTTCCTTGATATTCAGAATGGCACCAATGTATTGTTCAATAATGGAAACACAAACAAATGGTTGAAAATTAACTTGCGAGGCATGCAAAGCAACAGAAACGGAATTGGCGCAAGAATTGAAATCTATGGAAGCTGGGGCAAACAAATACGTGATGTTCAAAGCGGAACCGGATTTCAAAACATGAGTACCATTACAGCTCATTTTGGACTTGGTCAAGCAACAATAATTAATCAGATAATTATCAAATGGCCATCAGGAACTGTTGATACCCTTAATAACGTTAATCCAAACCAAAAACTATTAGTTGTTGAAGGTAGTACACTTGGTATCGATACATTCAATAATGGCTTATATTCAGTATTTCCTAATCCTGCTAAAAATCAAATTAATATTCAGCTAAAAGACAATTTGAATGTAACGCTTTCATCAGTATCTATTTATGATCTAAATGGTAAAGTTGTACTAACGACAGCTAATGTAAACCAACCAATCAACGTGGAAAATTTGACCATAGGAACTTATATCGTATCGGTTTCTGACACCGAAAACAAAACGTATACGCAAAAATTCATTAAAGAATAATACACTCTTTTTTATATAAGCTACAAAGCGCCCTTATTCAGGGCGCTTTTTTTTACCAATTGACTGCAGAAATTACGGCATTAGCAAAGAATACAGATTTATTTTATAAAATTCACTAAAAGCTAATTTAAAGACTAGATAATCAGCTAACATTTAATAAATTATAGAAATAATTACTATATTTGGTCTGCATTTTTAAATTGATATGAAAAAAAATTACTGTAGCTTACTTGCTGTATTTATTTCGCTTTTTATTTTTATTTCTTGCTCAGATAAGGAAGACTACACGCCTATTTCGCCCGTTACAGTTGATTTAACGCAGGTTCCCTATCCAAAATTATCTGACTATAAATTCTTTGAAGGTGAATTGAAAAACTTAATACCCTCATTGAATGTATTGCCTTATGAACCAGCATCCTCGTTATTTTCTGACTATGCGCACAAAAAAAGATTTGTATGGATGCCCGTCGGAACAAAAGCGACGTACTCTGCTGATGGAAAAGTCTTAGAATTACCTGTAGGAGCCGTTCTGATAAAAACATTTTATTACGATAACGTTCAAAATACTAACCCAGTAGGAGCAACAAGAATAGTTGAAACTAGGCTTATGATTAAAAAAGCTACGGGTTGGACATTTGCAGAATATGTTTGGAATACAGAACAAACAGAAGCCTATTTTGATTTAGCAGGTAGTAACACCGAAATTACTTGGAAAGATGAAAACGAAGTTATTAAAACTACTAACTACAGAATCCCAAACGAAGTACAATGCATCATCTGTCATAAAAATAAAGAAATGGTAGGTTCTACCCAAGTAGATACGTATATACCCATTGGAATCAAACCTCAAAATCTAAATTATAGTTACACGTATAACAACGGTACTATGAACCAACTTTCTAAATGGAAAGAACAAGGATATTTAGAAGGTAATTTTGCCATGCCAACGGCCGAAAATTCTGCAATCGATTATAAAGATAACACTAAGCCACTGGAATTAAGAGTACGCTCGTATCTGGACAGCAATTGCTCACATTGCCATGCACCGGATAGACACTGCGATTATAGACCGGTACGTTTCGCTTTTAGTGAAACTGGTGGAGCAAACGGCAGAACAAATATGGGTGTCTGCGTAGATACCGAAGATTTTAGCTTTGCTCCGGCATTAACCAAAATTATTAAACCAGGCGCCACCAACAGGTCTATGTTGTTCTACAGATTAAATACAACGGAAGAATCTTTCCGAATGCCACTTCACGGTAGAACCATTATTCATGAAGAAGGCGTCGAAATGATGCGGGAGTGGATCAATTCACTATCAACTTGTCCCTGAAAAAAAACAAAAACAATCAAATAAAAATCAAAAAAACAATGAAAAAAATTACTTTAATGATGACATTGCTCTTCATGGTTCAATTAACCATAGCACAAAATACTTGTGCAGAAGCAGTAGCAATTTCAGGTCCTGGAACCTATGCCGTAGGCGTAATTAACGGAACTCCTGCAACAATAATCTGTGCTGATAATGGGGTAAACGATCAGCCTAATCCTGGTAGCGAATGGTATGTTTACACTCCAACTCAAAACCGTACAGTGACAATATCAACCGATATTTCCGCGAATACTCCTAGAAAAGATACTCGCTTCCATGTGTATACTGGAACTTGTGGGGCTTTAACCTGCTTTAACGGAAACGATGATGGCGGATCCGAATTTTCGTCGGTGGCAACTTTTAATGTAATAGCTGGAACTCCTTATATTATTGCTTTTGACAACAAATGGTTGGATACTGCGAATAATACAGGTTTCAGTTTTCAATTAACAGAGGTACCTGTTGTTGTTCCGCCTGTGACGCCAATAACATACACTATTCAAAATATACCAACAGTTAACAGTGCCTACAACATTTGTGTGGTAGATATGAATGGTGATCATAATGATGATATCGTGGGTATCAGTAACAATAACATGAGAGTACATTATCAAGGTGCTGGTGGTACCTTTACAATGACCGATTATGCTGTTTCAGGAACGCATTTTATGCCTTCATGGAGCATGGCGGCTGGAGACTATAATAGAGATGGTCAAACTGATGTTGTATTGGGTAGCGGACAAGGCTTGTCGATATGGAAATCTGTGGGTTCAGCTGGGTATACTAACATCACTCCTGGTGACTACATTTTTTGCCAAAGAACTAATTTCGCCGACTTAAATAACGACGGAAACTTAGATGTTTTCTCGTGTCACGATATTGCCCCAAACTGTTACTATCTTAATGGTGGTGGAACTAACCAACCTTTAACTTTTTATCAGACCAATGTAACGCCAGGCGCGATGAATTTGGGTGATGGAGGCGGAAACTATTCGACCTTATTTACCGATTTTGATAATGATGGTGATACCGATGTATTCATCTCGAAATGTTCCGGACCTCCTTGTGAATTATATAGAAACGATGGAAACGGAATTTATACCGATATTTCAAATATTGCTGGTATCAATGTACCTACGCAAACGTGGTCGTCAGCTATTGGTGACTTTGATAATGATGGGGATATGGATATTATCATTACAGCAAGTTCTGGTACTCATAAATATTTCAGAAATAATCTAGATACCACCAATAGTGTTGAAGAAGCATACACGAATATAACTCCAGGTTCAGGATGGGATACCAATCCTTCGCTAAATATCGACAATGTTACTTATGACTTTGACAATGATGGCTTCCTTGATGTATTAGGTGGTGGCGGCAAAATAATGTATAACCAACATAACAGTACTTTTGCTCCTGTTGCTTATGCTGGAATAGGTGTTGGTGCTATAGGTGATTTAAATAATGATGGTTTCCTTGATATTTTAAACGGAGGTACTATTCGTTATGCTGTTCCCAACTCAAATAAATGGTTAAAAGTGGCCTTACAAGGTATCCAAAGTAATATCGACGGAATTGGTGCTCGTATAGAAATTCATGGCGCTTGGGGCAAACAAATCAGAGATATCCGTAGTGGTGAAGGATTTGAATTCATGAGCTCTATGAATGCTCATTTCGGTATAGGCCAAGCAACAACTATTGACCAAGTGGTGATCAAGTGGCCTTCTGGAGTTGTAGACACGTACAACAATGTATCTCCAAACCAAAGACTTTTAGTGGTTGAAGGTTCTACTCTAGCACTAAACTCATTCAATAACGGTGTGTTCTCGGTATATCCAAACCCTGCTAAAAATGTTGTAAACATTCAATTGAAAGAAAATTTAAGCATCAACTTAACATCGGCTTCGGTATACGACCTAACCGGAAAAGTAGTATTAACTACAACTGATTTCAATCAACCTGTCAATGTTGAAAAACTAGCTAGTGGAACGTACATTCTTTCATTGACCGACTCTGATAATAGAAATTACGGTCAAAAATTCATAAAAGAATAATCTTTTAAACCTAGACAAATAAAAAATGCCCCGATAATCGGGGCATTTTTTTGTATATAAAAGTTTCTTTTAGAAAACTCGCAACAAATTAAATCCAAAGAAAATATCTCCTTTGCCCCAGTCTCCTGTAGTATTTCCCAAAAATCCAGCTTCATGCATCCCTTGTGAACTACTAAAGTGCATTTGAAATACGTGACCTCCGGTATCTAAATCAACACCAATAGAAAGTGGGTCTTTAAAAGGTGAACTACTGGAACGATTCAAATGCGCTGCATAATCCACATTCACAGACCAACGCTTCGCAAACTTATAGCGACCACCCATTCCTAAAGCAAATTGGCTATTGTCCTGATTGTCATCTATCACAAAATTCTCGTGAAAGAACGTTGGTGCTAATTCTAACGACAATTTATTATTAAACTTTCGCGAAACTAAAAGCTGCGCTACATAAATCAGTCGGTTCTCAAATTTCATATTCGGATAGCTGTTTTCTTTCAGCGTGTTGTTAAAACCAATACTAGTAAATCCAGCTACAGCAATCGGAAAACCATTAGTTTCCTGTGATTTCAATAAATATTTTCCGGAAAAATCATAAGCCAACTCGCTTCGAGCTGCACTCACCGTAAACCAATCGTTTAGTCCGTATACAAATTTTAATTGGGTAACCGCATTATCCAAACCATAAGCGCCTTCAAAACCATCTTTAAGCGATCCAAATCGGTGCGCTACTATAAAATATAAATCGCCTTTAGAGGCCATCTTGGTCGACTCGATATTGACGATTTTTAATGCCTTGAATGCCGATTCCACTTTACTCTTTTGTGATGAGGCTGTGTCTACATCTTTAAGTAAATCCTCTTGTGCGAAAATCGCAGTTGGTAATAACAATAGTAATAGTAGCTTTTTTTTCATGTTTCTTTTTTTAGTTTTTATTGATTTATAGTGCATTGATCCATTTGAATTTCCTCTAACAAATCGTCGTAACCCACGACTCTTCCTTTCAAAGTTAGCGTATTTTGAAGTTTTACAGTAGATGGTATACCATTTGTACACCTGCCCAACAGCTTATCTTCTATAGTAATTATTTTATTCTTAAAATCTATGTTAGTAACTTTACCGTATATAGCAATAGTTTTATCTAGATATTTTGCATTTGCCAGACTGTCACTTTCCTGAAAGGCTTTATAAACCTCAGCTACAGTGGTAGTATATGAAACTGATTCTGATGCAATATCACGATGACTTTTGTACATATAGTTGTAGCCAATTACAGCCAATACTATAAGTAACAGTAACACAACAATTATTTTTTTTCTCATATTTATATTTTTTTAACTACAAATTTAATTATTTATTGATACCTCGTAATTTTTACTAACTTTAAAATCTATTTTTAATAAAAAAAGAAATCACTATGAAAAAAGTACTCCTTAGCTTATTTATTATTCCGGTAGCATTCTTGCAAATTAGTTGCAGTAATGATTCCACATCCGATTTAATCGATGACACTATTGTCGATGAAATCACTTACACCAACACCGTTAAAAGTATTATCGACAACAATTGTATCGCTTGTCATGCCGCTACTCCAATTAACGGAGCTCCTATGTCTTTAGTTACATACGAGGATGTTAAGAATGCGGTTTTAAATAGAGGTTTATTAGATCGAATTTCAAGAGCTCAAGGAGAAGGCGGAATGATGCCATTAGGCGGAACAAGACTACCACAGGCAAATATTGACAAAATCAATGAATGGGCCCTAAGCGGGTTTCAAGAATAAAACACCATTATTATGAAAAATATATTTTTAAGTATGTTACTACTAGCAAGTCTAAGTAGCATAGCGCAAACCAAAATGCTTACCAAAAACGGTAAATTAACGTTTGAAGCTTCGGTTCCTGCTTTTGAAGAGGTGAAAGCCAAAAACGAATCGGTTACTGTGGTACTCAATCCTGCTACTGGTGAAATTGCTAGTTTGGCTTTAGTGAAATCATTTCGCTTCAAAGTAGCATTGATGGAAGAACATTTCAACGAAAATTATATGGAAAGTGATTCCTATCCAAAAGCCACTTTTAAAGGTAAGATTGATAACTTTAACGTAGCAAAATTAACCGCAACCGCCCAAAACTTTACCATTAAAGGAAAACTCGAAATGCATGGCAAAACCAAAGATATTACGATCACCGCCGCCATCAAAAAAACGGGAGACGGTATTGATATCGATTCCAACTTCACCGTAAACACCGATGATTATGGCATTGACATTCCTAGTGTCGTAAGCAAAAAGGTCTCTAAAAAAGTCTCCGTAAAATTAGACGCTACTCTAAAATAAAAATAAGGCTGTAAGTAACTTACAGCCTTATTTTTTCATAGGAATTCAATTTATCGATATGGAGTATCGTTTTATTTTGATTGTGACTTTTTGAAAACATCGGTAAAAACTTGGCACCAAAAACTATTTCGCTAAAAGCGTACGAAGAGCGGCGCACTACTGTAGTACTAAACATATCATCAAATACTTTCAGAAAAACAAGCACCTCGCCTTCAATAGTAGCATAATCTTCTTCTGTCAGATTGTATAGCGGACTGTTCTCTGTGATGGGATGCACCAAAGTCCAACTCAGATTTAGGGCATTTATCCTTGACATTTCCAAATCGAGCGTGTAAAACTTATTGATCAAACCTCCTTTTTCATCCAATTTCATTCCCAAAGTCATTTTCACTTCAGCATCGGTCAGGTTGGTATTCTTAAATGGAGTCAAGCGCAACATCAACGCCGTTCCGTCTTTGTAAGGTGCAATCAAAGCATTTTCAGAAAACTTGATGTGTGCTTTGGGTTTACTAAATCGGCCATAAAACAAACCTGTAGCAATAGCAAAGCTGAGCAATCCGAATAGCGCTTCAACTGCTGCTATAAAACTCGTTACAAAGCCACTTGGACTCACATGCCCATACCCGACCGTTGTGAATGTTTGAATACTGAAGAAAAACGCTTGTCCAAATTTATCCAAAGCCGTCTCTGCCGTAACGCCGTTCAGATGCTCTACACCTATGCCATAATACATACTAGCAAAAACAAGATTGACCAAAAAATAAAAAAGAACAATGATGACCAAGAATTTCCAACGCGGAATATTCACCATGGTATGATACCAACTGATACTTTCAAAAAAACCGATGCCCGATGTTTTCACATTGGCATTACCGCTTTTCGTAAAAAAACGGCCACCATAACTAGAGGCATTGGTTCCGAAACCTGTATTGGTATCCGATTTCGCTTTGCTGTTTATTTTCTTCAGAAACTGCATCTCTTTATTAAAATTGTTTTTCCATTACATAATCATCCATAATAAAGCCCTGACCAATATCAATCACTTCTTCATAGCTGATGGTAAAGCCCAAATTGGTATAAAAATCTTGAGCTTTATTTTTTTTATTGACATTTAAAATCAATCCTTGCTGCTGATTTCCAACAGCTTGTTGGCTAATATAATCCACCAAAAGTTTCCCAATTCCTTTACCTTGAGCAGAGGACAACACATACAGCTTGTGGATTTTAGTTTTGGCAGTTTGCTTATAATGGAACTCAAAAGAGGCAAATCCCAGTGGAATAGTACCTTCTAAAGCCACTATAAAATGATGTCCCAACTCATGCGCTTGATGTTGCATAGCGGGAATACTATACATCATTTCCAACATATAATCAATTTGTCCGTCAGGCAGAATCGGGCCATACGCAATAGGCCACACTTCTTCGGCAATGGCGCGTATTGCAGCAAAAGTAGTGTCTTCGTTTTTTTTAATGGAAATCATGCTCCTTACTTTTTCAAATTTTGCTGATACATGGAAATCCAATCTTCAACGGAAATTTTAGCCGCTAATTGCCCGATAAGCTCAAACGGAATATCCTCTGGTTTCTTGAAGCGAATACAGCTTTTCCCCATATCTAATTTTGATTTGGAATGTTTTGGATACTCAGCCACAAACCAATCGTATATAGTTGGACTTGCATAAATCCCCATATGATATAAGGCAATAAATCCTTTTTGTGAGGCAAGATTGATAAAAGGCAACGGCAACTTTGGATTGCAATGATACCCGTCTGGAAAAATACTATGAGGTACTACATAGCCTAACATTCCGTAGCTCATTACTTCTTCAAAACCGTTTGGCAAATTATCCTTGAGGGCAGTAGTAAGCTTGAGCATCGCAGGTTTTCTATCCTCTGGTAGTTCTGCCAAATACTGTTCTGGTGTTGTTGCTTTTGATGCCATACTTTAGTTTATTTTTAGTGTCTCAAAAATAGAAATAAATTTAATAGATTTACACTTTGATCTTTATAACCATTTCCTATGTCGAGAAGTCCATTACGAAAAGACAAAACCTGCCTCAATTGCCGCTACGTAGTAGAAAACAGATTTTGTCCGAATTGCGGTCAGGAAAATACGGATACCCGAAAAACCTTTCACCATCTTTTTGTACACTTCTTTGAAGATCTAACCCATTATGAAAATTCGTTTTGGAAAACCATTCGAAACCTCTTAGTTAAACCCGCAGCGCTTACCAAAGAATACCTTTCGGGAAAAAGACTTTCGTATTTGGCGCCAGTTCGACTCTACATCTTCATCAGTTTTGTTACGTTTTTTGTCATCTCCGTATGGCCCAATGACGAAAATGAAATCGACAATATAGTCGATATGAATCAGACTCAAACCGTTAAAGTCGTGGGTAAAGATGGCAAAGTAAGAGATAGTGTCATTTCGGCAAAAAAGATAAAAGCGTCTGAAGTACTCGCCAAGTATCAAAAAGAGATGGAAGACCAAAAAGTGTCGAATGAAAAGCAAAATGAAGGCTTTTTTAATATGGGCTATCTCAATGTCCGTCAATTAGATTCGATGCAAAAATATGGTCCCAAAGACGAAAAGCTGTCCGACTGGGAATACAATATGATTAAAAAAACCTTAGTCATCAAAGCCAAATACACCCGAAAAGAATTGATGGAGAAGTTTTTTGAACAGGCCAAAAAGAACTTCCCGAAAACCTTATTTATTTACATGCCGCTGTTTGCTTTTATTTTATGGCTGTTCCATGGCAAAAAGCGTTGGTATTATTTTGATCATGGGATTTTTACCTTACACTATTTTTCGTTTTTACTATTAATAACGTTGATACTGTTCTTTGTAAGGAAACTGATGAACTGCTTTGAGGATAACGGACTAATTTCGTTTCTTGATGGTGTGATCAAATTTGGGGGTTACGCTTGGATGTTTTATTACTTCTTTCCGGCGCACCATCGTTTTTATGGCGAATCCAGAGCAATATCGCTACTCAAAAGTATCGCTATCTTTTTCATCAATCTCATTCTCATGCTTTTTGTAGCAGTGGCATTGATGTTGTATTCTATCATAAGCATTCAATAAAAACATATGAAAAAAGTGCTCTTTCTACTAAGCGTCATGGTGCTTTCAAGCTGTTCCTCTAAAAACGGAACTACCACCAAAACTTCCTCAACTCAAGAGGCTTCTGATTATTTTAGTGCTATAACGACCGACCGACTGCGAACCAATCTCACAGTTATTGCGTCGGACGAAATGGAAGGTCGTGACACCGGAAGTGAAGGTCAAAAAAAAGCAGGTCGCTTTATAGTCGATTTTTATCAAAAAAATGGTATTGCCTTTCCTAAAGGAGCTACGAGTTACTACCAACCCATTCCAGCGGCCTATCTCAACGCTAAACGCAATGAAAACCTAAAGGATTCCGAAAACATTTGGGCTTTTATTGAAGGTACCGAAAAACCCGAAGAAATAGTGGTTGTTTCGGCGCACTATGACCACATCGGAACAAGAGGCGGTCAAGTCTATAATGGTGCTGATGACGATGGCTCAGGTACCGTAGGTATTATGGAAATAGCCGCGGCTTTCCAAAAAGCTAAAAACGAAGGCCACGGCCCTAAACGTTCTGTCCTGATCATACACATGACGGGCGAAGAACACGGTTTACACGGATCACGGTTTTATTCTGAAAACCCTTTATTTCCTTTGGCGAATACCGTTGCCAATGTTAACATTGATATGATAGGGCGTCGCGACAACCTACATCCGGAAACCAACAAGTACATCTATTTGATTGGTTCTGATTACCTATCAACCGATTTGTACAACCTCTGTGAAGCGGTAAAAAAAAAAACAACTTGCTAACCTTGGACTATAAATACAACGATAAAAAAGACCCGAACCGCTTTTACTACCGCTCGGATCACTACAACTTTGCCAAAAACGGCATTCCATCGGTATTCCTGTTCAACGGAACTCACGAGGACTACCACAAAGCCACAGATGAAATTGATAAAATAGAATTTGACGCCCTAACCCTCAGAACCCAATATGCCTTTGCCATTGCCTGGGAAATCGCCAACAGAAAAGACAAATTGGTCGTAGATAAAACCGACGGAAGATAAAAACAAAAAAAGTCCTGAAAATTCAGGACTTTTTGATTAAGGGTGGCTGACCGGGTTCGAACCGGCGACCCTCGGCACCACAAACCAATACTCTAACCAGCTGAGCTACAACCACCATTTTAACGGGTGCAAATATAATGCAAAATCTTTTCTTATGCCAAGAAAAAAAGTAAAAATTATTTTAAATTGCTTAAGCTGTTGACAGCCAAATATCTTTCAGCCGTAAAACCTTCAGCATACTCCACGCCTACCAAACGCCCTAAATCCTGCGAACGGTAATGGATGCTTTCCAAGAAGTTTTTGGTAGCAATAGGCGTTATTGGTTCGTTGGAACCTTCAGTATAAAACTGCGAACTATAAGCCAATATCGAAGCCGTTTTTTGCGCAACAAAATCGGTGATATCTACCACAAAATCAGGTGTGATGTTTTCCCACTGAATGTAATGGTATACTACCTTTGGTCGCCAAGCTTCTTGACTTTTCCCGTCCACCATAGTTTCTATTTTTCGCAAACCGGATAAAAAACAAGCATCTGAGACTAATTTACTGCCTTTACCGTGGTCAATATGGCGGTCGCGAATCGCATTGCACAACACAATATCGGGTTGGTATTTGCGAATCATCTGAATGATTTTAAGTTGATGGGCTTCATCGTTTACAAAAAAACCATCGCGCATATCCAGATTTTCTCGTACCGAAACCCCCAAAATCTCCGAAGCTTTAGTCGATTCCGCATTTCTGATTTCCACAGAACCACGGGTTCCCAATTCGCCTCGAGTCAAATCGATAATCCCGACTTTCTTGCCCAAAGCAATCTCTTTGGCAATCGTACCACTGCAACCCAATTCTACATCATCAGGATGTGCTCCAAAGGCTAATATGTCTAACTTCATATCGTTATTTTCTATGTTATATGTTCTATTCTCTTTGCTCGATATTCTATTTTCATCACTACACCAAAATCCTTTTCATGGTCATCGACTTGTTGACCGTTTCGAGGTATTCTGCAGCAGGAATACTGTCTTTGGTAATGCCGCAGCCTACAAATACCCGAGCTTTATCTTTTAAGATTCGCATACAGCGCAAATTCACAAATAAATCGGTTTGCATCGTCTTAAACGTCACCAAATCGATATTCAATTCGCCTAAATATCCCGAATAATATTCCCGATTATAGCCTTCGCGTTCTCGGATAAAAGTCAGAGCTTCTTGTTTGGGCAAACCACATACTGCAGAAGTCGGATGCAACGATTCGATTAGCTTTTTGAGCAGCTTTCTCGATTTCAATGTAGCCGAAATATCGGTTTTGATATGCCACAGATTGCCCGCCATCACGGTATACGGACTGGAAAGCGTCACTTCTTTGACCAAATCTTTCAGACTTTCAACAATAAAATCGGTTACCAATTGCTGTTCGGTTTTTTCTTTTGCTTCCCAGATGACATTTTCAGCAGTAGTAGCTACTTGTGTACCAGCCAAAGCCACCGTTTTGAAGTCATTGCCATTCGTTTTTAAAAATTGTTCTGGTGTGGCACCTATCCAAGTGCCTATTTTGGGATGCGAAAAACAATATTTAAAGGCATTTGGGTAATGATGTATCATTTTGCGCATCGTTTGCTGAATATCAAACTGTGATATAGCCACATCTTCCTTGCGGGAGAGTACTACTTTTTGAAATTTCTTTTCGTTTATAGCTGCAACAGCATCAGCCACCAAGTCTTCAAAGAAATCCTTCCCAATAAAGCTACTGGCATTGGAGAAAGGGTCTTCTATAAAATAACCTTTGCTGTGCACAGTATCCACATAAACATCGGCAAATTCCAAAGGAATAAACGGAACTTCATCAGCATCAAACGGCGCAAAAACAAAGCCTTTTTCTTCGAAACTGTCTAAAAAGTACAGGTGGTCGTTTTTTTGAAACACCCCAACAATCCTATCCGAATCGGGTTTGCAGTATACCGCAAACGGTAGGTTCTGTTCTTGTTGAATTTTGACTTTTAGGAATAAATCGGTCATTGTCTTCGGGGTAAAATCATGTTAGTCAACTTGCAAAGCGATATTAATCTTCCTTCTTCATCGGTAATTTTGATTTCCCAAAGATGAATGCTTCTACCTTTGTGGATAATCTTTGCCGTAGCAAAAACAGTTCCTTCGCGTTTCGATTTCAAATGATTCGCCGAAATCTCGATGCCACGCACTTCCTGCTTCTCGGTATTGATAAACAAAAAAGAAGCGGCACTTCCAACACTTTCGGCAAGGGCAACCGAAGCACCGCCATGGAGCAATCCCATAGGTTGATGCACTCTAGGATTTACAGGCATTTTAGCGGTCAGGAAATCTTCGCCGGCATCAATATATTCTATCTCTAAAGACTCCATTAATGTGTTCTTACACCAATCGTTACAAAGTTGGAGTAGTTTTTCTTTATTAAAGGACATAGCTTTTTTTTGTAAAAATACTACTTATTTGGCATTAGCGAAACACTAACAATATAATAAAGCAGTGTTTTTTGCGTTATCTAAAACAATTGGACTCATTTCCAAATTTTCAAATTTTCAAATTAAATACATACATTTACCACCCGAAGCCTTTTGGCTGAATTGTACAACGTAAAAATTCCTATTGCAGATGCGTAAAATTATTTTCCTTTTATTTATTGGTTTAGCCATTACCCTTAGTTCATGCCGTCAAGACTTTGTATTTAATGCCAGTACCGGAGATTTAACGTTTTCAAAAGACACCATTTATTTGGATACTGTTTTTACCAATATCGGTTCTAGTACGTACACGTTAAAAGTATACAACCGCAGCAGTAAGGATATTAAAATACCCACGATAAAATTAGGCAAAGCCACTTCTAAATACCGAATGACCGTTGACGGGATGACCGGTATTGATGTAGACGGAAATGGTTTAGGTGACGGAAGAGAATTTCGCGAAGTAGAATTATTGGCCAAAGACAGTATGTATATTTTTATTGAAACCACGGCCGGAATTGCCGATGCAAATCCGACTGATTTTTTATACACCGATCAAATTCAGTTTGACAGCGGTGCTAACCTGCAGACAGTAGAATTGGTCACGCTGATTCAGGATGCGTATTTTATCTTTCCTAACAGAGAAAACGGCATTACCGAAAGCATTCCGATTGGTGTTGACGAAGACGGAACCATTTTAGAAACCAACGGACGAAATCTTAGCCATACACATCCCGACAACGGTGATGAATACGTTTTTAAAACCGATAAACCCTACGTTGTATACGGCTATGCTAGTGTCCCTAATGGAGAAACACTTACAATTCCGGGCGGAGCAAGAGTGCACTTTCATTCCGAGTCCGGTTTGGTAGTACAACAAGGCGGCAGTCTCAAAATTACAGGTGATGTTTCAGCTACTGAAGCTCTCGAAAACGAAGTCATTTTTGAAGGTGATCGATTAGAGCCGGGCTTTTCCAATGTTCCAGGACAATGGGGCACAGTGTATCTCCGACAAGGAAGTGTCAATCACAGCATTAAGAATTTAACGGTTAAAAATGCAGTTATAGGTTTACTGGTAGAGAACAATTTTGGTACTACAATGACCATCGAAAACACGCAAATTTACGATTGCTCTAATGTGGGATTGTTGGCCAGAGCGGCTAAAATTGAAGGTAAAAACATGGTAATCAATTCGGCCGGAGTAGCAACATTAGCTTGTACTTTGGGCGGAAGCTACGAATTCAAACAGTGTACGTTTAACAATAACTGGTCGAGTTCAAGACAGGTAGCAGTTTTGGTAGACAACTATTATACAGACAGTGATACCAACCAACAAGTAGCCTTTGATTTGGTAAAAGCTGACTTTAAAAACTGTATTATATTTGGCGGGAATCAGGTAGAATTATTGGTAAATAAAAGTACAGATACCAGCAAACAATTCAACAAATTGTTCAGTAAATGTCAAATCAAATTTAACAATACCAACAATCAGTTTACGAACAATCCGGATTATGCGTTTATTAATGACACTAGTGAGATTATTAAAAACGGCACTGTAGATTTCCAAGATATTTTCAACAACAAGCTCTTTATTGGAGAGGCTTCTGCAGGGAATGGTTTCGGAAATGATGTTGGTGTTCCTGTGGATATTTTAAACACACCACGTGTTATTCCTAACATCGATTTAGGAGCGTATCAGCATATCACTTTTCCGGATTAATTTAAAAAGCTGCTTTTCGGATTCATTTATTTACCCTAAATTTGCAGCAAACTTCCTGTCGGCAGACAGGCAACAACACACACTAAAATAACTACACAATGATTCATTTCTTCGGAAACGAAAGTACTACTGTTTTTGCCGTTCAAACGCAAAACGAACTTTCGGCAGAAACCATCTCAAAATTAAACTGGTTATTCGCTAACGCCTATAAAATAGAAAAATCCGTCCTGACGGATTTTTTTATTGGCCCTCGTGCCGCCATGATTACGCCTTGGAGTACCAATGCTGTAGAAATTACCCAAAACATGGGAATTGAAGGTATTGTTAGAATAGAAGAATTCCAAAAAGTGGCATCCAACTTCAACGATTTTGACCCTATGCTTTCGCAAAAGTACAGCGCGTTAGATCAGGATATTTTTACCATCAACATCCAACCGGAACCAATATTAGAAATTGAAAATATTGGGGCCTACAACCAAAAAGAAGGGTTGTCTCTGAGCGAGGAAGAAGTTGCTTATTTAGAAAATCTTTCTGTAAAGCTAAACCGAAAATTGACCGATTCTGAAGTTTTTGGCTTTTCACAAGTCAATTCAGAGCATTGCCGTCACAAGATTTTTAATGGAACTTTTGTCATTGATGGTGTTGAAAAAGAGCTGTCGTTATTCAAGATGATTCGCAAAACATCCGAACTTAATCCAAATGATATTGTTTCTGCTTACAAAGACAATGTGGCTTTTATCAAAGGCCCGACAGTAACACAGTTCGCCCCAAAAACCGGGGACAAAGCCGATTATTATCAGGAAAAAGAATTCAATTCGGTTATTTCTATAAAAGCCGAAACACATAATTTCCCAACCACTGTAGAGCCTTTTAATGGCGCGGCTACGGGTTCTGGCGGCGAAATTCGGGATCGTTTGGCTGGTGGACAAGGTTCGTTGCCTTTAGCAGGAACTGCTGTATACATGACAGCCTACTCCCGATTAAACGACCAGCGATCATGGGAAAACGGCATGACTGAGCGAAAATGGTTGTACCAGACGCCGATGGATATTTTGATAAAGGCTTCCAATGGTGCTTCTGATTTCGGAAATAAATTTGGACAACCTTTAATCACGGGTTCGGTCCTAACTTTTGAACACGAAGAAAACAACCGAAAGCTGGGCTTTGATAAAGTGATTATGCTTGCTGGTGGCATTGGATACGGAAAAGAAGAACAAGCCAAAAAACATAAACCTAAAAAAGGCGATGCCATTGTCGTGCTTGGAGGTGAAAATTATAGAATCGGAATGGGTGGCGCGGCTGTTTCTTCGGCTGATACCGGCGCTTTTGGTTCTGGAATTGAGTTGAATGCCATTCAGCGTTCCAATCCTGAAATGCAGAAAAGAGCGGCAAACGCTATCCGAGCCTTTGTAGAAAGTGATGTTAATCCGATTGTATCGATTCACGATCATGGTGCTGGTGGTCATTTGAACTGCCTATCCGAATTGGTTGAAGAAACTGGCGGTTGGATTGACTTGGATAAATTACCAGTCGGCGACCCAACCTTATCTGCCAAAGAAATCATTGGTAACGAATCACAGGAACGTATGGGATTGGTTATTGGTAAGGAACATATCGAAACGTTGCGAAAAGTAGCCGAACGTGAACGAGCACCAATGTACGAAGTGGGAGTAGTTACCGATAATCATCGTTTTATATTTGAAAGCGCTTCTACCGGTGAAAAACCCATGGATTTTGCTTTGGAAGATATGTTTGGAAGTTCTCCAAAAATTATAATGACTGATACTACTTCCGAAGTAAAATATACAGAAATTGAGTATACTCAAGATAAGATACAGCACTATTTGGAGCACGTGTTACAACTCGAAGCTGTGGCATGCAAAGATTGGCTAACCAATAAAGTAGACCGTTGCGTAGGCGGAAAAGTCGCCAAACAGCAGTGTGTTGGTCCGTTACAACTGCCTTTGAACAATGTAGGTGTGATGGCATTGGATTATCACGGAAAAGAAGGTATTGCTACCACAATTGGGCACTCTCCTATTTCGGCATTGATCAATCCGGCTGCAGGTTCCCGAAATTCTATAGGTGAAGCCTTGTCGAATATTGTGTTTGCGCCTTTAAAAGACGGACTAAAAAGTGTTTCCTTATCAGCCAACTGGATGTGGGCATGTAAAAATGAAGGCGAAGATGCGCGTTTGTATGAAGCAGTAGAGGCTTGTTCTGATTTTGCTATCGAGTTGGGCATCAATATTCCCACAGGAAAAGATTCGTTGTCGATGAAGCAAAAATATCCTAACGCCGAGGTGATTGCGCCAGGAACGGTTATCATTTCAGCTGCCGGAAATTGTTCCAATATTACAAAGGTAATTGAACCTGTTTTACAGAAAAAGGGAGGTTCCATCTACTATATCAATCTTTCGCAGGATGCATTTAAGTTGGGCGGAAGTTCTTTTGCACAGACTCAGAATAAAGTAGGAAATGAAACTCCCACCATCAAGGATGCTGCCTTCTTTAAAAAAGCCTTCAATGCTATTCAAGATTTAATCAAAGATCGACAAATAGTTGCGGGACATGATATTGGTTCTGGTGGATTGATTTCCACTTTATTAGAAATGTGTTTTGCCGATGTCCATCTGGGAGCAAAAATCGACTTCAGTGCTTTTGCAGAAAAAGATTTGGTAAAAATCCTTTTTGCTGAAAACATTGGTGTAGTGCTTCAGGCGAAAGAAGATACTGTTTTTGAGAAAGCATTAGACGGAGTAGAGTTCTTTAAAATTGGAACCGTTGTCGAATCAGATTATTTGAAAATAGGTACTTCTCTTACAATAGATATTCCAGAAATGAGAGATAAGTGGTTTGAAACCTCTTACCTACTCGATCAAAAACAAAGTAAAAACGAAAAAGCGAAAGAGCGTTTTGCTAATTATAAAAACCAAGCGTTACGCTATAGTTTCCCAGCACATTTTACGGGTAACAAACCAGAATCCTACCACACAAAACCACGTCCGAAAGCAGCAATTATTCGGGAAAAAGGAAGTAACTCCGAGCGTGAAATGGCCAATGCATTGTATTTGGCAGGCTTTGATGTAAAAGATATTCACATGACCGATTTGATATCGGGTCGAGAAAACCTAGAAGATGTTCAGTTTATTGGTGCTGTGGGAGGGTTTTCGAATTCAGATGTTTTGGGTTCTGCTAAAGGTTGGGCCGGAGCTTTTAAATACAACGAGAAAGCCAATATTGCTTTAAAGAATTTCTTTAAACGAGAAGACACCCTTTCAGTTGGAATTTGTAACGGTTGTCAATTGTTTATGGAATTGGAATTAATCCATCCAGAACATAAGGTTCACGGTAAAATGCAGCATAACGACAGTCACAAACACGAAAGTATTTTTACCTCAGTAACAATTCAGAATAACCATTCGGTGATGTTAAAAACCCTTTCCGGTGCTACTCTTGGAGTTTGGGTTTCGCATGGCGAAGGAAAGTTCCATTTGCCTGAAGCAGCATCTGAATACAACATCGTTGCAAAATACGCTTACGAAGGGTATCCAGCAAATCCTAATGGCTCTGACTACAACACCGCTATGTTATGCGACAAAACAGGACGTCATTTAGTAATGATGCCCCATATTGAACGTTCTACATTTCCTTGGAATTGGGCTCATTATCCTAACGACAAGAAAGATGCAGTTTCGCCATGGCTAGAGGCGTTTGTAAATGCCAAACTCTGGTTGGAAGAGAAGTAGGATTTAAGATCTTGAGAATTGAGGTTTATTCTTTTAAAAACTTCCTTTAAAATATAAAAGTGCTTTTAACCGAGCACTTTATTTTGTAGTATTGTTAAAACAATTTCTTTATGCGCCATGACCCCCAATGTTTAAACTGTGAGTTTCCTTTATCTGGGAATTTCTGTTCCAATTGTGGTCAAAAGTCGGATATACACCGAATCACATTTCGGCATTTTATTTTTCATGACATACTGCATGGAGTATGGCATTTAGAAAGAGGGATTTTGTTTACTTCTAAACAAGCTTTAGTCAGACCCGGAAAAGCAGCATTGGAATATCTCTCGGGGAAAAGGATTCGGTATTACAATGTTTTTTACCTAACGTTATTGCTTATTGGTTTGAATCTTTTTATAAATCACCTTCAGGATCAATTATCTCATTATTACTTAAATACGGTTACCACATTAAAAGCCAATTCTCCCGGTGCCGCGATGGATGCTTTTTTAGGCAACAATTCAAAATTGATTATTCTGTCTTTTATTCCTCTTTTTGCAACAAACAGCTTTCTGATTTTTAGGCGAAAGAAGTTGAATTTTAGTGAACATTTTATTATTTCCGGAATGATGTTTTTAGGGGTGATGGTTATCACTACCATTACTTCCTTGTTTTATTTTACCTATTATTTAAAGTATATAGATTTCTTTACCGGTATTGTAAATGTTATGGCTCCGCTACTAATCTTAGTGTATCTGACGGTAAATTATTATAAAACATTTTCTGAAGATTATACCCAATTTGAAGCCAGTCTCAGGGTATCGCTATTTATCTTACTGCTATTAATGGAACTAGTGTTGTTACTCTTGTTACTGTTCGGATACTTTTCTGATTGGAAATTTAAATTTTAAAACCGTAAGGTTTGAGAATTTCGGCTAATGAACATTTATGCTTTTAACATGTTGATAAGTAGTTTTGGCAGTCGACCATCTGCATCAAATAGTTTTTATTTTTATTTCAACCAAACTTTGTATTTATGAAGGCAAAAAAATTACTCCTTGTTTCCTTATTATTATTTTCATGGAACGGATTCGCTCAAATTTGGGATAAAATTGAGGCCAAAGATGGGTTTCATTACATTACCTATAATTTGGAGTACATCAACCTTCCTGTACTGGGCACCTATTTATTTCAGGGAAAAGAACCTATTGTAGAGTTGAGTAAATACGGTGTCGGATTTTATCAATTGCATGAACAACTCAAAAGACCTGTAAATTGGGGTATCGAATGTGACGAAAGAGGTGCCTTATTATATAAAAAAGGATTTGACAACACCAAATACCTTCTTTGGTATCAGTACACCACCAAAACTGCAGAAGATACCGAAGAAGATATGGCATGGAAAATGGTAGAATTAACCATCCATTTCAATACTAAAAAGATGTTCATTCAGGGTGAGCGAAGTAAGGAGTATACGGAATAAATAGCCCTTAATTTATAAACACTAATACCTGACCGTTTTCTAAAAATTGTCAGGTTTATTTTTGACTGCTAATTACTATCTTTGAAAAAAAATATCACCCATGCAACATATCATCGACCGCTTTGTAAGTTATGTAACAATCGATACCGAATCAGATCCGAATTCAAACACTACACCGAGTACCAAAAAGCAATTTGATTTAGCCAATAATCTTGTAAAAGAACTTAAATCTATTGGTTTAAAAGAAGTTACTATTGACAAACACGGCTATATAATGGCAACTTTACCATCTAATGTTGACCATGAAGTTCCAACAATTGGCTTTATTGCTCACTTTGATACAACACCAGATTTTACAGGAAAAGATGTTAAGCCACAAATTATCCCTAATTATGATGGTGGTGATATCGTTTTAAATCAGGAACAAAATATCATATTGTCGCCAAATTATTTCAAAGATTTATTGCAATACAAAGGACAAACGCTAATCACTACAAATGGCTTAACCCTTCTTGGTGCCGATGACAAAGCTGGAATTACGGAGATTGTAACAGCTATGGAATTTTTAGTTCAAAATCCGCAAATCAAACACGGGAAAATACGCGTTGGATTTACTCCGGATGAAGAAATTGGTCGTGGAGCTGATTTATTTGATGTGGCTAAATTTGGTGCTGATTGGGCGTATACCATGGACGGAAGTCAGATTGGAGAATTAGAATATGAAAACTTTAATGCTGCAGGAGTCAAAATCACTTTTAAAGGAAAAAGCGTGCATCCTGGTTATTCTAAAGGGAAAATGATCAACTCGATGCTCATTGCCAATGATTTCATCAACGAATTACCTAAAGGCGAAACCCCACAAGAAACGAAAGGATACGAGGGATTCTTCCACGTAACCGGTATTTCAGGAAGCATTGAAGAGACCAAATTGGATTTAATCATTCGCGATCACGACATGAAGAAATTCAAAAAGCGCAAAGAATTGGTACATAACATAACCAAAAAAATCAATAAGAAATTCAAAAAACAATTTGGTGAAGATATTGTCATTACAACCATCAAAGACCAATATTACAACATGAAGGAAAAGGTAGAACCGGTCATGTTTATTGTGGATTTGGCCGAAAAAGCTATGAAATCACTTGACATTAAGCCTTTGATCAAGCCTATTCGAGGCGGAACTGACGGTTGCCGTTTATCGTATATGGGATTACCTTGTCCTAATATTTTTGCCGGTGGACATAACTTCCATGGAAAATATGAATACGTTCCGGTAGAAAGTATGCAAAAGGCTATTGATGTGATTGTAAAAATTGCCGAACTTACAGCAACTACTGATTTTTCTAAAAAGAAAAGCAAGAAAAAAAAGAAGTAATAGTTGGACTCTAGAAGTGCTAGAGTAAAGTGCTCTTTTGTGATAATAAAAATCCCAAACTCCAATAATGGCGTTTGGGATTTTTATTTGCTATATTTTAACCTTAATGCTTGATTAGTTTAAACCATTTTTGATTATCAGCCGTTTTAAGTCTGATAAAATATAAACCGTTTTGTCCGTTGAGGAAAGAAGTAACTTTTGTTACAGAGTTGAATTCTTTTTGAGCTAATTTTTTGCCTCCTATATCGTATATTTCCAACACTACATTTTCCATGTTGGTCTTCAACTCAATACTAAACTCGCCCGAAGTCGGGTTTGGAACAATAGTAAGCTTTTCTAACTCGGTAGTAGTCCAATCGCTGTTACTTAGAGTAGCATCAAATCTGGGAACACCACAGCTTTCGGTAAATCGAAGAATTGTACCATCAATACCGTTAAAATTATCAGTAGTCATTCCGAAGTCATGATACAATTGAGAAGAACTACTATACCCTAAATTTTTAGCCATATAAAAATAATTACCGGCACCTTTAAAAAAACCCGTAAATCCGAAAAAATTATTCACATTCGTACCGTCATTGTTTAAGAAAAGGCGCTTTAGATTGCCCGATTCATCATAAACCGAAATAAAATAATCAAACTTGTTTAGGGTCAAATTGTATCCGTTGCCATTGGTACTGTCAAAATATGCTGAAGCTGAATTCACATTGTTGTTTGAAAATTGGCCTACCACAAAAATTTCGTTTCCCGATTTTAAAAGATTGTGACCATAGCCATAATAGGTATGACCCGAACCTCTTATCCACTCACATATACCACTTGCACTAACTTTGGCCACAAAATAAGGTCCTTGATTCGTAGATGTTGACGTACCGTTAGCATTATTAAAAATATGAGTATAATTCAACGTCCCATACCAATTATCTCCTGTTGAGTTACTTCCTGTAAGATACACCGTCCCATCATTTTCCACAATCATTCGGCTAACCACTGTTGAATCAACGTCGTCATTGGCAGTATTACTGGTTCGGCTTCTCAGTTTCCATTGTACAACTCCTGACGAATTCAATTTAAAAATTCCTATTTTGGAACCGTATCTTCCGTCACCTGAGATTAACTGGGACAAGGTATTACTTCCAGGTTGGTAAATGCGGGCATAACCGTCAAATCCGGCAGCGATGTAAATGTTGTCTGAACCATCAATCCCTACATCAATCAAATCTCTGTTATTGGCCGAATCTAGGTAAGCTTTGGTGTCCCAAAGGACATTTCCTTGTGGAGAGAATTTTACGATACTGTTTGTAGCCAATGGTGTTACAACCTGCTGTCCTATTTGTGATACCGCCACACCATTAAGATACATTGGAATAGTGGTAAAATCTGTACGGAAATCTGAGAGAGCAATAAGATTTTTTTGACTGTCAACCGCTATTTTAATAAAGCCAAAAATATTGTTTTGCACGTACCAAATTATTTCTCCTTTAGCATTTAATTTAATTATATAATAGGCTGGAGTGGCATATGTAGCCGATAAATTAGTCACGCGACCACTATTATCATAGAATTTTCCGACGCCTTTACCTGAAATATATATATCTCCGTTGGCATCTTCAGCAACCGAATAAATAACATTATCATTGACATTTATAGTAACTGTATTGACATTGTAAACAGTCCATTTTAAAACCCCATTGCTATCCATCTTTGAAAGATAACCACCTCTTTTACCAGACATGTTTTGAGTGGTTCCGTAATTAGAATCAAAAATCTCATTACAATACGTTCCACAAGTTAAAATTCCATCCGATGTGGGAATCATTTGTGAAATATCGGGATTATAATAACCCGGCCAACTGGGATCATCACTATGATTCGTCAGTATAAAACAATCATCTTGTACGGAAGGTAATTCAAAAACATAGGGTTTGTTTTCTACAACCGTATCATGACAATCATTGTTGGACCAAGAATGCAGTGTAGTAGTAATTTGACCCGGAGCCGAAAAACTCAATTGTGGATTCGGAAGTCCGGAGGTACTAACCGACGCATTGGGTGTAAATTGCCATTCAAAATTTTGGGAATCTACCGTATTTTCATAAAAGTTAACCAATTCATTCACTTCAGCATTAATTAATCCGGAATGAAAATTGGCTGCTGTTTCTTCTACTGTGATAGGGAAATTGCCGGTAAACCTCACACCACAATTGGCCAAACTGTTTTTGGCATAGATGTAATAATTGGCAGATACATCAATCATACCTGTTGTAAAACTCAAAACACCACTTGTACTTATTGGACTTTGCCCAAAATTAGAATTGGGCTGACCTTCCATTTTAAGTGTATAAATCACATTGGGTTCACTATCTGCAATTTGCACCTGTATGGCTTGCTGCTTACAAAGTATATTATCACTTAAGGTAATGGTTTTGTCAATTTGAGGCTGTGGTACAAGGTTAATGACTCTTGTTGCCGTAGATTGTTCTCCGAAACTGTTTTGAACCGTTAAAGAAATTGTATAAGCTCCAGCTGAAGGTAAGCTGTAATTAAAAGTTGTTATCCCCGTGTGAAACAAATTTCCATTGTTATACCAACTACCGGAAGTAGCAGTTCCTGTGATAGCGCTGAATTGTATTGAACCTGGATAACAACCACCATCAGTATTGATACTTACATAAGGTTTTGTAGCGCCTCCAAAATTAGTTGATTTTAAAATTACTCCATTATTTCCAAAGGCATAGTAATCAGTATTTCCGCTCTGCTTCCAAAAATCATTGATTTGATAATTTAAAGAACTCGGTTGCCACTCTATCGAGATGATTTGAAAACTGGTGGTTGTAGAATAACACTTGTAAATTCCGTGGTCGGTACCAATGTAAAAATTATTACCATAGTATTCTAATCCATTGGCATCCAAAGGACCGTAATAATTTTGATTGTATCGGGTAACATAATTAGTTGTTGAAGTCAGATCTGTAAAGGAAAACGAATTATCACCCAATCCGTATAAATAAGAAGAGTTCAGACCGCTGAACGAAACATCTTTATGGGTTACATTAGGCGTTGACACTTCTGTCACTGAACTTATATTGGAAACATTCACACTAGCGCGAATCATTTTTTGATCTGTACCAAAAATGACAGTCCCTCCCATTGTGCTTACACTCGATAAATCATACGACCATCCGGTAACAATTGTTGTTAAAGCAGTATCTGAAAAAGTAAGCAACAATCCATTATCTCCCACGGCAACGTATCTGCTAATTGAATCCAAATAACCCAATTTATTTAATTTGGAATTAAGCAAACCATAATACTTTATTTCATAAGCCATAGAAGGAAGTGAAATTTTAAAAATAACACCTTTATTGGCTACTGCATCATAGCCACAAGCGTAAACAAATCCGTTATTATTAATATTACTGCTATTAGAATAACAATGGGTAAACACTGTATTTTCATATATGGTTGAATGGGCAGCATTAGTTGTTATTACAAACCTTGTCCAACTTCCAACTCCCATGCCACCTGTTGTAGTGTAATATAATCCGTTAACACCGCTAGCCAAACCGTTTTCATCCAAAAAAACTACACCGGTTAAATTATCGTTAATTCCGGTATCCAAGTTTGTCCATTGGGCAAATGAAAGAGATGGATGGAGTAAAATAAGTAACAACCAAGTAAATTTTCTCATACAAAAGAGTAGTTAAATTTTCATTAAGATTACTAAAGTAAGTATTTATCTTTACTTTTATTTAAAAAATCCCAAACTCCAATAAAATGGTGTTTGGGATTTTTATTTTGGCTTATGAATAAAGCTTATGCCTTTTTATTCAATGCTGCTGTCAATTCTAAAGAGATGGCTGAACGCTCAATTTTTAGCTTTCCAGACATGGTTTCGATAATTACTGAGGTTTCTGACAACTCAGCAATTTTTCCGTGAAAGCCACTTTTAGTGATGATTTTATCGCCTACTTTCAATGCTGATTCGAATTCTTTTTCTTGCTTGATTTTCTTTTGTTGTGGTCTAATCATAAAGAAATAGATTACCACAAACATTAATAAAAACGGTAAAAAACTAGTTAATTGTTCCATAATACTTGTTTATTTTGCCTTTATAGGCGTTTCGATGTTTGCTTTAATTTTTAAAATTTGATGTTTTTCTTTAGTATTTACCATAATGGTAACGCTTTTTTCGGTTTGACCGCTTTTGCCGTTCGAATTGAAGGATACTTTAATATTTCCCGATTTGCCTGGTTTAATTGGTTCTTTTGGATATTCCGGGACAGTACAACCGCAGGAACCTTTGGCATTAGATATCAGTAAATCCCCTTCACCGGTGTTGGTAAATTTGAAATCATGGGTTACTTTATCGCCTTGCACGATGGTTCCAAAATCATGCGCGGTTTTCTCAAAAGTCATTATAGCTGGCTTTTTTTCACATGAACTAAGGAATACCATTGAAGCCATAAACAATAACAAGCTTCCTTTTTTAATAATTGATGTCATATTATAATAAACCTCTTCCGGTTTTTTTGATTTTATTTTCGCTTTGAAATTCTTTGATGAGATTGTCTAAGATTCCGTTGATGAAGATGCTGCTTTTTGGTGTTGAATACTCTTTGGCAATTTCCAGATATTCGTTGATGGTAACTTTCAACGGAATAGATGGAAACTTCAAAAATTCACAGATGGCCATTTTTAAAATGATGGTGTCCAATTCAGCTATTCTTTCCGCGTCCCAATTGGGCGTTTTGTCGATGTATTCTTTAGCTAAATCTACTTCGTTAAGCACCGTTTTTTTGAACAATAAGCTTACGAATTCCTGATCTTCCTGATCTTTGTATAATTTCGTTACTCTAAACTCTTCTTTTTCAGAAACTTGTTTTAGTTGCTTTACAATTTGTGTGTTCACTACAGGAATATCGTCTACCCAAGTTAGTTTGGTATCTTCAAGATAGTCGTATAATTTTTCGTTTGGCGCAATCAGTTCCGAAAACACATCGGCGATGAAATCTCTGTCTTCTTGGAACGAGCTTTTTTTGGTGCTCATGTACTTGGCATACAGAGTACTTTGTTTGATCTCGTTTAACAAAATCAAGATATAAGTATCGTCATTAGTCCAATTGGTGATTTTTCTTTTCTCTAAGGCAATGCTCAAAGAATTGCTGTCCTCTAATTGCTGAAGTATGGCATTATTGACAAACTTTCTATTGGGATTTTTTTCTTCTGATGTCGCTAAATGTTTTTTGCTGGAGGCTTCTAAAAACAGTATTTCTTTCTTTCTGATTTCAGCCAACGAAGACAACATTATTAAATACAAATCCTGAATACTATCGATACTATGAAGTAAAAACTTTTCTTCTTTTTCGATATCGTCGGAGTTTTTTTGATGTAACGCATAAATAGATTGCATTACTTTCACTCGAATATGTCTTCTGTTTAACACGGGTAAGAACTTTTAAAAATTAACAAGGCGAAAGATACTCTTTCGCCTTGCAAAAATAGGAAATATTTTTAAACGACTTATTTAATAGCGTTTTCTTTTTTTCTTTGTGCAATACGGTTTTCGGCAATTTGCATCGCTGCTTGTTGCGTTGTCATATTGTTATCATCAGCAAATTTGAAGATTTCAAGCGTAGTGTTGTAGATATTCTCGGTTCTTCTGATAGCTTCTCCATCGCTGTATTTTACCAATTCGCCATAAACATTGATGATTCCACCGGCATTGATAAGGAAATCAGGAGCATACGCAATACCTCTTTCTCTTAAGATTTGTCCGTGAATCGCTTCTACAGCTAACTGATTGTTGGCAGCACCAGCAATTACTTTAGCCTGAATTCTATTTACAGTATCGTCATTGATGGTAGCTCCTAAAGCACAAGGTGAATAAATATCAACATCAGCGCCGTACAAATCAGCTCCTGTGAAAATTTTAGCTCCATATTTGGCAACCATATTTTCCATTTTGTCTTGGTGGATATCCGAAACCAAAACAATAGCACCTTCTTTAGTCAAATAGCTAATCAAGGTTTCTCCCACGTGGCCAGTTCCTTGCACTAAGACTTTTTTTCCAGCAAGATTATCTGAACCAAACTGGTATTTCGCTGCAGCTTTCATTCCCATATAAACGCCATAAGCTGTCACTGGGGAAGGATTACCTGAGCCTCCTTTTTCTGCAGAAATTCCTGTAACAAAATTGGTTACTTCGTGAATTCTGTCCATGTCTTCTGTTGTAGTACCGACGTCTTCAGCAGTGATATATTTTCCGCTTAATGAATTTACAAACTGACCAAAACGGGTAATCATTTCCGGAGTTTTATCTGCTTTTGCATCACCAATGATTACTGCTTTTCCACCGCCAAGATTTAAACCTGTGATGGCAGACTTGTAGGTCATACCTCGTGAGAGACGTAAAACATCATTTAATGCTTCCCATTCGTTAGCATAATTCCACATTCTTGTTCCGCCCAATGCTGGCCCCATTACTGTATTATGGATTCCAATTATTGCTTTTAATCCTGTATCTTTGTCGTTGCAAAAAACAATTTGTTCGTGATTATCAAAAGATATCTGACCAAAAACGGGATCCATTTTTTTAAGCTCTGCTGGCGTAGTGATTTCTGATGTCATTTTGTAAAGGTGTTAATTAAAGCTTTTTAAAAAAGCCCTACAAAATTAAAACTTTATTCAACAAAACTCACTTTAATCAAGAATAATTGGTAATTTGTTAATAAAATCCATTTAAATAAAGAATACAATAATTTAATCATCCGTAGCATTTTAACAGAATATCTTTTTTTAAACCCAATTCTACTAAATTTAAATGAAAGAACTTCAATATTTAAACAAATACTTTGTCAAATATAAATTCCATTTTTTATTAGGAATTATCATCACTATCGTCTCACAGATTTTCGCGCTTTTTACACCGAAGCTGATTAGCAAATCATTTACAGCAATTGAAGGTTTTCATCAGAATACAATAAGTTACGACATTGTCAAATCTGAATTAATTCAAAATATACTTTGGATTATCGGCACGGCAATCATTGCCGGTGTATTAAGCTTTTTAATGCGCCAAACCTTAATTGTAATGTCGCGTCACGTAGAATTTGACTTGAAAAATGAAGTGTTCCGTCATTACGAAATACTAGATCAGAATTTTTACAAACGCAACAGAACAGGAGACTTGATGAACCGCATCAGCGAAGATGTTGCCAGAGTAAGACAGTATGTTGGTCCAGCGGTAATGTATACCATCAATACCTTTATACGATTTACTGTGGTTATTATCTATATGTATAACGAATCACCGATTTTAACACTCTACACGATAGTACCTTTACCACTTCTTGCCTTTATTATTTTCAGATTGAGTACCGAAATCAATAAACGCAGTACCATTTTTCAACAATATTTATCTAAGGTATCCAGTTTTACACAAGAAATATTCTCCGGAATTCGGGTTGTGAAAGCGTATGCACTAGAAAAACAATTCCAAAACACTTATGAAGAATTAGCTAAGGAAAGTAAGGCTAAAAGCATGAGTTTAGCTCGAGTACAATCCTATTTTGGCCCTTTGATGATTGCGCTTATTGGAGTCAGCAATTTAACGGTTATTTACTTTGGCGGTTTGATGTATATCGATGGCAGCATCAAAAGTATCGGAACTATAGCCGAATTTATTTTGTATGTCAATATGCTTACTTGGCCTGTAGCCTCTATTGGTTGGGTTTCATCATTGGTACAAGAAGCGGAAGCGTCACAAAAAAGAATCAATGAGTTTTTGAAAATTGAGCCGGAAATCAAAAACAATTCAACAGCAAACACTATTATTGAAGGTGAAATTGAATTTAAAAATGTATCATTCACCTATGAAGACACCGAAATTATTGCCTTAAAAGAAGTTTCATTTAAAGTGAAAAAAGGAGAAACTTTGGCCATTTTAGGAAAAACCGGCTCTGGGAAATCGACCATTTTATCTCTTATTACCCGAATGTACGACGTAAAACAAGGAATAATTACCATGGACGGCAAAAAAATAGACCAAGTGAATTTAAATGATTTGCGAAATAGCATCGGAATGGTGCCTCAAGATTCTTTTCTTTTCTCTGATACTATCAAGAACAACATCAAATTCGGAAAAGAAATTGCTACCGATGAAGAAGTGATTGACGCGGCTAAAAAAGCCGTAGTTCATGATAATATTATCAATTTTAACCAGCAATATGAAACTATTTTGGGCGAGAGAGGTATTACACTTTCGGGCGGACAAAAGCAACGGGTTTCCATTGCACGAGCTATCATCAAAAATCCGGAGATACTTCTATTAGACGACTGCCTTTCGGCTGTAGACACTGAAACCGAAGAACAAATTTTGAACAATCTAATGGAAATTGCAAAAGGCAAAACTACCATTATTGTCAGTCACAGAGTTTCCTCTGTAAAAAATGCAGATACAATACTAATATTGGAAGAAGGTCAAATTATTCAAAAAGGTTCTCATAATCAATTAGTAAACCAAGAAGGCTATTATGCGGAGTTGTATGCGAAACAACTTTCGGAAAAAGAATTAAATTAATTGTTGTTTCGTAACAAAAAATTTACCATTTTTGAACTGTTTAGAAACACTACTAATTGACCGAAAGAATTATGAGAGAAAACGATATGTTAGAAAAAGATGAGATTTTTTCTAAAGTTTTAAGAGCAGGAAGAAGAACGTATTTCTTCGATGTAAGAGCTACAAAGGCCGATGATTACTACATTACCATTACCGAAAGCAAGAAATTTACAGAAGAAGATGGTTCTTTTCATTTCAAAAAACATAAAATTTATTTGTACAAAGAAGACTTCGCCGCTTTTAGTGAAATTTTAGAAGAAATGACCGCTTATGTTTTGAACAATAAAGGTGAAGAAGTAATTTCGGAAAGACATCAAAAGGATTTCAAAAGAGAATATCCATTAGAAACTATCTCAGACGAAAAACCAGTTGCCGAAAAAAGCTTCACAGACATTGATTTCGATGATATCTAAAAATGAATAATTTCTTCAAAAAATATATAATTCATCTTAACGTCATTTGGTCTCTAATTATCGTATTTAATCTAATAAGAAAATTCGATTCCATAACACAAGGTAAAAATATTAGGTCTCTCATTGGAATTCCTTTGTTACTTTTTTCTGTTTATACCATTTACATTGAATTAAAAAACAGAAAAAAATTCAGAAATCAAGATGAGAATTAATTTAGAGCTCAAAGCAAATGTGTTTTGGGCTTTTTTATAACTTTCAAAAATGCAAAAAATTCTAGCTTTTCTTAATAAACACAGTATTGTTATCAATTCCATTTGCATTGCATTTTGGTTGTATATTATTTATGAAAATTACCAAACTGCACAATCAGAAAATTCTTTTGACGAAAGAAACGCTTTTTTTATAGTTCCGGTTCTATTCATTTTACTATCTCTTTTTAACATGTACATGGCTAAAAAAAGAAGAGGAAGAAATTAACCAATTCGCAATCCGTTTTCAACTTTTACATCAGAAGTCAATAAAACGATATCTTCATTATTTACCGAACCTAAAACTAAGCATTCGCTCATAAAATTTCCAATCTGCTTCTTTGGAAAATTGACAACCGCCACAATTTGTTTCCCTATTAAATCCTCTTTTTGGTAGTGCATCGTAATTTGAGCCGATGATTTTTTGATTCCAATTTCGAGACCAAAATCAATTACTAATTGATAGGCAGGCTTTCTTGCTTCCGGAAAATCTTTAACTTCAAGGATGGTCCCAATCCGCATTTCTATTTTTTCAAAATCCTGCCAAGTAAGTTCCATAATGATCTATTTAATGTGGATAACAAACCTAATGAATTATAAAAACATCTCTTCTAATTGTGTAACGATTATTTTCTATTGAATAGGTAGTTTTATAAATCAAAATTTGATCCTAATTAAACGTAAAATTCCTTTAAAATGAAAGAATATCAAGTAGAAAATCAAGCCGATTTAAAAGAAACGAATTTCTCCGTAGTTGAAAATTCAACAGATAAATACATCGAAACTGCTCCCAATGTTAAACTCTATGTAAAAGATTACGGTTTTGGAAAACCTGTAATTTTAATTCATGGCTGGCCACTATCCAACGAAATGTGGGAATATCAAGTGGCAGATTTAGTCGATAGCGGCTTCAGAGTGATTACCTATGATCGTCGTGGTTTTGGAAAATCTTCACAGCCTTGGAATGGCTATAATTATGATACGTTAACCGATGATTTAAAATCGATCATTGACCAATTGGAATTAATCGATGTTACGCTTGTCGGATTCTCAATGGGTGGTGGTGAAGTCGTTCGTTATTTTAGTCGTTACGCTGGAAAAAATGTTTCCAAAGCAGTTTTAATTGCCTCTGTAACGCCTTTTAGATTATGGACAGAAAATAATCCGGAAGGCAATCTTCCAGAAAAAAATGAAGCCACTGCCACTAAAATTAAAAACGATAGAATTGGTTTTCTAGAGGGCTTTGGAAAAACCTTTTTTGGTGTTAGCCTATTAAACAATCCTTTGAGTTCTTCTCTGTTGGAATATTTCAAAATGCTCTGCTCTTTTGCTTCTCCTCGGGCCACTTTAGAATGTGCCAAAGCATTTTCAACCACCGATTTTCGTCGTGAAATGGCCACTGTAAATGTACCAACGCTAATCATTCATGGCGATGAAGATGAAATAGTTCCTATTGAAGTTTCTTCCGAAAAATCAGCCGCTAAGATTCCCAATAACAAATTTATAGTTTATGAAGAAGCACCACACGGATTGTTTTATACGCATAGAGAAAGGCTAAATAAAGACTTAATTACGTTTATAAATTCTTAATCCAAACATTCAACTTTACAATCCGGATTGCTCATTAAAAGGCATTTCGGATTGTTTATTTAATACACAACCTTATTTTTATATACCGTATCGTAATCCAAAAGTTGATTATATTTTATACTTTTAAGTTTTAATAAATCATTTTAAGGTTAACGCTATGAAAATTGCTTTGTTTACAAATGAATTCCCTCCTAATATTTATGGCGGTGCTGGCGTGCACATCGATTTTTTAAGTCAGGAACTGGCTAAATTGGGAACTGTAGCAGTGCGTTGCTTCGGAAATCAGATAGACGAAACCCAGAACATGAACGTATTGGGAGTCCAATCTTCACTAACCCAACCCGAAGACGACACTAATCCACATCTCAAAATGTTTCAAAATTTGAGTAAAAATGTCGCAATGTCGCAACATACTTTAGAAGCCGATGTCATTCATTGTCACACTTGGTACACGCATTTGGCCGGAATCTTTTCCAGAGAATTGTTGCAATGCCCTTTGTTATTGACCACCCATAGTTTAGAAACGCATCGTCCTTGGAAAGTGGAGCAACTGGGAAATGGTTATTTTCTCTCGCGGTGGATTGAACAGCATGCCTACACGACAGCGGACGGAATTATTGCAGTGAGTGAACAAATGAAAACCGATGTTATCGAAGCTTACGGTGTTTCTCCCGAAAAAGTAACGGTGATTCACAACGGAATTGATCCTGATTTTTACGCTCCCACTTTTGACAATGCTTTATTAGAAGAATACGGAATCGATCCTGATATTCCGTTTGTACTTTTTGTGGGACGTATTACCCGCCAAAAAGGTATTTCTCAATTAATTTCGGCAGCCCAATATTTTGATAAACAATGTCAAGTAGTACTTTGTGCCGGAGCGCCGGACACTCCCGAAATTGCTCAGGAAACCGAAGCACTTATTGCTTCTTTAAAAGCCAAACGCGACGGCATTATTTTGATTTCAGAAATGTTGCCTCGTGAAAAGATTAAAGTCCTTTACAGTCATGCCCGCGTGTTTGCCTGTCCTTCTCTTTATGAGCCATTTGGCATTATTAATTTGGAAGCTATGGCGTGCGAAACTCCGGTTGTAGGAAGCGCTGTTGGGGGAATTCCAGAAATTATCGTAGAAGGCAAAACAGGTTATCTTATCGCACTTGAAAGTATTTCCAGAACCGATTTCAATCCGAAAAACCCTGACGCTTTTCAGAAAAACTTCGCGGATAAAGTCAATCAATTACTTCGCGATGAAAAGTTGGCACATCAAATGGGAAAAGCAGGACGAGAAAGAGTTCTAGAAAAATTCAGCTGGGAATCCATTGCCAAAACTACTTTTAGCTATTACGAAGAAGTTATCTCGAAGTTCGAAAAAGAAAAAGCTTAACACAAAAACATCAATTTACCATGATTAATAAAAGCACATTAGCCATAATTTTAGGAGGAGGACAAGGTTCAAGATTAGCACCACTAACACAAACCCGATCAAAACCAGCGGTTCCCATTGCCGGAAAATACCGTTTAGTAGATATTCCTATTTCGAATTGTATCAATTCAGACATCAAGAGAATGTTTGTGCTGACACAATTCAATTCCGCTTCCTTAAATCAGCATATAAAAAACACCTATCATTTTAGTCATTTCAGCACTGCTTTTGTGGATATTTTAGCCGCCGAACAGACTCCGGATAATCCTACTTGGTTTCAAGGAACGGCTGATGCTGTTCGACAATGTATGCATCACTTTATGAATCATGATTTTGATTATGCCTTGATTTTATCCGGCGATCAATTGTATCAAATGGATTTTAATGCGATGATAAAAGCACATCATGAAAGTGGTGCCAACATTACTATTGCAACATTACCTGTTACGGCAAAAGAAGCTCCTGAATTTGGTATCTTGAAAACTGATGCTGAAAACTATATTACTTCTTTCATTGAAAAGCCTAATGTCAATTTGTTGCCCGAATGGACTTCCGATGTGAGCGAAGATTCTAAAGCGGAAGGAAAGCATTATCTAGCCTCAATGGGAATCTATATCTTTAATAGAGAACTATTGTTAGAATTAATGAAAAATCAGGGTACGAAAGATTTTGGTAAAGAAATTATTCCACAGGCTATTGGTCATCAAAAAATATTGAGTTATCAATACGAAGGCTATTGGACTGACATTGGGAATATTGACTCCTTTTTCGAAGCCAATTTAGGGTTGACTGATGATATTCCGAAATTCAATCTTTTTGATAATTCGAGTAAAATTTATACACGTGCCAGAGTTTTACCACCTTCAAAAATTACCGGAGCTTCCACCATTGATAAATCTGTTGTAGCCGAAGGTTGCATTTTGAATGGAGTCACTATTGAACATTCGGTTATTGGTATTAGAAGTCGCGTTGGATTTGGCTCTACTGTCATGAACTCCTATCTTATGGGTAACGATTATTATCAAAATTTAGAAGAAATTAGAACCAATGCATTACACAACGTGATCAATGTTGGTATTGGGGAAAGATGCTTTATCAATAATACCATTGTGGATAAAGACTGTCGTATCGGAAATGATGTCCGACTCAATGGCGGCAAACATTTAGAAAATCAGGATACCGATTTATATACTGTAAAAGACGGTATAATCGTGGTAAAAAAAGGCGCCATACTGCCTGATGGATTCACGGTTTAAAATAAAAAATCCCGATGAATCGGGATTTTTTATTATTTCATGGTAAGGTAATTGTAAATTTTTTGTCCTTGTACCTCATCTAACTGTGACTTAATGGCCATTCGTTTTACTATAGGTGTCCATTCTTCGGCAGTGAATTCATTAGCATTGTACAATTTGTGGCAATTAGCACAATTGTTTTCATACAGACTTTTTCCTTCTGCCAATTCCGGAGTCAGAACGGTTGCTGAAGCTGTTGTTATTGTCTTTGGTTCTGATGGTTTGACTTCTTGAGTTGGCACACTCGATTTGGAGGCGCACGAATAAATAACTACGGATAAAACCGCTAGAGCAAGTACTTTGTATTTCATGAGTTTGTTTTTATTCCGCTACATTCGACTAGAAGAAACTTGGTTTTTCGAATGAATAGTTGCTAAACATTCTTGCCCTACTATCTACTGTTTTGGTTGTTGGTTTAAGGTAAATGTAAAAAAAATTCCCAATAGCAAACTATTGGGAATTTGTGATTTAATCAAATCTTAATTTATTCCGTTTGAAGGCAAAATACTATTTTACATCCATTAACTCGACATCAAAAACCAACGTAGCATCAGGAGGAATCACTCCACCTGCACCACTAGAGCCATAACCAAGGTAGGAAGGAATAACAAAACGGGCTTTGTCTCCAACCTGCAACAAGGCAATACCTTCATCCCAGCCTTCGATAACGTGACCTTTTCCAAGAGGAAATTCGATTGGTTTTTTGCGTGGGTACGAGGAGTCAAAGGTTTTTCCATTTTCTAATTGACCTGTATAATGAACCGAAACCGTTTTACCAGCTTCTGCTTTTTTACCGTTTCCTTTTTGAATGATTTTGTAGCGCAAACCACTTTCTGTTTTATCAAAACCAGCTGCTAATTTTTCCATAGCTTGTTCCGCCTGCTTTTTAGCCTCTTCTATTCTTTTCTGACGAGAACCTTCAAAAGTTCTGAACGCTTCGATGGCATTCCATTTTTGAGCTTCCTCACCTACTCTAACAATTTCCAGCGTTTCAAGCAAGTCGCCTTGTCCAACTGCATCAACAATATCTTGTCCTTCTACTACATGACCAAACACGGTATGTTTCCCGTCTAACCAATTGGTTGGAACGTGAGTAATGAAGAACTGAGAACCATTAGTTCCCGGACCAGCATTAGCCATAGACAAAACTCCTGGTTTATCGTGTTTTAAAGTAGGATGAAATTCATCGTCAAAATTATAACCCGGACCACCAGAACCTACGCCTTGTGGACAACCACCTTGAATCATAAAGTCGGGTATAACTCTGTGAAATTTTAAGCCGTCGTAATACGGTTTTCCCATAGGCTGAGCTGAATTTTCTAATTGACCTTCAGCTAAACCCACAAAATTACCTACGGTTCCCGGTGTTAAATCGTGTGTTAATTTTACTAAAATCGATCCTTTTGAGGTGTTGAATTTTGCATATATTCCGTTTTCCATTGTGTTTGTTTTTAAAAATGCTGTGCAAATGTACTATATAAAATTGTAATTTTGATTACTTACAAAAAACGGAAAACATGAGTTCTATTTACAATAAAGAAGACAATGATTTAATCATTGCTAGAATTAATAAGCTAACCCCTGAAAGTAAAGCATTATGGGGAAAAATGACCGTTGATCAGATGCTAAAACACACTGAAGCAGCGGTGGCAGTAGCGTTTTCTGAAAAGGAATTAAAAATAAATTTCTTTATGAAACTTTTGGGAAAAATGCTTAAAAATAAAGTATTTAACTCGGATTTTGGGAAAAACAGTCCAACAGCTCCAGAGTTTATTTTTACGGACAAGTATGATTTTGAAGCATCAAAAAAAGCTTTGATTAAAAAGTACTCTCGTTTTGCTGAAGGCGAAAAGTCAATTTCACTAACACAACATCCTTTTTGGGGAAAAATGAGTCCCGAAGATTGGGATAAATTAATGTGGAAGCATGTGGATCATCATTTGAGGCAGTTTGGAGTTTAAAAAGAAAACAGCGAAAAGAACAAAGAAGAAAGACTATTTGGACAAATGAAACAAATCCATACTACGACAATAGCCCTAGCCCCGATAGCAGCGGCATCCTTTTTATCTCGTTCACAAAACGAGATAAAAAGATATAGCGTATAGCGGGAATAGCTCCTGAAAATTCTTTTATATTTGCACCATGCGCATAGACATTATCACCATTTTACCCGAATTAATGAAGAGCCCTTTTGAAGCCTCGATACTGAAACGAGCTATTGATAAGGGTTTGGTAGAAGTTCATTTTCACAATTTGAGAGATTATACGACCAATAAGCAGAAGAGTGTGGACGATTATCCGTTTGGCGGTGGTGCCGGAATGGTGATGATGGTGCAGCCGATTGATGCCTGTATTACGCACTTGAAAAGTGAACGTGCCTATGATGAAGTGATTTATATGTCGCCTGACGGAGAAACGCTGAACCAAAAAATGGCCAACACGGCTTCGATGTATGAAAATATTATTATTCTGTGTGGACATTATAAAGGTGTAGACCAACGCGTTCGGGATCATTTTATTACGAAAGAAATTTCGATTGGCGACTATGTGCTTTCCGGTGGTGAAATTGGAGCGATTGTATTTTGTGATGCTATTATCCGATTGATTCCTGGAGTTTTAAGTGATGAAACTTCGGCGTTAACGGATAGTTTTCAGGATAATTTATTATCGGGCCCCATATATACAAGACCCGCAGACTACAAAGGTTGGAAAGTTCCTGAGGTATTGACCAGTGGTCATTTTGCTAAAATTGATAAATGGCGCGAAGATATGGCTTATGAGCATACTAAGAAACGACGTCCGGATTTGCTTAATGAGTCTTAAAGTCAAAAGCCAAAAGTCAAAAGACTGAGACGCAGTGATTTAAATTTTTAAAAACTTTCGACTTTAGACTTGCTACTTTCGACTTATTTCATATCTTTGCCCCCACTTTGACCAACCTCTGGCGAGAACCGTGAATGTTGCTCAGATTTAAACCATAATAATTAGAAAAAATGGCCAATTTAGTAGATTTCGTTAATAACGAATTATCAACAAAAAAAGATTTCCCTGCTTTCGGAGCTGGAGATACCATCACCGTGTACTACGAAATTAAAGAGGGTGAAAAAACAAGAACACAGTTTTTCAAAGGAGTTGTAATCCAAAGAAAAGGAAGTGGAATGACAGAAACTTTTACAATCCGTAAAATGTCTGGAGCTGTTGGTGTAGAGCGTATCTTCCCGGTAAACATGCCAGCTTTACAAAAAGTAGAAGTGAACCAAAGAGGTAAAGTTAGAAGAGCTCGTATCTACTACTTTAGAGAACTTACTGGTAAAAAAGCAAAAATCAAAGAAAGAAGAAGATAATTCTATCCTTTCTGACCATAAAAAAAGCCCCGAAATGTTCGGGGCTTTTTTTATTCTGATAATTTTAAGGTCATATTTTATCGAATCAGCATTTTTTAACTCACTAAAATAGTAATTTGACAATTCAATCGATTTCGCTATCGTTAACTACCAAATTTCTATCTTATTAATTATATTTGCTATCGCGAAAAAATTATTCAACACCCGAGGCCTTTGATATTAAGAAAATCAATTAATAAGAGCGCAGCGGAGTAAAACCACAACAATATGGCAAAAATTAAAGTAGCTAATCCAGTAGTAGAATTGGATGGCGATGAAATGACACGAATCATTTGGAGTTTTATTAAAGAACAATTAATTCTTCCTTATCTGGATTTAGATATAAAATATTACGACTTGGGTATTGAGCACAGAGAAGCTACCAAAGACCAAGTTACTATAGATTCTGCAGAAGCCATAAAAAAATACAATGTTGGCATCAAATGCGCTACTATTACCCCGGATGAAGAGCGCGTTAAAGAATTTGGACTTTCTGAAATGTGGAAATCACCTAATGGTACGATTCGTAACATTGTTGGCGGAACTGTTTTTCGTGAGCCTATCATCATGAGTAATGTTCCTCGTTATGTTCAAGGATGGACAAAGCCAATCGTTATTGGACGTCATGCCTTTGGAGACCAATACAAAGCAACTGATAAAGTAATCAAAGGAAAAGGAACCTTGACGATGTCATTTACTAATGAAGCTGGCGAAACGACTTCGTGGAATGTTTATGATTTTAAAGGTGATGGTGTTGCGATGGCAATGTACAATACCGACGAAAGTATCTACGGATTTGCACACTCGTCTTTCCAAATGGCGCTAACTAAAAAATGGCCATTATACCTTTCTACTAAAAACACTATCCTAAAAGCATACGATGGCCGTTTTAAAGATATTTTTGAGGAAGTGTACCAACAATTTTACAAGGCTGATTTTGATGCAAACGGAATGGTTTACGAACACAGACTTATCGACGACATGGTTGCTTCGGCGATGAAATGGAGCGGCGGATTTGTTTGGGCTTGTAAAAACTATGATGGCGATGTTCAGTCGGATACTGTAGCACAAGGATTTGGTTCGTTAGGATTAATGACTTCTGTTTTGGTTACTCCAGACGGAAAAACCGTTGAAGCTGAAGCCGCACACGGAACCGTTACACGTCACTACAGAATGCACCAACAAGGAAAAGCTACCTCTACCAATCCAATTGCCTCCATCTTTGCATGGACAAGAGGTTTGGAGCACAGAGGAAAATTAGACAACAATCAGGCTTTAATAGATTTTTGTTTAAAACTTGAGCAGGTTTGTATCGAAACCGTAGAAAGCGGCAAAATGACGAAAGACTTAGCGATGTTGGTAAAACCGGAAGGTCTTACTGATGCTGACTATCTTACAACCGAAGGTTTCCTTGCTGCAATTAAAGAAAACTTAGATGTGAAATTATCTTAGATACTATTTTACCTTTTTACAGAAGCTGTTATCTTTAAAAGATAACAGCTTTTTTTATAGAGCAAACAGAGTGGTTTTTTAGAATTTGACAAATAATTCAATTCTTTTTTAGCGTATTCTTAGAAACATAGTTAGATTTCTGCTGTATTCCCTCCAAAACTTCAGAATACTTTTAATCCAAATCTTAGGATAATAGACGTAAACACTTCTTTCTTCACTATACATAACTACAACAAAAGGGGAACTCTATTAAATAAAATCGCTGTAAACCATAAGGTTTTAAGGGTTTTGGTTACTTTTTGTTTTTTAACATACTGTATAGTTTTTGTATCATTCAAAAATAAAAAAAGGTATAAATACAATAGTATATTTGAATTTACCCACTATTTGATAGGGTTAAACACTATTTTAAGCATATTGCTTCCATTTGTTCGAAAGTCTAACAAACAAATTTTCGATCTTACTTGGATACGATTCAAAATTGAATTAAAAAGTGTTATTCTGATTACTTAATTACCACATGAAAGAGTTTCTAAAAATACTTGCTTTTTATTTATTGCTCTTTGCAACTTCTTTTACCTACGGACAATTAGGCTTTTGTTCGGGCAGTAAAGGTGATCCTGTATTTAAAGAAAATTTCGGAAGCGGTTTAAATTATGGCCCTCAATTGCCCTTGGGCACAACAAATTATACTTACGTAGCGGGTGGTTTTCCTCAAGACGGACAATACACTTTAAACTACAGAACGAATTTAATTCCAAACTCCCAAAACTGGCACTTTTCTTTAGACCATACTCCAGATAATGAAGTAGATGGCACAAATGGCAAATCATTGGTAGTCAATGCTAGTTTTACAACTGGAGAATTTTTTAAAAAGACCGTTACCGGCTTGTGCATTAATACCACTTTTGAATTTTCGGCTTGGATAATGAATATTTATAACTCCGCTTCGGGTGGTTGTCCTGGAACCGGAATACCCATTAATATCCGATTTGAAATTTGGAACGACACCGAAACGATACTTTTGCAATCTGGAAACACTGGAGATATTCCTGGAACTCCTACTCCCATTTGGCGACAATATGGTTTAGTATTTACTACAACTAACCAAACCTCTGTAGTGCTCAAAATGAAAAACAATGGTGTTGGTGGATGCGGAAATGATTTGGCTATTGATGACATAATGTTCCGATCATGTGGTGATTTAACACTTATTACAAGTCCATCGGCAATTGGAAACACGTATTCAACATGTCCAGAAAACAGCCCTTTAACGCTAGCATTACAAGCAAATACTGCGGGAACAGCTACTTATTTTTACCAATGGCAAGAAAGCACAGACAACATCAATTGGGTAGACATTACCGGACAGAATTCCCCGAATTACAATGCTACCGGAATTACTTCACAAAGATATTACCGAACCAAAGTAGCACAAGACCTTGCCAATTTAAACAATAACTTTTGTTCTACATTATCAGACGTCTTTACTGTTTCCTTTTTAACAGCACCCAGTGCACCATCGAACGATGGAAATCAAATCATTTGTGCGGGTCAAACTATTCCAGCCTTGTCCGTTACTGCTGGCGCAAATCTTTCCGTAAATTGGTATGATTCCCCTACAAACGGTACCTTATTGCTTTCCAATTCATCTACATACACTCCAACTGCAGCTGGAACATTTTATGCTGAAACCGTTAGTTCCGTAAACAATTGTAAAAGTAGTACTAGAACGCCTGTGACACTTACCTTAACCCCTTTGCCCACTGCCGCTATTTCTGGTACAACAGCAGTTTGCACAGGAAGTAACGCAACGATTACTATTAACGGAACGCCTAATGCGACAGTAATCTACGCTATCAATGGAGGAACCGATCAGACTGAGATTTTAAGTGCGAGTGGAATTGCCATTCTATCAGTTTCTAATGTAACGACAAACACAACTTATACGATAGTCCGAGTAATTGCTCCCGGAACTGCAGGGTGTACTGCAACACCATCAAGTGCTGCTACCCTTAGCGTGACGCCACCACCTACAGCCTCAATTTCTGGCACAACCACAATCTGCTCCGGAAACAATGCTACCTTAGCAATCAGTGGAACTCCAAATGCGACCGTACTTTATTCGATTAATGGTGGCCCGAATCAAACGCAGCTATTGAATGCTGGTGGAAGTGCTTCTATTGTAGCATCCAACGTAACTGCAAACACAACCTATACTTTAGTGCGCGTGATTGCTCCCGGAACCGCTGGATGTAGTGCAACTCCGACTAGTTCTGCCACAATAAGCATCACAGCTTCGCCAACAGCTTCTATTTCTGGTACAACCACAATCTGCTCTGGAAACAATGCAACTTTGACGATTAATGGAACTCCAAATGCGACCGTGCTGTATTCCATCAATGGTGGCCCAAATCAAACTCAGATATTGAATGCTGGAGGAAGTGCTACTATTGTAGCTTCGAATGTAACCACAAATACAACCTACACTATAGTGCGCGTGATTGCTTCTGGAAGCGGTGGATGTTTTGCAACTCCAACTAGTACTGCTACCATTAGCGTGACGTTATCGCCTACAGCTTCCATTTCCGGTACAACCACAATCTGCTCTGGAAACAATGCTACTTTGGCGATTAATGGAACACCGAATGCCACCGTACTCTATTCGATTAATGGCGGAGCGAATCAAACTCAGGTTTTGAATGCTGGCGGAAGTGCTAGTATTGTTGCATCCAACGTAACCGCAAACACAACCTATACTATAGTCCGCGTGACTACTAGCGGAACTGGAGGATGTAGTGCAACCCCAACTAGTGCTTCCACAATTAATGTAACACCTTCGCCAACAGCTTCTTTTTCTGGAACAACAGCTGTTTGCTCCGGAAACAATGCAACTTTGACTATCAATGGAACTCCGAATGCGACCGTACTGTATTCAATAAATGGCGGTCCAAATCAAACACAGCTTTTGAATGCTAGTGGAAATACTTCTATTATAGCTTCGAATGTTACCACAAATACTACTTATACTTTGGTGCGAGTGATTGCTTCTGGTACAGCCGGATGTAGTGCAACCCCAACTAGTGCTGCCACAATTAACGTGACAATACCGCCTGCCGCTAGCATTTCTGGTACAACAACAATCTGTTCCGGAGGCAATGCTACTTTGGCGATTAATGGAACACCGAATGCCACCGTACTCTATTCGATTAATGGCGGAGCGAATCAAACGCAAATTTTGAATTCAAGCGGAAGCGCTTCTATTATAGCTTCGAATGTTACCACAAATACTACTTATACTTTAGTACGTGTGATTGCTCCTGGAACAGCCGGATGTAGTGCAACCCCAACTAGTTCGGCGACAATTAGCGTGACACTATCGCCTACAGCTTCTATTTCTGGAACAACTGCTATTTGTTCCGGAAGTAATGTTACTCTATCAATTAACGGCACTCCAAACGCGACCGTCCTCTATACCATTAATGGTGGCCCGAATCAAACGCAGCTTTTGAATGCTGGTGGAACTGCTTCTATTCTAGCATCTAATGTAACTTCAAATACCACTTATGCTTTAGTGCGCGTGATAGCGTCTGGAATTAGTGGATGTAGCGCAACACTCTCTAGTGCAGTTACTATTTCTGTAACGCCTCCACTAATCGCAACTATTTCGGGCACAACAACTATATGCTCTGGCAACAATGCTACGATTAGAATAAACGGAACGCCTAATGCCATAGTAAATTATACGATAAATGGAGGAATCGCACAATCGGTCATCCTTGATGCTAGTGGAAATGCTTCAATAGGAGCAACAAATGTAACTTCAAATACTACTTATACTCTCGTCAGTGTGAGTTCACCTACCGGTTCAAGCTGTCTACAGACTTTATCACAATCTGCCACTATAATCGTAAAACCAACACCAATTGCCAACTTTTCAGGTCTTACCAATTATTGCTCAGGAGAAACGACTGCTATTTCTTTAACAACTGGTCTTCCGGGCACAACATTTTCTTGGACAGTAACTCAAAATGAAGTCACTGGAGCCTTTGATGATTCGGGTAACGCTATAGTACAAACCGTGAGCACCATTCAGAATATTGGAAACATTACTTATACTGTTATACCAACTCTGAATGGATGTAGTGGCCTCCCTTTAATTATTCCAGTAACAGTAAATCCTTTACCCATTCCGACAATAACAGACGGAATCATTTGCAGAGATAATATCACAAATTTGGTGACGCAGCCTTATGTGTTGTATACTAATTTAAATGCAACCACACACACTTTTGATTGGTATTTTAATACGGGTTTGATTCCAGCGGCTTCGGGCAACACTTTAACTGTTAGCGATGCTGGAGCTTACGGTGTTATAGCAACCAATACTGCCACAGGCTGTGTTTCGCAACTATCTGTAGCAAGCGTTTCTGAACTTTTACAAGCGCAAAGTTTTACTATTTCTCAAACTAATGCTTTTAGCGAACCTAGTATAGTTACCGTAACAGTAAATGGTGGTGGAGGTAACTATTTGTATCAAATGGATGACGGCCCTTTTCAATCTTCCAACGTATTCACTAATGTTCCTTTTGGAAGTCATGTAATCAATGTTATTGATCCCGATGGTTGTACCAATTTGACAACGACGGTAACTGTTATTAACTACCCACATTATTTCACTCCAAACGATGACGGCATAAACGATACTTGGAATATTAACGGAGTTAATGCTAATGCCAGAATTTATATTTTTGATAGATATGGAAAGTTGCTGAAACAAATTTCCACTTTAGGAGAAGGTTGGGATGGCACTTATAACGGAAGAAAACTATTTGCAGATGATTATTGGTTTACCATCACCTACCTTGAAGCTGGAGCAGAGAAAACATTTAGAGCTCATTTCTCTCTTAAAAGATAATACCAAGAATTCATTCTATAAAAAATGGTGTTATTTTTTCTCTTCTAGCCCATCAATTCTGACTATTTTGATTATGGCTTTATAGCCTGCATTCAAAATCCAGTTTTGATTGGTTACTAATTTTTCATTCCCATCAAAAAAAGCAAACTGTCCGGTATTAGGATAATACATACCCGTATTTAATGCCTCAATTTGAATTACATTTAAACCTTCCTTAAGTTCGAAAGTATATTTAACAAAAGAACCTTCCAACCCTATAAACGGTTTAACTTTTTCATCATTTAACCATATTGCCACGTTATCCCCATCAATAATATTCCCGTTGTCTCTGCAGGCAATAAATAATTTGACTGTAGCCACTTTAAATTCCCCAAAAAAGAAATCACTGTTTTCTACAACACTCTCAAGCCCTTCAGACTTGAGTTGCCCGTTCAATTTGTCGGTACTCTCTTTTGTGGCGCTTGCAAATTGTTCTTTTTCGAAAACACTTTTACTTTCATCCTCTTTTTTCTTTAACAGAGAAACACCAGATAATAACTTATCCTTCTTATCAAAAATACTCGGATACGTAATTGTTTTTGAGCTAATTGGCGAAACTGCACCTTTAGGATCTGAGATAGGCGCAATATTAACCATTCTCTTTGGCGTTTCAAATTGTGAAAATCCTTTAGTAGAAATTAAGATTAAAAGTAAAAAAGCATAAGTAGCCTTCATGCACCAATTATTTAGGTTGTAAAATTATCTAAAATCAAAATAAAAAAACCTTGTAATTAACCAAAAGTTAACAAATGATGATAAAGTTTTAAGTTAATTTTGTGAACTTCATCAAACCATCAATACTTAAAATCATGCCAAAAAAATTAAAGACGCTTTTTTATTTGTTATTGATTCCAACATTTTTATTAGCTCAAAAAAAACACACGCTTAGTGGAACCGTTTTTGACGACAAAACCAAAGAAACGCTTATTGGTGCCTCGCTTTATGTAGAAGAGCTCAAAACAGCTTTTAGCACCAATGAATATGGTTTTTATTCGATTACGCTTCCTGCGGGAAATTATACGCTATCCATAAGTTATGTGGGCTACAAAACTTTTCAGGAAAAAATTTCGCTTACTCAAGACTTAAAGAAAAATCTACTTTTAGAAGGTTCCAATAATGTTTTAGATGAAGTAGTCGTCATTGATAACAAGAAAAGAATCAACATCAAAAAACCTGAAATGAGTGTTAACAAACTCACCATTCAGGAAATAAAGGAAATGCCCGTAATTCTGGGAGAAGTGGATATTATCAAATCGATTTTGACATTACCCGGAGTTACCAATGCCGGTGAAGGACAATCCGGATTCAATGTTCGAGGCGGTGGTGCTGACCAAAACCTCATCCAACTTGATGAAGCTACTATTTATAATTCTTCACATCTTTTCGGACTCTTCTCGGTATTCAATCCGGATGCTATAAAAGATTTAAAACTTTACAAAGGGGGCATTCCGGCACGTTATGGTGGCCGATTATCTTCAATTTTGGATATTTATCAAAAGGAAGGTAACAAAAACGAATTTCACATGAATGGCGGTATTGGATTAATCACCAGCCGAATCCTAGCTGAAGGTCCAATTGTAAAAGACAAAGGATCATTTCTAGTAGCAGGAAGAGGTTCGTATGCGCATCTTTTTTTAAAATTAATTGACAATCCCAATTCGGCCTATTTCTATGACTTAAACACCAAGTTGAGTTATTCGCTAAACGAAAAAAACAACATTTATGTGTCGGGTTATTTTGGGCGCGATGTTTTTCAGCTAAGCGACAGCTTTAAAAACACTTATGGTAATGCCATTTTAAACTTACGATGGAATCATCTGTTCTCCGACAAGCTATTTTCTAATTTATCCTTGATTTACTCTGATTATTATTACGGATTACAATTAGATTTTGTCGGACTCAACTGGGAAAGTGGCATCAAAAACTTCAATTTAAAGTATGATTTCAAACATTATCTCAGCAATAAAATTAAACTTACTTACGGATTTCATGGTAATTACTACGAGTTCAATCCGGGAACAATAAATCCTACTGGCGTAGATTCCGACATCAATCCCGATCAATTAGACCGAAAATATGCTTTTGAATCGGCTCTTTATGTAGATGCGGAACACCAACTTACGGATAATTTGGCGCTTTCTTACGGAGTTCGTTTTAGTTCTTTTTTACGTCTTGGTTTGCAGACTTTAAACACGTATGAAAACGATCAACCGGTTATTTTTAATCCGCAGTTTTCTATTTACGAAAGTGCTGACCCTATTGGAGTTGTCAATTACGGAAAGAATCAAACCATTGCCAAATTTGATAATCTCGAGCCAAGATTTGCCGTTTCCTATGCCATGAATGAAGACCAGTCCGTCAAAGCAAGTTATAACCGAATGACGCAGTACCTACATTTAATATCCAACACACAATCTCCTACTCCGCTTGACGTATGGGCACCTAGTGATCGGTATCTGAAACCACAATTGTTAGACCAATATGCTTTGGGCTATTTCAGAAATTTTAAAAATGATGCCTATTCTTTGGAAACGGAAGTTTTTTTCAAAAAAATCAAAAACAGAGTTGATTATATTGATGGTGCCAATCTTATTGCTAATGAAGCTATTGAACAAGTAATCCTAAACGGTAGAGCCAGAGCTTACGGACTTGAAGTATTGTTCCGAAAAAATGCCGGCAGAGCAACGGGTTGGGTTTCTTACACACTTTCCAGAACAGAGCAACAAGTAACTGGAAGAACTCCGGAAGAAACCGGAATCAATAACGGAAGATGGTACAAAACCGGTTTTGATAAAACGCACAATCTGGCCGTGGTTGGTAATTACAAGCTGAATGAGAAATGGCGTTTTGGAGCGAATTTTATTTTACAAACCGGTCAACCGGTTACGTTCCCGAATGGTCAATATGTGTATGAAGAAATTACGGTTCCAAGTTACACCAACAGAAACGAAGAAAACCTTCCCGCTTACCATCGTTTAGATGTTTCTGCGACACTAACACCAAGAAAAAATAAAGGCCGAAAATGGCACTCTGAATGGGTATTTGGCGTGTACAATATCTATAACCGACAAAATGCAGCTTCCATTACGTTCAGGCAAAATGATGAAACTGCTGCAAATGAAGCTGTTCGATTAACCATATTCGGGTTTGTTCCGAGTGCAACCTATAACATAAAGTTTTAAAATCATGAAAAAATCTATTATAGTACTATTGCTCCTAGTTACTTTTACATCGTGCGAAAAAGTAATTGATGTTGGTCTAAATACCGGTGAACCAAAATTAGTAGTAGAAGCTTCCATCAATTGGTACGAAGCTACAGATGGCAGTCAGCAAAAGATAAAACTATCTACCACAACAGACTATTTTGCCACGACAGTTCCGCCTGTTACTGATGCTGTCGTTTTTATTACAAACACTGCTGGACAAACTTTTACCTTTTTACAGAATACTGTGCCTGGAACTTATGAGTGTAGTAACTTTATTCCCATAGTCAATGAAGAATACACGCTTACCATTTCCTATCAGGGTGAAATGTACACCGCTACAGACAAACTCCTTGACACGCCTCAAATTACTCGGGTTGAACAAAAAGACGATGCTGGTTTTTTAGGGAATGAAACTGAGGTAAAATTTTTCTACGATGATTTTGATAATGAGACCAATCATTACTTCTTAAGAATAGACGACCCTTATAAAGTAATTCCGGAATACGGTGTTTTAGAAGATCGTTTTTTTCAAAATAACGAAATGTTTGCTTTGTATTTCAGTGAAGATTTAAAGCCTAGCGACACTTTAAAACTTACGTTAAACGGAATTAACCAAAACTATTACAATTATATGAACATTTTATTGGCTCAAACCGGTAGCAGTAGCGCCGGTCCATTCTCGACTCCAACATCGACGGTGAGAGGAAACGTAGTCAATCAAACCGATTTTAATAATTTTGCACTTGGCTATTTTAGGCTAAGTAAAACCTCGGTTAGAGAATACATCATTCAGTAAAAAGGTAAAATTTGAGAGGAGAAGTTTGACGTTTTTTTAGCTACTTTTACACTTAGTCCATAGACTTCTAATTTCTTACTTAAAATGTCATCACATCACATCGTTCGCGACGATCAGGAACCCGCTTTAATAATTGCCAATGGTGAAGCCTGTAGTGCTGAATTATTAGGCCAACTGCTCGAATGGTCACCATTAGTTATTGTTTTAGATTCGGCTATCGAAAGAGTACTTGAATTAGGTATCAAAATTGATGTTTTATTAGGTGATTTTGATAGAGGCTTCGATGCTGATTATTACAAGGAAAGGCAATATCCTATTGAAATCGTATACGCGCCTAATCAGGAAAAAACTGATTTGGAAAAAGCCTTTGATTATTTAATAGAAAAAGAGCACAAAGCGGCCAATGTAATTTGGGCTACCGGAAAACGTGCCGATCATACCATTACCAATATAACCAATATTGTTGCCTACAGAAACAAACTTAAAATCGTCATTCTTGATGATCATTCGAAAGTGTTTTTATTACCCTCCTCTTTTGAAAAATGGTATCCCCAAAACACTATTCTTTCTCTGATTCCGATTGGAAAAGTGAGCGGTATAAGTACTCAAAATCTTTTTTATCCTTTACAAGAAGAAGTGTTAACCATTGGTTACCGAACCGGAAGCAGCAACCATGTTACCCAAGATGGTATCGTTTCCATTACTCACAATGAAGGCGATTTATTATTAATGGAATGTTGGGACTAAACCACTACAGATGAAAACTCCAAATACTACTGAAAAAACTGGCTTACATCCTAGAAACCTTCATCGGTTTCGCTATGATTTTGAAGCCTTGGTAAAGGATTGTCCCGAATTAGAAAACTTCGTCTTTATCAATGAACACCAAATTCAAACCATTGACTTCAGCAACCCTAAAGCCGTAAAAGCTCTAAACAAAGCCTTATTGATGGTTCATTACGATATTCAGCATTGGGATATTCCGGACAACTATCTCTGTCCACCTATTCCGGGAAGAGCCGACTATATTCATTACATCGCTGATTTGCTAGCTGAAACCAACAACGGAAGTATTCCTGAAGGTGATGCTATCATGGGATTAGATATTGGTGTTGGTGCCAATGGTATTTATCCTATCATTGGAAATGCTTCGTATGGCTGGACTTTCGTTGGAACTGATATCGATGAAAAAGCATTACAGAATTGCAAAAAAATCATAGCGAATAACCCAAAACTCATCGATGTTATCAGTTTACAATTACAGATAGAACCAAGGTTTATCTTCAAAAACATTGTGCTTCCCGAAGATAAATTTGCCTTTACCATCTGTAACCCACCATTTCATTCCTCACCCGAAGAAGCGGCCAAAAGTGCTTTGAGAAAGGTTAACAACCTTGAGAATACTAAAACAACAAAACCTGTACTAAATTTTGGTGGACAAAATGCCGAATTGTGGTGCAAAGGCGGAGAATTAGGATTCATCACCCAAATGATTTATGAAAGCGTCAAATATCCGATGCAGTGTTTGTGGTTCACGACTTTGGTATCGAAAAAAGACAATCTGAAAAACATCTACAAACTACTCAATAAAATCGGCGCTACAGCAATCAAAACTATTGACATGGCACAAGGACAAAAAACAAGCCGAATAGTCGCTTGGACGTTTTTATCTCCCAAACAGCAACAAGAACTGCTAAACTCATTACAATCATGAGCGCACCAAAAATCGAAATCCTAAAAACTGAAATCCTCTCGGATAATTGGTATACACTACGAAAAATAACCTACAACTATCTTAAAAAAGATGGTGCGTGGGAAACCCAATCACGCGAAGCTTACGATCGTGGCAACGGCGCAACCATTTTGTTATACAATAAAAAGACACGAAATATAATCTTAACGCAACAATTCAGAATGCCAACTTACCTTAATGGGAATGCATCCGGTATGATGATAGAAGCTTGCGCAGGATTATTGGACAAAGACAACGCTGAAGAATGCATCCGAAGAGAAACCGAAGAGGAAACCGGTTATAAAATTTCTTCGGTTCAGAAACTATTTGAAGTGTATATGTCACCAGGTTCTGTAACAGAAATTGTGCATTTCTTTGCTGCCGAATATACCAAAGACATGAAAGTCAACGAAGGCGGTGGCATTCAAGAAGAACAAGAAAATATAGAAGTATTGGAACTTGATTTTGACCAAGCATATAACATGATTGCATCAGGAGATATTAAAGATGCCAAAACCATTATGCTATTACAATACGCAAAAATCAATATGCTGGTAGGGTAATTAAGCGAGAACGTGTTTTGTATATAATTAAACAAATGTTAAGATTTCTTTTTCGAGATTCCATTTATCTTTACACTAGAAATCTACCTAATTTTTATAAAACATGAAACGCATTCTCATCCTGCTGCTTTTAAGCACAAGCTTTTATTCTTTTTCACAACAAGCTAATACATTACAAAATTCAATCTCAAAAGCTAAGGAAGAGCACAAAAAAGTACTATTCTTTTTCTCAGGCTCGGATTGGTGTTCCCCTTGTGTAAAATTCAAGAGAAATTATATTGATAATCCTATTTTTAAAGAATATGCAACACAAAATTTAATTGTGTTCAATGCGGATTTCCCGAAATTGAAAAAAAATGCGCTTTCGACCGAACAAGTAACGGAAAACGAAAAATTAGCGGATAAATACAACCCGAAAGGTCTTTTCCCACTAGTGCTACTTTTGGATGAAAATGGAAAAACCATCAAAAAATGGGAAGCATTGCCATCCGAAACTGTAGAAGCATTTGTCACTGAGTTAAAATAATTGGCATAACAGTATGCAGTTCAAAAAAAACACACGGTTAATGGGGAATCAATTTGAATTTACGCTGATTGATGAGGATAAAAACCGTGCCGAAGCGAATTTTGAAATAGCCATACAGGAAATCAAAAGGATTGAACAACTTCTGACCACTTTTTCAGAAACCAGCATCACTTTTAAAATCAATGAAAATGCGGGAATTGCTCCTGTTGCAGTGAATGACGAAGTTTTTGATTTAATTAAAAGATGTCAATTTATTTCAAAAATTACGCAAGGTGCTTTCGACATTAGCTATGGAAGTCTGGACAAACGGTTTTGGAATTTTGATTTGAATATGACTTCGTTACCGGATGCTGAAACGGCTAAAAAGGCAGTAGCACTAATAAACTATGAAAATATTGAATTGGATGAAGTCCGAAAAACTGTCTTTTTGAAAAACAAAGGAATGCGGATTGGTTTTGGTGGAATCGGAAAAGGGTACGCCGCAGAAATGGCGAAGAAAAAATTGATGGAAAACGGTGTGTCAAACGGAATTGTAAATGCCTCCGGAGATTTAACCGCTTGGGGATTTCAGGAAAATGGAGAAGCTTGGACCATCGGTGTTGCCGACCCCAACCAAAAGAAATCCATATTCTCAACCTTTAAGATTACGGATAAAGCAGTAGCAACTTCAGGAAATTATGAAAAATTTGTTCTGATTGACAACAAAAGATATTCGCACACCATCGATCCCAAAACCGGCTATCCGATATCGGGAATAAAAAGTGTCACCATACTGGCCGAGAACGCAGAAATAGCCGATGCTCTAGCAACTCCAGTTACGGTTATGGGCATTGAAGTCGGAATGGATTTTATAAATCAACTAAAAACAATAGGCTGCATCATTATTGATGATAACGATAAAACCTATTTCTCTAAAAATATAACTATTAATTAAGGTCATGAAAAAAATCATTGTTCCCATGGCACTACTCTCGTTATGCGCCTGTAGTCCGGTAAAAGAGTATCAAAAATCAAAATTAAACGATGCTGAAATGGCACTAACAGCCAAAAAAACAGAAAAATTTGAAAACACATTTCAACTTTACAGAGAAGCAAGTTCGGGAGCCAATGGCGGAAAAACAGGTGGTGGATGTGGTTGTAATTAACAGAAAAAAGTAATGAAAAGAAGAATCATCACCGCAGCTTGTCTGGCATTTTTGTTCAGCCATCAGGCCAAAGCTCAAAACGATAGCGTTGCTACCAACTACAAGAAACAAAAACTAAAAATTGAGGAAATCAATTTTATATCGAGTTATTATACTCAAGACGGCAATAATTCAGCCGTAACTGGTGGCGAAGGAACGGAAAAGCTAACCGACATCGCTACTAATTTTGAAGTGATTTTATCCAAAAGAGATTCGAAAAACAACCTTCATACTTTAGACGTAAATGTCGGAATTGATAGTTACACTTCTGCTTCCTCAGACAAAATCGACCCAAGTTCTGTCAGCTCTGCATCGTATCAAGACATCCGAATTTATCCTTCGGCGAACTACAGTTATGCTAACGAAGAGCAAAAAACAATCTATAATGGAGGTGTTTCCTTTTCGGCTGAATACGATTATTTCTCTATTGGAGCTAATGTTGGTTTTACCAAAACATCCAAAGATAACAACCGTGAATTTTCAGTTAAAGGAATGGCGTTTTTTGATACCTGGAAAGTCATTCTTCCCATAGAATTGAGGAGCAATCCGTCTGACAATGATGCGCGACATAATGATGCCAAACCCCGAAATTCCTATAATCTGGGTTTAACATTATCGCAAGTCATCAATAAGAAATTCCAAATAGCGGTATTGGCCGATATTGGCTATCAGGAAGGATTATTGGCAACGAAATTTAATCGAGTTTATTTTGATGATTTATCCGTACGCTCTGAAAAGTTACCCAATACACGTTTTAAAATTCCGGTCGGAATTCGTGGCAACTATTTCCTAAATGATAAAATTGTATTGCGTACGTTCTACCGATACTATTATGATAACTGGGACATTAGTTCACATACCATCAGTTTTGAACCCAGTTACAAACTGACCGAGTTCTCCACGTTATCGCTTCCGTATCGATTTTACCATCAGAGTCAGGCCAAATATTTTGATGCTAAAAATCAACACCAACTGACCAACGAATATTACACCAGTGATTATGATTTGTCAAAATTCTCGAGTAATATGATTGGTTTGGGTTATCATCTTGTCGACAGTAACAAAGGAATTTTCAATATCAAAAGGATACACAGTTTGGATCTTCGCTACGGATTTTACACCCGAAATGACGGCTTGGATTCACACATCATAACGCTGGCACTGCAGTTTAAATAAGATTTGGTTTCTATAAAGTTACAAAGTTAAAAGTAGCAGCATTTATACTTTTAACTTTGTAACTTTGTGGCTAAGTCCATCAAAAAATGAAGTTCCAAGTCGTATCCGATTACAAACCTACAGGCGATCAGCCACAAGCCATTGAGAAACTCTCTAACGGAATCATTAATGGTGAAAAATACCAAACACTACTAGGTGTAACCGGCTCCGGAAAAACCTTTACTGTTGCCAATGTGGTTCAAAATGTAGACAAACCGACCTTGGTTTTAGCGCATAACAAGACTTTGGCTGCGCAATTGTATTCTGAATTCAAACAGTTTTTTCCCAACAATTCGGTACAGTATTTTGTCTCGTATTACGACTATTATCAGCCCGAAGCCTTTATTCCGGTTACGGGAACCTATATCGAAAAAGATTTATCCATCAATGAAGAACTCGAAAAGCTCCGATTAAGCACCACTTCTGCCCTACTTTCGGGTCGTCGTGATATTATTGTGGTGTCTTCGGTTTCGTGTTTGTACGGAATTGGAAATCCAGTGGAATTTCAAAAAAATGTGGTTTCGATTGCTAAAAACGAAGTCATCTCCCGGACCAAATTACTACACCGACTAGTTCAAAGTTTATACTCTAGAACGGAAGCCGATTTTACTCCGGGCACTTTCAGAATCAAAGGAGACACGGTCGATATTTTTCCGAGTTATGCCGATGAACCATATCGGGTACACTTTTTTGGTGATGAAATTGAAGAAATTGAAGCCTTTGACGCCAAAAGTTCAAAAGTCTTGGAACGTTATGAAAAACTGAATATTTATCCGGCCAATATGTTTGTGACATCGCCTGATGTATTGCAAGCTGCGATTTGGGATATACAGCAAGATTTAGTCAAACAAGTAGACTATTTTAAAGAAATTGGCAAACATCTCGAAGCAAAACGCTTGGAAGAACGCACCAATTTTGATTTAGAGATGATTCGCGAATTAGGGTATTGCTCCGGAATTGAGAATTATTCCCGCTATTTGGATCGACGACTTCCGGGAACACGTCCTTTCTGTTTGTTAGATTATTTTCCAGATGATTTTTTAATGGTGGTTGATGAAAGTCACGTTACTATTTCTCAGGTTCATGCCATGTACGGTGGCGACAGAAGCCGTAAAGAAAATCTGGTCGAGTATGGTTTCCGATTACCTGCTGCTATGGACAATCGTCCGCTGAAGTTTGAGGAATTTGAAAGTATGCAGAACCAAGTGATTTATGTTTCGGCAACTCCCGCCGATTATGAATTGGAAAAATCGGAAGGTGTCTTTGTAGAACAAGTCATTCGCCCAACCGGATTGTTAGATCCAATTATTGAAGTACGTCCAAGCCTTAATCAGATTGACGATTTGATTGAAGAAATTCAGGTACGATGTGAAGCCGATGAACGGGTTTTGGTTACTACATTAACAAAAAGAATGGCCGAAGAACTCACAAAATATTTAACCAAAGTTTCCATCAGATGCCGCTATATTCACTCGGATGTGGATACCTTAGAGCGTGTTGAAATCATGCAAGATTTGCGTAAAGGTTTGTTTGATGTACTGATTGGAGTCAACTTATTGCGTGAAGGTCTTGATTTACCTGAAGTTTCGCTGGTAGCCATTTTGGATGCTGATAAAGAAGGTTTTTTAAGAAGCCACCGTTCTTTAACACAAACGGTTGGACGTGCTGCCAGAAACGTCAACGGAAAAGCCATAATGTATGCTGACAAGATTACGAACAGTATGCAAAAAACCATCGATGATACCAATTATCGTCGGGAAAAGCAAATAGCTTACAATACTTTACATGGATTAGAGCCAAAAGCGTTGAATAAAAGCTTAGGAAGTGCCTTAGGAAACAACTCTGTTTCTACGCAATACTACGAAAACCAAGCGTTAAAAGCCGCCGAACCTGAAAGTCTTTACTTATCGAAACCTGAAATCGAAAAGAAAATTCGGGAAGCCCGAAAAGCCATGGAAAAAGCGGCCAAAGATCTAGATTTTATGCAAGCCGCTAAATATCGTGATGAGATTAAAGCATTGCAGGAGAAAATATAAAATACGACATTTTACGTATACTTTCCTAGCAATCAGTATGGTAAATTTGTAAAAAACTATTTATCATGCTAAAAAAAATCACCTTATTGCTACTGTTTTCTTTCATCAGTAGTTACGCTCAAAACGGTGCTCACTCTACAACTAGTAGAGTTTCTAGGCTATTTGTATCACAAGACGAAACTAAATTCTTGACCTTATCTGGCACTGAAATTGTACTTTGGGATAACATCACTAATCAAATGATTTGGATGAAAAAACTAAGCGACTTAGGATTAGGTAACGAAATATTACACGACCCAATAGTTGGTGTTGATCCTTATCTTAAGTACATGGTCCTAACCAATAAAATGTCATATCGAAAGTTGGTTAATCTCACTAATTTCACGACAACTCCATGGTCTTATTACACATATGATTTTGTAAATGACGGCAGAATAGCCGTAATGGACTACGATTTTAGTAAAAAAAACAGCAATACTGCTTATTTATTGAATTTAGATACGGGTCAAAAAGAACTTATTGCGGACAAAATGAGTGATTTACGAGTGATTGGCAATGGAAAATTTGTAAAAATTTTTTATAATAACAAAACAGTAAGTGACTACAATGATGATAAAACGAAAGTATATGAAATGTCAACAAAGTCGTTCAATAAATCAAAATTTGATTGGAGAATTCTTGACAATAACTTTACTTCAGGTAATCTTACCGCTACTTATTCTTATGGAGCAAAATCAATTACAACAACAGATGCTCAGGGCAAACAAATTACAAATTTCACAGTTAAAAACCCTGTAACTGGTTCAATGGAAAATAATAAAACACATTTGTTTTATGTTTCTGAAACCCAACCTCACGCGTATTTTTTAGAGCAAGACAGCAACAAACCGAATGAAAAGTTAAGCTATTTGTATTTGTATGACATTATAAATGGCAATGTGGTAAAAAGAATTGAACTTCACGACACCTCTGAATCTGCAAAGTTGATTTCCGAAAAAGAAATTGGAAAACAGAGACAAATTGAAGCTGAAAATCAACGAATATTTAATCTTCCCGAAAATGTATTAAAAAGACGGCTTTCTAATCTTCAAGGAAACGCCTATTACAACACCAATACCAAAGGAATATACTATGTAGTTCCGAATAAACCTTTATATCAAGGCGATTTGGTTCGAATGGATGCCTTAAACGACAGCCCAAAACTAAAAATGGAAGTCTATGAGAAAATTGAAACTCTTGAAAATCCTTCTATTTACAAAAAAATCATCAGTAGAAAATCGTGTACCTATTGCAACGGCAAAGGTTCTATTTCTAACTCGTACACACGAACTGCAGCCGATTACGAATATACAACAGGAAAAAAATTAGTAGAAACAACAACACACACCAATTCTTGCGGCAATTGTGGCGGTTGCGGATTGGTCCCTGTTTTTAATTAGAAAAATTAACTTAGAAGATTGACTTTAACTAGGCTAACAAAATTTTGTAACCAGACTAAAGCATTGCAGGAAAGAATTTAACAAAAAGAATTGTAACATTATAATGTTACATTCTTCACAATAAAAGAGAGTTTTATTTAGTAGAATTGTATAAATTTACTTATGAACTGTTTTTTATGAAAAAATATTTCCTCCTCTTATTATTGTTTCCCACTGTTTCGTTTACGCAATATAAGAAAGAGATTGATTCTTTAAGTCGACTCATACATAAAACGAAAGACATTCAAATAAAAGTTGATAGCTATCGCGAATTAATTCAAATTTATATAACCTCTGATTTACCAACAGCCCAAACTAAGATTAATGAACTAAAAAATCTGAATCAAAATAATTCCTGTGAAAAATGTGAAGCGATGTCCGATTTTTTACAAGCTAGGTATTATTCAATGTCGTTAAATAGTTCGGATAAAATAATAACTTACTATAAAAAAAGTACCGACCGTTCTTTTAAAATTAAAGATTATGACTTTTACTCCATTGCAATGATGCATCTCATCAACCATTATGTCAATAAAAATAAAATGGACGAAGCAGAAGTGGAATTGAAAAAGTACTTCGAACTTACCAAAAAAATTAACTATACCGATTATTACAATAGTATTTACTACCTCTACGGAAAACTTTACAAAAGAAAAGGATACAATAACTTAGCTCTTAAAAATTTAATTCTAGCTGATAAATATTTTAAATATAAATTTTCAGATGATATTTCTATTAGAATTGGTGACTTATTAGAGATTGCATCGTTCTATACTGATTTAAAAAACAAAGAAAAAGCAAATCTTTACATCAAAAAAGCGCTGCAATTATTAAAAAAGACAAATCATCCCATAACTGTTGTGAATACCAACTTTAAAATGGGTGAAATAGAATATAAGAATAAAAATTACAGCAAATCTTTGAGCTATCTAACGCAAATTTTAAATCCAAAAGACACCGCTAAAACGGTACCTTATAAATACGATATCGCTTTATTAATGGGACAAACCTATCAAGAAATCAATGAATTGAGCAAAGCAAGTCTGTATACTGAAATGGCAGTTCGCGAATTTACTAAGTTACAAGATTCTATTTATTTAATTAATGCATTGACAAATAACGCAAAAATTAACCTCAAGAAAAACAATTACCCATCGGCGAAAAAAGACATTGATATTGCCAAAAGATTAGCACAAAAACAAGAAGTCACTTTAGATATAATAGACGTATACAACACCGAAATTGAATACTACAAAAAAATTAAAAACTTTGAGGCAGCCCTAAAATCAATCCGTCAAAAAGATTTTTATCTTAACAAGTACAACGAAAAAACAAATTTAGCAAACCTCAACGAACAAGATATTATATACCAAACCGAGAAAAAAGAACAACAGATACAACTGCTCTCTACGCAAAATGAATTAGCTCAGAAACAAAAATACATATACATTATTTTATTAGCATTGCTGGTTCTAGTAGGAGGAAGTTTGCTTTATGGATACAGAAATAAAATCAAAACTGCGCAAAAATTAAAAGAACTCAGTGAATTAAAATCGCGCTTCTTTGCCAACATCTCGCACGAATTCAGAACACCATTAACATTGATAAAAAGTCCGGTTCAGAGTCTGCAAAATGAAATTTCAGATGTAAATCAGAAAAATAAGTTACAATTGATTCAAACAAATTCAACCAGAATGCTGGAATTAGTTGATCAATTACTGGAACTTTCAAAAATTGATAGTGGCAACTTAAAGCTTATTTTGAAAAATGGTACTATCAGTTTGTTTTTGAAATCCTTAATCGAGCCTTTTGAATTTCAGGCGAAAGAAAAAGAAATACATTTTAGTGCTTCGATTCACAAATCGTTAGAAAATCACCTTTTCGACAAAGACGTAATTGAAAAAATTGTGACCAACTTGGTTTCGAATGCCTTTAAATATTCACCTCAAGACGAACTCATTGTTTTTAGTTCTTCGGTTGAAAATTCGAATTTAAAATTGGTTGTTTCCAATTCGGGAAGCGATGTCAAAAAAGAAGATTTACCTAAATTATTCGAGCGTTTTTATCAGAAAAACGAGTCTCAACATGGCGTTGGAATTGGCTTGGCGTTAGTAAAAGAATTAGTCGATTTGTACAAAGGAACCATTGTAACATCGCTGGAAAACGACGAATTATCATTTATTGTAAATATACCTTTGACTGTTGCGAATGAAAATGCTGTGGTTATTCCAACGAAAGAAACGAGCTCAACAATTGAAAATGCTACTACTTGCGAAACTGAGTTTCCTATTTTATTACTAGTAGATGATAATGCCGAAATTCGTTCGGTTATAAAAGACCTATTCAAAAACGAGTATCAAATTCTGGAAGCACAAAATGGTGAAACAGCCTTAAAACTAGCCCAAAAAGAAATTCCAGATTGTATTATTTCCGATGTAATGATGCCAAAAATGGACGGATTTGAATTTACAAAACAGATTAAAACCAATGAATTAACATCATTCATTCCGCTTATTTTATTAACGGCAAAAACATCGGAAGAAGCACATCTTGAAGGTCTAAAAAGTACTGCTGATGCCTTTTTGACCAAACCATTCAATAATGATATTGTCAAAGCAACAGTTTTACAACTTATCACGGAACGCAAAAAACTTCACAAGCGATATAGCCAAGAATTGGTTTTGCGACCAGTTGATATTGTAATTAATTCGGTTGAAGAAAAATTTATTGAAAAACTACAATCAATTTTAGAAAGACAACTTTCTAATTCCGAGTTTACTTCTGAAGATTTTGCATCAGAAATTGGCATGAGTAGAATGCAGTTACATAGGAAATTAAAATCACTTTTGGGCGTTTCCTCAACCGAATTCTTACGAAACGAACGTTTGAAAGTCAGTGCTGAATTACTCAAAAAAGGCAACGGAAACATCTCAGAAATTGCCTACTCTGTTGGGTTCAATGATGTATCTTATTTCTCTAAATGTTTCAAAGAAATGTATCACTGCACACCTTCTGAATATATAGAAAAAAGCTGAAACTTTCCGATTAACCCTTAATTTTATTGACTTGTAATACCATGTTACATATATCATAATCCCTGTTACAATAGTCACAGGGATTTTTTTGTGCTTATCCTAGATTTACATCAACAAAAAAACGAAGGTTACATGTCAAAGAAAGAAAACGTAAAATATGAAGCGAATATCAATCAGTTTCTTGACAAGAAAATATACATCAATGTAAACCATCTTGAAAAAGGCGACTATGAATTGAGAGTCATCAACAAAAACAAACTAATAGTAAAAACGACTTTTAAAAAAAAATAAACATGAAAAAAATTATACTCGTACTAGTGTTACTACCTTTTTTATCAATAGCACAAATAGGAATAAACACAACCACTCCAAAAGCCGCATTAGATGTAGAATCTACCAATAACGGAATGTTAATTCCTCGCGTTCAATTAACTTCTACACTAGATACTTCAACGGTCGTTAATCCAAATGCTGGACCATTGGAAACCTCTACATTGGTTTATAATATAGCAGCAGCTGGAGTTATTCCAAACAATGTTTTTGCAGGTTTTTACTATTGGAATGGTTCGCAGTGGATTGCACTTAGTGCCAGTTCAGGCTGGACATTAAACGGAAATACCGCTATAACTTCTCCGGCAATTCCTATAACTTATGGAACATCCGCTATTGGTATCGCCGAAACCTTTTTAGGAACAACCGATAATAATGATGTAACCATTGGAACTGACAATATTGAACGAATGCGCATCAAAAACACAACCGGAAACGTTGGAATTGGAACTGCAAATCCGTCCTCAACACTTGAAATTGTGAGCAACGGAACAACTGACTTAAAAGTTAGTTCCCGCGGTGCTTTTGGTCCAACTCGATTTTCAATGATAAGTGATAAAGAACTTCCTGATGAATGGCGACCAACTTTTATAGAAAGCGCCGATAACGGTTTTTTTACAGGAAGAATGGATTTCTTTACTAACGGAACAGGAATTACAAATAAGTTTGGTTCGGTTAGAGCAATGAGTATTACCAATGGAAAAGTTGGAATAGGGACCACAAATCCATCTGAAAAATTACATGTATTTGACAACTCTAATGCTAATAAAAGTGCTGTTTATAGCGAGGTTAGTCAAACAAATACATTGCTTTATTATCAAAACATTGCAATGAAAGGAATTGGTAGTGGAAGTGGAGCAACACAAATAGGTTATGCAAATGGTGTTATGGGAATTGGAAATAGTCAAAACAGTTATTTTGCAACAGGTGTTTACGCTCATTTAGGAAATACAACACCAATACTTCCGGCAACAAATCAAGCATTATATGCCAACGGAAATGGTTTAGGAAATGCTGGTATATTTATGGGTGGAAATGTGGGTATTAATACACAAACACCAACTCTAGCTCGCCTGCAAGTCGACGGAATGTCGGGAAACACTACTGCCCTTTTCAGAGGAAACTCAACTACAAGTCAAGGAATATCAATGGTAGCTGATTGGCCAGGTGTCTACTTTAACTCCTATTATAATGGTGCCATTAGGCAAATGTCAAATTCGGGATATCCGACAATTATAAATACCGATCAATCATCGGGTGGATTAGTCTTTCAAACAACCAATATTGCTAATACAACATCTGGAGCAGCTATTGCATCAATTCCGGTGCGAATGACTATTGCTGGAAATGGAAATGTTGGAATCGGAGCGCCAACTCCGAGTAACTTATTGCATGTAAACAGCGCTGCTTCAGGAGCTGTACGAATTGTAGATGGCACTCAAGCTACAGGTAGAGTGTTAACCTCAAATGCAACTGGAGTAGGAACTTGGCAAGAAATTGGAATTAACAATGTTGTAGGAACATTAGCAGCAACTGGAGCAACAATTACAAGCACAACAGGTCCTTATCTGCAAACTGGAGCATCAATTACTCTTCCATCTGGGCGTTATGCAGTAAATGTAAACATGCTTTTGGCCAGATTTCCCATAGTTTTAACACCAAATGATTCTTCCTTTTGGGTTAGATCTACTTTCTCTGACAGCCCATTTATTAACCCAACACCATCAGCGTATATTGTGGGCTCTAGTTTAATAAGTGGTAATCTTCCGGGTTCTAATTATTATGGATTGTTAACTGGTACAATAATTATCAACAACAACTCAGGCGGACCATTGACCTTTTATTATGTTGCAGGCAATGTCGTAACTCACAATACAAGTGGATTCATCACCAATTTTGGCGGTACGCTATGGGCAGAAAATAACATTATTGCCTACCGCTTAAACTAAATTTAATTTAATACTAATCTATAAAAACAATCATCCATGAAAACAAAAATTTTAAAATCAGTGTCAATTGTACTTTTTATAAGTACCAGCCTATTTTCTTGTAGTAGCGATTCTATTGTAACTAATGAAAATGAAAACAACATTACTAACTCACACCTTTTAAAACCGCCACCTCCAGGATTACCCGAATTTTTTTACCGATATAATGGCGTTCTGCCTTACACCAATGTTCCTGATTCATTTGTAGTCATTTCTGACAAAGTAATCTTCGCAATGGACGGTTCATTTAATGTGATAAAAATACCTCTTAGCTCTATAGAGGTTGGCACCTATTTTATTGGCGAATTAAACAGTTTTACCTATAACTTGCCTTCGAATCCCAACACTTGGTTTGCCTATGACGGTTATATAAAAATTACGCAAAATAATGATGCAGAAATTTCCGGAATTATTAAAGTTGAAGGAGGAGGCGTTGGATACAAAGGCATTACTTCCATAAATGGCTATTTTAAAGCAGTGCCGATTGTGCCATAATTTTAAACGTTTTATCAAAGTACAACAAGAGCACCTAGAAAGGTGCTTTTTTTAATTCAACTGCTCTTGAAAAACTTCCAGTAAATATTCTGCTGGAATCATTTTGGTCGGAGAAGCTTCCATAGCTTTCAGCACTCTTTTGATTGCATGTGGATTTAATCCCATATTGATGCCAATTTCGTGAATTTTAATCTGTTCTCGTTCGTGTAAAACGCCATCACAATGCATCAATAAAGCCAAACGATAGAATTGCTGGATTCGTTCAAATTCCGATTTGATAACTACAGGATACTCTTCATGATGAAACAGGCTCTTGAACGCATCTTTGTCAATCTGAAGTTCTTCAGCTATCATTGACAAAAAAAGATATTCTCTTTCATGAAGCCTTCCGTCTACAACTGAAAAAGCTATCATTTCGGATAAAAGTGCTAATTTTTCTTCGTATTTGTCCATCAAATATTTATTTTTAGCTAAAATATAATTTTTATAGATAAGATAATCATATTTTTTTTAACATCGATACAATACAATTTTATCTAATTTTGCTCAACAAACATAATTACTATGAAAGCTTTTAGAATTTTCGTTTTTTGTTTACTCCTTACCTCAATGACTTCATCGGCGCAAAATTATTATGGCGTCAATAGGGACCTTAGAGATAACAGAACACCAAAACCACCAACACCAGAAGAAATTGAAAAAGACAGGGTTCAATATGTTGATAAATATATGGTCAAATTAAAAAGTGAATTAACTCTCGATGAGCTTCAAGTTATCGCCATAAAAAATGAAATTCTGTCCAACAGTAAGAATATCGATATTATCATGAAAAAAGAAGACTCACAGGAAGACAAATCCAAAGAGATCAAAGCCATGATGGATAAAACGGATGTTGTGATTAATTCCTATCTAAACAAAGAGCAGAAAGAGAAATATAAACTGTTTAAAGCTAATCTTAAATCCAAAAAGAAAGACAAAAAGGATAAAAAGGATAAAAAAGAAGATCCATCTAATGAAGAACAATTCTAATTCAGAGGCATCTTGAAACAGTATCTTTTGTTGATAGTATTCTTTTATCTATCCAATATTTTCGCCCAAAGTACTGCAAGTGCTCAGGTTTCAACCTTTTCTATTGATGCGCCTCAACTCAAAACCAATAAGAAGATTTGGGTTTATCTACCCAAAAATTACAAAACTTCCACTCAAAAATATCCCGTAATGTACCTACACGATGCACAAAACTTATTTGATGCTTCGACTTCTTATGTTGGTGAATGGAATGTGGATGAAACTTTAGACAGCATTAATGCTAAAGTGATTGTTATCGGAATTGAACATGGTGGAGACAAACGTATAGAAGAATTGACTCCATTCAAACATTCAAAATATGGTGGCGGCAAAGCCGATGACTATCTCGATTTCATTGTTAATACATTGAAGCCAAAGATTGATGCTACCTTTAGAACTAAAACTAATTCGAAAAACACAGCTATTTTTGGCAGTTCTCTTGGTGGATTAGTGTCGTTTTATGCTGCTATCAAATATCCAAATGTATTTGGAAAAGTGGGCTGCTTCTCCCCTGCTTTTTGGTTTGGCAGAAATGAAATGAACGAACTACTATCAAAAACAAAAGACTTTAATACTAAAATATATTTCATGTGCGGAGATAATGAAGGTGATGCCGATGTTATTCCTGACATGAAGAATATAGAATATTGGGTCAATTCCAAACGATGTGAATGTAAAAAAAAGAACAAAGAAGTCATCGTTAAAGGTGGTCAACACAATGAAAAATTATGGAGAGAGCAGTTCAAAAAGGCGTACCTTTGGCTTTTCTAATTGCGTTGTTTAACGTAGAAAATCCAAGTTAAAATCTAAATCAGAAACTAATGAACAACAACGATATCTTTAAAAAACTGCGTGTAGCCTTGCAATTGCGTGATGACCAAATTGTAGAAATTATGCAACTGGTAGATTTTCGGATTTCTGCAGCCGAATTAGGTGCTTTTTTTAGAACTACCGATCATCCTAAATATATGGATTGTGGAGACCAAGTACTGCGTAATTTTCTAAACGGATTGGTAATTCATCTTCGTGGCACCAAAGAAAATCCGAAAAATGCCATGGATGTTATCAAGCAAAATCAAGAAGATGTAAAAAAGAATACTTCTGAAAAACCTAAAGCTGAATTTAAACCCAAAACCGAGTTCAAGCCTAAAACAGAAACCAAAAAGAAGCCTTTCAATCCTAAAGATAAAAGAGCAGCACCTAAAGTTCAGGTTGTTGAAAAAGTGCAGTACAAAAATGGTAAAAACAAAAAGTAGTTTTCTGTATGAAGTTGTTGCTTAAATTATTGGTTTTTTGTTTACTGATTCCAAGTTTTTCTTGTAAAGATAAAACCAATGAAACTAGTGTTACGCCTGAAATCAATAAGGAAAGTAGCCTTTCAAAAACTACTCCTAAGAAATTTCTTTTTGATGCTTCCAAAGCGCAAACAGCAGGAAATGCCGACTGGATTTTGGATGCTGATAGGTTTCCACAACAATTTCCAACTCCGAATCAAACTTCTATAACAGCTTCAACTCCTGAAAACTATTGGAACGGCGCTTTATCTTCCTGGGGAATTGCGCTAGTAAAATTAGGACATCAAGTTGAAACTTTACCTTCAAGAAGCAGCATCACTTATGGTGAAAATCACAGTCAAGATTTAAAAAACTATGCTGTTTTTGTAGTCGACGAACCTAATAGTAGATTTACAGATTCTGAAAAAACCGCTATCTTGAATTTTGTTAAAAACGGTGGTGGCTTGTTTATGATTTCAAATCATACAGGTTCTGACAGAAATCATGACGGTTATGATTCGGTACAAATATGGAATGACTTGATGGAGCATAATACTGTACAAAAGAATCCGTTTGGTTTCAAAATCGATAAGAATGTTTTTTCAGAAACTACTTCCAATACTTTGCCTTCCAATCCGATTGTATATGGTTCACAAGGAAAAGTTACCGAACTTAAATTTTCAGCAGGTACCTCAATTAGCTTATTGCCATCAGAGACTAAAACAGCTCAGGGATTAATCTGGAGAAAAAACTCGACTCAGGGAAACGCTAATATTATGTGTGCTTGGGCAACTTTTGGAAAAGGAAGAGTGGTTGTACTTGGCGACAGTTCACCCGCTGACGATGGTACAGGATACAAAAAGGACAAACTCTATTATGGTTGGACCGAATTGGATTCACATTCCCGACTTCACTTAAATGCCTCGCTTTGGCTGGCCCAATTATAAAATAAAAAAACCTTAGGAAAACTCAGGTTTTTTTGTACTTATCTTAATCGTCTTTGTTCTCTTGCTAACAACGTATTTTTGAGTAACATCGCAATGGTCATGGGGCCAACGCCTCCTGGAACCGGAGTGATATGGGATGCTTTTTTAGATACATTTTCAAAGTCGACATCACCTGTAATTCGGTAGCCTCTTGGATCATTCTCATCAGCAACTCTTGTGATTCCAACGTCAATTACAACCGCTCCATCTTTAACCATTTCTGCTTTTAGATAGTTGGGAACGCCTAATGCCGTGATGATAATATCAGCTTGAGTCGTAATTTGGGCAATATTTTTAGTATAACTATGGGTTAACGTCACTGTGGAATTTCCAGGAAAACCTTTTCTTCCCATCAAAATACTCATTGGTCTACCAACAATGTGACTTCTACCAATAACAACGGTATGCTTTCCTTTAGTTTCAACATTATAGCGTTCCAGCAATTCCAAAATTCCAAATGGTGTTGCTGGAATAAATGTCGTCATATCCAAAGCCATTTTTCCGAAATTCTCCGGATGAAATCCATCTACGTCTTTACTTGGGTCGATGGCCATCAATATTTTTTGCGTATCAATCTGGTCCGGTAAAGGTAGTTGTACAATGAAACCATCGATGTCATCATTTTGATTGAGCTCGCCAATTTTTTTCAAAAGTTCGGTTTCAGATGTCGTGCTTGGCATTTTGATGAGTGTAGATTCAAAACCTACCAACTCACAGGCTTTTACTTTGCTGCCAACATAGGTAAGACTAGCGCCGTCATTTCCGACAATCAATGCGGCCAGATGCGGGACTTTCTCACCATTGGATTTCATTTTATTAACTTCAGCTGTGATTTCGTTTTTGATATCACTCGATGTTTTCTTACCGTCTAATAATTCCATTGTTTGTGTTGTTGTTAGTTATAAAAAAAGACGCGAAAAATCGCGCCTTTGCCTATTGTTTCATTCCGCCCATCATCTTCATCAGATTTTTGGCTCCTCCACCTTGCATCATCTTCATCATCTTACTCATTTGGTCGAATTGTTTCATGAGTTGATTTACCTCTTCTATTTTTCTACCTGAACCTTTAGCGATTCTGGTTTTTCGCTTCATATCAATGATAGATGGTTTCGATCTTTCATTAGGTGTCATCGAATAAATAATGGCTTCAATATGTTTGAAAGCATCATCTTCAATTTCAACATCTTTTAATGCTTTTCCGGCACCTGGTATCATTCCGACTAAGTCTTTCATGTTACCCATTTTTTTTACTTGTTGTATTTGCGTTAGGAAATCATCAAAACCAAATTCATTTTTAGCAATTTTCTTTTGAATTTTTCTGGCTTCTTCCTCATCATACTGTTCTTGCGCTCGTTCCACCAAAGAAACAACGTCACCCATTCCGAGAATTCTTTCCGCCATACGAGATGGATAAAACACATCGATGGCTTCCATTTTTTCTCCCGTTCCAATAAATTTAATCGGTTTGTCTACTACAGATTTGATAGAAATCGCAGCTCCACCTCGAGTATCACCATCTAATTTGGTTAAAATTACCCCGTCAAAATTCAATCGGTCGTTAAAGGCTTTTGCCGTATTAACCGCATCCTGACCCGTCATAGCATCTACCACAAATAACGTTTCCTGTGGTTTGATAGCGGCATGAACATTGGCAATTTCATTCATCATCTCCTCATCAATTGCCAAACGCCCAGCTGTATCGACAATAACGACATTAAAACCTTTTGATTTGGCATGCTGGATCGCATTTAATGCAATTTGAACCGCGTTTTTATTTTCGGGTTCCGAGTATACTTCAACGCCAATTTGGTCACCCACAACGTGCAATTGGTTGATAGCCGCTGGACGATAAATATCACAGGCTACTAAAAGTGGTTTTTTATTCTTTTTAGTTTTTAAATAGCTAGCTAATTTTCCGGAAAAAGTAGTTTTTCCAGAACCTTGTAAACCCGACATTAAAATCACGGTTGGATTTCCGGAAAGATTAATTCCTGTGGCATCACCACCCATTAATTCGGTCAATTCGTCTTTTACGATTTTAACCAATAATTGTCCGGGTTGTAAGGTTGTCAAAACGTTTTCACCAATAGCTTTTTCTTTAACTTTTGTGGTAAAATCTTTGGCGATTTTAAAATTAACATCGGCATCAAGCAATGCGCGACGGACTTCTTTCAAAGTTTCGGCTACATTGACTTCGGTAATTTTTCCGTGTCCCTTTAGGATATGGAATGCTTTATCTAGTTTATCACTTAAATTATTGAACATCGGTAAACTTTGTTTTTAATGAAGTGCAAATTTAAGGATTTGATTTCGAAATTTTATGATTCGACGGAATAAAAAAAACCATCTTGTTTTTCAAACAAGATGGTTTTCAAAATAGTAACTCAACTTTAAAAACTAACTTAATTTTTTGTAAAAACTAAAGTATCAGTTCCTCCATTTCCACCACTTACATCAATTAACGAAATGGTGTTCGCAGAATACGTAACAATATCCCAATCATCCGTCAAATCAGCAAAATTAGCAGGAGCACCGAATGCAATATTAAAATCTAAGTCGCCACTTGGGTTGTCATCATCACTGTCATCTGAAGTAACAGACCATGATCCCGTGTATGTATTGGTACCGTTAGTCGCGGTTAAAACATTACCGGAAGCAAAGGTAAAATTGTAACCAGTAAAATCATTGGTTTCATTATTTCCTGAGTCTACATAACTAGTTACACGCCAAGTTCCTTGGCTTGCTGTGTTGATTACCGGAGTAGGATCTGTAGAAGAGGAATTATCGTCTGAGCTACACATCGACGCAACATTTAGCATCATTAGGCAAAATAAGGCCGGAATTAAAAATACTTTTTTCATAGTTTTAAGTTTAAAGATTAAGGATTTAAATAAGTAGTAATATCAAGGTAATTAATAACAAACATCACTATTGAAATGATAAAAAACCAAATCAAAAACTGATTGAGAATATAATGTACTCTAGATGTTTCTTTTGCCGAAAACTTATCGGTTTTCTCATGAACATCAGTAGTATCACTAAAGAATTTTCGATGCAAAAGTTTCATAATCTATTGTTTAATTTTTTGTAAAAGTGAGATAGTCTGTGTCACCGTTTCCACCGCTTACATCTTTGAGTCTGATTTGGGTTTCAGAATATTCGATAATGCGCCAATCGTCTTCTAATTCCTCTAAACTGGTTCCGTAAAAAGATAAATCTAACTTGTCTTGACCACTATCAGAAATAACACTCCAATGTCCGTTAGTCGGCACTGCATTTAAAACCGCAGTTAATGTTCCACCTGTATTAAAGGTAAAGACATATCCTTCAAAATCATCTGTTTCATCATCGTCTTCTTCAAAATAATAAGAGACATACCAAGTTCCCGAAGAAATCACTGTTTCTAAAGAGGTTCCCCCAGAACCGCCGCCACCGCTATTGTCGTCACAATCACCTATAGAATCTTCTAAAAATCCCATTAATTCGGAATTTGAATTTATAACTACTGTTTGCCAATCAGAATTTACAACGGATATTGGATAGCTTAATGCAACATAAGTAGCCGAATTCAAATTCGCTAAAAAATTAAATAAAGTAGTGTTGCTCGTTACTGTGACCGTATTCGCAATCTGATTATTAGCATCGTATAAATTAATACTTAATGGATATACTAATGAAACACAATCAATTTCATCGAAATTATCGTCATCGCCACAAGCCGCAATGGCTGCTTGCAATTGACTGTAACTATTGATGAGTTCTGTCGCATAGTTTTGATATTGTATTGTAATAGGATAATTAAAATAAACGATATCATCATCGTCATCATCTTCCTCTATAGCATCTTGAACCAACTGATAATCTGCTCGCGATGAAACTACGATGGTATTACTATTGACAGTCACTGTAACTGGAAGTTGAATACCAATCATACTAGATTTATCCAAAACATTATCAATTGCTGTTGGATTTTGTGATGTTCTTGATAAAAGTCCTGCCATCGGAGATGTTTTTAAAAATCCTTGCGTATTTTCATCAATAACAGTATTTTCTTCTTCTTGACAGCTGCCAAAAGAAACTAGTAGTAAGCCCAAAATTATGTATCGCACTATTTTCATAAGATTATACTATGATGGTATGAGGTAAAAACACGCATTTCGTAATTTACCCTACCATAATTAAAAAAAATAATTATTTTTACCCGAGACAAAGCCAAAACAATATGTCAAAAGAGGATTTATCAGGTATATGCAAAGAAAGCATTTTTTCGGCTTTCTTTAAAAGTCATGCTAAAGCATTACGCAATTATCTTTATTACAAGTTTGGCAACGAAGATCAAGCCGAAGATATAGCTCAGGAAGCTTTCATCAAATTATGGCAAAATTGTGCCGATGTTCCTCTCGAAAAAGCTAAATCCTATATTTATACCATAGCCAATAATGCTTCTTTAAACATTATTGCACATCAAAAAGTGGTTTTGAATTATGCCAAAAGTTCGCCAAATAAAGAAGCTACAAATGAAAGCCCAGAATTTGTTTTAGAAGAAGAACAATTTAAAACCAAACTGTTAACCGCCATACAAAACCTAAACGAGACACAAAGGGTTGCCTTTCTGATGCACCGCATTGACGGAAAAAAATATGCTGAAATTGCAAATGAATTGGATATTTCAGTCAAAGCTGTAGAAAAGCGTATACATTTGGCATTAGTGGAGTTACGAAAAGAGTTTGATCATTTTAAGTAGGGTAAAATAATCGCAATCTGTTTTAGATTGAAATGCCTCAAAATTATGGAAGAAAATTACAAATTAGCAAAATGGCTTTCCGGAGAAATGACGGAGCAAGAATTAGCTGCTTTTAAAGCTGATCCTGACTTTGCGCTTTATGAAAAAATTAAAAATCATTCCGCGAAGTTGGAAATTACTCCTTTTGATGAACAGAAGATGTTTTCAAAAATAATGAACGCACCAAAAAAACAAGTTAAAACGGTTTCTTTAACACAGCACTGGATGTTTAGAGTTGCCGCGGTTTTGGTCATTGGATTGGGTTTATTTTTTACCTATAAAAACTTTGAAACCTCATCAGAGTTTGCTCAAAATGGATCTCGCACAACGTTTGTATTACCCGATCAATCCGAAGTCGTTTTAAACTCTGGTTCTGAAATCAATTATAAAAAATGGGGTTGGGACAGCAGACGTTCCTTGGAATTGCAAGGAGAAGCCTATTTTAAAGTAGCAAAAGGAAAAACATTCGTAGTCAATACATCCTTGGGTAAAGTAAGTGTTCTAGGAACACAGTTTAATGTCAAACAACGAGATAATCGATTTGATGTTAGCTGCTATGAAGGTAAAGTCAAAATAAACTATAATAATACAGAGCTCATTATCACTAAAGGAATGAGTGTTGCCTTTCAAGACGGTAAATCTCTTGATATTCCCCAAAATAAAGTCGAAAAACCTGAGTGGCTTAGTAATGAAATGGTTTTTTATCAATCCGATTTAAAATCCATTGTAAGTGAGTTTGAACGTCATTTTAATGTAACTTTGGAATTGAAAATCACTGATAGCAATCAATTATTTACCGGAACTATTCCGTGTGAAAACATTGATGTTGCTTTACAGGTTTTGTCCATTAGCTATCATTTAAAGCCTGTAAAAGTGACTAAAAACAAAATTATATTAACCGCCGTGAATGCTCAAAAATAGGTTAGTCTGTTCACTTTTTATTTTCTTTTTTCTTTTCACAGTTGTCCAGAGTTGGGCACAAACGGAAAAGAAAGCCATTCCATTGAAAAATATTTTAGAACAGATTAGTCAGGATCATCAAGTAAAATTCAACTATCTTGAGGATGAAATAGTAGTCTATGCTTTGTTGGAACCCGATAAAAAAAAGTCTCTTGAACAAAAAATAGCCTACATAAAAGAAGAAACGCAACTTCAATTTAAATTAGTCAGCCGGAAGTATTATACCATTTTTAACGATAAAAACTTAGACAAACCACTCTGTGGTTTTTTGCTTGATGCAGCATCTGGAAATGGAATTGAAAATGCTGTTATCAAAATTGATAATGTCTCCGTTTCGATATTTACCAATGAAAATGGCTATTTTGAAGTACCGAAAGTTTCCTCAAACCGCATCGAAGTTCAGCATCAAAGTTACCAATCATTTAGTATAAATCCGGTTGATTTGTATGTAACGAACTGCCCGAAATTTAAACTGCAAGCCATCAGCCAATCGCTTGACGAAGTAGTAACACAACGTTATTTGGCCACTGGCATCAGTAAAAAAGAGGATGGCTCTATTGAAGTGAAACCAAAAAAATTCGGAATTCTACCTGGCTTGATTGAACCCGATGTTTTACAAACCATGCAACAGATTCCCGGGATTATGAGTTTGGATGAAACCGTCTCCAACATCAATGTTCGTGGCGGAACCCATGATCAAAATTTATTTCTTTGGAATGGAATACGAATGTTTCAAACGGGACATTTTTTTGGACTGATTTCAGCTTTCAATCCGTCCTTGGCTCAAACCATTTCCATCACAAAAAATGGAAGCTCTGCTTTTTTTGGTGAAAGTGTCTCTAGCCTTGTTGACATCTCTTCTTTTTCGAAGAATGTAGAAAACAACAATACAAGTATCAGTACCAACATGATTAGTGCGGAGTTGTTTACGAAATTAAAACTTTCTGATAAAGCAAACTTTACTTTATCTGCCAGACGATCGTTTACCGATTTATTGCAAACGCCAACGTATACCAACTACAGCGACCGTGTTTTTCAAAATACTGTAATAACTAACTTGAACAATGATGAAATTATAAATTACAAAAGTAATGTCGACTTTTTCTTTTATGATATTACAGCGCAATTTGAGCAAAAAATAGGTTCGAAACACGAGTTGAATATCGATTTGATTACTATTGAAAACTCGTTGCTATTTAACCAATCTTCTGCAGATTTGACTAAGAAAAGTGACTTGGAACAAGAAAATTTTGGAACAAGTCTTCAATGGAAAACCAATTGGAATTCTAATCATTTTAGCGAATTTGAGGCCTATTTATCCAGTTATGATTTGAATTCTTTGAGCCAAACCTTAGAAAGCAATCAGATTTTGGAGCAAAAAAATAAGGTTCTTGATACCGGATTCCGTGTAAAAAACTCGAATACCATCAGTAAAACCACAACACTCAATGTGGGATATCAGTTTAACGAGACTGGCGTAACCAATTTTGATCAGATTAATATTCCTCTTTTCTCCCGAACAATTACCAATGTTTTACGAACACACGTTGGCATATTGGAAGGTGTTTTTAAAACGGAAAACAAAAAGACATTGCTTACAACAGGCGTTCGCGCCAACTATTTTGATAAGTTTAATGCGCTGCTTTTGGAACCTCGTTTGCAGTTCAATCAGTCAATAAGTCCTAGCCTAAAATTGGAAATTCTAGCGGAGAAAAAAAGTCAGACACTTTCGCAGATTATCGATTTACAGCAGGATTTTTTAGGTGTTGAAAAGCGAAGATGGACGTTGTCAGACAACGATTCTATTCCAATTCAAAAGAGCCGACAAATCTCATTGGGATTCACTTATACTAAAAATAAGTGGCTGATAACCTTCGATAATTTCTATAAAGAAATCAACGGAATCACGAGCAATAGCCAAGGATTTTTAAACCAATTTGAATTTGTAAAATCCACAGGAAATTACAGAGTTTTTGGTACAGAGTTTCTGATTCAAAAATCATTTCATAAATTTTACAGTTGGCTGAGCTATTCCTATAACGACAACAAATATGATTTTGATGCACTAAACAGCACTTCATTTCCCAATAATTTTGAAGTAACCCATGCCATTGGTTGGGCCGGAATTTATGAATGGGAAAAATTAAAATTAGCATTGGGCGCCAAATGGCATAGCGGAAGACCCATTACAACTCCAACCACTTTTATAGTATCAGAAACCAACCAAACTATTGCCTATAATGCTCCGAATAATTCGAGGTTAAAGGATTATTTTCAGGTGAATTTTTCTGCCTCAAAAGATTGGAAATTAAACACGAAAGTTAATCTGTTAACAGCCATTTCGGTTTTGAACGTTTTGAATACCAAGAACAGTCTTAACCGATCTTACCGAGTGAACCCTACTAATTTTACGGTAGAAAGTGTAGACACTTATTCGTTAGAAATGACACCTAATTTTAGCGTAAAAATAAGTTTCTAAGAACAAAAAGAGACAAAAGTGCCACCGAGTTCTTTTACATTCGCTCCGGAACTTCGATACCTAATAATCCAAATGCAAACTTAATGGTATCAGAGACTTTTCTGGAAAGTTGCACTCTAAAAATTTTCTTATCCAAATCTTCTTCTCCCAAAATCGAAACCGATTGGTAAAATGAATTATATTCTTTCACCAATTCATAGGTATAATTGGCGATTAAAGCTGGTGAATGATTGTTGGCCGCATTTTGAATTACCTCAGGAAAAAGTTCTATCTGTTTTACTAATTCCTTTTCTTTTAAATGCAACGCTGTTATTGGGTTTGCTTTGCTAGTATCAAAATCTGCCTTTCTTAAGATAGACTGAATTCGGGCATACGTATATTGAATAAACGGACCAGTATTACCTGCAAAATCAACCGATTCTTCAGGATTAAAGAGAATTTGCTTTTTGGGATCTACTTTAAGTATGTAATATTTCAAAGCACCAAGGCCGATAGTTTGAAATAATTTGGCTTTTTCCTCTTCTGAATAACCCTCTAATTTTCCTAACTCTGTTGAAATTTTTCTAGAGGTTGCGGTCATTTCTTCCATCAAATCATCAGCATCTACGACAGTTCCTTCTCTTGATTTCATTTTTCCAGAAGGCAATTCCACCATTCCGTATGATAAGTGAAACAAGCTTTCCGCCCAGTCAAATCCTAGTTTTTTCAGAATTAAAAACAGTACTTTAAAATGATAATCCTGTTCATTTCCGACTGTGTAAACCATTCCTCCAACATCGGGAAAATCTTTTACACGTTGAATAGCAGTTCCAATATCCTGCGTCATATAAACAGCTGTTCCATCAGAGCGTAGCACAATCTTTCTATCCAAACCATCCGGAGTCAAATCAATCCAAACCGAACCGTCAGGATCTTTTTCAAAAATGCCTTTTTCTAGTCCGAATTGAACCACTTCTTTACCTAACAAATAGGTATTACTTTCGTAATAATAGCTGTCAAAATCGACTCCCAGATTTTTATAGGTTTCGGCAAATCCGTCATAAACCCATTGGTTCATGGTTTTCCAAAGTGCCATTACTTCTGGCTTTCCGGCTTCCCAATCCAGAAGCATTTGTTGGGCTTCGAGTATAATGGGAGCTTGCTTTTTGGCTTCATCCTCCGTTTTTCCCTGAGCCATTAATGCAGTGATTTCAACTTTATACTGTTTGTCAAAAGCTACATAAAAATTTCCGACCAATTTATCGCCTTTGAGTCCGCTATTTTCTGGTGTTTGACCCTCACCAAATTTCTGCCAGGCCAACATCGATTTACAGATATGGATGCCACGATCGTTGATGATTTGCGTTTTATATACTTTTTTGCCTGAAGCTTTAATGATTTCGGCCACAGCATATCCCAAAAGATTATTTCTGACATGACCAAGATGCAAAGGTTTGTTGGTGTTAGGCGAAGAATATTCCACCATTATCGCCTTTTCATTAGGAGAAACGGCTACAGAACCAAAAGCAGCATCGTCTTTTATTTCATTGAAAAAATTCAGATAATATTCATCCGAAACCACAATATTGAGAAATCCGGAAACCACATTAAATCGAATCACAACATCAACGTTATCAACCAAATAATTTCCAATTTTAGTTCCTAGTTCAACAGGATTTCCTTTGATTATCTTCAGTAAAGGAAAAATAACCACAGTAATATCACCTTCAAATTCTTTCCGTGTCGCTTGAAATTCAACTTTATCAATTGTGACATCAAACAGCTCTTGCACTGCGTTTTGAATTGGCGTATTAAGGATTTGCGAAAGTTTCATGGGATTTACTTTTAAAAGCGCAAAGATAACCATTACCATATAATTTTCAACTACAAGAAATCAGTATAAAATACGGGCCAAAAAGTAGCAAAATCATATTTTTTGTAAGTATTATTCCAATATTTAAATAAATATTATGTATTTCATCGATTTTATTTGCGTTTAAACGATGATTCTTTCAATATTTGCTTTGTCAAAATCCCCCAAATTATGAAAAAGACATTACTATTAGCAGCTATCCTACTTAGCACCCTTGGTTTTTCACAACCAATTTCGGTTAGTTCCACAAGTTACACTGTACCACAACTGGTAAACAATGTGTTGATTAATTCACCTTGCGTTTCGGCAACCAATATTACCTGGAGTACAGGTACTAATTTTGGTTCTTCTAACGGACTTGGATATTTCCAAAACACCAATCCTTTATTTCCAATGGATAGCGGTGTTGTTTTGAGTACGGGAAATATTTTAAATGCACCTGGACCCAATGCCTCTTTATTAAATGATGGAGCAACAAACTGGCCAGGAGATACGGATTTAGAAGCCACTTTAGCAGCCGCTGGGATCAGTATGGTATCTAAAAATGCAACGGTCTTGGAATTCGACTTTACTCCAATTTCTCCGAATTTTAGCTTTGATTTTATCTTTGCTTCAGAGGAATATGGAAATTTCCAATGTTTGTATTCTGATGCATTTGCCTTCTTGCTAACCAACATGAACACAGGAGTGACTACAAATTTAGCTGTAGTTCCAAGTACCAATTTGCCAATATCTGTAGTAACAATAAGAGATTTTCAATACAATTCTTCTTGTTCTTCAGAAAACCCTCAGTTTTTCGGAAGTTTTAATGGAGGTTCAGCAGCTGCCAACTCAGCAACTAACTTTAACGGACAAACTAAAGTGTTGACTGCTGCATCAGTGTTAACTCCGAATGTTCCTTATCATATAAAATTAGTAATTGCAGATAGAGCTGACCCTCAATCAGATTCAGCCATATTCGTGTCTTCAGACAGTTTTAACATTGGACAAGATGTGTTGGGTTCCGATTTAACTCTTGCCAACAACTCCGCTTTATGCTTTGGTACAAGTCATACCATTACTACAGGCTTAAATGCTACCAACTATACTTTTGTATGGAAAAAAGGCGAAGCTACACTATCTGAAACGGGACCTAATTTGACCGTAACTGAACCCGGAACATACACCGTTACGTATCAAAATATATTCAGCACTTGTGCTCCAATCACTGATTCTGTTACTATTGAATTTAGTCCGGAAATAACTTCTCCAAATCCTATCACACTTTACAGATGTAATACTGGTGCACCAACATACACTTATAACTTAGCTCAGAATACAGCTGTGGTTACCCAAGGGTTACCTGCAGGAGCTACTGTTAGTTACTTTGCCTCATTAAACAATGCCAACAGTAATACTAGTGCATTGCCATTAAATTATAACAGTGCCAGTGGTACAACAGTTTATGTTAGAATTCAGTTAGCAGGAAGCCAATGTTTTATTGTTAAGCCATTCCAATTAGAGGTTTCTGCCCCACCTGTTGCAAATCAGGCACCAAACTTGTTGAGATGTACTAATACAAGTGGACAAACCTCAGGTTACTTTAACTTTAATCCACAGACACCTATTGTTTTAGGTTCTCAGTCTCCAAGTATTTATAGCGTAAATTATTATACTTCTTCGGCTGATGCCAATAGTGGAACAAATGCAATAGCGGATCCCTCTTATGGATCTTATGGAAATACAACGATTTATGTTAGAGTTCAGAGCATCAGTGACCCAAGTTGCTTTAGTGTTTCAAGCTTTAATTTAGTGGTAAATCAAACGCCTTTAGTAGATGTTTTACAAAATGTAATAGCTTGTGATACTTACACATTAGAGCCTTTAACTAATGGAAACTATTTTACTGAGATTGGCGGAGGCGGAACACCTATGTTTGCTGGCGATGTATTAACGGAAAGCCAAACAGTATATATCTTTAACCAACCTGGCGGACCAGGTTCCTGTGCTGCGAACAGTTCTTTTAGAGTAATCATTGTTGATGAAGATGAGCTTACTCCGGATGACATATCAAGCTGTGGAAATTTTACTTTACCATCATTAACTTACGGCGAATACTATACCCAACCTGGTGGTCCTAGCGGTGGAGGAACTGCAATTCCATTTGGAACTGTAATCACTACTTCGCAAACAGTATACTACTATTTTGCGACTACGATACAACCGATATGTACTGTTGATTCGAGCTTTAACGTTACCATAATTAACACTCTGGATGTTGGTCAATTTAATGATGTTTTCCATTGTTCAGCCTATACTTTACCTCCATTAACTATGGGTAACTATTACACTGGACCTGGTGGCACTGGAATACAATTACCAGAAGGAACCACATTGACCTCTAGTCAAACGGTTTATGTTTATGCCGCTACAACAGGAGCTACAGTATGCTCAGACGAAGATAGCTTTGAAGTGGTTATTGGAATAGCACAACCATCTGATATTGCTCAATGTAACGGATACACATTACCATCGCTTCCAATTGGAAATTATTATACAGGACCTACTGGAACCGGAACTATGATTCCAGCTGGAACTCTAATAAATGAAAATGCAACAATTTATATCTATGCGCCAATGACTGGTGAAGGAGTAAACTGTACCGATAATTTACATTTTACATTAACGTTCTCTCAGCCTCAAGTAGATACTTTGCAAGATGTTTCGGTTTGTGAAACCTATACTTTACCAACGCTTACTAATGGTAGTTACTTTTCACAAGATCAAGGTTTGGGAACCCAATTGTATGCTGGTGATGTAATTCTTGCCACTCAAACGATATACATCTTTAAACGATTGAACGAAAGTTGTGCTAATCAATCTAGCTTTACAGTAACAGTAAACCCTCTGCCTGCAATCGATTCGCGTTCAGATATTGACATTTGTGACCAATATGTGCTGACGCCGCTAAATGTGGGCGAATATTATACAGGTCCCAACGGAACTGGAAGTGTAATCCCAGGTAATACGGTAATCACAACTTCGCAAAGAATTTACATTTATGCAAGTTCCAATACCACACCAGCTTGTAGTGCAGAGAATAGTTTTCAAATAAATATCTTTAGTACTACTGCTGACAGTTCACAAAATATAACGGCTTGTGACAGTTATACGTTACCAGCATTAACAGCAAATAACAAATACTATACACAATCTGGTGGGCCTTTAGGTTCTGGAACAGAAATCGCTGTTGGTACTGCCATTACAACAAGTCAAACTATATACATTTTCAAAGAGTCAACTATTAGAACTTCTTTTTCATGTATTGATGAGACTTCATTTACTGTAACAATTAATAATACACCTGTAATAGCTCCAATAGCGAATGTTAGAGCATGCGATTCTTATACTTTACCAGCTTTAACTACAGGGAATTATTATACTGGACCAGCTGCATCAGGAACATTACTCAATGCAGGTGATGTTTTAACTACTAATCAAACTGTTTACGTATTTGCGAATACAGCTACAGCACCAGATTGTAGTAGTGAGAGAAGTTTTACTGTAACTATTTTCAATGTAGATAATTTACCAAACGTAACTATTTGCGAGAATTACACTTTACCTACTTTAACTGTTGGAAGATATTACACAGGACCAAACGGAACTGGAACACAGCTATCAGCAGGTTCAGTAATTAATACATCAATAACCGTTTACATTTTTGCAACTTCACCATTTACACCAGCATGCAGTGATGAAAGTACTTTTGCTGTTACTATCATTGATACTCCTGTTGCCAATAATGTTCCTGCAGCTACAAGAACCGTTTGTGATGAAGATGGCACTAACGATGGTGTAACATCATTCGACTTAACTACTTTAAATACTGTTGTATTGGGATCACAAACAGGAACTGAATTTTCTGTATCGTACTATGAAAGTTTGGCAAATGCTGTTAGTCAGACAAATCCTGTAACTAGCTCAAACCTTGCGATAGTTTATGTAAGAGTTGGGAATTCATTAGCTCCAAATTGCTTTGATGTTAAACCAATAACAATAATTGTTAACCGATTACCTGAACCGACTCCAATTGATGGTATCATTTGTATCGATAGCGAAACAGGAACACTTTTAAATCCGTACACTATGTACAGTGGTTTAGCTCCAGCAACACATCGATTTATATGGACAAATGAAGCAGGAGACACAGTAGCGACAACCGCAAACTATCAGGCGATATTACCTGGCGTTTATACACTAGTTGCAACAAACATTACTACGGGTTGTGCTTCTGTCCCAGTAGCCGTAACGGTTACGCCATCTGAACCAGCAGTGGTAACTTATGAAGTGAGTGAAGATTTTGCTGACACACAATCTATAACCGTAACCGCAACAGGTCAGGGAAATAATTTTGAATACCAATTGGATAATGGTCCATTCCAAGATAGTAATGTTTTTGAAAACGTTTCTTCTGGAATACATACCGTAACAGTTAGAGATAAATATGGTTGTGGAACTGTCAGTATCCAAGCATTGGTGGTAAACTATCCAAAATATTTCACTCCAAATGGAGACGGATATAATGACTCATGGAATATCAGAGACTTATCTACTCAAACAGACGCTAAGATTATCATCTACGACAGATATGGTAAAATGCTTAGCCAAATTAGACCGAGCAACACCGGTTGGGACGGAACTTATAACGGAAGACAAATGCCTGCAGATGACTATTGGTTTAGTGTTTCGTACGTAGATGAAAACCAAGTTGCACAAGAATTTAGAGCCCATTTCGCTATGAAGCGATAACCTACATACTATGTTTTGAAAACTCCTGATGCCCTTCAGGAGTTTTTTTTATGGGTAAAACTGTAACAAAAAACTGATTTTTATGTCTACTTGAAAAATAATCATCAATCCAATCATGCGTTCTAAAATTTTACTTCTTTGCTTTTTTAGCTCTTTGACATTCCTTCAAGCTCAAAATTCACCTTCAACTGCCAACAATCCTGGAAGTATTTCAGGAAAGGTAATCGACAAGAATACAAAGCAGCCTCTTCCCTATGTCAACATCAGTATCAAAAAAGACGATAAATTGATTACTGGTGGTATTACCCAAGACAACGGGAATTTTTCGATTAAAAATTTAGCCCTAGACACATACACTGTAGAGATTTTGTTCATCGGTTATAAAAAAGAAACCAAAATCATTACTTTATCAGCAACGGATAAAAGTAGTAACTTAAATACTATTGCACTCGAAGAAGAAGCGGTGCAACTAAAAGGGGTAGAAATCGTCAGTGAGCGATCAACGATGGTTCAAAAAATCGACCGAAAAGTAATCAACATAGGGAAAGATTTAATTGCGTCAGGCAACACGGCTTCTGAAATTATGAATAATATTCCGACCGTAAGTATTGATCCTCAAACCAAAGAAATCAGTTTGCGTGGCAATACCAATGTTAGAATTCTAATCGACGGAAAACCATCCAATATTGATGCTACGCAGCTTTTACAGCAGATTCCCTCATCCTCCATCAAGCAAATTGAATTGATTACGAATCCATCAGCTAAATACAATCCGGAAGGAATGAGCGGAATTATCAATGTTATCCTGCACAAAAATGCCAACGAAGGGTTTAACGGAAGTATTAATTCGGGCGTGACGTTCTCCAAAACTCCAAAAGTAAATACGGCTTTGAACCTCAACTATAAAACGGGAAAAGTAAATTTATATACTAATTATGGTTTGAATCACGGCAAAAATGCCAATCGCGGGGATATTACCAGTTTACGTCCTAATTTAGAAAACGAACAGCGATTCGGATTCAGCAACCTTAACACTTCTCATCTACTGAAACTGGGTATCGATTATTTAGCCAATGACAACAATACGTTTTCCTTTTACACCAATTTAAATTTAAATACGGGTGGTGGCAACGGTATTACCCTCATCAATTACTTTGACCCAACAAACAGCGATTCGCAACAGCTTTTCGATTCTGAAACCGACAATACTACCCAAACTTATGATTTTGTGTACAAACACAATTTCAAAAAAGCAGGCGAAAATATAGAGTTTCAATCAAATTATTCCAAAACCACAAATCCGGAAAATACGGATTACGATTACACCACGGCAAGTCCTGTTTCGCAAAGGCTTACCAACAATGATATTGACAGAGATGTAGATTATCTTCAATTGAATTTGGATTATGTCAATCCGATTACAGAAACGATAAAACTAGAACTTGGTGCCGAAAGCCGAATTCAGAAAATTACCAACGATTTCCTTGAAACGATAGACGAAACCACCGGAACCTACAATAGAGTTGGGAATTCCGATTTCGTTTTCAAAAGAAACATTCATTCGGTGTATTCCAATATTGGCAAACAGTGGAAAAAATGGAGCGCACAACTTGGCGTTCGTTTAGAGCATTTTAATATCAATGGTGATTTTTCTAATCTAGTAACTTCTACTATTCCATCTGAAAACATCAATGACAGCAAAAATTTAGAAGACAATATTTTCTCGGTTTATCCATCAGCTTTTTTCAATTATAAAGCTAACGATAAGGATTCCTTCAACTTCAATTTCTCGAGAAGAGTGGATCGCCCAAGTGTCGGCCAGTTGAGTCCGATTCGTGAATGGACGACACCATTAGTAGAATCTAGAGGAAATCCAAATCTAAAACCACAATTCACCAATTCGTTTGAGGTAAATTATACACGAACCATGAAAATTGGTAGTGTTACTGCCGGGGTTTTCTACCGACAAATCAATGACGAAATCATCAGAACCTTATACAAAAACCCTGAAAACATCAATCAGGATATTATTTCCTTTGACAATTTCAACGACAATCATGCGTATGGTGTAGAGATTTCAGGAAATTTAAAAGCCGCTAAATGGTGGTCTATCAATGCTAGTTCAGATGCTTATTTTAAAACCGTAAAAGGAACTGTTGAAAACGCCAATACCGGTTTACAAGAATATGGCGAAGCAGATGCAGCCATTTTCAACATCAGAATGAACAACAACTTTACCGCTACTAAAAAATTGCGATTTAATTTATTCGGAATGTATCGTGGTAGAGATTTGGGATTACAGTTTGTCCGAAACCCTATGTATAAATTAGATATTGGTTCTACCTATACCATCATGAAAGGAAAAGGAAGCATCACGGCTCGCGTAAACGATATTTTCAACACCATGAATTTTTCTTTTGACGGAAGCATTCCGTACCGACAAGAAGGTGCTTTCTATTGGGAAAGCCGCGGATTTTATATCGGGTTCAATCTCCTATTTGGTGGTGGTAAAAACAGCGCCGTCCAAAGAAAGCAAAGAGATGCCAATGAAACGCAAGGCGGTGGCGGATTATTATAAAAGGAGTAGTTGATTTGAATTAGTTATAGTGAAAAAGCCATCCGTGCAAACTAGATGGCTTTTTTTATTTTTAAGTTTTAGGAGCAGCACATTTTCTTATTTAAGACGAGCTGTCCCGCTATCCGCGCTACACGGTAGCTTGCTTCTATCGGGGCTACATACAACCTACCATTTAATAATAGCACTTGCCCAAGTAAAACCGCTACCAAAAGCAGCTAAAACTACGGTATCGCCTTTCTTAATTTTTCCTTGCTCCCAAGCTTCTGTTAAAGCAATCGGAATCGAAGCCGCGGTTGTATTGCCATATTTCTGAATGTTATTGAAAACTTGGTCGTCATTGAGTCCAAATTTCTTTTGGATAAACTGTGAAATTCTCAAATTGGCTTGATGCGGAATTAATAGATCGATATCGGAAACCTGCAAATTATTGGCCTGTAAACCTTCCATAATCACTTCACTGAAACGAACCACAGCATGTTTAAACACAAATTGTCCGTTCATATACGGAAAATAACTTTCGTCATCCGGATTGTTTTCTGCCAAAATATCAGTCACCCATCTTCCGCCCATTCCCGGAGCCAAAACTGCTAATTCTTTAGCGTGTTCTCCTTCAGAATGTAAATGTGTTGATAGTACTCCACTTCCATCTTCGCTTCTTGATAGCACTGCTGCTCCTGCTCCATCACCAAAAATCACCGAAACACCTCGACCACGTGTAGTCATGTCTAATCCTAACGACTGCACTTCGGAAGCTACTACTAAAATGTTTTTATACATTCCGGTCTTAATAAATTGATCTGCTACCGATAACGCATACACAAAACCGGAACATTGATTGCGAATATCCAAAGCGCCTATGGTTTTAAAACCCATTTGTTGTTGAAGTGCTACGCCCGGTCCCGGAAAATAATAATCGGGAGAAATCGTAGCAAAAACTATAAAATCGATGTCGTCTTTTGAAACTCCGGAACGCTCTAAAGCAATGGTCGCTGCTTTAATTCCCATCGTAGTCGTAGTATCCTGACCACGAACAATGTGTCTTCTTTCCAGAATTCCGGTACGCTCCTGAATCCATTCGTCGTTGGTATCCATTATTTTAGACAAATCATCATTGGTCACTACGTTGTCAGGAACATAAAATCCTAAGCCTGTTATTTTGGATTGATACATATCTTCATTATTAAATTATCATTATAAGCCTCACAAAATTAAACATTTTTGAATGGTAACGATTTTATTTTCGGATTTAATAAAAGTGTAACAACTCCTTCGTAAATTAGACCTATCAAAAATCAAAACTTATTCTCATGAGAAACCGTATTTTTCTATTACTGATTTTCTGCTTTTCAACAACTCTTATTGTTGCACAGGAAAATTTAACCTACCAAAAGCCTTCTGCAACTATTTTAGCTTTAGCAGATTATGACCGTGCTCCGAGTGTAAGTATGGATTCTAAAAAGGAATACATGCTTTTTTCGTATCGAAGCACCTACAAGACATTAGATGATTTGAATCAGGAAGAAATGCGTTTGGGCGGATTAAGAGTGAATCCTATCACTAATATTTCGAGTTCAACCAATTATATCTCCAATCTGAAAATCAGAAAAGTTACCGATAAAGTAGAAACGCAAATTAGCGGTTTGCCTGAAAATCCTCGAATTACGTTCATCAATTGGTCGCCCAACGAAAAAAAAATAGCCTTTACCAATACCGTTGCGAGTGGCGTTGAATTATGGGTAATCGATGTGGCATCGGCTACTGCCAAAAAACTTACCAATGCTAATTTGAATGCTAATCTGGGAACACCTTACAGCTGGATGAAAGACAACGAAACCTTATTGGTACGAATGATTTCCAAAAATCGTCCGGCATTAATAGACAGTAAAAAAGATTTACCAAAAGGACCTACTGTTTCTGCCAGTGATGGTTCAAAATCGCAAAACAGAACGTACGCCGATTTGTTAAAAAACAAAACCGATGAAGCTAATTTTGAGACCTTAATGACTTCTGAACTTAACAAAGTGAATCTTTACGGCGATGTCTATTTTTATAAGGAAGCGGCTATGTATGCCGGAGAAAGTATAGCTCCTGATGGTAACTATATCATGGTTACCACGATTCAGAAACCATTTTCTTATATCGTTCCGTACAGCCGTTTCCCATTGAAAACGGTGGTTTACGATGCCATGGGCAAAGAAATAAAAGTAGTTAATGAAGTGCCTTTAAATGAAGTAATTCCTAAAGGTTTTTCATCCGTAAGACAAGGTAAAAGGAGTATGAGTTGGAGGTCGGACAAACCTGCTACTTTAGCATATGTCGTGGCTCTTGATGAAGGAGATCAAGCCAAAAAAGCTGATTTTCGTGATGAACTTTTCTTATGGAATGCACCGTTTTCTGCCGAGCCAACTTCTATCGTAAAAACCCAACAGCGTTATGCCGGTTTAATATGGGGAAATGATACGCAAGCTATTGTGTATGATGATTGGTATGATACTCGTAATCAGAAAACCTATTTAATCAATCCTTCTAATCCCAATCAAGCACCAAAAATTATCTCGGATAGGAATTCGCAGGATATTTATTCCGATCCCGGAAATTTTGAAACCAAAAGAAATGAATACAATCGCTATGTTTTGGCCATTGAAAACAACACTACATATTTAATTGGAGACGGGTTTACCAAAGAAGGACAGTTTCCTTTTGTGGATGAATTCAATTTAGCCACACTGAAAACAAAACGATTGTATACGTCTAACATCAAAGACAAAAAAGAAGACATCTTGTCTATTGAAGACTTCAAAAAAGGAGAAGCTTTGGTACAAATACAATCCAAAAATGAATTTCCAAACTATTATTACAGAAATTTAAAATCTAAAAAATTAACGCAGTTGACCAATTTTAAAAATCCATTTGAAAGCATCAAGAATGTTTACAAAGAAGTGATTAAATACAAGCGTAAAGATGGCGTGGATTTATCAGGAACATTGTATTTACCTGACGGTTATGACAGAACCAAAAAAGCCGAAAAATTACCTTTACTGATTTGGGCGTATCCGGAAGAATTTAAGGATAAAAACTCGGCCGGACAAAACAAGCAAAATCCTAACGAATTTACATTTCCTTATTATGGCTCTTTTGTATATTGGGTAACCAAAGGTTATGCTGTGTTAGATGATGCATCGTTTCCCATCATTGGCGAAGGTACTACAGAACCCAATGATACCTTTATGACACAATTGGTAGATGATGCAGCAGCAGCGATTGATGCTGTTGATAAATTAGGCTATATCAATAGAAAAAAAGTGGCGATTGGCGGACATTCATACGGTGCTTTTATGACGGCTAACTTGTTGACGCATTGTAATCTTTTTGCTTGTGGTATTGCCCGAAGTGGTGCTTATAACAGAACCTTAACGCCATTTGGATTCCAAAGCGAGCAAAGAAATTATTGGGATGTTCCGAATGTTTACAACGAAATGTCGCCGTTTATGAATGCGGATAAAATGAAAACGCCTTTGCTATTAGTGCATGGTGATGCCGATAATAATCCGGGAACGTTTACTTTACAGTCGGAGCGTTATTTCCAAGCCTTGAAAAACTTAGGTGCTCCTACGCGATTGGTTTTATTACCGAAAGAATCACACAGTTATGTTGCGCGAGAAAATATTCTTCATTTGCTTTGGGAACAAGATCAGTTCTTGGAAAAATATTTGAAAAATTAGTTTTACCAAATAGAAAAAGAAACCCTGAAATTGAATTTCAGGGTTTCTTTTTTAAGTAGACTAGGCTTCCGGCTGGAAGCACTTCATCGGTTTGGAAAAATATCGGTTGGTTGCCATTCGTAGCTTCAATCAAATAATAATTTCCCAAAAAATAGGAGTTTACAACTTTCACTTTCAAATCAGACTTAGGCACTATTTCCAATTGATGCGGATAGCATAGTACTGTTTTACCATTTATGATGATTTCACTAATGTCACCAAAAAGAGAAGCAATGTATTTATTCTTTGGAGTTTCATAAATAGCTTTTGGATTTCCTTCATCAATAATTTTACCGTTTTGCAAAACCAGTACTTCATCTGCAAAAGACAAAACATCGGCGCTGTCATGTGTAGCAAAAAGAGTCGTGATTTGCTTTTCTTTTAAATAACCAAACAATTTTCTGCGTAAACTATTCTTTCTGAAATTATCAATATGGCTAAAAGGTTCATCTAATAATAAAACTTCTGGTTCCAGCGCCAAAACCCGAGCTAAGGCAACGCGTTGCATCTGACCGCCACTTAAGTTTTTTGCTTTGATGTTTGCAAAATCGGTCATTTCAACGATTTCCAAGAGTTCAGCAATACGCTCTTTTTTCTTATCAGAATAAATATTAGAAAGATATTTCCCAACATTTTCAGCTACCGTTATAAAAGGCATCAAATCGAAATCCTGTGCCAAGTATTTCATGAATTCCATTCCGGGAATAAGATGGTATTTCGGACCTAAAACTTCGGTTTCTTTCCAAAAAATCTGACCTTCATTCAAATCGTGAAGTCCGTAAACCAGCTTTAATAAGGTGCTTTTACCACAGCCGCTTTCTCCAATAACGGCAAGATTCCTTCCTTTTTCGAGTTGAAACGAAAGTTTTCTAAGTGTTGGATTTTCCTGATAAGAAAAAGAAATGTTTTCAACTTTTAGCATGGCATTCTATTGAATTACAAAATTGGACAATCTAATATGAAATAAAAAATATATTTAGAGAACAGTTGATGCATCTTAACGAAAATTAACGCTAACTCACAGATTTTAAAGGATATTTTCGGAATTTTATTAATTTAGATTTACTTTTGTAAACCCAATGATGATAACACCTGACGATTTATGAAATTGAAAATCTACGTAACCCTTTTTTTAGTTACCATTTTAGAAGCATCCTATGCACAGGTTGGTATAGGAACTGCGACACCTAATACTTCTTCTATTTTAGACATTACTTCGGTTAATAGCGGACTTTTGATTCCAAGAGTCGCACTTACTAGTACTAGTGACATCACAACAATTGCAACACCCGCGACATCTTTGTTGGTTTATAACATAGGTTTTGCTCCCAATGGTTATTACTATTTTAATGGTACTGTTTGGGTACAATTAGCTACAGGAAACAATACAGATTGGTCGATAACCGGAAACACAGGAACTAATAGTGCTACTAATTTTTTAGGTACCACAGATGACAGAGATATTGTTTTCAAAAGAAACAACCAAAGAGCAGGCTATATTGGTGACCCGGTGTATGATGTAAGTTTTATTTTTAATAATGGGAACACCTCCTTTGGCGCTAATTCTTTGGTAAATCCTACGGTAAATGTTATGGCGCAAAATGGCGTTAGAAATACTGCCTTTGGTGTCAATGTAATGCCTAGTTTATCTACAGGAAGACTCAATACCGGAGTTGGAGAGTTTGCCTTGTTTTCGAATACAACCGGAATAGGCAACACCGCTATTGGTTCAGGTTCAATGTACAGCAATTCTACGGCTAGTTCCAATGTGGCTCTCGGTCGTAATGCATTGACTTCTTCCAATTCTGATAACAATACTGCCATTGGCTTTGCAGCACTCAGACAAAATGCCTCTGGAACCAACAATACAGCCTTAGGTTTTGAAGCATTAAGAGGTGTTTTAGGAAGTGGTAATGTAGGCATCGGTTATCAGGCTGGAAGAGCAGAAACCGGTAGTAATAAATTGTACATTGAAAACTCGAATGCTGATGCGAATAATGCTTTAGTTTACGGAGAATTTGACACGAATATTGTTCGGATTAATGGAACGCTTCAGATTAGTAATCCGGCTTCAGCACCAGGATATGCTTTGCCCAATGTTAGAGGAACAACAGGCCAAATTTTACAAACAGATGGTATTGGTGGTACTTCATGGGCTTCACCCAACAATACTTTTGCTGCCACAAGAACAAACCTCAATGCTAATCAAGTATTGGGCACTTCAGGATGGCAAAAAGTAAATTTTAATACTGTTCTTTTTGATGTTAATTCTGAATTTAACACCGGAACAAATCGATTTGTAGCTAGTAAAGCTGGTTATTATGAAGTGAATGCCGGATTTCACACCTTTAATCAAAGTGACACCAATTACTATGGCATTGCTGTTTACAAGAATGGTATAACGTATCAAGAAACGACATCACATCATTATGGCATCAATCTTATTTCGAGAACGATCAATTGTTTGGTTTATCTCAATGCCGCTGAATATGTAGAAATTTTTGCCCACAATGTAAATTCGGGAACCACAATTGATTCTTACGCTGGTAAAACCTATTTTGAAGTGAAGCAAATTCGATAAAACAATAAGAGCCGCAGCTCTTATAAAGAAATCTGCAGCTCTTATCCACCTAACCAAAACTTAACTACATTTAAACAATGTATTTTTCGTAAGATTTTGTATCTATTCTTGCTTTTAAATCATGTAACAAATTGTACAAACCAAAGAAGGTTCTATTAATGTACAAAAAGTGCTTCGAACCTCTGTTGCCATTCATTTTTCGCAACTGCGTATCTTTGGCAAACTCTTCTCCCATTTGGGCTATTTTTCCGAAGAAATCCTCATCAGAAAAATCAAAATAATCTCCGTGAAAAGGTTTCGTAAACAAACTTAATAATTCATGGAAAATTTTGGTGAAATAGCGAATCTCTTCTTGGCTGTCATCCGCTCGTAAAATCTCAAGTTCATATAATTTCTCCGTAAATAATAGCGGATTATCTATGATTTCCGGCTTAGCCAATTCGAAATATGGAACATAAAATTCCTCCGGCACATGCTTGATGCAACCGAAATCAATCGCTACCAAATTATCATCTTTGTCAATCAAAAAATTACCCGGATGTGGGTCAGCATGTACTTGTTTCAAATGATGCATTTGAAACATATAAAAGTCCCACAAAGCTTGTCCGATTTTATCAGATTTAATGCTATCCGTATTGTGAGATGTGAATTCCGACAAATGCTCCCCTTCAATCCATTCCATTGTCAAAATCTTTTCGGAAGAGAATTCGGGATAGTACTTTGGGAAGCGCAAATTGGCAATCGATTTGCACCAATTGGAGACTTCTAAACTCTGTTTTAATTCGAGATTATAATCGGTTTCTTCGAGTAGTTTATCTTCTACTTCTTTGAAATATTTTTCAGAGTCTTTACCTTTTAGATTAAACATTCGGGTTGCAAAAGGCTTTACCAGAGCTAAATCGGAACTAATACTATCCGCTACTCCTGGATACTGAATTTTTACAGCAAAGCTTGTTCCGTTTTTTGTGGCTTTATGGACCTGACCAATACTGGCAGCATTCATGGCATCTGGAGTGAAGGTATCGTATATTTCTTCGGGGAACTTTCCTAAGTATTTTTTAAAAGTTTTTCTGACCAATGGTGCCGATAATGGTGGAACCGAAAACTGTGAGAGGGAAAATTTATCAACATAAGCCTGAGGCATGATGCTTTTATCCATGCTCAACATTTGCGCTACTTTTAGAGCACTTCCTTTTAAATTTTTTAATCCGTCATAAATATCATCGGCGTTGCTCTCATTGAGTTTGTCACGGTTTAAAGAAGGATTCACTATTTTTTCGCCATAATAGGCTACATAGTTTCCGCCAACTTTAATTCCGGTCTTTACCAATTGACTCGCACGCTCTATTTTTCCGGTTGGGATTTTATCTAATGTTTTCATGTTCTTATTTTTCTTTCCAAAGAAATTTTCCCAAATCGAATAAGTTTTCCAGTTGTTTGGTATCTAATAATCCAACCACCGTATTTACTGATTTTTCTATTAAAATATCTGTTTTTTCAAATCCTTTAGAAGTATCATCTATCCAAAACTTCAATAAAAATAAAAACTGAATCCAAGCGCCTTCTGAAAATACCGGCTTGGTCACTTTGAGAAATTTATCACTGCTTGGAGTTGAACCGTCCTCTATAATATCTGTAATAAAATCTTTAAAACGATTTCTGAAATGCTTTAAATCTCTTAGATTTTTCAATCCCTGTTTATTTTCCTTTAAACCAAATAGAACATACGATCTGTTTAGAGTTAAAAGTTCAAAGAGTGCAAAATAGAGTGACAGTAATTTATCTTTATCCGAATAAGTAGCATACGAAGCATCTTTTTCAATGGTAGTCACAACGTTTTCAAAAAACTTAACCCAAATCTCTTGCTTTAAAGCCTCAAATGAACCAAAGAAACTATAAAAGTCACTTTCGTCAATATTGTTATTCGTACAAAAAACATAAATGTTTTTGGGCTCCATATTGTTGAGAAGCACATCATTCATATAAATAGTGATGATTTTTGAATCATCTATTATTTCTTTCTTAGTCGAAGTTTTTTTTGCTGTTGCCATGATATTTTTTTTAACAGCATAAAGATACAAAGTGTTTAACTATTTATAGTAATATTTAAACAAAATGTTTTGTTAAAGTTTGGAATACAAAAAAAGCCGTCTCAAATAAGACAGCTTTTTTAATTTATAAAAGACAGAGATGATTATCTTCCTGCTTGCTTCTGAGCTTCTTCGACCATTTTCTGATTAGCTGTAATAGCAAACTCGACTCTACGGTTCTGACTTCTTCCTTCTGCTGTTTCATTAGTTGCAATTGGATCAGCTATTCCCAAACCAGTGGTTGTAAAACGTGAATTGCTAAGGCCTTTTGCGGCTAAATAACTTCTAACCGAAGCCGCTCTTTGATCGGATAAATTCAAATTGTATTCGGCCGGACCTGTACTATCGGTATAACCATAAATTTGAATATTGGTATCAGGATACTGATTAAAAACCGGAATCAATTTATCCAAATTAGCTTTGGCTCCAGCAGTTAAAGTTGATTTGTTGGTATCAAAACGAACAGCATTTTCTCCAAGCACTAATTTAATTCCTTCACCTACTCTTTCTACTTGTGCGCCTGGTAAAGCGGTTTCAATTTCTCGTGCTTGTTTGTCCATTTTATTTCCGATAACTCCACCAGCAACACCACCGATAACACCACCAAGAACAGCACCCATGGCCGTATTTCCACCTTTCCCTAAATTGTTTCCTAAAATGCCACCGATAACGGCTCCGCCTACAGCACCAATAGCAGCACCACGTTGCGTTTTGTTGGTATTTTTTACCGATTCACATCCCGTAAACAAACTTCCCAAAAGGAATAAACTAGTTAAAGCAAGTATTTTTATATTTTTCATATTCGTTTAAATTTAATTTCTACTGAATTGGTATACCACATCGGTCATTTTTCCGGCAACATCTATTTTATCAATCAACTGAAAAGCATTCTCACTTGGATTGGCAATGCGCAATACGTAACCCGTTTTAATTTTCTTGGCTTTAGATTCATCTAAAATTTTCATGACAAATTCACCTTCCTTATTAAGAAACCAAGTTATCGGTGTACTGTATTGAGTACAATTGGGACTCACCAATGAAAAATTGCCCTTATTATTATTAGCAATAAGTTTCCACTGACTTCCCACAAAACATTTTGAGTCTGCCAAATCAAATGAAGTTACCTTGATGACATCGGAACCTGGATACGTTACAGATGAAATAATCCAGTTGCCTTTAAGTGCTCTTTCGGTTTTCATGTCCAATTTGGTAGCCGTAGCCGATTTTGATTTACAGGATAAAATCAAAACTGACAATACACTTATTAAAATAATTTTCTTCATACTTATAAATTTAATAGAATTAGTAATGCAAAGATAATTTGATTTCTCTTGAACGCATTACAAAATATTGTAGAATTGTTGCAGAATTACTGTAGAATTGTTACTACGTCAATTTGTCAGAGCAACAAGTATTGGTATTAGTTTTGAGTAGTCAAAAGAAAATCGTTTAACCCACTTGCCATTTGGCAGGTCTAAAAAATATAAATATGACAACAGGAAAAATTAATGTATCCGTAGAAAACATCTTTCCGCTTATCAAGAAGTTTTTATACAATGACCACGAAATTTTCTTGCGCGAATTAGTCTCGAATGCAACCGATGCTACTCTAAAACTAAAGCATTTAACCAGTATTGGTGATGCTAAAGTAGAATATGGCAACCCCATAATCGAAATCAAAATTGATAAAGAAGGTAAAAAACTTCACATCATCGACCAAGGTTTAGGGATGACAGCTGAAGAAGTGGAGAAATACATCAACCAAATCGCCTTTTCCGGAGCGGAAGAGTTTTTAGAAAAATATAAAGATTCTGCCAAAGATTCGGGAATCATTGGTCATTTTGGACTTGGATTCTATTCTGCCTTTATGGTTGCTTCTAAAGTAGAAATTATCACCAAATCATATCAAGACGAACCAGCAGCGCATTGGACTTGTGATGGCAGTCCAGAATTTACTTTAGTGGCTTCTGATAAAACCGACAGAGGATCAGAAATCATTCTTCATATTGCCGAGGATTCATTGGAGTTTCTAGAAGAATTCAAAATCCGTGAATTGTTGACCAAGTACAATAAGTTTATGCCTATTCCGATTAAGTTCGGAACAAGAACAGAAAAAATCGAACAGAAAAAAGGTGAAAGTGTTGCTGAAGAAGATAAAGACAACATTTTTACTGAAGTAGAAGTGGATAACATCATCAACAATCCAAATCCGGCTTGGACAAAACAACCAGTCGATTTAACTGATGAAGATTATAAAAATTTCTACCACGAATTGTATCCGATGCAATTTGAAGAACCTCTTTTCAATATTCATTTGAATGTGGATTATCCTTTTAACTTGACCGGAATTTTATATTTCCCAAAAATGTCTGCCGATTTGCAGTTGCAGAAAGATAAAATTCAATTGTACCAAAATCAAGTCTATGTTACAGATAATGTAGAAGGAATTGTTCCTGAGTTTTTAGCCATGCTGAAAGGTGTAATCGATTCGCCGGATATTCCGCTAAACGTTTCTCGTTCGGGTTTACAAGCCGACAGCAATGTGAAAAAAATATCGAATTACATCACGCGTAAAGTCGCCGACAAACTGAAATCACTCTTCACGGAAAACCGTGAAGACTTTGAGAAAAAATGGAACGACATCAAAATCGTACTAGAATACGGAATGTTATCGGAACCCAAATTCTATGAAAAATCAGGTGATTTTGTTTTGTATCCTTCTGTTGATGACAAATATTACACTCTTGCTGAACTTAAAGAAACTTTAGCAGCAAACCAAACGGATAAAAATGGAAAAACTGTGGTCTTATATGCGTCAAACAAAGAAGCGCAGCACGGTTATATCGAAATTGCAAAAGAAAAAGGATACGAAGTGTTGTTGTTGGATTCGCCTATAGTTTCGCATTTAATCCAAAAACTAGAAAGTGACAACGAGAATTTGACCTTTGTTCGTGTCGATTCGGATCATATTGATAAGTTAATTCAAAAAGAGGACACGCAAATTTCTAAACTTTCAGAAGAAGAATCTACGCAATTAAAAACCGTCCTAGAAGAAATTGTACCCAAAGCAAACTACTCCGTACAACTAGAGCCAATGGACAGTGCAGCAGCACCATTCATTATCACGCAACCCGAATTCATGCGTCGTATGAAAGAAATGAGTCAGTCTGGCGGTGGAAGCATGTTCGGAATGGGCAACGTCCCAGAAATGTATAATTTGGTAGTGAATACCAATTCGGAATTGGCAACAACCATTTTAAATGCATCGGACAAATCAGCTCAGGAAAGTTTGGTAAAACAAGCCTTAGATTTAGCTAAAATCTCTCAAGGATTATTGAAAGGAGAAGAACTGACTGCTTTTGTAAAGCGCAGTTTTGAACTTATAAAGTAAGTAGGCATTAGCCAAAAGGTACTAGTTAAAAACCTGCAAGTGAAACTTGCAGGTTTTTTTTAATTTACAATTGGCGTTCCTTCCTCTTTTTTATCCTTATTCAACAGATTGGGATCTTCTTTTGCCAGTTTGTTTTTGGTGGGTATTTTATAACTAATGGTAAATCCAACTCTACGCGTATCATACTTATTAGTAATGCTTACAGGTGTTCCCACTGCCGCTACTCCTTGCTTGTTGATGTTTAAAACATCATCAAATGATAACGCCACTGAAAGTTGTTCTTTTAGGAATTTTTTTGAAAAAGTGAGATCCAAACTCTGACCAAATGGTTTGGTGGCAACAAAATAATAATAATTTCCTCCTGTCGTGTTGGTGTTGTATTGTGCGACAAACTTGATTTCTTTGGGTAAAATAATTTGAGACATAATATTAAAATTCCAAAAGCCTTTGGTATTCAACCCCGGAATTTCGTGGTATTGATAACCCGTATACAAGTACAGAAAGTTGATTTTGTCTGGATTAAATTCAAACTTCATGGTTTCTTTCAACCCTTTTGAAAACAACATATAGGGCAATGGAAATCCAAAATTAATATTGTGGATTTTTAGTCGTTCGATATTAATACTGGTATTGGTGATTTGATTATTGTTTAAAAAAATCCGATTGACAACCTGATTAGAAGCTACGCTAACATCATATCCTAAAAAAGCATAGTCAAAAGCGCTTATTTTAACTTCAAAATTATCGAAGATAGTCGGCTGCAATTGCGGATTTCCGGTATAATCTACGTTAGGATTTTGATAATTGGTATTGTTGGGATTCAGTGCCGATGTATTGGGAAGCGCGATTTTTTTATTGTAATTCATATTGAAAAAAATCTGCGGCATAAAATTATACTGAACCGACGCATTGGGAAAAAAACGAGTTTGCTTAAACGGAATTAATTCGTCTGTCTCAGTCTTTCCGGTGATTTTGTAGGCTTCGGTTCGACCACCTAAAATAAAATCAAACTTTTTATATTTTGCTTGAAACTCTAAATAGGCCGAAGCAGTTCTTCGAGTGTAATCTAAATTACTTGTGCCAAAATTTTTAGTGATAAAGGAAAGTTCATCGACTAAAATTCCGGAACTAAACTTACCTTCATCCAAAATCTTCAAGGCTTGATTATAATCAGCTTTGGCACTAAAGTAATCTTGTTTCGAATTATTATCCAATATATCATCATTAAAAAGCTGTGAGAACAAATTAAAATCGACTTTATTTTGCGAATAGTTTACCCTAAAATCGAGCTTTTTGTCCTTATCATCAAATCGTTTCTGATAGGTTATCACACCTTCCTGACGTAAGGTTTTAGTTTTTCCAGCATCATCAGAAACAAAACCTTCTCCAGAACCTTCCGTATCCGAATGCGTATTGTTGAAAGTAACATCATAATTCAGCAAAAGACGATCTTTATTCAAATCAAAGGTGGCAGCTGATCGAACAAAACTGCTTCTGGCAACACGGTCCGCATCGGTCGCAGATAACACAACATCATTACTTACCTCTTTTCGGATAACGGAATTGATTAAATTCGTTTCCCTATAATTTTGTCCAACCTGCAATTGCCATCCAAACAATCTATTTTTAGCATTCAGTAATAAACTATTGGTAAAACGTGGACGAAAACGGTCATAAGCCGTAAAATTAAACCCATTACTATATGTTGCACTTAAATACTTTTTGGCTTTTCTACTAGTAATAATATTAACGATAGCACCTCCTGAAGTGGCAGGAAATTCAGCTCCGGGTTGTGTAATAACTTCTACTTTTTCTATGGAATTGGCGGGCATTCCTTCGAGGTAGGCAATTAATTCATTCGAAAAAATGTTCAACGGACGACCATCTAAATACACTTCGAGTTGTTTGCCTTGATACATCATTCCGGCAACTTCAGAAACAATCAAACCCGGAAGTTTTTTTAGGCCTTCTAACAACGTACCTGAATTAAGATGCGACTGACTGGCAAAATCAAAAATAGTGCGATCTGCCTTTTGTTCTATGGCTTTTTTCTCTTTTGTAATGGTAACTTCTTTAAGTTCATTTACTTTTTCTTTTTCTTTCTTTTCTTGAGCCGAAACACCATCATAAGAGAACAAAGTAATTAGGCCGAATAAGACTGATCTTGCTGTAAGCATATCTTTTTAATTTCCTACAAAAATGAGAAAAAATATTACACGTTAATTTTTTTATATTAGAAAATATTTTCCATTCCTCATATCTTTTCCGACCTTAGCAATTCGTAATTTAGCATCTCATGACACTTCAAATAGAAACCCCAGCCCTTTTATTTTCGGCAACTTCACTAATTTTGCTGGCGTATACCAATCGTTTCCTGACAATTGCCCAAATTGTACGCAGTTTGAAAAAGCATTATGATGAAAATCATACGAAAAGTATATTATTGCAAATCAAAAACCTCAACTTGCGATTATCGCTCATTAGATACATGCAGCTTTTTGGAGTATTGTGCCTCTTTTTATCCGTGTTTGCGATGCTTTGTTTGTTTCTAGAGCAACAACTTATCGGAATTTATCTTTTTGGCGCGAGCATGCTGATGTTACTCATTTCACTTGGAATTTCCTTTTGGGAAATCAGTATTTCGGTTACGGCTTTGCGGATGCATTTGAGTGATTTGATGGAAGAGAAAGAAATGAAGAAATAATATTAATAGTTAAATCCTTGATAAATGAAAAATGTTTTTTTACCAATACTATGTTTATTTACTATAGCTCAAACATATTCTCAGGCTCGTGCAACTGAAATTATTACAAAACAAAATGACACTATAAAAAGCGCAATAATAAAGAATCGATATACTTTTAATAATGAGCTCTTGATGAGCTTACAGGAAAAGTTAGTAATTTTAGATAAAAATGGAGTTAAGAAAGAATACTTCCCAAATGAACTAAAATCCTTTAGACTTCAATATGAAAGCGACAGCGGTCAAATCGAAATCCAATATGAAAATATAGATGACAGGATGTTTGGCCAATTAATGTATGCTGAAAAATTAAGGCTACTAAAAGTTAATACGCGCAACTATTTTGTATTCATTATCAAAAGACCCAACGATGGTAAAACATCTTATATGGAAGCCATGGGACTAAGCAGATTAATTTCTTTAAAAGTAATTTCAAGGGAAATGGCGGACTGTCCTGATATAATAAAAAAAGTCGACGAAAAAGTGCTAAAAGTTCATGGCGAAGCTGGCGTTATAGAACTAGCCAAAGATTATGAATCTAATTGCCTAAAATAAAAAAAATGTCTAGTTTAATCTTAGTATTATAACTTATATTATTTGCTCAAATACATCTTTCTTCTCGAATACAATTCGTAGAATTGATCATCCTTCAAAACATCAATAAATAAAATAATCTCTCAAATGGATTTAATCACTAGTTCAACAACTTTGTTTTACATGTTTAAAATTACTTAATGAACAACTAGTTGCTCAATGGTAAAGCCTTTAGCTGATAGCTAATCTGACACATGCAGCTTTTTGGCGCGAGCATGTTGATGTTACTCATTTCACTTGGAATTTCCTTTTGGGAAATCAGTATTTCGGTTACGGCTTTGCGGATGCATTTGAGTGATTTGATGGGAAAAGAAGAAACCGAGAAATAATAACTTACCTTTGACCAACAGTAACTTGCTACTGTAGTTACCAAAATATACTCCGATAATGGAAATCAAAAAAGACTTAAAACTTGCTGTATTAATCGATGCCGATAATGTTCCCTATGCCAATGTCAAGGAGATGTTTGAAGAAATTGCCAAATACGGAACGCCTACTTTTAAAAGAATTTATGCTGATTGGACCAAACCAACGGTATCCGGTTGGAAGAATGTACTCTTGGAGAATGCCATAACACCTATTCAGCAATACAGCTATTCTACAGGAAAAAATGCCAGCGATAGCGCCTTAATTATTGATGCTATGGATATTCTTTACACAGGAAAAGTCGATGGCTTTTGTATCGTTTCGAGCGATTCCGATTTTACACGCTTAGCCACACGATTGCGTGAAGCGGGAATGAAAGTCATCGGTATTGGAGAAAAGAAAACGTTAACGCCTTTTATCACTGCCTGTGACAAATTTATTTATATCGAAATTCTGAAAAAGACAGATCCGGAACCAATTTCGGACATGGTTACTAAAAAGCCATCGAAAAACAGTAAATCTTCAGGAAACAATCCGATAAGTCAAATCGACCCCAAAATCATTAAACTTTTTGCCGACAGCATCAACGATATCGAAGATGAAAATGGCTGGGCTTTTCTGGGTGAATTAGGCAATCTGATGCTCAAAAAGAAACCCGATTTTGACTCCAGAAATTATGGTTTCCCCAAATTATTATCGCTGATAAAAAGCATCAACCGTTTTGAAATTGACGAAAGAGATAGCGGCAAAAACAACATCAAGCATATCTATGTCAGAAGAAAATAAGTTTCATAAAAAAATCCCGATTGCTCGGGATTTTTTTATTTGCTCAAATACATTTTACGTCTCGAATACAATTCGTAAAATTGATCATCTTTCAAATCATCAATAAACAAAATGCTCTCCCCTGTGGATTTCATCTCTGGCCCAAGGGCTTTGTTTACATCTTTGAACTTACTAAATGAAAAAACCGGTTGTTTAATCGCAAAGCCTTTTAGTTGTGGATTGAAATTAAAATCGGTTACTTTATTTTCACCCAACATTACTTTGGTAGCATAATTTACATAAGGTTCACCATAAGCTTTCGCAATAAAAGGTACAGTTCTCGATGCTCTAGGATTGGCTTCAATGATGTAAACAATATCGTCTTTAATTGCAAACTGAATATTGATTAAACCAACGGTTCGAAGTGCTAAGGCGATTTTCTTCGTATGATCTTTAATTTGCTGCATTACAAATTCGCCTAAATTGAAGGGAGGCAAAGTTGCATTACTGTCACCCGAATGTATACCGCAAGGCTCGATATGTTCCATGATTCCGATGATATATACATTTTCACCATCACAAATGGCATCGGCTTCCGCTTCAATCGCTCCATCTAAATAATTATCCAAAAGCAATTTGTTCCCCGGAATGTTTTTCAGCAAATCGATAACGTGCTCCTCCAATTCCTGTTTGTTGATGACAATTTTCATGCCTTGTCCACCCAAAACATAAGAAGGACGAACTAGCAGCGGAAAGTCTAAAACATCTGCCAAGGCTGAAGCCTGATCTGCATTCTCGGCTACACCAAACTTGGGGAACGGAATTTTAAGTTCGGTTAATAGTTCCGAAAATCTTCCTCTGTCTTCTGCTAAGTCCAAAGCATCAAAGGAAGTTCCTAATATTTTTATATCGTATTTAGATAATTTTTCTGCCAATTTCAAAGCGGTCTGTCCTCCAAGCTGCACAATCACACCTTCTGGTTTCTCGTGACGGATGATATCATAGATATGTTCCCAGAAAACCGGTTCAAAATAAAGTTTGTCAGCCGTATCAAAATCGGTGGAAACCGTTTCCGGATTGCAGTTAATCATGATGGTTTCGTAGCCACATTCTTTTGCAGCTAAGACTCCGTGAACACAAGAATAATCAAATTCGATTCCCTGCCCTATTCTATTGGGTCCTGAACCCAAAACAACTACTTTTTTCCGGTTAGAAACACTGCTTTCATTATGCACATAACATTCGCCAGCTGCGGTTTCTATTTCGGCTTCGAAAGTTGAATAATAGTAAGGTGTCATGGCTTTAAATTCGGCTGCACATGTGTCAACTAATTTATAGACACGTTTGATATTCATATCATCGCGTAGTTTGTATACTTGACTTTCCAAACATTTCAGCATGTGGGCAATTTGTCGGTCACCATAGCCTTTTTGTTTGGCTTCGAGCAATAATTCTTTAGGAAGTGTAGTGATATCGAATTTGGATATTTCTTTTTCTATGGCATACAATTCTTCATACTGCTTGAGGAACCACATATCAATTTTAGTGATTTCGTGGATTCTGCTCAGTGGAATTCCCATAGCAATCGCATCATAGATTACAAACACTCTGTCCCAACTTGCATAGGTCAGTTTCTCGATGATTTGCTCGTAATTTTTGTATCCTTTTCCGTCTGCGCCCAAGCCATTTCTTTTGATTTCGAGCGATTGCGTTGCCTTGTGTAAAGCTTCCTGAAAAGAACGCCCAATTCCCATTACTTCTCCAACCGATTTCATTTGGAGTCCCAAAGTTCTATCAGCGCCTTCAAACTTGTCAAAGTTCCAACGCGGAATTTTTACAATGACGTAATCTAATGTCGGTTCAAATAAGGCTGATGTGGATTTGGTGATTTGATTTTGCAATTCGTCCAAATGATATCCTAAGGCTAATTTTGAAGCAATCTTTGCAATCGGATAACCCGTCGCTTTTGAGGCTAAGGCTGAGGAACGCGAAACTCTTGGGTTGATTTCGATAGCCACAATATCTTCTTTTTCGTCCGGTGATACAGCAAATTGCACGTTACATCCACCGGCAAAATTCCCGATAGAACGCATCATCAAAATCGCCATATCCCGCATTTTTTGGAAGGTTGTGTCCGACAATGTCATGGCTGGTGCCACCGTAATCGAGTCACCTGTGTGGATTCCCATCGGATCCATATTTTCAATCGAACAGATGATGACTACATTGTCGTTTTGATCACGAAGTAGTTCTAATTCGTATTCTTTCCATCCTAACAAAGCTTTGTCTATCAATACTTCGTGAATAGGAGACATTTCTAAACCGTAGGTTAGTTTTTCGTCAAACTCTTCTTTGCTGTGAACGAAAGCGGCTCCTGTTCCGCCTAACGTAAACGAGGGGCGAATTACTAACGGGAAGCCGAATTCCTGCGCTATTTCTTTTCCTTTTAGGAATGACGTAGCGGTTTTTGCCGGAGCAGTGGGTACTCCGATTCTTTCTAACAATTGTTTGAATTGCTCGCGGTCTTCGGTGATGTTGATGGCGTTGATATCAACACCGATTAGACGTACTCCAAAGTCTTCCCAAATTCCCTTTTCATCGGCTTCGAGACACAAGTTCAAGGCAGTTTGTCCGCCCATGGTTGGTAGAACAGCGTCAATTTGCGGATGCTCTTTTAGGATTTGGATAATCGATTTGGTGGTTAGCGGTAATAAATACACATGATCGGCCATACTGGGATCCGTCATGATAGTGGCTGGATTGGAATTGATTAGAATGACTTCGATTCCTTCTTCGCGAATAGAGCGTGCGGATTGGGAACCTGCATAATCAAATTCGCAAGCTTGTCCGATTATGATAGGACCTGAACCTATGATTAAAACTGATTTGATGGAAGTGTCTTTGGGCATTGTAGTTAGATTTTTAGATTCTTAGAAAGTTAGACTTCTTAGATTTTGTTTGTTTAGTTGTGGTTGTTTAATTATTTGGTTGAAGTATAGGAATAGTCGACTAAAGTGACATCTTTATCATTTCTGTAAATTGGCATGTTCAATATTTTTGAAATTGATATATCCCAATTATAGTTTTTTGATTCAAAATTTATTCGTTCACCTTCTACCATGCAAAGAATTAAAATTTGACCCACATTTGGAACTGTTATAAAATTTTGCCCGGTTGATTTTTTAAGAGCATTACTAAAGACACTTTTAGAATCATTAGACAAATATAAGGCGCCATTATTTGTTACACCTGTAATTTTTAAAACGGTAACTGAATGCTGTTTTTCTTCAGGTAGTGCTAGTATTTTAACACCATTATTTTGAGCTTTCCAATAAATCTCGGATAGAATAATTTTCTTTCTTTCTGAGGTTGATAAATTTTCATTAATACTTGGGTCACTAAATAAATCTGAAAATCTTTTAAATGAAATATCACTAACAGGAAAACTTCTTTCATTCCATCGTTGAATTAAATCAAAACCTTTTATATAGGCATTTTTTTGTTCGTTTAAATTCTCACTTACCTCAATATCATTATTTTTTAATGAATTAACAATATTGATGATTTTAGATTTTTCACTTTCATTCAAACTCAAATTATCAAATGTCATAACTTCAGCAGATATGGACACATTATCAATCAAATTGTATTGTTGTTCTTCTTCAATAACGTTAGACAACTGGATTTTTGATCTGGTATCTTCAAGAATTATGTTTGAGGATAATGGCAAAATTTTTGTTTTTTTAGCAATCCACAACGGTATTAAAATCAAAAGGGAAAAAATGAATAATATGATTAGTAATTGTATTATAAATTTTATTGACCTCTTTGGATTTATAATAACCGAATCTAAAAGTTGAAAAATACTACTCATAATTAAAGAGTTAATTGATTTCTTTTTTAATAATTTACAAAAAAAATAAAAACTTAATAGTGCTACACTAGCCCCGATAGGAGTAAAAATCCTTTTTATTTTTCTAAAAATAAAAAGATTGGAACGGATAGCGGGAAATAGCTCCTAAAAATTATCATTATTTATAAACATGTTATAAAAAAAGCCGCTACTAATAAAAGTAACGGCTTGATATTGATTAATTGCTAATCATTATTTTTTGTGTCTTGGTTCGCAAGAAACGGTCAATTTATGTCTTCCTTTAGCTCTACGACGCGCTAGAACTTTTCTTCCGTTCGCAGATTCCATTCTGTCCATAAATCCGTGTTTATTTCTTCTCTTTCTTTTCGATGGTTGAAACGTTCTTTTGCTCATTGCTTTATGTCTTTAAAATCGTGTATTACTCTGTTTGATAGTGGTCGCTTTAAAACCGAGTGCAAATATACAAACCTTTTTTTTTCTGGCAAGTAGTTTTATAAAAATATTTTCAATTCCTTTTATTACCTTTGCAACCACAAAAATTATATCACATGTTTCACAGATTTATTAAACTAATTATAGCGGCTTTGTTACTAGCCACAGCCATTTGGCAGTTTGCAGAAGGAAATATTGGCAACGGAATCTTTTTGATTTTATTGACAGCACTTCCGATTTTTCTTTATTATAAAAATGAATATATCCTTTTAGCATTCCTAAAATTGAGAAAACAGGATTTTGCAGGCGCAAAAGTATGGTTGGATAAAATCAAAAATCCGGAAACGGCATTAGTAAAAAAACAACAAGGCTATTATAATTACTTACACGGTTTGATGACTTCGCAAACCAATTTACACCAATCGGAAAAGTACTTTAAAAAAGCGGTGGAATTGGGATTGAGTATGGATATGGATTTAGCCGTGGCTAAATTAAACTTAGCCGGAATTGCTATGTCCAAAAGACGTAAAATGGAAGCAACGACCTTGCTAAACGAGGCGAAAAAGCTAGACAAACAAAACATGCTGACAGATCAGATAAAAATGATGAAAGAGCAGATGAAGAAGATCTAAGTTAGATTTTAATCTAAAATAAAAAACCACCTCCAATTGGAGGTGGTTTTTTATTTCTAAGATGTCTAAAGAAGTCTATTTTAATATCCTGACAACGGAATCTCGATTTCGTATTTCTTTTTGTTGGGATTGACTAGCTTTTTATCGCGTAACCACGGATTGTGGATTTTCAATATTTTATAATTTATCCCTTGGGTTTTGGCAAAATCAGCTAAATTACTGATAGTACTGTCTACTTCAATTTTTTTAGCCGGAATGGGCGCATACAAATCGCTGCCGTAAAGACTAAATCCATACAAGGCTGGATTTTTCATAATTTCTTTCAAGGCCAAAATTCGGAATACGTAACGTGAAGTTTCCTCGGTTAAAGCTAAATCATAGTAATTGGTTACTTTTTGCTCCTCGATTTTCTTGCCAACGCCTGCCATTCCGCCATTATAGGAAGCCGCGGCTAGTGTCCAAGAACCAAATCGGTCTTTGGCAGCTAATAAATACCTGCAAGCAGCTTCGGTTGATTTTTCTAAATGATAACGCTCGTCCACTAAGTCGTTGACTTCCATCCCCTTTTCCTTTGCTGTTTCAGGCATAAATTGCCAAACTCCTTTAGCGCCAGAAGGAGAAACAGCATTAACCAATCCGCTTTCAATTACAGCTAAATATTTAAAGTCATCGGGAACGCCATTTTTAGCTAAAATAGGTTCTATAACTGGAAAAGCTCGATTAGCTCTTTTGATGATTAAGGCTGTAGTAGCATCTAAATTAGCATTTATAAGCAACTCTCTGTCGAGTCTTTCTTTAACATCCGTAATTTGTAATGGAGCAGTTTCGCCGGCAAAATCAACAGCAGTTGGAAAATACAAAGGAGTGCCTTCGCGCAATACTTTATCTTTATTATCGCCGGAAATACCAAAGACCAATATTCCCGAAATTAAAATTACACCGAGTGTCGATAAAAGGGCTTTATTCGTGTTCATGATCTTTTTCATTATGGTTATATTGGTAAAGCTACAAAAATCGATCCGTTTTCAGCAACCCTCTAACATAATTTTAGGCAGATTATCATTAAGCCATCGGTATTTTGTGAGGATCATAATGTGAGTTCCTCCTTTGACCACTATGGCGTTTTGGATATACTTTATCGGAAAAACTTCATCCGCATCTCCATGAATGTGAATTACTTCGGAGTCGCTTTCGGTTCGTTTCCAATTGATGATTTGCTCAATGGCCCAGTCCAAATAATGCTTATCACGGACCGAGAGAAATTTTTCATATAATTTCAACCGCTGCTTGATTATCGAGGAACCAAAGGTAAATTTAGTCAGCATATCAATATTTTCGAAGAGTTGGGTTGGAATCAATTTATAGGCTTTGGTTGTTTTTGCCACTTTCATTTTTCTCGGAAGCTCTTTATTTGACTTTACGCTCGATATGATAATCACCTTTTTAGGGTTTACAAAAGCTTTCATTTCCTGAACCAAAATCCCGCCAAAAGAAACACCAACCAAGATGACATTATCATGCTTGACATCTTTTGCGACTCGCTGGGCATAGGCTTCAATAGTTTCCTCTTTTTCAGGCAGTAACCATTCCAGCAAATGCATTTCAAAAGTATCCGCTGGCAATTGAATTCGTTCAAAAATACTGGGACTTGCCGCCATTCCGGGCATAAAATAAACATGAATTTTAGTCATTATTTAACTCAAAAGTGGTTAATTATTAGTAACTTTGCCTAAAAATAATCCTTTTTGTTTATAATCACATGGAAGCAACTGCAATTTTAGAAAAAATCGAGATTAAAGACAATACTTTTGCTCGTCAGTTTGAGACATTGGTTGACGGAAAATTAATTTCTGTAGAGTATTCTTTTCAGGAAAAGAAGATTTTCCTAACCCGTATTAATGTTTTTGACGGCTTTGATAATGAAGAGTTCATCAACGATTTATTGAAAAACATTATGGAAATCGCTTATGAAAGAAAATTAAAAGTAGTGCCAATTTTACCGAAAATTGCACTTTTCTTTAGAAAAAATACTTGTTACAGAGATTTACTTCCTCCGGGAATTAAAATATAAGTTTTAAAAATTCCACTACTAGAAATTCCAAATTCCGATAAAGAGTTTGGAATTTTTTTATATTTATCCAATGGAAACAACATCATTTCAACAGGGAATTATTGATTTCTTCGAAAATATAGCTACCTATTATGGCATTAAAACCGAGATAACTCAGGGTTTGTTTTCTGAATTGGAGCATTTTGATGCTGATTTAACGGCGTGGAATTTATCTGAATTTATATTAATCCGATCAGCTTATCGCACTACTGGCGCTAAATTTATGATGGAAGGCAACGGAACCTACTTCGAAATTTCTGCTGAAAAAATTATCTCCTTTCAAAAAAATGGTCGTCACAAATTTGAATTTATCGAAAAATACAGTGACACTGTTTTCAGAATAACAAAGATTCGGTTTCACTACAAGTACTAAACTTCAACCGCTAAAAAATCCATTCGAACACTTCCATCGTCATCAATTTTGGTTAGCTTGATGTCATGCAATGTATTGGCCAGTTCTGGATTCCAAGGTGTTTTTACTTTTACATAATTTTCGGTAAATCCGTGTATGTAACCTTCTTTGTTTTCACTTTCAAAAAGAACCGTTCTATAGCTTCCTATTTGACTTTCATAAAAGGCTCGACGCTTTTTTACCGATAAACCACGGAGCATTTTGCTTCTCTTGTTACGAACGTTCATCGGAACAACATCGGTCATTGTGGCTGCTTCAGTATTATCTCTTTCAGAATAGGTAAAAACGTGTAAATACGAAATATCCATCTCGTTTAGGAAATTATAAGTCTCCAGAAAATTTTCATCGGTTTCACCAGGAAAACCTACAATTACATCAACACCAATACAGGCATGTGGCATGACTTGGCGGATATTGTTCACTCTATCGGAATACACTTCGCGCAAATAACGACGCTTCATTTTCTTCAGAATTTCATTGCTACCACTTTGCAACGGAATATGAAAATGCGGCACAAAGGTTCTGCTTTTAGAGACAAACTCAATCGTTTCGTTTTTCAAAAGATTGGGTTCAATTGATGATATTCGTAGTCTTTCAATGCCATCGACTTTATCCAAGGCCTGCACTAAATCTAAAAAAGTATGCTCGTGTTTTTTGTTTCCGAATTCGCCTTTCCCATAATCCCCAATATTTACTCCGGTTAATACAATTTCTTTGATTCCTTGTTTCGAAATATCCGAAGCATTTTTCAATACATTTTCTAAAGCATCACTTCTTGATATTCCACGTGCCAACGGTATTGTACAGTAGGTACATTTATAATCACAGCCATCCTGCACTTTGAGAAAAGCTCGAGTTCTGTCACCTATAGAATAACTTCCGACATAAAAATCGGCTTCTTCAATTTCACAGGAATGTACTTCACCCATATCATTTTTGGACAAATCATTGATATAATCGGTGATTTTGAATTTTTCGGTAGCACCTAAAACCAAATCGACACCATCCACAGCAGCTAAATCTTCAGGCTTTAATTGCGCATAACAACCCACAGCAGCAACGAAAGCTTTGTCGTTAAGCTTCATGGCTTTTTTTACAATCTGTTTGAATTGTTTATCGGCGTTTTCGGTAACCGAACACGTATTAATTACATAGATATCGGCTACTTCTTCAAAATCGACACGATCAAAACCTTCGTCCTGAAAATTTCTCGCAATGGTTGAGGTTTCTGAGAAATTGAGTTTGCACCCTAAAGTATAAAAGGCGACTTTTTTCTTGTTTTCCATAAGCTACTTCAATTGATGAAATCGTTGTCAAAAATTGAGAGCGCAAAGATAATCTAATTTGAAGAGTAAACAATTTGAAGATTTGAAAATTAATAGTTTAAAGAACATTTTCAAATTGACACATCTTCAAATTTTCAAATTAAATCTATTCTTTTCTATATTTTTTTGTTTCTTCAAAAACGTGTTCTAAGATTTTTGCATCTTCTTCTGTAAAATCTACTTGACGACGTGCCATTACTATTTTGGCTGTCTGAAAAGCTTTTGAAGTTAAATAGGTGGTGAATCCAGAAGCGCCACCCCAAGAGAAACTCGGCACAAAATTACGTGGAAAACCCGAACCGAAAATATTCGTTGAAACTCCCACTACAGTTCCTGTATTGAACATCGTATTAATTCCACACTTACTATGATCTCCCATCATTAATCCACAAAACTGCAGCCCTGTTTTGGCAAATCCTTCGGTTTCATAACTCCACAAACGCACTTCTTCATAATTATTTTTCAAATTAGAATTGTTACTATCGGCACCAATGTTGCACCATTCCCCTAAAACAGCATTCCCTAAAAATCCGTCATGTCCTTTATTGGAGTAGCCCATTAAAACCGAGTTGCTAACCTCACCACCAATAACCGAATGTGGTCCAACAGTCGTTGCGCCATAGACTTTTGAAGCCAATTTTACTCTTCCTGATTCGCATAACGCAAAGGGTCCACGAATAACAGAACCTTCCATGATTTCGGAATTTTTTCCAATGTAGATAGGTCCGGTTGAAGCATTCAAAGTCACAAATTCGAGCTTAGCACCTTCTTCTATAAATATGCTTTCGGGTGAAAGCACATTAACACTTTTCGGAATCGGTTGCGAATGTCTTCCTTCGGTGATTAAGTCAAAATCTTCGCGTAAAGCTGCATCATTTTTTGCAAATATGTCCCATGTATGTTCAACTTTAAGGCAGTCTTCACTGAATTCAATGATTTCATAACTATCAAAATCAACTTCTTCTTGTGTATCATTAGTATAGAAAGCGATTACCTCATCTCCTTGAAAAATAGCTTGATTTTTCTCTAAACTTTTTACCATTTCCGAAAGGATATCATTGGGTAAAAAAGAAGCGTTTATCATGATGTTATCTTCCATTTCGACCATTGGAAACTTTTCAGAAAGGTATTCCTCAGTAAGTGTTGTGGTAGTATAGCCTAAATATTTTTCCCATTTTTCGCGAATGGTTAAAATTCCGATACGGATGTCGGCAACTGGTCTGGTAAAGGTAAATGGCAAAAGGGCATTTCGAACAGTTCCGTCAAAAAGTATATAGTTCATTTGAGAAGTTTATGAAGTTTATGAAGTTTAAAAGTTTATAAAAAAACCGTAAACACAAGTCAAAAGTACAAAGATTTAGCCAATAAAAAAACCACTCACGTTTGTGAATGGTTTTAATAAAATTGAAACACTATAAGTATTACTTAGCGTGTTTAGCGTATTTAGTTTTGAATTTATCAATACGTCCTGCAGTATCGATAAGTTTAGATTTACCTGTGTAAAAAGGGTGAGACGTTCTAGAAATCTCCATTTTGTACACTGGATATTCAACACCTTCGTGAGTGATAGTTTCTTTTGTTTCTACTGTTGACTTAGTAATAAAAACATCGTCATTTGACATGTCTTTAAAAGCAACTAATCTGTAATTTTCCGGGTGAAGTCCTTTTTTCATGATAAATCTTTTTTATGTTTTGAAGTAGTTTCGTTTTGAAGCTTTCCTATTGAAAGGTATAAACTTGCTACAACTTTTATTATTCTTTATTTTATTTTGAGAGTGCAAAAATACACCTTTTTTATAATAAACAAAGTCTTCTGTAACTTTTTTTAAATAAACCGAACATACATATAGTAATAATGGAATTACTATATTTGTTTTCTAATTAAAAACCAACACTCAGATTATGGAAAAAACTATCTCTCCTTCAAAATCAGCTTTACAATTCGGCGTACTTTATGGAATCATCATGATACTTGAACTTGTAATCTCCTTTTCATTTAGTATTGACCCTACAAGTAACCAAAGTTATGGAATAATAATCAATCTTTTAAACTTTGTGATTCTACCTATAACCTTTATACTGTTGGCTTGTAATAATTACAAAAACAAATTAAATGCTGGTTTTATAACACTAAGTGAATCTCTTAAAATTGGAGTAACGGTATGCATTATTGCAGCGTTGCTTTATGCTATATTCTCCTCTATTTTTAACATGCTTTTCCCTGAATTTGTGGAACAAATTTTGAGCAGCACCAAAAAAGCGATGTTAGAGCAAAACCCTGATATGCCAAAAGAACAAATGGATATGGCATTATCATGGACAGAAAAAATAATGAGCCCAGTTTTTGCTATTCCAATTACACTAGTGATGTATGCCTTTATCGGGCTTATTTATTCCTTGATAATAGGCGCAATCATAAAAAAAGAAAGAACATTCTAAATGAATTTATCCATAGTTATTCCGCTTCTAAACGAGCAGGAATCCTTACCCGAATTACATCAGTGGATTGTCAGAATAATGACAGCCAACAATTATTCCTATGAAGTTATTTTTATAGATGATGGAAGTACTGATGGTTCGTGGAAAATTATTGAACAATTATCTAATGAGAATCCAAATGTAAAAGGAATCCGTTTTCTTAGAAACTTTGGAAAATCACAAGCATTACACGCGGGTTTTGCAAAAGCCAATGGCGATGTTATCATAACTATGGATGCCGATTTACAAGACAGCCCGGAAGAAATTCCAGGTTTGTATAACATGATATTAAATCAAGATTACGATTTGGTTTCGGGTTGGAAAAAAAAGCGATACGACTCGGTAGTCGGAAAAAATCTACCTTCAAAATTATTCAATTGGGCAGCGCGAAAAACATCAGGCGTACAATTGAATGATTTTAACTGCGGATTAAAAGCCTATAAAAATATTGTCATCAAAAATATCGAAGTTTCTGGAGAAATGCATCGCTATATTCCGGTGTTGGCTAAGAATGCTGGTTTCTTCAACATTGGAGAAAAAGTCGTTATTCATCAGGCGCGAAAATACGGCGAATCAAAATTTGGTATGAACCGCTTTATCAATGGTTTTCTTGATTTGATCACTATTTGGTTTTTATCCAAATACGGAAAAAGACCGATGCATCTTTTTGGTGCACTTGGCGTGGTGATGTTTATTATTGGATTTTTATCCACTTTTTTAATCATTGGCATCAAACTTCTGAAACTATTCGTATTTGACGAACCTACCATTTTGGTCACTTCAAATCCGCTTTTTTACATAGCCTTGACAGCTATGGTTATTGGCTCCCAGCTATTCTTAGCAGGATTTTTGGGTGAGATTATTTTAAGAACAAAGAACAACGAAGAACGTTATAAAATTGCTAAAGAAGTGAATCTGTAAATTCCTTCTACACAAGAATAAAATTAAGATCATGCACATCGAACAAACTATATTAGACAAGGTAAACGAATGGCTTACTCCAACGTTTGACCAAAAAACACAGGACGAAATCACCGAAATGATGACTTCATCTCCAAAAAATCTAGAAGAAAGTTTTTACAAAAACTTAGAGTTTGGAACTGGAGGAATGCGCGGAGTAATGGGTGTTGGCACCAATCGCATCAACAAATATACACTAGGAAAAAACACTCAAGGTTTATCCGATTATTTAAAAAAATCATTCGCAGGCGAACAACTAAAAGTAGCAATTGCCTATGATTGTCGTCATAACAGCGACACTTTGGCCAAAGTTGTGGCAGATGTTTTTTCAGCTAATGGAATTCAGGTTTATTTGTTTTCAGACATGCGTCCAACTCCAGAACTGTCTTTTGCTGTACGTTATTTGAATTGCCATGCTGGAATCGTTTTGACCGCATCTCACAATCCACCGGAATATAACGGATACAAAGTGTATTGGCAAGATGGGGGACAGTTAGTACCACCCAATGATGCCGAAATTGTTCAGGTCATTGAAAACCTGAAGTATGACGAAATAAAGTTTACGGCAAATGAAAGCCTCATACAATACATTGACGTCGATGTTGATAATGCTTTCATCGCATCAACAGTTGAAAATGCCAGCTTTAACACATCGGCACAAGCTCGACAACATTTAAAAATCGCATACACTTCTTTACACGGAACCTCTATAAAAATGGTGCCGAAAGTATTGGAAAAAGCCGGGTATACCGATGTCAATATCGTTCCGGAACAAGCAGAACCGAATGGTGATTTTCCAACCGTAATTTCGCCAAACCCGGAAGAACCGGAAGCACTGACCATGGCTATCGCTATGGCTAATAAAATTAATGCCGATATTGTATTTGGAACCGACCCCGACAGCGACCGCTTGGGTGTTGCCGTTAGAAATAACAAAGGAGAAATGCAGTTACTGAACGGAAACCAAACTATGGTTGTCATGACGCAGTATCTTTTGGAACAATGGAAAAAAGCAGGAAAAATAGATGGTAAACAATTTATCGGTTCCACTATAGTTTCTACTCCAATGATGCTCGAATTAGCATCGGCTTATGATGTAGAATGCAAAGTGGGATTAACTGGATTTAAATGGATTGCCAAATTCATTCGTGATTTTCCAGAGCTGAAATTTATTGGTGGTGGTGAAGAAAGTTTCGGATTTATGGTAGGCGACGCCGTGCGTGATAAAGATGCCGTTGGAGCCATTTTGCTTATGTGTGAAATTGCAGCTCAAGCTAAAGAAAAAGGAAGTTCAGTCTACAAAGAATTACAGCAAATGTACGTTGACTTTGGTTTCTATAAAGAACACCTGATTTCCATTACCAAGAAAGGCATCGAAGGCGCTAACGAAATCAAGCAGATGATGGTGGATATGCGCGAAAATCCTGTTGCTGAAATCAATGGGCAACGCGTCATTATGGTAGAAGATTATCAAAATTCAACTGCTAAAAATTTGTTGACCGATGAAGTAGAAACGTTACACATCCCAAAATCAGATGTGTTGATTTACTATCTGGAAGATGGTTCAAAAATTTGTGCCCGACCAAGCGGAACTGAACCTAAAATAAAATTCTATTTTAGCGTAAACACTGCTATTGATGGTTTAGAGGAGCTTCAAACCGCGGAATCTTTTTTAGATACTAAAATCAAAAACATAATATCGGAAATGCAGTTACACTAATGGATGCCAATTTAAAAAAGCTTTTTCCGTTTGCTCTGAAATACAAGAAACATATTTATCTGAATATTTTCTTCAACATTTTTTATGCCCTGTTTTCAACCTTGCTGATGGTGTCTATGATACCAACGCTTAAAGTTCTTTTTGGTGACACTGAAAAGGTCTATACGAAACCAAAATACGGGGGAATTGCAAAAAGTAAAGCTTATGCTGAAGATTTTCTAAATTACAAAATAACAACATTAACGGATGAAAATGGGCTTAAATGGACACTCCTTTTTGTAATTTCAATCATCATCATAACGGCGCTTTTAAAAAATATTACTAATTATTTTGCCTCCTTTCACGTTACCCGATTAAGAACTGGAGTGCTTAGAGATATTCGTGAAAAATTATACAACAAAATCATCCATCTTCCGGTTTCCTATTATTCTGAAAGAAGAAAAGGTGATGTTATGGCAAGAATGCTGGGCGATATCAATGAGGTTCAAAATTCATTTTTTCAGATTTTAGAACTTGTAGTGCGGGAACCGCTAACCATTCTTTTTTCTATCATTACGATGTTTATCATTAGTCCGAAACTAACGCTTTTTGTCTTTGCTTTTATTCCTATTTCCGGATTTATAATCTCTCGTGTTGGTAAGAATCTGAAAGCAAAATCGGTTAGTGCTCAACATGAAAATGGTGTCTTTATATCTATTTTAGATGAAACTTTAGGGGGACTTAAAGTCGTTAAAGGGTATAACGCTGAAAATTCTTTTATTTCCAAATTCAATGACTCCATTAATCGATTGTTGCGTTTGAGTAATAGCATCGGAAACAAAAACAATCTGGCTTCGCCTTTAAGCGAATTTTTGGGAATTGTTACTATTGCAACATTATTATGGTTTGGTGCACAGATGGTTGTAGAAGAACAATCGATTACCTCAGCAACATTCATTACTTATATAGCACTCGCCTACACTATTCTGACACCGGCAAAAGCTATATCAAAAGCATCCTATCAGGTTAAAACAGGTTTGGCTGCAGCGGATAGAGTTTTTACATTGATGGAACAGGAAAACACCATTACAGATCAAGTAAATGCTATCGATAAACAAACATTTGAAGATAAAATCACGCTAGAAAATATCAACTTCCGATATGAAAACGAAAATGTCTTAAAAGAGTTTTCGCTCGAAATTCCGAAAGGCAAAACAGTGGCTTTAGTAGGTCAATCCGGCTCCGGAAAAAGTACAATTGCCAATTTACTCACCCGATTTTATGATGTCAACGAAGGAGTAGTGCGCATCGATGGTACTGATATAAAAGACATCAAATTAGAATCACTTCGCAATTTAATGGGATTGGTAACACAAGATTCTATTTTGTTTAATGATACCATTAAAGGCAATATTGCTTTGGGCAAAGCGGATGCAACCGATGAAGAAATCATTGAAGCTTTGAAAATTGCCAATGCATACGAATTCGTAAAAGATTTACCCGAAGGCATTTATACTAATGTAGGCGACAGTGGTAACAAACTTTCAGGCGGACAAAAACAACGGCTGTCCATCGCAAGAGCTGTATTGAAAAATCCACCAATCATGATTTTGGATGAAGCTACCTCTGCCTTAGATACTGAAAGTGAACGATTGGTGCAAGTAGCATTAGAAAATATGATGCAAAACCGAACTTCTATAGTAATTGCGCACCGTCTTTCGACCATTCAAAAAGCAGACACTATAGTAGTAATGCACAAAGGTAAAATTGTGGAGCAGGGAAATCACGAAGAACTATTAGCCAAAAACGGAACCTATTCCAAGCTGGTTTCTATGCAGTCGTTTGAGTAATTTATTAGGTGTAAATCTTTACATAATCTCTACTAAAATTGGAATTAAAATTCTTGAAACCTAAGTCTAAAATTCTTCAAAAACATATTGAAGGGTATTATTTCCTTGTCCAGAGAAGTGATGAACCTGCCATAGAATATCTTACTTTTCCAAACAATTACAGCATTCTTTCCGTTTATGAAAAAACAAAATGTGAATTCTCAGAAAACAAGGCAGTTCTTTCAGAAGATATCAGCAGTCCATTTTGTTCCGATTTAATTTGCCATTATAAAAAACCCATCCATCTCTCCTACTCCGGATATATTAATGAACTTACCTTTTATTTCAAACCTTTGGGTTTAAACGCATTCATAGACGATAATTTGAGTAATTATACCTCTTCTTTTTTTTCAAAATTTATTCCTTTTGATGATTATCAAGAAGTAATGCTACGTATTTTGAGAGAAGAAAATATGGAAGTAAAGATTGGTTTAATTGAGAACTATTGGTTATCAAAACTTAACGGATTTCAACATCCGTTCTTAAATGAAATCATTATGGATCTATTGCATACACAAAATGATTATACTGTAGCCGAGCTTGCAAAAAAATATAAAATTTCGAGGCAAAACCTTTGCAAACATTTTGAAATGCATTTATGTAAATCACCCTCAGATTTTAAAAAAATTCAACGCTTTCGTGATGCTTTGAAATCAAAAACAAGTACAAAAACCTCCACAAATCTGACTTCTTTGAGTTATGATATGTTTTTTTATGATCAATCTCATTTGATTAAAGATTTTAAGTCGCTGACAGGATTATCCCCAAAAAAATTCTTCAAAAATCTGTCTTCTCATGAAGATGGAGAAATAAATTGGTTATTCTTACAATAGGATTCCATTTTTACAATTTTATGAAGTAAAACGCTCCTACTTTTATAAGGATTTATAATTAAAAACATTAGAGTATGATTAGCGTTACTGTAAAATTTATTTTGAGTGCACTATTGTATATTCTTTAAAAAAAATTCAAAAGGATATTTACAAATAGTGTATAATCATCAATCAAAGTATGAACAATCCTATTTTGCTAATTTGAGTTAGTTACAAAAATGCAAAATTGAAGTTGATATCCTTTTGAATTATCTTAATATATGAAAAAAATATTACTATTATTACTCGTAACAAGTGTTGCCTTTTCTCAAACGCAAAACAAAAAAGTAAAAGTGATTCTATTGGGAACTTTTCATTTTGGGGCAACTTCTGATAGAAATTCGACAAAATTTGAGGACCTATTTTCTGAAAAACGGCAAAATGAATTAGCATTAATTGCGCAAAAGCTAAAGGATTTTGGTACCGATAAAATTTTTGTAGAAAATGAAACCAATAATCAAAAAGAGCTGGATCAACAATTAGCTTTATACCAATCGAAGCAGATTAAGGATGAAAAAATCTTAAAAGACGAGATCGTTCAAATTGCATTTAGAACATCGGTTTTAAATAATGCTAAAGTAGTTTCCGTTGATTATAAACAAGAACTACCCTACGACCGGATCAATGAGTATGAAAAAATCCATGAAAAAGACGTTAATCCCTATTCGTTTTTTGATGTAGAATATCCCTTTAAGGAAAAAAGAAAAAAACTGGCAGAAACACCATTAGCAGAATACTACGTCCAGCTTAATAATCTATACAGTCGTCAGGCTTTGTTGTATGATTACTTGCATTATGCCTTAGCCTACGGAATTGGTGACGATTATACCGGAGAGAATTTTACAACTGTGTATTATGACAGAAACTTAAAGATATTTACTAACATTCTTCGTAATATTGATTTGAAAACGGACAAAACTGTAGTGGTTTTATTTGGAGCGAGTCACACCGCTTTTTTAAGACAGTTTTTTGAAAATCATCCGTATTTCGAGATTGTAGAATTAGAAACTGTTTTTTTTAATTAATCCATGAACCAACATCTTTGTAAAAACTGTGAACATAGTTTTGCAGGTAACTTCTGTTCCAATTGCGGGCAAAAAACCAATACGGTTCGACTCAATTGGACTTATTTAAAAGACGAAGCCAATTACACCATTTTACATTTCAATAAAGGATTCCTATATACCATAAGAGAATTGTTTACAAGACCCGGCGATACCATTCGAGAATTTCTAGAAGGTAAAAGAGTAAAACATTACAAACCCATTTTATTGGTATTTGTGCTTGCTGGGATTAATGGTTATTTAGCATCTCAACTCGATATTAAAGAGACTTTTAAAGAGTTCGATTATAGCAATAACATGAATAAAAGGGAACAAGCAGCTTTCATGACCGAATATATGAAATGTGTAAAATGGGCTTTTGGTCATTGGTCATTAATGGAAATTTTTGCACTTCCAATTGTGTCATTAGTTTCTTGGATTTCCTTCAGAAAATGGGGCTATAACTTTATAGAAAATGTTATAATCAATTCTTTTGCATCGGGGCAACGATTAATTTTCAGCATTTTTACTTCGATTACTTATCTTATTCTGCCCTCAGGTTATATGGGCAAATTTTCAGTATTCGCGACTATTATAACTTTTGGATTAACCATTTGGACATATGCCAGTTTATATAAACAAAAAGAAGGAAGTGCTTTGATGTTCCGAATTGCACTTTTTATTTTATTACTATTTGTGATGGCAATTATTCTGATTATTATTTTTTCAATACTATTTGTTATTTATTTGAAAAATAGCGGTAAGATTTAATTATTGTAACGGGAAAAACTCTACGGGTTTCCATTCTTTGTCGGAAAGCGAAACATAGAAATAATGAACGATATCATTACGTCCGAAGGCACCATTTTTACTGGCATCCTGAACCGTTCTGAAATACAAAAGATTTTTAGACTCGATGATTTTCCAATCGATTAATTCTTGTAAATCTGGTGAAAGCTTCGTAAACTTATTTCCGGCAATGGTGCTGATGTACAAAGACTTTATGTCGCTGTTATCCAACTTTCCGTCTTTGTTAGTATCCATATCCGCTAGAGAATATACTAGTAACTGTTGATTGGTTTTATCGGCAACACTCTTTAGATACGTAGCCGTTTCAATTAAAACTTGTTTATCGGTTAAGGCATAAATAGTATCCTTGCCTATTTCTTGAAACTTGAGGTTTTTGAGATAACCTGTAATTTGAAATTCTCCATAATTCGAAACGGTAAAACTCGGCTCAGAATCCGATTTGATGCTTTTTGCATTTCCGGACATTACACCAATGGGATAAATCATAAAATTAGTGCCCTCCATAGTAATAGGTAAATCAGCTACTTCAATTTGAGTCGTGTCGGCTACCATTACCGTTTTTGATTTAGCATTATTTTCGTAAATCACTTTAGGTTTGGTTGCTTCTTCTTTTTTACAACTAGACAAAACCAAAACAACAAATAGCGCAATGTAGGAAGGATACTTTTTCATTGGAATAAATTTGACTCTAAAATTAGTAAATTATTGCTACAATTTTGCTGTTAGTTTGATATTGAAAACACGCGTAGTCATATAATTCGGAATTCCGTATTGGTTTTTAGTGTAAACATCGCGTACCCAGGTATTCGTAATGGCATTTTGATTGTTGAATAAATTGAATATTTCAAAACCAAAAGATAAATCTTGGAATTTCTTTAACCAATGACCCACTGGTCTTTCGTTGTTTCTTTCGGTCAATACATAAGAAAACCCAACATCAGCACGACGGTAATCACGCAAACGACTTTGATACGTATAAACATCGGCGTACGAAGGCGAACCACCTGGCAATCCCGTATTGTACACTAAATTCAAGTATAACTTCATATTCGGAATATTCGGCATATAATCTTGGAAAAGGATTCCGAATTTCAATCTTTGGTCTGTTGGACGGGCAATAAAACCTCTACCGTCTTGATTTTCTTCGGTTTTCATATAACCAAAACTCAACCAGGATTCCGTTCCCGGAACAAATTCACCATTCAAACGGGTTTCAAAACCATAAGCATAGGCTTCAGCATCATTATTAGCTCGATAACGAATTCTGACATTCTCTAAAGTGTAGGTATTAACATCGCTCATCGATTTATAATAGGCTTCGGTAACCAATTTGAACTTCCGATTATACATCAGGAAATTATAGTCATTGCTCAACACAAAATGAATGGATTGCTGTGCTTTTACATTAGGATTAACAACACCATTATTATCTCTTAACTCTCTGTAAAACGGTGGCTGATGATAATAGCCTAAAGCAAATTTAAAAATCATGTCTCTGTCCCAATCCGGTTTTAATGAAAATTGAGCACGTGGACTAAAAACTGTTTGGCTTTTCGCATTAGATATTGCATCTCCCGAGACCATCCAATTGTGCGCTCTAACTCCGGCCGTCATCCAAAGTTGGCTATTTCCTAGCGTCGTTTTTGTATTCCACTGTGCATACCCTGAAAACCGATTGATATCAATAAAATTAGTCGCTCTAATGTTTTGGTACGGTACTAAAGGTCCGGTGTAAGGATTATAAGGTTGATCATTTGGAAGGTCAAAATCGGGTGGATTAATATGGAACCCAGCAGAATCAATTACTTCCCATTCGACAATTCTATCGCGAAAGTTTTCTCGAGTATATTTAAAACCCCAATCAATTTGATGTTTTTTGTTATTGATTAAATGCGTTCCTTTAACTTCTGCATTGAAAATTAGAGCATCCAAATCGTTTCGGGCGTGATTCAATTGTGTTCCGATACCACGATCTAAAGCCACTTCTACAGCTCCTTCGGTATTTGTTGAAACTTCACCTAAAAAATAGGCCGCATAAATATCGAAATACTCTTGTTCCTGAGTGTGGTAAAGCGATGTGATTAGCTTATATGTATTATGGTCATTGGCCGCATAAGTAGTCTTGAAAGCACCAAAAAGCGTTTGGTATTTATCTTTCTCTTGTCCTTCATAAAACACCAATAATGCAATGGGTTCGTCGATTGTTCCAAAATTAGTCTGTCTGGTCAACGGCTGATAGCTGTATTTATTTTGGGAAGCATTTCCTAAGAAACTAAACTGCCATTTTTCATTGGGATTGAAATTTACATTGGTCTGAACGTCCATGTAAGTTGGTCTGTAGTTGGTTTGGGTTTCCTGACTGTTTACTAGAAGTGAGTTATCTCGGTAACGAATTCCGGTAATGGCTGACCATTTTTTGTTTTTCGAAATGCCTTCTCCGGTCAAACTTCCACCGAGGAAACTGGCTTCTGCTGCTAAACCAAATTTGGTTGGTTTTCTGTAGGTAATATCTAAAACGGAAGATAATTTATCTCCATATTTTGCTTGAAATCCACCTGCGGAAAAATCTACATTCTGCACCATATCCGTATTGGTAAAACTCAATCCTTCCTGTTGCCCTGAACGAATTAAGAACGGACGATAGACTTCAATCTCATTAACATATACTAAATTTTCATCATAATTTCCGCCACGTACATTGTATCCTGAACTTAATTCACTATTGCCACTCGCACTTGGTAAAGATTTCAAAACACTTTCCACGCCAGGCATTGCACTCGGATTTGTTCGGATGGTTTCCGGGTCAATAGAAGTTATGCCTTGGACTCTTCTCTTACTACTAGTAATGACTACATCGCTCAATTGCTCCGCTTTTTCATTCATCATTACGTGATACTCAAATTCTTCTCCAGGTTTTAATTGAATGGGCACCGTAATACTTTTCAGAGAAGTATGTGTAAACACTAAAATGATTTTTTGATTGGCGGGAACCGTGATGGTGTAGAATCCATTGGCGTCAGTATTGACTGTTTTGGTTTGGTAGCTTATGTTTACACCTTCGACGGGTTTGTTATTGTCATCGAGTACAACTCCGGCTACTTTAGCGGTTTGATTTTGCGCAAAAGCAATGATACTGATGGTGAAAAATAGGAGCGTAAAAAGGAATTTATTTGTTTTCAAATTGTATCGTTATGGTTTTTGACTTCTAAAAAAATGTGTTTCAAAGATAGTAGAATTTCCAACATTATCAGTCACTACTACTTTTAAATCGTTTTTACCTTCGGCTACAATTCCGTCCGTAAAACGATGGGTTAACTTTTTGGTTTTGGGTTCATATTCTAATAAAATCCATTTCCCATTCAAATACCCATCATAACTTTTGATGCCGGATAAATTATCTGAAATACTGAATTTCAATTCATTAAGATTACTAATCCATTTACCTCCTACTGATTTGTCTGCTTTTATTTTGGGCGGCGTTCCATCTGTAAACAGTCTATAATCTCCAAAATATTTTGTGTAAATGGTAAACGAATTTTTATAACGTTTAGTATTGTAGTAGCTTATTTTTTTTCCGTGAACCAAACCTATAAACATTATTTCTCTGTCTTTTTGTGAGCTAATACTATCTTCAAAGGTGATGGAGAAATTGGTGTGTGCCGGAACACTGTCTTCATGAAGTTTAAGTATTCCGTTATCTACATTAAAATTCATATAAAAATCATCGTAAAAGGTATTTGGCGGAAAAGTAACGGTTACATTATCTAATGAAAAAATATTTTCCTTTTTTGACTTTACAAAATACTTTGTAGTAATAGGAACCTCTGAAACCTTTGCTGGTGTATCAGAATATTGAATGGGTAGGTACACTTTGGTCGTGTTTTCACTAAAATCAGCCACTTCAATTCGGTAAGCCTGAGTAATGTTGTTTGCAATCGTAATAATCCCATTGTTATCGCTCGATTTTATGATACTTAAAGGAAACGGATTTTTCATAAACAACCTTTGTACTCTTTGACCTAATTTTTTGTAGCGTTCATAATCAATCAAAGCATTGACATATCGGGACTCGTCAAAAGCAAAAGTATCAAACTGATAGCCAAAATCCGGTTTACCATTCAAGTAAGTCTGAACTTTAAACGGCCCATTAGTATTCCAGGAAACATCATCAAAATCAATAGCTGTCAGTCCAAAGCCTATTTTTCCAGTCGCCAACACTTTTTCTGCCAAATAACTGCCATCTTCCTGCAACGATAAGTTGACAGAAATTGGTCTTCTGGATTGATTTACAATGGAATTTTCATCTATGGGATAGACCCACAAACTATTAATCACGGGGCGTTTTGTATCGGGTATCACGTCACTAAACCCGAAGTACATCGGATTGATAATTTTTTCTGATGCTGTATCCCGTATTTCAAAATGCAAATGTGGTCCATCAGAACCACCCGTATTTCCGGAAATGGCAATGACTTGATCTTTTTTAACTTGTAAATCATTTGGAAATAATGCAACATCAATCTCATACGATTGGGCTTTATATTGTTCTTTTTTGATGTATTCTTCCACTGCCCCAAAACCAGATTGCAAATGACCATAAACTGTGGTAAAACCGTTGGGATGTGTTATATAAATTGCTTTCCCGTAACCAATCTCAGAAATTTTAATACGAGAAACATAACCCTCAGCTGAAGCATAGACATTGAAACCTTCTTTCTTTTGTGTTTTAAAATCAAAACCCGAATGGAAATGATTGGGTCTTAATTCCCCAAAATTTCCCGATAACTGTAACGGAATATCTAAGGGAGAACGAAAATAATCTCTCGGATAGTGATTTTGTCCAAAACCGGCAATAGAAAACAGCAAAAATAACCCAAGGATTTTCATGAAAACTCGTTTTAGCTAAAGTAATAAAAAGGGTGTGTAAAAAATTACAATAAAAGTGTATTTTATAACTCGTTAAAAAACAAAATATTATAATTTAAGTTTCTAATGGACAGAAATAATTGTCAAAACTATTGTACAACCGAAATAGAATCCTAACTTTGTGAAGTAAGTAATGAATAAAAATTCATGAGTGAAATTGCAGAAATAATCGATGCTCTCGAGGCTAGAATTGGCAAACTTTTTACGAAAATAGAAAGTTTAGAACGCAATGCTGGTGCTGTAAAAGGAGAATTAGATACTTCTGCTGCTTTGATAAAAAAACAATCTGATGAAATTGAACAATTAAAATCAGAATGCGAATCACTCCGAATGGCGAATTCATTATTAGGCGGTGAAGAAAACAAACGAGATACAAAGCTTAAAATAAATTCATTAATCCGAGAGATAGATTACTGTATAGCGCAGTTATCAGACTAATAGCATGAATGAAAAGCTTAAAATAAAAATATCAATTGCTGACCGGGTTTATCCGCTAACGGTGGACTTGTCACAAGAGGAAGGATTGCGAAGTGCTTCCAAAAAAATTGATGCTATGATTAAGCAATTCGAAGAAAACTATGCTGTTCGCGACAAGCAAGATGTATTGGCGATGTGCGCCCTGCAATTTGCCTCACAAGTAGAACAAAAGCAGGTTGATAGTTCTATAGACAGTAAGGATTTGGAAAGATTGAAAAAGATTAATGATTTAGTATTAGATTATCTCGAAAAAAAATAACGTTCTTATCACATAGAATTACAATACCGCCTACATTAGATTTTAATTGGTAAACTCAACACTAACAATTTAGAATGAGCAAATCATCGTTACTAAAGCATGCCACTTTTATCGTGGATCCTTGACCAACGAGTTAGCTCAAAACTTGTCCTTACGAGTTTATGCATTCACCTAATGTAGGCTTTTTTTATATATAAACACAAACAAACCATGGGAACAACATTTATTATAATTGCACTTATTGCGGGAATTGCCGGAGGTTTTGGAATTGCAAAATTCCTTGAAAAAAGCAACATCTCCAATATGGTTAAAAATGCTAAGAAAGAAGCTGCTTCTATTCTAAAAGACGCGAATCTAGAAGCGGAAAACATCAAGAAAGACAAATTATTACAGGCAAAAGAAAAATTTTTAGAACTAAAATCAGAGCACGAACAAGAGATTTTAGGTAAGGATAAAAGAATCGCAGAAATAGAAAAAAGAACGCGTGACAAAGAATCTCAAGTATCTAGCGAATTGGCAAAAGCCAAAAAAATAAACGATGATTTTGAAGCCAAAACAACAGAATACACTTCAAAAATTGAAATTCTAGACAAGAAACAACAGGAACTTGAACGATTACATAAAAGTCAAGTAGAGCAATTAGAAGTTATCTCAGGATTATCTGCTGAAGACGCCAGAGAACAATTAGTAGAGAGCTTAAAGGCGGAAGCCAAAACTAAAGCAATGTCGCACATTCAGGACACTATTGAAGAAGCGAAACTAACTGCACAACAAGAAGCTAAAAAAGTCATCATCAATACCATCCAACGTGTTGGAACAGAAGAAGCCGTTGAGAATTGCGTTTCTGTTTTCAATATTGAATCAGATGACGTCAAAGGTAGAATTATTGGTCGTGAAGGAAGAAATATACGAGCGCTTGAAGCGGCAACGGGAGTTGAAATTATTGTTGATGATACGCCAGAAGCAATCATTCTTTCGTGCTTTGACCCAGTAAGAAGAGAGATTGCTCGTCTTTCGTTACACAAATTAGTAACCGACGGAAGAATTCACCCAGCTCGAATTGAGGAAGTAGTGGCTAAAACGACGAAACAAATTGATGATGAAATCATCGAAGTGGGAAAACGTACTGTAATCGATTTGGGAATTCACGGTTTGCATCCTGAACTAATTAAGGTTGTGGGTAGAATGAAATACCGTTCGTCTTACGGACAAAATTTATTACAACACTCGCGTGAAGTTTCTAAGCTTTGCGGAATCATGGCAGCCGAATTAGGACTGAATGTTAAATTAGCCAAACGTGCCGGTTTACTTCACGATATCGGTAAAGTGCCTGATGCAGAAAGTGATTTACCACACGCTTTATTAGGAATGCAATGGGCTGAGAAATTTGGCGAAAAAGAAGAAGTTTGTAATGCCATCGGAGCACACCACGACGAGATTGAAATGAAATATTTGATTTCTCCAATTATTCAGGTTTGTGATGCTATTTCGGGCGCAAGACCAGGCGCAAGACGTCAAGTATTGGATTCTTACATCCAAAGATTAAAAGATCTTGAAAACATTGCTTTCGGATTTAATGGTGTTAAAAATGCCTATGCCATCCAAGCAGGACGTGAGCTTCGTGTTATTGTAGAAAGTGAGAAAGTAAGCGATGAAAACGCTGCCAACCTATCTTTTGAGATTTCGCAAAAAATCCAAACCGAAATGACCTATCCTGGTCAAGTAAAAATAACGGTGATTCGAGAAACCCGAGCTGTTAATATTGCTAAATAATACACCTATTTATAAAGTAAAAGGCGATGTCATTTAAATGACATCGCCTTTTTTATGCAGAAAAGATAGATTTTAAACCATCAAGAGTGATAGGCTTTAAATAGTAATCTTTAATTTCATCCTTAAAATCATTAGCTCTGTTGCGGTCAACAGTATTGTCGGAAGAACTAATAATATAAATAGCTATCTCTTTCTGAATTCTTTCTTTCAGGGTTTTAAATTCTTCTAAAAACTGCCATCCATCTAAAATAGGCATGTTGATATCCAATAAAATTAAATCGGGTGGCGATTCCTGTTTGTCAAGTTTACTTTTGATTCCTTCAATAGCCAGAAGACCATTTTCAAAAAATTCGGGTTCAACATTGATGTTATTGCTAACTAATAATTTCTTGATGATAAAATGAAAAATCTTATCATCGTCTACAACAAAAACGTCGTTAAATTTCATTCGTTTAAAAACAAGGGGTTGTGGTATTTGCTTTGTTTAATCTGTGCTAAAATAACTAAAAAATCAACACTTTACCTTTTTCTAGGATGAAATGTATTGATGACTTGCGTTAAATGTTTGCGATCCAAATGCACATAGATTTCGGTGGTCGTAATCGACTCATGTCCAAGCATCATTTGAATGGAACGCAAATCGGCTCCATTCTCTAAAAGATGGGTCGCAAACGAGTGACGCAGCGTGTGTGGACTGATATTTTTCTGCAAATTAATCTTTACCGCTAGTGTCTTTATTATGGTAAAAATCATCGCACGAGTCAGCTGCTTTCCTCTTCTGTTTAAAAATAAGGTATCTTCAAAACCTTTCAAGATTTCCATATGGTTTCGGATGGTATTTTTGTAAAGCTCAATAAATTTTTGTGTCGATGAAGCTATTGGTACAAAACGCTGCTTATTCCCTTTTCCGGTAATCTTTATAAAACCCTCCTCAAAAAACAAATCCGATATTTTTAAGGTTGTGATTTCTGAAACTCTTAGTCCACAACCGTAAAGCGTTTCCAATATCGCCCTATTTCTTTCACCTTCAGGAGTAGATAAATCAATAGCAGCTATAAGATTATCAACCTCTTCAAGTGAAAGCGTATCGGGAAGTTTACGGCCGATTCTGGGTGCTTCAATCAATTCCATCGGATTGTCTGTGCGGTAATCTTCAAAGATAAGATAAGAAAAGAAGCTTTTGAGGCCAGAAATAATCCGCGCCTGAGAACGCACGTTTACTTCTTTTGAAACGGCATAGATAAACTGCTGAATGGTTTCCTCACTTATTTTTTCGGGTGAAACTGTAATATTATTTTCAAGCATGAAACTGCATAACCGTTCTAAATCGAATGTATAATTAGCTACTGTGTTCTTGGACAAGCCACGCTCAATTTTAAGATACGATTGAAAACTTTTAATATAATTTTTCCAGTTCATAAGACAAAGTAACGAAATGTATCGACATAAAAAAACCTCCCGAAAGAGAGGTTTCTATATAAATTAGAAGTTGGTTTATATTTTAAAAACGCCGCCAACATTAAAGGAACCAAAATTGTTACTAGTTGAAAACTCAGAATCTTTAATAATATCAGTAAGCCCTGAAACACCCTGATAATCGATTAAAACACTAAAGTTTTTAGCAACTTCAATTTTATACCCAATTCCAACATTTAACCCAATTTGAGTGGTCTTAAAAAAATCTTTTATATTATCACCGTTTTCATTTTTTGCTGAAGTTAAAATGCTAAGACTTGGTCCAAAATTTAAATACCATTTTCTGGTGCTTCCAAAATGCCAATTAGCGTTTACTGGAATAGTAACATAACTTAAATTATCTTCAAAACCAGCAACTTCAGTACCCATTTTCTGCAGCAATAGTCCTGATCTAATACTCCAACGGTTATTAAAAAAATAATCTCCTGTTATTCCAAAAGCAACCCCAGCAACTGGGTTATTTAAAGAGCCCGCATCGCCCCCAAAATAATTAGAACTAGAATAACCGATTTGCGGAGCTAATTCTATTGCTCCTTTCACTCTTAATTGGGCATTTGCAATTGTTGCCGTCAATACAACAGCAATAACTAAAATAACTTTTTTCATGTTTTGTTTTTATTGATTTGAGGGCAAATATATTCAAATTAATTTCAAAACAAATCTTACAACCCAAATTATTAGAATAAAAAAAACCGCGCCAATGGCGCGGTTTTCTTAAATATTTTTTCAAATATTAGAAGTGTAAAGCAAATCCAACACATAATTGGATAGCGTTGTCTTCAGTGTATTTGTCATTCATTGTTAAGTTGTAACGTAAACCTGGCTCGATAGAAACATTTTCTCCCAAGAATACTGCATAACCAGCTTGTAATCCTAAGTAAGATGGAGTCTCATCAGCTACTTTGTATGCATCCCCAGAAGCTCCAGAGTAATCAACTTGTACTGGAATGTTACCCATGATGTAATACTTAGCACCTACTTTATAAGCAAATCCTCCAACATTACCTGTTCCATCATCTTCAGAATTATAACCAATTCCAAGTTTGATAGCTAAGTTATCCATTACGAAATAACCTCCTTCAGCACCTAAAGACATTCTTTTAACATCTCCTTGAGAGTAGTAACCAAAACTTGTATCAGCACCAGTTACAGCACCAAAACCAGTATTAGCTTCGATTAACCATTTTCCTTTAGAAGTTTGAGAACCACTTGCTTTTTCTTTCTTGTCTTGTGCATTTGCAAAAGTCACAGCAAATACAGCAGCCATTGTTAAAATAATTTTTTTCATGTTTGTTAATTTTAAAATTAATATGAACAAATTTAGAAGTAATCCTTTTCTATCATCCAAAAACACCATTTCACTTATTAACAATGTTATTAACAAAATGTTGATAACAACAAACTACATATCAGACAATTAAAAGAGATATCAACGAAAAACCGTTTATTCTAAATAATCAAAAAGTCAGACAACTAGCTGCAAATAGCGCAATTAACACCTAAAAGACCACGAAAAACACTATTAAATTAGACTTTCAAATATTACAAAGTTTGTCTACATTTACTGAAAACATAACGTATTCCATGAAAATCATCATCATCAATGGTCCCAATCTAAACCTATTAGGAAAAAGGGAACCCGAAGTTTACGGCAACAAAACATTCTCCGACTACTTTCAGGAACTGAAAGATAAATATCCAAACATAGCTTTAGACTATTTTCAAAGCAATATAGAAGGGGAAATTATCGACAAAATTCAGGAAACCGGATTTAGTTATGACGGCATCATTTTGAATGCTGCAGCGTACACGCACACTTCCGTTGGTATAGGCGACGCTGTTAAAGCAATCACAACGCCGGTTATTGAAGTCCATATTTCGAATACATTTGCTCGAGAAACGTTCCGTCATCAATCCTTTATATCAGCGAATGCTAAAGGAATTATCATTGGTTTCGGATTAAAAAGCTACGAACTAGCACTGCAGTCCTTTTTGTAACCTTTATAAACAATTATATGCCTCTGAAAAAATTACTATCGTTTGCATTGTTTTTAGTAACACTAACTTCCTTTGGGCAAATAAAAGGAACCATCGTTGACGATAAAGGAAATCCGTTGCCGTTCGTAAACATCTTCGAAGAAAACACCTATATCGGAACAACTTCAAACGAACAAGGCAAGTATGAACTCAATGTGAGAATTCCGGGAAATCATACCATTCTGTTTCAATACTTAGGATTCAAAACCAATAAGCAAATAGTAATGCTTCAAAACAATGCTCCAACAGCAATTGTAGATGTCATCATGATTGAGGAGAATTTCACGCTAAAAGAAGTAGTCATCAATACTGCCGAAAATCCGGCTAATGAAATCATCCGAAACGCCATAAAAAATAAGAGAGACAACGCCGAAAAAACCGCTCGTTTCAAAGCTGAATTTTATTCTCGTGGTATCATTCGGCTAAAAGATGCTCCTAAAACCATCATGGGACAAAAGTTTGATTTTTTTGATGAAATACTCGACTCCACAAGAAGCGGAATCATTTATCTGTCGGAAACGGTTTCGAAAATCACATTCCAAAAGCCTGACAAAATGAAGGAAGTTATTGTAGCTTCTAAAGTAAGTGGTAAGGACAATGGTTTTAGCTTTAACAACGCAGCATCGGTAAATTTTGATTTTTATGAAAATTATTTGCCATTCGAAATCAATGTGGTCTCTCCTATTGCTGACAATGCATTCAATTATTACAAATACAAATTTGAAGGCTCGTTTTTTAACGAAAACAAGCAGCAAATCAATAAAATTAAAGTAATTCCCCGTCGTGATAACGAACCTGTCATGGAAGGATACATTTATATAGTAGATGATTCTTATGCCATTTATGCCACCGATTTATCTATTAAAGGAAATCAAATGCAATCGCCGGCCATTGATAAGTTGACCTTAAAACAGAGCTACAGCTATAATTCGAATAATAAAATCTGGATACAAAACACACAAACCATCGACTTTGTCGCCGGAATGCTGAGCATCAAGCTCAACGGTAGGTTTACTTATGTTTATTCTAACTTCGAGTTTGAGAAGAGATTCGACAAAAAGACTTTTACCAACGAAATTCTGTCCTTTGAAGAAAATGCCAATAAAAAAGAAGATTCGTTTTGGAATACTATTCGACCTGTTCCTTTGACTGAAGAAGAAGCTACTGATTATGTCAAAAAAGACATTTTACAAACTAAAAAGAAATCTAAAGTCTATCTGGATTCCATCGATAAAAAACGAAATAAATTTAAAATTACCGACATCCTCTATGGTTACAGCTACAATAATTCGTATAAAAAATGGTCACTCAATTATGACGGGCCACTCTTTTCGACTTCGTTTAATACCGTTCAAGGTTGGCGAACTAGTGTTGGCCTTTCTTACACCAAACGCGATGAAGAAAAGAGAACCTTTACCCGAATTGGCTCTAAATTTGACTACGGCTTTTCAGAAGAAAAACTTAGAGCAACTGCCAGTTATGTTCAAAAATTCAACAATACGAACAACAGCACATTATACCTCAACGGTGGAAGTTCGGTGAATCAGTTTAATCAAAGTAATCCGATTTCAAATGTGGTTAACACCGTGAGCACTTTATTTTTCAAAAATAATTTTATGAAAGTGTATGAAAAGAATTTTGTGGCCGCCACTTTTGCTCGAGAAATAGTGAATGGTATTTATCTGAATGCCGGAGTGGAATATGCAGAAAGAAAACCGCTCTTCAATACTACGGATTATACGGTTATTAAAAATGACGATTTATATACTTCTAATAATCCGTTAGCTCCAACCGACGAGACTACTGCTGCTATAACGAAACATAATTTGGTCAAAACTAATGTGGCTATGCGATTCAATTTTGGTCAAAAATACCTCACGCGTCCTGACGGAAAATTCAATATCCCAAATGATGATTATCCAGCACTAACATTGGGTTATGAAAAAGCAATGGCGGCCACTGATAAAAATTATGAATACGATTTTTTGGCCGCAAAAGTGAATTATGATGTTACGCTGGGAAATAAAGGAATTATGCAAATGGTATTCAAAGGTGGGAAATTCTTTAATGCCGACAATATTTCTTTTGTAGATTACAGACATTTCAACGGAAACCAAACGCATATCGGTCAAGCAGAAAACTACACAAACGTATTTAATTTATTGCCTTATTATAGCGCCAGCACTAACGACAGTTATTTTGAAACCCATCTAGAACACAACGACAAAGGGTATTTTATGAATAAAATTCCGTTGCTGAAATACCTGAAATCGCAATTGGTTTTAGGCTTCCACAACTTAGCCATACCGGAAAGAAAACCCTATCAGGAATTCTCAGTTGGTTTGGACAATCTTGGCTTCGGGAAATTGAAATTCCTAAGAGTCGATTATGTGCGTTCTTATCAAAATGGTTATCAGGGCGACGGTGTGATTTTTGGCTTGAAATTTTTAAATGTATTGGAATAAACCACAAATAATGCAACTCTAAGAACAAAACGCAAATGTTTACTCATCAAGGAAAATCCAGAACCTTAAGTCATAATTTGCGCATTGCATCGTTGCTGTCTTTTGTGGCCGGAATTGTAAATGTGGCCGGATTTCTTGCTGTTGCTAAACTCACTACCAATGTCACCGGACATTTTGCTTTTTTTGTAGACGAAGTCTTTAAATTGAATTTTTGGGAAGGCTTTGTGTATTTCCTCTATATCTTTTTCTTTTTTATGGGCTCTTTTGTTTCGAGTTATTTGGTGGAATTAATCTCGCAAAAAACCGAAAGAAACATTTATGTATTTCCGACTTCAATAGAAATCCTAATCCTTTTGTTACTAGGGATTTTTGGTGGAAGTCTGCTTACTAAAAATCCAAATGTTATTGCTTGCAGCCTATTGTTTGCGATGGGATTGCAAAACTCTTTGGTGACTAAAATATCAAACGCGACGGTGAGAACAACGCATTTGACCGGACTTTTCACCGATCTCGGCATAGAATTATCACAGCTTTTTTTCTTCAAAGAACTTCAAATGAAACAAAAACTGTATGCTTCCATTAAATTGAGATTAATCATCATCAGCTTCTTTTTTATCGGTGGCATTATAGGTGGGATATTTTATGTGAAAATAAAATTGAAAGTACTCATCATCGCTGCTGTGGCTTTGGCAATCGGATTAATTTACGATAATATCAAGCTCAAAATTCTGTTGCTCAACCGAAAGTATAATCATTAATATCAAATCCAATCTTGGTATTTTTAACACTGTATTCTGAATCGTCAATGGCATTTAAAGCAATAAAAGATGGTTTTATTCGTTTCCTTTTGAAACCTTCAAACTAAAATCATGAAGAAAGTAATTTACATTATAGTCGTGCTCTTTGTAGCCTTTTTGTTTTTTGCCCTTATACCCATTAATAACTCCAAGGAAAATAGTATTGAAGTAACTGGAACTATAAAATCTGTACAGGAAGGTGGCGTTAAAGATGTCGTTTTTGAGTTGGAAAACAATCCGATAAAGTATTACATCAATCGTGGGTTTGAAAACGGATTTGAACTAACGAAAACCAAAAAAGATCTTGAAGGAAAGAAAATCAAATTGTTTTATGCTGATAGCTGGACTCCTTTGGCACCATTTGGACTCCAATACAAACATATCTCACATTTAGTTGTTCATGATTCTGTGGTTTATAACGAATGGTAAGTGCCATTCTAAAATACTTTAAGACGAAAATTCACGTAAGAAAAACATCATACGCAAATCGAATCAGCGTTCCGATGACGACGATAAGAAAGAAAACACGAATAAATCCGTTTCCTTTTTTGAGGGCAATTTTGGCGCCAACCCAGCCACCAAAAGCATTACAGATAGCCATCGGAATAGCAATGGCCCATATAATTTTTCCCTTAAAAACAAAAAGACAAATCGAACCAAAATTGGTCGCAAGGTTCACCATTTTAGCATTGGTAGAAGCCTGAAGAAAATCAAAGCCTAAAATGGCCACAAAAGCCAACACCAAAAAGCTTCCCGTTCCCGGACCAATAAATCCATCATAAAACCCAATGATAAAACTGATAAAGACTGCATATAAAAGCTGTTTCCTAGAGGAATGCTCTTTTATCTGATGACTCCCAAAATCTTTTTTGACAAACGTATAAATTGCAATTAGTGTTAAAACCACCAATAACAAAGGCTTCATAAAATCGTTAGACACTTTCGTTAGCAAAATCGACCCTAAAAATGCCGAAACAAAAGCTACAACAGCCATTATCGAAAGTAATTTCCAATTCATTTCCACTTTTTTCAGGTATTGTCGTGCCGCCAAAGCTGTACCGCTAAACGATGGAATTTTCAACGAACCAATAACCGAAGAAACCGCAAGATCAGGCAACAATATCAAGGCAACCGGAGTTTGGATTAATCCACCACCGCCTACAACAGCATCTACAAATCCGGCCAAGAAAGCTGCAAGACAGAGAAGAGGAATAAGGTAGGTTTCCATAAATTTAAAATGAAAAGAGGCACAATTTGCGCCTCTATCTTGTATCTATTTGTCTATTATCTATATTAAACGCGAACAATGTTGGCGCCAAGTGCACGAAGTCTCTCATCAATACGTTCGTAACCTCTATCAATTTGCTCGATATTTTGAATGGTAGAAGTTCCTTTAGCAGATAAGGCTGCAATCAATAAAGAAATTCCCGCACGAATATCTGGCGAAGACATGGTAGTCGCTTTCAACTGTGATTGAAAATTGTGCCCCATAACTACTGCTCTGTGTGGATCACAAAGCATAATTTTAGCGCCCATATCGATCAGTTTATCTACGAAGAATAATCGGCTTTCAAACATTTTCTGATGAATCAATACATCGCCATTTGCCTGAGTAGCTACAACCAAAACAATACTTAATAAATCTGGTGTAAATCCTGGCCATGGTGCATCGGCAATGGTTAATATAGAACCATCGATATCCGTCTTAACAGTATAACCTTTGGTGTGAGATGGAATATAAATATCATCTCCCTTTTTCTCTAAAGTGATTCCCAATTTTCGGAATACACTTGGAATAACACCTAGGTTTTCCCAGGAAACATTTTTTATAGTGATTTCGCTTCTAGTCATTGCTGCAAGACCAATCCAAGAACCTATTTCAATCATGTCCGGAAGGATTCTGTGTTCACAACCTCCAAGATTTTCAACGCCTTCAATAGTCAGTAAATTAGAACCAACTCCGGTAATTTTGGCTCCCATCGAGTTAAGCATTTTACAAAGCTGTTGCAAATAAGGCTCACAAGCGGCATTGTAAACGGTCGTAGTACCTTCAGCTAAAACTGCCGCCATCACGATATTGGCAGTACCGGTTACTGAAGCTTCATCAAGCAACATGTGAGCTCCTTTCAAACGCGTTTTGGTTTCTACTCCATAAAAATGATCTTCTCTTTCGTATCTGAATTTAGCTCCTAAATTGATAAATCCTTCAAAATGCGTATCCAAACGACGTCGACCAATTTTATCTCCACCCGGTTTTGGAATATACCCTTTTCCGAAACGAGCTAATAAAGGACCAACAATCATAATAGAACCTCTCAAACTGCCGCCTTCTTTTTTAAAAGCCTCGGTTTCAAGATAACCCACGTTCACTTCATCTGCCTGAAAGGTGATGGAACCCGGACCGTTTTTTTGAATTTTAACGCCTAAGTTGCCTAAAAGGGTGATTAATTTATTAACATCGATGATGTCAGGAATATTGCTGATTGTTACTTTTTCCGGAGTCAATAGCACAGCACATAAGATTTGCAATGCTTCATTTTTAGCTCCTTGTGGGGTTACATCTCCCTTAAGTTGAATTCCTCCTTCTATTTTAAAAGTTCCCATTTTTTATAATTATGAATTACAAGTCATAATTTATGAGTTACATGAGAAAACAACTCATAACTCATAATTCATAACTCTTAACTATTTTGGATTATTGTTATTTTTCTTTACAAATGGCTTTTTGCCGTTTTTATTGATTTTTATCTTATTGTTCAGCGGCATGCTTTTGTTGGACATTTTTTTATTGGTACGCATCAAATCGTTGGTAGTCAACAATTCTTCGGTGCTTTGCAATAAATTTAATTTTCCGGCTGACAATTCATAAAGATGCTCAAAGATAACGGTATCGGTAACCGTGTCTTTATTCCAACTCAAATACGATTTTTTCATGTGGTTGGCAATCACTTTTACCAAGGCACTTTTCATTTCTCCTTCTTCCCAACTGTTGGCAACATCAATCATGTATTTGATATTGTTACCATAAAAACGGTATTTCGGATTTTTTTGTGGATACGCCAATCGTTCCGGTTTCAGATGAATTACATCTCGGGTCGGAATCGGATACGGTGAATCAACATCCAATTTAAAATCGGACATAATAAAAATCTGATCCCACAATTTATGCTGAAAATCGAGCACATCACGTAAATGCGGATTCAGACTACCCATCACCTGAATGATGTATTTGGCAGCTTTATTACGCGTTTCTCTGTCTTCAATAATCGTTGCCTGATCGATCAGTTTTTGCAAATGGCGACCGTACTCCGGAATGATTAAATGCGGACGTTCGGCATTGTATTCTAAATGATATACAACATCGTTGGCATTTTCTTTTATATATTTTTCAGGCATTATAATGATATTATTCCTTCTATTGTAGAAACTTCAATGTACTTTTCAATAACGCTTTCCGGACTTTCCATCATAACATTTATTGATATACTGGTATATTTTGCGGTTTTTGACTGGGTGGTTTGAATCACGGCGCCTAAATTATCAAAAGCATTTTCTACGGCTTCTATTTTCTTAGCATCAGTAGGCACTATGAATTTGTATAAATACTCACTCGGCCAAGTTGAAGTGCTGTCCAATTCTTCGCGCAATCTAATATAAAACTCTTCTGTTTTCTTATCCATTCTTTAAAAAATAAAAGCAAATATACAGTATTGATTTTAGATTTAGATTCCAGCCACAGTTTTTATCTCATCAATGATTTTCAAAGCCAAATCATCAGCCAACTGTTGTGTCTGGGCTTCGGTATAAATTCGGATAATTGGTTCCGTATTGGATTTTCTTAAATGCACCCAATTTTCGGCAAAGTCGATTTTCACTCCGTCAATGGTAGTGATGTCTTCATTTTTATACTTTTCGGTCATCGCAACCAAAATTGCATCCACATCAATTTGCGGTGTCAGTTCAATTTTGTTTTTGCTCATATAATACTGAGGATAAGACGCTCTTAACTCGGCAACTGTCATATCAAGGCTTGCCAAATGGGTTAAAAACAACGCTACCCCAACCAAGCTATCGCGACCATAATGCGATTCCGGATAAATGATTCCACCATTCCCTTCTCCTCCAATAATAGCATTGGTTTGCTTCATCATCTCAACCACATTTACTTCTCCGACGGCACTTGCCTGATAGGTTCCGTTATGTTTGTTGGTAATGTCCCGCAAAGCACGTGAGGAACTCATATTGGAAACTGTATTTCCCGGAGTTTTGCTCAATACATAATCGGCACAAGCCACCAAAGTATATTCTTCACCAAACATTTCACCATCATTCGAAATGAAAGCCAAGCGATCCACATCGGGATCTACAACAATTCCGAAATCCGCTTTTTCTTCGACTACTAGTTTACAAATATCTCCTAAATGCTCTTTTAACGGTTCCGGATTATGCGGAAAATGTCCGTTAGGTTCGCAGTATAATTTGACGCACTCTACGCCCATTTGCTCCAATAATTTCGGAATGATAATGCCTCCAGAAGAATTTACTCCGTCCACGACAACCTTGAATTTTCTTTTAGCAACTGCTTCTGCATCTACTAAAGGTAAATCCAAAACCTCATCAATATGAATATCCATATAAGCATCATTGACGGTAATTTCGCCCAACGAATCGACATCTGAAAAATCAAATCGTTCCGCTTCGGCTATTTCCAAAATCATTTCGCCTTCTTTTCCGCTTAAAAACTCGCCTTTAGCATTTAATAACTTTAATGCATTCCATTGTTTCGGGTTGTGTGACGCTGTCAGAATGATACCACCATCAGCTTTTTCTAAAGGCACAGCAATTTCGACAGTTGGCGTCGTGGACAATCCCAAATCAATTACATCAATGCCCAAACCGATTAAGGTATTCACGACCAAATTATGAATCATTGGTCCCGAAATACGCGCATCTCTTCCAATAACTACTTTTAGCTTTCTTCCCGCTTCCAACGTTCCGCTTCCAGTTTTTAGAAACGTTCCGTATGCCGAAGCAAACTTTACGGCATCAACCGGAGTTAAATTATCGCCTACTTTCCCGCCAATAGTACCACGTATTCCTGATATCGATTTGATTAAAGTCATCTTTATTATTTTGAATTTTGAAATGTTAAATTTTAAATGTTTACAAATATAAAGAATGGCATTTTTCAATTCTAATTTAAAATTCAAAATTTATAATTTAAAATTCCTAAATTAGGCACATGAACTTCCTAGCCCACATTTATCTTTCCGGCAACAACGATTTGTTAAAAATCGGAAATTTTATGGCGGATAGTATTCGAGGGCATAGTTATGATGTGTATCCGATGGAAATCCAAAAGGGAATTCTACTTCATCGTTTTATTGACAGTTTCACTGATATGCATCCGGTTTATAGACAAAGTAAGCATCGGTTACACGAAAAATACGGACATTATTCAGGAGTGATTATGGATATTTTTTATGATCATTTTTTGGCCAAAAACTGGAAAACCTATTCCGATGTTACGTTAGAAGAATACGCTCAAACCTTCTACAAATTGCTACAAGATAATTATGATATCTTAACGGAAAAAGCGCAGGGAATGTTGCCCTATATGATGGGAAGAAACTGGCTGGTCAGCTATGCCTCCATTGCGGGTTTGGAAATGATTATGTTTCAAATGGATCACCGAACCAAAAACCGGGTTGCCATGCACGAATCTATAGTCGAGCTTCATCAATATTACACCGAATTTGAAAACGAATTCACTATTTTTTTCGAGGAACTACAACAGCAATGCGCTGAAAAAATGAGAGAATTAAATGGGTAAAACCACAAATGCACAATTGATTTTTTAAGATTTATGAAAAAGATTGCACTATTGTTTTTATTCATTGCTTCATCGCTTTATGGCCAAAAAGGACTCGTTGCCGATAAAGCTATGGTGGTTTCTGCTCGTGAAGAAGCTTCTAAAATTGGTTTTGAAATGATCAAAAAAGGCGGCAATGCCTTCGATGCGATGATTGCAACTCAATTAGCACTTGCTGTCGCCTATCCTTATGCCGGAAATATTAGCGGCGGTGGATTTATGGTATACCGAAAAGCAAATGGCGACATTGGCTCTCTAGATTTTCGCGAAAAAGCGCCCTACAAAGCGACGAAAAACATGTATCAAGACAAAAAAGGGAATGTGATTCCAAACCTAAGCACCGATGGCGCTTTATCTGTAGGCGTTCCGGGAAGCGTGGCCGGGATTTTCGAAGTGCATCAAAAGTTCGGAAAACTACCTTTGAAAGATTTGTTCGAACCAGCAATCGATTTGGCAGAAAAAGGCATTGTCGTAACTGAAAAAGAAAAAGCCAAGCTTGATGAATATCGAGAGATCATTGTAAAAATAAGCGGAGACAAAACCTTATATAACAAGACTTATAATGTAGGTGACACCATTAAATATTCGGCTTTAGCCAATACCTTGAAGCAAATCCTAAAAAACGGAAAAGACGAATTCTACAAAGGAAAAACAGCAAAAAAACTGGTAAAATTTCTCCAACAAAAAGGAGGCCTTATTTCGATGAAAGATTTAGCCGATTATAAAGCCATTTGGCGTCAGCCGATAACGTTCCAATACAAAGAACTAAACCTTATTTCAATGGCTCCTCCTTCGAGCGGTGGCATCACCTTGGCGCAAATCATGAAGATGATTGCCTCGCATGATGTCAAAAAATTGGGACATAATTCTACTGAATACATTCAGCTTTTAACTGAGGCCGAACGCAGGGCTTATGCCGACAGAAATTACTTTTTGGGCGATCCCGATTTTGTAAAGATTCCGCAAAAAAAATTGTTAGACGATGCCTATCTCAAAAACCGAATGGCAAGTTTTTCATTTGAAAAAGCAACACCATCAACCGAAGTCAGCCACGGAAATATCAGTGTATACGAAAGCGATGAAACCACCCATTATTCGATTGTAGATTCCGAAGGTACTGCCGTTTCAGTAACTACAACCCTCAATGGCGCTTATGGTTCTAAACTCTATTGCGACGCATTGGGTTTCTTTTTAAACAATGAAATGGATGACTTTTCCTCAAAACCCGGAGTTCCCAATTACTACGGATTAGTGGGTGCCGAAGCCAATAGTATAGCGCCACAAAAAAGAATGCTTAGCTCGATGACACCCACGATAGTTGAGAAAAATGGTAAACTCCTAATGCTTTTAGGTTCACCTGGCGGTTCCATGATTATTACTTCGGTTTTACAGACCATTTTGAATGTATATGAATTCGATATGGGGATGCAACAAGCGGTAAACGCCCCAAGATTTCACCACCAATGGCTTCCGGAAGATGTGATGGTAGAGCCCGGGAAATTTGATGCAATCACCCTAGAAAAACTTTCGACTAAAGGCTATAAAATCAATGAAAAAACAGCGCCCATTCTCGGTAAAGTAGATGCTATCCTAGTGCTTCCCGATGGAAAACTCGAAGGCGGTGCAGATTTTCGAGGCGATGATAAGGCAGTTGGATTTTAGATTACCGAATTTAGTTTTCAAAATTCATAATTTAAAATAGTATTTTAGCAGATTCAAAGATTTGAAAAAATGCCAAGCAGTAAAGCCTCTAATTTTAAAATTGTTTTCAGAAGTATTTTCAGAAGAATCGAAAACCTGATTTTCCTTTTGAAAGACCGAGTAAGTGAAAGGAATTTTATTTACATAGCAGCTGTTTTGGTGGCCATCACTTGCTCCTTTGCCGTAATTATTCTGAAAAGTTTTGCCCACAATATCTTTCTTTGGGCTAATGACATCAACAGCTTCTTAAAATTACCATACATCAACAGTTTACTGCCTATTGCAGGTATTTTATTGACCGTATTCGTAATTCGAAATTTTCTAGGCAATAACCTTGAAAAAGGTAGTTCTAAAATACTTTACGCCGTGGCCCGAAAAGGAGGTATCGTTCCTAAAAAGCAAATGTATGCCCAAATCGTAACAAGCTCTCTTACAGTAGGCTTAGGAGGTTCAGCCGGATTAGAAAGCCCCATTGTGATTACCGGAGCGGCATTTGGCTCCAACTTTGCTCAAAAATACCATCTATCTCAAAAAGATCGAATTCTGCTCTTGGCCTGTGGTGTTTCGGCTGGAATCGGAGCGGCGTTTAATGCACCTATTGCCGGAGTTTTGTTTGCTATCGAAGTGGTTCTGACGGATGTTTCTATTTCTGCATTTATTCCGATTATGATATCGGCAGCAACCGGAACGTTAGTGTCTAAAATCTCCCTAAGCAACGATGTTATCCTGAATTTTGAGCAAACGCTTAAATTTGATTATCACAACACCCCTTTTTATATTTTACTCGGATTACTCGCGGGTTTTGCTTCGCTATATCATGCGCGTAATTTTCAAAAAACAGAAAAATTTTTCGGCACTTTTAAGAATAAAGGCTATCGCAGAGCCTTATTTGGTTCGGTCATTCTGGCAATTCTGATTTTCTTTTTCCCAACGCTGTTTGGTGAAGGGTATGAAAGCATTAAAATATTAGCCTCGAAAAATCCGGGCATTTTATTAGACAATACCATGCTCGAGCAATTCAAAAGCGAATGGGTTTTGTTGGCTTTTGTTGGCGTAACCATGATGTTAAAAGCCTTTGCTACGGGATTAACCTTAGGAAGTGGTGGTAACGGAGGTAACTTTGCTCCATCGCTTTTTGTAGGTTCGTATCTTGGTTTTTTTGTAGCCAAAACAGTAAATCTATTAAACTTCACAAATCCGCTTCCAATAGCCAATTTTACCATTGTAGGTATGGCTGGAATTTTGAGTGGCTTATTTCACGCACCTTTAACCGCGATATTTCTGATTGGGGAAATTACCGGAGGCTATGATTTAATGGTGCCGTTGATGATTGTATCGTCCATAAGCTACGCTGTTTCCAAACAGTTCGAAAAACATTCCATGGATGTCAAAGCCCTAGCCGATAAGGGCGATGTTTATACCAGTGACAAAGACAAGAACATTCTGCAAAGCATCGATGTTTCTAAACTCGTTCAGCAGCATTACAAAACGGTTACTCTTGAAAATACTGTTGAAGACGTTGTAGCCATTTTTGCTACTTCGGAACAAAAAAATATTCCTGTGATTGATGCTGAAAAAAAACTCGTTGGCATTATCGATTTTGAAGTGGTAAAGGCTACCATTTTTAATCCGTATCGGGTAAAATTTATGCTGATTACCGAAATCATGAATCAGCCCGATGCCCTAGTCCTACTCGAAGACAAAGTAGAAAAAGTGATGAAGCAGTTTGAGGCTTCCAACAGTACAATTCTTCCGGTAATTCAAAAAGGAAAATACTTCGGTTTTTTATCTAAAATTGATATTCTAGAAAACTACCGCCAGCGACTAAAAGAGATGGTAATAGATTAATTTCTTTTAACAATAACTTCTTAACTGTCTCTCCAAAATTTCTTTGTAAAACAGTATCTTTGCGTTTTGCAAAAATGCTATGATAGATACCGAAAATACAATTGAAGTTCTTGGTGCCCGAGTCCACAATCTTAAAAATATTGACATTACCATTCCCAGAGAAAAACTGGTCGTTATCACCGGACTTTCAGGCTCGGGAAAATCATCCTTAGCTTTTGATACCATTTATGCCGAAGGACAGCGTCGCTACATCGAAACTTTTTCGGCGTATGCACGACAATTCCTTGGCGGATTGGAACGTCCCGATGTGGATAAAATAGACGGATTGTCTCCCGTAATCGCCATCGAACAGAAAACTACGAGCAAAAGTCCGCGTTCCACCGTTGGAACCATTACCGAAATCTACGATTTCCTTCGTCTACTGTATGCCCGTGGTGGAGAAGCTTATAGCTATGTCACCAACGAAAAAATGGTTTCCTACTCCGACGACCAAATAAAAGAATTGATTGTCCAAAATTTTACCGGAAAACGCATCAATATCTTAGCGCCTATCATCAGAGCCCGAAAAGGACATTACGCCGAGTTATTCCAGCAAATTACCAAACAAGGCTTTCTGAAAGTACGCGTTAATGGCGAAGTGCAGGATTTGCTTCCCGGAATGAAATTAGACCGCTATAAAACCCACGATATCGAAATTGTTATTGACCGAATAGTCATTGAGAATACGGAAGACAACGAAAAACGACTGACTGAAAGCATCAAAACAGCGATGTATCACGGCGAAGACGTACTGATGATTTTGGATCAGGACACTAACGAAGTACGCTATTTCAGTAGAAATCTGATGTGCCCCACGTCTGGAATATCCTATCAAAATCCGGAACCAAATTTGTTTTCATTCAACTCTCCTAAAGGCGCCTGTGAAACCTGTAAAGGCTTGGGAACGGTTCACGAAATCAATTTAAAAAAAATCATTCCCAACCCAAAGCAATCCATCAAAAATGGCGGTTTTGCACCGTTGGGCGAGTATAAAAGTTCTTGGATTTTCAAACAATTGGAAATCATCGGAGAGAAGTTTGGCTTTGCCTTGATCGATCCTATCGAAAAAATTTCTGAAGAAGCCATGCAGGTCATTTTGTTTGGTGGAAAAGAGAAATTCTCCATCGAATCCAAAACCTTAGGCATCACCAAAGAATACAAAATCGAATTTGAAGGCATTTCGCATTTCATCAAAAACCAATTCGATGAAAGTCCGTCCACTTCTATAAAACGCTGGGCAAAAGAATTTATGGACGAAGTAAACTGTCCTGAATGTCATGGTTCCCGTTTGAAAAAAGAGGCCATGTATTTCCGAATTTATGAGAAAAACATCTTCGAATTATCGACCATGGATATCTCAGAATTATCAGCTTGGTTTGACGATTTAGACCAACATCTTAATGAAAAACAACGAATAATTGCTACTGAAATCGTCAAAGAAATCAAAGACCGACTGCGCTTTTTAGTCAATGTGGGCTTAAATTATTTATCGATAAACCGCAGTTCCAAATCGCTTTCGGGCGGCGAAGCGCAGCGTATTCGTTTAGCAACGCAGATTGGTTCGCAATTGGTAGGGGTTTTGTATATTTTGGATGAACCCAGCATCGGTTTACACCAAAGAGACAATGAAAAATTAATCCATTCACTCGAACAACTTCGCGATATTGGGAATTCAGTTTTGGTCGTAGAACACGACAAAGACATGATTGAACGTGCCGATTATGTAATCGACATTGGACCAAAAGCCGGAAAATTTGGCGGAGAAATCATCAGTAAAGGAACTCCGAAGGAATTGCTCAACGAAAACACCATTACGGCGCAATATCTGAATGGAAAAATGAAAATTGAAGTTCCGAAAAAACGTCGGGAAGGCAATGGGAAATTTCTAAAGCTGACCGGAGCAAGCGGTAACAATCTGAAAAATGTTTCCATCGAATTGCCTTTAGGAAAACTTATATGCGTCACCGGAGTTTCAGGAAGCGGCAAATCAACACTGATTAATGAAACGCTCTACCCTATTTTGAATGCCTATTATTTCAACGGCGTCAAAAAACCGCAGCCTTATAAAAAAATGGAAGGCTTGGAACATATTGATAAAGTAATTGATATTGATCAGAGTCCGATTGGAAGAACCCCACGTTCGAATCCGGCCACGTATACCGATGTCTTTTCGGAAATCAGAAGCTTGTATACGCAAACGCCGGAAGCTATGATTCGAGGGTACAAAGCCGGAAGATTTAGCTTTAACGTTTCGGGCGGAAGATGCGAAACCTGCGAAGGTTCGGGCGTACGAACGATTGAAATGAGCTTTCTTCCTGATGTTTATGTAGAATGTGAAACCTGTCAGGGCAAACGATTTAATAGAGAAACTTTGGAAATTCGGTACAAAGGAAAATCCATTTCAGATGTCTTGAACATGACGGTGGATGAAGCCGTTCCCTTCTTTGAGAACATTCCGAAAATCTATCGTAAAGTCAAAACCATCCAGGATGTTGGATTGGGTTATATCACTTTGGGACAACAGAGCACCACGCTTTCGGGCGGCGAAGCGCAACGGATTAAATTGGCTACCGAACTGTCTAAAAAAGATACCGGAAACACCTTCTACATCATGGACGAACCCACAACAGGACTGCATTTTGAAGATATTCGCGTGTTGATGGATGTCATCAACAAACTGGTTGACAAAGGCAATTCGGTTTTGATCATCGAACACAATATGGATGTTATCAAACTAGCGGATTATATCATCGATATTGGACCTGAAGGCGGTAAAGGCGGTGGAGAAATCGTAGCAAAAGGCACTCCAGAAGACATCATCAAAAGCAAAAAAAGCTATACGGCTCCGTTTTTGAAAAAAGAACTGGAATAAATTATTTTAAATTTTAAATTTTGAATGAAATCATAGCTGTGAATCAAATAATTTAAAATTTATAATTCAAAATTCAAAATAGTAAAAAAATGACTAACCAAATTGAAATCACTACACCACGATTGATTCTAAAAAGCATCACGCCTGCTATCATTCATGAGCTATTCAATACCAAATCAGAAGAGGAAATTAAGTCTTATTTTGGTTATGCCGAAGCTTATGATTATTATAAAATCATGCACGAAAAAGGTATGGAAACACATCGAATTTCTATGTTTTACTTTTTGTTAATTGATAAAGAAAGTGGCTCACCTATTGGCGAATGTGGTTTTCATTCCTGGAATACAACCCATAATCGTTCGGAAGTATTTTACTATATGAAAGATGAAAATAGCAAGCAAAAAGGCTATATGACAGAAGCTTTGAAAGCTGTTTTGAAATTTGGATTTACAACCTTAGGCTTACACCGAATTGAAGCTTTAATTGCCGCAGAAAATGAAGCTTCCTTACGATTATTACTCCGATACGGATTTTCAAAAGAGGGAACCATGCGCGAAGATTATGTGGTCAACGGAAAAAATGAAGACTCCGACTGTTATTCCTTACTAAAATGGGAATGGGAAAGAAACTATTCTGAATGAAACCGCACAGAAAACCAAATAATTCAAAATTTAAAATAAAAAAAAGTATTTTCGCAGGCTCGAAATAGCATAAATAACAGCATAAAACAAATACCATGAGGAATGAAGAGTTTCTAGATGAAGATGATAAAATTCAGGATAAATTAAAGCAAAAACCTTGGAACGAAATACGAACCAACGATTCTTGGGCGATTTTTAAAATCATGTCGGAATTCGTCAACGGTTACGAATCGATGGCGCGTATCGGACCTTGCGTTTCTATATTTGGATCTGCCCGAACCAAACCCGATACCAAATACTATTTGTTGGCGGAGAAAATTGCTTATAAAATCAGCAAAGCCGGATACGGAGTCATCACAGGTGGTGGTCCCGGAATCATGGAAGCCGGAAACAAAGGAGCACACAATGGCGGTGGAACTTCGGTAGGTTTGAATATCGAACTGCCTTTTGAACAGCACTATAACCCGTATATTGACAAAGATAAGAACCTTAATTTTGACTACTTCTTTGTTCGAAAAGTAATGTTTGTCAAATATTCCCAAGGATTTGTGGTGATGCCGGGCGGATTTGGAACTTTAGACGAATTTTTTGAAGCCGTTACCTTAATCCAAACCAAGAAAATTGGAAAATTCCCTATTATTTTAGTCGGAACCGAATTTTGGTCTGGCTTATTAGAATGGATTAAAACGGTAATGATCGAAAAGGAACACAATGCCAATCCGATGGATATGGACTTAATCAAAGTGGTGGATACAGAAGATGAAGTAGTAGAAGTTTTGGATAATTTCTACAAAAAATACAATCTGAGTCCGAACTTTTAATAAAGCAGTTAACCACAAAGAATTCTGAGAAATAACGTGCTGCCCATCGTGAAAATCTTGGTGTTCCTGGTGGTTAATTTTATACTATTTTAGAGGATGTTTTTCAACTCGCCACATTTTGCCATTTTCTTACCAATAGTATTTCTGTTGTATTGGTTTGTGGGCAACAAATCTAAAATCAATCAGAATTACATTTTGATTCTGGCGAGTTATTACTTCTATTCTTGTTGGGATTATCGGTTTTTATTTCTGCTGATTTTTTCCACCTTACTCGATTACTTTTCTGCCATCCAAATTGAAAAAAGCACAACTCAGAACAGCCGAAAGTTTTGGCTCTGGCTCTGCATTTCCATCAACATCGGCTTTCTAGGAATCTTTAAATACTATAACTTTTTCGTAGCCTCGTTCACCGATTTGCTCAATTCCGTCGGATTCCAAGCCAATCCGTTATTGCTGAAAGTGATTCTTCCTGTTGGGATTTCGTTTTACACGTTTCATGGTTTGTCGTACATCATCGATATTTATTATGGCCGAATCAAATCGGAGAAAAACTTCGTCGATTATTCGCTGTTCGTCAGCTACTTTCCCCTTTTAGTAGCCGGACCAATAGAAAGAGCCACGCATCTTTTACCACAATTAAAAGTCAGAAGAAAATTCGACTTCGAAAAAGCTAAAGAAGGCATCTATCAAATCGTTTGGGGTTTGGTCAAAAAGGTCGTTATTGCCGATACGTGCGCTAATTATGCTAACGAGATTTTTAATCACTCCAACTCGATGAATTCGCTTTCTCTGATGTTAGGCGCCGTGTATTTTGCGTTCCAGATTTACGGCGACTTTTCCGGTTATTCCGATATTGCTTTGGGAACATCCAAACTGTTCGGAATCGATTTGCTGAAAAACTTTAATTATCCTTATTTTTCAAGAGATATTGCTGAATTCTGGCGACGCTGGCACATCTCGTTAACGACATGGTTTCGGGATTATTTATACATTCCTCTTGGCGGAAGCAAAGGGTCTAAAGGACTCAAAATCAGAAATACATTCATTATTTTTTTGGTAAGCGGATTTTGGCATGGCGCCAATTGGACGTTCATTGCTTGGGGCTTTATCAATGCTTTATATTTCCTTCCGCTATTGCTCTTAAACCGAAACCGGAATAATATGGAGGATTTCAAAATAGGTTTCAATATTTCTTCTTTACAGATTCTTTTCAATATTGTTATCACCTTCGCTCTTACCTGTTTTGCCTGGATCTTTTTCAGAGCCAAAACCATACAGGATGCTGTTGATTATATCAAACGTATGTTTACCAATCTTAATTTTTCAGAACAATATTTTACCATAGAACGCTATAATTATGAAATCGTTTTGATGCTACTTTTGTTTGTCATCATCGAGTGGAACAACCGAACCAAAATAGAACCAGTTTCGGGGAAAAACAGTTGGCTGAAATTGAGTTTATGTCTTGCTGCCATCGTCGCTTTGGGCGTATTTTCGGATTATAAAGAGTTTATTTATTTTCAATTTTGATGCAAAAGTTTTTTCAATTTATACTAAAAAGTATGGCCTTGCTCATCCTCGTGATGATACTGCTCGACATAGCCTATACTTTGGTATATCAACAAACCGATGACCGCAATAAAATCAGCTATTTATATCATTCGAAAGACCAAAACTACGATGTGGTTTTCTTAGGTTCCTCCCGAGTAAACAATCATTTTGTTCCCGAAATTTTCAACAAAAAAGGCTATAAGACGTTCAATTTTGGCGTCACACGTTCCCGATTAGAAGAATCGGCTTTAATGTTAAAATTGATGATCGAACGCAACTACAAGATCAAAAATCTCATCCTTCAGGTAGATTTGAATATTAACACCAATGATCATTCCGAAGCCATTCGCTCCTTGTTTATGCCTTATCTGCATCAATCGGAAATTATCAGAGACCATTACAGAGTGATTCCCGAATATAATAAACTACTTTATATCCCGTTTTACAGATATTTGCACTATGATGCTCGAGTTGGATTTAGGGAAATGTACTTCTCACTTGTTCATAAGAAAACAAATGCGCTCGAAAATGACGGATTTAATCCGTTGAAATCAAATTCAGGTAAAATGGTTCCGGCCGATTTATCTAAATATTACCCGAAACGAAATGTAGGTTATGAAGAAATTAAGGCCATTTGTAAAAAGAATAACATTAATTTAATTGCCATTACGACGCCTATGTGCATGAGTACCATCAACAGAGATTATTTTAATCATATACAATCGGTTTACCCGGAAATCCATCGAATGGAAAATGCCGTAACTGAAGATAAATACTTCTCCACTTGTGGTCACATGAACAAAGCCGGAGCCGTTGCTTTTACCAAGGTAGTTTTTGACGCCTTTTTTAAACCCAAAACCAATCCTTGAAAAAACTAAACTACATACTGTTGCTTTTTTGTTGTATCGCCTCAGCGCAGCATCATTCTAAAATGACAGCTATCATTGACACAGACCAAAAAACAATCAATGTTACCCAAGAATTAACGTATTTCAACCAAAGCAACGACACCTTGAGTAGTATCGTTTTAAACGATTGGATGCATGGTTATAGTTCGAAAAACACGCCGTTGGCGGCACGTTTCTCGGACGAATTTGAAAGAGCGTTCCATTTGGCCAAAGAAAAAGAACGCGGTAGCACCAGCTCAATTACTATTTCAGATGAAAAGCAAGCGTTGTCTTGGCAAAGAGATGAAAAGGTTCCTGACGTCATCACTATTTCACTCAACGAAAAGGTACTTCCGAACCAAAAAGTAACATTCACATTAACCTATTCCGTAAAAATTCCGAGTGACCGCTTTACAAAATATGGCTATAATGAAACCGGAAAAATGTACCTTAAAAATTGGTTTTTGGTTCCGGCACGCTATGAAAATAACGCTTTTGTAAAATACAACAACCTAAATCTGGACGACAGTGCCAATGCGCTTTCAGATTATCAGGTGACGGTTCAGGTGCCGCAAAATTTCGACATTCATTGTGACCTAAATGAAACTGGAAAAGAGGTCATTAATGGTTTCCATCAGTACCAACTTAGTGGAAAAAACCGTTTGGATTTTAATCTTTTTCTAGACAACAAAAAAGATTTTGAAATATATAAAAGCGGCAATTTTGAAGTCGTTTCCAATCTGAAAGACAATAGACTAAACGACATTCAAAGAGCGCTGATTGTGGATCGCATTGTAACGTATGTTAGTGAACATTTGGGCAAAAGTCCCCATCAAAAAATTACAGTTTCGCAAACAGATTATGATAAAAATCCGTTTTACGGTTTGAACCAATTGCCACTATTTATTAGTCCGTTTCCCGATGAATTCTTATATGAAATCAAGTTTCTGAAAACCTATTTGCACAATTATCTGCATAGCACTTTACAACTCAATCAGCGAGAAGAAGCTTGGATTTATGACGGAATTCAGGTGTACATTATGATGAATTATATTAACGAATTTCATCCCGATGCCAAAATGATGGGTAATGTAGCCCGATTTAAATTAGTAAAAGGTTACAATCTGGTTTCGCAGGATTTTAACGGTCAATACAGCTATTTGTATATGCTGATGGCCCGAAAAAACTTGGATCAACCGCTGTCCAATTCGAAAAACACCTTGATTCGTTTTAATGAAAAAATTGCCTCGAAATACAAGGCTGGACTTTGTTTCAAATACTTAGACAGTTATCTCGAAAATAATGTAGTGCCAAACAGCATCAAAGAATTCTATACGCTGAATACAAACCAACAAACCGACAGCTCGGATTTTGAAAAGATACTGACGGCCAATGCACCTAAAAATATTGATTGGTTTTTCAAAACGATGATTGGTTCGCGAGACATCATCGATTATAAATTTGAAAACGTCAGTAAGACCAAAGAAAGCATCAGCTTTTCTATAAAAAACAAAACCGAAACGAAGGTTCCGATTTCTGTATACGGTATAAAAAACAAAGCTATAGTCTTCAAAAAATGGTTCGATGTTCTCGATAAAGACAGTATTTATTCGCTTCCGAGAAATAATGCTGACAAAATCGTTATCAATTATGAGAATGAAGTTCCGGAGTTTAACCGAAGAAACAATTGGTACTCGTTGCGCAGTTTCCATTTCAATCGTCCTATAAAGTTCAATTTCTTCAAGGATTTGGAAGATCCGTATTACAATCAGATTATTTACATTCCAACGCTGGAATACAATTTATACGATGGCTTTTTACCCGGAATCCGTTTTCACAACAAAACAATTTTGGACAAACCGTTCATCTTCGATTTAAATCCGACCATTTCCACCAAAACCCAAAGCCTTTCCGGAAAAGGATATTTGTATGTGAACCAGTTTAACAGAGATAGCAATCTGTACTACATTCGTTATATGATTAGCGGAAATTATCTGCATTATGCTCCGGATGCTTCGTATACCAAATTGGCGCCGACTGTTTTTCTGAACTTTAGACCCAAAAATTTAAGAGACAATAGAAAGCAGGCCATCATTATAAAAGAAATCATTGTCAGCAGAGAGAAATCGGCTTTTACGGTAGATGAAAACACGGAAAATTATGCTGTTTTTAATGCTAAATACTATAATACCAAAACCGAAGTCACGAATCATATTTCATTTTTAGGCGATTTCCAATATGAGAAAAGCTTCGGGAAATTAGCGGCTGAAATCCAATACAGAAAACTTTTTGATAACAATCGTACTTTGAATCTGAGAGTATTTGCCGGGACTTTTTTACACAACAAAACGACGTCCAACTATTTTGATTTTGGATTGGATAGACCGTCGGATTATCTTTTTGAAAGTGACTATTTAGGACGTTCAGAAACGTCGGGAATCTTTAGTCAACAGTCTATTATTTCGGATGGTTTTTTTAAATCCATTTTGGAAACGCGAACCGCGAACAGATGGATGGCAACCACCAATGCCTGTTATACTATTTGGAACTGGATTGATGTTTATGGCGATATTGGTATGTTCAAAAATAAAGACATCGCACCCAAATTTGTATACGATAGTGGTATCCGATTAAATTTAGTTACCGATTATTTTGAATTGTTTCTACCGGTTTATTCGAATAATGGCTGGGAAATTGGACAACAAAATTATGGCGAAAGAATCCGATTTATCGCCACTTTTAGACCGGAAACACTTATCAATCTTTTCACAAGAAAATGGTTTTAAAACAGGACTAAAACTATTTTATTTTAGATATACTGTTACGTATTCTGCTTTTTGTTGAGTATTTTTCAATACAACTTCTTTTTAAAGCTAATAAATTACAGATAATTAAAAATATATTTTCGTCGGAGAATATACTTTGTTACTACTTTTTATTTAAATTTGTTACTTCACGAAATACTGTACCACTATGTCAGAGACTACCTCTAAAACCGAAATCACTTTTGAAGACTTCAAACAAGAAGTTTTACAGGATTATAAAATTGCCACCATCAGTAGAGAATGTAGTCTGTTAGGACGCAAAGAAGTACTTACGGGAAAGGCAAAATTCGGCATCTTTGGCGACGGAAAAGAAGTACCGCAATTGGCTATGGCAAAAGCTTTTCAAAACGGAGACTTCCGTTCGGGTTACTATCGTGATCAAACGTTCATGATGGCTATTGGTCATTTGTCTATCCAACAATTTTTCGCCGGATTATACGGTCATTCCGATTTGGAACATGACCCCATGAGTGCCGGACGTCAAATGGGCGGTCATTTTGCAACACATTCCATTGACGAAAACGGCCATTGGAACAACCTTACACAACAAAAAAATTCTAGTGCCGATATCTCTCCTACAGCCGGACAAATGCCGAGATTACTAGGATTAGCTCAAGCATCCAAAATCTACAGAAATGTTTCTGGTTTAGAAGGCTTTTCGAATTTTTCATCGAACGGAAATGAAATCGCTTGGGGAACCATCGGGAATGCATCAACTTCTGAAGGATTATTTTTTGAAACCATTAATGCTGCCGGAGTTTTACAGGTTCCGATGGTCATCAGTGTTTGGGATGACGAATACGGAATTTCGGTGCACGCGCGCCATCAGACCACAAAAGAAAACATCTCTGAAATCCTTAAAGGATTCCAAAGAGACGACCCGAGCCAGAATGGCGAACTGGCGAAGCAAAATTGTAAAGGCTACGAAATTCTCACCGTTCAAGGTTGGGATTATCCGGCTTTAGTCGCCACTTATGAAAAAGCCGCCGAAATTGCCCGTGAAGAACATGTTCCAGTTTTAATTCATGTACAGCAATTAACACAACCGCAAGGACATTCTACTTCAGGTTCACACGAACGTTACAAAAATGCCGAGCGATTAGGCTGGGAAGCTGAATTTGATTGTTTGGCTCAAATGAGAACGTGGTTGCTTCAAAATGATTTGGCAACTACCGAAGAATTAGAAGCCATAGAAAGCGCTTCTAAAAAAGAAGTTTTGGAAGGCAAAAAGGCCGCTTGGTCAGCATTTGTCGCTCCAACCAAAGAAGAGCAACTGGAATTAGTTTCGTTACTGAATACTTTAGCTTCATCAAGTGACAAGAAAGCGTTTATTGAGAAAGAAGCTTCTGATTTAGCTTCGATAAAAGAGCCTATTCGTAAAGAAATACTATCCACAGCGCGTAAAGTTTTACGTATGATTGTTGCTGAAAACGGCAGACAGGAATTGGCAAGTTGGATAACCTCCTACACTAATAAAATTCAGCCAAAATTCAGTTCCCATTTGTTTTCTGAATCCGATAAAAATGTCTTAAATAGTACCGAAATTGCAGCAACTTATGATGCATCCGCAGAAGATGTAGATGCACGATTAGTATTGCGCGACAACTTTGATGCGATCTTTTCAAAATATCCTGAAGCGTTGATTTTTGGTGAAGATGCCGGAAATATTGGCGATGTGAATCAGGGATTAGAAGGTATGCAAGAGAAATACGGAGCACTTCGTGTTGCCGATGTCGGAATTCGGGAAGCTACCATTCTCGGACAAGGAATTGGAATGGCAATGCGTGGCTTACGTCCCATTGCTGAGATTCAGTATTTAGATTATTTATTGTATGCTATTCAGATCATGAGCGATGATTTAGCTACCCTTCAATACCGAACCAAAGGCCGTCAAAAAGCACCGTTAATCATTAGAACACGTGGTCACAGATTAGAAGGAATTTGGCATTCGGGTTCCCCAATGGGAATGATTATTAATGCGATTCGCGGTATTCACGTTTTGGTTCCGAGAAACATGACCAAAGCCGCCGGTTTTTACAATTCATTGCTAGAGACTGACGAACCTGCATTGGTTATAGAATGTTTGAATGGGTATCGCTTAAAAGAAAAAATGCCTACCAATTTGGGCGAATTCAAAACACCTATTGGCGTAGTGGAAACTATTAAAGAAGGTACCGACATCACTATTGTTTCTTATGGTTCGACATTACGAATTATTGAACAGGCTGCAAAAGAATTATTAGAAGTTGGTATTGATGTGGAAATCATCGATGCCCAATCGTTGTTGCCCTTTGATATAAAACATGACTGTGTGAAAAGCATTCAGAAAACCAATCGATTGTTGGTCGTAGATGAAGATGTTCCTGGTGGCGCCAGTGCGTTTATTTTGCAACAAATCATAGACGAACAAAACGGCTATAATCATTTGGACAGCCAACCACAAACTTTAACAGCAAAAGCACATCGTCCGGCTTACGGCACTGATGGCGACTATTTCTCGAAACCTTCAGCAGAAGATGTTTTTGAAAAAGTATACGCTATTATGCACGAAGCAAAACCGAATCAATATCCCAGTTTATATTAAGCCAAAAAAACTATGCAACCCAAAGAATTACTCGACTTAGCCAACGAATTTGGAAATCCGTTATATGTTTATGATGCGGATAAAATTGCTTCACAGTATAATCGTCTGTCCAAAGCATTCTCCAAAGTGGAAAAGTTGCGTATCAATTATGCAATGAAAGCGTTGTCCAATATTTCGATTCTGAAGCTCCTGAAAAGTTTAGGTTCGGGATTGGATACGGTTTCCATTCAGGAAGTACAATTGGGTTTGCATGCCGGGTTTACTCCGGATAAAATCATTTTTACGCCAAACGGTGTATCGTTTGAAGAAATTGAAGAAGTAGCGTCTTTGGGAGTTCAAATCAATATTGATAATCTTTCGGTATTAGAACATTTTGGTGCCAAACATCCAAAAACTCCGGTTTGCATTCGGATTAATCCGCATGTAATGGCTGGTGGCAATGAGAATATTTCTGTGGGACACATCGACAGCAAATTTGGCATTTCTATTTATCAGATTCCACATGTATTGCGCATTGTGGAGAATACCAAGATGAATATCAACGGAATCCACATGCATACAGGTTCTGACATTTTGGACATCGAAGTGTTTTTATACGCCTCGGAAATTTTGTTTGACACCGCAAAACAGTTCAAAAACTTAGAATTTCTGGATTTTGGTTCCGGATTTAAGGTTCCGTACAAAAAAGACGATATCGAAACCAACATAGAAGAATTAGGTAAAAAGCTAACCAAACGCTTTTTGGCCTTTGAAAAAGAATACGGTCGAGAGCTCACTTTAGCGTTCGAGCCTGGAAAATTTTTAGTCAGTGAAGCGGGTTATTTTTTAGCAAAAGTAAATGTAGTCAAACAAACTACGTCCACCGTTTTTGCAGGCATTGACAGTGGATTCAATCACTTGATTCGTCCGATGTTTTACGGTTCGCAGCACAGTATTGAAAACATTTCGAACCCAAAAGGAAAAGAGCGTTTTTATACCGTGGTAGGCTATATCTGTGAAACGGATACTTTTGCCAACAACCGCCGGATTTCAGAAATTCACGAAGGTGATATTCTTTGTTTCAAAAATGCCGGAGCTTATTGCTTCTCGATGGCATCAAACTATAATTCGCGCTACAAACCAGCAGAAGTTTTGTGGAAAGATGGCAAAGGACATTTGATTCGGGAACGCGAAACTTTGGGTGATTTACTTCAGAATCAAATTCTGCTTGACTTGTAATTCCGCATCGTATTCCATTTTTTTACAAAATAAATTACCAAGTGTTTTATAGAATTGTATATTAGTGCCGTAGCAAAACATTACTATAAAACATCTATGGGTTTATTACGATTTCTTTTAGCATTATCCGTTGTATTAGGTCATTCAAGCTCTCTTTTTGGGTTTGAATTTGTTGGCGGTGTGATAGCCGTTCAGTCCTTTTATGTGATTTCAGGTTTTTATATGACGTTAATTCTTAACGAAAAATACGTTGGTAAAAATGATTCCTATAAACTATTCATCTCCAATAGACTTTTGCGGCTTTATCCCATATATTGGGTCGTGCTACTCTTAACGGTATTGTATTCTGTGGTACTATCCGTTTCATCCAATGGGAATGATTTGGGGAGTTTTAGTTATTTCTATGAATACTGGGATTCCATGGGAATTGTTAGTATTATCTTTCTAATATTTACCAATTTATTTCTGTTCCTGCAAGATGCCGTTATGTTTTTCTCTCTAAACACAGACACTGGAAATTTATTTTTTACCTTGAATTTCCATAGAAATCCACCGGAACTTTATAACTTTTTGATGATTCCGCAAGCGTGGACTATTGGTGTGGAAATAGCGTTCTATCTTATTGCACCTTTTATTGTTCGGAGAAAACTTAAAGTGATTATTCCGTTAATTATTGCATCACTTCTTTTGAGGATAGTGCTATACTATCATTTCAATTTGAAAAACGATCCTTGGACATATCGCTTTTTTCCAACAGAATTGGTTTTCTTCCTTTCCGGCATTGTTTCGTACCACATCTATAAAAAGTTACAAACTATGGTGATAAAGGACGTATATCTCAAACTTGTTTGGCTTGGGGTTTTAGGAGCTACGATATTCTATAATTTTTTGCCCATACCTGGTAAAAAGTTTTTATATCTAAGTGGATTCTTCCTAGTATTGCCCTTTATATTTATGCTGACAAAAAACTGGAAAAGGGATGCTTACATTGGCGAATTATCCTATCCGATTTACATCTCACACATACTTGTCTTTGTAGTGCTGAAAGCGCTCAACATCCCAACTCTTGGTGGAATGGGACTAACACTAGCAGTAGTTACCATAGCTTTTTCAATACTTTTAAATAATTTGGTTGCTAAAAGAATTGAAAAAATCAGACAAAAAAGAGTGGTTGCCAGTCGTTAATCAGCGTCGAAATAGCATCACTCCAAAATTTCAGTTAAAACTTCTGATTCTGTGGCGTTTGGTTGTGTTATTTTTAATTTTTGAGCCAAGGTTGGTGCAATTTGAGTGATCACTTTTTTATCATGGGTTGCTCCTTTTGGAATTTTCCAACCATAAAACAAAAGTGGTACATGCGTATCATAACTGTAAGTTGATCCGTGAGACGTTCCGGTAGCACCATATTCGATATAACCGGGTTTAAACAACACGATCAAATCACCATTTTGAGTGGCATCATAGCCTTTGGCGATACAATCTAAGTGATGTTCTGCTCCTGAATTAGCCAATACTTCTTCTTCTGTATACACTCTTTTTACATAGTCTTGCGTCATCAGGTACTCTTTGAAAGCTTGTTTTACTTTGACTAAATCTAGGCCTTTCGCTTTAATCTTTTCTTTATCAAAATACAAATTAAAACTACCATACTCTGTTACTAAATCTTCTCCAAAGGTATCTGTTGAGAATTTTTTCACGTCTTTTGTAAGCGCTTTACCATCCAGATTATTGATAGCATATTTGTTGTCTTTAAGATATTTTACATTCTCCGCTCCGGCATGATCTGCTGTCAAAAAGACTAAATAATTTCCTTTCCCTACAGTCTTATCCAGATAATTTAAAAAGTCAGCAATAGTCAAGTCCAAGCGCAAATACGTATCTTGTAATTCTACGGAACGGGGTCCAAGAATATGTCCAACATAATCTGTAGAAGAGAAACTCACTGCAAGAAAATCGGTAACACTATCTTTCCCTAAGGCTTCTTTTTCGATAGCCAGTTTTGCAAAATCGGCAACATAATCATTCCCAAAAGGAGTCACACGTAATACACCAGCATCGTTTTTATCATACATCGCTTTTAAATCATACGGAAAAATAGGTTTGTCTACTTTATACAATCGGCCTTCATACGGATTATCATCTGCCAAACTTTCGTCATAGGTTGCAACAGGTTTTAACAAATTCCATCCCTGATTGATGTACTTCATATACCCTTTTTGGGCGTTGAATTCGGTTACCCAATCCGGAAGTTTTTCTCCGTAAAACGTACTAGAAATAAAGTTTCCGGTTTTGCTGTACCAAAAAGCCCAATTAGCAAAATGTCCTGCAGGAAGAATGGCACCTCTGTCTTTGATACTGATTCCGATTACTTTTCCTTTAAAATTGGTCGACAAACGAAGCTCGTCTGTGATGGTTGTTGCCTGAAGATTTTTAGGAGACATTTCGCCTTCGCCTTTACCACTTTCGCCTAATCCTTTAACCGAAGCATCATCGGTACAATACAATTCCTTACCCAAGGTTCTGCTGAACCATTCGTTGCTAACAATTCCGTGCATAGAAGGTGTTGTTCCTGTATAAATAGAAGCATGTCCCGGCGCAGTGTAGGTTGGCATATAATTATAGTGCATGTTATAAAATGTATAACCGTCTTTCATCAATCGTTTAAAACCATTTTCTGAAAAATCACTTTGGAAGCGATACAAGTATTCGGTTTTCATTTGATCCACTACAATTCCGACCACAAGCTTTGGACGTTCTTGTGCAGTACTACTAAAAATCAGGGTAAAAAAAACGAAGGTGAGCAGCTTTTTCATAAGGTATACTGTTTCAACAAAAGTACAGATTCGCCTTGAATTGTACTCAAAAAAAATGCACACTCGTAGAGTGTGCATTCCTTCAAAATTCAAATTTAAACTATAACAACAATCAATACAACTAACTCTTACTTCAAGATCATGAAGGTACATCTACGATTGACAGCATGTTCTGCCTCAGTACAATCATTTTTCGGACAAATAATCAAAGGCTTACTTTCGCCATATCCCATTGATTTTAATCGTTTTCTGTCGATACCATTTTGCACCAGATACTCTAATGCAGATGCAGCTCTTTTATTGGACAATCGTAAGTTATACATTTCGGAAGCACGACTGTCCGTATGCGAACCAATCAAAATTTCCATGTAAGGATACTTTTTAAGGATGCCCAGCAAGACATTCAATACTTCAGCAGCTTGTGGCTTGATATTCCATTTGTCCAAATCAAAATAGATGTTTTCCAATTCAATTAAAACAGTTCCATCCTCCTTCATGTTGATGATGTCTTCTGCGTCATAATAGGACTCCACTTTCATCTGTAAATCGATATAAACTTTACCTTTTTGACTCGTATCAAACGTAGCTTCTGCCGGGATATAGAAATCCTTGAAAGCCATAATTTTATACTTTTTATTGGGTTCCGTATTAAAGGTAAACGATCCATCTTTGCCAACCAAAACCTCTTCTAAAAGATTTCCGGCTTCATCAAATAATTTCACAGTAGAGCCCGGCAAAAGCTGCATCGATTTCATATCACGTACTTCACCTTCTACCAAATACTGTTGTTTGTTTTCTTCCCGAACGAAAGTGTATAGATTATCATCACCTGTTCTGTTTGAAGCAAAATAACCTACATCATTTTTTTCGTCAAGGATAAAATTGAAGTCATCCATTTCGCTATTGATGGTTGAACCAAGATTTAAAGGTTTATCAAACTCGGTATCACTTAATTTCAAGCTCATAAAGACGTCTAAATTTCCGTTGCCCTGATGGCCATCCGAAGCAAAATACAAAGTGCCGTCTTCGGTAAGAAATGGGAATTGTTCCCTTTGAATGGTATTGATGTTTTCGCCTAAATTTCGGGGCTGACTGTAAGTTCCATCTTCGTTTACATCAACAACATAAATATCAAACGAACCCAACGAACCAGGCATATCACTAGAAAAATAAAGTTTCTTTCCATCTTTGGTCAAAAAGGGATGCTGCACGCAATAGGTATCACTTGAGAAAGGAAGCAGGGTTACGTTGTCCCACTTTCCGTTTACAAATTCTGCTTTATATATTTTAACCATGGCCACTTTTTCTTCGCCAATCTTAACCTGCTTTTCTCCACTTCGGTTGAAATACATGGTTTTTAAATCGGAGCTGAATGTCGCATTACTCTCGTGTTTTTTGGTATTGATGACCTCCGAAAACGGTGCTATATTTGATAATTGTCCTTTGTCATTTACCGAAGCGGAAAACAAATCCAAATAGGGTCTGTCATTCCAACCATAGGCCTTTTCATCAGCATTTCTAACGGAGGCAAACGTAACTTTATCGCCAAAAAAAGAAATTCCGAAATCACCATTGGTTTTATTTTTGGACATCATTTGCAGTTTATAACTATCGGGAACATTACGAGTAATGTTTTTCATGAACTTAGGTGTGTTTTGCTCAAAACCTAAATATTCTCCCATGATGCCATCGCCTTTATCAAAGTCTTTTGTTCCTTTTAAAGCATTGGCATACCTAAAGAAAACCTCTTTTTTTACACTGTCTTTAAACGTAAAGAACAACTGTCCGTAGGCACGAACCGCATTGGTCATCTGAAAATTATAATAGTAGCAATCACCCAGATTTTGTAAAACCTCTCTGCTCTGCGGTAGCTGTTCATAAGCTTCCGCAGCCTTCACGTAGGATTTACTGGCAAACAAGGTATTAGCTTGTTTTACACTGACTTTTTTTTGGGCAAAAAGAGTGGTGATACTGCAAAAAACAAAAAGTATGTAGTATATTTTTTTCATCATTTTCATTTTAAAAGAATCTCGGTGATTTATCATATCCTTTACCCGAAGAAGAAAGTTTATTTAAATCTAAATCGTACAACAGAAAAAACTCGTGAGAACCCGAATTGAAGGCACTTAAATTGGTAAGCGTGTAATCATAAGAATATCCTATTCTGAGTTGTGGTGTTATATAAAAACTTGCCAAACCACTTACAGAATCTCCCATTCGATAACCCGCACCTAATTCGAATTTATTATTAATCAGAATATTTGTGGTAACATCTAAAGATAACGGCGCTCCTTCTACTCCCTTGGCCATAAATGCAGGTTTTAGCTTGATGTTATCATTGCCATTAAAGGTAAAAACATAACCACCCGTTAGGAAAAAGTGCACCGATTCTACACCACTTCCGGGTTTACCGTTGATGGTTTCAATATGTCTAGAAGTCATTAAATTTGGTGCTGAAAGGCCGGCGTAGTAATTATCCCCAAACAAATACATTCCGGTTCCAATATTAGGGAACACTTGACTAATATTATTTTGAAATGCAGGATCTGGAAGTGGATCGGTTAAAACAAATCCGTTAAAATTCGTATCAAATAAAGTAACTCCCGCTTTGATTCCGAATGACAGTTTAGTGGACTGACCTATTGGTAAGACATACGCAAAGTCGGCAAAAATATTGTTTTCCTTTACTACGTCACCAATTTCATCATGGACAAACGAAATCCCTACTTCTACTCTTTTGGACAAAGGTTTATGTGCAAAAAAGGTTTGCGTCGTTGGTGCTCCTTTTATTCCAACCCATTGAGCACGATACAAACCGCCCAGGTTAATAACATCAGGATTATCGGTTGCATAAGCCGGATTCATCACACTCATATTGTACATATAATGCGTAAACTGTGGGTCTTGTTGTGCTTGTAATTTTGAAGTCAAAAATATAACAAGCAGTACTAAGAGGTATTTTATAATTTTATGTTTCATAGTTGCACTCATCCTTATCTGTTTAGATATACTCTACCTTGTACTGGCTTTCTTGTTCCGTCATTGAATTCTAGAATATAGAAATACACGCCTGTAGGCAGTAATTTGTCGCCAAGATTTAAGCCACTTACTGTGGTTGTTCCGTCCCAATTAGGAATATTTCTATCCCCTTTATAAATTAGATTTCCATAACGATTATAGATTTCCATTTTGAAATTAGGATATTGTATAGCCAAGTTTGGTATTTCAAAGGTATCATTGATGAAATCATTGTTCGGTGAGAATCCATCTGGGATTACGATATCACAGATTGTTAAATCAATTGTAACTGGAAGACGTTCACTTTCGCAACCATTAGCAGAGACAACCGCTCCATAATAGATGGTTCCGTTAACCAATAAATCAGTGTCACTATAAGCCGTTCCGCCAGTTGGCGCATTGTACCAAATCATTGTAGGTGTTCCGATGATGTTCGCAGATAAATCGGCAATTGTCGGTGCCGGAATATCCAATCCACAAAATAGATTGCCTCGCTCTATTAGAACTGGTATTGGTAATGCAGCTACGGTAAAAGTAACTGTTGGGAAAGCGGTGCCGGAAACCCCACATGATGTTACAGTAGAGGTTAAATCATTTATTGCGATAGTAGTCTCGCCATTGTTTACTATGTCGGAACCCGGAATTGTAAAGGTTGAAGTACCACTCGTAAAAGTTACCGGAATGTTAGCTGTGGCCGAATTGGCTCCGCTTAATTGATACGTTATAGTATAGTTTCCGTCCGGTAAATTAGTAGCTCCTGATATAGTCACATCAGTTCCGAAATTAATACACGTATCTAAAGCAGAAACCGAAGCACCTGTAGTATTTGGAACTGGAGTAATCGTGAAATTAGCGGTGGCATTTTCATTGGTATTGCTACAACCAGTCGTCGATGTTATGGCTGTTATTGTTAATGTATAATTTCCCGCAGCCGTAAATGAAGCGGACGGAATGGTGAACTGCCCTGCACCGGAAGTAACAGTAACATCACCAGAGCTTCCAGTAACTGGAGTAGCACCTGGAATGGAATAAGTAAACTGATAGACTCCGTCAGGAAGTGTGGATGCACCAGCTATATTTACCACTACATTATTTCCAAGACATATCGTTGGAATCGTCAAATTTACCGTATCAATATCCGCCAAAGGATTAATGATTAACTGAGCAGTGACATTACTTAGTGAGTTGGTACAAGTTGATGTGTTGTTAACAATACTAGTAAAGGTTATTACAGTAGTGCCACTATTAGGAATCGAAGCTGTTGGAATAGTAAAACTTCCTATTCCAGATGTAATGGTAGCTACTACAGTTTGACCTACAAGTGTATTGCTTCCACTTAAATCGTAATTCAAAGTATAGGTTCCATCGACCATTCCGGACAATGAAACAACCGAATCGCTTCCGATACAACTTGGTGTGGTTGCGATATTTACTGTTGTTAGTTGTGGGTTGGCTAAAATGGTAAACTGAACCACTTCAGAATCCGTTCCACAAGCATTCGTTACTGTATAAGTATAAGAATAACTTCCCGCTGGAAAAGTAATTATTGTCAAAGGAGATGTAACAACGACTGATGCACTATCTGTCCAAACACCTCCAGCATCCTGACCGGTTAGTAAAGTATTCAAATCTATAATTCCAACCGATGGACAAACTGATACTGATGGCGTCACGGCTGTTCCTGCAGTTAAAGGTGCCACGACAGCAAAAGTAATGTTGGCATCTTCACTGGTGTTGGAACATCCAGAAATTGTTGTTATTCCGTCTATAGTGATGGTATAACTTCCAACGGTTGCAAAAACCGAAGCAGGAATACTAAACTGCCCAACTCCAGCTGTTATTGTAACATCACCTGAATTTCCGGTGGTTGGATTTCCTGTAGGAATGGTATAATCAAACTGATAAACGCCATCCGGAAGATTCACAGCATTGGTAATATCAACAATAGCGTTTGAACCAAGACAAATAGAGGAAACTGCTAAATTCGCGTTATCAATTTGAACAATTGGATTGATAGTAATCGTTCCGGTTACGTTTGTCAATGTAGATTGACAAGTAGAACTGCTATCCTGAATAGTTGTAAATGTAATGGTTGTTGTTCCTGAGTTTGGAATATTAGCTGCTGGAATTGTGAAACTACCTGTTCCTCCAGAAATTACAATCGTTGCAGATTGATTTGCCAATACGTTGCTTCCACTTAAATCGTAATTGACAGTATACGTTCCGTCGACCATTCCGTTTAAAGTAACTACAGCGTCTAACCCGATACAAGCGGTTGCATTAGCTATGTTTGATGTAACTAAAATCGGATTGGGTAAAATAATAAATTGAACATCTTCTGTATCGGTTCCGCAGGCATTGGTTACCGTGTAAGTATAGGTGTATGTTCCGGGTGCAAAGTTGGTAATGTCTACCGGATTAATATCGGACCAAGTTCCTCCTAAATCCTGACCTGTTAACAAAGTATTTAAATCAACAGTACCTACGGAAGCACAAAGTGATGGAGCTGGAATCGCTGTCCCAGCTGATAATGGTGTAACCACTGCGAACGTAATGTTTGCATCTTGACTAGTATTAGAACACCCTGTAGTTATGGTGACACCACTAATGGTAAGCGTGTAATTTCCAGCCGTAGTAAAGACGGAAGCCGGAACGTTAAACTGACCAGAGCCACCTGCAATAGTAACATTGCCTGAATTTCCTGTAGGAGGTGTTCCTGCTGAAACAGAATAATCAAATTGATAGACACCATCAGGAAGATTTACTGCATTGGTTATCGTTACAAGGGCATCAGAACCAAGACAAATTGATGATACAGCTATATTGGTATTATCTATCTGTACCAATGGATTAACCGTTATTGTTGCAATAATATTGGTTAAGGTTACTTGACAAGAGGTATCCGTATTTTGAATAGTAGTAAATGTTATTGTAGTTGTTCCTACATTAGGAATACTCGCAGCAGGCACTGTAAAACTTCCTGCTCCTCCTGATATTACTATAGTAACGGTTTGATTGGCTACTGTATTACTGCCACTTAAACTGTACACTAAACTATAATTTCCATCAACCATTCCGGATAAATTTACCACTGCATCTAACCCAATACAAACTGCTGTGTTGGCAATATTAGTAGCAACCAATACCGGATTTGGTAAAATAATAAATTGAACATCTTCGGTATCAGTTCCGCAGACATTGGTCACCGTGTAAGTATAGGTATAAGTTCCGGGTGCAAAGTTGGTAATGTCTACCGGAGTAACATCGGACCAAGTCCCTCCTAAATCCTGACCTGTTAGCAATGTATTTAAATCTACAGTACCAGCGGAAGCACAAAGTGATGGAGCTGGAATCGCTGTCCCTGCTGATAATGGCGTAACCACTGCGAACGTAATGTTTGCATCTTGACTAGTATTAGAACACCCCGATGTTATAGTAATGCCACTAATGGTAATCGTGTAATTTCCAGCTGTAGTAAAGACTGAAGCCGGAACGTTAAACTGACCAGAGCCACCTGCAATAGTAACGTTGCCAGAATTTCCTGTAGGAGGTGTTCCTGCTGAAACAGAATAATCAAATTGATACACACCATCAGGAAGATTCACTGCATTGGCAATAGTTACAACGGCATCAGAACCAAGACAAATTGAGGAAACGGCTATATTGGTATTATCTATTTGTACCAATGGATTAACAGTTATGGTTGCAATGATATTCGTTAAGTTTACTTGGCAAGAAGTATCTGTATTTTGAATAGTATTAAATGTTATTGTTGTTGTTCCTACATTTGGAATACTAGCAGCTGGTACTGTAAAACTTCCTATTCCTCCAGATATTACTATAGTAGTGGTTTGATTGGCTAATGTATTACTACCACTTAAACTATAAACTAAACTATAATTTCCATCTACCATTCCTGATAAATTTACCACTGCATCTAGGCCAATGCAAACTGCTGTGTTAGCAATATTAGTAGCAACCAATACCGGATTGGGTAAAATAATGAATTGAACATTAGTTGTAGCCGTACCACAAGAATTAGTAACAGAATAACTGTAAGTATAAGTTCCTGCGACAAAATTACTAATGTCAACAGGTGAAGGTGCAGACCAAATTCCACCAGAATCCTGACCTGTTAACAGCGTATTTAAATCAATAGATCCAATTGATGTACAAACAGACGGAGCAGCAATAGCGGTTCCTGAATTTGGCAAAGGATTGACTACTACGGTAACTGTTGATGTAGCATCAGCACACGGCGATGTTCCCGGAACTGTATACGTAAAATTGTAAGTCCCTATACCAACTATTGATGGATTGAAAATGTTATTTATAAGTGCTCCTGTTGCATCATCATCATTCCAACTACCGGATCCTTGTGACCCATCTAAACCAGTAAACAAATCTAATGAAGTAATATCAGCACAAGTAGTTACTGTTTGTCCCGTTCCACCTGAGTTTGGAGCTAGAATTATTGTTACAGTTACCGTTGCTGTTGATGGTGTAATACAAGTACCTCCTACTGTATACGTATATGTGGTAGCTGTATCTAATGCTGGATTAAATACTCCTGTTCCACTAGTTAAAGCTGGTGACCAAGTTCCTCCTGTTTGTGGCGTTCCACCAAGCGATAGAAATAAATCCTCTGGAGTTCCATTAGAACAAAATATTTTCGTTCCATCTGTCCCTGCATCCGGAATTGGATTCACTGTCACTGAAACCGTTGCAAAATCATTATCACATGGTTGATTTCCAGATAATGTATAAACATAGTCACCTGCTGGATCAACTGCTGGATTGAATACTCCTGTACCACTAGCTAAAGGTGGTGACCAACTCCCTCCTGGTTGCGCATTTGTTCCCAATAATAAAAACAAATCTTGAGGTGGATTATTGACACATAATACAAGTGAATTATCAGTACCAGCCTCTGGACCTTGCGTTACATTCACTGTAACTGTTGCTTGATCATCGATACATGGCGCAATTCCTGTGATTGTGTAGGTATAAACTGTGGCTAAATCTACAGCCGGATTAAATATTCCTGTACCACTGACCAAAGCTGGCGACCATGTCCCCCCTAATTGTGGTACTCCTAATAGTGAATTAAATAAATCAACTGGATTTTGATTAGAGCAAATATTTAGTATGCCATCATTTCCTGCATTAGGCACTGGATTGATAACAACTGTAGTCTGTCCCGGTTGACTCGGACAGGTAGTACTGGTATTGGTTATGATAACACTGTAAACTCCCGCTGTTGTAGTGGTAAACGTAGCTACATTGCCGGGGTTGGTCGCTCCTGAAGGAACCGTCCAAACAAAACTGTAAGTCCCAGCTGGTGTGGGTGTAGCGGTTACCGTAGCCGGTGTGCCCTGACAAACAGGTGCGCTGGTCACACTAACCGTTGGCGTTGGATTGATAACAACTGTGGTCTGTCCCGGTTGACTCGGACAGGTAGTACTGGTATTGGTTATGATAACACTGTAAACTCCCGCTGTTGTAGTGGTAAACGTAGCTACATTGCCGGGGTTGGTCGCTCCTGAAGGAACTGTCCAAACAAAACTGTAAGTCCCAGCTGGTGTGGGTGTAGCGGTTACCGTAGCACGTGTGCCCTGACAAACAGGTGCGCTGGTCACACTAACCGTTGGCGTTGGATTGATAACAACTGTGGTCTGTCCCGGTTGACTCGGACAGGTAGTACTATTATTGGTTATGATAACACTGTAAACTCCCGCTGTTGTAGTGGTAAACGTAGCTACATTGCCGGGGTTGGTTGCCCCTGAAGGAACTGTCCAAACATAACTATATGTCCCAGCTGGTGTTGGCGTAGCCGTTACCGTAGCCGGTGTGCCCTGACAAACTGGTGCGCTGGTCACACTAACCGTTGGCGTTGGATTGATAACAACAGTGGTCTGTCCCGGTTGACTTGGACAGGTAGTATTGGTATTGGTGATGATAACACTGTAAACTCCTGCTGTTGTAGTGGTAAACGTAGCTACATTGCCGGGGTTGGTCGCTCCTGAAGGAACTGTCCAAACAAAACTGTAAGTCCCAGCTGGTGTGGGTGTAGCGGTTACCGTAGCCGGTGTACCCTGACAAACCGGTGCGCTGGTCACACTAACCGTTGGCGTTGGATTGATAACAACAGTGGTCTGTCCCGGTTGACTTGGACAGGTAGTATTGGTATTGGTGATTATAACACTGTAAACTCCCGCTGTTGTAGTGGTAAACGTAGCTACATTGCCGGGGTTGGTTGCCCCTGAAGGAACTGTCCAAACATAACTATATGTCCCAGCTGGTGTTGGCGTAGCCGTTACCGTAGCCGGTGTGCCCTGACAAACTGGTGCGCTGGTCACACTAACCGTTGGCGTTGGATTGATAACAACAGTGGTCTGTCCCGGTTGACTTGGACAGGTAGTACTGATATTGGTTATGATAACACTGTAAACTCCTGCTGTTGTAGTGGTAAACGTAGCTACATTGCCGGGGTTGGTCGCTCCTGAAGGAACTGTCCAAACAAAACTGTAAGTCCCAGCTGGTGTGGGTGTAGCGGTTACCGTAGCCGGTGTACCCTGACAAACCGGTGCGCTGGTCACACTAACCGTTGGCGTTGGATTGATAACAACAGTGGTCTGTCCCGGTTGACTTGGACAGGTAGTATTGGTATTGGTGATGATAACACTGTAAACTCCTGCTGTTGTAGTGGTAAACGTAGCTACATTGCCGGGGTTGGTCGCTCCTGAAGGAACTGTCCAAACAAAACTGTAAGTCCCAGCTGGTGTGGGTGTAGCGGTTACCGTAGCCGGTGTACCCTGACAAACCGGTGCGCTGGTCACACTAACCGTTGGCGTTGGATTGATAACAACAGTGGTCTGTCCCGGTTGACTCGGACAGGTAGTACTGGTATTGGTTATGATAACACTGTAAACTCCCGCTGTTGTAGTGGTAAACGTAGCTACATTGCCGGGGTTGGTCGCTCCTGAAGGAACTGTCCAAACAAAACTGTAAGTCCCAGCTGGTGTGGGTGTAGCGGTTACCGTAGCCGGTGTGCCCTGACAAACCGGTGCGCTGGTCACACTAACCGTTGGCGTTGGATTGATAACAACAGTGGTCTGTCCCGGTTGACTCGGACAGGTAGTACTGGTATTGGTTATGATAACACTGTAAACTCCCGCTGTTGTAGTGGTAAACGTAGCTACATTGCCGGGGTTGGTCGCTCCTGAAGGAACTGTCCAAACAAAACTGTAAGTCCCAGCTGGTGTGGGTGTAGCGGTTACCGTAGCCGGTGTGCCCTGACAAACCGGTGCGCTGGTCACACTAACCGTTGGCGTTGGATTGATAACAACTGTAGTCTGTCCCAGTTGACTCGGACAGGTAGTACTGGTATTGGTTATGATAACACTGTAAACTCCCGCGGTTGTAGTGGTAAACGTAGCTACATTGCCGGGGTTGGTCGCTCCTGAAGGAACCGTCCAAACAAAACTGTAAGTCCCAGCTGGTGTGGGTGTAGCGGTTACCGTAGCCGGTGTGCCCTGACAAACAGGTGCGCTGGTCACACTAACCGTTGGCGTTGGATTGATAACAACTGTGGTCTGTCCCGGTTGACTCGGACAGGTAGTACTGGTATTGGTTATGATAACACTGTAAACTCCCGCTGTTGTAGTGGTAAACGTAGCTACATTGCCGGGGTTGGTCGCTCCTGAAGGAACTGTCCAAACAAAACTGTAAGTCCCAGCTGGTGTGGGTGTAGCGGTTACCGTAGCACGTGTGCCCTGACAAACAGGTGCGCTGGTCACACTAACCGTTGGCGTTGGATTGATAACAACTGTGGTCTGTCCCGGTTGACTCGGACAGGTAGTACTATTATTGGTTATGATAACACTGTAAACTCCCGCTGTTGTAGTGGTAAACGTAGCTACATTGCCGGGGTTGGTTGCCCCTGAAGGAACTGTCCAAACATAACTATATGTCCCAGCTGGTGTTGGCGTAGCCGTTACCGTAGCCGGTGTGCCCTGACAAACTGGTGCGCTGGTCACACTAACCGTTGGCGTTGGATTGATAACAACAGTGGTCTGTCCCGGTTGACTTGGACAGGTAGTATTGGTATTGGTGATGATAACACTGTAAACTCCTGCTGTTGTAGTGGTAAACGTAGCTACATTGCCGGGGTTGGTCGCTCCTGAAGGAACTGTCCAAACAAAACTGTAAGTCCCAGCTGGTGTGGGTGTAGCGGTTACCGTAGCCGGTGTACCCTGACAAACCGGTGCGCTGGTCACACTAACCGTTGGCGTTGGATTGATAACAACAGTGGTCTGTCCCGGTTGACTTGGACAGGTAGTACTGATATTGGTTATGATAACACTGTAAACTCCTGCTGTTGTAGTGGTAAACGTAGCTACATTGCCGGGGTTGGTCGCTCCTGAAGGAACTGTCCAAACAAAACTGTAAGTCCCAGCTGGTGTGGGTGTAGCGGTTACCGTAGCCGGTGTACCCTGACAAACCGGTGCGCTGGTCACACTAACCGTTGGCGTTGGATTGATAACAACAGTGGTCTGTCCCGGTTGACTTGGACAGGTAGTATTGGTATTGGTGATTATAACACTGTAAACTCCTGCTGTTGTAGTGGTAAACGTAGCTACATTGCCGGGGTTGGTCGCTCCTGAAGGAACTGTCCAAACAAAACTGTAAGTCCCAGCTGGTGTGGGTGTAGCGGTTACCGTAGCCGGTGTACCCTGACAAACCGGTGCGCTGGTCACACTAACCGTTGGCGTTGGATTGATAACAACAGTGGTCTGTCCCGGTTGACTCGGACAGGTAGTACTGGTATTGGTTATGATAACACTGTAAACTCCCGCTGTTGTAGTGGTAAACGTAGCTACATTGCCGGGGTTGGTCGCTCCTGAAGGAACCGTCCAAACAAAACTGTAAGTCCCAGCTGGTGTGGGTGTAGCGGTTACCGTAGCCGGTGTGCCCTGACAAACAGGTGCGCTGGTCACACTAACCGTTGGCGTTGGATTGATAACAACTGTGGTCTGTCCCGGTTGACTCGGACAGGTAGTACTGGTATTGGTTATGATAACACTGTAAACTCCCGCTGTTGTAGTGGTAAACGTAGCTACATTGCCGGGGTTGGTCGCTCCTGAAGGAACTGTCCAAACAAAACTGTAAGTCCCAGCTGGTGTGGGTGTAGCGGTTACCGTAGCACGTGTGCCCTGACAAACAGGTGCGCTGGTCACACTAACCGTTGGCGTTGGATTGATAACAACTGTGGTCTGTCCCGGTTGACTCGGACAGGTAGTACTATTATTGGTTATGATAACACTGTAAACTCCCGCTGTTGTAGTGGTAAACGTAGCTACATTGCCGGGGTTGGTTGCCCCTGAAGGAACTGTCCAAACATAACTATATGTCCCAGCTGGTGTTGGCGTAGCCGTTACCGTAGCCGGTGTGCCCTGACAAACTGGTGCACTCGTAACACTAACTGTTGGCGTTGGATTGATGGTAATTATTACATTTGATATGTCAGTTGCGCACAATGCTGAGGAAACCGTGTAGGTAAAAACATACGGACTTCCTGACAAAGTCATTGTTGAAGGATTGATTGTCCCTAATGAACCGTTGCTCGTTGTGATTGGTCCTGTCCAAACGCCAGTAGCATCAGGTGTTCCTCCTAATAAATCAAATAAATTAAAAGGCACTGTAGTCGGAACATCGCTGATACAAATTCCTCTACTACCATCATTACCCGCATCATTAGGCTGATAAATATTTACTAATACCTCAAGCCTATCGCTACTTTCGCAAGGCGGATCTACAGTTGTAGCATAATAAAATTGTCCATTTATTAAAGGCGTCGATAAATCTAATGGAACTCCAAAAGTAGATGTTAAATACCAATTGTTATTTCCTGAAGCCACTAAATCAGCAACAGTTGGCGGACTTCCAGTATCACAAAATTCTTGAATTGCTGGACCAATTGGAACTGGAACTAAACCAACATTTACAAATAATTGAAGCCTAGACGTTTCACATCCTGTATCGGGATTTGTCTGACTTATATAATATATAGTATTATCCGAAAGGATTGTAGAACTTGAAATAGCAGTACCTCCAACTGGCGTTGTATACCATTGCAATCCATTACCAGATATAACAAATTGTGGGTTTGAAGGTGTAGCCAGATTTAAACTAGTGACACATACTCCTTGAAAATTTGCACCTGTTGGTGCAGAATACACAGTAACAACAACACTTTGTCTAACCCCGCAAGATCCAGTACTATCATCAGCAAAATAATCTTCGCCATTAATCAAACTTGACGAACTTAATAAAGGTGCTCCTCCAGTTGCATTGGCGTACCAACTGACACCAGCTCCATTATCAGTCGCAAGAAGACTTGCTACAGTAGGTGATTGTATATCACAAAAGGATTGATTTGGATTACCAACAGTAGGACATTGAGAATATATAGATTCATTGTATCCTACTAGTGATACTAATAAAAAACAATAAATTAAATAATTTTTAACAAGAGTAGTTATCCTCATAAGCAATATAGTTTTTAAACTATTTTCTACTTATTGGCAATACCTAAGATAGCAAGTTTGGTAAAAATTACACGCTATTTGATAATGCACTTCAAAGCAGAAAACACCACCACTATATTACTCATTATAAAAGTTACAGTTTTTGACTTATTAAAATCTTATAAACAAAATAATGAACATTATTAACATTTAACTTTTATCAAACGCCACTTATAAACATTTGACTAAAAACTATTTAACAAATAGTAAAGAATTCTTTATGTAGTTTTATGAACTAAAAATAAAACTTAAAAATAAAAAAATGTTAATAAGTTTGGTCTAAATACTCTATTAGGCAACTATCAAATGTTAAAATTTGTACCACTTAAAATTTTAGATTATGAAATGCTTTCGACGATGATTCAAATTCTGAGATAATTTCTTTAAATATGTCTTTGACCTCTTTAATTTCGTGAATTAGTCCTGCTATTTGTCCTATTTCTAATTCGCCTTCAACTAAATCCCCTTCAAACATTCCTCGTTTAGCTCTTGCTCTTCCCAAAAGTATTTTAAGATCTTCAGTCGTTGGGCATTTCGAATATAGTTCCTGAACATCATTATAAAATTTATTTTTTATCAATCTTACCGGAGCCAATTCTTTCAAAGTCAACTGGGTATCTCCCTCTTTTACATCAACTACAATTTGTTTAAAATTCGAATGAGCGGAACTTTCAAAAGATGCTGCGAAGCGTGAACCCATCTGAACGCCGTCAGCACCTAAAATCATAGCTGCTAACATTCCTTTACCAGTTGCAATTCCACCTGCAGCTATCAATGGTATAGAAATATTTTCTTTAACCATAGGAATTAAGGTAAAGGTGGTAGTTTCCTCTCTCCCATTGTGTCCACCTGCTTCAAAACCTTCAGCAACAATGGCATCAACTCCAGCTTCCTGAGCTTTCATTGCGAATTTAGAACTGCTCACAACGTGTACGACAACAATACCTTTATCTTTCAAATAACTTGTCCATGTTTTGGGATTACCTGCTGACGTGAAGACTATTTTCACTTCTTCTTCAATAATGATTTGAATAATTTCTTCAATATTTGGATACAACATTGGTACATTTACTCCAAATGGCTTGTCAGTAGCTTTTTTACATTTCTGAATGTGCTCTCGTAAAACATCGGGATACATCGAGCCTGCTCCGATTAACCCTAAACCTCCCGAATTACTTACGGCACTAGCTAATTTGTAGCCACTATTCCAAATCATTCCTCCTTGAATAATGGGATATTTTATATTGAAAAGTTGTGTGATTTTGTTCATTTATGGTGAGTTAATTTACTACGTCAGTTCGCAATAATGTCTGTATTAATTTTTTATAATTTTTCCAGATTGAATAAAAGAATTACTAACTATTTTGTAGAGATACATACCAGAATTTAGACCCTCTACCGAAATGGATGATTCGGATTTTGTGATTGATTTTTCAGAGATAATTTGACCTAAAGCATTAGAAAAGATAACTTTTGCCGATTCATACTCATTAGGAAAAACAACAACCAGATTTTCTTGCACTGGATTAGGATAAATCAAAAATTTAGTAAAATCGTTTTCTTTCACTGTAAGTAGTGCAGCGTTTAAGGCAGCTTGAAAATCAGGGATTCCGTAGCCAAACTGTGAGGTTGGATTAGCAAATCTATCAGCCGATTGTTTTACAAAATCGATTACCTGCTGATTGGTTAAAGAGGGTACTGCTTGCCAAAAACTAGTAATTGCTCCAGCCATAATAGGACCTGCAAATGAAGTTCCACTGCCTGTCACAACAGTTCCAGCAGTGTTAGAAATCACCGAGGCCTGACCTTGCGCCATAATATCAGGCTTTACGCGTCCGTCTGGTGTTGGTCCAATAGAACTAAAAGTGGCATACGTTTCATCTGCTTTTACAGCACCAATACCTAAAGTAGTTATAGCATCCGAAGGAACTCCAATAAACGGATCTGGAGAAGCTCCAGAATTCCCTGCACTAGCAACACAAATCATTCCGCGACTAAAAGCTATGTCAGATCCTTTTGAAATAAAAGATGTACTACCATTTAAATCATCGTAAGTATAACTATAATTTGGATTGTCGTAGCCAAAGTAGCCCAAAGATGTTGTGATAACATCAACTCCAAGGGCATCCGCAACCTCAGCTGCTTCCACCCAATAACTCTCTTCTACCGGATTTTCACTACTTGCATCTTCAGTGATGAATAAATAGTAATTCGCATCAGGAGCGGTTCCTACTAATTGATTTTCGACATAACCACCCATCGTAGAAAGAACTAGCGTTCCATGTGAGTTTCTAGAGTAGATATCTTCATTTTTGTCCACAAAATTATATCCACCTAAAATCTGATTATTATCTCTTAGTCTTTGAAACGGTGCTATTGTATTAACATTAGGAAATCCTGCATCCATAACAGCAATGATTTTTCCGTTTCCAGTATAATTTTGCTGATGTAATAAATCGGCATTCAACATTTGTATCTGATTTCCGGAATTTCCATAAGAGAAGGTAACATTAGTATCCAAAACTTTATTAATCTTATTTAAAGTGACTGTTTTTGCACTCGAATTTGTTTTACCAGTAACATTTAAACTCCGGTCAGCATAATGAATACGGTCAACAAATGTTAATGACGTTAAATTCTGAATATCTTCAAGAGAACCTCGCACATGGACAGCGTTGAACCATTTTGATTTTGCTTTTACTTCAATTCCAGAAGAACTGATTATCTGGTCAACGTAAGGCTGATGAATCGGAACATCTTTTATATCAAGAGCTATATTTTGATTAGCCCTTCTGTCTAGTGAGCGCTGCGTGAGCATTTGTAATGGATTATCAAAATAGAATTGCGCATTAGGTTTATCTACAAAATATACCCAAGCATCTTCTTGAGAAAATACTTGACAGCTCATTATAAAAATCACGAAAGCAAAAATATTTTTCATAACATTTATTTATTTGAAAAGCTAATTTATGAAATAACTCCTGAACCTACTAATTCATCACCAATATTCCAGGCCACAAATTGACCTTCAGTGATAGCTGATTGTGGTTCCTCAAAAGAAACATACAAGCCACTTTCAAACTGGTATAAAGTAGCCTTTTGGAGTTCCTGACGGTAACGGATTCGGGCCATTACCTGCATTGTTTCTCCATTTTTCAACTTCAAATCCTGTCTTATCCAATGAACTTCCGAAGGTTGAACTCGAAGTGCGCTTCTAAACAAACCAGGATGATTTGCCCCTTGACCCGTATAAATAGCATTCGCTTTTACATCAGTAGCAATAATAAATAAGGCTTCTTTAGTTCCGCCAACATTCAAGCCTTTGCGTTGTCCTATGGTGAAATAATGAGCCCCTTGATGTTTCCCTACCACTTTCCCATTTTCAGAAGTATAAGAAATGCCTTTAGCTTCATAAGCTAACTGCTCTTCAATACTACTAAAGTTTGGCTGTTCTTGATTATAAAGAAAATTTTCAGCATCGATTTCGTAAATTATTCCCTCTTTAGGTTGTAATTGTTGCTGTAAAAATTCTGGTAGTCTTACTTTACCTATAAAACATAATCCTTGTGAATCTTTTTTTTCTGCAGTAACCAAATCTAATTTAGTGGCTATCTCACGAACTTCAGGTTTTGTTAATTCGCCTATTGGGAATAGGGATTTCGCTAATTGATCCTGCGATAATTGACACAAGAAATACGATTGGTCTTTATTACCATCTTTACCCGCTAATAATTGATAAACAGGTTTTCCATCAACAATAACACTTCCTTTTCTACAATAATGGCCAGTAGCTACGTAATCGGCACCAAGAGATAGGGCAATTTTCATAAATACATCAAACTTTATTTCGCGATTGCACAATACATCCGGATTGGGAGTTCTACCGTTTTCATATTCTTTAAACATGTAGTCTACAATTTTTTCTTTGTATTGTTCGCTTAAATCAACTGTTTGAAAAGGAATCCCTAACTTTTCAGCAACAAGTAGTGCATCGTTACTGTCTTCAAGCCACGGACATTCATTCGATATGGTAACCGAATCATCGTGCCAATTTTTCATAAAAAGACCAATGACCTCATAGCCTTGCTCTTTTAATAAATAAGCCGCAACACTTGAATCAACTCCGCCAGAAAGTCCGACAACAACTCGTTTCATAAAACAAAAAATTTTGTTGCAAAGTTACCCCAAAAACCTTAAAGTTCTATCCCTTGACATCAGATAAAATGATTGGTTGGTAGAGAGAAGCTATTAAAAGAAAAGCCAGAAATTACTCTGGCTGTTTTGGCATTTTAGGTCTTTTGAAGTTTTTATTTTGATAGTTCATGTTGACTTCTTTTATCTTTCCTTTTTCAAGGATTTTCCAGATACCAACTTTCTTTCCTGCTTTGTATACCCCTTGACTAGTTATCGTATTTGTTGCACTTCGATTGATTGACATTCCATCATACAAATCATTTTTATAATTGGATTCTTCAAGAAGCACACCATTTTCAGCATAACTTTTATAGGGTCCGTTTTTAAGACCATTTAAATAGCTTGTTTCCTCTGCAATTTCACCGCTTTTGTAATACACCTTTCTAACTCCATTAAGCTTACCATTACTGTATGATTCTAACGTCATAACAGTGGGCAAATCCTCGTGATAATATTTCCAATCTCCCTCAAACTGTTTGTTAACTACTTTACCCTCACTCACTTTATTCTTTTTTTGATTATAAAATATTGTGTAGCAAGAATCGTCATTTGAATTAAACTCTCTAGTTGCGATTATGGTTCCAACTTTCGTATCATCAAAAAATTTGAACATTCCTATTTCTTTTCCATGCTCAAAAGTTCCTTCATATCTGGGACGCTTTGAATCATCATAAAAACCTTTCCAAAGTCCGTGTTTCTTTCCGTTCTCATCTGTTTTATTGATCTCCTGAGCAAAAATATTGATTGAAATTAATAAGCAAACTATAATGTATTTCATGTTTTCCTCTTGATTTTTGGTACGAATATTACTTTTGCAAAGTTAAGCATATCTACTAAACGAGAAATTATTACATTTAGTATAAAAATAATTTTATGATTTCATTAGCACTAAAGGATAAATTTTATATTTTTGATAAAACTTTAAAAAAAATAAAAATGAAAAATTTATTGAGAAGCATTACATTAGTAGTAGTCTCCTTTTTAGCTTTTTCTTGTTCAGAGCCTGAGCAAGATGAACAAAATTTAAAACCAACTTCTATTACTAAACTACTTGGTGCGGCTAAACAAGACTTTAGTTATTTTAGTGAAGCACTAGAAATTACTGGAATGGACACAATGTTAGATGAACCGGGAGAATATACTGTTTTTGCTCCAACAGATGATGCACTTTATGTTGTTCTTGCTGGCTTAACTGTTGAAGAGTTTGACATTGCTAATCCTGGAGTTTTGGAAAATGTTTTGAAAAATCACATTGTAAACGCAAAAGCATTATCAACTGATTTAACTGACGGACAAGTAGTTACTACATCTTTAGGGCAAACAATTACTGTTAACATTGAAGGCAATACTTATTTCCCAGAAATTGATCCAGATTTAGGAACTTATGAGCAAAAAAGTATCTTCATCAATAGCTCAAGAGTTTTTGCTAGAGATGCTGCTGCATCAAATGGAGTTATCCACGTAATTGATGCCGTATTAATTCCTTCAACTGGAGGTTAATCTCTTACCAATTGAATTACAATATTAAAAAGCTTCTCAATTGAGAAGCTTTTTTTATGTAAAAAAAATAAATTCAAATTAAACAGTTGTTATACTTTCTTATGAATTTTTGTTTAATTAATTTATTGCAAGTCAAAAAGCGATACATTATTAATTCTCATTATTTTTTATAATTGCCTGATTAGAAGCTTAAACAAAACCGTTAATTATTTCATAAATATCATTTTGTCTAATGTTTTTATTTTTTTGTTAAACAAAAATAAAGTAAGTTTGTTGAAACATTAAAACAAAAACACTATGAAAAACTTAATCAAAAAATTTTTAATTGCATGCCTAGCAGTAACTGTGCTTTCATGCTCTGATGACGACAATTCAACTCCAGTTGACAATACTGTTACTGGTATTGCATTAAGAACAACAGATTTATCTTTGTTAGTAAAAGCCTTAACAAAAGCTGGATTAGCGGATGATTTACAAACAACTGGACCATTTACTGTATTTGCTCCAACAAACCAAGCCTTTATCGATGCTGGCTATACTGCTGCTGCAATTGATGATTTAACTGACGCTGAAATTCCTGCGCTTAGAGAATTATTACTTAATCATGTGGTGAGTGGAGCAGTACAATCTTCAGGCCTAACCGACAACTCTTATATCAAAACTCTAGGAAAAGGAGCAGCTTCTGCAACAAATACATTAAGTATGTTTGTAGATACAACAGGTGGAGTAACTCTAAACGGTAGTTCAGCTGTAATTACCACAACAAATGGTGGAACCTTTAATATCATTGCTTCAAATGGAGTAATCCATCTTGTTGATGAAGTTATCACCTTACCTACAATTGTAGATCACGCTCTAGCAAATGATAATTTTACGGATTTAGTAGGTCTTTTATCAGCGCAAGGATTAGTCCCAACCCTAGACGGAACTGTTAGTTCACCGTTTACTGTTTTTGCTCCTATAAACAGCGCATTTACACCAGCTGTTGAAGGTGTTTATGGTTCATTATCATCTGATAACAAAACTAATTTATTAAAGTACCATGTAGTTGGAGGCGTTAATGTGCTTTCAAATGCAATTCCAACAGGTCAAATAGGGACTCTATTTACTGGCAATTCATTTTCAATTACTGGAGTTTCAATTGACGATGCTTCAGCAACTAACAAAACAATTATTGTGAAAGATGTACAGTGCTCTAACGGAATTATACATGCCGTTGATGGTGTACTAATACCAGCTTTCAACTAATAAAAAAATTGCTATGAAAAGCCAAAAAGCGCAACTCTAACGAGTTGCGCTTTTTTTATGACCCTAATTCTGCAGCTCTATTATTGGCCGCTTTTACAGCCTCGATAATAGTATTTTCTAAAATACCTTTTTCAAAAACCTTCAAGGCACTTTCTGTAGTACCTCCTTTTGAAGCTACTTTGGCTATCCATTCTTCATTAGATAGTGAGTAACTATTTTGAATGGCCACAGAACCCATAAAGGTTTGATTCACCAACAATTCAGCTTCCGATTCGTTGAATCCTAAATCAACTGCTGCTTGTATCATCGATTTCATGAAGTAAAAAACATAAGCCGGACCACTTCCTGATATGGCTGTTGCGGCATTGATGAGTTTTTCATCTTCTACATAAACCGATTTTCCTGTGGTATTAATAAGATTTTGAATAATGAATAATTCTTTTCTATCCACACTTGCTGACGCAGTAAAAACTGTCATACCCATACCAATTTGCGTTGGAATATTGGGCATAGAACGTACGACTTTTGAGCACGAAAGACGCGATTCTAATTTAGCTATGGCAATGCCAGCCATGACTGAAAAAATTATCTGGCTGTCTTTTAGAAAAGGTTGTATTGATTGTGCTAAAACTTCAAAATCCTGAGGTTTTACAGCTAAAATTACGATGTCAAAATCACTTATAGTGTCAGTAGCTGAAAACAAAAAATTACTCTTTGGTATGCTACTTTCTGGAGCATTATAATTTTGATTTCTAACCAAGACATATATATCTTGTGGTTTTATGAACCTGGAACTGATAAAACTATTCGCATACGTTTTACCCATATTTCCGTAACCAATTATTAAAACTTTCATATCATTAAAAATAAAAAACTCTGTTTAAAGATAGGTTTTTAAACAGAGTTTTGAAATGTAGGTGTCAAATATTATTTCTTTTTCTTTTGTTGAAGCTTCTTTTGCTCCTCAGCCTGCTCCATCATTTCACGCATTTTCTTTTGGAATTTGCTTTCTGTTTTGGGCTTGGTTTTATTCTCTTGTATTTGAGCATGAATTTTATCACTATTGATAAAGTATTTCTTGATAACCAACATAATTCCGATGGTAATCAGGTTGGAAATAAAGTTATACAAACTCAATCCGGATCCATAACTATTGAAGAATAACAACATCATTACAGGTGAAACATAGATCATAATTTTCATGATTTTAGCCATATCTGGCATTCCTTCTTGTTGTGGTTGCGCCATTACTTGGTCGCCAGACGTCATTTTCATATAAAAGAAGATCGCTATAGCAGCCAAAATAGGGAACAAACTAATGTGATTACCATAAATGGACGAAATGATAGGAATGTGTGTTTCCCACGAATATACAGCATCAAAAGAAGACAAGTCATCTGCCCAAAGAAATCCTTTTTGTCTCAATTCAAAAGCCGATGGAAAGAACTGAAACGAGGCATACATAAACGGAATCTGGATTAATGCCGGAATACAACCAGCCATCGGATTTACTCCAGCTTTATTATAAAGCTTCATGGTTTCCTGTTGCTTCTTCATAGGATCTTTTTGGAATTTTTCTCCAATTTCCATAATCTCCGGACGTAAAACTTTCATTTTAGCTTGTGACAAAAATGATTTGAACGTTATAGGTGACATGGCAATTTTTATCAATATAGTAAAGACAATAATTGCAATTCCTAATCCCATGAACGAGCTTAAGAATCCAAATAGTGGAATAAAAATAAACTTATTAATCCATCCGAAAATACCCCAACCTAAAGGAACTATTTTCTCAATATTACGATCGTATTTTTTTAGTGTTTTATAATCTGTTGGTCCATAATACCAATTCATTTTATAATCAAGTTCCCCATTAGTGAATGCTAGCGGTAAAGTTGCTTTGTACTGTTTTGTAAAAAGGGTATCTTTCTTTTCGTCATTTACCAAATTATTGGAATATAATTTAGCGGTGGCAAATGGTGTTTTAGTTAATAAAATACTGGTAAAGAAATGCTGTTTGTAGGCAATATAAGTTGTTTTTTCAGGATTTTCTTCCTTATCAGTTCCTTGTCCTACATAATCAATTTTTCCATCTTCATGTTCAAAATAAATTTCGGCATAACGGTTTTCATAGGAAATACTTTTTTCGTTGCGATAGGTTTTCAAGTCCCACTGCAAATCAATTGGTTTAGCGGTATTTAAAACGGTATTTAATCCTTGTGAACGAAGATCAAAATCAACCAAATACTGATTTGGTGCTAATACATATTTGAACTCTAAAAACTCATTAGCTCCGGCTTTCAACTTCATCGAAAGTACTTGGTTAACTCCTACTTTAGTTAAAGTAGGTTCAAAAAACAAATCTTTGGTATTTAAAACTCTATTGTCTTTAGTTTGCAACTGAAGGTTAAAACTGGAATTGTTATCTTTAATCAGTTCGACTAATTGGCCTGATTTTTTCTCGAATCTTTCATAATTCTTCAAGATGGCTTCTACAATATACCCTCCTTTATTAGCAATTTTCAGCCTTATAAATTCATTTTCAAGAGTAGTTACTTCCTCTTTTGCAGAAGGCAAAGTAGCCGAATAAGCAAAGCTTCCTAAAGTTCCTTTTAGCTTTTGAAGCTTCATGGTATCATTTACAGTAGAATCTTTAATAACTGCTGCGACTTGTTTAACAGCAACTTGTTTCTGTTGTTGTTGCTTTTCAATCTTCTCTTTTTTGGCTTTCTCCTGTTGTTCTTTTAATTCCGTGTTTCTGTTGTTGTACATCATCCACATGATGATGATAAATATCAAACCAAAACCAATAATAGTATTAAAATCAAATTTCTTTTTTTCTTCCATGATAATGCTGAACCTGTCAGTATCTTTTAATTGTTTTTATGTTTTACCATTGCGGCCACAAAGCTAACAAAAATTGGGTGTGGATTTGCAACAGTACTTTTATATTCCGGATGGTATTGCACTCCGATAAAAAAGGGATGGTTTTTCAGCTCAATAATTTCAACCAAACCTGTTTCCGGATTTGTTCCTGAGCAAACCAAACCTGCTTTTTCTAATTGTTTTCTGTAGTCATTATTAAATTCATATCGATGGCGATGACGCTCTTCAATCTGAGTTTTTCCATAGATATGGTGTGCCAGTGAATCTGTTACAATATCGCATTTCCAAGCACCTAAACGCATCGTCCCACCTTTGTCTGTGATGGTTTTTTGATCTTCCATGATAGAAATAACCGGATTCTCGGTTTCTTCATTCATTTCAGTCGAATTCGCATCCTTTAGACCTAAAACATTTCTAGAATATTCGATAACCGCCATTTGCATTCCGAGACAAATTCCAAAAAAAGGAATGTTATTTTCGCGGGCATAACGAACGGTATCAATTTTTCCTTCAATACCACGACCCCCAAATCCTGGGGCAACTAATATGCCATCCAAATCCTGAAGCTGTTCTGCTGCCGTTTTGGCATCCAAATACTCTGAATGAATAGAAATCACATTAACTTTGGTTTGATTGGCTGCACCAGCATGAATGAAAGATTCTAATATAGATTTATACGAATCCTGCAACTCTACATATTTTCCGACCAACCCGACATTTACAGTTTGCTTCGGATGTTTTAATCGATGTAAAAATGTATTCCAATTTTTTAAGTCAGGCGCCGCTTTTTTAGGTAAGTTTAATTTCTTTAATGCAACAATATCTAATCCTTCTTCGAGCATGAGATTCGGAACTTCATATATAGTGGAAGCATCGATGGACTGAATTACAGCTTCCCGTTTTACATTGCAAAATAAGGCTAACTTTTGACGCAATTCATCTGATATTTCGTGCTCTGTCCTACAAACCAAAATGTCTGCTTTGATACCGCTTTCCATCAGGGTTTTAACAGAATGTTGTGTTGGCTTTGTTTTTAATTCACCTGCTGCTGCCAAATAAGGCACTAAGGTTAAGTGAATCACAATGCCATTATTTTCGCCTAATTCCCATACCAATTGACGGACCGATTCGATATAAGGTAAGGACTCGATATCTCCGACAGTTCCTCCTATTTCAGTAATCACGATATCGAAATCACCTGATTTACCAAGCAATTGCATTCGTTCCTTAATTTCGTTCGTAATATGTGGAACAACCTGTACCGTTTTACCCAGAAATTCTCCTCTACGTTCTTTTTCAATTACCGAAAGATACACTCTTCCTGTGGTCACGTTATTCGCTTGCGAAGTTGGAACATTTAAAAAACGCTCGTAATGTCCTAAATCCAAATCGGTTTCGGCGCCATCATCTGTTACAAAACATTCTCCGTGCTCATAGGGATTCAAAGTTCCTGGATCCACATTAATATAAGGGTCAAATTTTTGAATGGTCGTTCGATATCCTCTTGCCTGCAGTAACTTGGCTAGAGACGCTGCGATGATTCCTTTTCCCAAAGAAGAAGTCACACCACCGGTAACAAAAATGTATTTTGTCTGATTCATTTTTTTGTAGTTGTTGTGTTGTAGTTTTAATCTGAATTCCTTTCAGATTTGTTGTAAAAAACGAGGCAAAAATACAATATTAAAGTCAATTTGAAGATGAGTTAATTTGAAAATTTGAAAATGATACTTTATGCTTAAAAATCTCTATCTTCAAATTTTCAAATCATAAAATTTTCAAATTACATCGGTTTCGGATATTGTTTTTTGATATTGCGAACCAACTGTTCTAAACCATTCAGTTTAAGTTCGTACACCAATTGCAATTGTTCACCCAGTTGTCCTTTGGGAAAACCTTTATTGCTGTACCAAACCACATAATATTCGGGTAAATCAATAAGATAATACCCTTCGTATTTACCGAAAGGCATTTTGGTATGTGCCAGTTTTATCAGAAGGAGTTGTTGTTGATTCATTTAAAAAGAGCATTATGCTTTATGCTGAAAATAAATTTATACTCTTTTATCGATGTTCTTGCTTTATTTCCAGTTAAAAGTTACTACTTTTTCAATATCCGGATGCAGGCTTAACAAGACCGGGCAATTCATGGCTGTTCTTTCCAGTATTGTTTTGTTTTTATCAGAAGTGATGATCGACATATTGAGAATAACCTCTATCCTAGCGATTTTTCGTGGCTCAGCTTGCATAATTTTGGTTACTTCCACTGTTGAACCTTTTAGTTCTAAATCCATGTCTTTTGATTTTATCGCCATTATGGAAACCATACAACTGCCTAAAGAGGTCGCTACAAGATCGGTTGGTGAGAAAGCTTCTCCTTTACCATGATTATCGGTTGGTGCATCTGTTAGGATTTCTGTACCTGATTGCATGTGCATGCAGGAAGTTCTTAATTCTCCTAAATATCGAACAATTGATGTTGCCATTATAGTGCTTCTTTTATAGTTAAGTCAGTGTCGTAATACAAAATATAAATCCCGTTATTAGCATAACCGTATGTTGGACTAGCCACGTATTCAAATTTATTTTCAATTTGTTCCGAAGACGAAAGCTGAACCGTTTCTTCATACGTTTTGTCTTGAGACAATCGCAACAAGGTATCAAACGTAACATCGAAACCGCGTATCGCGTATTGATTCGGCATAATCTTATTCAGTTTTTTATATTTAGCATCGAATTGATTGGCTTCAACAGTCTCGTTCGGTCTTGAAAGCGATGGATACAAAAGTTTAAGTTTGGTCAATCTTGTTAGTGAAATCTCTTCAAAATCGAGCGTTTCATTGGGCTCCATAATAACTAACTGTACTTGAAAGTCTTTTTGCGCAGCCAGCATTGCGGCCGTGGTTGCTAAAATCATACTGGTACTTTCTGAGGCTAATACCACATAATTCAGTTTGTCCTTTTGTAACAAAACTTTTAAACTATCGGCAACAACTGTTCCCTTGGGGCTCAAACCAACAATTCTGGTTTCTTTTTGCATGTCCTGAATATACTGCTTGACGCTCCCTTTTTTGTTATCAATGACGGCAATAATATTCCCGTTTTTAGATTTCATAAAATCAAAAATAGAACTTCGCAATAGTTCGGCAGAAGGCATCGATTGGTATAAATTCGAATACTTCTTCCCTATTTCTTTTGACAGTGGTGATATCACCGGAACTTTGTTTGGTTCCACCAATTCTGCCATTTTCTCAACATTAGCTTGATAGAATGGTCCCACAATGGCATCCATACTTTGAAGACTATTTTGTTGCGCTAATGTTGCTATATTGGAGGTGTTTTTCGTTTCTTGAGAATCTAAAATTTTGATATCGACATTCATTCCTAAAACCTTGGCTGAGTCAATGGCCATTAAGGCTCCCGAATAGAAATCCAAAGTCAGGTTTAAGAATTTGTCTTTCTTTAATCGTGCTTGCGTGGAATTAATAGTATCGCTTTCTATTTTGCTGATATTAAATGGAAAAAGTAATGCGAGTTGTTTTCTCGCATTAGTGTTGATTGTTTTCAATAAATTTCCTTGCTCCTTTTTGACAGGTTCTTTGCGCTGTCCTTTGGGCACTCTCAGTATCATACCGAGTTTGATGCCTTTTTTTAATTCGGGATTCAGTGAAATGAGTTCCTTTTCTGTAATACTATAATCGTTGGCAATTGAAGCTGGTGTTTCATTTGGCTTCACAACGTATTCTTCTAAATATTTCTTAGTACTTGAGGAAGAATTAGTAGCCTCTACTGATGGTTTTACTGCTTCAACCGATGGTTTAGCCTCTGCTACTGCAGGAGTGTTTCCTGAAACCACCAGTTTTAATCCAATTGGGAAATCATTGGCAATCTGGGGATTTAATCGCTCCAATTCGGCAATGGTCATTCCGTATTTCTTAGAGATTCCGTATTTCGTTTCTTTTGGTTCAATGATATGATAACCTGTTCCTGCTACTGAAGTTTCAGGCTTTGCTGCTTCTTTCGGAGATTCCTTTACCACAGGTTTTTGAACTTCGACCGGTTTAGTGGCTACGATTGGTTCACTTCCTGAAGCTGGTATTTTGATATTTTGACCGATTTTTAATCCTTCTTTCAACAAATCGCCATTAGCCGCTTTGATAGCATCTACCGTAACATTGTATTGTTTAGACAAACTGTACAACGTTTCTTTTGGTTGCACCAAATGAGTCGTTGGATTGGTTTGAGTTACTGATGTCGTAGCAACCGTATTGGATGGTGTTGTTACATTTGATACCACTTCACCCGAAGAAGGAACTAGCAAGACACTATCTAATTGAATTCCGTTTTGAGAATCAGGGTTTAACTTATAGATATCATACGGAGTAACCTTGTACTTCTGTGCGATCATGTTAACAGTCTCGCCACTAACTACAGTATGTTTAATGTATTTTTCTTGCTTTGCTGCAACAGTAAAAACAAAAGAAAATACTGTTAGAAATATCGAAAAAAGAATACGGTTTTTCATTTACTTATTATTTATTTAACGTCTAAAGTTAACAAAACTTTTTAAATTCACTCTTTAATGTTACTTTTTTCATCAACTATTTACTGTTAACAAAAACTATTCCCATTCTATAGTGGCTGGCGGTTTAGAGCTAATGTCATATACCACTCGGTTTACTCCTTTGACTTTATTGATGATTTCGTTGGAGATTTTCATCAGAAACTCATAAGGTAAATGCACCCAATCAGCGGTCATTCCGTCTGTAGATTCTACAGCTCGAAGCGCTACCACCTTTTCGTAAGTACGTTCATCACCCATTACCCCAACACTGTTTACCGGTAATAAAATAGCTCCGGCTTGCCATACTTTGTCATACAAACCATGTTCTTTAAGGCCGTTGATAAAAACAGCATCAACTTCTTGAAGAATTCTCACTTTTTCAGGCGTAATGGCTCCCAAAATTCTGATGGATAATCCTGGCCCCGGGAATGGGTGTCTTCCTAAAAGTTCTGGGTCGATGCCCAATGTTTTTCCCACTCTTCGTACTTCATCTTTGAAAAGCATTCGTAAGGGCTCTACTATTTGAAGTTTCATATAATCGGGTAAACCGCCGACATTGTGATGGGATTTGATTGTTGCTGATGGCCCTTTTACTGATACCGATTCGATAACATCCGGATAAATGGTGCCTTGAGCTAACCATTTTACGTCTTCGATTCTGTGTGCTTCATCATCGAAAACCTCTATAAAAACGCGTCCGATTGCTTTTCGTTTCGCTTCCGGTTCTTCTATTCCATCTAAAGCGGAGAGAAAACGTTCCGAAGCATCTACTCCTTTTACATTTAAGCCCATGTCTTTGTATTGATGCAAAACATTTTCGAATTCGTTTTTACGAAGCAGTCCGTTGTTTACAAAAATGCAATACAGGTTTTTACCGATGGCTTTATGTAATAGCACCGCAGCCACCGTTGAATCCACGCCACCTGAAAGTCCGAGCACTACTTTATCGTTTTTTACTTTTTCCTGCAACTCTTTTACACAATCTTCCACGAAAGCATTGGGCGTAAAGTTTTGAGGTACTTGAGCAATTCTAACTAAGAAGTTTTCTAGGATTTGTTTTCCATCTACAGAATGGTATACTTCGGGGTGAAATTGAATCGCATACGTCGACTCCCCTTCTATTCGGTAAGCTGCGTTTTCGACATCCTTGGTACTGGCAAGGCGCACACCGTTTGTTGGTAATTGTTTAATAGTATCGCTGTGGCTCATCCAAACTTGAGAATTCAGAGCTACTTCTTCAAGAAACAGTTCATCCTCTTTTATGAAGGATAGATTCGCTCTACCATATTCACGAATGTTACTCGGAGCTACTTCGCCACCATTAAAGTGGGCCAAATATTGGGCTCCGTAACAGACTGCTAACAAAGGAAGTTTGCCACGAATTTGGGATAAATCAGGATGGGGAGCGTCGTCGGCTCTTACAGAATAAGGGCTTCCCGAAAGGATAACCGCTTTGTAGGACGATAAATCATCTGGAAAATGATTAAAAGGGAAGATTTCACAAAAGATATTCAGTTCCCTTACACGGCGCGCAATGAGTTGTGTGTATTGCGAGCCAAAATCTAAAATTAGTACGTTGTGTTGCATGTGCAAAAGTAGTATTCTGGATGGAAATTTAAAATGATTGGTGGATTTTATTTTGGATGCTATAGCTGGAGGTCGGAAGTTTCGATTGCGCGAGAGACAATTGCCTAAGCTAGATGTTACTACAAGCCCTTTGTGATACGCTGTGTATTATCGTTAGTGTCTGCCCTATTTGCTATCTCTTACCGAAATTTTATCTATAGTATATACGACATATACACGACATATCTACGGCATAACTACGGTATATCTATTACTTTTTTATATCTTTATCTGACTTAAACGATACGCTATGGCAAAGCAAAGTGGCATTATAAAATTAAAAAGCAGCCTTGATGGTCTTAGTTTTTATATTTTAAATGGGGAATACGTTGTTCGGAAACCCGGCGGTTTTACTCGGGATGCTATCAAAAACAGCCCTAAAATGGATCGGGTTCGGGATAACAATACGGAGTTTGGGACTACTTCTTCGGTAAAGAAACTCTTTAAGGACAGCCTGCGTCCGTTTTTTGGCAATCAAAAAGATGGCACCTTGCATAGCCGTATGATGTCGCTTTATATGCAGATTAAGGATTGCGACCGTACCTCGGTTCGTGGCGCGCGGCGAGTTGCTATTGGCTTAGAGACGACTGAAGGCAAGGAGTTGCTTAAACGATTTGCCTTTACACCTCACTCCTTAGATTTACGAAATGGTGTTTATGATGCGTCGGACTTTACTTTTACTGTAAACAGTCCGGGCTTGAGTGCACTGCCCTACCTGAATGGCGCTACTCATTTGGAACTTATTTTGGGCATCGTCGTTCTTGATTTTGATAACCTGAAAGCCCATTTGTTTTCGAGTGCCTCTATTAGTATTGCCAAAGAAACGCCCATACCTGATTTTAGCCTTACTCCTACCGAGCACCCGACCGGAAGTGGGATGCGGATAGCTGTATTGACTCATAGGTATTTACAGGAAGTTAACGGTGCACTTTACCCTTTGAAGGATACGATGGTTTATGGGTTACAGGTTTTAGATATTAGTCATTAGATCTCGGTATTGGTTTAAAACTTTAGAGCGATAGTAACAGTAATACTATAGCATTATATATTAAAAGTAGTTTTCTTAATGGATAGATTCAAGAACCATATTAAAGTATTGACTTCGTCAAATCTCCGATTTAGCGGGTTAGCGGCGGGATGGATTTAAGAGCCACGCGAAAGGATTCGCGCCTTTACTTTGCATTAGATAAAAAGTAGTATCTTTTTCAAAGGAAAGCAGAGGTGAACTTTGATTCGCGCTAAGCTTGAGACTTAACTACCGCATTAGTCCTCTGCCTTCTCCTTGAACCCGTTGAATTGCTTCAAATAGAATGATAGACGTAGAGGTCTAATAAAGGCTCTAAAGAAGTTCAACATTTTTTAATCTTCTAAATTCAAAGCTATGAAAAATTATTTATTTCATTTAGGTGTTGACATTTCAAAATCAAAGTTAGATGTAAATCTTTTAAATTCTCAAACCTTACAATCAGAGCATTTTGTGATTGATAATAATCCAAAATCAATCAAGGATTTTATAAAGAAACTCATTAAGCAAAAAATTGAAATAAATAACACTTTATTTTGTTGTGAAAACACAGGTATTTACACCAATCATTTAAGCTATACTTTGTTAGGTTTACAGTTGGATTTGTGGATTGTTCCGGCAATTGAAATCAAACGATCAAAAGGAATATCAAGAGGAAAAAACGATAAAACAGATGCTAAGGATATTTCATTTTACAGCCTTAGAAATGTTGACAAATTAAAACTATACACATTAGCTGAAATTGACATTCAAAAATTAAAGATGCTTTATGCAGAGCGAGAAAAAGCTCTTAAATCATTATTGTTGATGGAAACAACTAAAGAAAATAGTGAATTTATGAGCAAAGAAATTTACAACGAAGTCTGTATAATAAATAATTCTTTGGTAAATAATATTAAGAAGGCTATCAGTAAAATAGAGAAAAGAATTAAAGAAATTATTAAATCTAATCAGCAATTAGATAAACAATCCAAACTGATTAAGTCTATTCCAGGTGTTGGAGAGCAAACAAGTCTTTATTTTATTATAGCAACAAAAGGATTTACTGCATTTAAAAATTGGAGACAATTTGCATGTTATTCAGGAGTTGCTCCTTTTGAATATAGCTCTGGTTCTAGTATCAAAGGTAGGACAAAAGTAAATCATATGGCAGATAAAAAAATGAAGTCGCTATTGCAGATGTGTGCTATGACATCATTAAAATATGATCCTCAGTTAAAAGAATATTACATTAAGAAAAAAGCTGAAGGTAAAAACTCAATGCTTGTTTTAAACAATATTAGATGCAAACTTATTAGCAGAGTTTTTGCTGTTATTAACAGAGAAACGCCCTATATTAATACTTATAAATTTGCATCCTAAAAATTAACATTTATAATTTGTTTTTTATCATAGAATGCGGTAGCGGGGGATATGTTTGAAAACATTTTAAGATTAACTCTTGGTTATAAATTTTAAATATTTAACTATGAAAAATTTGTTCATTTTAACTCTACTTTTTTTAAATTTTAAATCGTTTTCCCAATATAATAATGGAAAAATTCAATTCAATGATGGTAGTGAACTAATTGGGTTGATAAAAATAACAAAAGGTAATGATGTTAAATTTAAAAATGATGATGATTCTAAAGTAAAAGAATATGATAAAGATTTAATAAAGTCTTTTGAGTTTACAGAAAATAGTATTTTAAAAAAATATATTTATAGTAAAACTTCACATCTCATTGATGAGAAGAGTAGATCTGATAAATGGAACAAACTTTTAAAAATAGTAATTGACGGTAAAGTGAAATTATATGAATATTATATTTCTGTTCATAATAGTGGGCATACTTCTTATTATTTGAAAAAAGAAAGCGATGACTTACCCATATTTTATTATGGAGAGGGTTATTTCTACAAACAAAAATTCATTCCTTTTGTTGAAAATTATTTTTCCGATTGCAATAGTTTAGTTGAAAAAGTAAAATCAAAAGAAATTAAGCAGAATGCGTTTAAAAAAGTTGTTGAATATTACAACAGTCTTTGTTTATAACGTTTGCCAATAGCTTGTATCCAAAAGGCGGTTTAAGGCAAATTCAAAGTTTGTTTTGTATCTGAATTTTAATTCATAACCCGAAACTACTACATTGAAATTTTGATTATCTTTCTAACTATACTTTAATAAAGTCGTTACTGACTCCAAGCGGGGAAATGTGTGCCATTACCGAAAAATATGGGCAATCGTAAATCAAAAATCATCATGAAAATTAAACTATACTTAAATATTTTACTTTTACTTATCTGCATTTCATTGAATGCACAAAAAGAATTGTGGGGTGTAAACAATGATCAAATTGTACCTCTTTCAGGTGCTGATTATTTTGGTAATATTACCAAATATGACATCAATGGACAAAATCCGGAGAAAATACATGAATTTAATATCACTGACGGAAGAAATCCGACCAGCAAATTGTTTCAGGCCTCCAACGGAAAAATTTATGGTACTACTACTATAGGTGGAACTTTTTATCCTTTTGCCGATTATGGTGCTGGCGTTTTGTTTGAATTTGACCCCATCTTTAATCAATATTCCGTTGTCCATTATTTTGATTATCCTAATGGATCTTATCTTGCAACAGGCCTTGGTGTAGGAGTTATAGAACCAATTATTGGCAAACTTTATGGGATGAACGGTCAAAAACCATATAGTTACAATATAAACACAGGAGAATTTTTAACTGGAAATACTATTGCTGACTACACCGTTTATGGTGAATTGACGAAAGCTTCAAACGGTTTTTTATATGGTACAACCATTGATACTGGTTGTCCACAAAGTGCTCCTTTGAGTCAACAAGGTACCATTTTCAAAATAAATGTAGCTACCCTGAATTTACAAACTGTTTTTGGCTTTGGCTGTACTGGAACAAATGGTATTTCTCCTGTAGGAGGTTTTATTGAAGCAACTCCGGGTAAATTATATGGCGTTGCTATTGGTGGCGGCGGTTTCTATAATGCAGGTGTTCTATTTGAGTTCAACACCGAAACAAATGTTTTTACAAAAAAAATAACCTTTGACGACGAAACTCTTGGTTCATTTCCTTATCCTTTAGTTGATGGTGGTAACGGTAAGTTGTATGGCATTTGCAAAAACGGTGGTACAAATACCTTTACAAGTCCATTTAATGGTATAACCTATACAACTCACAATGGTACTTTATTTGAGTATACACCCGCAACCAATAGTATTAACAAATTATATGATTTTGGCCCTGTTAATACTAATGGTACAATTACCGACTCAGGGGTTAATCCAATTTCTTTACTCAAAACAAGCAACGGGTATTATATGGGAACTGGCGAACAAAATCCTTTCAAATTTGATTCCACAAACAATACAGTTGTAAGTACTCTTAACGGTACTATTCCTTTTAACACCAATAGACTCTTAAACTTTATAGAGGTATGCCGCAAACCTTCGTATCCTTTTTTTGATACCGATACTTTCGATGGCTGCATAGGCGGTAATTTCAATTATGATTTGCAAAATACTAATGCCACAACATACCAATGGCTGAAAGACAATGTTAATGTTGCTGGACAAACCACAGGAGTTTTAAACCTTACCAATCTTACTGCCAATGATGCAGGAAATTATACCTGCCTAATGACCAATGAATGTGGCACAACAACATCGATGGTTTTACAACTAACGGTAAATTGTTTAGGGACAAACACTATCGCTGAACTTCATAAATCCATCAAATTATACCCAAATCCTGCCACTAACTGGCTGAATATTGAACTACCAAAAAATATTGCTATTTCCATTACCAATTGCTCTATAATCAATTTACTCGGGCAAACTATTTACCAATCTACCGCAGCAAATGAATTCGATGTGAGTAAGTTGCAAAAGGGAATTTACATTGTTTCGTTGGTAACTAATTATGGCGAATGGAATGGGATGTTTATAAGAGAATAAGAATATCGAAATAATAATGAGACATTTTATGAACCAAACAAAGTTCAAATCGTAACGGCTGCTAAGAGCCGTTACGAGCAACCAACCTGTCGGCTGGCAGGTAGCTGCTTTACCCTTCTCGATACGATTCCGTCTCGCTGAAAACAACGTGACGGGATCACTTGAAGTGACGGCGGTGGTGCTATGGTGATGGGAAGTAATTATAAAAAAACACCTGACCCGTTTTTGCAACCAGTCAGGTGTGGTACTCAACTATTCTTAGCTCCAGTAGGAACCTTTGGTGTGGTAAACCATTTAGCATGTTGAGTTGCTATTTTATATAAGTTAAAAAGAAGTTGTTTTTGATTTTTTTTTAAATAGTTTGAGGAACCACACGAAAAGATTGACTTCGTCGAATCTTCGATTTCGTGAGGCAGCGGAAGTTTTGTTTTTTAATAGTCATTCTTTAAATTAGTATTAATGGGAAAAAAAATATTGATATTGTTCTTAACTTTAAGTTTATCTATCTATTCTCAGAAACTTAAATGTTGTAAAACAATAGAAGAAGTCAAAAGAAAATTAGAAGGTAATTGGATAGTAAAGAATGGCGATTCAAATTTAGTTTATCAATATTCTTTTACTGGAGAAATTGGCAGAATTCACAAGGAGGAAAAAAAAGATGTACTACGCGGTATCGTGTCTATGAAAATCCATGAACCAAACTTCAAATTAAGAAGAAGTCTATTTGGTTATAAAATAAAATATACTACTCCAGCCGGCGGTTGCGTATTTATAAAATATTTAGATACTGAAAAAATGATTCTCAAAAAAGATGGAGAGTTAATAGAATATCAAAGATTTATAAAATAAAAACTACCCTTAACAGCCGTTTCACTCAGTAGCTGGTTTAGGCTTCTCGATACGCTTCTGTCTCATTGCAAATAACGAGACGGAATCACTTGAAGTGACGGAGGATAAACAAAAAGAGTAATGGTATTCTTAACATTATTAGTTTTTTGTAACTTTGATTTTAAATACAAAAGCTATGGAAACGATTCGCCTTCAATTTGAACCCAAGATAAAAGCAAAGATTTTAGAATTGCTGAAAAGCTTTTCTAGTGATGAATTACAAATTATTCAAGAAGACCCGTCATTTGCCCAAAACAAAGAAAAACTGACCGAAGAATTACGCAAAATTGAAAACGGCACAGCGACCTACGCTACTTTTGAAGAATTAAATTTAGTCCTGGAAAAACGTATTTCAAGTTATGAAGATTAATTTTTCTAGCGGATTTGTTACTACTTTACTAGACCAAGTTGATTATATCGCCAGAGACAAACCAAGTGCTGCTCGAAAATTTAAGAATGATTTACTACAAAGCTTAGACAAAGACTTAAAAGAACCTTTCAACTATAGAAAATCTATCTATTTTGAAGACGAACTTATTCGAGACTATATTTTTAAAGGGTACACCATTGTTTTCAAAATCGATATGAAAAACCAAATGATTATTGTCTTTGGGTTTATAAAACATCAAGCTTCCTTAAAATAAGAACACCTGACCGGTTTTTGAAACCTGTCAGGTGTGCTACTAAACTATTCTTGTTAGAATTACTTCTGCTTGAAAGCTCTTAATCCAGGAAAGTAAGCTGTTGCGCCTAACTCCTCTTCTATTCTTAATAACTGATTGTACTTGGCCATACGGTCCGAACGTGAGGCGGAACCGGTTTTGATTTGACCACAGTTTAGTGCTACTGCTAAATCGGCAATAGTGTTATCCTCTGTTTCTCCGGAACGGTGTGACATTACAGAAGTATATCCTGCATTGTGTGCCATGTTTACCGCTGCAATGGTTTCTGTTAAGGTTCCGATTTGGTTTACTTTTACTAGAATTGAATTGGCAATTCCTTTTTCGATTCCGGTAGCAAGACGCTCGACATTGGTTACAAATAAATCGTCACCTACTAATTGGGTTTTGTCACCGATTAATTCGGTTAAATATGCCCAACCTTCCCAGTCGTCTTCGTACATTCCGTCTTCGATGGAAATAATTGGATAATTGGCCGCTAATGACGCTAAATATTCCGCTTGTTCTCTTGATGTTCTTATTTTTCCTGTTGCGCCTTCGAATTTGGTATAATCGTATTTACCGTCTACATAAAACTCAGAAGCGGCACAATCAAGGGCAATCATTACTTCATCACCAAATTTATATCCTGCGTTTTCTACTGCAGTTTTGATGGTATCTAAAGCATCTTCGGTTCCACCCGCTAAGTTGGGAGCAAAACCACCTTCATCGCCAACAGCTGTTGAAAGATGTCTATCGTGTAATACTTTTTTAAGGTTGTGGAAAATCTCCGTTCCCATTTGCATAGCGTGTGTAAACGAAGTGGCTTTTACCGGCATAATCATAAACTCTTGAAACGCAATCGGAGCATCAGAGTGTGAACCACCATTGATGATGTTCATCATGGGAACTGGTAGTGTGTTGGCAGAAACTCCGCCAATATATCGGTATAAAGGCAATCCTAATTCGTTCGCTGCTGCTTTGGCAACAGCTAATGAAACTCCTAAAATAGCATTAGCACCAAGTTCTGATTTGTTTGGTGTAGCATCTAATTCAATCATTAAGTTATCGATATGGTTTTGTTCAAAAACCGATACTCCCATTAATTCCGGAGCAATTATGGTATTGACATTATTAACCGCTTTAGAAACTCCTTTACCCATGTAGGCTTTTCCGCCATCGCGTAACTCTACTGCTTCGTGCTCTCCAGTTGAAGCGCCAGATGGAACTGCAGCTCTTCCTAAAACACCGTTTTCTGTAACTACATCTACTTCAATGGTTGGATTTCCTCTTGAATCAAGGATTTGTCTTGCGTGAACTTTAATGATTATGCTCATTTTACTATAGTTTAAGATTTAAAATAGGATTACAAATTTAGGGAATTTGAAAAATTTATCATCAAATAATTGCAGAACTTATAAACGCAATCGTTTTAGTTTAGACTTCAATTGACCTTTATGATAATTATGTAAGCTTTCAAAATTATCGTATAACATCGTGCGCTCTTCTTGGAAGTAATTTTACAGCAACAAATAAAAACTATTGCATCATGAAAAACTCTACCTCTAAAAACAGCACCAAAAACAACTTAGTATTCAAAGTTGGTTTACTTTTCTTTATAGGCTTTCTACCAGCAAATTTACATTCTCAAAACTACAGAACCATAAATGCTTATTTGGAAGACTTTGGAAAAAACGAGATGTTTATCAAAAAAGCGATGATGGATTATACGGTAACTATTGTGGAATCACAATTAGATTCAAGATCTGAAGCGACTGCCGCAAGAATAATCGATAAAATTAACAATATCAACACTGTTTTAAAGAGAACCGATAAAGGCTTTGAAGGAAACACAAAGCTGAGAGACAGTTTTATAAAAATGAATGAATTGACCATCCTTTCCCTTGGCAATGGAAGTTTAATCCTGAATGATTACGATTATCAAAGTAGCTTATCGTTGCCTGAAATTGGTGAAAATTTAGCTAAAAAAGAAGCAGGAATGATGGCCTATTATAAAGGACTTCAAAATTACGATCAGGAAAAGAAAGCCTTTTTCTCCAACTTTAAGCTTCATTTCAAAAAACCAATTGGAAAAAACATACTAGAGTACAATGCTTTTCAAAACATCATGTTCTACAAACTTAATGTGATGGATGAGAAATTGACCAAAGTAATCACTTCGATGGATAAAAAGGGTTTTGATGATTGCATGAATATGATTGCGCTTATGCATCAGGAGATTTTGGCAAAAACAGCTACCTACAAAAACTATTTTAAAGACAATTCCTTAAATCAGGCCAATATTGAATATGCGAATCTCATCAACCATCAGAGCAAACAATTTAGTGCTTTATACAACGACTATATTATTGCTTACGAAACATTACAACAATTAAAAAAATCATCCAATACAGAAGCGGCTGACACTACAGAAAGCATTGCTGTTTACAATGAATCGGTAAGAGATTATAACATCAAAAAGAATTTGTTTTACGCGGTACTTAATGACGTTCAAAAAACAAAAGACGTTATGTATGACAAATGGTTGGTCGTTAATGCTACGTTCCTAAAAAACAATGGAAGTTTCGACTATCTACACGACACGTATGCTGTAAATGACTAAAAAACATTAGTAGTTCTTATAACAAGGCGGAAAGTTATACTGTAAGTATACTTTTCGCTTTTTTTATGTTGCTTACAAAATCATTAAAGAGATACGACGAATCGTGTGGTCCCGGACTAGCTTCAGGATGATATTGCACGGAGAACACATTCTTTGATTTCATGCGCATTCCAGCTACCGTGTTATCGTTGATGTGATAGTGCGTTACTTCTAAATCCGAGTGGTTTTCCAGTTCTTCTCTGTTTACAGCAAAACCGTGGTTTTGAGAGGTAATTTCTCCTTTTCCTGTCAAGACATTCATCACGGGATGGTTAATTCCTCGGTGACCGTTAAACATCTTATAGGTAGAAATTCCGTTAGCCAATCCGATCATTTGATGCCCAAGGCAGATTCCGAATAAGGGTTGATCCGCTGCTATTATTTTCTTGGCGATTTCGATTCCTTCTGTTAATGGTTCCGGATCGCCTGGTCCGTTTGACAAGAAGTAACCATCAGGGTTAAAAGCCTGCATGTCCTCGAAGGTGGCATTGTATGGGAATACTTTGATATAACAATCTCTTTGCGCCAAATTTCTCAAGATATTTCTCTTGATACCCAAATCTAAAGCAGCGATTTTATACGTGGCATTTTCATTCCCAAAAAAATATGGTTCTTTGGTAGAGACTTTCGAAGCCAATTCCAATCCTTTCATGTCGGGAACTTTACTTAAAAGCTCTTGTAACTCGGTCAATGCGGTACCGTCTGTACAGATTACGGCATTTTGTGCGCCATGATCCCGAATATAGCTTACAAGTGCTCTGGTGTCTACATCTGAAATACAGATAAGATTTTGCTTTTCAAAATAGTCGTACAGATTACTTTCAGAATCGGGACGCGAATGGTTGAAGCTGAAATTTTTGCAGACTAATCCAGAAATCATGATTTGGTTGGCTTCAACTTCGTTGGCGTTTACGCCGTAGTTTCCAATGTGTGGGTTGGTGGCCACCATGATTTGACCGAAATAAGAAGGATCGGTGAAGATTTCCTGATAACCGGTCATTCCTGTATTGAAACAAACCTCTCCAAAGGATTTTCCTTGAATTCCGATAGATTTACCGTGAAAGATGGTACCGTCGGCTAGTAATAAAATGGCTTTTGATCTTGTAGTGTGTTGCATAGTGTAGTTGTGTTGTGCAAATTTATTTATTTAGTTCTAAAATTTCTAATAGACTTATCAAAGTTTATAAACATTCGACTGTGGTACTCTAGCCCCGATAGAAGCTAGCTACCTTGTAGCGCGAATAGCGGGAAACAGCTTCAAAAAAACCAAAAAAAAAGGATAAACAAAATTGCTTATCCTTTTTAGTATTTATGAAGTGGCATTCATTATGCTTCTTCGTCTTTTTTATCTTCTTCAGTCGCTGGTGCTTCTGGAGTCTCTTCTGCTGGAGTTTCTTCCACTTCTGCAACTGCAGGAGCTTCTTCAACCACTTCAGCAACCGGAGTTTCTACTACTTCTGCAGCAGGAGTCTCCACAACTTCTTCTACAACTGGAGCAGCTTCTTCTACGATTGGAGCTACTTCTTTAACTTCTTCAACTTTTGGAGCAGCAGGAGCGGCAACAGGAGCAGTCGTTTTCTTAGCACGACGAGTTCTTCCTTTTTTCTCTTCTTTTTTACCACCGTTGTATAGTTCGTTGAAGTCTACTAATTCGATCATGGCCATATCAGCGTTATCTCCAAGACGGTTACCCATCTTAATGATACGTGTATATCCACCTGGACGATCGCCCACTTTGGCAGCTACTTCTCTGAAAAGTTCTGTAACTCCGTATTTGTTTCTCAAGTAAGCGAAAACAATACGACGATTGTGCGTTGTATCCTCTTTTGATTTTGTTATAAGCGGTTCAACGAATTGTTGCAACGCTTTTGCTTTAGCAACAGTAGTGTTGATACGTTTGTGCTCAATTAAAGAACAAGCCATATTAGCTAACATAGATTTTCTATGTCCTGTTTGTCTGCTTAAGTGATTTACTTTTTTTCCGTGTCTCATGACGTGTTTTTTTAACCTTCATCTTGCATCGATCCACCTTGGAGAGCAAAATATGAAGTAATTTATTCTTTATCTAATTTGTATTTACCTAAGTCCATTCCGAATGTTAAATTCTTGTTGGCAACCAATTCGTCTAACTCAGTTAGCGATTTTTTACCGAAGTTACGGAACTTCATTAAGTCATTTTTGTTGAAAGATACAAGATCTCCAAGAGTATCAACTTCTGCAGCTTTCAAACAATTTAAGGCTCTTACGGATAAATCCATATCTACCAATTTTGTTTTTAGCAATTGTCTCATGTGAAGAGATTCTTCATCGTAAGACTCAGTTTGAGCAATTTCATCAGCTTCAAGCGTGATTCTCTCATCGGAGAATAACATAAAGTGGTGAATTAAAACTTTGGCAGCTTCTGTTAAGGCATCTTTAGGATTGATAGAACCATCAGTTTTGATTTCAAAAACTAATTTTTCGTAATCTGTTTTTTGCTCTACACGGAAGTTTTCAATAGCATATTTTACATTTTTTACCGGAGTAAAGATGGAGTCTGTAAAGATAGTACCGATGGCTGCGTTTTGTTTTTTGTTCTCTTCTGCAGGAACATAACCACGACCTTTCTCGATAGTTAATTCCATATTAAGATTTACTTTGCTATCTAAGTTACAGATTACTAAATCCGGATTCAAGACCTGGAAACCAGAGATGAATTTTTGGAAATCGCCAGCTGTAATTTGATCTTTTCCTGAGATAGAGATAGAAACTGTTTCATTATCTACATCTTCGATCTGACGTTTGAAACGTACTTGTTTTAGATTTAGGATAATTTCAGTAACATCTTCTACTATTCCTGAAATAGTGGAGAATTCATGCTCTACACCATCAATTCTGATAGAGGTAATAGCATAACCTTCTAAAGCAGAAAGTAAAACTCTTCTAAGTGCATTACCAACAGTCAATCCGTATCCTGGTTCTAAAGGTCTGAATTCAAACTTACCTTCAAAATCGGTTGAATCGATCATGATAACTTTATCGGGCTTCTGAAAATTAAATATTGCCATAATTTAGACTAATGTCAATTATTATTTGTTGTACAACTCTACGATTAATTGTTCCTTAATGTTTTCTGGAATTTGAAGTCTTTGAGGAACAGAAACAAAAGTTCCTTCTTTAGTGTCATTATTCCAAGTAATCCACTCATATACATGAGATGAATTTGCTAATGAACGCTCGATAGCTTCAACTGATTTAGATTTTTCACGAACAGCAACTTTATCACCTGGTTTTAAGTGATACGATGGGATGTTCACCAATTCTCCGTTCACAGTGATGTGACGGTGAGAAACGATTTGTCTTGCTGCTCTTCTAGATGGAGCAATTCCCATTCTGAAAACTACGTTATCTAATCTTGCTTCGCATAATTGTAAAAGGATTTCACCTGTTACACCTTTAGAAGCTGCTGCTTTTTCGAATAAATTTCTGAATTGTTTTTCTAAGATACCGTAAGAGTATTTAGCTTTTTGCTTTTCCATCAATTGGACAGCGTACTCAGATTTTTTACCTCTTTTTTTAGCCATCCCGTGTTGTCCAGGAGGATAATTTCTTTTTTCGAAGGCTTTGTCTTCTCCGAATATTGCTTCGCCAAATTTACGAGCAATTCTTGTACTTGGACCAGTATATCTTGCCATTTTAAATTGTTTTAAGATAGAGATTATGAATTCAGGTCGAATCCTCCGATAATCTTTATTCTATCTTGATTATACTTATTATTTGTGTAATTAGATGCTGAAATACATTCAGTATAAATTATACTCTACGTCTTTTAGGAGGACGACATCCATTGTGTGGCATTGGAGTAACGTCAATGATTTCTGTTACTTCAATTCCTGAGTTATGAATAGAACGGATAGCAGACTCACGTCCGTTTCCTGGTCCTTTTACATAAACTTTTACTTTTTTAAGTCCTGCTTCTAATGCTACTTTACCACAATCTTCTGCTGCCATTTGAGCTGCGTATGGAGTGTTCTTTTTAGAACCTCTAAAGCCCATTTTACCAGCTGATGACCAAGATATAACTTCACCTTTTTTATTCGTTAACGAAATAATGATGTTGTTAAAGGTTGCATTAATATGCGCTTCGCCCGTTGATTCAACGATAACTTTACGTTTTTTTGTAGTCGCTTTAGCCATATTACTTATTATTTAGTTGCTTTTTTCTTGTTAGCAACAGTTTTTCTTTTACCTTTTCTTGTTCTAGAGTTGTTCTTAGTTCTTTGTCCTCTTAATGGAAGACCTGATCTATGACGGATACCTCTATAACATCCAATATCCATTAAACGTTTAATGTGTAATGAAACTTCTGAACGAAGCTCACCTTCAATTTTGTAATAGGAAACCGCCTCACGGATTGCTCCAATTTGGTCATCATTCCAATCTTGAACTTTTGTATCTTGGCTAACTTGAGCTTTCTCTAAAACCTCAATAGCTCTACTTCTACCAACACCGAAGATGTAGGTTAAAGCGATAACTCCTCTTTTGTTTTTTGGGATGTCTACCCCTGCTATTCTTGCCATAACTATCCTTGTCTTTGTTTAAATCTAGGATTCTTTTTGTTGATTACGTATAATCTGCCTTTTCTGCGTACAATCTTGCACTCGGCACTTCTTTTTTTAACTGATGCTCTTACTTTCATTGTAAATTTGCTTTAGGCATTAGGCTTTAGGCTTTAGGCATTAAGTTGTTACTGCTTATTGCTTGCTGCTTATTGCTTACTGCTTTTTTAATATCTATAAGTAATTCTTGCTTTTGACAAATCGTAAGGACTCATTTCTAGTTTCACTTTGTCACCAGGTAACAATTTGATGTAATGCATACGCATTTTTCCAGAAATATGAGCAATTACAATATGTCCGTTTTCTAATTCTACACGGAACATGGCATTAGATAATGCTTCAATTATTGACCCGTCTTGTTCTATTGCTGATTGTTTTGCCATAAAAATTAAGCTACTGCTTTTCTATTTTTACCACTTTTCATCAATCCATCATAGTGCTTATTCAATAAATAAGAATTTATCTGTTGAATAGTATCGATAGCCACACCAACCATAATGATTAATGAAGTACCACCATAAAACATTGCCCAAGATTGTTGAACACCAAAACCTACAATAATAGCTGGGAACACAGCAATCAACGCAAGAAATAATGAACCGGGGAATGTTATCAAGGACATGATTCTATCTAAAAAATCTGCAGTTTCAATTCCGGGTTTAACACCAGGTATAAATCCACCACTTCTTTTTAGATCATCAGCCATTTTATTTGTCGGAACTGTAATTGCCGTGTAAAAGAATGTAAAAATTACAATCAATGAAGCAAATACAACATTATACCAAAGACCAAACATATCACTGAACGTACTTGCTATAGATTGCGAGGTTTCAGATTTTGAAAGCCCTGCAACTGCTGCTGGTATAAACATGATAGCTTGTGCAAAAATGATCGGCATTACTCCAGCAGAATTCAATTTCAATGGAATCCACTGTCTGTTTCCTCCCATCATGTCTTGTTCGAAATCTCCAGTTGTTGTACGACGGGCGTATTGTACCGGAATTTTTCTAACTGCCATTACTAGAAGCACACAAGCAATGATAATCAATAACCAAACAATAATTTCGATCACTAATAACATTGGTCCACCAGTTGTTTGACCTGACATTTTTGAAGCAAACTCTTGGTATAGCGCTTGAGGCAATCTGGCTAAAATACCCACCATAATCAATAGTGAAATACCGTTACCAATTCCTTTGTCTGTAATTTTTTCTCCCAACCACATTGCAAAAACAGTACCTGTTGTAAGGATTAAAACAGAAGAAAATAAGAATGAAAATGAATCAAAACCTAGAAGGAATGCGCTATTTGGTAAAGTTCTGTACAGATTATAAATATAACCTGGCCCTTGAACTAAAGTAATAGCGATGGTTAACCATCTTGTAATTTGATTTAATTTCTTTCTTCCGCTTTCTCCGTCTTTTTGCAATTTCTGTAGATAAGGAATAGCAATACCCATTAACTGAACAACGATTGAAGCCGAGATGTAAGGCATGATACCTAATGCAAATACTGACGCTTTAGAAAAAGCTCCACCAGTAAACATATCAAGTATCGAACCGATACCCTTATCTGTTTGACCAGCTAAACTAGTTAATTGTGTAGCATCAATACCTGGAAGGGTAACGTGAGCACCAAATCGGTATACTAATAATAGACCAAGAGTTACCAAGATTCTATTTTTTAGCTCTTCTATTTTCCAAACATTCAAAAATGATTCAAAAAATTTCTTCATCGTTCTTAGAATTATAATGTTACAGCTTCTCCGCCAGCAGCTTCGATAGCGGCTTTAGCAGTAGCAGTAAATTTATGGGCTGTTACTTTTAATTTTGTTTTCAATTCTCCTCTACCAAGAATTTTAACCATTTCATTTTTAGTAGCCAAACGGTTTTCTACAAAAACTGTAAAATCTACAGTATCCGTAACAGTTCCGTTGTCTACCAATAATTGAAGTGCGTCAAGATTTACTCCTTGATATTCTTTACGATTGATGTTTGTAAAACCAAACTTAGGCACACGTCTTTGAAGAGGCATCTGACCACCTTCAAAACCAATCTTTTTAGAATAACCAGAACGAGACTTAGCTCCTTTGTGACCTCTTGCAGAAGTACCACCTTTACCAGAACCTTCTCCTCTACCCAATCTTTTATTTTGATTGTGTGTTGAACCTTCAGCAGGTTGTAAGTTACTTAAATTCATAACTATAATTGTTATTTAACTTCCTCAACGGAAACTAAGTGTTTAACTTTATTTATCATTCCAAGGATAGCTGGATTTGAATCATGCTCCACAACCTGTCCCATTTTACGAAGACCCAAAGCCTCTAATCCTCTTTTTTGAGTAAGCGGACAATTGATTTTGCTTCTAACTTGTTTTACTAATAATTTAGCCATAATTTCCTTGAATTAACCTTTAAAAACTTTCTCTAAAGAAATACCTCTTTGTTTTGCAACAGTGACAGCACTTCTCATTTGTAATAAAGCATCAAAAGTTGCTTTTACCACGTTGTGAGGATTTGATGAACCTTGTGATTTTGACAATACGTCGTGAATACCAACTGATTCAAGAACCGAACGAACGGCTCCACCAGCAATTACTCCGGTACCGTGAGACGCAGGCATCAAAAATACTGCAGCTCCACCAAATTTCCCTTTTTGTTCGTGTGGCACTGATTGCCCGCTCAAAGGAATTCTAACAAGATTTTTCTTTGCATCTTCTACTGCTTTCGCAATTGCTTCAGAAACGTCTTTAGATTTTCCTAATCCGTGACCCACAACACCATTTTCATCACCAACTACAACAATGGCAGAAAAACCGAAAGCTCTTCCTCCTTTTGTTACTTTGGTAACACGATTTACACTTACCAAACGATCTTTTAATTCAAGACCACTAGGTTTTACCAACTCTACGTTTTTGTATCCGTTATACATAATTTCTTAGAATTTAAGTCCGGCCTCTCTTGCGCCTTCCGCTAATGATTTAATACGACCGTGGTATAAATAACCTCCTCTATCGAAAGTTACTTCTGTGATTCCAGCTTTTAAAGCTTTTTCAGCAACTAGTTTTCCAACCGCTGATGCCACTTCAATGCTTGTACCTTTAATATCTACTCCTTTATCTTTTGATGAAGCAGCCAATAAAGTAACTCCATTCACATCATCAATAAGTTGTGTATAGATTTCTTTATTACTTCTGAATACAGAAAGTCTTGGTCTAGCAGCAGTACCGCTAACAATCTTCCTGATTCTATACTGGATTCTCTGTCTTCTTTCAGTTTTTGTTAATGACATAATACTACTTTTTACGCTGATTTACCTGCTTTTCTTCTCAATACTTCACCAACAAACTTAACTCCTTTTCCTTTGTAAGGTTCAGGTTTACGGAAACCTCTGATTTTGGCAGCGATTTGTCCGATTAATTGTTTGTCGAAAGATGTTAACTTCACGATTGGGTTTTTTCCTTTTTCAGATATAGTTTCTAGAACAACTTCTGGAGCTAATTCTAAAACGATATTATGAGAATAACCTAAGGCTAAGTCTAATTTTTGTCCTTGGTTTGAGGCTCTGTAACCTACTCCAACCAATTCTAACTCTTTTGTAAAACCTTCAGATACACCAATAACCATATTGTTGATTAATGATCTATATAATCCGTGTTTTGCTCTATGATCTTTACTATCAGATGGTCTTTCAACTGTGATTTGACCTTCTTCAACTTTTACTGTTACGTCTGCGTAATCTTGTGTAAGCTGACCTAATTTTCCTTTAACTGTAATTACTGTATCACTAACTTCAACAGTAACACCAGCAGGAATCGAAATTGGATTTTTACCTATTCTTGACATTGTTTGACTGTTTTAATTAGTATACGTAACAAATTACTTCTCCACCAACATTTAATTGCTTCGCTTGTTTTCCGGTCATCAAACCTTTTGAAGTGGAAACAATAGCAATTCCTAAACCGTTAAGGATTCTAGGTAATTTTGAAGCACCTGCGTACTTACGTAAACCTGGTTTACTAATTCTTTGGATATCTTTGATTACAGAGTCTTTAGTATCTTTATCATACTTAAGAGCGATTTTGATGGTTCCTTGAACAGAACTGTCATCAAACTTGTAACTCAAAATATACCCTTGATCGAATAAAATTTTTGTGATTTCTTTTTTTAGATTAGATGCTGGGATCTCAACCACTTTGTGGTTAGCTCTCACTGCATTTCTAATTCTAGTCAGAAAATCTGCAATAGGATCTGTATACATATTTATTAAATTGCGGCAACGGTTTTCAATAAAACTATTTCATTGAACCTGAAGCCATTAAACTCTATTTTTAAAGCAGATAATTGCACGTTACCGGCAAAAAGCTGGCAAATGTACAATTATCTGCTGAAATACCAACTATTACCAGCTGGCTTTTTTTACTCCTGGTATCAATCCTTGATTAGCCATCTCACGGAATGTTACACGTGAAAGACCGAACTGACGCATATAACCTCTTGGTCTACCTGTTAATTTGCAACGATTGTGCATACGAACCGGAGAAGCATTTTTTGGTAATTTTTGTAATCCTTCGTAATCTCCAGCTTCTAATAAAGCTTTTCTTTTCTCAGCATATTTTGCTACCGTTTTAGCTCTTTTAACCTCACGGGCTTTCATTGATTCTTTAGCCATGTCTTAATTCTTTTTAAAAGGTAAACCTAATTCTGCTAATAATGATTTTGCTTCTTTATCTGTGTTTGCAGAAGTTACGAAAGTAATATCTAAACCTGATATTTTGTTTACTTTATCAATATCAATTTCTGGGAAAATGATTTGTTCAGTAACACCAAGGTTATAATTACCTCTTCCATCAAAACCAGTAGCTTTGATACCATTAAAATCTCTAACACGTGGTAAAGATGATGTAATAAGTCTATCTAAAAACTCATACATTCTTTCTCCTCTAAGAGTAACTTTTGCTCCAATTGGCATGCCTTTTCTCAATTTGAAAGACGCAACGTCTTTCTTAGAGATTGTAGCAACTGCTTTTTGTCCAGTAACTTTTGTTAACTCATCAACTGCATAGTCAACCAATTTTTTATCAGATACTGCAGCTCCAACGCCACGGCTCAAAACGATTTTTTCCAATTTTGGAACTTCCATTACGTTTTTGTAACCGAACTCTTCTTTAAGGGCAGCAATTACTCTGTCCTTATATTCTTGCTTAAGTCTAGGTGTATATGCCATAACTATGCTTTATTAGCTTTTTTTGAATCTTTTTTCGCTCCGCCTTTAGCTGTATCACCACCACTCACCAAAGAAAGGTTTGAGATGTGGATAGGAGCTTCCATCTTAACGATTCCTCCTTGAGGGTTTTTTGCACTTGGTTTTGTATGTTTCGAAACCATGTTTACACCTTCAACGATCGCTTTGTTTTTTTCTCTGTAAACACGGGTAATTTTACCTGTCGTACCTTTATGGTCTCCAGCGATAACTTTTACCGTATCTCCAGTTTTTACTTTTAGCTTTATCATCTTATCTAATAATTAAAGCACCTCTGGTGCTAATGATACAATTTTCATGAATTGTTTTTCACGAAGTTCTCTTGCAACTGGACCAAAAACACGAGTTCCTCTCATTTCACCTGCAGCATTCAAAAGAACACATGCATTGTCATCGAAACGGATATAAGAACCATCAGCTCTTCTCACTTCTTTTTTGGTACGTACAACAACTGCAGTTGACACAGCACCTTTCTTAACGTTACCGTTTGGCGTTGCATCTTTAATAGAAACTACAATTTTATCTCCAACAGAGGCATAACGACGTTTCGTTCCTCCTAATACACGGATAGTCAAAACTTCTTTTGCTCCTGTGTTATCTGCGACTTTTAGTCTTGATTCTTGTTGTACCATAATTATTTAGCTCTTTCAATGATTTCAACTAGTCTCCAACATTTAGTTTTTGATAAAGGTCTTGTTTCCATGATCTTTACTGTATCACCAATGTTACAGTCATTTGTTTCGTCGTGTGCATGAAACTTTTTAGTTTTCAATACGAACTTACCATATAATGGGTGTTTTACTCTAGTTACTTGTGCCACAACAATAGACTTGTCCATTTTGTTTGACGTAACAACACCAATTCTTTCTTTTCTTAAATTTCTTTTATCTTCCATTTTGCAGAATACAATTATTGTAACTCTCTTTTAGTTAGCTCAGTTGCTACTCTAGCAACTGCTCTTCTAGCACTTCTAATTTGAAGTGGATTGGCAATTGGAGAAATAGCGTGAGCATTTCTTAGATCTGAATACGCTTTTCTTAATTGACTAAGTTTTTCTTGTAACTCAGCTGCGGATAGATTTATAATTTCTGATTGTTTCATAATTAATTTTAGATTATGCTTCGAAATCTCTAGCAACGACAAACTTAGTTTTTACTGGAAGTTTTTGAGCAGCAAGACGTAACGCCTCTTTTGCAACAGAAAGTGGAACTCCACCAACTTCAAACATTATTCTTCCTGGTTTTACAACTGCAGCCCAATATTCGACTGCACCTTTACCTTTACCCATACGTACCTCAAGAGGTTTCTTTGTAATTGGTTTGTCCGGGAAAATGTTAATCCATAACTGACCTTCTCTTTTCATGTAACGAGTTGCAGCGATACGCGCAGCTTCGATTTGACGAGATGTCATAAACATTCCTGTTTCGTGCACAGATTTAATTCCAAACATTCCACTTGAAAGTTCGTGCCCTCTTTGAGCATTTCCTTTCATTCTACCCTTTTGTACCTTACGGTATTTTGTTCTTTTAGGCTGTAACATTTTTCTTTACTTTTTAAAAAATTACTTTCTTTTACGGTCTCCCGCAGGTTTTCTGTCCTTGTTAAAAGGCTTTCTGTCACCTCTTGGAGAATCGCCACCTTTTCCACCACCTTGACCAGCTTGTTTTTTATCCATGCCTACAAGTGGAGAAAGATCTCTTTTTCCATAAACCTCACCTTTCATGATCCATACTTTGATACCCATTCTACCATAAGTAGTATGTGCTTCAGCCAAAGCATAATCAATATCGGCTCTGAAAGTTGATAGAGGAATTCTTCCTTCTTTGAATTGTTCAGAACGTGCCATTTCAGCTCCGTTTAAACGACCAGAGATTAATACTTTGATACCTTCAGCATTCATACGCATTGCAGCCGCAATTGCCATCTTAATAGCTCTTCTGTAAGAAATTCTACTTTCGATTTGACGCGCGATAGAAGTACCTACTAGGTAAGCATCCAATTCAGGTCTTTTAATTTCAAAGATGTTGATTTGAACCTCTTTGTCAGTAACTTTCTTAAGTTCTTCTTTCAACTTGTCTACCTCTTGACCACCTTTCCCGATAATGATACCTGGTCTTGCAGTAGTGATAGTAACGGTTACAAGTTTTAAAGTTCTCTCGATAATTACTTTTGATACACTAGCTTTTGATAAACGAGCATGAATATACTTTCTGATTTTATAATCTTCAGCGATTTTGTCACCGTAATCATTTCCACCATACCAGTTTGAATCCCATCCTCTGATGATCCCAAGTCTGTTTCCTATTGGATTTGTCTTTTGTCCCATCTTAATTAATTTGCTTGTGTGTTATCATTAGCTCCTAACACGATTGTCACGTGGTTTGAACGTTTTCTAATTCTGTGTGCTCTTCCCTGTGGAGCCGGACGAAGTCTTTTCAACATCATTCCACCATCTACAGTGATTGTTTTTACGAATAAGCCTGCTTCAGCTACATTACCTTCGCTATTTTTCTGCTCCCAGTTGTTGATGGCAGATAACAATAGTTTCTCTAATTTTCTTGAAGCTTCTTTTGAGCTAAATCTTAATATATTTAAAGCTCTTTCCACTTTCTGACCTCTTACCAAGTCTGCTACTAAGCGCATTTTTCTAGGTGAAGTAGGGCAGTTATTCAATTTCGCGAAAGCAATAGACTTATTAGCCTCTTTTCTCGCATCTGCTGTTTCTCTTTTACGAACTCCCATTGCTTCTTATTTTTTACCTTTATTTTTTGCTCCAGCGTGACCTCTAAAAGATCTTGTTGGTGAAAACTCTCCTAATTTGTGTCCTACCATGTTCTCAGTTACATAAACCGGAACGAATTGGCGACCATTGTGAACTGCGATAGTTTGCCCAACGAAATCTGGAGTAATCATAGATGCTCTAGACCAAGTCTTAACAACACCTTTATTTCCACCAGCAATATTTTCCTGAACTTTCTTATCTAATTTATAGTGTACAAAAGGTCCTTTTTTTAATGAACGTGCCATGTCTTATTATTTCTTTCTGCGTTCTACAATATACTTGTTACTCGGGTTAACTTTAGAACGAGTTCTATAACCTTTAGCAGGAAGTCCTTTTCTAGAACGTGGATGACCTCCAGACGAACGTCCTTCACCACCACCCATTGGGTGATCGACAGGGTTCATTGCTACTGGTCTTGTTCTTGGTCTTCTTCCTAACCATCTTGTTCTACCTGCTTTACCAGATACAATCAATTGATGATCTGAGTTAGAAACTGCTCCGATTGTAGCTGAACAAGTCAACAAGATTAATCTTGTTTCACCTGACGGCATTTTAATGGTAGCATATTTTCCGTCTCTTGCCATTAACTGAGCAAATGTTCCAGCTGAACGAGCAATAGTAGCTCCTTGACCTGGACGCAATTCGATACAAGAAATTACAGTTCCTAATGGAATTTTGCTCAATGGCAAAGTGTTTCCAATTTCAGGAGCTGCATCTTCTCCAGACACAACAGTTTGCCCTACTTGCAGACCATTTTGAGCAACGATATACGTTTTCTCACCATCTACATACCACAATAATGCGATAAAAGCAGTTCTGTTTGGATCATATTCAATTGACTTCACTGTAGCTGGGATACCAACTTTAGTTCTTTTAAAATCAATGATACGATACCTTTGTTTGTGACCACCGCCTGTATAACGCATGGTCATTTTTCCTTGACTATTTCTACCTCCTGAGTTTTTTATCGGTGCGATCAATGATCTCTCCGGCTTATCAGTCGTGATGGCGTCAAAACCATTCACAACTCTAAAACGCTGACCAGGGGTAATAGGTTTTAATTTTCTAACTGACATTTTCTATTAGATATTATTATAAAAATCTATTGTTTCTCCTTCTTTTACTTGAACGATAGCTTTTTTGTAGCTATTCGTTTTTCCGCTAATCAAACCACTTTTTGTATATTTAGTAGTTCTATCAGCTCTATAGTTCATCGTGTTAACGGTAACAACTGAAATTCCGTAAGCAGCTTCTACAGCTTTCTTAATTTGAACTTTGTTTGCTTTTTTGTCAACAACAAAACCAAAACGATTGAAAACTTCACCTTCTTTAGTGATTTTTTCAGTGATGATAGGCTTAATTATGATACTCATGGTCTAATTATTTGCTTAAATTTTCTACAATTCCTTCTAAAGAGCTCTCTAAAAGAACTAGATTATTAGCATTTAAAATCTCGTAAGTGCTTAACTCTGAATTAGTTACAACGCTAGACGCTTTTAAATTACGTGACGACAAATATACATTTTTATTTGAATCACCCAACACAAACAAAGATTTTTTGTTTTCTAACCCTAAAGCTTTCAAAACATTAATGAAATTTTTGGTGTTTGGTGTTTCAAAATTGAAGTCTTCAACAACTACTAAATTTGATTCTTTTGCTTTAATAGAGAACGCTGATTTACGAGCTAATCTCTTAACAGTTTTGTTCAATTTGAAAGAGTAACTTCTTGGACGTGGTCCGAAAACTGTACCTCCACCTTTGAACAATGGACTTTTCTTAGATCCTGCACGGGCAGTACCTGTACCTTTTTGTTTCTTAATCTTACGCGTAGAACCTGCAACTTCAGCTCTTTCTTTAGCTTTGTGTGTTCCTTGTCTTTGATTTGCTAAGTATTGCTTAACATCAAGATATACTGCGTGATTATTTGGCTCAATGCCGAATACTGAATCAGAAAGTTGAACTTTTCTTCCAGTATCTTTTCCGGTAATATCTATAACTTTTACTTCCATTACTTCTGAATGATTACATAAGAGTTTTTACATCCAGGAATTGCTCCTTTAATAACAAGCAGGTTCTTTTCAGCCACTACTTTCAAAACTCTAAGATTTTGTACTTTCACATTATCTCCTCCCATTCTTCCTGCCATACGCATTCCTTTGAATACACGTGATGGATAAGAAGATGCTCCTACAGAACCTGGCGCTCTTAATCGGTTGTGTTGTCCGTGAGTAGCTTGTCCAACACCACCAAAACCGTGACGCTTTACAACCCCTTGGAAACCTTTCCCTTTTGAAACACCTTGTACATCAACAAATTCTCCTTCGCTGAATACTTCCACGGTGATGTTATCACCTAATTTGTAATTTTCTTCAAACCCTTGGAATTCAACGACTTTTTTCTTAGCAGAAGTACCGGCTTTTTTAAAGTGACCTAAGTCCGCTTTAGTGGCATGTTTTTCTGATTTGTCATCGAAACCAAGTTGAAGAGCTGAATACCCGTCAACCTCATTGGTTCTGACTTGGGTAACGACACATGGACCAGCTTCGATTACTGTACAAGGAATGTTTTTCCCGTTCTCGTCGAAGATGCTTGTCATGCCGATTTTCTTTCCAATTAACCCAGACATATTAAACTATTTATAATTATTACTTGTTTACTTTTTTTATAAAGAAATAAGTATCAGAAATAAAACTACTTCTGATACTCATTCCAGAAATTGATTTCGTTATACTTTGATTTCTACTTCAACTCCACTTGGCAATTCAAGTTTCATTAAGGCATCGATAGTTTTCGAAGAAGAACTATAGATATCTAGCAATCTTTTGTATGAACTTACCTGAAACTGCTCTCTCGCTTTTTTGTTAACGTGCGGAGAACGTAGTACAGTAAATATTTTTTTGTGTGTAGGTAACGGAATAGGACCTGTTACAACAGCACCTGTGCTTTTCACAGTTTTTACGATTTTTTCTGCTGATTTATCAACCAACATGTGATCGTAAGACTTCAATTTTATTCTAATTTTTTGACTCATCTTGATAAGAATTAAGCGTTACCTTTTGCTTTTTTGATTACTTCTTCTGAAATATTAGAAGGAGTTTGTTCGTAGTGAGAGAACTCCATTGTAGAGGTTGCTCTACCTGAAGATAATGTTCTTAATGTAGTTACATATCCAAACATTTCAGATAAAGGAACATTAGCTTTGATAGTCTTAGCTCCGTTTCTGTCTCCCATGTCATTCACCTGACCTCTGCGTCGATTGATATCGCCTACGATATCTCCCATGTTTTCTTCAGGAGTGATAACTTCCATCTTCATGATTGGTTCCAAGATAACAGCTCCAGCAGCTTTAGCAACTTCTCTGTAACCCATTCTTGCCGCTAATTCAAACGAAAGAGCATCAGAATCCACTGGGTGGAAAGATCCGTCCAATAAAGTTACTTTCAAACTATCCACTTGGTATCCAGCTAATGGACCTTGCTTCATAGCTTCTCTGAATCCTTTTTCTACAGATGGGATGTATTCTTTAGGAACGTTACCACCTTTAACCTCATTAACAAACTGTAATCCTACTGGAACTTTACCGTCAACTTCATCAGCAGGCTCCAGCCTAAATACGATATCACCGAATTTACCACGACCTCCTGATTGTTTCTTGTAAGTTTCTCTGTGCTGAGCAGATTTTGTGAAAGCTTCTTTGTATTCAACTTGAGGCTCACCTTGGTTAACTTCAACTTTGAATTCACGCTTCATACGATCTACAAGGATGTCTAAGTGTAACTCACCCATTCCTGAGATAATAGTTTGACCTGAAGCTTCGTCTGTTCTTACAGTAAATGTTGGATCTTCTTCAGCCAATTTAGCCAAAGCCATACCCATTTTATCAACGTCGGCTTTGGTTTTTGGCTCGATAGCGATACCAATTACCGGTGCCGGGAATTTCATTGACTCAAGAATGATTGGGTGTTTTTCATCACACATCGTATCTCCAGTCTTGATATCTTTAAATCCAACTGCTGCTCCAATATCACCCGCCTCGATGTACTCGATTGGGTTTTGTTTGTTAGCATGCATCTGGTAGATACGAGAAATTCTTTCTTTGTTTCCTGAACGTGTGTTCAAGATGTATGAACCTGCATCCAAACGACCTGAATAAGCACGGAAGAAAGCCAGACGACCAACATAAGGGTCAGTAGCGATCTTAAATGCCAAAGCTGCGAACGGCTCTTTTACATCAGGACGACGTAAGATTTTGGTTTGATCTTCTTCCAATAAATCTTGGTCATCAGGGTGAATACCTTGAATACCTTCTTTATCTAAAGGAGATGGTAAATATTTACATACAGCATCCAACATAAATTGAACACCTTTGTTTTTAAATGAAGAACCAGCAATCATCGGAATAATAGCCATATCCATCGTTGCAGCCCTAAGTGCGTTATTGATTTCTTCCTCAGTGATAGAATCTGGATTTTCCATGTATTTATCAAGAAGGTTCTCATCATAATCAGCAACTGCTTCAATAAGAATATCTCTATATTCTTTAACTTCCGCAACCATATCCGCAGGAATATCAACAATATCAAAAGTTGCCCCTTGAGTTGCATCATGCCAAACGATAGCTTGGTTTTTTACTAAATCCACAACTCCTCTAAAGTCATTTTCCTCACCTATTGGCAACGTAATAGCAACAGCGTTTGATTTCAACATGTCTCTAACCTGCTGACAAACCATTAAGAAGTTAGAACCTTGACGGTCCATTTTGTTAACGAAGCCCATACGTGGAACTCTGTATTGATCAGCAAGTCTCCAGTTCGTTTCTGATTGTGGCTCAACACCATCAACAGCAGAAAATAAGAAAACTAACCCATCCAATACACGTAACGAACGGTTTACCTCTACAGTAAAGTCAACGTGCCCTGGGGTATCAATAATGTTAAAGTGATAATCCTGAGAAGTTGGTAATGGTTTACCTTGCTCAGTTGGAAAACTCCATTCACAAGTAGTTGCTGCAGAAGTAATGGTAATACCTCTTTCTTGCTCTTGTGCCATCCAGTCCATTGTTGCAGCACCATCGTGCACTTCACCAATTTTGTGTGATTTTCCAGTATAGAATAATATACGCTCTGTTGTTGTTGTTTTACCAGCATCAATGTGAGCAGCAATTCCGATATTTCTTGTAAATTTTAGATCTCTAGCCATTTCTTAAATATTAAAATCTAAAGTGAGAGAATGCTTTATTTGCTTCTGCCATTTTGTGAGTATCCATTCTCTTTTTAACAGCAGCACCTTCTTCTTTAGCCGCAGCTAAGATTTCAGAAGCTAGTTTACCTGACATCGATTTCTCGTTTCTTCTACGAGCATAAAGTATCATCCACTTCATGGCCATAGATATTTTTCTGTCTGGTCTGATTTGCATTGGAATTTGGAATGTAGCTCCACCTACTCTACGACTACGTACTTCTACGTGAGGCATAACGTTTGTTAAAGCATCTTTCCATACTTCTAATGATGATTTTTCATCATTATTCTTTTTTGCTTCTACGATTTCCATGGCATCATAGAATACTTTGAAAGCTGTTGATTTCTTACCATCCCACATCAAGTTGTTCACGAAACGTGTTACTAACTGATCGTTAAATTTAGGATCTGGTAAAAGTGGTCTTTTCTTTGCCGCTCTTTTTCTCATTTCTTCGTTTTTTTGTTACCGATTTTTTATCTTTCAATAGAATCAGATAACTAGTTTAGATTTACTTTTTTGCTTCTTTTGGACGTTTTGCACCGTATTTAGATCTACGTTGCGTTCTTCCTGCTACACCAGATGTATCTAGCGCACCACGAACAATGTGGTATCTAACTCCTGGTAAATCTTTTACTCTTCCGCCTCGCACTAATACTATCGAGTGCTCTTGTAGATTGTGTCCTTCTCCTGGGATGTAAGCATTCACTTCATTTCCATTAGTCAAACGTACACGCGCTACTTTACGCATCGCTGAGTTTGGTTTTTTTGGAGTAGTAGTGTAAACACGCGTACAAACACCTCTTCTTTGAGGACAAGAATCTAAAGCAACCGATTTACTCTTCTTAGTGATCTGAGTTCTTCCTGTTCTTACTAATTGTTGAATTGTTGGCATAATTAAATACTAATTTTTCTTTTATTTATTAAATTCCCGCTTTTTTAGGGGTTGCAAATGTAGTAATATTTTTCAATGAAACAAATCGTAATTAATTAATTTTCAAACAAATTAGATTAACAACAATAAAAACAGATTTTTTGCGTTATTTTGAAGCAAATAAATGTGTCTCTTGAAAAAGATTTTCTTCCTTTTTTTATTTCTTATCAACATCTGGAATCTTTCAGCACAGGAATTTCAACTTAAAATTGTGGGGCAGAATGATTGGGAAACGAAAATTATTGACAGCATCGGCTATGCTTTAAAACATAAAAATGCTAAATCTATAATCGACGAGAATTATTCCTTCTATGAAAAACTGACCAAAAAAGGATTTGTAGAAAGTCAGTTACACGAAAACCTTAAATCAAACGATTCTACTTTTGTTTATAAATATAGTCTTGGTAAAAAAATAAAATTTATACATATATATATAGCGAAGGAATTTCAGAATGATATTACAAGTGTTTACAACATTAAAAAAGACACGCTGACACTTCCTTACGAAGAAAACGAATCTTTTCTAAACGCCATTTTAAAAAAATTAGAAGCCTATGGTTTTTCAATGGCAAAAGTAAAACTTGTAAACATTCAACAATACAAAGACTTCCTTAAAGCAGATTTATCAGTTACAAAAGAAATCAAAAGACAAGTAAATAATATTGTCATCAATGGTTATGATAAGTTTCCTATTGGTCACAAAAAAAATATAGTTCGACTTTACCGCAATAAAGTTTTCAATCAAAAAAATCTAGACCGTCTTTATACTGATTTTGAGAAATTCAGATTTGTGAAGCAGACGAAGTATCCTGAAATTCTTTTCACCAAAGACTCCACCAAAATATATGTGTATTTAGAAAAGGCAAAACCTAATACGTTTGATGGTTACGTTGGCTTTACCAACGATGAAAACAAAAAAATGATTTTGAGCGGGTATCTTGATTTAATATTGAACAACATCCTGAATTCAGGCGAAAAATTGGCTTTGTATTGGAAAAGTGATGGTCAGGATCAAAAAACCTTCAACCTTAGTGCGGAAATACCGTATGTGTTCAAAAGTCCGATTGGACTTAAAGCAGAATTAAACATATTCAAACAAGACAGCACCTTTCAAAACACAAAGACGGCTTTAGACTTGGGCTATTACTTTAATTATAACACTAGACTATATCTTGGCTATCAATCAACTGAATCTAGCGATATTCAAAATATAAACTCTTCTAGTTTGACTGATTTTGATAATTCCTTTATAACAACCTCGTTGGAGTTTTTAAATTTCAAGACCGATGATTTTCTTTTTCCAGAAAAGACACAAATCGATTTAAAACTTGGCGTCGGAAAAAGAGATGCCAAACTAATTTCAGACAATCAGCTTTTTGGCAGCCTCTTCCTAAAACACAATGTATATTTAAACGAAAAAAACATTGTTAATTTTAAATCCCACAACTTTTATCTTCAAAGTGACCACTATATTGTGAACGAGCTACAGCGCTTTGGCGGCATAAACTCAATTAGAGGTTTTAACGAAAATAGTTTGCAAGGGAATCTTTTTGGCTCCATTCTGACGGAATATCGTTACGTTCTATCTTCTGGCTTATACGCACATACTATAATAGATTATGCCTATCTTCAAGACAAAACTTCAGACAACAACCAGAATCTTCTTGGAATGGGGTTTGGATTTGGACTACTAACCAAAAATGGGTTGTTCAATATTGTGTATGCCAATGGAAGCACTAATAATCAACCTATCAAATTATCTAATTCTATTGTTCACATTAGCTTTAAAGCTGTGTTTTAAGTTATTGTAACTTTAACATTAAATTTTATGTTCACTCGTTAGGTTTTTTAAGAATTTTTTAAGACTTTTGATTTACTAATTATAACCAAATTAAATAATGAAAACAAAGTTAAATGGATTCTTGACGCTTTTTATAGCGTTATTGGTGCAAATTTCTTTTGCACAAGACAGAGTGGTTACCGGAGTTGTTTCTGACAACAGTGGACTTCCTCTTCCTGGAGTAAATGTTCTTGTAAAAGGAACCAATCTGGGCACGCAAACCGATTTTGATGGAAAGTTCTCTATCAAGGCAACTGCAAGTCAAACACTTGTCTTTAATTTCGTTGGGATGAAAACGCAAGAAGTAGCGGCATCATCTACAACAATGAAAGTGAAGATGAAAGACGACGCGGTGGAATTAGAAGGTGTTGTGGTAACAGCACTTGGAGTCAAAAGACAAAAAAGAGCATTGGGTTCAGCAACTGCTTCTGTAAGTGGAAAAGATCTTACCGAGGTAAACAATACCAATATCTTTGAGTCACTTTCGGGTAAAGTAGCTGGGGTTGACATTACTGCTCCTGCTCAGGTCGGTGCATCTTCAAAAGTGGTAATTAGAGGTTACAATACTTTTGGCAATGCATCTCCATTATATGTTGTTGACGGAACACCAATTACCAATGGCACAAGCAGTGGCACAGGTAACACTAGAAGTTTTGATGCAGGTAATGGAATTAGTGACATCGATCCAAACAACATTGAGAACATGACCATTTTAAAAGGAGCTGCTGCTTCTGCACTATATGGGTCAAGAGCTTCTAATGGTGTAATTCTTATTACAACTAAGTCAGGCAAAAACAAATCTAAAATTACTGTAGAAACTTCACATTCAGCTGATTTTTCTAATGTAGCCAGAGTTCCTAAATTCCAAAATGAATTTGGTCAAGGATGGAATGCACATTCATGGTCAAATTGGGCTGGACAACCAGGAAACACTGCGAGTAATGAAAATGGTTCATGGGGACCAGCTTTTAATGGTGAAGTAAGACCATGGGGCGCTATTATTAATAATGCACAGCAAATTAAACCTTATGTAGCTCTAGAAGATAATATGAAAGACTTTTACGAGCAAGGAAGTACATTTACCAACACAGCTAGAGTTAGTGGTGGAGGCGAAAATTCAAATTTCTCTATTAGTTTTTCTGATGTAAATTCAGACGGTATCATTCCAACAAATGCTGATTCTTTTAAAAGAAGAACTTTTGGTGTAAATGGTGGCATGACAGGTGATAAATTAAGTTTTAAAGCTAGTGTAAATTTTGTAAAAAAAGACCAAAACGCTGTTAATACAGGTCAAGGTACTGATGCTGGAGAAGGAAACACTTTCTCACAGGAGATTTTACAGGTACCGAGAGACATTAGTGTAATTGATTTAGCTGATTATACAAATAATCCGTATAATAATAATAGTAATTATTTTACACCTTATGCAACCAATCCATATTGGTCAATTAACGAAAACTCAACCTTTATTGAAGGAAATCGCTTCTACGGAAACACCAATCTTACTTACAATTTCAACAAAAAGTTATCATTAAGCTACCAAATTGGTGGAGATTACAAATTAGAAAAAGTAAAGTCTTACGGAGCAAAAGTAACTTTCGACCCAGGTAGTCCGCAAGCTGACGGAGGAGCTAATGCAGTAGTTGGTGGTGTTACTGAATCATCTAATGAATTTATTGAATTTGACACCAATTTAATTTTGTATTACAACACTAAAGTTAAAGAAGATTTCAACATCAATGCATTTGGTGGATTTGGAACAAACGAAAGAAAAACATCTGTATTATTATCTTCTATTACCAATCTAGATATTCCCTATTTCTATGAGCTTTCTAACTCTTCCGTTAAACCGCAAGTAGCTCAAAATGATCTTTTGAGAAGAGGTTACTCTATTTTTGGTTCTTTTGAAGCCTCATATAAGGACAGACTTTATTTGACACTAACAGGAAGAAATGACTGGACTTCTACTTTGCCTAAAGGAGCTAACTCTTACTTCTACCCTTCTGCGAGTTTAAGTGCAATTGCCGTAGACAGTAATGATTACTTCCTTAAATTTAGAGCTGGTTATGCAAAATTAGCTAATGATACTGGTCCTTATCAAACTAGTTCCGCCTTGACTCAAGGTAATGCTTTTTTAGGATTTGGTAATATTTTCTTACCAATTGGTGGTGTAAACGGTTACGAATATTTAGGAAACCTAGGAAACCAAGATTTAGTACCTGAATTTGTAACTGAGATTGAACTAGGTTTTGAAACAAGTTTATTTAAGAAAAGAGTTAATTTAGATGCTGCTATTTACAGTAAAAAGACTGATGGTTTATTAGTAAACCTTCCTATCCCTACATCTACTGGTTATGCAACTCAAACCAAAAATGCCGTTGATTTAACTAACAAAGGTATTGAGCTTGTTTTAACTTTAATTCCAATCAGAACCGATAATTTTCAGTGGGATTTCACAACAACATTTACTAAAAACAATTCAGAAGTTACCGATGTAATTGGAGATACAGAGAAGGTTTTGCTAGCACAAAATTATGGTGTTAGTTTCAACGCTGTTGTGGGCCAACCATTAGGTGTTTTCTCAACTTTTACTCCAACAAGAAACGACGCTGGTCAATACATTGTTGATGGTGACGGTTATTATGTTGAATCTCCAGACGAACAAATCGTAGGGTCTTCAGAAAGAGATTTCGTTATGGGTTTCAAAAACAAATTTACCTATAAAAACTTAGTTCTATCATTTGGTTTCGACTGGAAGCAAGGCGGTGAAATGTATTCCTACACTAAACGTCTTTCATATTTTACAGGAAACGGTATTGAAACTGTATACAATGATAGAAATCCATTTATTATCCCTAACTCAGTTGTAGATAATGGCGATGGTACCTATTCAGAAAATACTACTCCAATAACATTTGAAGGTGTTACAGATTTCTATAATACTCAAAGTAATCCTGGAAGAGAAGCTGATCACGTAATCGACAAAACTTTTGTAAGATTGAGAGATATCTCTCTAACATACAGCCTACCATCAAAACTATTGAAAAACACTGGTATCACAGGTGCATCATTTACAATTTATGGTAAAAACTTAGCTTTATGGACACCAGACGATAACTCTTATGTTGATCCAGAGTTGTCTACTTTTGGAACAGGTTTGTTAAGCGAGCAAGGGGAATTTGGAACTAATCCTTCACAAAGTTCGTATGGTGCTACTCTTAAATTAACCTTTTAAAAAATTACAAAATGAAAAAGTTTATATATAGTATAATTATGATATCAACTGTGTTTGTTAGTTGTAACACAGAGTTGGATATAAATGAAGATCCAGATTTACTAGATCCAAACAATGCTCCTCTTTCTGCACAATTACCAGCAGGAATATCAGGTTTAGCAGGTTCAGAAGGTGCTGGAATGGCAATATTTGGTGGTTTTTGGTCACAATATTGGACGCAAAGTAATGCAGCTAATCAATTTAAAGACATAGATAATTACTCAGCAGGTACTGCCGATTATAACTTTATTTGGGATGGTATGTATGATGCATTGGGAGATATCCGCAATGTAAAAAGAAGAGCATTAGCTGAAGAAAATTGGAAATATTACTTAATTGCTACAACACTCGAGGTTCAAGCTTCACAAATCTTAACCGATATGTATGGTGACATTCCGTACGAAGAAGCAAGTAACAGTGCCATAATAGCACCGCGTTTTAATACCGGTCAAGAAGTATATGATTTAATGATTCAGGATTTAGATGATGCACTTTCTAAAGATTTATCTACATCTGTAGGGCCAATTCCAGCAAATGATGATTTGGTTTTCAGAGGTGATATGGATGCTTGGACAAAATTTGCTAACACGCTTAAGTTAAAAATCTTTATGAGACAAACTTATAGTTCAAGAGCAGCGGTGGCGACAGCAGGTATTACAGCTTTAATGAGTAGTGGAGTAGATTTTCTTGATCAAGACGCTGGTATGATTGAAGATTCAGCTGGAAACCCAATTTTTACTGATGCCATCAATCAAAGTAATCCACTTTATGAGTATATCATTAGAAGATTAAACGTAGCAACCAACCTAAGAATGAGTAGAACACTATCATCGTATCTAATTGATAATGTTGACCCAAGAAGAGGCGCTTACTATGGAACAGGAAATGCTCTAAATCAAGGTGACTTTCTTAATACTGTAGGTGCAGGAACAATTGCGCTTGTAAAACTTAACGCAACTACACCTGTACTGTTTATGTCACTTGAAGAAAGCTTATTGCTTCAAGCAGAAGCTTTGGAAAGAGTAAGCGGTGGAGCTGGTGCAAAAGCACTTTACGATGCTGCCGTAACAGCTAATTTTACAAGAAACGCTGTAACAGGTGCTTCTGGTTTCTTAGCTGGTGCATATGCATACCCTGTTTCAGGAACTCTTGAGCAAAAAGTTGAAGCTATCATTACACAAAAATGGATTGCTCTTTTCCCAGGAAATGGATTTGAAGCATTTTTTGAGAAAAATAGAACAGATTATCCTAGAACTTCGACAGTACCTCAGTCAAATGGTGCTTATGTTTCAGGACAAATAACACTTTCTGTTGAAGCAACTACCGGAAGTCTATTCCCAAAAAGAATTCAGTATCCGTTGAGTGAAAGAAATGCCAATCCAAATGCCCCGGCATTAGTACCAATAACAACCCCAGTTTGGTGGGATTAAAAAAAAATATTATGAAAAAAATAATTTTATCAGTAATCCTTGCAAGTTCACTCTTTGTATCTTGCGAAGAAGATACAACAGGAGGCGTGTCGAAAATAACGAACTATCCACTTATCGAAGTGCTAGGTGATGATCCTGTATTTGTTGCACAAGGTTCAACTTACACTGATCCAGGCGCTATAGCAACAGAAGGTGGTGTTGAAATTCCATACGTGGCAACTGCTACTGGAGTATTCAGAGGAGAAAGCAGCATTAATACTGCTATAACAGATGAATATCAAGTAACTTATACTGCAACCAATGTTGATGGCTTTAATGCATCTGCTTCCAGAAAAGTAATAGTTTACAAAACCGGTAACCTAGTAGATAGCATTGAAGGGGTTTACACATGTACCATAAGTAGAAATGGTGTTACTCCAAGTGCCGCTTATCGAGACATTAGATACCTCTATATCTGGAAAAATGGTGACGGTACCTATGAAATATCTGACGCTTTTGGCGGATGGTATCAATACGGTAGAGCTTTAGGATTAGGTTATATTACACCAGGTGGAACCATTAATGCGGTTGATATTCCAAGTAATAATTTTACTTTTCCTGGAAATCCATTGACAAATAGCGGATTTGGAGGAACTGCTAATATCATAGGTTTAACTGTTGATCCTGTTCTAAAAAAATTAGTACTAACTTGTACTTGGACAGCTCCTACAGCTTATACATTTGTGGCAACTTTAACACAAGTTCAACTTTAATATTATTAAAATGAATAAATTTAAAAACAAAATAATTATTGCATCATTAGCAATATTTTCTTTAGTAACATTTAACTCTTGTGATGAAGGCGGAGAACCAAATCCAGGAGGAACAACTACAGAAAAATTTGCCGGAGATTGGCATATAATAGGATTTGAACCGGATGGTGTTACGCCAGCTTTTGGTGGTGGATATCATTTATATTCAACTTACAACGCGTCATCAAATGATGAGAATTTCTGGATTGATGATCACGATGAGTTTTTTGAAATCAAAACAAAAGTACAAGCATTAGATATGACAAACTTAACTTTTGCTGGTCAAGTTGATGCAGATGAACTCTACACTGGAGGAACAGTTACTGTTACCAATGGTAAAATCTGGAAAGCTGCTGCACAATCTTTCGGAGGTCACACAGTTGACAGTATCTACTTTGAAGCTGAATTTGATTGGGATCCAGGAACTGTTTACAAGTTTGGGGGTCACAAAAGAACAGGTTTCTTAGAAGACGAATTACCATAAATGTAATTTTATTAATATCAAAAACCACCAGTTTTCACTGGTGGTTTTTTTATATCTTTGCGCCATGGAAAAAGAACATCAAATCTTCGGAATAAGAGCAATTATAGAAGGAATTCAATCGGGTGCAGCAATAGACAAAGTATTTATTCAATCCGATACGCAAGGCGACTTAATGAAAGAATTGCTGAAAGTGATGAAACAAAAAAGCATCAATTTCTCTTATGTTCCTGTTGAAAAACTAAACCGTCTTACCGCCAATAATCACCAAGGTGCTGTGGCAACCATCTCACCTATTGCGTTTCAGGATTTAGAAACCTTGATAGAACAAGTTTTGGAAAGCGGAAAGATGCCCTTATTCTTAATCCTAGATCAAATAAGTGATGCCCGAAATTTTGGAGCCATTATCCGTACGGCAGAATGCACAGGTGTAAACGGGATTATCGTCCAAAAAGCAGGTTCAGCTCCGGTAAATGGGGATACTGTCAAAACTTCTGCAGGTGCTGTATTCAATATTCCTATCTGTAAAGTGGAACACATCAAAGACGCCATTTTTCATCTTCAAGGAAGTGGCATCAAAACTGTTGCGGCAACCGAAAAAACAGACCAAAACATTTATGATATTGCTCTGAACGAACCCGTTGCCATCATTATGGGAAGTGAAGATCGTGGTATCAATCCTTCAGTGCTAAAAATTGTAGATGAAAAAGCCAAACTTCCAATGTTTGGAACTATTGGTTCGTTAAACGTCTCTGTAGCTTGCGGTGCTTTTCTTTACGAGGCAGTGCGACAAAGACAATAACGTCATTTTTTTAGGAGCGAAAGGCTTGGAAACTATCAGAAATCCTTATTCCCGATATCCATTTCATTACTATCGGGGCTAAAGGATAAGCTATTTGGCATACTAGTTATCGTCTTTAGATTTTCTATACATCTAAAAACTCGATATCTCTTTAAAAAAAGTTAGTATATAAATAGTGTGACCAAACATAGTGTGACCATTTTTTTTGGTCACACTATGTTTGGTCACAAGTGAAGTCGAAAATGGATAAGAATCCGCGACAACCTAATTATCTTCTGTTGCTTCTTTAAAATGATAGATGTAGTTTGGCCCTAAAGTTGGAATCTCTGCAATTTCTTCCTCAGGTTCAGGAGTATTAACAAAATTGCCGTTTTCGTCAAAGTGCTTCATAAACATATCGTCCTCCGGATTAAAATCAGGCTTTTCCCATTCGTATCGAATAGACTCTTTATAATCAGGCGTTTTAAAACGTATCGCAAAAAAAAATCCTGTAACTAATCCAGCCAAATGCCCTTCCCACGAAATTTGTTTATCCACTTCAGGAAATACGTACCAAATCATACCGCCATACAGCATCACTACCGTTAACGATAAAGCCATCAATCGGTAATACTTGGTCATCATTCCTTTAAAGAAAATAAAAGACACCAACACATAAATTAAACCACTGGCGCCAATATGAAACGATTCTCTTCCAATTACCCAGGTGATTAATCCGGATAGCAAAATACCATAAAACAGAACCTTCAGCGAAACATCTCTGTAAAAATAAATCAGCGCTGTTGTAAGTATAAAAAGAGGAAGTGAATTGTTGGCAATATGATTTAAATCTCCATGAAGAAACGGACTAAAAGCCAAACCCTGCAATCCGGAGAACGCTCGTGGAAAAATTCCATGAGAAGTTAAATCGATATTGAAACTTCTTTCAAACAAAAAAACCGCCCATATCACAATAAGCAAAAAAGAAGGCACAAGCCAAACCGATGGTGTAAACTTAAAATGATGGTAATCGTTATTCATAATCACAAAAAAAAATCATTTTGCTATAGTCAAAAATACAGCCAAACTAAAAGCAATGCTAATTTGTCAGACAAAATTTGAAAATTTGAAAATTATTAAACAATATGGTTAAATTTGTGATAGTATTGGGCTTATTTTTCAAATCTTCAAATTCCCAATTTATCAAATCAAAAATGGAAGCACCACTTGCCGAACGCATCAGACCTCAACGTTTAGAAGATTATATCAGTCAGTTGCATCTGGTTGGCGAGAACGGTTCTCTGACGCAACAAATAGCAAGAGGAATCATTCCGTCAATGATATTTTGGGGTTCTCCCGGAACTGGAAAAACAACGTTAGCTCAGATTATTGCCAAGCAAAGCAATCGCCCTTTTTATGAATTGAGCGCTATCAATAGTGGCGTAAAAGACATTCGCGATGTTATTGAAAAAGCCAAACAAAGTGGCGGATTGTTTACGGCAAAAAATCCCATTTTATTTATCGATGAGATACATCGCTTTAGCAAATCCCAACAAGATTCCTTACTGGCTGCTGTAGAAAAAGGATGGGTAACCTTAATAGGAGCTACTACAGAAAACCCAAGTTTTGAAGTCATCCCGGCTCTTTTGTCACGTTGTCAGGTGTATATTCTAAATCCATTTTCAAAAGAAGATTTATTGGCTTTATTGCAACGCGCGATGAAAGAAGACACGTATTTGGCTTCCAAAAAAATAAAACTCAAGGAAACAGAGGCATTACTGCGACTTTCCGGTGGTGATGGACGCAAACTATTAAATATTTTTGAACTCGTCGTAAACGCCAGCCCTGAAGGTCAAATTACGATTACTAATGACAAAGTTTTTGAATTGGTACAGCAAAACACTGTACTTTATGATAAAACAGGTGAGCAGCATTATGACATTGTTTCGGCATTTATAAAATCAATCCGCGGAAGTGATCCAAACGGTGCTGTTTATTGGCTAGCGCGTATGATTGAAGGTGGTGAAGATGTAAAATTTATTGCTCGACGAATGTTGATATTATCTAGTGAAGATATTGGCAATGCGAATCCAACGGCTTTCATCATGGCCAACAATACGTTTCAGGCTGTTGCAACTATCGGTAATCCGGAAAGCAGAATAATATTGAGTCAGTGCGCGGTGTATTTAGCAACTTCTGCTAAAAGCAATGCCAGTTACATGGCTATTGGCGAAGCACAACAAATGGTGAAACAAACAGGCGATTTATCGGTGCCGATTCATTTGCGCAATGCGCCTACCAAATTAATGAAGGAATTGGGTTATGGCGAAGAATATCTGTATTCTCATAACTATTCCAACAACTTTGCTGAACAAGAATATTTGCCAGACGAAATCAAAAACACTTCTTTTTACAAACCCGGAAACAATGCTCGTGAAAACGAACTCCGCACTTTTTTAAAGAATCGTTGGAAAGATAAATACGGGTATTAAAACTTAAGTTGCAACGTTTCTGAAAACAACTTCCCGTTTTCGTAATATTCAAAAAACCATTGCCCATTTTTAGTGAGTAAGACACCGTTGATTGCTCCTTTTTGAACAATGAACACGTCTTTTTGCGACGTGTTGAACAAACGCATAATTACTTTTGGCTCCGCATCTATAATTTGAAAACCAGTAGCTGTTGGTTGTGCAAAGTAAAAAGTCTCTTGATTATTTACGGAAGCAGCAATTGCACTATTCACCGTCTCAACTTGAGTTGACGTAGTTGCAGGTTCATTAGCAGTTCCATTTTTTCCGTTGTATTTGTAATTTAATTTATCAAACGATTTTGAAGTTTCTCTCAATGCTTGGTTATAGGCAACACCATATTCCTTTTCGCGACTTTTTCCAAAATCGGTTTCAAAAATCACTTTCTCTTTGCAGTCTTTAAGCACCAATTTAAGCTTTGTAATCATAAAATCATTATCCTGTAACAAGTCGGCATACAATCGGTTGCAATTATTTCCAATGTCGTTTGGAATATCTTCTGTACTCATAAAGACTTTAAATCCATGTTTTTCCAAAAGCATTTTGGTGGTCGAATTCAACCTATACTTATCATTTTCTTTAAAACCTGTGAACTTAGTTGGCACAATAACATACTGAAAGTCATTCACTGATTGTGAAATTCCGGAAACTGAAACGAGTAAAACAAGTAACACTATAAACTTCTTCATATTATAATATCTTTTTTAATTCTAATAAATGATTAATAACCTTGATTTCTTTTACAGAATGAACAGCTTTATCATCAAACAAAATAGCCTCCATTCCAAAATCAAGAGCACCTCGAACATCTGCATCGATGCAATCTCCTATCATTATGGCATTTTCTTTTTTGACCTTAGCCAAAGATAAGGCAAATTCAAATATGTTAGGATGCGGCTTTTTGACTCCGGCCATTTCCGAATTGGTAATGGTTTTAAAATAGTGTCCTAAGTCCGACTTGGCTATTTTCTTGCTTTGTACTTCAGCGAAACCATTAGTAATGATGTGCAAATTGTATTTTGGTTGCAAATATTCTAAAATTTCTATAGCACCATCAAATAGTCGATTGTTATCCGGCAAATACTCAATGTAATCATGGGATATTGTATCGATTTCAGCATCAGAAATAACATAATCCATCGCATCAAAGGATTGTTTCAAACGTTGATAACGCAATTCCTCGTGTGTCATTTGATCAACCTGATACAATTTCCAACAGGCCTGATTTATAGGAGCGTAAATTTCAATAAACTGATGGACATCAATAGTGGGATGCGCTTTACGAAAGATTTTATCAAAAGCCAAAACGGAATTAGCATCAAAATCCCAAAGCGTGTGATCTAAGTCGAAAAAAATATCGGTAATGTGTTTCATATTTTAAAAAATTCCTTCATCCTGAAAGCTCAAATAGCCCGTTTCGGTTATAATAACATGGTCGAGCACTTTGATGTCTAACTGTTCTCCTGCCAATTTAAGCTTTTTGGTAATTTCTTTGTCAGCATCACTGGCTAAGAGTTTTCCCGAAGGATGGTTGTGTGACAAAATTACGGAAGTAGCATTATGTTCCAATGCGGTTTTGAAAATTAATCTCACATCAACTACGGTTCCGGTAATACCACCCTTAGAAAGTTGTGATTTATAAATCACTTTATTGGAATTATTAAGATAGAGAACCCAAAATTCTTCGTGAGGTAGTTCTCCGATGATAGGCTGCATAATTTCGAAAACGGCTTTGCTTGAGTTAATTTTAAACAGTTCAATAGTTTCTTCTGCTCTGCGTCTACGCCCTAATTCTAAAGCTGCAACAATGGTAATGGCTTTGGCTTCACCAATTCCTTTGAACTCCATTAATTGCTTTAACGACAATTTTCCTAAAGCATTGAGATTATTTTCTACGCTTGCCAAAATCCGTTTGCTTAAACTTACCGCACTTTCGTTTCGGCTTCCGGAGCCAATGAGAATAGCCACCAACTCGGCATCGCTTAAAGTTGTTTTCCCTTTTAGCATTAGCTTTTCGCGCGGCTTATCGTCTTCAGCCCAGTTTTTTATGGAGAAATTTTGTTCCAAATGAAATACGTTATCTAAGATTTTTACGTTATAAATTTAAAAACTAAAAAAATGAAAAACGTACACTTTTTGCTTACTTTATTGGTGCTTTTTACTTTTAGTTTTACTACAAAAAATGCATCCGTTTCAACAAAGCCTGATTCTTTTGCAAACAAACTTTCAAACGCTGCTATTGCTATTATAGATTCTGAAGTAAAATATACTCCGGATTATATTTCGATAAAATATCCCATGGGAGATGTTCCAGCTAAAACGGGAGTTTGTACCGATGTCGTCATAAGAGCGTACCGAAAGTTGGGCATCGATCTGCAAAAAGAAGTTCATGAAGATTTAAAAGCCAATTTCTCTCAATATCCCAATCTTAAAAAATGGGGACTGAAAAAACCGGACACCAACATTGATCATAGAAGGGTTCCTAACTTGGAAGTTTTCTTCACCCGAAAAGGAGAAAAATTATCCGTTACAGATAAAGCTACCGATTATAAACCGGGAGAAATAGTCACATGGATGATTAATGGAAAATTACCACATATTGGCATTATTACCCATAAAAAATCACCAGACGGAAAGCGTCTGATGATTGTTCATAATGTGGGCAATGGACAGGTTATAGAAGATTGCCTATTGGAATGGGATATTGTTGGGCATTTCAAATATGGAAAATGATTTGAAAATGAGATATCTCTTCAAATTAATTAATTAGTGTTTTTACTTCATCAAAATTCAATCCGCCATAATTACCGGAACTCATCAATAGCAAAGCCGAATTGTTGAGATCGTATCCAAAAAGAAACTCTTTAAACGCAGCCGGATTGGTATAAATGACCAAATCATCACGCTTGAAAGATTGTGCAATTTGATCAAAAGTTATTTCCTCTAGCTGCTTAATTTTGACCGCATCAGGCGAATAGAATACTACCGCCACATCTGCTGCATCCAAAGCTCCTTCATATTCTTTAAGGAATTCAGGATTCAAACTACTGTAGGTATGCAATTCCAAACAAGCCACTAGTTTTCGGTCTGGATATTGTGCTTTTACGGCTTTCGTTGTGGCAGCAACTTTACTCGGAGAATGGGCAAAATCTTTATAAGCTACTTTCCCTTTTCCTTCGGCTATTTTCTCCAGACGTTTGGAAGCGCCTTTAAAACTAGCAATAGCTTCATAAAAATCGGCTTCATCTACACCCATATTTTGGCAAATCCATTTGGCCCCAGCCAAATTATTCAGATTGTGTGCTCCAAAAACCTCAATAGGCATTGGTCCTTCGGGTGTGTCTAACAATGTAGTTCCATCCTGAACAGTGTAACTCGGAGTTTGATAAGGCAATCTTCTGATGGTATTGGTACTTTCCTCTGCAACTTTTTTAACGGTTTCATCTTCTTCGTTGTAAACTAAAATGCCGCCTTTGGTGATTTGATCGACAAAGATTTCAAACTGCTCCACATAGTTATCAAAAGTGGGAAATACATTAATATGGTCCCAGGCAATTCCTGATAAAAGCGCTATATTCGGTTGATACAAATGAAATTTAGGTCTTCTATCAATAGGTGACGACAGGTATTCATCGCCTTCTAATACGATAAAATCATTGTCATGCGTCAGATGAACCATCGTATCAAAACCTTCCAGTTGCGCACCAACCATATAGTCCACTTCAATATTGTGATAGTGCATGACGTGTAATATCATCGAAGTAATAGTCGTTTTTCCGTGTGAACCGCCAATAACAACACGAGTTTTGTTTTTGGACTGTTCGTATAAAAATTCTGGATAAGAATAAATTTTCAGGCCTAACTCCTGAGCTTTTACTAGTTCCGGATTATCAGCTTTGGCGTGCATTCCGAGTATGACAGCTTGAATATCTGAAGTGATTTTTTCGGGAAACCAACCCATTTCAGTAGGTAATAAACCTTTTTTTTCTAATCTTGATTTGGATGGTTCAAATATAGCATCATCACTTCCTGTAACCTGATATCCTTTATTGTGTAATGCTAATGCTAGATTGTGCATAGCAGCTCCACCAATGGCAATAAAATGAGTTCTCATTATGATTTGTTTCGTTCTTGATAATTTTCTAATACGATTTTGGCTTTCTGTGGCTGATTCATTTTGTTTTTGTATAAATCTGCTAATTTCTGATAACTTGTCTTAGAGCCACCACTTACTGCAATCGCTTTGTTATACTGTTTTTCAGCCTCTTTAAATCTGTCGAAATATTCGGCAATATGTCCTTTAGCAAGATAGCCGTCAACTGGAGATATTTTTAATAATTCCGAAGCATATTTATCGGCTTTGCGTTCACTACCACCCACAATTCCGGGTAACTGAAGATACAATTCTATTAACGCCCAACGAGCTTCAATATGGTTTGGATTGAGTTGAATGGCTTTTTCAAAAGACCCTTTGATATCGTCAATCATTCCGAGAGCCTTGAATTTGTTGCTTTCTTTAGCTTTCATTCCGAGACATCCTCCATATTTATAATAATAAGTAGCGTTTGATGGATTCAGGCTTTTCAATTTACCATAATAACTCATGGCTTTATCCCAAGATTTATAGTTACCTTCTATATCGCCTAAATACTCTAAAGTTTTAAGGTGATTAGGGTTTTCTGAGAGAATGCTTTCAAAAATAGGCTTTGCCTGAGCATACTTATCTTGATGAAACAACTTCTCTGCCTTCTCAAAATTGGTTTGTGAGAAAATCATTGTCGGTACTAAAAAAACAAAAAACACTATTATTTTCATTGATGAGTCTCTACTAAAACAAATGTAGTTTTTTATTACTATTCCCTTAAAAGTTTAACTTAAAAAAAATCCGTTCCAAAATAATTCAGAACGGATTTTATAAATAGTATAAGAAACTTTATTTTACCAAAGTCATTTCGTCTACAATGTGCTTAGCACCTGAGAAATTCTCGATTACCCAAAGTACGTAGCGAATATCAACGTTGATTGTTCTTTGTAGTTTAGCGTCAAAAATAACGTCTCCCGCCATAGCTTCAATATTACCATCGAAGGCCAAACCTATTAACTCTCCTTTTCCGTTAAGAACCGGTGATCCTGAGTTTCCTCCGGTGATATCGTTATCCGTTAAGAAATTCACATGAAGAGAACCATCTTTGTCCGCAAATCTTCCGTAGTTTTTGCTTTTGTTCATTTCCAAAACCTTCACTGGTAAATCAAACTCCTGATCTCCTTTTTTGTATTTTTTTACTTGTCCATCCAAAGTGGTGTAGTTGTTAATTTTGGCATCGTTACGTTTGTCTGCTGGTAAAGAACGAACTTTTCCATACGTCAAACGCAAGGTAGAATTGGCATCCGGATATTGGATTGTTCCAATTTTTGACTCTCTTAAACCTTCTACTAAAAGACGGAAAGAAGCTCCAAAATCGTTTTGTGCTTTGGCAATGTCGTCAGACTTTGAATTAAAGTGAGTTGTCAAATCATTTGAAAGTACATACAAAGGATCATTATCTAAAATACCCTGACTTGGAATCGCTAAGAATGCTTTTACTCTTTCGATAGAAGTGAAAAGACTTAAATCAAAAGCTGCGTTTACATATTTCGTAAAATCGTTGTTGTTTTCCTCACCAATCTTTTTTGCTACTGGAGCTACAGCATATCCTATAGATTTTGTAGTATATAATTTTAACTGCGCTGCTAAGATATCTTTCTCTGCAGGCAAATGCGTTTCTTTAAGCATTTCAGCAGTCATTTCTTCAATAGCCGGAGCCAACTGAGCACGTTTTGCCGGATCAGCTTTAACGTAGTTTTCTAATTGACGGCCCAAAGTTCTTCCGATAGCTCCAAACGCACTCGTTCTGAATAATTGTTGCAAATAGTTGTCATGTCTAGCCTTTTCGTTAGTCAGTGCATAATACTTATTTATTGTGGGAACCACATTGCCATACTTGGCTTTATTTTCAGATTTGTTGGCCCATGAATTGAATTTAGCTTCTTGTGCTGCTTTTGTTTTTGATGTTCCAAATTTTGTTAACGCATCAATCATTCCCTGACGGTTTTTCCAATAATTGGCTGTCGAAGCATATTTAGAAGCATATACTAGATTTAAAGCATCGCTTTGATCCATATACTTTTTCATGTTGTCCATTCCGGTTTTAGCACCTTCAACCCAAGCAGGATAAGCAAATTTTACGTTTTGCTCAATCCCTCCTGCTGGCATCCAACGATTGGTTCGTCCTGGATAACCCAAAATCATTGCAAAGTCATTTTCTTTTACGCCACCCAAATTAACCGGTAAGTGGTGTTTTGGTTGTAATGGAACATTGTTTTCGGAGTAAGCAGCCGGATTTCCATCTTTATCGGCATATACTCTGAACATTGAAAAATCTCCTGTATGACGTGGCCATTCCCAGTTATCCGTATCGCCACCAAATTTTCCGATGCTTTCCGGTGGTGTTCCTACTAAACGAACATCTTTATAATCTTGATATACGAAATAGTAGTATTCATTTCCTTGAAAGAAAGGACGAACAGATACAGTATATTTTCCTCCTTCGTTGTTTTCTTTCTCAATCAAAGCAATCTCAGCATTGATGGCTTTTTCTCTATCAGCCTCAGACATGGATGGATTTACTTTTGATAAAATTCTTTTGGATACATCATCCATACGAACAAAGAAACGAACGAACAAGCTTGATGGTTTTATCTCAGCTTTTCTGTTTTCTGCCCAAAAGCCATCTTTCAACAGATTTTTTTCAGCAGTAGAAAGTTCCGCTATGGCATCGTATCCACAGTGATGATTGGTCAAAACCAAACCGTCTTTAGAAACAATTTCGGCTGTACAACCTCCATTAAACTGGACAATAGCATCTTTTAAGCTGTGGTTGTTGATGCTGTAGATTTCTTCGGCTGTCAATTGCAAGCCCATTTTTTGCATGTCGCGGTGGTTTAACCTTTCAATAAACATAAGGAACCACATTCCTTCGTTGGCTTTCATGCTTATTGGCATTAAGAGGATTCCAACGATAAGAGATAAAATAATCTTTTTCATTTTTGATTTAATAAGTTATTAGATTGAATGCTAGTAGTCTGCTATTCCTGTTATTTGTTACAATAACTACGAGGAAAAAGCAGCGCGAAGATACTTTTTTTAAAGAAATTATTTTAAAATAATTTGATAAAACTACAACGATGTAGTGCTTTTGCTTTTGTTTACGTCCGAGAAAGTTTTCTATATTAGCACTCTAATCACGCGACATGAAAAAAATTATTACTCTTTTACTTTTCGTTCTAGCCTTACAAACATTGGCACAAGAAAAAGCGTCAGTTGAATTGAATTACCCAATTCCGACCGGTGAGAATTTTATTGGTAATTACAAAGGTTTAATTGATGTTGGCTTCAAATACAGGTTTTCTGACAAAACAGACTTTGTTTTTGGTGCTTCCTTAAACATCAATTACTTGACCTATTCATTAAATGAACCTGATATCCGATTTGATACCAAAAATTATAATTTCCAACCAAGACTATTTGGAGAATTGAAATTAAAAGGTCTTCCAAGATTTCACCCTGCTCTTGGTTTGGGATATACTTTTATGAAATTCACATCAAAAGGAAATGGATTTACCGGTGAAGGCCCTGAAAGCATCAACGAATCACAGAGTTTGAGTGGTATTAATTACAACATCTCTTTTTCTTTTGATTTCACCAAAAAAATGTTTGCTCAGCTTCAATATGATGGCATAAAAATTGGGAATACACCTCTAGGTGTTCCGGACAATAAGTATAACACTACCGCCAATCTAATAAAATTTGGTTTGGGTTACAGATTCTAATCTGAATGTGTTTGTTTTGTATAAAAAAATCCCGCCTTTCAGCGGGATTTTTTATCTAGATACCATGACTATTTTCGGGTTCTTCGGTGTCTACATTAAGCATTTCCCAAAGTTTGTCTTTTAGCTCGGTTAACCCTTGATTGGCTACCGAGGAGATAAACAAGTACGGTGTTCCTTTAAATTCTTTATCGAGTTGATTTTTTAATTCGGCTTTCAATTCGTCATCCAACATATCGCATTTTGAAACGACAATCAATCGGTCTTTGTCTAACATTTCAGGATTATAACGGCGCAATTCGTCTAATAGAATTTCGTATTCCTTTTTGATATCATCGGCATCAGCCGGAACCAAAAATAGCAATGTTGAGTTGCGTTCGATGTGTCGCAGAAAATAATGTCCTAATCCTTTACCTTCGGCTGCTCCTTCAATAATTCCGGGAATATCTGCCATAACAAATGACTTAAATTCACGATAAGCTACAATGCCCAAATTAGGTTTTAAAGTGGTAAACGGATAATCGGCAATTTTGGGTTTCGCAGAGGTTAGTACAGAAAGTAGCGTCGATTTCCCTGCATTGGGAAAACCTACCAAACCAACGTCTGCCAATACTTTTAGTTCCAATATTACGTCCATTTCTTCGGTCGGCATTCCGGGTTGGGCATACCGCGGTGTTTGATTCGTAGAACTTCTGAAATGCCAGTTTCCTAGACCGCCTTTTCCTCCTTTTAGCAAAATTCGTTCTTCTCCGTGCTCCGTGATTTCAAACAAAATTTCTTCCGTTTCCTTATCGCGAACTACCGTTCCTAAGGGCACTTCAATAACTTTATCTTCGCCGTCATGTCCTGTACTTCTAGAACTTCCTCCGTCACCACCATGACCAGCTTTGACATGACGTGCAAATTTAAGGTGAAACAAAGTCCACAGACTTTTATTCCCTTTTAAAATCACATGTCCTCCACGACCGCCATCACCACCATCGGGACCGCCTTTTTCAATAAACTTCTCTCTGTGTAGATGCGATGAACCCTTTCCTCCTTTTCCGGAAGAAACATATATTTTTACGTAATCTACAAAATTGCCCTCTGTCATAATTTCAGTATTACTGCGTCAGTTCGCTGCGCTCGTGTCAGTCTCAGTATTCAGTCTCAGTTCACTATTTACAACTACTGTAAACTGCTACTGTGACTGTCAACTTATTTATTCCTTTAATGCTTTTACCAGTACTTTATCTATTTTCACACCATCCATATCGATGATTTCTAATGTCAATTTGTTCCAAACGAGTTTTTCTCCTTGAATCGGAATTTTACCCATTTCGGTCATGATGAGTCCGCTCACGGTGGTCACTTCATAATCATTGGTCAAATCGTCCATATCAAAATACGTAAGGAAATCGTGGAGCGAATATAGTCCGTCTACCAACCACGATCCGTCTTCGCGAGCGATGAGTTGATACTCATCTTCATCAAAATCAGCTGCATCACCCACTAAGGCTTCTAAAATATCATTTAGCGTAATAATGCCTTGAAAAACACCGTATTCATCGGTTACAAAAGCATAATGCACTTTTGATTTTTTAAAATTTTCTAACGCTTTATAAGCTGAAGTATGCTCAATAAGATAAACCGGCGTTTTGGTAATCGATTTTAAATTGAATTTGCCTTTTTCAAAACTAGCAAACAAATCTTTAAGTAATACCACACCTTCAACATCATCCATATTGTCTCTGCACACCGGATAAACCGAATGCAATTCGGCTAAAACTTTCTCCTTCAATTCCTCAACAGTATCTTCATAAGAAAGGTACACGATGGATTGTCGGTGCGTCATTAGCGAGTTGATTTTACGATCACCAATATGGAAAACCCGTTCCACAATATCTTGCTCTATTTCCTGAACTTCTCCGCCTTCGGTGCCTTCTTTGATGATAGCCTTAATTTCTTCTTCGGTCACTTTGCCGTCGGCTGTCGGTTTAATATTTAAAACTTTCAGGATGCCTTCGGTAGAAATGGTCAACAACCAAATAAAAGGCGCTGTTACAATAGAAACCACTTTCATCGGAACGGCTACCCCTTTTGCAATCGCTTCAGGATAATTGAGTCCAATTCTTTTGGGCAATAATTCGCCTAAAACCAGAGAAAAGAACGTCAAAATTACCACCACAATTCCCACTGAAATAGTTTCTGCATAGGGCTTCAACGAAGCAAAACTCTCTACAAAAAGTCTCACATCCGTCGTGATTTTGTCACCCGAATAAATACCGGTCAAAATTCCGATAAGGGTGATTCCGATTTGAACTGTTGAGAGAAATTTATTAGGAGAATTGGCGAGTTCCAAGGCTACTTTGGCATTCGCATTTCCTTTTTTAGCCGCCGTTTCCAAACGATTTTTACGTGCCGAAATCAATGCAATTTCCGACATCGAAAAAACGCCATTCAACAGGATTAAAAAAAGTATAATCAGTATTTCCACTTTCGAGTTATGAGTTATGAGTTATGAGTTATGAGTTGCTGCATAAGCTCTAACTAAATTGTGTTTTAAAGTTTGTCAAAAACGTTAGTTAAACGTTCCGTTACTTCTGCTATCGAACCAATGCCGTCCACTGCGTGAAACTTCCCTTGTGCTTTGTAATAATCCATCAAAGGTGCTGTTTTTTCGTTGTATTCCTGATAACGGTTTCTGATTTTTTCTTCGTCCTGATCGTCTGGTCTGCCTGAGGTTTTTCCCCTTTCTAACAAACGTGCCACCAAGATATTATCATCTGCTTCCAAAGCAACTGTTGCGGTTATTTTTTGATTCTTCGATTTTAAAAATGCGTCTAACGCTTCCGCTTGGGCAATTGTTCTTGGGAAACCGTCGAATAAAAAGCCATCCGAATCCGGATTTTGATCTACTTCGCTTTGTAACATCTGAATAGTCACTTCATCCGGAACCAAATCACCTTTATCCATATAGGTTTTGGCTAATTGACCCAATTCAGTTTCGTTTTTGATATTGTATCTGAAAATGTCTCCGGTTGAAAGATGTGTCAGATTGTATTTCTCTTTTAAAAATTCAGCTTGTGTGCCTTTTCCTGCACCTGGTTTTCCGAAAAGAACGATGTTAATCATTTTATATAACCTTAAATATTTTAGTAACTTTTTATAATATTCTTTGATACTCTTAAGCATTTTTTATTGCGCTAATTGATAAATATCTGGTAAGTTTCTGCCCAATCCATCATAGTCTAATCCGTAGCCAACAATAAATTTATTCGGGATTCGGATTCCGATATAATCTATTTTAATGTCTTTTTTATACGCTTCAGGCTTGAAGAATAAGGTTGCAATTTTTAGATGCTTTACTTTTTTCTCTTTGAAAATCGCTTTCAACTCTTCAACAGTATTTCCGGTGTCTACGATATCTTCAACAATAACGACCGTTCTTCCTTCTAAATCTTGGTTCAACCCAATTAATTGCTTAATATCGTTAGTGGATTCTGTTCCTTCATACGAAGCCATTTTTACAAAACTAACTTCACACATACCGCGATATTGTTTCATCAAATCGGACAATACCATAAAAGCTCCGTTTAAAACGCCAATGAAAACCGGAACTTCATCAAAAAAATCGTCATCCATTTGCTTGGCCATATTCTTAATCGCAAAATCAATTTCTTCAGAAGAGATAAAAGGCTCGAAAGTTTTGTCGTGAAGATGTATCATGTGTTTCGTTTTAAAATAAGGTGCAAATTTACACAAGTATTGAGTATCAAGAGCCAAGTATTTTAACTTTTTTGTAAAATTGGTATATTTACCAAATGAATACCGACTATTATAAAGTTATTGCCAATAGCACTGCGCACCGAAAAAGCAGAGACGACAACAAAGATTTCATTTTCCAAAACCCTGAATTTTTAAAGGATTTATTAGAAATCAGCATCAACGTCACCGATAAAAACCATCACAAAGCCTGTTGGATTTTGGAATTGGTTTTGGAAGAACGCATCGAACTTATAAAGCCTTTTTTGGATTCCTTTTGCAATGTCTTAGCCAAGTACCGCTCCGATTCAGCCATTCGCTCCCTTTCAAAAATTTGTCTATTTCTCTCCAAAAGCAAAGCAATTGTTTTAACAGAAATTCAGGAAGAAAAAATCATAGAAGCTTGCTTGGACTGGCTGATACAAACAGACAAAGCCGCTAATGCAGCCTACAGTATGAGAGCGCTGTATCAATTCGGAAAAAAATATCCTTGGATAAATGACGAACTACAACTTATTCTTTCGCGGGAATTCGAAAACCAAACGCCAGGATATCGCGGTGCTGTTAAAGACCTTTTAAAACGTTTGCGATAATTTTTTAAATGTTACTTATCTTTGCGCAAACACAACTACAATGAATTATTTCTCCTCCGATTTTAAACTGGGAATCCTCGGTGGCGGACAGCTTGGCAAAATGCTTTTAGCCGAAACCCGAAAATTCGATATTCAAACCTATATCCTCGACCCCAGCAAAGAAGCTCCATCACAATTTGGCGCCAAACAATTCTTTATGGGCAATCTGATGGATTTTGATACGGTTTATGAATTTGGTAAAAGAGTACAACTCCTGACAATTGAAATTGAAAACGTCAATTTGGATGCTTTAGATACATTAGAAGCAGAAGGATTGCCTGTTTACCCATCGCCAAAAACGCTACGACTGATTCAAAACAAAGGAAAGCAAAAGGATTTTTATGAAGATAATAGTATTCCAACTGCACCACATCAGCGATTTGTAGACCTCAACAATTTGAAAAAATCATTGGAAAATGAGACACTCGAATTTCCGTTTGTATGGAAATGCGCCCAATTTGGTTATGATGGCAATGGCGTAAAAATAGTGCGTTCTGCTGTAGATTTAGTTGCCCTTCCTGATGTCGAATGCATCGCCGAAGAAATGGTTCCTTTTAAAAACGAATTGGCAGTAATTATAGCTCGTTCTGTTTCGGGAGAAGTCAAAACCTATCCAGTTGTTGAAATGGAATTCCATCCCGAAGCCAATCAGGTAGAATATGTGATTTGTCCGGCTCGAATTGACGAAAAAGTAGCTCAAAAAGCAACCGAAATCGCCCTTAACGTTTCCAAAGCTTTCAATCATATCGGATTATTGGCGGTAGAAATGTTCCAAACAAAAGACGATGACATTCTGGTCAACGAAGTAGCGCCAAGACCTCACAATTCAGGACATTACAGCATCGAAGCCAGTTATACTTCTCAATTTGAAAATCATATCCGCGCCATTCTGAATTTACCTTTGGGAAATACGGATAGTAAAGTTGCCGGAATTATGGTAAATTTGGTCGGCGAAGAAGGTTATGCGGGACAAGTGGTCTATGAAAATATCGAAAAAATCATGGCTATTGATGGTGTAACCCCACACATTTATGGTAAACGCGAAACCCGTCCGTTCCGAAAAATGGGGCATGTTACCATCGTCAATGAAAACATGACTGAAGCCAGAAAAATTGCTGAAGAAGTAAAGAATACGATTAGAGTAATATCAATTTGAAAATGTGCCGATTTGAAAATTTGAAAATGATGATTTCAAATAACCAAATACACCTATAACCAAATACACAATAATGAGCAAAGTAGCCATAATCATGGGTTCAAAATCAGATTTACCCGTCATGCAGGAAGCCATTGACATCCTAAAAAGTTTTGACATCGAAACCGAAGTCGACATCGTTTCCGCACACCGAACTCCGGAAAAATTATTTGAGTTTAGTACAAAAGCACACACTCGAGGTATTTCGGTAATCATTGCCGGTGCCGGTGGCGCTGCGCATTTACCTGGAATGGTAGCGTCCATGTCGCCTTTGCCAGTCATTGGCGTTCCGGTAAAATCAAGCAATTCTATTGACGGTTGGGACTCCGTTTTGTCTATTCTACAAATGCCTGGTGGTGTTCCCGTGGCCACTGTGGCGTTAAACGGAGCCAAAAATGCCGGAATTCTGGCAGCGCAAATCATAGGAAGCCATGATAAATCCGTACAAGGTAAAATCATTACGTTTAAAGAAAGCCTGAAAGACGCGGTGCATAAAGCATCGGAGGAAATGAAAAAATAAATGTTATAATTGTCCCCTTGAGGGGACTTTAGGGGTGTACAAGTTTTGAGAAATAAAATTATTCCATACAGTCCGCATTTGAAAGAATATGCAAGGCTACTTCGCAATAATTCAACCTTATCAGAAGTTTTGCTTTGGCAAAATATAAAAAATAAAGGATTCGAAGTTCAATTCCACAGGCAAGTACCTTTATCAAATTTCATAGTAGATTTTTATTGCCATGAATTAATGTTAGCAATCGAAATTGACGGAGATAGCCATCAATTTAAATATGAATATGATGCCACAAGACAAGGAGAATTAGAAAAGTTAGGGGTTACTTTTTTAAGATTTTCTGATATCGATGTAAAAAAAAATATGTTTAGTGTATTACTTTCTATTGAACAGACTATTTCATTATTCAAGAACAAATGACACCCCTAAAGTCCCCTCAAGGGGACAATTTAAGAACAAAAAAACAAACTAAAAGATACTGAACTAAATTCAGCATACACATGAAAATCGTAATAGAAAAATTCCATACCAAACACAATACGGCACCTTTTAGCCAAATTAAATTAGAAGATTATCAGCCCGCTTTTGAGGAAAACATTGCCAAAGCTCGCGCCGAGGTTGACGCCATTACCAACAATCCGGAAGCACCAACTTTTGAAAATACCATTGAAGCTTTAGATTTTTCGGGTGAAGCTTTAGACCGGTTGTCCTCGATTTTCTTCAACTTGAATTCGGCGGAAACCAGTGACGAAATGCAAAAAATTGCACAAAATGTTTCACCACTATTGACGGCTTTCAGCAACGATATCGCGCTGAATGAAGACTTATTCAAACGCGTAAAAGCCGTTTACGAAGAAAAAGACATGTTGACATTAAGTCCGGAACAAGCGACTTTATTAGACAAAAAGTTCAAAAGTTTTTCCCGAAACGGTGCCTTACTTTCAGAAGATAAAAAAACGCGACTACGCGAAATTGATATCGAGTTAGCCAAGCTAAAACTAACGTATGGTGAAAATGTTTTGGCCGAAACCAATAACTATCAACTACACATTACCAACCAAGAAGATCTAAAAGGTTTGCCCGAAGGAACTGTCGAAGCAGCGGCGAGTTTGGCCAAATCCAAAAATCTGGAAGGTTGGATATTCACTTTAGATTACCCGAGTTATATTCCGTTTGTGACCTATGCCGATAATCGCGAACTGCGAAAAGAATTGGCTATTGCCAACGGTAAAAAAGCCTTTCAAAACAACGAATACGACAATCAGGAAATTACACTGAAGATTGCCAAACTTCGATTTGAAAGAGCCAATTTATTAGGCTACGAAACCCATTCGCATTTTGTTCTCGAAGAACGCATGGCGCAAACTCCCGAAAAAGTAACAACGTTTTTGAATGATTTGTTAGCCAAAGCCAAACCAGCATCTGAAAAAGAATTTAAACAACTAACTGCGTTCGCCAAAGAACTGGACGGCATTGATCAATTGGAAAAATGGGACGGCGCGTACTATTCGGAAAAACTGAAACAAAAGCTTTTCGATTTTGATGACGAACAATTAAAGCCGTATTTCAAACTGGAAAATGTGCTGAACGGAGCCTTTACCGTAGCCGAAAAACTATTCGGAATCACATTCAAGGAAGTCTTTGACATTGACAAATACCATGATGATGTGCAAACCTATGAAGTGTCATTCCCGAGTAGTCGGGAATCCAAATCCGAATTAGTTGCTGTTTTCTACGCCGACTTTTTCCCAAGAAAAGGAAAACGCAACGGTGCCTGGATGACTTCGTTCAAACCGCAATACATTAAAGAGGGTGTTAACGAAAGACCACACGTTTCTATTGTGTGCAACTTTACACCTCCAACGGAAAGTAAACCTTCGCTCCTAACTTTTAATGAAGTAACGACGTTATTTCATGAATTTGGACACGCACTACACGGCATGTTAGCCAACACTACGTATCCGAGTTTATCGGGAACATCAGTGTATTGGGACTTTGTAGAATTGCCAAGTCAGGTTATGGAAAACTGGTGCTACGAACCAGAAGCCTTAGCGATTTTTGCCAAACACTATGAAACCGGAGCAATAATTCCACAGGAATATGTCAATAAAATTAAAGAAAGTGCGAGCTTTTTAGAAGGGATGGCAACGCTACGCCAATTGAGTTTCGGAATTTTGGATATGGCATTTCACAGCAATAATCCGAATGCGATTACGGATGTGAAAGCGTTTGAAAAAGCTGCATTCGAAGGCACTAATTTATATCCTGATGTGGAAGAAAACTGTATGAGCGTTTCGTTTTCGCATATTTTCCAAGGCGGTTATTCTTCGGGATATTACAGCTACAAATGGGCGGAGGTTCTCGATGCTGATGCGTTTGCCTATTTTCAAGAAAAAGGAATTTTTAATAAAGAAGTCGCGACCCAATTCAAAGACAATGTACTATCTAAAGGCGGTACCGAATTACCGATGGAATTATACAAACGTTTCCGCGGACAGGAACCGAAACCGGAAGCTCTGTTGAAACGAGCGGGATTGATTTAGACTTCTTAGATTGTTAGATATTTAGATAGTTAGATTATTAGAAAAATTTGCATCTTGAAAACATTCATACAAAAGCATTTTAAAAAATTCCTTTTGCTGGCCATTATTGGCTTGATTGTTGTTTTTGCTATAAACTATTATGTGCGTTCCGAAACCAATCCGTTGATTTATCACCATGCGAATGGCGTTCCGGAAGAAAATGTGGGAATCATTTTTGGAGCCGGAATCCGCCATGACCGACCTAGTAAATATTTAAAGGACCGACTGGATGCCGGAATTGCATTGTACAAACTAAGAAAGATTAACAAAATGCTGCTTTCGGGTGATAACGGTAGCGATGAGCACGATGAGTTAACAGTTATGAAACTGTATTGTTATGAGCATGGCGTTGATACCACCAAAATTTTTTTAGACTATGCCGGATTTGACACCTATTCAACCTTGTACAGAGCCAAACATATTTTTAAAATCGACCAGGCGATTTTGGTTTCGCAGGGATACCATTTGAACCGAGCGATTTATATCGGAAATAAACTAGGCGTGCAATCGGTTGGGCTGGCTGCTGATGCAGGCAAATACCGAAATTACAAGTATGTTCGTTTTAGAGAATGCTTTACCATTTGCAAATCGGTTTTTGATGTTGCCCGAAATCGAGAACCTCATTTTTTAGGACACGAAGTCAATATTAATGGGGTTTCGAATTATACTAAAGATGATAAGAGGTAGTTGATTTTAGATATTAGATTTTAGATATTAGACATACTGATTACTAATTACCAACAGTTTTAGAACCAGAGTTATGCTTCGGTTTTTTTTATGAAAAATACCTGACTGCCGGTGGCAGTCCTCCTCTTAATCTCAAATGTTAGGGATTGGAGCGGCATCCTTTTGTATAACAAAAGATAGAGCGGAAAGCCCGACCTCGTTTCAAAAACGAGGGAACGCCCAACTAATTTAAAATAAGTTTCATTTTTTTTTGAAAGTTTAAAAACATTTGCTTACCTTTGACTCATGGAATTCAGAGAAGCAAAAAATAAGTTCGTTCAAACCTGGGGTGCCTTAGGTAGTCAGTGGGGCATTAACAAGACTATGGCGCAGATTCATGCCTTGTTGATGGTGTCACACGAAGCGGTTTCGATGGAGGATATTATGGAGGAATTGCAGATTTCGAGAGGCAATGCTTCGATGAATTTGAGAGCGCTGATGGATTGGGGCATTGTGTATAAAGAATACAAAGCCGGGGAACGCAGGGAGTTTTTTACAGCCGAAAAAGATTTAGATGAATTGGCCGTAAAAATTTCGAGAGAAAGAAGCAAACGCGAAATCAAACCAGCCTTGAAAGTGTTAAAAGAAGTCTCGTCGATTGAGGCAACAGCTACCGCAGAAGAGCGCCATTTTGTAGAGCAAACTAGCAAGTTGTATGATTTTGTGTTGAAAGCCGATAATGTTTTGGATAAAATCACGGAATATAAAGACAATTGGTTGGCGCAAATTTTAATCAAGTTCATGAAATAGCCATAGAAAACAGAACTATTATACCGATTGTAACAAGGCTATTCAATGAGACCATTAAAAAAACAATAATAAAAAGCGAATTAAACAACCTATTTTTTTAATTAAAACTTTCATTTTTTTCTGAAAGTTTAAAACAAATGAAAATTATGAGACAGTTTATACATTACATAAATTTAGCCTTTGTAGGCATTGGTGCAATTAGTGCGATTATTTACGGAGAAGAAGCATTAGTGATTTATTTCTATTTGGCAGCATTTCAATTTTTGACCGGATTTATAATCTTGGCGGCAAATAGTTTAAGCTATAAAAATGCCTTACCAGAAATTCTAATTTACTGGGCATTAGTTTTACTGTATTTTATAGTCGTTATCAATGTTGATATAAATAAAACACTAATGCTACTTATCATTCCAATACTCATTGCAATGTATCACTGCTTTATGACATTTAAACTCAAAAAATTATGAACATAACCATCCCAAACTGGCTTATCATCCTGAGTGGTGCAGGCCAAATATTTACAGCATTAATTTATCCTTACATCCGTCATCATGTTTTTGATTGGTATAACGATGTCAAACAACTCAAACCTTTGAATCAGGAGATTTGCAAAACGTATGGCCGATACATTCAGGGACTGAACTTTTCTTTTGGATTGATTGCGATTCTCTGCACTAAGGAACTCCAAGAACAATCTGCTTTAGCCGTTGCTTTAACCGGATTAATTGCTGCGTATTGGGTTGGAAAAGTAGCTACTCAAATTGCTTACTATCCGATGTATCAGATTCCGCAACGCAGACTTTTTAAAATAGGAAGCTACGGAATGAACACTTTATTTGTGCTGTTTGCCGTGGTGAATACGTTGCTTTTCATTCATAATATCATTGGGCATTATAAACTTATATAATCATGAACCTCAACATCCTTGGTTATGCCATTTACTTAGTCATCACCGGAATTATCATTGTTCGAGTTGGGAGAATCTGCTATAATAACGGCAATATCTTTGTCTCTAGTTTGATTCCGGATCATGAAGATTTGTGCCACAAGGCTAATCAGATTTTACTTGTGGGCTATTATTTGCTGAATCTTGGGTATTGTGCGATGACTTTGATTTCATGGGAGAAGATAATGTCTGTTGATGAATTAATCGAAGTCATTGCATTGAAATCGGCTATCATTATCGGCACCATTGCCATCATGCATTACCTTAATATTTTCGTTCTTACTAAATACATTCAAAAATTAATTTAAATACATTGATCATGGAAACTACAAAAATTTTACTCGGTTACGCCATTTATTTACCTGTCGCTTTATTTCTTACTTACTACGTTTCTAGAACACTTTTTAAAAACAGCAAAGTATATATGATGGACATTTTTAAAGGTCGAGAAGAAATTGCCAATGCCACTAATACCTTATTTGAAACCGGGTTTTACCTACTCAATTTGGGCTTTGCACTGCTGATTTTAGAATTGAATCTGTATCGTGACAGTTATCAGAATTTGATAGAACAATTGAGTTACAAAATTGGTGCTTTTACGATTTATCTCGGTGTCATGCTCTTCTTAAACCTTTACTTTTTCTTTAGAGGCAAACGCAAAGCGAAAGAAAGCCAAGCCACAGTTGTAACCGCATAATTACATTCCATGACCACCATCCATCTCATCACCAAAATAAAAGCGCCCATTCAGACTGTATTTAATCTAAGCCGCGATATTGATGTGCATCAGCAATCTACATTCCAATCGAATGAAAAAGCTATTGCAGGCAGAACTTCGGGACTAATTGAATTAAACGAGACGGTTACTTGGAAAGGCAAACATTTTGGATGCTATTTAAAGCACCAGAGCAAAATCACTGAAATGGAAATGCCCAACTATTTTGTGGATGAGATGGTGAAAGGTCATTTTAAATCGTTCCGACACGAACATACCTTTGTGAGTCAAAATGGTACAACGGTTATGATTGATTTTTTACAATATGAAACACTGTTTGGCATTTTCGGAAAGCTTTTTGACCAACTTTTACTCCAAAAACATTTGACTGATTTCCTTTTAAAAAGAAATGAAATCCTCAAAGATTTAGCCGAAAACCATAAGTAAAACAAACCAAAAAATCGGAATGCTTTCTACCCAAAAAGAACTATAATATTGGCTTCTTTTCTCATTTGAAAACAGTAAAAACAATAGTGTTGAACCCGCAATACAGACTTTCATCAACAGTGATTTAGCACAAAGATGCGCAACAAAAATTTCCAATAGCAGAAAAACTAAAAGCAAACCGCTGCCTATCATTTTGGTACGCTTCACTCCTATTTGCTGCGGAACCGTTTTTAGGTTGGGATCATCAACTTTTAGGTCGATGATTTCAAAGATCAGTATCAAAACAAAAATCAGAATAAACCTTTGAAAAGTAACTAGATAAACATCGGTTGTGATTGAGATTCCTGAATGGATTATCGGCAAAAACAACGTCACACCAACCCAACATAAAGCCACAATATAAATCTTAACTCCGGCCCAATTTCGAGCATTTTTTTGGTTCGGAAAAAAAGGCAAGGTGTACAATAGGGTCAGTATCAGAAAGACAAAGGCTATCATTTTTGTCGTTTTACTTAATTGAAAAAAGTAATAGCCCGCTGCTATAAACGACAGTAAACTCAAAATAGTTATCGCTTTCAATTCGGTTCGCATCTGCAGTTTTTGCGTTCGAGCCAAAGCATCGTATTTGACAAAATTATAAGCTACTATTGTTCCGAAAAAAGCGAATAATGCAGGTATTTGAATTAGGGTAATTTCGAACAAATATCCCGTCATACAGACCAATGCATAAACCGATAACGCCACATGAATGCTGCCGTTGATGTAAAAGTCAAGAAACCGCTTTAAAATCTGCATGGAACAAAATTAGTCAAAGTGTTAATAAGAAGCGATTTTAGTTGAAAAATTCTCAAAACATTGGGGTTTGTTTAGCATAAAATTAGAACATTAATAATTACTTTTGTTGGCTTTAAAACAATCCCGTTCTTCAACGAGACAAGCACAACTAAACACACTTAAGAACTTATCATTTAATGAGAACAGACGCATTTGCATTACGCCACATAGGTCCACGTGAGCACGACCTTCACCACATGTTCAAAACTATAGCAGTTGACAACTTGGAGCAGTTAATTTACGAAACTATTCCCGATGATATCCGTTTAAAAAACGATTTGAATTTGGACGCACCCATGACCGAATATGAGTATTTAAACCACATTCAGGAGTTAGGGAAGCAAAACAAAGTCTTCAAATCGTATATTGGTTTAGGGTATCATCCAACAATTGTTCCTGCGGTAATTCAACGAAATATTTTTGAAAATCCGGGTTGGTACACCGCGTACACGCCGTATCAGGCAGAAATTGCACAAGGGAGATTAGAAGCCATTCTGAATTTTCAAACTACGGTGATTGAGTTGACTGGAATGGAAATTGCGAATGCATCGCTGCTTGATGAAAGTACCGCTGCTGCCGAAGCTATGGCGCTCTTGTTTGACGTGCGTTCTCGTGATCAAAAGAAAAATAATGCCAATAAATTCTTTGTTTCTGAAGAAGTATTACCACAAACAATATCCGTTTTACAAACCCGTTCTACGCCAATTGGTGTAGAATTGGTTATCGGAAATCACGAAAATTTTGATTTTTCATCAGACTTTTTCGGAGCCATTTTACAATATCCTGGAAAGTACGGTCAAGTAAATGATTATGCCGGATTTATCGCTAAAGCAAAAGCTAACGAAATAAAAGTAGCCGTCGCTGCTGATATTTTGGCCTTGGTTAAACTAACACCTCCAGGAGAAATGGGTGCCGATGTCGTAGTGGGTACCACACAACGTTTCGGAATTCCGATGGGTTATGGCGGACCACATGCTGCTTTTTTTGCCACAAAAGAAGAATACAAACGTTCGATGCCAGGAAGAATCATTGGCGTTACTATTGACACTAATGGTAATCGTGCTTTGCGTATGGCGTTACAAACGCGTGAGCAACACATCAAACGTGAAAAAGCTACTTCCAACATCTGCACCGCTCAAGTTTTATTAGCCGTTATGGCTGGAATGTATGCTGTATACCATGGTCCTAAAGGATTGCGTTATATTGCTAGTAAAGTACATGCTGCCGCGGTAACACTAGCGGATGCTTTAAACAAATTAGGTGTATACCAAACCAACACTGATTTTTTTGATACCATTTTAGTAAAAGCAGATGCTCCGATAGTTAAAGCTATCGCAGAGAAAAACGAAGTGAATTTTTATTATGTTGATACGAATACCATTTCGATTTCAGTAAACGAAACGACTTCGATTTCAGATATTAACCAAATCCTAGCCATTTTTGCAGAAGCTATAGGAAAGGATACGGTCACAATTTCTAATCTATCTACTTCCAATAATTTTTCAGATAGCTTGGAAAGAAAATCAGCTTTCTTAGAGCATGATGTATTTAACAACCATCACTCTGAATCGCAGTTGATGCGTTATATCAAAAAATTAGAGCGCAAGGATTTATCGTTAAATCATTCGATGATTTCGTTAGGATCCTGCACCATGAAATTAAATGCTGCAGCCGAAATGCTACCTTTATCGATGGCCAACTGGAACAGCATTCACCCTTTTGCTCCGATTGAACAAGCAGCAGGTTATCAAATTATGCTTAAAAAATTAGAGCATCAATTGAACGTCATTACGGGTTTTGCAGGTACTACGCTGCAACCTAACTCAGGCGCACAAGGAGAATATGCCGGTTTAATGACCATTCGTGCGTACCATTTATCTCGAGGGGATCATCACAGAAATGTGTGTTTAATTCCATCTTCGGCTCACGGAACCAATCCGGCGTCGGCAGCGATGGCAGGGATGACTATCATCGTAACCAAAACCATGGAAAACGGTAATATTGACGTGGAAGATTTAAGAGCTAAAGCTATTGAACATAAAGATAATCTTTCTGCCCTGATGGTAACGTATCCATCCACTCACGGTGTTTTTGAAAGCGCTATCTGTGAAATTACTAAAATTATTCACGACAATGGTGGTTTGGTTTATATGGACGGTGCCAACATGAATGCGCAGGTTGGACTAACCAATCCTGCAACTATTGGTGCCGATGTGTGTCACCTTAACTTACACAAAACATTTGCTATTCCGCATGGTGGTGGTGGGCCTGGAGTTGGGCCAATTTGTGTTAACGAAAAATTAGTGTCTTTCTTACCGACCAATCCCATAATAAACGTAGGTGGCGACCAAGCCATTACTGCTATATCTGCAGCGCCTTATGGTTCGGCTTTGGTATGTTTGATTTCCTACGGATATATTACCATGCTGGGTGCCGAAGGTTTGAAAAATGCTACTTCGTTTGCTATTTTGAATGCCAATTATATGAAAGCACGTTTGGAAGAGCATTATCCAATTTTATATACAGGAGAATGTGGACGTTCGGCTCACGAAATGATATTAGATTGTCGTTCGTTCAAGCAAAACGGCATCGAAGTTACCGATATTGCCAAACGTTTGATGGATTACGGTTTCCACGCACCTACAGTGTCATTCCCAGTGGCAGGAACCTTAATGATTGAGCCAACGGAATCAGAAGATTTAGCCGAATTGGATCGTTTTTGCGATGCAATGATTGCGATTAGAAAAGAAATTGAAGCGGCTACTTCAGAGGAACCGAACAACGTTTTGAAGAATGCACCCCATACGTTAACAATGTTAACTTCCAATGATTGGAACATGCCTTATACTAGAGAGCAGGCGGCCTTCCCACTGGATTATATTCATGACAATAAATTTTGGCCAAGTGTTCGTCGTGTCGACGATGCTTATGGCGACAGAAACCTAGTTTGCTCTTGCGCACCTATTGAAGCGTATATGTAAAATAGGAATTAGGTAAAAGATAAAAGGTTTCAAGTTAAATGATTTGGAACCTTTTTATTTTGAAAACTGATATTAATCAGCAAATTAAAAAGCTGTACCTATTATTTTTGTTATAAATAATAAAATGCATTCTTTTTTCTATGAATGACAAGAGTACGGTTACAATAACACAAATTATATGAAAATAAAAAACATCGTTTTCGACTTTGGAGGCGTATTAGTAGACTGGAATCCAAGGCATTTGTATAAAAATCATTTTCAGGATACTGATACCATGGAGTCCTTTCTTAAAAATATTTGTACAGAGGCATGGAATATTGAGCAAGATAGAGGACGTTCACTTTCAGAAGCCACTACAGAATTGCAACAAAAGTTCCCGGAACACAGCGACATGATTGCGCTTTTTTATGGCGAGTGGGAAACAATGCTGAAAGGTGAAATTACCGGAACAGTTGCGCTACTCCTTCAACTGAAACAAAAGTATACCCTTTATGGCTTAACGAACTGGTCTGCAGAAACCATTGACATTGCTTATAGAAGGTTTTCCTTTTTTAAGGAGTTTGAAGGTATTGTAGTTTCCGGAACAGAAAAACTGATCAAACCCGACAAGAGAATTTATCAATTGTTACTGAACCGATATTTGATAAAAGCGGAAGAAAGTATTTTTATAGATGACAATATCCACAATGTAAAAGCGGCACAGGAACTTGGCTTTTATGCCATTCATTTTGAGAATCCCGCACAACTTGAAGCAGCCCTTTTGACCATAATAACATTGTAAAGTAACAAACAAGCACAATGACGGACATTCAAAATCAAAACGATCTTTATCTTTTAGTTGATGCATTCTATAAAAAACTTTTGACTGATGATTCTATCAGCTATATTTTTACAGATGTTGTCAAAATAAAACTTGAAGAGCATTTACCTATTTTGGTTATGTTTTGGTCTCAAGCTATTTTAGGAACAGGTGGTTATACCCATAACCTGACTCAAATCCATTTGGATGTAAATGAGAAAGAACATTTATCACCAGAGCTTTTTAAAATTTGGCTGCATCACTTCAATCAGGCAGTTGATGAAAACTTCCTAGGACAAAAAGCAGAGCAGATAAAAACACAAGCGTTAAGCATTGCTACCATTATGCAGATTAAAATCGCACAAGAAAAAGACAAATAATTATTAGTTCGGCAACAATAAGGTGTATTTATTACATTATTCACAATAGTTTTTTGTTTTTTGCAAATTACTCAACCAATAATTATTTTTATTAATAATTTCGCAATGAAATATTTAAAATAATGAATATAAAAATAACCGGTTCTGGGAGTTATATTCCCACTGAAATAGTATCCAATAAAGACTTTTCTGAACATATTTTTTTGAATGATGACGGAACTCCATTTCCACACCCGAACGATGTTGTTGCAGAAAAATTTTTAGAAATCACCGGAATTCAAGAACGTCGTTATGTTACTGATGATTTACTAACCTCAGATATTGCCACTATCGCTGCAAAAAAGGCGATTGAAAATGCTAATATTGACCCAGAAACGCTAGATTATATCATCTTTGCCCACAACTTCGGAAACGTAAGAAAAGGAGCTATCCAAACCGATTTAGTTCCAAGTTTGGCCACTAGAGTTAAATTCGATTTGCGTATTAAAAATCCAAAATGCGTATGTTACGACATGCTTTTTGGTTGTCCAGGCTGGATTGAAGGCGTTATACAGGCACAAGCTTTTATAAAGGCTGGAATGGCCAAAAAATGTTTGGTTATTGGAGCAGAAACACTTTCACGCGTTGTTGACATTCACGATCGCGACAGTATGATTTATTCTGATGGGGCTGGTGCTACTATAGTTGAACTAACGGAGGAAGAGGGTGGCATTTTAGCCCACGAAACCGCAACCTTTACCTTTGACGAAGCCTATTATTTGTTTTTCGGAAACTCCTTTAATAAAACCCACGACCCAGATGTTCGTTATCTTAAAATGCAGGGAAGAAAAATTTATGAGTTTGCGTTGAGTAATGTTCCAAAAGCCATGAAAGAATGTCTGGATAAAAGTGGTATTGCAATCAATCAGGTAAAAAAGATCCTTATTCATCAAGCCAATGAAAAAATGGATGAAGCCATAATCCATCGTTTTTATAAACTATACGGACAGACTCCACCTGAAGGAATTATGCCGATGAGCATTCATAAACTGGGAAATTCAAGTGTCGCCACTGTGCCCACTCTATACGATTCTTTGGTAAAAGGTAAAATAGAAAATCAAAGCTTACACAAAGGCGATGTGATTCTTTTTGCGTCAGTTGGTGCGGGAATGAATGTCAATGCTATCGTATATCAAATGTAATAAAGTTGTAACTTCGCCATCTTAATTTTGCACTTTTACTAATGTACGAGAAGACCTATCCCAGCAAACGATTCAACATTACGCTTGCGTTTCTGAAAAAACATATCAAAACGTCTGAAACCATTTTTGATTTGGGAGTACCTAATCCGTTTTCAAAAATTATGGTCGAAAATGGATATACAGTCATCAATACTAAAGGAGAAGATGTCGACAATGACCAAACTTCCCTTCAAAAGGAAACCTATGACGTGTTTACGGGCTTTGAGATTTTTGAGCATTTACTGAATCCGTATACGGTTTTGGAAAATGTACAATGTGATAAATTACTAATATCAATTCCGTTGCGCTTGTGGTTTTCTGAAGCATACCGAAGCAAAACAGATCCATGGGACAGACACTATCATGAATTTGAAGACTGGCAACTGGATTGGCTTTTGGAAAAAACCGGTTGGAAGATCGTGGATCGTGTAAAGTTTACGCATCCCGTTAAAAAGCTTGGTTTCCGTCCGTTACTTCGTTATTTTACACCTCGTTATTATATAGTGTACGCCGAAAGAATAAAATGATTTTTCCAATAAAAAATAGTTGAAACCATCTTTACAGATGGTTTTTTTATGCAAAATACTGAGGCGAAAACTCTAAGTATTTACTTTTCAGACAGATAGAAAAGCACAAGTATTACAATCGTAAATAGCAACTTACAAAATGTTAAAAAAATAGTAAATATTCATTTTTTTAAGAATTCAAAATTTGTTGAAAAAAGCTTGTTTTATTCGCTATTTTATTTTACTGTAATTGTAAGTTTATATATATCTATTTCCTACTTTTTGACATTTTTTATGCATTTCATCGATTTTATTTGTTGTTTTATCGATGAAGTATGTATGTTTGAAATGTAATTAAACAAAACCCTTAAATCTGTTATTATGAAAAAATTATTTACTATTTCAATGTTGACTGTTTTCACATTTTCTTTCGGTCAAAAGTTATTTATTGTTAAATCTGATGAAAAATTCGGAATCATTAATGAATCAGGTGTAGAAGTTGTTCCACCTAAATACAATGCGATTGATGACTTTGACAAAATGCATCCAAATTGGGCGAAAGTAGAACTTGAAAATTTATTTGGATTTGTCGACAAAAGCGGTAAAATTGTTGTGGAAACAAAATACCAAACTATTGAAAGCTTTGACGAATACAACGCTGGTTGGGCCATGATTATTAAAGATGGAAAATATGGTTTCATGAATGAGGCCGGAAAAGAAGTCGTACCACCAATTTATGACAAAATTGGAAGATTTGGAGAGTATTCAAAAGAATGGATGCTTGTTGAAAGTCAAGGGCTTAAAGGATTCTTAGACAAAGATGGAAGTATTGTTGTTCCTGTAAAATATGTCGAAGTATCGAAATTTGATGATGTTAGAAAAAACTGGGCTTTAGTTAAAGGCAGAAAAGAAAAACTTGGATTTATCGATAAAACAGGTAAAGAAGTTATTCCAGTAATTTATGATACAATAGAGGCTTTTACCAACAAAAAGAAAAATACAGAGTTGGCGGCCACTGAGTAATTTGGTTGTTTTTAGAATTAATTTGAAAAAAGGATTTCGTTACTGAAATCCTTTTTTTATTTTTACCTAAATCAAGTACTTAAAATGAATTATTACATTGTCATTCCTTCACACAATGAAGAAAAATATATTTCACAAACATTACAATCACTAACAGAGCAAACGGTCTTACCCAAAAAAGCAGTTATTGTAAATGATAATTCTACAGACAAGACTGCTGACATTATTATGGCTTTCGCCGAAAAAAATTCTTGGATATCTATTGTAAATAAATCTTCTGAAGCCATTCATTTACCCGGAAGCAAAGTAATACAAGCTTTTCAGAAAGGATTAGAAACCTTGGATGAAGATTACGATTTTATGGTAAAAGCCGATGCCGATTTGATTTTTCCAAACAACTATTTTGAAACCATCAGTAAACACTTCCAATCGGATAACAAAATTGGTATGGCTGGAGGATTTGCTTACATTGAAAAAGAGGGCGAATGGATTTTGGAAAACCTAACGGATAAAGATCACATCCGTGGTGCTTTCAAGGCCTATCGAAAAGAATGCTTTACACAAATTGGCGGACTAAAACCAGCAATGGGTTGGGATACTGTTGACGAACTTTTGTGCAAATTCTACGATTGGAAAGTAGTTACTGATGAAACACTGAAAGTTAAACACCTGAAACCAACCGGAGCCAACTATAATGCAACCGCTCGTTACAAACAAGGAGAAGCCTTTTATAGTTTAGGTTATGGATTTTGGATAACGGCTATTGCCTCCTTAAAATTAGCGTTCCGAAAAGGAAAACCTTTGTTATTTCTTGATTATATAAAAGGATTTTGGCAAGCGAAATCAGCAAAAAAACCACTTTTGGTTACGGCAGTACAAGCGCAATTCATTCGGAACTATCGGTGGAAAAAGATGAGAGAGAAATTATTCTAAAAAAAACCTCACCGAATGGTGAGGCTTTACAAATTTATTTCTTTAAAAATTTAGTGTTGATTGTTCCTTTATCTGTCTTGATTTTTATAATGTAATTTCCGGTTTTTAAAGGAGAAACGTCTATGTTTTGTATTCCATAGGCATTGGGAATAGCTAAAACGAGCTGTCCTAAAGTATTATAAATACTGATAGCTTTCATTTCAACGTCCGCTTTTTTCTCAATATTCAAAATAGTAGTTGCCGGATTAGGATATATTACAAAATAGCTTTCAAAAGAAACATCAGTAGTTCCTAAAGGATTTTGAACCGCTGTAACGGTTGTATTGGTAAAAATAGGATAGTTATAGTCAAAATAGATTGCGGCAGAATTGCTGAAAGTATCGCCTAATACCAAAGTGGATTTCGTTTTTATTTTGAAAGCAACATAGCCGTCATTGGTATTATCCTCAAACGGGAGGTTTATATTTTCAAAAAAGAATTCAACCTTGTTGCCGTTCAGAATCTTTGTTATGAATAAGTGGCTGCCATTTGTTGGTTCCAAAGTGGCAATATCAAATTTAGCGGTATCAATTACATCTTTCACGGTAATATTCTCGGCAAGATAACTTCCTGTATTTTCAAAACGAATTAAATAGTGCACGTAATCACCCACTTTTGTAGTTGCTATTGATGCGCCTTCCAGACATGTTTTATCGTTCGGATCATACGAATTTACAACTTGCTGATTCAGGATAAACGTATTATCCGAAGGCATTTCGTCTGTCAAAGCAGATGTGATTTCGGATGTGTACGACAACAAATTATCAGCAGTTAAAGGTGGCGTATCGGTTGGTGAATTTAAGTTCAGTGTTACTACAATTTCCCTAGTTTCCAATGGATTTAAATTGGAAAAATTCCAGTAGAGGTTATTTGCAGCCTGAGTTGAAGCAGTAGGTGTTGCCGAAACCAAATCCATTAAACTGTCATCGTAAGCCAAATTTAATGTGCCCGATTGTATCTGGTTTCCTTTGTTCTTATAAATGATTTTGTATTTGGCATCAAACCCTGGTCGGGCAACGTTTACCGGAATAACCGACACTTCCAAATCGGGATGATTACCAACCGGGATAATACAGAAATTCTGTAATTGCGGAGTTGTCTGAGACGGAAAAGTTACCGGAATGCTAGACGGCGACGCTGTAAAATAAGTTGGGTTTTCGAAAACCGGTGTAACAGTGTAATTTCCGGCTACCATGGCAATGTTGTAATTCCCTGTAGTATTGGCGATAAAATCGTAATTATTTAAGCCGCTGCTGTCTGTAACATGGTATTTCAAATCCGGGAATAAGGCGTCGCTGGCGTCGCACCCATTGGTATTGGCATCCAGCCTGTTCTGTCCCTGAATGAAGAAATAATTTTCACCCATAAGACGGATTAAGCCTCTTGCTGGTTTGCCCTGATAGCTGAATAATCTCCCATATACCAAAATTTTGCCATTACTGGTAATTTTAAATTGTGGTGTAGACTGGTAATATTCTTCATAATCATAATTTTGTTGCGTAAAAGAAGTATCAATCGAACCATCATTGTTAAGCCTCAAAACTTTATTTATATAAGTATTTGAATCATAAATAAAAACCAATAACTTCTGATCGGGTGTCAAAGTAACGTTTGCCACTTTATAGGTGCTGCTTTGCCCTGCGAAATTAAATGTTGGATCGATGGTACCATTGCTTAAAAGCCTGATTAAACTTTTTTCAACTCCAGCTATGGTAAAACTACCCTGAATCAGAACCTTACCGTCTGTTTGTAATTCTATAGTACTTATAGTCGGGTTGAAAGCAATGGTGGAATCGAAAGTAAATGAGCTGTCCAACGTATTTGTTCCGGCATTGTAACGTTTAACTCCGGTTATCCCAACCAGTAATTTACCATCAGGTTGATATTTTATAGCCCTTACACTGTATGAAATTGTGCTGTTGCTGTAATTAAAACCGGATCCGCTATCAGAAATGGTAGCGACTCCAACGCAATTATTTCCTTGATAAGTGCCAAAAGTCCCTGTAACCAAAATACCTCCAGTAGGTTTGACTACTATAGAATTGATAGTTCCTGGATAGGCGTAACCAAAATCAAAACCAGTACCGGCACTGAAAGTCGTATCCAAAGTTCCATCAGTATTTATCCTTATGATGCTTCTGGCAATTACACCGTTATATTGAGTAAATGTTCCTCCTAGGTAAATCTTTCCATCAGGTCGTTGTGCTATTGCCGTTATGTTGGACAGATTAGCATTGTCAAATCCGCCTAAACCTCCGAAAGTTAATGTGTTATCAATAGTTCCATCCTGATTTAACCGGGTAAAGCTGACGCACCTTGTCCCGTTATACGAATGGAAATCGCCACCCACAAGAATCTTTCCGTCAGGTGTTTCCAAAACAGCATTTACCGGGCTGTTAAAAAAACCTACTTCAAAATTATTGTAACTCGTATCCCTTGTTCCATCGGGATTAATCTTAGCTATATAATTGGAATTTTTTTTGTTTTGTGATAAGTCTCCTGAAGCCAGGATTTTCCCATCAGCAAACAATGAAATTGATCTCACTGCATCAATATTCAAAAACATCGACACGTCTGCAAATGAAAGATCGGCAGTTCCATCTTGATTTAACCTGGCAATCTTTTGCCTGGCAGCTCCATTAAAGGTGGTAAAATTTCCGGCAATCAGAATCTTATTGTCTGGCTGTACAACAATGTCCCATATCCTGTTAAAACCGTAATTAGGACTTGAATAAGTAGGGCCGGAACCTGGTGTAAAAGAAGTATCCACAGTTCCATCTGCATTAAGCCGTACCATATCTTTCCTCGAAACAGAACTACATCCTGTGAAATAGCCACTAATCAGTATTTTCCCGTCAGTCTGCAGGCAAAGTTTACGGAGGTCGACAATATCGCCAACATAAGTGCTAAAAGTAACTGTTGTAAAGCTGGTATCCAAAGAACCATTAGCATTCATTCTTGACAGTTTATTTAAATCTGAATAAAAATCGTTATTCGTGTTATGGTTTACAATTAATTTGCCGTCTGGCTGAAGCAGGACATTATCAAATCTGTAATTAATAGGAATAACAAAACTGGTGTCAATTGTGCCATCACTATTCAATCTGGCCAAATTGTTATAATAACTTGAGGAATTTGGTTGAGTGTCTCCAATTATGATAATTTTTCCATTGGGCTGCAGAACTATTTTCAATACGCCATAACTTCCCAGTTGGCCAAGAGGCGCATTAAAACTTGTATCAAGGCTTCCGTCAGTATTAAGTCGGACCAATCGGTAACGGATTTGTCCGTTATAGGATTTAAAATTTCCCCCAACAAGGATTTTCCCATCTGTCTGTTCAGCAAAAGTTTGCAATATGGCAGTACTGCCTTGATTGTCTAAAAATCTTCCGACTGTGAAGCCTGGATCTTTTAGGTTCCCATTCAATTTTACGATTTCCTTTTGCCTTTTTAACACCATAATCTTCCCATCAGACAAAACTTGGCTTTGTGTAACATCCGTATCAACAAAATGGTTGTTTAGTGGCGTATTGAATGCATTAAAGCTAGGATCTCGGTCTGAAGAATTAAAATTCTGCCCAAATCCTGCGACAAAAACAAAAAGCAATAAAAGCAAGTAAATCTTCTTCATAAAATATTGAATTTGAGCAAATATAAAAAAACAATCCAACCCATAACTCATAACTCACAACTTCTCGTTACTTTTGACATTATTTTAAAAATCATGATGCTCATTCGTTATTTATCGCAAATCGGAAGGTACTTTTTGATGTTGGCTGAAATTTTCAGAAAGCCAACAAAATGGTCGGTAATGCGAACCTTAATTTTCAAAGAAATTGACGATTTAATTATTGATTCTCTTGGAATTGTAGCCTTCATTTCGTTTTTTGTCGGTGGTGTTGTAGCCATACAAACTGCCTTAAACCTGACCAATCCCTTGATTCCGAAATACCTTATTGGATTTGCCACAAGACAATCTATAATTCTGGAATTCGCACCCACATTCATATCAATTATCATGGCGGGAAAAATGGGTTCGTTTATTACCTCAAGTATAGGAACCATGAGGGTTACGGAGCAAATTGATGCATTAGAAGTAATGGGAGTAAACTCGTTGAATTATTTGGTTTTTCCAAAATTAATTGCACTACTACTCTACCCTTTTGTCATTGGAATTGCCATGTTTCTCGGAATTACAGGTGGATTTATCGCCAGTGTTTACGGTGGTTTTGGGAACAGTACCGATTTTATAAGCGGTCTTCAAATGGAATTTATACCGTTTCACATTACTTATGCTTTCATCAAGACTTTTGTCTTTGCTCTACTTTTAGCAACAATTCCATCGTTTCATGGGTTTTATATGAAAGGCGGCGCCTTAGAAGTGGGTAAGGCAAGTACGGTTTCGTTTGTGTGGACCTCCGTGACTATCATTTTAGTAAATTATATATTAACCCAATTGCTTTTGACCTAATGATAGAAGTAAAAAATGTAGAAAAATCGTTTGGCGAAACCAAAGTTTTAAAAGGAATCACCACCACTTTTGAAACCGGGAAAACCAATCTTATTATTGGACAAAGTGGTTCTGGGAAAACAGTATTGCTGAAAAGTTTACTTGGAATTCATACGCCTGATACCGGAACAATTGCTTTTGATGGTAGAATATACACAGAACTCACGGATGCCGAAAAGAGAGAATTGCGTACCGAAATTGGAATGGTGTTCCAAGGAAGTGCTTTATTTGACAGTATGACCGTTGAAGAAAATGTAGGGTTTCCATTGAAAATGTTCACGACCAAATCGGCTGCAGAGATAAAAGAACGCGCCAATTTTGTAATCAACAGGGTAAATCTTCAAAATGCTAATCTTAAAAAACCCTCGGAACTTTCGGGCGGAATGCAAAAACGGGTGGCTATTGCTCGTGCCATTGTAAATAATCCTAAATATCTTTTTTGTGACGAACCCAATTCGGGATTAGACCCAAAAACCGCCATTATCATTGACAATTTGATTCATGAAATCACACAAGAATACAACATTACAACAGTAATCAATACCCATGATATGAACTCGGTTATGGAAATTGGCGAAAAAATTGTGTTTTTAAAAGAAGGCATTCTGGCATGGGAAGGCAGCAAAAAAGAGATTTTCAAAACGGACAATGAAGCCGTAGTCGATTTTGTTTATTCGTCCAATCTTTTCAAAAAAATCAGAAAAGCACAGAATAAGGAAGAATAAAAAAGGAGCAAAATTTGCTCCTTTTTCTTTTTATAATTCGTTGGCTAATGCCGTAATTCGTTTAATATCTTGCTCTTTGCTTTTAGGGTAAATGAGTAAAATACCTTCTTTATCAACAATGATATAATCATTTAAACCATCGATCACTATTAGCTTATCAGCGTCTGAACGGACGATATTGTTTGAGGCATTTTCCATAACAACTTTTGCATTGATAATACCATTGTTATTGGCATCTTTTTCTAACTTTTCATGCAGTTGTCCCCAAGTCCCCAAATCGTTCCAATCAAAAGTAGCAGGAAGTACATAAACATTGTCTGCTTTTTCCATCACAGCATAATCAATAGAAACATTCTCCGCATTTTGATAATTTTGATGAATGAATTCCTTTTCGTCACCAGTATTGTAACTGTCGATACCTTGCTGAAATAAAGCATTCATTTGTGGCTGAAACTTTTCAAAAGCTTCTGTAATGGAGGCTACACTCCAAATGAAAATTCCACCATTCCATAGGAAATTACCAGCTTCTAAAAATGCTTTAGCGGTTTCATAATTTGGTTTTTCCCGAAACTGATTGACTTTCTTAATCGGATTGCTATCGGCTTTGTTAAATTCGATATACCCAAAACCTGTATTCGGAAATGTGGGTTGAATACCCAAAGTCATAAGTGCGTTTTCCTTTTGACAGAAGTCAAAACACTGTTGCAAATTCCTAGAAAATTCGTCTTCGTCTTCAATCCAATGGTCGCTTGGTGCTACAACCATAACGGCATCAGGATTCTGTTTTTGAATTTTTAAAGAAGCATATAAAATGCAAGGCGCTGTATTTCGCATCGCCGGCTCTAACAACACTTGCTCTTGTTTTACCAACGGCAGTTGTTCTAAAACCAAATCATTATAGCGTTCGTTAGTCAATATCAGAATATTTTCAATGGGAATCAATTTTGACAATCGACTGAAAGTTTTTTGTATCAAGGTATCACCCGAACCCAACATGTCGTGGAATTGCTTCGGAAAATCGGCGGTACTTACTGGCCAAAATCGGGAGCCAACGCCACCAGCCATTAATATTGCGTAATAATTTTTATTCATTTGAGTACTGAATTTAGTTCAGAGCTATTTTTTTACCACAAATACACGAATGTATTTTATAAGGATTACAAATATATTTATAATAAATAGGAATCAATTGCTTTAACGTAATTTCTCTATTAACAAAATGATAAAAAATCAACCTGGTAAAATTTCGACCTCAGCATTGGCATTGAATAAATACAATCTTCCGGTTTTAACTTCCAAACATTCATAGCGCTTTACACGTAAGCCTTTCTTTTGAAATACCCTTCCATTTTTGATTCGGAATAAGCTACCGCTTGGGACTTCGTGAATGAAATTGACATCGGGCTTTCTTTCATCAAATTGTTTCAGAGCAAAAGCTAACCGGGCGTCGGTATCACTGCTCGCTGTTGGATTTCTAAAATGATTGGCGACTAACGGCAAAACCGAGTGCGGAAAAATCTCAGGACGAATAAACGACACCATAAGGCGTTGAAAGGTGATTTTCCATTCATTACCGTGCGGTTTTATCAAACGTCCAAATTTTTCATAGGCTACCAAATGCGCAATTTCGTGTACCAACGTGATTAAGAATCGGTATTTATTAAGATTGGCATTGACAGTGATTTCGTGTTTACCTCCAACAGCGCGTCGGTAATCGCCATGACGTGTTTGGCGTTCGTTTACGATTTTGAGATGCACATTATTTTCCTTGATTAATTCGAAGCAAGGAATGACAGCATGTTCGGGCAAATATTTGGATAAGACTTCGCTCATTTTTGGTTGTCGGTTGTCAGTTGTCGGTTGACAGTATCAACTAACATCATTTATGGTGTACTTGATGAAACCTGAATTATTTTACCGTTGTGATATTTATTTCCGGTTAAGGCAAAATTAAAGATATAATCCGCCATTTCCTTTGCTGATATTGGAGCCAAATAACCTGGAAAAGCTTCTTGCAGCATTTCGGTGTTAACAGCTCCTAAGGCTAAGGTATTGAATGCAATGCCTTGCTCTTTGTATTCTTCTGCCAAAAGTTCAAACAACGTAATTACGGCGCCTTTACTAGAACTGTAGGCTGAAAGTCCGGCAAATTTAACACTTCCTTGAATGCCTCCAATAGAACTAATAGCGACTACATGACTTCCTTTTTGTAAATAGGGAAGGCAAATTCGGGTGAGATTGGCAACACCAAAAACATTGACTTTATATACGTTTTCAAAATCTTCCTGAGTGGTTTGCGAAAAAGGTTTGTTAACCAAACTTCCGGCGTTGTGAATGATGATGTCTACCTTCTTCCAGGTTTGCAATAGAAAATCTTCAACAATAGCTAAATCCGATTCTTTGGATACATCGACTGAAAGACAACTAATATTTGGATTGCCTAATAATTCCGGCGAAGCTTTACGTGATACCGCTAAAACCTGATGGCCTGCATTAGCAAACTGTAAAGCCAATTCATAGCCAATTCCGCGTGAAGTTCCTGTGATGATGATGTTTTTACTCACAATTTTAAAATTGTTTTTGGTGTTCGTGAATCTTCGATTTCATTTTCAAATTTAAGTCTTGTAAATATACTAAAAGTTGAAATGCTTCGTTGGAAATTTATCGGTAATACTTTCTGTAAAACTTTACCGCTTGAAGCACTCCAAACACTATAAAAACAAGTGGAATAATCGATTGGAACAAGAAAATTTTAAAAAATTCGATTTCAAGTGAAATAAAATGCAATGATAGAATTAAAGCCAGCATCCCACAAAAAGTTCCTAAGACGGTTCCAAAAACATAAAAGTATTTCCTTGAATGAACAATATCAATATAATTTCCATTGAGTAAATACAAATTCCAACCGGTCCAAAACGGAAGTTGAATGAAATTCACCGCGCTCAAAAATAATCCTGCTAAAAAATAATTGGTTCCGATGTTGGCAAAAACCGTTTTGTTGGAACTTTCATCTGTAGCACTAGCATAAAAAACATACGCTAAAAGAAAAAGAAAAAGCACCGAAAACCCTTCGATGTATTGCGTCAGCTTTTTATTTGCAGCAAGTTTGTGGGCAAAAATGAGCGTAAAATAAATCACAAAGGCCTCCACCAAAATGATACCCAACAAATAATAAACCGCAGGCCAAATTCCCTTCTGCGAATAAATGTCAAACCCAACAACATTAAGATATCCCAACGGAATAGATCCGATGAAGCTTATCAAAAAACCGACACCTATGTTTTTAAGGTTTTGCATTAAAAATTCACGATTTTGTTGCTCTGTTCCAAATGCAAACGGTATTGCTTCATTCCATCTTTGTGCGACAAATACGGAAATCCTCGTTTGTGGTTGGCAACACTTATTTGGAACATATAACGGATGTGTCGCGCCAATTCTTTCCATGCAAAAAATAACGAATGCTTTGGATCATAAATGTGCGTTGGTTCGCTCGCAGCACCATTTAATTCGACTATCGAGAAGTTTTTGCCTTGTTCTAATTCGGCCCAAGTGTTGTACATGACATCCATTCTGCCAAAATAAAATTCCGGAATCTGGAGACACATATCGTCTATTACTTGGGTTAATTTGGGAGAAATTAAATGACTGTAATCTAAGAATTTCGCTCCACGAGCATGATTACCATACGGAACCAAATTTTTCTTTTCACCTTGCTTTAAAACAGTTTTTAATTCCTTACCATATTCTCTTTCCAAAGCTTTTAATTGAAACTCGTATCTTGGATTGGCTTTTACTAAACCTTCAATTGTGGATGTTCCATCGCCTATCACAATCAGAAATTCTTTGGCAACAATTCCGGTAATCCTGCCGTGTTTTTCATTCGGAAAACGAACATAGAAAATACCGACTTCGTTTTCAAATGGAATCAAATTCTGCAACAAATAATCAAAATTGGCTTTGCTGTGATAGGATTTAAGTTCCTCAATATTTTCTATTTTTTTTACTGCAGAGCCTCTTAAACCAATGTCTGGTTTTGCTATTAAAGGAAAAGTTATGTTCGTGTTTTCGAGTAAACTGACAATCTCTGAGAACGGCATTTTTTCTTTTACAAATCGGGTTTCCGGATAAAACTGTTTCGGAATCAAATCATAAATCTCCATCTTACTGTCCATTACAAAACCTCCGTTGGTCATTGTTGGATTGCAGGCATTAAAGAAGAAAATCGTACGTGCTTTCAGTGCATAATAAGCCCATAAAAAATAAATCGGAATATAGACCAATTCGAAAGGCCAATACTCCCAATGGAACAATTTGTGAAGGAAGAGTTTCAATTTATTATTTGGGATTTAGGATTTTATCAAATCGACATAAAAGTATTGGAAAAATCCCGTTCCGCAATCAAATCATTGTAATGAATGGCAACTTTATTTTTTTCGATTACAGCTTGTGTAATGCTAAGTGTTTTAAGCGTATTATTTCGGTTAATCACTAAACCGTGTTGCGTATTTTCTGTTTCAGTATAGCGGTGGAAATTAAACAATTCTTGTTCATTCACTTCCTGCTTGACATCCAAAAAAGTGTAAAACCATTGTGCTCTTTCGGCTCGGATTGTTGCCGAATACAAAGTCGATGACGACCAAATATGATTTTTTTCAATATCAAGTTCGAGTTTGCTTTTACAGATTTCATTCCAACGCAATTGATAGAGTTTCCCATTTTCAAAAAGGACAAGTGTAAAAGGCTCAATGTTGTTTAAATCGATAGCATCCCATTCGGCAAGAACCGAATGGCTACTGATTAAATCGAGTACAATGAGTCCACGACTTTTCCGGTAAATTTCTTGTACTTGATGCTTTTCTTCGGCTCCGTTTAATAAAACTAAAACTGTTGCCTCTTCATTGATGGCAAACCAAGTACCACCGGCTTTATTGTCTTTGGGAAAAATAATGTTCTTGTTGTTGATACAATAACTTTGAGGTTCAACGGCATTGGGTCTGAGTATTTTTTCATCCCGATTAGATGTAATGATTATTTTGCCATTGGCATTAACAAAACTTACTGTGCACATTGCTTTCGATATTCTATAGTGGAACGCGCTACGCCAAAATCCTCATCAATTTGTAAATGTTCTAGTTGTAAAACGGCTACTTTAATCAAAGCCTGATGATGAATACAGTGTTCCAAATTATAAAGCAATTCTCTAAAATAATTACTTTCAATATGCAATTCTTCTCCGTCAACAATTTGTTCCAATATAACTTTTTTATTTTCTTTCTCTAATTGATTTTTGATATCATATAGGCATTGCAGGGCAAATGCTGTTTCGGACTGAATCTGGAAATTGCGGTTTCTTTTGTCATAATTAACGATGCCGCTTTCGTATTGATTTTCCAAACACTGAAACATTTCAATGATGTGACGGGTATGCTCACCAATTGTGGCGTTGCTTAATCCTTTGCAAGGAGTGGTAAAATCATCATCTGAAAGCTGGTTTAACAATAAAACCAATTCATTTAATGTTTTATGTAAAGAAGGTATGAGCATATAGGAAACTATTTCTTATCAATTACGAATTAAAGTACGTTTTAGATTTTAAACCGAAGTAAATCGGGTATTTTATTTTTATTATGAAAAATTAAAAACGCACAACAAAGTAACGTAATTATTGCCAAAGTAAATAACTCTCCGCCATCATTTTTTACTTCAATTCCTAACACAAATAAATGCGAAAAAATGGCTCCTAACATCGTTCCTAAACCCAATAAAGCGCCAACTAGCGTGGTTCTGGGAATTAAAATCAAAATAGAAGCAATAAGCTCTACAACTCCAGAGCCAATTCTGCCATAAGGTTCAATACCTAATTTGGTAAAAATAAAGACGCTTTCTTCAGCTCCTGAAAATTTGAAAAATAAGGTTTGAACAAGGATTACAACGGCTACAAGCTTGACAATCCACAATAATATTGGACTTTTCATTTTTAGTTTTATGTATTAGTTGATGATTTTTTTCCAATTGGCGTCGGCCTTATTCTTTAAGTTGACCTCATCTTTGTTCCAACTTTTAAGCGTGTTATTAAAAAACGCATTGTAGTATAAATTCAATTTTCCATCCACAATTTTAAAAGTTTCCGGGTTAATTTCAACTTTCTCTCCATTGGCACCCATAGCATAAGCGCACCAACCTCCATATTGTGGTTCGTAAGCCACTGGATTTTTTACAAAAGCGTCTTTGTTTGCTGTTGTCGAAAAATAATAGGTAACTCCTTCAAAACTAGCAGCAATAGTGGACTTGCCTTTAACTGCCTTTTTTTGCGTAAAATAAGCCAATGGATCGTATCCCTGAATGGCAACTTTACTTTCCAAATTGAATTCTTTTACTCGCTTTGTTGCCGTTTGAGCAAAAGTGGTTACTGATACTAAAGTAACGAATAGGATAATTGATAATTTTTTCATGATTGTGTTGTTGTTTTATTTTAAAATGAATATTGATAGTATAATCCTAAGACAAAACTGCGGGTTAAACCATCCGGACGAACCTCTCGAACTACAAAAGGAGTAGCCAATGAAAGCTCTAAACTGCTTTGTTTTGTGAGATTGTATGAGGTTATAAGATTACCGTTTACGGTTAGTCCTTCTGAGCCTATGATGCTTTCTCTTTGTCCAAAAATATTCGCATAACTGTCATTTCCTAAATGATAAATAAAGAGCACATTCGGTTTGAAAGTAAATTTTTGATTGGGTGTCTTTATCGAATACGTGGCTCTGAGCAAAGCATCCGGTTTTCTTTCGAATAAATTGGTTGACGGAAAAACATCAGTGCCTGCATATTCTCGGAAATAGGAATTCTTATTGAGATTCACAATGGGTAGCTGAATCGCTGCATTAAAATCCCATTTATGATAACGAAAATTGGTTCCCAAAAATAAATCTATGGTTCCCAAACTCGACTGATAATCCAAAGGCAACGAATAGCCATTAATTTTAAGATTGGAAGCTGTAAAAGGAAACTTGAATCCAGTTAAAACACTCCATTGTTTTTTATCCTTTTCTTTGAAAGTGTAATTTCCGATTAAGAACGAATCTCCAAACTGACTTCTGGTACCAAAACTCCCATTAGCAGCAGAAAAAGTGACCTTCGCTGTAAAAGAAAAGCGTTCTGAAAATCGCTTGGTATACGAAACATAAGGTGAAAAATAGGCCACGTCGGCATCGCCCAAACTGTAAATGGAAGCCAACTCAAGCGTATTTTTAAACTGTTTTGCATCAGCGTCAAATCCGTGATTAATGGAACAAATTCCGGCATCGCTACAACCCTGAGAAAACGAATTATTTACCGATAACAATAGGCCAAAAAATAAAAGTATCTTTTTCATCTTTTTAATTTTGAGTTAATTCGGCTATGGCAAACAAGTGATTGTATTGCTGGCAATGGATGAGGACATGAGAATAATCGTCAATAGTTACATTAGCTGGAATAGCATACACCGTTTGAGAAGTCAGATTTCCCAAATTGACAAATTCAGTTGGCGTAGCTGCTTTAGACAAATAGACTTTTAAGTCAGGTCCGTCGGAAATAGTGAAATTTTCGAGTTGGACTTTATGCTGTCCGTTTTCGAGATAAATCTTTGCTTCACCATCAACGGTTATGCCGGATGTTGGCGTGAAGGTGCCGAAGTATTTTAATTCTGACATTGGAGTAACCACTACTACTTCTCTATCCTGAGTTAAAACACCTTCCTCCTGACACGATGCCAAAAGGATTGCGAAAGGGATTAAAAATATCTTTTTCATAGCTGTTGTTTTTAATAATACAAAGCTATGGTAGTGATTAAAAGGGATTTGTCGGGTAGTTTACATTTGAAGGAAAATAGTTCATTGCTACTCTTTTATTCTTCCATAATAAAGTAGGTCAACAACCTGTCCGTTGGTGGTTTTATAGTCTTTTCGGATTTTCCCTTCTATCTGAAAACCGTTTTTTTCGGCTAGTTTTTGCGCAGCACTATTACTTTCGTGGGTTCTTAGAAATAGTTTTACAAATCCAAATTGATTAAAGCAATGGTTTACAACTAATGAAAATGCTTTGGAAGTTATTCCTTTTCCGGCATAGTTTGCATCGGTGTAAAATCCTAATTCAGCTTTAGGAATGTTCCAATCAATATTTTTAATATCGATGAAACCAATAAGTTCTTTGGTCTGAAGATTTTCAATTACAAAAGGATAATACAACCTTTCATCACATTTCTGAAGTAATTCCTTTAAAAATTGTTCTGTTTCAGAAATCGTTTTGGTTCTCGAAACCGTTCCAGTAAAAAAATCTTCCAGACGCTTTCGGTTGTTTTCAACCATTAAAAAATAGTTGTCCAAATCGGACATTGCTATTAATCGTATACTGAAAACATCAAAAGTCATGGCTTTACTTTAGGTTAATTTCGAAATATCTTCGATGATAATTTCTTTTCTTCCATAATGCATCAAGCCGTTTTCTTCGAGTTCATTTAACAGTAGTGTTGCCGTCTGACGAGAAGTACAGATGATTTGTGCAATATCATTTTGAGTAAGATAATTTTCGATAATAATCCGATTTCCCTGTTGTTTGCCGTCTCGTGCTGCCCAATCTTTTAAAAATGTCAGCAAACGGGTTTTAGCATCTTTAGAAATTAAGTTGGCATAATTGTTTTTAAGCCGTTTCATCTTTAGACCGACAAACTTGGTATAAGATAAAGCCAAAGAGGGATTTTGCAATAGTAACGCTTCAAAATCAGAGAGTAGAAAACTGCAAATAGAAACCTCATCGGTCAGGGCTTTGGCATATTCATTGGAATTGCGGTCGTTATCGAGTTCTAATTCGCCAAACAAATCACCTTTCTGGATAATATCTTTGATGGTTTCATTTCCATTTTCATCGACAGAAACAATCTTAATATTTCCTTTTTTGAGCAGAAAAACTCGAGGTATATCCGAAGAGGAGAAATAAATAATATCCCCTTTGCTGGCTTTTTTAAAGCCTGTGATGATACACAATTGCTTGATTTGTGACATACTTAGTGTCCAAAACAATTTGTGATCTCGGAGATACCAATATTTTAATTCTTCATACATAAAGTAAAAGTACTAATAATTTCAAACCAAAAAACCCTTTCATTGCTGAAAGGGTTTAATGAGTATTAATTTTAAATTTTAAAAGTAGTATTTCAAAGATATAAAAAAATATTATACCAAACCACGCGAAATTACAATTCTTTGAATTTCTGAAGTTCCTTCGTAAATCTGAGTGATTTTGGAATCTCGCATCATGCGTTCTACATGATATTCGGCTACGTATCCGTTGCCACCATGAATCTGAACGGCTTCGTTAGCAACTTCTAAAGCAATTTCTGACGCGTATAATTTTGCCATCGCACCTGAATGTGCTATGTCTTTTCCTTCATCCTTTTCGCAAGCGGCTTTCATTATTAAAAGTTTGGCTGCTGTAATTTTGACAAACATATCGGCCAATTTGAACGCAATCGCTTGATGTTTGAAAATCTCTTTGCCGAAAGCTTTTCTTTCTTGCGAATATTTCAATGCCAATTCGTAGGCTCCGGTTGCAATTCCCAATGCTTGCGAGGCGATACCTATTCTTCCTCCGTTCAAAACGTTCATCGCAAAGTTGAAACCAAAACCATCAGCGCCAATTCTATTTTCTTTAGGTACTTTAACATCGGAGAACATTAGAGAATGTGTGTCGCTTCCACGGATTCCCATTTTCTTTTCTTTAGGACCAATTTCAAATCCGGCCCAACCTTTTTCCACAATGAAGGCATTGATTCCTTTGTGTCCTTTTTCCACATCGGTTTGCGCCATAACTAAATACGTTGATGCTGTTCCACCATTGGTAATCCAGTTTTTGGTTCCGTTTAAAAGGTAGTAGTCGCCCATATCTTTGGCAGTAGTTTTTTGCGAACTCGCATCACTTCCTGCCTCTGGCTCCGACAAACAAAAAGCTCCGATAACTTCACCTTTGGCCAACGGCACTAAATATTTCATTTTTTGTTCTTCCGAACAATATTTTTCCATCCCAGCACAAACCAGCGAATTGTTAACTGACATGATTACGGCAGCTGAAGCATCCACTTTGGCAATTTCAGTCATTGCTAAAACATAGGAAACACTGTCCAATCCGGCGCCACCATATTTGGGGTCGACCATCATGCCCATAAATCCTAACTCTGCCATCATTTTCACTTGTTCTGTTGGGAATTTGGAATGTTCGTCTCTTTCAATTACGCCAGGTAATAATTCGGCTTGAGCAAAGTCTCTGGCAGCTTGCTGAATCATTAACTGTTCTTCGGTTAAATTAAAATCCATATTATGAAGATTATGTTTGTGTATTCTTTAATTTTGGTGTCCAAAAGTATGATAATAAACTCAAAATTTCAAACGTTTTCGTAAATTTAGCCAATGTTTAAAGAAACCTACAATGTTATCGGAGTCATGTCAGGCACTTCGCTGGACGGCATTGATTTGGCACATATCCATTTTTCAGTTAGTGAAGATAAATGGAGCTTTACAATACTGGAAACCGAGACGGTTTCGTATGATGATCTCTGGTTGAACAAACTTAAAGTTGCCGTAGATTTTTCGGAGCATGAATTGGCAATTCTTAATAAGAATTACACGGTTCTGTTGGCTAGTATCATTAAAACTTTTATTGAAAAGTACGATTTGAAAAACCTTGATGCGGTATGCTCTCACGGACATACCATTCTGCATCAGCCACAAAACGGATTTACACTACAAATTGGAAATCTTCCGGAAATTGCCCAAATTTTGAATCAGACTGTGGTTTGTGATTTTCGGGTTCAGGATGTGGAACTTGGTGGACAAGGCGCGCCTTTGGTTCCGATTGGCGACCGGATTTTGTTTGCCGAATATGATTATTGCTTAAATTTAGGTGGATTTTCGAATGTATCCTTTGAACAAAATGGAAGTCGGATTGCCTTTGATATTTCACCTGTAAATACCGTTTTGAATTTTTATGCGAACCAACTCGGATTGAATTATGATGACAAAGGAAAAATTTCAAAATCGGGACAACTTAATGTTGCTTTATTAAAAGAGCTCAATCAGTTGGAATATTATCGAAAATCATTTCCAAAATCACTCGGGTTCGAATTTGTCAAAACCATTGTCTTACCCTTAATGGAAAGATATCAAATTCCGACAGAAGTCAAAATGCACACTTTTACCGAACATATTGCAGTACAAACATCCTTGGCTTTACCTCACAAAAACGGGAAACTATTAGTAACTGGCGGAGGCGCGTACAATCAATTTTTGATAGAAAGAATTCAGTTTCACCTGCCAGAACTTACCATCGTTATTCCCAATGCCAAAATGCTGGAATATAAAGAAGCGCTGATATTTGCTCTTCTTGGCGTATTAAAACTTCGAAATGAAATCAATGTATTATCGAGTGTTACCGGAGCAAAACACGACCATTGTAGTGGCGTGATTTATTAAGATTACAAAATGATTCTTGATAAATAATAAAAATGAAGAAGGCTCTTTGAAATGTATTTTTTTTAAAGATTTACCAAATTCTAATTCTCTATCCCAATGCTTCGGGACTCATTCCTAATTCTTATATTTGCACCACAAACAAACGAGCGTATACAAACTGACGCAGTAAACTTAAGAACACAATGAAGGAATTATTAAAAAAATTCGAAGATAAAACACCTGAAATAGTATTTAACTGGAAAGATTCAGAAACGGAAGCAGAAGGATGGACCGTAATCAACTCACTTCGTGGAGGCGCTGCCGGTGGTGGAACCCGAATGAGAAAAGGATTGGATATGAACGAAGTGCTTTCGTTAGCCAAAACCATGGAAGTAAAATTTTCAGTATCCGGTCCTGCAATTGGTGGTGCAAAATCCGGAATAAATTTTGACCCCAATGACCCTCGCAAAAAAGGTGTTTTACAACGTTGGTACAAAGCTGTTTCTCCTTTATTGAAAAGTTACTACGGAACAGGTGGTGATTTAAATGTAGACGAAATACACGAAGTTATTCCAATGACGGAAGAATGTGGCGTTTGGCATCCGCAAGAAGGTGTTTTTAATGGCCATTTCAAACCTACCGAAGCTGATAAAATCAACCGAATCGGTCAATTACGTCAAGGCGTTATCAAAGTTATCGAGAATCCAAAATTTTCTCCGGATGTATTACGCAAATACACTATTGCAGATATGATCACCGGTTATGGTGTTGCAGAAGCGGTGCGTCATTTTTACCATATTTATGGTGGAGACGTGCAAGGTAAAAAAGCTATCGTACAAGGTTTCGGTAACGTGGGCTCTGCTGCCGCCTTTTATTTGGCAGAAATGGGTGCGAAAGTTGTTGGAATCATTGATCGTGATGGCGGCGTTATCAAAGAAGACGGATTTACTTTTGAAGAAATAAAAATGTTGTTTTTGAATAAAGATGGAAACAAATTGGTTGCCCAAAATATGATTCCGTTTGCCGAAATCAACGAAAAAATATGGACTATTGGAGCTGATATTTTTGCTCCGTGTGCTGCATCCCGATTAGTAACCAAAGACCAAATTGACAACTTAATCGCCAATGGACTGGAAGTAATCTCTTGTGGTGCCAATGTCCCTTTTGCTGATAAAGAAATCTTCTTCGGAAGTATCATGGAAGAAACCGACAGCAAAGTGAGTTTGATACCCGACTTTATTTCGAACTGCGGTATGGCTAGGGTATTTGCTTATTTTATGGAAAAGAAAGTACAAATGACCGATGAAGCTATCTTTTATGACATCTCAGAAACTATTAAGAAAGCGTTAGAAAAGGCACACAATTTGCATGCAGATAAAAAGAACATCAGTGCGACGGCTTTTGAAATTGCACTGAAACAATTGGTATAACCTAAAATTGCTCTTGATTTTACACAATAATTCGTATTTTTAAGCGTTATAAGTAACAGACTAAAAGAACTGCCATGAGTTTTCAAATTTCTGACGACGATAAAAAATCATTAGCCATTACTACGGTAGTGTATGCTTTATTGATTCTTTTACTTTTTTTATTGCGCTTTTGGCCTCCCGCTGATATGAAAATCATGGGCGGCGGTGGCGGTGGTGGTATCGAAATGAACTTTGGCGACAGCGATTATGGCATGGGTGACAACTATAAAAGCGAGGTCTTAAATGTTAAAGATGAGGCTAAAGTGACACCCACAGTTACCGCTCCGGATGACGATGTAATTTCAGATGACAATTCAGAAGACAACAATGCGGTAATCCCCAAAAAGGAAATAAAAAAAACACCTACAACTGTAGTTCCTAAAGAAGTTAAACCAGTAGTTCAAAAGCCTAAAGTTTCTAAAAATGCCAACGATGCGTTGTCCAGTATTTTGGGAAATAAAGGCGGTGATGGTAACGATGACAGAGCTGGAAATAAAGGAAATGCCAACGGAAATCTTAACTCCAGCGGTTATTATGGTAATGGTAGCGGAAATGGAACTGGTGGCGGAAACGGTTCGGGTAACGGAACTGGAAATGGTACTGGAACCGGACCAGGAAATGGTGGTGGAAGCGGTGGTGGTTCAGGATACTCTTTGGGCAACCGAAAAGCGTTAAGTAAACCACAACCAGATTATACATGTCAGGAACAAGGAAGAGTCGCTGTACAGGTTACTGTAGATAGAAACGGGAATACTATTAGCGTTACTGCGGGAGTTCAAGGAACTACAAATACCGCTAAATGTTTATTAGACCAGGCCAGAATTGCAGCTCAAAACACCAAATGGCAAGCTGATGGTAATGCCCCAGAAAAACAAGTTGGAAAAATTATTTACACGTTCAGTCTGAACTAATATGAAGTTTTTCACTTCCCTTCTACTGTTGGTTTTCAGTACAACCCTTTTTTCCCAACCACAACTCAAAATAAATTTATACAACGAGAAAACATCAGAAGGCTACAATATTCTTGTGGATAATAACGAGTTTTGTCCGGTTTCTATAAAAATTGACCTCGAGTTAACCAATATGACTTCTTCCAATGGCAATCATAAAATTTTTGTGATTCCGGCCAAAACGAAAGCATTTGTCATCACTACTCTTAAAATCATAAAACCAAATGGAGGTGGTGGTTTTAAAACGAATTCACAAGCTAATTTAGGCGACAGTACAGTTATTAATCCGATTGATTATCCCTACTCACTTCCCTTTCAAAAAGGACTCTCTTTTTCTGTCTATCAAGGATATAATGGCAGTTTTTCACATCAAAATGAAAATGCCTTAGATTTTACCATGCCAATCGGAACCGAAATTCTGGCTGCCCGTGATGGTGTTGTAGTAAAAGTGGTGGAGCATAATGTTAAAGGTTGTGCCGACAGAAGCTGTGCTCAGTATAACAATCTGGTCTTGATTTATCATAATGACGGAACTTTTTCACAATATGTCCATCTAAAATACAATGGAATTACTGTGCAGGAAGGAGATGTTGTAAAAGAGAATGACTTGATCGGTTATAGTGGACAAACGGGTTTTGCCAATGGACCTCATTTGCATTTTATGGTATTCATTCAGCGTATTGAAAAACAGGAAACTTTGAGAACCAAGTTCAAAATCAACGACGGGAAAGAGGTTCAATATCTAATGGAAAAAGGAAACTACTTTAAAAAGTATTAAATACAAAAATCCCAATCTTTCGATTGGGATTTTTGTTGTATCCAATAAGAACTTACCAATTCTCGGCCTTCTTCTTTTTATCCATAAAAGTCATCAAGTCTTTGCTCAAACCATTAAAGAGTGATTCGTAAGCTGCAGGCACATCATCTTTGTATTTTTTTAGACTTCCATCTTTATCATAATACTCTGAAAAATCATTCAAATTACGAACGGTTGTTGTAGTAGAATTGTTGGGTTTCTCACTCAAACCAATTGCTTCAAACTTGTATTTTCCGTCTTTGAAACTGATTTCAATGGTAAAGGTTCCGTAGGTACAAACGTTTGTTCCGCCTGCCTTACTACACAGAAAATTCTCTTTTCCGCCTTCGATGGTCATCTTTTCGTTCTCTGTTGAGGACACAACTTTATATCCTTTTTTGCTGTTTTCTTTAACCCATGCTAAAGCACGGTTATAAGTGTCTTTTGCTGAGCCTTCATAAGTAACTACTATAAAATCGGTCAGCCCCTCTTTTGAAAATTTGAATTCGGTTTCTTGGGCAAATGTTGATGCTGTCATGAATAACATCAACAAAAATGTCTTTAATTTCATATGCTAAATTTTAATGTAACGCTATCCCGGACTTGTTGCAATGACAAACTTAAGCTTGTTCTTCACTCCTATCTGCAACACATCCACTAAGTCTTGTACCTGCATCGTAGCCGGAATTCTTATAATAACGGTTTGTTCTTTTGCAGGATCCATTTTAGATAACAATTGGGCTTCCAACTGTTCAAAACCAACTTCTTCTTTATCAATAAAGAAACGTTTGTCTTCGGTCACTGAAAGGGTAATCAACTGCTTGTTGGTCTTCTCGTTTGTTTTCGATTTTGGCAAGGTCATTCGGATAACGTTTGGGTTGGCCAAGGTTGATATAATCAAGAAAAACAACAATAAGAAGAACATAATGTCGCTCAAAGAGGATGTGGCGACTTCTGCGTGAAATCGTTTATTTCGCTTTATTGCCATGATTTGGTCTTTGAATGATATTTACAAATTCTAATACTTGTTTTTGAATAGCCAACGAGAAATTATCAATTTTTCCGTTGAATAAGTGATAAGCGCTATAGGCAATAATACCTACTATCAGACCGGCTCCACTACTAATCATTTTTTCATACAATCCTCCGGAAATATTACCGATACTGATATCTTCTGTTACCGAAATACTGTAGAAAATTTTAATAACTCCGGAAATAGTTCCGATAAAACCTAAAGTTGGTGCAATACCAGCAATAAGTCCCAATTGTCCCAGTTTCTTTTCCATATACCCAATCTCGATATTGGCCGCACGTTCCATATTCGATTCGATCTCGTTGATGTGTCTTCCTATAGTTAATACTCCTTCTTTAATGATAGTGCCTTGTGCCGCACCACTTCTTTCAGCCGAATTAACTGCTAATTCGATGTTGGCGTTATTCAAATGATTACGGATATCTTTCATCAAATGATTATCGATTTTGGCTGCTTTATGAATATACAAATAGCGCTCAAAAATAAGATACAACGTATAGAACAACAAAATGGCAATCGGAACCAGGAATAATCCACCTTTAAAAATAAATTCTAACACAGAAACTTCATTGGTTAGCGCAGCATTGGCTTTATCAACTGTTGGAAGCGCTTGCGCTAAAGTATCGGCTTGTAACTGCAAAATAGTACTAATCATATTTATCTAATTTTTCTCTATTAATTCTGAAAATAATTTCAATTTTGTATTGCTTCAATACGCTTCACAATATAAACGAAAAAAAATGTATTAAAGTATAGTTAAAGCCTAAATTTTTACCAAAATTATGAACTACGAAGAAACCCTAGATTGGATGTTTAACAAATTGCCGATGTATCAAACACAAGGAGCAACGGCCTATCGCAAGGACATTACCAATACTGTTTTGTTAGCCAAACATTTAGGAAATCCAGAGCGTGATTTGAAGTGCATTCATGTGGCCGGAACCAATGGTAAAGGATCTACTTCACATCTTTTGGCATCCGTTTTACAAGAAGCAGGATATCAAGTAGGCTTGTATACTTCTCCGCATTTAAAAGACTATCGGGAACGTATTGCCATCAATGGTGAGCCAATTTCGAAAGAGTATATTTGTACTTTTATCAACAAAAACAAAGATTTTTTTGAAGACAATCAGTTGAGCTTTTTTGAAATGAGTGTTGGACTAGCTTTCGAATATTTTACACAAAAGAAAACAGACATCAACATCATCGAAGTGGGCATGGGCGGCCGATTGGATTCTACCAACATAGTTACCCCATTGGTTTCAGTCATTACAAATATTGGTCTGGACCACACACAATTTTTAGGAAACACCTTGGAAGCTATCGCTAGAGAAAAAGCCGGAATTATTAAAAAGAATATCCCTGTAGTCATAGGTGAATATAATCGGGAAACGCAACCCGTATTTTTAGCGAAAGCCATCGAGATGAATGCCGAAATTTACTTTGCCTCCGATTTGATTCAGGAAACGTATCCTTCAGAATTACGTGGAGCCTATCAAATTCAGAACAAAAAAACCGTTTTGCAAACTTTGAGCATTTTACAAGAACAAAATCAATTTTCGATTACTGAAGACGCGATTAAAAATGGTTTTTTGAAGGTTATACAAAACACAAAGTTATTGGGCAGATGGCACTCTTTGGGAGAACATCCAAAAATCATCTGTGACACTGCTCATAATGCTCATGGGTTGAAGGTAGTATTAGATCAGGTTCAACAGCAAAAATTCGATAAGCTACATTTTGTTTTGGGTGTTGTAAATGATAAAAATTTAGAGGAGATTCTGCCTTTATTCCCAAAAAAAGCAAAATATTACTTCTGTCAACCTAATATTTCACGAGGACTTGATGTTAAAATATTACAAGAGAAAGCATCGGAATATAATCTCATAGGCAAAACATATCCTTCAGTTTCAAATGCTTATCATGCCGCAAAGGAAAAAGCAACTACCAAAGACTTTATTTATATTGGTGGGAGCACTTTCGTAGTTGCAGAAATTTTATAATTTTTTTTGATTTTAGTTTGCAGAATCAAAAAACTAGTCTATATTTGCACTCGCAATCAAGCGCAACACGGGTGATTAGCTCAGTTGGTTCAGAGCATCTCGTTTACACCGAGAGGGTCGGGGGTTCGAATCCCTCATTACCCACAATAAAAACCGATTAGGAAACTAATCGGTTTTTTTATTTAGAAGATGTGTCAAAAGCTTGATTTTAGGAGCGACTTCTAAATAAAAAAACATAAGGATGCGAAGCATTTTTGCGATTTTTCTTGTGCTTAGGTTCCCCAAAAAGCATCAACCAAGTTAATCCCGAGTCGTATTTAACTGCTAAAGCTCTCTTACCGGACTGCCACTGGCAGTCCTCCTCTTAATCTCAAATCTAGTAAACAAAAAAAACAATCACTAATATACCAATCGGTATATTTTTTATTTATATTTGTGTATCCATTCCGATGAATTATGTCTAAAGCCGAGCGTACACGACAATTTATAATAGAAAAAACAGCTCCCATTTTTAATGAAAAAGGGTATGCAGGCACATCTATAAATGACTTGACTGAAGCTACGGGTTTGACTAAAGGAAGTATATATGGGAATTTTGAAAACAAAGATGAAGTTGCCTTAGCGGCTTTTGATTATAATTTTGAACGAGTAATCACCTACATCAAAAGTAAAATGGATGAGCATACTTCCTCTATTGACAAGCTGTTGGTGTATCCGGAAACCTACCGAAATTTTTTAAAGCTCCCTATTTTACAGACCGGTTGCCCTATAAACAATACTGCGGCCGAATCGGATGATACGCATCCTCAGTTGCGAGAAAAAGTTTCCAAAGCGTTGCAATTTTGGAGAGAACGTCTTGAAAACAGAGTATTAATCGGAATAGAGAATGATGAAATCAGACCCGATGTGAATGTGAATGAATTTGTTTCGGTTTTAATTTCATTGATTCAAGGTAGTGTTATTCAGGTAAAAGTTACCGGAAAAACTGCTCCATTAAATGCCACTATGGATTATCTCGAAAAATTGATCAAAGACCTAAAGAAGTAATTTTTTTAAATAAAAATATACCGATTGGTATATTATAATTTTAACCTCTAAATAAAAAAACATGAAGAAACTAACTCTAATCAGTTGCATACTACTAGCAATAAGCAGTAATGCACAAATCATCAAAACCACAACCGGATTCCATCATATTGAGAGCGTAACCACCGATGGCAACTATTTATATGCAGCTGATATCGGCAAAGAGCTCAATCCAACAGCCAAAGATGGTGACGGTTACATCGCAAAATTAGATCGAAAAGGCAAAGTGCTTGAAAACTCATTTGTAAAAGAACCTTTAAATGCTCCAAAAGGACTGACAGTTAACAATAATATACTTTTTGCAAATGATGTGGATCGTCTTGTTGCCATCGACTTGAAAACAGGTGCAAAGCTATACGAAATTGATTTTAGCAAAGACTCGTCCTTTCTTAACGATATTGCTGTTTGGAACAACAATACACTATTTGTATCAGCGACAGACAGCAACAAATTATTTAAAGTTGACTTAATTACAAAATCCTACACAGAAATACCGGTTGATAAAATGCTTCAGGGTATTAATGGCCTTTTCTGCCAGAAAAACTCTAATCGATTATATGTTAACGGATTTGGAAGTGACAACAAACCCAATGGCATTATTGGCTACGTTAATCTCAAAGACAATAGCTTTACAAAAGTAACATCATTAGAAGGTTATTTTGATGGCATTTACATCAACAAAGACGTCTTATATGTAAGCAATTGGATTGCGTTTGAAAAGAAAGGTGTACTTATGGCTATCAACCTTTTTAATAATAAATGTCTCAAACTTAAAACTATTGAACCAATTGCTGGCCCAGCAGATTTTATCATTGTGAAAGATGAACTAATACTTCCAGCCATGCTTACTGGTGAAATCCACTTTATAAAACTTGATAATGATTTATTTGTAAAACCCTAAAGAAAAAGAGCATGAATACAAAAAATCCAAATTCCGTTTATAAAATACGTTTTAGTGATTGCGATTTACTAGGGCATCTAAACAATGCTCGCTATATTGATTACTTTATGAATGCCCGTGAAGACCATTTGAATGACTTTTATAATTTAAAACTGACCGACTTCTATCAAAAAGGAATTGCTTGGGTCGTAAGTGGTCATGAAATTGCTTATTTGCGTGCCGCCGTATATGATGAAATAGTCTCTATTGCATCGACTCTACTATTGGCAGAAGCTGATGGATTGCATGTAGAACTAATTATGACTGATGAAAATCAAAATCATATAAAAGCTATTATGCGCACCAAATTCACTCCCATAAATCCGAAAACAGGTAGAAAAGAACTGCATCCAACCGAGTTTATGGAGTGGGCTAAAACCATAGAAAATACCAGTGTCGGAAAAGTGAAAAACTTACAAGATAGAATTAAAGAACTACGAACGATACAAAAGGCAAAAGAGACGGTTTAACTCTTTTGATTAGGTGAAAGTACTGTCTGCTTTTACTAAAAAACCTTCTTAAAATTAAGAAGGTTTTTGTTTTTTATAGATATTCTAATGTTCGTTCCAATGCCATTCCTCTCGAACCTTTTATTAAAATGGTTTGATTATTCCATTTGGCTGTCGAAAGATAATTTGCCAAATCCTCAAAGGTTTGATAAAAATGAAACTTGTCCTTATGCCAACTGCTTGCAAAGAACTCTTTGCCTACAAAATAACATTCAAATGTGCTATTAGCATTTAAAAAACTTATAATTGCACTATGTTCAGCCAAGCTTTCTTCACCAAGCTCATACATATCGCCGATGATTATGCATTTATTGCTTTTATCTAATTGTATAAAGTTTTCAAGGGCAACCATCATACTACTTGGATTTGCATTATAAGCATCGAGAATGATTTCGTTGGTCCCTTTAGTTAGTAATTGCGAACGATTATTTTCCGGAATATAACTTTCTATAGCTTCTTTAATTGCAGCAAATGGTACTTCAAAATGATTTCCTATCGTGATAGCAGCATTGATGTTATTAGCATTATATAATCCAATTAAATGCGAATGTATTTCTACTTCAGATGTTGACACTTTTACAAAAGGATTTGCTGTAATCTCCTTTATAAAAACATTGGCTTCTTGATTGATGCTACTAAAAGTGATTCGTTTAAAATCGGAAGTTTTGGAATTCTGAATGGCATCATCCAAGTTTACAAAAACAGATTTATTATTTGTTCTAAGATACGTATACATTTCACTTTTCCCCTTTATCACGCCTTCTACTCCACCAAAACCTTCCAGATGTGCTTTGCCAAAGTTGGTGATGTATCCGTAATCTGGTTTGGCGATTTCGCACAAGAATTCGATTTCCTTTTGATGATTAGCACCCATTTCTACAATCCCGATTTGGGTTTCTTTGGTAAATGATAATAAGGTCAATGGCACACCAATATGATTGTTAAGATTCCCGATAGTAGCTTTAGTAATGTATTTTTTGGATAAAACTACGTTAATCAGTTCTTTTGTAGTGGTTTTTCCGTTACTACCTGTTAAGGCAATTATTGGAAGCTTGAGGTAGTTCCTATGAAATTTAGCTAACTCTTGAAGTGTTTTCAAACTGCTATCCACAAGAATGGTTCTTTCATCTATAAAATAGTCCGCGTTGTCAATTATTACATAGCTTGCTCCTTTTTCAAGGGCTTCCTTTGCGAAAGTATTGGCATCAAAACGTTCTCCTTTGATTGCTACAAAAACCGAATTTTGTTCGATTTTTCTGGTATCAATGGATACTTTGTTACTCTCTATGAATAAATCATGAATTTTTTGGATAGTCATTTGGAAAATAATTACAATAAAAAAGCCCTTAAAATTAGGGCTTTTTTGGTATTTATCATAAAACTAAAAGATTAGTTTCTTGCTCTTTTCTTTTTATCCGCTTTTGGACCCACTCTAGACATGGCACATCTGAAACCGATGAAGTCTGTGGCGATATCTTGCGGGAAGTATCTTCTTTGTGCTGGATCCAGCCAATAAGCTCTATCTCTCCATGAACCGCCTTTGTATACTCTTACATCATCATTTACTAATGTTGTTCTTTTGTTTGACTTATCATACTTCTTAATCATGTTTCCAAGACTATCAGTTGAAACATTATGTCTCGGAGAATCGTACATTCTTTGGTCGTCTCTTAATTTTCCTTTTTCGTCGCCTTCTTCAGAAGCTCCAAATTTGAAATATCTAGTAGATTGTTTGTCACCATCTCTGAAGTTTCTGTTGTCTGATTTATCAAAGTTTTGTCTCAAATACGTTTCTTTATCATCTACAGGAACTTGAGCAATCTGACCTGGGAAGTTTCTTGAAACGATTTTACCGTTAGATAAAGTATCAAATTTTTGAGTTTCAGGCGTTACTAATTCTACTTTGCCATCTTCTCCAATTTTATCTTTCATATAAACGTTACCTCTGTAGTAATTGAAGTCATTTGCTTCATCATCAACAATAGGTCTGTAAACATCGGCAACCCATTCTGCAACATTTCCGGCCATATCATACAATCCAAAATCGTTTGCAGGATATGATTTTACTTTATTAGTGATATCAGCACCGTCATCTGACCATCCAGCAATTCCACCGTAATCACCTTTACCTTGTTTAAAGTTAGCCAATTGATCTCCTCTAACTTGTCGTTTACCTGAACGAGTATAGCTTCCAGACCATGGATATTTCTTTTGTCCTTTATATTGATTGTATTCTCTTTGTCCGACATCAGCTGCAGCTGCATATTCCCATTCTGCCTCTGTAGGTAGTCTGTATTCTGGTAAAATCAAACCTGAAGTTCTCTGCGCATAAACATTTTTAGCACTGTTACCCGCTGTATTATTAGAACCAGCTGCAGTTCCGCTAGCTTTTGTAGTCCCTCTCCCTTTTCCTTTTTTCAATACTAATTTTTCATCACCACCTTTGGCTGTTGAAGGTGATGCAAGATAAGCTTCTGTACTAAACACCTTATCGGCAGTCATGTCAGTAACTTTTGCATCCTTTTTTAAATAACGTTGGTCTTCAAGGATTTTTTCGTTTACACGATCTGTTCTCCATTTGGCAAATTCAGTTGCTTGAATCCAGTTAACACCAACTACAGGATATTCAGCATAAGCAGGATGTCTTAAATAGTTATTGGTCATGGTTTCATTATAACCTAATCTGTTTCTCCACACTAAAGTATCGGGAGAAGCACCTTCATAAATGTTTTTATAATTTTCTTGGTCTGGTGGGAAAACTGTTTTCAACCAATTTAAGTACTCCATGTACATCATATTGGTTACTTCTGTTTCGTCCATATAGAAAGACATAACATGTTGCTGATTTGGCGTATTATTCCAATCGTGCATTACGTCATCCTGAACTTTACCCATGGTAAATGTTCCACCTTCAACCATAACCAATCCTGGCCCTGTTGCTTGTTTTTTAAACTTGGAAGCATATTGGAAACCTCCTTTTTTATCATTGATTTTCCATCCGGTAGCTTTGGAACCACCTTTATTGGAGCCTTTTTTACTACAACTAGTAAATCCGACCATTATTACTAGTAGGGATAGTAATAATTTTGCAGCAATAACTTTGTTTACTTTCATATTCATAGTAGGTATAATTTTCGAGGCGCAATATAAGTATTTACCATTAAATTGCAACAAGTTTTTTAAATTAATACTAAATTCGCCCTCTGTGGACGTAATTGTATAACGCAAAAATACTAGTTTTATTATATTTTCCCCAAAAAATTATTTTTTTTTGCTTTATAATACTATTTTGTACAAAAATACGTTTACTCTATTACTATGAAAAAGATAATTACTATTTGCATCCTTATATTGAATGCGTTCCTTGCTATGTCTCAAGAGCAAGGAAATGTTACTTTGCAATGGACCGACAAAAAAGCATTTTCTTATGGCACTCATTCTTATACAATTCCACAATTCAATATCAAGAACTTTGAATTTGATTCCTATTCGAAAACATTAAATTGCGTTATCAACACTAGACTTAATACTTGGTTTGATGAAAACTCGCTTCAAATATCAAATCTTGTTTTTGAACCGATTTCCGAAAGTCAATTAGGTGAAATCTCAACAAAAAATATTCCTACTGCAATCAAATATACTTTTAAAAGTAGTCTAGCTCGGGATCAGTTTTATGGTAAAATTACAGTATCTCCTATTGTTAAAGAAGGGAATTCTTTTAAAAAACTACTGTCCTTCAGTTATGCTATCGTTCAGACTACCAATAAAACCCAAGGAGAGCCAAACGTAATCCAATCGATAGAAAACTCTGTTCTGAGCACTGGGAACTGGTATCGATTTTATGTTCAAAAATCAGGCGTTTACAAGATTTCAAAAAGTTTTTTGAATAGCCTTGGGTTAAACACTAATGTTGACCCAAGAAAAATAAAGATTTATGGCAATGGAGGGCGAATGCTTCCCCTACTAAACTCAGAGGACTACCCTATTGATTTGACTGAAAATGCCATTCAATTTGTGGGTGAAAGTGATGGCGTTTTTGATGGACAGGATTATATTTTGTTTTACGCTGAGGGAATGGACAAGTGGAATAATGACTATAAAAGCAATCTCAACATTTATAGTAACAGATCCTATTATTATATAACATCTCAAGGTGGAGATGGGAAACGAATATCTGATATGGCTCAACCAACAACGCCAGCAACTACAACAATAACTTCTTTTGATGATTATCAGTTTCATGAAAAAGAAGAAGTAAATATTGAAAGATTAGGAAGAGTATGGTTTGGCGAAAGCTTGAGTGTTGATAATGTTCAAGATTTTGATTTTAAATTCCCAAACATTATCAGTTCGGCACCTATAACAGTTGAAACCCATGTAGCTACAGCAACATCTTCCGCCAATACTTTTGAGATAGAAGTAAACGGACAAGCATTAGGCACTATCAGTATAAATCCTTCTCCAAATACTGATGTTTTGGTTTTTGAAAGGACATTAGCAGCGCCTACAACGGTAAGTTCTGAGGATGTGAATATCAAAATCACTTACGACAACGGAGGTATTCCAAGTTCAAAAGCCTATTTGGATTACATCAGAATAAAAGCCAAAAGAGAACTCAAAGGATTTGGAAAACAATTTGCCTTTCAGTTTGACCAAGCTGCTTCATTAAACAACGTTGGTGAATACCAACTTTCAAACGCCGCTACAATCTCTCAAGTTTGGGATGTTACAGACATTTATAATGTTTCAAAAGCAGAAAATACAGGTCAAAGTTTGTTGAGTTTTAAAACCCTTTTAGGAGATGTAAGAAAATATGTAGCCGTTGATATTTCTGATTATTACGCTCCATTAAAGGAATCTAAATCTAAAGTCGATAACCAGAATTTGAAAGGAACTATTTTCACTAATGCCTCAGGGCAATTTCAGGATATTGATTATTTAATCATTACACCAAAAATCCTCAATGCACAGGCCGAAAAACTAGCTGCTTTTCACAGAAACTATTCCAATCTAAATGTAAAAGTGGTTAACTTAGAAACTATTTATCCTGAATTTTCATCGGGGAAACAAGACATTGGAGCGATAAGAAACTTTGTGAAATATGTTTATTCTAATGCCTCATCTAACGCTAAAAGAGTTAAATATTTGAATCTTTTTGGAGATGCTTCCTATGATTTTAAAGATAGAGTTGCCAATAATACCAACATTGTCCCCATTTACCAAGCTCTAAACAGCTACACAGAAGGTGAAGCTTCCTTTGCCTCAGATGATTTTTTTGGAATGATGGACCCTAATGAAGGCAGATTAGATTTTGGAAGTTCACCCACAAACGGCTCCATGAGCATCTCCTTTGACTTTGGCGGAATTGACATTGCTATTGGAAGAATGATTGTGAACTCTCCCCAACAAGCCGATGAGATGGTAACCAAGGTAATTGAATATCATGACATTAAATCATATGGAAGTTGGAGGAATAATTATGTATGTATCGGAGATGATCCTAACCCCGAAAAGCCAAGTGATAACCAACTACAATATTATCAAAATAGACTAGCTGATAAAATTGCCGTCGAGAAACCATTTATGAATATCAATAAAATTCTTTTAGACTCATTTGTACAAGAAACTTCAGCCGGAGGAAAACGATATCCCAAAGCACGACAAGAAATTTTTGCCGCCTTTGAAAAAGGAGCTTTGGTTTTTAATTATTTGGGACATGGTGGTGAAGATGGACTAGCTGAAGAGCGTATCTGGGAAAAATCTGATGGCGAAAATTTGAGTAACCGTTATAAATACCCGCTATTTATAACCATTACCTGCGATTTCTCAAGGTTTGACAATCCGTTTCGTCCTACTGCTGGCGAATATGCGTATTGGAACCCAAAAGGCGGTGCCATTTCAATGATAACAACCGTAAGATCTATCGGTCAAATTACTGCCCAGTACTTTAATGACGATCTTGCAGAAAATTTGTTTTCTTATGGAAGTTCTACATACACCTCAATTGCCGAAGCACTTCGGATTTCTAAAAACTCGGGACCTAACACCGCTACAAACGTTGTAGTATATTTGGGTGACCCAGCCTTGATGCTGGCCATTGCAAAACCTAATATCGTACTAACTAAAGTGAACGATATGCCAATTAGCGGACCTGTTGATGATTTTCAATCCTTAGATTTCGTTAAGTTAACCGGAGAAGTTCGTGATGAAAATAACAACTTATTATCCAATTATAATGGCGAATTATCGGTAAACATATTTGACAAAAACCTCCTTATCAATACCCTAAGAAATGACAGCTCTGATGCCGTTGTTAATGATCAATTAGATTTGGCTTTAACTATGCCCTTTACAAAACTTGGAGAAACTATCTTTAGAGGAAATGCCTCGGTAACTAACGGAAATTTTGAGTTTGGCTTTTATGTTCCTAGAGATATTAGAATTCCTTTAGGAAACGGAAGAGTCAGTTTTTATGCTAAAAGAAATCAGATTTTAATAGAAAAAGCTGGCGTTAACACCGATATAAAAGTAGGCGGAATTAATACCAATGCAGTTGCAGACAATACTGGCCCGACAGTAAGGCTTTATATGAATGACGAAACATTTGTAAACGGTGGCATCACAAATGAATCTCCGTTTCTTCTGGCTATTCTTGAAGATGAACACGGTATTAATACAGCGAGCGGTATCGGGCACGACATTGTTGGTATCCTTGATGGTGATGAAACCAAGCCTTTCATTATGAATGATTATTACGAAGCTGAAGTAGATGATTTTACCAAAGGTAGAGTGTATTTTCCTTACCGAAATCTAGCCGTTGGTTTACACACTATAACCTTCAAAGCCTGGGACGTATACAATAATCCGATTACCGCTGAAATACAATTTGTTGTGGTAGGGGACGAAACCATTAAACTAGACCACGTGCTCAATTATCCAAACCCTTTTGTGAGCTATACCGAGTTTTGGTTTTCACACAACAGACCCTTTGAACCCTTAGACGTTCAAGTTCAGGTTATGACTATTACAGGCAAAATTGTTTGGTCCAAAAATCAAACCGTAACCACAGACGGATTTCTCTCAAGAGAGATAACTTGGGATGGGAAAGATGACTTTGGAGACCGAATAGGAAAAGGTGTTTATATCTATAAATTGACCGTAAAGTCCACTTTATCGAATAAATCTGCAGAAAAAATAGAAAAACTTGTTATACTTTAGGAAAATACTATATTTGTTAACTTTTATTAAAATGACGATGAAAAAAATAGCCCTTTTATTTATTCTATTAACCTCACTTCTTACCAATGCCCAACAAGACAGCCGTGTAATTACTACCGGAGTTCCTTTCCTTTTGGTAGCAGCTGATGCTCGTGCAGCGGGAATGGCAGATCAGGGAGTAGCCACTTCACCTGATGCCTTTTCACAACAATGGAATCCTGCCAAATATGCTTTTTCTATCGACAAACAAGGCTTTACAACAAGTTACACTCCTTATTTAACCGATTTAGTTAACGATATTTCATTAGCTCAGGTTACCTATTACAACCGAATAGGAGAAAGAAGTGCCTTTGCAGGTAGTATTCGTTACTTTGGCTTAGGTGAAATCGAATTAAGACAAAATGCTGACGATGTACCTCAAATAGTGAAACCAAATGAATTCGCATTGGATGGTTCCTACTCGTTACATTTAAGTGAGCGCTTCGCTATGTCAGTTGCCGGAAGATACATCCGCTCACAATTAAGAATCCCAACTGGCGATTCTGGCGATGCAAAACCAGCAAGTTCATTTGCCGTTGATATTTCTGGATATTATCAAGGTGAGGAAGCGGCATTCTCAGATTTTAATGGTCGCTTACGTCTCGGATTTAATTTCCAAAATATGGGGCCAAAAATCAATTATGACGCTGGTCAATCAGACGACAGCAGTGCCAACTTCTTACCGGCCAACATGCGAATTGGTGGTGGATATGACTTTATTCTTGACGATTTCAACAGAGTGTCTTTAAATATTGAACTTACCAAACTTTTGGTTCCAACACCTCAAAGCGCCGACCTAGATGGAGACGGCTTGGTAACTACACAAGAAGAAATTGATTTAAGAGACCAAAACATTGCTGATTACAATAAAATCAACTGGGTTTCGGGGATTTTCTCCTCTTTTGGCGATGCTCCAGGTGGATTTAGCGAAGAACTTAAAGAGTTTACGTATTCAATTGGTACCGAATATTTATACCAAGACTCTTTTGCTTTCCGTTTAGGATATTTCCACGAAAGCCCAATAAAAGGGGCTAGAAAGTTTTTCTCTTTGGGAGCTGGATTCAAATATAACATCGTAAAAGTAGATGTGTCGTATTTGTTCTCTGCGTCAAAAGTGAAAAACCCATTGGAAAACACACTTCGTTTCTCATTATCGTTTAACTTTGGTGACAAATACGAAGATTATTAACAGTTAGTAAACCATAAAAATAACATCCAAATTTCAACCATGAGATTTGGATTTTTTTTCCTCAATAAGTAATGAAATAACCTTTTGAAAATCGAATGAAACAAGTAGAGATAAAAACCACGTTCACCGCCTTTGAAACTGTTGAAGAACTTCCACTGGATGTTAAATCATTAATGGAGAAAGCTGTTGAAGTAAGAAAAAATGCCTACGCTCCCTATTCCAAATTCAGGGTTGGTGCAGCACTGCTTTTAGACAACGGAAAAATAGTTTTAGGCTCTAATCAAGAAAACGCCGCCTATCCATCAGGTCTATGTGCAGAACGTGTGGCTATTTTTCAATCGGGTGCTATTTACCCCGAAGCCAAAATCATCAAAATGGCTATTTCTGCGGCTTCAGATAATAATCAAACAAAATCACCAATTCCTCCATGCGGTGGCTGCAGACAATCCATATCTGAATATGAATTCAAACAAAATACACCAATCGAAATCTATTTCATGGGTGAAACTGGTGAAGTTTACAAATCAGATTCAATTAAAAATTTATTACCGCTTAGCTTCGATAAAAACTTCCTATAGCAAGGCAAAAATTACTCTTTTAAATTTTACTTCTTAGTCGGAATGTTTTACTTTTGCCTTTCGCAAATTTGTGAGTGAGTGAACTGTTTTGCGTTGAAATATAATGTACAACTTAATAACGCTTTAGTAAAAAGTAAACCATGAAAGAAGTAACAAGAGAAGTATATTTAAAATGGTATGAAGACATGCTATTTTGGAGAAAGTTTGAAGACAAACTTGCAGCACTTTATATTCAACAAAAAGTAAGAGGATTTCTTCACTTATATAACGGTCAAGAAGCTGTTCTTGCAGGTGCATTGCACGTCATGAACTTAGGAGGAAAAGACAAAATGATTACGGCTTATCGTAATCACGTACAACCTATCGGTATGGGCGTTGACCCAAAGAAAGTGATGGCGGAGTTGCTTGGAAAAGTAACGGGAACCTCCAAAGGAATGGGTGGTTCTATGCATATCTTCTCAAAAGAACACGGATTTTACGGAGGTCATGGTATTGTTGGAGCTCAAATTCCAGTGGGTGCCGGTATGGCTTTCGCCGATAAATATTTTGAAACCGGTGGTGTAACGCTAACCTATTTTGGTGATGGCGCAGCACGTCAAGGTTCTTTGCACGAAGCCTTCAATATGGCGATGTTGTGGAAACTTCCGGTAGTTTTTATTTGCGAAAACAATGGATATGCAATGGGAACTTCTGTAGAAAGAACGGCCAATCATACAGATATTTGGAAACTAGGTCTAGGATATGAAATGCCCTGCGGACCGGTAGACGGAATGAATCCGGTAAAAGTTGCCGAAGCTATGCATGAAGCTATGGAGAGAGCCCGTCGCGGAGATGGCCCAACTTTCTTAGAAATGAAAACCTACCGATATAGAGGTCACTCTATGTCCGATGCCCAATTATACCGTTCCAAAGAAGAAGTAGAAGAGTATAAAAAAATCGACCCAATCACGCAAGTTTTGGATATCATCAAGGAAAAAAACTATGCTACAGAAGCAGAAATTGAAACTATTGATGAACGCGTAAAGGATTTAGTAGAAGAATGTGCCACATTTGCCGAAGAATCTGATTTCCCGGAAGCACAACAATTGTATGATGTGGTTTACGAACAAGAAAATTATCCTTTCATCCCTCACAGACTATAATTATGGCAACTAAAATCACAATGCCTCGCTTGAGCGATACGATGACCGAAGGAACTGTTGCAACCTGGCTTAAAAAAGTGGGTGATACGGTAAAAGAAGGTGACATCCTTGCCGAAATTGAAACAGATAAAGCTACTATGGAATTTGAGTCATTCAATGCCGGTACTTTATTATACATAGGAATTCCGGAAGGAGAAACTGCACCAGTGGATTCCCTTTTGGCCATCATTGGAAAAGAAGGAGAAGATATCTCCGCAATGATTGCAGGTGGTGCAGCTCCGGCTGCTTCAGAACCTCCAAAAACTGAGACAGCTCCAACCGAATCAAAAACGGAAGCTCCAATAGAAGCAAAATCAGAATCAACACCAGCGGCGACATCTTTACCAAAAGGAGTTGTAGTAGTTACCATGCCTCGTCTTAGCGATACTATGACAGAAGGAACCGTAGCAACATGGTTGAAAAAAGTGGGTGACGAAGTTAAAGAAGGTGATATTTTGGCCGAAATCGAAACGGATAAAGCTACTATGGAATTCGAATCTTTCAATGCCGGTACTTTATTGTCTATCGGAATTCAGGAAGGACAATCCGCTCCCGTGGATAGCGTTTTAGCAATTATTGGTCCAGCAGGAACAGACGTTTCAGGTATAGCCGAAAATTATAAAAAAGGTGGTGCTTCCACTCCAGCACCGAAAGCAACAGAAGAAGCGGTTACTTCGGAAGCTACAAACAATACATCAAATTCCCAACTTACAGCTTCCAGCTCTACGGATAGAATTTTTGCCTCTCCATTAGCCAAACAAATTGCTAAAGACAAAGGCATCAATCTTTCCCAAATAAAAGGTTCTGGTGAAAACGGTCGTATCACCAAAAGTGATGTTGAAAATTTCACTCCTTCGGCTCAGGTTTCAAACCAAACCCAACAACCGGCAACCGACAACCAGCAACCGACAACTTCTGTTAGACCATTTGTTCCAGCCGGAGAAACATCTACAGAGGTAGTTAAGAATTCGCAAATGCGTAAAACCATTGCCATTCGCCTTTCTGAATCGATTTTCACAGCCCCTCATTTCTACTTAACGATAGAAGTGGCTATGGATGAAGCTATGAAATCTCGTGCAGCCATCAATACTATTCCTGACACCAAAGTATCGTTCAATGATATGGTCATTAAGGCATGTGCAATGGCATTGAAGAGACATCCAAAAGTGAACACACAATGGCAGGCTGATGCTATTATCATCAATCATCATGTAAATATTGGTGTGGCTGTTGCCGTTGAAGATGGATTAGTGGTTCCTGTATTGAAATTTACAGATCAAATGACCTTAACCCAAATTGGTGGTAGCGTAAAAGATTTAGCCGGAAAAGCAAAAGCTAAGAAACTACAACCATCTGAAATGGAAGGAAGTACCTTCACCGTTTCTAACTTAGGCATGTTTGGCATTCAGTCATTCACATCGATCATCAATCAGCCAAATTCAGCTATTTTATCAGTAGGCGCTATCGAAGAAAAACCAGTAGTAAGAAATGGTCAGATAGTAGTTGGAAACACCATGATGCTTACTTTAGCATGCGATCACCGTACGGTTGATGGGGCTACAGGAGCTCAATTCCTGCAAACGTTGAGACAGTATTTAGAAAATCCTGTTACCATGTTAGCATAACTCTTGCTATTTAAAAATCAATCATAAAAAAATCCCATTCTGTTTAGAATGGGATTTTTATTTATTACTCTTTGATAATACGGATAGTATTTTGACCAACATCGCCCTCGACTTTCAGAATGTAGTTTGCTGAACTTAATCTCGATAAATCAATAACTGCTTCAGTACTATTATAATTTTGTTCCAATACTTTTTGCCCCAGCATCGTATACACGATAACCGATTTTAAAACTTGTGTTGATTGCAATGTAAGGTTATCTTTCACAGGATTTGGTGCATATTGAATTGGAAAAATTTCAGGATTATCTACTCCTAATGTAAGATACACAGTTACAGGCAAACGCTCTGCGCTTTCTATTCCCCCAATAGTTTGTGAAGCATAATAAGTTGTACCATCAATTAGTACAGTATTTAATGGTAATGGAGTTGAAGTTTGATTCCGATTAGTAGCCGTTGAATACCATTGAACATTGGTTCCGCTAACCATAATATTGGCTAATGTTGAACCTCCTGGTAATGTTTGAGAAATTAAACCAGATGGCGGAGGTATACTATCTGATTGAAATACAACAAAATCTAAAGATATAGCAGAACAGCCTAGGCTACTATTATCTGTAACACGTACACTATAAGACCTGCTTTCATTATTAGGCGTTGCTGTATTTACCGAATAAGCTGAACTAGTTCCAACCACAATACCATTAAGATACCATTCATAAGTATAATTGCCGGCTACCGATGAATCGAGCAAAAGTGACTGAACTACAGCACCATTGACGGGGTTGACATATACTGTACTAAGTCCATTATTTGTAGTAATAACTGGATTTGGCTTGCGCTCCACCCTAATATTTATGGTGGTGATGGCATAACATAATGGTGTGATTGAGTTACTACTGTTCTCTACCTTAACCCAAACCGTATCTGTACCAGGCCCAGCCTGATAATTGGCTATATCAGCCGCTGTTAAAGGTAATGCTCCCGTATTGATGGTAGGATCAACTATATAATAGCTTATCAAAAATATCGACGGATTCTGTCCTCCTAATACGGTTGTTGTAAACTGATTAAGGTCAACACCGACAACGCCATCATAGGGATTAGCATCATCATCACAGGTTGCGTAAAATAGTGGAGCAGAAGCTAATGCTTGCTGTTCTACTACTAAATCTAATAATCCTGTAGCATTAACACATCCTGTAAAATTGTTTACTACTCTGATGTAAATGCTCTGTATATAGGATGTCACATTTGTAAAACTCGCTGGCAATGGCATTTCTCCTGTATTAGTAAACGGATTGGCTCCAGCTGCACTCAGATAATAACTTATTGTATAATTTGTCGGTAATTGACTTGGTCCCAATATCATTTGAGTCAATAGTGGATTAGTTAAATCAAATGTGGCTATGCCGTCGCTATTATCATCACACATCCTGTAAGGTGGTAACGGCTGAACCACTATTGGCAACGGATTAACTGTCAAAGGCTGCTCAACCAAGACATAACAATTATTCCCATAAAAATCTATTCTAGTATTCTCTACCCTTATCCAAACATTGTCTCCAACAACAGCAGCTGTCGGAGTCAAAATTTCATTAGTATTTGATACTGCATCAGACGTAGTACGAAAATAGTGGAACACTAAACTTGGATCTCCGTTCGTCATATAAGCTTGATTAACCGTTAAATCGAACGTTTCGAGCATATCTCCTGTATTGTTTACATCGCATTGCGGAACCAATGCAGGCGGATTTACAATTGGTGTTGGAACTGGCAAAACCCTAATATCTAAGGTAGTTACGCTTTTACAACCAAATGGGCTAGTTACTTGTACACCAAGAGTCTGAATTGCCGAAATAGCATTTGCATAGGCGTTTGGGTTTGGAATAGCCATAGCGGAATTCCCCACTTGTGCTAGTGCCAGACTTGGATAATAAGTTACAACATAACTCGGTTGACCTTGGGTGATTTCAGCATCTTTAACTGTGAGGTCAAAAGTGGTATATTGATTATTAGGACTAACATCATCATCGCAAACAGTAAGTGGTGTTGGCGTTGTTAAAGACAAAGGGGTATTCACTATCAACTGAAAGCTCCCAACAGCATAGCATCCTGTTGTATTTGCTTCCACTCTACACCAGACAGTTTCTCCATTGGTCCCAAAATAATTGGTTGATGATATTATCGCACTTATTCCCGATGAAGCTGAAACCAAACTGTTATAAAATGTTACTGTGTAATTCGAAGACGGCAAGGGCTGTTGCGCCAGGATATCAGGTATCGCTATTGTTAAATTAAAAAGAGTACTGGCACTTTGTGGATTGGAATCACTATCACAAACCATGATGGAATCCAATAATATTGGTGTAAGCGGTGACGGATTCGCCACGATGTTTATGGGTATAATAGAAACACAGCCGGTATCCGGATCTTCTCCCCTAACATAAAGTGTCTGTGTAAATGGGGTTATGTTGATGTAAAATGAAGGAGCCGCTATCGACATACCTCCAATTTCTGCCTCCGCCAACGTCTCATGGAAAGTAATACTGATATTGGCATCTCCCTGTGTTAAATCAGGTAGCAAAGTAGTCAAATTAAAAACTGCAAATCCATCACTGTTAGTATCGCAAATAGTGTAAGGTGCTGGCGGTGGTACTAAGTTAGGCAATGGATTCACTCTAATATCCATCGTCGACAGGGTATAACATCCTGTTGCCATATTTGTTATCCTGATACCCAGAGTCTGGACATACTGAATCGTATTCTGAAATAAAAGATTGGTAATTTCGGCAACTCCATTTTGTGCATCAACCAGACTTGGATAAAAAGTAACATCCATACCCGTCTGCCCCATAAGAACAGTGCTGATTCTTGATCCTAAATCAAAAGTTTCATAACCAATACCATTTTGCTCCAAGTCACAAAGTGCATATTCAGGATAATTAGGCTGTATAGCCAATGGTATCGCTTCAACATGCAACTGAAAACTCACCACATCATAACAACCCGTCGCATTATTGGTGAGCCTTGCATAAATAACTTCTCCATTAGTCCCGGTGTAGACATTTATTGGAGCTATTGCTCCTACGCCCGCATTGGCACTGACCAATGAATGATAAAAAGTTACAGTATAGTTTGACGGATTAAATCCCCCTAAAATTTCAGGGATTAAAGTAGTAAGATTAAAAATTTCGAAGCCATCACTATTGTAGTCACACAAGACTAAATCAACAGGAGTAGTGGCTACCGGCGTCGGATTTACATTCAGGTTCAAATTCCCCACAGCATATTCACTGGTAATCACATTCTCAATCCTGTAATAAACAATTTGGTTCCATGGCCTACTGTTAAAGTAAGGACTAGGCAATGAGGCAACACCGTTTTCCGCATCATTAAGCGTCGAGTGATACGTTACCTCATAATCCGAAGCAGTCCCCGATTGTACCGAAAGTATAAAGGCAGTTGTCGTGGCAAAATCAAATTCCCCAAATCCATCATTATTCGGATCACAATATTGTAATGGCGAAATAGTTGGAGCAATTGGCGCCACTACAACTTTGGCAAAAGAAACCTGAAAGGCTAAAAAGGCGAATACAAATAATAACTTTGTTTTCATAACATAAGAGTTTTCCCAAAACTACAAAAACATTTTAGATAATTCTGTGATAACAAATATTTTGACGTAATTTACATTTGAAACAAAATGCACCTCCAAAAATGAAGAACATCCTTGCCATCGCTGTCATCTCCCTATTGATAAGCTGCCAAAAAGAAACCACCCCAAAACACGAATTCGTAAAAGACGCACACTCTTTTTCAAAACCAAACGAAGCCGTTGCCAAGCACTTGGATTTGGATATTAAAGTCGATTTTGGTACCCAAACCATTTCCGGTAAAGCTACTTGGACCATTGAAAATACCTCAAAAGGAACGGAAATCATCTTCGATGAAAATACTTTGAATATTACCAAAGTGACTTTAGGCGATGACGAAAAAGAAACCCCATTCAAACTCGGTACAGCAGTTGAATTTCACGGAAAACCGCTGCACATTACTATCGAACCTAATACGACCAAAGTAAACATCTATTATAGTACGACCAAAAACAGTGTGGCTTTACAATGGCTAAAACCGGAACAGACTGCCGATAAAAAGCACCCGTTTGTGTTTTCTCAAGGTCAGAGTATTTGGTCGCGTACTTGGATTCCGTGTCAAGATTCGCCTGGCGTACGTTTCACTTATGACGCTAAAGTAACTGTTCCGAAAGAGTTGATGGCATTAATGAGTGCTGTGAATCCACAACAAAAAAATACTACCGGTGTCTACACCTTCAAACAAGACAAAGCGATTCCGTCTTATTTAATGGCCATTGCTGTTGGAGATGTCACTTTCAAACCCATTGATGATCGAACCGGCGTTTATGCGGAACATTCCGTAATTGACAAAGCCAAATGGGAATTTGCCGAACTGGGCAAAATGGTAGTAGCTGCCGAAAAATTATTTGGTCCTTATCGTTGGGGAAGATATGATGTCATCGTTTTACCACCAAGTTTTCCTTTTGGAGGCATGGAAAATCCAAATCTGACCTTCTTAACACCAACTGTTTTAGCTGGCGATCGTTCTTTAACGAGCTTGCTAGCACACGAACTTGGTCATAGCTGGAGTGGCAATTTGGTAACCAACGCAACTTGGGATGACATTTGGCTTAACGAAGGTTTTACTACCTATGTAGAACATCGTATAGGCGAAGCGGTGTACGGCTTAGACGAAGCCCAAATGCAGGATGTCTTGAGTCGAAAAGTATTGGAAAATTGCTTGGTAGATTTTGGAAAAGACAGCCCGGATACCCGACTAAAAGTAGACACTTCAGGAAAAAATCCTGATGACGGACTCAGCGACATTCCCTACGAAAAAGGCTATGCTTTTCTCCAAACTATCGAAGCGGCTGTAGGTCGAGATAGGTTTGACAAATTCATTACCAACTATTTCAAGGCTCATGCCTTCCAATCGATCACCACCGAAGATTTTGTAGACTATTTCAACAAAAACCTAATCAAAGGCAACAAAGAGTTAGCCGCCAAAATAAGACTGGAGGAATGGATTCACAAACCTGGCATTCCCTCAAACGTGACCGTGCCTATATCCGAAGATTTCATTGCCATCGACAACATCCAGAAAACATGGAGAACAACCGGCATTCAAGGATTGAGCCAAAAAATAAAATCTACCAACGAAAAAATCCATTTCATTGACTACCTACCCAAAGATTTGACCGTCGAAGAAATGACCGCTATCGATAAAGAATTCAACTTTACGAATGGTGGCAATTTTGTCATTCGCCGTCAATGGTTTATTCCGGCAATTCAACATCAGTATACCTTCGCCTACCCCGCCATTGAACTATTCCTGACCTCTTATAGCAGAACCTACTCCCTCATGCCGTTATACAAGGAAATGGTAAAAACCAACGAAGGGAAAGTTTGGGCAAAGACCATTTATGCCAAAGCAAAACCGGGATATCATGCCACAACGGTGGAAGCTTTAGACGGAGTGTTACAATAAATGATTATCTATTTTTAGGGCGTGACCCCTTCTCGTCAAAAATGACGAGAAGGGGTCGGGCTATCCGCGCTACATTGTAGCTGCTGCTATCCCTCACGCAGTCCTTGCGACAAAGAAAGAATCCCTTTCTCATAATCCATTAGCGAATAGATGTTATTCTTATATTAGCGTAATTAATATACGTTTGTAACACTTATCGGTAAGTTGGCAGTAATTTTAGACTATGAAACTTAAAAAACTACTTTTATTTTTGACAATTCCATTAGCAATTTATCTTTACCTTATAAGAGAGGATATTATGGCTGTATATCGTTTCAGAAATTTTATTGTATGGGAAAAAACGAACGAATTAAAAGTCACTGATTTTGAACTAAGGCCAAATGTAAATTCTAATGATGATGTATGTATTTGGCATGGAATCTACTTAAAATCTAACTCTTTCGGTGAATCAAAAGCTTACGCAATTGTTGACAAAAGTCAATCTTGGATAAAAGACACTAATAACGAAGACATTAAAGCAGAGATGGAATTTCAAAAAATTCTGTTTGATGTATCAGAAGTATATTCAAGAAAGATAAATAAAAAAATTAAAGTTCTAAAGTACGCTAACGATGATAAGGGAATACCTTTCGAGAAATTAAAAAAAGAAGTCAAACCTATTATAATAAATTATGAAAAATTAAAACATGAGATTCATAATTCAAAATCAAAAAATCAAGTTATAGAGAAATGGAGACTTATTGTAAATGAAAAGCTAACAGAAAAATAAAAACAACTGCCAACAGCCGTTTGGCGCAATGGCTGGTTTTGTTTTTCTTAGCCGGAAATTACTAAGTTGAAATTTTGCTTATCTTTAAAACAAATTATTGAAAAAGTCGCCACTTCGCAAAACGGCGATACGTTGGCAAATATTTTAATCAAAATGGCTAATCAAAGTATCACTACTTTAATGATTTTAGTTTAAAAAAATCATATTTAGTGAAATAGAATATATTAATTATCAATATTATGAATAGAAAAGCATTTTTAGTTTTTGTATGGTTTGTTATAAATCCAATTTACGGACAAATATACTTTAATCAAAAAGTTAACATTTACGACCGTGATTCGTTAAGCAATAATGTTATTTTTGACGATTTTGATCATGATAATGATATTGACGTAATAAAATATGTCACAGGTAACCAAAACAATGTATTACTTCAAAAAAATGAAAACGGAGATTTAAATGTAAAATTGCCGAAATTTATATCGAACGACGTAAGTCCGATTATCTCTTTAGACATTAATAATGATAGTTATCCAGATTTAATTACTTATTATTCCTTTAATACAATTGGTGTCTTACATAATTTACAAAATGACACATTTGGTAATCAGCAAACGTTGATAAATTTTTCCGGTTCATATACTATTTCACCCATTAAATTCGATTATAACAACGATGGATTTATTGACTTAATCGTAAAGGATGTTCAAAATAACGCCCATGTGCTGTTAAACAATCAGAATGGTGGTTTTTTGCCTCAACAGTTTTTATATGCATTGGGTAGTTTTGCCTCCATTTACAAAATTGATGATTTTGATAATGATGGGGATTTTGACTTATATATAGTAGATAGTAGTTACCTGAAAATTTACCTGAACAATAACGGAAACTTCGTTAATCCAACTGCACTGAATATAGTGGCTGCGCCTTTTGAAGAATTTGGCGTACTCGATATAAACGGAAATGGATACAAAGATATCTTATATTGGAAAAATGGTGCCATTTGGGTTAAATATTTTGGCTTAAATACAGCTACTAATCAAATTGTGGTTTTAAGTGACCTGCCTGTTGTGCAAAACATCCCATTTTACACTGATTCCAACAATAGTCGCTCTGTATATATAAAAGGTATTAGTCCAGGCAGATACGATGTGTATATTGCTTTGGAATCAACGCAAAATCAATCCAATATTCATAAATTCACTATTAATAATGGGCTTTTTAGCAATGCAGAAATCGTATTGCCTAATTTTAACATCAATATATTTACCCTGAATAATTTTATATTTTCAGACCTTAACAATAGTGGAAGGGTTGATTTTTTATTTTCTTCAAATTTTAATTCCCAAAACATGCTCCTTGTAAATTATGATATTGATAATTTATCAGATAAGACAATCTGTTACCAACAAACTATTAACACAGATAATTTTACTGCAATTGATATGGATGGCGATGGTTTGGAGGATGTTTGTATTGGGCAACAAAACGGATTAGGTTATTACAAAAAGATGGTTAATAATGAACATGGTGCTATAAAAAATTTAATCAGTGTAATGTCGAACCCAAATGCATCTACGTACACTTTGAATTATATCATGGATTTTGATAATGATGGCTTGGGTGATGTAATTGATTACAAAACCTCAGAAATGTTCGCTAAAGTTTTTAAGAATTTGGGTAATGATCATTTTACATATATACAAAATGTTTCAATCCCTGCGTTAACCTCAGGAATCTTTTTTGCAGATATCGATAACGACGGATTTAATGATATACTTTTTATAAAAAATCCGTTTAGTACCGGTAATGAACTCTGGTGGTCAAAAAACAACAATGGTATTGACTTTGGAAACGTTCAACCCCTATCTTTCAATAATCCCAATTCGGTTACTACTGTTTCACTCGCTTTTGGTGATATTAATAATAACGGTAGTGCTGATATACTGATGCTAGGTGAAACTTATTATAACAACTCAAACCATTATGAAGTAATTTTAATTGAAAATCAGAATGGCATTTTCTCAGCGACAAGTTTAGCAAGTTTAACAGATAGCTATGGTGATGGAAGTATTAAAATAAAAGATCTGGATCAAGATGGCGATTTAGATTTTTTTATATACAGCACAAGCGCAAGGCCTTTTTTATTCTATAGAAATGATGGCCAAAATAATTTTTACAAAATTATTATCGATAACATTAATATTCATGACATAGAGTTTGACGATAATGATGGAGATGGGAAATATGAAATCTATGCAACGAATTATAATTCAAATTCCTACTCAAGTGATATTTTTTATTATAGAACATCCAATTTTACAAATTTTGTAAAATTGGATATCGACTCTTTTGAAACCTATCATCAATCAAGAGCAGATCTATTATTATTCGATTACAATGGGGATAATAAAAAAGATTTATTTGTCAATAAACCAAATTTTGTTAGTGGTATGGTATCCGTTTACATCAATTCTTCAAATACGCTTAATGTAAATGAAACTAATAATAGTTTGAATCTAAAAATGTATCCTAATCCATTTACTAATGCTATTAATTGGAATGGAGAAAATAATATAGATTACAAATTACAATTATTTACATTAGATGGTAAATTGATAAATGAAGAGAAAACTTCAAATAATATGATAGATTTATCATTTTTAGTAAGCGGAATGTATTTATTTGTTGTTGAAGACCTGAATTTGCATTCTAAAAGTACATACAAAATAATTAAAAAATAATAATATATCTATTCCCCCGCTGCCGCACGAATCCTTTCGTGTGGTTAAGTACTTACTAATACCCACCCCGCTACCTCACAAAACCAAAGATTCGACGAAGTCAATCCTTTCTTGTAGTTAACCATCATTTTACTTTACATCTCCCACAAGTTAGAACCCTAAACAAACTGACTGTACTCAAAACAGCATCAGTCAAAAAAATTAACATCATTGTGTGAAAACTATTTTATTTTAGATTTTCACACACAAAGTGTGGCAAAATATTTGATTATAAAAAATCCACACCACTATGTTAAACGCTTCATCATGAAAAAAGACACCACTCACTCCTCACTATTAGGCTTTACACAAGGCCAAATGGCGCTGCTATTAAACGTGCACCCTACCCAGTGGTCCATGTATGAGTCTAAGAAACGCAATCTGCCCCTTAAAGCGAAACAGTTATTAGCGGAAATGCTGGCGTTTTTAAAATTTGAGGGCAAGGGACCTAAAGTACAGCACCTTCTTACCGTACAGGAAGAATTGAAGAAAAAATACTTAGAGAAACAGTTAAGGAAGAATGAAGACGAGCAGTATATAATTGGTAAAAAGATAGCCCTTGCAGAGAGAAAATACAACAGCAACATAACCGTTATCGGTCTCGTGGACTATCTTACAACGCATCCCACTACTAAAGAAGCACTCGATATAGAACTGTTAGAAATTATAGTTTGGAAAGCCGAGTATGCCTTAGAAAAATCCGGTTTGGCTCATCTAACAGAGCTGCGCTTAAAAGAAGAACTACTGCAACAGGAAAAATTATTACTCCATTCGCAACTCCAAAAAATTACATAAAGCTCCATGACCTCAAGTAGTTGTAATTTATCAAACCTATAAAAAAAACCCATCCAAATAAATGAATAGGGTTTTGCTTCGCCAGTTCACTTCGTTCGGGTCAAAAAAAAGCCTGCCTGCCATGCCTTCGGCAGGTAAACCGTTAAGCAGGTATGCGAACTTTAGTTCGCCAATAACCACAAACAAAAAACCCCATCCAAATAAATGAATGAGGTTTTGCTTCGCCAGTTCACCTCGTTCGGGTCAAAAAAAAGCCTGCCTGCCGACAGGTAGGGCGGCGACTCCCGATAGCTATCGGGACTCCCACATAACTGCAGTACCATCTGCGCAGTCGGGCTTAACTTCTCTGTTCGGAATGGTCAGCCGTGAGCCCCGACATTTGATATTAAGAATTTGAGATTAAGAGGAGCACTGCCAGTGGCAGTGAGGTACGCGAACTTTAGTTCGCCAATAATACATAACAAAAAACCCTATCCAAATAAATGAATAGGGTTTCTAAAAAAAAGGCGGCGACACGAACGCAGTGACTGCGCCGCACCGCTTAAAAACAAGAAAGCCTGTTTCTTTCGAAACAGGCTTTCCATAAAAAAGGCGGCGACTCCCGATAGCTATCGGGACTCCCACATAACTGCAATTTGATATTAAGAATTTGATATTAAGAGGAGCACTACCAGTGGCAGTCAGGTACGCGAACTTTAGTTCGCCAATAATACATAACAAAAAACCCTATCCAAATAAATGAATAGGGTTTCTAAAAAAAGGCGGCGACTCCCGATAGCTATCGGGACTCCCACATAACTGCAATTTGATATTAAGAGGAGGAAGCCCAGTGGGCTTCAGGTACGCGAACTTTAGTTCGCCAATAATACATAACAAAAAACCCTATCCAAATAAATGAATAGGCTTTCCATAAAAAAAGGCGGCGACTCCCGATAGCTATCGGGACTCCCACATAACTGCAATTTGATATTAAGAATTTGATATTAAGAGGAGGAAGCCCAGTGGGCTTCAGGTACGCGAACTTTAGTTCGCCAATAATACATAACAAAAAACCCTATCCAAATAAATGAATAGGGTTTCAAAAAAAAGGCGGCGACATACTCTCCCACATAACTGCAGTACCATCTGCGCAGTCGGGCTTAACTTCTCTGTTCGGAATGGGAAGAGGTGAGCCCCGACGCAATAACCACCTTAAGTTGTAAGTCTAAAGTCGAATGTCATAAAGTCTAAAGTTACCTTTCGGACTTTGGACTTTCGCCTTTAAGACTGCAGCTTCGCTGCAAATATCTTAACATACTGAGATAAAGAAATAATAATTTACAAGTAGTAACAAAGAGTGCTCCGTCCCTTGCGGGACGGAAGCGGGTGTACATAAGCTTACGGGTTATTAGTACTACTCGACTATGACATTACTGCCTTTACATCTATAGCCTATCAACGTGGTCATCTTCCACGACCCTTAAAAGAAATCTCATCTTGTGGTGGGTTTCGCGCTTATATGCTTTCAGCGCTTATCCCTTCCCAACGTAGCTACTCTGCGGTGCTCCTGGCGGAACAACAGATACACCAGAGGTTAGTCCAATTCGGTCCTCTCGTACTAGAATCAGATCCACTCAAATTTCTTGCGCCCACAGTAGATAGAGACCGAACTGTCTCACGACGTTCTGAACCCAGCTCGCGTGCCACTTTAATGGGCGAACAGCCCAACCCTTGGGACCTTCTCCAGCCCCAGGATGTGACGAGCCGACATCGAGGTGCCAAACCCCCCCGTCGATATGAGCTCTTGGGGGAGATCAGCCTGTTATCCCCGGCGTACCTTTTATCCTTTGAGCGATGGCCCTTCCATGCGGAACCACCGGATCACTATGCTCTACTTTCGTACCTGATCGACCTGTATGTCTCTCAGTCAAGCTCCCTTATGCCATTGCACTCTACGCACGGTTACCAAGCGTGCTGAGGGAACCTTTAGAAGCCTCCGTTACTCTTTTGGAGGCGACCACCCCAGTCAAACTACCCACCAAGCAATGTCCCCCACATTCGCGGGGTTAGACCTCAGATAAGCAAAGGGTGGTATTTCAACAATGACTCCACAACGCCTAGCGACGCCACTTCATAGTCTCCCACCTATCCTACACATCACTTATCCAAGACCAATACTAAGCTATAGTAAAGGTGCACAGGGTCTTTTCGTCCCACTGCGGGTAATCGGCATCTTCACCGATACTACAATTTCACCGAGCTCATGGCTGAGACAGTGTCCAGATCGTTACACCATTCGTGCAGGTCGGAACTTACCCGACAAGGAATTTCGCTACCTTAGGACCGTTATAGTTACGGCCGCCGTTTACTGGGGCTTCAATTCAATGCTTCTCCGAAGATAACATCTCCTCTTAACCTTCCAGCACCGGGCAGGTGTCAGGCCCTATACTTCATCTTACGATTTTGCAGAGCCCTGTGTTTTTGATAAACAGTCGCCTGGACCTTTTCACTGCGGCCAGCATTGCTGCTGGCGACCTTTCTCCCGAAGTTACAGGTCTATTTTGCCTAATTCCTTAGCCATGAATCTCTCGAGCACCTTAGGATTCTCTCCTCGACTACCTGTGTCGGTTTACGGTACGGGTACTGTTAATCTAAGTTTAGAGGTTTTTCTTGGAAGCCCTTAGGCGCACTATCACTTTGTCCGAAGACTCCGTGTACTATCGTATTTCCCCAAAAACCGTGGATTTGCCTGCGGTTCTTATAGGTAGGTACTTTAACGAACTATTCCGTCAGTTCGCGGCGCTTTCATCACTCCGTCACCCCATCACAATTAACAGTAGTACGGGAATATTAACCCGTTGGCCATCGACTGTTCCTTTCGGATTCGCCTTAGGACCCGACTAACCCTCAGCTGATTAGCATAGCTGAGGAAACCTTAGTCTTTCGGTGTGCGGGTTTCTCGCCCGCATTATCGTTACTTATGCCTACATTTTCTTTTCTAACCAGTCCAGCATACCTTACGATACACCTTCAACCCTGTTAGAATGCTCCCCTACCACTTATACTTACGTATAAATCCATAGCTTCGGTACTATACTTATGCCCGATTATTATCCATGCTCGTCCGCTCGACTAGTGAGCTGTTACGCACTCTTTAAATGAATGGCTGCTTCCAAGCCAACATCCTAGCTGTCTGGGCAGACAAACCTCGTTTTTTCAACTTAGTATAGATTTTGGGACCTTAGCTGATGGTCTGGGTTCTTTCCCTCTCGGACATGGACCTTAGCACCCATGCCCTCACTGCTGGTAAACATTATATAGCATTCGGAGTTTGTCAGGAATTGGTAGGCGGTGAAGCCCCCGCATCCAATCAGTAGCTCTACCTCTATATAACTTATAACCAGCGCTGCACCTAAATGCATTTCGGGGAGTACGAGCTATTTCCGAGTTTGATTGGCCTTTCACCCCTACCCACAGGTCATCCGAAGACTTTTCAACGTCAACCGGTTCGGACCTCCACTATGTGTTACCACAGCTTCATCCTGCCCATGGGTAGATCACACGGTTTCGCGTCTAACACTACTGACTAAAGCGCCCTATTCAGACTCGCTTTCGCTACGGATCCGGTACTTAATACCTTAACCTTGCCAGCAACGTTAACTCGTAGGCTCATTATGCAAAAGGCACGCCGTCACCCCACTTAAGGGCTCCGACCGCTTGTAAGCGTATGGTTTCAGGATCTATTTCACTCCGTTATTCACGGTTCTTTTCACCTTTCCCTCACGGTACTGGTTCACTATCGGTCTCTCAGGAGTATTTAGCCTTAGCGGATGGTCCCGCCAAATTCAGACAGGGTTTCACGTGCCCCGCCCTACTCAGGATACCACTATCCTTATCTTCTCTTACTTATACGGGGCTATCACCCTCTATGGCTTACCTTTCCAGGTAATTCTAATTCAATCCGCAAGAAATGTCGTGGTCCTACAACCCCAATATTGCCGTAACAACATTGGTTTGGGCTAATCCGCGTTCGCTCGCCACTACTTACGGAATCACTTTTGTTTTCTTCTCCTCCGCCTACTTAGATGTTTCAGTTCAGCGGGTTTGCTCTCCTATCGGAGTGACATGTCTTCAACATGCCGGGTTGCCCCATTCAGGTATCTACGGATCAATTCGTGTGTGCCAATCCCCGTAGCTTTTCGCAGCTTATCACGCCTTTCATCGCCTCTGAGAGCCTAGGCATCCCCCATACGCCCTTATTTTGCTTATTGTACTTTTGTCTAGTTGTTTACAACTAAACGTGTTCTTTCTACTTTGTTATTATTTTCTTATCTCAATATGTCAATGAACTTTATTTAGTCGAATGTCAAAAGTCAAATGTCGTAAAGCAACTTACTTTAGACTTTAAGACTTTAGACTTTATGACTAAAATCGTGGAGAATATCGGAGTCGAACCGATGACCTCCTGCGTGCAAGGCAGGCGCTCTAGCCAGCTGAGCTAATCCCCCATTTCTTAATTTTAAATTATGAATGTTGAATTTTGAATTATGCGTAATTCGTACTCATCTTCTAAAATTTCCTTAAATAAACAAACAAAGTAGTCCCGCCCAGACTCGAACTGGGGACCCCTACATTATCAGTGTAGTACTCTAACCAGCTGAGCTACGAGACTCTGTTTTTTTGCTTATTATAATATTTGAACTAACAGCGAGAGTAATTGAATTTTCTAATTTAAGGTCTAGTCCTCTTTATCGTCTCTAGAAAGGAGGTGTTCCAGCCGCACCTTCCGGTACGGCTACCTTGTTACGACTTAGCCCCAGTTACCAGTTTTACCCTAGGCAGCTCCTTACGGTCACCGACTTCAGGTACCCCCAGCTTCCATGGCTTGACGGGCGGTGTGTACAAGGCCCGGGAACGTATTCACCGGATCATGGCTGATATCCGATTACTAGCGATTCCAGCTTCACGGAGTCGAGTTGCAGACTCCGATCCGAACTGAGAACGGTTTTGTAGATTCGCTCCTGGTCACCCAGTGGCTGCTCTCTGTACCGTCCATTGTAGCACGTGTGTAGCCCAAGGCGTAAGGGCCGTGATGATTTGACGTCATCCCCACCTTCCTCACAGTTTACACTGGCAGTCTTGTTAGAGTTCCCGACTTGACTCGCTGGCAACTAACAACAGGGGTTGCGCTCGTTATAGGACTTAACCTGACACCTCACGGCACGAGCTGACGACAACCATGCAGCACCTTGTAAATTGTCTTGCGAAAGTTCTGTTTCCAAAACGGTCAATCTACATTTAAGCCTTGGTAAGGTTCCTCGCGTATCATCGAATTAAACCACATGCTCCACCGCTTGTGCGGGCCCCCGTCAATTCCTTTGAGTTTCATTCTTGCGAACGTACTCCCCAGGTGGGATACTTATCACTTTCGCTTAGCCACTCAGATTGCTCCGAACAGCTAGTATCCATCGTTTACGGCGTGGACTACCAGGGTATCTAATCCTGTTCGCTCCCCACGCTTTCGTCCATCAGCGTCAATCCACTAGTAGTAACCTGCCTTCGCAATTGGTATTCCATGTAATATCTAAGCATTTCACCGCTACACTACATATTCTAGTTACTTCCTAGTAATTCAAGTCTGACAGTATCAATGGCCGTTCCATCGTTGAGCGATGGGCTTTCACCACTGACTTATCAAACCGCCTACGGACCCTTTAAACCCAATGATTCCGGATAACGCTTGGATCCTCCGTATTACCGCGGCTGCTGGCACGGAGTTAGCCGATCCTTATTCTTACGGTACCGTCAAGCTCCCTCACGAGGGAGTGTTTCTTCCCGTACAAAAGCAGTTTACACACCATAGATGCGTCTTCCTGCACGCGGCATGGCTGGATCAGGCTTGCGCCCATTGTCCAATATTCCTCACTGCTGCCTCCCGTAGGAGTCTGGTCCGTGTCTCAGTACCAGTGTGGGGGATCTCCCTCTCAGGACCCCTACCTATCGTAGCCATGGTAAGCCGTTACCTTACCATCTAGCTAATAGGACGCATGCCCATCTTTTACCGTTGGAACTTTAATAATTAAACCATGCGATTCAATTATACCATGGGGCATTAATCCAAATTTCTCTGGGCTATTCCCCTGTAAAAGGTAGGTTGCATACGCGTTACGCACCCGTGCGCCGGTCTCTAGTATTGCTACTATACCCCTCGACTTGCATGTGTTAAGCCTGCCGCTAGCGTTCATCCTGAGCCAGGATCAAACTCTTCATCGTATATTGTTATGCTGATATCGCTATCTGCATCGTATTGTAGACAAAGGCTAGTCTTTTTCAAATCTTCCGATTCTCTTACTCTCTTTTTGTTGTTTCGAAATCTCTTTCGAAACGGCTGTCAATTCAATATGTCTATGAACGTGTTCTTCTTTTTTTTATACCGCTTGTCTCTCAAAGCGGGTGCAAAAGTAAGCATCTTTTTTAAACCTACAAGAAATTTATAAAATATTTTTGATTTATTTTTAAATCCCCTTTTCTCAGCTTAATCAATGAACTTATTCCCTCTTGCGGGGTGCAAATATAAAAACTAAATCCCTCCCAATCCAAATAAAATTTTACCTTTTTTTGTCTTTTTTTTAAGACCTTGATAACTTGTCCTTTACAAAACCAACATCACAAAGCAACTACACACTTCGAACGTTTTACATGCTTATTCTATAGAAAGTCGTAGCAGTTAGGGCGTTTTTACTTTTGATTGTATATGGATTCCTGCATCCGCGGGAAAGACAAACAACTAATCAAATCAGCTTAATAAAACAAAAAGTGGTGGATAGCCCCGATGGAAACGGCATCCTTTTTCTTTTTAAAAAAGAAAAAGATATAGTGGACAGCGGGATCAGGCGTGTTAAAACAACAAAAGTGCTGCTTCTAATCGAACCTAATGGATTTAGACGGCGATATTTTAGTGATAATGTAAGAAGGGATGAGTAGCACTAGTAGACAAACTACCACAGTTCCAATGTTGAGCAATAGGATATAGAGTAGATTGATATCTACAGGTGCGACATTGACATAGTAACTTTCGGGGTTGAGTTTGATGATTCCGAAGTATTTTTGAACAAGTAATAATCCGATTCCGATAGCGTTGCCCCATAATAATCCGCGACCGATTAAATACGTTGCGTTATAGAGAAATAGTTTTCGAACCGACCAATTGTTGGCGCCGAGTGCTTTTAGGATTCCAATCATTTGAGTTCTTTCGAGAATCAGTACTAAGAGCGCGACTACCATATTAATAGTGGAAACGGCAATCATGACGATGAGAATGACAATAATATTGAAGTCGAAAAGTTTTAACCATTCGAAGATATAATAGAATTTTTCTTCGATTGTTTGCGAGTCTAGCGTGGAGGATGTTTCCTGGTAGATTTGCTGTCCTTTGGCTTCAATTTGGGTGAAGTCGTTTAAAAAAACTTCGAAGGAACCAATTTCATCGGGTTTCCATTTATTGATGCGTTGTACGTGACGGATATCTCCAATAACATAATTGGCGTCGAACTCTTGGAAGCCCGAATTGTAGATACCGACAATTTTGAAATTACGAAGATTATACCCTTCGGTTGCTTCTTTCATAAAATAGGTTACACATTTGTCACCGAGTTTTAATCCCAACCTATTGCATAAGAATTGGGAAATTAAGATTTCTTCATTGAGCGTGGATTTGAAATTTGGCAATCGCCCTTCGACCAAATATTCTTTGAGATTGTCGGTTTGATAGTCTTTACCGGCGCCTTTGAAGATAATTCCTTCGAAAGCGGTTTCCGTTCTTATCATGCCGCCTTTACTGGCAACAGCCTGAATATGTTGTATTCCGTCGACTGCTTTGAATTTTGGGTAAAAATTTTGATGTATGGAAATCGGATCCGTACTGACATCCGAGTTATTGTCGTTATAGGCCGAAATGATAATGTGGCCGTTAAAAGCCGCTACTTTTTGGCGTATTTTTTGTTGCAATCCAATTCCGGTAGCTATTGACACGATCATCATTACCATTCCCAACGCAATGGCGGTGATGGCAATTTTTATTATTGGCGCAGAAATACTACTTTTATGGTCTTTAGCAGTGATGAGTCTTTTGGCTATGAAATATTCTAGTTTCACTATACGTATAGGATTTGCCACAAAGATACACAAAGTTATTGGCGCTGAATTATAGCAATTTTTAGAAATTTACAAACATGAAATATTTTATCAACGGCGGCTTATTGCTTTTAGCTTACTTTTTTATCTCTTCCTCTTGCGGGACTTCTGAAAAAATGCAAAGACACTATGAAAGAGGAAGTAGTCGCATCACAGCGACATTACAAGGTATTAAAACAGGTGCTGATAATTCCGCAACATACCTTCCTTTAATAAAGAATAAGAAAGTCGGTATTGTGACCAATCAAACCGGAATCCTTTCGGACAAAAAGCATGTAGTTGATTTTCTATTGGAACAGAACGTTGATCTAAAAAAAATCTATGCACCGGAACATGGTTTTCGGGGCACGGCCGATGCAGGCGAACTCATTAAAGACGGCAAAGATACCAAAACCGGTTTACCCATTATTTCACTTTATGGCGATAACAAAAAACCGAAGACGGAGCAGTTAGCCGGAATTGACGTCATGGTTTTTGATTTACAGGATGTTGGTGCGCGTTTCTACACGTACATCTCAACCTTGCATTATATTATGGAAGCTTGTGCAGAAAGTAACATTCCATTAATTGTTTTGGACAGACCCAATCCGAATGGTGGCATTGTAGACGGACCAATATTAGAAAAAGAATATACGAGCTTTATTGGAATGCATCCGATTCCGACGCTACACGGCATGACTATTGGCGAATATGGCCAAATGATTAATGGTGAAAAATGGCTGAAAAACGGAATACAATGCAACTTGAAAGTGATTCCGTGCCTGCATTACAAAAGAGCAATGCCGTACAGTTTGCCTGTAAAACCTTCGCCCAACTTACCCAACGATCAAGCTATTAATTTGTACGCGAGTTTGTGTTTGTTTGAAGGTACCAATGTGAGTTCGGGACGTGGCACGGAGCAACAATTTCAGATTTACGGCTCGCCTTTTCTTCCTAAAAGCAGTCCGTACAGTTTTACGCCTATGCCGAATTTTGGTTCGAAAGACCCTATGAATAGAGGTTTGTTGTGCTACGGAGAAGATCTAAGTGCTGCTCCGAAAGTACAGCAACTGGAATTGAAGTGGCTCATTAAAGCATACACTTCAACTTCAGACCAATCCAAATTCTTTACTCCATTTTTTACCAAATTGGCCGGAACCAAGAAACTACAGCAACAAATAGAAGCCGGAAGCTCTGAAACCGAGATCCGAAAATCATGGGAAAAAGGATTGCTTGATTTTAAGACGATGCGAAAAAAGTATCTTATTTATTGAGAAGTCCTTTTATAGAGACCCACAACGAAAAGAACAGAAGATAGGTAACGGTAAAAACTATGAACAAGAAAACAGACAATATGAAAACCTCAAGTATTTGGAATACTGTCGAGTTCTCAGGAATGTCAGAATCGAGCCAATATCCAATACATGAAAGTAGTAAGGCTATACCATAAATGTATCCTAAAAAAAGAAACTTTTTCTTCATTCCTTTTTATCTACTACCGCAAAAAGTTTTCCTTTATTATAGTTTAATTTCTATAGCTGGATTAATTTTCACCAAATCATCTACAAAAGCCTGCTTTTCTTTTGGAGAAATATAGACTTCATCGAACTTGTTAAATTTAATCGCAATTCTATCTAAAGAGAGTGCCGGAGAACTTAAAACACTATTGGTTTTTTCAATTTTCTTAATTTTAGAAATCTCAATTCTTTCATTGACAATAAACATACATTTGACAATCAATTCATCCTTTGTAATGATATATCGGGTCGACTTTGATATAAAAAAAATAAAGAGAAGGCAAGACACAATTACCAGATAACCCATCCAATCGCCTTCAATAATACTTGAAATACCGAGAAAAATTGGGTAAAGCAGCAACAATCCCAGCCACCAATCTATTTTTGATTTGTATGTTTTCATGAGAAGAATTATTTTAATTCCTATACATTTATTTACTGATATTGATCATAGGTGTCGTATTTCCTAGAGTAGTCGTAGGAAGTTTACCATCCCATTTGCTTGCTTTAATATATTCAACATAAAGAGCCGTAAGTTCTCTTTGCTTAAGTTTTAGAGCGGCTGCTTCAGAGCTAGCTGCAATAACTACGGTTGCGCTATCGCCTTTGGCAAGAGCAATTTTACGTTGCGCATCGGCAGTGGCCGCTTTTGCTTGTGATTCTGATGTGATAGCATCCTGAACTGCTTTGGCTTTGGCTTTAATCGACTCTACAATACTTGGTGGTGGCTGAATATTGGTTCGAAGCTGTGATATCGTAAACCATTTTCCAACTCTTTTATTGGCTTCTACAACAATAGCTGCTTCGAATCCGCTTCTGTTGTTAAAAATATCATCTATAACCCATTTATTGGCAACATCACTCACGGCTCCTAATATTGCGATTTCTAGCCAGCCTTGTTCTACGGCTTCAAGACCGCCATTTCGATAAGACGTTCTTAAATTAGTAAACATATCGGCGCTTGTAGCTCTTTTAACAGAGTGGTTGAAACTTGGAGAAATATCACACGGAAATCCTCCTTTGGCAATAACTGCCTGTTTTTCGTATCGAATGGTTCTTTGATCTAATGGGATTTGGTGAATCTCTTCTGTCCATGTGCTATATATTTTCCATCCTGAGACCTCTTTAATTGTTGAAGCTCCTCTGGAATCACCCACTAAATCTACCAACAAACCTTGATAGCCTGCTTCTATTTTTTTCATTTCATACGGCTGTAGTAGAATAAACAACAATGCAATCACTGCTACCACAAATGGTTTGTACAGCACTCTTACCAAACGTCCATCGGCATCACGTTCAATGAATTTAAACTTCTTTTGTGCCCACATGACGCCAAAAACAAGAACAAACAGTATAGAAAGTATTATTGTAATCATAATAAAACAGGTTAGGTTGCAAACAAATATAGGAAAATTACATTTATTACAAAGGCAGTTTTTTCTTCATTTCTTCTACAATATTGTATGCTGCGGGACAGATAGCTACATTTTTTAAGGTCAAATCTGAAATCTGTTGGAATTTCTTTCTGTCGGTATGTGGAAACTCACGACAAGCTTTGGGTCGAACATCATAAATCATACAATAGTTTTCGGCATCCAAAAACGTACACGGAACACTTTGCAGTACATAATCTTGGTCTTCATCAATGCGAAGGTATTGGTCGATAAACTGTTGTGGTTTTAGCCTAAGATGTTTCGCAATCCGTTCAATATCGGCTAAAGTAAAAAGCGGTCCGGTGGTTTTACAGCAGTTGGCACATTGCAAACAATCCGTCCTTTTGAACTCGGCATCGTGTAAATCCTGCATTACATAATCCAGATTTTTGGGTGTTTTCTTTTTGAGCTTATCAAAATACTTTTTGTTTTCGATATGCTTATCTTTGGCTAACTTTTCAAGTTCGTGTAAAGAAGGCTTTAGCATTGTGTGTATTTCAGGCTACAAAGTTAAACAACTTCTATTTTAATTAATCTAAAACCGAGGACAGATTGCTTCATGCCTCGCCATGACATTATGAAAGATTTATTCGGCAAAGCCATACTCGATTTCCAAACGAACAATGCTCCGGCAGATTTGATTACCGAAACCAACATATCCGAAGCCGATGAGATGCGTGTGGGATATCTGTTTCGGAATTATAACGAAATGCCCAAACTGGAAAAAAAAGCGTTGCAGCTTGCCAAAGGAAAAGTACTCGATGTGGGCTGCGGTGCTGGAAGCCATGCGCTATATCTTCAAGAAAAGGGTTTTGATGTTATGGCCATCGACATTTCTGAAAACGCCATTAACGCTTGTGACCTTCGCGGATTAAAAAATGCCAAAGTACAGCATCTTTTGGATTTCGAAGGCGAAAAATTTGATACCGTTTTAGTGTTGATGAATGGCACCGGAATTTTCGGAACCTTAGCTGAAACATCTACCTATCTGCAAAAATTAAAATCACTTTTGAATCCCAACGGTCACATTTTACTCGATAGTTCCGACATCATTTACATGTTTGATCAAGATAAAGACGGCAGTTATCAGATTCCGGCCAACGGCTATTATGGCGAACTAACTTTTACCATTTCCTATAAAAATCAAACTGAAGAACCGTTTCCATGGCTTTATTTGGATTACAACACCTTGCAAAATGCCGCTCACGCTAATGGATTGAAGTGCGAACTGGTTCTTGAAGGCAAGCATTTTGATTATTTAGCCCGCCTTTTTTAGGAGCTCGTTTCCCGCTGTCCACTTTATCTTTTACACGGGTCAGGTTTCTAAACCTGACCCGTGTAAAAGGATGCCATTCCCTCCTGCCTGCCTGCCGGCAGGTCGGGGCTAAAAATCTATCGTGAAATCAAATCTGTTGTATTGATGATGTCTTCCAAAGCATGATATAAAGTATTCAAATCGGCTTGCGTGTTGTACCCATTGATGGAATATCTGATATAGAAATTTCCGTTTAGTGGCATTATGGGAACTTGTATTTTGTATTTTGAATACAATAACTCCTTAAGTGCTGCTGGTTTTTCAGTTGTTACGGGAACGCTTGCCATTTGGCCCAAGAATTCGGTTGTAATTGGACAAATTGGCTTCGTATTTAGTAAATCGCAAAAGCGTTGGTAATTCTCCAAAACCACTTGTTTACAAGTACCTGAAACTTCTTTCCAATTATTTTTTTCTAGAAATTCGACCACTTTTGGTGTACATAAAAATGCCGAAACATCGCGTGTTCCTTGCAATTCGTGATAATCCAAAAACTGGCTTTCTCCTGGTGCTACACTTTCGTAACCCCAACTTACCACTAATGGTTCCAAATCGTTTTGCAATTCGGGTTTCACATATAAAAACGAACTTCCTTTTGGAGCCAGCATCCATTTGTGAAGCGTTCCTGTGTAGTAATCCGGATTTAATTCGGTGATATCCAACTCTAAATGACCTGGAACATGAGCGCCATCAATAATCGTAATCAATCCTAATGTTCTAGCCTTCTCGCAAATCTCTTTAACCGGAAAAATTAGTGCTGTTGCACTTGACATTTGATTTAAGAAGACTACTTTGGTATTGGAATTATAGCCTTTCCAGAATTCTTCTATTATTTGCTCTTTGGAAACTATCGGCAACGAAATCTCTTGTCTAATGTATTTGGCTCCTGATTTTTTACAGTAAAAATTCCAAGTTCGGTCCATGGCACCATATTCATGATTGGTAGACAAAATTTCATCGCCTTCGTTAAGCTTAATGTTGCGCATAATGACATTGATTGCAAAAGTAGGATTCGCTGTAAAAAACAAATCTTTTGCCTGACAACCGACAAATCCTGCTAAATTTTCCCGTGCCGTTTTCAAATACTTGGGTTGCTTTTGCTGAATAAAATAGACGGGGTCCGATTCTAGTTCTAACTGGAACCGTTGGAACTCCTCAAAAATAGGTTTTGGACAAGCTCCAAAAGAGCCGTGATTTAAAAAAGTGATATTTGGGTCTAACAAGAATTGTGATTTCATGGCTTTGTTTGAATTGTATTGCTAACGGTGTAAAAATAAAAAACCCAAAACAAAAAGCTTTGGGTTTTCTAAAATATTTACAATGATGCTTACTGCATGTATTTCATCATCATGGCTTGGATTTCTCCTTGTAAACTAGCCATAGCTTCTTGTGATTTGGTGGCAATTACTTCAGCTTTGTCAGCCATTTTTTTTCCAACAGGACTTTCATAAAAAGCCAGCATAGCTTTTACATCGTCTTTGGTGTATTCCTGAAGATAAACATCAACTGTTTTTTCGTTGGCTTTTTTAAGAATGGCATCAAATTCTACACTAAAAGCAGCCTGTTTATCTTGTGGAATCATCTGTAGCACTTGTTTTTTTGCTGCTATCATCTGACCTGACGCTCCACTTTTCTCGATTACTTTTAAGACATCTTCACGAGTTGCTTTTTCCTGAGCCATGCCTGTTACAGAAACAAAGGCAAATACTGCTGTAATGATTAATTTTTTCATTTTTATTTTGTTTGTGGTGAATACTACTGAATTATTTTTTTGCTTTAAAAACCATCGGATATTTTATTTCAATACTAATTGGTTTTCCCTTTCTACGGGCAGGTTCCCATTTAGGGCATTTTTTCAAAACTCTGATAAATTCTGTCGCCGATGCTATGTCTAACACTTGAGTGATTCTTATCTTGGTTACGTTTCCTTCCTCGTCAATAGTAAAAGCACCTTCTAATGTACCGGGTTTGGTAACTTTAGAATAGTCAAATTCCTGACGAATAAACTCTTGAAACTTTTCGATACCACCACCATTAAATTTGGCATCAATTAGGTCCCCATCTAAATAGAAATCATCTTCACCTTCTATTTGAGAGAAAGCCATTATTGGAATCAACAAGAATAGTAGTACTATTTTAAATGTTTTCATAATGAGCTTATGGAATATTCAAATATTTATGTGTTTGTAACGATACCCTCCATTTAGGATTGTTCATTACGTAATCCACAATAAGCGGTGTCATTTCTTCTTTTTTACTCCATTCGGGCTGAAGAAAAAGTATAGCATTACTGTTTACTTTGGATGCTTGTTCTTCTGCAAAAATGAAATCGTGTTTATTGTAGATGATTACTTTTAATTCATTAGCAATTGCATAAGCACCATCAACGGGAAGTTTATTTTTCTTAGGAGAAAGACAAAACCAGTCCCACATTCCAGTAACAGGATAAGCTCCTGAGGTTTCGATATGTACTTTTAAATTGCTGTCTTTTAATTTTTGCGTAAGCACCGTCATGTCCCATGTCAAAGGTTCTCCACCAGTTACTACTACTGTATCTGCGTACTTTTTAGCATTGGCAACGATAATTTCGGTAGCTGTTGGCGGATGCAGTTCGGCGTTCCAGCTTTCTTTAACATCGCACCAGTGACAACCTACATCACAACCTCCAATTCGGATAAAATAGGCCGCTGTTCCGGTATGAAAACCTTCTCCTTGAATAGTGTAAAATTCCTCCATTAGTGGAAGCATTTCCCCTTTTTCGACAGCCAATTGTGTTTCTTTTGATAACATTCTATTAATTCTAGTGGGCAAAGATACTTAATTTAGCCATTGCTATGAAGGGATTTCACATGGTTATGAAACCTTTTGAATAAAAAAAACCGCTCTAAAACTAGAGCGGTCTTTTATAGTATGGTCTCCTATTATTTTTTTAATAATTTCAAAGAACTTACAGCATATTCATTTGCAGGATCTAGTGCTAAAGTCTTATTGAAATATTCAACTGCTTTCGCAGTATCGGTATTAGCATAAACCGCCGCGATGTTATTGTAAGCTTCTATAAATTTAGCTTTATTTTTAGTCACTTCTTCTGGCCCTTTTTCGGTTACCACTCTGATATATTCTTCGTAATTCTTTGCTATCATTTCGTCATTGTCCAATAACTTATTCGTTCTAGCTCTGAATACATATGCATCTTGAGTTGCAGGCGAAGCAGTAATTACATTTCCGAAAGCGACGTCTGCTTTTTGCAGTGCTATTTTATCTCGTTTTTCAGCATCTTTTGAAGCATTATCATAATAGATGGCGTTTCCTAAATAGAAATTGTCAATTAAATAGTTTTTGGAGTTCGTATTAGTAACTGCTAATTCAAAAACAGCAGCAGCAGCAGCAAATGCTTTTTGGTCGTATAATTTTTTACCAATTTCATTCAATTCGTTCGCTGCTAGAGGCTCCATTTCTACTGCTTTTTTCAAATCTGCCATACCAGCAGCTAATTGCGTTGGCTCTACAGACTTACCGTCAACACTAGTTCCTTTTTTGATTCTGGCCTGACCTAAATACAAATAATCACGTGGAATAATTTTGTTATTTGGGGTTGTAGTATACGTCTGTAATGAACTTAAAGCAATATCTACGTTTCCATTTTCATAAGCAGAATAACCTAAATAACGCATGATTCTTGGATTAACTCCGTCAAGCTCTTTCATTTTATTGGCTTCTACTTCAAGAGCTTTGTAATCTTTTGCCAAGATTAAGAAATCGGCGTGACGCATACGTGAATTCACAGAATAGTCTGTTAAGCTCATGTATTTTTCATAAAAACTTAGCGCTTTTTTGATGTTTTCTTCATATGTTTTAGGAACATTGTTGGCCCATAAATAGTGTGTCTCTGCAAGTTCACGATATACAGGACCATAATTAGCATTGATAGCGATTACTTCGTTATATGCTTTTACAGCTTCCGTGTATGCTTTTGCTCCTTTTAACAAAACACCCAATTGCATTTTAGCTCTAATTAGAGAATTATCAAACTGAAATGCATTTCTGTAAGCGATGTACGAGTCATTTTGATTTTTATCACCATAATAAGCATCTCCTAAAGCCATTTGAACTTGTGCATCATTTGGATTTGCTGCCGCTGCTTTAGTTAAAATAGCAATGGCACTTTTATAATCCGGTTTGTCTGCACCCATGTAGGCACGAGCAATATATACATATTCTTCTGTATCCTTCTTTTTCAATTCTTTAATAACGGCATCGAACTTAGCTTGTGCAGCAGCTTTATTATTAGCATCTAAATCTAATTGACCTAAACCAATATTGTTTAATCGCGCGCCATCACTTGCCGTTAATCCTTTCTGAAAATAGATGGTAGCAGAATCCGCGATATTTTGTTTTAGATAGATAGTACCTAAAAGAAAAGACGCTTTACCATTCGATGGTTTTGCCTGTATAACTGACTTCAATAGCGATTTGGCTTTTTCAAATTGTTCAGCATCAATAGCTTTCTTCGCTGGCTCTAAATCTTGTGCATTGGCAATCGTAGTTGCTACTAATGCTAGGCTGAAAATTTTAAACTTATTCATTTTTAATTATTTTATCTTTAGTAATTGTGTTTCGTATCACGACTTTTCTGCCTGGCACCTGTTCCGGAACCAAACCTGACTTCAAAATGATGCGTTGTCCTCTTTCACTGGTAAGGAAAGACTTCAAACCCATTCCGAGTCCAGCATATCCCTGACAATTGATGATATACAAATGACGTGCCAAAGGATATTTACCTGACGCTAGGTTATCTTGGCTAGGAAAAACATATTCTGTCTTGTTCACATCTTTAACCCCAAGAATATTGAGCTTGTCGACTTCTTCTTGAAGATCTAAAGGCGGCTGAAAAATCCAATTCATTCCTATTACACCAATCATTCCCTTGTTTTCCGCGACATACTTTATGACTTCTTCATTGGTTTTAAGGGAGAATATGTTTTCCTGATTTAGGATTTCAACACCAGCGATTCTAGAAATGTATCTTACGGTACTAGAGTTGGCATTATCAAAAACGATTCCTTTAATATTTGGAATATTTTTGCCTTTCATAAAATCAATGATGTCCTGGAGGGCAATTAAAGAATCATTCGTTGTTTTATTTTTTATGAAAGCTACAGCATCTGTTGCAAAAGGATTTATTCTTGGCGTAATCTTTTTGGATTCAAAAACCTTTAATTCTTTATCCGAAAGTTCCCGTGTTAAAATGGCAATTTTTGCAGTATCCTTTACTAACGCGTTTATAATTTCATTTTCAGATTTTGAAACCAGATGCAATTTGGCGTTGTATTCTGCTTCAAAAACGGCTACTTCATCTTCAACAATTGGCAATATTGATTCGTCAACATATACGGTAGCTTTCCCTTCCGTGATAGTATCCTTAATTTCACTTTTCCTTTGACATGAAAAAATGAAAAGGATAGCTAGTAAAGCAAAGCCGATAATTGTTTTAGTTAACTTATTCATTACTCTATTTATTCTTTATTAAAGAAGCGCAAAAATCGTAAAAAAGAATATACTATTAGTAAAATTCCAAAAACAATTCTGTATTTATATTCTAATGCTAAGGGTAAAGACTTCCAAAATATGATAATAAGGCCAAATGTTAAATAAAACAAAAAAAACAAGATGCCTATAACGAGAAGAAACCGCTCTTTGAGCGATTTCTTCTGAAAGTTTTCAATGAATTTTGAAATCATTTATTCTGCTGATTGGATAGAAATTGGTAACGAATACAATACCCTTACTTTTTTTCCATTTTGTTCACCAGGATTCCATTTTGGACAGGATTTCAAAACTCTAATAGCTTCTTTACCTGTTCCGTATCCGATATCTCTTAATACTTTGATATCTGTAAGTGATCCGTCTTTTTCTACAACGAAGGTTACAAATATTTTCCCTTTCAAACCATCTTCCTCAGGAACTTGGAAATTTTTACCAATAAATTTGTAAAACTTCTCTAATCCACCTGGGAAATCAGGCTTTACTTCGATACCCGCTGTGTTGTAGATTTGATTATCATCCTCTACCACACTTGGACCCGTTCCTACAGGCTCAACGCTTAATTCGGCATCAGGATCACCTTTAATCGTTTCGGCACCAATTTTTTTGTCTTTGATTTCCTCTACTTTTGGCGGTTCTTCTGTAACCTCTTCAGCCTTAGCTACAACAGGTTTTACAAACTTCACCTGATCCACTTTTGGTGGCGGTGGTGGTGGTGGTGGTAAATTTTCTGGCGGTTTTTCTTTTGGAGGTAATTTAACCGTAGTGATTTTTTGATCTAACACCATTTCATCATCTCCATCTGGAATTAAATTCGCCAATACCGGCAAACTTACCAAGAATGTAAAAATAACACCTCCAATGATAAGAGACCTTAGGGTTGTTTTACCGTTAGTTCTTCTTAGTTCGTAGGCACCATACAATTTATTTCGTCCTTCAAAAACGACCTCTAGCCACTGATTTTTTAATAAATCTAATTTCATGTCTTTTCTTTTTTAATTAGATTAAGGATTAGGTGTTGTTTCTGTTGTTGGAGTAGTAGCATCAGATGATCCAGCACCAATCAATTTGGTTTCTTCAGGTGTAAACTCATTTACTATTGCGTAAGTAGGCACACCAACAATTGCCATTTCATCCAATATATCCACCAAATTACGGTAATTTGACTTCTTGCTTGGTTTGATAATTACAATCATTCCCTTATCTTTAGTACCAGTATATTGAAGCACCGCTTCTTTTCTGCTCAAAAGCTCTTTTCGAATACCGTCTTTACCGTATGCAAAATCTTTTGGTGCACCACCAGAAACAGGAGTTTCCAACAGTCCAACATAACGAACTAATTTATTATTATCTCCTAATAAAATAGTCATCGTACGATTTTCATCTACTTTAACATCTTTATTTTTATCCTTATCCGGATCTTTATCTGGCAAACCCAAATTCATGGATTGTGGTTTAGACAACGTTGTGGTAAGCATAAAGAAAGTAATCAAAAGGAAAGCTAAATCCACCATCGCGGTTAAGTCGACTTTAGAATTTTGTTTTTTACTTCTTACCTTTTTACTGCCTTTTTTACCACCGCCGTCGCCGGTATTTAATTCAGCCATTTAGTATATTTTTAAAATTAATTTTCTCTACCTCTTAAACCCGTAACCAAACTAAAGCTATTGATTTTTTGATCCTGCAAAATATCCATTACCTTTCTGATTATTGGATACTCTTCTTTAGCATCACCTTTTATAGCTAATTCTAATTCTTTATCGTGTAGCTCAATATTAGCTAGTCGGGCATTCTGAACCCAGTCTGCCAATTGATTGTCTAAAGAATCTTTAGGAATCCCAGGCTGTTGAACATTCTTTCTGTCAGATGGCTTCATGCCAAGTATCTGTTTAAGACTCTGAACCGGCACTCCAAAACTTTCCATTATTGCAAACTTTTGTTGCTCTTCTTCGGAAAACGTTACGCCATATTTTTGACCCATTAATTCCAGAGTTCTAACACGGACATCTTTTCCTTTGACATCAAAAAAGACTTTTCCTTGACCCACAGTTAAAGTAGCTAAATCTTTTTCAGGCAACTTTGTCTGTACAGTAGATGCAGGCGTATCCACAGGCATTACTTCGGGTACTTTAGCAGTAGCAGTCAAAATAAAGAACGTAAGCAAAAGGAATGCAACATCACACATCGCCGTCATGTCGGTAGATGTTGACTTTTTTTTCATTTTTATTGCCATTGTTATAGTGTATTATTGATAGTAACTATCAAAATTATTGTTTTAAGCTACCTCTAAAGTGTCTGTATGTATTCACAATAGTAGTACCCGCTTCATCGATGGCGTAAGTAAGACTGTCGATTTTTGAAGTAAAGAAGTTGTAGGCAATAATTGCTAAAGCAGAAGTTGCGATACCTGTTGCCGTGTTAATCAAGGCCTCAGAGATACCGTTAGCAAGTTCAGCAGAATCTGCTCCACCACCACCTGCTAATCCAGCAAATGCTTTAATCATACCCGTTACCGTTCCTAATAATCCAGCAAGAGTTCCTAGAGAAACCAATGTAGACAAAATAGTCATGTGTTGCTCTAACATTGGCATTTCTAATGAAGTTGCTTCTTCAATTTCTTTGTGGATAGTTTCAGCAGCTTCTTCACTGTTGAATCCTTCTTTTTTAACATCTTGGTATTTAACAAGCGCTGAACGAATCGCGTTAGCTACAGAACCTTGTTGTTTATCGCAAGCTGCAATTGCATCGTCAATATTTCCGGCTTTGATGCTGTTTTGAACATTTTTCATAAAGGCATCTAAATTTCCTTTTCCGGTAGCTTTAGTGATTACAAAATATCTTTCAAAAGAGAACACAACTACCATTAACAATAATCCCATCAAGACAGGAACAATAAATCCTCCTTTGTAAACCATTGCCATATAGTTATCTTTTAGTGGAGCACCTGTGTTTACGCCACCTTCAAAATTTGATCCTGCACCCATAATAAATTTCCACACAAGAAACCCTACGAAAATACATGCTACAATTACAATTCCAGAGAACATTGCTCCTAAGTTTGAACTGCCTTCTTTTTTAACGTTTGCCATTTTTTTAAATTTTAATAGTTTTAAATAATTTATAAGTTATAGTTGTTAATAAACTTGATTAGGAGCAAATTTAATTTTTTACTCGTAATAAAAAAACTTTTTTTACTTTTAATACTCCCTCGCATTAAATCTCATTCTACGTTCTAATGTAGCAACCCAAAACAATCGACGGAATTAAAATAAAATATCTTCAGTTTTGATATTTTAATACATTAATTATAAGTGTATAACGCAAAAAAAGATGAAAATGTATTTACAACTAAACTTTTTTTAGAAAGCGAAATTTAAGAATTTTATTCCCCTAACAATAAACAATTAACATTTAGTAAAGGTTGTCATAATAAAAATATAATATTTCTAAATGCCGTTTTAACCTACATCTAACCTCAAAATAGCGCTTTTTAAGATGTTAATTTGAGTATTATTTCGCTTGATAAATTGACTGTTACATTTATTATCCTTTGTATGGAATGATAAAATTAAAGTTGCTACAAAATAAATTCTTTGAAAAAATTGTCACTTAGTTCTAGCAAAATGAAATAAAAAAATTAAAACCCTTCATAGACATGCAAATACGAAAAACAGCTCAGAATAAGGAAAAAGCCAAGTTTGCGCGCTCAATTTTTGTAAGTCTCCACAGTAAAATAAGCGGAAACTTTCTGTTACTTCCAATTAATACCCAATCACATCTTTGAAAAAAAAATAGTACTTTGCGGGTATCTAATTTTTTTTAAATAGTATGTCTACAACATCAGAATTCAGTAACTATATCAACGAAGGCTACACTTCCAAAGGCGAAAGCATCATCCTTGGTGGTGCTATATTAAACGGAGAAGCGGTTCCAAACACCTTGGTAAAAGTCCCACTAAAAACACTCAACCGTCACGGACTAATTGCCGGGGCAACTGGAACCGGAAAAACAAAAACGATTCAAGTATTATCCGAACAATTATCGTCCTTTGGCATTCCCGTTTTGATGATGGATATTAAAGGAGATTTCTCCGGAATCGCTCAAGAAGGCGAGGAAAAAGCATTCATTACCGAACGTCATGCTAAAATCAACATTCCTTATACGACAGCCGCATTTCCTGTCGAATTGATGTCGCTTTCTCAACAAAATGGTGTACGTCTTAGAGCAACCGTTTCCGAATTTGGCCCGGTATTATTTTCTCGAATTTTAGATTTAAACGACACTCAGACCGGCGTAGTCTCAGTAATCTTCAAATATTGCGACGACCTGAAAATGCCTCTTTTGGATTTAAAAGACATCAAAAAAGTATTGAATTACATCACGGAGGAAGGCAAAGAAGAGATTGAAGAACATTACGGAAAGATTTCTACGTCAACTACCGGAATCATTTTACGCAAGATTATCGAATTAGAACAACAAGGCGGCGATATTTTCTTCGGAGAAAAGTCCTTTGAAATTGATGATTTGATGCGTATCGATGAAAACGGAAAAGGTTACGTAAACATCATCCGCTTGACGGATATTCAGGATAAACCTAAATTATTCTCCACTTTTATGCTGAGTTTATTGGCAGAAATCTATCAGCAAATGCCTGAAAAAGGTGATGCCGATCAACCAGAATTAGTCATTTTTATTGATGAAGCGCACCTTATTTTCAACGAAGCAAGTAAAACGTTATTAGACCAAATAGAAACCATCATTAAGCTTATTCGTTCCAAAGGTATCGGTGTTTATTTTGTAACCCAAAACCCTATGGATGTTCCTGCAAGCGTTTTGGCACAGTTAGGATTAAAAATACAACACGCTTTGAGAGCTTTTACTGCCAATGATCGTCAAGCTATCAGACAAACTGCGGATAATTATCCGACTTCCAAATATTATAAAACCGAAGATGAACTGACTAGTCTTGGTATTGGAGAAGCCTTCGTAACCGCTCTAAACGAAAAGGGAGTTCCAACGCCATTAGCCGCAACCATGATGCGTGCCCCAATGAGCCGAATGGATGTTTTAACCGATGGAGAAATTGCCGAAATCAACAGTAAATCAAAATTGGTTAAAAAATATTCAGAAGAAATCGACCGCGAAAGCGCTTATGAACTATTGACTAAAAAGATTGCAGAAGCCAATCAACAAGCAGAAGCACAGGCTGAAGAAGAAACCAAAGCTGAAGAGCAAAAAAGCAGTGAGCCTAGTACGGCATCTGTTATAGGAAAATCGGTGGTGAAAGTGGTAACGAGTGCTACTTTTATCCGCGGAGTTTTTGGTGTTTTGAGTAAGCTATTCCGAAAATAAATTAAAACTTTTGATGGAATCATCCGGTGGATTTTTGCTTTTTGATTTTGGCGGTTTATTTTATTTTTAAAAAGTAAAAACTTACATGTTTTTTTATAAATTTGATTACTTTCTGAAAACCAATTTGATACCAATCCTCATGAAAAAAATCTACTTGTTATCGACCCTCATTTTCATATCTATTGCAGCTTCTGCACAGATTGTAAACATTCCGGATGCGAATTTTAAAACGGCATTGGTAAACATGTCTTATGTTAACACCAACGGTGATGGAGAAATACAAGTTAGCGAAGCTTTAGACGTTACCCATCTGCACCTTACTTCTTTTGGAATCAATAATGACCCACCAAATATAAGTAACCTGACAAGTAATTTAACCGGATTGGAAGCCTTTACCAATCTTACTTCCTTGATTATAGAGGGCTTATCGATTACTAATTTCAACTTTCCGACATTAACAAATCTAATGTTTTTGGAGTTTCGTAGCAATACTCAGCTTGCAAATTTAAATCTGATACCTTTAACCAATGTTATATATCTTACATGTGGTCAGTCAGTCCTCACCTCATTGGATTTAAGCACTCTGACGAATCTTGAACGTTTAGTTTTGGATTTCAATTCTCTTTCTGATTTAGACTTTTCAAACAACCAAAATTTACAAATGCTTTCTTGTGGCAATAACCAATTATCCGAACTCAACCTTTCCAATCTAACGCAACTGTATTATTTATATTGTAATGACAATAATTTGACCACGCTTGATTTAACTAATAACACTTTACTTGATCGACTGTATTGCAGCAACAATCAATTAACCGATTTGATTATACCAGATGCTCCCTATTTGTACCGAATTGAGTGTCACAATAATCAATTTACCACTTTGGATTTTAGTCATACTGGAATTTTAAAATATCCGCATGGAGGCTCTGACAATATTTATTTATTTGATCTTCCGAACCTGGTTTTCTTAAATTTAAAAACGGGTTATCCATTCAATGCCGATAGTGGTTCAATCATTGCCTACGATCCAATACAATATGTATGCGCCGATGATTTCAATATCAGTTTTTTGGCTTCCCAATTTAATACTGCACTCGCGAGCGGCACCAATGTAGGCAGCTATTGTGATTTCGTGCCCGGTGGAAATTACAATACTATTAGTGGCTTATTTAATTTTGATGCTGATGAAAATGGTTGCAATTTTACAGAAGTCAGAACAACTACTAATCCTGATTTTCCGTTTGAAAATGTTTTTATTTCGATGACAGGAAGTTCCCAAAATGGTACGTTTTCGTCTGCGGACGGACACTATTCTCTTTTTGCTCCACAAGGAAATTTCACTATCACACCAAGGCCAATTCCATATTTTACCATTTCACCAGCAAGTGCTACAGTAAATTTTTCTGACAACAATAATAATACAAATATTCAAAACTTTTGTATTTCAGCCAATGGTGTCCATAATGACGTTGATATTGTGATTTTTCCTCTTGGAAATGCAAGACCGGGGTTTGATTCGAGTTACTCTTTAGTATATAAAAACAAAGGTAATCGGACCATGAACGGCACTATCAATCTGAGTTTCGACGATGCTATTTTAGATTTTCTATCAGCAAATCCGGCATTAAATAGTCAGTCCACAAACACTTTGACCTGGGGCTATTCTAATTTACGCCCGTTTGAAACAAGAACAATCAATCTGACTATGAATCTAAACGGGCCGATGGAAATTCCAGCGGTAAATATTGATGATGTTTTGCACTTCGCAGCAACTATTAATCCAATTCCAGCAGATGAAACACCGGAAGATAACGTGTTTACTATAAACCAAATTGTTCGAGGTGCTTACGACCCTAATGACAAAACCTGTTTAGAAGGCAATACCATTACTCCGGAAAAAGTTGGAGACTATCTGCACTATTTGATTCGTTTTCAAAACTCAGGCACTTATTACGCGGAGAATGTTGTTGTGAAAGATATAATAGACATTTCAAAATTTGATATCAATTCGCTAGAATTAATAGCAAGTTCTCATCCAAATACCACTAGAATCAACGGAAATAAAGTGGAATTCATTTTTGAAAATATCAATCTTCCGGCAGAAATTGATAACGAACCAGCAAGCCATGGTTTTGTGGCATTTAAGATCAAAACGAAAAGTAATCTGGTTTTGGGCAATTCGGTTCAAAATACTGCCGATATTTATTTTGATTTCAATTATCCAATTGTAACCAATACCACATCCACTATAGTTGCGCTTTTAAATGTAAATGATTTTGAAATAAATACTGTTTCAATGGCTCCAATACCTGTTATAGATGCACTTCAGATCAATGCTCTAGAAAGTATCATTTCGGTTCAGTTATTTGACGTTCAGGGCAGGCTTTTACAAGCAAAAACTTGTGATACTATGACAACAACTATAGATTTTACAGGAAAATCAAAAGGTGTTTATCTAGTAAAAGTATATACTTCAAAAGGAATGAAAGTGCAGAAAATAATTAAAAACTAAACATTGAAAAAATACCTCATCCAAAAGGCGCCATTTGTGGTTCCGACAACCGATGGAAAGCTAATCGAAGAACATCACGGCATTCTAACAACCGGAAACCACGACATCTCTATTGCCCATATGATTGCACCACCAAAATGGAGCGAACCGTTTCAGACTCCGGAGTTTGAGGAATACACCTATATTATTTCGGGGAAAAAGCAATTTATTATTGACGGAGAAACCGTGATTCTGGAAGCGGGTCAATCGATTAAAATTGAAAAAAATACGCGAGTTCAATATTCGAATCCGTTTGAGGAACCTTGTGAATATATTGCGATTTGCAAACCTGCTTTTGATTTTAACAAAGTGCACCGAGAAGCAGAATAACCCTAGCCCCGATTGCAGCTGGCTACCATGTAGCGCGGAAAGCGGGAAACAGCTCCTAAACTATTTCAATAAATCGATGATTTTGTTTTCAACCTCTTCACTATTCCATTTTTCTTCGATATCGGGAATTTGCATGACTTCTTCCATAATTTTATTTTGGAAATCGCCCAGAGCTAAAGCTTCGGAATAAGGATGCAAACTAAAGGTTACTCGGCTGTAAAGCGGCAACCATTTATCAGGATGTTTGTCTGAGAACCATTTTTCTATTTTCTTTTGCAGCAAGAATTTTTCATCGGCCGTTTTAGTGCTCATTTCAATAAAGTTGCGTAGCGATAACTCGGCTATAGCATCAGCATTGGGTTTGCGTGATATTTGGTATTCTTTAAAAATAGTTTTCCAATCATCTCCATATTTTTCCATCATTTGATTTAAAATGGTAATGTCTTCAAAACCGGCGTTCATTCCGTGTCCGTAAAACGGCACAATAGCATGAGCTGAATCGCCAATAAGCGCCACTTTATCTTCGAATGTCCACGGAAAACACTTCATGATGGCCAAATAACTCGTTGGATTTTTAAAGAAATCTTTCACCAAATCGGGAATTACCGCAGCGGTATCCGGGAAATATTCTGCAAAAAAGCCTACCAAAGTAGCTTCATCTTTTAACTGTTCAAAGGAATTCTCGCCTTCAAACGGCATGAATAAAGTGCAGGTAAACGTTCCGTCTAAATTGGCCAAAGCCATCAGCATAAAATTGCCACGAGGCCAAATATGCAAAGAGTTTTTGTCGATTTTATGAGTTCCGTCAGGATTGGCCGGAATGTGTAATTCTTTGTATCCTATTTTCATGAACTCTTGCGAGTAATCAAACATGCTTTGACGTTGCATTCGGTGTCGGATTCTTGAAAAAGCGCCATCGGCACCAAAAACCTTATCATAGTGTAACTCAGTCCATGCTCCTTGTTCGGTTTCGCCTATATGAAGTGTCGCAGTAGCCAAAGTAACATCCCAAATTTTATGGTCAAAAAAGAATGCTACACCTTCGTCTTCAGCCAAATCAATCATTCTTCGGTTTAAAACGCCTCTTGATAGAGAGAAAATGGCTTCGCCGTCTTTACCGTAATACTGATAATTGAGTTTACCATCTTTCAAATGTATGGCTCGCTTGTCTACCGGAATTCCGATTTTGCGGATTTCATCATCAAGACCCACATCTTCCATGGCTTTCCAGCCTCGGTTAGACATGACTAAATTGATGGAACGACCGGAGAATTCTACCGTTCTGATATCGGGACTACGATCATAAACATGAACGGTATGACCTTGTTTTTTGAGATAAATTGCCAATAATGTTCCGACTAAGCCCGAACCAACAACGGCAATTTTTTGAGGAGTCTGCATTTATTTTTACTAAACGGTTTTGCAAATTTAATTATTAGCCTCGGAATACGAGCATGATTTTCATCATTCTTTTACTTTAAAGACCAACTTGGTTGAAGTGGCTTCGATTTCCTTTTTGTTAAGCTTCATTTTTCGAAACTTTCCGTTGACAAACATTTCGGATTGGTCTTCATAATGTTTACTCATAGGATTTCCTGATTGTCCCGTCGGCAAAATACTCCAGCTATTTTCAACGTCTGAAAAATCGATAATCCGTCTTGTTGATGGTCCGCCTTTTACCGAAATTTCGGCATCATCGGTATAAATAAACAATTGATTGTCGATTACTTCGTTAGTTCCTGCAATAGGAAAAGTACCCACATTGAAAAACTTGCGAAACATTTTTACTTTCCCGATTGGATGCTGGAACTCCACTTTGTGTACTTTTTTCCATTGCCAATCATTGACATTGGAACCCAATTGCTTTTCTAAAGAGCTCACAGCGGTCTTAAAAGATTGCGTTACAATTTCGGATTGTGATTCCTTTTTGTTTTTAGTACGAATATCATCCCGCCATGGCGACGCTGCGTTTCGGGTTTGGGATTCTATCATTTGCTTCACGATATGCGTATTGAGCAATAGCTTAAAGTTTTCTTCACCTAATTCATCTTCAAAAGTGGCTTTCAAATAAAAGTACAACCATTTGTTGTAAATTGTTGGTGCGATGTCTTCCAAGCCATGCGTTGCTTTCCAGTTTTGTAAAACTGCTATTGCTTTCTTTTCATTTTCCGAAAGTTTGCTCATATTGACCGCTTTTGTCATATGGGCTACAATTGTTGGTGCCGTTGCAGAAGTATTATCGACTATCATTTTGGAAACCTCTTCTTTGGTCCAATTATTTTTGGGGGATAATAGTCCATCAATGCGTTGCGCTCTGTCTTTGGGCAGATAATACCCCGGATACAAATAGCCATCAATAGCTTTGGGTTGATTGTTGGCGCTGTAAACATAATTCCACAACGGATTAACAGCTGCCGGATTTTTGGCAAAAGGAAGCCATTCTTTTTGGTCATCGATGCCGTTAGCACCATTCAAAATAAAATTAGTATTAACCGATTTGTCGACTTTGTATAATTTACCCGAAGTTATCCACGCGATATTTCCCTTCGAGTCTCCATACATTATATTCAAACCTGGTGCATGAATGAGCTCGATATTTTTATGAAAAGACTCCAAATTCGTCGCATGAGATAATTCATAAACGGCGTCTAAAATTTGATTTTTTTGTTGGGTATATATCCATGACATGGCCACAGGCTTCTTCGACTTTAATCCGTCTAACAAACCATTGATTATTGGTCCGTGTTGCGAGGTTTTTACATTGAGTTTAACATCGCTACTGTCTTTAACCTTAATGGTTTTCTGATGATACGTGTAGTTCTTATAACCATTGGCTACTTTATATTGTTTGTCGTTATTGAGATTAGCCTCTTCGTAAAAAAAATCAACATCATCATTTTCAAACATGGTCAATCCATAGGCATAGTCATGATTATGTCCGAGAAGCGGAAAAGGCGTTCCGGCAATGTAATAACCGTACATTTCATAATCGGGACAAACAATATGCGCTTCATACCAAGTTCCTGGTTGAGAGTACATAATGTGCGGGTCATTGGCCAAAATTACTTTTCCGTTTTTGGTTTTGGCTTCACCAATCACCCAACTGTTACTTCCTATAAAAGCCGGAACCGGAGATTGTTCTAGTAAACTGGCGACAGCTTTAGAAATTTCGCTGTATTCTTTATACTTTCCTTGAAAAGACTCTAATTGTTGAGTTCCCAATTCGCCATTAATTCCGAAATCGTTGAGATACTTCATTCCAAAACGATCGCGAATATCGGTTAGCAATGGATCAGTTTTTTGTGCCATAGCAAAACTGAACGACATGAATCCAAAGATATTGTAGACATCTTTCAGCGTAAATTTTTCTTGCTGAATCCCTAATAATCGAATCTCAACTGGTGTGGTTCCTTTTTCAATATACTGATTGATTCCTTCCAGATAGGCATTTGCTAAAATATAGGTTTGCGAATTTTTATCGAGATGAGCCACTGCTTTTTGAGAGTTTTCATCGATGCCAATTCCTGCGAAGAACATATCCGTTTTTAAAGCTGGTGTTCCGAAGATTTCAGCTAGCCTTCCGGGAGCGATGCGTCGCATGAGTTCCATTTGCCAAAGTCGATCCTGCGCATGCACATAACCCAATGTGGTGAGAGCATCTTTTTGAGATTCTGCGTAAATATGAGGGACACCATATTCATCAAAGTAGACCGTTGTCGATTTAGAGATAACGGCCAAACGTACTTCCCCTTCGTATTTTGGTTTTGTTGTTTGAAGATAGCCGAATAATGCTATTGCGATTACAAGTCCTACAATCAATAAAGTTATTAGGGATTTCTTAAGCAGTTTCATGGTGACGATGTTTGGTAAACAAATATAATCAAATAGTCTATTTTGTGAATAATGTTTATTTTAGCATCACTAACGTCTGAAACTGATAAAAAAATGAAAAGCACTCACGAAATCGCAAGTCGTTTTAGGGAAATAATTTTAAACGGAACTTGGGTAGCCAATACTAATTACAAAGACCAACTAATTGATTTGGATTGGGAAATCGCTACCAGAAAAGTGGGTTCTTTAAATACGATTGCCATACTTGCCCAACACATTCATTATTATATTAACGGAATCAATACTGTTTTCAAAGGCGGTACTTTGGACATTAAAGACAAGTTTAGTTTTGATTTCCCAACCCTGCACTCACAACAGGACTGGGAAGGTTTTTTATCCCGATTTTGGAATGACTCCGAGGAGTTTGCTTTTTTAATTGAACAAATGCCTGACGAGCAATTAGATTCGGTTTTTGTAGAGGCAAAATACGGAACTTACCGTAGAAATATCGATGCTATGATTGAGCACAGTTACTATCATTTGGGGCAAATAGTTCTTTTGAAAAAGATGTTATCGTAGTCTTTACTTTTTATAATCAAACTCCAAAATATCTCCGGGTTGACAATCCAAGGCTTTGCAAATGGATTCGAGCGTACTGAAACGAATGGCTTTGGCCTTTCCTGTCTTTAAAATAGAAAGATTGGACAAGGTCAAATCTACTCTTTCTGAAAGTTCATTTAACGACATCTTCCTTTTGGCCATCATTACATCTAGGTTTACAATTATTGCCATGATTATACAGTTAGTTCGTTTTCAGATTGAATTTCGATACCTCTTTTGAAAATATGTCCGATAACAAACAATATTACCGTCATAAAAAACCAAACATCAGCACCTCCAACGTTCATTTGCTCTAAAGTAGGCATTGTAACTCCTTTTGCAACTAACCAAATAGAATAATTGGCCGTCCATGAAGAAAAGATTCCAATCGCCAAAGCAGCAAAGGATAATTTGAAAATAAAATCACCTACATCCTTATTAAAAGGTTGCTCCATATTGAGTTTTTGTTCGTGCAGGATTTTTACAATCCAGTAAAACATTAAAGATTTCATTACGGCTACGATAATCATCAAACATGCAATTACCATAAAATAGCCCTTATCAAAATCATAGAGACTGGTTAGTTTTGCTCCATTCCAAAAATAAGTTTCTCCAAAAGGGTTCTGCGTAAGCATAAAAATGGTGTTAAAGATAAAACCACCTGCATCAACACAAACTCCAATAAAAATAATCCATGAAAGCACTAATAAAACTTTCATAATGTGTTTAGAACTGATTTCCATAATAATTAATTTAAAAGGTTATGATGCAAACATAATAAATATTTATTGATAAACAATAAATTTTTATTAAAAAATACATAAACCCAATTTGAAATCTTTGAGGCTAAATAATTTTCTATCTTAGCTATAGTAAATAATGGATGCCATGGCTAAAAACAAGACTACAACAACAGATGCTAGTGTATTTGATTTTTTACAAAATGTTACCAATGAAGTTAAACGGAATGATAGTTTTCAACTGGTTAACATTTTTAAATCGATAACAGGTTGTGAACCAAAAATGTATGGACCAACCATTATTGGATTTGGCAACTATCATTATAAGTATGAAAGTGGTTATGAAGGCAATGCTCCTATAGCTGCTTTTTCGCCTCGTAAAGAGGCAATCGTCTTTTATTTTTCAACAGAATTTGAGCATAGAGAACAGCTATTGGAGAAATTAGGAAAACATAAATCGGGTAAATCTTGTGTTTACATAAAAAAACTAGACGATATCAACCTCTCTATCTTGGAAGAGTTGACCAAAGCTTCTATAGCGGATATCACATCGAAATATCCAAATAGATAATATAAGAAAACCCAGCCTAAGCTGGGTTTTCCGTTCACAAATATGATAGAAAAATTATTTTTTCTTGTCGTCAATAATGGCTCCTGTACCCGCTCCTAGTCCGGCTCCGGCTAAACCGCCAATAATAGCTCCTTCTCCTTTTTTCTTGCTAATAGCAGCACCAGTTATGGCCCCAACTCCAGCTCCGATTACGGCTCCTTTAGCGGCGCCACTCCATTTCTTTCTTTGCGGTGCGGCAGCTACTGGTGCTTGTTGGTTAACCACTATAACTTCTTTTTCTTGAATAGCTTTTTCGTTTTCCATTTTCATCGAGTCGATGATGCGTTGTTTTTCGGCAACAGCATTCATAGAATCTATAGTAGCTGTTCGAATATCTGATTCTACTACTCCTTGCTTATCGGTATTTTTACACGAGCTAAAACTTAAAACTCCTACTGTTGCTAAAATCATTACTAAACTTCTCATGAGATAAAATTTTAAGGTTATGAGACAAAGTAACAGTAAAAATTCCCAAGGCGATTTATAAGATTTAGGTAAAATATTATAGAATTACAGTTCTATTTTCGCTGGAAGTTAATTTTTTCTCCCACTTTAAGTCCGTTGTTTTTTGCCAAGACACCACACATGTGAAACAACATACGGGCACCAACATTGCCATCCCAGTCGGTTTCTCCGGGCGCTACTTCAACCAAATCAAAGCCTATGATCTCTTTCCCACTAGCCGCCAATTTATTGAATAAATAAGTAGCCTGCTCGAATGAAAACCCACCCGGAACTGGAGTTCCTGTATTAGGGCAATACCAAGGATACATTCCGTCAATATCAAAACTTAAACAAACTTTCTGTGGTAAACTTGCAATAATAGCATCACATTGTTGCGCCCAAGTTGTTCCTTCGAAGGTTTCTTTTTTTAGATCGGAATCGGTATGAACTAAAACTCTTCCTTGGGATTGTTGCACAACGGCAACTTCCTGTTCGCAGAAATCTCGAATCCCGACTTGGACTATTTTTGAAATCTGAGGAATCTGCAATGCATTGTACATAATAGAAGCATGGGAAAAGGTAAATCCTTCGTAGGCAATACGTAAATCCATGTGGGCATCAAGATGCAGTATTCCGAAATCATTGTGAATAGAAGCTAAAGATTCATAATATCCTAAAGGAGTTGAGTGATCACCTCCAACAAGCACCACTTTTTTACCTTGATTCATCCAAAACAAGACTTTCTCTTTAACCTCAGTGTGTAGAGCACGACACACTGTATTAATGGTTTCCAAATCTGCCAATAATCTCGGATGATTATTTAAATCTTCTCCATTTTCAAGTGCTTGGATTATGGGTTGTGCCAATGCTTTATAAGTAATGGAATTTGTTTTCCAATGTTCAGGTGCCTCATCATAATATATTCCGAGTTTCCATAACTCCGGGAAATCCTGATGATTTAAATCAACTTGAAAAGAAGCATCCAAAATAGCTTCCGGTCCATCTGATGCTCCAGCACCGTAACTTACTGTTACTTCCCAAGGAACGGGAATGATAATAATTTCTGATTGATCTGCCGAGAATGGTAATCCGAAAATAGTGGCATCGGCTAAACCTGGTTGACTTGGGTCAAAAGTGTCTATAATTTGTTGTTTGGTCATACTTTTAAAATTGAGAAGTGCAAAGTTACGAAGTATTTTGAAGGCATTGGAATAAAAAAAGCCATCTCAATTGAGATGGCTTTCAGATTATCGTTGGTTACTTATTATTGCTTAACGAATTTATAAGTTACTTTAGCTGTATTAAATTGGATATTATAAATACCCGCAGCTAATGAAGAAATATCAATACTTTGGTCATTAGAAGTTACCGCTTTCTTCAAAACTGTTTGACCTAACATATTGTACACAGTTACACTTTCATTAGCATCAAAATCTCCTTTGATATTTAAAGAACTCATCGCTGGATTAGGGTAGATAATGAATTTATTTTTTACAACTTCTTCAATTCCAAGGAACGGACTAACTGTTAACTGGAAAGTTCTTTGAACGTTTGAAGCACCACTCGTTGCTGTCATTGTGATGGTATGAACTCCCGGAGCTACAATCGTTCCTGTTACAGGCGATTGTGTTAAACTAGCATTACAATTATCAGTAATCGGATTGGCTAAAGTAGCATAACTTGGTAAGGTATACGTATTAGATGGGTCAGCTGTTACTGATTGATTGGCAATAGTATTCATTTGTAAGGCTAACGCTGGCAATGTATACCCTGCTTCTACAAATTTTTCGGTCATAACAGCAATATCAGCACAAGGATAATTCATGTTTCTTGCTGCAGTTCTCACAGCTATGGCAGCATTTTGTTGATTCGTTGAACTTACCGTCAAATCCAATCCATTAAGGAATGCTTTATCTGTTTTTTCTCTACCAATAACATCCCAAATTTTCATTAAAGCGGTTGCCCAAATTTGGCCATCAGTATGAATTTGATTCACCAAACCACCACTATAAGAAGCTCCATAATCTGTAGTTCTTCCATCCCAAAAAGGATTATGCCCATCCCAACTGAATACCCAATTGTACTGAGGCGCACTTGATGACCATTGATTTAAACTTCTACTGTAGGATACTGCCCAATAATCACCACAACCTTCACTAAGTCCGTTGACTTGTGAAAGACCACCACCTGTAATCCAATCATGAAGACCGTGTCCTAATTCGTGTAACACCACATCGGCATCTTCAGCATCATCAACTCCACCTTCACCAAACTGCAATTGTCCATTCGAATAAAAGGAGTTATCTTGAGAATTAGCACCATGTGGATCAAAAAACACCACTCCAGCATTAGCAGCTTGGTAGGGAATACAAGGAATTCCTAGGGTTTGGTTGATGTAACGCATACTTTTGTCAATATGATAAAAAGTATTAACTGCTTCAAATCCGTCTTGATTTCTATTGAAATTAAAATCTGCAGTTGCCTGTGTAAATAAACCTTTAGCAGGAGCACCTAATTCTTTTATCTCTGCATAAGTACTTTTTAACTTGTACACTCCAGCTGTTAAATCAATTTCTGGTAAAACAACTGAAACCCTTGCATTATTCATTTGTGTTGTAGCAGCATCGCTACCATCAGAGTAACCGGTTGCGCCATAAAGCACTCCAGCCTGAGATAGAGGATCTGGGTTAAAAACCAATCCCGTACCCGAAACAAAGGCTAAAGGTGCCATTGGTAATTGCGGTTTGCTTTTACTCTCTTCGTTATGTTTGTGTTTGCCATAATAATAGGCAATGTCTTTTGTACTTAATACCGTTCCCGATTGGGCATCTACAATAGTTTCCCAACTTCCTGATTTTGCGTAAGCATCTGTTACTATTCTGTACACTAATCTAGTAGCGTCTAATTTGTTGTAAACAAATAATTTACATTCTTGAAAAGTAATATCACCCGTAATTTGTAATGCCTGATTTGAAATAGTTACAGCATTATCTTTGCTAATCGCTGGTGCTGTATTTACATTGGCAATACCCGCATCATAAGTAGAATCTGTATGTGAAACCTCACCATCTGTCGAGAAGTGTACTAAAATTTCAGCATCAAAAACCGGAACGCCATTTTTTAACTGTTGAAAACGAAGCGTTTCGCCAGCCTGTGTTTTTCTTACAAAACGAAGTGCAAAAGAATCATTTGGATTGATATTGAGTTTCGTTTCATTCGCTTTTATCCATAATCTGGCTTCGGCTTCTCTTTCAGAAACTTGAGCATTTGCTATGCTTATTAAGGCTATACAAGCTAAAAACGCCCATTGTAGTTTTAATTTCATTGTAGTGGTAATTGGTTAATAATGAATTACAAATCAACGAATTGTTTTGCAGAAATCAAATTATTTCAGCGATAAAATTCCTTCTTTTAACATTTGTCCAAAGTTGTACATGTCTGTATATGAACAATAAAACGGAACGGGTGCCAATCGGATAACATTGGGTTCGCGCCAATCGGTGATCACTCCGTTTTTCATCAGGTATTCAAATAAGCTTCTTCCTTGTCCGTGCAGAAAAACTGATAGCTGACACGCTCGTTCTGCTTGATTAGATGGTGTTATGATTTCAAATTCGGTACCGTCAATATCTTTATCGATTTCGTGGAGAATGAATTCTAAATAACTGGTGATTTGATTTCGTTTAGCAATTAGTTTTTCCATTCCTACTTCGGCAAACATTTCCGCTGAGGCTAAATAGGGTGCTAAAGACAATACTGGTAAATTACTTACCTGCCATCCATCGGCACCAATTATAGGATCAAAAGTAGGTTCCATTTTAAAACGACGTTCTTTGTTTTGCGCCCACCAACCGCCAAACCGCGCTATGTCTTTATTGGCATGATGCTTTTCGTGGATAAAGCAACCCGACGCATTTCCGGGACCTGAATTCATATATTTATAGGAACACCAAGCGGCAAAATCTATATTCCAGTCGTGTAAGTTTAATGCAATATTTCCGGCCGCGTGAGCTAAATCGAAACCAACGAGCGCTCCTACTTGATGTCCGGCTTCGGTGATGGTTTTCATGTCAAAAACCTGTCCGGTGTAATAATTCACACCACCGATTAATACCAAGGCTAATTCATCGCCTACTTCTTTGATTTTGGCCACAATATCTTCCAAACGAATGTTGTGTTCGCCGTCTCTTCTTTTAATTTCTACTATGGCGTCTTCCGGTTTATAGCCTCTGAAAGCAACTTGTGTTTGGAACATGTACTGATCTGATGGAAAAGCCTTTTCTTCGCAGATGATTTTGTAGCGTTTTGGATTAGGCTGATAAAACGAAACCATCAGCAGATGCAAATTTACAGTCAAGGTATTCATTACCGTTATTTCCGAAGGCTTTGCTCCCACTATTTTGCTTAACGGAGCGGCGAATCTTTCGTGATAATCCCACCAAGGTTTTTCGGCATAAAAATGACCTTCAACTGCAAGGTTTGCCCAGTCGTTCATGATATCATCTACATATTTTTTGGTTCTTTTGGGTTGTAATCCCAAGGAGTTTCCAGTGAAGTAAATTACATCTTTGCCATTGTGCTGTGGAAAAATGAATTCATCTCTGTAATGTCTTAATTCGTCTTGAGCATCAAGTTGTTGTGCAAATTCGAGTGTATTTTGAAACGTCATGTTTGATTTGTTTGTGGCGTAAAAGTAGAAAAAGAAGAAAGAAGAAAGAAGAAAGAGCCAAGAAAAAGAGTAATTCTTTAAACTGAAGAATGAGTTTAGCCCTGATAGAAGCAACAAACATGAACACTAGCCCCGATAGTAGCTGGCTACCATGTAGCGCGTATAGCGGGAGTAGATATCCTTTGATAAGCAAAGGCTGTGCTCATAAAAAAATCCCAACATTGCTGTCGGGATTTCATTTAAATATTTAGCACTTCGACTGCGCTCAGTGTGACAATCAATCGTTAGATAATCAACATCGCGTCGCCGTAAGAATAGAAACGGTATTTTTCTTTGATAGCTTCTTCGTAGGCTTTTTTCATTAAATCGTGACCGCAGAAAGCTGAAATCATCATTAATAACGTTGATTTTGGGGTATGGAAATTGGTTACCATACAATCGGCGATGCTGAAATCGTACGGTGGGAAAATGAATTTATTCGTCCAGCCATTATAGGTGTTTAGTGTTCTTGCTGAAGATACGGAGCTTTCGATGGCGCGCATAGAAGTGGTTCCGATGCAGCATACTTTTTTCTTTTTGATTTTGGCATTATTCACAATATCGCAGGCTTCCTGAGTGATGATTAACTCTTCGGAATCCATTTTGTGTTTTGACAAATCTTCTACCTCAACCGGATTGAAGGTTCCCAAACCAACATGTAGGGTTACTTCGGCAAAATCAATACCTTTGATTTCCAATCGTTTCAAAAGGTGTTTTGAGAAGTGAAGTCCAGCAGTTGGTGCTGCTACAGCGCCTTCTTCTTTGGCATAAATTGTTTGGTAACGTTCCGCATCCTCTTCGGTTACTTCACGGTTGATGTATTTTGGGATTGGTGTTTCACCTAGTTCGGTTAGTTTTCTTCTGAATTCTTCGTACGAACCATCGTAAAGAAAACGCAACGTTCTTCCTCTTGAGGTTGTATTATCGATTACCTCAGCTACTAAAGAATCGTCATCTCCAAAATATAATTTGTTTCCGATACGGATTTTACGAGCAGGATCTACCAAAACATCCCAAAGGCGTTGCTCGGCATTTAGTTCTCTCAACAAGAAAACTTCGATTCTTGCACCTGTTTTTTCTTTGTTTCCGTACATACGAGCCGGAAAAACTTTTGTATTGTTCAAAATCATCACATCACCATCATCAAAATAATCAATAATATCTTTGAATGTTTTGTGTTCTATGGTTTTGGTTTTTCTGTTGACTACCATTAACCTGGATTCGTCTCTGTTTTCTGCTGGGAATTCCGCTAATAATTCGGCTGGAAGATTGAACTGGAAATGAGATAATTTCATATAAGTGAATTAGGATTTTAGATTTGGTATTTAGGATTTTACTGCTATATCCAAATCGTGTGCAAATATACTATCGTGAGATAGGCGTTGTCAAGTGTTTTGCTGTTTATTTTTATTTTTTCTATTTTTGCAACATAATTCGGGATGTAGCGCAGCCTGGTAGCGTACTAGCATGGGGTGCTAGGGGTCGCTGGTTCGAATCCAGTCATCCCGACTTTTTATACTTCTTCTATAACAAAGCCAATATTTTTTAAATCTTCCCAAAAGGTTGGATAGGATTTTGAAACCACTTCGGCTTCTTCGATAATGAGGTCTGTTTTTAGTGCCAATGGTGCGAATGCCATGGCCATACGATGGTCTTGGTAGGTTTTGATTGCCACGTTCCTCGTCATGATAAAATTAGAACCTGATGGATCTAAAGTTAGACTGTCATTGGTTACGGATATCATCGCACCAAGTTTGGACAATTCGGTTTTCAAAGCTTCTAGCCTGTCGGTTTCCTTTATTTTTAAGGTATGTAAACCGGTTAAGTGACAACCTAGTCCTAATCCGAAACAGGTCACAGCTATGGTTTGGGCGATGTCGGGAGATGATTGAAGATTTAGGATTTCCGATTTTTGATTTTTGATTTCTTTCTTTGAGAGCATGATGGAATCACTTTTAAAAATAGTTTCTACTCCGAAGTTTTTATAGATTTCAGTTAAAACGGAATCGCCTTGAAGGCTCTCTTTTTTGTAGCTCGACAACGTGATTGTGGTTCCGACTGCTGACAGTGCTACAATGGAATAGAAATAGGAAGCCGAGGACCAGTCAGATTCAATTTTGAATTTTGAATTAGGAATTATGAATTTAGGAAATACTTTGATTTTATTATTTTCAAATGAAGTTTCTACGCCTATTTCGTTGAGTAAGCCCAAGGTCATTTTGATGTAAGGCACCGATGTAATTTCGCCTTCTATTATTAATTCTAATCCGTTTTCGAGTTTGGGTGCAATCAATAAAAGCGCAGAGATGTATTGACTGCTGACGTTGGCGGCCAAGGTAACCTCGCTTTTGGTTAATTTTTTCCCCTTGATTTTTATAGGTGGAAAACCTTCCTTTTCCTCATAACTGATCTCGGCGCCAAGTTGTTGTAAAGCATCCACCAAGATTTTAATGGGTCGTTCTTTCATCCTTGATGAGCCTGTTACAATTACCTCTCTTTTTTCCTGAATGGCAAAATACGCTGTCAGAAAGCGCATGGCGGTTCCGGCGTGGTGAATGTCAATTAAATGGACGCTGGAAGTTGGAAGCTGGAAGTCATTATTCGGAAGTTGAAACTTTTGTAATGCTTTAGTCATTACTTCGGAGTCATCGGAATTAGAGGAGTTATCCAGAATCAGGTTCGGATATAAAGCCTGAAGCAGCAATAATCGGTTGGTTTCCGATTTGCTTCCTGTTAGGTTCAATTGTGAATTGTAAATTTTGAATTGTGAATTAAGTAGTAAGTTCATAATTTTCCAATTCTTTGTTTTGTGGATATAATAATTGATGCCAGAATTTTATTGATTTCAACTACATCAGACTTTAAAGAGTTAAATTGAATTTCCTCTAAATATCCAGACTGAAAAAGTAATTCTAACCAATAGTCTGATTCATTAGCCTCTTTTTGAGCAATAGCTAATTTATGAATAAAATCTAGTTTGCTCTCTGCCTGCTCTGCTTCTCTAACCAAAGCCCCAATTGCAGTTCCACTTTGGAGTAATTGTTTGCTGAGAACAAATTCCTTTTTATTAGTTCGGAGAAACTTGTATAATTGAACAATTTTTAAAGCAAAGCCAAATGATTTAGTCTTAATAACATTTTCACTCATATCCCTTTTCATTTACAATTCACAATTCATAATTCACAATTATTTAAGCTTTTCGTTATTGTGATGACGGTCGTGGTCGCGGTTGGTTTTCAAATCCATTTTTTTATCAAAGGCAGCCTGTAAATCGATACCGGTTTGGTTGGCTAGACATAAGACTACAAAAACCACATCGGCCAATTCTTCGCCAAGGTCTTTATTTTTATCACTTTCTTTCTCGGATTGTTCTCCGTAACGACGAGCAATTATTCGGGCTACTTCGCCCACTTCTTCGGTGAGTTGTGCCATATTGGTCAGCTCATTAAAATAGCGTACACCGTGGTTTTTAATCCAATTATCTACTTCGAGTTGGGAATGTTTTAGGTTCATTTGTTCTTTTTTTTATTTGCAAAGTAACTTCTAATTCTTGGATTGATGAATACTTCAAACAATCCCATAAAAATTCCAAAAAACACGCCTGCATACAACGCTTTCAGAACATCTTTATTAGCTTCAGTATAATACATAAAGATTCCGAATACAAGAGCGTAGAGTAAAAATCCTGTTAGAAAAGTAATGATTTTTTGTTTCATCCTTATGCTTTTTTTAATACTATTTTTTCGGTTTGTTTATTGACAATTTCTTTAAAGAAGTTTTTCAAAGCTTCGTAATATTCAGCACCAATAACTGCTTGATTGATATCTTGAGTATAAAGCAACTGAATTTGGTTACCGTTACTCGAGATATTATATTTAAAATTACCCAAATTTTCGGGTAAAGCTATCGCTTTTGCTTGTGGTAGTGTTTCCATAACATATCCATCAGGAATAGTCAAACTAATATTGAATCTTTCTTGATTTGGGAACACAAAATCTATAGGATACTGTCTTGCTTCTTGTTTAAGTGGATTTTCCATCAGTGTCAGAAACATAAATGGTGCTATATACATTTTATCTCCTAAAACCTCTATCGAATTCGTTGCCGAAAATTTATAATTTTCTGTTATTGGTAAATCAAGATTGAGGTTGTTTTGAACGTCATATTCCTCTATTTCTATACCTTGATTTTTCTTTTCCAGGCTTTCCAAATAGCTCTCTTTAGACAATCCGTTGTATTTGTCCCTAAATACAAAAGCGTTATAGTCAAAATACTGTTTCCGTATTTTTCCTGAAATTACTCCTTGCTGGTTGATATTTGCCATGATATTGATAATCTCTTTCGAGTTATTTTTAGGCATTAAATCAATTTCTAGAGAAGTCCCATCTTTTCTAATTAACCTACCTTCCCAATTTAAAGCCCGTATCGGCAACATATTTACATCTGAGAGTTTATCCGTTGCGTCCATTAAAACATTCTTATCGCCTATTTTGGCAGCAACAATTACGTAGTTGAAAAGAGTGCGATTGGGGAACAAAGCGAAGCCATTTTCTCTGGTACTGACCAAAACCGGATTCGCATCTATTCCGGCCATTCGCAGCATACAGACCATCATCAAATTAATCTCGGCCACATTTCCTGTCTTTTCTGCATAGGCTATTTCCATTTTACGCCTAGGATAATAACCATATTTTCCGTTCCAATTCATGGTGTTTTTCACAAAACTGAAAATCTTTTTTACTTTTTCTTCCTCCGATGAAATACCGTTTATTAGTACTTTTATTTGGTTTGAAAAGTAATCAAACTTACTTATCGCTTCGTTAAAATCTTTGTTTTCGTATATAGATTTGGCTACCGATTCCCAAGTTGTAGCAATCTGCTTGGGTTGTTCTTCAGGCATTCTTATTACTTGCAATTCGTGATCAATTTCACCCAAATAATTATCAATATTATTCACATAGCTTTCATCCTTGATGGCAGGAATATTCTTTGCCGAGTACTTTGTCTTTATCTGATTGTAACCAAAGGAATTGGTTTGCCCGTGTTTATTGTTAAAATTTTGAGAAGCTCTTTCAAGTTTATCTTCCACGGTAATTTCGACAAATCCTTTCTTTATTCCTTTGTAGATATAGAATTCCGGGATTTCTGTAATAAACTCCATGTTATTCACTGGAATATCATATTGGAATTGAAACTCGGGTAACGTTTCAATATTTTCCGTTTTCAAAATATAGTTTAATTCTATTATCGATCCTTCTTTTACATTGGGGAATGCTAAGGATTTTACTTTCCAATATTCATTAATCTGATCTACAAATTTCCCATCATTAGTAACTTTCGTTTTTACTATTTTTTTGTTGTCGTAGTTATAAGTATATGCACTTTCAATTTGTATGGACTCGTCACTTAGTTTTTCATATCCGACATAATAGGGCATTTTAAAATTGGCCCATTTTAGTCCTTCTTTTTTGTAAATTTTTAGCTTAATCTGAAACTCCGTATAAGATACAAATCCATTATCGATAGCGTATTTAAATTTAGTTTTTGCTTTTTTAAATAAAAAAGCCGCTGCAGCATTGGTATCATTGGGACAGCGCTTTTCAAGCAATTCTTCTTTCGTAACTTTATCTAATTCTGACTTTTGTCCAAAAGCATTATAAGAGATTAAAATTAAAAAAATGATTGTCTGTTGGAGCTTTGTCTTCATTTATACTTTCTTAAGGACAATTTTTTCAGTTTGTTTGTTAATCATTTCTTTGTAAAATGCTTTTAACTCTTCGTATACTTCAGCTCCAATAATAGCTTGATTGATATCTAATGTATAAAGCAGCTGTATTTGGTTGCCATTGTTAGTTATATTATACTTAAAATTGGCCAATTCATCAGGCATTGAAACCACTTTCGGCGCCGGCAAAACCTCGACCACATATCCCTCTGGAATAGAAAGACTTATATTAAATTTATCCTGATAAGGATAACTAAAATCAATTGGATATTCACGATTTTCTTGTTTAAAAGGATTTTCTGTTTTGGCAAAAAACAAAAACGGTGACAGATACATTTTATCGCCAATAATTTCTACAGCATTTGTAGTTGTAAAGCGATAATTTTCAACTATTGGTTTTGATATGTCATTGCTGTTTTGCACTTCATATTCGCCTATTTCCAATCCTTGATGTTCCTTTTCTAGTTTTTCAATGTAACTGTCTTTGGCAATATTGTTATAAATCTGCCTGAAAATTAAAGCATTATAATCAAAATATTGATCTCTGATTTTTCCGCTTACTTCACCGTTTGCGTTGATACTGGCCATAATACTTACAATGTCTTTGGAGTTTGATTTTGGCATTAAATCAATTTCTGTCGAGCTCCCGTTTTTTCTAACGATTCGGCCAAACCAATTTAAATCTCTAGTCGGCAATATATTAGGCAATGAATATTTATGGGTTGCATCCATTAATAAGATCTGATTGTTTAATTCCAAACCCGAAATAACGTAGTTAAAAGCTGATTTACTTGGAAATAGTGCAATGCCATGTGAACGTGTACTTATTATTACTGGGTTGGCTTCAAATCCGGCGTAGCGCAACATAGCTGTTAGCATCAAATTGATTTCGGCAACATTTCCTTTTTTATCCTGATAAGCTTTTTTAACACCATCATCACAATACATTCCGTAATATTCATTCCAGTTCATTCTGGATTTAACATAATTAAAAATGGCACTTATTTTTTCATCTTGAGTTGTGGTGTTAGCGAGTAACGCATCAACATCTTTTTCGAAATAGCCAGTTTTATTCAATTCAGATCCAAAATTTTCGCTGTCATATACCCCTTTTACGACATCTTCCCAACTCATTACAAAGTTTTCATAAGGACGATTTGGAAATCTTTTACCCGATAACTCATGCAAAATTGTAGCTTTATAATTATTGATATTATTGATATAGTTTTCCTCTTTTAGAGCTGGAATATTTTGAAGTGTATATATGGTTTTTACTTCTTGATAAGAAATTGTTTCACTATCAAAAGTTGTTTTAGTAAGAAGTCCTTCTGAACGATCTTTTGTAGTGAAAGATTCCGATTTTGTATTGGTTTCGGTTTTGACTACTGGGGTTAAATACCCTTTTAATTGTTTGTTGAAAATGTAGTATTCTGGAATAACTGTGGTAAACTCTGAATAAACAACTGGAACATTAGTTTGGAATTGCCAATCAGGAATGTCAATGTAAGGAGATCTAACTTCAAATTTAAACTCTATTATTGAGCCTTCTTTAACATTAGGAAGGGTGATTTTTTTCTTCGACCAATACTTATTAACTTTTTCTATAAATTCTCCGCTGCTACTAAGTTTGGTTTTCTCAATTTTATTATTTTCTAAATTGTAGGTAAATGCCTTTGAAACGTCAATCTTTTCATTTCCACTGGCATAGAACATAAAACTTTGATTAGCCATGTCATAACCTTCTTTCTTATAGATTTTAATCTTAGCATACTTTTCTGTAACCAATTCAAATCCTCTATCGGTTGTAAGTGAGAAATAAGATTTACCAATACTAAATAATACAGCCGCAGCAGCTGAAGTATCTATTGGGCATGTTTTTTCCTTAAGTTCTTCTACCGTTACTTTACCAAGTTCGTATTTCTGAGCAAACCCGATTGTACTTATCAATAAAAATGTAGTGATGACTATTTTTTTCATGGTATTAGGCTTTTGTAATTACTATTTTTGAATTGTCTGTTTTGGCTATCGCTTCTCTAAACTTTCTGTAATTTTCATATTTGGATTTGTCATAAAACCCCTTTTTGATTACCAGTTTTCTTTTACAAAGTATTGTAGTTGGGCTTGTTAAATTGAATTCGATTTTGTAATAGCCAAACTCGGTATCTTGCTCCAGACCGTTGGGTTTTGCTTCTATTGTAAATCCGGCTGGAATGATGATTTCTGTTTCAGACTCATTGGTATAGCCCCGATCCATTTCAAATGGAAATTCACGGGTACGGTATTTTTTCGGAACAAATGAATTTTGATCAAAAGCATTCAGAGCAAAAAGTAATTTTTCTCCTGATTTTTGAGCATATCCTTCTGCATCAAATTCTAAATCTTCTGTAAATTCTATAGTTTTTGGATTATTATTTAAGCTAATTTTTTTTACTTTTAGATTGTTGATGTTACTGAATTCCTCTTTGTATCTATCGATTTGATCTTCCTTACTCATTCGCTCTTTGACAAACTCATTTTCATAAAGCAATCCATTCGAAACTATCTTTAATTTACCCGTCAAATCGCCGTTTTCACTAATCTGATAGGTTCCTTTCGCTATTTGTAAATTATCTTTTTCTGTGAAAATTTTTGTTTTAATGATTTCGCCACCTTCAGGTTTTACTAGCAGCACATTTCGATCATCGGTACCATCGCCCTGAAAGCCAAAAGGATGAATTTGACTGGTACATTCTAACCAAACCAAAGTATCATCAACTGGCAGTGACAAAATAATATGATTTCCCTGTACAGAAGCAAAATCACTTTGCAAATCTCTTGTTTCATCATCATCAGAATACACTACAGTATAATACGATGGAACACCAACACATTTTAACAAACAACGGGTGTAATTTGTCAATGCTTTACAATCACCATAACCCAACTTGTCTACATCCTTTGCCAACATAGGTTTCCAACCACCAATCCCAACCTGAACACTTACATATCGTGTTTTTTCCTGTACATACTTATAAACGATTTTAGCGATTTCAATGGGGTTTTTTTCATTCCCTATCAATCCCTTAACTTTAGAAATGGTCTGTTCCGGAATTTCTTCAGTGTCTGACAATAAAGAGTCATACATCCATTTACCAAATTCGGACCAATCTGATGCTTCGCCTTCTACATTTTCTAAAGAAAAGCGCTCAAGTGCAAAATATACTATTGGAAAAATATCCACAAAACTTGGACTCAACTCTTCTCGTTTGACTGCCACTAAATTTTGAGCGGAGTAGTTTATTGATGAAGTGGTCTCTTCTTTTTCAAATTTATATTTGCCCGAAAAATTAGCTTCTTTCTTTTTTAAGTTTAGTTCAGGTTTGAATTGAATGGCGTATACTGTTTTCTCTGTGCTCACCAAATAATTATCTATTGGCAACCATGGGGAAATAAAAGCTGTGTTTGAAGTTTGAATTTCTGTTTCCATTACTATGGTAAAAGGATAGGATGTAGGCGTATAATCTAAATATAAGGCTCTGTTGTCACTAAAAATCGAAAACCCATCTGCTACACTAACATCTCTAAAATCCTTTCTTTTGTACCTTTTTATTTCCTTACCAAAAGCATCATACGCTGTAGCTTCTATTTGGGAAATTCTTCTGTTTCTATCATGATTTTCAGATAAATCTAAATTACGCAACCCCAATTCGTTCAAAACAGTGACAACCTTAAACGATTTAATCGTCATTGATTTTTGAGAGCTAATATCAATAGTTACCTTATTCAAACGAACAACCGCATTAGCATTTTGCTTTAAGCTATCCGGAATAGATAAAATGGAATAATCCAGTTTTTGTCCGAAACTCAGTTGAGAAATCAAAAGAAAGAGAATGGATAAAATACTTGGTTTCATTTGTGCGAAATTTTCCCAAATATAGAAAAATTAGCTTCTCATTAACAACCTTACTCTTTATTTTTTGAGTCCATAATTAGGGTTACCGGACCATCATTCAGCAGGCCTACTTTCATATCAGCGCCAAATTTCCCTGTTTGGACTTTTTTGCCTAATATAGTTTCCATTTTCTCGACAAAGGATTCATATAACGGAATAGCACTATTAGGTTTGGCAGCTTTGATATATGAGGGTCGGTTTCCTTTTTTGGTGGCAGCATGAAGCGTAAATTGGCTAACGATTACTATATCACCATCAACCTCTTTGAGTGATAAATTCATAACGTGGTTTTCGTCATCAAAAATCCGCAGATTCGCTATTTTGGCGGTCATCCAATCCAAATCATCAACGCTATCTGCCTCTTCAAAACCAACCAAGACAAGTAATCCACTTTGAATGTGAGCTACTCTAATTCCTTCGATAGTTACGGATGCTTCGGAAACGCGTTGAATGACTGTTTTCATGTTTCAAGTCTTAAAGTTAAAAAGTCGAAAGTCGAAAGCTAATTATCTTGTGACTTTACAACTTTTGACTATTTTCTAGTTTCATCGCTAGCAATACGGTCATCATTGTACACATCTTGGCGGTAATGTTCGTCATCGCCTTCGAGTATTTTGAGATAACTGTTGTAGCGCGACCAAGCAATTTTATTATCTTCCAAAGCTTTTTTGACAGCACAATGCGGCTCTTCTTTGTGAAGACAATTATTGAATTTACACTGATCCTGAAGCTTAAAAAACTCAGGAAAATAACCACTGATTTCTTCGGGTTGCATGTCTACAATCCCAAATCCTTTGATTCCCGGCGTGTCTATAATTTTGGCATCAAAAGACAAATCATACATTTCAGCAAAAGTAGTGGTATGCTGACCTTGCTTACTTTGCTCCGAAATAGTTTTGGTTTTTAGATTTAAAGTTGGTTCCATAGCATTGACCAAGGTTGATTTTCCAACACCGGAATGTCCTGAAAACATACTGACTTTTCCGGTCATCATTTGTTTTAATTCATCTAACCCTTTTTGCTCTAAAGCGGAGACTTTTATGCATTTATATCCTATGTCCGAATAAATATACTGCAAGTACAATTGCTCGTCACGCATGCCTTCATCATAAGTATCCATTTTATTAAAAACCAATACTGCCTCGATGCCATAAGCTTCAGCTGTTACTAAAAAACGGTCGATAAAACTGGTTGTTGTGGGTGGATTATTAATGGTAATCAAAAGAAATACAACATCAATATTGGAGGCTATAATATGCGTTTGTTTAGAAAGATTCACCGATTTTCTAACGATGTAATTCTTTCTATCATGGATGTTATTGATAACACCACTAACAGCATCCGAATTTTCGTCTAATTCAAAATCTACCACATCGCCAACCGCAATTGGATTGGTACTTTTGATGCCCTTCATTCGGAATTTTCCTTTGATACGACATTCAAAGATTTGTTGGTCATCGGTTTTAACGGTATACCAGCTTCCGGTAGATTTGTAAACGAGTCCAGTCAAATTAATATTAGTTATAAATTGTGAGTCACAAAGGTAAAAAAATGCAACTGTTTTTATACTTAAAGTTAGGGAATAAAAAAAGTTGCCATTTCTGGCAACTTTTATATCTTGAATCTAAAACGGATTAGTATTTGTAAGCAACACCAGTTTTGATAGCTTGAGAACCACCAATAGCGTTAGAGTTGGCACCAACTGTAGTTTTGTCAGATACTTGTAAAACAAAAGGACAACCTAATTTAGCCGCATCCATTTTTAATTTTTTAGCTGCTTTTTTGTCTCCAGTGTTTCCAGTTTGGAAGTTGATCAAACCTGTTTTTCCACGTACTTCACCAACTTTTTTCAAACCAGCGATGTATGATTTGTCTTCAAGAATAACTACTTTTTCCCAGTCATCTTCACCGTTGATAACGATTTTTTCTGTTACTTCTTCAACTCTTTTTGTTTTTCCGTAAACAATTTTTTCTACTGCATATTTACCAATAGTGTTTTCTGCATCTTCACCATCATATTTGAAAACCACTGTATACTCGTCAAGTCTGATAACTTTTCCTTCTACAGTTTCTCCACTATGTTTCGTGATAATGTCAACCTGAGCATTGGCAATTCCAAGTCCGAAAACCAATGTAAGTGCTAAAATAATTTTTTTCATTTTTGAGATAATTTTAATTAAAATTTCATATTTGTTGTGCAATGATACAAAAAATATATAATAACAAAATACGTAATTTATCGTATTTTTTAAGAATTAATCAAGAATTAATAATCTTTTCCTGATGCGCTATACTTTCCTGATGGATTGCCTTGAAAATTCTTAAGATGAATTCTTCGCTGAGCCCTTTATCTTCGCCTTCTAATATCATTTTGCCTAAAATTTCATTCCAGCGTTTATTTTGCAAAACCGCTACATTTTTAGCCTTCTTCAAAGCTCCGATTTGCTCCGCAACTTTCATTCGATTACCCAATATTTCCAATAATTTACTGTCCGCAATGTCAATGTTGGCTCTTAGTTTGATCATTTCAGTATTATAATCGTCCTCTTCTACCGTTACTTTCTTAACTTTCAGGTCTTCAAAAATTTGTTTTAAAACTGTTGGCGTAACTTGTTGAGCGGCATCGCTCCACGCATTATCAGGATCAATATGAGTTTCGATAATTAGTCCGTCATAATTCAAATCTAGCGCTTGTTGGGATACTTCCTGAATCATATCTCTGCGTCCTGTAATATGTGATGGATCACAAATTAAAATCAATTCTGGGAAACGACTTTGTAATTCAATCGGTAATTGCCATTCAGGGATGTTTCTGTATTTTGTTTTTTCATACGTCGAAAAGCCTCTATGGATGACGCCCAGTTTTTTTATTCCGGCATTGTACAAACGTTCTACACCACCAATCCACAACGCCAAATCGGGATTGACCGGATTTTTCACCAAAACAATTTTATCCGTTCCGACCAAAGCATCGGCAATTTCCTGCACTGCAAAAGGGTTCACGGTTGTTCGCGCACCAATCCACAACACATCAATATCGTGTTCTAGGGCTAATTTTACGTGAGCGGCATTAGCAACTTCAACTGCCATCAATAATCCGGTTTCGGCTTTAGCCTTTTGCAACCATTTTAATCCAATGGCACCAACGCCTTCAAATCCACCGGGACGCGTTCTCGGTTTCCAAATTCCAGCTCGAAAAATGGACACATCGGAGTTTTGGAGTTCGTGAGCAATCTTCAAAACTTGATCTTCGGTTTCAGCACTACAAGGTCCGGCAATTACCAGAGGATGATTTAAATGCAAATCCTCTAACCATTTTCTGTTTTCTATTGTAATATTCATAGCGTTTTATCTGTTGTAAAATTAATTTCTTTTGTTTAAAATCGGCTAATAGCTTCTAGTATTTTCTTTTCGGTTACACAAAGTGAAAATCGAATGTATCCTTCTCCATTACTCCCAAAAATAGTTCCCGGCGTTACAAACAAATGTTTTTCCAGAAGCAAATCATCAATAAATGCTTCCGCAGATGGAATCGCTGCAGGTAATTTTGCCCATACAAATAAACCAACACTGCTTTTGTCGAACGTACAACCTAGTTTTTGGGCTAACTGAAAAATCAGATTTCTTCGTTTAGTATAGATGTCATTCTGTTGCTCAAACCATTCATTTTCAAGTTTTAAAGCGGCTATCGCTCCTTTTTGAATGCCGTAAAACATTCCACTATCCATATTGCTTTTTACCTTCAAAACTGCTTCGATTAACGTCGAATTTCCTAGAACCATTCCGACGCGCCACCCTGCCATATTGTAGGTTTTAGATAGCGAATTCAATTCCAAAGCACAATCTTTGGCGCCTTCTACCTGCAAAATCGAAATTGGATTATCATTCAGCACAAAACTGTAAGGATTATCATTGACAATCAAAATGTGGTGCTTTTTTCCAAAGGCTATCAGCTTTTCAAACAATGCCAAACTACCGTTTTTTCCAGTTGGCATGTGCGGATATGACACCCACATTAGTTTGACCTTTGTCAAATCGGATTGTTCCAATGCTTCAAAATCGGGTTCCCAATTTGTTGCGGCAGATAAATCATAATAAAGAGCTTTTGCCTGAACCAATTCGGTTACCGAAGCATAGGTTGGATAACCCGGATTCGGAATCAGCACTTCATCGCCTTCGTTTAAAAAAGCCAATGCAATATGCATGATGCCTTCTTTAGAACCCATAAGTGGCAAGACCTCAGCATTGAAATCTATCGGAACTCCAAATTGCTTTTGATAAAAATCGGCCATCCCTTTTCTAAGTTCAGGCAAGCCTTGATAACTTTGATATTCGTGTGCTTTGTCATCAAACAGGGATTGTTGCATGGCTTCCATTACTGTTGGATGGGGAACTAAATCAGGGCTTCCTATTCCCATATTGATAATGGGTTTTCCTTCTGAAATCAGTTGACGGACTTCACGCAGTTTCTTTGAAAAATAGTATTCTTCAACCCTATCTAATCTTTTGGCGGTTTGTATCATAATCGTCCGTTTTTATATTCTCCTAACACTTTGAAGTGCGTGGTCATTAGTGCTAAAATGTTCTTAGCTTTTTCGTAATGCTTGTATTTTTCAAAAATCACGTCGACAAAAAAGGAATATTGAAACGGTGTTTCTATTATCGGCATCGATTGGATTTTGGTCAGGTTGAGTTTGCAATTGTTCATTACGTTTAAAACGGTTGCCAAGCTACCCGCAGTGTCATCCAATTCAAATTTTATAGAAGCTTTGTTTATGTCTTCTTTCGGCCATTCCTTGTTTTGTGTTTTTACAATCACGAATCGGGTTTTATTGCTTTGAATCGTATGGATTCCGGCAGCTAAAATCTCTAAATCATAAAGTTTCGCTGCAATCGGAGCTGCTACTGCTCCAATTCCGGTAAGCTTTTGTTCTTGGATTCTACGAGCTGTTTCCGCTGTATCACCACTTTCAACCAATTTAATATGCGGATATTGACTAAAAAAAACCGCACATTGTAATAACGCAATCGGATGTGAATGAACTTCGGTAATATCTTCTATTTTTTGGCCTTTCAAAACCATTAGATTCATATGAATATCAAGATAATGTTCGCCAATGATGTGGAGATTATTACGGTCAATCAAAGCGTAATTCGGAATGATGGAACCTGCGATGGAATTCTCCAACGCCATCACGCCTTTGTGAGCTTTGTTTTCGATAAGGCTTTTAACCAAATCATCAAACGACATACACTCATCCATAGCAAATTCCTGCTGAAAATATTCCTGTGCGACCTGATGATGAAAAGACCCTTTGATTCCCTGTATTGCAATTTTTGTTTCCATAAGGCAAAAAAAAATCCCGATTTTCATCGGGATTTATATATAGTTCGTTTTAAAATTTACTTTTTGACGTAACACAATACCATTCCCTTTTTCTGTCCGAAGAAGAAATAAAAGAAATAGTTATACCAAGTGTTATATGTTCTCATTTTTTGTATCTGTTTGGCTAATGTAAAAAATTTAAGCATAGGTTTTACAAGGGATACCAAAAAAAGTTACGCTAACGTTTTCGTGAAAAATCATAAAGCAGTGATTTTTTCGTTATCCTTTTATTAATTATTACATTTGCTCAAAATCGTTTGGTATGTCAATACAAGTTCAAAATATTTCCAAAAGTTATGGTGCTCAAAAAGCGCTGGACAACGTTTCTTTTTCGGTAAAAAAAGGAGAAATCGTGGGTTTCCTTGGTCCAAATGGCGCAGGAAAATCGACACTGATGAAAATTTTGACGACGTTTATTAATGCCGATGAAGGAAGTGCTTCTGTTAACGGAAGTGATGTTGCTAAAAACCAAAAAGCCGTGCAACTTTCGGTTGGTTATTTACCCGAACACAATCCGTTGTATCTGGATTTGTTTGTACGGGAATATTTGGCCTTTAATGCGGATGTATATAAAGTAGCCAAATCCCGAATAGAAGAAGTAATTCAATTGACCGGTTTATCTCCGGAGAGCCACAAAAAAATTGGACAATTATCCAAAGGATATCGTCAGCGTGTGGGTTTGGCCACAGCTTTGCTTCATAATCCTGATGTGTTGATTTTGGACGAACCTACCACAGGTTTAGATCCGAATCAATTGGTAGAAATTAGGAATGTTATCAAAAATGTAGGTAAAGACAAAACGGTATTTCTATCGACACACATCATGCAGGAAGTGGAAGCGATTTGTGACCGCGTGATCATCATTGACCACGGAAAAATTGTAACTGATAAAAAACTGGACAAACTGGTTGCTGAAGAAACCGAGCAAATCATCGAAGTAGAATTTGATAAAACTATTGCCGAAAGTATTTTGGCAAATTTACTCAACATTAAAACCTATAAAAACAACGGCGAAAATCTATGGACATTGACCTTCAACACCAATGAAGATATGCGTCCAAAGGTATTTGATTTCGCACATGACAACGGATTAAAAACACTCCAAATCAGTCTGAAAAATAAAAATCTGGAGCAAATCTTTAGAGAGAAAACAAACAAAAAGTAGTATTCAGCATTGAAACTCTTACCTTATTCATAGATAAGTCTGCCCTGATAATGACGAACAACCGTATCTGGGTTTGCCGGATAATTTTTTACAATTAAATTTCCCGTGCTATATAAATCTCCGCTTAAATTTTCAATCGGATAGACAATCATATCATTGAAACCACGATGAAAAACAGTAATGTTTTGTACCATTAAATTTTGTGCTTCTAATCGTCCATCGCCAAAATAGAAGTTAAAAGTCGCTGTAGTAGTCTGACCTGAAAGATAAAATCGGGAAACATTGTTGTTGGCGATATACAAACTACTATTGTTAACATTAAGTATAAAATCTCCGGTTGCAGCACCACTTTCGCCATCACCATCTTTGTCCATAGCAATAACACTAAGGTTTGGAAAAGTCAGTACGCCATTGGAACTGATATTTCTATCGGTTTTTGAATAGACTTCTTCTAAGGTTGGTGTAGTCACATGAATTTTTATCCGACCATAAGAACGCACCCAATTACAGCTGGTTTCATCCTTAAAAATGAGTTGATCACCGTTTTGAATGACCTTAACATTATCGATGAAATTTTCTCCGGCTTCAATCACTACTTTTGTTGGCCCTTCCGTTATAATCACTTCAATGCCGCGGTAGACTTTTATCTTTTTGAAATCGGTTACCGCAACTTCTTTTGTGATAATAGCTCCGGTGCTTTCTATACAATCGCTTGGTTTTTCACAGGCGTTGAGCATCCAAAACAAAACGATAAGTAGCGAAAATCTCTTCATAACGGTCAATTTAAATTCTGTATCCTATGCCAAATTCCAATGCCTCAGCCAAAAACATGTGCGTTTTTATGGTAAATCCGCCAAAAATATTCTTGGTAAAATGATATTTAACGCCAACTCTATCATAAATCGGAATATCTTTTTTAAAGGGTTGATAAACATAATACCCTACTTGTGCTTCCAACGAAATTCTGTTGATGATCAATTCATGCCCTATGAAAATTCCAACTCTCTTATAGTCGGTATCAGTATCTATAGGATTTTCGTTTTCAGGATAAGCAATAGCAAAATACTTGATGTATTCTTCTATAGATTTAGTCAGGAACAATTCGGCTCCGAATTGCAAAGCCGTTTTTCGATTCAAACGCTTGTCTGCATAAAAGCCAACGTGGTAAAAAGGATATTGTCCGCTGTTCACGATGGGACTTTCATTGATTCCGGTTCGGAACACAAAGTTATAGTGAATGGGTTCTTTGTATGATTTTTTTACAGATGTGGTATCTGGTTGTCTTTTAAAATCCTCCGAAAAATTATAATTCACGCCCAAATTCAGCACATAGGTATTAATGCCGCTATTGGGTGATTTTACCCTTCCATTAGAATAATGGGTAAATAAAATTCCGGCATGAAACCCAACATTCTTAAAAAGGTGCTGATTGTCGTAGGCAAGACCAATATTCGTATTGGCCATGATTCTGCTTCCAAAAGCCTTGTTTTTACTGTTCTCTACTTTGTCATAAGGACTCGTAGTAACGGCAATTCCTTGTGCCAGTTGCAACTGTAAACGTCTTTTCCAAAAGTAAAAATTATACAAAGCTCCGGCAGAATAGTTTTCGCCCAAGGGCTGACTTTTAAAATCCTGATATAAAAAATAGCCGCCATAATCAGGGTAATTATACGCTCGATGCCATTCGCTCGATCCATCGGTTCTTTTGACAACGGTAAGCAAAAAAGCTTGTGGATGACCATTCACCAAATGATACATATCCTCGGTATGCGGGAGAACATTCCCTCTCAAATAAGAAGCTTCCACCGAAAACGGATTGTCCTTTTGGGCAAAAACCGTTAGACTGAACCCTAAAAAAAGAAAGTATATTTTTCGCATCCTAAAATTTAAAACGCACAAATATAGCAGAATATCTTTAGGAGCGAATGGTTCGGGCCTTTTTCTAAACCATTTTCCTGCTGTCCGCTCTACTTCGGTGCCGCTCCCATCAGGGCTGGTCGGGATTTGTCTTTTGTGAAATGGGTTTAAAAAATCGCAGCAGCAATCGCCTTGATGTTCTCTGCTTTCCCCATCGAGTAATAATGCAATACAGGAATTCCTGCCGCAACCAGTTCCTTGCTCTGTTGTTGACACCATTCGATTCCTATTTGTTTGACTTCATCGTTGTCTTTCGCTTTCACTACAGCCATAATCAAATCGTCCGGTAATTCAATACTGAAACGGTGCGGAATCAAATTCAGTTGCTTTTTGGTCGCAATAGGCTTCAAACCGGGAATAATCGGAATCGTGATTCCGGAAGCACGGCATTTGTCTACAAAATCAAAGAATTTCTTGTTATCAAAAAACATCTGTGTGATGATATAATCGGCGCCATTTTTGATCTTCTGTTTCAGGAAATGAATATCACTATCCAAACTTGGCGCTTCCATGTGCTTCTCCGGATAACCCGCCACTCCAATGCAGAAATTAGTCTGCGCCGAATTCTTCAAATCTTCATCCAGATAAATTCCGTTATTAAGATTGCTGATTTGCAGCACTAAATCGGTCGCATATTCGTTGCCTTCCTTTTCAGGCTTGAAGTAAGTTTCGTTTTTCAAAGCATCGCCACGAAGCGCTACTACATTATCAATGCCGAGGAAATCCAAATCAATCAACAGATTTTCGGTATCTTCTTTAGTAAAACCACCACACAAAATATGCGGAATAGCATCAACATTGTATTTATTCTGAATTCCGGCACAAATTCCCACCGTCCCGGGACGTTTTTTTACAATTTTCTTTTGTAGTAAACCGCTTGGCAACTCCTTGAATTCATATTCTTCTCGATGGTACGTCACATCTATAAAAGGCGGATTGAATTCCATTAACGGATCGATACTATCAAAAATAGATTGGATATTCTGTCCTTTCAAAGGCGGTAAAATTTCAAACGAAAACAAGGGTTTTCCGTTCGCGTTTTCTATATGTTGAGTTACTTTCATAATTATGAGTCTTTAAGTTTGAAAGTCGAAAGTCGAAAATCAAAAAAAGAAATTTTCTTTATGACTTTAAGACCTTTGACTTTATGACTATTTTAATCTGCTATGTTTGGGTTGAGCCATTTCGTTGCTTGTTCTGTCGAAATGCCTCTTCTTTTGGCGTAATCTATTACTTGATCTTCTTTAATTTTCCCTAGACCGAAATACTTACTATCCGGATGTGCAAAATAATATCCTGATACAGAGGATGCCGGCCACATCGCCATACTTTCGGTTAATCGCACTCCGATTTCCTGCTCTACATCTAACAATTTCCAAATCGTTGGTTTTTCCAAATGGTCGGGACAAGCCGGATAACCCGGTGCCGGACGGATTCCTTTGTACTCTTCATCAATCAAATCTTGATTGCTTAAACTTTCATCCGAAGCATAGCCCCAAATTTCTTTACGAACTTTTAAATGTAAATATTCGGCAAAGGCTTCGGCTAATCTGTCGCCCAATGCTTTTACTAAAATCGAATTATAATCGTCTAATTGCTTTTCAAATTCTGCTGCTTTTTCATCAACTCCAAATCCGGTCGTGACACAAAAACATCCGATGTAGTCTTGTTTTCCAGTGTCTTTTGGAGCTACAAAATCAGCTAAAGCAATGTTAGGTGCTCCCGCGGTTTTTTGAGATTGTTGGCGTAAGGTTAAAAAGCTTGTCGGTTGTCGCCCTTCGACTGCGCTCAGGGTGACATCGGTTGTCAGTTCAATATCATCATCATTGACCGTATTCGCAGGAAAGATTCCAAGGATTCCTTTGGCAGTCAACCATTTTTCGGAAACGATTTGGTGTAGCATTTTTTGAGCATCAGCAAATAGAGCAGTGGCTTGTTCTCCTACCACTTCATCAGTTAGAATCGCCGGATATTTTCCGTACAACTCCCATGAACTGAAAAAGGGTGTCCAATCAATAAAATCAACTAATTCAGAAAGTCCCACTTCGACAGTTTTTGTCCCGATGAAATTGGGTTTTATTGGCGTAAAACTATTCCAATCTAACTGTAATTTATTTTTTCGAGCGTCTTCAATCGACAAGTAATTTTTGTCTCTACTTCTATTCAGATACCCATCACGCAATTGGTCGTATTCAGCACGAACTGTTTTGGCGTATTCCACTTTAGTTTCAGTCTGTAGTAAATTACTCGCCACCGTTACGGCGCGTGAAGCATCGTTTACGTGAACTACCGTTTCTTTATATTCCGGAGCAATTTTCACAGCAGTATGTGCTCGCGATGTTGTAGCACCGCCAATCATTATCGGAATTTTGATATTGAGCTTGTCCATTTCTTTGGCCAAATACACCATTTCGTCAAGCGAAGGTGTAATTAATCCACTCAAACCAATAATATCTACATTATGTTCAACAGCAGCTGCTATAATTTTTTCGGGTGGTACCATTACGCCCAGATCGATAATTTCAAAATTATTGCACCCTAAAACTACGGCTACAATATTTTTACCAATATCATGCACATCGCCTTTAACCGTTGCCATCAACACTTTTCCAGCTGAAGATGATTTTCCGTCTTTTTGGGCTTCGATGTAGGGCAATAAATAAGCAACCGCTTTTTTCATCACACGCGCTGACTTCACCACCTGAGGCAAAAACATTTTTCCGCTTCCAAACAAATCGCCTACAACATTCATTCCGGCCATCAAATTAATTTCGATAACATCAATGGCTTTTTCAGAAGTGGCTCTGGCTTCTTCTACATCAATTTCGATAAATTCGTCAATTCCTTTTACTAGTGAATGCGTCAATCGTTCCTGAACCGAACCGTTACGCCATTCTTGAATCGCTTTTTCATTGACTTTGAAATCGCCTTTGAAGCTTTCGGCTAAATCCAACAATCTTTCGGTCGCATCTTCTCTTCTGTTAAGTAGAACATCTTCCACATGTTCCAATAAAACAGGATCAATTTCATCATAAATCTCGAGCATTTCTGGATTTACAATTCCCATGGTCATGCCGTTCTGGATGGCGTGATATAAAAATGCTGAGTGCATGGCTTCACGTACTTTATCATTCCCACGAAACGAAAACGAGACGTTGCTTACTCCGCCTGAAACTCCAGCATATGGGAGATTTTCGCGTATCCATTTTGTAGCTCTGAAGAAATCGAGAGCATTTAATTTATGTTCCTCCATTCCGGTGGCTACAGGAAAAATATTGGGGTCGAAGATGATGTCTTCTGCCGGGAAATGCACTTCATTTACCAGAATATCATAGCTTCTTTTGCAGATTTCGATACGGCGTTCGTAGTTATCAGCTTGACCGTCTTCATCAAAAGCCATCACGATTACGGCAGCACCATAACGTTTTATCAGTTTGGCGTGATGTATGAAAGCTTCTTTTCCTTCTTTAAGAGAAATCGAATTTACGACACCTTTACCCTGAATGACTTTTAGTCCAGCTTCAATGATTTCCCATTTGGAACTATCCACCATGACTGGAACTCGAGCAATATCGGGTTCAGCTGCAATGAGATTTAGGAATTTGGTCATAGCATAGACTCCATCCAACATTCCTTCATCCATATTAATATCGATGATTTGGGCTCCGCCTTCTACTTGATTTCGGGCAATGTCGAGTGCTTCTTCGTATTTTTCTTCTTTGATTAAACGCAAAAATTTACGCGAACCAGTAACGTTCGTTCGTTCACCTACGTTGATGAAATTGGATTCTGGAGTAACTATCAAGGGTTCTAATCCGGATAGTTTTAGGTATTTGGTTGCGTGCGCCATTATATCGTTTCTAAAATTTGTCTTGGTTTAAATTCTTTAGCAACATCAGCAATGGCTTTGATGTGTTCTGGTGTTGTGCCACAGCAACCACCAATGATGTTGATTAAATTATCTTGTAAATACTCTTTGATTAAGGCTTGCATTTCTTCAGGAGTTTGGTCGTACTGTCCGAAAGCATTGGGTAAACCGGCATTCGGATGTGCTGAAATATTGAGTTGCGTGTTGTGCGCCAAACGTTTTAAATAAGGTTTTAATTGGTCAGCACCTAAAGCACAATTGAAACCAATACTTAGTAAATCGATGTGGGCTATCGAAATCAGAAAAGCTTCCACGGTTTGCCCGGACAAGGTTCTTCCGGAAGCATCGGTAATCGTTCCTGAAACCATAACCGGAATATCGAGATGGCGTTCTTCCTTTACTTCTTCGATGGCGAATAATGCCGCTTTGGCGTTTAGTGTATCAAAAATGGTTTCTACTAAAAGTACATCACAGCCTCCATCAATTAAGGCTTCTACTTGTTGTTTGTAGGCGATGCGTAAATCGTCAAAAGTTACCGCACGAAAACCCGGATCGTTGACATCTGGTGACATGGAAGCGGTGCGGTTTGTTGGTCCAATAGAACCCGCAACAAAACGCGGTCTGTCGGTGAATTCGTCTGCTACTTTGCGGGCAATCTTTGCCGATTCGTAGTTGAGTTCGTAGACCAAATCCTCTAAATGATAATCGGCCATTCCGATGGTGGTTCCTGAGAAGGTATTGGTTTCTACAATATCAGCTCCAGCTTGAAAATACAGACGGTGAACCTGTTTTACGGCTTCGGGTTGTGTTAGGGAAAGTAAATCGTTGTTGCCTTTTAAGGGATGTGGAAAATCTTTAAATCGCTCTCCGCGAAAATCTTCTTCGGAAAAGTTATTGCGTTGCAACATGGTTCCCATGGCTCCGTCGAGCACGAGGATTCTTTCTTTGATGGCGTCTTGAATCTTTGACATTTATTTTTCTTTACAAAAATGGATAACTAATTAGCCCCGATTGGCCGTGTTACCATGTAACACAGAAAGCGGGAACAAGGACTGCAACTATGCGCAAGCCATTCGCTCAAGATACTGAATCAAGTTCAGCATTAATTATAGTATGTTATCGTGAAAGTTGAGAAGAATTCTCTGGGTTATCTGCTCTCGTTTTAAAAACGAGATAGAATGTAGCACCTTCTTTTGGCAAAGGGTTGCTAAGCTTTCAACGGGTCTATTCCCTCCAGCTTTCGTGATAACGAACAATAAGTTTATGAACGGTGCAAAGTAACAGCATAGAAATGTTATTTGCAAGGGATTTTAAAAAATAAAAACCTACAACGTTGTAGTGTCAGTGGCGAGCTAAAGCTATTGTACCTGACTGCCACTGGCAGTCCTCCTCTTAATATCAAAGGTTTTCGGGGTTGGGTTTGTTTAAGATACAAAATGTTATAACCAAACGGCTTCTTTGATTTTTATTTTTTCGGCTACTTTTAAAATATCGGTCAAAACACCGCGCGCAGTCACTTGTTTTCCGGCACCGGCTCCTTGGATTACAATTGGGATATCGCCATAGGATTTAGTGTAGATTTCGATTAGGTTATCAGCACCTTGGAGTTGACCCAAAGCGGAACTTTTTGGGACCGAGATGAGTTTGACTTCTAGTTGTTTTGATTTTACATCGAATTCGCCCACATAGCGCAGCACCTGATTTTCGGCTTGCGTGATTTTGGCAATTTGAAAGGGTTTGTCGAACAACTGTTTGTTGATGGAATATTCGGCTTTGGAATGGGGTTCATTCAGATTGGGGAGCAAAAGGGATTCTATTTTGATGTCGGAAAACTCGAATTCCTGTTCGATTTCGCGTGCCAGAATCAGTAACTTTCGGGCCACATCATTTCCGGATAAATCTTCTCTGGAATCGGGTTCGGTTAATCCGATTTTTTCTGCTTGCGCCAAAATTTTGGAAAAAGGCAGTTCTTCAGTAGAAAATCGGTTAAAAATATAACTTAGTGAGCCTGAGAAAACGCCTCTTATTTTGGTGATTTCTTCGCCTGAAAAATGCAGGTCATTGATGGTTTGTACGACTGGCAATCCGGCACCAACATTGGTTTCATATAAAAATGTCTTGTCGTATTTTTTGAGGGTTCTTCTTAATTCTTTATAAAAATCGGTGTGCTGTGTATTGGCCTTTTTATTAGCAGCCACAATGTCAAATCCGTTTTGAATGAGGGATATGTAGTTTTTGATGATGTCCGAACTGGCCGTGGCATCCACCGCAATAAGGTTTTCCAGTTGTTGTTCTTGAACATATTCGATAATATCTTCTATTCGGAACGGAATGGCCGATTGAGCGAAATTGGCTTCCCACTGGTTTTTTAGGCCGTCTTTTTCGAAGAACGCTAACGTGGAATTGGTGATGATAGGAAATCGGAGGTCAATGTTTCTCTTTTCGAGGAAGAATTTTTGACTTTCGATGACCAGATTGATTAAAGTACTACCGACATTACCAATACCCAAAAGGACTACATTGATTCTAAGCGCTGACATAATTTTGTTGTTTTTGTTTGTTAAAAATAGGTTTCAGGATTTGTGATAACTGTTCAAATTCGATTAAAAAAGCATCGTGACCATGAATAGATTTGATTTCGTGATAAAAGACATTCTCCTTGATTGACAACAATTGTTGATGGGTTTCCCGATTTTCATCCGGAATAAAAAAATAATCTGTATCAATGGCAACCACATGAATAGTAGCCTGAATATTTTTAGCTACAGACAAAAAATCTTTTCTGTCTCGAGAAATATCATTCGTTTTTAATAAATGATTCATCAGTTTATACGCCGATAAACGAAAGCGGTTTTTGAGTTTAACACCGTGATTGGCCAACCAATTCTCGATTTGAAAGACAGAAGAATCCTTGAATTTACTTCGTTGAAACCTTTGATTTATGGATTGTGGCGTTCGATACAACAACATGGCGTGCAAACGCGCATCGGCAATGGGGTCATCTGAATTATTGAGAATCTGATCCTGAATTAAAACATTCGCAATTACCCAGTCAGTCGCTTTCCAATCGGTGGCAATGGGAATTAGATTTTGAATTGAATTGGGTTTCAAAGCAGCCATTTCCCAAGCTATGGCACCGCCCAAGCTTCCACCAATTACAGCAAAAACTTCGTCTATTTTGAGAAACGAAAGACCTTCCCAAAAGATTCGAGATACATCGCGTATTGTAAAATCGGTGTAATTTGAAATCAGGTTTCCAAAGATATCATCGTAACCGTTGCCCGGAATATTAAAGGCAATGACCGTGAAATAATTGGTATCGATTGTTTTATCATCCCCAATCAAGTCATTCCACCAACCAGATTCGCCTGTGACATTGGAGTTTCCTGTAAGTGCATGATTGACGACTACCACCGGAGCCGACCCAATGGGTTGACCAAAAGTTTGAAAGAACAACGGAATATAGGGTCTACGCTTTCCGTTTTCTAAATCAAAGATGAACACATCTATTTTTTCTAAATTCTTTTTCATAACATTTTTTTTTTAAAAGACTGCCTTCAACCTAACCTTTGAAGACAGTCTTAGCAAACAAACTACCCGAAGCGCTGTCGAACTATTTGGAGCGCAGCGGAACAAAACCTAAGCAATGGGCTTTATCTTCAATTTCTTTATTTATATCAATTGAGTCGTTTTGATGGTTACGAAGGCCGCTTCTAAATCGGCTTTCAAATCGTCTATATTTTCCAGACCAACAGACAAACGAATTAAATCTTTGGTTACGCCAGTAGCTTCCTGTTCGGTATCTGACAATTGCTGATGTGTTGTACTAGCAGGATGTATGATGAGTGATTTTGTATCCCCAATATTGGCTAGCAACGAAAACAGTTGGGTCGAATCGGCTACTTTTTTAGCTGCTTCAAATCCGCCTTTGAGTCCGAAGGTTACGATGCCGCTTTTGCCTTCCGGAAGATATTCATCGGCTAAGGCTTTGTATTTAGAAGTTTCCAATCCGGGATAATTTACCCAAGCCACTTGTTCCTGAGTTTGCAACCATTGGGCTAATGCCAGCGCATTCTCGCTGTGTTTTTTGATTCGGATTGCTAAGGTTTCCAATCCTTGAATCGTTTGAAAAGCATTGAACGGACTGAGAGCAGCGCCAAAATCGCGTAAGCCTTCGATTCGTACTTTGGCTATGAAAGAGGCTGCACCAAGAGCTTCGTAGTATTTCAATCCATGATATCCTGCTGAGGGTTCGGTAAATTCAGGGAATTTTCCGTTGCTCCAATCAAAGTTTCCGGCATCGATGATGACGCCCCCAAGCGAAGTTCCGTTTCCAGTGATGTATTTTGTTAACGAATGAATAACGATATCAGCTCCGTATTGAATTGGGTTCAGCAAAAAGGGTGTGGCTACGGTATTGTCAACGATAAATGGCACTTTGAAGGCTTTGGCTTCTTTGGAAATGGCTTTCAAATCGAGGACATCCAATTTTGGATTGCCTAAGCTTTCTACAAAGAAGGCTCTGGTATTTTCCTGTGCGGCTTTGGTAAAATTTTCAGGGTTGGCTGGGTCTACATAAGTGGTTGTGATGCCTAATCTTGGTAAAGTAACTTTTAGCAGATTGTACGTTCCACCATACAAACTATTAGAAGCCACAATATGATCTCCCGCTTTTAGCAAAACCAAAAGTGTTGTTGCGATTGCAGCAGTACCTGATGCGGTGACTACTGCTCCTATGCCGCCTTCAAGTTTTGCCAAACGTTGTTCGAGGATGTCGTTGGTGGGGTTGTTTAAACGCGTGTAAATGAATCCGGCTTCGGCTAAACCGAAAAGATTGGCAGCGTGGTCCGAATTGTTGAATACGTATGAAGTAGTTTGATAAATTGGGACGGCTCTAGTTCCAGCGTTTTTGGTAACATCGTGTCCAGCGTGCAAAGCGTTTGTTGCAAATTTTTGTGTGCTCATGATTTAGATATTTAGATTATTAGATATTTTAGATTGTTAGATTTCCGGAATAAAAAAAGTCCCTTTGGTGGGTTACCAAAGGGACTTTTGAGATGTAGCTATTAACTACGACTAGGTCTTCCGCTTTTGGCAACAGGGTATGCGCATACGACAACACATCATCATGTGCATCATACGGTTGTTCATCATCATATTTTTTACTGTTACTTTCATTACTTTACTTTGTTTTATTCTGATTTTGTTTTAAATAAAAAAACCTCCGCGGTTAGCAGAGGTTTCATTGTATATTTTAAAAATTTAAAATTATGCAATAGTGTTCTCTGCGGAGATTTCCGACATCATACGACACATAGAGCACATTGTAAATTTCATTTTGCGTTATTTTTGTTAAAGCAAACTTCTGAACTATTTTTCAATTGACCAAACGTAATTTGAAAATTTAACATTTGAAATTGATTTATATATATTTAAATACTACGTATTTAGAATTTTGAAATCATCATAAAAAAATAAAAAAAGTAAAATAGTTTTTTGTATTCAAAATAGTCTTTATACATTTGCAGTCGAAAAAATAAGAGGAAAAATTTGAACTGATTGCAACCTCGTTAAAAAATGCTAAAGCAGAAACTCTCCTTTAGCTTTCAAGGCAATCTCCCTTATTTTTCGAAACAATTAATATAAAACTAAAACATAGTTATGGCTTATTTATTTACGTCGGAGTCAGTGAGTGAAGGACATCCAGACAAAGTTGCAGATCAGATTTCTGATGCGTTAATTGATAACTTTTTGGCCTTTGATGCGGAATCAAAAGTAGCCTGCGAAACACTTGTAACAACAGGACAGGTAATTTTGGCTGGTGAAGTGAAATCGAGCACCTATCTTGATGTGCAGTCTATTGCAAGAGAAGTAATCCGTAAGATTGGATATACCAAAAGTGAGTATATGTTTGAAGCGGATTCTTGTGGTGTTTTATCGGCTATTCACGAACAATCTGCGGATATTAACCAAGGTGTTGACAGAGCAAGTAAAGAAGAGCAAGGTGCAGGAGACCAAGGAATGATGTTTGGTTATGCTACGAATGAGACAGAAAACTACATGCCTTTGGCTTTAGATTTATCTCATGCTTTGTTAATTGAATTAGCGAATCTTAGAAGAGAAAATAACGAAATTAAATACTTACGCCCTGATGCCAAATCACAAGTTACTTTAGAGTATTCTGACGATAATAAACCACAACGAATTGACGCTATTGTAATCTCTACACAGCATGATGATTTTGCTGCAGAAGCTGAAATGTTGGCTAAAATTAAAAGCGATTTGGTTGGGATTTTGATTCCGAGAATTAAAGCAAAATACCCGCAATACGCTCATTTATTTAATGACCAAATTACCTACCATATCAACCCAACTGGAAAATTCGTAATCGGTGGACCACACGGCGATACCGGTTTGACCGGAAGAAAAATTATCGTGGATACGTATGGTGGCAAAGGCGCTCATGGTGGTGGTGCTTTCTCTGGAAAAGACCCATCAAAAGTGGATCGTTCTGCCGCTTATGCAACCCGTCATATTGCTAAAAACTTAGTGGCTGCCGGATTGTGTGATGAAGTTTTGGTTCAAGTTTCTTATGCGATTGGAGTGGCAAAACCAACCTCAATCAATGTGGTAACTTACGGAACTTCTAAAGTGAATTTGACCGACGGAGAGATTAGTAAAGTAGTGGAAAACGTATTTGATATGCGTCCGTATTTTATTGAGCAACGTTTGAAATTGAGAAATCCGATTTATAGCGAAACAGCTGCTTATGGTCATATGGGAAGAAAACCTGAAACGGTTACTAAGACTTTCCAATTGCCAAATGGCGCTCCAAAAACGGTTGAAGTAGAATTATTCACTTGGGAGAAATTGGATTATGTAGATCAAGTAAAAGCAGCTTTTGGGTTGTAATCACTAAAATTCATATAATAGAAAAATCCTGCTTGAATAAGCAGGATTTTTTTTAGCCCTGATGGAAGTGGCATCCTTTTTAACTCGTTCTTAGAACGAGATAAAAAGATATAGCGGACAGCAGGACACGAGCTCCTAAAGAGTGAACCGGCGAAGCAAATTGCTACAAATTATACTTCAAACTAAAAATAATATACCGTGGCTGCACCCGATACTGAGAGGTTCGCACCACGTTTTGATTAAAGCTATCGTCGTTAAGCGAAGTCGTATTCAACAAATTGGTTCCTGAGATTTTATACTCCCAATGACTGTCTTTTGTTTTTTGGTAAATCAGGCTGGCTGACAGAAAATCATATTCGTTTTCTACGCTACGGTCATTGTTGTAGTAGTGATAAAATTCATATTCTGAAACAAAAGAGAAGCTTTTCAAGAAATAATAATCCAATCGTGCGAACGGTTTATCGGTGTAAAATCGGTTGTTTTGATAATCGTTGATGTCGTAATCGTAGCCCAATTCGAGGTTAGGCATGTTTTTAAAATTGGTTGATAGCTTGATGGTGTAGCTTTGGGTAAAACTTTCATTCGTAATAGCAACATCATCATTTGTAGCCGGATTGAACTGAAGGTTGTTGAATTTTGACCAGTTGAAACTCACGTTGGCAGAAGCTTTGTAGTTCTTAAGAAAGGATCTTCCATAGCTTCCCATAGCTGAAAAAGATTCGTCTGCAAAATCTGAATTGATAGGCGATGACGTTTGATTGACTCCATCAAAACGAAAGCGCGATTTCACTGCATCGACCGTTTTGGTATAGGTGGCGTTGGCAAAAATATTCTCAAAATTGAACATGTTGTATTTAAAATAACGCAGCGAATGTACCTGTGACGTCGAATTTTCAAGTGTTCTGTTACCTCTTGTGATGCTGTTATAACTGTTTAAAACATACCCTTCGGCGAGCTTGTTGATGTCGGTAAAATTATTGCTCAACGAAAAATTATACGTCAGACTTTCCGATTTTTTAATTTGATACTGTACAAATAAATCGGGCAAAATACGCTCAAAGTCTAGCTTGAATTTAGTTCCCAATTGGCCGTTAGTCATGGTATACGAATGTAGACTTACTCCAGGTGTAACGGTGAATTTTCCGGACAGTATTTTATAGTGAAATCCGAGAAAAGTGTCATTAAAAGAATAATTGACATTGTTAGTTGTACTGCTGTCGTTGAGCGGATTGACCGTTCCGTTATCCAAAATCTGATAGATTCCCGAGTCAAAACTTTGGAAAGAATAGGTGTTGCCCAATGTGATATTCAAATTACTTTTGGGCGTCAACATGTAGTAATAATCCAATTTGGCATCGAGTTTATTCGTTTTTACAAAGCGTTGCTGATTGATGTTGTTTCGGTTTTGTCCCGTGATATAATCGGCCAAATTAAACGGTTGCGATTGAAGATTGGCATTGTAAAATGGGTCTTCGTTTTGATACAAATGTTGTGCATCAAAGGCGAATACGTTTTTGTCATTCAGCGTGTAATACATTCCCAGATTTTGATTTACCGATAACGGTTCCTGATTTTTGCTGGTTCCGATGTTCTCACTTTGCGTTCCCGAATTGTCTACGGTTTGTCGGAACAAATCGGTTACTTCATTTTGTTTGGAAAGCTTTGTCAGGATATCATAATCCATTTGAAAATTAGCATTGGGTTTGTACGACGAACTTAATTTAAACAATCCCAAGTCGTTTTTTTGTTCTGAAGTATCGGTCCGGTTTTCCGTGATGGCTACTGCTGAGGAATTGGGTTCTAAGAAGTTGGTTTTGGTACTGGTTTCCAATTCGGTCTTTGAAGAAGAAAGAATCGCAAAACCACTCAGTGTCCAGGCTTTGGTAGGATTGTACGAAAAATTAGTAGCACCAAAATTGGTTTCGATTTCTTTAGCTCGGTCGTTTCTCAGCAATGAAATTCCCAAATCATTAGAAGAAACATTGAACGTAGAACCACCTTTGGCCATCATGTTTCGGAATCCGCCGGTAAACTTGAAATAATCCTGAAACGTCAGCGGTAATTCGCCTATGTTATTGAAATTGGTAATGAGATTGATGCTGTATTTTGGACTGTAATAAAACAATTTTGGATTGATGTTGTAGCGATTTTCATCATGACCCACGCCAATTCCGGCCGTGACATCGCCAAACCAAAAGTTTTTCTTTCCGTCCTTGAGTTTGATGTTCATCGCCACATTATCCTCATTGTTCTCCACGCCTTTTAGAATGGAATTCTCATTGTAATTGCGTAAAATCTGGACTTTATCAATGGCGTCAGCTGGAATGTTTTTCACACCCAATTTGGTATCTCCATCAAAAAAATCTTTACCTTCTACCATCAGTTTGGAGACTTTTTTACCTTCAACTTCTACTTCACCATCGGCATTGACTTCTACTCCAGGCAATTTTTTCAGCACATCTTCCAGTTTGCGTTCGGTTCCAGTTTTGAACGAATCCGCATTGTAGACAATCGTATCGCCTTTAATAGAAACCGGCATTTCACGAACAATTTCGACTTCATCCAACTGTGTTCCCTCTTCCAAAGTAATGACTTTATTGATGTTTTCGGTAGTGGTGACAACAGTTAAATCAACCGCTTGAAATCCGATATAGCTCACTTTGATCGAATAGGTCGCATTGGCTTTTAAATTTAACTGAAACCTTCCTTTGTCGTTGGTGATACTGTAGCCATCAACCGCTTTTGTAGCCTGATTGACCGCCATAACATTGGCCATTTCCAGCGGCACTGCTTTGGAGTCGGTAATGATTCCGTCAAATTTTACGCTTTGCGAAAAGGAGAAAGTGGTGGTAAAAAATACCAGTAGAAAATAGAGATTCCTCATCAAATGGTGGTTTGAAAATTAAAAGTATAAAACAATTGAATGAAACGATTTTATTTAAGAAATATTTAATGATTATCGGTGTACTTCAATGCGAATTCCGCCCTTCTCATCACTTTGATTGCTCATCTGCTCCAATTGCTCCTGCACAAGACGTTCGTATTCTGATTTCGTTACCTTTTTGCCTTTATTGGGAACTTTAATCGTTAGCTTTTCTTTGGGATTCAGAATTACTTTAGAACATAGAATTACGGTTTTATCAAAATTCGCTTCTAAAATTAATCCGGGTAAACCCCAATATTCTCCTGGACCATGACTAAAAGGAATTTCCGGCGTATACCAAACCGTTATCAATTGTTCTTTCGGTTCGCTTAGCATCATAAATTGAGTTTTTCCATCCTCTTTTTTGTTTTTTAGTTTCTCGTATGCTTCCTTTTCACTCTCGGAAACAGGAATCAAGTAAGTTGCTTTGTAGCAGGTATAATCGCCAATCTTTTTGGTTTCACTTTCTAATTTCCATTGATAAGTGGAAAGCGAATCGGTAATCAAAAACTCTTTGCCAAAAAAATCTTCTTCGGTAATCGAAACTTTATTTTTGATGTTTTTATAGGCTTTACCATCTCCACCTCCCATTTTAACTACGACTCCGCCTCCTACAGAAGGTGAAGGCGCTTCCAATTTCTGTTCTTCTTCATAAATAGATTCGGTTTTATTGAAGGTAAGTATGTACTCTTTTTCGAATTCCTTTTTCATGTTTTCCATAATTTTTTTCTTCATTTCTTCATTGAGCCCTGGACTTTCAATGTTAAAAGAAGCTTCAATATTGGTTTTCGACTTATAAAAAGCCTGTCCCTGAAAATTCTGAGCCTTTAGCATACTTGTAGTTGCGAGTAGTATTGCTACGATAATCTTGGTAATAATCTTAATCATGATAGTGTTCTTTAGAATTGATGATACAAACTAAAACATTAATAATCGCACTTTGGGTTAACTTAAGTTAACGTTTGTTAACGTCGCTTTTTGGACTTATTTTGTTAGTACTTTTGAAGTATGAAAAGAAAAAATTATCCTTATTTATTACTGTTTATCACATTGACTATTGTGGCCACTCTTGGACTACAAGTGTATTGGAACATTAAAAATTATGAAGAGAATAAGGCTCGTCTAATAATGGAAGTCCAATCTGCTTTAGATAATAGTATTGAATATTACTATGTTGAATATATGAAAGATAATATTGTTGCCTTTGTAAATAATGACAACAGCATGGATTCGGATCAATTTTTTAAATCTGTTGAAAAAGATGCCGCTTTAAAAGAAAGTCCTTTCGGGAAAGCAAAAAACAAAAAGAAACGTTCGGGTTTGAAATCGGACTCGGTGAAAACGGCTACTATTGTCAATATCAAAATCAATTCTGATGGGAATGCCAGTAAGGAAGCGCTGGATTCCATTCAGAAACAGTTGGAAAATGACTTGGTGGTAGATAATGGTACCGATAAAGATCCTAAAGTTACACTGAACACCATCAAACCTTCATCTATCAAAGCTATTAGTGTTTTCAAAGGACAAAAAGATGCTGATAGCGTCATGGCGCTTAAAAATCTTGCTAATAAAATTGTCCTATCGATGATGCAGGATACTATCGAATTTAAAGCGTTGAGTACTGCTTTTGAAAAAGAACTTAAACGAAAAAACATTGCTATCGATTACAAACTGCAACATCTCAAATGTGATACGCTTTATAATTCGTATCAACGTACCAAAAACATTCCTTTGACGTTAAGTAGTGTTTCAAAATCGGCTTATCTTCCTAAAAAAGAAGCGATCAAAATTCTATTTTCTAATCCCATTTTATTAGTGCTCCAAAGAAGTCAGACTGAAATACTGCTGTCTTTCTTACTATCTGTATCGATCATCAGTTGTTTGCTATATTTATTACGAACCATCAATAAGCAGAAAAAAATTGATGAAATCAAAAACGATTTAATCAGCAACATTACACACGAATTCAAAACACCGATAACCACAATTGGTTCGGCTCTTGAAGGGATAAAAAACTTTAATGCCGAAAATGACGTTGAAAAAACGAATCGATACTTGGCCATTTCCGGAAATCAATTAAAAAAACTGGAAATCATGGTGGAGCGTTTGTTAGAAACCGCCTCGCTGGAAACCGACCAGTTAACCCTAAAAAAGGAGCAAACCGATTTGCTTTCGGTGCTCGCGAACTGCATCGAAAAACATCAGCTTAACTTTCCGGACAAAAACATCACCTTAGAAACCAAAAGCACGGAATTGTTTATGCCTATTGACGTCTTTCATATCGAAAATGCACTCTCTAACATCATTGACAATGCCTTGAAATACGGTGGCTCAGAGATTAAAGTCGGATTAACTTCGCACAAGAACAACATCCATATTTTGATAGAAGATAACGGCATTGGAATGGATAAAAGTCATAAAGAGAAGATTTTTGAAAAATTTTACCGTATTCCGAAAGGCAACATCCACAATGTAAAAGGATTCGGAATCGGATTGTATTATTCGAAAAAAATCATAGAAAAACACGGTGGTAGTATCGAATTAATTTCGAATGCTGCGCCTACTTTATTTAAAATAACCCTTCCTAATGACTACTAAAATAAAAGTTCTTTTAGCCGAAGACGAACCGGCCTTGGCACAAATCATTAAGGAAAGTCTGGAAACTCGAAACTTTCAAGTAGCGCATTGCAAAAACGGTCAGGAAGCGTTTGATACTTTTTTGAACGAATGTCCGGATATTTTGGTTTTGGATGTTATGATGCCGCTTAAAGATGGCTTTTCTGTAGCTCAAGACGTTCGTAAAGTAAACAAAAGCATTCCGATTATTTTTCTCACGGCCAAGTCGCAAACGCAGGATGTTTTAGATGGTTTTGCAGTTGGCGGCAATGATTATCTGAAAAAACCATTTAGTATGGAAGAATTGATTGTACGGATTCATGCGCTTTTGGGTAGGATTGTTCCAAAAACCAATGAAGAACGGATTACTATTGGACGTTATGTATTTAATTCCGTAAAGCAAACACTTGTTTTTGAAGATAAAGTGGAACATTTAACGCATCGGGAAGCGGCGTTATTACAGTTGCTGATGGAGAATAAAAACGAAATTATTGACAGGACGGTTCTTTTGAAGAAAATTTGGGGTGACACTGATTTTTTCTCGGGCAGAAGCATGGATGTGTTTATTACCAAACTCCGAAAAAAATTAAGCCTCGACACTACTGTTCAAATCATAAACATTAGAAGTCAAGGCTATAAACTTATTTGTTAGTGAAGCTTTATCGATTCATTCGGATTTGCATGCCGCCGCGTCCCGGATTCATCTCGCTCATTTCTTCCATTTTTTTGATTACGGTTTCATCGTACTCTTTCTGTGTAACCACTTTCCCGTTAGACGGCGCTTTGATTTCGACCTTCTCTTTGGCATTCATCACCACTTTTGAACAAAGAATGGTGGTTTTTCCGTCGTTTACTTCCAAAATTAAACCCGGTAATCCCCAATAGGAATCAGGTCCTTGACTAACCGGAATTTCTGGAGTATACCATGCTGTAATGTTGATTTCTTTGGGCATTTCAAAACCTTCCATAAAATTGGTCGTTTTTTCTTTCTCTTCTTTTTTGACCTCATCGGGTTTTGTTTCGTCCTTTTTTCTGAAATTTCTAAAATCAGATTGACTTACTGGTTTAACGGCTGTGGCTTTGTAACAAGTGTAACCGCCAATGACTTTGGTTTCGGACTCCATTTTCCAGTCTAATTTTGGCAACGAATCTTTTACGAGAAATTCTTTACCCATAAATTCTTTGGCAGAAGTATAGGTTTTCTCTTTTACGTTTTTATAATACGTTCCACCTCCGCCGGTAAATGAATTAAACATCATGCGCATGCCGCCACCGCCGCCTTGTGTAGCAGGAGCATCTAGTTTTTCTTCTTCTTTATAGATGGATGCCGATTTATCAAAGTTGAGGACAAAGGTTTTCTCGAGCATTTTTTTTACCCGTTCCTCAATCATTTTCTGCATCTCGGGAGAAATATCTTTGTTGCCTTTAAAACCGTTTTTCATATCCGCGGTGCTTGTTTTTGATTCATATACCGCTACGCCTTGGAAATCTTTTTGAGCACTAACACTAGCAAAAGTGAGGAACAACAATAAAAAGTACGTTATTTTTTTCATGTTTAATAATTTTGTAAAGAACAAATATGACAAATGTTAGTCGTTTCTGTTACCAATGTTTTGTTAAAATATTTTTGGTGACTGATGGAAATTAATTTGGTTTAGCTTACTTTAGCGGTATGATGAAAAGAGTCGTTTATATCTTGTTTTTACTAAGTTTCGCACTGACATTTGGTCAGAACCAGAAACTAAAAACTACCGTTTTAAGCACCGCGGAGTTGGAAAACAAAACCTATATTGGTTTTGATGGACTGGGCAATAACTATTACATTAAAGACAATGTCTTCATAAAAGAAAAAGACGCTCAAAAGTGGGAATATAAAAATGTAGCTTTAGGCAAAATTACTTCTGTGGATTATGTCAATCCGCTGCAAATTGTTGTTTTTTATGAAGATTTCAATACCATAATCACACTCGACAATCAGCTTAACGAAATTCAGAAGTTGAACCTTTTTGACATTGATAGTAGCATCTTTGCTTCTAAAATTGGCTTGGCATCACAAAATCAGTTTTGGATTTACAATTCGTTGACCCAACAAATATTATTGTTTGATTATTTAAAAAACACTTCAAAAAATATTGGAAATCCCATTCAGGAAGGGATTCAGTTCACGCAATCAGATTTTAATAATTTTTATTGGATTGACGAAATCAACAATTGGTATGCTATTGACATCTTCGGGAAAGTCAGCTTACTGGCTAATATTCCTCCTTTTGAAAAAATTCAGATTATCGATAGTGAACGAATTTTGTTCTCGCGTGACAACGTTCTGTTCTGCCTGAATAACGTTACGAAAACCATTTACGAAATAGACATTGTTGAGAAATCGTTTCAAAATTATTATTACAAAGACCAAATTTTGGCTATTTTTACCAACCAACAAATTAAGAATTATAAAATAAAATTACCATAATGCACATAGCAGTAGCCGGAAACATTGGAGCAGGAAAGACCACGTTAACTCGATTTTTAGCCAAACAATTCAAATGGGAACCTCATTTTGAAGACGTAGTTGACAATCCGTATTTGGATGATTTTTACCACCAAATGGAACGTTGGAGTTTTAACCTTCAGATTTATTTTTTGAATTCCCGTTTTCGTCAAGTATTGCAAATTAGAGAAAGTGGAAAAAACATCATTCAGGACCGAACGATTTATGAAGATGCCCATATTTTTGCACCCAACTTACACGCTATGGGTTTGATGACCAATAGAGATTTCGAAAATTATTCCGACCTTTTTCAGTTGATGGAAGGCTTGGTTGGCGCACCAGATTTATTGATTTATCTTAGAAGCTCTATTCCCAATTTAGTTTCTCAAATACATAAAAGAGGACGAGATTATGAAAACACGATCTCTATTGATTATTTAAGTCGGTTAAATGAACGCTATGAAGCTTGGATTCACACTTATGACAAAGGAAAATTGCTAATCATTGACGTTGACAATATTGATTTTGTGAACAACCCGGAAGACTTAGGCGACATCATCAATAGAATAAATGCTGAAATAAATGGTTTATTTTAAAAGTCCAAAGAGAACATAAAAACGCCCTGCAAATGCAGGGCGTTTTTATTTGTTTATCGTTAATAACCTTAAATACAACGATTAATTTACGAAGCTTATGAATTTAATCTCTATTTTTATCGAATTGTTTTTATTAATAGAGTGAAGAATAAGACCCCATTTTGGTCAATTATAGCACCCCAAAATACAATCATATGAGAAAAAATTACCCTACAGAAAGAACTTTTACAATTGCTTTTTTATTATTTCTGGTTGTCAATTTTGCAACTTTTTCACAGTCTAAAATCGGAAAAGGCTTAGCTCACAAAGACGATTCGAGAAAAGTTACCGTACAAAATGTGTCCAGAAATGAAGTTCCGCCACTTACTACTTTAGCAACGACAACTGTAACGGCTTGCGATAGTTATACTTGGGCAGAAAACGGTCAGACATATACCATAAGCGGAATTTATACTTCTGGCGGTGGCATCACACAACTTTTTAATGATCAATCGGCTTGGGACACTTCTGCTGCTACTTATGGCGCTACTGTGGCTACGAATAACATGGCCGGGATTCCAGCCGCTACTACTATAAATCTAACTATTGGAACAACCAATGTGACGTTAAGTGCTCCAGGTGGCATGTATTCTAACGGAAACTTTGTGGGTACTAATAATACTAATGAGGCCATAACGATTTCTTTTAATCCACCTATTTACGGAATCGCAGGAAATTATTTTGTTACTGATATAACGGACAATGTCATTAGCGGAAACGTAACCGCCACTTATTCTGATGGTGCAATAGACACCCGAACGGTAGCTACTGACACTGAAACTTTTGGTTATTTTTCTGTTGCTCCTTTAACTAATGTTGTTGTATCATCAACTTCTGTTGGGCCTTTTATTTCATTAAACAATTTGAGTATCGCTACCAATCCAACCGGAAGTGAAACCTTAGATTTAACTATCATTCCGGCAGTTACACCAACCTTCCCAGCTGTTACTCCAATATGTTCGGGTAGTCCCTTATCTCCATTGCCAACGACCTCTAACAATGGAATCCAAGGTTCATGGTTACCTGCTTTAGATAACACCGCAACCACAACTTATACCTTCACTCCAGATGTGGGCGAGTGTGCTAACCCTGTTACTGTGACAATTACGGTTTTTCCAAACGGAGCTAATACGACCGATTTGACCATCTGTAACAGTTATACATGGCCTATTACCGGTACAACTTACACTACAAGTGGCACTTACACAGCCACTATTCCATTGACTGATACTGTGGAAATAGATGACTTTTCGGCTTGGGCTGAACACGCTTTTTCATTTAATTCGACCGTAGACTTTACAGATTTGAGTAATGCGGTTGCCACCAATCCGACCACCTTTACTTTGGGAAGTACAACCGTTTCTATGTCGGCACCAGGCGGCATGTATTCGAGCGGTGATTTCTTGGGAACAGCAAATCCAAACAATCCAATAACGATAAGCTTTAATCCACCTGTTTACGGAGTGTCCGCCAATTATTTCACTTCGGATATTAATGATGCTGTTATATCAGGAAATGTAACAGTTACCTATTCTAATGGTCATGTACAAAGTAGAACGGTTACTGCGGACACAGATACTTTTGGGTATTTTGATAACAATTTTATTAGTAGTGTTGTGATTAGTTCATCAACGACAGTTCCCAACAGATATATTTCTATTAAAAATCTGGCAATTGCGACAAATCCAACAAGTTGTAGTACAGAAACGTTGAATTTAACCATAAATACTACACCTCCTCCCGGAGATACTTTTGCTACCGCTATTGATGTTACTACAACAAGTTATAATACCTCAGGTAATAATCTTGCAACCAATTGTTTTACAGATACCACAGGCGAATTATCTCCCGATGTTTGGTATAAAGTTACATTAGATGAATGTGCGGACACTATAAGTTTGAACACCTGTACCGGAACTGATTTTGATACCATCATCAGAGTTTTTGCAGAAGACGGTGTTACCGAATTAACCAATAGTGATGATGATTGCGGTGCTACATTACAATCGTCAATAACTGATTTTGATGTTTCTACTTTCGATGTAGTATATGTTTTAGTAGAAGGTTATTATGGATTAGGAAACGAGGAAGGAACTTATGGTTTGGAAATTACACAGGCATTATTCCCTAAAACAACACCAACTTTCAATCCGGTAGCAGACATCTGTAACGGAGATACTTTAACCGCTTTACCAACCACTTCTTTAAATGGATATACTGGAACGTGGTCGCCTGCTTTGGATAATACGGTAACAACTACATATACTTTCACGCCTGATGCCGGGCAATGCGCTACAACAGCCTCATTGACGATAACGGTGATTCAACCCACAACGCCAACCTTTACTCCTGTAGCAGATATTTGTAACGGAGATTCTTTAACGGCTTTGCCAACAACTTCCATAAACGGTTATACCGGAACGTGGTCGCCTGCTTTGGATAATACCATTACAACAGTTTATACCTTTACACCAGATGCCGGACAATGTGCTACAACTGCTTCATTAACCATAACGGTAATCCAGCCAACAACGCCAACCTTTACGGGTGTAGCAGATATTTGTAACGGGGATTCTTTAACAGCTTTGCCAACAACTTCCAACAACGGATACACAGGAACGTGGTCTCCAGCTTTGGATAATACGGTAACAACCTTATATACTTTTACTCCGGATGCTGGACAATGTGCTACTACAGCCTCATTGACGATAACGGTGATTCAACCAACAACGCCAACCTTTACTGCTGTGGCTGATATTTGTAACGGAGATACTTTAACAGCTTTGCCAACAACTTCCAACAACGGATACACAGGAACGTGGTCTCCAGCTCTGGACAATACGATTACAACCCTATATACTTTTACTCCGGATGCCGGACAATGTGCTACAACTGCTTCATTAACCATAACGGTAATCCAGCCAACAACGCCAACCTTTACTGCTGTGGCGGATATTTGTAACGGAGATACCTTAACGGCTTTGCCAACAACTTCCAACAATGGATACACAGGAACGTGGTCTCCAGCTTTGGATAATACGGTAACAACCCTATATACTTTTACTCCGGATGCTGGACAATGTGCTACTACAGCCTCATTGACGATAACGGTGATTCAACCAACAACGCCAACCTTTACTGCTGTGGCGGATATTTGTAACGGAGATACTTTAACAGCTTTGCCAACAACTTCCAACAACGGATACACAGGAACGTGGTCTCCAGCTCTGGACAATACGATTACAACCCTATATACTTTTACTCCGGATGCTGGACAATGTGCTACAACTGCATCATTAACCATAACAGTGATTCAACCAACATTACCAACCTTTACCGGTGTACCAAATATTTGTAACGGAGATTCTTTAACGGCTTTGCCAAACACTTCCTTAAACGGTTATACCGGAAGTTGGTCACCTGCTTTGGATAATACCATTACAACAACTTACACTTTTACACCTGATGCCGGACAATGTGCTACAACTGCTTCATTGACGATAACAGTAATTCAGCCAACAACGCCAACCTTTACTGCTGTGGCGGATATTTGTAACGGAGATTCTTTACTGGCTTTGCCAACAACTTCCAACAATGGATATACAGGAACTTGGTCGCCTGCTTTGGATAATACGGTAACAACTACATATACTTTCACGCCTGATGCCGGACAATGCGCTACTACTGCATCATTGACCATTACTGTGATTCAACCAACAACGCCAACCTTTACAGCTCTAGCAGATATTTGTAACGGAGATACTTTAACGGCTTTACCAACAACTTCCAACAATGGATATACAGGAACTTGGTCGCCAGCTTTGGATAATACGGTAACAACTACATATACTTTTACGCCGGATGCCGGACAATGTGCTACTACTTCATCATTGACGATAACGGTAATTCAACCCACAACGCCAACATTTACTGCTGTGGCTGATATTTGTAACGGAGATTCTTTAACGGCTTTGCCGACAACTTCTTTAAACGGATATACCGGAACGTGGTCGCCTGCTTTGGATAATACGGTAACAACCACTTATACGTTCACACCAGACGCCGGACAATGTGCTACAACTGCATCATTAACAATAACGGTGATTCAGCCAATAACGCCAATATTTACCGCTGTAGCGGATATTTGTAACGGAGATTCTTTAACGGCTTTACCAACAACTTCGAACAATGGATATACCGGAAGTTGGTCTCCTGCTTTGGATAATACAGTAACAACCCTATATACTTTTACGCCTGATGCCGGACAATGTGCTACAACTGCCTCATTGACGATAACGGTGATTCAGCCAACCACACCAACATTTAATGCTATAACAATTTGTAACGGTGACTCATTATCATTACCGTTAACTTCACTAAATGGTTATAATGGAAGCTGGTCTCCATCTGTTGACAATACCAATACAGCAGTCTATACTTTTACTCCTGATCCCGGACAATGTGCGAGTACTACTACTTTGACTGTTACAGTTGTACAGCCATCAACACCAACATTTAATGCTATTACAATTTGTAATGGTGACTTATTACTATTACCATCAACTTCACTAAATGGTTATAATGGAAGCTGGTCTCCAGCTATAGACAATACAACGACAACAACCTATACCTTTACACCGGACGCGGGTCAATGTGCAACAATCACAACTTTGACTGTTACAGTTGTTCAGCCAACAACGCCAACCTTTACTGCTGTAACGGATATTTGTAACGGGGATTCTTTAAACGCTTTACCAACAACTTCCAACAACGGATACACAGGAACTTGGTCGCCAGCTTTGGATAATACCATTACAACAACCTACACTTTCACGCCCGATGCCGGTCTATGTGCTACAACAGCTTCCTTGACCATAACGGTAATTCAGCCAACAACACCAACCTTTACTGCTGTAGCTGATATTTGTAACGGAGATACTTTAACGGCTTTACCAACAACTTCGAACAACGGTTATACCGGAACTTGGTCGCCAGCTTTGGATAATACGACAACAACGACCTACACTTTCACGCCAGATGCCGGACAATGTGCCACAATAGCCTCATCGACTATAACGGTGATTCAACCAACAACACCAACATTTAATGCAGTTGCACCGATATGTAACGGTGAAACATTATCAGTATTGCCGACAACTTCCAACAACGGATACACCGGAACTTGGTCGCCAGCTTTGGATAATACGGTAACAACCCAATATACTTTTACGCCTGATGCCGGACAATGTGCTGCAGATACTACTTTGACTATTATCGTTAACCAACCCACAACTGTGCCAACTTTTACAGCTATAGCACCAATCTGTAATGGTGATGCTTTAGTTTTACCAACAACATCAAACAATGGAATTGTCGGAGTTTGGTCACCTGTAATTGATAATACAGCAACAACTACATATACATTTACTCCTAATCCAGGACAATGTGGTGTGGATACTACTTTAACGGTTATAGTAAATCAACCAGTTCTTCCAACTTTTACAGCAATTGCGCCAATTTGTAACGGTGATGCTTTAGTATTACCATCTACATCAAATAATGGTATATCGGGTACTTGGACGCCTGCCCTTGATAATACTGCAACAACAACGTATACATTTACTCCTAATCCGGGACAATGTGGAATATCTACAACTTTAACAGTTACAGTAAACCAACCTTTAACACCAACATTCAATGCAGTAGCTCCTATATGTAACGGAGATACTTTGTCGGAGTTACCAACCACTTCCAACAATGGATTTACAGGATCATGGTCGCCTGCTTTAGACAATACGGCAACAACGACCTATACCTTTACTCCGGATGCCGGACAATGTGCAACAACAGCCACTTTGATTATCACTATAAATCAACCCATAACACCTACTTTCAATGCAGTAGCTACAATATGTAACGGAGGCACTTTATCGGCTTTGCCAACCACTTCCAACAACGGATTTACCGGCGCATGGTCACCTGCTTTAGACAATACGGCAACGACGACCTATACCTTTACTCCGGATGCCGGACAATGTGCTACAACTGCAACTTTGATTATCACCGTAAATCAACCGGTAACACCAACATTTACTGCTGTAGCTCCTATATGTAACGGAGATACTTTGTCGGGGTTGCCAACCACTTCTAATAACGGATTTACCGGATCATGGTCACCTGCTTTAGACAATACGGCAACAACGACCTATACCTTTACGCCCGATGCCGGACAATGTGCTACAACAGCAACTTTGATTATCACCGTAAATCTACCGGTAACACCAACATTTACTGCTATAGCTCCTATATGTAACGGAGATACTTTGTCGGGGTTGCCAACCACTTCCAACAACGGATATACTGGATCATGGTCGCCTGCTTTAGACAATACAACAACTACGACTTACACCTTTACACCTGATGTCGGACAATGTGCTACAACAGCAACTTTGACCATCACAGTAAATTCTGCAAGTACACCAACCGGAAATGCTATTCAGACTTTTGAAGTTACCGATTTAAATGAGGCTACTATAGCAGATTTAGTGGTAAGTCCAACCAATGTTATCTGGTATGGTTCGCTTTCCGACGCACAATCCGGAACTGGGGCTTTAGCGTTATCAACGGTGTTAGTAAGTGGAGCGACCTACTACGCTGTAAATGTTGAAGGCGCATGTTCAAGTACTCCATTTGCCGTGACGGTAACCGTTACTTTAGGAAGTAAAGAATGGGACGAATTACATTTTATGTATTATCCAAATCCAACTTCGTCTGTAGTCACTATTTCCTATTCTAAAGAAATCACCCAAGTTACTTTGATCAATATGTTGGGGCAGCTTATATCAACAGAAGATACGAATGCTACTCAAGTTCAGGTGGATTTATCCCGATTAGCAGACGCAACGTACTTTATTAAAGTACAAGCAGACAATCAACAAAAGATCATTAAGGTTATCAAACAACAATAATCATAGGTTGTTTTATTTAAAAAGGTTGCCACTATTGGCAACCTTTTTTTATGGCAAAGTATCAAATATCGATTTTGCAGTTATCTTTTTTACAGGCTTCGTTAGATTAATTATAATTTTTTCGTTGGGTAAAACATCAAAAAAATTGTCATTAAAAAAAGTATATTCGTCCGAAGACAAGAAAACATTTTTGGCCAATACATCCGAAGTGATTTCATAGGTTAGCTCGTCTATTTTTGTTAGTTGAATGTTGGGTTTGGTAAATGGCAAATCTTTGGGTTTGACGAAATAGTGTAACGCTTTTGTTGATTTCGTTTTTGATTGAAAGGAAATTAAGAGAAATGCTTTTTTGAAATCAAAAGATTCCAAATAAGTCTTCGGAATTTCAAACTGAACTAAGGAAGAATTAGCTGGAACTGCCGCAACAACATTACTTTCCCAAAGAAGATTGCCTTTGAAATCCATCAATTTAAAATCTAAATCACCGCCAAAATTTTCTAAACTGTCATTAGTTAAATAAATACTATATGTTGTATTGGTCTCCTTAACGGAAATCAAAAGGTTTTCAAAACTCCGTTTCACCTGATAGTGCACTGCTTTCCATCTGCCAAAATAATCTATTGAACTCCATGAAGTCACCGGCCAACAATCGTTGAGTTGCCAATATAAAGTGCCCATGCAATAAGGTTTGGCTTGCCTGTGTGCCTCAATAGCTGTTTTCATGCCTTCTGCCTGCAGCAGTTGAGATACATAAATATAGTCCTCAAAATTCGTAGGCACTTTATAATCTCGGGCCATATACTCATTGATGGTCTGATATCCTGTGGTATGTTTTTGATGGTTTTTTAAGGCATCTGAATTTAGATTCAACTCTTCTTCTTTGGCAAAGGACATGAACGTTTTCAAATTGGGCATACCCTGAAAACCATATTCACTCATAAATCGACCGACCTTTTTTCTATAGATTTCAAAGGGCTCCATGCCCCACCATACGCCCCAATAATGGGAATCACCTTGCAGCAGGCTTTCCTTTTTACCCCAACCAATGGAAGGTGAAGAGGGCCAATAGCGGTTTTCATTGGAAGCAAGCAAACGGTTTAAGGTTTCCGGAATCACTTCGTGAAACAACTTTTGATAATCCTTCCATATTTTGTCTTGATTTTCAGATGAATAGTTGTATTGTTTTTGCCAGCCCCAATTGTGCCAACCTTCATCATTTTCGTTATTCCCACACCAAAGTGCGATACAGGGATGATGCTGTAAACGCGTAACGTTATCGATAACTTCCTGTTTTACATTCTCTATAAAATCAGCATCACCAGGATACATGGCGCAAGCAAACATAAAATCCTGCCAGACCAAAATCCCATTTTTATCACAAGCATCATAAAAAGCATCATCGGCATAAACGCCGCCACCCCAAACCCGGAGCATGTTCATGTTGGAGTCAACGGCATTCTTGACTATATTTTTATAAACAGAATCAGTAGCTGTTGGTAGAAAACTATCGGGCGGAATATAATTAGCTCCTTTCATAAAAACCGGAATTCCGTTGAGTTTGAAGTAAAAACTTTTGCCGATAGCGTCTTTATCCTGAACCAATTCAATTGTTCGGAGTCCAATATCTAAATGTCGTTCGTCTAACTTTTGATTGGATTTCGAAAGTGTGATTTCAAAAGAATACAAAAAGGCCTCCCCTAAGCCATTAGTCCACCATCGTCTGGGATTTTGGATAGCATAGGAAACTGCCACCACATTTTCCCCTTGCTGCAACTGAATTTCCTGAGTGGTATTGTTGATGTTTAAACGGAATTTACCATTGACTGTGCTTTCAATACTAGTTATAAACTCTATTGTTGCTAAAGAATCGGTTAGGCTTTTTTGATGGTAACGTACCTTGGATATTTTTGCCGAATTCCAAAAATGCAGCGCTACTTTTTTGTAGATTCCAGCTGTTACAAAACGCGGTCCCCAATCCCAACCATAGTGGTATTGCGCTTTTCGAGTGAATACTTTTTCGTCACCGGGTAAGGCATACGGGAGCTGTTTGGCTTCTTCTTGACCTTTCTTAACGGCTGAAGAAAAAATTATTTTGAGATGATTGGTTCCTAATTTAAGCCCTTTTTTTACATAGATTTTCCACGTTCGGAACATATTGTTGGCTGAAAGAATTTTGTTACCATTAAGATACACTTCTGCATACGTATCTAATCCGTCAAACTGAAGATAACTCTTTTGGCTTTTTAGTTCTTCTTTCGAAACGATAAAAGACGTTTGGTATTCCCAATCTTCATTTTCTATCCATTGCAACTGCTTTTCGTTAGCGCCATAAAAAGGGTTTGGAATACTTTTGTTGTTATATAAATCGGTGTGAACAGTTCCCGGAACGGTGGCCGGAAGCCAATTAAAATCGCTTGTTTTTTTGAATGTCCATTGTTCAGCATTCAAACTTCGTTCAGAATGTTGCGACCATACCAGTAATGGCAACAAGGTTAGCAGTAACAATGTAAACGGTCGATTCATTATTTTAATTTATTTTTCAAATTGAAAATTTCTTCCGGATTGGCTGTCTGTTTTCCATCGGTAATCGCAGAAGAATGATAAAAAATGGCTTTCGTGTTTTCTTGGATGACTTCAATGTTATTAGATCTTAAACCGCCTCCGGGCATAATTGTAATTCGGTTGCCAGCTTTGAATACCAATTCAGCTAAGCGATTCATTCCATCGGTTACATCTTGGGCCTGACCCGAAGTTAATACAGTTGTAAAACCACAGTCAATAATTTGTTCCAGTGCCCAAAAAGCATCTTCAACTTCGTCGAAAGCCCGATGAAAGGTACAAGGTAATGGCTTCGCCAAATCGACTAAGCGTTTATTTTGTTCCACATTGAGGGTATTGTTTTCCTTTAAAATTCCGAATACAAAACCATCCACTTTCAGTTCTTTTAATTGTAGTATATCCGATTGCATTTGGTTAAACTCTTCATCCGAATAGACAAAATTGACTCCCCTTGGGCGAATCATCACGTATACATCAATCTTTAAAAGTTCTTTTGCTTTTGTAACCAACGCTATCGAAGGCGTTGTACCTCCAACTTCAAAGCCATCACAAAGTTCTACTCTATCGGCGCCGTTTTCCTGAGCCATTAGGGCTGAGGGTAGATTAAAACAAGCTATTTCCAAGCTAGGATTTTGAACTATATTAGGCATAGTTGTGACTGTAAGTTATTTTAAGAAGTAGTCAGCGTCTACCAATGTATTTCCGTTGGTATCGTTTACCGCAAAGTTGAATCCGCTTTGGACGCAATAGGCACCGTATTCCCCTTTTTTGTTTAGGGCTATAAATCCAACTTGAATATCCTTGAGATTTTTATTTCGGTTTTGGGTTAGTTTTACAATTCTGCTAACTGCTTCTTCGCAAGCTTTTTGTGGTGATTTTCCCTGACGCATCAGTTCTACAACCAAATGACAGCCAGCAATTCTGATGACTTCTTCTCCATGACCCGTGGCTGTAGCAGCTCCAATTTCATTATCAACATACAATCCAGCTCCAATAATTGGGGAATCGCCGACGCGTCCGTGCATTTTGTAAGCCATACCGCTTGTGGTACATGCTCCTGATAAATTTCCGAAACTGTCTAAAGCTATCATGCCTATGGTATCGTGATTTTCAATATTGGCAATAGGTTTGTACTGACTTGTTTTAAGCCATTCCTTCCATTCTTTTTCAGAGGCTTCTACGAGTAAATTTTCTTTTTTAAATCCTTGCGACAAAGCAAACTGCAATGCGCCATCGCCTACCAACATTACGTGTGGCGTTTTTTCCATTACGGCTCTTGCCACTGCGATAGGATGCTTGATGTGCTCCAGACAAGCTACTGAACCAATATTCGAGAATTCATCCATGATGCAAGCATCCAAGGTTACGCGCCCATCTCTATCCGGTCTTCCTCCATAACCTACGCTTCTTTCCGCAGGATCGCCTTCCGGGATTTTTACTCCGGCTTCCACCGCATCTAAAGCACGTCCGTTGTTTTTTAATATTTCCCAGGCAGCACCGTTGGCTTTCACACCAAAATTCCATGTTGAAATCACGATAGGTTTCGTTCCGTTCTGTTCTGCTTTTTGTTTTCCAAATGTACTAGTGGATTCTTCCTCTTTGCTAGTAAAAGAGTTTAGTGCTACGGCCACAGTTGCCAGAGCTGATGTTTTGATAAAATTTCTGCGGTTTGACATACTTTATTTATTCTATACTTATTTCATCTACAAACAACCAAGCATCGGCACCAGCTCCGGGATTTCCTTCGGGAATTTTTCCCTTATTGCCAGCCACTATTTTGATGTATTGCCCCTTTTGAGATTTAAAATTCACGACTACATTGCCTTTAACTTCTTTTATTTGTGATAAAGAAATTTTTTGAAGACTTTGAAAATTTTGGCCATCATTAGAAATCAGTAGTTCGATTCCGTTAGGATAATAAATCCAACTGCCTTGGTTTTCGAGTACACTAACCGTTATTTTGCTTATGGTTTCAGATGTTCCTAAATCAATGGTAGCCTTCAAATCTTTACCGGAAAATCCTAGCCATTCGCGACCGAACCTACTTCGGTTTCCGTACATCCCATCGACTAAAGTAAAAGGGCCACCATTGCTGTAGTTTTCGTGTGGCGGATTGACCAGTGTGATTTTCTTTCCAGTAGCTTTATTGACATAAAAAGCTTGCTCCATCACAGCACTTTGTTGCTTATCCTTGTCAAAATAAGCGGCTTTGACAGTTTGATTTTTTGTGATTGGGATTGGGGTGTCATACGAATCAGAACGTAAAGTTGGCGCTGTTCCATCTGTAGTATACCTGATTTTTTTTGAGTCATTGGCCGAATGTAGTTCAAATAAAACACCATCGCTTTTGGGTGAAGGATTAACTTTGGTTGTGACTTCAAAAATGGCTTTGCTATACTGAATTCCTTTTTGATCCAAAACGGCAAATTGTTGTATCATTCTGTTTTGGAAATCGGTATATTTCTCCGGATTGGATGTTCCCCAAAGCACCTCAGAAAGCGCTAACATTCTGGGGAAAATCATGTATTCCACATTTTGCGGCTTTTCGATGTATTCTGTCCACACATTGGCCTGCGCCCCTAAAATATATTGAGCTTCATCTTTAGACAACTCTTTCGGAATTGGGTTAAAGGAATACACTTTCTCCACCGGAAGATAGCCACCAATCGCTAAAGGTTCATTTTTAGGATGTCCTTGATAATAATCGAAATAACAATGAGAACCCGGAGTCATGACAACATAGTGTTTTTGCTTTGCTGCGGTAATTCCACCTTCGATACCACGCCAACTCATCACTGCCGCGTTTGGAGCCAAACCGCCTTCCAAGATTTCATCCCAACCTATAATTTTTCGACCCTTACTGTTGACAAATTTTTCAATTCTTTGGATGAAATAGCTTTGCAGTTCATGTTCATCTTTCAACCCTTTTTCTTTGATAAGCGACTGAAATTGCGGACAGGCTTTCCAGCGTGTTTTTGGACATTCGTCGCCACCAATATGAATGTATTGTGATGGGAAAAGTTGGATTACTTCTGCTAAGATATTTTGAAGAAATGTAAAGGTTTTCTCTTTCGGACAAAAGACATCGTCTAAAACACCCCATTGTTTGCCCACTTCAAAAGGACCACCAGTGCAAGAATATTCGGGATATGCTGCCAAAGCCGCTACTGCATGTCCAGGCATTTCTATTTCGGGCACTACGGTGATATGCCTTTGGCTTGCATAAGCTACAACTTCCTTGATTTCTTCCTGCGTATAAAACCCGCCATAACGTTTGTCATCATAGGTTTGGTCGTTGTAATGACCAATCATGGATCCGTTTCTCCATGCTCCTATAGTTGTCAGCTTTGGATATTGCTTGATTTCAATACGCCAGCCTTGATCATCCGTCAAATGCCAATGAAAGGTATTGAACTTATACATGGCCAAGTAGTCGATATATTTTTTGACAAAATCTACTGGAAAGAAATGTCGGGCACAATCGAGGTGCATACCACGCCAAGCGAATTTGGGATCATCTGAAATGAGTAAACACGGTACCTTTATTGTCTTACTTTTTTCTGAAGGCAATAGCTGTAATAATGTCTGTATTCCGTAAAAAAAGCCTTCTGGATGTTCCGCATATATAGCGATATTTTTATCGGAAACCATTAGTCCATAGCCTTCTCTTTTTCGACTTGTTGTCGTATAGCTCAGAGCAATTTTATTGGGTTTATTACTGACAGCAACAATTTTCAGGTCTAAACCTGTTTGCTGTTTTATGGCTTGTTGCAAATATTGTGTTTCCGGCATATTGACATCAGCCTGAATAACTGTTTTATCATTTACTATAAAATGCCCATTTCGAATTTCAACTATTCCAGGTTGCGGAATTAAAGGCAACGATGTTTGCGAAAAGGCCATCGAAACAAAAAATAAGAACAGAAGAACCAATTTGTTAGTCATGAAAGTACAATTTATCTATGGCTAATTTAAGTAAAAAGACATTAAAAATTGATTCCATACGGTAAACAAAAAAATCATGCATTATAATCTTGAAAATTATAATGCATAATCAAAACAATTGTAGTGCATAATCAAAACCATTGTAATGCATAATCATTTTGTCAACAACGCATAATTTTGAAAATCCTGCGTTACAATTTATTTGTTTACCGTATTGTAAAGAAGAAAATCAAAGAATGGCAAACAAAAAGCCCCACAAATGTGGGGCTTTTTACTATATCAAATAAGAAAGCGATTATTTCAACGCTTCTACTTTTGCTTTTACTTCTTCTTCTGTACCTTCAAAAGATTCTGATGTTGCTGTACCACCCACTGTAGTAGTTACTGTAGCTTTGGCTTTACCGTTTGTATTGGTAATAACCACTTTTACGTTTTTCTCTACATTCGTTGTTGCACCTGAACCTTTTTGAGCACAACAGTCAGCTTTTTTATCAGCGATGAATTTTCCATCAGCATCATAATGAGCCATACATGCTTCTTTTTGCTCCGGAGAACATCCTAAAGAATCACACATTTTAGCGCACTCTTCTTTAGTCATTGTAGCACATTTGCTCATATCGCATTTACCTTTCATGTTACCATCGCAAGAAAGTTTTTCAACGGTACATTTCATATCTTTTGAACCACCTTCGTGACCAGCACCTAAGATTGGCGCGATTACTAATCCAATTAAACACGTCAATTTGATTAAGATGTTCATCGATGGACCAGAAGTATCTTTAAATGGATCTCCAACAGTATCTCCAGTTACAGCCGCTTTGTGCGCATCTGAACCTTTATAGGTCATTTCTCCATTAATCATTACTCCAGCTTCGAACGATTTCTTAGCGTTATCCCAAGCACCACCAGCATTGTTTTGGAACACAGCCCAAAGCACACCAGATACCGTTACTCCAGCCATATAACCTCCTAACATTTCAGCGATTAACTGATTGTTATCTCCGTAAACTAATTTTCCTAACAATACAATGGCAATTGGGAAACCAATAGTCAATACTCCAGGCAACATCATTTCACGTAAAGCCGCTTTAGTAGAAATCTCCACACATTTACCGTATTCTGGTTTTCCGGTTCCTTCCATGATTCCTGGAATTTCCTTAAACTGACGACGTACTTCATATACCATATCCATAGCCGCTTTTCCAACAGAGTTCATCGCTAAAGCAGAGAACACTACAGGAATCATACCCCCAACGAATAACATTGCTAAAACTGGCGCTTTGAAAATGTTGATACCATCAATTCCGGTAAACGTTACGTAAGCTGCAAATAAAGCTAAAGATGTTAATGCCGCAGAAGCGATAGCAAAACCTTTTCCTGTGGCAGCAGTAGTATTTCCAACGGAATCCAAGATGTCAGTTCTTGTTCTAACTTCTTTTGGCAATTCGCTCATTTCAGCGATTCCACCAGCGTTATCAGAGATTGGTCCGAAAGCATCAATAGCTAATTGCATAGCTGTAGTAGCCATCATAGCAGAAGCTGCTAAAGCCACACCGTAGAAACCAGCAAAAGCATACGAAGCCCAGATAGCACCTGCGAATAATAATACGGTTGGGAACGTAGAAATCATTCCGGTCGCTAAACCAGCGATTACGTTTGTTCCTGCTCCTGTTGAAGATTTTTGTACGATGGCCAAAACTGGTTTTGTACCTAAACCTGTATAGTATTCCGTTACCGATGAAATAACACCACCCACTACCAATCCAACGATAGTTGCATAGAATACTCTCATGGATGAGATTTGTTGTGCTCCTTCACCATAGAATTCCATAGTCATTACTTCAGGCAACATATATTTTACTAGGAAGAAACAAGAAATTGCCGTTAAAATAATAGAAACCCAGTTTCCGACATTTAATGCTTTTTGTACTTGAGCTTCTTTAGCATCATCACTTGAAATTTTTACCAACATCGTTCCGATGATCGAAAATAAGATTCCGAAACCAGCGATTGCCATTGGTAATAAGATTGGACCGATTCCACCAAAAGCGTCTTCGATTTTTCCACCCATATCCTGAATAACATAGTTACCCAATACCATAGCAGCCAAAACAGTTGCTACGTAAGAACCAAATAAATCCGCTCCCATTCCAGCAACGTCACCAACGTTGTCACCAACGTTATCTGCAATAGTTGCAGGGTTTCTTGGATCATCTTCTGGGATACCCGCTTCTACTTTACCTACTAAGTCAGCACCTACGTCAGCAGCTTTAGTATAAATACCACCACCTACACGGGCAAACAAAGCAATAGATTCTGCTCCAAGAGAGAAACCGGCTAATGTTTCTAAAACGACAGTCATGTCTTCTGTAGAAGTCCATACACCGCCCATAAATTGTTGGAATAATATAATGAAGAACCCTGTCAAACCAAGCACTGCCAATCCGGCAACACCTAATCCCATTACTGTTCCACCACCAAAAGAAACTTTTAGTGCTTGTGGTAAGCTTGTACGGGCAGCTTGTGTAGTTCTTACGTTCGTTTTGGTAGCGATTTTCATCCCCATATTTCCAGCTAAAGCTGAAAAGAAGGCTCCAAAAATAAAGGCAATAACAATTAATAAATGTGTTTTTACTCCAGGTAAAAATGTAATTCCAGCTAAAACAACACTCGCGATCACTACGAAAATTGCCAATAATCTGTATTCTGCTTTTAGGAAAGCCAAAGCACCTTCATAGATGTAATCTGAAATTTCTTTCATCTTCCCATCACCAGCGTCTTGTTTTAAAACCCAGGCTCTTTTGAATGCCATAAAAGCCAATCCAATTAATGCCATAACTATCGGCACATAAATCATGTATGATTCCATAAATATAATTTTTGTTATAAATTTTATCGGTCGCAAAAGTAACAAAACTTTAACAAATAAAAACAATTAATTTAGGAATGTTTCTCGGTTCGTTAAACCATTGGTTTTCTGTTTCTTTTTTCGAGATAATGGTGCCAAAGCATAAAGGTTGCCATAGTTCGGTGAGGCTTCCATTTTTCAGAAAGTGTTTCCATCTCTTCTTTGGTATGGATGCCGAACAATTCTTTTATGGTATTGACTACGGCAATATCTCCAAGTGGAATGATATCGGGCGATTGTAGTGAAAACATCAAATAGACATCGATGGTCCAATGCCCAATTCCTTTGATTTTGATTAATTGGTTCCGAACCTCATCGGCAGATTGAGTGGCCAAACTTTCCAAATCCAAGTCTTCTGAAACTGCTTTTGACAAGGCTTTTAGATAACTGATTTTTTGTCGGCTGACACCACAACTTTTTAGGTCTTCGTCAGCACAATTTGCAATAGTCTTTGAAGTAACTTGTCCTAATTTGTTTTCTATCTTTATGAAACAGGCTTTGGCAGAATCAATAGAAACCTGTTGCTCGAGAATGAGTTTGCATAGTGTTACAAATCCTTGTGGTCGGGATGGAATAAAAGGATTCCCATACTGCAGATGAAGCTTTTCAAACACTTCGTCTTGTGCTCTCAGAAATGCGATTGCCTGCTCCATGCTATTTTATTAGATAAGAAACCCAATCGGCTTCCGCTTAAAAGTAAAATCCGAATGAGCCTTTGATAGTGAAATTATTAGTACCCGGAACGTCTCTGTAGTTTCCTCTCCAGGCAAAATCCAATCGGAATACTTTGAAGATATTCCCGACTCCAGCACTGTATTCCCAGTAGGGTTTTTCCGGTGCTTGATAGAGTAATCCTGATGCATTGATGAAATTGTTTTCATCCGAAACTGTTCCGTAAACTCCTTTAACTCCTATAATTTCTCGCAAGTTTAATTTTCTTAATCCCGGAACACGTGCAAATAGTTTCCCTTGAAAGTTGTGTTCCCATATGAAAGTAGCATACTGATCGGCTACAAACTCGTAGAAATTAAGATTGTTAAACGTATTGTCAATTATAAAAAGTGTTTGGTTTCCGGGAACTACACTCATTAATCCTAACGGAATCTGACCAAATGTTTTTCCGAGTTCTACGGTGAAATTGGATCGACCAATAGCGCCAATAATTACGGGTTGTTTGTAGTATAATTGTACTTTTTGGTAACTGAAATCACTATTGATAAATCCTTTGAAACCCTGACTATAGTTCACAAAAATACGACTGTAAGGATTGTCTACTTCCCTTCTTTCTACACCATAACCTATGGTTTTTTTCTTTGGTGTTAATTCTACCTGCACATTCAACTCCGACTGTGTGACATTGCTTTTAGTGGTGGTTTGCGTAGCATCGGTGAAATAATCGAGTTTGAAAGTGTCCGATGCTGATTCCAGCGTTCGGTAAGAAAAACCGAGTTGGAAGATCACATTTTTCACTGGCTCAATTTCTGCAGCTAAAGTAGATAAATTGATGTTGGTTAGCTTTCCGTTCGCACCTGTAGAAAACAATCCGGATGACGCATAACTTCTGCCCAAAACATCATTCGTTGTAGTGAGACTGGCGCCAATCTGTTCGACATCGCGACGGTTTCCACCCGAAATGATAATTCTGTTTTTCTTGTCAATCATCCATTTTCCGGAAGCTCCGTATTTGAATTTGTTATCTTCAAAGCCATAAGCTGTGTAGCCTTGAATACGCCAAAGATCGTTAGGGCCAAAATACGTTCTGGCTCCAGCTCTAAGACGTACGCCTTCAACTTCATTATAGCCTACTGTAGAAAATATCGGTCCATAATCCAGATGGTATTTCGGGATTTCGATATAACCACTTCCTAAAATGGATACTAAACTGTATAATTGTTTGAATTTCTTAACCGTTTTAAGCGTGTCAATCATTTTATAGATTTTCTGCTCGTCTTTATTCAGATTTTCAAATCGGTTTTCGTTCCAATATTCATCGGATTTAGCGTAAACTTCGTTATCAATGTAATTGACTTCTTGCTTGTAGAATTTGTCCGGCTTCTTTTCATCGAACTTGAAATTACGGTACAAAGTAGTTCGTTTTCCGTAGACACCTTTCGACTCTTCTTTCTTTCTCAAAGCAAAGTCAGACATCATGTAATCTCTTGTAGGCAGAAAAACAGAATCGTTCAAAACTTCGTATTCCTGTTCCAGATAAATATCTTTTACCCAGTTGATGTTGGCGCTTTTGGTGATGGCCATGTTGATTTTCTTGATAGCAAAAGTGGTATCATTAACCCAAAAATCTCCTTTAAAAGTCAATTCATTTTTACGTCTTGGATAAAAAACAATATTATAGCATAACTTATTATCAATAACAGCCGTATCCGCTAAAACATAGTTGTAGACATCGATTCCAGTACGCGATAACGGACTGGTAAAACTTTTGTCAAACAACTGCAGGTAGTTGTCGTAAATATCATAGTCGTTGTACAAATCCTTAATAAACATATTCACACCATCGCCACTTCCTAAACCGGAGTTTTTGTTGGCTTTGAGTACTTCTTTGGTTCGTTTGTTTTCATTATCTCCGTAAAAATCCGATAACGATTCGTTGATGAATATTGGGAGGTATGTTTTTCCGGTAACTTTAGAAGTATCGATGTTTTTGAAAACGAATTCCATGCCTTTGAAGATTTTACTTTTCATAAAAGCACTGTCGATAGTATTCATGTCAAACTCTACTTTCTCGTATTTCTCGTATTGGTATTGTTTGAACATTTTAAGTCCGTTCTTTCTTCTGCGTTCCCATATTTTTCGGAGAATGTCTAGTGCGGGATTGTTCTTTTTAGACGTTTTTCCGGCAAAGATTTTAACTTCCTTCAAAGTATTTCCTTCGGTTAGAATTACTTTGAAATCATAATTAACCAATTGTGGCAGCTTTACGGTTTTATCAGGAAAACCAACAAACGACACTACGAGTTCGGTATAATTATCAGGAGATTCAATGTAAAACCTTCCGTCTTCATTCGAAACTACTCCAGTATTAGAGCCCTTAAAGACCACATTAGCATACGGAATAGGTTGTTTGGAATTATCCAACACCACACCACTAACTTTAGTTTGTCCAAAGCTTTTAGTGACTAAAGCAACAAATACAACAAATAGTGTAAAAATATTTTTCATTGGCAAAAAAAAACTCCATCAAATTTTTCTGATGAAGTTTCAAATATAGTTATTTAGATTACTAGATTCTTAGACTTCTTAGAATTTAAGAAATTATTATAACTCCTTATCAACTAATGTCTAACTCTCTATTTGTAAGTGACTTTTTTTACAGCTTTGATTACATCTTCAGCATTGGGTAACCATTCTTTTAAAAGGGTTGGTGAGTAAGGCGCCGGTGTATCTGCTGTTGTGATTCTTTGAATTGGTGCATCTAAATAATCGAATGCTCTTTCCTGAACCATATACGTAATTTCAGAAGCTACACTGGCAAACGGCCATGCTTCTTCTAATACTACCAAACGGTTTGTTTTTTTAACTGAATTGATAATGGCATCATAATCCATCGGACGTACCGTTCTTAAGTCGATGATTTCACAAGAAATCCCTTCTTTAGCTAATTCGTCTGCGGCTATGAAAGCTTCTTTGATGATTTTACCAAAAGATACTATGGTTACATCCGTTCCTTCTCTTTTTATGTCGGCAACACCTAAAGGTAGCGTGTATTCTTCTTCTGGAATTTCTCCTTTATCTCCATACATCTGCTCCGATTCCATGAAAATTACAGGATCGTTATCTCTGATAGCTGATTTTAATAACCCTTTCGCATCGTAAGGAGTTGATGGCACTACTACTTTTAATCCCGGAGTGTTGGCAAACCAGTTTTCAAAAGCCTGAGAGTGCGTTGCTCCTAATTGACCCGCTGAAGCAGTTGGTCCGCGAAACACCATCGGCATTGGAAATTGTCCGGCCGACATCTGACGCATCTTGGCTGCATTGTTTATGATTTGATCAATTCCTACTAACGAGAAGTTGAAGGTCATGTATTCTACAATCGGACGACAACCATTCATGGCTGAACCTACTGCGATTCCGGCAAAACCAAGTTCGGCAATCGGAGTATCAATGACTCTTTTGGGGCCAAATTCATCCAACATTCCTTTGGAAGCTTTATATGCTCCGTTGTATTCTGCTACTTCTTCACCCATCAAATACACCGATTCATCACGGCGCATTTCTTCACTCATGGCTTCGGCTATTGCTTCTCTAAATTGTATCGTTCTCATATAAAAGTTACTTAGTGTCCATTTTGGGTAGCAAAAGTAAAAAAAAGAAAATAGAGAAAAGAATAAAGAGAAAAGAATATGGAAAATAGAGAATAGAATATAGCGTTTTGATTAGAAACTAAGCGTTTTTTATACCGAAGAAAGCCATCCTACCTCAAAAATATTCCTAAATGAGATGGATATTTTATTTGTTAGAGTTGGTGGTGTTTTGCAACTTCTTTATCGTAAATGACAGCTTTGTCGCTGTATTCTTTTGCTGTTTTGGCGCTTTCCGTTGCTTGCAGTTCTTCTCCTCCAGCATGATACTTTGCCGCTTCTAAATGGGCTTTGGCTGCTTGTTGATGGGCTTCGGCTGCATTTTTATGGCTTTCGATAATAGCTAAAATAGTTTGATTGTGTGTTTCCATGAGTATATCTTGTATATGGTTATTAATTATGCTCATTATCTTCTTCTAAATTGTTGTGGTTGTCACTGCCGATGCTGTATCCGTTGTTTTCTTCGTCTTCGCTTCCAATTTCTTCCTGTGCATCATCTAATTCAGAACCCGGAATATCTAGGTCTGCTCCCGATTTATCTTGATTGAACGTTTTCTCATTGTATTGACCATAGTCGATGTTAGTCTTTACCTTTGAAATGTCTTCCGGATCAATTTCAGTTTCCTTCTTTTCCTGATTATAAATGTCTTCGCTTGGCGGATAGTTTACGTTATCAGGATAAACAGCGTTTGGATTTTTAGTGTCGGTGTCTTTTTGCATTTTTTTGTCCATGATTTCCAGTATTTTTAGGTTAAAGTGCTACTTTTTCTTTTCTTTTTGAAGGTGTAATTCTTCTAGGTCGGCCTCTAATTTTTCTTTTTTCATTCCGACTCTTATGAATCCAAACAGGCTCATATAAACATTAGCCACCCAAACTAAGGCAAAAAATGAAATTAAGTAACCAAGCCAATCTTCGTATAACATTTGAAATTTTGAAACGATTAAAAAGAACAAAGTCACATAATGACTAAAGCAATATTCACAGGTGAATAAATAAAAAAACTTACGTGTCCATAGCGTTTTGCTGTATTTGGATTTTTTGCTACAATATTCCCGAGGTTCTCTAAAAACTTCTTCGTGAGTTACTGTCCAAGCAACGCATGCTATCGGAATTGCCAAAACGAACAAGTAGCCAATCTGCTTTGATAATTCCATTATCGTGTTCTTTTATTGTTGTTTGTGTTATAGATTCATCTTAACTCTTTGTAATCACGACTTCCTGTTCTCTCTCGTCACTCTGCCATCCTCTTGGTATATTCTCAATAGCAGTATTCCTCGAATTGGTGGCTGAACTAATAGTGTTTTATTCCTTAACCGGAATAATAAACATGGGAATTTTGCTATTAGATAACACACTTTCGGTCACACTTCCCATTACGGTTTTTACTAACCAATTCTTACTGTGTGCGCCCAATACTATAATGCTTGTGTGATTTCTTGTAGCGACATCCAAAATCACCGTCGAGAAATCGCCTTTTTCTGCTATAATCTCAATATCAGGATCTTTTAAATGGCTTTTAATTTTTTCTAAAAAATTTAAGGAGGATTCCATCAACGTATTTTTATCGTCAATATTGAAAAAATCATAGCCATAAAACCCCATAAAAGGACCAGCATCAATACCGCTATAATACGTTTCGTCAGCAACTACGTGCAACAAGGTTACTTTAGCCTTCATACTTTTAGCCAAGTTATACCCTTGCTCCGCAATTTTTCGGGCAGAGATTCCATAATCTAATGCAATCAAGACTTTTTTCATTTTTGATTTGTTTTTAATTGATATCTAAACTATTATACCATAAAATTACAGCATATAAAGGTAGTTTATGCTGATATTTATCAATTATACCTATCTATTTTTATGTTATATAATTGTCACATTTTACATGCTTTTTGAAAAAAGCTACGAAATCGATATAATACTGAAAAATATTATGCGCGCATAGTACATTATTCAAAATATTATGCTAATTTTGTGCTTCAAATTTTTCAACAAATACTCAATACTTATGAAAATATTAGTTTGCATCAGTCATGTTCCTGATACTACTTCAAAAATTAATTTTGTCAATGGCGATACTGAGTTTGATACCAATGGTGTTCAATATGTGATCAATCCCAATGACGAATTTGGACTAACAAGAGCTATTTGGTTCCAAGAACAACAAGGTGCCAATGTTACGGTAATCAATGTTGGTGGTGCTGATGCCGAAGCGACTTTGAGAAAAGCTTTAGCCATTGGTGCTAATGAAGCTATCCGTGTGAATGCCAATCCAACTGATGGCTTTTTTGTTGCGAAACAATTGGCTGAAGTAGCAAAATCAGGTGCTTATGACTTGGTTATTTGTGGTAAAGAATCATTAGATTACAATGGTGGTATGGTTCCGGGAATGTTAGCCTCTTTATTAGATTACAACTTTGTAAATTCTTGTATCGAACTAACAGTAGACGGATCTTCTGCCAAAGCTGCAAGAGAAATTGATGGTGGAAAAGAAACGATATCGGCTTCTTTACCACTTGTAATTGGAGGTCAAAAAGGTTTAGTTGAAGAAAAAGATTTGCGTATTCCAAACATGAGAGGTATCATGACCGCAAGAACAAAAGTGTTAACTGTTTTGGAACCTGTTGCTTCAAACAACAACACTAAAGCGGTAAAATTTGAAAAACCAGCTCCAAAATCAGCGGTGAAATTATTTGCAGCAGACGATTTAGACGGACTTATCAATGCTTTGCATAACGAAGCGAAAGTGATTTAATAACAGTCGAATGTCAAAAGTCGAATGTCCATAAGGTTGAATTATCATTCTTTATGACTTTAGACTTTCAGACTTTAGACACAAAAATATAATTATGTCAATATTAATATATGCTGAATCAGCAGAAGGAAAATTTAAAAAAGTAGCGTTCGAATTAGCCTCTTACGCTAAAAATGTAGCCGATTCTTTAGGAACAACGGTTACTGCGGTTACTGTAAACATCGATACGGTATCTGATTTGTCAAAATATGGCGTTTCGAAAGTATTGAAAGTATCAAACGACAAACTGAAAGACTTTAATGCAAAAGCATACGCCGATGTTGTCAAACAAGCGGCTCAAAAAGAAAGTGCGACTTTAATTTTACTTTCTTCCACAACCGATAGTTTGTATTTGGCTCCAATAGCAAGCATAGGGCTAGAAGCTGGATTTGCTTCTAATGTGGTTGGTCTGCCACTAAGTACGTCACCTTTTCAGGTAAAACGTACTGCTTTCTCCAACAAAGCCTTCAACATTACCGAAATCAATACCAATGTTAAAGTATTGAGCCTAGCCAAAAACTCGTATGGACTTGTTGAAAATGCCGCATCGCTTTCTGAAGAAGCCTTTGCTCCTACTTTAAACGAAACCGATTTTAATGTAAAAGTAGCTTCTGTAGAAAAATCGAGCGGTAAAGTTACGATTGCGGATGCTGATGTCGTGGTTTCCGGTGGTCGTGGATTGAAAGGTCCTGAAAACTGGAATCTATTGGAAGATTTAGCAACATCGCTCGGAGCAGCAACGGCTTGCTCAAAACCGGTTTCTGATTTGGGATGGAGACCTCACAGTGAACACGTAGGACAAACCGGAAAGCCTGTAGCCTCTAATTTATATATAGCGGTAGGTATTTCTGGTGCTATTCAACATATTGCTGGAATCAACTCTTCTAAAATTAAAGTAGTGATCAATACAGATGCTGAAGCGCCTTTCTTTAAAGTAGCCGATTACGGTATTGTAGGCGATGCATTGGAAATTCTTCCAAGACTAACGCAAAAGATAAACGAATTTAAAGCGCAAAACCACTAACGGATTCCATTTTAAATTTTAAATTATAAATTTTAAATTCCAAGTACTGATACATTGTTATTGGTATTTGGAATTCTTTTTTTGGGATTTAAAAGTTTTTAGAAGCGAAAAGTTTTTGTTACTTTGCATCCCAAACGTTAGGAAAAAGTAATATAACAAAAATATAAGTACCGCTCTAGTATTGGCAGTACTTGACACTAAAAAAAGAATGAGTTTAGTAAAACTAACCATAAAAGGAATTTCTTATAGCCAAACGCAGAATGGCGCCTACGCCTTGATCTTAAATGAAGTGGATGGCGAACGAAAACTGCCTATCGTTATTGGCGCTTTTGAAGCCCAATCTATCGCGATTGCTTTAGAAAAAGAAATTAAACCACCACGCCCTTTAACACACGATTTGTTCAAGAGTTTTGCCGACCGATTTGACATCGTTGTAAAACAAGTCATTATTCACAAATTAGTAGACGGGGTTTTCTATTCGAGTATCATCTGCGAAAGAGACAAAATAGAAGAAATTATTGATGCCCGAACCTCTGATGCTATTGCTTTGGCATTGCGTTTTTCGGCACCAATTTTTACGTATAAAAACATCTTAGACAAAGCAGGAATCTATCTGAATAATCCTGGAGAAATAGAAAGTTCTAATCCAGACGACGATGGTGTTCTTTCAACTCCAGAAACTTTCGGATTGGACAGCGACACTAATTCGCCAACCGACATCTACAAAAGCATGAGTTTATCGGAACTGCATGAAGCTTTGGAAAAAGCCGTTCAGGATGAGGATTATGAGAAAGCAGCAAAGATAAGAGACGAGATTTCGAAGAGAGAAAGTTAATTCGGTTATAGGCTTATTCGGTTATTTGTATTTCGAATAACCAAATACACAAATAACCAAATCCAAACAAATATGAAGCAATACCACGATTTAGTGCGACACGTTTTGGAAAACGGTTGCCAAAAAGGAGACAGAACAGGAACGGGAACCAAGAGTGTTTTTGGATACCAAATGCGCTTTGATTTGAATGAAGGTTTTCCGATGGTTACTACCAAAAAGCTGCATTTAAAGTCGATAATCTATGAATTGCTTTGGTTTTTGAAAGGCGACACCAATATCAGTTACCTTAACGAAAACGGTGTTAAAATTTGGGACGAGTGGGCCGATGAAAATGGTGATTTAGGTCCGGTTTACGGCCATCAATGGCGCAATTGGAACAGCGAGGAAATTGATCAAATTACAGAATTGATAGACACCTTAAAAAACAATCCTAACAGTAGACGTATGTTGGTTTCTGCATGGAATCCTTCAGTACTTCCGGATACTTCTAAATCTTTTGCTGAAAATGTAGCGAACGGGAAAGCGGCCTTGCCTCCATGCCATGCCTTTTTTCAGTTTTATGTTGCCGACGGAAAATTATCGTGTCAGTTATACCAACGCAGTGCCGATATTTTTCTGGGCGTTCCTTTTAATATTGCTTCGTATGCCCTATTTACTATGATGATTGCTCAAGTTTGTGAGTTGCAGGTTGGTGAATTCATACATACTTTTGGCGACGCACACATCTATAACAATCACTTTGAACAAGTGGAATTACAGTTGTCTCGCGAGCCTAGAGCCTTACCCAAAATGATTTTAAACCCTGAAATAAAAAACATCTTCGATTTTACTTTTGAAGATTTTACTCTGGTTGACTACGATCCGCATCCTCATATTAAAGGTATAGTAGCTATATAAGAATTATGAAGCAACTTTTATTTTTCCTGCTACTGTTTCACAATATCATTTTGGCTCAAACTGATAATGCAAAGGTATACCTAGATAAAGATTTTAAGGAAACCACAATAACTGAAAGTCCCTATTATCGCATCATAGAAAACACTTCTTCTGAAAAAGAAGCATATAAATTTACTGTTTTCTATAAATCAGGAAAAGTCTACAAAGAAGGTTTTACTAATTCAAAATCGGGCGTTATCGAAAACGGATTGATAACATGCTATTACGAAAACGGTAATAAGATGATGGAATACAATGTTGATAAAGGATTAGTAATTGGAAATAAAATAGGCTGGCATGAAAATGGCGTTAAGAAATATATCAAACAATACGAAAAAATTGATAAGGAATTCGAACCGCTGATTAAAATCATTCAATATTGGAATGATGCTAATGAGCAAAAAGTAATTGATGGCAATGGCTATTTTGAAGATGAAGACGAAGAGAATTGCTTTGAAAAAGGGATGGTTCAAAACAGCTTAAAAACTGGTAAATGGGAAGGTTTTAACAGGAAAATGAAACTCAATTTTATTGAAGATTACAATAGTGGAGTATTGATTCAAGGTGTTAGCACTGATAGTCTTTCCAATCAATACAAGTATAACAAAGTTAAAGAAGTTGCGAAACCACGTAAGGGCATAGAGCATTTCTACGAATATATTGGTAAAAAATTCAAGATCCCTAAAGGAATTGAGAGCGGAAGAATGTTATTAACTTTCATCATTGAAAAAGATGGAAGCATCAGTAATCTTACCGTTTTAAGAAGTGCCGGAGAAACTTTAGACAAAGAGGCAAAGCGACTAATCAGCAACTATCCCGATTGGCAACCCGGGAAATATAGGGGAATGATTGCCAGACTACTATATTCCATTCCCATTACAATTCAAGCACCAACAGATTAAAACCCTAGCTCCCAATCTCAGAAAAAAGTACAGTAAAAGTGTACCATTATATCAACTAAAAGATTTTATTTAGCACTATTTCCTGCCATTATGGAATGGAGAGCTAAAATCATAACGCATAGAGGCGAACGGCGTGTTGCCGTCTTTTTTAAAAAAGATGACATCCTCCTTGCCCAAATAAAAAGGACGACCGGTGCAAGATGGAGCCAGTCGCTAACAGTATGGCATTTGCCTGACACAGACGAAAATCGAAAATCATTCGGACTGCCATTGCTATCTGAACTGCGACCCAGTGAAGAAGGTTTTAAAAGTTTAGAAAAGTTTAAGCTTTGGATGCGTTCCAAAAGATATAGCGAAAGCACTATTACCACATATGCTGATGCAGCTAAATCCTTTTTGGTCTTTTTTAATGAAAAGCCTTTAAACGAAATTACCAATGAAGATATTGTGCTATACAATAATGGCTATATTCTTAGAAACCATTTATCGGCTTCCTATCAAAATCAGGTTGTGAGTGCTGTGAAGTTATTCTTCAAAACCATCCATGATCGAAAAATTGAGATTGAGAGCATACACAGACCACGTCGCGAAAAAGTATTGCCAAATGTATTGAGCAAAGAAGAAGTAAAGCAAATATTAGAAGCACACAGCAATATAAAACACAAGGTGATGTTGAGTCTTATTTACAGTTGCGGTTTGCGTCGTGCTGAACTTTTGCAGCTAAAACCCAGTAATATTGATTCGAAAAGAAATATTATTACAATACTGCAAGCCAAAGGAAAAAAAGACCGTATTACCCCTTTGAGCCCGAAGGTTTTGGAAATTCTTAGAGATTACTACAAAACCTACAAACCAACAGTTTGGCTGTTTGAAGGCCATGTTAAGGGCGAACGCTATTCCGAACAGAGCTTGCAAAGTGTCCTAAAGCATGCCTTAGTAAAAGCAGGAATAACCAAACCAGTTACTTTACATTGGTTACGACACAGTTATGCAACGCATTTATTAGAAAGCGGGACCGATTTGCGTTACATTCAAGAATTATTGGGACATAGCCGAAGCAGAACCACTGAAATATACACTCACGTGAGCACTAAAAGCTTACAACAAATAAAAAGTCCTTATGATGATTTGTAATATTATTTATATATTAGCCTTAATTACAAAGTATGAACCAAAGCATACCTATACATCCCAAAAAAGACAGATAGGTATGATTTTGTCATACCTATAGACTAGTTAGCAGTAATTCCCAAAACGCTCACAATGAAAAGACTTGCCCAAATTATTTCGACTGTAGTTTTAATTTCATTTTTAAGTTCTTGCACCAAAAAAGAGAATATTCCAGCAAAAGAAATTGCTACAAAGAATGTTGAAAAGATTCGCGCTGATTATCATAAGAATTTTTTAAAAAAGTTGCGAGTGAAAACCAATCGCATAGAAGTTTGCTCTTATAAATTGAGTGGAAATACTATGGAAGATACTACAAGTGTTTTGAAAAGAAGAAATTTAATAACTCCAAAGAAATTAAAAGCTTTTAATACTTTATTTGACTCGTTAAAAGTTGGCGGTTACTGTTGTTGTCCAAAAACTCATTATACGATGAAATTATTCGACAAAAATAAGATGCTTAAAAGATATAATGTTGACACTGTTGAAGTGAAAGGGAATGCGCTTATATACGACACAAGTTATCAGACTTCCTATATTGTAAATTTAAAAGATTGGCATAATTTAATAAAATAAGGAACTACTGCTAACAGCCGTTTCACACAATGGCTGGTTTTATTTTTCTTAGACCGAAAGTACTAAAAAGATAATTCTATATCTTTACAACTAATCAGTGAAAAGTCGCCACTGCGTGAAGCGGCGGCACGTTATAGCTCATAGCTTCTCCAAGTTTGCGCAGAAAATAATCAATCGAAAAGTCGCCGAAATTTTCAAGTAGAAAACGGAAAATGGAAACTGAAAAATGTTGCTTGAAAAGTTTGCCGCAGAAAGTTTGTTGGAGAAAATTTGAAACTCAAAAATTGCGGTAAAAAAGTTTGCGTCGAAGTGTTTCTGTTGAAGTGTTTCCGTCGAATTTTTTCTCAGAAAATAAGCAGAAAATAGAATGTAGAATCCGAAGTGGAAACTGGCAAAGTTTGCGTGCTCAAGTGGACGTGAAGCTACAAGCTATAACAGCCGTTTCACACAATGGCTGGTTTTTCTTTCTTAGACCGAAAGTACTAAAAGGATAATTCTATATCTTTACAACTAATCAGTGTAAAGTCGCCACTGTGTGAAGCGGCAGCACGTTATCGCACATAGCTTTTCCAAGTTTGCGCAGAAAATAATCAGTCGAAAAATCACCGAAATTTTTACGCGGAAAATAGAAAATTAAAAACTGAAAAGTTTGTCGCAGAAAATTTGTCGCAGAAAGTTCTCCGGAGAAAAAATTGAAGCTGAAAAGTTGCGTTGAAGTGTTTGCGTTGAAATCTTTCTCAGAAAATAAGCAGAAAACCAAAAGTTGCGCCGAAAACGGAAACTGGAAATGAAACTGGTTACGTTGCGTGCTCAAGTTGACGTAAAGCTACGTGCGATAACAGCGGTTTGTTACAATGGCTCGTTTTGTTTTTCTTAGACGGAAATTACTAAGTTGAAATTTTGCTTATCTTTACACTAATCAGTGAAAAAGCCGCCACTGTAGCAATCCGCGGCACGTTGGCAGTAATATTTAAACCCTCGTTAAATGAGAAACTTTCTGAAATTATCAACTTTAAGTTTTCTTCTCATGCTTCTTTTTAGCTGTGATCCACCGCATAATATAGATTTCATAAACCGAACAGACTCCGAAGCTAAAATTAGAATTAAAATAAATTCCAAAACAAAAAATGTTGTTTTTAGAGGAACTCATCCTGAAGATTCAATTGTTTTTAACCTAAAACCAAAAGATACGGCAAATATTTATTTCGGAATTGGAACTTGGTCTGACAGTGAAATTAATGAAGTTGCTAATTCAATTGAAAATATAGAAGTTGAATCTAAAGACATAAAGACGATGTATAAAAGTAAAAAATCCATAATAGAGTTTTTAAAGGACAATCGGAAAGGTTTTTGGTGGCATAATGATATTGAGATAGAAATTAAATAAAAATACTACTGCCAACAGCCGTTTGGCGCAATGGCTAGTTTAGTTTTTCTTAGCCGGAAATTACTAAGTTGAAATTTTGCTTATCTTTAGAACAAATTATTAAAAAAGTCGCCACTGACGCCAAGCGGCGACACGTTATCGCACATAGCTTTTCCAAGTTTGCGCAGAAAATAATCAGTCGAAAAATCACCGAAATTTTTACGCGGAAAATAGAAAATTAAAAACTGAAAAGTTTGTCGCAGAAAATTTGTCGCAGAAAGTTCTCCGGAGAAAAAATTGAAGCTGAAAAGTTGCGTTGAAGTGTTTGCGTTGAAATCTTTCTCAGAAAATAAGCAGAAAACCAAAAGTTGCGCCGAAAACGGAAACTGGAAATGAAACTGGTTACGTTGCGTGCTCAAGTTGACGTAAAGCTACGTGCGATAACAGCGGTTTGTTACAATGGCTCGTTTTGTTTTTCTTAGACGGAAATTACTAAGTTGAAATTTTGCTTATCTTTACACTAATCAGTGAAAAAGCCGCCACTGTAGCAATCCGCGGCACGTTAACCCACATTTTTCGTCGTTGCGATTTCAAAAGAAATTTTCCCTAAAATTCACGTTTCATTTTCAAAACACGTTTCGAAATTTTCATTCTAAGAAGCTAAAGTTTGAAAGAGAACTATTCGAATGTTTTGCGTCTAAAGTTTGCCTGAAATAGAAGCTGGAAAGTGTTATCCGAAATGTGAAACTAGAAAAAGTTTATGGAAAAGGTTTCCGCCAAAAGAAACTCAAAATAGAAGTTTGAAAATGTTTGCGTTGAAGTCTTACTCAGAAAATAAGCAGAAAATGAAAAGCAGAATCCGAAGTGGAAACTGGCAAAGTTTGTGTGCTCAAGTTGATATAAAAAACGTGGGTTAACTGCCGTTTCACACAATGGCTGGTTTTTCTTTCTTAGACCGAAAGTACTAAAAGGATAATTCTATATCTTTACAACTAATCAGTGAAAAGTCGCCACTGTGTGAAGCGGCAGCACGTTAACCCACATTTTTCGTCGTTACGATTTCAAAAGAAATTTTCCCTAAAATTCACGTTTCATTTTCAAAACACGTTTCGAAATTTTCATTCTAAGAAGCTAAAGTTTGAACGAGAACTATTCGAATGTTTTGCGTCTAAAGTTTGCCTGAAATAGAAGTTGAAAAGTGTTATCCGAAAAGTGAAACTGGAAAAAGTTTATGGAAAAGGTTTCCGCCAAAAGAAACTCAAAATAGAAGTTTGAAAGTGTTTGCTTCGAAGTTTTACTCAGAAAATAAGCAGAAAATGAAAAGCAGAATCCGAAGCGGAAACCGGCAAAGTTTGTGTGCTCAAGTTGATATGAAAAACGTGGGTTAACAGCCGTTTCACACAATGGCTGGTTTTTCTTTCTTAGGCCGAAAGTACTAAAAGGATAATTCTATATCTTTACAACTAATCAGTGTAAAGCCGCCACTGTGTGAAGCGGCGGCACGTTATGCCTCATGCTAAAATAGCACCGTGCTTAACGACAAAGTATAGTTTGTTTGGTTCTGCTCCCCATTCAGGATTACCAGTTCTTATTTCAATTCCTTTGTGTTCAAGTTTTAATATACGTTCAGTATCATTTGATTTTGGATAACCTAAACTCATAACGTTCAAGTCATACTTTTTAAATCTTGCCCCGAAAAAAGAAAGACATTGATAAACATCTTCATGCTTTCTTTTCGGGTTGGCTAAATCTTCAATAAGTTCTTGCCAAATATCCCACTCGGTTTCTTCGTCAAGTTCAAGCAAACGCCTGCACCAGTAGTCGTTTACTTCTCGATAGTCTTCAAGTTTAATTTTTGCCTTTGTCATTTCGAACCATTTAGTTTTTAGCGAAAGACGTAAGCACGAAGGCATAACAGCACCTACCAAAAAGGCGGGGCTTTGTGCTTCTTTAGAAGCATTTGTGGTTAAATTATCATTCATCTTTCTAAGTTTATTTTGTAATTAAAATCCCGCCCTTCTGGTAGCTGCAAAACGTTGTACACCATTACCCAAGTTTACTCAGAAAATACTATGATAAAAACAATATTATTATTTTCAGTTTTAATTCTTCTCATTTTAATCTTATGGGTTTACTTAAAATATTTTTCCCCTTTGCGGCCAAAAGAAGATGGCTTTGAATTTGTTTATGTAGAAGCTGATGGAAATGTAAGAGAACTTAATTCAGAAGAAAGAAAATATTTATCTGAAGAGTTTTACGGAAGTGATGGCGGAAGACCATATATAAAATCAAGTTATGGAAAACTTACTCCTGAAGGGAAAATTTCTGGATTTATAAATAGAAGAAGAGTTCCGAAAAAAATAGTAATTAAAAAGTAACGGTGTACAACAGCGGTTTCAAACAATGGCTAGTTTTTCTTTCTTAGTCGGAAACTACTAAATTGAAATTTTGCTTATCTTTCCATCTATAATTTAACAAAGTCGCCACTGTTTGAAGCCGCGGCACGTTATCGCACATAGCTTTTCCCAGTTTGCGCAGAAAATAATCTGTCGAAAAATCACCGAAAATTCAACGCAGAAAATAGAAAATTAAAACTGAAAAGTTTGTCGCAGAAAGTTTGTCGCAGAAAGTTTGCCGGAGAAAATTTGAAGCTGAAAAATTGCGTCGAAGTGTTTGCGTCGAAGTGTTTGCCTTGAAATTGTTCTGAGAAAATAAACAGAAAACCAAAAGTTGCGCCGAAAATGGAAACTGGAAATGAAACTGGTTACGTTGCGTGCTCAAGTTGACGTAAAGCTACGTGCGATAACAGCGGTTTGTTACAATGGCTTGTTTTGTTTTTCTTAGACGGAAATTACTAAGTTGATATTTTGTTTATCTTTACAACTAATCAGTGAAATGTCGCCACTGTAGCAATCCGCGGCACGTTATAAGCAAGCGAGAGAAACTGCTTTTAATAGCATGTCTAATTTTAAAACAAAAATTGAAAATTGAAATTATACACTAAAATTTTGTTGTTAGTTCTCATATTTATTGCTGGTTATCTAGTGAGAGAAAATTATCAGAGCATAAAATACGCAAATACAAAACTCAACATTGAGGTTACGGAACTTGAGCAAGTATGGGGAAAGCCTGATTCTGAAATGGCTAATGGTGATAACAGTAAAGTTTTAAAATATAAATATTGGAATGGCTATTATATTTTCATAACTGACTCAGAAGGGAAAAAGATTGTGGCAAAGTTTGACGATGACTAAGTTTGTATCTCGCCTGCTTATAACAGCGGTTTCAAACAATGGCTAGTTTTTCTTTCTTAGTCGGAAACTACTCAATTGAAATTTTGATTATCTTTCCAACTATAATTTAACAAAGTCGCCACTGTTTGAAGCCGCGGCACGTTATGAGTAATTGTTAATCAACTCCCTATAAAAAAGAACGAATGAAAAATTTGCTAATTGAAATTTCTCAGAAAGCAACAAAATACGAAGATTTCAATTTTACTCCAGAACAAATCGAAAAGGAATGGCTTGGTAATATTCCGGCAACCGAAAAGGAAATAGCAGAAATCGAAAGTAAACTCGGCTTGAAATTACCGGAAGATTATAAAGAGTTTTTACGAATAACGAATGGTTTTTCAGCACCAAACGATATTGAACCAAGTTTTGAAAAGATTGCGGAAATTGATTATCTGAAAAACTTTGCGCAAGAAATAATTGATGCATACTATATTTTGCCTGAATTAAAAACTGCAATAATTGTTGGTGGAAAGTTAGAAGAACAGCAATTTTTGTTGTTGCCACCACAATCAGAAATAGAGAAATGGAGATATTGGAAGTTTGCAAATTGGTATCCTGGAGAACATGAGTTTGAAAACTTAACAGAATATTTTAAAGATGTTCTTGAATTTATAGTCAAGGAACATGAAAAGTAACAACTACTCATAACAGCCGTTTGGCGCAATGGCTAGTTTTGTTTTTCTTAGCCGGAAATTACTAACTTGAAATTTTGCTTATCTTTAGAACAAATTATTAAAAAGTCGCCACTTCGCCAAGCGGCGATACGTTAGCAGTAATTCCCAAAACGCTCACAATGAAAAGACTTGCCCAAATTATTTCGACTGTAGTTTTAATTTCATTTTTAAGTTCTTGCACCAAAAAAGAGAATATTCCAGCAAAAGAAATTGCTACAAAGAATGTTGAAAAGATTCGCGCTGATTATCATAAGAATTTTTTAAAAAAGTTGCGAGTGAAAACCAATCGCATAGAAGTTTGCTCTTATAAATTGAGTGGAAATACTATGGAAGATACTACAAGTGTTTTGAAAAGAAGAAATTTAATAACTCCAAAGAAATTAAAAGCTTTTAATACTTTATTTGACTCGTTAAAAGTTGGCGGTTACTGTTGTTGTCCAAAAACTCATTATACGATGAAATTATTCGACAAAAATAAGATGCTTAAAAGATATAATGTTGACACTGTTGAAGTGAAAGGGAATGCGCTTATATACGACACAAGTTATCAGACTTCCTATATTGTAAATTTAAAAGATTGGCATAATTTAATAAAATAAGGAACTACTGCTAACAGCCGTTTCACACAATGGCTGGTTTTATTTTTCTTAGACCGAAAGTACTAAAAAGATAATTCTATATCTTTACAACTAATCAGTGAAAAGTCGCCACTGCGTGAAGCGGCGGCACGTTATAGCTCATAGCTTCTCCAAGTTTGCGCAGAAAATAATCAATCGAAAAGTCGCCGAAATTTTCAAGCAGAAAATGGAAACTGAAAATGGAAACTGAAAAGTGTTGCTTGAAAAGTTTGCCGCAGAAAGTTTGTTGGAGAAAATTTGAAACTCAAAAATTGCGGTAAAAAAGTTTGCGTCGAAGTGTTTCTGTTGAAGTGTTTCCGTCGAATTTTTTCTCAGAAAATAAGCAGAAAATAGAATGTAGAATCCGAAGTGGAAACCGGCAAAGTTTGCGTGCTCAAGTGGACGTGAAGCTACAAGCTATAACAGCCGTTTCACACAATGGCTGGTTTTTCTTTCTTAGACCGAAATTACTAAAAGGATATTTCTATATCTTTACAACTAATCAGTGTAAAGTCGCCACTGTGTGAAGCGGCAGCACGTTATGCGACAGCTAGCTCGCTACGCTTCGCGCTTGTTTGGCGTGCTCGGCTTGTGTTTTCGGAGACTATAAAGGACTTTTTTTAGCCACCGCATAACAGCGGTTTCACGCAATTGCTGCTTTTCGTGTAAAATGAACTTCTTTTTTCCATAACTTCGTTCTGTCTCGCGGAGAGTACTCAGTTCCAAAAGCCGCAACTGACGTGAAGCCGCCGGACGTTATAAGAAAGGCTTAGACGAAACTATTTATCAAGATGAAAGTAATAAAAACTACGATTTGTATACTCTTAATGATCTTAGTTAAAAGTTGCATTGATTTAAGAAATTGTCCTGATAATTTATCAGGAAAGTACATTTGTGAAAATAATCAGAAAGCTGAAAATTATTTACTCCTTAATGACGATGGAACTTTTTTACATTATTATAAAGAAAATGATAAAACATTCGAAGATAAAGGCACATGGAAAAAAAGTGATAATGGAAATTGTGAAATTGAATTTAGTAATTGGAAAAATTTTAATGAAGCTGGCAAAAATTTTGAAGAATTTGGAAACGGAAAGTTATGGATTAGTGGCAGTAATTTAGACATTGGACCAGATGGAGAATCCTCAACAAGCTTTAGAAAAGACAAAGATTGATATAAGCCCTTCTTATAACAGCCGTTTGTTATCATGGCTTGTTTATCTTTCTTAGTCGGAAAGTACTCAAAGGAAAATTCTATATCTTTACAACTAACTATAAACAAGTCGCCACGCTATCAAGCGGCGGCACGTTATGGGTTATTAGCTCAACACTATGCATAATTTCGACGATTTAATATATAGAAGCACCTCATTTACGTTAAACTCATTGGAAGAAGTTAATTCAAAAATTATTGAACAACTTCAAACAAGTGGTTCAACAATCCTTGTGAAAAACTTACAAATGGTGCAATTACAAAAAGCAATATTTGCGATAGGAATGTTCTCATTGTTTGACTCAATGTTACAGGATCAGTTGGTATGCCGAAATGGATTTGAAACCGCAAAGAAAGTCCTTAAAGAAAAAGGAAATGTTGAACTTTACAATCGTTTCGATGAATATATTTGTGCTATAAATGTTCTAAAGCATGGAAAAGGTAAAAGTTATGATGCGTTAGTTTTGAAATTCAAATCATTACCTTTTAGAATAAAATTGCCCGACGAACGATTTTTCGACGAAGGAGATGTTTCAGAAATATCAACCTTAATTGAGGTAAATGATAAGTTTGTATTGGAATGCGCCGAAATAATTGAGCAAGTTTCTGAAGAATTAAGAAGCAAACCAAGTTTGTACGCTAACAACCCATAACAGCCGTTTGTTAGCATGGCTCATTTATCTTTCTTAGCCGGAAAGTACTAAAAGGAAAATTCTATATCTTTACAACTAACTATAAACGAGCCGCCACGCTATCAAGCGGCGGCACGTTAGTAGCCATTTTAAAACCCGACTTGAAATTGAAGTTTTCCATATTTATCATAATAGCATTTTGTTTACTTTCTTGTAAAAAGAAAGTAGATGAAAGATTTACTAAAACTTGGTACGACACAGAATATAGAATTCCTGGAAAATCAACTTTAAAAATTAAATCCGACTTCACATTTAGATATAATGCAAGAGGTTGTGATTGGCATACAATTTCAAAAGGTAAATGGAAAGTTATAGGTGATACAATTGAATTAAACAGTATAAGTATCGATACTTGTTACAATGTGTTTCCTTTCGCAGAATGTCTAAAATTTGGAGAAAATAACAATCGGAAAATTCAAACTACAATTCCAAATTGTAATGCTGAAAGTGGAAAGGTTTATACAATTTTTAATAAAGAGAAATTTTATCTCAAAAATGATTCTTTAGTTTACAGACAAAGAGCAAATTCAAACTGTACAGAATCGTTGAAAATAGTTTTTGCGAAAACAGAGAAGATAAAGAAAAACGGCTACTAACAGCCGTTTCTGGCAATTGCGAATTTTGTTGTGGCTTCACGCCTACTTTTCGCAATAATTTCTATCTTAGCAGAAAGTACGCTGTTCCGAACTTCGCAACTGCCAGAAGCGGCGATACGTTAGCTGACATTTCCTGCGAGACGAACACATAACAATATTGTAAACATATGGAATTTGATAGAGGTTTAGCAACACTTTTAGCAGCGGTTATAGCTGCTGTTGTTTCGATAATTACTTTGCTCACAACGCTTCCAAAAGAAATGCGCGCAGCAAATAGGAAAACTCTTGAACCTCATATTGATGACATTTCAGATTCGGTACATCAAATGATTGCAATTAGTAATATATTATTAAAAACTAAAAGTCCTGAAAGTAGGGAAAACTGGAGGCAAAAAGCTGAAATTCACAAAGTCAAACTCAAAGAAATTCGTCCTAAAGTTAGATATGCATTGTGGAAAGTTGACAAGTATATCCAAAGTCTGACTAGATTGAGTGATTATACGCTTTATACATTAGATGATTCGGCAACTGTTCAAAAACTTCTTTATTGGGGAAATCTTTTCGGCAACAAAGTTGATCAATGTATAAGGTATTCATATGTCACAGGAAAATCTCCTTGGTTTTATAATCTTTGGCTATTGAAGTTTTATAACTACATGTTTAAAAAAGTTAGAAATGATTATAAAGCTAAAAGAAACGTCAGCTAACAGCCGTTTGGCGCAATAGCTGGTTTTGTCTTTCTTGGAAAATTCTCTGTATTTTCTAATTCGGTTTTTCTAAGATATTTTTCTTAAATTGCCGCTAATTCGCCAAGCGGCGGAACGTTATGGGCAATAATTCGACACGTATGAATTTCAAAGAACTATCTAATCAATATTACGTTCTCGGTAATGGAGAAATTGCCTTCACCGTAATTGACTACGCGATTTCGGGAATTATCGACGAGAATGGAAGAAATGTTGTTCATGAGTTTATAAATTTGCCAGAGGATTTCGAATTTGCTCGAAAATATGTTGGCGGATATCAATCAGACCATACAAACCAATTTGGGAAAAGAAATATTTCCAAAGTTTATGGTTTTGGCCCTTATTTAATTGATACGCTCGAATTAGAAGATTATAGAAAATTATCAGTTGAGGAATTTGAAAAGCAATGCGATGAAATGTTATCTGAATACAATTCAAACTCAGAAATTGAGTTTATGGAATTTATCGGTAGTGTGAAAAGTGCGTTTAAAAGCGTAAAAATAAATTCACACGAGTTTTATCAATTACTTCCCGAAGAATGGAAATATAATGACATTAGTCCTTTTGAATTATCTGATTATTTGTGTGGATTCTCAATTAACAGAGTTGACAGAATTTTTACTGTGATACAGATAGATGATGACTAAAATTACTGCCCATAACAGCGGTTTCGCGCAATGGCTGGTTTATTTTTCTTTAGCCGGAAATTACTCAGCCGGAAATTTACATATCTTTACAACAAAGCGGTAAATTGTCGCCACTGCGCGAAGCCGCGTAACGTTATGGGTTATTAGCTCAACACTATGCATAATTTCGACGATTTAATATATAGAAGCACCTCATTTACGTTAAACTCATTGGAAGAAGTTAATTCAAAAATTATTGAACAACTTCAAACAAGTGGTTCAACAATCCTTGTGAAAAACTTACAAATGGTGCAATTACAAAAAGCAATATTTGCGATAGGAATGTTCTCATTGTTTGACTCAATGTTACAGGATCAGTTGGTATGCCGAAATGGATTTGAAACCGCAAAGAAAGTCCTTAAAGAAAAAGGAAATGTTGAACTTTACAATCGTTTCGATGAATATATTTGTGCTATAAATGTTCTAAAGCATGGAAAAGGTAAAAGTTATGATGCGTTAGTTTTGAAATTCAAATCATTACCTTTTAGAATAAAATTGCCCGACGAACGATTTTTCGACGAAGGAGATGTTTCAGAAATATCAACCTTAATTGAGGTAAATGATAAGTTTGTATTGGAATGCGCCGAAATAATTGAGTAAGTTTCTGAAGAATTAAGAAGCAAACCAAGTTTGTACGCTAACAACCCATAACAGCCGTTTGTTAGCATGGCTCATTTATCTTTCTTAGCCGGAAAGTACTAAAAGGAAAATTCTATATCTTTACAACTAACTATAAACGAGCCGCCACGCTATCAAGCGGCGGCACGTTAACCCACATTTTTCGTCGTTGCGATTTCAAAAGAAATTTTCCCTAAAATTCACGTTTCATTTTCAAAACACGTTTCGAAATTTTCATTCTAAAAAGCTAAAGTTTAAACGAGAACTTTTCGAATGTTTTACGTCTAAAGTTTGCCTGAAATAGAAGCTGGAAAGTGTAATCCGAAAAGTAAAAATGGAAAAAGTTGATGGAAAAGGTTTCCGCCAAAAGAAACTCAAAATAGAAGTTTGAAAGTGTTTGCTTTGAAATCTTACTCAGAAAATAAGCAGAAAATGAAAAGCAGAATCCGAAGTGGAAACCGGCAAAGTTTGTGTGCTCAAGTTGATATGAAAAACGTGGGTTAACAGCCGTTTCACACAATGGCTGGTTTTTCTTTCTTAGACCGAAAGTACTAAAAGGATATTTCTATATCTTTACAACTAATCAGTGTAAAGTCGCCACTGTGTGAAGCGGCGGCACGTTATGCAACATAATCACAAACCAAATCTTAAAATAGAAAATATGAAAAACCTAATTGGAATATTTGCTTTTGTAATTCTTACATCTTTTGTGGTTATTGAAAAACCGAAAAGACTTCAAAATGGCCATTATAGAGTTGAGTTGGACAAAGAATATAAAGAACGTGGATTAAATGATTATGAATTCACGTTGGAAGACAAAAAATTCATTTATAAATTGGACAAAAAAGTTGAAAATCTTGAAATTATATGGGTTGATGAAAACTCATTTATTGTGAAAGGTCTAACCGAACCAGCGATTCCGAATGAAACAGAAAAAGAGATTATTAAAAACACCAAGATTTATTTTAGAATAATGAATCAAGAGAAGAACGAATACTTTTTTAAATTGGGAGAAGAGTTTGATAAATATCCAGTCTATGCGGGAAAGTTTGTGAAAACAGAATAAATTACGTTGCATAACAGCCGTTTGTTAGCATGGCGCGTTTTATCTTTCTTAGCCGGAAAGTACTCAAAGGAAAATTCTATATCTTTACAACTAACTATAAACGAGTCGCCACGCTATCAAGCGGCGGCACGTTAGCGGTCAGTTTATTCCAAGTTTGCGTTGAAAAAAATTACCTAAAGAGAAAAACAAATTCTGAAGAAATGTTTGAGAAACTAAAAGAAATAAACAGAAACCGAAATACAGAATTAACCGCAAAAATTTTAATAGTTTTGACAATATTTCACTTGTTAAGTGTCTTTTGCATTTACTATAAAACAAAAATGAATTTAACAAATCCTCTAATTCCAAAGTATTTAGTGTATGGAATATTTGAACCATATATTCCAAAAGGATTCATTTTGACAATTGGATTGCTAATAGCAACGATATTGAAATTTGTCAAACAGAACTTAATTGTGATTGTGGTTTGCGCAATAGTAATTGTTGCATATCATTTGACAAGTTTTAAAGCAGATTTTTAATAAATAAACCGAACCGCTAACAGCCGTTTGTTATCATGGCTTGTTTATCTTTCTTAGTCGGAAAGTACTCAAAGGAAAATTCTATATCTTTACAACTAACTATAAACAAGTCGCCACGCTATCAAGCGGCGGCACGTTACCGCTCAGTTTTCGTTTCGTTAAATTGTCGTTCTCGCTTCTTTTCATATTTAGTTTTAAGTGGAGAATTTAGCCGAGAGAATTTCATGTTTTAAGTTTGTGTTGTTTAAAATACTTGTAGTCGAATTTACTATGGAGGTTTGGTCTTTTGTGTCAGGAAACTTTGGGACTTGTGTTGTTCAACAATAACTTGTTTGTTGGCTGATCACGTTTCTCGGCTAAGTTCATTTTTGTGTCGGGAAAGTAAGAGCAAAACCGAAGCGGTAACAGCCGTTTCAAACAATGGCTAGTTTTTCTTTCTTAGACCGAAACTACTAAATCGAAATTTTGCTTATCTTTCCAACTATAATTTAACAAAGTCGCCACTGTTTGAAGCGGCAGCACGTTATGCGTCAGCTTTCGACGAATCGAAAATCTAAGAACAAACCATAAATGAACACGAATAAATTTTCAATAGAAGTTACCGAAATGAATTGGCTTTTTAAAGAAGATATTCATGCAGATTTATGTGCACATGGAAAAGTAAAAGTTGAAATTGGCAACGAATTGATTGCTGGAATAAAGGATGACGAAAATTGGACAATTAGTGCCTCAGCTTTATTCTTATTGAGAACTTTAGAAAGAAATCATACAAAAGAAAATCAAGTTGGAGAACACCTAATTCCTTGTTGCGGATTCTTCCTTGTTTTTGACAAAGACATGGACGAAGTTTATGTTGGCGGTTGCCCAAGCGGTATCGATTGGGAAGTTATTCATGAAAATGGGAATGTAAAGCTTAGAACAGAAAGTGGAAAAGAAACTTTGGTTGACTTTAATTTTTACAAATCTGAAGTATTAAAATTTGTTGACCGAGTTGAGAATTTTTATATAGAAAGCGGTGAGAAAAAAATGCCAGAAGATGAATTTGACAGAAGAGGATATTTAGAGTTTTGGCATGAATGGAAAATGCGAAGAAGCAAATGGAAATAAAAAAGCCGAACGCATAACAGCGGTTTGTTATGATAGCTGGTTTGATCTTTCTTGGAAAATACTATGAACGTTAAAATTTCTTATTACATTTATAGTAAATTGCCGCTACCATATCAAGCCGCGGCACGTTGGCGGCAAGCTTTCGAAAAATCTGCATAAAATCAACAATCGTTCAAAGTTAATTTGTAATTTTGAAAAAAGAAATACAGAAAAATGGATTTGCAAACTCGAAAATTAAACTTCATAAAAGATTTTCTCAAGCTAGAAAGCGAGAAAGCAATTTCTCATTTGGAAAAACTATTACAGAAAGAAACACAAAATAGTTCTGAATTGAAGCCAATGACAATGAAAGAGTTTCAGAAAAGAATTGATCAGTCAACTGAAGATTCTAAAAATGGGAAACTGACCGAGAACAGTAAACTAATTTCTGAAATAGAAAAATGGAGTTAGAAATTTATTGGACTGATTTTTCTAAAAAAGAGCTGAAAAATATCTTCAATTACTACAAAGAAGAAGCAAGTGTTAATGTTGCTAGAAATCTTGTTCTTGGAATTACAAAAGAAGCTGCAAAACTCGAAAAGCATCCAACAATTGGACAAGAAGAAGAATTACTAGACAAAGATTCTAGAGATTTTCGTTATCTCGTTTTTAAAAGTTATAAAATCATTTATTGGGTAAACTTGGAGAAAAATAGAATTGAAGTTTTTGATGTATTTGATACCCGTCAGAATCCAATAAAAATTAAGCGTGGAAAATAAGCCAGCCGCCAACAGCGGTTTCAAACAATGGCTGGTTTTTCTTTCTTAGTCGGAAACTACTAAATTGAAATTTTGCTTATCTTTCCAACTATAATTTAACAAAGTCACCACTGTTTGAAGCCGCGGCACGTTAGCTGCAAGCTTCCGAGAACGCATATCTAAAATGAGAAACACTGTAAACAAACATAACGATGGAATAAACTTTTACGCTACATTTAATGTAAAAGCAAACACGTTTGGGAAAGTTGTTTTATCAATTATGATTCTGATTTTAATGACCGTTTTCATTTTTGTAGTTTCTACTATTACAAAAGATGATATTAGAGAAATGTTATTTCCAATGATTGTAATCTTTGTTTTAATTTTAGCTTTTCCCGTTCGATATTTGCTTTGGAATTTTTTCGGAAAAGAAACTCTGATTGTGAATGCCAAAACAATAAGTTTCTGTTATGATTATGGAATTTTAAAAACGAATTTAAAAACAATTCATTTCGATAGACTTGGAACTGGATTTCAGATAATAAGAGAAGAGAATGATATAGAAATTGGAAAATTGATATTCTACAATTATCGCGTTAAAGATAATCTACCAGAAGTTATTCATCAAACATCTGTATTGCTTGATAATATTGACATTAATGAAATAGACCTGGAAATTTCTAACTTGTTCGTAAATGAATTTAATGACAGAAATGGTTTCATCCCATACTCAGAAAATTAAAAAGCCAGCAGCTAACAGCCGTTTCTCGCAATTGCGAATTTTGTTGTAAGTTCACGTTTGCGTTTCGCAAGAATTTTTATCTTTAACAGAAAATAATTCGTTCCGAAGTTCGCAACTGACGAGAAGCGGCGGAACGTTATGCGTCAGTTTTCCCCTCGACGAGAAGCCTAGTATTCGAAAAGACGAAACCTGAAAGAAAACTCTAAATCAAAAAGAGAATATCCTTTAAGGAAGAAAGAATAATGGTTTCAATCGCATTGAAATTGACTACCATCACTCTGAAATTGACTACCATTACTCTGAAATTGATTACCGTCGCTCTGAAATTGATTACCGTCGCTCTGAAATTGATTCCCATCACTCTGAAATTGATTACCGTCGCTCTGAAATTGATTCCCATCACTCTGAAATTGATTCCCATCACTCTGAAATTGATTCCCATCACTCTGAAATTGATTTCCGTCGCTCTGAAATTGAATACCATCACTCTGAAATTGAATACCATCACTCTGAAATTGATTACCGTCGCTCTGAAATGGACTCCCATCGCTCTGAAATTGATTACCGTCGCTCTGAAATTTACTAACATCCGAAGGAAAGTGGCTAAAGTCAAAAGAATATTGAATTCTATTAACCGAATATTAGTGGCTGAAGAAAGAAAAGTGACAGTATTGATAAGAAAACCGAACGCATAACAGCGGTTTTGCGAAATGGCTGGTTTATTTTTCTAAGCCGGAATTTACTAAAAGGAAAATTCGATATATTTACAACTAACAATTAAACGAGTCGCCACTTCGCAAAGCCGCGGCACGTTATGCGTCAGTTTTCCCCTCGACGAGAAGCCTAGTATTCGAAAAGACGAAACCTGAAAGAAAACTCTAAATCAAAAAGAGAATATCCTTTAAGGAAGAAAGAATAATGGTTTCAATCGCATTGAAATTGACTACCATCACTCTGAAATTGACTACCATTACTCTGAAATTGATTACCGTCGCTCTGAAATTGATTACCGTCGCTCTGAAATTGATTCCCATCACTCTGAAATTGATTACCGTCGCTCTGAAATTGATTCCCATCACTCTGAAATTGATTCCCATCACTCTGAAATTGATTCCCATCACTCTGAAATTGATTTCCGTCGCTCTGAAATTGAATACCATCACTCTGAAATTGAATACCATCACTCTGAAATTGATTACCGTCGCTCTGAAATGGACTCCCATCGCTCTGAAATTGATTACCGTCGCTCTGAAATTTACTAACATCCAAAGGAAAGTGGCTAAAGTCAAAAGAATATTGAATTCTATTAACCGAATATTAGTGGCTGAAGAAAGAAAAGTGACAGTATTGATAAGAAAACCGAACGCATAACAGCGGTTTTGCGAAATGGCTGGTTTATTTTTCTAAGCCGGAATTTACTAAAAGGAAAATTCGATATATTTACAACTAACAATTAAACGAGTCGCCACTTCGCAAAGCCGCGGCACGTTAGCAACAATAATCTCAGATAAGTGCAGAAAACAAAATCATATAACGGAATTGACTTATTAGAAAAAATTCTGGAATTTATTGAAATGGTTCCCGATTATAAGCAAACCACATTAAATTCTATTAACGAAAACAAGCCGAGATTAATTCGATTGAAACGAATTGAATCTTTAGTTTCAGCATTCTTTCCAGAAAATCAAAGCGAAAGTTTAAAATCAAAGTTGAAAGAGATGTTTTCTTCTAAGAAAATTGATTTAGATTTTATTCTGAGCGGTGACTTTATAGAAAAGCGTGATGTTCAAGAATATTTGGAATTAATTAATCAAGTAAAATACGAAATCCAAAATTTTGGTTCTGACGAAATTGATATTGCCGATTTAAAAAATGTTTTCATTGCATTTGTTGAATATAAAAAGTGCATTAGAAAAATTTTAGGGTTTAACTCAGGTTGGCTATCAGTCTCAAGAAAAACTTCTATGTTTACAATTCGAGTAACAGATTCGATATCTTCAAACTTAGCTGGAAAATATGATAAAATTGATGAAGCTCTCGAAATTTTGATTAATCCAAAAAGAAAATCTTTTACTGAGATTGAACTAATTTCAAAATTTAACTTCCCAAAAGAAAATCTTGAAGAAATAGATTCAGACAATTGGTGATACGATTACTGTTGCTAACATGAACTGTGTAAAAAAACAAATTTTTTAAGCTGTTTTTTGCAAATAACCATCCTGGTAACTTACCCTGTTTTTTACCACTCCAAACACAATTTTCAGCAGTTTATTGCAAACAGCAATTAAGGCTACTTTTTTGTTCTTTCCTTTTTCAACTAATCGGTCATATAATGCTCTACAAGAGGCATTGGTTTTCTTGGCATTTAAGGCACACATGAACAATATATTGCGTAGTGTTTTACCTCCTTGTTTGCATATTCTTACTCTGCCCCTTATACTGCTTCCGCTACTGCGTTCTGTTGGACTCAGACCGGCATAAGAGATTAATTGTCGGTAGGATTGCATGTCTTTAAATCCTTGTGTATAAATAATGAGTTCTGAGGCTGCTCGGGAACCTATTCCTTTAACACTGGTAACCAGTTGTAGTGTTTCTCCCTCCCATTGCTGTAACTTATCCTGAAGCTGCAATTCTAAATCAGCCTTCTCCGTTTTTAATTTCCTTACTATTTTTTCAAAACTCAATTCTATTGATTTGGTGCCAAACGGAGTCTTTTTTAAACTATGTAACTGATTGGTAAACTTGGTGATTTCTTTAGTTAAATCGTGAATTGCATTATTTAGAGAACGACATTCAAAATAGGCTTTTTCAGGCATGTGATAAGGTAATGGATTCCGTTCTAACCCGTATTCATAAATGCGTTTAGCATCCTTCTTATCTGACTTATTACGTTCCAAATGCATTTGAATATACCGTTTGATTTGAAGTGCATTCACTACACTAAATACTAATCCTAACTCTTCTAAAAAGAAGATGAAATTTAGGTGATAAACACCGGTAGCCTCCATTACAAAATGACAATCTTCACCTGTCTGTTTTACTAATTTTTTAAACCCTGTCTTAGAATTTGAAACTTGCAAATGCGTCTTTTGACCTTGAATATCTTCAAAATAAGCATCTAAAACTTCGGCTGATATATCAACCCCACAATAATTGATTTTCTTGTCCATTTTTTATTTATTTTTGAAAGACATGGAAGAACAAATCTTGCATTTAGCCAACGATCCTAGCACGAACTTAATGTTCAAATAAACTGTACGGTTTAAAGCAAGAAAAGAGCAGGAATAATCATGTTAGTGAAGCTCGAAGGCTTAAGCCGTTTGACGTTCTTTTTCTGCTCTTTTTGTTCTTTCTGTTATCTTTGATTTAGTATTAAAGATAATATTTTACAAACATAGGAGCCGTTTGGCGCAATGGCTAGTTTCGTTTTTCTTAGCCGGAAATTACTAAGTTGAAATTTTGCTTATCTTTAGAACAAATTATTAAAAAAGTCGCCACTTCGCCAAGCGGCGATACGTTATAGGTCATAGCTTCTCCAAGTTTTCCGAGAAAATTAGTCTTCGAAAAGACGCTGAAAATTTGAGTTCGCTTCTACTCTATTTTTCCTGGAAAATTGAAACCGAAACCCGAAAAGTTTTGCGGCAAAAGTTAATGGCAAAGTTTGCGGAAGTTGTTGTGGAAGTTGTTGCGTTGAGCAAAGTTTGCGCAGAAATCTTATTCAGAAAATATGCTGAAAATTGAAACTGGAAACCAAGTTTGTCCGAAAAGGAAACCGGCAAAGTTTGCGTGCTCAAGTTAACGTGAAGCTACGACCTATAACAGCGGTTTCACGCAATGGCTCGTTTTTCTTCCTTGGAAAATAATCTGCTAATTCAAATTTTGCTTATCTTTCGAATAATTATTGAAGTTCCGCTACTGCGTGAAGCCGCGGAACGTTAGCGTTCAGTTTTAGTTTCGTTAAATTGTCGTTTTCAGTTCCTTTCATATTTAGTTTTAAGTGGAGAATTTAGCCGAGAGAATTTCATGTCTTAAGTTTGTGTTGCTTAAAATACTTGCAGTCGAATTTACTATGATGGTTTGGTCTTTTGTGTCTGGAAACTTTAGGACTTGTGTTGTTCAACAATAACTTGTTTGCTGTCTGATCACGTTTCTCGGCTAAGTTCATTTTTGTGTCGGGAAAGTAAGAGCAAAACCGAAACGCTAACAGCCGTTTCACACAATGGCTGGTTTTTCTTTCTTAGACCGAAAGTACTAAAAGGATAATTCTATATCTTTACAACTAAACCTAATGTCGTCGCCACTGTGTGAAGCGGCAGCACGTTACAAGCAATTGCGAAACCAATTATATGGAGAAATTTATTTATTTTTTTACGGGAATTACTGCATTTACAACAGTTGCAATTTGGTTAGGAAAATTAATCATTACTAAAACATTTGATTTAGGGCTCGAAAAATACAAGTCAAGTTTACAGAAAGACATTGAAATTCATAAATCAGAGTTAGCAAAACAGTCTCTTGAACATGAAGTAAAGTTCTCTAAGCTTCATAATGATAGAGCAGAAAAGATAATTGTACTTTACAAAAAGGTTGTAGAACTAGAAAAAGCTTTAATTCATTCGACAAATATTGCCCAAGGCGCAGAATTTAAAAGGGACACTCAAAGAGAAAAAGAATGTATAAATACAATTGAAACATTAATTGCTCAACTGGAATTTGATAAAATCTTTTTTACAAAAGAAACGGTTTCCAAAGTTGAAGATATAATCAGGGAAGCATGGCAAATTGTAGTTCAGATGACTCTAGTTCGTTCAAAAGCAAATAGGGAAACTTATTTCTCGAGAGAAACCGAAAATTACGTTAATTATGGAGAACTATGGAACAAGACTTTTGAAAGAACACAAGTTGAGTTTAAAAAACTAAAAGAAACTTTGGCAGATGATTTTAGAGAATTGATAGGAATTTAAGCAACTGCTTGTAACAGCCGTTTGGCGCAATGGCTGGTTTTGTTTTTCTTAGCCGGAAATTACTAAGTTGAAATTTTGCTTATCTTTCCAACTATAATTTAACAAAGTCGCCACTGTTTGAAGCGGCAGCACGTTACCAGCAATATCCAGACGATGCAGTATAAAATTGAAGAAATCATTGAATTTGTAAAAGAAGAAACTGCTTCAAAGAAAGTATTTGAAAATTCAGATATTGATCGTGATTTGGGTTGGACTGGAGATGATTTTTCCGAGTTGATGGAAAAATATGCCGAAAAGTATAAAGTTGATATGAGTTCTTATCTTTGGTATTTTCATCACTATGAGGAAGGAAATGGTTTTGGTAGTAGTTTGTTTAGAGCGCCAAATGAACTCGTAGAACATATTGCTGTTACTCCAAAATTATTACATGATTTTGCGGAAAAAGGAAAGTGGGATTTAGATTATCCTGAACATAAATTACCCAAAAGTCGCTATGACATAATCGCAAATCAAGTTTTATTTTTAATTGTATTATGTATTCTGATATATTTTTGGCTAAAATAATAAGATACTGCTGGTAACAGCCGTTTGGCGCAATGGCTGGTTTTGCTTTTCTTAGCCGGAAATTACTAAGTTGAAATTTTGCTTATCTTTAGAACAAATTATTAAAAAGTAGCCACTGTCGCCAAGCGGCGGCACGTTAGCAAACATATTTTGAGACGAGTAACAGAAACCATATTATTAATCGCAACTTTTGTTTTCTTTGGATGTGACAAAAAAATCACAGAAGAAGAATTCGAACAAAGCATTTTTGATGAATTGTTTATCTCAATTGTTGATTCAACATATAAAGACCAAAGACTTTATACTTGTTTCCCAGAACAAGGCAAACCAATTTATGACAAAAATGGAAGGTGGATTGGCTTGGATTCTGTCGGTCAACATCAGAGAGATTTGGAATGTGAAGTTAAAAGATCTGCTTTGGAAAAAGATACACTAAACCTAATAATCGCATTAGAAAATCAAGGATTGATTAATGAGAAAACTGACTTAAGTAAATATAAAAACTCAAAATTTATCTTTAGACATTTAAGTGAACATCCAAGAGGAAAAGACTTAGAATACACAGAATGGAAAACTGAAAATAAATTTGCCGGAGTTATGTCTTTTACTAAAATAAAATTTGACGCGAAAAAAGAAAACGGAAGTTTAGATGTCAGTTATCGATGTGGTGGAAAGTGTGGCTTGGGTTATTCGGTTTACATTAAGAAAATAAAAGAAAAATGGGTTATTGTTAAAATCGAGGAAACCTGGATTTCATAAAATACGTTTGCTAACAGCCGTTTCTCGCAATTGCGAATTTTGTGGTAAGTTCACGTTTACGTTTCGCAAGAATTTTTATCTTTATCAGAAAATATAAAGTTCCGAACTTCGCAACTGACGAGAAGCGGCGGAACGTTATAAGAAAGGCTTAGACGAAACTATTTATCAAGATGAAAGTAATAAAAACTACGATTTGTATACTCTTAATGATCTTAGTTAAAAGTTGCATTGATTTAAGAAATTGTCCTGATAATTTATCAGGAAAGTACATTTGTGAAAATAATCAGAAAGCTGAAAATTATTTACTCCTTAATGACGATGGAACTTTTTTACATTATTATAAAGAAAATGATAAAACATTCGAAGATAAAGGCACATGGAAAAAAAGTGATAATGGAAATTGTGAAATTGAATTTAGTAATTGGAAAAATTTTAATGAAGCTGGCAAAAATTTTGAAGAATTTGGAAACGGAAAGTTATGGATTAGTGGCAGTAATTTAGACATTGGACCAGATGGAGAATCCTCAACAAGCTTTAGAAAAGACAAAGATTGATATAAGCCCTTCTTATAACAGCCGTTTGGCGCAATGGCTAGGTTGCTTAGTTACCTTGACGTTTTTTCTTCACGAAAAAACTTTATCTTTATCAGAAATTAATCAGTCCGCTGGCATCGCCACTGACACCAAGCGGCGAAACGTTGTATGCCATTTTAAGAGACAGACTACAAAATAAGATGAGTGAAATACTTAGACAACAAATAGAAAAAATCACGCCATTGACGGACAAGGAATTTGATTACATTCTCTCCCACTTTACTACAAAAAAATTAAAGAAACATCAATTCCTAATACAAGAAAGTGATTTCGTTCAAAATGACTATTTCGTAATCAAAGGTCTTTTGAAAGCATACTATGTAAATGAGGAGGGCAAAGAGCATATCATGCAGTTTGCAATGGAGGATTGGTGGATAACGGATTATCAAGCCTATTTTAATGAAACAAAGGCATCGTTGAATATCGACTGCATTGAAGCAACTGAAGTACTATGTTTATCTTTGTACAATCGGGAGAAACTTTGTGCAGATATGCACAAGATAGAGCATTTTTTCAGAAAGAAATCAAATTCAGGTTATGTAGCCCTGCAACGGAGAATCCTTTCTTTACTCAATAGCAATGCAAAAGAACGATATGAGCAACTCCTCCAACAATATCCAACGCTTTTTCAAAGAGTTCCCAAAACACTAATAGCTTCTTATTTAGGCGTTTCAAGAGAAACTCTTAGTCGACTTTCCTCTTAGTGTGATGTACGTCACACCAAACTTGTGATTTACCTCCTGTGCCAAGATTGACAATGTTCCGAATTTTGCATCATCAAATTAAATGAATGAAGCAATGAACAAAGTATTTAAAAACATCTTGGCAGGAATTATGGTAATTGCAGGTTGCACCATTTTTCTTGGATTAAATCAAGCAACTGCACAAACTTTAAATTCAAAAAAAATGAGTAAGAAAATCTTATTTGTGGTAACAAGCCACAACAAATTGGGAGAAACAGGCGAAGCAACTGGTTATTATTTGGGTGAAGTAACGCATCCTTGGGCTGTATTGGTTGATGCAGGTTATGAAATTGATTTTGTAAGCCCTAAAGGAGGTAATCCACCCTATTATGGAGCGAACAATGAAGACCCGATTAATCAAAGATTTTTAGCCGATAAGGAATATCAAGCTAAAATTCAAAACACAATGAAACCATCAGAAGTTAATCCATCTGACTACACAGCTATTTTATATGCTGGTGGACATGGTACAATGTGGGACTTTGCAGATAATACTGAGCTGGCATTAATCGCACAAAAGATTTATGAAAATAATGGTATTGTAAGTGCTGTTTGTCACGGACCAGCTGGCTTGGTAAATATCAAATTAAGTAATGGAAAGTACATAGTTGACGGCAAAAAAATCAATGCCTTTACAAATGAAGAGGAAATTGCGGTAAAACTTGAAAACGTTGTCCCATTTAGTTTGGAAACAAAACTAATTGAACGTGGTGCAAAATTTGAAAAATCTGGATTATGGCAGCCACATGTAACAGTTGACCAAAGAGTAGTTACAGGGCAAAATCCACAATCAGCTCACGGTGTTGGTGAGGCTGTTCTAAAAGAACTTCAAAAACTATAAGTATTTTCAAAATACATTTGAGGCAACTGACTAAGTTGCCTCATTTTTTATTAAAGTAAGTTATGCTAAAAAGAATTCATCACATCGCCATCATTTGTTCTGACTATCAAAAGTCGAAATATTTTTACACAGAAATTTTAGGTATGCAAATCATCAAAGAAGTTTATAGAAAGGAAAGACAGTCTTACAAACTTGATTTAGCGTTAAACGAAGTTTATGTTATTGAATTGTTTTCTTTTCCCAATCCACCAGTAAGAGTTTCAAGACCTGAAGCTTGTGGAATGAGACATTTAGCTTTTGAAGTATCAAGTTTAGAAACAGTAATAAAAAGACTTGAAACTTACAATATAAAGACTGAACCAATACGAATAGACGAGTTTACCCAAAAAAGCTTTACTTTTTTTGAAGACCCAGATAAATTGCCAATTGAATTATATGAAATATAAAAAACGGCATACAACAGCAGTTTGGCAAAATGGCGGGTTCAGTGCTAAATTGAACATTTGGTTTTCAAATGAACATTAGTGCTAAAATGAAAGTAAGTGCTTCAAAGTCCGCCACTTCGCCAAGCTGCAAAACGTTGTGTGCTATTTTAAAAAAGAACGTGCAAAGATTAAACCTTTCAATAAAAATAACATCTAACCAAGTATACTATCAAAATAAATAAAATATGATTAGAACATTTTTATTATTTGTCGTGATTTTTACTCTTGGTTGTAACAAGGATGACGACAATCCAAATCCTTCAAATCCTAATGTTATTCCTTACCAAGAAGGTTTGACAACAAATTATATAACAATTAACAACATTACCAGAAAATATTTAGTTTATAGACCAACAGGAATGACAGCTGTAAATGCTGTTGTAACAGTTTTGCACGGTGGCGGTGGACTTGGTATTGGAGTTTCAGAAATAGGCGCTCATCCATTATCCGTTTTTCGGACAATTGCAGACAATGAAAAGTTTTTAGTAGTCTATCCAGAAGGTTCACTCGACATTCAAGGAAATCCTGGATGGAATGATTGTAGAAGTGATGATATATCAGGAAGTCAAGGTGACGACATTACCTTTTTGAAACAGTTAAATTCAAAATTAATCTCAGAGTTAAATATTAATTCAAACAAAATGTTTTTAACAGGAACAAGTAATGGTGCTTTAATGACCTATTCTTATGCTTTTCAATTTCCTGAAACTATTAAAGCGATAGCCGTTTCAAGTGGGAATTTACCTGAGTTTCCTGAAAGCGGACTTTGTACAAATGGCTCTAATCTACCATTGCCAATCTTGATAACTCACGGAACAAGCGACCCTGCAATGCCAGCAAATGGCGGTTGTGTAGCAGATATTGGTGGCAATTGTAATCGTGGAAAAGTAATATCTCAAACAGCAACTTTAAATTATTGGTTACAAAGAAACGGTTTACAAAATATTAATCCAACCATATCTACTTTTAATGTGAACACAACAGATGCAGGAAACGTAGAAAAAAGAATTTATAGTGGTGCAAAACCTTTGGTATATTTTGTTCTTAACAACGCAGGACACGCTGTACCAAGCAAGACAGTTTATACCAATTCTTCACCAGCAAGTGGAGTTCAAAATAGAGATATAGAATATGCAGAGGAAGTTTGGAATTTTTTCAAAGGTCTTCAATAAAAACAGCACACAACAGCGGTTTCGCGCTATGGCTGGTTTTATTTTTCTAAGCCGGAAATTACTCAAAAGGAAATTTACATATCTTTACAACAAAGCGGTAAATTGTCGCCACAGCGCGAAGCCGCGGAACGTTAGCCGTCAGTTTCGAGCGACAGAAAACCTAAAGAAAAAATGCAAAAATCAAACTATATTTTACTTTTTATATTGAGTTTTTATCTCATAATTAGTTGTGGAAAATCCAAAAAAGAAATTGAAACAAAAACAGAAGAGCAAAACTATATATTTTTTCTTCATAATAAATTTCTCGAAGAAAATGATTTCGAAATCGAACACTCAGAATATGGAAAAGCGGAATATTCCGAAATTATTAAATCGTTTGAGAAAGATGACTTTATAGTTTTGAGTGAAAAGAGAAAGAAAAATACTGACGCAAAAAGTTATGCAAAAAAAATAGTTTCTCAAATTGACAGTTTATTGAAAACTGGAGTTAAACCAAATCATATTTCTATAATTGGAACTTCAAAAGGTGGATATATTGCCCAATATGTTTCAACTATTATAGCAAATCCATACTTAAACTTTGTATTTATTGGTTGCTTTCGAGAAAGCGATATTGAAAATTATCCTGAAATAAATTACTGTGGAAATATTTTGACAATTTATGAAAAATCTGATTTTTATGGAGTTTCGGCAATAAAACGCAAAATGAGTTCAAAACTGAAGATAACTAAATTTGAAGAAATAGAACTAAATACAAATCTGAAACACGGATTTCTATTTAAACCGCTAAAAGAATGGATTGAACCGAGTAAAATGTGGGCGAAAAGAAACTATAAATTTGAAATAAATAAAAAACCGAACGGCTAACATGAACTGTGTAAAAAAACAAATTTTTTAAGCTGTTTTTTGCAAATAACCATCCTGGTAACTTACCCTGTTTTTTACCACTCCAAACACAATTTTCAGCAGTTTATTGCAAACAGCAATTAAGGCTACTTTTTTGTTCTTTCCTTTTTCAACTAATCGGTCATATAATGCTCTACAAGAGGCATTGGTTTTCTTGGCATTTAAGGCACACATGAACAATATATTGCGTAGTGTTTTACCTCCTTGTTTGCATATTCTTACTCTGCCCCTTATACTGCTTCCGCTACTGCGTTCTGTTGGACTCAGACCGGCATAAGAGATTAATTGTCGGTAGGATTGCATGTCTTTAAATCCTTGTGTATAAATAATGAGTTCTGAGGCTGCTCGGGAACCTATTCCTTTAACACTGGTAACCAGTTGTAGTGTTTCTCCCTCCCATTGCTGTAACTTATCCTGAAGCTGCAATTCTAAATCAGCCTTCTCCGTTTTTAATTTCCTTACTATTTTTTCAAAACTCAATTCTATTGATTTGGTGCCAAACGGAGTCTTTTTTAAACTATGTAACTGATTGGTAAACTTGGTGATTTCTTTAGTTAAATCGTGAATTGCATTATTTAGAGAACGACATTCAAAATAGGCTTTTTCAGGCATGTGATAAGGTAATGGATTCCGTTCTAACCCGTATTCATAAATGCGTTTAGCATCCTTCTTATCTGACTTATTACGTTCCAAATGCATTTGAATATACCGTTTGATTTGAAGTGCATTCACTACACTAAATACTAATCCTAACTCTTCTAAAAAGAAGATGAAATTTAGGTGATAAACACCGGTAGCCTCCATTACAAAATGACAATCTTCACCTGTCTGTTTTACTAATTTTTTAAACCCTGTCTTAGAATTTGAAACTTGCAAATGCGTCTTTTGACCTTGAATATCTTCAAAATAAGCATCTAAAACTTCGGCTGATATATCAACCCCACAATAATTGATTTTCTTGTCCATTTTTTATTTATTTTTGAAAGACATGGAAGAACAAATCTTGCATTTAGCCAACGATCCTAGCACCAACTTAATGTTCAAATAAACTGTACGGTTTAAAGCAAGAAAAGAGCAGGAATAATCATGTTAGTGAAGCTCGAAGGCTTAAGCCGTTTGACGTTCTTTTTCTGCTCTTTTTGTTCTTTCTGTTATCTTTGATTTAGTATTAAAGATAATATTTTACAAACATAGGAGCCGTTTGGCGCAATGGCTAGTTTTGTTTTTCTTAGCCCGAAATTACTAAGTTGAAATTTTGCTTATCTTTAGAACAAATTATTAAAAATTCCGCTACTGACGCCAAGCGGCGGCACGTTAGCGGTAATTATAAAAAGGTACCTAGTATAAAAATCAAATACAAATGATGATGAAAAAAAGTATTATTATTCTAACACTTTTAATTTTCGCAATCTCTTGTGCTACTTTAAAAATTAGCAAACCATCTTTTGACGATGTGTATAACCAAATAGAAAATGAAGAAAATGAATATTTTTGGGAGCAGTTTCACACTGGAAATATTGAAAACGTTGATAGCATAATAAATAAATTAGAACAACAATATAAAAAAGACACTACTAATGTGATTGCAAATGCTCATTTAGGATTTGCACACATTTGGGCCTTATCCGAATGGCAACGAATTCCTAATGTAACTGCAAAGGTTACTGACCATGCCGCTTTGTCTTATAAATATTTTTCTAAAGCATATCAATTAAACTCAAACGACAAAAGAATTTTAGGTTTTCTTGCTGACGCGCAAATGGCTTACGGAAGTATTTCAAAGTCAAAAAAACTTTCACGTAAAGGGTATTTTAAAGGACTTAAATCAATCAAAGAGTGGCCAGAATTTAACAAATTTACAATTGGAGTAACTTTTTCATCATACAATCCTAATGCAAAATTTTTCCAAAAAGCATTAGACTGGCAATGGACAACACTTGAAGATTGCTATACTTCAAAAATTGATAAAAATAATCCAAGCATAAAAGAATTTATTAGTAAAGAAATTCCTGAGCATAATTTAGGACGAGATAGGGCTTGTTATAATAGTTGGATAGCACCTCATAATATAGAAGGATACTTTTTGCATATGGGAGATATGATTACAAAAACGGGAGATTATACAGCTGCGATAAAAATTTATGAATTAGCGAAATCCTCACCAAATTATAACACTTGGACTTTTAAAGAAGTGCTTGAGAACAGAATAACCAACGCAGAAAGAAATACTAAAACTTTTTTGGACAAGAAACAAAAAGGAATGGATAATGTTATCATCAATAATTCAGGTAATCTTTGTATGAGTTGTCATAAAATGAGTAAACAGGACAAAGAAATGTTCAAAAATTATAATTGGCCTGCTTATTTCAAAACAAATGATATTTATTCAATTAAAGGTTTGAAAAAATAACTACCGCTAACCTCGGTTTTCGCCTATTGCTGGGCTTGGGCTTGCGTTTTTGTCTTCGTGGAAAATACTCTGATGTCTTCACTCCTATCATTCAAAGAAATTTTGTAGATTTGTTTTGGTCAGTGACTGCAGCAGCAGTGCGAAAGCCGCATTACGTTACCGTCAATGCGACCGCAGACTCAAGAATCTAACGCAATTTTTAAGACAAAAAACAAACAAAGGGTAAGCTGAAAACCGAGCAGAGTAGGCATACAAAAAAATAAAATCAAAATGGAACAACAGCAAAATCATCCAACTCCTGAAAATATAATGAAAATTGGCACGGGTTTTTGGGCTTCTAAAATTCTTTTATCAGCAGTAAAGTTTCAAGTTTTTACAACGCTTGCTGAAAAGAAAACAATGTCAGCAATTGAACTTAAATCACATTTGGGTTTCAAATCTACCGATCGTAATGTGTATGATTTTTTAGATGCGCTTACAACATTTGGTTTCCTTAACCGTGAAGGTTTGCTTGAAACTGCCCAGTATTCAAACAGCATGGATACAGATTTTTTTCTTGACAAAAATAAACCCTCCTATATTGGAGGAATGCTAGAAATGCTAAACCATCGGCTTTACGGCTTTTGGGGGAATCTTGAAGAAGGCTTAATGACAGGCCTTCCCCAGAATGAGATAAAAGATGGAGAAGATCTATTTGACGCTTTGTATTCGGATGCAGACAGACTGAAAGAATTTATACACGCCATGAGTGGATTTCAGATGGGCAACTTTATGGCCTTAGCGCAATCATTTGATTTTTCAAAACACAAAACCCTGGTTGATATTGGAGGATCTGCAGGAATGCTTTCTATAATGGTAGCCAAACATCAGGGACATATGAATTGTACCAGCTGGGATTTACCTCCGGTTGCACCAATTGCAAACGAAGTAATTCAACAATTTCAAATGCATGACCGTGTAAAAACAGATAGTGGAAATTTCTTCAAAGACGAATTTCCAAACGCAGACATCATTACGATGGGAAACATTTTACACGACTGGGATGAGGAAACAAAGTTGATGCTGATTAAAAAAGCATATAATTCATTGCCTGAGGGCGGAGTTCTAATTGCTATTGAAAATGTAATTGATGCCGATAGAAATAAAAATGCGGTTGGCTTGATGATGAGTTTGAATATGCTCATTGAAACGGGATCTGGCTTTGATTATACGTTTTCTGACTTTAATAAATGGACGAATGCAGTTGGATTTAAATCAACCGCTTTACTCCCATTGGCTGGACCTACAAGTGCAGCTATAGCATACAAATAAAACTACCGCTAACAAAGGGTTTTAGAAATTGGCGGCTCTATGCTTAATTGAAGCTTTCGCCTTCGCATCAAGCGCAGTGCTAGTCGACAGTTCTCGTTTCCGAAATCTCCAAATTCTTAAAGCCGCGAAACATTACCTCTCAGGTTCCCCCATTTATACTCAGAAAAGAATCAGCAGAAAAGTCGCTGGAAATTTAACTCCACTTCTACTCTATTTTGCAAGGAAATTGAAAAGCTAACTCTAAAGGTTAACGGAAAATGTTGTTTTGAAAAGTTGTGTGGAAAATATTTTTTTTGAAAATCACACACAAAAAGTGTGTGGAAAATATTTTTTTAAAAAATTACACACAAAATTATCTAGAAATAGAAAGCAGAATCCGAGTTGGAAACTGGCAAAGTTTACGTGCTTAAGTTCGTAGGAAAACCGAAGTATCAACATCGGTTTCAAACAATGGCTTATTTTGTTTTTCTTGGTCGTAAAGTGCTAATTTGAAAATTTGTTTATCTTTAAATCGTAATAGTAAAAATTCAAAACTTGAATTACATAAAAATTAATAGTCTAGTTACCCTTAGAACTTGAATCCGCCGATGGATACTAAGTTACAAAATAACCGATTTAAAGAACTGGATGCTTTAAGAGGTATTGCCGCATTAATGGTAGTGCTTTTCCATTTTACGATGCGCAAACCTGAAGCTGAACTAGGATTTAAACTAGGCACTACAGGAGTTGATTTGTTTTTTGTGATAAGTGGCTTTGTGATTTACATGAGCGTTAATAAAGCTAAAACCAGTTTGGATTTTATTATTAATAGAATTAGCCGTCTCTATCCTACTTATTGGGCATGTGTTACTGTTACTTTTATAGCAATTGCTATCAACTCGTATTTCAAAAATGGCGGATTAGACCAAATTGATTTGAAGTCCTATTTGGGAAATATGACCATGTTTCAATTTTATTTAGGAATAAAAGACCTTGACAATCCTTATTGGACCATGATTATCGAAATGATATTCTACATCGCAATAGTGTTCCTTCTTCATTTCAAAATACTTAAATATCTGAATGCTATAGGAATTGTCTCCTGCATTTTAGTTGTTGTAATGACATTATTTTGGGGTGATGTTCACGCAATAAAAGTAATTATTCGCTTTATTCCACTCACACAATTTATTCCTTTATTTTTCGCAGGCACCATCTTTTACAAAATTTATACGCACCACAATAAACTTCTTCAGAATTATGTCATTGTTATATTTTGTTTGGTAAGTCAGATTTTATTGTTTCAATATTCAGGCAGGTCACGAACGTATATAAATCAAACTGAATATGCCATAATGTTACTGATTTATTTTACGCTATTCTCCCTTTTTGTAAATAATAAATTAAGCTTTATAGTAACTAAATGGACTCTTTTTTTTGGTAAAATCTCGTTTGCTTTATATTTAATTCATCAGTACATATCCATCCGTTTTATCATTCCTTTTCTGACGGATAAACTACATGTTAATTTTTGGATTGCTGCATTTTTAGTAGCGCTACCCATTGTGATTATATTAGCTTCTTTGATAACGTATTATATTGAAATACCTATGAGCAAAAGAATGAAAGAAAAACTACGCACAGTAGCTGGTTTAAGAAACTTAGATGGTAATAAAAAAAATTAAGATCTACTTGAAAAAACGAAAGGAATCGGTAATTGATTTTTAATTAGTATCATAAAACGCTATTTTAGTAAAAAATAAAAAACTCATGAAACAACTTATAGTAAAAAAAGAAGGTCAAGCATTTAAAATTTATGCTGATGAAAAATTACATTCGGAAATCATATTTGATGACAATAATATAGATGCTTCACTATTAACAGAAAGTAAAACCCTGAGAGCTGAAAAAGATTCGAATAAAGATGTAGTGCTAAAAGAAGGTGACCAAACTTTATTTACGTTTACGTTTGATTACGTTTGGGGTGGTGCAGAAATAACTTCAAACGGAGCCGACACCGGATTTGACATCAAAGGAAGATGGTTTAGACCGGGAACATACCTTACCGATGAATATGATAAAGATCTTGTCATAGCCGTAAAAAAGGATGATGGGTTACAAGTAACTGTACTTGATGAAGACATTAGTGACACGATGATTGTAGCCACTATATATTATCACATCTATGCTTCCGGAGGGAAAATGTTGGCAGTTTTAGCAGGAAATATTCATTAAAAAATAAAAATTATCCCCGTAGTGATTTACTCCAGTGAAAGGCATTGGACAAAGTAAATTCGGAAAAGTTAGCACAATGGATTAAAATCCGAATTAAAAAAAGTCAGGTAGAAGTCTATTGGAAAAACAGTCTTGAGTAGCATAATTTGTCGTGTGCCTTTTACTATTGATAAAATATAACACTAAAAAAACCGTCCCGAAAATCGGGACGGTTTTTTGATTTAACCAATAAACCTAACCATTATTTACAGGGCTAAAACACTATTTTCTGCTCCAGCGAAGTCGTTGTAAGCATAACTGTCTGCTTCCGGATCATTAACATAAATTCCGTCTACTAAATATTTGAACTCAAAAGAATTGTCTTTTGGTAAATCAAATGTAGCTTTGAACGTTCCTGTTTTTAATTTTGACAAAGTGCCTTCTGCCGGATTCCAATTATTGAAATCCCCAACTACTGCCGCTGTATTTGCCTCTTTGGCATCGATTGAAAAGGTAACTTTAACAACCGGTTTTGTTTTTATAACTTGTTTTTTGATAGCCATAACTAATTCATTTATAGATTACTGAGGCAAAGTAACGCAATTGTTCAATACATTTTACACACGAAATCACTTTTGAGAATATGCTAAAAACTAAGCCAATTAAGAAGAAGATGTATAAATTATAGTAGCATAAATTTTACATCTGTGATTAAGAAATCGTTTTCGAGTCGAGATATCTTAAATTCCGATTTCGCCATTTTAAAAATAAACTTTACCTTTAAGGCACAAATTTCGTCTTATGGAGAACAATCAACATGAATTATACGAATATGCTAAGGACAGAATCCGACAAAAGAAACGGTTGTTTGTCCATTTCATCATTTTAGCTATTGGGAGTGTGTTTTTATTTACAGCCAATCACTTACTCAACTTTCACGACGAAACCAATTGGTGGATTTGGGTTGTAGCTGTTTGGAGTTGCCTTTTTATTTTTCATACTATTAAGGTACTTGTAACCGATAGCTTTATGAATAAGAATTGGGAACGCGCGCAAATTGACAAACTGATGTTACAGCAATCCAAAAAAATAGAAAAACTAAAAAACGATTACGAAAATTCTAAAGCTTCGGCCGAATGATTACACTAATTGCCGCTGTTGCCGAAAATAATGCGCTGGGAAAAGACAATCAACTGCTTTGGCATTTGCCTGATGATTTCAAAAGATTCAAAACCATCACCTCTGGCCACTATATCATTATGGGAAGAAAAACCTTTGAAAGCTTTCCAAAACCATTGCCCAACCGAACCCATGTCATTATTTCCCGTCAACAAAACTATCAGCCCGAAGGTTGCATCGTTGTAGATTCCCTCCAAAAAGCCCTTGCCGTTTGTCCAAAAGAAGAAGAAACTTTCATTATTGGTGGCGGAGAAATCTACCGTCAGTCTATTGAAATTGCCGATAAACTCGATATTACCAAAGTGCATCACACCTTTGAAGCCGATACTTATTTTCCAGAAATTGATGAGAACCAATGGCAATTAATGGCATCAGAGTTTCATCTCAAAGACGATAAACATCTTTTTGATTTTAGCTTTCAGACTTATTTGCGAAAATCCCACTAATCAAAATATTGCCTTATATTTGTCGAAAATTTAGCAATGGCAAAGACGGTCACTCCCTATAAAGATTCCAAACTCGGAAAAAAAGAACAAGTTACCCAAATGTTTGATACCATTTCGGGGAACTACGATGGCTTGAACAGAGTCATTTCGTTGGGAATCGATGTAAAATGGAGAGACAAAGTAGTCGCATTGGTTGCCGAAAAAAATCCAGAAACCATACTAGACATTGCTACCGGAACGGGTGATTTGGTCCTACTGATGGCCAAAACAAACGCCAAAAGAATCATCGGCCTTGACATTTCCGCCGGAATGCTAGAAGTGGGAAAGCAAAAAATAGAAAAGGCGCATTTAAAAGACCGAATTGAAATGGTTTTGGGCGACAGCGAAAGCATGCCATATCCGGACAATTATTTTGATGCTATCACCGTTTCTTTCGGAATTCGAAATTTTGAGACTTTGGAAAAAGGCTTGGCAGAAATTTACCGTGTGCTAAAACCTGGCGGTATTTTTGTTATTTTAGAAACTTCAATGCCTACAAAATTCCCTTTCAAACAAGGCTATACTTTTTACACCAAACTTATACTTCCTATAATTGGAAGAATCTTTTCTAAAGATAATAGTGCTTATGGGTATTTATCGGAATCGGCAGCAAATTTCCCGTTTGGCGAAAATTTGAACAATATTTTGAGAAAAATTTCGTTTATAGAATGCAAAGCCATGCCACAAACATTTGGCGTTGCTACAATTTACACCGCAACAAAAAAATGAGATTGACTTTTTTCAAATACCATATACAAAAAGTAGTGGTTCTACTCCTACTATTCTCAGTTCAAACCCAAGCGCAATTGGGCAAAAGCTTGTTTACCAAAGATCCAATTCTCAATTTGGAAAATTTTGATAAGCAACGTGTGTATTGGGGTTATTATTTAGGATTTAGTAGCTTTGATTTTAAAACCGATTTTAAAGTCAATAACGCACCACCAATAGAAGTCAAAGGACATACCGGATTCAATGTTGGACTTGTGGGCGTATTGCGACTTCACGAATATGTAGAACTGCGGTTTGAACCCGGATTGTATTATGCCAGCAGAACCATTAACTATTCTCAGTTTACGAGAGAAATAGATGCTGTACGTGAAGTAAAAGCAACTTACATTGATTTTCCGTTATTGCTTAAATTCTCCTCTTTGAGAACCGGAAATGTTCGACCTTATCTTGTAGGCGGCGTTTCGACCACTTTAAATTTATCCAGTAATTCCAAATCTGAAGATGACAACCTGCAGCAAAAATTCAGGGTAAAACCATGGACACAGAACTATACCGTTGGTTTTGGAATTGATTTATATTTTGAATACTTCAAATTCTCACCGTCTATTCGTGGTGTTTTTGGATTGAGTGACGAGTTGATTCGTGATGTTGACCCTAACAGTCCATGGACCGGAAACATAGAATCGTTGAAAACACGTGCGGTGTTGATCAACTTTACCTTCCATTAAGATTGTGAAGCATACTCTTATCCTTTTCTTCTAAACTCGCTCAGGAAAATAGCCGTTGCTGTCGCAACATTTAAACTTTCTGTTTGTTGCATATCCCCAAAACGCGGAATGGCTAATCGGTTTTGAATACCCTTTTCGATATCAGAAGAAATACCGTTAGCTTCATTCCCTAAAACAAGAATGCCTTCTTTAGGTAAATTTTCATTGTAAACATTGTTGCCATCCATAAAAGTTCCAAAAACAGGGAGCGATGATGCCGCTATATATTTTTTTAAATCCGTATAATGAATCGTAACTCTTGAGATAGAGCCCATTGTTGCCTGCACTACTTTTGGGTTATAGACATCGACCGTTTCAGAAGAACAAACCAAATGCTTTACACCAAACCAATCACAAAGACGGATAATGGTTCCTAAATTGCCTGGATCCCGGATGTCATCCAAAGCAACGATCAAACCTTTGGTCTCAAGCTGTAATGGTTTCGGAATTTTAAAAACAGCCAAACAGGAACTGGGAGAACTGAGTGCAGAAATCCGTTTCATATCCGATTCTTTTACTATTGTTTTTTGGAAAACCGGCACAGTATCAAAAATAGCTTCGGTCATGAACAAATGTTCGAGCACAAAATTTGATGCTAACAATTCCTGTATTACTTTTACGCCCTCGGCAATGAACAACTGATGCTCATTTCGGTATTTTTTTTGCTGAAGACTGGTAATAAGTTTTATTTGGTTTTTACTAACCATAAAATAATGTACTTTTGAATTAAATATTTTGCATCCCTTGAAAAATAGTATCACAAAAATATCATTATTTATTCTAATTGGAGTAATTCTCGCAGGATGTAATACCACAAAAAGAGTTCCTAACGGAAAAAGTCTTCTGACCAAAAACAACATTTATGTTGACGGCAAAAAAAATAATCTAGAAGACGTTTTCAATCAGCTATATCAAAAACAAAACACGGATATTTTGGGCTATCGCCTTCGGTTAAATATTTACAATCTGGCTAAAGAGAAAACAGATTCGATTTATAAAGCTAAATTTGCCAACAATCCCAAAAAATACCAGCGAAAAGTCAAATGGCTTTCCAAAAAACAAGTAAAACGCTTAGGCCAATCGTTTTGGTACTCGGGCATTCACAATTTTCTCAGAAAAACGGGGGAAGCTCCAGTTATTCTCGACACGATAAGCACTAAGAAATCGCTCAGACGTTTGAAATCGTATTATTTCTACCGCGGTTATTTTGATACCAAAGTGACGTATAAAATTGATAGCATTGGCCCAAAAAAGGTAAAACTTAAATACGATATTGTTACTGGAACACCTTATAAAATTGACACTATCAATACGTATATTTCGAGTAAACCCTTAGACTCTATTTATCAGCTGAAAAAAGAAAATTCTTTTATAAAATCGGGCAAGCGGTTCCAAAAAAGCGATATGGATTCCGAAGTTAGCCGAATTACAGAGGATTTCCGAAACAATGGTGCCTTCCGTTTTCAGCAGAATTATGTGAATTTTGATATTGACACACTCAACCCAAATCATCGCGCCAACGTGGATGTGATTATTGAAAACGAATCGATACGGCTTGAGGACAGTCTTTATAACGTACCCTTTGAGCTGTATAAAATTAATAAAGTCAACATTTATACCGACCATAATCCGGCCAATGCCAATGCACCTATTAAAGACAGCACTGTTTATAAAGATTTTACCTTATATAGTGTCAACAAACTGAAATACCGCCCGAAAGCCCTAACTGATGGAATTTTCGTAACCAAAGGCAATTATTTTTCAGATAACAAAACCATGCTTACCTCTAAATATCTCGGCAATCTTAAGGTATTCAATTATCCTTTGATTCAGTATCTTCAGGACAAAGACGACAAAAACGGATTGATAGCGAACATCTTTTTATCGCCCCGAAAGAAATATACCTTTGGTTTTTCTACCGATTTCACGCATTCTAACATACAAGATTTTGGAATATCGGGCAATACCTTTTTGGGAATCCGAAATGTCTTTAACGGTGCGGAAACCTTTGAAATTGGCTTCAGAGGAAATATTGGTGCCTCCCGAGATTTAGCTATTCAGAGTAATAATTTTTTCAATATTTCAGAAATCGGTGCCGATGCCAAACTGAACTTTCCAAGAATATTTCTGCCGTTCAAGACCGATAAAATTATTCCGAAATACATGATTCCGTATACGACAATCAGTGTGGGTTATTCCAAACAAACCAACATCGGACTGGACAAACAGAACTTTACGAGCTCTATTGTATACAATTGGACGCCAAGAAAAAACACCAACTTCCGTTTTGACATGTTCAACGTTCAGTTTGTACGCAACATCAATCCAGGAAATTATTTTAATGTATACCGCTCTTCTTATCGGGTTTTGAATGATTTCGCCATTGATTATAATGCCAGTCCAACCTATTTTGATGGTGATGATTATAATAATGGTCTATCCCTTGGAGGTGTTGATTTGTTTTTAAACGATGTTAAAAATGATGTCATTAATCCATCGGCTGCTGATGAGAAGTCTATCAATAGCATTGTGGAACAACGACAAAGGCTTACAGAAGACAACCTGATTTTCGCTACGAGTCTAACTTTTACTAAAACATCTCAAAAAGATTTAGCCGATAATACGTTTTATGCCGTAAAGGCTAAAGTAGAATCAGCTGGAAACTTGCTTTCGCTTTTATCCGAAGCCTCCCAACTCTCTCAGAACGGCTCTAAAAAAGCGTTTGGTGTAGAGTTTTCGCAATACATTAAAACAGAATTGGAATATATCAAACATTGGGATCTTACGCGTAAAAAAGTGCTCGCAGCTAAAGCGTTTATAGGTGTTGCGATACCGTATGGCAATTCGAAAAGTATTCCGTTCTCTCGAAGTTATTTTGCCGGTGGAACCAATGACATCCGTGCTTGGCAATCGTATGGTTTGGGTCCGGGAAAAACGGGTTCTGTAAATGATTTTAATGAAGCCAATATGAAATTATTGTTCAGTACCGAGTTTCGCTTCAATATTTTCCAGCAATTGAATGGAGCCTTCTTTGTAGATACTGGGAACATCTGGAACATTGCAGATATTGTTTCCGATGCCGATGCTAAATTTACAGGGCTGAAATCGTTAGAAAACATTGCTGTTGGTTCCGGTTTCGGGTTTCGATATGACTTTAATTTCTTTGTCATTCGATTGGATTTGGGATTCAAAACCTACAATCCGGCCAATCCTGAAAATGAAAAATGGCTAAAGGAAATGCGCTTTGACAAATCGGTTATAAATATTGGAATTAATTATCCTTTCTAAAATTAGAAATTATTATTTTTGTACACTTAACTAAAAAAACTCACTACTTATGTCTCACAATATTAAACCTGGAGTTGCCACTGGCGACGAAGTACAAGCCATTTTTGCTTATGCTAAAGAAAAAGGATTTGCACTTCCTGCTGTAAATGTAATTGGATCAAGCACTATCAATGGTGTTTTGGAAACAGCAGCAAAATTAAAAGCTCCGGTTATTATTCAATTTTCAAACGGTGGTGCTGCTTATAATGCAGGTAAAGGACTTTCAAATACTAATGAAAAAGCAGCCATTGCTGGCGGAGTGGCAGGAGCAAAACACATCCATACTTTAGCCGAAGCCTATGGCGCAACGGTTATTCTTCATACGGATCACTGTGCTAAAAAATTACTGCCTTGGATAGACGGTTTACTAGATGCTTCTGAAAAACATTTTGCAGCAACAGGCAAACCTTTATATTCTTCCCACATGATTGATTTATCAGAAGAACCTATTGAAGAAAATATCGAAATCTGTAAAGAATATTTGGCTCGTATGAGCAAAATGGGAATGACTTTAGAAATCGAACTTGGAATTACAGGTGGTGAAGAAGATGGTGTAGACAATTCTGATGTAGATAGCTCTAAATTATATACCCAACCCGAAGAAGTAGCGTATGCCTATGAAGAGTTGATGAAAGTTTCGCCAAGATTTACTATCGCAGCAGCTTTTGGAAACGTGCATGGCGTGTACAAGCCTGGAAATGTAAAACTGACGCCAAAAATTCTGAAAAATTCTCAGGATTATGTTCAGAATAAATTCAATACCGGAACTAATCCAGTTGACTTTGTATTCCATGGCGGTTCGGGTTCTACAATTGAAGAAATCAGAGAAGCTATTGGTTACGGCGTCATCAAAATGAACATCGACACCGACTTACAATTTGCTTACACCGAAGGAATTCGCGATTATATGGTTAATAATATTGACTATTTAAAAACCCAAATCGGAAATCCTGATGGCGCAGATTCACCTAATAAAAAGCACTACGATCCAAGAAAATGGATTCGCGAAGGAGAATTGACTTTCAACAAAAGATTAGAACAGGCTTTCGCCGATTTGAATAACTTAAACACTTTGTAAATGGTGAATGAAGAATTGCGAATGGTAAACTAAACTGCATTCACAATTCATAATTCACAATTCATAATTCACAATTTAATATTATGGCTTGGTTTAAAAGAACAACAAAAGGGATTACTACCGCAACCGAAGATAAAAAAGACGTTCCAAAAGGGCTTTGGTATAAATCGCCTACCGGAAAAATTATCGATCAAGACGAGTTGGCTCGAAACCTTTGGGTTAGCCCTGAAGATGATTTTCACGTAAGAATTGGAAGTAAAGAATATTTCGAAATCTTATTTGACAATAATGAATTCAAGGAATTAGACGCTAAGATGACTTCTAAAGATCCTTTGCATTTTGTGGATACTAAAAAATACTCCGACCGTTTGAAGGATGCTATTGATAAAACCGGATTGAAAGATGCGGTGCGCACCGGAGTGGGAAAATCAAAAGGAAAAGACTTAGTGGTTTGTTGTATGGATTTTGCCTTTATTGGTGGTTCGATGGGTGCTGTTGTGGGAGAAAAAATCGCGCGTGGTATTGACCATTCTATCAAAAATAACATTCCTTTCGTGATGATATCCAAATCAGGTGGTGCTCGTATGATGGAAGCCGCGTATTCGCTGATGCAGTTGGCTAAAACCTCCGCTAAATTGGCGCAATTGGCCGAAGCTAAGATTCCGTATATTTCTTTATGTACCGATCCAACTACGGGTGGAACTACTGCTTCTTATGCGATGTTGGGCGATGTAAATATTTCTGAACCCGGAGCTTTAATTGGTTTTGCCGGTCCAAGAGTAGTGAGAGATACGACAGGAAAAGATTTGCCAGAAGGTTTTCAAACGGCTGAATTTGTCTTAGACCATGGTTTCCTTGATTTTATTGCGCCAAGAAAAGAATTGAAAGACAAAATTAATTTATACCTCGATTTGATTTTGAATCAACCGATTCGATAGGTTTATTATAAATATATTTTAAAGGCGTCTGTTTGTAACAGGCGCCTTTCTTCTTTCCCGCGAAGGATTGAATCTACAATGCTTTTAAAATGGATTCCATGTGCGCGGGAAAGACAAGCAATTTCTGAAGTAAAAGCAGCTTCCAGTCTAGCCCCGATTGCAGCAATTACCGTGTAATGCGAAAAGCGGGATCATGGATTCCAGACACACACAGACCATTCGCTCCCAACCACAAAAAAAAGCAAAATATGTCGTCACTAATTTTGCCAAATCGTTTTCTATAAAGTACCTTTGCAGCAGTTTAAAAAACACAAACTTAGTACCCTTGAGTGCAACAGCCGGTTCCCTTTCTTTAAAAAGTATTGCCTTTGATTTCAAAGAAATCACCAAAGCAGGTTTGGCGGTTAGCGTGGTGTTTTCTTCTATTGCCGGATATTTGCTTGGCGTTCTTGATTTTCAGGATTTAAAAATCACCACTTTATTGATGTTGGCCGTTGGAGGTTATTGTATGGTAGGAGCTTCTAATGCTTTCAATCAGGTTATTGAAAAAGATTTGGACGCGCTGATGGACCGCACGAAAAACCGTCCGGTAGCTTCTGGTAGAATGTCGCCTAACCATGCGCTTTTTATCGCAAGTTTGCTGACGATTATTGGTTTGATACTGCTGTATCTTATCAATCCGAAGTCGGCTATGTTTGGTGCGATTTCCATTTTTTTATATACAAGTGTTTATACGCCTTTAAAACAATATACGCCCCTTTCGGTTTTTGTGGGTGCTTTTCCGGGAGCGATTCCGTTTATGTTGGGTTGGGTTGCTGCAACGAACGATTTCGGGATTGAAGCCGGAACGCTTTTTTTAATACAATTCTTTTGGCAATTTCCTCATTTTTGGGCTATAGGTTGGTTCTTATATGAAGACTATCAAAAAGCAGGATTCTTTATGTTGCCCACCGGAAAGAAAGACACCTCAACAGCATTGCAGACCATTTTATATTCGATTTGGTTGCTGGTTGCTTCGATGTTGCCTTGTTTAGGCTATACAGGAAGATTATACCTTACGCCGATTGCTGCGGTTCTTGTTTTTTTACTGGGATTATGGATGATTTTTTATGCGGTGAAATTATATCAACTGCGGACTGTAAAAGCTGCCCGAACATTGATGTTAGTTAGTGTTTCTTATATATCTTTGCTGCAATTAGTATATATTATCGATAAATTTTTAAGATAGAATGGATATGACAATGACTGCCCAAGAACACAAGGAAAGAACTGCAAGATCCTACAAGCTACTCTTGCTGTTTGCGATGGGAAGCATGACGATGATGTTTGCCGGAATCGTCAGTGCTTTTGTAGTAAGTAAATCAAGAGAAGATTGGATGAAGGACTTCGAGTTTCCTACTGCATTTTATTTTAGTACCCTTACCATTATTTTATGTAGCGTTACCTTTCATCTAGCTAAAAAAGCCATCCAAAAGGACAACAGACAAGCTACCACAAGTCTATTATTACTGACCCTAGGATTAGGAATCGCTTTTGTTATCTTTCAACTTAAAGGGTTTGGCGAATTGATGGATAAAGGGTATTTTTTTACCGGACCTGAGAGTAATATTACTACAACATTTTTATATGTAATCGCAACGCTTCACTTGGCACACCTTGCTGGAGGATTTATTTCGCTTTTAATCATAATTTATAATCATTTTAAACAAAAATACAATTCAACTCAATTGCTTGGAATTGAACTAGGTGCAATCTATTGGCATTTTCTCGATTTCTTATGGATCTGTTTGTTTTTGTTTTTATATTTCTTTAAATAAGAAAAAAAATCTAAATTTGGGAACTTTTTAACTTTTAACTTTTATGGGAGCTACAGTTACTACTGGAAAAAATAATGAAAACGTTTGGGGCGGCGGAAACGAACCGATGGGCGCTAGTTATGGCAAATTAATGATGTGGTTTTTTATCGTATCAGATGCTTTGACCTTTACTGGTTTTCTTGCAGCATATGGTTTTTCAAGATTTAAATTTATTGACAACTGGCCTATTGCCGACGAAGTGTTTACACACTTTCCATTCATGCATGGTGTAGAAGCACCGATGTATTATGTGGCTTTGATGACTTTTATTTTGATTTTCTCTTCTGTAACCATGGTTTTAGCTGTTGATGCAGGACACCAAATGAAACAAAAGAAAGTAGCCTTTTATATGCTATTAACGATTGTAGGTGGTTTAATATTCGTAGGTTCACAGGCTTGGGAGTGGAAAAACTTCATCAAAGGAGAGCATGGCGCTATCGAAACAAAAGGTGGAAGCATTATTCAATTTGTAGATGCAAAGGGTGAAAGAGTAAAGTTAGCTGATTTTGCAGTAGAACTTCCTGAAGATAGAGAGCAATTGACTCCAAGTAAAGGAAGATGGTTCATGAGTGAGCCAACCTTACCAACCTATTCTGTTGCTGAAATTCAAGCCGGATTTAAAGCACATCCTGAATTATTAGTTAGAACTGAAAAAATCTACAGAGATACTAAAGAAGATCAGGCCAACAAAGCCTTGCAACCTGGTTTAAATAAAAACAAACATAGAGAAATTTTAACAAGAGCAGCTTCAGAGACAATGGTTTCTAACGCCGCAATTGTTGTTGAGGGAGCCAATCTAGAACGCAATGAGTACGGAAGTAAATTGTTTGCTGACTTCTTCTTCTTTATCACCGGATTCCACGGTTTCCACGTATTCTCCGGAGTTGTTATTAACTTTATCATCTTCTTAAACGTTGTTTTAGGAACGTATGAAAAAAGAAGAAATTATGAAATGGTTGAAAAAGTGGGACTTTATTGGCACTTTGTCGATTTAGTTTGGGTATTCGTATTTACATTCTTCTACTTAGTTTAATTTTTTAGATAATTTATATCATGGCACACGATCAAGCACACGGACACGTCTCCAATACCAAGAGAATCTGGATGGTTTTCGCCCTTTTGTCTGTAGTAACTACAGTTGAAGTTTATTTAGGAATCATTAGACCTGACTTTTTATATATGAATAACTTTTTAAGCATGAACTTGCTTAACTGGGTTTTCATCATACTAACTCTATACAAAGCTTACTACATTGTTTGGGCTTTCATGCACATGGAAGGTGAAAAAAGCAGTTTGCGCTGGGCAGTAGTTGCCACGGTGATTTTCCTTGCATTATATCTGTTATTCATCCTTTTGGTTGAAGCTGATTATGTCTTCGAGGTTTTTAAAAACTCCACTATCAAATGGAATTTTTAATATTATATTAATTCAAAAAAAGTCCCGTCTAGTCTATTGAACAAGGCGGGATTTTTTTATTTTTGTACATCCGTTTTTCACAATCCTAATGAAAAAAAATAGCGTCCTCTTTATCTTATTTGTGCTACCAATTGTTGCTTACCTTTTCTTTGCATCTGGAGTCAACAGTTTTATTTCTTTACCCGTAATTACCAAAAACATTCCCGAAGTATCCGATTGGAAATCATTGGATAATAAACCTGTTACTTTAAACGGAAAAATTACCATTCTTGGATTTATTGGAAATGATGTAAACAAACACAAAGGCAACTTCTTTAATCTTTATGAAATCATTTATGCTAAGTATAAAGATTTTAAAGATTTTCAAATAGTGATCATCCTGCCTGAAGGTTCACAAGACGAAGTTCGGAAATTATTAAAAGTCGACATCAACACCTTAGGACCTTCAAGCGGATGGAAATTTGTATTTGCGTCTCCTGAAGAGATTAATGCTTTTTATGACAAACTGCAATTGGTTGGGAAATTAGACAACACTTTGACAACTCCTAATGTTTTTATCATTGATAAAAAAAGAAATTTACGCGGAAGGAAAGGTCAGGATAAAAAAGGAACTCCCGAATATAAAGAAGGATACAATACTGTCTTTGCCTCCGAATTGTATAATAAGATGATGGACGACATGAAAATCATTATTTATGAATATCGCGCTGCTTTGAAGAGAAACAATAATGCTACTAGAAAAATATAAGTTATCATGAAGAAATTCTCCTATATAGGACTCTCTTTCGTTATCCTAATTTTCGGAATTATTTTTATTCCGAGAATAGTAGAAAGAATCAAAAACAAAACAGTTGTGCAAGGAGATCGTTTGGATGCTATTTCCAACCATAAAAACGCAGCAATAACAGGCTTGAAAGTGATTGGTCCGGCGCCAACATTTGAACTTAAAGATCAAAACGGAAAAACAATCAATAACGAAACTTATAAAGGCAAGGTTTATCTAGTAGAATTTTTCTTCTCAACTTGCCCTTCTATTTGTCCGATCATGAATAAAAATATGGTGGAGATTCAAAACGATTTCTTCGGAAACCCAAACTTTGGCATAGCTTCGATTACTATAAATCCGGAATATGACACGGAGAAAGTTTTGAAAGAACATGCGCAACAAATTGGCGTAAAATCATCCAACTGGCATTTATTGACTGGAGACAAAGCGTATATTTTCAATATTGCCAACAAAGGATTTAATCTTTATGCCGGTGAAAATAAAAATGCAAGCGGCGGTTTTGAACATTCCGGACTTTTTGCGTTGATTGATAAAAAAGGGAACATCAGATGTAGAAACGACAAATTTGGCAATCCTATTTTGTATTACGATGGATTGGACAAAAATGGAGTTAAAGCAGTTAAAGAAGATATTAAAAAACTATTAAATGAATAAGTTAGAAAACCAAACCTTAGAGCAACGTTTTAAAATTCCAATAATTCTAGTTTCCATAGTAATCCCTGTGGTAGTTGCCGTTTTATTTTCGGTTAAACTAAAGGATTTCGGTATTGAAGTCGAACCACTATCGTTCCTACCTCCTATTTATGCCTCTATAAATGGTCTTACCGCATTGTTCTTAATCATGGGTGTAATCGCTATCAAAAATGGAAACAGAAAAGTACACGAAAGATTCATGACCACTGCCATTGCTTGTTCTGTAATATTTTTGGTAATGTATGTTGCCTATCACATGACAGCAGATTCTACCGTTTATGGCGACATAGATGGAAATAGAATACTAGACAGTACTGAAGAGATAAATGCAGGTTCTATGCGCTCTGTTTATTTGTTTATTTTACTTAGTCACATCGCGCTATCCATAATCATTATTCCACTCGTTTTAATTACGTATGTAAGAGCCTTGGCTAATCGATTTGACAAACATAAAAAAATAGCTAAAATCACCTTTCCGCTTTGGCTGTATGTAGCTGTAACTGGTGTTGTAGTTTATTTGATGATTTCTCCTTATTATGCTAACTAAAGGAAAAAGAGATACTAAAAAAGAGAAAAGGAATAACTTGCTATTGCTTTCTATTGCCTATTGCCTATTGCCTATTGCCTCTTTAGCACAATGCGCCATGTGTCGTGCATCTTTAGAAAGTGAAGGCAACAAAGCTAAGGTCGAAGCCGTTAATGATGGTATCGTTTTATTGATGGCCGTTCCCTACATTATCGTAGGATTGATTGGATTTGCTATATACCGAATGTATTTCAAGAAGAAAGTTTCAAATACAGAATAGATTTAATCCATTCCGTCAATCTTTACATTCATTTTTCCAGTTGTGGTAATAAAGGCTATGATGGCTTTGTTGGTCACCTCTACTTTTTCAAATTCAAAATCGCTTGTAGTTCCGTTGACAAATACACCTTTCATAGGCGAATAGTTGTTGAGATAAGGTAAAAGACTTTTCTTTCCTTCATCCAGATTTTCTTTGATAGAATATCTGCAATTCTCTTGTATTTTTTTCAGAATAACACCTTGTAACAACCAATTAGCAGTTCGGGTCAACAATCCTTTGGTATTCAATACATAGTCCATTTGTTCGAAATAGATTTCTTTGGTTAAGGCATTATAGTTTGGAATTCCTGACAAATAAATTGTCCCGTTGATGCTACCAGTCATATCCAAAGCCACAATGATTTTACTGTCTTTTTGCCAAAGAGTCACATTTTGAACTACTATTTTCCGACTTCCCGATGCAAATTCTTTACCATGAAAATTACTCGAAATAATTTTGGAAGCGCTTTCATAGGTAGAGATAGCTGCAATATTTGCCGTCAACTTTTCAGGCACTTTAGTCACTGCTTTAAACTGTATCTCTTTTTTATCAAAAGTGTTTTTGGGTTTTGAGCCTACCATCGTTTGCATGTTGCATTTGAGCCCTAAATCCATTTTGATTTCTTTCTTCCCCAAAACAGCATCGGTTACATAAACCTCAATCGGAATCAATTTAAACCATGCCTGATATTGTTCGCTGGTAATAAATGGCGTGCTCATTTTCTCTAAAACATCTAATACATAAGGCTTGAAATCGCAAGAACCTTCAATCGCTTCGTCTATTTTTTTGGCGATTTTTGATTTGAAAATGGATAAGGTCGGATTGATGATGTAGGTAATCGGCACTTTTTTTCCAGCAACGAGTATTGATGGACTTTCCGACCATTCAAAATCTTCTATTTTAGAAGTCGTGGAGAGTTTCCAATTCGATAGTTTAACATCGCTAACCAAGGTAATTGTGCCGTTTAGATTAATTTCTCTGGTGTCATTCAATCCCATGAAATCAGTTCCATACTTGAATCGGGACCAAATCTTCAACGGTAAAACGGTTTCTATTTTACCATTCTTTTCTATGAGTCGAATGGGAGCTGTTTTCGTAATTTTCATTTCCGTTCGGTCATCTTCCAGATTGGAATCGTTATAAATTTCTCCATTCAAGGTTTTATTCATTTGACTTTCTATTTCTTTTAAAGAAATTTCCAAAGGCATATTTACAAAAGAAGTTTTGGTATTGTAAACCATCGGAGTATCATCAGAAGGCAATGGCTTTAGAGCTTCAATTTTCTGGGTTGTCGAACAACTATTAAAAAACAAGGAAATAAAAAGTATAGCAATAGTTAACCTGAACGTCTTCATGGGAATAATTTTTTGACAAAAATAAAAGTAAAAAATGTAATTAAGCTGTAACATTATCAAAAAAGACAAGTCTAAGTTTGTATCGCTTTAGATAAGGAACTAAAAGACAAAAATCATATATTTGTTTACTATAAAAATTGAAGCTTGCAAACCAGTTTTATTATGAAATACAGCAGACAAAAAATAGCGCTCCTTTTTATTTTGGCTTTAGGTTTTTCTGCCCAAGCACAAGTTAAAAACTGGACCTTATTGGAATGTGTGGATTATGCTATAAAAAACAACATCTCCATCAAACAATCAGAACTTGATTTAAAAGTTTCAGATGTTGAAAAACTCGAAGCACTCGGAAATTTTCTGCCTAATGTTTCCGGTTCTGGGAATTACGGAATCAACACCGGAGCCAATATCAACCCAACAACCAACCAGTTTGAGAACGAATCCTTTCGTTCCGCTTCTGCAAATATCAATACCAGCATCAATTTATTCAACGGATTGTTAAACTGGAAAAATTTGCAGCGTACCAAGCTGAACAAATTGGCCAATACGTACAGATTGTCGAAAATGAAAGACGATATAGCGCTTTCTGTGGCCAATTCCTATCTTCAGATTTTATTCAATAAAGAGCAATTGAAGGTTTTAGTCAATCAAAATAAAATCACTAAGGAAAATCTGAAACGAACTGCTGAACTAATCCAAGCAGGAACACTTCCGGCGGGAGATATTCATGATTTAAAAGCTACTGATGCTTCTCAGGAACAACAAATTATTGTAGCCGAAAACACTTTGATGATTTCAAAATTAGGCTTAGCACAGACTCTTTTGTTAGAAGACTATGCGAATTTTGATATTGCTTCTAAAGAAATGGAAGTTCCAGCTTCTACAATTTTATTGCAAACACCAGATGCCATTGCCCTAAAAGCTAAAGAAGTGGTCAACGACATAAAAATTGCCAACTCCAATCTGGAGGTTGCCAAAAAAGATGTTGCCTTATCAAGAGCTGGTTATTTACCAACACTATCCGGATTTGCCAGTTACAACACGCGTTGGTCGCAGACGTTTCCATTGGGATTTGTAGATCAGCTTTCGCTTTTTGACGGAACTAATGTTGGAATCCAATTGAATGTGCCTATTTTAAACGGATTTGCTACAAGAGGTAGAGTACAACGAAGTAAAATCAGTCAACAAAAATCAAAGTTGCTTTTGGATCAGGCTGAATTGGATCTTGAAAGAACAGTATATCAGGCTTATAACGACTTAAAAGCAGCAAAAGCCACTTATGAAGCTGCTTTAAAAACGATGGAAGCACGTAAATTTGCTCAAGAGTTCTCCAAAGAACGCTATGCTGTTGGATTGTTAAATTCTTTCGATTATAGCCAAACTTTATTGGCTTATGAAAATGCGCAATCTGAAGTCTTAAGAACGAAATACGATTACATTTTTAAAATTAAATTACTGGAGTTTTATTTTGGAATCCCTATCATTCAAAAACCATAAATCATGTCAAAAAAGAAAATTTATATACTAGTTGGAGTTGTTGTCGGTTTAATTTTATTGCTTGTAACCTTAAAATCAAAAGGAGTTATTGGAAGCAATGATAATAGTACTGAAGTGGAAACGGCTAAAGTTGATGAAATCACCATAATTGAAACCGTATCAGCAACAGGAAAAATCCAACCTGAAATTGAAGTCAAGATATCTTCAGAAGTATCAGGAGAAATTATTGCCTTGCCTATCAAAGAAGGTCAGGTAGTAAAAAAAGGTGATTTGTTGGTAAAAATAAATCCCGATTTATACACGTCTGGTTATAACAGAACTATCTCTAATTTATCTGGTTCCAAAGCCGGATTGAGTCAGGCCGACGCCACTTTCAAGGAAGCCAAAGCCAGTTATGACCGAAGCAAAACTTTATTTGACAAAGGGATCATTTCAAAATCAGATTGGGATAAAGCCATCGCTGCTTTTGAAGGAGCAAAAGCCAGTAAAGAATCGGCGTATTATAATGTACAAAGTGCCAATGCTACTGTAAAAGAAGCTAAAGATAATTTAGGAAGAACAACAATTTATGCGCCAGCCGACGGAACAATTTCATCACTTGGCGTTGAATTAGGAGAACGTGTGTTAGGAACACAGCAAATGACAGGGACAGAAATACTAAGAGTAGCGAACCTCAACAACATGGAAGTTGAAGTAGATGTTAATGAAAATGATATTGTAAAAATCAGTATCGGCGACAGTACAAAAATACAGGTTGACGCCTATCTTAAAAAGGAATTCAAAGGAATTGTAACGAGTATTTCGAATTCGGCCAGCACTACCACAACTGCAGATCAGGTAACGAATTTTAAAGTTAAAGTGAGAATCCTAAAAGAATCCTATCAAGATCTGTTAGAAGGAAAACCGGTAACGTATTCTCCTTTCCGTCCCGGAATGACCGCTACAGTAGATATTATTACCAAAAGAAAGGAAAACGTAATTGGAGTTCCTATCAGCTCTATTGTTGTGAAAGCCGATACGGCGGCAACCAAAAAATTTGAGATGAAAGAGGAACCCGAAGATAAAAAAGTAGCCGCTAAAAGCGACAAAAAATTCGAATGCGTTTTTGTGAAAGACGGTAATAAAGCCAAAATCAGAATTGTCAAAACCGGTATTCAGGACGACACCAATATTGAGGTTGTTTCCGGTTTGAAAAAAGGCGATGTTGTCATTGTTGGCCCCTACACAACTGTTACCAAAGACTTGAATTCGGGGGATAAAGTATCGGTCAAAAAAGATACTGCTAAAGAAAAGGAGAAAAAATAAATCACACATCTTGACCTACATTCTAAACATTGAAACGGCAACCAAAAACTGCTCAGTTTCTTTAGCACAAGATGGTGTAACTATTTTGTATAAAGAGATTGCGGAGCAAGGGTATTCTCATGCCGAAAAACTTCACGTATTTATCGAAGAAATCTTAAAAGAAACCAAAGTTGCTGTAGCCGATTTAAAGGCTATTGCGGTAAGCAAAGGCCCAGGTTCGTATACTGGATTGCGTATTGGTGTTTCTACCGCGAAAGGCTTATGCTACGCATTGGGAGTTCCGTTAATAGCTGTGGATACCTTAGAGGTTTTAGCTCAAAAAGTTTCGATTGAGAAAGGAATGATTGTTCCGATGATTGACGCAAGAAGAATGGAAGTTTACAGTGCTGTTTTTGATTATAAACATCAAAAAATAATGGAAGTACAGGCCGAAATTCTTTCAGAAGACAGTTATGCAACCATGACGGAAGACCTTTATTTTATTGGAGACTGTCAGGAAAAATGCCAAACAGTTTTGGTTAAAGATAACTTTCATTTTCTGTCTGAAATTATTTTTCCATCAGCAAAAGAAATGAGTGCTCTGAGTTATCAGAAGTTTATCCAAAATGATTTTGAAGATGTGGCTTATTTTGAGCCTTTTTATCTGAAAGATTTCTTGACTGGGAAATAATTAGCCTACTTCTAACCCTCTTTAGCAAAAGGCTGAATCGCAATTCCCACTTCATCAAAAGCTTCTTTGCATTGTTGTAAAATATCGGAACTCATCTCGCCGAAATCAATATTTTTCGACCAAGGACGAATTGCCAATTGAATAGCGGAATCCGTCAACAAATTTACTACAACGGTTGGCGCTGGATTTTTCAACACTTTAGGATGTTGTTCCAAAACCTGCATCACGATTTCCTTGGCAGTTTTAATATTAGTATCGTAAGAAATATTAAAAAGCAGATTGGCTCTTCGGTTCTTTCCTATAGAAAAATTCGTGATCACACCATTCGATAAAATACCATTCGGAATAAAAATGGTTTGGTTATTTCCTGTGATTAATTTGGTTACAAATATCTGAATTTCACTCACGGTTCCGGCCACATTTTGAGCTTCTATCGAATCCCCGACACGAAACGGTTTGAACAGGATTATCAACATTCCACCTGCAAAATTAGAAAGTGACCCTTGCAACGATAAGCCAATAGCCAAACCAGCAGCACCGAGAATGGCCACAAATGATGACGTTTCGATCCCGAGTTTAGAAATAAAAGTCACAAAAAGTAAAATGCGCAATGCCCATAATAAACTATCCGCCAAAAAACGCGATAGGGTTGGATCGAGTTCTCTTTTAACCATTATTCTTCGGGCCAAACGATTAATCAGTCGGATAACATAAAGTCCGATAAACAGAATGATTAGAGCCGTAATTAACTTCGGCGAATACTCGAGTGCCATTTTAGTGATTTGGTCAACGTATTCGGCAAAAGAATGTATATAATGCAATTCCTTTTTTTCCATATAGTGATAAAAAAATCCCGACGAATCGGGATGCAAAAATACTAATTTTAAAAATTAATCGGCGTTTTCGTCTGCCGGTTTAACAACATCTTCTGCTTTGGTTCTAATTTCGTCTGCTTCTTCGGAGGCATCGTTCGTAAAGGCATTTACTTTTTCCTTAACCGTTTCTACCGTATCATGCGCAAAAGTTTCAGCTTTATCCGCAAATTCACCCACTTTTTCTTTTACAGTTTCGGCCACATTCTCCAGCGTTTCTTTGGCAGCCGGAATATGTTCACTGACTTTTTCTTTCGCCGAATCTATAAAATCTTCGACTTTATCTACTAATGGCGCTGCAGCTTCTTTGGCCTTATCAATAGCGTTGTCTGCAAAATCTTCTGCTTTATCTGCTAAACCACTTGCTGAATCTTTGGCTCCGCCAAATAAGTTCTTAAAAAATCCTCCTAATCCCATATCTTTAGTTTTTAGTTCGTTACTAGTAACAATATTACAATTTTTATGCGATTAAATTCCTAATTTATTGCTGATTTCTTCAAAATTGGAAGTGGGTTTTTGACAGGTTCTATTCTGGCATAAATAGAAAAGTGTTTCGGTTTCTGAAAAACGATTTACTAAAAACGGAAGCTTCGATTCAGTGCTACTTCCGGCAATAATGATGTTGGGCAAATAGTTTCGGTTGATTATATTCAGATAATTCGATGCCGTGGTTCCGCAAATGGCTAATTCTTTGTTTTGTTCAGAAAAGTGTAACAATACGTTGAGCCAATTTGAAAAAGCCGATGGATAATCGATTGTGGGAATGACATGCTGTACCATCTGTTGGCAGACTTTCTCGTAATAACTGTTTTCGAAATAAATGCTCAATTTGAATAAAGCATCAGCCATAACCGAATTGGAAGCCGGAATAACATTGTCTTCTACTTCGTAATGAGCGGTTACCAAAGCTTTATCTTGGCGTGAGGTGAACGAGAAAAACTGCGCCTTTTCATCATAAAAATTATCAAAAGCATAATCCGTTAACTGTTTCGCATTGTGCAGCCACTTTTCGTCAAAAGTTACTTCGTATAAGGAAATAAAAGCTTGAATGACGTGTGCATAATCTTCCAGAAAACCGTTTATTGTTGCTTTACCCTCTTTATAACTGTGCATTAAATTACCTTCTGAACCCCAAACGTTTTTGATAATAAAATTGGCATTTTGCAAAGCAATATCTAAATATTCTGGAGTGCCTAAAGCTTTATAAGCATCAACATAACCTTTGAGCATTATGGCATTCCACGAGGTAAGGCATTTATTATCCAAGCGGGGCTTGCTTCGTTTCTCTCTTGTGGTATATAATAATTGTTCCCAATTTTTTTTCTTTTGTTCTAATGTTTCTAATGGAATATTTTGCTGCGCTGCTATTTCTGATAAAGCGTCTTTTTGAATCAAAACGTAGTTTTGATGTTCCCAAAATCCAAATTCGTTGCAATTGAATACGATGGAAAACAAGTCGAAATCCTCCTGAAGCACTTCTTGCAATTCTGATTTAGTCCAAACGTAGAAGGCACCTTCTTCGAGATGATTTTCAGTATTTAGGCTATCTGCATCCAAAGCCGAATAAAAGCTTCCTTCTTTCGTGAGCCATTCTTTTTCGACAAAATGCAAGGTCTTTTCAATAACGTCTTTGCACAATTTATTTTTGGTCAATTTATAAGCATTGGCGTACAATGAAACCAGTTGCCCATTATCGTACAGCATTTTTTCAAAATGAGGCACATGCCATTTCATATCGACTGAATACCTTGAAAACCCGCCATCAACGGTGTCAAATAAACCACCATAGGCCATTTTAGTCAAGGTTAGATTTACAAAATCGAGGATTGTTTGGTTTTGCGTTTGATGACCAAATCGCAATAAGAATTCGTAATTGGTTGGCATCATGAATTTGGGTGCACAAGCCATTCCGCCAAACTCCCAGTCGAAGCTCCGTTCCCATTTGGAAACTAGGTTGGATAGCAATTCCAAATCAAAACTACTTTCAGCATCATTTTTAGGAATGATACTTATAGATTGCAGTCCTTCGTGGAGCTTTTGCGCATAATCCAAAATCGTCTCCGGTTGTTGTTTATAGAGTTCCTGAAGCCGTTCCAGTGCATTAATCCAATCATTCTTCCGGAAGTAAGTGCCGCCCCAAATTGGTCTTCCGTCTGGTAAGGTTACTACATTCATGGGCCAACCGCCTTGTCCTGTCATGACTTGTACTGCTTTCATGTAAACAGCATCGATATCGGGACGTTCTTCCCGGTCAATTTTGATGCTGATAAAGTGAGCATTCATTACGGCTGCGACATCGTCGTTTTCAAAACTTTCGTGTTCCATGACATGGCACCAATGGCAAGCCGAATAACCAATACTGACAATGATTAGTTTGTTTTCTTTTTGGGCCGAGTCCAACGAATGAGAGTTCCAGCCTTTCCAGTGTACCGGATTGTTAGCATGTTGTAATAAATAAGGGCTGGTTTCCTGATGTAGTTCGTTCATAATAAATTTTTTTAGCCCCGATGGGAGCGAGCTACCGTGTAGCGCGTACAGCGGGAAATAGCTTCTAAAATTAAATAAAAAAAGCGTCTCAAAAGAAACGCTTGGAGTGTTATCCGTTTAGTGCTTCGACAATGATGTCTTTGTCGTTGAGCATGTCTTTAAGCATGTTTTCAATGCCGCTTTTCAGGGTAAATGTAGATGAGGGACAGCCATTACACGCGCCTTGAAGCACTACTTTCACTCGTTTTTCTGAGGAATCATAGGAATCAAAAAGAATATTTCCGCCATCGGCAGCAACGGCTGGTTTTACGTATTCCTCCAAGATATTGATGATTTGCTGTGACGTTGTATCGAGATTATCGAAGTTTTTGATTTGCTGTTTTTCTTGTTTTTCAGAAGTTTCGATTTGGCTTTCATCGATAACCGTGCCACCGTTTTCAATAAATTGTTTGATGAAAGTACGCAGTTCCAAAGTAATTTCGTCCCACGAGATACTGTCGTACTTGGTTACTGCTATATAATTTTCGGCCATAAAAATTTCTTTGATATAATGAAATTTGAACAGCTCTTGTGCCAAAGGCGATGGTTTTGCTTCGTCAATATTCTTGAATTCGGCCGAAGTTTTGGTTAATGCTTTGTTTACTACAAATTTTAGTGATGCTGGATTTGGTGTAGTTTCGCCATAAACTGTTACTGGTTGTTTTTTTATGGGATTATCGTTGGCCAATACAATAACGCCACCATTAGTGACAAATGCTTCTATTTGTTCGGCAACCGCATCCTGAACATCACTCCATTCTACAATGCTAAATCGCTCAATGGCTATGAAATTTCCGGAGATATATACTGTTTTTACAAATGGAAGATAAAACAGTTGTTGCGCTAAGGGTGAATTTTTAGCTTCATCGATGTTTTTGAACTCAAAGTTCTGATTTTGAGTAATAAAATCGGGGAATTCAAATTTTAATATGGTTGGATTTTGAGTTTCTTTTATGTTGATTTTCATTGTGAAAGTATATTTTTATGCAAATTTAACAAAGTTATTTTCTGTGATTGGCTATATTTGGACAATTAAACAATTAATTAACATATTGAGCGGTTTTAAGAGTCTGTATTTGTTTGATTTTTAAGATAGTCTGAGGCGAATTAGGTTAGGTATTACTGGCAAAAGAATATTCTTGGATTAAGCACCAACTTAACGTCAAAATTTATATATTTGACCGCTATGAAAAACTAATGTAAAAATCAGTTCAAATGGACAAGGATAGTGGGAACAAAACCCCTGTTATCAACAAAGTAGGACAACTGATTTATGGTTGATTATTTAGAATCTAGCGAGGATTACCATAACAATTTAGAGCCCATTTCTCACTAAAAAGATAATTATAATGAATTTTAGAAAGATTTATTTATTAGCACTACTGATAGTAGCACAATTTGCCCATTCACAAGAAGGTTTACCTGTTTATTCTGATTATTTATCGGACAACTATTATCTGCTTCATCCCTCAATGGCAGGTGCTGCGAACTGTGCCAAACTTAGATTGACTGGAAGACAACAATGGTTAGGTCAGAAAGATGCACCAGCTTTACAAACACTCAGTTTTAATGGTGCTTTGGGTGAACGCTCAGGAGGTGGAATTATTGTTTTCAATGACAGAAACGGATATCACTCTCAAACGGGTATGAAATTAACCTATGCACACCACATTATGTTTTCTAGAGATAATGTCGATTTGAATCAATTATCTTTTGGTATGAGTGCCGGATTTCTTCAAAGTAATTTAGATGAAACTACATTTTACGACAACAATCCAGGATTTGACCCAGTAATATTTGGCTCGATTCAACGCGCTAGTTATTTCAATGTTGATATTGGAGCATCGTATAATTTCTTAGATTTTTATGTTCATGCTACGGTTAAAAATGCTTTGGCCAGTGACCGAAAATTGTATACGGATAGCGAGCCTGTAAATTTGAGACGCTTCATTTTGAATGCTGGTTATACATTTGGTGATTCGGAAGCAATACTTTGGGAACCTTCTTTTATGTTTCAGTTAGTGACATTAACTCAGGAGAAAACCGTTGATTTAAACGTTAAGGCTTATAAAAATTTAGATTGGGGGAAATTGTGGGGAGGTTTATCCTATAGAAGAAGTTTAGACGGAGCGCAATTTGTACAAGGAAATGGTGTTGCCGATCAAAAATTACAATATGTAACTCCAATTATTGGAGTGAACTTTAAAAACTATGTGTTCTCGTATACATACTCCCATTTAGTTGGCGATGCTAAATTTGATGCCGGTGGATTCCACCAAATCACTTTGGGATTAAATCTATTCTGTAAACCAGAGAAATACCACTGTAATTGTCCAGCAATTAACTAATATAACTGTCCCGATTCGTCGGGACACTTTTTTTACCTATGATTATAAAAGCGGTTAACGGTAAAAGCCCACTAATTCCAGAAGATTGTTATGTGGCAGAAAACGCAACTATTGTTGGAGATGTTACTTTGGGAGCATCCTGTAGCGTTTGGTTTAATGCTGTGATTAGAGGTGATGTTCATTATATTAAAATTGGCAACAAGGTCAATATCCAAGATGGCGCTATAATTCATTGTACGTATCAAAAACATCCTACTGAGATTGGTAACAACGTTTCTATCGGACACAACGCTATTGTTCACGGATGTAAAATTCATGATAATGTTTTAATAGGAATGGGAGCCATTGTAATGGACAATTGTGTTGTTGAAAGCAATTCTATTGTTGCCGCCGGAGCTGTAGTAACGCAAAACACGGTAATCGAATCAGGAACGATATACGCAGGGGTTCCTGCGAAGAAAGTTAAAAACATTGATCAATCGGATTTTGCCGGAGAAATTGAGCGCATATCGAATAATTATGTGATGTATTCCAGTTGGTTTAAAGACGAATAAAGAAAGCCTACTGATGGATTCTAGCCCCGATGGGAGTAATTACCCTGCCTGCCGGTAGGCGGGCTTGTAGTGCGGACAGCGGGAAAATGGTTTAACTAATCTCGGATGTTTGGCTCTTAAAAATCTTTACGAATCACAGTATACTTATGATCCAAAATGTCGTTTAAAACCTTTGGGTCCGAGTTGGTATAAAAAATCACTTTTCCTTTATCTTTTCCTGAATTTATAGCATTGTTTTCCGCCAGAATAGTTTTGGTTTGACGTGCTACTGCTTCTCCCGAATCGATGATTTTTATTTCTTTTGGAAGTATTTTTTTTATCTGTGGAATTAAATAGGGATAATGGCTGCAGCCCAAAACGAGATAGTCAATGTTGGCATCGATCATCGGTTCGAGGTATTGACGAAGTAACACATCCATTTCTTTAGAATTCATTTCGCCTTTTTCGATTAGCGGTACTAATCCGTGTCCGATTTGCTCGATGATTTTAGTGTCGTGGAATTTTTCAACCGTCTGATGAAACAATTCGCTGTTGAGCGTTCCTTGAGTGGCAAGGATACCAATAATATGCTTTTCTGAGTGAATTGCCGCTGGTTTGATAGCTGGTTCAATTCCGATAAAAGGAACATCGTATTTGGCTCTTAATTCTTTAATGGCATTGGTGGTTGCTGTGTTGCAGGCCACGACAATGATTTTAGCATTTTGATTGAGAAGATACTCGGTGTTTTTAATGCTAAGTGCAATAATCTCCTCCTTTGATTTCTGACCGTAAGGAGCATTCTTACTATCGGCAAGATAGATTGTATGTTCGTTAGGAAGCAAATCATGGATTTCTTTCCATATAGAAGTGCCACCAATTCCTGAATCGAAAAGCCCTATCGGATTATTGTTGTTCATAAAAACAAAAGTAAAAAAAAACTGCTCAAAGTATTGAGCAGTTTTTAATATTGTTATGAAATCTGATTTAGGTTCAGATTAAAATCCTAAATCTTTTTTAACGTCAGCTGTTAAATCTGGACCATCAGCTAAAAGTAAATCAGCGATATTTAAAACATATTGGTATCCTTTTGCTTTGCCCACTTTCGTGATAGAAGCTTTGATTTTATCCATTAATGGTTTTACTAAATCTGCTTCTTTCTTTTGTAACTCTTTTTGAGCATTTTCTCTGTAATCAGTGATACGTTTTGTCAAGTCTTGCACTTCAGTCTGACGTGTTGCATTTACAGCATCACCTACGGTTGCAGCTTCTTGATCGTATTTTTTGATTTTGTTTTGGTATTCTTCAGCCATTGTTTTGTATTCCGCTTCGTACGTTCCGCCCAATTTTTCTAATTGTTTTTGAGCATCGATCATCGCTGGCATTTTAGAAATTATTTCATTTACATCTACATGTGCCGTTTTAGCTTGTGCATTGATTGTATAGCTTGTTCCCAAACATAACACTGTAGCCAATAGTAATGATTTCAATCGTTTCATTTTAAAAAGTATTAATTAATTATTGTTTTATTATTCCGTTTTATTTTTCTTGTCCTCTTTTGCTTTTTTAGCTGCTTCTCTTGCTTCTAAAGCTTTTTGTTTTCTGTCTTCTAAGGCTTTTTTTCTGTCTTCTAAAAGTTGGGCTCTCGCTGCTGCTTTTGCTGCTTTAGCATCTACCGCAGTAGAATCCGTTGTTGTTTTACTTTCTCCTGATGGAGGTGTAACTTCGCCTTCTGGGGTATCCTTAGCAGGAACCGTGCCAGTTTTTTTTCCGTTCTTAGCATCAAGTAACTCTTGACGTTTGGCCTCTTTCTCTGCTTTCTTTGCTTCTGCAGCCGCTTTTCTTTCAGCAACTAGTGCTTCTCTTGCTTTCTTTTTATCGTCTAAAGCCTTTTTACGCGCTTCTAAGTTAGGATTATCGCTAACAGCATCTTCTAATGCTTCTTTGGCTTCCTGAGCTTTAACTTCTTTTTTACTTCTTTGCTCTCTATTTTCTGCTCTTGTTATTTGTCGGATAACTTGGTCGCTTATATCGTATCTTTTAGCGGCAAAAAGCATCGTTAAATCAGATGATTTATCAAAAACGAAATCAAATTTTTTGGCTTCAGCGATGTCTTGAACAATGGTGAAAACTTGGTCTTGGATTGGTTTTACTAAAACAGATTTTTGAGTAATCAAATCGCCATCAGGACCAAATCGTTTTTGTTGAAAAGCTAAGAGTTCGTCTTCTTGAAATTTTATTTCCTCGTCACGCTCATCGATTAACTCTTTAGTTAATAAAGCTCTCTCGGTTTTTAAAGCATCTTTGAGCTTGGCTATTTCAACTTTCTTAGCTTCAATATCTTGCTTCCACTTTTGGGCTTTTTGCTCTAATTGACTTTTGGCTTCCGTGTAATCTGGTACATTTTGAAGTATATACTCCATATCGATGTAACCGATTTTCACACCTCTTGATTGTGCATTTGACTGAAATACAGTGGCTAAAGCTATAATTGTTATTGCAAAATATTTTTTCATTCGATGGGTAATTTATAAATATTATACCAAATATAATTAAAATTGTTGACCAATTATAAAATGTGTTTCCCAACCATTCGGATTTGTAAAACCAGGAACGGCATCAAATCCGTGAGCGAAGTCAATTCCTAATAAACCAAAGGCAGGCATAAAGACTCTCAGACCAAAACCAGCGGAACGTTGTAAGACAAATGGATTGTATTCTTTAAACGTATCGTAAGAAGATCCAGCCTCGACAAAACTTAAAATATAAATTGAAGCTGCGGCTTTCAAGGTTAATGGATATCTTAATTCTAAAGAGAATTTATTGTACACCGTTGCACCATCTTGATTTGACAATGATTGGTTTGGATATCCTCTTAATTGCACTACTTCTCTACCGTCAAGCGAAAAGTTAGCTAAACCGTCACCTCCAACAAAGAATCGTTCAAAAGGCACTAAACCTCGTGCACTATTGTAAGCTCCTAAATAACCGAATTCCCCCAAAGCTCTTAAAACTAGTGCTTTTGATTGTGTTCCTGCTATTCTTGTATACCAATCTGCTTTGAATTTTAGCTTGTAGTATTCTAACCAATTGAATTTTTGCTGATCCACTTTGGCTCTGTCTGCCGTGGCAATATCGAAGTTTTGACCTACAGTTTGATAAACTCCTGAACCTGGAGCCGTCTCTTGTAAATAATCGCCCACTTGCGCAATTTCTCCAGAGGAAGTTGGCACTGTAGTATATCCTGCGTTCTCTTTGTAACGTAACTTGAACTCTTTTTGATTCTCTAAATTAGCATAATCGATGCCGTTAAATAAGGAATACGGTAAAGTAAACTTTGCAGACACACTAAATTCAGAGCCTGACGTTGGGAAAATAGGGTTAACTCCTTTATTATTTCGACTTAAACCAAGTGTATAGGCTAAGTTTCTAGAAGCACCATCTCCAAATGTAAACAAGCCTGTATTGTAATTATTTAAATCATAATACTGAAAACTTGCTGAACTTGAAAACACAAAAAAATCATCTGGAATGGTTAGTCTTTTGGCGATTCCTATGGACAACGAAGTAATATTAAAACTTTTGCTTCTATCAACGTTTGACGAGTTTCCTGAGTATAAAAACTGTTTACTGTGTGATAATGAGCTTGAGAATTGAATTGGCTTTTTACCACCTAACCAAGGTTCTGAGAAGGACAAACTATAGGTTTGAAAAAACGAACTGGCTTGCAAACGCAAAGACAATTTTTGTCCGTCTCCCATTGGAAGTGGTTTATAAGCTTCTTTCTTGAATATATTTCTAACTGAAAAATTATTGAAGGACAAACCAAGCGTTCCAATAAATCCGCCACCACCATAACCTCCTTGAAGTTCAATTTGACTAGATCCCTTTTCTACAACATTGTATTCGATATCAACAGTTCCAGCTGCTGGATCAACATTTTTAAATTTTGGATCAATCGCTTCCGGGTCAAAGAATCCTAATTGTCCAATCTCACGAATAGTTCTAACTAAATCTTCTTTGCTGTATTTTTGTCCGGGTTGAGTTCGTAGCTCTCTGTAAATAACCCTGTCATTTGTTTTATCGTTACCCACTACGGTAATATTGTTAAAATAAGCAATCGGTCCTTCTACAATTCTTATTTCAAAATCAATAGTATCATTGGCTGTTTTTACTTCTACAGCGTTGACATTCGAAAATAAGTAACCATTATTTTGGTATAAATTGGTAATGTCTTCTCCATCTGGTTTTGACTTATCCGCTATTCTTTTTTCAAGCAAAACACCATTGTAAGTATCCCCTTTTTTGATCCCGACAATTCTGCTCAACAACTGATCTGAATATACCGAATTCCCCAAAAATTTAATATCTCCGAAACGGTATTTTTTACCTTCTTCAACTTTAATATTGATCGCTAATTTTGACTTTTTCTGATTTAAAAATACAGAATCACTAATAATTCGTGCATCTCTATACCCTTTCTCTTTATACTTTTCTACGATAGAAGTTAAATCTTCCTGATATTTATCTTTTATAAACTTAGAGGCTTTGAAAATACGAATGCGGTTGATTTGTTTAGTGTTTTTCATCGCACCGCGCAACTTGGCATCGGTGAATTTATCATTGCCTTCAAAGTTGATTTTAGAAATTTTCAATTTATCGCCTTTGTCAATGTTAACAAGCATTTTCACTTGATTACCATCAGTAGTGTCTGGAATGGTTTTTATAAAAACTTTGGTATTGAAATAACCGTCTTTTTTATACTTGTTTTCGATATAATTTTTGGTGGTGGTAATAAGGTTTTCATTGACAATTTTACCCTTAGTCAGCTCATTGTCTTTGATAAGTCCTTCTGTTTTTCCTTTTTTAACGCCTTGAAATTTCACTTCACTAAGTTTAGGAAGCTCAACAATATCCAAATCCAACCAAATGCTGTCTCCTTCTACTTTATTAACATAAAAATCGATATCACTAAAAAGTCCTAATTTTCCAAGTTTTTTGATGGCATTACTGGTTTCTTCACCTGGAACCGTAATTTGCTGTCCTTTTTCTAATCCCGCAAAAGTTACAACTGTTTGCTGATTATAACTGATTTTACCGTTGACTAATACATTAGCTAGAACGTATTTCTTACCTTGATCGAAAGGCATTTTGTCTTGGGCTTGTAATTGAAAAATACTTCCAAATAAGATGATACACAGTACTACTTTTACGATAGCTTTCTGTTCTGAATTTTTATTTAATTTGTTCACTTGTCTTTCCGAATCTGCGTTCTCTTTTTTGATAACTAATAATGGCTGCATATAAATCTTCTTCTTTAAAATCGGGCCATAAAACATCGGTGAAATAAAATTCTGCATAGGCAATTTGCCATAACAAAAAATTACTAATCCGGTGTTCCCCACTGGTTCTGATTACTAAATCTACATCGGGTAAATTTCGCGTGTAAAGATGCTCATTTATAATTGATTCATCAATAGCGTCTATAGAAATTATATTATTTTTAACTTTATCACTTATTATTTTAACAGCATTTAACAATTCCTCTCTGGAACCGTAGCTTAGCGCTAGTGTGAGCGTCATTCTGCTGTTATTTTTTGTCTTATCAATCACTGCTAAAAGCTCCTTTTTAGCCTTTGCCGGAAGCATGTCGATATTGCCAATACAGTTTAAGCGAATATTATTTTTCTCCAGGGTTTTCAGTTCCTTCTTAAGGGAATTTACCAACAAACTCATCAAAGTATCCACTTCTAATTTGGGTCTGTTCCAGTTTTCTGTTGAAAAAGCATATAATGTAAGATTCTCAACTCCCAATTTGGCACAAGTTTCCACAGTTAGTCTCACCGACTTCGTACCTTTCTCGTGTCCAAAAGCCCTTAGGAATCCTTGTTGCTTTGCCCAACGTCCATTGCCGTCCATAATGATAGCAAGGTGTTTAGGTAAGTTGTCTTTATTTATGTTTTCCAGTAAACTCATTTTATTCTGCACAGTAGCAAGGTTTCTCTCCAAAAGTGTACGTTAACGTAAGCCCTGTGAATACATACCAATCTTTACTATTTAAATTACCAAATTTTAAGGGTGCTAAATTTTCATTTTTAGGCAAACTTCCATCTAAATTATCCGTGAAAGTATACCGTGTTCCTACTTCAAATCCAAGAACAAAATTTTCAAGAATATTGCCTTTTATTCCCACAATCATCGGAATCGCAATGGCGCCTTCACGGTAATCTTCTTTCGTTTCTCCGTTCAAAACATATAGTTCCTCATAAGCAAAATAAGAAAGTCCCGAATATACATAAGGCGTTATCTTTCTCTTTAAAACTTCGTGCAGATTAAAATCAAAAAAATTGAATTCTAAACCAGCTGAAAATTCTTTTATGTTGTTTTCAAAACTATAGCCTCGTTCTCGTCTTGCAGGCACTTCCGAATCTAAATCATTTCCTGTAATAGTCGACTGTGTATAGGAAAATCTGTAGGAATGTCTTGGACTTTTATTCCATTTATATAAAATTCCTATAGCCAATTTATCAGGGGAAATATAATCCGTTTTACCTACATCTCCTATATAATTGCTTCCTCCCAAAAACACACCTATTTCATGTATTTGTGCGGTTAGAATATTTTGAAATATCAAACAAAAAAATAAGACTAAAATCTTTTTCATTAAAATTGAAAATAGCGTGCAAATATAACAATTCTCAGTACTTATCTAACATGATTTTAGGATTTCTGTCAAATAAAACAAAGTGCTGAGAATTATTGGTATTAGAACCGTTTGTATTCTAAAACGTATTTTTTAGAATTGTAGTATAAAACGTCGTTGAATTTTTTGCTAATTCCGTTTATCTTCTCCCCAAAGTAGCTTGTTGCGAAGTGTTTTCAGGAAGGTCTCCTCTGGAATCTCAACCATTTTGATTTTGAAGGGTGTTTTCTTAATTAGCAACTCCGAATTATTGCTGATGGAACTGATTCTCGAATCTAAAGAAACCAAATACTGTTCTTCTCGTCCTGATACTTTTAGTTTAATTTCGGTGTCATCTGGAATCACAAGTGGTCTTGCAGTCAGATTGTGTGGAGCTATGGGCGTAATTACTAATGCTTTGACATCAGGCGTTAAAATTGGTCCGCCGCAACTTAAAGAATATCCTGTGGAACCTGTTGGCGTTGCAATAATCAATCCGTCCGCCCAATACGAATTCAGATACTCTCCATTCAGAGAAGTCTCAATCGTAATCATCGAAGTGGTGTCCTTTCGGCTTACGGTTACTTCATTCATGGCAAAATTGATTTCTACATCCGTATTGGCCAAACTACTTTCCATGGTTAAAAGTACGCGTTCCGAAATGGTGTATTTTCGCTCCAATACTATTTGAAGAAATAAGGCTATGTTTTCCTTTTGCACATTGGCTAAAAATCCGAGTCGCCCTGCATTTACTCCCAAAATCGGAATTCCCGAATCTCGCACAAAGGTTGCAGCCCTCAAAATAGTACCATCGCCACCAATGCTGATTAAAATATCGAAACTACTATCTAAATCTTTATGAGATGCAAACGTATTGTATTGTCTGCCAACAATTTTTTCTTCATACAATATCTTCAGAAAATTAGCTTCAATGACCAATTCGACATTATTACTATTGAAAAAAACAAAAATGTCTTTAATAATTGGTCGCGTATCGTTTTGATAATATTGTCCGAAGATGGCAACTTTCATAACTAGATATTAAGATATTTATCCAAGTATTCCGAGCGTTCTTTCAATGTATTCAGGTAATCATCTTCATGGTGTTCCGATATTATCTCGTAATTATACCTGCGGAACGACTGAATAATCTCATTAACACTTCCTAAGGTAGTCTTTACGGTTATCTGCACCTTTTCGGCATCTGCCTGAGAAACAAAAACACCTAATAATTTTCCGTTATTACTTTCGACTATTTGCGTGATCTGACTCATAGAATAATCCGCTACGGGTTTTTCAACCACAATGATGCCTCCACTCTCTTTAAGGAACGGCGTCTCGTTTAAAAATTTAATAACATCGGTGATTTCGTAATAACCAACATACGCATTATTTTCATCTAAAATAGGGACAATATTCGCATTATTTCTGGCGAAGACTTCCAAAACATCCAACCAAATCATAGCGTTTCTCACAAAAAAACCTTCTAAAGCATATCGGAAATCAGAAATCGGTTTTTGAGCTTCAAAAGTTTCCACATCAACCGCCGAAATACAACCGATATAAACACCATTATCCATCACAGGAAAATGGGAATAAGTAACATCAATAAAAAATTCCTGTGCTTCTGTTATTAAATCCTTATTTGAAAACGGTTTAAAATCATTATTAATATATTCTGAAAGCTGCCTCATAGTTTCTTTTCTGTTAGCGACTGCAAAATAATCAAATTTTGGGACATGAAGACTTAGTTTAACTTTGTATTTTTGTGAGAAAATTGATTTGCCACAAATGCACAATTATTTTTTTGACTATTGTGAGGTTAAGAATTTGATTTTTCAGAGGTTATAATCGAACTGCAATTATTCCAATATTTTATTTTTAAAAAGGCATTCGTGTATTCGTGGCTAAAAAAACAACTATGACAAAATTAAGCGTAAACATCAATAAAATAGCCACTTTGCGAAATGCACGCGGTGGTAATGTTCCCGATTTATTGCAAGTGGCCAAAGACATTCAGCAATTTGGCGCCCATGGAATAACCATTCACCCAAGACCAGACGAAAGACACATTCGCTATCAGGATGCACGTGATTTGAGACCCATTGTGTACACCGAATTCAATATTGAAGGGAATCCACAGCACAATTTTATCGATTTGGTTCTGGAATGTAAGCCGGAGCAAGTGACTTTGGTTCCCGATGCCATTGGTGCTATTACTTCTTCTGCTGGTTGGGACACCCTAAAAAATGAAGCCTATTTAACTGAAGTTATCGCTGAATTCAAACGTAACGGAATCCGAACTTCCATTTTTGTTGACCCAATTATGGAAATGATTGAAGGCGCTAAAAAAACAGGAACAGACCGAATCGAATTATATACCGAAGCCTTTGCCCATCAATACAGTTTAGGAAACCATAAGGCTATTGAACCTTACACACAATCGGCTCATTTAGCAAACGAATTGAACCTCGGAATCAACGCCGGGCACGATTTGAGTTTGGATAATATTAAGTTCTTTAAGGACAATATTCCAGGATTACTCGAAGTTTCCATTGGTCATGCACTGATTTCAGAAGCTTTGTATCTTAGCTTGGACAACGTAGTAAATATGTATCTCCAAAAACTAAAATGATATATGATTGTTGATTTATGAATGATGATTTATGATTTTTAAATCTGTTCTGAAATCAAAAATTTGAAATCAAAAATCTGAAATCAAAAATAACTATGCTATTACACTCCAGAATAGAAGGCGAAGGAAAGCCACTTTTAATCATTCACGGTTTTCTGGGAATGTCAGACAATTGGAAATCGTTTGGCGCTCTTTATGCTTCCGAAGGTTTTCAGGTTCACATGGTCGATTTGAGAAATCACGGAAAAAGTTTTCATTCTGACGACTTCAATTATACGGTCATGGCAAATGATGTTTTGGAATACTGCCAACACTACAATTTATCCAATATTTCCATAATCGGACATTCCATGGGCGGAAAAGTAGCCATGCTTTTTGCTACAAACTATCCCGAAATGGTTGAAAAATTAATCGTTGCCGATATTGGTCCAAAATATTACGCGCCACATCATCAGGATATCTTGGCCGGATTAAACGCCGTAGATTTCACCACAAAACCTGACAGAAGTCAAGTAGAAGAAACGCTATATCCTTTCATTCCTGATTTTGGCACAAGACAGTTTTTAATGAAAAACTTATATTGGTCGGAACCTGGACAGTTAGCTTTTCGTTTCAATCTACCAGTCTTTAATACCAAAATTGAAACTATTGGCGAAGTCTTACCCGAAGAAAATCATTTTGACAAACCCACGTTATTTATTCGCGGCGGGAATTCGAAATACATTCTAGACACCGATTTACCCGAAATAAAAAAGCATTTTCCTAACTTTGAATTAGCCACAATTCCGAATGTTGGGCATTGGCTTCACGCTGAAAACCCGAAGTCATTTTTCGAGGAAACGGCAAGGTTTTTGAGAAAATAAAATTGTTAAAATTAAAAACATATGAAATTACTATTTAGAATCCTTATCACTGCTCTTTTAGTATTAGGCTTAGCCAAAATCATGAAAGGCGTCATGGTAGACGAATTTACCACAGCCCTTACCGTTGCCATCGTTTTGGGACTACTCAACTTTTTTGTAAAGCCCATTTTGGTCTTGTTTACATTACCGGTAACCATTTTTACACTTGGCTTATTCTTATTGGTCATTAATGCCATCATGATATTACTGTGCGACCATTTTGTGGATGGTTTCCGAATCAGTTCGTTTTGGACTGCTATGCTCTTCAGTATTGTTTTATCGCTTTCACAATCTTTAGTGTATCAAATCACAGGCGACACAAAATAAGAGCGTTAAAATCAACAAAATAAAATTGGTTGGGTTGCAGAAATGTTATAATTTTGCAACCCAATTTTAGTATATATAAAAATGAATATTACAAGAAATAACGTAGATGCATTAAATGCTGTGATTACTGTAGAAGTAGCTAAAAATGATTATGCAGAAAAAGTGGATAAAGTATTAGCGGATTACCGCAAAAATGCTAGTATTCCTGGCTTCAGAAAAGGTGCTGTTCCTATGAGCTTAATCCAAAAACAATACGGAAAAGCAGTGTTGTTAGACGAAGTAAACAAATTGCTACAAGATAATTTAAACAACTATTTGGTTCAAGAAAAATTAGATATTCTTGGAAATCCGTTACCAAAAGTAACCGAAGATTTCAATTGGGATGTTGAAGATTATAAGTTCGAATTCGAATTAGGATTAGCTCCGGAATTCAGTGTTGATTTGGCCGCCAAAAATGATTTGGTTCAGTATAAAATCATTGCTGATGACAAAATGCTAAACGACCAAGTCGCACGCATCCAAAAACAATACGGAAAACTAATCGCCAAAGATACCGTTGAAGAAGGAAATGACGTTTCCGGAATCTTCGCCAACGAAGAAAAAGCCATCAACAACAGAACGACGCTGTCCTTAGACACTTTCGCCGACAAAAAAACTGCCAAAGCATTCCTAGGTAAAAAAGTAGGCGATGTCGTTACTTTAAAAACTAAAGGTTTATTTGATGACGATCACAAACTTATGGACGTTTTGGCAATAGGTCACGATGACGTTCACGGTTTAGACATCGAAGTAACCTTTACTATTGATGAAGTTGTTGGTCACGAACTGGCTACTTTAGACCAAGAATTGTTTGATAAATTATTCGGCCCAAAAGTAATTACTTCGGTAGCCGAATTGAAAGCCAAAATCAAAGAAGACGCTGAACAACAATTCACACAACAAGCGGATCAAAAATTCTTAAATGATGTAACCGAGTTCTTAATCGCCAACACGAAGTTCAATTTACCGGCTGCTTTCCTTAAAAAATGGATTCAAAACGCTGGTGAAAACCCAATGACTGCCGAAGAAGCTGAAGTAGAATACAACAAATCCGAAAACGGTTTACGTTATCAGCTAATCGAAGGAAAAGTAATGGCCGAAAATAAACTTCAACTTACTTTCGAAGAATTAAAAGACTACACCTCTGAAGTCATCAAAAGACAAATGGCACAATTTGGCCAAATGAATCCAACCGACGAAGATGTTCAAGGAATTGTTGCCCGCGTAATGTCAAATCAAGAAGAGGTAAAACGTTTATCGGAGCAGGTCATGAGCGAAAAAATGCTGAACCTTTTCAAGGATAAAGTAAAAGCCAAAACCAAAGAAGTAAGCTACGATGAATTCATCAAAGCAATGTATGGCGAATTAAAACACTAATAAGATATTTTAATTATATTTGAGCGTCAAAGTAATTTGGCGCTTTTTTGTTTAGAAGCTAATCCGGCTGTCCGCGCTACATGGTAGCTCGCTCCCATCCGGGCTAGGAATTCGGTTTACCGACACAATGTCACTTTTAAAACAAGGCACGAACTTTGACTAAAACAAACAGTAACTCATAATTCATAACTTATAAAAATGGACTACGGAAAAGACCCAAGAGCTACGCTCGAACTGGCGAAGCAATTTAAAAAATTTGCTACTAAAAAACATGGTGTAAATAGTTTGTACTACGATAAAATCGTAGGTAGCATGACGCCTTATATTATAGAAGAAAGACAATTAAACGTGTCACAATTAGACGTTTTCTCTCGTTTGATGATGGACAGAATCATCTTTATGGGAACCGGAGTTGACGACTATATGGCCAACATTATCCAAGCACAATTACTGTTTTTGGAAAGCGTTGATGCTTCCAAAGACATCCAAATCTACATCAACTCTCCAGGCGGAAGTGTGTATGCCGGTCTCGGAATTTACGACACCATGCAGTACATCAAACCTGACGTAGCTACGATCTGTACCGGAATGGCAGCGTCAATGGGTGCTGTTTTACTATGTGCCGGTGCGGCCGGAAAACGTTCGGCGTTACCTCATTCAAGAGTGATGATTCACCAACCATCAGGAGGTGCATCAGGTGTGGCAACGGACATGGAAATCAACCTGAAAGAAATGCTGAAACTGAAAGACGAATTGTACCAAATCATTTCGCATCATTCGGGACAAACATTCGACAAAGTGCATAAAGATTCAGAACGCGATTATTGGATGATTGCTGATGAAGCTAAAGAATACGGAATGATTGATGAAGTTTTAAGAAGATAAATTTGTCGAAAGTCTAAAGTCGAAGGTCAAAAGGCTTTCCGACTTTAGACTTTGGACTTTAGACTAAACGAATGGCAAAACAAGTTTTAGAATGTTCCTTTTGTGGACGAAAAAAACCAGAAACTAACCTATTGATTGCTGGAGTAAATGCGCATGTTTGCGACAGATGCATCGAGCAAGCACACGGAATAGTTATGGAAGAATTGAAGTCGGGCGGAGCATCCCTTTTGAAATCAAACGCCGATTTGATTCTGAAAAAACCAAAAGAAATAAGAGCTTTTTTGGATCAATATGTTATCGGACAAGATCAAACCAAAAAAGTGATGTCTGTTGCTGTATATAATCACTACAAAAGATTGATGCAGTTGCAACACGAGGAAGATGTTGAAATTGAAAAATCAAACATCATCATGGTTGGTCAGACCGGAACTGGGAAAACCTTAGTGGCCAAAACCATAGCCAAAATGTTGGAAGTGCCTTTGGCAATCGTAGACGCAACCGTTTTAACAGAAGCCGGTTATGTTGGTGAAGATGTCGAAAGCATTCTAACCCGATTGTTACAAGCTGCAGATTACGATTTGGCGAAAGCCGAACGCGGCATTGTATTCATTGACGAGATTGACAAGATTGCCCGTAAAAGTGACAATCCATCAATAACCCGTGATGTTTCGGGTGAAGGTGTTCAACAAGCGCTATTGAAATTATTAGAAGGAACGGTAGTCAATGTTCCCCCAAAAGGAGGCAGAAAACATCCGGACCAAAAATTTATAGAAGTCAATACCAAAGACATCTTGTTTATAGCTGGAGGTGCATTTGATGGTGTGGAGAGAATCATTTCTAAAAGGCTCAACCGTCAGGCGATTGGCTATTCTACTTCTAAAAATGCGGAAGGCATCGACAAAAATAATTTGCTGCAATATATTATTCCGAAAGACATCAAAGATTTTGGATTGATACCAGAAATTATCGGACGACTTCCTGTATTAACACACATGGATCCTTTGGATAAGGAAACGCTTCGTGCCATCTTAACCGAACCAAAGAATGCTCTAATAAAGCAATATGAAAAGCTCTTCGGAATGGATGATGTGAAATTCACTATTTCGAATGATGCCTTAGATTATATTGTAGACAAAGCGTTAGAATATAAATTAGGTGCCCGAGGATTACGCTCGCTGTGCGAAGCCATTTTGACCGATGCTATGTATGATTTACCAAGTTCGGACGACAAAGAATTACACGTAGATTTAGAATACACCCAGGACGCGTTAAGCAAGAATCTATTAAAAAGACTTGAAATAGCTTCATAAAAAATCCCCGCAATTGCGGGGATTTTTGTTTTATAAACTAGTTCTTTATAACCTCAGAATCCAGTAGTAATTTAGCTATGTTTTGGGTGATTTTTGTGGGCGAAATACAATCACAATTTGTAAATCCTATCACATAAATATCTTTAGTTGGTATATAAACGCCCATTGTTTTGAAACCAAAAATACTACCTCCATGTTCTCTTGTCTGGATTCCGTTAATCTCCCTGATATGCCACCCATATCCGTAAGCAACTTCTTCTCCATTGTTTAATTTATGCTTACTAAATACTGATATGGCACTTTCTGGACTTAACAACAGATTCTGACGCAATGCATTTTGCCACTTTAGCATATCTGTAATTGTTGACATTAAAGCTCCAGAGGAATAGGGTATACTATAATTAATTACCGTTTTATTGACATATCCACTCTCCTTCTTTTGATAGCCATAAGCTCTTCTTTTGATTATTTGTCGATCCGTTGCATAAATAGACTGAAGCATCCCAATTTTTTGAAAAATATTTTTCTCAATAAAATCTTGATAGGAATCTTTAGATATCAATTCAATCAAATATCCTAAAAGCACATATCCTGAGTTGTTGTAATCAAACTTTTCGCCTGGTGCAAAATCTACAGGTTCATTTTTAAAAAAGTCTACCATCATTTTTGGGCTCATCTCTTTTTGCGCAATTTCACGAAGTGATTTCATAGTCGTAAAATCTTTAATCCCTGAGGTATGCGTTAGTAAATGATGGATTCTTATATTATTTCCATTAGGGTAATCTGGAATAAATTTCGAAATAAAATCATTAGTATCTAACTTGCCCTGCTCTTTTAGCATCATTATGGCGACAGCAGTGAACTGTTTGGTCATCGAGCCCAATTGAAAAACATAATCATCCTCAAGATTAACATCTAATTCGAGATTGGCTTTACCAAATGCTTTTTGATATATTGGCTCGCCATTTTTAGCAATTAAAAAAACTGCCCCTGGTCCATTCTGATCTTGTATTTCATTTGTAATCAAGTCCTCTATTTTTGAATCAAGACTTTGGCCATGAATCAAATTTGTTAAACTGCTAATTACTAAAACCAACAATATAAGTGTACGTTTCATTTTTAATTTAATTAGTAAAATTTCAATTAATTAACGTCGACTTATTTCACAAATCCGCCACCGCTTTTAACTTTCTCGGTTTCGATATCTGTGTTTTCTTTTTCTATTTTTAAGTTTCCGAAATTATAGGTTAATGAAATTCGGAAGGTTCTTGAATCATTTTTCTCGTAGAATTTAGTCTGCAAATTTGTAGATGAAATTAAAGCGTTGACTTCGTTCTGATTGAAAAGATCAAACGCATGAAGTCCGATTTTAAGATTTTTATTCATGAAATCCTTACTTATCGAAATATCAAATTGCTGGATAGGCTTGGTGATTTTGTAAATTTCCCAAACGCCGTTCGCCGGTAAAATGAAATAATTCAGGTAACTCTTTACATCCCAAGGCAACATGATTTGAGCTTGTGCAGCATAATTCCATACCGGTTGCGATTTAAACGAGAAATTATAGCCTTCGGTCATGTTTTTAATATAGGCAACATTGAAAAAAATGTAGTTCATCTTATCAATATTGTTCATGCGCTTCTGAAACTCTTCTTTTCCTTTGAAGAAATAATCCAACGGAATTGGGAAATTGGCGTAAGCGGTAAACGTCTTGAATTTATCAAACTGCTGGAACGTTTGAGTACTCACTGTTTCTCCGGGTTCTGCGTTCAAAATAAATAAATTTTGATCTTTAGCTACCGTATAATTCGTACCTAATTGTACAAACTGAAATGCAGTAACCTTAAACTCAAAATTATCAAAGAATGACGGATTTAATAATAAATTCCCAGTAGACGTATTGTATTGGTCAAAATTACCACCGTTAGGATCAAGCACATAATAACTAGGTTGCGAAATTTTTCTCGAATAAGAAGCGCTAACATTGATATCTCCTGTGATTTCATACAAAGCACTGAAATTGGGGAATAGATTTTTATTCTTGAAATCGATATCTGTTCTGGTGTTATCTACAACTCCGGTTCTGTCTACATTAAAATCTTCGTAGCGTAGACCGGCGGTCAGGTTTAGTTTTTTGATTTTTTGACGCAGTTCCGCATAAAACGCCAAGTTGGTTTCTTTATAATCAAAATCGATGATATCCGTGATGGCCGAATTCAGATTGTATTTCCCCGTGTTTTCTACTTTAATCGTGTTGAATTTACCACCGGTATTGAAGGAAAGATTGATTTTTTGAAACGGAATGGCAAAGTCGTATTTCAAATAATAATTCAACAGTCCAAAATCGTTTTTGAAATTGTTAAAACTGGAAATAGTATTTTCAAGAGCATTTGTTTTAGAATCCGGGTTTTGATGAAACGTATTGGTAAATGCTGTAACGTCTAAAGTTCTACCAATTGTATCCAATTTGGTTTTAAACTGCAAACTGATTTCGTGATTACTTCCTTTTGTCTTATTCGTTCCTTTATTAACGTAGTCTGAAATTTCAGAGCCTGTTGTAATCCCATCAAATACATTTCTGTCGTTAGAAAAAGTTGTATTGTAATTGAAGAGTAGGTTTGATTTTGAAGTAAGTTTATAATTGGTTCCAAATCGAGCATAGAAATTTCTATTAGTCGTTACAGTCAATCTATCTTGATCGATAAATTTATCCGGATCAAAAGAAGTAAAAGTTTGTCCGTTTTTAGAACGCTGTTCTCTTTCGATATAATTGTAACCAATCATCGTCTGCCAACTCAGGTTTTTCTCTTTTCCGTTCAGCAAAATTTGCGGACTTGGCTTTTGGTATTTATTAAAATTATAGTTGATGTTAAAGCTAGCGTTAATACCTTTCATTCTTTTGGAACTGGTAACCAAATTGATGATGGAACCACTCGCATTAGCATCAAAAGCAGCGCCTGGATTGTAGATTAATTCGACTTTTTCGATAGCATTTGCCGGAAGTGAGGAAAGATAATTTTCTAAATCGTTCCCGCTTAAAGTACTAGGAGCACCATCAATATAAATAGTAACACCTTTTCCGTTTAACGACAAACCACCTGTTGGAGAAGCAATTACTCCGGGTAATTTTTTTACAGCATCATAAGCATTACCTGTGCCCAACATGGGATTGTCTTTAACGGCAACCGTAGTTTTGTCGGATTCGATTTTGATGAATTTTTTTTGCTGCGTTAGGGTAAGTTCTTTCAGCTCGTTGACTTTAGGAGTTTTGGTTGTATCCTGTACAGTCTGATTCGGTTGGTCTTTAGGCGTTTCTTGCGCAAAAGTGCTTCCTGCTGCCAAAAGAAGAGCAGCCATAAATAGTGATTTCATTAGATTGATTTTATTCCGAAACACTTCAAAAGGCTTTGCTTTGCTTCGGGTTGATTGATGATTTTAATAAGACTTTAACACAAATGTTTTGTTACAGTAAAACTAAATTTTATTTTGCTTTTTATAATTCACAACCACTACACCACTTATTATAAGTATGGTAGCTGTAATAATGCGGCTTGTAATTACTTCATCTAGAATCAACCAACCTAAAAATAATGCTACTACTAAATTGATATAAGACAAGACTACAACTTTTGTAGAAGGCAATTGTGTTAACAAGTAGCTAAAGGCAACATAACCTACAACCGAACCAAATAATGCTAGATAAATCAGGGCAAAAATACTTTGTGCGCTCCATCTGGAAACCGAAACATCTGGCGTAAGATAAAATTGAATTGACGTTAAAATAACTCCGGCAATCAACATTTGAACGCAAATATTCATCAACATTGTCAACGAATTTTCGCTTCCTCGTTTCATGAGTAAGGTACCAACAGACCATGCAAGAATAGCAAGCAGTAAGGCGTAAATTCCGTGTCGGTATTCCGGAATCAACAAATCGGTTAAACTAGTTTGGTAGATTAAGAATATGCCTAACATTCCTAAAAAGATTCCCAGAATTGTTTTGACGGATAGTTTTTCGTAACCCATCGTCAAATTCAGAATTAGCACACAAAATGGTGTAAGTGTAGAAATCAATGATGCCAATCCGCTTGTGATATACTTTTCGGCATACGTAGTCAATCCGTTTGCTAAAACAATCATTAATATCGCCAAGATGAAGGAACGCAACAACTGTCTTAGGCTTACTTTTTCAAGCTTCTTTTGAAATAGTAAATAACAAAAAATGATACTTCCCGAAATTAAATTTCGTATTCCTGCCAAAATAAACGGCGGTATGGTTTCGACACCAATGCGAATGCCCAAAAACGTGGTTCCCCAAAAGAACGCTACGCAAAATAGCGCGAGGTAAAGTTTCGTTTTCAAACAATGGCTTTGTTTACGAACATTTTTTCTTTAGGAATTTCTACCAGACAACGTCTTCCAGGACCGCATTGCATGCGACGTGGTCCACAAGAAACCAAAAAACCCATAAGTAAAAGTAAGGCAACTATTTTTCTCATGTAATTGTTATTTTGAGATGGTTTCATTCATATGCTTCAATTGCTCTAGGTATTCTCTTCCGTTGGAAAGCCTTGGGATCTTGTGTTGACCTCCCAATTTGTCATTATCCTTAAGCCAGTCGTAAAATAAATTTTCCCTAGCCACATTTACCGATAATTGATTTAATGTCATGTTATTGTAGCGTTTGGCTTCGTAATCAGAGTTTAGGGTTTGTAGATTTTCATCTAATGCTTTTTGGAACAACTGAATATCATCGGGATAATTCATAAACTCAATCATCCATTCGTGTGCCCCTTTTTCCTTACCTTTCATAAAAATCGGCGCTACAGTATAATCTTTGACTTCGCAATGCAAATCCTTACAGGTTTTAGCCAAAGCCATATCTGTGTTTTCCACCACTAACTCTTCACCAAAAACATTGATATAATGTTTGGTTCTTCCGGAAACCCGAATTCGATAAGGAGAAAGTGACGTAAATCGTACTGTATCTCCGATGAGATAGCGCCAAAGTCCGGCATTGGTGGTAATCACAACGGCATAATTCTTAAACAACTCTACATCAGCCAAGCGAATTACTTTTTGGTTTTCGGTTCCAAAAGTATCCATCGGAATGAACTCATAGAAGATGCCGTAATCGAGCATCAGCAATAAATCATTAGAATAATTCAAATCCTGAATAGCAAAAAAGCCTTCAGAAGCATTGTAGATTTCGTAATATTTAAAATTGGAATGCGGTAAAATCTTTTTGTATTGTTCGCGATAAGGCTCAAAACTTACGCCACCATGAAAATAGACTTCGAGGTTAGGCCATATTTCCATTAGAGTGTCTTTCCCGGTTTCCGACATGATTCGGTTGAGCAACACCAACATCCACGAAGGAACTCCGGCGAAACTGGTAACATTTTCATTCTTGGTTTCGTTGATAATGGCGGTTAGCTTGGCTTCCCATTCGCTCATCAATGAAATTTTATTGCTGGGTGTACTACTGAATTCGGCCCAAATGGGCATATTTTCGATTAGAATTGCAGATAAATCTCCAAAATAGGTATTGTTGTTTTCGTAAATCTGAGAGCTACCTCCAAGACGAAGACTTTTCCCCAAAAACATTTCGGAATTCTCATTATTGTTCAGATACATGCACAACAAATCTTTGCTGCCTTTGTAATGACAGTCTTCCAGGGCTTCGTTGCTAACGGGTATAAACTTACTTTTGGCATTGGTTGTTCCGCTCGATTTGGCGAACCATTTTATGGGCGTATTCCAAAAAACATTTTGTGCCCCTTTGCGCGTAAGCTCTATCATCGGCTCCAAATCTTCATAACTCGAAACGGGAACTCTTTCTGCAAACGTTTTATACGATTTGATGCTTGAAAAGTCATATTTCTGCCCAATAACCGTTTCTTCTGATGACCGAATAAGGTTCATCATCAGTTCTTCCTGAACTTCATGCGGATATTTTAGAAACAATTCAATTTGATGAATCCGTTGTTTCAAAACCCACGAAGCGATAGAATTTATTAAAGGGATTGGCATTTTTAGAATTGGGAATTATGAATTACGAATTAGGAATGATAACTTTACGCTAAAATAGGAATTAAATCCTAAATCCTCATTCCTAAATCCTAAATAAAAAGATGACTTACGAAGGTGTATTAACAAAGATGCAAACCGAATTCTCTAATCCGATTCAGTATTATCTGGTTTTTGAGAATAGTTTTTTGAGTTTAAATCAATTGTTGGGCAAGCCGATGGAAATCAGTTTTCTGGGGTATCAATGTTTAAATTGTGGTAAAAAGAAAAAGATTTTCCGTCAGGGATTTTGTTATGATTGCTTTATGAGTTCGGCTGCTGCGGGTGATTGGATTATGAAACCCGAATTAAGTACGGCACATTTAGACATTGAAGACCGGGATTTAGAGTACGAAAAGCGCGTGCAATTGCAACCTCATATTGTGTATTTGGCCTTATCTAGTGAGGTAAAAGTTGGGGTAACCCGAGGCACTCAAGTACCCACGCGATGGATTGACCAAGGAGCAGTACAAGCGATACCGATTGTGGAAGTTCCGAATCGCTATTTGGCCGGAATTACGGAAGTGGCGCTGAAAAACCATTATGCTGATAAAACCAATTGGCAAAAAATGCTTAAAAATGAGGTTCCTCAAGTAGATTTGCTCCAAGAAAAAGCATCTTTAAAATACTTGATTCCGAAAGAGGTTCAAGAATTTTATCATGTTGACAAAACCGATTTGTTCGAAATTCACTACCCTGTTTTGCAGTATCCGTCGAAAGTGACTAGTTTGAGTTTAGATAAAACTCCAAATTTTCAAGGGAAACTCAATGGTATCAAAGGACAATATTTACTATTTGAAGATGGCACCGTTTTTAATGTTCGGACTTTTGAGGGGTATGTTGTCAAGATAACTGTTTAACTTATCGCAGGAATTTAATATTACGCGCTAAGCCTTCCATTTTAGTTCGCTTTACGGCCGAGTTTTGAAAGACTTTTTTGAAGGTGTCTTCGGTAATTTCCTCCCAGTCTTTTTTGGTAAAAGACAGTATTTCGGGATTGGGATTAAAGAGCGGTTCACTATGCGGTTTTGAGAAACGATTCCACGGACAAACGTCCTGACAGACATCACAACCAAACATCCAATCGTCCATTTTTCCTTTCATTTCCATCGGAATGTTTTCCTTGAGTTCGATGGTGAAATAGGAAATGCATTTGCTTCCATCAACGACATACGGGGCGACAATAGCTTCCGTCGGACAAGCATCAATACACGCTGTGCAGGTACCGCAATGATCGGTTGTAGCGTGGTCATAATCCAAAGTTAAATCGACTATCAATTCGGCAATAAAGTAAAACGAGCCTACTTGCTGCGTTAATAAATTACTGTTTTTGCCAATCCAGCCCAAGCCGCTTTTGGCAGCCCAAGCTTTATCCAAAACCGGTGCCGAATCAACAAAAGCTCTTCCTGAAACTTCTCCAATATCGGTTTGGATGGTGTGTAACAGTTCTTTTAGTTTGTCCTTAATGACAAAATGATAATCCTGACCGTAAGCATATTTAGAAATCTTATAACTCTCTTGATTTTGTTCTTCTGACGGATAATAATTCAGCAATAAAGAAATGACGCTTTTAGCATCATCGACGAGCAAAGTTGGATTTAGGCGTTTGTCAAAATGATTCTCCATGTATTTCATTTCGCCATGCTGATTATTATTCAGCCAAGTCTCCAATCGTGGTGCTTCTTCTTCTAAAAATCCAGCTTTTGATATGCCGCATGACAAAAAACCGAGGCGTTTGGCTTCGTTTTTAATGAGATGGGTGTATTTTTCTTTGTTGGAATTCATATTGCATTAGGGATTGGAGCTAAATACCATGTATTGCGGAAAGCCCGACCCGAAGGGACAAGAGGCTAAGGCCGACTGCCCGAAGGGAAATGCCCTAAAAAAGTCCTCCCTGAATATTGGTTTTGATTTTGCCAAGATGTTTATAGGCTTTTTCGGTCACCTCTCTGCCACGAGGGGTTCTCATTATAAAACCCTCCTGAATTAAAAAGGGCTCATAAACTTCCTCTATAGTTTCGCCACTTTCGGAAACTGCCGTTGCTAAGGTTGACAGTCCAACAGGGCCACCTTTAAATTTATCAATTATGGTTAGTAAGATTTTATTGTCCATTTCGTCTAAGCCATGAGCATCCACATGCAAAGCCTTTAAAGAGAAGCGAGCAATTTCAATGTCTATCTTACCATTTCCTTTGATTTGAGCAAAATCGCGAACTCGACGTAATAAGGCATTGGCGATACGAGGCGTACCTCTACTTCTTCCGGCTATTTCAATCGCGGCTTCCATAGTTATGGGCATTTTTAAGATGCTGGAACTACGTTGCACAATAGTCGTTAAAAGTTCGGTGTTATAATATTGTAGTCTGCTTTGAATACCGAAACGTGCGCGCATTGGCGCTGTTAATAATCCGGAACGAGTCGTCGCTCCAACAAGTGTAAACGGATTCAAATTGATTTGCACCGTTCTTGCATTAGGTCCGGATTCAATCATAATATCAATTTTGAAATCCTCCATGGCCGAGTATAGATACTCTTCGACAATTGGACTTAAACGATGGATTTCGTCTATAAAAAGAACATCTCTTTCTTCCAGATTCGTTAGTAGACCCGCTAAATCGCCTGGTTTATCCAATACTGGACCCGAAGTAATTTTGATACCAACACCTAATTCATTGGCTAAGATATTGGCTAAAGTTGTTTTCCCTAATCCCGGAGGACCGTGGAAAAGAGTATGATCTAGCGCTTCATCTCTTTGATTGGCAGCTTCTACGAACACTTTAAGATTATCCAAGACTTGATCCTGTCCCGTAAAATCATCGAAGGATAAGGGACGTAATCTTTTTTCAAGATCAAGTTCTTCAGAATTAAAATTAGCATTGGTTGGATTGAGATTCTCGTTCATATTACAAATATAACAAAGTTGTAAGCAAATAAAAATGCCTTTCTTATAAGAAAGGCATTAGTTATATTCTAATTGAAGATTAATGGTGTAATTGTTCTTCACCTGGCTTCATCGGAACATTTTGAGGCACAAAGTCATCGTCATGTCCTGGTTTGCTGTAATCATAAGGCCATCTATACACATGAGGAATTTCTCCTGGCCAGTTACCGTGCATATGTTCTACTGGTGCAGTCCATTCTAAAGTATTGGATTTCCATGGATTTTGAACAGAACGTTTTCCGTAGAAAATACTACTAAAGAAGTTATATAAGAATACTAATTGAAATGCTCCCCCAACTAATGCAAACACCGTTATAATAACATTTACATTTTGTAAATCGTCGAACAATGGGAAGTTTGTGTTGGTGTAATATCGTCTTGGTAACCCAGCCATACCAATAAAGTGCATTGGGAAGAAAACTCCATAAGCACTTACTGCCGTAACCCAGAAATGAATATATCCTAAGTTTTTGTTCATCATTCTTCCAAACATTTTTGGGAACCAATGATAAATACCTGCAAACATTCCGTAAAGGGCAGAAATACCCATTACTAAGTGGAAGTGCGCTACTACGAAGTACGTATCGTGAACGTTAATATCTAATGTACTATCTCCTAAAATAATTCCGGTTAATCCACCAGTAATAAATGTAGAAACTAATCCGATAGAAAATAACATCGCTGGATTTAACTGCAAATTACCTTTCCATAACGTAGTGATATAGTTAAATGCTTTTACTGCGGATGGAATTGCAATCAATAAGGTTGTAAAGGTAAATACGGAACCAAGGAATGGATTCATTCCCGAGATAAACATGTGGTGACCCCAAACAATAGTTGACAAGAAGGCAATAGCAATAATTGACATAACCATGGCTCTGTAACCAAAGATTGGTTTACGAGAATTGGTAGCAATCACCTCAGAAGTTATACCTAAGGCTGGTAATAATATAATGTATACTTCAGGATGCCCTAAGAACCAAAATAAATGTTCAAACAGTACCGGAGAACCACCTTGGTAATGCAATACTTCTCCAGCGATATAGATATCAGATAGGAAGAAAGAAGTTCCAAAGCTTCTATCCATGATTAACATTAAAGCTGCAGATAATAACACTGGGAATGAAATAACCCCAATGATTGCCGTGATAAAGAAAGCCCAAATCGTTAACGGCAACCTTGTCATAGACATACCCGTAGTTCGTAAATTAATAACCGTAACGATATAATTCAAAGAACCTAACAACGAAGCCGCAATAAATATAGCCATGGATACTAACCAAAGCGTCATCCCAGTACCTGAACCAGAAATTGCTTGTGGTAATGCACTCAAGGGAGGATAAATAGTCCATCCTGCACTAGCAGGCCCTGATTCTACGAATAAAGAACTTACCATAACTACGCTTGATAAGAAAAATAACCAGTAGGAAATCATGTTCAATAATCCTGAGGCCATATCACGAGCGCCAATTTGTAAAGGAATTAAAAGATTACTAAACGTACCGCTCAATGCAGCCGTTAACACAAAGAATACCATTATGGTACCATGAATGGTTATTAAGGAAAGATAAGCCTCATTTGTCATAACCCCTCCTGGAGCCATTTTTTCACCTAGAAAAAAACTAAAGACTTTAAATGATTCTTCTGGCCAAGCCAATTGCATTCTGAAAAGCAAAGACATACCTACCCCTATAACACCCATGATTATACCCGTAAGTAGATATTGTTTGGCAATCATTTTGTGGTCAATACTAAAAATATATTTAGTTATGAACGTGTCTTTATGGTGGTGTTCGTGTTCGTCGTGACCGTGATCGTGGTTGTGAACTTCTGCTGACATATTAGGTTAACTTTTAAATTTTATAAATATTACATTCCTGCTTGAGCAACTACAGTAGTGTCTTTACTTTTTATGGAAGATGAATCTTTTGCTTGGGATGGATTCTCTGATGCCTTAGCTTCTGCAGCAGCATTCTTAACAGCTTGAACAATAGTTTTAGCTGAATTTTCTTTTAACCATGCTTGATATTCTTCAGGTGTATCTACAACAATTTTCATTTGCATGTTGTAGTGGGAAGAACCGCAGATTTTATTACACAATAATAAGAAATCAAAAGTGTAAGGATCAAGAGCAGCCTCACCTTTAGCAACTAGTGCAGCACTTTTCTTTGCTCTGATGTTATTGATATTAGCAACTTTTTCAACCATTGCCGGTTTATCCCTCATCTCAGCAGTAGTTACTGATGGAATAAATGAGAATTGCGTAACCATTCCAGGAACACAGTTCATTTGCGCTCTAAAATGAGGCATATAAGCGGAGTGCAATACATCTTGTGAACGCATTTTAAAGATAATCCTCTTCCCTTTTGGAATATGAAGTTCCGCTGAATTAAAATCGTCTTGTGCATTTGGATCTGATAAATCAACACCTAAATTATTTACCCCTTCAATATACCTAACATTCGCCTTTCCTAGTACATGATCGGCCCCAGAATAACGGGCTTCCCATTTAAATTGTTGTGCATATAATTCGATAACAATGGCATCTTTTTCATCTTTTTCATCAACAAACATAATGTTTGTCCATGCGTATAATCCATAAAGAATTAAAACTGCCAATACGATAGCCGGAATAATACTCCATATAAATTCTAACTTATTACTATCTGCAAAATACAATGCTTTTTGCCCCTGTTTACCTCTATATTTGAAAGCAAAGTAGTGCAATAAAGCTTGAGTGATTGTTTGCACAGCTAAAATAAGAACCATGCTAATCATCATAAGATTATCGACTTCCGGCCCGTGTTCTGACGCAGAGTCTCCAATCAAAGGAAAATGGCCATAGTTTACAAGACAAAAAATAGTAGTCAAATAAATGAATACCAAAAAGCCAAACATCAAGTAACCGTTAACTTTATTATCATTATCATTCGCGACTTGAGCTGAATTAACTTGAACGCCCACTTGAGTCAGGTCAAATATCTTAGTTAACTGCCACACGGCCACTGCCAATAAAACTACAACTATAAGTACCAAAAGAGTTGTCATTTGTAATTTACTTTAAATATTAATAATGAAAATGTTTACTTTCTTCAATGAAAGGATTTCGTTTAGGGAGCAACGGTGCTTTTGTTAAGGCACTGAAAACCACGAAAATGAACAATCCTAAGAAAAATAATAATGATGAAATTTCTGGTATTCCAATAAACCATCTGTCGCCTACTGTTCCTGGCATTATCATATTGAAGAAATCAACATAATGTCCGATTAAGATAATTACACCAGCCATTACAATAATCCAATAGATTCGTTTGAAATCGGTATTGATTAAAAGCAAAATTGGGAAAATAAAATTCAGTACAAAGGCACCCCAGAACGTAATCCCGTAAACATTAATTCTGGTTACGAAGTATGTTACTTCTTCCGGAATGTTAGCATACCAAATCAGCATATATTGAGAGAACCATAAGTACGTCCAGAATACACTGATACCAAACATGAATTTTGATAAATCGTGAATATGGCTTGAATTTACATTTTCTAAATATCCTTTAGATTTTAAATATAAGGTTACCATTTGAATAACAGTAATACCGCTTACAAAGAAGCTGGCAAATACATACCATCCGAAAAGTGTACTGAACCAGTGTGCATCAACAGACATAATCCAATCCCATGACATGATTGACTCAGAAACAATAAAGAACACTAAGAATGCCGCAGACATTTTGAAATTCTTTTTGTAATAACTGTTATCATTAGACTCATCTTGTGCTAAACAGTTTTTTCTTGAATAATGTCTGTATAAATTCCAAACAGTCAAAAACAATATCGCTCTTATAATCCAAAATGGAAAGTTTAGATATCCTGATTTTCCAGCAATTATGGCATCATAATTTTCGTGCCCTTTCTCAGTTATTCCTTCAGTCATCCACGAGAATAAATGATTCATATGAAAACCTGAAGCCAATAATAGAATAAAGAAAATGATAGAGCCAGGTAACAAGTAAGAAGTTACACCTTGCATTACTCTAAATAATACAGGAGACCATCCTGCCTGAGCTACTTGTTGAATGGCATAGAAAGCCAAAGCTCCCATTGTAATCAACATGAAGAAAATACAAGCAACATACAAAGCTGCCCATGGTTTGTTTTGTAATTGATGTAAAACATGTTCAATATGTTCCGCGTGATCATCAGCGTGTGCTTCTGAATGAGCAGTAGTATGTGCCGCTCCTTTTTCTGCGTGAGTATCATCCTTAGTAGTTTCATGTGCTATTGCAACTGATGTACTATCTTTAGCAATTGTATCGTGAGTTACAGCAGCCTCTTCATGATTTGCTACAACTGAATCAACAGCTTTTTTACCTGCCTCTTCATGTGCTGGAGTTTCTTCATGGTTCGCTTCATCATGTTTAGCTTCTGCTTCGTGATGTCCTGCTGCAGCTTCATGTCCACCTCCATGATGTGCTTCTTCTTCGGCTTTCAAAATTGCCTCAACATCCTGAGCAGTTTTTGGTGCAGTTAAAAAACCATAACCTATCCCAAGGATACCAACGATCATAAGGACAAAAGAAAAGGTTCTTAATTTACTTGAAAATGTATACATATCTATAACAATCTGTTTGTTCTACAATTATAATTTACTTTTGAGTTCAAGAACATAAGCAGCAACCATCCAACGCTCTTCTTGACTCAATTGATTTGAATAAGAACCCATTGAATTTAAACCATATGTTTGAACGTGGAAAATGCTTCCTATTGAAACTTGTCTGTCGGCATAACTTGGTACCCCTAAGAATTTCTCTTGTGTTACCAATTTTCCTTTACCATCTCCGGCAGTACCATGGCAAATCCCACAATAAATAACATACAGTTCCTCAGCTTTTTTCATGTCAATTGCTTTACCATCTAATGGAGAAGTGACAACTGTTTTTGAAAAATTATAACCTTCCGTTGTATTTGGAATATCATACGCAACGAAACCTCTTTTTGCAGTACCCGCAGGAGGAAGTTGACCTTCCTTGCCTTTTAATCCGGTTGGAGAATTGAAAGCATCAGATTCCGAATAAGTTTCATAACCTACCGATTCGTACATGTTTGGCATGTATTGGTAATTAGGCTTCAAATCATTTTTACAAGATGATAAGGAAACAATGATACCTAATACAAATGCTGTTTTAAATAAACTTTTCATATCTAAATTAATGCTTATCAATTACTTTAACTTCAACTGCTCCAGTTCCTTCAAAGAACTTAACCAATTCTTCTTCATTATTGTTAACCGAAACTTCCATTAAGAAATGGTCATCTGTAGTTCTTAAATCTGGATTTTCAGCTTTTTTGAATGGCCATAATCTACTTCTCATGTAGAAAGTGATTACCATTAAGTGAGCTGCATGAAAAACGGTCATCTCAAACATTACCGGAACGAAAGCTGGCATATTTTGAAGATAACTAAAACTAGGTTTTCCACCTATATCCTGAGGCCATCCACCATCAGGATTGATCATGATATTCCACATCATCCAAGTTGCAAAACACAATCCGTAACATCCATAGATGAACGCACATATTGCTAATCGGGTTGGTGGAAGTCCCATAGCCTTATCTAGCCCGTGAACAGGGAAAGGTGTAAAAACTTCTTCAATATGATGATGCGCAGCTCTAGTCTTATGAACTGCATCCATTAAGATATCATCATCATTATATATTGCGTGTATGACTTTAGTACTACTCATTGTAATTCTTAGTGTTTATCTGAATGATTATGACCTTGTGCTTCTCTTGCTCTTTTAAAATTTTCTCCCGATGATTTCAAGATTGTTTTTACCTCAGCTTGAGCAATTACAGGGAACGTTCTAGCATATAAAAGGAATAATACAAAGAAGAAACCAATAGTACCAATAAAGATTCCAATATCAACAAATGTAGGCTGGAACATTGTCCATGAAGACGGAAGGTAATCTCTGTGCAATGAAGTCACGATGATTACAAAACGCTCAAACCACATTCCTATATTTACCACAATAGAGATGATAAAAGAGAACATAATACTTGTTCTTAATTTTTTGAACCACATGAATTGTGGAGAGAATACATTACAAGTCATCATCGACCAGTATGCCCACCAGTAAGGACCAGTAGCTCTATTTAAGAACGCATATTGCTCAAATTCTACTCCTGAATACCAAGCTACGAATAACTCAGTGATATAAGCAACACCAACGATAGAACCTGTAATCATGATTACAATGTTCATTAATTCAATATGTTGGATGGTGATATAAGCTTCAAGATTAGACACTTTTCTCATGATAATTAAAAGTGTATTTACCATTGCAAATCCTGAGAATACCGCTCCAGCAACGAAGTAAGGAGGGAAGATTGTTGTATGCCATCCCGGAATTACAGAAGTGGCAAAGTCAAAGGATACGATAGTGTGTACCGAAAGTACAAGTGGTGTAGCTAAACCTGCAAGTACCAAAGATACTTCTTCAAAACGTTGCCAGTCTTTAGCTCTACCGCTCCATCCGAAGGATAGGATTGAATAAATTCTTTTTGTAAATGGCGTTACTGCTCTATCTCTAAGCATTGCAAAGTCAGGCAATAAACCTGTCCACCAGAAAACCAATGAAACTGAAAGATAGGTTGAAATCGCGAATACGTCCCAAAGAAGAGGTGAGTTGAAGTTAACCCAAAGTGAACCAAACTGATTTGGAATTGGCACCACCCAATAAGCTAACCATGGACGACCCATGTGAATAATTGGGAACAAACCTGCTTGGATTACAGAGAAAATGGTCATAGCTTCTGCAGAACGGTTAATGGCCATTCTCCATCTTTGACGGAATAATAAAAGTACAGCAGAGATAAGTGTTCCTGCGTGTCCAATACCTACCCACCAAACAAAGTTGGTAATATCCCAAGCCCAACCGACAGTTTTATTTAAACCCCAGGTTCCAATTCCGGTGGATATTGTATACACAATACATCCAATTCCCCAAAGGAAAGCTATTAATGCGATAGAAAATACAGTCCACCACTGTTTATTGGCTCTTCCTTCAACCGGAGCGGCTACATCTACAGTTACATCGTGATAACTTTTATCACCGATAACTAAAGGTTTTCTAATGGGTGCTTCGTAATGAGACGACATAATCCTTTATTTCTTAATTAATTATTTACTACGTATTTCTTACTTTAACGTGGTAGAACACATTTGGTTTTGTTCCAACACTTTCTAATAAGTGGTACATTCTCTTATCTTCAGCAAGTTTTGCAACTTGGCTTTCTTTATTATTCACATCTCCAAATACCATTGCTCCGCTTGAACATGCTGCAGAACAAGCCGTTTGGAATTCATCAGTTTTAACTTCTCTGCCATCGCGCTTAGCTGTTAAAATAGTCAACTGTGTCATTTGAATACACATTGAACATTTCTCCATAACTCCACGAGATCTCACATTAACATCCGGATTAACTACCATACGTCCTAAATCATCGTTCATATGGAAATCAAATTCATCATTTCCGTTGTATAAGAACCAGTTAAAACGACGTACTTTATATGGACAGTTATTGGCACAATAACGGGTACCAACACATCTGTTATATGCCATTTGATTTTGACCTTGACGTCCGTGGGAAGTCGCCGCTACTGGACAAACAGTCTCGCATGGAGCGTGATTACAATGTTGACACATTACCGGTTGGAAAGCCACTTGTGGGTTATCCGCCGCACTTTCCATTTGACCAAATCCACCTAATGAACCTTTATCACCAAATAAACCATCAAATCCTTCTTTTTTCTCTTTATCGTGTGTAAAAGTATCTTCAGACGAATAATATCTATCGATACGCAACCAGTGCATATCGCGACTTCTTCTTATTTCAGATTTTCCAACAACTGGAACATTATTCTCTGCATGACAAGCAATTACACAAGCACCACATCCTGTACAAGCATTCAAATCGATTGAAAGATTAAAATGATGTCCCACAGAACGATCAAATGATTCCCATAAATCCACTTTTGTTGCCTCAATTTCTTTATGATCTAAAGAAACCATAGCCACTGAATTCCATACTTCTGGTTCGTTGTATTTTGCGTTGAATATTTCAAGGGTAGTTTCCTTGATAATATCTCCTCTACCCATCAATGTTTTTTGTGCCTGAACACAAGCAAATTCATGTTCACCACTTTCAGCAACAATTGAAGCTGACTGTACATTATTGAATCCAGCATAAAATGCATACGCATTTAAACCTACTTGCATTTCTTCTTTTAAGCTAGCTTTTTTACCATAACCCAAAGCCATACCTAAAGTACCTTTAGCTTGACCTGGCTGAACAATAACTGGAACATGTTCCAATTTTATTCCATTTACAGTAAGTGTAACATAACTACCGTTAAGTCCACCATTAGCCACAATTTTATTTTCTAAGCCCAATTTACTTGCATCTGCTTGTGAAACCGTAACATAGTTGTCCCAAGAAACTCTTGTGATTGGATCTGGGAATTCTTGCAACCAAGGATTGTTAGCTTGCTGACCATCACCCAAACCAGTTTTAGTATAAAGAACTAATTCAAATCCTTTTGCTGGTGTAGAAGACGCTAATGCACTTGCTGCTGCAGCAAAATTAGCACTTCCTCCAGTTACACCTGAAGAAATTCCTAAGGCAATACCGTCATGTAATGTTTGATTCCATGAAGCACCATTAGTAAATCCAGCAGCATTAGCTTTTATATAATCAAAGTAATCAGCGCTATTACCATTCCATGACAACAATCCTTCTTGAAATTGCTTAGAGCTAAATAAAGGGCGTATTGTTGGCTGTGTTAAAGAATAGGTTCCTTTAGTCAACATTAAATCATTCCATGACTCCAAATAGTGAGGCGCAGGAATAGCAATATTTGTAATTGAAGCCGTTTCATCTTCTCTCAAAGAGAAGGCAGCTGATAATTTTACTTTTTTAAGTCCGTTTACAAAAGCTTTAGCATCCGCTAACGTGTATACTGGATTTACACCACTCATGATTAATGTGTGAACGCTTCCTGCATTCATATCCGCAATCAATTGAGCTACTTTTTCGTTAGATCCTTTTCTGATTTGGCGTGTTCCTGAAGTAGAGAATGCTTCACTTGTTAAAGCAGCATTAATAGCCAAAACTAATAATTGAGCATTTTTATCTTGTATTCCAGACACCAAAACTCCTTTACTTCCAGCAGCTTTTAATTGTTGTGCTGCTTTCATAACTACATCTTCACTTTCTACTTTTCCGGTAGCAACTGCAGCACCTGTAATTACATTATATATTTTAACCAATGCTTGTTTTTGATTAGCAACGGTCATAGGCACTCGCTTATCAGCAGCAGCACCAGATAATGTCATATTGGCCTCAAACTGAAAATGTTTAGACATTTTTCCTGCTTGTGGAACTCTTCCTTTGGCATAACCTGAATCGTAGCTTCCTCCTTGCCAATCTCCTAAGAAATCCGCACCTACAGAAACAATAACATTTGCTTTTGCAAAATCGTAATCCACTAAAGCTCTTTCACCATATGCTGCCTCAAAAGCATCTAAAGCCGCTGACTCAGAAACTGCATCGTAAATAACATGTTTTGCTGATGGATTTTTCGCAATGAATTCAGCGATTAATTTTTCGGTCGATGGACTTGCAAGTGTGTTAGTAAGTAAGACAACCTGTCCGCCTTTTCCTTTAGCATCAGCTAAACTGGCTTTTATTTTTAAATCTGCTTCTTGCCAAGTTGCGTCATTTTGAGCAATCTTCGTTCTTTTCAAACGCATATTGTCATATAATGACAAAACAGAGGCATGAACTCTTGCATTTGCTGCAAATTTAGCACCAGCAATAGTATTATTTTCTATTTTAATCGGACGCCCTTCTCTTGTTTTAACCAATAAATTAGCAAAATCAAAACCATCAAACATAGAAGTGGCATAGTAATCAGCTACTCCGGGAATGATTTGTTCTGGCTGTAAAACATAAGGGATTGATTTATGTACCGGACCTTCACAGGCAGCTAAAGTAGCTGCTGCAGTACTAAATCCAACGTATTTCAAGAAATCACGACGAGTAGTTGATGAAGATGATAATGATTCTTTGTCGGATAGAAATTCTGTTGTTGGAATTTCTTCTACAAATTCATTATTTCTAAGCGTCTCAACAATAGAGCTATTTTCGTTTAGCTCCTCAACACTTTTCCAGTATTTTTTGTTCGATGACATCGTATATAATATTAGCTTCTTAATAAATTTTTAGTAGTGACATTTACCGCATTCCAAACCTCCCATTTGTGCAGCAGTCAATTTGTCTACACCATATCTTTTAGAAAGTTCTGCGTGAATTTTGTCATAGTAGGCATTGCCTTCCATTTTAACATCAGTCTCACGGTGACATTTAATACACCATCCCATAGTTAACGGAGCGAACTGCTTTTGGATTTCGTATGTCTGAACCGGACCGTGACATTTTTGACACTCAATTCCAGCTACAGTTACGTGCTGAGAGTGGTTAAAGTAAGCAAAGTCAGGTAAGTTGTGAATTCTAACCCATTTCACTGGACTTGTTTTACCCGTATATTTTTGAGTAGCTTTATCCCAACCTACTGCGTTATATAATTTTTGAATCTCTCCGTCATAAAACGATTTTGAATATTCAGCAGTAGCAGTTGTGTCGGCTACTTCAGCAATGTTCTTGTGACAATTCATACATACGTTCAACGAAGGAATACCAGCGTTTTTACTAACTCGAGCCGCTGAGTGACAATACTTACAATCAATACCGTTGCTTCCTGCGTGTATTCTGTGAGAATAATGAATCGGTTGAACCGGAGCATAATCTTGATCAACACCAACTTGCATCATCCATCCGTAGACAAAATAACCACTTGCCAATAATAAGAATATTGAAGTTACTAAAACCAAAAATTGATTTTGCGCAAAGGCTTTCCAAATTGGAGTTCTACCTTCTTTTGGAGCTACTTCTATTCCATTTGCTTTAGCAACTTTCGTTAAAACGTTTCTAACGAAAAACAACATTACAACCAACATCAACATTACAAGAGACAAAGCTCCCAATATAACGTTGTTTGAAATTCCACCTGCCTCATTTTTACCGTCAGGAAGAACTTCAGCCGTTTTAACCGGCTCAGCCTTTGGCTCTGATGTATAAGCTATGATATTGTCAATATCTGTAGTTGACAGTTGAGGAAACGCAGTCATTACTGACTTATTGTATTCTTCATAAATCGCAATCGCTTTAGCATCGCCTGATTTAATAAGAGCAGAACTGTTGTTCACCCATTTATAAATCCATGCCATGTCATACTTAGCCGCAACACCTCTCAGTGCCGGACCAGTTGCTTTAGCGTCAAGTTTATGACACGCGGCACAATTGGCATTAAACAATGCTTTTCCTGCAACAGGATCGCCTCCTGCGGCTGCGGCTGGCGCAGCGGCTGTAGTTGCAGCATCTATAGCTGCAGGCGGTGTTGCTTGTGAAAATGAAGAGAAGGAGAATGTTAGCATTAATGCTAAACTAAAGAGAATCTTCCTTGAAATCGAATTATGGTTACCCACTTTTTTCATATAATATAGTGATTATCTACTACTATTGGCATGATTTTTACAGATACTGTATCCAGTAAAAATCGACACTTTATTAAAAACCTGCACAAAAATACAACTTATGAGCTATTCTCAAAACCTTAAATATATCTTAAATATCAATCTAGACTAATTTATACTTATTCTAAATAGCCATTTCTTTTCGGTTTAATTTTATAAATTTTACATTTGTATAAAAATCAAATAATTATGTTTTATTTCTCCCGAATTAAATTTATTTCATGCATCTGTTTTCTCTCTTTTTTATCACAAAAAAGCGCTGCGCAAGTTGGCAAAGTTTCCGTAAGTCAAGATCCTAAGTTTGAACAGCTTTTGAACGAAAAAAGGAAAATAAACAGTTCTATTACAATTAATGATCGCTATAAGATACAGATTTTCAATGGTGATACAGAAAATTCCAAAAAAACATTAATGGATTTTAAAAGGGAAAACAAGAACCTTGATGCTACTATCGTTTTTAGTACACCATTGTACAAAGTTTGGGTGGGAAATTTCAAAACGCGCATAGAAGCCGAAAAAAACCTTAACGATTTAAGAAAAAAGTATCCAAACGCCTTTTTGATTAAACCCAATAAATAAAAAAAGTCCCGATTACTCGGGACTTTTTTGTTATGCTTATTTCATCTTTTTCTTCACTTCCACTTCTTGGAAAGCTTCGATGATATCTAATTGTTCAATATCGTTGTAATTCTTGATTTGCATACCGCAATCATATCCTTTAGAGACTTCTTTCACATCATCTTTAAAACGTTTCAAGGTCGCCAATTCACCTGTAAAGATAACAACACCTTCACGAATAATTCGAATATTAGAATTTCTAAAAATCTTACCGTCGGTAACCATACAACCGGCTATAGATCCAACTTTAGACACTTTGAAAATCTCTCTGATTTCTGCAGTTCCCGTAACTTCTTCTTTCAATTCCGGAGAAAGCATTCCTTCCATTGCATCTTTCAAATCATTGATAGCGTCATAAATAATAGAATAGTTTCTTATATCGATTTCTTCTTTCTGTGCCAATTGACGTGCATTTCCAGCAGGACGAACGTTAAATCCGATAATAATGGCATCAGAGGCAGAGGCTAACATTACATCGGTTTCAGTAATAGCACCAACTCCTTTATGAATAATATTGATTTGAATTTCTTCGGTAGATAATTTAGCAAATTCACTTGAAAGTGCTTCCACCGAACCATCCACATCTCCTTTAAGAATAATATTTAATTCTTTAAACTGACCTAAAGCGATACGACGTCCGATTTCGGCAAGTGTAATATGGCGTTGTGTTCTTACAGATTGCTCACGCAATAACTGAATACGTTTGGTGGCTATTTGTTTTGCTTCTCTTTCATCTTCAAATACGTTAAACTTGTCTCCAGCTGTTGACGCTCCATCCAAACCTAAGATAGATATTGGAGTTGAAGGTCCAGCAGTAGTTACAATATGCCCTCTTTCATCATGCATCGCTTTTACTTTACCATGATTTTTCCCTGCTAATACATAGTCGCCAATTTTTAAAGTTCCAGACTGTACCAATATTGTGGACACATAGCCTCTTCCTTTATCTAATTGAGCTTCTACAACTGTACCCACAGCAGGTTTGTTAGGGTTAGCCTTTAAGTCTAATATTTCGGCTTCAAGCAATACTTTTTCAAGTAATTCTTTTACACCAGTTCCTTTTTTAGCAGAGATATCATGAGACTGGTATTTTCCACCCCAATCTTCCACTAATAAATTCATTCCGGCTAATTTTTCTTTGATTTTCTCCGGATTAGCTCCTTGTTTATCAATTTTATTAATCGCAAATATCATTGGCACATTAGCAGCCTGAGCATGGCTAATAGCTTCTTTTGTTTGTGGCATAATATCGTCATCCGCAGCAACTACAATAATGGCAATATCGGTAACCTGAGCTCCACGGGCACGCATCGCTGTAAAGGCTTCGTGACCTGGTGTATCTAGGAACGTTATTTTTTGTCCACCTTCAAGAGTAACGGCATACGCTCCAATGTGCTGTGTAATTCCTCCCGACTCACCCGCGATTACATTTTCCTTACGGATATAATCTAGTAACGATGTTTTTCCGTGGTCCACGTGACCCATTACGGTTACAATTGGCGCACGAGTTACTAAATCTTCTTCTCTATCTTCAACAACCTCGATGGCATCTTCGATATCACTTGTTATAAATTCTACTTCATAACCAAACTCATCGGCAACAATTGATAATGTTTCTGCATCCAAACGTTGGTTCATGGTTACCATGATTCCTAAAGTCATGCAAGTTCCAATCACTTTGGTAATGGGCACATCCATCATGGTTGCAATTTCACCAACAGTCACAAACTCTGTTACTTTGATGGTTTTGCTTCCTTCTTCAAGAGCCTGCATTTCATCCTCAGTTCTCTGACGGTGGGTATCACGCTTATCTCTTCTGTATTTTGCAGCTTTAGATTTGTTACCTTTACCTTGTAAACGCTCTAAAGTTTCTTTAATTTGGTTTTTAACTTCTTCTTCGGTTGGCTCAACTTTTTGAACAATTGCTGGACGATTTCCTTTTTGGAAACCTCCGCCTCCCGGTTTAATTCCACCTGGTTTGTTTGGTCCGAAAGCATTACCGCCACCGCCACCGCCAACTACTGTTTTACCAGGTTCTGGTTTGCCAGGAATTCTTTTTCTTTTATTCTTGTTAGCATTATTATTGGCTGCTGCATTTTGACCAATAGCTGGCGTTGCAGGCTTGCTAGCATCTTTCTTGAATTCCTCTTTTTTCTTTTTAGGCTTGTTAAATTGGGTTAAATCAATTTTTTGTCCCGTTAAAATTGGTCCAGTAAGATTTTGATATTGTGTTGTATGTGTTTCATCAACAGGTGCTTCTTCCGCAGGTTGTTCTACTACTGCTTTCTTTTCAACCGGTGGCGCCACAACTTCTTCTTTCTTTTGTTTCGCTTGTTCGGTTACGCTCGAGTCAATCACTGGTTTTACTTCAGGAGACTCCTTAGCTGTAATAATAGTAGTCGCTTTGGGTTCCAAATCAATTTTGCCAACTTGTTTTGGAGCAGTTACTGTTGCCTTAGCTTTGATTAATTCTTGTTGTTGAATGCGCTCTTCTTCTTGTTTACGCTTATCTTCAATTTCTTTTTCACGTTCAACACGAAGCGCTTCTTTTTCTTTTCTTATTTCTTCACTTATTCCTTTTGAAGCTTCTTTATTGCCTTTATCACCAGCAAACTGTCCGCAAAGAATAGTGTATACATCATCGGAAATTTTTGTGTTTGGACTTGCTTCAATGGCAATGCCCTTATCCTTAAGATAATCCACAGCTCTTTCCAAAGAAATATTCAATTCCCTTAAAACTTTATTAATTCTAATATTTCCTTCAGACATAAAATCTAATTAATGTTATCTATTTTGCGTTGAAGAGTTAGTCTTGAAACTCTTCTTTTAATATTCTGATTACTTCTAAAATGGTTTCTTCCTCTAAATCAGTTCTTCTTACTAAATCGGCAACATCTTGATTAAGAATACTTCTTGCCGTATCCAATCCGATTTTTGCAAATTCATCGATTACCCATCCATCGATTTCATCTGAGAATTCTGTTAACTCAACATCATCCTCTTCTGCGGCGATTCCTTCACGGATTACGTCTAATTCGTAACCTGTTAAAAGTCCGGCCAATTTAATATTATGTCCTCCACGACCAATGGCTTTGGATACTTCTTCTAACTTTAAGAAAACTTCGGCTCTTTTTTTCTCTTCGTCAATTTTAACAGATGATACTTTTGCTGGACTTAAAGCTCTTGTAATATACAATTGCAAATTGGCTGTATAGTTGATTACGTCAATATTTTCGTTTCCTAATTCACGAACAATTCCGTGGATTCTTGAACCTTTCATACCTACACAAGCACCAACCGGATCAATTCTGTCGTCATATGAATCAACAGCTACTTTTGCTTTTTCGCCAGGGATTCTCACTACGTTTTTAATCATGATCAGACCATCAAAAACCTCAGGAATTTCTTGTTCAAATAACTTCTCCAAAAACTTATCTGCCGTTCTTGACATGATAATTTGTGGTTTGTTTCCTTTTAATTCCACACTTTCGATGATTCCGCGAACGTTATCTCCTTTACGGAAAAAGTCGGATGGAATTTGCTTTTCTTTTGGCAATACAATTTCATTTCCTTCGTCGTCAATCAAAATTACAACTCTTGGGCGAACGTGATGTACTTCGGCGGTATAAATTTCACCTATCAAATCTTTAAATTGTTTGTAAAGATTCGTGTTATCGTGTTCGTGGATTTTCGAAATTAAGTTTTGACGTAAGGCTAAGATAGCTCTTCTTCCTAAATCAATTAATTTTACTTCTTCCGAAACTTCTTCTCCAATTTCAAAATCGGCTTCTATTTTTCTTGCTTCTGTTAATGTGATTTCTTCATTTTCTAAATCTAAATCATCATCCGCTACAACAATTCTTCTTCTCCAAATCTCCATATCACCTTTATCAGGATTGATAATGATGTCAAAGTTATCATCTGAACCGTATTTCTTTTTCAATGCGTTTCTAAATACATCTTCCAAAATCGCCATAAGCGTTACTCGATCAATAAGTTTATCGTCTTTAAACTCTGAAAATGATTCGATTAATGCAATATTTTCCATGCCTAATTTTAATTAAATATTATTGTAACAATTGCTTCTTTTATCTCTGAATAAGGAATCTCGCGTTTGTGTTCCACCGTTTCTTTTCCTTTTCCTATCTTTTTTGGTTCTCTCGCAGTCCAAGAAAGCGTTATACTTTCATCGTTTGCGTCTTCTAATTTTGCTTCTAAAGTTTCTGTAGCCGTTTTGACTTTAAGGGTTCTTCCAATATTTTTTCGATATTGTCTAACCATCTTTAAAGGTGTGGAAACTCCTGCTGATGCTACTTCTAACGAATAATCCTGTTCCTCTCGGTCCACGTTGTTTTCAATCACCCTACTCACATCGATACAGTCCTGCAAATTTACACCATTATCCCCATCCAGCGTTATTATGACCTTAAATGCTTCTGTTATTGTTAAATCTACCAAAAACAAGGACGGTTTTTGTTGTAATCCTTCTTCTAATAAACTTGAAATCTTCTCTCTAAATGTCATATTTTTATAAAAAGAGGGAAGCAGTGCTTCCCTCATTATTTAGTTATAATTAGTAAATAACGGTGCAAATATAGTTATTTTTTTTCTAAACCAAAAAGCATTGTTGATTCAAAAAAAAATAATACCTTTATTGTATTAAAATATACAACCCGAAATTCACTTTTTATATTATGAAAAAAATCCTAGTACCTACTGACTTCTCAGATCACGCCCATTACGCGCTCCAAGTTGCATCTCAAATTGCTAAAAAAAATGGTGGTGAAATTATATTATTACACATGTTAGAATTACCTCACCAAGCTGGAGATGCACTTGGAAGTGGTCATGATTTACCAGAAATAATGCTTTTTAAAAATTCAGCTATAAATAGATTAGAAGATTTAATGGATGACGAATGTTTAGACGGATTAAAAGTCTCTGAAATCATTCAGTTTGAATTGGCTTTCGACGGCATTATGAAAGTAAGCGAAAAAAATGACATCGATTTAATCGTAATGGGCTCTCATGGCGCAAGTGGATTTAAAGAGATGTTTATTGGTTCTAATGCTGAAAAAGTAGTTAGAAATTCCGAAATTCCAGTCTTGATTATTAAAAAAGATGCCGGCGAATTCAATGTTAACAAATTCGTTTTTGCCTCTGACTTTACCGATGAAATTAAAAAACCTTTTGCAAAAGTAGTTCAGTTTGCTAATAAGTTTGGTGCAGAATTAGAATTAGCCATGATTAATACGCCCAGCAGTTTTAAACCAACGCACATCGCTGAAGAAATTATGAAAAACTTTGTAGCCGGTTTTAGTATCGACAAATACACTATCAATATTTACAACGATGTCAATGTAGAAAACGGAATATTAAACTTCGCTAATCACATCGACGCCGATTTAATTGGAGTAAGTACTCATGGAAGAAAAGGAATTGCTCATTTTTTTAACGGAAGCATCAGTGAAGATTTAGTTAATCACTCTTTACGACCTGTAGTTACTTTTAAAATCTAAATTCAGTAAGTTATAAAAACAAAAAATCCTCTCATTCTGAGAGGATTTTTTTGTTGGTCTACTAGGACTCGAACCTAGAAAGACTGCACCAAAAACAGTTGTGTTACCATTACACCATAGACCAGTTTTGCTTAACGCGAGTGCAAATTTAATACAAATTTTATTTTACACAAATAATAATAGTAAAAAAAATGAAAATAGCCTTTAAGAATTCGAGGTTTAACTCCCAACAAACTTAAAACTAATCCTTTATCCTATTTAAGAAAAATTTGTTAATGCACATTTAATTGCGTTAAAAAAAACAGTTTCTTTGTATCATTAAACAAAAACCTTCATTTCATAGCTTTATGATGAATTTTAACTTCAATAAATGGAATACCGTCTTAGGATGGACAACATTTGCAATTGCCTTAATTACTTACTCTTTAACCGTTGAACCTACCATGAGCTTTTGGGATTGTGGCGAGTATATCTCCACTGCCGCAAAACTGGAAGTAGGGCATCCGCCCGGAGCGCCATTATATCAAATCCTAGGGGCTTTCTTTGCCATGTTTGCTACAAGTAAAGAAACTATTGCATTGATGGTAAATATGATGTCGGTGTTTTCAAGTGCCTTTACTATTTTATTTATGTTTTGGTCCTCGACTTTAGTATTGCGAAAAATAATTTCTCAATATGCCGAAATTGACAACAATAAAGCAATAGTAATCTTAGGAAGTTCTTTTGTTGGATCTTTGGCATTTACATTTTCAGATAGCTTTTGGTCTAGTGCCGTAGAAGCAGAAGTGTATGCCATGGCGTCATTATTTATTGCATTATTGTTTTGGCTTGGCTTGCGATGGGAACAAGATATGCATACACCCAAAGGCAATCGTTGGCTATTGCTGATTTCGTTGCTAATCGGACTTTCATTTGGAGTTCACTTTATGGCCTTATTGACCATTCCTTCTATTGGATTTTTATACTATTTTAAAAATTTCAAAAAAATAACGATTAAGAATTTTATCATTGCTAATGTCATCATCGTTGCTGTGCTACTTTTCATTTTCAAATTGCTATTACCTTACACTTTGGCTTTCTTTGGAAAAATGGAAATCTTTATGGTCAATAGTGTTGGACTGCCATTCAACTCGGGAACCATATTCGCTCTTTTACTGATAGTCGCTTTTTTCTATTTCGGGTTAAAATATACCCGCGAAAAAGGTCATCCGTTTTACAATACCGGATTGTTATGTGTTCTTTTTGTATTGATAGGATTCTCTGTATGGATGATGTTGCCTATTCGTGCCAATGCCAATGTAGTTATCAACGAAAACAAGCCTTCAGATGCTGCCGAAGTTTTAGCGTATTATAACAGAGAGCAATATGGCGTAAATCCATTGTTTTACGGACCGCAATACACCGATACTTTTGCCGGACTTGACAAAGATGAGCCTTATTTAGACAAAGCACCTAACTACGAAAGAGATTACAAAACAGGGAAATATGTTATTGTAAATAATTACAAAAATGCTGAACAAAACAGCGATAACGCTCAAAAAGCAATTCTTCCGAGACTATGGAGTACCGACCACATTGATAATTACATTCAGTTTACCGATGTGCCAAAAGTATCGCTTAATCAGGATTATGCCTATGAGGAAGATTTGGCTCAGTATGGCGTAGACATCGATAGTTTAAGCGAAGAACAAGTAGCCATGGCTGTTGGTCAATTAAAAGAAGAAATGGGTAAAACTATTGCCGAATTCAAATCGGCCTACGCCCAGAAAAAAATTGACAATGAAGATTATGTTTCTTTCCTAAAAAAATATAGCGACTATATCACCGTTGAAAAACCATCAACTTGGGACAATTTAAGCTTTATGGTGGAATATCAGTTTGGCTATATGTACGGAAGGTATTTATTGTGGAATTTCGTCGGAAGACAGAATGATATTCAAGGAAAATACGATAATCTTGACGGTAATTGGTTAAGTGGCATCAAGTTTATTGACGAAATCCATCTTGGCAAAGGAACTCAGGAGAATCTTCCGGATGATGTTAAAAATAACAAAGGACGAAATCTTTATTACTTTCTACCCTTCTTTATTGGTCTTATCGGACTCATGTATCACGCTCAAAAAGATTTAAAAAGTTTTTATGTGCTTTTGGCCCTATTCCTGTTCAACAGCATTGCCTTAAAAATATTCCTCAACGAAAGACCCTTTGAACCTCGTGAAAGAGATTATGCTTTGGTGGGTTCTTTTTATGTATTTGCCATTTGGTTAGGTTTTGGCGTTTACGCTATCTACGAAATCCTCTCCGAAAAAATAAAATCCAAATTCATCGGCCCAGTTGTGATTGGGGTTTGCCTTTTAGCAGCTCCTGTTTTGATGGCGTGTCAAAATTGGGACGATCATACCCGTTCCAAAAAATATACTGCCATTGCTATGGCAAAAAATTATCTCGAATCCTGTGACCCTAATGCGATATTATATACTATTGGAGACAATGATACCTTCCCGCTATGGTATGCCCAAGAAATTGAAGGCATCAGAACCGATATTAAAATCGTAAATACGCAGCTCTTTATGACGGATTGGTATGTTGACCAAATGAAATTTAAAACCTATAAATCAGACGGCTTACCGATTTCTTTCAGGCATGATGAATATGTAGGTGATAAATTAGATTATGTGGCTCATATTCCAAAAACAGACGCGCGTTGGAATATTAAAGACTTCATCGATTTTATAAAAAACCCGCAATCTACAGTAGAATTGTCTAACGGACAAACGATACATTTCTATCCAACCAATAAAATTAGAATTCCTATTGATAAAAATAATATTATCAAAAACAAAGTGGTCAGTCCTAAATATTATGATTCTATTGTGCCTTATATCGATTTGGATATTAAAGGAAGCGCTATCTATAAAAACCGTTTGATGGCGTTAGATGTTTTAGCTAATAACGATTGGAAACGACCCATTTATTTTACCGGTGGAAGCTTTGGCGATGATGATTACCTTTGGATGAAAGACTATCTTCAATTGGACGGATTGGTATACAAACTAGTTCCATTAAAAACACCTGTTGACGAAGAAAACCCTTATGACATGGGAGACATTGATAGTGATAAGATGTATGATTTGGTAACTAAGTGGCAGTGGGGCAATGGCGAATTAACGACCATTTACCACGACCCGGAAACTCGAAAAAATAGCATTTCCTACAGAACCAACATGGCTCGATTGATGGAAAAATTAATTAATGAAGGTAAAAAAGACAAAGCCAAAAAAATAATCGAATTAGCCCTGACAAAAATGCCGATGGATTATTATGGGTACTACACCATGGTAGAGCCGTTTGTCGGAGGCTATTATGAAGTGGGCGAAAAAGCAAAAGCTCGTGAAATTTTAGAACGTTTAATTATCAAATACAAACAAAATCTAACCTATTATTCAGGCATACAACCTTCTATTCAAAACGGAATCGGATCGGATATCATTACCGACATTGAACGATACAGAAGCTTATTGTTAGTGATGAAAGAGCGCGGCGACATCGAGTTCTATAACAAACACAAACCGGCATTTAACAGTCTGGTAAATCGATTTGCTCGTTTCGGAAGAGATTTAGAATAATTCGAATTCAAAATATAAAATGTGCTAATTTGAAATCTCTTATTAGCACATTTTTTTTATATTTAACAAATGAGTTTCTGGGTAAAAACAAATTGGCTTATCAAATGGATTTTTCCGAAGTACGTTTGGGATATTCCGAACAAGGACAACAGGGTCTTCCTAACTTTTGACGACGGCCCAACACCGGAAATCACGGAATGGACGTTGGAACAACTGAGGCAACACAACGCCAAAGCCACCTTTTTCTGCATCGGAAACAACATTGAAAAGCATCCTGCTATTTTCCAAAAAGTGATTGCAGAGGGACATGCTATCGGTAACCATACCTACGACCATCTTAAAGGTTGGGAAACGGCTACCAAAGCGTATATTGATAATGTTTTGCTTTGTCAATCCCAAATCCCCAATCCAAATTCCCAAATCCTAAATCTCTTCCGTCCTCCTTACGGAAAAATAAAACCATCCCAATCCAGAAAATTACGTGCCTTAGGCTATAAAATTATCATGTGGGATATTATTTCATTTGATTTCGATCAAGAAATCTCTAAAGAGACCTGCTTAGAAAATGTACTGAAAAATGTACGTCCCGGAAGCATCATCGTTTTCCATGACAGCGTAAAAGCAGCACAAAATCTGAAATACGCACTGCCAAAGACCTTGGATTTTTTACAGAAAAAAGGACTGGTTTGCGATAAAATTGACTTTTTATAAAAAATTATGTGTTACTATTTTTTCTCTGCTAATACGGTGAAGAAAAAAATAGTGCATTAGTTTTAAAAAAATAGTGCATTAGTTTTAAAAAAATAGTAATGCAAGATGAAGATGATTATAGATTACTTTTGTTCTCATTGTAATGCATGATTATTTGGTGATTATAAATCGGTTTTAATTTTCTAAAAACAATAATCATATTCAAACAAAGGAAATATTTCGAATAATGGTTTAAAACAAAAAACCCGCTCATTGCTGAGCGGGTTTTGTATAGTAATAAGAGTTATTCTTATGCCTCGAATGGAAGGATAGAAACAAATGATTTGTTTTCTCCTTTTTTCTGGAATTTAACAATTCCGTCAACTTTTGCATGTAAGGTATGATCTTTACCCATGTAAACGTTTTCTCCCGGATTGTGTTTAGAACCTCTTTGTCTAACGATGATATTTCCAGCAATGGCAGCTTGACCACCATAAATCTTAACACCTAAACGTTTTGATTCTGATTCTCTACCATTCTTAGAACTACCGACACCTTTCTTATGAGCCATGATGTTTTGGTTTTATAAGTTAATAAATTAATTAAACTGCTTTACCGCCGTTTAATTCATCTTGTAATTTCTTTAATTCGTCCATTTTACCATCAGCAGCCAATTGAGCTTGTTGAGCCCAAGTAGTTGGATCTAAATGAGAAACTTTAGCTTCAGATGCTTCTAAAATTTCTTTTACTTTATCTGCACTTGTTTTAGCCAATTTAGCAAAAGTATCAATTCCTGCAGCAACTAATACTTCAGCAGCTTTAGGTCCGATTCCTTCAATAAGTGCTAAATCATCACTTTTCTTTGCAGCTTTTGGGGCTTTAGCTTCTTTTACTTCAGCAACTTTTTCAGTTTTTGCTTCGGCTTTTGGAGCAGCTTTTTTAGCGCCAGTTGCAGAGATACCTTCAATCACGATTTGTGTAAGATATTGTCTGTGACCATTTCTCTTTTTGTAACCTTTTCTTCTTTTCTTTTTGAAAACGATTACTTTGTCTCCTTTTAAGTGTTGTAACACTTTGGCTTCTACTGAAGCACCTTCTATAGCTGGGGCGCCTAAAGTAATGTTACCGTTGTCGTCTAATAGAAGAACTTTGTCAAAAGAAACTTTTGAACCTTCTTCATTAGCCAAACGGTGAACATAAACCTTTAAGTCTTTGCTTACTTTGAATTGTTGCCCTGCTATCTCTACGATTGCGTACATAACAATAATGTTTAGTTAATTTTTTAAGTGCGCAAATATACGACTATTTCTCATTCACACAACACTATGAATAAAAAACTTTAAAGCCATTTTTGAAAGTAGCGTACAACACGGCAGAAAACAACATATTATTATTAAATATTCATAAAATAAATTACATTTGGTGTAACAAAATATAAGGTTAGTTCACTAACTAAAAAATCAACGAAAAAATTTATATTTTTTATGAAAAATTCATTAATCGCTTTAAGTTCAATGCTTATGCTTGGAGGAACAGCTCTGGCCCAAAAGGTCACTTTTGAGGAGTACGATTTGCCAAATGGTTTACATGTTATTTTACACAATGACAGCTCGGCACCAGTTGTAATCACCTCAGTTATGTATCATGTAGGTTCTAAAGATGAGAATCCAGAGAGAACAGGTTTTGCTCACTTTTTTGAACATTTATTGTTTGAAGGTACAGAAAACATCAAACGTGGAGAATGGTTTAAAATCGTAACTTCTAACGGAGGGACTAACAATGCCAACACTTCGGATGACAGAACGTACTATTTTGAGGTTTTCCCTTCTAACAATGCACAGTTGGGATTATGGATGGAATCAGAAAGATTAATGCATCCGGTAATCAACCAAATTGGAGTAGATACTCAAAACGAAGTAGTAAAAGAAGAAAAAAGACTTCGTGTAGACAATCAGCCTTACGGTCAATTAATTGCTGAAGTTAAGAAAAACATGTTCAAAGTACACCCTTACCGTTGGGCAACTATCGGTTCGATGGATCATTTAGATGCAGCAACTTTGCAGGAGTTTCAAGATTTCAACAAGAAATTTTATTCTCCAAACAATGCTGTTTTGGTAGTAGCTGGACAAATTGATGTGGAGCAGACTAAAAAATGGATTCAAGACTACTTCGGACCAATTCCAAGAGGTGTTGAATTGAAAAAAGAAACGTTCGTTGAAGCGCCAATTACAGAAACAATCCGTGCCACATACGAAGACCCAAACATCCAAAAACCAATGGTGGTTGCTGCTTACAGAATTCCATCTATGAAAACTCGCGATGCTAGAGTATTGGATATGATTTCTACGTACTTAAGCAACGGGAAAAGTTCAAAATTGTACAAAAAAATTGTGGACGACAAGAAAATGGCTTTGCAAATCGGAGCTTTCAATTATGCTCAGGAAGATTACGGACAATACATCCTTTACGGAATGCCACAAGGTGAATTCACCTCAGCGGATTTGATTAAAGAAGTGGATGAAGAAATCGTTAAATTACAAACTGACTTGATTTCAGAGAAAGATTTCCAAAAATTACAAAACATCAATGAAAGTAATTATGTAGATAACAATGCCAGCATTGAAGGTGTTGCCGAAAACTTAGCGACTTACTATTTATTATATGGCGATGTTAATTTAATCAATACAGACATCGATATCTTACGTTCTATCACTCGTGAAGAAATGAGAGCTGCTGCAAAAAAATACCTAAATCCAAACCAACGTTTGATTTTGGATTATGTACCGGCAAAAGATAAAGCTGAAAACAAACAATAAACCGTAAGAAAATGAAAAAATCAATTATAGTATTATCAAGCTTGTTTTTAACTTTAACTATGCAAGCACAGGACAGAACACAACCAAAACCAGGACCAGCTCCAAAAATCAACATCAAAAAGCCGGAAACTTTTTCGTTACCAAACGGATTAAAAGTATTGGTTGTTGAAAACCACAAGCTTCCTAGAGTTTCTTATAGTTTAACTATTGACAACACTCCATATGCTGAGGGCAACAAAAAAGGGGTTGACGAATTAACAAGTAGTTTAATCGGAAACGGTTCTACTAAAACAGCTAAAGATCCTTTCAACGAAGAAATCGATTTCTTGGGAGCCAATGTTAACTTCTACTCTTCAGGTGCTTTTGCAAGCGGATTGTCAAAACATGCTAAAAGAATCATGGAATTAATGGCTGAAGGTGCTTTGATGCCTAACTTCACGCAAGACGAGTTTGAAAAAGAAAAAGAAAAACTTATCGAAGGTCTAAAAACTCAGGAGAAAAGCGTAACCGCAGTTTCTGGTAGAGTTGAAAAAGTTTTGGCATACGGTAAAAGTCATCCTTACGGAGAATATTTATCGGAAGAAACCATCAACAATGTGTCTCTTGCAGATATTAAAGATAACTACAGAACGTATTTCGTTCCGGAACACGCGTATTTAGTTGTTGTTGGTGATGTAAAAACCAAAGACGTTAAGAAAAACGTGGAAAAACTATTTGGTTCATGGGTAAAAGCTACTGCACCAAGATTATCGTATTCTAATCCAAGCAACGTTCAGTATACTCAAATCAATTTTGTAGATATGCCAAATGCGGTACAATCTGAAATTACCATTTTGAATACTGCCGATGTTAAAATGACTGACGCTGACTATTTCCCATTGATTTTAGCGAATCAAGTTTATGGTGGTGATTTCAATAGTTACCTGAACATGAATTTAAGAGAAGCACACGGTTGGACTTATGGCGCGCGTTCGAGCATTGGATATGATAAAAACATGCACACCGAATTTAAAGCAAATACTCAGGTTAGAAATGCCGTAACAGACAGCGCCGTTGTTGAAGCTTTAAAAGAATTAAAAAGAATCAGAACGGAGAAAGTAACAGACGAAATCTTAAACAATGTAAAAGCAGGTTATGTTGGAAAATTCGTAATGCAAGTTGAAAAACCAGCAACAGTGGCTCGTTATGCCTTAAACATTGAAACGGAAGGTTTACCAGCGGATTTCTACGAAAATTATATCAAAAACATCAATGCTGTTACTCCTGATGATGTCATGAGAGTGGCTAATAAGTATTTCTTGGCGGATAACGCTCGAATTTTAGTAGTTGGTAAAGGTTCTGAAGTTATCGCTGGATTAGAATCATTAAAGATTCCGATGTTCTATTTTGACAAATTTGGAAATCCTACTGAGAAACCAGCAATGAAAAAACCAGTTCCTGCTGGAGTTACTGTTAAAACGGTAGTAGATGCTTATGTTGCCGCTATTGGTGGTGATAAAGCAATCAAAACGGTTAAATCTATTGCTTCTATTGGTTCTACTACTATTCCACAAGCGCCAATGCCTTTAGCTTACACTTCAAAAATTGATTCTAAAGGAAGAATGATGGTGGAGCTTTCTATGGAAGGCATGGGATCTATCATGAAACAGGTTCTTAACGGAAACACGGCTTACATGATGCAACAAGGTCAGAAAAAAGTCTTAGAAGGTGACGAATTGACCAAAATGAAAGAAGGTGCTATCCTTTTCAGCGAAACAGCATTACCAGCTAAAAAAGGAGTCACTGTAGCTGCTATTGAGCCAATAAATGGTTCCGATGCTTATGCTGTTGTTGATGGCGATACTACTTACTATTTTGATGTAAAATCAGGTTTGAAAACTGCTGAAGCTACAACAGAAGAGCAAGATGGTAAAAAACAAACAAGAGTAACCAACTTCAATGATTACAGAGCTGTAAAAGGTGTAAAAGTTCCGTTCAACACGATTATGAATGTTGGATTTGAATTGGATATCAAAATGAGTGATGTAAAAATCAACGAAGATGTAACGGATGCCGATTTCCAATAATTAATCGAATTTCTATACTACTAAAAGCCCCGATAAATCGGGGCTTTTTTATTTCTTGTTGGCCAGATAAACACCAATCAAAATTATAAATGCTCCTAAAAACTGAAGTGGTGTAAGCATTTCATTATCTAACAAACCCCACAAGCAAGCCACAATCGGAATCAAGTAGGTTACCGATGAAGCAAAAATGGGTGAGGATACTTGAATCAACTTATAAAAAATCACATTGGCTACACCAGTGCCTACAATCCCCAAAATCATCACATAAAACATCGCCGTATGTGTAGTTGACAGACTCATTTTACTGGTAAAATCGGTGCACCCTAAAATCACAAGCGCCGGAACCAACATCACCAAAAAATTTCCTGTTGTAATACTTAATGGCTTAACATCTGAAAGGTATTTTTTAATGAGATTGACATTCGTAGCATAACAAACCGTTGCAATCAATACAAAAACAGCATAGGAATAATCTTCAGAAGCCGTCTGAGCTTTACCATTAAAGATTAAAACTGATGTACCTAATAAACCGATTAAAATTCCGAAAATTTGGCTTCTTCTAAAGTTTAATCCAAAAGCAATCGCTCCAATAATCAACGTATTCAAGGGGGTTAATGAATTCAAGATGGAACAGATGGAACTACTGACTTTGGTTTCGGCAATAGCAAAAAGATACGCCGGAATAAACGTTCCGAATAAGGAGGTTAGCGCAATATATTTCCATTGATGTTGTGCAATCGTCGTGATACTTTTAAATCCCACTATCAATAAAAATACTGCACAAAATATTATTCGGAGAGAGCCTAATTGAAAAGGATCCAGTCCGTCCAATCCCTTTTTTATCAGTATAAAGGAACTTCCCCAAATCAACGCAAGCGCAATAAGGATTATCCATTTTAAGGGTAGAGTTCGCATAGGCATTTTTTAACGCATCAAATTTTGTAATTATTTTAAGAATAAACACTTTTATTTTTTATTAATTTTGTCCATGATTAAAAACAATCACTACTAAATTCTTACCATTATGAATTTCTCCAAATTACTCTTAACTGTCGGAATTGCTTCAACCCTACTCATTAGTTGCAAGGATACGGCTAGCCAACCTAAAGCAGAAAACAATGAAGCAAAAACCGAAAAAGAAGTTGTTGCCGCTGCTAAACCTGAAACAGCAAACTTTAAGATAGACGGAATGACCTGCGCCATGGGTTGTGCAAAAACAATAGAAACCAAATTATCAAAAATGGAGGGCGTTCAAAAAGCCACAGTTGATTTTGAAAAGAAGGAAGCCACAGTTGATTTTGATGCTGCAGTATTGACCAAAGAACAAATAGCTAAAACTGTTGAAAACACAGGAGACGGAGAAACTTACAAAGCCTCAGAAATAAAAGCAAAAGGATAAATTTGTTTTGCTTACGTTATAAAAAAAGGAACTCAATGAGTTCCTTTTTTTTATTTAGCTTCGCTCCGTTCGCCCTAACGGCCTCGGGTCCACTTAATAGTTTCCATCAGCCTTTGCATATCATCTTTGACATAACTCGCCGCCGGCATAATCGAATCGTATTTGGGTTTGGCATAAAAATAAACCGAACCTGTTACAAAATGCTGAATACTATCTGTAGCATAAAACTGCCCATTGGTTGCTGCATTTCCGTTTACACGATAAAACATTCCGTATACTTTTTTATCCGAGTTGACGTAAGGTTGTTCCAAAATGTCATCTGCTTTGATAACATGCTCATAGGTTAGTTTCTGTGCATCGCGGAGCAAAACATTTATGTTGCTATTGACGGTTTTATAAGTCAGGTAAATTGTGGCTTTCATCTTTGGATAATGAATAGAAAAACCGCAGTTTTTATCTTCTTTGATGACTGCCTCTTCATTCATATCAAACTCAAACGGACAGTGTCCGCTGTAATGTACATATTGTGCCACAGGATAATCTAATCGCAACTGGCTAGATGGTTTGGGCAATACTTCATCTTTACAGCTTATGGCAAAAACCAAAAGGGAGAAAACGGCCAACAGACCCATTATTTTTTTAGACATTTTAAAATTATTCTAAGGTTACTTTTATTTGCTTTATTCTTTTTTTATCGACTCCTTCAATCGCAAATCGCACATTAGAAAAGGGAATTTTTTGACCTTTTTTGGGGAAATTGCCAAGAATCTCCAATATAAATCCCGCTAAGGTTTCTGCTTCTCCTTTACTGCTCTCAAAAGCTTCTGCGTCAACATCTACTATGCGATAAAAATCCTTAAGATTGATTTTACCCTCAAACAAGAAATTCTTATCATCAATTTGAGAAAAATTAAGATTTTCGTCATCAAACTCATCCGAAATATCACCAACAATTTCCTCAATTACATCTTCTAACGAAACCAAACCAGACGTTCCTCCATACTCATCAACTACGATAGCTAAGTGACTTTTCTTGCTTTGAAACTCCTTTAGCAAATCATCCAGCTTTTTGTTCTCGGGCACAAAAAAAGGTTCGCGCATCAGTTTATTCCAATCAAAATCCTTTTTATTGATATACGGAATTAAATCTTTGACAAAAAGTACGCCTTCAATGTGATCAATACTGTCTCTGTAAACCGGAATTCTGGAATAGCCTTTGTCTACAATTTTGGCGTAAATTTCTGAAAAGGATTCTTCTATTTCAAGTGCAAAAATATCAATTCTAGGACTCATAACCTGTTTGGTATCGGTATTTCCGAAAGACACAATGCCTTCCAAAATTTTCTGCTCTTCCGATGTGGTATCTTCTGTTGATGTCAATTCCAAAGCTTGTGATAGCTGATCTACTGAAATATTGGTTTTTTGTCTTCCCAATTTTTCATGCAAAAAAACACTGACCGATCGCATCGGCAAACTAAGAGGAGAAAGTAATTTATCTAAAATATTAATTGGAGTTGCCACAAACTTTGAAAATTTTACATTATTTCTGCTGGCGTAAATTTTGGGTAAAACTTCTCCAAATAAAAGAATGAGAAAGGTAACCAATACTACCTCGACAATAAATTTTAAAAGGGGTGACGCAATACTTTCAAAAAGAGAATTGGCGCTATAGGAAAAGATAATAACCACACCAATATGACTAAAGTTATTCGCAACTAATATCGTTGCCAATAATTTCTTTGGACGTTGTAATAATTTTGCAATTAGATTTGCTTTAGACGTATTTTCTTCGGCAAGAGCGTTCAAATCTTTCTGTGAAAGTGAAAACAACGCTACCTCAGCAGCGGAAACCATAGCGGAACAAATCAACAGAAAAACAATTCCGATACTCCCTAAAAGTAGGTTGGTGTCAATACTGGAAAGAAAAGTAAAACTGGGCTCAGGGTCCAATAGCATGAAAATTAGTTAAACAATATCAAAACGGTAAATCGTTTTCGGGCGCAACCGAATTTGGTGCTTCAAAATTAGTGTTTTTTGTTTCTAAATTTTGAGTTGATTTAAAACCTTCTATTTCTTTTTTGGTTGTCAAAAAGGTAAACTCGGTAACCTGAATTTCGGTGGTGTATTTGGTCGAACCGTCTTCAGCTTGCCATTGACGAGACTTTATTCGGCCTTCTACAAAAATTTTATCGCCTTTGGACAAGTATTTTTCGCAGATTTCGGCCGCTTTATTTCGCACTACAAGATTGTGCCATTCTGTAGAGGTTATTTTTTCGTTAGTTTGCTTATTGATGTATACTTCATTAGTGGCCAAAGGAAATCTGCCGATGCAATTTCCACCTTCAAAATAGTGCATCTTCACATCGTCACCAAGATGACCGATTAACATGACCTTATTTAAAGTACCATTCATTACAACCTTTTTAATGCAATTATTTTATAAACCTGTCGCATTTGCTCGAGTCTTTCAAATTTACTAAAAAAATTGAAACTTATAGCCAAACTTTTTCGATAAAATTGAAAATCACAATCGGAAATGGAAATTTAGCAGCTGATTCACAGTCTATTCCGTTGACCAAAATTCCTTTAACCTTGACCTGCCAAAATTGAATATGCAAATGTTGGTGTGACAGCTTATGCCGTATCGTTTCAGAAGGATACAATGTTATTCCTTCAATGGCATTGTCTACAAAAGTCTGATTTTTGATTAAGTCAATAATCGTTTCATCAGTTTCGGGAGAAGCAGTTTCTAACAAAGGAAATTCATACAGATTATGCCAAATTCCTTTTTGGGTTCTTTTACTGATTATTGTTTGCTGTTGGTCATCTGAAAAAATCAAATAATGAAAATAACGATTAGTCACTTTCAGTTTCTTTTCTTTTACTGGAAGCACGGCTACTTTTTTCTTTTGTAGCGCCAGACAACTATCCTTAAAAACACAAACGGTGCAATCTGGATTTTTGGGAACACACTGCAAAGCACCAAACTCCATTATGGCCTGATTAAAGATATTGGCTTTCCCTATGGGCATTAGAGCCGAAGCTAACTCTATAAATTCTTTTTTAGCTCCGGTGGATGCGATATCGGTTTCCACATCAAAATAACGGGATAAAACTCTATATACATTTCCGTCAACAACCGGAACATTTTCATTGTAGGCAAAGGAAGCAATGGCCGCCGCCGTATAGTCTCCTACTCCTTTTAAATGCAATAACTCAGCATAACTCTTTGGAAATTCCCCATTCAATTCAAAAGCGACTTGTTGGGCCGTTTTATGCAAGTTTCTGGCTCTGGAATAATACCCCAAACCCTGCCACAATTTCAACACTTGTTCTTCATCGGCTTTAGCCAAATCAAAAACAGTGGGGAAAGCTTCAATAAATCGCAAAAAGTAGGGCAATCCCTGAGCAACTCGGGTTTGTTGCAGCATAATTTCGGAGAGCCAAATGGGGTAAGGATGGGTAGTATTTCGCCATGGCAAATCACGTTTATTTTGTAAATACCACTGAATAAGCGTTTTAGAGAAATTCATAGTTAAATTATGGTTAGCAAAAATAAATCTTTATGTTATTAAATTTTAATAGATTATGCTTGAAATATTGTTTTTTTAATTCATATATTTGCAACCTCAAAAAAATTACATAATAATATTAAATACGAAAGAAAATGACGAAAGCAGATATCGTAGCAAAGATTTCAGAGAAAAAAGGACTTGAAAAAGGAGATGTTCAAGCAGTAGTGGAAGCGTTCATGGAAGAAGTAAAAATGTCTTTGGAAACTGGAGATAATGTTTACTTGAGAGGTTTTGGTAGCTTTATCATCAAAACAAGAGCCGAAAAAACTGGTAGAAACATTTCTAAAAATACGACTATAAAGATTCCTGCACACAATATCCCTGCATTCAAACCTGCAAAAGTATTTGTAGAAGCAATAAAAACTAATACTGAAGTAGCAGTATAAACTTATTTATTAATCACAAAATCACCAACGTATGCCAAGTGGTAAAAAAAGAAAGAGACATAAGGTAGCGACGCACAAACGTAAAAAACGTGCGAGAGCTAACCGACACAAAAAGAAAAAGTAGTTTTAAACTACTTTTCTTTTTTTAGAAAACGTTCATTGAAATGGAAGGATAGACAAATTAGACTTCTTAGACAAATTAGAAGATTAGATAGATATCTAACAATCTAACAATCTAACAATCTAACGATCTAAACTTCACCGGGTAAAACAATACCTGTTTAAAATGTTTAATCCATCCTTACAATTCAGTTAGGAGTTATAAGTTATGAGTTATGAGTTGTAAAACTTTTGACTTTCGACTTTTGACTTTCGACTAATAGTCGGGATAAAAATTTACAAAGTGAATAAAGAACTAATCATTAGATCTAGTGAAGACGCTGTAGATTTTGCCTTATTAAAAGATGGAAAACTAATTGAATTACACAAACAAGAAGAAACCAGCAACTTTCAGGTGGGCGATATTTTTATTGCTAAAATCAGAAAGCCTGTGGCCGGACTCAATGCTGCTTTTGTAAATGTAGGCTACGAAAAAGACGCCTTTTTACATTATCACGATTTGGGACCCAATTTTGCTTCTTATTTGAAATTCATAAAACTTGTAAGCGCAGGTAAACTAAAAGATTTCTCCCTAAAAAACTTCCAGTTTGAGAAGGAAATTGACAAAGACGGAGCCGTTGCAGATATTCTCAACGCCAACCAGTCAATATTAGTACAAGTAGTAAAAGAACCTATCTCTACAAAAGGTCCGAGAATAAGCTGTGAGCTATCATTCGCCGGACGATTTTTAGTTTTAGTGCCTTTTTCAGATCGCGTTTCTGTTTCGCAAAAAATAGAATCCAAAGAAGAAAAAGACCGTCTTAAAAAACTCGTACAATCCGTAAAACAAAAGGGGTTTGGTGTTATTGTGAGAACAGTAGCAGAAGGCAAAAGCATAGCCGAATTAGAAAAAGATTTGCAGAACTTAATGAATAGATGGACTGCAATGAGTAAAAAATTACCAACGGCACATCATCCGTCCAAGGTGTTAGGAGAGCTCAACAAAGCCTCTTCTATACTCCGAGACGTATTCAACGACACTTTTACCAGTGTTCAAATTGATGATGAAGAGTTGTATCAAGAAACAAAGGACTATTTAGCCGAAATAGCTCCCGAGAAACAAAAAATTGTTAAGTTTTATCAATCCAAAGACACGCCATTGTTTGAAAAATACCATATTGAACGACAAATAAAGACTTCTTTTGGCCGAACCGTTTCGATGAGCAAAGGTGCCTATTTAATTATAGAACATACCGAAGCCCTTCACGTTATCGACGTGAACAGCGGCAACCGTTCCAACAAAGCCAACAACCAAGAAGACACTGCTTTGGAAGTGAATATGATCGCCGCCGCAGAAATTGCCAGACAATTACGTTTGAGAGATATGGGTGGAATCATCGTAGTCGATTTTATCGACATGAAAGATGCAGACAATCGCCAAGTGTTGTTCAACTTCCTACGGGATGAAATGAGCGATGATAAAGCCAAACACAAAATCTTACCGCCAAGTAAATTCGGATTAGTCCAAATCACACGTCAGCGCGTAAGACCAGAAGTAAATATTGAAACAAGGGAAGAAAATCCGAACAATCTAAGCGGTGATGTAGATGCACCTATCCAGATTATCGACAAGATAAATTTCTCCCTCGAAAAAATTGTAAAAGACCATAAAAAAGTGAAACTAAACGTTCATCCATTTGTGGCAGCATACCTTAAAAAAGGTTTTCCATCATTACGTTCAAAATGGTTTTTTGAACATAAAAAGTGGGTGAAAATCATACCACGTGACGCTTACACGTATTTAGAGTACCGATTCTTCGATAACGAAGGAAAGGAAATCAAAGAATAAAGAAAAGACCGCCTTTCGTAAGATTGGCGGTTTTTTTATTAGAAGCATTTCCGGCTTTCCATTATATCTTTTTTAGGATGTGCTTCCGCTAAAGCTCCAGCCAATCCTAAAAAAGGATGTCATTGCAATCCGGGCTAGGGCTTTTGTTTAAACAACAAGCGTTTATTACATTTGAAATCAACTTTACCTTACAGTTTTTTATATATTTGATATTCAAATCATTCTTATGAAAAAAATTTGTTCCCTTTTAGTTTTATTACTTGCGGTTTTAACAAGTAACGCACAGATTATAAATATCCCGGATGCGAATTTCAAAGCGGCACTTTTGGCTTCAGCGGCTGGCAGCCCAATTGCTTCTACAGGACCTGAGGGTAATTATCAGTATTTTAAGATTGATGCCAATAATGATGGTGAAATCCAGATCTCTGAAGCGTTAATGGTAACCCGTTTGAATGTAACCGGAAATAATATCACTTCACTTGCAGGAATCGAAAATTTCTCCAATCTATATTATTTTTCGTGTTATAATAATCATGTATCAAATCTTGACCTCAGCGTTTTACCCAATCTAAAATATGGGAACTGTGGTTATAACCAGCTTACCAGTTTAAACATTAGTGGTTTGAACAATCTCGAAAGTTTAGATTGTTCCATCAACCAGCTTATAGCATTGGATGCTTCTAATTTTCCAGTTCTTAAGTATCTAAACTGTGTAGGCAACCAGCTTACCACTTTGAATTTAACCAATACTCCCCTTTTAGACAATTTGAATTGCGGATCAAACCATCTTTCCAATTATGATTTCAACGCTTTGACAAGCCTGACTAACTTGGGGTGTACTAACAATCAGATTTCAGATCTAAACGTCAGCAATTTGGTAAATCTACAGGTTTTAAGCTGTGGTGTAAACCAATTGACGAGCCTAGATGTTAGCCATTGTATTCATCTCAGCTCTTTATATTGTGGGAGTAACCACATCTCTTCACTCGATACCAATGCTTTAACGGAACTTTCCTTTATAGATTGTACAAACAATCAGATGACTTCTCTTTTTATAAAAAACGGACGCAACCAGAATTTAAATATGTCAGGCAATCCCAATATATATATTTGCGCCGATGAAGGTGATTTCGTAGATTGTAACTGCGTTATCAATTCATATTGTTCTTTTACTCCAGGCGGCACTTTTTATACCATTCAGGGAGCTACTCGCTTTGACGGAAATGCTAACGGCTGCGACAACAGCGATTCTTCTGGAAGTAATCAAAGATTCACGATCAGCAGTGCTAATGCCGTAGGTTCGCTTATAGGTAATACTAGTGGTAACTATTCGATTCCCGTTCAGGCCGGGACGCATACCATTACGCCAGTTTTTGAAAACCCTGGTTATTTTACAGTTTCTCCGGCTACAGTAACAGTTACTTTCCCCTCAAATGCCAGCCCTAGAACCCAAAACTTCTGCCTGACAGCCAATGGAACACATAATGACCTTGAGGTTTCTATATTCCCTTTGGATAATGCTCGTCCCGGATTTGACGCTGAATATAAAATCATCTATAAAAATAAGGGAACTTCAACGCAAAGCGGAACAGTATCATTTGATTATTATGACCCTATTGAAGATTTTGTTTCTGCTACTCCAAACTTTACGAGTCAGGCAACCAATACCTTAAACTGGAGTTTTAGCAATTTAAATCCGTTTGAAAGCAGGGAAATCCTTGTAACGTTCAATCTTAATTCACCTCTTGAAACTCCGGCCCTAAATGCAGGTAACTTGATTACTTATGCTGCTACGATTTCGGGCACAACAGATGAAACACCTTCTGATAATATTTCTAACTTAACCCAAACCATAGTCAACTCTTTTGACCCGAATGACAAGACTTGTGTAGAAGGAGCGCTGCTACCTGATTATGAAGTTGGAAAGTACTTGCATTACATCATTCGTTTTGAAAACACCGGTACGGCCAATGCTGAGAATGTTGTGGTAAAAGACATCATCGACACCACAAAACTTGACATCAATACTTTAATCCCTTTGAGCGGAAGCCATACTTTTGAAACTAAAATTTCATCAACGAACAAGGTGGAATTTATCTTCCAAAACATCAATCTTCCTTTTGACGATGCAAACAATGACGGTTATGTCGCCTTCAAAATCAAATCACATCCAACCCTAGTTCCAGGAAACGTAATCAACAATTCGGCAAGTATTTATTTTGACTACAACGCCCCTATAGTAACGGCTACGAATTCGGTTACGGTCTTCAATCCGCTATTAAGTAACGAATTTGAATTCAACTCTATATACAGCCTTTCACCTGTTCCTGCTAAAAACTACCTGACCATAACGGTCAAACAAGATGTAGCAATAAGCTCTGTGAGTATCTATAATACACTAGGGCAAGTTGTACAAGTAAGTACCAATCCCTCTGAAACGGTTGATGTTTCTGGCTTAACATCAGGAAGCTACTTTATCAAAATCATTAGCGATAAAGGAACCGCAAGTGCCAAGTTTGTGAAAGAATAATGCTAAAATTAAAAAGACTACTAAAACCGCTTTTCTAAAGATAGGCGGTTTTTTTATTTGTAGCTTTTCCGGCTTTCCATTATATCTTTTGTCTCGTTTTGAGAACGAGTCAAAAGGATGCCATTGCAATCCGGGCTAGAATTAACCTTTATTATCGCAACCTTCCTCATGATATCATTCCCATGTTCATCTTCTTCGGTAATGTAATGAATTCCGGTTTTGGGTTAAATAGGTATTCCGTCAAAGGTTTGAATCATCCCGTCCAATTACCGCGTATAGTACAACTTTAAAATAAAATTGTATAACTTATTTCATCCTATTGTAAAGTAGTTTTGTAATGTTGTCGATACGAAGACGAGGGATGTCAGTTCGTCGAGGAGGCTGTAACAGGGCATGTATTTTCAATCCCTTCGTACATGTAATAACCTAACGTCGGCACTATTCATAGTTACCGATCAGCTACACGGCGGTTCGATAACCATAAAGTTCTCCTGTGATTAACGGGAGAACTTTTTTAATCCTTAATAATCTCAATCTTCCTCTTAATGTCGTTTCCATACTCATCTTCTACGGTAATGTAATGCACTCCGGTTTCGGGTTCTATAGGCATTTCGTGGAAGGTTTGGGTCGTGCCTTTGTAGACATTATCTACATACCAATATAACTTGGCTTCTTTATTGGAATGTGCCACTTTTAGAATCACGGGCTGCACCTTACTATTAAAATCTTTAGCCAGATAGATTTTGCTATTCTTTTTAGGATAAATAAAATCCATAGAAGGCTGCTGGTTTTGCTGGCAGTCGTCTCTATAAGGCGGTAAGGGTTTGTAATCTATGTGCAGACTTTTGTAATACCACTCCATCACGGGCGGCAGTACAAACCATTTTTTAGTTTTGATGTTGTCTACATTTTCACAACTGCTGTTGACACGGTATTGCTCCGTAGCGTCCAAATGCACCAATTTATGATAGGCACACACAGAAGTTTTTAGCCCTTTTCGGTTGACCAATTGTTTGGTTTTGGGGCAATCATCTTGAGCCAAATGACCGCTGGAAGTACATACCTCAGCATAAACTAAATCGTTTAAAGGCGTTTGAAACCATCGTTTCTTTGGTAACAAATTAAATACATCAAATAAAATCGGTGCTGCACTTCCTACTCCGGTTAACTCGGGTCTTCCTTCTCCGCTAGCATTACCGACCCAAACGCCCACCACATATCTTGAATTTGTTCCAATGGCCCAAGCATCACGGTTCCCGAAACTGGTTCCGGTTTTCCAAGCTAATTCCAATGAAGAGTCGTAAAACTTCCAGGCTTCATCCCCTTCGGGACGGTTGACTTCTTTCATGGCGTTATAGGTTAAGTAAATAGAACCTGCTCCTAAGATGGTCTTTTGAAAACTGTCTTCGCCATAATCTTGTTCAAATCCGTTTACGTAATTCAGTTCAGCAAATTCTTTGGTTCGGTATTTTCCATCCGAAGCATTGAAATAATTGACCGTTGATGATAAGTTGGTATAGGTTCGGCACAAATCCCACAGATTGCTTTCAGCTCCACCCAAAATCAACGATAAGCCATAATGATCGGGATGCTTATTGATGTTTTTGAGTTTGAATTTCTGCATCAATTCATAAAAATTATGAACACCATGTTCCTGCAGCATCAGTACAGCCGGAATGTTCAGCGAACGTGACAACGCCCGTTGTGCAGGAACTGCTCCGTCAAAAGTGAGATTAAAATTCTGCGGTGTGTAGCCAGAAATCTGCGTCGGAATATCAGCCACCAATGTATTGGGCAGGAGTTCGCCTTCATCGAGCATCGAAGCGAATAAAAGCGGTTTTAAAATACTTCCGGTGCTTCGTGGTGCTGAGATAATATCAACATCTTTGTCGTGGTCTTTATCCGTTGGTGCATTGCCAACATAACTGATAATGTTTCGGTTTTGAATATCGATGACAATCACGGCCAAATTATGGACTTCATTTTGTTTGTACTGATGGTAATACTGCGCCGCTATCTGATTCACCCGATTCTGCAGTGAGATATCAATGGTCGTTTTGATGCGTTTGCCTTCATCGGTTTTGGCGGCACGCTGTAGCAGATGAGGCGCGATTTGCGGCACCAAATACGGTTTTTGAGGCAAGGGCTCGTTAATGGATAATTGATACGTTAACTTATCGATTATCTTTTCGTGATACAATTTCAATAATAATCCGTTGCGCTTTTTCAGTAATTTGATTTGATTCTTTCCCGGATAAATCAGGCTTGGCGCATTGGGCAATACCGCCAACGTAGCACTTTCTGCCCAAGACAATTGATGCGACTGCACTCCAAAATAACGCCACGAAGCCATTTCTAAACCAACGACGTTACCGCCATATGGAGCGTGAGCGGCATACAACTCCAGAATCTTTTCTTTGGAATGACGAAACTCCAAGCGCGTGGCCAAAATCATTTCAATCCCCTTTTCGAAATAGGTTCTTTTTTTGTTTTTGCGCGATAATCGGATGACTTGTTGGGTTAAGGTACTGCCGCCACGAACGACTCTTCCTGCTCTGTTGTTTTCTTGAACTGCCTTGACCATCGCCACCGGATTGAACCCGAAATGCTGATAGAAATGTTCGTCTTCAAAATAAACGATACATTTTTTAAACTTATCAGGAACGCTGTCTTTGGCCGGAAACCGCCATTGACCATCGCGGGCAATTTTGGCTGCTAATAATTCGCCGTCACTGCTTTCGATAACCGTTGAATATGGTTCGTCGAAAAGTGTTCGTGGTAGCGAGAAATAATACACAAGTAAAAGAAGAAAGACGAGAGCCGATTTCTTTGGGTTGCGTTTGATATAGTTTACAAAGCGTTGCCATAACGCTAGGAGTTTTGTTTTCACGATTGCAAAAAATCAAATGGTTTACTAATTAGCCCCGACAGTAGTGGAAATCTTTTTCGTGTTCTCGATACATCCGCTGTTGCGGACACTCGAACTGACGAAAAAATTGGAGCGAATGGCGGGAATACAGTTTACTGATAGATCCCGAGCCATTCGCTCCTGATTCTTTACTTCACTACCTCAACCCATTGTCCCTTGGTTCTTGCCAAGAAATCATTGTCATACATCGCTTCGCATTGCAAGCCGGGTAAATAATATTTGCCCAAATAAGAAGCGTTCAACAGGATTTTGAATTTGCGGGTTTCACTGGCTTTTAGGTTGAAATAATAGTTCGCTCTGTCGTCCCGAATATCGATATAATCGGCAACATTGCTGGTCGCATCACCAAAATCGGTGTAACGCGTGTTGACAATTTCGAAACCTGAAGGCAGAATTTGCGTCAAAGCGATATTGTCTACCCACTCATTTTTGCGGTTGGTTAGGGTAACTTCGGCATAAAATTCGGTTCCCTGAGCAATTTTGGTTACTGAAATAGCTTTGCCTTTTCTGTCTTTAAAAATCACACTCGCAGATAAATTATTCGACATCGGTTTTTCAGAACCCACCGGAAGAATACCGCTATTCAGCACTCGGACAAACAGCGTATTGTTCTTATTATTTTTGATGGTAATCGCATTGTTGCCGCCTTTCACTGTCAAATCTCTTTGCGCAACGGTTTTGTTGGTATTGATAACAACCGGTTTGCCGGCATTAGTATACTGAACCGAAACTCCGGAGCTTCCGTTTGATTTTGCAAATTTTGACATCGCATACAAGCCATAAGCGGTGGTTTGTGTGCTCATCCATTTGTTGCTTGACATGTTTTTCGCCAATTTGGTTGCCATGGCAAAGGCTTTTTGTTTTTGACCTAATAAAATCAACGTTTCTAACGCCATGGCTCTGTTTCTGTCAGGAGAACCGTAGTAATAGTAGTAATAGCTTTCGTCATAATTTTGCTCATCGATAGACGATTTGCTCAATAATGCCAATCCGGCTGCGTTTTGTTTTACCAAGGCATACGTAGCGGCCAAACGTAGTTTACTTTCGTTAGAAATGCCTACTGTTTCCCGTAATCTGTTCATCGAGGCTAAATCGGCTGAACCTGCCAGCGCTAAGGTATACAGTCGATAAGCCTGCGCCATGTCGTTGAAATACTGTTTTTCGAAACGCCATTGTTTTGCCATTTTTTGTTGGTAGGAAATCCATTTCGACTTGAAACTGATGGGTAATACATACCCTTTTTTCTCGGCTTCAATCAGGAAGTGACCCGCATACGAACTTCCCCAATCATCGGCTTCGGTCATTCCCTGCCAGTAGGCAAAACCACCATTAGCGACCTGGAAATTGCCCAATTTCTGAATGGCAGCGGTTACATTTTTCTGGATGTTTTGCTTGCGCACCGCATCCAAATCCATGATATCCGTTAGGTATAATTGTGGAAAAACAGACGAAGTAGTTTGCTCCACACAACCGTGAGGATACTGAATCAGATAATCCAAACGGCGACCGAAATCAACTGTCGGCACTGAGGAAACTTCGATTTTAGCTTTATTGCTTCCGCCTACACCAAAGGTTTTCCAGCTTATGGTTTTGATACTATTCGGCTCAATCATCACATCTGAATACGCATTAGTAACCGGATTCGGATTGGTCACATCAATCTCAACCGAATAGGTAGATTTTTCTTTTCCGCTTGTCGCAATGATGTCAATTTTACCCACGCCGAGGCTGTTGCCCACTTCTAAATTGAAATACGCCATTTTCTCATCCGGCTCGGTGAATTTTACGATTTGACTCGAACTTCCAACTACTCTAACCTTGCTGTTGGGTTTGATTTGTAAGGTTACATTTTTGATGTGCTTTTCGGTGGCAAACAAGGTTACCGGAATCGTTACTTTTTCAGATGGTGAAATTTTTCTCGGTAACGAAGCCAAAATCATTAACGGACTTTTAACCTGAGTCGCTTTTTCTGCCATACCGTAAGCACTGGTTGTAGCATCAGCAGCAACCACCATCGTTCGGACAGAACCGATGTATTTCGGTAAGGTGATCTTAGTGATTTTGCTTTCGCCTTTGCCCAATTCAAATGGACCGTAATACAGCACTACCGGTTTGAAACGATTGGCTTTTTTGGCTTTTCCACCACCGGAATCCGCGTCACCACCAATACTGAAGACCTGATTTACTTTTCCGCCATAAGCGCCAATAACATCATCGTAAATATCCCAAGTACGCACACCCAAAGCTTCGCGAGTGTAGAAACTATCCCAGGCATTTGGCGTTTTGAAACGGGTTAAATCTAATAAGCCTTCATCAACAACTGCAATGGTATAGGTCATTTTTTTGCCTTGTTTCTCTGATACTTTTACGTTGACTGTTTGCTCTGGGCGAAGCACATCGGGCATGCTGAGTTGTGGTTCTAAGACCGTGCTTTTATCTACTACACCAATCGGCACAACACCATACATTCGGATGGGTGAATCGTTTTTGGTGGAGGCGTGTGGTTGTAAAAGGGAGATGTTGATGTACACATTCGGAGCCATATCACCGGTGATAGGCAACTCGACTGTTGTTTCTCCTTTTTTGGTTTTGGCCCAAAGGGTTTTGAGCACTTTCGTTCCGTTTTCGACAGAGATTAACGCTCTTCCACCTTCGCTTGACGGGAAGAATATTTTGGCTTTATCGCCAACGGCATAGTCGCTTTTATCGGTGGAGAACTTCAGCATCGTGGCCGACTCACCATCGGTATTTCTGGACTTGGCCGACCAATACGGCATATCGATATAGACTTTGGTTCCGGTTGCATGACCGTCGGTGGGATCGGAAACACGGATTAAATAATTCCCCCATTCTTCATCTTTTACAGTAAACGAAACATTTGCTTTTCCGGATGTATCTGTGACCACTACAAAGTTTTTATAAGCTATGGTAGCATTGGCAGTATTGTAACTCGACAAATCATCATTGGAAGCATCCCACCACCAGCGTGATTCTAATTTATAAACACGAACATCCAATCTTTTTCCTGATTTTGGTCTTCCGTTTTCACCGACAGTAACGATATCAAAACGATTGTTTCTTCCGGTTTCAATCATACCGTATTTGTTGGGTTCAGGCGATTTTACACCCACATAAGTTACATAAGGAGAATACGAAGTCGAAGACACATCGGTACTAACATCACCTCCGTTTTCATATACTTTTGTGATAAAGGCAGCGCGCAACATTCCCGGAGCTTGTCCCTGAATATTGGGTTTGATTGGTATGGATGCTCTACCATTTCCGTCTACTTTTCCGGAGAAGATATTGACTTCCTCTGTAGAAAAACTTCGGGTTGGGTCGTCAAAAACATACTTGTCATAGCCTTTGAAAGTGGTACTCTGTTGCGAGAATTTAGCCTGAACTTCCGTTTTCAAGTCCTTACCAACAGCACCGTGAAGCCATAAAACCTGGATGTTGTTGACATTGTTTTTGCTCGCAGAAAGTATGGGTTCGTTAAAGCTATTTTTAATTTTTAAGCGGTTTGGCTTAATGGTTTCAATCTTGATGCTTTTGTAAAAACGGGCGCCGCCAATGCTTACCACTGCTTCCCAATTTCCGGTTGGTGCGCTGTCGTCTGTTTGTACTACAAATTTGTAATGATTGAGTTCGTTCAGCTTTTGTAATGATTGATAGACGGTTTTTCCCCTAGGATCATTTAGTTTTAATTTTACTGGATGTGATGCAGGCAATTTATTCGCATTATCATTCAAAATGAATGATAAAAACAACGTATCGCCCGGACGCCAAACGCCGCGTTCTCCATATAAATATCCTTTTAGTCCTTTTTGTAACGTGTCACCCGAAACATCAAAATTACTTACCGATAAGGAAAGTTCGTCGTCCAACTTCACATAGGTACTTTGGCCACCTTTGGTCACTATGGCGAAATAGGCAAATTTTTCTAATTGAAACGATGCCATTCCGTCTCCATCCGTATTGGAAGTAGCAATTTTTTGCTGTTGGTAATTGTATAAATCAACGCAAGCACCGGAAATAGGGTCGGTAGAAACAATATTACTAACGGCTATCACTACTGATTTATCGGAACCTCTTTTGGCGATGACTCCCAAATCAGTAGCGAGGATATTCGTTCCTAACTTGGTATTGTAGAAATAATAATCGGTGCAAGGATCTTCGGTTTCTCTCCATTCATAATCCCTTTCATAATAGTAATCATAATCACTTCCGCTGTAATTGACATCATTTTCGTCAACCTCTTCCTCTTCTTCCTCGCTTTCAGAAGTTGTTGAAGCTGTGGTGCATTTGTACAGCGAGTACTTCTTTTTATAGGAGAATTCAACCCGATAAATAGCTCCCGGTTCTGGTTTGATGATTTTGGAAATGTCCAAGGCATACGTATTCCATCGGGAATAATCTAGAAGATTATTCTGTTTCAGCGGAATGGTGGATTTGGCTACAGCCTGACTTACTTGTCGCAGATTGCGGGTTCCGTTAAGTTCGTTGTCCTGCAGAAACTGCATGATGTTGTTTTTGTAAATTTTATAGATTTTGACATCCACAGCATTCAGGTTGGCAGCTTCAAAATTGATTTTTAAATTATTGGAACTTGGCAAAATGGTACCACTTTTCAAAAACTTAACACCCGGTTTTATTTGGTCAAACGATAGTTTTTCTGAATAGTTATGCTTCATTTTGAAGCCATCAATACTTTCAATTCCTTGAAAAACCTCAACCAATTTGCTTCCGGAGAAAGATTGTTCAATGGCTGTGGCAACTGTAGTTACCTCCGCTACATCAACTGCAATGGCTGCCGTGTCTACAACTACCGCGGTGGTGTCAACTGCTGCTTCAACAGCAACCGATGTATTGGAAGTTCCTTTATCTACAGAGGAAGCGGGTTCTTTATCATAAAACACTTTGAGTACATTCCCCATAGTGGAAAACTTCAGATTATTGGTGTTTTCAATAGACACAAGCCCTTTAAAATCCTGATCTTTTTTCAATGGGTCTGAAAAGTTAATTAGCACCGATTGATTATTGGCATCTCCAACCTGAATCGTCAATACTTTGAATTGATTTTGACCCGGAATTGGAAAATCTACGCTGCCTTTTTGATCAATATCAACATCATCACCATCCCAAGCAATAGTAATCTTACTGTCATTTTCAAATCGCTGAATACTATCAATCATGAACTTGAATTCGGTTTTGGTGCTGGTTGCTTTATCGAATTTTATTTTTAAATCGTTACTGTTTTGGGTAGCTTCAATGATTTTTTGAGCTTCCTCAAAACTGAGATTGTCGGCTGTTTTTAAGGTTCCGTTTAAATAATACCACTCTTTGTTGTAGGATTGTAAATCCTGAGTGTTTACAATAAAATCCTGCTTGATGGTTTTTACCGAAAAATTAAAATCCGCTAATTCCTTTGGAACCTTATTGGTGATTTGCGAAAGATGTAACGTGATTTGATACAAGGTATTTTGATCCAGTTTTTCTTTTGGGACAAAGGCAATAGTATTGTTAGAAAGCGCTATAACTTTTCCGCTAACGCTCGGAGAAATATCAAATAAATCATCGTCTAATTCCTGATTGGGTTTCCAGTCGCTTTTGTTGAAAGCAAGTTGCACTCTGATGTCAGAATGGACCGAGACGAAACCCGATGAAAATCCTGTAATGTATTCTTTAAAAAGAGAGGGGTCAGAATCAAAATCGAAAGCCGATTTTTTTGTACAGGATTGCCATAAAAAAATGGCAACAAACAAGGCAAACATCTTGCTGGTTTTCATGGTTGTAAATGAATTATTTGTTAGAACTTATTCCTTGGAAATTTTTTTCCAATTAGCTATAGAACGCTAAAATTAGTATAATATTATTTACGTTTGAAACTATTTTTTTGGAATATTTTTCCTGTAAAATTATTTGCGCTTAGAAGCAAAAAAGCGCACCATCAAATCGGAAGCTTCCTGAGCTAAAACACCTTTAACCACTTGGGTTTTTGGATGAATCATAGTGCCTAAAGTTTCAAAACCACGTTGCTCATCAGTAGCGCCAAAAACAATTTTGGAAATCTGACTCCAATACAACGCTCCCGCACACATTTGACACGGCTCAAGTGTAACGTATAAAGTACACCCTTTTAAATATTTTCCGCCAATGAAATTCGCCGCCGAAGTAATGGCCTGCATTTCGGCATGAGCGGTTACATCATTGAGCATCTCAGTAAGATTGTGGGTTCTGGCAATGATTTTGTTATCGATTACAATTACAGCACCAACCGGAATTTCACCTTTATCAAAAGCTGCTTCCGCTTCTTGCAAAGCTTTTTTCATGAAGTATTCATCGGTGAAAGGGTTTTCCATAAAACAAAAATACAATTTCAATTCGTACATTTGCCTTATGTCAAAAAAATTGCTTGAACACATCAATAATCCGAAGGATTTACGAAAATTAGAACTTTCGCAATTGCCTGAATTGGCCAAAGAACTGCGTGATTTTATCATCGATATTGTATCCGTAAAAGAAGGCCATCTTGGCGCATCATTAGGTGTGGTGGAATTGACGATTGCTTTACATTATGTATTTGACACTCCGAATGATTTGCTCGTTTGGGATGTGGGTCATCAGGCATACGGACATAAAATCTTAACTGAACGCAGAAAAAAATTCGACACCAACAGACAACTTGGCGGTATTTCTGGTTTTCCAAAACGCAGTGAAAGTGTCTATGATACTTTTGGTGTTGGTCATTCCTCTACTTCTATTTCGGCTGCTTTAGGAATGGCGATTGCGTCTCAATTGAAAGGTGAAAATAAACATCACATTGCTGTGATTGGCGATGCTTCTATCGCAAGCGGAATGGCATTTGAAGGGTTGAATCATGCCGGAGTAACCGATGCCGATTTATTGGTAATTTTAAATGATAATGCTATCGGAATTGATCCAAGTGTTGGCGCATTGAAAAACTATCTCACTGCTGTTAAAGAGGGTAAAAATCCGAAACAGAATAACATGATTAAGTCGCTGAACTTTGATTATTCGGGACCTATTGACGGTCATGATATTGAAGTATTAATTCGAGAACTGGAACGGCTGAAAAAAGTAAAAGGCCCTAAATTTTTACATATTATCACTACCAAAGGCAAAGGTTTACAGCAAGCCGAAGAAGATCAGGTGAAATATCATGCTCCCGGGAAATTTGATGCTGCAACCGGAGAAATACATCAGAAATCCGAAGAAAATCTTCCTCCAAAATTTCAGGATGTATTTGGACTTACTTTAGTTGAATTGGCCAAAAACAATGAAAAGATTATTGGAATCACTCCGGCCATGCCTAGTGGGAGTTCTATGAAATTCATGATGGACGCTTTTCCGAAAAGAGCTTTTGATGTCGGTATTGCCGAGCAACATGCGGTGACTCTTTCGGCTGGAATGGCAACACAAGGCATGGTAGTTTTCTGCAATATTTATTCTACTTTTTTACAACGTGCTTATGACCAAGTGATACATGACGTGGCTTTACAAAACTTACCTGTTATTTTTTGTCTTGACAGAGCTGGATTGGTTGGTGAAGATGGCGCCACACACCACGGAGTATTTGACATTGCCTATCTGCGCTGCCTTCCGAATATGATTATTTATGCCCCAAAAGATGAAATGGAATTGCAAAATATGCTGTATACCGCTTCTTTGGGATTGAAACACCCAATTGCGATTCGCTATCCGCGTGGTCGAGGGAAAAATGCCGATTGGAAATCCCCAACTGACTTTCAAAAGATCGAAATCGGGAAATCCAAAAAGCTTAAAAAGGGAAAAAAAGTAGCCATACTTTCTACAGGAACTATTGCCGATAATGTAACGGCAGCTTTAGCTGATATGGAAGACGAAGGTCATTTTGCACATTATCATTTTGGTTTTGTGAAACCTTTGGATGAAAAAAAATTGCATAAAATCTGTGATAAGTTTTCGACTATAATCACTGTAGAAGATGGTGTAACTACAGGAGGTTTTGGAAGTGCCGTTCTTGAATTTGCTGCCAAAAATGATTACGTAAACGAAATCTTCCTTTGTGGTGTTCCCGATTATTTCATTGAACACGGAACACTAGATGAATTGCAACAATTTTGCAACATCGATGTTGAGGGCTTGCGTTTGCTCTTTGCCGGTTTGCTCGAGGAAGAAGAAGAGGACGAAGACGAAGATTAAATAAGAGCAAGTTTATATACTACCTTTCTTATTATCTTACAACACACTATAAAACTTAAAGTTCAACTGAGTGGTGCTTATTATAAATATAAAACCTGACAGGATTTCCTGTCAGGTTTTATTATAGTACAAACAATGTTTGTACTATACCACTTTGATACATCCAAGATTAGTTTTTTATGATCTTTTCTGCAAAGTTTACTTTATTACCAGAGATCTTTATTACATAAACTCCCTTTTGAAGACCGCTTAAATCGAACGATTTTTCAACGTTTATTTCTTCATTTTTAAATTCATATATCAATCGACCATTGATATCCAATATATTAACATCTACTTTGCCAGAATAGTCATTAATACGGATATTAATTAAATCTTTGGTAGGATTAGGATTGATGGTAACCAAATAGGGAATATCGCTTGACTCTGAATTTTTCGAATTAGATGTGAATATAGCATCTACAAAAGTCTTAGTTTCACTGCATATCGTATTATTGTTGCTGTCTAATATTTCAACAAATACAGTACCGCTTGTGTCATTGCAATAGTTCACATAACTATTGTAACCCATCGCAATTATTGGTCCGGTACCATCATTAAAATTCCATGTGTGTCTTACATTTATATTGGCACAAATCTGATTAGGAGGCGGAATCAGTTTAAATAGACAAGTATCATCAAGCATTGGCTGCCATGTCATTGATAACTTCATGCAGTCACAAGAACAGAATGACGCTATTGTTTTACTTCTGGTTGCAATACAACCATCAGCATTGGTAACCGTCATCAAAATAGTTCCGGGAAGATTCTGCCAGTTTATTGTAACATCCGATTGGTTATTTGCTCCGGAAATAACACCTGTTCCACCTGTTATGCTCCACACCACAGTTTGTCCTGGTTGTAAAACTACAGAATTGTTGGTCGTATTATTATTGGCAAGGCTTGTGCATGCTGAAGTGCTTCCGGTAATTCCTGGAGCAGTAAATGAAGAAATCGTTACTGTTGTTGTCCCTAGAATTGTGGTATTGGTAGCATTCCGTAATGTTATTGTGTAGGTGCCATTTGTTGTAAATGTTATTACAGGATTGGTTGCGGTTGATGTTGTTGAAGCACCAGTTCCGTTATTTGTAAAAGTCCAGTTGAACGATGTTCCACAGATATTAGGGAAGAACTTATAGCTATTGCAGCCTGTTACATATGAACTGATCACATTGGCATTGCTTACTGGAAAATAAGACGTTGCGTCTTTTGCATCTATTAAATTAGGTAATCCTAGCCCCAGATTATTTCTTGCTGGGCCGTGCGTTGAAAAATTACAGGCATTTGTGTTAGTAGATGTTATTAAATTATTAGGATTGTGGATAACACCCAGTTCATTTAAGCCTACACCCAATGCAGCATAAAGTTTTCCATCGGGACCTTGTTGTATAGACCAAGGGCTAGTACTGAAACTTCCAACTAATTTTACACTGTTGTTTACATTTGCCGAATTGATATTGTATTGGTATAGCTTTTTATTGTTAGCATCTGTAACATATAAAAGCTTCGAGTCCGGACTAAAAGATGCTCCATAAAGTCCTTGACCAGAGTTATAGATAGGGACAGCAGTTGAAACTGTTCCGCTTGCTTTATTAAAATCATACAGGTGAGAATTAATGTTGTAAGGCGAATAGCAAAATATTTTATTGCCATTTGGTGCCACTTCAATGAAGTGTTCCGGTAAGTTATCTGCAAGCTGCAGTTCACTGTTGAAGGAAAGTCCAGAACTTGTCAAGGATAAGACAACCATAAATACATTTGATCCTTTTCTTAAAGTCGTTATTATCCAATAATCATTGCTATTGCATTTTTTAATAGCAGATATCCCAAATCCCCCTTTTACACATCCATCCGCAGCTGCAGTACTGTAGCCGTAAGTAGCTGGTAAAAGTACAGGCTGTCTGGTAACGCCCATGGTTGCCGTAGGACCAGAAGTATTTACAATACTGTATCGTAAACCTTCATCAACAGCAGCTGTAAATGGTGGTGGTAAATATAGGTTGGTGAAAATATAATACTCAGTAATTACGTTTCCTGACAAAGGTGGTTTTGGGACAATTACAGCTCCATTGGGATAAGGTGTATTATAATTAGGAAGTACTAATTGAGTTGAATTGATGGCATTGTGTAATTTATTCCAAACACTTAAGGTATTATTATAGAAAAGTATATTCCCATTATTGTCGTTTTGAATCTGACCGTTATATTGCGAGTAATGATTTGTGGGAAATGTGGGGTCGAATACAGGAACTCCTGTCCCAAACTTTAATCCACAGCTTGGACTAACATACCAATTGGAATCTGTATTATTTATAGGAGTACAATTGGTAACAAATATTTGCGCCGTTGAAATAGAACTTGAGTTTCCTGCAGCATTTACCGCTGTCAAAGTTACAGTATACGGGGAGTTTGCCGCACTAAAAGGATGGCTTGGGTTCGGTAGGTTAGATGTTGTTCCATCACCAAAATTCCATGAGTAAGTATTTGTACCTCCCATTGAAGTAAAATTGACTGGAACTCCTGCACAGGGGGAATAAGTACTTGGAGTAAAACTTGCAGAAACTACATTTAAATAATTGCAGGTTCCTGTATACACTATATTGTCTGCTGAAAATAATGTCGCTCTATACATATTGAGCGTATTATGCATTCTATTCTTTTGTCCTGTAGTAAATGAGTTCAGACAATTGTTATCACCATAATCCATAAAATTGTTGATTTTATCAGGAAGATTAGGCGTTTCGGAACAAGAATTTATGCCAGTTGAACAAGAATAATTAGGGCTTTGTACTGGAGGTGTATCACAGACCATGTCTCCTTCTGTGGCACAAGAAGTTGTGTTCATACCTGCACAGCCTCCTTGAAAAGTATGATAAAGACCTAAATAATGACCCACTTCGTGGACAAGGATTTTACCTAAATTATAGGTTGGCTGTAAAAAACTGCAGTTACAGGTAGGATCACTAGCATTACCAAAAACATTATACTTCATAACCACACCATCAAAAGTCAAAGATAAATTGGGGAATATGGAATATCCCAACGTCCCTGACCCTATTCCGTTTATGTCCTTAACAACCCAAATCCTTAAGTATTTATCTCTTGTAATTGCCGGGTCTGCAAGGTTTACAAGTTGCTGCTGGTTGGTATTGTAGTTGTGATTAGATAACGCTGCATTGTTGATATGAAGAATTCCCGGAGTAGTTTGGGTCCCTACACCTGGTATCATCGTAGTAGCTGCACCTGCCCTAGTTGCCAAACAAAAATTAATCGCTGTAGTACTAAAACTTGCATTCAATGCTGCAATCTGGCTTTGCACCTGAGCATCGGTTATATTAGTAGCAGGTGTAGCCGGATCATATACCACATATACAACCACAGGTATAGTCATTTGATAAGGTGGTGTCTTATTTAAGGTAGCTAATTCACGAATTTCCTTATTCATTAAATCCAATCTGCCCTTTACATCTGGGCTCGTTTGGATTATAGAATTTAAATAGTGGTCGGATAAGCAAGTTGGCGCAACTTTTTGAGAGTAACCAGCTAGTCCGTAGAGCATAAGACATAAATAAAGTAGTTTTTTCATATTGTGTGTGTTTTTAAATTATTTATTAAAAATAAGAAAAAAATTACGATATACATGGTTTTTATATCAACATATTGTAACCAAAAGATTTATTTTTGATTCGATTTTTAATTCGATTTCACAATTTTGTTATACGACACCGCTTTACCATCTGTCATTATCGATATAAAATGACAGCTATGAAGCAATCTTTCGTACAAGCTTTCCTTTTCCAGATGATGTTTTTCGCGTAAAAACTTCAATAGCACTTTGTTATAATTTGCAGCATTTACCCTACTATTTGTATTATAGACCGTGCTGAATTTATCCAACAAATTATTGATGAGTTGAAAACTCGAAAGTTCTTTTTCGATGACTTCACGACTTTGCTTTATCTTTTTTCAGACTCACTTGATGATGTCATCCATTTTGGCTTTGTAAAACCTTTGGATGAAAAAAAATTACATAAAATCTGTGATAAATTTTCAACTATCATAACCGTAGAAGATGGTTTAACCAAAGGGAGTTTTGGAAGTTCGATTTTTGAATTTGCTGCCAAAAATGATTACGTAAACGAAATCTTCCTTTGTGGTGTTCCCCATTATTTCATCTAACACGGAACCCTAGATGAATTGCAACAATTTTGCAACATCGATGTTGAGGGTTTGCGTTTGCTCTTTGCCGGTTTGCTCGAGGAAGAAGACGAGGACGATTAGAACCTTCTTATTTTATAATTATTTTTTTGGTAACGCTAAAAGTTTCAGCATCAATTTTTATAAAATAAGCTCCAGCTTGCAAAGACCCTAAGTTAACCTGAGTCTCATTGGCAAAATTTACGTTTCTTTTTTCCGTGATTTTTCTTCCGTTGATATCATACACTTGATAATTTATGATCCCAGTAAACGCATGGATTTTGATGGAAAAGATACCTGTGGAAGGATTTGGACTAACAGCAATTAAATCCTGATTTTGAACATAATCTATTCCGAGAGAGCAATTAGGTCCCGGAGCCGGAACGTCAAAACTTTCGGTTTGATCTATCGCAGAAAAAGTATCACCGGAATTGGCACTTAACCCTAAACCTCTTCGGGCAAATACCTCCCAAATCATGCAATAATCTTCACCTCCTGTTATCGCTTGGTCTGCAGCAAGTATAGCATCTCTACCATCAACAAAAGAAGGAGAACAAGGTTGCAATTTTAAGGCATCTATAACTATTTGGAGTACTTTATTATTACCACCATTTCCCGAATAAATATTAGGATTGAATCCATACTTTCCAACATAGGCCCAAGTCAAATCCCAAAGCATCGATGCCCAAACAGAACCCACGCCATGGGGAACCACAAAAGTATTGGTCATTCGAAAGGTAACCGGATTGATAGTCATATCGGTAGAATATGGAAAGTTTCTAATCCCTACATCATCTGTCGGTTGATTGCTGACATAGGTTCCGATGCCTCGTTTATCGGCTCCAGAATCTCCCGGTTTCATTTGCATCATCAATCCAAACCAATCGGACCAACCTTCTCCCATTTGTTCTCTATTGTCCAAACAATCCACATTAAGACTTCCTCCAACCAATCGATTGGTTATTCCGTGCCCGTATTCATGGGTGATCACTAAATTATCAAAATCAGAATCATTGAAAAGAAAACCCGAATCGGGTCTGCTCAAACTCACATTTACCGGACCGTTTTCAATAGCCTGAAGTAGGATATTACCAACCTCTTGTGTCACACCAATCACCGGAATTGTTGCATCAAAACCAAAGCCGCTAACGTAGAATTTATTAGGAATAGTATTGATTATGATTACAGCAACTGCACCACTTTCTTGAATGTTCACTAATTTATCATCATTGGTACAGCCACCTCTCCTTACTACCGCAATTTTTCCTAACAATTCCGATGCATTTAGTGCTACATCACAAGCATCTGCGCTATCATCAAAACCATCATCATAGAGTACTAATTCGGATACAATCGCATCAGGAGAAACCGGTAATTCTACATTAAAAAATCTGAAATTACTTCTTATTCCCGGATACGTGCCACTAACGGCTGAAGGCGCATTAATAGTGATTAAGTTTTCTTCAGGTTTTCTGTTCCAAAGATACATTTGCATCGTTGGGTTCTCTCCATCCAAAGGCGTGTACATATTGGCATTATTGATACCGCCACCGTCTTGAGCTTCTGCAAACAATTGATCCTGATCAAAACCTTCATTACCGTAATTATTATTTTGGAAATTGCCGTTTTCCTCATCAAATCCGTACTGATAAAACACATCATGAACAATGTTGTTCATGTAAAATAAATTAGTAATTGCAGCATTCAAATAAGCTGAAGGCTCGGCTGTATTTCCGGGAAAAGGGAAATCAAAACTTAAACTTGGATCTGTTTGTACACTTTCACCAAAATCCTGATCGAATGTATCTTCGTAAGCAAAAACATTGTTTCCTTGAGTTGCTGTGAATTCTGCTCCGAAAATACCATCGGTATCATGCCATCCAAAAGGAGATGCAAGAGCATTACTTGGATTCACAATAAGCTGTCTATTGCCATGATTGGGACTCTCAATGTTATAGGGAAACACTCTATACGAAGAGGGAACAGCTGAAAACAGCGATTCCATTTCTGGTTTAAAAAAATGTCTTTTGAAGAAGAAATTGCTTTTATGATGATGCGAATCGCTATTGAAATTACAAGATAAAATCTTGTCTACTTTCTTGAGTACACGGCCATTTACTGCATCGATAAACACGAGCCAAATTTCTTTTTTAGGTGTCTGAATTAGAAAAGACCATGACAGTCTTAAGGCATTAGTATCATCAAGAACGTAGGCTAAAGTTGCTTTTATTGGTCTTAAAAGTCCGTTAGACAGTTGGAACTTTGTGTTGTCTTTGGATTCGATGATGTCATGAGATATGACAGCGTTATAACCAAGTTCTTGTTTTGCTACTTGTATCGATTGTGTTACGTTAAGAACGGGAACACTCGTGTTAATTTTGTTTTGAAGATTAGGAACAAACTTGCTTTTTACCTCTAAAACTGCTCCGTTTTTTATCCAAACATTCGTTACAGTGTGGAAAATTTCTTTCCCTTGATACCGTTGTTTGATATAGAAGTTATTAATTTTTGTCGACTTTGAACTAGCTTTACTTTCGACAATCCAATCGGAAACATCGTTTAGGGTTAATCCCAATCGATTGTGATTTTCTTGTAAATAGTTTTTTATTTGTTGCTCTTCATTTTGGGAGAACACCATAAAGGGTAACAACACCAAAAGATGGGTAAGTATTTTTTTTATCATCGGTAGCAATTTTAATCAAATCTAGTGCTTTTTACTGTAAATTAAATTCAACAACTGTTAAACTATTGAACAGTATTAATTTACGAGACTAAGCCGTCACAATTTGGTTTAACTGAAGTGCTTTACCATCGGTCAGCATCGAAATGAAATGACAGATGTGAAGTAATCTTTCGTACAAGCTTTCCTTTTCCAAATGATGTTTTTCGGGTAAGATTTTCAATAGTAATTTATCGTAATTCGTAGCTTTCCCTTCGTGATTATTGTTGTAGGCTGTAATGAATTTATCCAATAGATTATTGATAATTTGGTAACCCGAAAGTTCCTTTTCGATGACTTCGCGGCTTTGGTAAATGTTTTTTACACTCAGCTTGATGATGTCGTCCATTTGGGCTTTGTACTTGCTTTTATCCGTTAAGGCAAAATGGAATTTCCCTTGTAAAATAGCTTCTTCATTTTCAATAAAAACCCGAACTGCATCATTGATCAAGTTTCCGATAGCTAAAGCACGCAAATAGCTGATTCGGTCTTCCTTGGTGGTTAAAGTCTGATATTTTGCAGTGTCAATCGTGTCTTTTACCAATTTGATTAAATACTCCAAAGCAAAATCTTCTGAAACCAACCCTAAATTGATGCCGTCTTCAAAATCGATAATCGTGTAACATATATCATCGGCAGCTTCGACTAAAAATGCTAACGGATGGCGCTCATAACCGATATCGTCTCCGGTTTTGTTAGCTATCATTCCCAATTCGGAGGCCACTTCTTTAAAGAATTCTTTATCAGATTGGAAGAAACCGTATTTTTTATCCGCGATGTTTTTAGTTGGTTTTTTGGGTAGACTTTCCTTCGGATATTTAGTAAAAGCACCCAAGGTTGCGTAAGACAATCGCAGACTTCCTTCAATTCCGGGACGCGAACTAGTGAGTACAGAAAATCCGTTGGCATTCCCTTCAAAATCGATTAAATCCTGCCATTGTTTTTCGGTTAATTGATCTTTGTATTGCTGACCTTTTCCGATGGAAAAATATTCGCCAATGGCTTTTTCCCCTGAATGTCCGAATGGTGGATTCCCGATATCGTGTGCCAAGGCGGCGGCGGCCACTATAGCTCCAAAATCGTTCATGTGATAGCCGTGAATCTCACGTAAATACGGATATTTTTCGATGATTTTTTTACCAACTAATCTTCCTATAGAACGTCCCACGACGGAAACTTCCAAACTGTGCGTAAGTCGTGTATGCACAAAATCGGTTTTAGACAATGGAATTACCTGAGTTTTATCCTGTAAACTTCTAAAAGCCGAGGAAAAAATAATACGGTCGTAATCGACTTCAAATCCGAGACGCGTATCGTGTTCTTCTATTCGCAGTCTTTTGCTGGTGTCGCCTTTGCGTTTTAGTGATAAAAGTTGTTCCCAGGTCATTTTGATTTAGGATTTTGGAATTAGAGATTTAGGATATAAAAATCAAATGCTTTTTTATTTTATAAGATGCTTTCTAGCTGTCACTTCAATTTCAATTTTCATCCTTGCATCTGCCAAACCTGCTGAAATCATAGTGGCAGCGGGTCTGATTTCTCCTAAATAGTTGTTTAGGATGGGCCAGCATTTCTGAAAATCATCAACATTTGGAAGAATATAAAGTACTCTCACAATATCATTTAATTCGGCTTCCGCTTTTTTTAGGGCAGCTTCGATATTTTTAAAACATTGTTCTGTTTGTTCTAAGATATCATCAGAAATGGTCATGGTATCATAATCAAAACCGGTTGTTCCTGAGACAAAAACCCATTCTCCATCTACTACAGCACGAGAATACCCTATTTGTTTTTCAAAATCAGAACCCGAAGATAGTAAGTAACGACTCATATGTTCCTTTTTGCTACACGAATATACAGTTATTTTAAATCTTTCTTCATACAAACACTATTCTCGACTCCAATATATTGTCCGAAATTTTCAGTAATGACATATCCCATTTTTTGATACAAACCAATGGCATCGTATTGCAAATGGCCAGTTTCAAGAATTGCGGCAGTGTAGTTTTCCTCTTTCGCCCAGTTTTCCAATTCGGATAAAATGGCTTTGGCTATTCCTTTTCCTCGATAATCTGGTAAAGTGAACATTCGTTTCATTTCGGCTACTCCAGGCTCAAATTCTTTATAAGCACCTATACCAACGGGAATTGCATTATCATAACAAACCAAAGCATTTTTCAGCAAACTGCTTTTATTAAACTGCGCATAAAAAGCATGGTCATCACCATCAAGGACGGCCAAATAACGGTCGAGTTGTGCCACTAGACTATTAAAATCCGCATTATCCGAAGTAGTTCTAACGAGTGTAAGCATTTCTCCTTTTAAGTTTTAAATCTGATTAAATTTGCGTTTTTGTTCGTCCAGCAATCTTTTATTGACAACATAGGTTTTGGAAAGACTATCGTGCCAACCTCTTGGAGGTGTTCCGATAAACGATAAGACTTCAAAAGGAATCAGTCGGGATAACGAGCGTATCATGATATTTTCGTAATGGGGTTTTTCTCCGTTTTCATCGACAACCACCGTTTGTGTGATAAATTTACCCATCGTTCGGGCGAAGAAAATTTCGAAAACATTAAAATAAAAAAGCTGGACCACCACTGCCAATGTGTATTGCGCAATATCGTTCTTTACAAAATTCAGCATAAATTCTTTGTTTCCATTGGCAACACTTATGGCCGACATGAATACCAAAACAATAAACATGATAATGACCTGCATTGTTAAATCAACTAACCAATTAGCGAGTCTTTGTCTGTGATTGGCTATGATTTCATCAGTTACCTTGAAGGGTTTCTTTTTTAAACCTTCCATACTTAGTCTTTTTGGTTGGCCAAAAAGAAATTGCGGGATTTCTTTGGATAGATATTATAGCTTTTATCACTTGGATTGGCAATCACACTTTTGATATTGATTTCATCACCAATTTTAAAACTGGCTTCGGTGTATTTATAATCCAAAAGGTATTCGCCGCAGAAATAATTCCCGTCTTTGTCCTTTTCGATGATGCCTGTATAGACTCCTTTTTTTTCTTTTGACATGGTACTTTTATTTGATTTCAAATGTAATTAAAATCAAAACAGCCATCAAGTGATAGCTGTTTTATTATTGCATTAAAAAATGATTGTTTAGTTTTTTATGAGTTTGTAGGAGGAATTAAAATCAGACCCTATTATTTTTAAGATATACATTCCCGATTGGCAACCGGATAAATCTAGTGTTTTATCATCACTATTAAAATCGACATCTGTTTGACTTAAAATAATCCTTCCCCTGATATCAAACACGTGCATCGAAACTTTTCCTATGCTGTTGGTACTACTTATTGTAAATATTCCCGTTGATGGATTAGGCGATATCATTAAGCCTTGATTTTCAATATCATTCGTTCCCAAAGTAGCACAAAAAGACGATATGGTTTTGGTAGATACATTGGTACAACCTGATGCGCTCACCTTAGTAAGTGTAATTGTACCTGGTAAGCTACTCCAGCTTATGTTCACACTCGGTTGGTTGTTTATTGCTCCCGAAATGGAGCCTGCCCCGCCGGTAATGGTCCAAGTTGCCGTTTCCCCATTATTTAAAAAAGTAGAATTGTTCGTTATGCTTTCATTAGTTCTCGTTAGGCAGGCCGTTGTACTTCCATCAATACTACCTGCTGGTGAATTTGTGATTATTATTGGTGATGAAGTTCCTAAAAGAGTATTTAAATTATCCCTAACCGTGACTACGTAAGTTCCGTTTTGCGGAAAGTTATATGTGGGGTTTGTAACGGTTGTTGTTATTGATGTGCCGGTTGTTGTATTGGTAAAAGTCCAGACGAATGAGTTTCCACAAACATTTGGAAAAAATTTATAGGTATTGCAAGCGGTTATGTATTTAGAGATTACATTCGGAGTATTTGGACTAAAATAGGCTGTTTCCTGCTTGGCTTCAATAGTATTAGGTAATCCTGGACCCACATTGGATCCAAACCCATTCCATTTTGGACCATTTAACGTAAGGTTGCAGGCATTAGGATTTGCAGTGGTTGCCAGATTATTTGGGTTGTGAATAACCGACAATTTTTGGTAAAGACCGTTAAAACTAACCATTGAGGCATAAATTTTATTATCAGGTCCCAACCTTAAAGAATTTGGTCCCACCGTCAATGAGCCTACTTCTATTCTTGAACCCAGAATATTTACAGAATTAATATTAAATTGATATAGGCGTTTTGCATGCATGTCCGTCATATAAAATAGATTTGAATCCGGACTAAAAGAGCAGCCCTGGCTTTGACCGTAAGTTGATGAAGTGACTGGAATTGATAACGGAATATAATTGCTACTGATTATTCCCTGCGCTTTATTAAAATCATAAATGTAACAGTTTATGCCACCATAGCCATGAGTCAAAGCCAACTTGTTGCCATTAGGGGCAAATGTAAGTTGTCCTTCAAAAGAGAATGATCCAGTAGTATTGACTACCAATTGTTCGCTGTTATAGATGAGACCTGTATTTGTTAATGAAAAAACCACTAAATAAAATTGACTTCCTCTTTTTAACATAGTTAAAATCCAATAATCATTGCTATTACACTTTTTCACGGCGGTTAAACAATTTAACCCAAGTGCGGCTCCGTCTGTAGTGTAATCAAAACCATAATTAGAAGGCACTATGACTGGCTGTTTGTAAGCACCCATTGTTGCGTTAGTTCCAGAGATGTTAACGATACTGTATCTAAATCCAACATCTGCTGCATTACTATTATAGGTTTGTTGAGTAAATATGTAATATTGGGTAATTAAATTTCCGGTAAGTGGCGGTTTTGGCACAATCAATACTTGATTGCTTTGACCAGTACCCGTAAACTCCATTAAGTCAGTACTGTTGATTTGAACATGTTGGCGGTTCATAATCTTATATTTATCGGTATAAAAAAGTAAATTTCCGGAACTATCGCATTGGCTATTATCAGATAACGTTGTGATTGCTGTCGATGAAAATGTAGGGTCAAAAATAGGTCTTCCGGTGCTAAAACTTAATCCATAACTGCCATCAACAAACCAATATGAATTCACATTGTTTATGGGTTGACAGTTGGTAACAAAAATTTGCTCTGAAGATGTCCGAGTCTCTCCTGCTGCGTTTGTAACTGTAAGTGTTACGGTATAAGGCGAATTCGCTGCCGAGGTATAAATATGCGAAGCAAATTGGGTGGTTGCCGTATTAGGATTGGCTCCCGTGGCAAAGGCATCTCCGAAATTCCAAGAATATGTTGTTGCCGTTGGAGCCGTAAAAATGGTAGCCAATGTCGAACTCGCACAAGGAGAAAAATCACTTGGTGTTATCGTGGCAGACAGTAAATTGTTCGAACCACAGGTTCCAGTATAAATAGTGTTTTCTGTGGCATATAATTGACTTCTTGAAGATTGTAAAACGTTCAGCATTCTTTCAATCTGTCCGTTACTAAAATGGTCTTGACAGTTATTATTTCCATAATCCATATAATTAGATAAATCGTCGGGAATCGCAGGAGTTTCCGGACAAGAGTTTGTTCCTGTAACACAATTGAAATTAGGCGATGCTACTCTAGGTGTATCACAGACTCTATCGCCATCCATTGAACAATCATTAAAATAGGTGGAACAGCCTCCTTCGAAAGTATGATACAAAAACAAATAATGACCCACTTCATGAGCTAAAACTTTACCCAGATTATAATTGGCTAAAAGATTCGGATTGCCATTGCCAAAAACATTATATCTCATAACAATTCCGTCAAAAACTGGGGACGTATTTGGGAACATCGAATAACCAGCCGTCCCTGAATTGGGTCCATCTATGCTTTTTACCACCCAAATCCTTATATATCGTTCTTTGGTAATTTGTGGGTTTGCCGTAGCCACTAAAGGCAATTGCGCAGTAGAATAATGGTTGGATAGCGTAGCATTATTGATGTGTATGATTCCCGGAGTAGTCTGTACATCTGTAGTATTCACTGTAGGAATGGAACCCGTACCATTTACTTTTGTCGCCAGGCAAAACTTAATTCCCGTACTATAGAAATAATTGTTTAATGCTGCCATTTGATCATTGACTTGAGCATCGGAAATATTTGTTAGCGTCGTTCCATCGTGGATGATATAAACTACAACCGGAATGGTAATGGAACCCGGTAACGGTATGGATTGGAGCGTATTCTGTCCGTTTTTGTTTTGAGATGACTCTTTTATCATTTGATTAAAAGATTCCAACCGTTGTCGGACTTCAGGAAAGTCAGTCGTCAAATCCTGCATCAGTTTATCTGTGGCGCAGGGCAATTGATTCGGGTTTGATTGGGCAAAAATGAACAAAGGAATTACTAAAGCGACGGATAGAATAAAGTTCCTCATATATTTTTTTCTTTTAAAGATACAGCTTTTTAATAATGGTTGCTTCGTAAAAAAACAGCCATCAAATGATGGCTGTTTTTTTTATTCTTTGTTCTTTATTCTTTTCTCTTATTTAACTCCCACACATTTCGCAATCATCCGGCCCGGCATTACGAGCGCGTTCTACCATGGCTGCAAAATCTTCGGCGGTCATTTCCCCATTTTCTGTAGGTGCAACCACCTCAACCGCTACCGGTTCTGCAACTTGTGCTGTTGGTTCTGCTTTTTTCTCGTTGTTCAAAGTAAACTTGATGGCGTCTACCGCTGATTTGGTTCTCAGATAATACATTCCCGTTTTCAAACCACTTTGCCAAGCATAGAAGTGCATAGACGTTAATTTGGCGTAGTTGGCATCTTGCATGAACAAGTTCAACGATTGTGACTGATCAATAAAATACCCTCTGTGACGCGACATATCGATGATGTCTTTCATGGACATTTCCCAAACGGTTTTGTACAATTCCTTCAAGTCTTGTGGAATATCCAAATCCTGCACCGATCCGTTGTTACGCATGATTTGTTGTTTCAGTTCTTCATTCCAAAGGCCGCGTTTAACTAAATCTTCGAGTAAATGTTTGTTTACTACGATAAATTCTCCCGACAATACACGACGGGTATAAATATTTGAAGTATAGGGTTCAAAAGCTTCATTGTTTCCTAAAATTTGCGACGTAGATGCTGTTGGCATTGGTGCCATCAATAACGAGTTACGTACTCCGTGTTTCACCACCTCTTTTCGCAATGCTTTCCAATCCCAACGACCCGAAAGTTCTTCGTCTTTGATATTCCAAAGGTTGTGTTGGAATTCTCCGTTTGCAATTGGTGAGCCTTTGAAAGAAGAATAAGGTCCTTCTTCCTTAGCCAATTCCATCGATGCTGTAACGGCAGCGAAGTACATAGTTTCAAAGATTTCCTGATTCAGTTTTTTCGCTTCATCGCTGGTGAACGGCATTCGCAATAAGATAAAGGCATCGGCCAAACCTTGTACACCCAATCCAACCGGACGGTGACGCATGTTGGAGTTTTCAGCTTCCGGAACCGGATAGTAATTTCTGTCGATTACTTTATTCAAGTTACGCGTTACGCGTTTGGTAACATTGTACAACAATTGATGATTGAACTCGCCGTTCTCCACAAACATGGGTAATGAGATAGAAGCTAAATTACACACAGCAATTTCATCCGGAGCAGTGTACTCCATGATTTCGGTACAAAGGTTGGACGAACGGATAACACCCAAATTCTTTTGGTTGGACTTTCTGTTCGCTGCGTCTTTGTAGAGCATATAAGGCGTACCGGTTTCGATTTGCGACTCGAGGATTTTCTCCCAAAGTTCACGGGCTTTGATGGTTTTTCTACCTTTATTTTGTGCTTCGTAAGAAGTGTATAACGTTTCGAATTCTTCTCCGTAAACATCGCACAATCCCGGACATTCGTTTGGACACATTAAGGTCCAAGTAGAATCTTCTTGTACACGTTTCATGAATAAATCGGAGGTCCACATAGCAAAGAATAAATCACGGGCACGCATTTCTTCTTTTCCGGTATTCTTTTTCAAGTCTAGGAATTCGAAAATATCCGCATGCCAAGTTTCTAAATAAATCGCGAAGCTTCCTTTACGTTTTCCACCGCCTTGATCTACATAACGGGCTGTATCATTGAACACTCGTAACATTGGAACGATTCCGTTTGACGTTCCATTGGTACCACGAATGTAAGAACCAGTGGCTCTAACGTTGTGGATTGACAATCCGATTCCTCCTGCAGATTGCGAGATTTTAGCGGTTTGTTTTAATGTATCGTAAATCCCGTCAATACTGTCGTCTTTCATGGTCAACAAGAAACACGAAGACATTTGTGGTTTTGGTGTTCCTGCGTTGAACAAAGTTGGTGTGGCATGCGTAAAGAACTTTTTCGACATTAGGTCGTAGGTTTCTATTACGGCCTCCATATCATTTAAATGGATTCCGACGGCTACACGCATTAACATGTGTTGTGGACGCTCTACAATTTTACCATTGATTTTTAACAAATACGAACGCTCTAGGGTTTTGAAACCGAAGTAATCGTAATTAAAATCACGGTTGTAAATGATGTGTGAATTTAAAAATTCGGCGTTGGCCTGAATCGCTTCAAATACTTCATCAGACAATAAAGGCGCTTTTTGGTTGGTTCTTGGATTCACATAGAAGTACATTTCCTTCATGGTTTCCGAGAACGATTTATTGGTGTTTTTATGCAAGTTGGAGATCGCAATACGTGCTGCTAACTGTGCATAATCTGGGTGTGTGATGGTCATGGAAGCCGCAGTTTCTGCCGCTAAATTGTCAAGTTCTGAAGTAGTTACTCCGTCATACAATCCTTCGATTACTCTCATGGTTACTTTTACAGCATCTACCAGATCGTTTAATCCGTAACACAATTTTTTAATTCTGTCCGTGATTTTGTCGAACATTACCGGCTCTTTGTGGCCGTCTCTTTTAACTACATACATACGCTTGTCAGTTTTTGAAAACAGGAAATCCCTTTCGCTATTTTCTGGTTATTTGTATTAATTTGAAAATTAGGTAATTTGAAAATTTGAAAAATGACTCTTCCATAAAATTCAAATTTTTATTTTTTTTTGAAATTCGGAGATTTATAATTTTCAATGCTTTGTACACATTTTCAAATTTTCAAATCTTCAAATTTTCAAATTAGAAATCAGCGTCGAAACTAATTTTTCCTGATTCCACATCGCTGTTCATCACACCGGCCTTTTGATATTCGGCCACACGTTTTTCAAAGAAATTCGTTTTTCCTTGCAACGAAATCATGTCCATGAAATCAAATGGATTGCTGGAATTATAGACTTTCTTACATCCTAATTCTACCAATAATCTGTCGGCAACGAACTCTAAGTATTGCGTCATCAAAGTAGCATTCATTCCGATTAAACTTACCGGAAGTGACTCGGTGATGAACTCACGTTCAATATCTAGAGCATCCGTTATAATCTCGGTAATTCTGGTTTTAGAAACTTTGTTTACCAAATGATGGTTGTGCAGATGTACCGCAAAATCACAGTGAACACCTTCGTCACGGGAAATTAATTCGTTAGAAAACGTCAATCCTGGCATTAATCCACGTTTTTTCAACCAGTAAATCGAGCAAAATGCTCCAGAGAAAAAGATGCCTTCAACAGCAGCAAAAGCAATTAATCTTTCGGCGAACGAATCAGAACCAATCCATTTCAAAGCCCAATCGGCTTTCTTTTTGATGGCTGGAAATACTTCCAAAGCATTGAAAAGTTGTGCTTTTTCAGCTTCATCTTTTACATAGGTATCAATCAAAAGCGAATAGGTTTCGCTGTGAATGTTTTCCATCATGATTTGAAATCCGTAGAAAAACTTGGCTTCCGGATATTGCACTTCGTTAACAAAATTCTCGGCTAAATTTTCATTCACAATCCCGTCTGAAGCAGCAAAAAAAGCCAAAATATGTTTGACGAAATATTTCTCATCAGCATTCAGTTTGTTATTCCAATCGGATAAATCTTGGTGCAAATCAATTTCTTCGGCAGTCCAAAAACTGGCTTCCATTTTTTTATACCAATCCCAAATATCATGATGTTTTATCGGAAAAATCACGAAACGGTTTTTATTCTCTTGTAAAATTGGTTCTACGCTAGCCATTTGAGTTTGTGTTTTTTTATTATTTTGAGGTGATTTTTGTTGCATTCTGTATGTTACAAAGATTGGCAAACGAAACGGAAAATGAAAGCCAAACTTATTCACAATAGCCTTTAGTTTTTAACAAAACAGAATAATTAGGTCAGATTTTTAAAAATCGTAATTTATTGTTTTTCAATACTTTAAAAAATCAAATTTTATCAAAAAGCCCTAGAACAAAGGCAAATAGGAAATTCCTTGCACGAAAATTTTAACATTTTCAATCTTCTGAAAAAAGGATCTTGAAAGCAAAAAAAAGCGCTGTTTTCAGGATTGAAAACAGCGCTTTTGAATTGTCTGGAAATTATAGAAATTTATTCTTCTCCGTCTCTGTCGATATAGGTTTTATTTCCGTTTTTGTTGATATAATATTTACCTCCTCTTGGCCCAGTAAACACTTTTTTACCTTTATAATTTCCGGTAACTTTGTCTTTCACATTCTTTTCTGCTGCTTTTGATGTAGCAGTTTCTTTCATGTCTTCTTTTTCTTCAGCAGCTGTTTTTTTGACTTTTGCTTTAGCTTTAGTCACTTTAGTTTTGGCCTCTTTAGTGCTTTTGTCTGCATCTTTAAAACGCTTGTCAACCGTTCCATCTTTTTTAAGTTTAGGTGCATCTTTTGCTGCATCTTTGAAACGCTTATCAGGTGTTCCGTCTTTTTTTGTTTTAGATGCTTTTTCAGCTGTTTTCTTGGCTTTGGTTTCAGTAGCTTTTGCTTTCTTTTCTGTCTCTTTCGCTTTTTTCTTCACATCAGCTGCGGCTTTTTCTGTTTTTGCTTTTGCTTTGGATTTTTTTTCTGTCGCTGTTTGGGCATAAAATGTATTTGAGAATACAAATACGAGGCATAATAAAATTAGTTTCTTCATGATTTTAAAAGTTTTGTTTAGTGAATTAAAATTAATATTTTTTTTAACACAAAAAGTATTCCAATCAAAAATATGCTCTCAATTGTACGTTACCTGTATGAATGGTTTGGCTGGTCTCTGTTTTACGTCCTTGGTAGTTCACGTTGATGTCTAAAAACTGCGTAAGATTCTTTTGTAAAAGCAATCGCCAAGTCAGGTTCTTTCCGGGTTGTAGTCCTTCAAGCATGGCAAAAGCAACCGGAGATAAAGCATCACCAACAAAATTATTATCATAGAGCGAAAATTCACCGTTCGCAGTAAATTTCTTATCACTGGCATACGAAAACGAAGTTCCGAAACGGCTTTGGGTTAGTTGTTCCGAATCGCCTAGCAAGTTTTTCTTGTCCTGAAATTCATAAAAAACATCGAGACTTGCATTCTTATTGAACAAATAAGAAATCTTCGGATTCAACTGGACACTATTTATAATGTAATTTTTGCTGCTGTAGTTTTCTGAAAACAATTCGGTTTCGCCCAGTTCTGTCCCCAAAGAAAACAGCCATGTTTTTTTTAGCAAATGAATGTATTGCACTTGATATAATGCATTATTACTTTCTTGCGAACCTACTGAGAGTAAGCTTTTCAATCGATTTGCAATAAAAGTGAACGTAACTGAATGTTTTTGCTTTCCACGATTGTAGAATAAACTGTTTCTGATGCTGGTATTGAATCCGAGCGTACTTTCATCAAAATCAGAGAACGGATTCAAATCAAAATTAGCACCATTCCGCTTGATTTTACGGTCGATTAAAAAGGACGTCTGGTTGTAAAAGTGGGACAATATCTTTTTAAAACCTGTAGCATTTTGCCAAATATTGGGGTTGATTGTGACTGATTGTGAGAATTTATTCTGATGGGTTTTCTGAAATATCTGATTGGGCAAGAATACCCTAACATACTTTGCCTGATCCGGAAATGGCGCTACTTCAAATTCCTGCAATTCCTGAATGCCGTTGTTGTTATAATCAATCCATGTGTAGACTCCCTGTCCTGGCTCAACCTCAAGATAGGTAAATTCCTGTTGCGCAATGGTTCCCGAAGTAGTTTCATAAGCCGTAGTAACTTGTAACAATTGTTTGAAATATTGATCGTTATACAATAGTCTCGAGTTTAACGAAGGCTCACTACCTCGAGATTCATCAACATATTTTAGGTTTCGGTAATTGACAAATAAGGTCAAATCGCTTTTTTTGGTTTGGATTAGTTTTGACTTTACATAGTAGGATTGTGAGGTATTCACTCGTTTCAGAAAACTGTTTTGTAAACTGTCGTTCAATCGATGCAAATAGCCTAATTCTACAAAAACTTTCGTACTGTCTCCTCGACCTACAAATGCACCGTATTCTGTAAAACGTTGGCTGAGTGCTGATAATTGTTGCGTTGCTACAAGCTTTTCTTTGTTATCCTCCAATCGTAGACTTGTTCCGCTCCAATTCTTTTTAAAATTATACCGAACATTGGATTGGTTTCGGACAAAGGTGGAGTTGGCATATGTCCCGTCACTTTTTAGATAACTGCTGTTTTGAAAAATATTCCAGTTTTTGAGTTTGAAGAGTCCATTTACCATGTGACGGCTTCCGGAGAAGCTTTTGGAGAAATCCAGCTTTTCAAACTGATAGGTTAGTTTTCCTTTGTCAGGCAAGGTAAAATTCAAACCGTTAATCAACAAGCTCTGATTGCCTTCAAAGGTGGTTAAATTCCAATCACGATTGAATTCGATGTTAAACAAACGTTCGATGGTTCTGAAATTTTCCTGTATGTATTGATAGTTTCCAAAGGCCTCAATCTGCCATTTTTTGCTCCACAACCTTTGTTTAAAATTCAGTTTCGCGGCTACTCCTTTATTATTGGCGTCATCCATCGAAGAGAACAAATTCAAATCGTTGTTACTGACACCAACTTCAAAATCGACGACCGTTTTCTCACTTGGATTGTATTTCCCTAAAACCGTTGCAATCTGAATTTTGGTTGGCGCAATTAATCGGATTATCGGTTCGTAATTCCTGTTTTCAATGGTGCTTCCAACGCCAACATACTGATATATTTTGCCAATAGCATTGGAATTGGTTAAGATATAACTTCCTTGGTTTTGACCTACAAAGGTAAATTTCACATTGTACAGTTCGTCATCGGGATTATTGGAATATTCAAAAGCTTCGCCACCTGTAACCGTAATCTTTTTATACAAAATCTTGTTTTCTGAATATGTATCAATATAAGCGGAAGGCGCATTCATTAGATTTACATTGTCACCGGCATTACTCAAAATCGCGGCTTGTTCTCCGGAGAGATTTTGCTGTAAAGGCTGATTCTTGACATCATTTTCAGAATACAGATAACCTCCCAAGCTCCATTTTTTACTTTCATGATTGGCTCCGGCATAGGTCACAAACCTAGTGTAATTTCGGTCAGAGTATTGATATTCTATCACAATACGCATTTCGGAAGTGATTGGAAATAAAGAGGTAAACGTAATTTCTCCGGCATTATAATCGATGAGATAATCGTTGTTTTCACCTCGTTTGCGCAGTATTCCGTTGACATAAACTCGTTCAGAACCCGAAATAACCAACACAAACAATTCGCCATTATTGCCCCGCAATTTATATGGCCCTTGATTTCCCTCTTCACCGGTAAACGAACTTTTAGCATATTGACCCCGAACCAAAGCCGCCGAAGCAAAAATATCGGTTTTGTTTTCTTCACCGCCAAAGGTAAAATGTGTCGAAAGTCCTTGCACTTTTTTGTTGAAATTCAGAAACCGTGATTGACGGTTTTCCAAAAATAAATCGCCGGCCCGAATATTCCAGTTATCAGTAAATAACTCGATAAAAATTTGATCAAACTCATCCAGTTTCTGCGAATAGCCATTGTCCTGTAACGGAATATTCGAATCCTGAATCGAAGCTCTGAGCGAAACTCTGTCTGATATTTTTCCGGTAATCTGCAAATCGAGATTAGACGTCACAGAAGCATTTTGATTGTTCCCGATGGTGACACCACGCGTAATGCTTCCGGAAGTATTCAAACCTTCAAACGGCACAAACTTTTTGACCGAGCGGTTTATTTTATAAAGATTTCCGTCATTGGCAACAACCCTATCCTGATCGTAAATGCTGTAGGTTTTGGTAAGCTGTTCGGGATACTTAAAGTAGCGAACGGTAAGGCTATCATTGGAAGTAAAACCATTCTTAAAATAAAGCTTTCCAGTTTTGAAATCCATGCTGTAAAAACTAGTATCGATTTCTTTGCCTTCAGAAGTTTGGAGTTTGAAGAAACTGGGACTGATACTAACTTTCTCCAGCGCGATGGCATCTGCAGCAACTGCTACTTTTTTAAGTTGATACAGCGATTTGATTTCCTGAGCTGAAAGCCCTGAAAATAAGAAAAGCAACATCCATAAAAAGAGTTTTTTTAGCATACATGTAATAACGTAAAAACCATTGAAAATGTATGTTTTATAGAGATTTATATTCCTTTACTCCATTTTTTCGGAGAAAGTGAAGTATGAAAAACAGCAATTACAATGATACTGTTTTCTTTAATTACATAGTGGATTCCGAATGGGAAACGAGGAATAAACCGAACTTGTACACTTTTATACCGTTTTTGAAAGTTGTCTGGATTTCTAGAAATTTCTGCCAAACCTGCTTCCAAACAAAGTTCAAAATCATAAGAGAGTCCTTTTCTATGCTCTTCATACCAAAGAATTATATCTTAAATATCAAATAATGCTTCTTTAGTAAAACTAATAGTAAGCATTACTTTTTTCTAACGTTATCAATGTGATTTTTTACTTCTTCTAAAGAATAAATTGCTGTCTTCCCTTCTTCCAAAAGTTGTAGTCTATTATCCAGTTCTTGCTGAATTTCAGGAGATAATTCGATGTCTTTTTTGGAAACACTATCCCAAAGTTGCTCTGCTAAAATAATCTTTTCAGCATTGGTATATTTAGATAAATCTTTGATTTCCATGTCTTTTTTAGATAAAAGTATAAAATAAAATCGAATTATTCTTTCGTTACAATCTGCATCGTATCTCTGGAGACTTGCTTCACTAAAACGGTTTTGTCTTTCTCGACTATTTTGGCCGCTTTGTCATCAAAATGCCTGATGGTATACAGCGATACATTTTCGTTATAAGAAATTTTAAATTTTTTAGATAAGATGTTTTTCACCTCGTTAAAATTGCCAAATTTATCTTCCAGACAAACCGAAAAACTGATGGCTGAATTTTGAATCAAACTCGTTTTGATTTTGTATTGATGTAACAGTGCAAAAATTTCGCTGATGTTCTCTTCCATAATAAAGGAAAAATCTATTGACGAAAGCGACAGTAGCAATTGGTCTTTTTTAACAATAAAACAAGGCGTTTTTGGCTCTAAATCTTGTCCTTTGGAAACACTTGTTCCCGGTAATAACGGATTTATAAATGATTTTACAAACAACGGAATTTCCTTTTTTTGTAACGGTTGCAACGTCTTTGGGTGAATTACTGAAGCACCATAAAACGCTAACTCGATGGCTTCTCGATACGAAATTTGATTTAGCAAAACCGCATTGTCAAAGTATCTTGGATCGGCATTTAGTACTCCTGGAACGTCTTTCCAAATCGTTACACTTTCGGCATTGAGGCAATACGCAAAAATCGCCGCAGTGTAATCAGAACCTTCGCGGCCTAGTGTTGTGGTAAAATTATTTTCATCAGAACCTAAGAATCCTTGTGTAATATTGAGTGCTTTTTTCTTTATGCCTTTGGAGATGAATTGTTGGGTTTTTTCCCAGTCAACATCGGCATCGCGGTAATTGTTATTGGTTTTAATAAAATTACGGACATCAATCCAATTGTTTTTTAATCCGGCATGATTAAAATAATGACTGACGATGGTTGTCGAAACGATTTCGCCATAACTAACAACCTGATCGTATACAAAGTTGTAGTTAGGCGATTTGTTGCTTCTGAGGAAATACTCCAAATCGGCAAAATGACTGTTCACAGCATAAAAAACATCGTGCTCTTCGTCATCAAATAAATCCAATAAAATTTGGTTATGGTATTTGCGAACCTCTTGTAAAGACGAATGCAACTCATTCGATTTTTCGAAATAATTCTTAATTACGATTTCTAATGCATTGGTAGTTTTTCCCATAGCGGAAATCACCAAGAGCGTGTCTTCGTGACCTACTTTTTCCAATACGCTGAACACATTTTTTATTCCATCGGCATCTTTTACAGAAGCGCCACCAAATTTAAATATTCTCATAATTTATAGTCGAAAGTCAAAAGTTAAAAGCTTAAAGGTCTTTACTTCAGACGATTATTTATTTTTAAAAATTCATTTATTCCGTTTTCGTCCATTTGAGCAACACGCCAATCTTCCAAAACTTTTGCTCCGGATTTGATATAAAAATCTATCGCAGGTCGGTTCCAATCCAATACTGCCCATTCGATACGACGTACTTTATCTAATTTTCCTTGTTCTATGACTCTTGAATACAATTCAAACCCTAAACCTGTTCCTCTCATATCTTCCTTTACAATCAAATCTTCGAGATGAATGGTTTTTCCTTTCCAGGTAGAATAGCGATAATAATACAACGCTATCCCGACAATCTGATGATTAACCTCGGCTACGAAAGTATAAAATAAGGGGTCATCACCAAAACCATCCCTCTCCAAATCGGCTACAGTTACTTCAACAGCATGGGGTTCTTTTTCAAAAGTGGCCAATTCCTGAATCAGGTCAAGAACCGCTTTCATGTCATTTTTTTCGCCTTTTCGGATGTTCATTTTGGTAGAAATTTCAACAAAAATACAATTAATAATTTCTTGACGAAATAGATTTTTTCTTAGCCAAATTTATCGATATTTGCACAAACAACTACAACGATTTCGTAATGGAAGAACGCAACAGAACCTTAGGGGAATTTATCATTGAAAACCAAAAGGCACATCAGTATTCATCGGGAGAATTATCCAAAATTATCAACTCCATCAGGCTTGCAGCCAAAGTCGTAAACTACAAAGTAAACAAAGCTGGTTTGGTGGATATTGTTGGTGCTGCCGGTGAGCAAAATGTTCAGGGCGAAGACCAGCAAAAGCTCGATGTCTATGCCAATGAAGTCTTTATCCAAACCTTAATCAATCGTGAGATTGTATGCGGCATTGCCTCGGAAGAAAACGACGATTTTATTACGGTTCAAGGACTAGATGAAGGTCATAATAACAAATATGTGGTTTTGATGGATCCTTTGGATGGTTCGTCTAACATTGATGTGAATGTATCCGTTGGAACCATTTTTTCGGTGTACAAAAGAATCACACCTATTGGAACTCCGGTGACATTAGAAGATTTTTTACAACCCGGAACGGCTCAAGTAGCTGCTGGATATGTGATTTATGGAACGTCAACTATGTTGGTTTATACCACAGGGCATGGTGTGAATGGCTTTACGCTAAATCCGGCTATCGGAACCTTTTATTTATCGCACCCTAATATGCAGTTTGCGAAAGATGGTAACATTTATTCTATCAACGAAGGGAATTATGTCCATTTTCCGCAAGGCGTGAAAGATTATATCAAATACTGTCAGTTGGAAGAAGGTGACCGACCTTATACTTCGCGTTACATCGGAAGTTTAGTTTCCGACATTCACCGAAATATGATTAAAGGCGGTATTTATATTTATCCGACAAGCTCCAAAGCTCCCAAAGGAAAGCTCCGTTTACTATACGAATGCAATCCGATGGCATTTATCGTAGAACAGGCTGGCGGAAAAGCATCTGACGGTTTTGGACGTATTATGGAAGTGCAGCCAACAGAACTTCATCAACGGGTTCCATTTTTCTGCGGAAGCTTTAATATGGTGGAAAAAGCGGAGTCTTTTATGGCAAAGTACGTATAGAGGCAAAAGCCAGAAGCCACAAGGCAATAGTAAAATAAAAAAGGTAAAAGTTGACTACTTTTACCTTTTTTATGAATATTCTCAAAGCATATAACTTTTGCCTCTTGCCTACTGCCTTTTACTTGTTCATATGTGTCATTTCGTATACAAACGTATCTAAATCTACTCCCATTACTAGCAATGACATTGCTTTATCAACGATAAAAGGAACGTTACCAGGTGTAAATCCTAATGCTAGAGCAAATTTCGTCAGAATTTCTTTTTGTTTTGGCCCTAATACATGGTCCACATAAACCATTCTTGACAAATCGTACAAACGCTCTAAACGTTGACTATGCAAGTAAGGAGGATTGATGGGATATTTCAAAGGATTCTCTAGAATTTCTTCATATTCTGCTGCCGAAATTTCTAAACGAACGGCTAGTTTATCCAAAAATTCTTTTTCTTCTTTGCTCATATCGCCGTCGGCAATGGCTACACGCACTATGGCAGAAAAGTGACTTTTATTTCTACTCTTAAATTCGCTATCAAATAAATCTGAAAATGACATATTGTTTCTGGTTTTATGTTGCAAATATAATTCAAATTAAACTTTATTGAAAACGGAAACCCCAAAATGTTTTTAATCGATTTTTGAAGGTATTTTTTAGCGTAAAACAAAATAAATTGTAAGTTTACGTACCTAAACTAACTAATGCTATGTCAGATTTCTGGATAAACTTCACCATTGGATTGCAACATTTGTGGAACATTCATGCGTATATTGATATTTTATTTCTGTTAGCACTTACCGTTCCCTATGAATTCAAAGCCTGGAAAAGAATTCTCATTTTGGTTTCTTTATTTACTGCAGGACACACTTTAGCACTAATGCTTTCGGTTTTTAATGTAATCACTGTCAAAGCCAATATTGTAGCGTTCATCATTCCAATACTATTGTTGATGGTTGCTTTATTTAATATTATTGCTACCGGAAAATCGGGCAAAAAAGACACCATAACTTTTATTGCTATTCTAGCCTCACTATTCGGAATCATTCACGGATTGGGATTTTCCAATTACTTCAATCACATCGTTTCGGGCAAACCTACCGATAAACTCCTGCCACTGTTTGAATCAGCACTCGGTTTTGGTGTAGCCCAAATTGCAGTAGCCATTTTGGCTTTATTGCTGGCGTATGTGGTGCAAACACTCCTAAAATTCACCAAACGCGACTGGATACTCATTGTTTCTTCTGTAGTAGTTGGTGTCGTAATTCCGATGATTATCCAAAATGAAATTTGGAACAAATAATGGTACAGGAGCGAAAGGTTTGGGTATATTTGCTATCCCTATTCCCGCTCTCCGCTATACAAGGTACCGCTACGATCGGGGCTAGATGAAAAACCCTTTTACTTTTTGGTAATGATAGAAAAGAAACAACTCAAATACGATATCGCTTATTTAAGAATTGCCGCCGAATGGAGCAAGCTTTCCTACTGCAAGCGGAAACAAGTTGGCGCGATTGTTGTACGTGATCGCATGATCATTTCTGATGGTTATAACGGAACACCATCGGGTTTTGAAAACTGCTGCGAGGACGAAGAAGGATTGACGAAGTGGTATGTACTTCATGCCGAAGCCAATGCCATTTCTAAAGTAGCGCGTTCTACACAAACCTGTGAAAATGCTACCTTATATATTACACTGTCGCCTTGCAAGGAATGCAGCAAACTGATTCACCAATCCGGAATAAAAAGAGTGGTGTATCAAAACGGATATCGCGACACTACCGGATTAGACTTTTTAGAAAAAGCGGGAGTTATAGTAGATCAGATTCAGGATTTAGAATAAAAACAGCTCCAACTCTATATATGAAATCAAAGGAAAAATACTTGCCAATACTTTTATTTGCTTGCGTAGCGATGGGAATTGTCATTGGCGGTATGATCAATTTTCCTAAAAGAACTTTGTCAAAAGACAGTGCCCGAAAAGCAAAAATAGAACGTTTGATTGATTTCATTGATGATGAATATGTAGACGATGTCGATTCAGATTCGATTGTGGACATGACGGTAAACAGTATTTTGGCCAATCTTGACCCGCATTCTATTTATCTTCCTCCAAGCGAACAATCTTCTGAAGCCGAAATCATGAAGGGAGATTTTGTGGGTGTCGGCATTAATTTCTATATGTATAATGATACTGTTGCTGTAGTCAAACCATTGGAAAACGGTCCGGCAGCAAAAGCAGGCATTCAAGCGGGAGACCGAATTTTATACGCGGGAAAAACGAAACTTTTTGGCCGAAAATTACCAACCGATAGTTTGTTCAACAAATTAAAAGGTGAAGAAGGTTCTAAAGTAGAACTTACTGTTTTCAGAAAAAGCAGCAACAAAAAACTAAAACTTACGGTAACTCGCGATATCGTTCCCATAAAGAGTGTGGATACTTATCTGATGCTAAACAAAACTTCGGGTTACATCAAAATCAACCGTTTTGCCGAGAACACTTATGACGAATTTAGAACCGGATTAGAAAAACTCAAAAACCAAGGAATGACCACCTTAATTATTGATTTACGTGATAATGGTGGCGGTTATTTGGAAAGAGCCGTTTCTATTGCAGATGAATTTTTGAAAGACAAAGAACTCGTTGTTTTTACTAAAAATCGAAAAGGAACGGTAGAAAAAACTTATGCTACAGAAGAAGGCATCTTTGAAAAAGGAAGACTCTATATTTTAATTGACGAAAATTCGGCTTCAGCTAGTGAAATTCTTGCTGGTGCTATTCAGGATAATGATCGAGGAACTATAGTAGGCCGACGTTCCTTTGGCAAAGGATTGGTGCAACGTGAAATGGGTTTTGATGATGGTTCTGCGGTTAGATTAACTATTTCAAGATATTTCACTCCAAGTGGACGTTCGATTCAAAAACCCTACACAAAAGGAGATTCAGAAGAATACACTCATGATTTTGACGATCGCTTTGAAAGTGGCGAACTCTTCCAAAAAAACAAGATGAAAATTGCGGATTCGTTAAAATTCAAAACCAAACGAGGCAGAATTGTTTATGGTGGCGGTGGCATTGTTCCCGATATTTTTGTGCCGTTAGAAGTTAAAAAGGGAGAGGAAAGTCTGGCTTACATTCTGAATTCGGGTGTTGTGGGGCATTTTGTTTTTGAGCAGTTTGACCAAAACCCAAAGACTTACAAAGGATTGAAATACCAAGATTTTTTAAACAAAATAGAAAAAGACAACAACCTTGTTCCCCAATTTGAAAGTTATCTGAAAGAGGCTGGACTGGAGATGAAACTAGAAGGAAATAAGACTTTGGTTAAAAAATACATCACGGCGGAATTTGCCCGACAGTTATTTGGTGAAAGCCAATATTACAGTATCATTTTAAAAGATGATGCTATGCTGAAAGCCATTTTGAAATAATTATTTATTTCTATTAAGAATCGGCAGCAGTAGATAAGAAAGCAATCCCAAAAAGATTGCCAAAACAGTTTGAGAAGTCCAAACCAACCATCCAAAAGCTGTTCCGACATCTTTAGTAATTCCGTATAGCGAAAAAATCAAGGCAATGGAAAAAGGATAGGCACCCAAGCCACCATTGGAAAACCCGACTGCAAGACTACCAAAAATAAAACCCATTATTACAATATCAAAACTTATTTCTGACGTTTCGGGCAAGGCAAAAATGGCGACATAAAACATCATTAAATAAGAAAACCAAATGAAAAAAGAGTGGAAAAGGTATTTCCATTTGTCTTTCATTTTATAAACTGTTGTAATTCCTTCTATTAGTCCGGATAATTTTTTCTTTAATTTTAAGATAATTTCCCATTCAGCATAAATCCAAATCAGAATAAACACACCCAAAAGTAGTACCCCAATAATCGCTGTGTAAATCAATGATTCAAGCGACACGTTTTCATCCAATAAAAACTGATATATTTTATCAAACTGGGACACAAAACCGATAACTACAAATAATAAAAAGATCAATAAATCAACTATCCTTTCGGCTACAATGGTTCCAAATCCTTTATCAAAAGGGACGTTTTCGTATTTTTTAAGTAAAGCAGCTCTTGTGATTTCTCCCGACCTTGGAACGGTAAGATTAACCAAATAAGACACGCAAACTGTCGCTAAATTATTGGAGAATTTTGTCTGATAACCTAAATGATTCAACGCAAACTTCCAGCGATAAGCTCTGGACCAATAACCTACTAAAGCAATGACAAGCGATAATAAAATGTAATAGTAATTGGCCTTTTGAAAGCTGATTTTTATTTTCTCCAGTTCTTCCGAAGTCAATGTGGTAAATTGATAGTATATGATTCCGATTCCGATTAAGAGCGGAACAAGAATGGTCAACCATTTACCAATGTGCTTTTTCAAGAGATTTTAGGTCAGGGAGTTATTTGTTTCGTTGGGAAAAACCAACCAAGGCTTAAAGGTTTTGGCTTTCTCAAAATCCATTAAAGCATAAGACATGATGATAATAATGTCCCCTTTATGCACTCTTCGTGCTGCTGGACCATTCAGCGTAATATCTCCGGAATTTTTGATTCCTTTGATGGCATAGGTTTCAAAACGCTCGCCATTATTGATATTAACAATGGAAACTTTTTCACCTTCAATCAGGTTGGCGGCTTCCATGAGGGTTTCGTCAATCGTAATACTGCCAACATAATTTAAATCGGCACCGGTAACTTTTACCCTGTGAATTTTAGATTTTACTATTTCGATTTGCATGGCGCAAAAGTAAATTAATTTAATGAAATTGTGTCTATCAATCGGATTTTGTTAACAAAAACGGCAATGAAAGCACGGTATTTTTTGGTTTTGCTTTTCCGTAAGCAGGGCAACAACGTGGTCTCGTCGGCAATTTGAAAATATTCTAATTCGAAGTCAGTACTTTTATCGAAAACCTTATTTACAAAATCGGTTATTTCTTTGGCTGATTTTGTAGCAAACATTTTTCTAGCTTCGGTAATCGTCTGGTAAATAATGGCAGCTTTTTTTCTTTCTTCATCCGTTAATCTCTCATTCCGGGAACTCATGGCCAGCCCGTTGGGTTCTCTGTAAATCGGACATCCTACTACAATGACAGGTATTTTATTTTTTTCAACTAACTTTTTGACGATTTGTAATTGTTGAAAATCCTTCTCGCCAAAATAAGCATTGTTGGGTTTAACAATTTCAAAAAGGCGCTTAACGATTGTCCCGACGCCATCAAAATGACCTGGACGAAATTTCCCTTCCATCTGATGTTCCAAACCGTCAAAGTTGAAAGGCGAAGCAACAGTTTTCCCTTCATATATATCATCAATACTGGGCGCAAAAACGATAATCGAATCTGAAAGTGTTTTTATTTTTGCAATATCACTTTCTAATGTTTTGGGATATTTTGCCAAGTCTTCGGCGTTATTAAATTGCGTAGGATTAACAAAAATGCTAATAACATTGATAGCATTGTGCTTCATAGATTCCTCTAGCAGAGAGAGGTGACCTGCATGAAGCGCGCCCATTGTAGGTACAAAACCAATGGAAGTTGTTTCGTTAGAAACTGAATTTAAATGACTAACTAATTCTTTTTGTGTGTTAAAAAGGAGCATTGGCTTTCAATAAATGAGTTGCAAACTTACCATTTTCATAAATAACTGCATAAATTTTTGTACTTTTGCCTGTTTTTTATTGCCAATAAATAAAGTAGAATAGATTATGGAAGATAAGAGGATATTGTATGTATCATCTGAAGTAGTGCCGTATTTGGCTGAAAATGAGGTTTCTTTAATGTCTTATGATGTTCCTAAAATGATTAATGATCAAGGAGGACAGATTAGAATTTTTATGCCTAGATATGGAAATATCAACGAAAGAAGACATCAATTACACGAGGTTATCCGATTATCGGGAATGAATTTAGTAGTTAATGATTTAGATATGCCTTTGATTATCAAAGTAGCGTCTATACCAAAAGAAAGAATTCAGGTTTATTTTATAGACAATGATGAATATTTCAAAAGAAAAGCCACTTTCAGTGATGAAGATGGGGTTTTATATGCTGACAATGACGAAAGAGCCATATTCTTTGCCAAAGGGGTTGTAGAAACCGTAAAGAAATTGAATTGGGTTCCGGACATTATTCATGTTCATGGTTGGATGGCAAGTTTGTTGCCCGTTTACATGAAGCATTATTACAAGGATGAAGCATTGTTTTCAGAAACCAAAATTGTAACTTCGGTTTATGGGCAATCTTTTGACGGAACTTTAGACAGTGAAATGATTAATAAAGTTAAATTTGACAACATCCCTCATGAAGCGGTTCAAGAGTTAGAATTGCCTAATTACGAAAACCTTATTAAGGCAGCAATTACGCACTCAGATGCCGTTGTAATTGCTTCTGAAAACGTATCGGGAAGTTTAACAAAATTTATAGAATCTTCAGGAAAACCTTTTTTACCTTTCGCCACGAAAGATAAATTTACCGAAGCATATACTACTTTTTACAAAGGTATGCTTTCCTAAAAAAACAGTTTAAGTTTTATGTATAAGAAATCATTTTTGCAACCCATTTTATTGGGATTAATTACCCTTCTTTTCGCATCTTGCGACAAAGATTTTAATGAATTAGGAACAGACATCGTTGGTGATGACCACTTTGGTTCTGAGAAAAACACAGATGTAACTATAAAAGCTTACAATCAAAAGTTAGGCGCAGTTGCCTCTAACAATTTAGCGATAAACCCACTTGGCTTCTATCAGAATCCAGCTTTTGGAACTACCGAGGCTAACTTTGTAACACAAGTAGAAATGGCTTCTGTAAACCCAACATTTAACAATACTGATCCAGAAGACTACGACATAAACCCCACGGCTATTGACAGTGTCATCATGGAGGTACCTTACTTTTGCCATTTAGATCAAGAGACGGATATTGTTGACAACGTTAGGACGTATATTTTGGACTCCATTTACGGTAATCCCACCTCCAAGTTCAAACTAAGTGTTTATCAGTCAAATTACTATTTAAGAGATTTAGACCCAAGTCAGGCTTTGACCGCGCAACAACCATTTTACAGTGATGAGAATACCGTTTTTGACAACAATAAGATTCCGGTTTTATTAAATGATGCGCCGCTTACAAATGTAACTGATGGCATACAAAATGCAGATGGTCATGAAAATGAAAATTTCTATTTTGATAAAAGAGAACATGAAACTTTCGTCTTAAATGAAGACGATGAGAAAGTATACACCAGAAGTCTACCATCAATGCGATTGCATCTGAATAAAACTGTTTTTACAAATGCTATTTTAAATGCTCCTGAAGGAAAATTAGCAAACAACGCTGTATTTAAAAACTATTTTAGAGGATTGTATTTTAAAGTCACCAACGGAAGTCCAGGTCACATGGCGATGCTGAATTTCAAAGCCGGGAAGATTACATTATATTATAATGAAGACAAAAAGAGTACTGTAAATAACACTGTAAGTTTCGAAAGAGTTAATAAAACATACGTTTTGAATCTAACCGGAAACTGCGTAAGTTTATTAGAAAATACCAATCCAAATTTAGACTATTTAAATGCTTCAAATAGCACTGCTGAAGCATCAAAACTTTATGTTAAAGGGGGTGAAGGTTCAATAGCCATGATTGATTTATTTGGAGATCCAACTGCCAGTGATTATGATACTTATAGGTATGTTGTCAAAAAAAATGCAGCTGGAGATCCTGTTGATGAACAAGGGATCAAAATTAGAACCGACGCTAACGGAGATCCAGTTGCGGGATCTTATTTCACTTATGAGAAACAACTCTTACCAAATGGAGTGGCAGACCAATTAGATGATTTACGATATCCACTATATACTACGTATCAAAATGTAGATTATTATTCCATAAAAAACAGATGGATGATCAACGAAGCCAATCTGACATTTAACATAGTCACAGAAGATATGGATGATGCCGCTACAATTGAACCAAGCAGAATATTCCTTTATGATTTGACCAACAGAAAAGCGTTATTTGATTATAGTATTGATTTTACAAGTAATGTACTATTTCCAAAATTCAACAAAGGTGTTTTTGGCGGATTATTGTTTGATGCCAATGGAAAACTAGTAAAACAGAGAGACGATGCCACTGGTAACTACGTGAAAAAAGGAGCAAAATATAAAGTTCGAATCACGAATCATATCAGAAACTTAATTAAAAATGATTCCACTAATGTTCGCCTAGGATTGTCGGTGACAGAAAACATTGCCAATATAGGTTTCTCCAAATTGAGAACTCCGAACAGCAATTTTAAAAATGCCCCAGCGATGTCGGTCATGAGTCCAACGGGAACCATTTTATACGGAACAAACCCCGCTGTTCCGGAAAACCAAAGATTAAAACTTGAAATTTATTATACAAAACCTGATTAATACGTAAAATTATGTGTGGAATTGTTGGCTATATTGGATTTAGAGAAGCCTATCCAATAGTAATTAAAGGGTTAAAAAGATTAGAATACAGAGGTTATGATAGTGCCGGAATCATGCTATGTGATGGTAACGAGCTAAAAATATCAAAAACAAAAGGGAAAGTTTCTGATCTTGAAGAGAAATCAAAAGCAATTGCTTCCTCAAAAGCAACAATAGGAATGGGACACACCCGTTGGGCTACACACGGAGTTCCTAACGACATCAATTCCCATCCACATGTTTCAAATTCAGGAAACATCGTAATTATTCACAATGGTATCATCGAAAATTATGAGCCGTTAAAAAAAGAATTGCTAAAAAGAGGCTATACCTTTACCTCAGATACAGATACTGAAGTCTTAGTCAATCTGATTGAAGACGTTAAAAAGAAAGAAAACATCAAACTCGGAAAAGCAGTTCAAATTGCGCTTAATCAAGTGGTAGGAGCCTATGCTATTTGTGTTTTTGACAGAGAAAAACCAGATGAAATTATAGTAGCACGATTAGGAAGCCCAATTGCAATTGGCGTAGGTGAAGATGAGTTTTTTGTAGCTTCCGATGCTTCTCCGTTTATCGAGTACACATCAAACGCCATTTATTTAGAAGATGAAGAAATGGCCATTGTACGTTTGCACAAACCATTAAAGATTCGAAAAATAAAAGATGATTCTCTAGTCGACCCTTACATTCAAGAACTTCAAATGAATTTGGAGCAAATTGAGAAAGGCGGTTATGATCATTTTATGCTTAAAGAAATTTACGAGCAACCAAATGTAATCAAAGATACTTACAGAGGCCGACTTTTAGCCAACCAAGGGATTATTCAAATGGCTGGTATAGAAGATAATATTGAAAAATTTCTTCATGCTGAGAGAATTATCATAGTAGCCTGTGGCACTTCATGGCATGCCGGATTAGTAGCAGAATATGTCATTGAAGAATTTGCCCGAATTAATGTTGAAGTAGAATATGCCTCTGAATTCCGATACCGAAATCCAATTATTAATAAAAATGATGTTGTAATTGCTATCTCGCAATCGGGAGAAACTGCCGATACTTTAGCCGCTATTAAATTGGCCAAAGAACAAGGCGCTTTTGTGTTCGGAGTTTGTAACGTTGTAGGTTCGTCTATTTCCAGAGAAACTAATGCCGGAGCTTATACTCATGCTGGTCCGGAAATCGGAGTAGCCTCTACTAAAGCTTTTACAACACAAATTACCGTTTTAACCATGATCGCTTTGCGTTTGGCTAAAGCTAAAGGAACTTTAACCAACTCCGACTTCCATCGTTATTTACAGGAACTAGAAGTGATTCCCGAAAAAGTAGCCGAAGCTTTAGCATCAACAAATGAGAAAGCAAAAGAAATAGCGGAAAAATTTAAAGATGCCACGAACTGCTTGTATCTTGGAAGAGGATATAATTTCCCTGTAGCACTTGAAGGTGCTCTAAAGCTTAAAGAGATATCATATATTCATGCTGAAGGATATCCTGCTGCCGAAATGAAACATGGTCCAATTGCACTTATCGATGAACAGATGCCCGTAATTGTTATTGCTCCTAAACAAGGACATTATGATAAAGTAGTGAGTAATATTCAAGAAATCAAATCAAGAAGCGGTAAAATTATAGCCGTTGTTACTAAAGGTGATACTCAAGTTAGAGGATTAGCGGATCACATTATCGAAATTCCTGAGACATCAGATGCCTTATCGCCGTTAATTACTACAATTCCGTTACAATTATTATCATATCATATTGCAGTACTTAGAGGTTGTAATGTAGATCAACCCCGAAACTTAGCAAAATCAGTTACGGTGGAGTAATTTTTTAACAAAAAGAATATAGAAAAGCGAGACAATGTCTCGCTTTTTTTTGCTTAAATTTTTATGATTAATTTAGTAAAAGTTTTGTTTTGTATGTACGCATAATATTTTTAATATCAATATTGCCAATTCATTAGTAAAAACTTAAAAAATGAACCGTTGCAACAATCCTTTTTATGATGATTAAAAAATAAATTATTGATAAAAATAGCCTTGTTTTTTTGATAATGTAAAAGAAATATTTGTACTTTGGCATCATAAACCAACAAAATTTAAACCAAATGAAGATTTATTTATTTATCGTTTCATTGTTTTTTTGTGGCATAAGTTATGCCCAAACTTCAGTATCGGGTTCGGTAAAAGACAGTAAGAACGAACCAATTCCTGGTGCGAATGTGAAAGTAGCCGGTGAAAGTACTGGAACTGTAACAGATAGCGACGGAAATTTTACGCTGTCTACAACAAAAACACCTCCGTTTGACCTTGAAGTCTCAAGTGTAGGTTACGGAACAAAAAAAGTTAGCGTTTCATCAAACAATCAAAAAGTAACTGCCATCTTAGCTGATGAAGAAACTAAATTAGATGAAATTATTGTGTCTGCTTCCAGAACTCCTGAGAGAATTCTTGAATCACCTGTAACGGTAGAAAGAATGGGACTACAACAAATCAAAAACACTACTTCACCTTCTTACTATGATGGTTTAGAAAACTTGAAAGAAGTGCATTTTAATACGAGTAGTTTAAACTTTAAATCGATCAATACCAGAGGTTTTGCTACGGTGGCTAATAATCGATTCATGCAATTGGTAGACGGAATGGATAACTCTTCTCCAGCACTTAACTTTGTTTTAGGAAACTTAGTTGGACTTTCTGAATTAGATGTAGCTAGTGTAGAATTATTACCTGGAGCTTCTTCTGCTTTATATGGTGCCAATGCTTTTAATGGTATTTTGTTTATGAATAGTAAAAGTCCTTTTACCTCACAAGGCTTAAGCTTATATGTAAAATACGGACAAACTACTCAAGAAGTAGCCGGAACTAATGATTATTGGGATTTCGGAATTAGAGCGGCTCATGCTTTTTCAAAACATTTTGCTGCCAAAGCCAACTTTACCTATATGAGAGCAACCGAATGGATTGCAGATGACAGAAGAAGTATGACTGGTGGAACTATTGGCCATGCCAATAATGCTAACTATGATGGATTGAATACTTACGGAGACGAAGTAACTACTTTCCTTACCAATGTCGGACAAGTTTCTAGAACAGGTTATGCAGAAAAAGATTTAAGTGATAACAAACTAGAAAATGTTAAAGCTGATTTCTCTTTACATTTTAAACCATTTGACAATGACTTCGAAATTATTGGATCACACAAAATTGGTGTAGGAAATACAATTTATCAAGGTGCCAACCGTTATCGTTTGGAAAACTTCATCATGCAACAAACTAAATTAGAACTTAAAGGAAAAAATTTCTTCGTTAGAGCATATATGACTACTGAAGATGCCGGAGATTCGTATGATATGCGTTTCGCTGCATGGAACATTAATAGAGCTGCAAAATCGGATACCGGATGGTTTACAGATTATGCCACTATGTTTTTACAATCCCAAATATTTTTAGGAACAAACGCTACACAAGCGGCGCAATTAGCTAGAAATTGGGCGACGAATAACATTAATCCGTTTGCAGGACAAGCAGGAAATCCATTAGCAAACTTAGTTCCAAACGGTCAAGCGCAATTACAACCAGGAACACCTGAATTTGCTGCAGCATTGAAAACTGTTGCAGGTGACGCTGATTTTACTACCGGGTCTAAATTCAAAGACAATTCTACAATCTACCATTCTGATGCCAACTATAATTTCAAAGACCTTATTAAGTTTGCTGAATTTCAAGCAGGAGGTTCTTATAGAAGATATTCTCTTAACTCAGACGGAACCATCTTCACGGATTATGATGGCCCAATAGAATATGATGAGTTTGGAGCTTACGGTCAAGTTCAAAAGAAATTCATGAAAGAAGAGCGTTTGAAATTCACAGGTTCTGTTCGTTATGATAAATCTGAACTATTTGACGGACAGTTTTCACCAAGAGTATCTTTTGTTTACTCTGCAGGCGCAAGCAAAAACCACAACTTCAGAGCTTCTTTCCAAACAGGTTTCAGAAACCCAACCACTCAGGATTTGTATATCGGTTTAAATCTAGGACCATTTGCTTTAATTGGTTCAGCTGCTGACAACTTAACACGTTATGTGGAAACGCTTCCTGTGAGCCAGAATGGACAAAATACTTTAGGACAGCCTTCGACTGTATCCCTATCCGGAGTTGAAGCTTACAATAACTCCTATACTGTAGCATCGGTTACTGCATTCGCGGCCTCTGGCAATCCAGCTGACTTACGAGTTGCCAATGTAAGCTTAGTGAAACCAGAGCAAGTAAAAGCGTTCGAGTTAGGATATAAATCAGTTTTAGAAAATGGTTTAGCTGTAGACATCAACGGTTATTACAATTTGTACAATGATTTCTTAAGTACTTCAAGAGTAATCACACCTTATTATGGTGTTGCTGGAACAGATTCATCTAATACAAACGTTCAGTTGTCCTATGCTGCACTTGCAAACGGTGACCGTCGAGTGTATCAAATATATTCAAATTCAGCTACAGACATTACCTCATTAGGTTTTGGTATCGGATTGTCTAAAAAAGTTTATAAAAATTTCGAATTAGGGGTAAATTATAATCACGCGCAGTTTGAATTTGATCAAGCAAAAGACCCATCATTTATTGCTGGTTTTAACACGCCAAAACACCGAGTTAAAGCAAGCTTAGGAAATGACAAATTATTCAAAAACTTTGGTTTCAATGTCAATGCAAGATGGAGTGACGAATATTTATGGCAGTCTTCTTTTGCTGATGGTGTGATTCCTTCTATTACTGTTTTTGATGCTCAAATATCCTACAAAATACCAGCTATTAAATCTGTAATCAAATTAAGCGCTGCTAACATTGGCGGTGGTGATTATCTTCAGGTTGTTGGTGCAGGAAGAATTGGTCAACAGTATTTAGCTTCATTAACTATTAACCCTTAAATTAACTACAAATCATGATAAAAAATTTCAAATGGATATTCATCGCCTCAATCGTGATGGCATCCTGTACACAAGATGAAATCGATTATTCTAATATTGAGGAGGAAGTAGTTCCTTCTGCCGGAAGTGCTGATTTTTCAAAATATGTTTCGTTAGGAAACTCCTTAACTGCCGGATTCTCAGATGGTGCTTTATTCATTGCAGGACAGAATAATGCCTATCCAAAACTATTAGCTGATCAGTTTGCTACTGTTGGTGGTGGAGCATTTAACACTCCTTTGATGAATGATAATTTTGGAGGTCTTTTGTTTGGAGGTACTCCAATTCAAGGTCCCCGCTTAATCTTTAATGGCGCATCACCAATAGCTTTGCCTGGTGCTGTTCCGACAACAGATATTACAAACGTATTGGCCGGACCATTCAACAATATGGGTGTTCCAGGAGCTAAAAGTTTCCATTTAGTAGCGCAAGGATATGGTAATGCTGCTGGAGTATTAACAGGACAATCTAATCCTTACTTTGTGCGTTTTGCATCAAACCCGACTACCTCTATTATCGCTGATGCTGTAGCACAAAATCCAACGTTCTTTTCCCTTTGGATAGGAAATAACGATGTACTTTCTTATGCTACCTCTGGTGGAATCGGAACAAATCAGCTTGGAAACCTTGATCCTACTACTTATGGTTCGAATGATATAACGGATCCAAATGTATTTGCAACAGTATACACCAATCTTACCAATGCACTAACCGCAAATGGCGCAAAAGGTGTTGTGGCTAATTTACCGTATGTAAACGCAGTGCCGTTTTTTACTACAGTCCCAACGGATCCTATTCCGGCTACTTCTATTCCGGCTGCAAGTTCAGCACAGTTGAACCAACTTTTTGGAGCTGTAAACCAAATTACAACGGCTATTGGACAACCAAATCGTTTTGTGAGCTTAGTTTCTGATGATGCTAACCCAGCAACAATAGAACCAAACAATCCACTTTTAATTGTTGACGAAAGTTTACCAAACCTTTCTGCTCAAATATCCGCAGTTTTAACTCCTGTTCTCGGAGCAACAACAGCAGGCTTTGTTGGAACACTTTATGGACAAGCAAGACACGCTAGAAAGATAAGTGGCGATAGAGATTATGTATTACTAACTTCAAGTTCTGTTATTGGAACAACTCAAGCTGGTGTTCCTGCACCGTTTAATGTAAGTGGAATTTCTTATCCATTGCAAGACAATAGAGTGCTAACCGCAAGCGAAACTGCGGAAGTTAAAACGGCTACAGATGCTTACAACGCCTCTATAAGATCTATTGCTGATGCTAAAGGCCTTGCTTTTGTGGATGTAAATTCAATTTTGACACAATTGTCTTCAACTGCTGGAATACGATTTGGAACATTTCATATGACTTCCCAATTTGTTCGAGGCGGTGCCTTTGGTTTAGATGGAGTTCATCTTAGCGCAAGAGCGAATGCTTATATAGCAAATCAATTCATGATAGCAATTGCGGCAAAATATGGTTCTGTATTCAAAATGTACAAACCAGAAGATTTCCCATTAAGTTATCCAGCGTCACTTTAGAAAAAATAAAAAGAAGATAAAAAGCCACCCAAATCAGGTGGCTTTTTTCATTTTGAGGATTCGATAAAAAAAACTTGTTTTTTATAAAAATAATTATTGATTTTTCGATTTATAAAAATTATCTTTGCACACGGAAAAAAGAGGTGTTTTTTCCAAACCTAAATAGCTATTTAATAAATACATAAACAATGTCAAACGCAATAGGAAAAGTTTCGCAAATCATTGGTCCAGTAGTAGACGTAGTATTTGATACTAAAGACGTTGAATTACCAAAAATTTATGACTCATTAGAAATCGTTAACAAAAATGGTTCAATATTAGTATTGGAAGTGCAATCACATATTGGTGAAAACACTGTACGTACTATCTCTATGGACTCAACTGATGGATTAAGCAGAGGAACAGCTGTAAAAGCTACAGGTGCTCCAATTCAAATGCCAATCGGTTCTGATATCTACGGAAGATTATTTAATGTAGTTGGAGACGCTATCGATGGTTTAGGAAATTTACCAAAAGAAGGTGCTAACGGAATGCCAATTCACAAGCAAGCACCAAAATTCGAAGATTTATCAACTTCTACTGAGGTCCTTTTTACCGGAATCAAAGTTATCGATTTGATTGAGCCTTATGCAAAAGGTGGTAAAATTGGATTGTTCGGTGGTGCAGGTGTTGGTAAAACAGTATTGATTCAAGAATTGATTAACAACATCGCCAAAGGTCATGGTGGACTTTCTGTATTCGCAGGAGTAGGTGAAAGAACTCGTGAAGGAAACGATTTGCTTCGTGAGATGTTGGAATCAGGAATTATAAAATATGGAGACGATTTCATGCACTCTATGGAAAATGGAGGATGGGATTTATCTAAAGTAGACAAACCGGGAATGAGAGAGTCAAAAGCTACTTTCGTATTCGGACAAATGAATGAGCCACCAGGAGCAAGAGCTCGTGTAGCCTTATCTGGATTATCTATCGCAGAATATTTCCGTGATGGTGCTGGTTCAGACCAAGGTAAAGACGTACTTTTCTTTGTTGACAACATCTTCCGTTTTACACAAGCAGGTTCTGAGGTTTCGGCTCTTTTAGGTCGTATGCCATCAGCGGTAGGTTACCAACCAACATTGGCAACAGAAATGGGTGCGATGCAAGAAAGAATTACATCTACAAACAAAGGTTCCATTACATCGGTACAGGCGGTTTACGTTCCTGCGGATGACTTAACAGATCCAGCTCCTGCTACAACCTTTGCTCACTTAGATGCAACAACGGTATTGTCTCGTAAAATTGCTGAGCTTGGAATTTATCCTGCAGTGGATCCACTAGATTCTACTTCAAGAATTCTAACCGCTCAAATCTTAGGTGACGATCACTACAACTGCGCACAAAGAGTAAAAGAGATTCTTCAAAAATACAAACAACTTCAAGATATCATCGCAATCCTTGGTTTGGAAGAGTTATCAGAAGAAGATAAATTAGCAGTATCAAGAGCCCGTAGAGTACAACGTTTCTTGTCTCAACCTTTCCACGTTGCGGAGCAATTTACAGGTATTCCTGGAGTATTGGTAGACATTAAAGAAACGATCAAAGGATTCAACATGATCATTGATGGCGAATTAGATCACTTGCCAGAAGCTGCCTTCAACCTTAAAGGAACTATTGAAGAAGCTATCGAAGCGGGACAAAAAATATTGGCTGAAGCATAATTAAGCTGGGAGTCAGAAAGCTAGAAGCTAGAAGTAAAATTCTCTTCCATCTTCCATCTTCCATCTTCTAACTTTAAAAATATGATTTTAGAAATAGTATCACCGGAAGCTACATTATTCAAAGGAGAAGTTACTTCGGTTTCTTTACCTGGCGTGAATGGCGCCTTCCAAATCTTGAACAATCACGCGCCTATAGTTTCGATCTTAAAACATGGCGTTGTCAAAATTGAAGCCTCTAGTTTTAATTTTAACAAAGAAGTCGTAGACAAATTTACTAAGGTAAACGATCAAAACTACCTTTTGGAAATCAATTCAGGAACTATCGAAATGAAAGACAATAAGGTAATTGTTTTAGCCGACTAAGGCACTTTCAAAATAAACTAAAAGCTCAACATTCCTGTTGGGCTTTTTTTATGAGCTGTTCCGGCTATCCACTAAATCTTTTTATCTAGTTCTAAAAACAAGATAAAAAGGATGCCGTTCCTATCCGGGCTAGTTACGTTTTGCGTTAAAATCATATCCCTTAAAACAAAAAGTCCAGTCACATTTAAAACGCAACTGGACTTTTCAAAATACTAGTTAGTCTTATTTATCAATCACTATCTTCTTCGTCACAGAACGATTACCATTTTTAACTTTCAGCAAATACACTGCCGATTGAATCGAATTTAAATCAATAGTTTCGTTGAAGAGAGACTGATTAGCAAACGTATTCGAGTAGATTACTCTCCCTCTCAAATCAAAAACGTTAACCTCAACCGGACTGATAGCATCTGCCTCAAAATTGATGGTAAATCTTCCGTTATTTGGATTTGGATATAACGCAAAGTTCATCAAAGTAGTTTCGTTTACCGCTAACGCTGGCGAAACCGTACAAATATTCAAACTCCAGCTGTTTAAAGAACCTCCATCCTGATTGAAAGTATCTCTAATGCGCAACGTCCAAGCTCCCGTAGAGCTTTGTCCAACTAACGTACTCAATGCCTGGTCAGGAATCACTATTCCGGAAATTCCCGGGTCAGTGCCACATACCACCGTATCTCCATTATCATCAAAAGTAGCCGAAATGTTTTGGATATCATCATTGGTACAAGGATTCGTAAACAAATTAACTTGGGTTCCAGCCGGACTGATTAAAATAGCTCTCAAATCATTGATCCATGAATGCGTAATATCCATTGTTACTGTTATACCATTGATAGTACCTCCTGCCGGAATATTTAAAGTAGAATTAATCGTAGGTGTTCCACTTGCTGAAATAGTTAAAGGCACATTATTTGAATTGAAATCAGTACAATTCAATTGTCCGGTAGTAAATTTAAAAGGCGCACTATAACTTCCTGAACAAGAAACATTTTTAGGCAACACTCTCCAAAAATAATTATTCGCTTGATTCAATCCGGTAAATGTATAACTGGTAGCTGTTGTTGTAGCAGTATTTACAATAGTGGTAAAAGAAGCGTCATTGGCCAATTGAATATCATAAGAAGTGGCATTGGTGTTCGCTGCCCATGTCACAGTTGCCGTAGTTGCAATCCCAACTGCTAAATCTGCAGGAGAAGTTAACGTCATGGTTGGGAATGTTGAATTAAACAACTCCAAATAATAATTAATCACTTTAGAAGTTGCGCCAGATGAAGCCGTCACTGCTAAAGTATAAAACCCTGGAGTTGCTCCAGTAGTATTAGAAACAGTCATCGTAACTGTTCCATCGCCACTAATAGTTGAAGGTGCAAACGTTACAGAAGTGCCGGAAGGATTTCCAGTCACACTAAATGAAGTTGTAGCAGCAAATCCAGCAAGAGCTGTATAATTGATAACATAAGACGTAGAAGCTCCTGTACAAATAGGTTTGTTTTGTTCTCCTGCGACACCGTTAAATGCTGGCAAAAAAGTGGCTGTTGGAGCAGTAATCGAAAAGTTGGTATTCGATACATCATAGAAAATATTATCGTATCCTTTTACCATAATTCTGTTTTGTGATCCTACATTATTAGGAACTGCAATGATTTCTGAACCATCGTTTGGAACTCTACTTGCTAATAGTATGGGAAAAGACGTTCCTGCATTGGTCGACAAATAAATATCTACAAAAGGAGTATCAACACCATTTGCCGTTGTCCCAGCCACATTCCAAGTAACCGTTTGTGTTGAACCTGCAACCCATGAAACGACAGTATTTGGTGTCGTTATTACAAAAGGACCTGCTGTTCCGTTAACGGTAACTTTCATCAAATCGGAGGCCGTTTGTCCTCCACCTGCTCTATTGTCTCTAACGGTAAGTGAAAAGTTCAAATCTCTGGCAACCGATGGACAAACCTCCCAAGTATTGGCTGTCAGTCCGCTTAACACTGTGGTTAAACTTGGCATAAATCGTGTTGGCGATGTAACGCTAGGAAGCGTTCTAAACATGGGCCCAGCAGCTCTAGTTGCTACTGGTGCTGCAGATGAATTTGGATTTTGAGGGTCGTTTTGCTCCCAATTATAAGTAACAGCATCTCCATCAGGATCGATAGCAGTTCCTGTTAGCATAAAGGCCGTCGACTTAGGAATAACATAATCTCTACCTGCATTTACAATAGGAGCAGCATTTGCAAAGTCAGTAATCTGCGGACAAGAAGAACTAGTTCCTGTTTTAACATTGGCTGAAATATCTCTAATATTTACATACCCAAAATAGTCATCACTATTATTTTGGACATTGGTGTCGCAAATTCCAGCATAACCCATAATACTGGAACCAGAGCCTGTCTCGACTTCCGTCAGACCACTTCCTGACCGACAATCGGAACTACTTTGAACGTGAAAACCTCCAAACTGGTGTCCCATTTCATGGGCCACATAATCAATATCAAAAGGATCTCCAGTTGGGTTATCCGACCCTGTCATTCCAGTTCCTTTGTGGAAACCCGAATCAGGGTCGCTGTTGGTACTACAAATACATCCTATACAGCCCGCATTTCCACCTCCATCCGTATTAAAGTTGTGCCCAATATCGTAACTATCGAAACCAACGGTTCCATCAATAACAAAACCTGTTTGAGTATTGTATTCCCCATCCCATGGATCAGCAGCAGTATCTCCAAAATAAATCAACTGATCATTATTAGCAATAAAAATCAAGGTAATAGCTAAATCTTTTTCATAAACTCCGTTAACCCTAGTAATTGTTAGTGCCATTTGTGCTTGAATATTAGCTCTTTTCTGTGCATCACTTCCTGAACCCGCAAAAATATTGCCATACTCAGCATTACACGATTGTGCTAATCTATAGGTTCTTAGTTTACTGTCATCGGTACTCAAAGTAGCATTTGCACCTTTGTTTGAAACATCATTCAACGAAGGCAAGTTAATTCCCTGATCTGTCAGACAGTTAAAGTCATTTCCTTCTTTAACCAAACTGTTTTTGCTATATACAATGTAATTGTTTCTGTCTTCTGTAAAAGGATCGATAAAAACAGTGCTTCTTTCTCCTGATAATGTCATGCTGTGCAATCCCAATTGCGTTACCGAAAATCGGGCAACTGCTGTTGGATCTTCAATTCCTTGAGCTGCGTAGGCTTTTATCATTGGATATTTTACTGCTAAAGCGGGTTCCATTGAAGGTGTTTCCACTACTCTAAAATGTTCCAGCTGACCTTGTGCATTAGGCAATTCGATGATTACATTCGATTTTCCTCTGCTGTCTCTCATTGGAGCGTTTTGCAATGTTGTTTTTAATGAATTTAAATCGAGTTGATATAATTCAAAGGTTTTGGGAAACGAACTTCTTTTGATTTTAGCTTCTGTTAAAATTTCGGTTTCTTTTATTGGTTTCCAGATACTTCCGGACTGAGCAAAAGCTGTAACGCTCACCAATAGGGTAATCAATACGTAGATTTTTTTCATTAGTTTATTATTTTTTTGGCATCCAAATTTAGAAATATAATTCCTCTAATAGCGTTAAATTATCTTTTTATTTAAAATCCCCATTTTATAAAAGTTGCTTATTTTTGAATGATGGAAAACGAGCCAAAATCAGTACAACAAAAACTTCAACTGCGACAAGAACAAAACGCCTTGAGAAGGCTAGCAATATCTGATAACGCGATAGATTTTACGTCCAATGATTATATAGGTTTTGCTAAAAACGAAACGATTTTTCATCAAACCCATCAATTTCTTTTAGACAACAACATCAAGGAAAATGGCGCTACCGGTTCGCGTTTGCTTTCGGGAAACCACGCCTTATATCCTGAAACCGAAGAATATATTGCTAAATTTCATCAAGCGGATGCTGCTTTAATTTTCAATTCGGGTTATGATGCGAACGTTGGCTTTTTTAGTTCGGTTCCGCAACGAAATGATCTCATTTTATTTGACGAATTGTGCCATGCTTCGATTCGAGACGGCATCCAAATGAGCCATGCGAAAGCGTATAAGTTTGGACATAATGACTTTGAGGAATTGGAAAAACTAATTCAAAAATACGCCTCAGAAAGCAACGAAATTTACATCGCAACCGAAAGTGTTTTCTCCATGGACGGTGATTGTCCTAATCTGGAGCAGCTGACTACTTTAGCAGAAAAATATCTTGCTTATCTGGTCATTGACGAAGCACATGCTTTGGGCGTTTTTGGGAGTAATGGCGAAGGACTGATTCAAAGTTTAGGGTTACAAAACAAGGTTTTTGCCCGTATCATGACGTTCGGAAAAGGATTGGGCTGTCATGGTGCTGCTATTCTGGGAAGTGAAAATCTGAAAAGCTATCTCGTCAACTTTGCCCGCAGTTTTATATATACCACAGGACTTTCGCCTCACAGTATTGCTACTATTTTGCAGTCCTATAAAAGTTTGTTCCATGAAAAGGAAGCACTTCAAAAGTTACAGTCCAATATTATTTTTTTTAATCAGGAGAAGATGCGTTTGGGATTAAAACCTTTATTCGTTTATAGCAAGTCGGCGATACAATGCGCTATTCTTCCGGGGAATGAAAACGTCAAAAGCATAGCGACACAACTCCAACAAAACGGCTTTGATGTGCGACCTATTTTATCTCCCACCGTTCCCGAAGGTCAGGAACGTTTGCGTTTTTGTCTGCACTCTTATAATTCAGAAGCCGAAATCTCCAAGGTGTTGGAATTGTTAGCTACCTTTGTGTTCTAATTATGGAAGAAGAAAAATTTACATTAATAAGACGCTTTCAATATTCTAGCGAAGCAGTTATTTATCAAGGAAAATTGGAAAGTCAAGGCGTAGAAGTTTTTTTGAGAGACCTCAACACTATCGATTCGAATCCATTATACAGCAATGCTGTTGGCGGCATCAAATTATTTGTAAAAACAGAAGATGTTATCAGAGCTAATGAGATTTTGGGTGATGTTAGTTTATTTTCTGTTGATGATGATAATCTGCCTTTAAAATGTCCGAACTGTGGTGCAGAACAGGTTGAAATGGAAACTTCAATAAACGGAATCACATCCTTTTTCAGGGTGGTTTTTTTTGGTGTGTTTGCTCTTTTATTTTCAAAGTATAAATACAAATGTCAAAACTGCCATGCCGAATTTGATTAATCGAATTTTAGTAGCCAGAAATCCACGAATGTTTTTGATAAATTTATCCCTATTTTCTTTATCGATTTTATAAAGTTAGATAGTACTTTTGCGCTATCCTTAGTGCATTACATTTATTCGTGCATTGTTGGCAAAAACAAAGATTATGAAACTATTCATCACAGGAATTGGTACCGATGTTGGTAAAACCATTGCCTCAGCCATCGTAACCGAAGCTTTAGAAGCAGATTATTGGAAACCCATTCAGGCCGGAGATTTGGATGCTAGTGACACACACAAGATTAAATCCTATATCACAAATCCCAAATCCCAATTTCACTCGAATGCTTATGCCTTGAATACACCCGCGAGTCCACATCTGGCAGCTGCTTTGGACGGAATTACTATCGATTTGAAGCAAATCCAAGAACCAAAAACCGACAATCATCTTGTTATTGAAGGTGCGGGCGGTATTTTAGTCCCGCTTAATGATACCGATTGTATAATCGATTTAATTCAGAAAGACTATAACGTTATTGTGGTATCGCGTCATTATTTGGGAAGTATCAACCATACATTGCTGACTATAGAAGCCCTGAAAAATAAGAATATCAACATTGCGGGCATTATTTTTTCGGGAGATGAAAATAAAGCAACCGAAACGATTATTCTAAAGAAAACCGGAGTCAAATGTATTGGCCGAATTGACAACGAACCGTATTTTGATGCCAATGTAATCCGATATTATGCGGATATATTTCGAGACAATCTTTTAAATTTATAAGAAACAAGAGCAAAGAAGCAAGAAGAAAGATTTTTTCTTAACGTATCTTTGCAATCATAACTTCGAAGAAGCTTTAGTCTTTTCTCTGGCTTCTTTCTTCTATTTTCTTAATACATGAATCTTTCCGAAAGAGACAGACTATACAATTGGCATCCCTACACCCAACACAAAACTGCGGCTGATTTTCCGGCGATTGTGAAAGGAAGCGGTGCATTGCTTTGGGACGAAAACGACAAGGAATATATTGATGCTATTGCTTCTTGGTGGGTTAATCCGTATGGCCATTCCAATAAAATCATTGCTGATGCTATTTATGACCAACTAACCACTTTAGAACACGTTTTGTTTGGTGGTTTTACACACGACAAAGCGGTCTTATTGGCCGAAAAGTTAATGGAAATTTTGCCCGACAATCAGAAAAAACTATTTTATTCCGACAATGGCTCAACTGCGGTGGAAGTGGCTTTGAAAAGCGCTTTGCAATATTTTTATAATAAAGGCATCCCAAAAACCAAAATCATAGCTTTTAAAGATGCTTTTCATGGAGATACTTTTGGCGCTATGGCTTCGAGTGGCATTACCTTTTTTACCGAAGCCTTCAAAGGTTCGTTGTTAGAAGTCATCCGGATTCCAGTTCCGACTATTGGAAATGAAGAACAAAGTATAAATGCGCTTAAAGATTTGGTGGCCACCAATGACTTTGCGGCTTTTATTTTTGAGCCTTTGGTTCAAGGTGCGGCCGGAATGGTAATCTATTCGCCCGATGCTTTGGATGAAATGATTGCTGTTTGTCAACAAAATAACGTGTTCACAATTGCCGATGAAGTAATGACGGGCTTTGGTAAAACAGGGAAAACATTTGCTACAGACTATTTGGCTAACAAACCCGACATGATGTGTTTGTCAAAAGCACTGACTGGAGGAACGATTCCGATGGCGATTACCACTTTCTCACAAGATATCTTTGACGGTTTTTTTGATGATGATACCAACAAAGCATTGTTTCACGGACACACTTTTACGGCCAATCCTACTGGATGTGCTGCAGCTTTAGCGAGTATCAGTCTATTGCAAAGTGAGGAGATGCAAAAAAATATTGTTCGAATCAACCAATCGCATTTAGTGTTTGAAAAGAGGATTCAGTTACATCCTAAAGTGAAAACGACAAGGGTTCTCGGCGTCATTTTTGCGCTAGAAATCAAAACTGAAAATCAGGAAAGTTACTACGGAACGATGCGCAATACACTCTATAATTTCTTTATTGAAAACGGAATCATTCTGCGACCTGTAGGGAACATTGTTTATATTTTACCGCCTTATGTCATTACCGATGAACAATTGGAAAAAGTATATGATGCTGTCGGAAAAGCGCTGGAAATAGTGTAGTTTTGCACCCATAATACCTTAATAGAATTACCTTGAAAACTCCGATTGCCATTACGTCTATAGCTTCATTTTCGCCGTTAGGAAAAACTGCTGCGGACGTTTGGGAGGAATATTCGAGTCCAAGAACGCTCATTGTAGAAAAAAAAGTCGGTGACGGCACTACTTTGATTGCACCCATAACGGAGTTGTTACAACAAGAGGTAAGCGCATTGCGAAACTCGGACACTAAATACAAATCCTTAGATAATTCGGTGCTTTATGCTATATTGGCTTCAAGAGAAGCGGTAAAAAATGCCGGTTGGAACGATTCGGAATTTGGTATCAATATTGGATCATCCCGTGGTGCCACAGCGCTATTTGAAAAACATCATCAGGAATTTCTAGGAACTGGGAAAACACCTACACTTGCCTCGCCTACAACTACTTTAGGCAATATTTCAACATGGGTTGCCCATGATTTAAAATCAATTGGCCCCGAATTATCGCACTCCATCACTTGTTCAACAGCCTTGCACGCTTTGTTAAATGGTATGGCTTGGTTGCAGGCTGGCATGGCTGATAAATTCTTAGTTGGTGGAAGCGAAGCACCGTTGACTCCATTTACCATTGCGCAAATGCGTGCTTTGAAAATTTATGCTAAAGAGAATTCAGAATATCCTTGTCGCGCTTTGGATTTGACAAAAACCAAAAACACTATGGTTTTAGGTGAAGGTGCTGCAATGGCGTGTTTGGAATTAGGAGAAAAAACAAATGCGCTGGCTTATGTTACCGGATTTGGGTATGCAACAGATGATTTACAACACAGTATTTCTATTACAGATGAAGCCGAATGTTTCCAGAAATCGATGAAAATGGCTTTGGGAACCAGTAATCCTGATGAAGTTGATGTTGTGGTTATGCACGCTCCGGGAACCATAAAAGGCGATCAATCCGAATTTAAAGCGATACAAAAAGTATTCGGAAAACTTCCGATGCTTACTACAAATAAATGGAAAGTCGGGCATACTTTTGGAGCTTCAGGCATGCTTAATCTTGAAATGGCGATTATGATGCTACAAAAGCAGCAGTTTATTGGAGTTCCCTTTGTAACGGAACAAAATCCGCGAAAAGAAATTAGAAAAATACTGATTAACGCTGTGGGTTTTGGTGGCAATGCTGTGAGTATTTTAGTGTCTAAGTAAGCTTTTCCAATTGCTTTAGTTTTTCATACACCAAAGTACTTTCCCAACCTCTTCGCAATAAATAATCGCAGAACTTTTTGTTTTTCTTTTGTCCTTTTCTTTCTGTGAGACTGCTCCAATGTCTTTCAGCTAAGCTATCAAAAATTGTTTCGTATTCTTCCTCAGTAATTTCGGTTAGTGCAGATTTGATGTTAGGTGCTGAGATTTGACGTTGCTTGAGTTCATTTACAATTCTGATTTTTCCCCATGCTTTTATGCGGTGTTTTCCTCGGGCAAAACTTCGGGCAAAGCGCTCTTCGTTGAGAAAATTATGTTGCAACAAATGCACTACTATGGCATCTACTTCATCGGATTTCATTCCTAAATCATAGCATTTCTGCACCACGTCCTGATGACAACGCTCCTGATAAGAACAATAGTATTCCAATTTAAGCTTCGCTTCGGTTACTGATAATTTTTCGCTCATTTTTGTATGAAAAGTAAAACAACAAAGTTAGAAAATTGAACCTATCAGCATAATTTTTTTTAAGATTAAACCGATGAATACTATTAAAAATGTAAATAAAAACATAATGTGCTTTTTTTATTAACAATTTAGCGCATAAAAGACACATTTTATTAATAATTTCTTAAGGCGAAACCGTTGTAATTTAGTAATTTAGATGTAGTTTTGCTGTCCCGTTTTCTACCAACTAAGTCTTGACCTTTTTTTGTGTCACAGAAGGAGTGTCTATTACTATGAAAACGAATGGAATAACTTAATTCATTTTTTATAATGAAAGTAAAATTACTTTTAATTGCTCTTTTGGTAAGTTGCTTCTCTTGGGGGCAAATAGCTTCTGATGGTCTGAATAACACGACTACTTTATTTACATTAACTGGTGGTGCCTATTTCACCGGAAATTCTGTAGCTGGGGATCGACCTGCTACTTCGCCATTTTTTTCAGAAGGAACTCATTCAAGAGGAATAAACAACGGTACAGCAACCTTAGTTACTAGCAATATAAATACCAGTTTATATACGGTCATTTCAACAACATTTAGGCTTGCATCCTTTTCAATAGGATCTACAGCAAATGGTGCTGATGGAACTGATATCGTAACTGTAGAGATAAGTCCCGATGGAGGAGTAAATTATTATCCCACTGTAAGGGTTTTGGGGAATACCAATGCGTATTGGGCTTATTCAGCTACAGGTATAGCTACAACAGCTTATGACGGTAATGTTACCCCTGTTGATTTTGCTCCTGCTACTGGTGGAAGCCGAACTACAGATGGCTATTCTACAGTAACGGTTACAGGACTTCCCGCCGTTACTAATTTGAGAGTGAGAATCACGATGTTAAATAATTCTGCTAATGAACAATGGGTAATGGATAATTTTATAGTGTCGGGTACACTTTCTACTCCCTGCACCACTCCTGGAACGCAAGCTTCTGCCCTAACATCTAGCAATGTAACGACAACTGGTGCCAATTTATCATGGACCGATGGCGCGAGTACCTCAGGAACTTTGGTATCGCTTCGTTTAGCTGGTGCACCTACAGCACCTACATCTGGAACAGATTATACACCAACCTTAAACTTTGCTACTGCAACTGGAGCCAATTTAATTAGTGCTGGTAATGTGGTTGTGGCCAAAAATGCTACTGGATCTGTTACAGGAATTACAGGATTAACCGCAGGCACACAATATACCGCAACGCCTTACGCTTACAATGGTGCTGGTACCAATGTATGTTTTAACACTACAAATCCTGAAAGTTTTAATTTCTGGACGTTAGCCAACGAGCCTGCGAGTCATGGTTCATTTACCACTTGTGGTGCTTCTACTCCAACTTCTATAGTTGTGAATTTTGCCTCTGCAGGTTCCATTGCTGCCTCTGGTTATTTGATATTGTATCGCCAAGGAGGCACGCCGACAGGTTTGCCAGTTGACGGAACTATATATGGTGCTGCGACTGCCATTGGAGACGCCACAGTAGGTACGTATGTTAGTTCAACTCTTGCCACTTCAGCAACGATAAGTGGTTTAAATGGTGGAACAACTTATACTTTTACATTGATTCCTTACAACGCTGTTGCAGGTCCAGTTGCCTCGACTGTCAATTATAGAACAGTAGCTACGATTCCAACTTTAACATGCAGTACCACTCCGGCTCCAGAAATAAATGTAAGAGGGATTGTAGGTTCTAATCCAACCATAAGTGATGGAGATGTAACCCCTAGTGGACTGGACAATACTTTGTATGGGACATTTGTTGTGGCAACTCCAAGTCCTACCAAAACCTTTAGAATAGAGAATACAGGAAATGCTAATTTAGCTATTAGTGCTTTAAGTATGGTTGGAGGAGATTCAGGAGATTTTACCTTTCCGGCCATCACTTTTCCACTCAATATTGCGGCTGGTGCTTTTTATGATCTTGTCGTAACATTTACTCCAGGTGCAGCAGGAACAAGAACGACAACTTTGACCATTACAAGTAACGATTCTAATGAAGGAACGTATAATTTTTCGATTCAAGGAACAGGTACAGCAACAGCTCTTGTTGAAATAAATGTAAGAGGGAACGGGCAAAGTATTCCTGACAACAGTATTTATCCGCAAGGCACCAACTGGACCAATTTCCCGGTTACCTTGCAAGGTGGTTCATCAACTAGAATCTTTACTATTGAAAATTTAGGTACAACTTCACTTTCATTGACGGGTGCATCGCCTTACATCCAAATTACAGGAGCTAATGCTTCGCTGTTCACTGTTACAATAATTCCTTCAAATGCCATAGCCGGAGGAGGCTCTACTACATTCCAAATCACATTTAGTCCTACATCAGGTGGAACAAAAAATGCGACTATCTTAATTTACAGCAATGATAGTGATGAGAACCCTTATAACTTTAATATCAGAGGTACTTGTCAAGGTTCAAACAATATTTATGTCACCGGAAACGGTAATGATGTTCCAAAAGGTTCCTTAACAACATCAACAACCAATCTGACGAACTTCGGTTTGATCCCCGTAACAACAGGGCTAAAACAAAATACTTTTGTCATTACTAATTTATCAGCATCTACAACCTATTTATCAACCGTAACTTTATCTGGCGCAGATGCTACAATGTTTTCTGTTGTTTCACAACCTAACAATGGTGCATTTGGCTCAGGAAATACTACTTCATTTACCATAAATTTTACCCCAACCTCTGCCGGTGTTAAAAATGCTACAGTAACATTTAGTGTCTTTACAAATTCCGGAAGAACTACTCCCGATCCTTTGGACCCTGTATTTACTTTTGCCATCTCAGGTGAAGGTATTGTGTATACTCCTTGTAGTAATAATGCTGTACAAACTATAGTAATTCAAGATTTCGAAGCTGTACCTGCAACTCCAACCTGGGGATATAGCCCGATTGTAACAGACGGTACCGTAACCACAAACACAGGAGGCACCTACAACAATGGTTCTGGAGCAGTGAATGCGTTTGTTGGTGCTAGATCTTTCCAGTTCAGAGGGATTGGAACTACAACTACCCGAAGTGCCGTTTTAACCTTAAATGCCGTTGATGTAAGTCAATATAACAATATCAATTTTTCCATGAGAGTAGGGGCATTTAGAGCTAGCGGAACAACTCAAGGTCTTGATGTTAATGATCTTGTTCAGGTAGAAACTAGCGTTGATGGCGGAGTTAACTGGTCAGTAGAATCAGTTTTGAGAGGTTTCACTAATTCAAGGTGGAATTTTGCTACGACCGGAACATTTAACGCTTATTATACCGGAAATAATAGTGGGGTCTCCTTAGACACACGAAATGGTAATGCAGAATTGACGGGAGCAGCAGGAATTTCTACTTATTACGTTAGAAATTTACCACAGTCCACCAATTTATTAATAAGAGTTACTCTTAATGTTGATAGAGATGATGAACTTTGGGCTCTTGATGATATAAAAATTGAGGGTCAAACAGCACAAGCTACTACATGGAATGGTTCTGCTTGGTCGGCTGGATTCCCAACACCAAGTACCAAAGCAATTTTTGCTGGTGATTATACCACCACTGCTGCATTCGAACATGGAAGTATAGAAGCCTGCGAATGTCAGGTAAATACAGGAAGAAACGTTACTGTAGATACTGGATACTATTTTGAAATACAGAGTAATATTATCAATGCCGGTAATTTGACTATTGCCAACAACGCAAGTTTGGTTCAAGTAAATGATACAGCTACAAATTCAGGCAGTATAACGTACCAACGAACGCCAACCGGAATTAGAGGCTATGACTATATTTATTGGTCTTCTCCTGTTATTGGTCAGTCAATAGACAACTTATATTCTAGTCCAACACCTGGTTACCGATACCGCTGGGATACTTTAGCGGCGAATATTAATAGTCCGATTAGTTCGGGTAATTGGTTGCCAACTTCAGGTACAATGGCTCCTGGAAATGGTTATATCATGAGAGGCTCTAACGCGTACGGACTACCAGCATCGAGCATTCCAGCTGTTTTTACAGGCGTTGCCAATAATGGAATTGTACCTGTGACTATCTACCGCGGAAGCAACACCACACCAAGCACTCTAGGTCCAGGAAACAGTGTCAATGTTTCTAACTTTGATGACAATTGGAATTTAGTTGGGAATCCTTATCCTTCAGCAATTAGTGCTTTAGACTTTTTGTCGTACAACACAGATTTACAAGGTTACGTTTATTTGTGGACTCATGGCGCAGCTCCAGTTTCTTCACAAAATCCATTTTATAATTGGTATTTATATAATTACAGCGCTGTCGACTATTCCATTCATAATGGCACAGCAAATGTGAGCGGCCCTTCTTTCAACGGCTACATTGCAGGCGGACAAGGATTTTTTGTTTTGATGAATGATGGCGCAGCAGCAAGCAGCACGATTAATTTTAAAAACAGCATGCGTAATAAATCGTATGCAAACAATCAGTTTTTCCGAACTTCAGAAACTGGCGAGGAAGAGAAAAGTAGAATTTGGTTAGATTTATTAGACAGTAATAATGTACCGGTAAGAACTGCTATCGGTTATGTTCCGAATGCAACTAATGGTTTGGACCGATTGTATGATGCCTATAAAAATATTGCAAACGAGACTAACATTTATTCGTTAGAAGCAAACGAAACTTTAATAATTCAAGGTAGATCATTACCTTTTATCACCAGCGACACAGTACCAATTGGTATTCGTATCATGCAAGCTGGTTCTTATAAAATTGCTATTGGTGCGCTAGATGGATTATTTTCTGAAGCAACTCAGAATATCTTACTGGAAGATAAACAATTGGGGATTGTACACGACCTAAGACAAAATCCTTATTCTTTTACAACTCAAGTCGGTATTATTAACGATCGATTTGTATTGCGCTATGACCGAAATGCTTTAAGTAATCCTGATTTTGAGGATATAGAAAGCAGTGTAGTTGTATCCACTAGAAATAAGGAAATGACAATTACCTCTTCGATTGAGAACATTCAGCAAGTGACTGTTTTTGATGTATTAGGCAGAGAATTATTTGACGCTAAGAAAATAGAGAACAAGCTCTTTACAACCGCCAACGTTTCTATAAGTCAACAAGCATTAATTATAAAAATTACGCTAGAAAACGGAACGATAGTTACAAGAAAAATAGTGCTATAAAAATATCTTTTAGACCAAAAACGGCCGCATTACTACTAATGCGGCCGTTTTGTATTTAAATACAACAAAGTGCTATTTATTTTCCTTTCCCTGAGGCCTCTAAATTTCTTTCGATGGAGTGTCCTGGACGAGTCCATTTTGGTTTTTCTCCCAATGCCTGATATTGTGAATCTGCAGCTTCGACTGTTTTAGGCTGCATGATTTTTATAAAGGGTTTTTGAGCGACTAATCCTAATGTTTCAAACATTTTCATGTCTTCATTCACATCCGGATTAGGTGTTGTCAGTAATTTATCTCCGGCAAAAATCGAATTCGCTCCGGCAAAAAAGCACATTGCTTGTCCTTCTCGTGACATTTCGGTTCTACCCGCTGATAAACGTACTTGGGTTTCCGGCATTACTATACGGGTAGTAGCTACCATACGTATCATTTCCCAAATTTCTACTGGTTTTTCGTTCTCCATTGGAGTTCCTTCAACAGCTACTAAAGCATTGATTGGAACGGATTCTGGTTGTGGATTTAAAGTTGATAGTGCTACCAGCATTCCTGCTCTGTCCTCTATACTTTCTCCCATTCCGATGATACCACCACTGCAAACAGTCACATTGGTTTTACGCACGTTATCGATAGTTTCCAAACGGTCTTCAAAACCTCTGGTTGAAATTACTTCTTTATAGTACTCTTCCGAAGTATCTAAATTGTGGTTATAGGCATATAATCCTGCTTCCGCTAAACGTTGGGCCTGATTTTCGGTAAGCATTCCCAAAGTACAGCAAACCTCCATATCCAACTTATTGATGGTTCTGACCATTTCCAAAACTTGGTCAAACTCGGCTCCATCTTTTACATTACGCCAAGCAGCACCCATACATACTCTGGAAGACCCATTGGATTTTGCTCGTAAAGCCTGAGCTTTTACCTGACTTACTGTCATCAAATCGTTTCCTTCAATATCGGTGTGGTAACGTGCCGCTTGAGGACAGTAGCCGCAATCTTCAGGACAACCACCCGTTTTGATAGATAATAAAGTAGATACCTGAACGACATTTGGATCGTGATGTTCTCTATGGATTGTAGCGGCTTCGTACAGCAAATCCATTAATGGTTTATTGTATATGTTGATGATTTCGTCTTTGGTCCAATTGTGTTTTGTAATACTCATAGTGCAATTATATATTGCATCAAAAGTAATTAAATTGTCTGTAAGTTACAATTTTGTGCACATTAATAAACAGACAAACTATCCTTGTGGCGCCATTTTTCTTCTCCAATACTGAACGGCTACAAAAACGACCATTAGTGCGGAAGCAATTCCTTCAAACAAGATTCCGATACAATATTGATTTGCAGTAGGTTTTCCTCCAAATAATAAATCTTCCGAAAAGTTATCTACATAAGCATCGCCACCTCTTAATTGAATATAAATCACAAGACCAATAATACTTAGAACGACTCCCATTATTGCAGTAGCTCCGGCCGACATCAGGTTGTGTACATAACCTGTCTTTCCCTCTGCTACATTGGAGCTTAAAGTTCGTGTAACGCCGTAATAAACAAAGAGTACATTAAACATTCTTAACCAAAGAATATCTGAAAGGTCTAAAAAATCTATCACTAAAAAGTACAGCGCGATTCCGGCAAAAATGATAATTGCATTGATAAGTTCTTTTGGCAGTTTCATAAGCATCGTATTTAAGTTAAACATGATACTATAAATTTAAAGTAAATAGCGCAGCCTTGTTAGTTATTTAACAAAACAGATGAAAATACTTCAAGAAAAAGAATATTATTTTGCAGTTGTTAAAGTTGCTTGATATAATCCAAAGCCATAAACTTGTCAAGGCCTAACTGCGTTTTTAACGCTTCGAGAGAATCGAATTTTTGTTCGGAACGCATTCTTTTTAAAAATGTAACCGTAATCATTTGATTATAGATATCCTGATTAAAATCGAATAGATTAATTTCGATGGTTTGATTCGTTCCATCAACGGTTGGTCTTGTTCCGATATTCATCATTCCAAAAACTACTTTATCATTAATAATACACTTTGCTATATAAACGCCGTTAATTGGAATCAGCTTATAGCTTTCGTCTATTTTGATGTTTGCCGTTGGATAACCGATTGTTCTTCCAACTTGTTTGCCTTGGGTTACCATGCCGGTTAAAGAATAATGGTATCCCAAATAATCCGCAGCTAATTCGACATTGCCTTCTAAAAGTGCTGTTCTTATTTTAGTAGAACTTATGGAGACTTCGTTAATCTCTTCTACCGAAATTTGTTCGACCTCAAAACCATAGGTTGTTCCAAAAACGATTAAATCATCAATATTAGCCGTTCGGTTTCTCCCGAAGCGATGATCATAACCAATAATGATTTTCTTCACTTTAAAAACGTCAACCAAAACTTCTTTAACAAATTCTTCTGCCGTTAGTCTTGAAAATTCTTTGTCAAAAGGATGTACAACAAGATTATCAACTCCCAAACCGTCTAACAAGGCTATTTTTTCCTGAAGCGTGTTCAGTTGTTTCATCTCGGTATCTTCCTGAATGACCATTCGTGGATGCGGGAAAAAGGTCAATACTAGGCTTTCACAGTTTCCTGCCTCGGCACTTTTGGTAATTTGTTCCAATATTTTTTGATGTCCAAGATGTACACCATCAAAAGTACCAATAGTAACCACCGTATGCTGATGCGAAGAAAATGACTTTATAGAGTGGAATATTTTCAAAAAGAGTGCTCAATAGGTTAAAGCACAAAAATATGTTTTACAATTTAAAAACAATAATTTTTTGAAGTTTTAATGACAATATGCATCAATAGCTGATTTCATTTATAACCTGTGGTACTTCATTTATGGTAAAATGCAATTCGAAATAGGTTTCTTTTTTGGATACTTTCAGATGAAGTTGACCTTCCTTAACGTAGTACAAACCTGTTTTTCCTCTGCAAAAGCAATACCTGCCAAAAAGCATTTTGGTATTCTGCAATTCGACATCCTTGTAGTTTTGTTCTGAAACAGAATTTGGAAATTCAAAAATAATTTCTTCCTTATATCCTCCATCATAAGCTACTTTATCCATATCTTTTTCATAGAGAAATTGGATGACATTTGTTTTTTCGTTATCAACCATCTTATAAACCAAGGAACCATAACTTTCCGAAAGCTCCAGTTTTTTGTTTTTAAACAAATACATCTTTTTGGCAGTATTGTTGATGGAATCCATTTTCAAAAGCGCTTTGTCTTGGCCCTCATTTTGTTTTGTTTTGCAAGAAGCTAAATTTAACAAGAGAAAAGAGAACATTAGAATGGTTAAAACTCGCATAATTATTTATTTGAAAAAGTTATATCAAATATAAGGAAAAGACCATGCCAAAGTTTAATAGCTATTGGCTAGATAATTTCAGTATTACCATCAAAAGAATGCCTTTTATATAATATACACTTAATATTTGTTAAAATTGAAGTTCTATCTATAATAATTCTAAATATAAATTTGCAGATTATTCAAACATAACTATCTTTACCTACTTTTATTTAATCAACAATACCATGAAAAAAAATTTACTTTTAGTTGTTTTTATCTTTTCGGCTAGTTTCTCTTTTGCTCAAAATTCCGCTTGGACGTTTTGGGGAGATTCTAGAGCAGTAACTTCAGAAACGATAAGAAAAACAGCTTATTCTGAAAATCAAAAATTAGTGCAATTCAATGCCAATCAGTTTAAGCAAACACTTGCCAATGTAGCTCAAAAAGCTTCAGGTCAGGCTGGTGTAGAAATCCAATTACCCAACATTAAAGGACAATTGGAAAAATTCCAAGTTTGGGAATCCTCTAACTTTGAACCAGGATTACAAGCTCAATTCCCAGAAATAAGAGCTTATGTTGGAAAAGGAATTACTGATCCTTCTGCTACTTTAAATTTTAGTTTTGCGCCAAAAGGAATTAAAACAATGATTTTCAGAGCGAATACTGGAACAGAATTTATTGAGCCATACACAAAAGACGCTTCGGTTTATATTGTGTTTGATTCGGCTACACGCTACAGAGGTCAACTACCTTTTGTTTGTAGCACAGAAGATTTTGCAACAAATCAAACTATCTCGGATAAATTAGTTAATACCACTCTTGCGAGTAACCAAGTATATAAAACGATGCGTTTAGCATTGTCTTGTACTGGAGAGTATGCGCAATATCATGGAGGAACTGTAGCTGATGCCTTAGCTGCTATGAATGCTACTATGTCAAGATGTAACGGTGTTTTCGAAAAAGATTTAGCTATAAAATTGTTAATCGTTGCTAACAACGCCAATGTGGTGTTTACAAATGCAGCAACCGATCCTTATGCTACCGTTACCGGTGGTAATGCGCCAGCCGCTTGGAACTCTCAATTACAAGCTACTTTAAACAATGCCACTTTTATGGGTGCTGCAAATTATGATATCGGTCACTTATTCGGAGCTTCTGGTGGTGGTGGTAGTGCAGGATGTATCGGATGCGTTTGTGTAGATGCTACTAAAGGTAGCGGAATTACATCACCTGCTGATGAAGTTCCAGAAGGAGACTTTTTTGACATTGACTATGTGGCTCACGAAATGGGTCATCAAATGGGAGCAAATCATACATTTTCACATGGTGGTATCAGTGGAACTGAAAATAGTTCTGTAAATGTGGAACCAGGTTCTGGATCTACTATCATGGCTTATGCCGGAATTGGTGGCGGTGGAACCGATATGCAATCGAATTCAGATGATTACTTTGCTTTTAAAAGTATTTCACAGATTCAATCAAATATGAATCCCAAAACTTGTCCTGTTAGCACTAGCTTGACAGTTACCAACCCTAGACCAACAGTTGCTGTTCAAGGTCCTTCATTTTCTATACCAACAAGTACAGCATTCAAACTTACAGGTTCCGGAACCGGAACTGCAGGTGAAGTTTTAACGTACTGCTGGGAGCAAAATGATGATGCTACAACAATTAGTCCTACAGCAAGTATTCCTTCGCCAACAAAAACTGATGGTCCAAATTTCAGATCTAGAGTACCTAGTTTATCTCCAGTGCGTTATATGCCTCCGTTTTCTGATGTGTTAATGGGAAATTTAACACCAACATGGGAAACAACATCATCTGTAGCTAGAACTTTAGGTTTTGCTTTTACCGTGAGAGATAACGTTCTTGGTGGTGGTCAAACTAATAGTGCCGCAACAGTAGTAACTGTTGTAAATACTGGTTCAGCTTTTGCAATCACTAGTCCAGCAACGGATAATGTTACTTGGGATCCAGGATCAACCGCTGCAGTTAATTGGGATGTTGCAGGAACAACTGCTAACGGAATTAATACTGCCAACGTAAATATCCTTTTCTCAACCGATGGTGGAGCAACCTTCCCTATTGTATTGGCTGCTAATACTCCAAATGATGGTACAGAAAGCTTTACGCTTCCAACTACACCTTCACCAAATTGTAGAATTTTGATTGAAGCTGTAGGAAATATCTTTTATTGTGTATCTAAAAACATCGGTTTAGGGTATACTTTCGCCACTACTTGTAATAGTTACACCAATAATTCAGCACTTGCTATTCCTGATGGATTAGGAGCCAATGTTGCTGGTCCAACAGTAGCTAAAAGTCTAAATGTTCCTATCACTGGAACTATATCTGATGTAAATGTTACTCTAGCTGGTACACATAGTTATTTCTGGGATTTAATTGTTGCTTTGTCGCACCCTGATGGAACGCAAGTAGCTCTTTTAAACAGAAACTGTAATATAGTCTCTACGGGCTTCAATGTTTTATTCAATGACGCTTCTCCTGCTATTGTTTGTGCTGCAAATTTAACTGGAACGTTTAGACCTAGCCAAGTTTTATCGGCTTTAAATGGTAAACCTATGAACGGTTCATGGACTCTTTTGGCAAACGATAATTACAATGGCGATACAGGTTCTATTGGAAACTGGACAATTGAAATTTGTGCGGTAACGGCTCAATTAGCAACTGACGAAAATCAATTGACTGACTTCAGAATTTATCCAAATCCAAACAAAGGGAACTTCAACATTCAATTTGAAAACAATACTTCAAACGAAATTAAAGTAAATGTATTTGACATGAGAGGTAGAGTAATTTTTGAAAACAATTACTCCAATCAAACTACCTTTAACGAAAACATTCAGTTGAGCAATGCTCAAAGTGGAGTATACTTAGTTTCTGTTACTGATGGAAGCAAAAAATTAGTAAAACGAATAGTTATTGAATAATTATTTATCACAAATACTAAAAAAGGGAAATCAAATGATTTCCCTTTTTTTATAACCTTATTTTCCGTTAAAACTATTCATGGTCTCGTTCAGCCCAGCTAAAGCAAAAGATTCTACAATCTCTTTCGCTACCTTATAGCGTTCTGGGAGTTTTTCTCTTTCCGTTTCATTCCACTCTCCTAAAACGTAATCGACCTGCTGTCCTTTTTTGAATTCGTCACTAATTCCAAAACGAAATCTTGGATATTCGGTTGTGTTTAAAATGAGCTGAATATTCTTCAAGCCATTGTGACCACCATCACTCCCTTTTGCTTTTATACGAATAGTTCCGAACGATAAGTTCAAATCATCAGTGATAATCAGCACATTTTCTTTGGCAATATTCTCTTTATCCATCCAATACTTTACGGCTTTACCGCTAAGATTCATATACGTATTTGGCTTTAACAAAATGAGCTTTCTGCCTTTGATACTGTATTCGGCAACAGCTCCCAATTTTGCCGTTTCAAAGGATACGTTAGCATGCTCCGCCACAAAATCCACTATTTTGAAACCTATATTATGGCGTGTATTGACATATTCTACGCCGATATTTCCGAGTCCGACAATTAAGAATTTTTTACTCACTTCTTTACTATTGTTGTTTGATGTTTGTCCCTCCGTTATTATTCCTTCTGAGGCTTCAGAGGTGCTATTTGTTTTAAAGAGTTTTTTTAACCAATTCATAGGCAAAAGTAAACTAATTTGATTGCATAAAAAAAGCACCAGTCGAAACTGATGCTTTTTGGTATGGGAAAAATAAAGGAATTATTTTTTCTTTTTTGCTCCTTTTTCTGCTTTTGCAGCTTCTTGAGCCGCTTTCATAGCAGCACGAGAAATCTTCACTTGAGCTACCACTGTATTATCTGGGTGCATCAATTTAAAGTTTGGAGTAGGCAATTTAGTAACATATAGTTTGTTACCCATTTGCAATTCAGAGATGTTTGCTTCCACAAAATCAGGAAGGTTTTTAGGCAACGCTTTTACTTTTAATCTTCTTAAGTTCAAGCGTAAATCTCCTCCTAAAAGTACCCCTGGAGACGTACCTGTAACTTTAACAGGAACTTCCATAATGATTTCTTTGCTGTCGCTTAACTGAAAGAAGTCAATGTGTAAAATCTTATCAGACACTGGGTGAAACTGAATGTCTTGAAGAATTACATTAGCGCTTTTACCGTTTAAATCCACTACAACTGTATGTGCGTTTGGAGTGTAAACCAAGCCTTTGAATGCTTTTTCTTCTGCTGCAAAATGTACTGGTTGACTTCCTCCGTAAATAACGCAAGGAACCATTCCAGCATCACGTAAGGCTTTAGTAGCTTTTTTGCCTACGCTTTCTCTTTCTGATCCTTTAATCGTAATCGATTTCATTGTAAAAATATATAGTTAATAATAAAAAAATTCTAATTCATTTGGGCGTTCCCCCACCTTCGGCGCGGTCAGGCTTTCCGCAGTACATGGTACTTGCTGCAATCCTTAACGCAATTTCTGCAAAACTTCAAATCTTGTTTCTTGCAGCGAAGTGGTCTTACCACTTTCTCCTTTAATTACATCAGGAACTTCCCGCTGATGGAATTGTTGTGTTGCACCATGTGCATTACTTCTGCAAAAAGAGGTGCACAACTCACCACTCTTATTTTGTTTGATTCTTTCTTTAACGGAATAGAATCGGTAACTATCAATTCTAATAATTTAGAATTCTCTAATTTCTCATAGGCTTCTCCCGACAGAATCGCATGGGTACAAATAGCTCTTACGCTTAACGCCCCTCTTTCTATCATCAAATCAGCCGCTTTAGCCAAAGTTCCTCCAGTGTCCACCATGTCATCCACCAATATTACATTTCTTCCGGTGACATCTCCAATCAATTCCATCGTATCAATGACGTTGGCTGCTTTTCGTTGCTTGTAACAAATAACCACATCCGATTCTAAGAACTTAGAATACGCATAGGCTCTTTTAGAACCTCCCATATCCGGAGATGCAATCGTCAAATTGTCTAACTGCAAACTCTTCACATAAGGCAAAAAGATCGTTGAAGCAAACAAATGATCTACCGGCATTTCGAAAAACCCCTGAATCTGATCGGCATGTAAATCCATCGTCATGATTCTCGTTGCTCCGGCAGTTTCTAATAGTTTTGCTATCAGTTTTGCTCCAATCGGAACTCTAGGTTTGTCTTTTCTATCTTGTCTTGCGTAACCAAAATAAGGAATTACGGGAGTAATGTGTCTGGCTGATGCCCTTTTAGCGGCATCAATCATTAACAAAAGTTCCATTAAATTGTCGGCGCTCGGAAATGTAGAGCAGACAATAAAAACGCGCAATCCTCTAATTGATTCTTCAAAAGAAGGTTGAAATTCACCATCACTAAATCTTGAGAACGTAATCTTACCTAACGGAACACCATAGTTTGTAGCTATTTGTTCGGCCAAATAGACGCTTTGCGAACACGCAAATATTTTTGCTTCTGGTTCTTGATGCGACATTGTAATTAGTTGTTTTATCCTCTGCGCTTCAATCGATACCGCTTTGTCAATGGACTAAAACGTACCGTTTGTAAACGCCTCGGGTGTAGTTAGTTAGTTGTTGCTCGTTTTACCGAGGTGCAAATTTAGGAATAAAATCGAACTCTGAAAGGATATTTTCGAGTATTTTTTTAGAAAATGATATTTTATTTTTTACATTTGCACCGTGTTTAAAAATAAGCAACGCTTTTGTTGTTCATTTTTCGCGATAAACCAACTGTTGTTGGTTTTGTCTGTCAAGCCCGGATGGCGGAATTGGTAGACGCGCTGGTCTCAAACACCTGTGGGAAACCGTGCCGGTTCGACTCCGGCTCCGGGTACAAAAGCTCTTCTGAAAGGAAGAGCTTTTTATTTTACAATCTATTCCAAAATGCACCAATAATTACAAAGTAGATTCGCGTTCAATAACACTGGTATCTAGCTCAACGGTCCTCGGTTTGAAGGACAGCAAATCTTTTTTAGCATTAATTTCCTCCAATAACAATTTGAAAGACGCTACTCCCATGTCAAAACTAGGCTGATCTACGGTACTGAGTTTTGGGGTAATTACCTGCGACATGAACCAATTACTGAATCCAATTACTTTAACCTGTTTAGGAACTTCAATATTCGCATCATTAAAGTATGCTAAAACACCTACTGCAACCAAATCGGTAATGACAAAAATACCATCAACATCAGGATGCTCCTCAATTATCTGTTTGGCAAACGCTTTTCCTTCTTCAAAGGTTACGTTCTTGCAGGTATAAACTAGTTTTGAGTCAAAAGGAATATTGTGTTTTTCTAATGCCTTTTTGTATCCCAAAAACCGGTCGATGGCATTTTGAGGGTTAACCGGACCTCTTATGTGAGCGATTTTGCTGCAGCCTTTTTGTATCAGATGCTGTACCGCATTGAAAGCCGCCTTTTGATCATCAATAATCACCTTGGAACAAGGAATAAGTTTTGAAATTTTATCAAACATCACAAACGGAACCTCTTTTCTGATGATATCCTTTATATGGTCATCATCATTAGAATCATTGGACAACGACATAATAATACCATCCACTCTTTTATTCAGTAGCAGTTCTACTTGCTTTTTCTCCATGGGCAAGGATTCATTCGACTGTAATATAATCACCAAGTATCCATTCTTTTCAGCCTCCGCAATAATGCCGTCAATAACACTCGAAAAAAAATGATGCACTACTTCAGGTATAATTAATCCTATGGTTCTGGATTCCTTTGTTCTGAGATTTACCGCAAAACTATTGGGAGTGTAGCCTAACGATGTCGCTAAATCCAAAACAGCCTTTTTGGTTTTCGGACTTACATCTGGATAGTTTTTCAACGCCTTAGAAACTGTTGTAATGGAGATTCCTAAAGTCTCGGCAATTTGTTTTAAAGTGATCTCTCTCATATAACAAATATGATAAAAATTTCTCAATAGTAAATCGAAAACGTTTTCGTTACTTTCGAAAACGTTTTCGGTGCTGATTTCATAATATTTTGTGAACTAAAAATCTAATTTCGAAAAATAAACCAACAAAATTTATTAATCAAACAAATCACAAAAATGAAAAAAACTACTCAATTTTTGAAAAAGATACTGTTCGTACTAGCGTTATTGCTATTCAATCTCTCTTTTTCTCAATCTGGAAGTCTTTCAGGGAAAGTTATCGATGCCAAAGGGGAATCTGTTATTGGGGCTAACGTTGTTGTAGACAAAACGTCTAAATCCACTACAACAGACGCTGACGGAAACTATACGATTTCAGGCCTGACTGACGGTCCAGCATCAGTTACAGTCTCTTTTATTGGACTAGTAACACAAAACAAAGCAACTTCTATTAGCGGAAAAACAACCTTAGACTTCCAAATGCAGGAGGATTCCAAAACCTTAGAGGAAGTTGTGGTAACGGGAGTTGTCAATCCAAGAACAAAATTAAAATCGAGTGTTTCTGTAACTACTTTAGATGTAAAACAAGTAGAGCAATCAGCACCAAGATCGACCGCAGAAATATTCAGAACCATTCCAGGTATCCGTTCCGAATCTTCGGGTGGTGAAGGAAATGCCAACATTGCTGTTCGTGGTGTGCCTATTTCTTCCGGAGGATCAAAATATTTACAACTACAGGAAGATGGTTTGCCGGTACTTTTATATGGAGATATCGCTTTCGCAACCGCTGATATTTTTACTCGATTTGACCGAAACATCGCTAAAATTGAAGCTATTCGTGGAGGTTCTGCTTCTACGCTTTCCTCTAATTCTCCGGGTGGAATTATCAACTTTATCAGCAAAACCGGTAAAACTGAAGTCGGAAGTATGGCCACAAGTTTTGGTTTGGATTACAATGATTTCAGAACCGATTTAGAATATGGAGCCCGAATAGGCGACGGATTATACTTTCATGCCGGTGGTTTTTACCGAACGGGTGAAGGTGTTAGAAGCCCAGGTTTTGTGGCTAATAATGGTGGTCAGGTTAAATTCAACATCACAAAAGAATTTGAAAAAGGGTCTGTTACTATTTTTACCAAATTCCTTAATGACAGAGCGGCTGCTTTTATGCCAATGCCAATGCAAGTTTCTGGAACTAACAGCAGCCCAAATTGGGAAAGTATCAAAGGCTACGATGCTACGTCTGGAGCCATGCAATCTATTTATTTGGATCACAATGTTGGTTTAGGTCCAAATGGGGAATTACGAAGAGCCAAGGTTTCAGATGGTATGCATCCTGTATCAAAATCTATCGGAATCAGTGCTAACTTCGAATTAGCTGACGGTTGGAAAGTTACTGAAAATGGTCGTTTTTCTTCGAACAGTGGTTTATTTATCGCTCCATTCCCGGCAGAAGTAGCTTCGGCTGCTACCATTGCCAATTCTTTTGGAGCCGGTTCCACATTAACGTTTGCCAATGACGGAACAGCTTTTAATAACCCGAATGGTTTGGTGGCCCGAATTCACATGTTCGACACACAACTAAACAATATGGATAACTTTATGAATGATTTGAGAATCACCAAAAAGTTTGATAAAGTTGGAATTACTGCAGGATATTTCAAATCGATACAAAATATTTCAATGTCGTGGTTGTGGAACTCCTACCTTCAAGAAGTTTCGGATGACAATCCACGTTTAATCAATGTTACGGATGCTACCGGAAATCCATTATCAGAAAACGGTTTGTATGCTTATGGTACTCCGGCTTGGGGGAACTTAGCCCGAAACTATGATACTCAATATAACGTCTCAGCTCCGTATGCTAACATTAGTTTCGACGCTACTGATAAACTTTCCTTAGAAGGAGGCATTCGCTATGATAAAGGACAAGTAAACGGTTCTTTTGCAGGTGGGACTTCAACTACGTTTGACATCAACAATGACAATGTTATTTCGGCCCCAGAACAAAATGTATTTGCCGTAAATACTGCAGATGCCACGGCTGTAGATTATGAGTACGACTATGTGTCTTATACTTTGGGTGCTAATTATTTAATTGATGCACAACAATCTGTTTTTGCTCGATATAGTAAAGGAGCTTCAGCAAAAGCGGATAGAATTTTGTTCTCCGGATTAAACTATTTGGATGGAGATAAAATGAACAGCCTCGATTTCTTAAACCAAGCTGAAATCGGTTACAAAAGAAAATTCTCTAAAGGATATGTGTATGCTACTTTTTTCAGTTCAAAAACGAATGAGCAAGGCGGATACGAAGCAACATCTAACAGTATCATTGACAACGATTACAAATCGATGGGATTGGAGTTAGAAGCTTCTTATAATGCTACCGAGAGCTTAAACTTACGCGGTGGATTTACGTATACTAAAGCTGAAATTGCTTCAGGTGCTAACGAAGGAAACGACCCAAGAAGACAACCAAAAATGATGTATAACTTCATTCCAACGTATAAGTTTTCTAAAAATAAAAATGCTGTTGGTTTGAGCTTTATTGGTCAAACAAAAGCGTACACTCAGGACAGCAACGAGTTGGTTATGGACGGTTTTGTAATCGTAAATGGCTTTGTAGAATTTGAAGTAACCAAAGGATTATCCTTGAACCTTGCCGGAAACAACCTTTTGAACACTTTGGCTATTACCGAAGCAGAAGAAGGAAGCATTACTGAAAATACGGTTAATTATATTAGAGCAAGACCTTTACCAGGAAGATCTATCTCTATGTCATTGTCGTACAGGTTTTAATAAAAATTTTCATGTTTAATTTGGAATGATTCCTGTACCAACAAAAATTGGTATGGGAATTATTTTTAAAATTAAAAACCCTTACTTTAGAGTAACTAATCCAAGTTTCCGATGCAAACAAAAATAAAACTGAGTTTTGGGCAAATCATCAATATGAATGTGGGCTTTTTCGGAATTCAATATAGCTTCGGGTTACAACAAAGCGCCGTAAATCCTATTTATGATTTTTTAGGAGCACAACCCGATCAAATTCCGCTACTGAACCTCGCAGGTCCGTTGACTGGATTATTGATACAGCCGATTATTGGCGCCTTGAGTGATAAAACTTGGTCGCCAAAGTTAGGCGGACGAAGAAAACCATTTTTCCTAATTGGAGCTTTAATCTGCAGTGCAGCATTATTCCTTTTTCCTTTCAGCAGTTCTTTATGGATGGCTGCCGGCTTACTTTGGATTCTGGATGCCGGAAATAATACTGCAATGGAACCTTACAGAGCTTTTATCGCTGATAAACTAGATGAATCCCAACAGCCAACCGGATTTCAAGCGCAGAGTTTTTTTACCGGATTTGGTCAGACATTGGCCAATATTTCGCTCTTTATTTTTCCCTTGATTTTTATCGGAACAACGGGCAAACTGCCTACTTGGGTATTTGCTTCGTTCTTTTTGGGTGCTATTTGTTCTATAGCTTCTGTGTGGTGGAGTTCTCATACTACCAAAGAAATTCCTCCGACTCCAGAAGAGTTACAAAGAATTCAATCTGAGAAAGTCAATATCTTGACTCCTTTTATTGATATCGCAAAAGCCATAGTCGAAATGCCTAAAGTCATGTGGCAACTGGCGTTAGTGTACTTGTTTCAATGGTATGCCTTGTTTTGTTATTGGCAGAACTCCTCCAAAAGCATTGCCTTATCGGTTTGGGATACCACGCCCGAAAAAGACATCAAGTTGTACGAAGAAGCCGTGAGCTGGACTGGTTTAGTAAATGGATGGTATAATGTAGTTACCTTTCTTTGCGCGTTCGGATTAGTCTATTTTGCCAAAAAATACTCGCCCAAAAAAGTGCATTTCAGTTGCTTATTATTGGCTGCTATTGGCTTTTTACTTTTTCCGCATATTCAAAACAAATACCTGCTTTTCCCTGCTATTACCGGATTCGGAATTGGATGGGCCAGCATGATGGGGATTCCGTATCTCATGGTTGTTTCCCATATCCCTAAAGAGCGCTATGGCGTTTATATGGGCATCATCAACATGATGATTGTGATTCCGATGTTTATCCAAACCATCACATTTGGGTATATCATGAAGCACTTTTTACACAACGATGCAAGATTAGCTATCACCTTTGCAGGCATTCTTCTGATCATAAGCGCTATTTTCACTCTTCTCATTTCAACTAAAAAACAATCATCAAGTGAATCAATTAGCCTATAACAAAGCTTTGGATTTATTACATCAGGTCGCCACTCCGAACGGATTTTTAGCCAGTGCCGAAAACACGACTAATTACAAAAGAGTTTGGGCGCGTGACGGTGTTATTTGTGGACTGGCAGCCTTGGCTTCGGGCGATGAACAACTGATTGCTACTTTTCGGAATACCCTTGAAACTTTGGCAAAACACCAGCATCCTATTGGAACCATTCCATCGAATGTTTTGATTTCCGATGAAAAAACAGAGGTAAGCTATGGGGGTTTAGCTGGTAGAGTCGATGCCGTAACGTGGTTTGTTGTCGGTGTGTGCCAATATGCTTTTTACAAAGCAGATCCATCATTTGTAAAGCAATATCAAAATCAAATTGAAAAATGTCTCGCGCTTCTGGAAGCATGGGAATTCAACAACAAACATTTGCTGTATACGCCTTTGTCCGGGAATTGGGCCGATGAATACATTACCGATGGCTATGTTTTGTACGATCAATTGCTCCGAGTTTGGGCCTTAAAAAGCTATAATTATTTTGAGAAAAGCGATACTATTTCGACTAAAATTAAAAACATAATCCAACAGATTGAAGTTAATTTCATGCCCAACAGTATCGGAGAAAAATACCATGAAAGAGCTTATAATGAAGTCCGTTTCCAGGATTTTATGCCTTGCTCGTTTTCACCTTCTGGCTACAAAATCAATTATGATGCTTTCGCAAATTCCTTAGCACTACTGCTCAACATCGGAACAGAAGAGTATCAAAATAGAATGCTACGCTACAGTTATGAATTGTCCGAACAAACAACATTGGGATTATTGCCTGCCTTTTGGCCAACTATATTTGAAACCGACGAACATTGGAACCTGCTGAAGAACAATTGCAAATACGAATTCCGAAACCATCCTTATGAGTTTCATAATGGAGGTAGTTGGCCTATGGTTAATGGCTTTTTTGGTTTGGCATTATATTCAAAAAATGAGCGTGAAAAAGCTAAAGAAATATTGGCTAAAATTAACGCGGTTAATGCTCAATTTGAATTTTCTTTTTATGAAAACTTCAATACTAAAACTGCTGAGCCTAATGGCGTTGCTTTTTGTGCTTGGAGTGCTGCAGCAACTATTTTAGTACATCAATCCCTTACTACTAATTTTAAATTTTTAATATAATTGAAGTCAATAGATATTATATGTATAGGAGAAGTATTGATTGATTTTATCGGTCATGAAATCAACACCTCTATCAATAGAACCAAAGATTATCATCGCTTTTTAGGCGGTTCACCCACCAATGTTGCCGTAAATGCTTCGCGTTTGGGATTGAATGCCGTTCTAGTTGCTTCCTGTGGTCAGGACGGATTGGGTGATTACGTCATCCGAAAACTAAAAGCTAACAATGTCAATACGGCTTATATTGGCAAATCGGAAACAGTACCAACTTCGGTTATTTTTGTATCAAAATCTACCGAAACACCCGATTTTATTCCGTACCGCCAAGCCGACTGTGAGATTTTTGAAAGTCAGTTGCCCGATGATGTGCTTCGCAGTGCCAAAATATTTCATACGACTTGTTTTGCTTTGAGTAAAAATCCAGCCCGACAAACTATTTTAAATCTAGCCAAAAAAGCAGCAGCACTTGGACTACAGTTAAGTATTGACATCAACTTTTCCGAGAGAATCTGGCCGAATCGCGAAGAAGCCATGCAGGTATTGAAAGAATATTTAGCCAACGATCCGCTGGTAAAACTGAGTGAAGACGATTGTTATCGTTTATTTGCCTGCGTAAAATCGGAAGAATATATTTTTGATTATTTTCACGGTTTAGGTGCCAAAACCATTTGCTTGACTAAAGGCAAAAACGGCGTAGTCGTTTCTGATGTGGAGAAAGGATTGTTTTTTCAAAAAGCCCAATCTATTTCAGAAATAAAAGATACCACAGGTGCTGGAGACGCTTTTTGGACCGGGTTTTTATATGCACAACTCCATCAAAAATCATTAGAAGAAAGCATGTCGATTTCTCAAAAACTGGCGGCAATAAAACTGCAACATGTGGGTCGCCTTCCGGACAATATCAATATTGAAAAACTGATACAGGAATAAGGCTTTTAGAAAAATTATTTAAAACCCAAGGATTATTTTGGCAATAGAGAAGTAAATCAATATCCCACAGATATCGTTACTTGTAGTGATAAATGGTCCGGTTGCCAAGGCCGGATCGATATTGAAGCGGTGTAATAATAGCGGTACAAAGGTTCCGATAAGCGAAGCAATGATAATTACCGAAATCAACGCGATAGTAACAATTTCTCCGATAATCAATTCTACATTCAACAGAAAATGACTTCCGACGAACAATATTACGGCTAATATGACACCGTTTAGCAAACTTAGCGACACTTCTTTTACCAAACGATTCCAAAGAGAACCACTGATGGATTGGTTGGCCAAACCTTGTACAATTATTGCCGACGATTGTACGCCCACATTTCCTGCCATCGCGGCAATAAGCGGTGTAAAGAAGAATAGATTTCCGTGATTGGTCATCGCGCCTTCAAACAAACCCAAAACCCTAACACTGATGAATCCGCCGCAAAGGGCTAAAACCAGCCATGGCAAACGGGCACGCGTCAGTTCTAAGATGCTGTCATCCGCCTCGACGTCTTGGGAGATACCTGCCGCCAGCTGGTAATCTTTATCAGCTTCATCCTTAATTACATCTACGATATCATCAATGGTAATACGTCCTACCAAGCGTCCCATTTCATCTACTACGGGAATGGCCTCCAAGTCGTATTTTTGCATGATGCGGGCCACATCGGTATTGGGCATATCTACTCTAACATAATCTACCTTTTTGATATAGACTTCACTGATCGGTGTTTTGGTAGAAGTCGTCAGCAAATCTTTGAGGGATAATCTTCCTTTTAATCGGTTTTCATCATCGACCACATAAATCGAATGTACTCGGGTGACGTGTTCCGCCTGAATCCGCATTTCTTTAACGCAAGTGAGTACATTCCAATTTTCATTGACTTTCACCATCTCTTTCCCCATCAAACCTCCGGCGGAATCTTCGTCGTAGCGCAACAGATCAACAATGTCTTTGGCGTGTTCTACGTCTTCTAATTCGGAGATTACTTCTTCTTTCTTACTTTGAGAAAGTTCGGCAATGATGTCGGCAGCATCATCGGTATCTAATTCATCCAACTCCTCTGCAATCTCTTTGGCAGAAAGGCCTTGAAGGATTTTTTCACGAAGGTCATCCTCGAGTTCCGGAAGAATCTCTGCGGTGATTTCGCTGTCCAGTATTTTGAAAATATAGGTGGCTTCGGCAATTTCTAATTCTTCGAAAATCTCAGCAATATCAGCATGGTGCATGTCATTCAGCAACACCTCCAACTCCCTATCATTTTTGGAGTGAATGAGTTGCTCAATTTGTGCTAAAAGTTCTTTGCTGATTTTAAACTGCATTGGCCTCTATTTTTTGGGTCAGTTCAATAAATTGGTCTACCGTGAGTTGCTCTGGTCTGAGGTCAAAGATAGTATCTTCTTTTAAATTATCCGAAAGGTTGAACGATTTTAAACTATTACGCAAGGTCTTGCGACGTTGCTGAAAACCTGTTTTAACCACCGAAAAGAACAGCTTTTCACTACAAGGCAACGTGAAGTTTTCTCTTCTGCGCAAACGCAAAACACCCGAATTGACTTTGGGTGGCGGATTGAAGACATTTGGTGGTACTGTAAATAAATACTCCGCTTCATAAAAAGCTTGAACCAAAACCGATAGGATGCCGTAAGTTTTACTCCCTTTCTTTTCGCAGATGCGTTCGGCTACTTCTTTTTGGAACATCCCTGAAAATTCGGGAACCTGATGCCGTAATTCCAAACATTTAAAGACAATCTGCGACGAAATATTATACGGGAAATTGCCAATGATGGCAAACGATTTGCCTTCAAAAACCTCGTTAATGTTATACTTCAGGAAATCTTTAGAAATGATTTTGCCCTCCAACTTAGGATAATGGATATTGAGATACTCCACCGATTCAGTGTCAATCTCAATCACATAGGTGGTCGTAGGTTTTTCCAAAATATATTTGGTCAACACGCCCATTCCCGGACCAATTTCCAAAGTAATGTCGTAGCCTTCATAACTTAAAGTGTTGGCTATATTTTGCGCAATAGACTCATCAGTTAAGAAATGTTGTCCGAGGTGTTTTTTGGCTTTTACGTCCATTTAGATTATTAGATTATTAGACTTCTTAGATCGTTAGATTTCTTTCTAAGAAGTCTAAAATGTCTAAGTTAGTCTGAATTAATGTTCGCTTATCAACTCCAATTCTGTCCTAAAAGCCAACATTTTGTCACCGAACAATCGAAGTCCTTCTTCTCTGAGTCTAGGTGCGTCTTCATCATAATAGCTTTGCAGCGTGGCTTTAGAGTCTGTAGTGTATTGAATAGAATAAGTGGTGCCGCCCATATCTTCCTCAACCAACACTTTGACCATACGCGCAGCCGAGAATTTTCCGGTGGCCAATACCTCTTTGATGTGTTTTTCCTGCATCCATTGCATCCATTGGTCGTGAACGCTTTCGTGTATGTTGATGGTGACGTTGTAAAGTATCATTTTTTGAATTTGAAAATTTGAAAATTTGGAGATTTGAAAATTCAAAGATTAGTATCACCTCTGAGTTTTCGGAATTTAGTTCGGGAGTCGACGTAGTAAATACTGTCTTCGTGTTTGAAGATCATTTCTTCGTAGAGCGGTTTGGCTTTGTCGACGTCTTTCAATTGCTCGTTGTAAATTTCAGCTGAATAATATAATGCTTCATCAATATAAATACTTTCTTTATGATTGGCGATTATCGCATCATAACTGGCTAAAGCATTGCTGAAATCGCCTGTTTTTTCGTAGATTTTTCCGATACGCAACAAGGTTACGGCTTCGATGTCTTCGCCTTTGTGTTCTTTTAGTAGCTGCTGAAACTGTGATAACGCTTCTTTCTTTTTATTTTGATACATCAGGAAATCGGCACGCGCAAATTTCTTTAACGCCACCTGAAGCGAATCTTCTACGGTGTTATCACTTATCAGTAAAAACAAATCTAAAGCATCGTTGGCAATCAACTGAGACGACGCTGATTTCAATACTTTCAACTGATGGGATGCCCATTCAAAATCGGTTTTGAAATAACTGGTCTTGGCGGTTTTCAAACTGGCTTCCTGTCCAATTACATCGCCAGACATGTCTTCATCCACTTGCGAATAATAGAGTAAAGCTTGATTAAATTTTTCTTCGTATAACAAAATATCGGCCAATTCCATTTTGGCTTCTGCCAACTGATAGCGGTTAATCGGCATTTCCATAGCTTCCTTCAGAATAGTTTTGGCTTTTTCTGGATTATTGAGATGAAAGGCATTAAAATCAGCTTGCAATTTTAGTAAGGAGAGCGTGTACGGACTCTTGCCAAATTCCTTTAATAAATCATCCAATTCGGCTGTAATGGCTACAAAATCCTTTTCGGTGGCATGATCCATTTTCATCTCGATGAGATAAGAATGCGCTTGGATAAGCAATTCCAAATCTTTGGTGTTTTCTAAAACGAATGTCAAGATTTCCTTGGCCGAATCCTGATCGTTGTCTTCGATGGCCATTTGTCCCAAGCTTACGATATTGGCAAAGGATTCGGGATTTCTTTTATAGATGGCTTTTTGCTGGATAAAGGCTTTTCCATATTCTTTTTGCTGGATAAACAGCCAACTCAAAAAGTCGTTCCAAAAAATGTCTTGAGTCTTTTGTGCTCGAAGCAATAGCGCTTTTTTAAGCGTATCGTTAAAAGTAGCGTCTTCCTGCTCGGTCATGAATCGGGAAATCTGATTCTGAATCAACGGCAGATTTTGCTGGTTTTGAAAGGCTTCGTCCAGAAACGTATCGATCATCAAACCCGTATTTCCTTGTTGTCCGTAGAGCATCGCCATTTGAAAATTAAAACTCAGGTTCTGGTCTTTTTCCACTGCCGTTTTATACGCCAAAAGCGCCAAATCGACCAAAGCTTTTCGTTCAAAAACATAGGCAACACCATAAACTTCCGTCGCGTTTTTTTTGATTTTATCAATGGCTTGATTGTAGTATTTAGTAGCTTTCTCCTGATTTTTCTGCAGCTGGTAATTAAAGCCCAATTCCACCAAAAGATTCCCTTGCTTGTATTTGTCCAAACGGTCTTCAATGGCTTTTTGCGATTTCTCGTACTGTTGCAGCTGCTGGTAACATTCGATTACTTTTTGAAAATAATTGTAGTTTCCGGGCTGTGCTTTTAGCAGTCCTTCATAACTTACCAATGCTTTTTCAAATTCTCCCCGATCAAAATAATTATTCGCCAATTGCTCGCTTTGGGCCTGACCCAGAAAGCAAAGGAATAAAAAAAGTATAGCGAGCCGTTTTTTCATGAGCTGTGATAAAAAAATCAATGCACTAAAGTAACACTTTTTGTGCCCGATTAGTGCAAGGATATGTTAAAAAAACCTACGGTCAATCCGAGAGGTTTCTCTTTTAGTTGATGATGTCAAATCCGGTGTATTTACGCAATACCTCAGGGATAACAATACCTTCCGGAGTTTGATAATTTTCTAAGATTCCGGCCATAACTCTTGGCAATGCCAAAGAACTTCCGTTTAAGGTGTGTGCCAATTGGGTTTTGCCTTCTTTTCCTTTAAAACGCAACTTCAGACGGTTGGCCTGAAAGGTTTCGAAGTTAGAGACCGAAGAGATTTCCAGCCATTTATCTTGAGCGGTGGAGAATACTTCAAAATCATAAGTCAATGCCGATGCAAATCCCATATCGCCACCACAAAGGCGCAATACGCGGAACGGTAGTTTTAGTTCACGCATGATGTCTTTTACGTGCTCCACCATACCGTCTAAGGCTTCATACGATTTGTCCGGATGTTCGATACGCACGATTTCAACTTTGTCAAATTGATGCAAACGGTTCAACCCTCGAACGTGTGCGCCATATGAACCCGCTTCTCGACGGAAGCAAGGCGTGTAACCCGTACAAAGAATTGGTAGTTCATTTTCTTGTAAAATGACATCTCTAAAAATATTCGTTACCGGCACTTCTGCGGTGGGAATCAAATACAAATCATCGGTTTTGTCGTGGTACATCTGTCCGTCTTTATCCGGCAATTGTCCTGTACCATAAGCCGAAGCTTCGTTGACCAAATGTGGCACCTGATACTCTTGATATCCGGCATCGGTATTTTTATCTAAAAAATAAGAAATTAAAGCACGTTGTAATTTCGCTCCTTTTCCTTTGTAAACCGGGAAACCTGCTCCCGTTATTTTAACGCCTAATTCAAAATCGATAATATCGTATTTTTTTACCAGTTCCCAGTGAGGCTGTGCACCTTCGTGTAATACCGGAATGGTACCTTCTTCAAAAACGTTTAGGTTTTCTTCGGGTGTTTTCCCCACCGGAACAATATCGGCCGGAAGGTTTGGTAACAAATACATTTTCTGTAAAAGATCATGCGCAAGAGCCTCTGATTTTTCAGACAGTTCTTTGCTGGATTCTTTTAACTGCACGGTTTTCATCTTCAAAATTTCAGCTTTTGCCTTTTCACCGTTTTTCATCAGATCACCAATGTCTTTGGACAATTTATTCGATTCGGCTAAGGTGTTGTCTAGCTCTACCTGCGTACTTCTTCTCTTTTCGTCCAATTGAATGACCTCTTCCACGAGTGTGCTCACATCCATGTTTCTTTTGGCCAAAGCCGCAATCACTTTCTCTTTATTTTCTCTGATGTAACTTATCTGTAACATGACATTTTCTTTATAAGGAGGCAAATTTAATGAAATCTTTGACAAAACCTTTGGGATACTCAAAAACTTCCTTTTGACCCTTGGTAGGCAGATGCCTACAACCAAATTAAAATCAGTAGCATAGCCCCATAAATTATCTATTTTTTGGCAGTTGTTTACTGCAATTATTGTTATATTCGCAAAAAAATTTCAAAATTGCTATGAAAAAGACCTACTTACTAGCGCTTTGCTTTTCAATATCGTTTGTTTTTGCACAAAACAACAGTTGCAAAATCAATGCTATTGCGGAGGCCGAAATGAAATCGGCTTCTCAACTGATGAATATTGAAGTCAATCCGAACACCTCTAATTACGATATTACTTATCATAAACTAGAATTTACCGTAAATCCGAATAATACCACCAAATTCATTTCCGGGAAAGTAACGACAACTTTTACCGCTTTGGAAAACATGAATACGGTTACGTTTGACTTAGCCAACCAGTTAACGGTTAGCTCCGTTAAAAAAGGAACGACTAATTTGGTTTTTGCAGAAAGCGGCAATAATGAACTGGTGATTACCTTGCCATCCACACAAACAGCTGGTACTTCGGCTACGGTGGAGATCACCTATTCGGGAACACCACCCAACAATGGTATGGGTTCTTTTGAGCGAACTACCCATAATGGAACGCCTATTATCTGGACGCTTTCGGAACCTTTTGGCGCTAGAGATTGGTGGCCTTGCAAACAGGACTTGAATGATAAAATTAACAGCATCGATGTTTACATTACGGCACCATCTACATTTGTAAGTGTTTCTAACGGTATCGAAACGACGCCTCCTGTGATTACGGGTAGCAACAAAACAACGCATTTTCACCATGGCTATCCGATTCCGGCCTATCTGATTGCCATTGCCGTAACCAATTACAATGTATACACCCAAACGGGAGGAACTGCACCTAATACCTACCCTATCGTTAACTATATTTATCCTGAGAATTACGATGAGGCTTTACCGCAATTGGATATTACTCCGGCGATTTTAGAACTCTATGAAGACCTTTTTGAACTTTATCCGTTCCACAACGAAAAATACGGTCATGCGCAATTCAGTTGGGGTGGCGGCATGGAACACACGACGGTTTCCTTTATGGCCAATTTTGACCGAGGACTAATTGCCCATGAGCTAGGACATCAATGGTTTGGAGATAAAGTAACTTGTGGTACTTGGAAAGACATTTGGTTGAATGAAGGTTTTGCAACCTATTTAGCCGCTTTGGTTATCGAAAACTTTGATGGTTTGGATGCCTTTGTTTTTGAGAAAGCCGATATGATTAACTTTATCACGTCAAGTCCGAATGGAAATCTGTATTTAACCGATGCCCAAGCGACTAATATCAACCGTATTTTCAGTAGCCGTTTGAGTTATAACAAAGGGGCTATGGTTTTGGAAATGTTGCGCTTTAAAATGGGCGACACCAATTTCTTCCAAGCGTTGCGCAATTATTTGGCCGATCCTAATTTGGCTTTCAAATATGCCGTAACGTCTAACTTAAAAAGCCATTTAGAAGCAGTTTACGGAAGCAGTTTAACCGAATTTTTTAACGACTGGATCTACAATCAGGGCTATCCAACCTATTCGATTACGGCTCAAAACTGGGGCGCCGGACAGGCTAAATTCACAATAAATCAAACGCAATCTGATGCTTCTGTTTCCTTTTTTGAAATGCCGGTTCCGGTTAGGGTTTATGGCGCTGGTGGACAGCAAGCCGATTTGGTTCTGGAAAACACTTCTAACGGTCAGGAAATTATTACTGCGGTTCCGTTCCCAATAACCAACGTCGAATTTGATCCCGAAAAACATCTGATTTCTGCGAATTCAAGCATTACCTTAGGGAATCAGAATTTCGAATTAGAAAATGCCATTGCCTTGTATCCGAATCCAAGTTCGGATGTACTACACATTCAAATGCCAAGCAGTACGACATTAGAAAAAGTAAGTGTCTACAACCATTTGGGTCAAAAAGTCATGGAAAATAATAGTACCGAATTCTCGGTATCTAGTTTATCCGCTGGAGTACACTATATTGCTATTCAAACTGCTGCAGGTACTTTTCATAAAAAATTCATAAAAAAATAAGCTAAATCAAAATATATGTGCGAGAGTAAGGTGGAAACCTTACTTTTGTGCGTTTTAATATCAATTACACATTAATGATACAAGTTGCACAGATTCTATTTATACTTTCCGTTCTTGTAATTCTGCATGAATTGGGGCATTACGTGACGGCAAAAATTTTCAAAGTCCGCGTTGAAAAATTCTATTTATTTATTGATGCCGGATTCTCGATTATCAAGAAAAAAATTGGGGAAACCGAATGGGGAATCGGATGGCTGCCTTTGGGTGGTTATGTGAAGCTTTCCGGAATGATAGACGAGAGCATGGATAAAGATCAAATGAAGAACGAACCTCAACCATGGGAATTTCGTTCTAAGCCGGCCTGGCAGCGTTTGATTATCATGCTGGGAGGTATTATCGTAAACATCTTATTAGCTTGGTTTATATACACGACGATGTTCGCTACGGTAGGACAGAAATATGTTTCTACAAAAGCCATTCAGAAAAACGGATTGGCCTTTGGAACCGTAGGTAAAAGTGTTGGATTCCAAAACGGTGATAAAATCATTGCAGTTGACGGCAAGTTTCAGGATAAGTTCAATTGGATGATTATCGATGTGTTGTTAAGCGACAAGATTGAAATTGAAAGAAACGGCAAAAAAGAAATACTAACTTTAACCGACGAACAAAAAGGCGAAATCCTATCCACAGAAGGCAAAGAGTTTGTACAACCTCGATTAAATCAAGGTGTTGTCGATTCCATTTTCCCGAACTCAGCTGCGCAGAAAGCCGGACTTGCGATCAACGATAAAATAATAGCCGTTAACGGCAAACCTTGCCCTCATTTTGACCTTTTTAAAGATGCGTTAAAGGCGAGTGCCAATGACAGCATTACCATTACGGTAGAGCGTAACAATGTTGCGACCAATTTAAAGGCTTTGGTTACTAAAGAAGGTACGTTGGGCTTCAAAACCAAGTTCTCGGACCGTGAAGATTATATCATCATCAAAGACCACTCGGTTTTCACGGCTATTCCGGCCGCTGTAAGAGAATCTTGGCAGTTGTTTGTATACAACATCAAGCAATTCAAACTTATTCTAAAACCAAAAACGGGAGCTTACAAACAAGTGAAGAGTCCGGTAGGTATTGCCCGCCAGCTACCAGATACTTGGAATTGGGAGTTTGTTTGGAACTTCACCGCGTTGTTTTCTATAGGTTTGGCGTTTATGAACTTGTTACCAATACCTGGTTTAGACGGAGGTCATGCCCTTTTCACGATAGCCGAAATGATTACCGGACGTAAATTAAACGACAAAGCCGCCGAATATGTTCAGACCGCCGGAATGATTATCCTGCTGACCTTGATGGCATTAACCTTTGGTAAAGACATCTACCAATTGATAGCCGATAAATTATTTTAATTTTTATCGTTTTTTATTTGTAAAAATTAAAATTCGTTTTATATTTGCAACCGCTTAAAAGATATACATCTTCCTCCTTAGCTCAGTTGGTTAGAGCATCTGACTGTTAATCAGAGGGTCCTTGGTTCGAGCCCAAGAGGGGGAGCAAAAGCCGGAAGTCACACCACAAAAGACTTTCGGCTTTTTTTTAAGTTCTTAATTCAGCATTGTAGTTACATTATCGTCAATAATAACGTCAATAATTGAGCTACATGAAAACCACAAAAACCACACGGAAGAAAGCCACTCGTGTTTTCTTACCAAACGGATGCTCTTACTCGCTTTCCGTTTATCCTCCTGATTGGAAGAGCTGCACCATAGCATCTTTAGAATTCGACTGGAGAATTCAATATTATTTTTATGACCCTAACTTTCCCAAACCAAAAACGCCAAAGGTCGTTAAGGGAATGAATGAATGTAAAGACCTCACATCGCGCCGGGAAGTAACTCAAGCTCTAATTGACGACGAAATAAAGGCCTTTGAGGACGGTTACAATCCCTATTTGAAAAAATATGTTTATCCGGAACCCGAAGAACCGGTTAACGAGTTACATCGAAACCTCAAATTCATAGATGCGTTCCGTGGTGCCTCAGCCAAACTCAAAGGTCTATCAAAAGAATATCTAGGCGAAATCGATTATGCCATCAATCGAATTGAAAAGGCAGCCAAAAAGCTCAATAAAATGGATGTCAAGATTTATGATTTAAAACGTAGCGAATTGAAAGCGCTTTTGGAATACATGGATTTGCCGGATGATTACTTCAACAAATTCAAAGCCTATTTTGCTGCACTGTATAAAGAATTGATTGAGTGGGAATGTTGCGAAACTAATATCACAAGGGATATTCAAAAGCGGGTTGTAGTGCGGAAGCAACGCGAAGTTTACACCAGGGAACAAATTGACCTCATACTCGAGGCTCTACGGCCAGACTATTACGAATTCTACCGATACTCAAAGATTTTCTTTTTCTCTGGTTCTCGTAGCCGGGAGCTGTTTACTGTTCAAGCCAAGAATGTGCGTTTAGATATGCAGGAATACGATATTTTGATTAAAAAGGGAAAACAGTACGTTTGGGAGACAAAAGTCATTTTCAAGAGCGCTATTCCTTTCTGGACCGAAATAATGAGCTTAGTTAAATCTCAGGAAGATTACATTTTCTCTGTTGGGCTGATTCCTGGTCCTGTTCAAATAAATTCAAAGCAAATAACAATCCGTTGGCGCACCCATGTAAAACATAAATTATCCTGGCTCGATGGTAATGTCCGAAAAATTTCAGAGTTATTGGAATTCGGTATAAGGAATTTTCAAAAAATTACAGCTGATTTCTATTCTTTGAAATACACCTTCTTGGACTTACTGGACGAGCTCGACAGTGATAATCTTGGTTATGCCCAAATCATGGCAGCGCATCGAAAAGATAGCACAACGCAAATCTATGCGCATGGCCGTAGCAAAAGGAAGAATGAGCGCATGAAGAAAATTAAGGTTTAAAAATTTATTGATACAATTTTATTTGAAAATTATCTACAATAAAAATTGAAAATTATATAATGAAAGATACATATAAAATCAAAAATTATATAATTTGAATGATTATCGCGCAAAGAAAACCCCGATGCAAAATCAAATGCTCGGGGAATTCATTCAATAAACTAACCAAATTTATTTAGGGTTTAAACGGCCATATCCGTTTGTATCTTCGCCATGCCAACCAACCCGCAATGATAAGGGTTAGTATGATTATAATCCAAAGGAAGTTAATTGAAAACCGGAAAGTATCACGTTTATTATCTTCCTCTGCTTTACTTGATTCTTTGGCCATTTCTTTGGCCATTTCATCAGATATGCCTTTTTGCTCTGTTTCCTTTGTCAAGTCTTTTTTCTCTTGGGAAACGGCTTCTTTTTGAGTTTCTTTTTTATTATTGGTTTCGGTTGTTTTGGTGTGCTTTGCATTATTAAGCTCTTTTTTCTGGCCTTTATCATCAATATAAGAAGCTGGCTTATCGGGATTGATAGGCTCAATAGTTTCTACTGTTTTGGTACCTTCTTCCGTTTTTTCAACAACAGTGTTTTTCTTCACATTTTCAGTTGAAGACTCTTCTTTTTTAGTTGAAGTAGTGTCGATTGATTTTTGATTTTCATTCAGAGTTTCTTTGGCAGCTTCATTCTTTTTAACACTAGATGTCGAAGTGCTTCGGGTACCAGCGCATGAAGTCAATGAAACTAAAACGAAAATTGCCACTATAAAGCCTAAAATCAAATTTAGCTTACCTTCACGATTAAATTTTTTTGTTTCCATTATCTTTTAAACTTTAAATATTGATGTTTTCCGTAGATGTAAATGCTATCTTTCGATATCCTGATTGAGTTCTTATTCTTGCAGATGTAAATTGTATCTTTTAAAAATGGTTTTCTGTCTACTATTTCGAACTCTAGCGTTACAATAATCTTGTTTTGGACTTTCTTCATTGATTGGCCAAAAACTAAAAATGGAAATAGTAGGAATAAGATTTTCATTTTATCAATTTATTGAACTGCTCTAGATATCCAACCTGATAAAAACTTTGTTTGTGATCGGTTTTTCTGAACTATTCTATTATAGAATTTTACTCTTTCAAGCCTAAAACGTTCGACAAAAAGACTGTCATTCTTTTTCTTGATAACATTTAATAAACTATCATACTTTTTCTCTACTAATAATTCAACAACAATAGTATCTCGTAAACGAATTGTATCATGAATTATGATAGTTTTTGGCGCAATGTGAACTTGTGCATTATTTGCACTAGTTGGCTCAATAGATGCTGTATGCTTTGAATTGCAAGAAGTTAACAACACCAGAAATAATACTAAATATTTCATGCTACTTGATTTAAAAGTTTCAGAAAATCATTATCCATTTTTGAAGTAATTTTCTTTTCAGGAATTCCCTTGGCTCTTTTAGCCATTTTAATTGAAGCTCCAACTCCTGCATTAACGGCCATATCATAAATTGAATTAGCCATATCCTGATTGTTGATCTCATTTCCTCTGATTGGGGTCCAATAAAATCTTTTGTAAATGTCTTTCACAGTTAACAAAGACAGATTTTTCATTTCCTGAACCGTTGGAAGTTTTCCCATATATTGCATCAACACAGGAGCACTGATTCCGTATTTAGTACCGATAAGTTTTCCTAAATCTTTTTTACCACCGGTCCAGTTTCCATTATCATCTTCGTCATCGGTATATCCACCTTCAAATATTCCGGTTCGCTTGTATGCTTCTTCAAAATTTGCCATTATTCCGGATTGTTAGAATTATTTTCGTGTTGATTTTGGTTAAAGTTTTCGGCTTCGTTTTTAGTTGTCTTGAATAAATCTCCCAAATCCCCATCTTCTTCAAAGTTGTACACTTTCTTCATGATCCATTTAGGCGGGTAATCTTCGTTAGAAAGCACAAAAATTGACTTTAAAGCTTTGGATGCCGGATAAAATAAAGTCATTACCTGGACCAATATTTGGAAAGCTTCAGAAACAAAAGAATCACCAGCAAATCTACCAACGATGCTAAGCAAAATGTAAACGACAATAACAACCATCAACATCAAACTGGTTTTCTTTAAAAAAGTCATCCAATTAAAAGTATTGGTTTTATAGTGCTTCATCAACCCAACAAAAGCATTCAAAAAAACTATAACCAAGAATCCTGAAACAAACTCTTTATTATTGGAAAACCAAAAATGAATAAGATTTAAGATGTAGGCAACAGGACCGAATGTGGCTACCAGTTTTCCAACAGTTAAAAATTTTTCCATTAAATAAGGGTTCTTATTATACTTTTGGTCTGCGATGAAAACCATAGAATAGTATATATTATTGATGAATGCCGTCATTGTGAATGCTTTTATGGAGTTACTTTTCTAATTCTTTGGTTGTTGGTATCAGCTATGTAGCGTTTTCCAGTGCTGTCAATTGCGATGCCTCTTGGACCATAAAGCGAAGCTCCAAAAGCAGTAGCGTTCACAAGTCCGTCCCTAAACTTAGGTATACCATTCCCAACAGAAACCGTAACAACACCGCTAGGACTTACTTTCTTTTCCTGATGCGTTACATTATCAGTAACATAAAGATTTCCTGAGCTATCAATACAAACGCCGTAGGCTAAACCAAAACCAGAAGCATATACTGAAACGGTGCCGGATGGCGTGACTTTTTTAATTTGGGTACCATCGCAAACAAACAGATTGCCCGAAGTATCAAGTGCAATTCCTTTTGGATTTGTGAGGCCGGTTACGAAAGTTGTAATGGTTCCCGAAGATGATACTTTACGGATGCGCTTGTTTCCGGTATCTGAAACATAAATAGTTCCTGTAGCGCTATCAATAGCTAAGCCTTCGGCATCTTTAAAATCGGATTGGTTGAATGTGATGGTAGTACAGTTTCCTGATGTTGTAACTTTTCGTAGTCTATTGTTATCCATTACAAAAACGTTATCCGAAGCATCTGTGGCAATAGCTGTAAGGTCTGCAAATAGAGTAGTAGTAGCAGTACCATCGGCAAAGCCATTTTTAAAACTTGCATTGGCAAAAGTAGCATCTCCACAAAATTGAGAAGTGAAGCCACTAGGTGCAATCATTCGAATAACATTGACATAATCATCAAAAGCATAAATGAAACCATTTGAAGCAGCTGCTACACCTGTAACATAAATGTAAGTTGACTGATTTCCGGCTCCGTTGTTGTAGCTGTTATTAGAAATGTAAATACTCGGACTTGTAGTTCCGGAAAGTGTCGATACTTTTGTTTGCCCCAAAAGCAAAAAGGGAATCAATAATGCGAAAATTAGATTCTTCATTTTATATAAATTTATTGGTTACTATTTTTTGTAATGTTTGAAAAATACGATTGAGGAAATAATACTTATAGGTATCGCGAAGTACCAACTAGCGTATAGCATTGTTATATATCCGCCTATAGCGGCACCAAAGCCACCCATAAAAATATCTCTTGAATCTGAAACATCTTTACGAGTCATTTTATCCTGAGCATATTCCCATCCGGCAGAAACTACACAAACTAAAACACCTCCCAAAAATGGATAGAAATAGTTAGTAGGATGTTCCAAACTTAAAGGGAAGCTTTGACGATTGCAAAATAGTAGTAAGCTAAAATCATAACCTACTGCCAAACCGATAAGTACGTGATACCAATTACGGATATCCTTGATGTACGTTTTAAAAGATGTTTTGTTTCTCATGTTTTCTAAGGATTAGTTGGTTATTTCGTATGATTCTAAAAATATGCTTTCTGAAGCACTTGTATTTTGAATCGAAACATATAAGTAATTATCTACTGTAGGGTCGAACGTTCTTGACGCACTTGTACCGCTTGTAGCTGCCGCAGCATCATTTATATATGAAATACCATCGTTTACCCCTTTAAGATTTCCGCCATCCTGCCAAAACTTACGCATAACTCCTACACCTTGAATTGAAGAAGAAGTGGTGTAAGTTGCCATACGTCCCGTAGTTCCGCTAGGCATTGTTGCTGAAGTTGATATTTTAATTCTAAGTGTTGAAGTTGAAACCGCAGTAGTTTTATTTATATTCAAACGCCCTACCGTAATCCAATCATTTGTTGTTAGCGTGTTTGCTGGAATAAATAACTGTAGTACTTGTGTTTCCGCAGTTGTTCCCGTTACTGGACTTCCTGCCGTTCCACTACGTGCTAATACCTTTATTCTACCATTTAAAGCCGTATTCACAGCCGTAGCACTTGGAGCTATTGTAGTCGATGCTGAAAGACTGTTTTGTACTTTTGCGTCGGCATAACTTTGAGTTGCATAACCAGATAATGCAGTAGTTATTTGAGACGCTACAGCACTGGCATTAGTGTAAAAAGTATCAAAATAAGTTTTTAGAAAAGCTTTCAAATTGGTAAAAGACAACTTCTTTTGCTTGTTACTATCGGCTGTATCTGTGATGTTTAATAAATCAGCATCAATAGGAGTTGTTTTGCCTGTCAATTCATTTATAAAAACTCCAAAAGAAGATTCTGTGTATTCACTAGAAAATTTAAAATTTACCCAAGCCGACCCGTTGTAATATCTGTAAATTGATGACCCAGCAGTATATCCAACTCCGTCAATTGTAGTAGTTCCGCTAACAACATTAACCGAAAATCCTTTGTTTGTTATTGGTGTTGGGTCTGTAACCGTTATGGTTCCGTTTGTAGAGTACTTAGCATTATTTACCGCTGTAAAAGATGCTGTTTTCACTGTTGAAGTTACTAAATCACCACTTTCATTTATTAAATTCCAAATTTTTGAGTCTAAAATAGATACATCACTATTGGGATTTAGATATCCTTTTACATTTTCAACATTATCAGCATCGTTAAAAACAATAGCTGGAGTACTAGTATTTCCTATTGATTGAAATCCCCCTGCAATAATAACTTTGTCCGTTTCTGCGCCAACATCTGTTACTTGTTGTAAATTAGGTGTTGCGCCGCCGCCACCGCCACCACCAGCATTCGTAAACCATCCGTTAATGGCCGACCAATAATAAACGCTGCTTGATGAAAGATCACTAACAACTGCATAGCTTCCTGATAATGCCGAAGGATGTGATGTATTGAGTTCTTCAAAACTGTCAAACTCACCTATGTATAGCAATCCATCAACTGTAGTAAATGCAGAATCGGTCACATTAATTTGAGTTACCAAAACAGAATTTAAAGGGATATTCGGACGAACTGCAACCCCTAAAGTTTCTATTCCCGTAATTACTGAAAGAGTCGAAGTATTATTCATTACAACTATATCAATTCTTGACTTACCCGTATCAGCAAAAGGGATTGTAAAAGTTGAGTCTGTAACTGTAAAGTATGTAAGGTTGTTGATTAAAGCTTGAACACCAGCGGGAATCGTTACATCATTATCAATGATGGTTATTTCGTCAACATAAATTAATCGGTCAATGTAGGTTTGAACAACGGCGGCTAAAATGGTTTGAATGTTTAGCTTTTTGGTAATGCCGCCAGAACTTATTGGAATGTATGCACTAGCTAAAAATGTCATTTGTTCGTCAAATTCTTCTATAGTCTTAGCATTATTTTGAATTTGATTGTACTTCTCATTTATTTGTGATAGTAGCGTGTAAATTTGTTGGAGTGTCATTTTTTATATTGTTTGTTCGAAAACAAATTTACTATTTTTATTAAGACTAAATAAGAATAAGGAAAAAATATTATAATCTGTAATCCAAATCGTTAGGATTTAGTAAATTTGCCTATATGCTTGAGCTTGTGATTCTTTTCTTTGTTTGCGTTGGTGGTTGTTCTTTGGTTGCTAAAATCATAGGGGATTCGCTTTTTGGCAAATCACCAAGAAAAGACAGTTATATTGATAGGTCAGTTCACCATCATTATTACGATAATAGGAGCGTTAATGTGGATAAAGAAACTTTTAAAAATTTGAAGTGATGAAAACAATTCCATACATATTCAAGGATGTTGAAAATTTAATGTTTATAGGCGATAAGTATTACCCAATAAGAAAAGCATTAATAGGATGTGAACAATGTCCTGATTGTACTTTTTACGAATCTCCATCAGGAAAGAAGTTTAAAACTACATATTGCGAAACACATTTGAAACAGAGTATTGAAAAAGTTAAGCATTTAAAAGAAATGCCTAGAAATACAGGTTCGAATTATGGTAATTATTCAACTTATAAAGCCAAAAGAATTGAAGAATTTAAAAAGTTAGTTGAAGAAGGTAAAATATTTATAAATACAAAACCATTACCCTCTACAAATAGCTTTAGAGAATATTTAGAACAAATAAAACCCGCCAATTAAGCGGGTTTTTCTTTGCTGTTTCTTTGCAACTATATTGTTATTGCAAAGAAGATTAGTATTTAATAAAGCTATCATTCCCTTGAATGATTCCCGGAATATTAGCATTAGATGCGTTACCAGCTCCGAAAGTACTTCCATCTGAATTGTATACGTTACCAGCTTTTAACATCGTAGCTTTTAAAACATAAAGATTGGATTCTTCTAATGGTCCATCCGATTCAAATTCGCCATTTTTAATATACTTTACACCATCGATAAAAACGTTTTTGTGTGAGAGTGCCATTTTTAACTTTCTCCACATTTCCTTTGTTGTAGGCTCGAAAATAAACTTTTCACCCTCATACAAATCAGCACTCAATAAAATGGCATTGGTATCGGTTTTATGGATTGAGCTTTCTTCTTCATCCCCATTTTCAATTCGAGTGTAAAGCATACGGATTCTGTGACGGATTCCCGTTGCGTAATTCACATCGTTATTTTCGTTATTCCAATAATTGATGTCGAGCGTGAATTCGTGGCGCACTTTCACTTCTATGCTTTCTGAAAGATGCTCTATAGTTGTGAAATTAGGGTCTGAACTCGTTAATTTTACTCTTATTCTTTCATCCATATATGGTAAATAATCTATCGTAAACTCATAGATTTCGAAATCATAGATATTGTAAATACAACCCGCTATAACACTTATTTCACCACCCGAATAGGTTTCGGTAATTACTAAGATATCAGCGTTTTTGCTTTCATCAAAAAGAGTCTGTTCTATTAAAAACCATGATCCTGCAATGTTGATATAATTTCCGACTACTCCCCACTCTGGCAAAAGTCCGTTGAGCGCATGAGTGCCGTTTACAACATCAGTAGTGTAATCGTAAGTATCTCCGGCCATGAAGTAAATTCCAACTTTACCATTGCCTAAATTATACTTTCTTGCATCGCGTTTGTCTTTTACTCCTATATAATCGCTTTTTTTGATTACAGGAATTGTATCTTCAGATAAATCAGGGTTGATGACTTTTACTTCATTTACAGCATAGTTTGATTGAAACTGATATGTTTCTATGTCGGCAGTCTGTTTGAACTGTATTTCATGGTAAGGAACCTCAACATCCACATCACAGCTCAAAGTGTTTTCATCAGTTTTGTAATTGGCAGCACTTCCCCAAACTATAGTTTGTGCAAGTCGAAGTCCGTTTGATTTGCTATAATAAAAATGAGGAACATAAATATTAGCATCATTGACTACAAAATCTATATCGAAAGAACATCCCAATTGATCTCGTACATACATTGTGTAAGTATCGGCTACAAGTCCAGAAAAGATATTTGAACTTTGCCAAGTAGTGCCGTCAAGTGAATATTCCAAATCCAATCCGAAGGTAAACCGATTTGATACAGTTATAGTTGCTCCATTTGGAGAATTGTTAACTCCTATTGCAAAGTTTGCCGAATTAAGCGGTGATGGTGCTTGAAAAGTATCTGTAAATTGTGAGCCTTCCGAGTTTTCAACTGTTAAATTACCAAAAGCACTTCTTAAAACAGTGAACTCGAAAGGATTTTCGGTGTTTGGATTCAAAACAAAAGGCGAAAGTATTTTAGTGGCCAATACCGAAGTTTCAACCGTAACTTTCACATTTTGGCAAGGGTCAGCATCTGCTTCGGAATAAGTAACGCTGTCGATAGTTATTGGTGTTGGTGCTGCTTCGTTTTCAATTGTGACTTCCATCACCTCTGGCAATGTATTATTGTCAACGAAAACCGCCCCGGGATATGTTGCCTCAATAGTAACACTTCCGAGCCCTTGATTTACAGCTCCGTTTGTTGCGGTTACCGTAAATAAACCTGTGGAGTTGTGATCTAAATTAAAGGCGGTTTTGTAATTCTGAGAAAGGTACCCAGAATAAATAATCTCTGGTTCTACTTCTCCGATATCATAGCCGTTTGGAATTGTGGTCTGATACAATCCAAGTCTTAAGTTTTTGAATGTTTCTCTAAGGTCAAGTCCAAGAGTATCTTCTCCGATATGAATTTCATCGTTGACTTCTGGTATCTGTAAAAATGTTATTGTGAATTTTGAATTTGCCATGGCTGTAGTATTTTTTTAAATTATCGATTTGATTTAAGTAGCTTCCAGGATCCTTTACCGTTTGGCTTGAGGTTGAAAAGAAAGCCCTTCTCTAATTCTGATTTATCATTGATGAATTCGATTGTTCCGTAAAAGTTAGGTATTTCATTCCCAAGTATTACTGTAGTTCCTTGAACTTGCTGCATGACATCGAAATCACACTCATGCTCAAACTCTATCCATTCATTTACAAATCGAGGCGTTCCTAGTTCGGTCACTATGATATTTCCGTTTTCAGCATATTCATTGCCACCAATCAACTTTGTTTTTAATTGGCTATTTGCAGAAGAACTTCCGAATCTGATGTAATCGGTTATGTTTTTCTTAAGTCCCGAAGCAATTACCCATCCATGTCGCAAAAGCATATTGAAAGGCGAAAACCTTAAACTATCTGCTGTATCTGGCGCAAATACTCCCGTTGGCTGTTGCGCGAAATCATCTTGCCATTTTCTTTGAAGAAATACATTCGACAAACCTCTTTTCAAATCCAAGAACCAATTATCTTCATCATATTGGGTGTCTAAAGTGTCGAATTTTGAAATAGGTTTTCTTCTTGCAAATTCTTTACCATAACTATCGGCTCTATAAATTGACATCTTTGAAAATGTTTTCTTTGGCCTAATTATAGGAGTTGTAAAATTTGTTTTTCCGTTAGGTTCGTCAAGTCCCTGAGCTTCGGAATAAACCCCGCCGTTATCGTACCCTATATCAATGGCCGAACAATAAAACTCAACCGCCTCGGTACGCTTCAATTTCTTAACCTGATTCGGCAGTTTAATTGTAACGTTGCTGTTGTAGAAGTAGCTCAAAGGCTCTATTCTGATTCGCTCTTTGTTGTTGATTTCTTCGATACCCATTCCAACGTTAAAAACCGCAGAAGTGGATTGAACAAGGTCTTTAAGTGATGTCTTGAATGATTTAAAAAGATTTGGAAACTGCTCTGTCGATATTGGCAGTTTATCAAATCCTCGAATCCAAAACCCATGAGTTGAACCAACAAATGCTCCCGGTCCATCTACCGGATATCCTATATCAATTCTACCAAAATATTTAGAATAAAAAACATCCTTTTTTGAAGAGCAAATTGTGGCTAGTCTATCAAATAGATCATGCACGAAAACAAACTTTGATTTTGATGGCTCAAAAAAGCTATCTTCTTCACAAAATACTTTACCTGAAAAATCGCTAAGGTCTGCTAAGAAATCAACTGAAGCTCCCAAATCAGAACCGATATAAAACTCTAAAGCAACACTGTCCCCTTCATCAACATTAAATGTTTCGTCAAAGTTTAACTGAAAAGTTTGTCCTGATATTCCAAAAACATTCGGTAAAGAAGTAGATTGATATCCGGCATGAAACAATACTCTTCGGTCTTTTAGTTCATAGGCCGTTCCGTTTCTGTACGATGTAATGCAAACTTTAAAGAAAGCCCAATCTACGGGTTTATCATAAATTGTTGGCTTGAATTGCACTTGGCTACCAATTAATCTAACAGTTCTACTTCTATCGAATAATGCTAACATTACACGTCCAGATGAACCGGTATCTCCGGGACCCGCTAAAGTTGGTAAAGTGCTTTGAGCCTGTTCGTGAGATTGTGATTTTAAAGTCAAAGGAAATCCACATCCGGCATATCTGGTGTTACCATCGCTAGAGTAAACACGAATTCTCAAAGGATTGCTATCGTTGTTAGCTTCCCAAATAGATTTTAAAAATATTCTTCGGCCTTCAAATAAAACCTCGTTGGTTTGAATTGGTGTTAAGATATCGCCATCCATAGTATCTAGTCTGTCAATCTCCACCGTTTCACTTTCACGGGTTTTAATAAGTTGTTCCAATCCACCGGAATTGAACTTGATAGAGACCTGATTATCTTCAAAACCCCAAGTTGACATATCCAAATATCCCCAATAGCTTTTGGTCCATCTGTCAGTCTGTGGATGCTTTTCGTATTTAGTCATTCCCAATGGCGCATTGATGCCTAAAATATCTCTAGCATAGTTTATATACTCTGCGCCATTTTCGATGAACTTAAGAGAGTTTGAAAACTTTGGAAAAATACCGTGATACTCTTCATTTCTGGCAAACTCTTTATCGTCGTTTTTCCATCCGATCGGTTCGGTTATAACCAAATCATCAAAGCCTGGTGATTGGCACCAAAGTATGAATTTTTCTCTATCGTTAAAAGCTTGATTTATATTACTCATCTTTTATTCCAATTAGTATTTGACAATTTCCAAAGTTCATGGCCTAAATCGAATTTGTTATGCAAATGAATACTCGCTTTACTTTTTCTGACGGCTTCGGTATTTCTTTTTAGTTCATCCAATAGCTCTTTTGAGCCTCCGTTTGATTGATTGATATTTATAGATGTAAATTCTTTTAGTCTTAAATTATCTCTTTGAATATCTTGAGCAATTCCGGTATTAACATACTTTTTATAATCCTCTAAAGACTTGTGTACCTTTTGCTTTTTGCGAAGAAATACTGCAGTAGGTCTATCTGGAGTAAGCAACGGATTTGAACCATCTGCTTCAGAAATAACCTCGCGCACACCACGGCCATTTTGTTTTCCATCACCAACAATTGCCCACTCGTCAGGACCGTCTTTTCGACCATCTTTATATTTAGGAAGTGGAGTGGCCAACACAATAGCTGCTTGAACAGCTCCGGTACCAATAATAAAAGGAAGTAATGAACCACCGAATACCGGTCCAAGTCCAATTGGAGGCGGTGCAAGAGCTGCAATAGATGCCATGGCTGTTTGAGCAGCTATTGTAGCTAAAGAAACAACTTTACTAAAAACAGCGGCATCATATTCTGCTTTACGTTTCTTTTTCTCTAAAGCAATTCTTCGCTTTTCCTTTTCTTCTTCAAGTAGCTTTTTTTGTCTGTTATCATTTCCGGCTGCTTCAATTTGTTGATCATAGAAGTCGTTGCTTTCTTGAATCTCTGCATCTATGTTTGAAATCTTAGCACTGAATATCGCATTTGCCAAATCAATAACTGCATTTGCTGCTTGTTGGGCAAGTTCAATAGTTCTGTTTTTTAGTTCTAACCTTAAGGCTTTTTCTTCCTTAGCTGTTTCTTCATCATTTGCTAGTTTTTTAGCATTGGCAGCTTGATTATTTTCGACATCAATTTCACTCAATCCCTTTTTTAAATCCGAAAGTTCTTTTTCTACCTCAGCTCTTTTTTCAGCAGAAAGTTTTGAGCCTTCAAGCGCATTGTTATCTCTTTGAAGAAGCAATTCTATAGCGCTGATGCTTTGCTCAATTTTTAACCTAGAATACTTTTGAGAAATATCAAAAAGCTTCTTTTCATGGCCTTCGGTAGCCTTTTCAATTATCTCAAAATTGTCTTTATTGACTTCAAGAATTTTAAGGAACTTTTGATTTTCGGCTTCAATTTCTTTATTTTGTTGAGTCTCAAGTTTGGTGTCTTGTAAATCAATTTGCTTTTGAATAACATTGGCCTGAGCATCTACAAGCTTTTGTCTATCGGCTTCGCCTTTCTTGGCAGCCGTAGTCAATGATGCTTGATACTTTTCATAAATCAACTGCTGTTCGGTAGTTAATTTTTTAGAAGTGGAACCCGTTTTAATTAACTCTTCAATCTGCAAATCAGAAAGCTCTCGAATAAATACTCCCTTATCTTCATTATACTTGCCAAGGTTTTTCAATTCATTTTCGGCGGCTTCTTTTATTTTGGTTTGAAGCAGTTGATTAGAATCCAAGAAAGCAGTTATTCTTTCGTCAAAAGAAGCCTTTTCATTATTGACAATTTCGTTATCCATATCGATGGCCACTTGAAGTCTGAACTGTTGCAACTTGAATAGATCATCAGCAGCTTTCTTTTCGGCATCATAGATTTCTTTAAGACGTTTTTTTCTTGCTGCAATGGCTTTTTTGTCAATTTCGGCTTGGGCGGCTGCATTGTCAACATTATTTTGTTGCTCAAGGTCTGTCAATAGCTTATTGAATTTGTCGTACTCACTTTTATAAATTTCTTGCTTTTTAGTAAGGGTAGCTTTGAGTGCATCATTATCTGCTTTTTCTTTAACAAGTAAATCATTCTTATCCTTAACACTTTCGCCAAAAGGATTTCTAAGAGCAAGGCTGTTTATATCGTCAAACTCCTTTTGAGCCTGAGCAACTCTTTTATTGGATTCTTCAATTTGCTTTTTTGTTCTTTCGGTTTCGGTACCTTCAAGGGATTTTAAAACAAACTCCTGACCCTTTATGATTTCAACTTTTCTTCGTATTTCTTCTTCATCAAGTTTTTTAGAATCTTCGCCCTTGGCTCTTCTAAGCGATATCTCATCTTCAATGGCTTTAAATTCTTTTTCGCGTCTTTTATCTCTTTGGTTTGTATAAAGATTCTCTGAATCGGCAACTTCTTTTTGAGCATCATTAACAGCCTTTACTCTTATTTCGGTTTCAGATAACGTATCGTTGAAAACCATATACGCTGCAACAGCAGCCGCAACTAATCCCGCTATCAAACCCCATGGCGTTGCTTTGGTTGCCACATTAAGTCCATTTTGAGCAACTGTAGCCGCTCTGGCAGCTTCGGCTTGTGAGAGTATTGATTGGGTACCTATACCTGTAGCTAATGCAAATCGTATTTGTCCAGCAGTCCAAGCAACTTGCAATGCAGAAGAAGCCGCTATTACAAAATTATAAGTCTTCACAACTCCCAAATAAGTCAAGAATACTGCTCCGGCCTTTAGAGTAAAATCAATAATCTGTTTGAAATTATCGCGAAGGAATTTCAATGATTTAGTAAGTGCATTGGTGCCTCCTTCGGCATCGTTAACCTGAAGAACGTATGCTTCCCACTTATCTCTCAAATCAGCAACAATAGAAGCGATACTTTCCGATGCTGCAGCAACTTCTTTGTTCAAAGCCTTATTGACTTGATATTCCTTATTTGCTTGAGCAATTGAACCTTCAAGAACTCCATAGTTGGCAGCCAAAGCACCGATAACAGTAAAGGCTCTCTTTTCAGTGATTTCAACATCTGATAAAACTCTTGCAAGGTTTTCGCCTTCGCTTTTAGCTTTGGCCAAACCGCCAACGAATTTGACAAATACTCCCGTGGCATCCTGATTAAATTGTTTTGATAATTCTTTTTGAGTAAGTCCTGTAAGTTTCAAAACCTTTTCGAGATTTGCTCCGCTTGCAATAGCATTGTTAATTACAGAGAAAGTAGATTGAATTGCACTTCTTGATGCTTCGGCTTCTGATCCTAATGTAGAAGTTGCAGAACCAAGCGCCAAAACTCCCTGAGCTGATGTTTTGTAAACCGCAATACCTTTTTGAATCTCGGTTGCATTGGCTAAAACTTCGGCCTCTGTGGTTGCGTATGAGTTACCTAATTGCGTAATAACAGATGCCAATCTATCGGCATTATCGAAACTATCTGATGACACCTCAATAAACTTCGCGAACTGTCCTACCTGTTCATCTGAAATGATATTCGATGTAAGTTTCAGTTTCTCAATGGCTGTAGAGAATTTTAGAATGTTTTCAGTTCCTGTAACTCCCAACTGTCCGGCAACCTCAGCAGATTGAATAAGTCCGTCAACCGTGATTCCGTCAAGTTTATCTCCAAGCTCAACAACTTCACGCCCAAATTGCTTCAATGCTTCTCCGGATATGTTTGTGGTTTTTCCAACTGCAATAAGTTGTCGGTCGAAATCTTTTACAACGTTGAAGATGTCTTTTACTACAGTACCAAAAAGAGCGATTCCGGTAACTAATCCGAAAGTTGAAATCAAACTTCTGGCCGTCTCGTTTAGTCCTGAAAATGCACTAGAATAGTTTCCGATGTTTTTGGAGTAGTTTTTTATGGCTGCATCAACCGCTTTAACTCTGGCATCTAATTTGTCAAATTCAACCGTAGCCCTTGCAATCTCGATATTGTTTCTTTTTTCAGCAGAAAGCAAATCGGCCAATCTTTTTTGAGATTCGTTACGCTGTTTATTCAGCCTTTCATAAGCCGTTACAAGACCTAGACTTTCTCGAACTTGTTGCTTTATCTCTTTATTGGTTTCCGATAATAGAGTGCGCTCTTTTACCAGCGCTTTGTTGGTTCCTTCAGTGGCAAGTTCGTTTTTCTTTTTAGTGGAAATCAAGGCCAATTCCAATTGGTTTTGTTCTTTCCAAATACCGATGGCCTGTTCTCCAAGTTCATTTGATTTTTTCAAATTAACCTGAAGTTCTTTATCGTTTCGAGAGTTTCTAACCTGTTCATTGGCTGCGTTCAATGCTAAAATAGATGCAACAAACTCTTTGTTTTTATCGACTGCAGGCTGTAGGTTTTTAGCATAGGTTTCGCCCCATTGTAAAGCCTCATCTTCGATTATTTTCTTACGTGTTATTATTCCTGACATTACTTCTTGTTTTTAGCGTTTTGTTTTTCGATTGCTGCAATTTTATTCTTGACTTGTTTCTCTAGGGCATCATGGTACTTTTCAACCGATACCGTATAGAAATCAAAGTCAAATCCGAGTATTGATATAAAAGCGCCCATGTTCTCAATAATTGAAAAACCTGATGATTCTGTTTGCTCTGATTGCTTTGGGAGTTTCTCTTTGAACTTGTTTATTTTTATGGTGATAGCCTCGCTTTCTCGGTCGATGCGTTTCAAATCTTCGTTGTAGTTCTCAAGAGTTAATCTGTAGCCATAGGATTGAAGCAATTCAATCAAGTCATTATCTACATTGAACTCAAGGGAATCAACAGCGCATTTTATGATTGTGTACTTTTTATCTAAATACTCGATTTCTTTATAAACATTGAATACCTTACTATGCTGTTGTTTATTGTATTTTTCATTGAAATCGGCTTGTAATTGCTCCCAAATCAAAGCCAATTCATTGATGTCGATTTCTTCTTCATTGGAGCACAATAGACGAATGTTTCCGGTTTCGATTATCTCAATTTGAGTTACTTTGGGAAGTGTTCTTAGTGTTTTGTAAATCATAATAAAAGTTGTTTTTGATAGTATTCAATCATGAAAGGCTTTAGTTTTGTATCGATAAGGTTTTCAAGGTCTAAATCAGTAAGTCCGAATAAATCAGACGAAAGCCAATTTTCTGAATTTAGTATTATTGATGTTTTGGGGTCTGATGAACCAAATACAACCATGTTATTCTGAACTTTTGCATATAATCCCTCGAGAAAGCTTCCGGTATCTTTTGCCGTGAAAGGCTCTCCGGCTTTTTTATCTCCCTTAGTGATTATCTCGGTTGCCTTAGAGTAGAATCCAATAGCATCACCGTAGATGTCTTTGCTTTTTTCGTTTAACTGCTCTCGGTTTAGCTGAACAATTTCGGATTCGATACTTTTAATGAAATCGAATAGCTCTTTAGATGCTCTGTCGGCACTTAAATTGGCTTTTACTTTGTAGAAATGTTGCTCTATTGCTCCCATTTTTATAAAAAAAGAGGCCTAACACCTATTAAGTGTCGGCCTCTTCTACAATAAGATTTAAAAATTTACTTTACTTCTATGTTTTCAACTGCTTTAGATTGAGATTTGTTGTGCTCAATCAAGTCTTTGAAAAGCTTTTTCATTTCTGATGACCTTTCTTTTGCTTCAATTGATCTAAAGACGTGGGTCATTGAGAATTCTGCTTGGAACTGCTCGAATGTACCATTCCAACCCTCTGCGAAAGTGATACCTTTATACTGAAACTTTTGCATAGTATTCAGAATTAAGCTGGAATACCAGCGATAGTAAGGGCACCATCACTTTCGTAAGTTGCTTCAGTTTGCTGAACAACTCCGTTAAGATTGATGTACATTCCGTTTGCAAATCCGGTTCCGGTAAGTTCGTAAACTCCGTTAGCATCGGCAGCAACGAAAGTGTGAGTTTTCAATGTTCCATCAGCGTTGTAAAGTTTTACATCAGCATCTTCAAATGCAGTTACTAAATCTTCTCCGGCACAACCAGCAGAAGCAGTAAACTTGATTGATGTAGCGCTTGGAGTACCTGACAATGCTAAAGTAACATCGAAAATACCTTGCAACTCGATGTGTGACCAAGTCGGACGAAGTACAACCGGTCCATTTTCGAATTCTTTGTAGTCTTCGTAAGTTACAGTTACCGGAGTGTATTGTGGTTTTTCATCGGTTGCATCAACCATTTTACCAACTTCGATAGTAACTAATTGACCACGAACTTTAGTTCCGTCAGGAGTTGTAGCTTTGATTTCTTGAGCATCCGTGAACTCATAGATTCTCATTTTTTTACCGTTGTACGAGGCTAATGCTCTGTGAGAGCAAACACCTAAGTGCACCTCGAAAGTTCTGATTTTCTTACCGTTTTTAGTTTTATACTTTTTACGAGCTTCGTAATAAGTATCTTCGGTATCAGCAACTGCCAATTGCTCAATTTCGTACAAAGGAATAATTTCCTTTGCTGCTTCGGCTGTTCTCCAATCTGCTAATGTTTTAGCTGAAGTTGCCGTGGCAAACTCCTGATCAGTTGGAGATAAAGCATGACGAACAACAGGACCATTTAAGCATTGCTCTTTGGCTCCTGTGTTTAATTGTGATGCGCCATCTTGAGCACATTCTACGATTCCATATCCCATGATAATATTTTTTAATGATTACAATTAAATGTGTATTTTAAAACACCGTTTATTGAAAAAGTGTGATAGGGTTGCATTCCATTAAGTTTGATTTTTGAAATATCAAAACCTTTGAATACATTCTCGATTCCTTTTTCAATTCCGGTAGGCGTAATAGTTCCTATTTTTTTTAATAGCTTATAGCACGTTTCCTGAATTTCAGCATCCGGCCAATATGTTTTTCCTGATAACAACTTATCCAAGTTCAACATAAAGACAACTTTTACATTAGCTTCAACTTGATTGTTTTTGATTGTCTCTTTATCTTCAACGATAAAGAAAACATTTCCACCAGGTGCATTCTTACCATCATAGTAAACCTCTTTTCGCTTTGGGTATTCGGCATAAAATTCAGGAGTAAATGATTTTAAATCTTTCGATAAAACCTTTTGAACTCTACCATAAAAATCTACATTATCAAATCCAAGCTTATCACTCAATACATTTTGAGTGATCAATATTTTTGCATCTGCGCCAATAGCCGGATAATTGTTGTAGTTATTCATGGTTTACCAAACTGATTTGCTGTCAACGGTTGGAACGATTGGAAAAATCTTTTCAGAAGCAATCGAAACTGCTTTGTTGAATTTTTGAACCAATCCACTAGCGACTAAAACACCTCCATCGTTTCTGAATCCCTCAAGTTCAAGTTTTAAATTTGATATTGCGAGTTTAGCATTTCTTTCAGTTAGGTTACTTTCTTTAGTAGCCATCAAATACTCAAGAACCATCATAGCTGCTTTATAACCAAGAGCATCATCAAACAACACAATGTTATCAGTGATGATTTGGTCATAGTCAACAGTGTTGTTGTATTGCTTGTTTTTATCCATTATTAATGGAATAACAAAACTGGCTGCTTGAAATCTGAAACCTGTAAGAATATCATTGAAAGTATCTTCTGCGTCCGATTCTTCTAAATCCGGAGTTGCAGCAAAGATGTTTTCAACAGTAACTAATTGATGGAATGCTTTAAAAAAACGACCTGATGAACCAACAGAGTTGGCTTCCTCTAATTGAAAGGGGAAGCCTGACTCTAATGGTAAACCGAAACCTATTCGGTTAGATAATGACTCTATGGTATCTTCAGAATACATACTATGCTATTACGCTACAGTCGCAGTGATTGTTACAGTATCAGAAGCTACAGTTCCAGCGCTATCAGTTACAGTTAACTTGAATACATAAGTACCAGTTACTAATCCTGTCGCGGTTGGAGTTAATGTATCTCCGTTTGTGAAGCCAGCTGTATTTGGTCCAGAAACTTGTGACCAAACTGTGGTTGCGATTGTTTTGTCTCCAGCTGCAGTTGCAGTACCGGTTAAAGCTTTAGTTGCTGAATTGGCAGTTGTATTAGAACCGGCATCAACTACTGGAATCTCAAGGATTGCTTTTAAGGTAGTTTCTTTAGCTTTCGATAATCCGTTAACCATTTCAATCAATTCTACATCTGTATTTTCTGTTGTAGCAGTAACTTTAACCGCAGCCAAAGCATTGATTAAGTTTGCAACAGTTACAGTGCTATCGCCGTAGATTGTGATTGTAGCGTTACTCTCTGTTTGCCCAGCTGTAGTTTGTGCTTCCTCGCAATCTAAAATATAGATACTATCCATATTGTCGATAACCGGTAAAACTAAAGCCTGAGAAGAAGTAAACTCTCTGATTGGGTCGTTTTTGTGATACTTAGACAACAAAATGTAGTTGGCCACTTTTGTATAGTCAACTTGTTTTGCCGGGTGATCTTCCTCTGCCAAACGACCATAAGTTAATGTACCTACCTGAGTTGTTGTTGTAAACACAACCGCATTGTCTGCCCATGGATTTTTAGTAGTCCTGTTGCCATTTTTCTCGAAAGTAACAGTTCTATCAATCACATGGATTTCGATGCCGTGAGAAGCCGAAAGAGAATCATTGACCTGTGTCAAGTTTGGTGTTGGAATTGCTGTTCCGGTAAACCCTAAACTGAAAGCAAAATTCTGTTTGACTTGAGAGTTTGACCTAAATACATTCCAAGTGCTTCTATCCATCCAGATATGTTGAAGAACATCTCCATTCTTTTTGGCTTCAGAAACAATTCTTTCGATATCATCGATTGGTTTTGCATCTGGATCAGACCAAATCTTTACAGCACCGTATTTGTTTTCGTCCGGATGTCCGAAGTTAATTCTGATTTCCTGTCCAGGATTATCTTCATTTGTAATCGATGTTACACCTGAAGAAAAAGCCTGAAGGAACATAAATTCCAACGCTTCATAAATACCGACAGTACACTTCTGAACATCTCCAAATAATTTTCTGATGATTTCGTTATCCTGGCCTTGTGTTCTTTGAAGAATGCCAATGTCAGACATTGTTTTTTCATTCAAATACAACTTCATTCCAAGTTTAGGAATATCACCTTCATACTTTTTCAAAGAATCTCTCTTTTTAAGAGGAAGTGATGAATCTAATGCTACAACATCGGCTGAAACCATTGTGTTGTTAGAGGACAAAGAGCCCCATTTCAAAGTGGTTGAGAATTCAGGTCTCAACATGATAAGGTGCAAATAGGTCAAAGGGTTCTTAGAACCATTGATTTTTTCTACAACCTTTTGAGCGATTGGTGCGAAATACTTCGCTACCCACTGGGCAAATAATGACTTTTCCATAATTAATCTTTAGTGAATAAAATGTGGGTTAGAGCGTCTTTTGCACCTTGAGGCACAGGATAAGGAGAAGCTGCTTCGTTAACATCACCTGAAAGCATGATAGCTGCCATTGGTTTTGATTTCAAAACAGTCGAGATTAGCACACCTTTATAAGTGTGTTGCGATGGTAAAGACACATAAGCGCCTGAAGAAACATTCAACGGCTTGCATTCGCCAGTCGCGGTTTCTTCAATGATTATATGCCCGGCTTTGATAACGTCAGTCGGCGTGAAGCCGGTTACATCTAACGTTTTTCCTCCAGGAATATCAACCAATATTTTTCTGATAACGATTGAGTCATTATCAGTACTGATTTCTTTCGGAGTTCCGTTCAAATCTGTTTGCATAATTGTTTACTTTTTTTTAATTGTTTTACAATGAATCAACAATGTCTCCAATGAACTTATCATCAGGCTTTGTGTTAGGATCGCCTAACGGAGTAGGACCAGCATGTTGTGTGCTGTCTGCAGCAGTTTGAGTAATCTCAGAATACTCAGTTTCCAAAGCTTTGATTTGGTCTTCGATGGGAGTTTCTGATGCTACATCAATTCTGTTTAACCAACTTTGCTTTACTTCCGGTTTAAGTCCTTTAAGAACCTCAGAATTACCAAATAGCGTAGCCGCTGTTTGCTTCTTAGTGTCTACGACTTTACCGTTTTCAATCGCCGTTACCTTTTCCAACAACTTTTTATTATCGTCGACTAACTTTTGGTTGGCCTCAATAATTGATTTTGCCCATTCTGGAGCATCTGCTGGTGGTGCAGGTGGGGTCGGCGGATCAGCTGGAGGAGTCGGTGGTGTAGGTGGAGTCGGCTTTTGATTTGCTTCTAATGTTCTGATTTTATCGTCTTGCTTTGCGATATCCTCAAAAGAAACAAATGAATTTGCTGCCTCCAAAACTGCATCAATTGCCGCCTCATCTGCGTCATCTGCTGGTTGCGTACATAGTTTAGCCGAAATCTCGTCTATCCTCTTTGTTGACAAGTTCGCTTTAGGGTATTTTACCTTGATGCGTGCCTTAATCACTTCTGGTTTTACTGCCATGATAAATTGATTTTAATTATTGATTATTAACTGAACAAATATATTATTTTTATTTAGACTAAATAAAAATAATGATAATAAAAAAAACCACCTCAAATTGAAGTGGTTTAGCAACATAGCAGTACCGGTTAACCTGCCGTTTCGGTTTCTTTGCAATTTCGTCTATTCAAATCCTGAAAGTAGTTAAATGGCTCTCTTTCCAAGGCAGCGTTTATTTCTTCCTGATTTGTATTAAATGTGAAGTCTGTCGGTGGCTTCAATATCTTGGCATCAATCATCAGATTTTTAAAATGATAGACTGTAGCCAAAGCTATCCTATGCTGTTTTGACATTTCCTCAACCCAAGTGGACTTAAATTCTTTCAACTTACATAACTCATCGATTAGCAGCTTTCTCTCAAACGTAAGCCTCATGTTGTTATGATTGAAATAGTTCAATATATTCTGTTTCAGCGCTTCATTCATGTTACAATACTTCAGGTTTCTTGGCAGTTGTTGTGGCCACTTCTTTTTCTATCATCTGAACCTCTGCATCGACATCCTCACTCATGCCTATAAATTCTACACCTGTTCGTGTCGACATCAACCCGGCATTTTTAAGAACAGAAGCGATATCAGCCGATTTCTTCAAGTCATTTGGAAGAATTGAATTGAACAATACATCAAAAAACAATTTAGAAGCATCGGTTTTCATACCAGTATTGGTTGTGGTTATGATACCCGAAATTAAGATGTTCAAAATCCGTTCATACATGGTCCGGTTTTCTCCTTCATTTGATTTTGCTTTCAATATTGGATCCAGAAACATTAATTCCAATGCAATACCAGAAGTACCCAATCCCATAAGGTTATCCAATGATAGGTTTGGGGTTGAAGAAATGTTGTAAATGAATTTCTCAATGGTTTCAATTTCCAGTTTGTTGCTCTCCGGAGACGTCTGCGCTTCAAGGAATGAAACATCTCCTTTTATTTCGTTTCCTTCAGCATCATATTTAATTGGAATTAACCAGGCTTTACCATCTTCGTCTTTATCTGGAGCGTTGGTTACATCTCCATGAATTTTTAACATTGGATGCCCGGAATAATCATTGGAAGCTCCAAGTTTTGAAACCGCTACCTCAATACGGTCAATCATCGCTTGAGTAATAAACCACTCTGGTTGTTCCTGGCTTACATAAACAATAGGGATTTTGTCAAATCCATGAGGAAGTACTTCAGGTACCGTTCCCTCGTCAACGAATTTATAGACATTCTTATCGCTGTAAACCCAAGTGTTCTTTTGCTCTTTCCCATCGGCTGATTTTGAAACAAATGCCCATGTAAACGCGATCATATTTTGGTAAGCATCAAAGTAGGGATACATAGTGCCCTTTGAATTTTCCAGAACGGAACACTTAATCTCTTTCTTTTGCCCGGTAATACCAATGCTGACAAGAAGCTTCTGGATTAAGGAACCTTCCTTAATTTCGCTCATGAAAAACAATAGCGCTGCCTGAGTTTCCGATTTCTGAACTGTTTTAAGGCGTTGAATTTTGCTGTCTATTCTGTTGGTCTTCCAAAGATTTTTGACCAATTCAGCAAGCTTTGACTTTTTGTCGTTAGGAATAAGCGTGGCTGGCTCTCCTACTTCAAATGCTACTGAAGTTCGAACAATCTTTTGTTGAAAGTTGATAGGTATTCTAACGGCATCTACCGTTTGACCTTTGACTTGTTTGTCTTTTTGAACTTTCCCGATTTGAGTTAGCCTGATGTTTCTGTCGGTAAGGGTAAACTCCTTTATAAGATTTTGAATATCATCAGGCTTTTTGCCTTGAGATTTCAGCAATTCAATTGCTTTCTTTGGCTCGGTGGCCAACATTAAAAATATATCATCCATTTTTTAATAATTTACATTTTTTAATACTGCTTTGTCGGTTGTATGAACTGTTGCCGGAGAATTGAAAGCAATGTGGCCGTAACGACCCATATCCCAAATGTGATTGAATGAATCCATAGGTTGATTAATTGCTATTCCGTTTATCTCCCTCATTCGATAATTTTGCTGCTCTTTCAGCGCCTGTTGATACAAATGGTTTTTAACGATGTGTATCTTTTTTGTCTTCATCGAGTTAAGCCAATACATTACAGATTTGGTCTTACTGATTTTATAAGCATTTTCAAATCCCTCGAGCTTCAATCCCTTAACCATTTCAACTGTACCCTTATTCTCTCCGGTATATTTATCAGCCGAATCACAAGGAATGATTTCCTTTTCGTCAATATTCAAACTGCGGAGAAGATTAGCTAACTCTGCAGGTGTTTCTATTGGCTCATAGCACAACGGCTCGATCCAAATGTTATGCTCATCTTCAGCATACCTTCCGAGAACGTTAGGATCAGTTGTGAAACCAAAGTCATTCGGATAAATAACAGCTTTATCGGCTGGCCATTGTTCCGGAGTAATCCATTCAACGTATGGGAATATTACTCCTTTCATTGCACCTCGTAATCCAAGTCCATAGACCTTCCAGTTGAACTCGTCAGCCGTTCCGTTGGCAATGTTTGTAGGATGCGGTGGCGGTTGATTTGTTTTGGACACCGGTTCGACTTTTTTTGTCAGCGGATTGTAGCACATGATTACACTATTCTCAACGAAATATGAATCAGGCTTCCATGGTTCCCAGCTCAAGATTTTGTTTTTCTCCTGTGAAGAAATATGCTTGTTATTCAAGTACGTTGTTCTCAGGAAGGCCACATCAGGACGACAAAGAACATTATCAAAGAACCAGTGATCAGTAACCGAAGGGTTGTAATCCGCCCACCAGAATTTTCTACAGCGCAACTCTACCTGATCGAAAACGGATTGACGGATAAACATCATTTCATTGAAGAAAGCGTAATCACATCCACCTCCGTGCTTACCATCTCCAAGAAAATAAATTGTGCTGCCATTTATCTTGAAGCTTTTGACCTCTTTAGCGCGATGAAAAGGATTAGGTAAACCATAATCATCAAGTCTTCGCTTGAAGTCATCATATAGAGTTGTTTTGAATTCGTTGTACGTTTCCCGGTAGATGTTGATAGTACAGTTCTTCTCAACATACAGACAAAGCCAAATAATTATATCAACTCCGGACCAAGTTTTACCAGAACGTGAGCTGCCTTCCAAGGCGCAACCCCTATAACCACCTATAAGTTCATCTTCATCATTATATTGCTGCTTGGTTATTGCATCATAAAGCAGCGCATAGTTTGGATTTGTTTCTTCATCAATGGTCTGTAGCCGTTTTCTGGAAAGATGAATTTCCCTTTCTTTCAAAAGGGTTTCAAACTCCAACATTTCAGCTTCAGTCAACATCTATTTTATAATTACTTGAAGTTTGCCTGAGGCAATCAATCCTGCTATTTTATTCTCTACTCTGTCGCGTTCTCTTCTTGACAGCGTTGACTTCTTTTCCTGAATAAGATTGTACTCGATAACCAGGCTTTTCATTTCTTCGGTTTGCTTTACATCTTTCTCGGTTTCGGCAACCTTTCTTTGCTTCCTTAATTTCTGGTACCACTTCCAATTGCCTATGATATTATTTAGAATCTTCATTATAATTTGGTTAGAATTAGTAAACCGCCTGACGAAACGAAAGGCGGTCTGTTTGTTTTAATTTGCTCTTTCGGCTGGCCAATCCCATTTAGATCGGTCGGCTTCTGTTTCTGAAGAGTGAGGAATGTTCTTAACGAAAACCATTTCTCCATTTCCATACACCGTTAAATCAACACTGCCTTTGTTCAGCTGAGTGATTTTGGCCGGATAGGTTTTCTTGTCTTTCGTTTTGAACTTTCTTTCTCTTGTACTGTCGCTGGGAGTGAATGTTACATCTGCTCCCTCATAGGGTTGTTTTTCCATAAGCTTAACGATTACCTACACATCGAGAGGTTTTGGTTATTAGGTAACAAACACATCGCTATCTCGTAACTCTATTGTCATGCCATCGTTCTCAACTGTTTCGGCAAAATCAAGTAGAGCATATCCGATTAGCTCCGGGTCTGTGGTCGGCTCATCATCTAAGAAAACAGTTCCACTGATAATTTTGATGTTCATATATTGAAATGGGTTAGTTTAAAATAAATGCCGTCTTTCCGTTAAAACCCTAATACTTCTAAAAGAGTTAAGCTGTCAGTTTTTCGATAATTTGCAGGGGTAAAAAAAGATATACCACAACCTTGACCGTTACCCTGCTTTGCAACTATTCTGATTATCGAGGCCTACATCTCCGACAAGAGAGGATTTATGAAAACGGTCTTACTTTATTTCGGCTTCGTAGCGAGAGGAGGACTCGAACCCCCGACCTGTGGGCAATGAACCCACCGAGCTGCCTACTGCTCTATCTCGCGGTTTGAAAAACCTCATAATGCATGTTATGAGGTTTGTTCGGATGATGAAATTCTTAGGTTTTAAAGACCAGGAATCGGTAATCGATTTCTAATTTCAGGTGATTGATTTTGAAAAGACTCCGCTATTGAATTCCAATTAGCATCGGCGCTCGTGCCTTTGATAATTACAAACTGCTTTGAGTCGTACAAGTCAACCACCAAGCAAAGCGCCTTAGGGTGCGTTACTTGAAATCGAGAACAACTGTGGTTGCTCTGTTGTAGGGTTTTGTTTGTCGGAAGTACCAACTGACAATGCGAAGGACATGCTAAAGCACAACACACACGCTAACAATACTTTTTTCATAATTGAAATGGTTTTAAATTACATTTCAAATGTAACATATTTTGTTACATTGTATCATATTTTGATACAAAATATTTTAAAGTCATTGTTTTAGCGCTTCTGCTGCTTTAGCAGCTAACTGTCTAAGACGAGCTTCTTTTTCTGGTCCAAAACCTTCTTCGACAATAATTGGATTGTCTTTATCGCCTTGAAAGACGACCTTTTTGGCTGGATGAAGTGCTTCCAGTTTGTGGATTTCTTTTTTGATGTTGTTGATTACGGCCATACCTCGAGGAGTTCCTTTGAACTCATCCTTCATATTCCGGATATCTTGCTTAAGACCAGCAATAGCCAATGCTCTTTTCTGCTCTACATCGGCCACTTGATTTTCGTGCCATATCTCATAGGCTTTGGCCAATAAGTTTTTGGCCTGTCTTAATCCGATTGGCTTTTCGCCGTCTTTGGTTTGGTTTTTAAATTGCTGTTCGCATTGCTTCAATATCAAATAGTCGGGCACGCCGTTAATTATCCAACCTTGGATAATGAACACACGTCTTTCCGTTTCGATTTTTGTTGCTTTTGCACCGGGCATGGTTAGGTATTTGGATACATCGCCTTGATCACTTGAATGTGTCGGCGTAACTCATAGACTCTGTCGCGTAGTTTGATAGCTTCACGCTCACGCATGACACGAATTTCTTCACTGCTATCAAGTATTGCTCCTGGTTCGTAGGCTTTCAAAGCATCTTCGCATATCTTCTTTTCCTCTTCCAGATAATCAACAATTTTATCCCTCATTTCTATAAGCATTTCATAGTTAGCACTTGCCATTTCGATAGTAGTTTTGGATTTAACGGCATAAAAATACACCAAAACTTTTATTCTGCTGAAGCAATTTCTTCTAAGTCGTCTCCAAGGTTCAATTCCGGATAGTTCTCTTTGATTTTCTTCGGATCGCCTTTGTAGAACACCAATACATTCTGGTGCATCTTTCCAACCTTACGGCCACCGTTGAACTGTCGGCGCACACGAATGGCCAAACTACCTACAACGTTAACTAGGATAACTTCATTGTATAATTCCATTCCGGCTTCACGGAATGCTTGGATTGTATCGCTGACAAAGTTGTAATAGAAGCCGGACTTCTTATCGCGCACATCACCCACAACGAATGCAGCAAATCTATCATCCTTCAGCTGGGCAACAGATTTCTTTATGATGCTGAAATATACTTCCTTGAATTGAGCGTAAGGCATATTGGAAAGGTCGTTCGGGTCGTCGCTGTACTTCTCAAGGTCAGCGTATGGAGGACAGCTCATAAGGAAGTCGGCAGCCATCGAAAGACGGTCCAACACTTCATTGCTATCTCCGGTTATCCAATTCACATTCTCCAGGCTTAGGATTGATGCTTGTTTTCTGTTGGCTTCTACTTGGTCCTCACGCAAATCAATTCCCTCGTATGGATATCCAAGAACTCCGGCCACAACACCTCTAACAGAACCACCGGCAAAAGGGTCAAGTACAGAACCTCCTTCAGTACAGAACCACTTGTACAGAAGCTCACACAATACCGGGTCAAAGATGCTGGCTCCTTCGTAAACGTGAAGGCCTTTCTGTTTGGCATAATCAATGATTTCATCCCACGTTGGCTCACGGTGCAATGACTCGCGCATTTTGTTTCGTAGTTCATAAATGGCCGTCGATTGTCCGCTTTTAGCAATTAGCTCGACATCCTCTCGGGTTTCTTGAGAATTGAAGCCAAGCGATATCCATTTGCGTTTCCGGTCCTGCCATACGCCGGAACGAGTATCGAGTATCGAGAACGGTGGGAAGATGAAACTATCTTTTAGAGATGAAGGAGTAATCTTTTCGGTTGATTCTCCAAACTCGCCCTGGTGCAATAGCGCTTCAAATTCGAAGCTATCAAACTCCGGGATGTTCAAAATGTCCTTCAGGTCGGGAAAGTTCAAATCGAATGTCTGAACGAATTCGAGTAATCCTTGTTGGGTTATCTTCGCATAGGCCGAAGAATACACCAGCACCAATTCGGCTGCCTCCTGCATGTTCTCGCAATCAATGAACGTGGCCGGAAGAAGTTCCGGAACATCAAACTCAGCTTCGGCAACCTTTACCAAATCAAGATATCGGTGTCGGCCATCCAAGCAATACAAAACGCCGTCATTCTCCCAAACCTTGAACGGATCAACAAAGTTGTATTTCATAAGCGATTCCAACAGCTTTGCATCGCCATTGTTAATCCATTCTTTGAAGTTGTCCTGTTGGATAAATTGAAGTTTTCGCCAGTTTATTGGTTCGGTTTTGAGTACTCGGGATGCGATAGTTTGGGAGGTCATAAAGTGCAATTATTTTTTCTTTGGTAATATTATGAAACAAATGTAGCAAAATATGATACATAATAGCAATATATGATACGATAAAAAAACCGCCAATTACAGGCGGTCATTTGTTAATTTGTTGATAATCAGTTATTGTTTACACATCGTACACTTTCCATCTTTGAATAGCTGCATGGAGAAACAGCGTTTGCAGTACTTGAACATGGTTTTTAGTTTTGTAATTCAAAGCGCCCATTTATGTCATAAGCGAGTGAATTGGTTATGATTTCCTCTAATTCATCGACAGTTTCTTCGTTTTCTTCGAACTCATAAGCGCCGGTTCTGATGTTCCATTCTGCATGGAAGCATGAATTGTCTAATCGGAATTGGAAGATGTTTGCATCGATTGTTGTTCTTGGTGTAAATAGGAGTGTGGCCATAATATTGCTTTTTAAATTGTTATCGTTGAGCAATATTGGGTTGACTCTTTGGAAGTATCAAGATAATTTCGACATAATTTCATCAGATTTATTAAAACATTCTGATATAAATTCCGCATGTAATAACGCCTCAGCCTTCTCTCTTGTATTTATTATTTCACTATCACATACTAAATAGGGTATCCTGGCTATTTTATACTTTCCAGACAGACCAGTGTTAACTATGTTCCATGCATTTTTTGATTGAGAATGGACAACTTTTGTTTTAATTTTTGGATTTTCCATATTATTATTTCTTTCGTTTCATTTCGGGTTTGATAGTTCGGGTCCTTTTTGGAGTGGCTGCTTTCTTTTCTTCATTCGTCATTATGATTTTCTTTGGAAATTCCATCATTCTGCGCCAGATGTGTTCTATATCGTAGTTTGGCAATAATCTTTGATACATCTTCCAATGTTCCCGGCACAACAGAAATCGTTTATTTATTGAGAAGAAACTGTATCTTCTATCCCAATATTCCGGATCAATACCATAGTCGCGTACCTTTGTTCCTCTGCAACATCCTTTCGCCTGGCAAATCCACCAAACGGTTTGAAATGGCACGTTTTCGAGTTCTTCCTTTGACATTGCCTTTAATTCGGCGATTGCTTCTTCCTCTTCCATGATTAAAATAAGCTAAGTTGAAATTGTTGTTTGAATTCGATGATGCGATATAGAACGTGGCTGTTGGCTGAATCTACTTTTGCCCTGAAGAAGTACACATCTCCAATTCTCAAATATCGGTGTGTCTTCATGCACTTTTTTACTTCTGGAATTGCACCGAAAATATCTTTTCCTGTCATGTAGCAATGTTGTTCCAAACTTGGTCCGTGATATTCATTTCCAACCTCGAGAATCATTTCTTGCGCTCTCTTTCTCCATTTTTTGGCTTCTCTATATCGGTCATTCAATATGTCGGCTGCATTGTCCATAGAGATTTGTTCCCATTGCAATGAATCTAAAACTGATTGATTTATTTCTTCTTCACCTGTCATAAATCTAATATTGGTTGATGTATTGTTACTTCGTCAAATGAGCAGTCTAATTCTGATCCGCAATTATGACAATGTGTTCTTTTATCCTGATTGTATTTAAGGCATGTTGTGCAAATCACATGGCCTTCACGTTTTCCATAAGTCCAAGTTCCTCCACGCCATGTTTCGCCAGCTTGAATTGGTGGTAAATCGGCAATTGCCTCAACTACATTTTTTATCAAATCCACTTTCTCCAGCTGGAGTGCAAATTCTTCTTCCATGTCTTCCTCGCGCACTGCAAAAAATAGCACACGTTTTCTTCTTTGAGGAACACCATAATCGGCAGCATCGTGAACCTGATATTCCATGTGATATCCAGCTTCTTTGAAAGCCTCGCGAATCCATATCACAAATGGTCCTTCTTTTTCTCCTTTCTTGCGACCTAATGAAAGTAATCCCGGCACATTTTCCATCAGCACATATTTTGGCTTCATAACCTTTGCATAGTGGATAAATCTCAAAGGCAATTGGTTTCGTTTATCAAGTTCGTCTCGTCTTCCGGCAGTAGAAAATCCCTGACATGGCGGTCCACCAATTAAGCATCCTAAATCTCCAGCTCTCATGCCTATCATTTCGAGGAACTCTTCCGGCTCAATATTCATAATATCCATTAGGAAGAAGTTAGCGCACGGCATCGGCGCTTCTACCTCAAGCCAATTGTCGGGAACACCATCAGGCCATAAATGGTTTTGTGTTTTTCCACCATCCCAACGTTTTCTGATCCATTCAATTGTTTTGGTGTCTTCTTCGTCAATCCATAAATGCGACCAGCCATTGTAACATAGATTGTACCAATAAGTCCATGCAGCATCTTTGGCCATTTCCATTGCTCCAACGCATTTCATCAACGCCATGATAAAGCCCAAAGAAAAACCTCCGCATCCTGCAAATAAGTCAACGAAGGTTGCCCTGGTATCTGGAAATTTTATTACGGTTTGATTATTCATCTTCTCCTTCACAAGCGCTGCACAAATTTTCTTCAACCCAATGGCAAGGATGTCCTGTTTTTTCAACACATTGGCCACAATCATTGTTGGTGCATCCACACACCCGGCATTTCCAGTTTTCTGATTCTTGCTGGTAGCCGGTAACACAATCAGTGCAAAACCATTGCGCCTCTTCATTTGTAATCATGTTGTCGATGTTCTCCGGTTCCTGGCATCCCTCACAAATTTGCAAAGTGATATCCGGCTCCCAGAAAGATAGTTTCCCTTTCACATTCCAAATCGGATTTTTATATTGGACCGGATTGGCCAGAACCCAGTTATAAATTTGCTTTCCGTTCACGGTTCCTTTCTCCGCCCATTGGCTCGGATGATTGATAACACAATCTACGATATCAACTTGGCCGATGATGCAGCCGAACAATTCTTCTTCCTCAGCTTCGTTTAAAGCAGATGAAATCTGTATTTCTTGAGCGGTCGCTTGGCCAGGCATTTCAAATTCAAATCGAGCCGGCTTTAATGAAGCGTGCACGTAAACTGTTCCTCTAAACTTGGTTGGCCAAGTTCGGTTTTCGATTCCTTTGATGCCTTGGACAATTAGCGATGCCCAAGGCTGTTTGATTGATACTGCTTTCATGGCTTTTTCTTTTGAAATGTGGTTACAATTGCACTCAGCAAAGCTTCATATCCTGCAAAAAGCGGTATGTAAATGAAAATCCAGAACAAAATGTTTTGCTCGAGAAACTTGGCGTTACATTGGAAGTAGCTCAGTCCAAATCGAATTAGTAAAGTGGTCAGGATTATTTTTATAGCAAAAGCTATGATGGTTGTTGCTTTCATAATTATTACTGTTTTTGGTAATATTTTTAATTATTACGGATTTCCGTAATGTTTTTATCGTCTGTTTACAGGTGCCCGGTATTTCCTTTTATCTCGATGATAATTGTAGATCAGGTTCGGCCTCTTGTAATTGTGTTGGACTGGGATAACCGGGAAGAAATCGTAAGGCTGATATTCTGAAAGCTTCAACGATTCAATCAAAGCTTCCATGCTCTCTTTAGTCATAGTGAGTTCAGCACTAAAACTTGACATTGCTTTTCCGAAATCCTCCATCTCTTTAGTTGCAGTGTGCATTAGTTCACCTATTATGGCTCCTGTAATCAGAACCACCTTTCCCTCGCGAATTAATCTCCGTAAATCTGCCAAACCATTACAGTTTGACATATCATCTCCTTCAATTAGGATTACTTTTGGTTCTGATTCCATGGCTTTAATTCTCTAATACGGTCGTTAATTTTCTCATCATTGAAGCCGTGCTCAAGGTTATATTCCTGCATACTTTCGAGCCTTTTGAGCTCAGCTGCTTCGGATTCAAGTACAATTCGCTGGATATCCTGCATCTGGCTTTCTAATGCAATTACTCCCAGTTCGTCATGTAGATAGTCAAATAGTTTCTGGTAGCTCATACGTTATTGGTTTTGGGGAAATTCTCTTATCATTAAATTTTCTGGAATTGGCAGCACCTTGTCTATTTGCTTGAAGAAATAGGGAATTCCATATTGTTTACACTGATCATGCATCCAGTATGCCCATTCAGTATTGAATGGCCTTCTGTTATGGCCACTTTCACCTCCTTGAATAATCCAATCAATCAAAACTGATACTTCAGTTTGACCTATTTTATCACTTACCAGGTCTATGGAACCTAATTGAGGTTCTATGCTTAAAAACAATTTTCCTCTGACTTGCATTAATTGTCGAACCAACTTATTGTATGTTTCCTGATTTACCGGAGAGGTGCCAAACATTACATTTTCCGGCGGATTGACTTTCCATGCTTCCGGAATATATTTGTTGATGTTGCTTGGCCGCTTCGTTAATAATAAAAACATCAAATTGGGATAAAGTCCTCTCGAAATATTGCCAAAAAAAGTGTCTCTTAAATCTCCGGTATTCATCCCCACTTCGTCCATTTCATCCAAAGGAATGATTTGTCCTTTACTGTCAACCAATGGCATCGGCTTTTCAAAAATATCCATCATTGAGCCAACAAATACCCGGTGGATTTCTCCTAATTGAGCTGCTGCCTTTTGGAAATTTGCCAAGTCTGTCCAAAACTTTCTGATTGCCTTCCGAGGCTTATCTTTTCCCCATAAATCGTTTTTGTAACGTACATCTGAAAAATATTCTGCGTAACAGTTGTCGCAGCCTTCATGCACTTTTGTACATCCCCACCATCGGTTCGCGGTGTGATGTGTCCATTCTATTTTTGAATCTTTTGCCATAGTTAAGTTGTAAAAATTACTGTGTAATAAAGTTTTGAATTGATGTCGGTTGCGGTTGCAATCCCTATGTTTAAATATTCAGGATTTCGCATGGCTTTATCGTGGCCGGGAGAATTCTTCCAGCCGGCTACTACTGAAGCAGCTGATTGGAAATTATAAGCGACGATTTCTCCAACTCGTTTGTTTGGGAATTGGTTCTGGCGCTCGGTGGCGTAGTCATGCGATGGCTTCTTTTTCTTGGCCATGTATAGCGAATGTGAGTTGGCCACGTTGTTGATGTGTTCATCAATTGTAAAAACACGTAAATCAAGATTGATTCTGTATTCGTTGATCAATCTCACAACTTCGAGGTCAAGCGGTGTTGGCTCGTAATGAGGATAAATCTTGATAACCGGTGGCTCCGATGTTTTTCTCTTTCGGGTAGCTGAGTAGACCACAAAACCTATTATGGCCACTAAGAATAAAATGTAAACTATTGTTGTCATGATTACAGGTATTTGTTAATTAATTGGACCGGAGTGCATCCATGCAATTCTGATAACTCAAAAATTGTCATGGCAATGTTTGTTTCCATTGTTAAGCCGGTGGCACTTTCAATTTCTTTGAAAAGACCGTTCTTTTTAGCATCCTTCATGTTGATTTCTGATACATCCATTGTTCCTGGAGAACATTCCCTACACCAATAATCGATTTGGTTGTCGCTTTTTTTATTGTGTGGCTCAACAACTTCCTTGTAGTATTTGTCGACCTCATCAAGTTGCAACCAGGCGATGTAATAATGGCTTCTTTTATCGTGATCATAACCACTTTGAAATGGTTTCGATACTTCAAATGGTTTGTATTTAGATTCCACAACTTCCGAGCATAGAAAGTAGTTGCATGGCAATTCGATTGGTTCCGGATGATTGTCGCTTTTAAGACAGTTCTTGAATTTCTCAAGCACGTCGGCGCGATCTTTTCCTTGGATGGACATTTCCATTTTGCGGTTTTCTCGGCCTTCTTCCCATATCCTGGTTATCAGGATAACTCCCAATCTTTCAGAGCCGTTTTCTGCTACGGCTCTGATTATTGGTTGATAGTAGAACATCTTTTTCATGGCTATTTGTTTAACATTACTGGCATTACGAGCATCAATAATTCTTCTCCTTCTTCCGGTGTTTCAGGCCTAACAATGCCGGCTCTGTTTGCCACCGATGTTTCAATGACAACGTTTACATCATCAAGATTGTTCAAAGCTTCAGCAAGAAATCGAGCATTAAAACCGATTTCGATATTTCCGGTGGCAGACTGGCATTCCAAAGATTCCTTACCATTGGTACTATAATCGATGTCCTCGGCAACCAAATTCAATTCAAGTGCCTTTTGTTTGATGGCTACCTGGTGTGTGGTTTTGTTTGAGAAGATGGAAACCCTTTTCAAACTGTTGGATAACGACAAAGTATCCACCATAAATTGGTTTGGATTGTCTTTCGGAATCACTGACTCGTAGGCCGGGTATTTCGCATCAACCAACCTTGTTTTCAATTCGTAATCCCCGAAGTTGAATGATGTATTGCTGGTATTGTATTGAATTTCCACATCATTAGCATCGGTGCCACCCAATACTCCTTTCAGAATACTCAACGGCTTTTTAGGCACTACAAAGTCAACATCATTGCTTGCGAAATGGTCCGTTCTACTGTATTTAACTAATCTGTGAGCATCGGTGGCCACGAATGTCATTCCGGTTGTTCGCATTTGAAATAACACGGCACTCATAACTGGTCGAAGTTCATCGTTACCACATGCGAAAATGGTTTTTTTGATTGCGCGTTCCAATACTTCCGTTGGCAATGTAATTGTAGAAGGGTTTTCTACTTCTTTAGCCGTTGGGAATTCTGCACCGTCATGATAAGCGATTGTATAGTTTCCGGAAGCAGAAACAATTTCTATTGAATTGTTGTCTTCCACATTCAATTCGATTGGCTGTGATGGCAGCGCCTTTAAAATTTCAATAAGCATCCTTGATGGAATTGCCAGGCTTTTTAATCCTTGACTTTCGACATCCATTTTAGCTATCATTGTGCTTTCCAAATCAGAAGCCGTTATCTTCAATAATTTGCCGTCCAGTTCAAATAGGAAGTTCTCTAAAATTGGTAATGTGCTATTGCTCGGTACTACTCCGACCAAGTACTGCAATCTTTCTAATAATTCTTTACTGTTTAATCTGATTTTCATGGTTTCTATTTTTAATTGTTATGCAGCTTCTTCCTGCGTTAATATTTTTGACTTTTCTTCATTTGACTTTTTGAATGTTTCTATAAGCTTTGAGATTTTTTTCACATTCTTCTTGATGATATCGATTATCTCGTCATGATACTCCGTTGTATTATTATTCAAACCTCTCGCTTGAATTATCTTTAAGGTTGACAGAGAAAACTCAATTGTTTCAACACGTTTTTCGCCAATCCTTGCCGACATCAATAGTATTCCCGGTTTCTTATGATAATTATTTGCATGAACACAGTGTTTTAGAACTTTTCCTTCCTGCATGACATCTGATTCTTCAATTAGTGTTACTATCTTAATGTTGCCTCTCTGCAGGGAGAAATCACTGAAGACTTCCAATTTCAATTCCTTTAAGATTTTATCTCTTGCTGCACGTTCTCTTTCTTCCTCTTGTCTAATCAGCTCTTTCTTTGCATTTTCGATAGCAACCTTTTTTTGTTTTTTGAGTACTAAAGCATTATGTGCTTGCTTCAAGTTTTTAGGAAGAATGAACTTAGGATTTCTGATATCCTTTCCAAACTCCGAGAGTAGTTGAAGATAATCGTACCAAATTCCGGCATCATTGATTTTGTATTTGTTCCGGAGCATTATTCTGATTTGTGGCCAATATCGATTGTAACTCGAATCTTTATGAATTGCATGTTCAAGCAAATTATATTGTCGTGCCTTCAATAACGTTTCTACTTTCGGCTGCATCTCGAGCCTATGAATCAATGCTCTCCAATCGCAATTATGCTTGTTAAACTTTCTCAGTCCGTATTTATCAAACCGTGGAAGGAACTCCGCTCCCGGACAATTGATATCTGAACAGAAACGATCATACTCTGTCATTCCTCCATATTGCGATTTGTTTCTCCTTACCTCGTAGTCGCTGGAAGTGAAACCATCGCCACTCCAGGTTGTATTTCGGCCAACAACCACTTTCTTGTTTTTCTCATAATCAGTCCACTCCTCAAACAAGCTCCTGAAAACATACTTCGGTTTTTGGTTTTTGTACATCCACTTCCAGCAAGCAAAGTATCTCACAACCTGGAATCGCTCTACCACCTGAACAACCGAATAGGTAATTATCTTGAGAAATTCTCCATTGTTGATCCAAATTCTTCTGAGCTTCTGTTTGCATGACGGACATGTAACTTGATGCGTTCTGTTTCCGGAATGTTTCTCCCAGAAATTTTCGCCGGGTTTCCATGTATGATTACATTCCAGACACACTAAATTTTTATAATGAGTAGTGTAATACAAGTGATGATTTGAAATTACAAAAGGCTCATGTTCCTTTGGGTTTGGAAGGGTTTTGTGTAACTTCCAAACTTCGATCTGTAGTTTCGTAGATGGTATCATAGAAAATTAAAATAAAGTTCCCTGTTCTTCTTTCTTTTCTTCAATTGCAGTTTCAGATACTGCTGGCTTAACCGTTTTTGGTTTTTTCTTCTCAAGCATTTTTTTAGTTGCTTCAGCTGTCGCCAATTCAACTGCTTTTGTTTTTACATCAGCCATATCTTCTTCGGTAAGCTTTATTTCTCCAGATTCCACCAATTTCTTTTTCTCATCTTCAACAGCTTGCTTCATCGCTTTCTCCTTGGCTTCTTCCTTCTCAGATTCTGACAATTCTACCGATCTATTAACAATTACTTTTGCATTTACTGGCTTAACATCTTTGATATCATCTTCGTCATAATAGTGGACCGCCCACCCGAAAACTTCTTCGTCAGAGTAACCTGCACAACCGCCTTGCTGAGCACATTTTACAACGTAGTTGCAACATTCTTCAAGGTTTTTGTTTTCCTTTTTGTAGGTTACTGCAAAGAGCTCATCTTCGGCAGCTCTCTTTTCGAGATAGTCCTTAATTTGTTGTTTAAATTCCTTTGATACTTTCATGATTTCTGTGTTTATTAAATTTGATTTTAAAGTTTTTCTATCTATTGGTGACCTTTCCGGGTCAAACTCTCTTTTCCAAACAACATCGTGTTTCTCGGGCTCGGCAGTAGTTATTATTCCACATTTCCGGCATCTTATTCTATATTGCTGCTCCATTAGAATTGCAAGTATTCAATTTCCTCGAAGAAGTCTTTAATGTCTTCGATGTGTGATAAATCCATTCTGTGAAACTGCTTGTAGTTGCCCATGTGATAACCATCTTGGATTCTGACTATACGGCACCAAACTTTTGTTCCGGCTCTTTCGAACACGCAAGACGGAAGCATGATTTCTCCTGTCAGCTGGTAACGTTTGTTCTTCGGATCATCTAAGAACTGATCAAGTCTTTTTTCCATCGATGGTCCGTTCGGAATGATGGCCAATAACTCGCCACCTGCCCAATGCAACATTCTACAGGCCTTCTCCAAATGCTCCATAGCTGTTTTTCCGGAAGTTCCAAACGGTGGGTTCATTGCAATTTTGTGGAACTTGTTACCGATGTAATAATTCTCGAAAGAGGTATTGTGAACACTACCATTTACATTTACCGCGAGTTGTGAAGCCAAATCATGGCTTTGCTCAACGAAATGGTTTGTTGTGGTACCAGGAAAGAATCTGCCAATTGCTCCGTGCCCAGCTGATGGTTCCAGCATATCTTCGTTTGGCTGCGGGTTTAACCATTCAACCATTTTCATTCCGAGTGGTTCCGGTGTGGCGAAGTAATCAACACCTTCACGCGATTTGTTGCCGGAAGTTTTCTTTCCTCTTGCGAAGTAGTATGTTTTGGCCTTGTCAAATTCCGATATCGTGAACAGATATTTATCTGCTTCTTTTCCTCCTACACCCTGATTAACGTTCGGCGCATCTGAATGTGGATTGTTGTAACCTTCTTTGAATGCAGTTTCCAAATCTCTGGCCAGATTGCCCATGGCCAAATTCTCAGCCGTTTTGGAACGCTCTGCGATTTTGGTTGCAAAGGCATAACGTTCTGTAGTTGTCTGCAGAGTAGGATATTCATAAATCGCATTGCTTTTAAGGCCTTCGCGATAAACTCGCCCTTCTGTTTGAATCGCCTGTGTTGGTGCTGTTGGCAATCCGAGGTTTATTAAAACCCTTTGATAATTTCCAGTTCTGTCGTGAAGTGATATTCCTTCCTGCCCGGCTTTTATTTGAACAACAATCAGATTAGTATCTGATCCATCACGGTTAAAATCGTTGATGTGTTGGCTACGGAGCCTCTTGTTTACCGTTCCATTGAATTCCTTTGCATGTGGAAAAAACATCCTCAAAGTTTCACGCACATTGATCAAGTAGTTTAACTCCAGGTCCCAGAAGAATGAATATTCATTTCGGAAATTGGATATTTCAATTTCCAAATCCTCGTTGCTGTATTCATCTTTCTCAAGGAACTCTTCAATCTCAAATTGAAATGGATGTGAAGGCAGTGAGTTATTGTAGTTGTGGAAAACAACAACCTTTCTCCCCATATCCAAGTGCTGTTTGATACGCTTGCATATCTCACGTGCCTTGATACATTCAAGCAATTGGGTAATGTATAGATGATTGTGTTTCTTGTGGATCCTGTCGGCTAAAATTGGATACTTTTTACAGAAAGCATCTTCCCAGAATAAGTCAAATCCTTCTTCAATCTTTTGGCCGATTTCAGAATCAAGATGTATAAATTCTCTTGAATAATCAAACTCCAGATTGATTTGTCGCGTTGACATCACGCCTTTTTCTTTCCATTTTTCGAAGAAGTTGCGCTCCATCAGGTTCAAATCAACACCGCTTTCCGGAACAGTGCATTTGTTATATCTCATTCGGTACCCGAAATTCTCAACCATAAATTTGGACCAGCCGGTCGGCGCATTATATTCGCCATTGTACTCCGGTTCTTCAATCGTTTCATAGATATCGAATAGGCATCCATCGGCATATTTTATTGATTTGTGATATGCAAACGGTGTAGCAGAAAGGAAAACTACTTTGGTTTTTTCCACCATTTCAGCAACGATTTGATAGTATTTATTCTCGTCAAACACTTCTCTATCGCCATCCATCGAATACAGAAAAGGATATTTTTTAACTTTCGGCTTTACCACCGATGGAACCTTCACAACTTCCTGATGTTGTTGGTAATATGCCGTGTAATTTCCTTGCTCGTTTTGATTCAGATAATGGCTTTCGTCATAAATCACTAAATCGAAGTCGCGGTTTAGAATTGCTTCATTCTGGTAGAAATTGGCGTATGTGGTAACGGTGGTTTCAAATCCCTGGTCATGGATACCATTCAGTTGATAAACATTCAAATCGAAAATGGCTGCTTCTTCTGCCCAATCAGTACACTTCTTTTGTGTCGGTACCACTATCAGGATTTCCCTTTTTCCTTGCGAATGGAAGCGCTTTGCAATGCCCAGACCAACAAACGTTTTTCCAGTTCCGGTACCGTTTGTAAAAAGATATCCTTTGCCCGATTCAAACCTGCGTTCGGCAAAACTTATATCTTCAACTTGGGTATCAAAAAGAAATGGCATCATCGTTTTTATATCTGAGTCGTGCTCTATTACTATTGGCTCTGCTTCGAGGACCTCAACCTCTTCGAATAGGAGCATTAACTGATTTTGGTTTTTGATTTTCATTATTAAATTTTCTTCAATATTGGGTTGACTTAAGTTACTTATCAAGGGATTTCTTGTTTAAGTCAGCTCGTTATTGATTCTATTTTGAATCTCACATACTCTTCGCCTTTTTTTACTTTTTCCTTTGACACAATTCCTTTTTTTATCAACTTATCATCAAATCCATATTTTTTTGAGAGTATATCCTGAAAGGGCTTGACTGGATTATCCCAATCTGAAGCCTCAGAACTGAACCCGAATTCAAGTGTTAGTACGAATGGTGGCTCAGGCATTTTTAGTTTTGGCAGCATGAATAAAAGTGCGTTTTCATAAACCGCATATTCAGGCGTTTTAAATCTTTTCCCTTTCCAGGCATCATTAACCGATAGTGGCTTTATTTGTATTTTAATCATGTTCTTTTTTTAAAATGGGACATCGCTGTCATCGTCGTTATTGGTATTATTTCCGAATGCTTCTTGAGGTGTAATTGCCGGAAGAAACTCTACTATTTTTTCCTTTATCTCTGCGGACCGGAAAAAGCGATCGGTTAAATCTTTGCCGAGGCTTTCCATATCCATGAACCTCATGTACCTCAGCTGGCATCCAACTCTCGTTACTCCGATGCTACCGTGCCTATATTTCTGCAAATCAATCTCGGCTGTGTTTACCGTTGGCGCTGCTTCTTCATCATCCCAAGTATCAATTTTGTAATACTCCGGACGGTAGATAAACATTACAGCATCTGCATCCTGTTCAATTGCTCCGGAATCACGTAAGTCTGAAAGCTGTGGTCGTTTGCTGGCTCCTCGGCCTTCGACAGCTCTCGATAATTGAGAAAGGGCTGCCACCGGAATGTTCATGCTTTTGGCTGTAGCTTTTAACGTGGCCGAGATATCGCTTACCTCATTCTCCCTGCTAAATGACTTTTTATCTTTTATGGTCATCAACTGCAGGTAATCCACCCACACCATCTTAACTCCAAACTCACGGATCAATCTTTTGGTTTTAATCTTGAATTCAATTGTCGATAAGCCGGCGGTGTCGTCAATGTAAATTGGAAGCTGGGAAAGTGTGAAAGCACATTGTTTGATATACTTCAATTCAGATTCCGACAAATCCATGTTTTTCACTTTGGTTGAGTCGATGCCGGACATTATGCTCAAGAACCTACCGATTATTTGCTCAGTGCTCATTTCCAAACTGAAGAAACCGACCGGGATTCCGGAAAGAGCGCACTCCAAAATTTCATTCAACGCAAAAGCGGTTTTTCCCATTCCTGGTCTTCCGGCCAGAATTATCAAATCGGTATTCTGGTACCCGTTCAACTTTTTGTCAAGATTTGATATCGAGCTCGGTATTCCTCTGGCTGCCTGTTTCTTTTTTGGATACTTCAAAACCTCAGTTCTGAAGTCGACCGTTTTTCCAACATTGATGAAATCAGATAATTCGCCCAGGCTTTTGAAGGCGCCATCCAGAACATCCAAACAATCGGCATCATCTTCGTATGATTCTTCAATTATCGCTGAAGAAGTTTTGATCAAACTCCTTTGGATATATTTCTGAAGAATAATCCTCGCATGAAAATCAATGTGCGCTGACGATGATATCTTCTGTGTTAATTGTATCAGGTAGAAATCACCTCCGGTCAATTCCAATTTATTGTCTTTCTTCAGCTGTGCCGATACTGTCAATAAATCGATTGGCTCATTACCTGAATACAATTTGAAAATGGCTTCAAAAATTAGCTTGTGTGGCTCTTTGTAAAAGGCATCCGGTTTCAGTATATCAATGACCTCATCAATTCCTTTGCTGTCAATCATCATCGCGCCAAGGACCGCTTCTTCCAAATCGATTACTTGCGGTGGGAGTTTTCCCTTTTCCAAGTTTATAAGCGAGGTTTTTTCAACCTTTACTGGCGTTATATTTCTGATGTTTTCCATTTAGAATTTTTCTCTTTTTAGATGATCAGTATTTTGGCTTTGATTTTTACCACCATTTTTATCGTCCGCAAACATTTTTGATTTGTTCTTCCAGCAATCGTGCATCTTTGTAAAGTTCTCAGGCCTTAATAACCAATCTGGTCGAACGCGAACTGCAGGGAGTGTGTTTTGGAAAAACAAGCCGGCCACAGCAAATTCAAAATCTTCTTTTTTATAGCCTTCTTTGATCAGGTTGTTAAAACACATTCTCTCGGCCGGAAGCAGCTTGTCAATACCTGTGGGTTTATTGTCAAAATGCTGTCTTGCTCTTTTCCAGATATCAATCAAATCATCCTCGCATATATCTTCTTCTTTACTCTTCTCTTCTTTACTATCCTTTTCTTTAAGGGTAACTTCCGCCGTATTGGCTTCTTCCTTATGAATAACTTCCGGCAATCCGGCGGAAGATTGACCTATTTTTATGCCTTTTTCCTTCAATATGTCGGAGTATTGATAAATTGGGTTCTTCCTTTTTCGGTAAGCATCCTGAACAGAATCAGAGAATTTTTGGCTAAAAATGATATTGTGTTCTTCATAAAGAAATTTGTCAATCGCACCCAATTTGGCCAAATCTGAAAGTATTTCTCTTGTGGTATTTTCATCAACTCTGAATGTGGAAACCAAGAATAAAAATGTAAACTCGTCCGTGATATCGATGAAATGGTTGTTGGCTTTTCCAAGCTGTTCTAAAAGCTTGAACCATGCAGCATACCCATCGTTACCGTATTTTGATTCTATGATGTGCATCTTCCGACCATGAACGCATTGGTGTGGAAAATAGTCGACATCTTTTCTTTGCTCTCTTGCCATTGTTTTACTTTTGAAATGGAACGTTTGTTAATTGTCGGCCATTGTTCCAGATGGCATATCTACCTTCATTATCCTGCTGTATTTTCATCGTTTCAATCTTTCCAAAGAGGTTTATGTTTCCTCCCATATCAACTACCCATGCGTTCTCTTTTGTTGGCCAGATTCTCATTGCTCTTCCTACAATCTGATAGTAAAGCGAAAGCGACATTGTGGACCGTGCCATAAGAACCGCTTCGAGCTGTGGATAATCAAAACCGGTTGTCAATACTCCAACGTTTATCACGCATTTAATGATTCCTTTTTTGAACCTTGACAAGATTCTTTCCCTTTCTTCTTTTTTGGTTTCTCCGGTAAGAACAACCGAACCAGGTATCATCTTGGCCACTTGGTTTGCTTCATCAATCAGAGAACAGAAAATCAGAAGATTTGGCTTTTTTGACAGTATGTAGTGTGCTGTTCTCGCAATTCTTGAAGGCATGTCAATTGACTTGTAATACCTTTTTAGTGATTGCGGAGTGAAGTCAGTTCCATTACTGTTCATTTCCAATTTTGAACGGTCAATTACATCGAAGGAATAGTACTCAAGTTTGGCCAGGTAACCGGAATTGAAAAGAGTGTCGTTTTGAACATAGTAAAGTACATTATCAAATATTTTAGGACTACTCCTCGTTAAGAATGTCAGCTGGTAACCTTCATCGCCCATAGAAAGTCGATAAGGGGTGGCTGTTAACCCTAAAACATTTGCATTTGGAAAAGCCTTGATGAATTCTTTATACATTCCATCTTCTGAGTTCACTAAGTGGCATTCATCGATAAGTATGTTTTTAAGACCTTTGAATAAATGCTTCTTTTTGATGATGCTGCCAATGGTGCAGAACGTAACCCTATCAATTCTTTTCTCCCCAGCAGAAGCACTATAAATAGATGCTTTGCCGTATTTGCTATACTTTTCGTAGTTCTGCTCCAGAATCTCTTTTGAAGGCTGGAGTATAACGGTCATGCCGTCAACTCCAGCTACAATTCCTGCAGTTACAATAGATTTACCTGCGCCAGTCGGTAGAATGATGATTCCATTTTCAGTGGTTGTGCTTTTAAAAAAATTGACACCTACTTCAATCGATTCAGTTTGGTAAAATCTATACTGGAAACTCATATCTTAATCCTGTACTTTGGCAGCTGTAAATTCATCCCCTCCAGATGGAGTCACGGCGAATTGCATTTCTGTTTGTTCCATTTGTGGAGCAGATTTACCGTTCATATAAGCCTCTACTTCCGCAATTGCGTTGTCAAGAGCATCTATAAGCTGGTTTAGGTACAAGTAGCTTCCATTCAATTTTACCTTTGGCGCATCAAACTTGATTGCTCCAGCTGATACATACTTGGTACCAGAAATAACAAGAGATCTGTTTTCTTCAGAACCGGAGATTTTGAATGATGATACGTTGTAAGCTTGGGTTTCTACTTCCTCCTGAAGGAATGATAACTCTGTAGAATTATCGTTTCCTGTGAATGCATCATCTAAGTGAGCTAAGAAAACATTGAAATTTGAGAATGCTTTCTCCAAATCTTCGTGAATAATGTGTTTCCCTTTGTGATCAAGTTCATCACCAGCGGTTGGTCCGCTCAATAACTCATAGGAGTATTTACATAATGCATCGCTGAGGGATGCGCTTTTAATTTGGACTTCCTTTTGTTCTTGGATGTCATCATTGTTTGTCATAATATGGTTGTTTAGGAATTAATGTTTATAAAATATTCTTTGTATCGTCCTTCTTTGGTTTCTTTGTCAACGTGCACTCCGTAGTTATCAATCAAATCTTTAACTCTCCTTCTGAGGTCGCCGATTCCGTAATCTATCAATGCCCTTGTGGTAGTTAATCTTTCTCCACGCATGAAAGCTTTATATAGGGTTTTGCACTGTTCAGAAAAGTGATCAATGTTTCCATCAAAAATTGCTTGACTTTCAGAATTGTTCTCTTTGTGCACCAGAGGCTTTGTTAAATCGACTACCGGTTTAGGGAAATTATATCCCGAGAATTCCATTTGTAATTGAGAGTTGCTCATAGGTACCGTTCGTTGTTTTTTAATTGAATTTCTATCTCTTGCAATGCGACTAAATCTTTTGGTTCCGGCAGATAAATTCCGGCGTGTTTGGCTGAATAATCTCTAAACTTGTCAATCACGTATGTTGTTTGGTCCTTGTCGATATTGGCGAAGCTTTTCCAATCTTCTCGGATTTCTCCGGTCCTTTCGTTTGTTCTTTCAGTTCTGAAGACTTCCGGACAAACTATCCTCTTAATAATTTCTTGCTTCACGTACTCGAAATCCTCCCCATATTCCCAGGCAAACCAACCAACAATCAAATGGAAATACCTGTTTTGATTTGAGGATTTAGATCTTGTCATTCGTTTCAGTTCAAAAGGCTGGCCTTTGGCTATAAAGTGCTTCAGCTTTTCACATGCCCGGATAACATCTATTTCCTTTTTCGGATTGTAAATCATGTCATTACAGGTAATTTCTTTTTTACGTTTATCTCCAGTTCACTAAGCGCTTCTTTTAGGTTTACTATTTTGGTTAACATTTCTTCAACCTGGTCCGGATCATTCAAATTGTTCCAAATTTTTATTGTGTTGTTGCAATCTGATATCCTTATTTGTACTTCTCCACACGGCTTAATTTTCGTATGAATCACGGCCATCGACATTAAACTTTCCGGAGCGATGAACCTCTTTTTGTTGAATATCTCGTGATTGTTCATAGCATCGATTGTGTTTTGGTTAATGCCACTATTCTCATGTCAGTATCAAGCGAGATGAACTCTTTTGTTTTGGTGTTATAGCCATCCCAATTGCCCACACTATCACGGTAGATTACCTTGAAATCGTCTCTGTTGATTTCTTCTTTTTTTGCGATTTCATCCACTACATTTTCAATGTTGTTGGTAACCGACATCTTCCCTAAATTCAAGTCTTCTATCTCAATGACTTTATCGACTTGATGTATCTTATATATGTAATCTGATTTGCTCATTTAGAATGGTGTTTTGTTAAAATCGAGTTGAATTCCATTGACAGCTGCCAACACATTTTTTCTGGTTAAATCCGATACCTTTTCGACGAATTGCTTCTCGTCCGAATTGGTATCCGATAGGTGGATTAATACGATGTTGTTCACTTTTGACAAGTCATTCGCTGACAACATATCCATACAGTTTTCCAAGGAGAAGTGTGAACGAAGGATTCTATCCCGGAGAAACTCTTTATCGCTGTCCTTACCGTATTTCTTATCGATGATAGCCTTTGAATAGTTGGCTTCAATAATGATATTGTTAAGTCCAGGAAAAGTGTACTTGCAATAAAAAGTGTCAGTGATAAAAAGCACACGCCCACAATCAGTATGCTCAATTAAGAATCCCAAACATGGTACATCATGCTTTACATCGAAAGGCATTACTTTAAACCTTCCAATGTGGTAAGTTTTAGTTGCGCTTATAACAATTGCATTATGATGCGTGTAAGTCGATGTTGAATTCAAAGTGTCGAACGATGCGAAAGTTGTAATTCCGGCATTCATAACATCTTTGATTGATGATGAATGGTCTCCGTGACTGTGAGAAACAATACACCCAACAACCTTTGAAACATTAAAATCTAAAGCCTTTTTGATTTCCTTGAAGTTTACTCCGGCTTCAATTAGGAGAGCTTCATCCCCATTGCTGAGGATGTAAGCATTTCCAATACTACCGGTGCTAATTACTTTGAGTTTCATCTTAGAATCCTGCTCCTTCGGCTGGTTGTTGGTCAAAATTCATTTCGGAAGTAGCCTCCGTAGCTTTTGTGGTATTTGATTCCGGCTCTTCTTTTACTTCTTCGAAAGCAACCTCTTCTTCATTTTTAAAATTTAAAGGCTCTCTGTTGGCTTCTGTTTTGATTTCGTGGTCAACATTTTCGGCCGTAACATCAATTACTTTTTCTTCTTCTAACGGGTCGTATAAAACAGAATCATCTGAGGAACTGATAAGTAATTTACAAGCTCGGTTGATGACTGTTTTAGCTGCCATTTGGTCTGCAAAGTTTTTGTGCGCTGGCGAACCACCTTTGCTTCCACCTTGACCCCAAGCCATTCTGATTTGATTGATATTCATTACCTCAACGTCAACAGTTCCGTCGTTCAATTCATAAACTGCATAAGCTCCAACTATTTCATTAGTTCCTATGCTTTCAAGATTTTGAAGGTGCTTGATTACTTTTCTACGACCTGTAACTGAATCAACTTCAAACTCGAAAGAATCTCCTTTGAAAATTGCATTTGCCTTGATGTTTTTAAGTTTTCCGTAGCGTTTAGCGATTGCAATATTTCCAGCATAAGAAATGGAGCATTCTAATTTGTTGCCGTAAGGGATGAAATAGCATTGTTTTTTGATCGGTGACACTCCGTAAACTACCATCTTTAATAATGCTTCTGCTATTGAAGATTTATCGCATTTTTCTAAGATGTTATTCTTGGGGTCTGATAATATGATGTAAGCCGATTTTAGCGCATTTTCTGCGTTGTAATCTTTTGGCAAGGTCAATTCTCCAGACTTTTGAAAAGAATCGATTTTAGCTAATACTTGAGAAGAAATATCTTTTTTAATTTCCGCTACTGCTGTTGTGTTTGGTGTACTCATTTTTTAAAATTTAAATTTCAATTGTTAACTGATTATCTTGTTTTGGTAATTCATCGGCTTTACTGCATTTTATCTCAGGTATTTCAAAGCCGTATTTTTCCATTTCTTTGGCTGTATTTTGGTTGTGTTGGCAGTTGGCCGTACAATCAAAAGAGCCTATTTTAACTCCGAAGTTCACTGGGCAGTTTTGCGTAAGCATACCTTCGGAGTTTCTGATTACTTTGTAACTCACTTTATTTGCTTTTTGATTTGTAACGTTTTTTAGCAAAAAATTCATACTGCATAACAGCATCAACCGTACTAATAAAAGATGTCATTTGCGTTTTTGTAACTCCTAAACTTATTTTATGATTAATAATTGACTGAAGGAAGTTTATGCTATTAGCTGAAAACAAATATTTTTTTTCTTTGAAATACTCAACTCTGCTTTCAAATATTTCCTCAAATGTCATTCTCCTAATATTACCCTCTGTATTACTCATTACGCTACCATTTCTTTAGATTCAACAGTCAATTTCTTGTGCATTGGAGAAACTATCAAACTAATAATTTGATTGTCGGTTTCGATTAAATCGGTCACGCTTTCACGGTTGTCAATTATTACGGGAGCAGAAACACCGTAAAAGTCAGATAGTGTGTTGATGATATCCAATCCCGCATTGATTCTTGATGCCGTATTCAAGTCTGTAAATGGAACACCGTTAACCATTGCGACACAAGTTTCGCGTAAAGCCCCATTGATTTGTTCCTCGAACATTTTAAACGTTACCATTTTAAACTTGCCGTTGATAGAAGATTCCAAACGGTCTATTTTAGCTTTGATGAAGTTCTCAATTGTGAATTGGATTTTCTCAACATCAACGATTTGTTGACTAAGAGTTAACTCTTCTTTTTTAAGTTCATCAATACGTTTGTTGCAACTTTCGATTTGAGTTTTAAGATTCAATTGACCTTTGATGTTGTCGATTGCTTCAACCAATTCTTTTCTTTTCAATTGAAGTTCTTCATTGTTCACTTGTGGAATATCCACTAACTGACCTCTCAAAGTTTCAAGCTCTTTCTTTTTGTTTTCGTAAGTAGGATGCAATGAAAGGATGCTTTGGTAAACATCTTCTTCAGATGGTAAATCGGATGCAGAAACATTATTTAGACTTGAAATTTCAGCTTTGATGCTTTCGATTTTGGTTTTAGCCTCAGTAATTGAATTTTCATTTTCTTGGATTAATCCGGGAATTGGTTTCAATTCAGATTCCAAGGTTTCTTTGTAGGCTTTTAATCTTTGACCTTCGGCTGTGATTTCGTTTAGCTTTGCATTTTTATCAGCTTTGAACTTAGTAAGCATTTGCGCTTTTTTACCTTCAATATCTGTCGGGTCGTAAGCACGTTCACAAGTAGGACAGCAGAAATTTGAATCATCGAAAACCAACTCTTTGGCATTTTCGGTTCCCCATTCGGCTCTCTTAGCATCCATCTTATCGGATGTCGCTTTGATATTGGCTTCAAGGTTTGATTTTTTCTGCTCAAGAGTTGTGTTGGTATTTGTCAAAGAAGAAACTTCACCTTCTTTTGTTCGCAAATCATTTGTGAGTTTATTCAAAGCCGAAGTATCAGGAGTTAATCTATCTAAGGCTTCTTTTCTTGAGTTTGTTTCAATGTTTGTAATTTCAGACTCCACATTGTTGATTGAGATTTTTAAGTCTCTCTGTGAGTCTAATTTCGATTGAAACGCCTTTGAAGAATCTTGAATTTCAGAATCAACTTTTTCAAGGTCTTTTTGATTGGTAGCAAGGTCTTTTTCCAAAGCATCGAAATCTAATGCTTCGGGTTTTTGTCGATTAACTTCATCGATACGTGTTGGAATAGCTTTCAAATCTTCTTTGGCTTTTTTAACAGAATCCGCTATTTGCTTTTTATACTCGTCAAGAGTTTTGCCTTGTGTAAGGTTTAGAAGTAACGCCTCGTAGCTTGGATTTCCCGCGGCAATTTCAGAATCAGAAACTTCACCAGCGATTTGAGTAAGGATGTTTCTTTTCAATTTCCAATCAATCGAATTGAAGTAAGTAGCCGAAGTAATCATTTTGAAAACTTGCTCTTCTAAAACTGCATTCACTTTTTTGTTGAAATCAGAAACAAGCATCGGCACCTCGTTCCAATAACACTCGGTTGTATTTCCGGTATATTCAAGCTCGGAAGAACCTCTCTTTTTTACCCAATTTTCTTTGAGCACTCGCTTCATAGTTACAGTATCACCATCGATAAGGTAAACCGCTGAAACCTCAACTTCTGTTTTTGGGTTTGTTTTGCCGTTGGCATCTAGGGTTTTGATTTCAAAATCTTTTCGGTCTTGGGAATCTTTACCAAACCATAACCAATTAACAGCATCTGCAATTGTGGTTTTTCCGGTACCGTTGGCACCATAGATATCAGTCTGATTTTCAAAATCGATATGAAGTCTTTTTTGGCCTTTGAAATTTTCAAGAGTCAGACTCTTGATTGTAATTACTTTTTTCATAATTTTACAACGTTTATTAAACTTTTATTGAAGGTTTAGGCTCACAGCTCCAACTGTGGGCTTTTTATTTATATGTTCGGTATTGAATTCTCTCTTCGTCTTTATTTTTATGGATTAGTTTTAGCCACCATATTCCAAATAATGTCGCTGCTGCGCCAATTAAAATGGCTATCAAAATGCAGATTGCTGTTATTGTAAGTGTTTCCATGTTTCGTAATTTTCGCTAATGAATGATATCAGAAAAGCCACTAAAAGAATGATAAGCATGGCTATTGAGAACTGTATAATCTTCAATCCCATGTCAATGGAATTAGTGCTTTTTGAATAGGCTTTTTTAGGTTTTAGTTCCATGGCTATGAGTTTGCTAAAATTTCTAAATGTTTGCTTTCGTATGATTTATTGGCTTCTCTCGAGTAAAGAGCATTGGCAATACCTTGGTACGCATTTCGCTTTACTTCGTTGGTAGTTTCTTCTGCGATACTCATACATTCGTGTATGAAGTCTGCAAACTGTTCGTAGGTTTCAACTTTATTATAGGCAACTCTGATCCAAATGAATATTGCCGGAAAAGTTGGAAAGTTTACTGCTGGTTTTGTAAATGGAATTGGCATAGTTTTCATATTTTAGTTATTGTTTGCGAACTCTGGTTAATGCTCTATTACCAATTGCTTTGGTAATTCTTGCTTTTGGTACCTTGTTTTCCCTTTTGGGGGAGTTACCGGACACCACACCCGGTAACTCTTGCTTCAGCATTGTAGCTTCGTTTAAGATTAATCCAGCCAACGATTCTAGCTGATTAAGTCTTCTTAATATGTTTGTTGTGGACTTCATTACGCAACTTCAGTTTCGAATATTTCTTCATCCGTGAAACCATTATCCTTATATACTTTTACAGCAGACATCTTGGTTAAATTGTCTGAATTTGCTTTCGCTAAATTTTGTACGTTACGTTCACTTACCTCTAATGCTAATGCTGTACTTAATCGAAAATTCTTGTCGTTTAGCAGTTTTTCAATAATTATTTGTGAAACTCTCATTCTGTTTATGTATTTTTGTTCGTATAATTATACAAATATACAAACAGTTTGCAAACAAAAAAACATTTTGCAAACTATTTCAAGATAATTTGCAAACTTTTTTTAAAGTCATTGATATTGTTAGCTTTATGTACAATAAAAAATTAATAGCTTATGTAGCTACGCTAAAATTCGACAATGCTGTCACTCAGGTTTCTTCCGATTTGGAAGTTTCAAAGGGTAGCGTCAGCAGTTATTTAAGTGGAAAAATTAAAGCGAGTAAAAACTTTTTAGAAAAGTTTGGGAACTTTTATAATGTAGATCAATCTAAGCTCCAAGACATCAATAATGATGTTGTAAGAGTTGATATGGAAATTGTAAAATCAAAATCCGGAAAGTCATTTGATAAAAATACCGGTCTATTGGTACCTTTTTATGATATTGATTTTTCAGCAGGTAATGATATCGTTACTATGGATAACAATGGTATATCAAAACCGGACTATTATATGGATGTTCCAGAGTTTGCTGGATGTACAGCTTTTAGAGCTTATTCAGATAGCATGGAACGTTTGATTAAGAGCGGCAGTATACTTTTTGGTACTAAAGTTGAGGAGTGGAATCTACATTTAGAATATGGCCAGATATATGGAATAATTTGTAATGATGGTCGACGGTATTTGAAGTATATTAGAAGACATTTGGAAAATCATAAAGATTTATTTCTACTTAAAAGTGAAAATAACAACTACGATGATTTCGATATTCCAAAAAGAGCAATAAGATCTGTTTGGTTAATACACGGATGGCTGAATAAAAGAACTTAAAATAAATTTATCATGAAAAAAGCATTATTAATTATCATTTTTAGCATTTTTTTTGTTGGATGTTTTTCTGAAAACAAATCAGAATACGAAAAAAACAAAGAAGAGCAAGAAGAATTGAAGTTCCAAGCATGGTCTGCTTCAAAGGAATTTGTAAAAAAAGAATTGAAGTCCCCGGGTTCGGCAGAATTTAATTTCATCGATGATGGAATCAACAGCTCTGTTATAGGAAGCATAACGGAATCAGATACCACATTTACAGTAATAGGTACTTTCGATGCTCAAAACTCATTTGGAGCATCTATTCGAAATGATTTCAAATGTGAATTAGCGCTAAACTACGGCACTTTTTCACTTATTAATCTCGACATTGAATAATATATTATGAATCAAACAGACGAAATCATTCTTGAACTTCTCGATTACCTGAGGCTTATCAAAGAAGTCAAGTCTGAGGCTGACTTTGCACGTCGAATCGGTTCCTACCGAGCAACATTAACAAAAATAAAAAAGGGAACTGCTCACTTTACAGTAGAACAAATTGGATCTATCTGCAGAGAGTTTAATGTAAATGCCAATTTCCTTTTCGGTGCACAAAAAAAAGTGTTTAATACTGATGATAGTATCGAAATAGACAGATATCTGAAGCCTGAAAACATTGAAACAACAGCATTTTCAAGCAGTAAATAACCGTCAATAATAAAGTGAATAATAATATAACCTCTGATAAAAAATAAGCAATAAACAATAATTGTAGCTCAATAAAATAAGGCATTAAGCGGCTTTTAAGCTATCCACTTCTCTCTGTTAATCAGAGGGTCCTTGGTTCGAGCCCAAGAGGGGGAGCAACTTCAAAGAAATCCAGTTTATTTATTTAGACTGGATTTTTTGTTTTTACTCACTTCCTCATATCCTACAAGGATTATTAAACAACTTCAAGTTATAGGTGTCAATTCCTATAAATCAATTTAACTTCAAAAAAGGCTGACAATTTGGTGTGCATCTTCCCAAAAAAGGTGTGCAAACATTCTAGCTATATCCTAACCAATTAAAATGAACCATTAATAATGAATACTCCTAATAATAAAGTGACATTTGTTCTATCAAAGAGCAGATTAAATGCAGCAGGGAAATGCTCTATTAGATGCAGAATAACCTATTTAAAGAAAAGATGTGAATTTGCCACAGGATTATTTATAAATCCAATTCATTGGCAAAGCAAACCACAGATTGCAAAACCACCTAATGATGAGAATACATTTATCAATAACCAATTGAGCTTGATTAAGAACAAAATTAATCAGGCTTTTTTATTGCTTCAAATTCAGGAAAAGAATTTTAGTGTTGATGAAATTTACAACCAATACAAAGGCAAACCAAGTAAACAAAATATTGGAGTTGTTAACTATTACAGTGAATACCTCCTAAAATATAAAAGACTTATCGGAATTGAAATTAAGGAAATCACTTGGAACAAATTCAACTATATACATAATGATTTAAAGGATTTCATTAAATGGAAGTATGAACAAAACGATGTCCTTCTAAATGATTTAGATTATTCTTTTATTGTTGAATTTGAATACTATTTAAAGACCGAGAAAAGCCAAAAACAAGTAACTATAAACAAATGTCTTCAAAGATTCAAAAAGGTCGTTAAAATGGCTTTAATTGATAAATTAATAGACAGCTATCCATTCATTGAACATAAGCCTAAAAAGGTTGTAACTAATGTAGTGTTCTTATCTACTGAAGAACTTTTTAAAGTAGAAAACCATGTCTTTTCACAACCTAGACTTGCCTTTGTTAGAGAGCTTTTTGTGTTTTGTTGCTATACTGGTCTTGCCTTTAATGAAATGTCAAATCTAGAACCTAAACATATAGTAACCGGATTTGACAATAACCAATGGATTGAAATGATTAGGGTGAAAACGAATAAACCTATTTCTATTCCTTTATTACCAAAAAGTAAAGCTATCATTGAAAAACACTTAAATATTGAGAACAAATATATTTTACCAAGAATAAGTAATCAGAAGTTTAATTCCTACCTAAAAGAAATAGCCGAAGTAATTGGCATTGAAAAGAACTTAACTCATCACACAGCTAGGAAAACATTTGCAAGTACTGTACTGCTGTACAACGATGTTCCGATGGAAATTGTTTCAGAATTATTAGGACATTCAAAGATGAGTATTACTCAAGAGTATTATGCAAAAGTGGTAAATAAAAAAGTGAGTGAAGCTATGATTAAGTTGTCTTCTAAAATGAGTAATGGTCTAAAAGACAAGACTAATTAAATGATTACTCTGTTTGAATTATTCAAAAAATAAACATGATTTTTTTTTTCACTTACAAAGTATTTTATATTTTCGTAGTCGTAAAACTAAATACCACCCCTGTAGTTTTATAAATTTTCCATTGCCCCAAATTGAATTATGCTAGAAAATTGTTAGCTTCTTGTGCAGGTAATCTGTTGCTAACCTTTACTTACCTTAAGTCTTTGATGGAAAGTTACTGTTTATTTTTTGAATAATTTTTGAAGTTTATGAATTTGTGATATTTAACAAAATGTACACTTTTAGTGTACATTGGATTAAAATACACAGTTTATATTCGCCATACTAACCACTATTAAATGTATTATGAAAAACCTCTTGCATTGGCAACAGTTCCTGTGTTGCGTTTCACTATTTATTTGTAATTGTAATGCCTCCTTCTCCCAAGACATCCTTTGGGAAAAAAGTTATGGTGGTAAGCATGCTGACTATTTATTTGATATCATTCCAACACCTGATAATGGATTTATTCTAGCTGGGAGTTCTTTGTCTAAAAAGACAGGATCCAAAACCGAGGACAATCGGGGAGATTTAGATTATTGGGTATGGAAGATGGATGAGAAAGGTGAATTAGATTGGCAAAAAACTTTTGGAGGTAGTGGTCAAGACATTTTACGTAAAATAACTTTAACTAATGACGGAGGTTTTCTTTTAGCAGGTTCTTCTGATTCTGAAGAGGGTTTGGATAAAAAAGATAAATGTAGAGGAGACTCTGATTTTTGGATTATTAAACTCAATGCCAAAGGAGGTGAAGAATGGCAAAAAACAATTGGCGGTATCGGGTTGGATGATCTTAACTGTATTGAAAAAACAGACGATGGTGGATTTATTATAGGAGGATCAAGTAGTTCAAATATGTCTGGTGAGAAGACACAAAACAGTTACGGAAATCTCGATTATTGGGTACTAAAAATTGATTCAAAAGGACAAATCGTTTGGCAACAAACTTTTGGTGGTAAGTATTCGGATGAATTAAGAAGTATTAGTATAACTCCGGATGAAGGATTAATAATTGGTGGCAGCTCTAATTCACCTGAAACTGGGAATAAAACACAAAAAAATATAGGTGAAAGTGATTATTGGGTTATAAAGTTAGATAAAGATGGTATTCAGCAATGGCAGAAAAATATAGGAGGTACCGGAGATGATCAACTTTATATAGTACATACATCTATTGATGGAAATTATATTTTGGGAGGTAATTCAAGCTCAGAGAGAGGAGAAGACAAGCGAAGCTCTAATAAAAGCGGTACTGATTTTTGGGTTCTAAAGCTTGACAAGGAAACACGTGAAATTCTTTGGCAAGAAACCTATAATTTCTCTAAAACAGATGTGCTGACTTCATTGGTAGAAAATAATGATAAAACAATTTTAATTGGGGGATATGCACAAGGAGAAATTGTTGAAAATAAAAAACCTATTAAACAATCTAAAAAGACTTTAGTTAAAAAAGAAATTAATCAGGAAGATCCAAAAGTTAAAAAAGGCACTGATGACTTTATTGCTCTAAAAATTACTGAAAAAGGTGAAGAATTATGGCGTAAGAATGTTGGTAGTGATGGTCAAGATATTTTAAGGAAAGTAATAGAATCCCGCGATGGTGGATATTTAATGGCTGGAACTAGTAAAACAATCTTAAATGTCGATGGAGGAGTTAAGGCAACGGGGGATAAAAGTACTGGTTTCGGAAATAATGATTTTTGGGTAGTAAAGCTTAAAGACAAAAAGAAGCCTAAAGTAGAAAAAAAATTACTTGAAGCAGTTCCAAATCCAGCAACAGATTACACTAATGTTATCGTTGGATATCAATACTCTAGAGGGATAGCAATATTAGTAGATATCGCAGGTCACATTTTACAACAATTTGACATTAAAGAAAGCACAATACCTATCGATTTAAATGGTCTGCCTGAAGGTATATATATTGTAAATATCAAAACAGATATACAAGAAAACAGCGTTAAAATTATAAAATCAAATAAAAGAAATTAAGATCTTAATTATGAAAAAAATTCTATTATCAATTATTTTATTAAGTGTTCTTTGGTGTCACTCGCAATCTATCAGCGATGATATAAATAATTTTGAATCAAATACAACACTTTCTTCTCCTGATGTTTATTCATTTGAGAAAGTAAATTTGACCGAAGTAAAGAAATATGTTGGAAAAGCTGATGTAACAATTCCTATCTATGAAATTAAATCCGGAAATCTCTCCTACCCAATATTTCTTAAATACGATACTGGAGGTATTAAAGTTGACCAATTAGCATCAGATGTAGGTTTAGGTTGGAGTATATCCCAGTGTCTAATAACAAGAAAAGTAAATAAAGGAAATGATTTTAACACAGTTGGATATAAATCCCAGTTAAATTCTAATTATACATTTGCAACGCCATTAGAGCAAAGTATGGATGTTAGTGTTTTCTTAGGATTCAAAAGGCGCCTTGGTTATTTTATGAATTTAGGACTAAACAAAAAGATATCCCTTGATGATAGAGTTATTGATTTCGTTCCTGACGAATACAATTTTTACTCTAATGAATTCAATACTAAGTTCTTTTTTAAAACTCTTACAAACCCTATAGAACTGAATCCTCAAGGAACAATAATAAATGCAACTAAGAATAAGTTCCAATTTGACGCTAAAATAGCATATAAAGACCCTAATGATAATCTTTATAAAACCTTCTATGAGTTTCCTACAGAAGATTTTTTCAATATGGATATAACTTCAAAAAAAGGAGTTAAATATACTTTTAATGATTATGATTTAGCAACAACCATAAATTGGGATTTCAATGGCGTATTAGATTACTATTTTGCAAACAACAGAACTGTAAATCTTAACACTATTTATGTTTCAGCTTTACATATTTCCAATATAGAAGATTTACAAACGGGAAAGAAAATATATTTTGAATATGACACTACTCATTCAAATCCTTATAATGAATATAATGCTACAAACGTTACTAGTACAACACTACAAGATGGAATTAAAAAAACACCAAGAAATTATAGCTATTATACAGCAAATATGAATTATAATTCAGGACAATGTTTTTATTGGGCTCCATTTCTCTCAACTAGTGCTTATTCTCAAAGTTCTGTATTGCAAGTTCAAAAGAAGAGATTAAAAAGGATTACATATGATGAGGGAACAGTAGAATATAAATATAATAATGATGGAGGAACTGTATCGGGAATACCTAATTTAAGACAAGATATTTATAATGGTGATTTTCTAACAAAGATTATTGTAAAAAACAATAAAGGAGAGGTAATAAAAACTTTAGAGTTTAAATACGATTATTTCAATTCCAATTACAATGTCGGAGAATTTAATCCCGATGGGTTTAATAATACAACAAGATACAAAAGATTAAAATTAAAAGAAGTTCAAGAGGTTGGAAAACCAGCATATGTTTTTAGTTATGAGGAATCAATTAAATTACCACCAGTTAATTCATTTTCAATTGATTTTTTAGGATACTTTAATTCATCACCTGATATATCAAGTCTTGCACAACTCCAAAGTATAAATCCTAATCCAAAAATTTGGTATTATCCAAATAATTTTGAGAAAAGTGTACTTCCTTTTCCTGTTCCAAATCAACCAGTAAATATGGTTAATGGATATTTTGATCGCCAAGCAAATATAAATGCGAAAGCATGGTCATTAACCCAAATAGATTATCCTACAGGAGGATTTGTTAAATATGAATACGAATCAAACACGTTTAAATTGTTTAATGAAAATATTACAGGAGGAGGTATAAGAATAGCAAAACAGTATATTAACGATGGTTATAATAATCAAAGAGTTTTAGAATACTCTTATCTTGATGACAATGGAAAGTCTTCGGGAAGTCTAGCCACAATTCCATATTTTGGTCACCCAGCTAATAAGTTTTTTGATGTTGGAATTGATGACAGGGCATATCCATTTTTTATTTACACAAATTACCCAACATCTATAAATTTAATACATTGGAAATTGTTTGATAAATGTAATTTAAATAAAGATATAGTTTCTGGGTCATATGTTGGGTATTCTAAGGTTACTGAAAGAGAAGTTGGAAGAGGAAAAATTGAAAACTATTTTACCTCTAATGATGATTTGGGTTTTCAGAATATACACTATAAAATTCATCCACAAACTGACCCTTTTCTTTTAACAATTCCAGCAGAAAATCCAGTCGCTGTATTGGGAGCTCCTTCATGTATGACCTATTTTTTGATGGCAAATAGCGCTATGGAGTGCGATACTTTTACAGATAATGGCTATAAAAGAGGAAAACCTACGTTTGAAAAAATTTACAATGAATCAAACCAACTTTTAAGAATGAGCGAAATAAGCTATGTAGATAATTCCTATAATAGCCATGCTTTTTTACAGCCAATTACTTATCCTATTAAAACTCAAGGCGAAACAAATTTGGGACAAATTTTTAATTTGATTAAAAAAATTGAAATAAAGAATCATTTCAAAACAGCAGAAAAGATTTATCATTACTCTAACGGAAATAATCTAAAAGAAGAAACTAATTATTCATACAACAATATAGGTTTGTTAACATCAAAATTAGAGTTGTATACCAATAAAACACTTGAGACTAAGTATTATTATGCTAATGACCCGTTAGTAAATAATGAGCCACTTATCAGTCTTATACTTTCTAAAAATTTATTAGTGAATCCTTTAAAAGTTGAGACACTTGCAAATGGGAGCAAAATTTCTGAAAAAAAGACAGTTTATGTGAAAGATTCAAGTACAAGTAATCTGCTTTTACAGAAGTATTTATATGTTAAAAAAGGGGATGATGTAAATGGTATATTAGAAAAGAAATTAACAAAAGATCTATTTGATAATAAAGGAAATGTAATTCAATATACCAAAGAGAACAGCATTCCTGTTTGTTTGATTTGGGGTTACAATAAAACATTATTGATTGCAAAAATCGAAAACGCAACTTATAGTAGTATCTCATCACTAGTTGCAGTAGCACAAAATGCATCCGACACGCAAACGGAAGCACAGTTAATTAGTGCTTTGTCCAATATTAGAACTTCTTTACCTAATGCAATGGTAACTACTTATACTCACAAACCACTTGTTGGTGTTACAAGCGTCACTGATCCAAAAGGATATATGAAAAAGTATACGTTTGATTCAAATGGAAGACTTATCAAAGTAACTGATAAAAATGGTCTTATTCTCTCAGAAAACGAATACTTTTTCCAACCTTAATTACATCTAAACATGAAAAAATATTTTCTTTTGATATTTACATTGGTAATTTCATCATGTGTGCAATCACAAAATTATGTTAAAACAACAGAGTATAAAGTCCCAACGACTGTAAATATACCTTTGCCAAATCCATCTCAAGCAAATCGAAAAATTACTTTTTACGACGGTTTAGGCAGGCCAATACAGAAAAAATTCCATAAACAATCTGATACGGGTAAAGATATTGTTCAAATAATTGATTACGATGCATTTGGAAGAGAAGAGAAAAAGTATTTACCTTATGCGAATAGCACATCGACGTTGAGTTTTGAAACTAGTGCAGAAACAGATGTATTAAGTTACCCTGATTATGTTGGTCAAAGCCCCTATAGCATGACACAATATGAACAATCAGCATTTGACAGGGTTGAAAAGCTTTCTGCTCCAGGAACTACAAATGATTGGGCAATGGGAGGCAACCATGAAATAAGATCGGAGTACTCAAATAACACTCCTACCGATAATGTAAAAATAATAACAGCTCAATCAAACTGGGATTCATCAAAAGGACTTTATGATACTTCATTAACACAAAATGGGAGTACTTTTTATTTGACACCTGTACTATTTAAAAAAATTGTTAAAAATGAAAATTGGGTAAGTGGATTGGATAACACTTACGAAGAATACACAAATAAAGAAGGTCAAATAATTTTAAAAAGAGCGTATGAAAATAACATCTCACACGAAACATATTATGTATATGATCAATTTGATAATTTAACTTATATTATAACTCCGAAAGCTGATTCAGTATTAACAAATACAGTCTTAAATGAATTGTGTTACCAGTACAAGTATGATTATAGAAATAGATTAGTTGAGTTAAAATTACCAGGCAAAGAGTGGGAATTCATTGTTTACGATAAATTAGATAGAGTTGTTGCCACTGGTCCGTCATTTTCACCATTTACTGATTTACAATCATTACCTCCAGCCTCACCAATTGTGGGTTGGTCTATTACAAAATATGATGCTTTTAATAGAACTATTTTAACAGGATGGCTGCAATCTTCCTCAGTTTCTAACACAGACAGGAAAGCTCTACAACTATTATATAATGCATCCGTTTTGCCAGTAAATGAAACCAAAGCAACAGGTAATACAATAAATGGAACAGGTGGATTTACTACAAGATATACAAATGTTGCGATACCAGCTATTTATGCCACAACCTATCATGTGTTATCGGTTAATTATTATGATGATTATTCAACTAATATAACTTTTAATCCAGCAATTAGCTATACAACTCCAATTACTCCGCAGCCAGTTTATTATAACAACACCGCTGGAACATTTCCTAAAGGACTATCAACAGTTTCATGGGTAAGAGTATGCGAAACCTCAACAACAACTCCAATAAAAGCTGAAACTAGTTATAGTCTTTATGATAATGTTGGTCGAGAGGTTAGGGTCTTCAAAAACAATTATTTGGGGGGATTTACTAGAGTTGACAGTCAACTTGAAACAATAACAGGGAGAATAAATTATATAGAGACGACACACAAAAGATTAAGTACAGACACAGATATTTTTGTTAAGGATATATATGCCTATTCTTCCCAAGATAGACAAATTTCGCATGTACATCAGATTGGGGCTAACGGGACACCGGAATTGCTTTCTAAAAACACATATGACGAACTAGGAAACTTAAAAAGTCAAAACATTGGAGGAACTGACATTGTTAATTTTACTGGTTTGCAAAAAGTAGATTATAAATATAATATCAGAGGTTGGTTAACAGATATAAATGATGTTACTAACCTATCCCAACAATCTGATCCTAATGATTTGTTTGCATTTAAGTTAAATTATAATACTGTTCAAAATGAAACTAACTATACCGGAACACCTCTTTATAATAGTAATATTTCAGAAACATATTGGAGAACGGCAAATGACAATATTTTGCGAAAATATGGTTATAAATACGACGCCTTAAATCGATTGAAAAATGCAATATACCAAAGACCAAATAATGCTGTACGTGTAACTAATTCTTATAACGAAAGTGTTACCTACGATAAAAACGGTAATATATTAACATTACAACGATATGGAGATTTTGATGACCCGATTACCCCACTTCAAATTGATAATTTAACTTATTCATATGATTTGACAAATGAAACAAACCGTTTGATGAAAATTTCAGATGCAACTAACAGCACTATTGGTTTTAAAGATGGTGCAAATAACGCAACTGAATATGGTTACGATTTTAATGGCAATATGAATAGGGATGATAATAAAGGTATAGTAAGTATAAAATATAACCATTTAAATTTACCAACAGAAATTATATTTTCGGGGAGTAGTGTTAAAAGAATTGATTATCTTTATTCATCTGATGGTGTAAAGGTCAAAAAAGTAGTCACTACAGGTACTGTTTTGAATACCACAGATTACATTGATGATTATCAATACAATAAACCTAACGCTTCTTCAAATGCTGTTTTGCAGTATTTTCCTCATTCAGAGGGTTATGTTAGCTATAGTGGACAAAATATTTATAACTATGTTTACAATTATCTTGATCAACTTGGCAATATCAGATTAAGTTATACTTTAGATTCTTCAAATCCCTCAGGAAACAATCTGACTATTCTTGAAGAAAATCATTACTATCCTTTTGGATTAAAACATACAAAGTATAATATTGATCAATATTTTTATGATAATTGCGGAGGAAGTTGTATTATAAAAGTTAAACGGTCACCCTATCAGTATAAGTTTCAAGGTCAAGAAAGACAAGATGAACATGGACTTAACTGGGATAGTTTTAAGTGGAGAAATTATGATTCCGCAATTGGTAGATTTATGGGTATTGATCCTTTGGCAGAGGAATATCATAATTGGTCCCCTTATGTTTTTGCTGGTAATCAAGTAATTCATTCAAGAGAATTGGAAGGGCTTGAACCTGTTGAAGATTTAAATAAAGACCATAAAGTTAACATTCCCGCTGAAATAAAAAGAGCGATAGAAGTGGCTGTAGAAAACCAACTAGTAGCTGCAGAATTGGTAAATTTAAGTCAAACTCTTCTAGCTAGTCCATTCGCCATGGGTGCTATGAATGCAACTGCGTCTAATATGGTTGCTGGTGCTGGGAGAGCAACTCCTGAATCGACTAGTAATAGTCAAGAATTTGCGGAAGGACAGGAATTTGGAGATAAATTGTCAGCTGTTATTGGAATAGTTGAAATTGTAGGAGGGATACTTGGCGCTAGTGGCTCACTAGCTGCTGAAGTGCCATCAGGTGGAACTTCAACAATAACGTTGATTGCATCGGGTGAATTGATTGGTCATGGTGTTATTACTACCTTAGTAAGCTTAGCTAATTTGATGAATGGTGGTGGTGGCCCTTCTGAACGGACGTCAAATGATCCTTTAAGAAGAGGGAAGAACGGAGAGCCCGAGGTAGATCCTGAAGCAGAGGGAACATCTCATACTCAAATGGGAACAAATAAAGGGCGAAAAGGTAATTATAAGGCTGGTAGAGAATTTGATGCAGATGGGAACCCAGTTCAAGATATTCATCATACTGATCATGGCAGACCTAGTACTCACACAAATCCTCATAAGCATGTTAATAAACCAAGTAAAACCGGTGGAACTCCTCAAAGAGGAGCCCCAGAACCTTTAGATTAATATCATGACAAAAAAGTTAATAATTAAAGAGGATTTAGAAGTGACTGTTTTAAAAGTTACTCTAGCAGATATTCTCAAATGTATCAGTGAGCCGGATTTTTATAAATGGAAAATACTTTGGTTTGAGGGAATATGGAATTTGGATGAATCTATTCTAGATTTTGAAGACACTATTAATAACTCGGAAAATGGGGTATCATATAATTTTACTGATTTACTTATTTTATCTAACAATATAAATCAAATTATGGAGATTATCTTAGTTGGAGATAAAGACATGGATAAATTAGTAAGATATCAGGAAGATGTAGAAATGTATGAAAATTGTGAAATGGTTTTAGAATTAGTTGATTCTTCATATTGGGAAATAAATACGAGTAATGCGAAATTCTCAGATAATCTAATTAAAAGTTTTGAAAATGTTGAAGTGGTGACACAAAATAAAGGTTAGTGATATGATAGACTGGCTTCAAAATTGGTTTCAAAACCAATGTGATTCTGAATGGGAACATAATCATAGTATTAGAATTGAAACCATAGATAATCCGGGATGGAATATCGAAATAGATTTATTGAATACACATTTAGCCAAATCTACTATTAAATGGGAGTTATTTGAATCCTCTGAGACAAATTGGTTAGGATATAAAATAGAGAACGGTTGTTTCTTTGCATCAGGGGATTCACAGAAACTTGATTTTTTAATTTCAATTTTTAAAGAATTTGTTGAAAAGGGAAAAGTCAATAATGATTATATCTTAAGCAAAATGAAAAGTTAATGAATTTGAGAAAATCTATCACGCTAAATAGATAGGATTCTAATTATCATGAAGACGAACTTTAAAGTTCGTCTTTTTTTATACTTAATAGATCCAAAAATTAGGATTTAATTGACAACCCTTTTAAAACTTCAGAAGTAGTCGTGTTTAAAGCATAACACATTCTTAAAAGCAGATTAATCGTAATGCCCTGCTTATTACTAAATATCCTTCTAATAGTTGTCTCACTGCATTGTGATGCTTTCGCAAATTCAGAGTTATTTCCATTGAACTTCTCAAGGAATAGCTTGTATATCCTTTGAATTAATTCAACTTCTATTTCTTCAATTTGTTTCTGCATGAAACAAAGAAAATAAACAGGCATTTCAATAATGTAAATTCAATTCGACTTATAAGTCGAAAATTATTTTAATTTTGAACTTAACTAAAACTCGACATCGTGAAAAAAATATTACTCATAATAATTAGTTGCATAAGTTTCAACATTTCTGCTCAATCAGACATCAAGACCATCACAAGACCAGATGGTAACACCATAAAATACTTCAATCCAAAACCTATTATAATTCAAAAGCAGTACGAAGTTGGAACTGCCATTTATAAAAATGTAACTTCTGGAAAGTATATGATTAACATATCTGTCCTTTTTAAAACTATTCCAGCTAAAGACATTAAAGGCAAATTAACTATTCAAACTCAAGGCAAAAAAGGGCTTGTACTGAAATTAGTAAAAAGCGAACAAGTCGAAATGAACGGAAGAAAACTAGCAACTGCTTTGTACGAAATTGACAAAGTGAGTTTAGTTGAACTGAAAAAATACCCTCTAAAAAGTATATTCTTTTATTTAGGTGATAAGCAAACAGGAGCAACAGCTACAAAGAATAAAAGTTTAATTATAACTGAAATCAAAAGTTTAGAATAACAACTATTAATAATAATAAAATGAAAAAAATAATTACCATCTTACTACTATTGATGCTGTCAATGTCTTATAGTCAAGAAGTAACTTTTATTGAACTAGTATCATTTAAAACAATACCTGTAAAGTCAACGGAACAAATACTAAAAAAGAAAAAATACTCATATTACACTACACAAAATAAAGGTGTACAATGGAAAGCAAATGATGGTTCAGGCATCATTGGATTTAATGGCAAAGGAGTTGTACTGTTTATGAGTTACAATGTTACTTTGTACAAAAAAATTGTAAACCAAATGAAAGCTCAATCATATAAACTTGATTCTAAACTCAATAATGGTAAACTTCAAGGTGACGCTTATATAAAAGGGAAAAACACAGTTTATTTAAATACAGTTTCTAATCCCGACAATGGTAAACCTATGTATTCCATAACGCTTATTTGACTTTAATGGAACATAAGGAAAAAAACTATGGTTGTTTGGCTGTTATAGTAATTCTAGTTGTTGGCTATGTGGTTTTAAGTGTATTCGTTCAAGTAACGGAAACTTTAGTGAAAGTATTAGAAAATCCATTTATTAACTACTCTATTCCTGTTTTGATTTTATTGGTTATACATCTTCGGACTAAAAATGAGAAGAAGGACAAATAATTTTTTTAGAAAAAAATTTTAGAAAATTTTTTCTGAGAGCTTTTTATTAATGTAAATGCGAACCAAGCCAAGTCATGCCCCGACTTTGGCAAAGCTTTGGGCGATACCCCGGGGCAACTTAAGAAATTGTGGCTTCATCCCACGACTATTAAATTCTGCGGGTTTCACCGTATTGTATAATCCTAAAATTTAAAAAACTATGGTACAAATTACAGGTTACAAAACCTATCAAAGAGAAGATGGGGAAAACTTCCATATCCTTGTTTTGCAAGGAGGAATTGAAGCTGTTAAGAGTCAGCAAACAGGCAAAACTTATTTAACAACCAAGATGGCAAAAGTGTCCTGTACTTTTGATGAAGCTACTTGTGAATCATTAATCGGCACTAAACTTCCAGGCGCTATTAAACGTGTTGAAGTTGAACCATATGAGTTTACTATTGCTGAAACTGGGGAGGTAGTTGAACGTTCTCACAGATACGAGTATATTAGTGAAGAAGAAGCCATTGTGGGCGCAAATGTGCTAGAAAAAGAAGAGGTAATGTAACCTCTTTTTTTATTTAATTGAATAAGGAGTTTCAGCAATGGAGCTCCTTATTTATTTTAAGATTAGACCCTATTAAAAACAAATTATAAACAATTAAAATTAAAATTATGCAGTTAACAAGAGCCGAAAGGCATCAAGTCAAACTCAGACTTGGTTTATCTGGAGCTAGTGGATTTGGTAAAACCTATTCCGCATTATTATTAGCCTTTGGAATTACCAACGACTGGAGCAAAATTGCCATCATTGATACCGAGAATGGCAGTGCCAGTTTGTATTCTCATTTAGGGGATTACAACACCTTAACATTGGATGAACCTTTCAATCCAGAACGTTACATTGAAGCAATTGAAACCTGTGAAAAATCAGCAATAGATGTAATTATTATTGATTCTATTTCACATGAGTGGTCGGGCAAAGGCGGTTGTCTGGAATTACACGAACAGTTAGGTGGGAAATTTCAAGATTGGGCGCGAATATCTCCAAGACATCAAGCGTTTATTGACAAGATTCTTCATTCCAGTACTCATATCATTACAACTGTTAGACGTAAAGTAGACTACTCAATGGATGCCGATATGAATGGTAAATCAAAGGTTATAAAACACGGCACGAAAGAAATTACCAGAGAAGGTTTTGAGTACGAATTAACAGCCAATTTTGAGTTAATCAATGACAAACATTTAGCAAAGGCCAGCAAAGACAGAACGGGTCTTTTTATGGATAAACCAGAGTTTATAATTAATTCTGCAACAGGTAAAAAGCTAATGGAATGGTGCAACAAAGGCATTTCTTTGGATAAAATCAAAGAAGAGATTTTCAAATGTGAAACCATTGAAGCATTAAAACAATTATATGCCAAATACCCAAGCTTTCAGAAAAAGACACATCCATTAATTATGGAAAGAAAAGAGCAATTGGATGATGTAAACGGACAGCTAATTTCGAGTGAACAAGTAGTAGAACCTAAAGAATTAATAGAAAATGGTAACAACAGTAGTGAGCAGTAGTATCAATAATCAAATTGTAGATGAAACGGAAGTAATTCATAAAGCTTCAAGTGGTTTTATAGAAGCTAATACCATTAAGGTGGATTTAAAGCATCTAAAAGATGATTGTATCATACCTGTATTCTCTAAGGACAATGAAAGTACGATTTCACATTATCAGTTTATAAACAAAGCTTTTGAAACTGTACAAGAATTGTTTCCGGATTTTAGCCCAAAAGAGCCTGAAATTAGAGTTTCTCATGTAATTAAAGGCAGAATACCAAGTGCTATAGGAAAACCTGCTAAAGAGCTCCTAGAAGAAGAGAAAACCATCTATTATGAGCGTTGTGCTTTCCTCATTGAATTGCATCAAGCCAAAGAAAATGTAAATGGTAATTCACTTATACTATCAGTCGGAGGAGTTCGAAGTTACAGCCAAGAAAACCTATACAGTAAAAAATCTGTAGAAAAATTCAAAATTTTTATAGGCTATCAGAATAAGGTGTGTACTAATCTTTGTATTGCAACGGATGGTTTTAGTAATGAGGTTAGAATTTCTTCCATAGGTGAATTGCATACAGATATGGTCAACTTGTTCAGTAATTATGATCGGATTAAACATCTGGGTATGATGGAACGGATGTCAAAATTCTACCTAAATGAAGAACAGTTTGCTCACTTAATTGGTAAAATAAGACTGTATCAGCATTTGGAGAAAAGTGAGCAGAAATTAAAACAACCTTTCCTGCTCAATGATGGTCAGGTTAATTCTGTAGTTAGGGATTACTTTAATTGCCCTAATTTCTCAAGAGATGATAATAAGAACATTTCGCTTTGGAGCTTATATAATCTCTTTACAGAATCCAATAAGAGCAGTTATATTGACAATAATTTGGAACGGAATGTAAATGTATATGAGTTCATAAACTACCTCGTCTATTCTATCCAAAACGAACAACCAAATTGGTTTCTTCCATTATAATATCATAGCATTTTTGGCATTATACCAAGTAAAAAAGCAAGGACAAAAACAAGAAATTAAATAGGTAAAATGAACAAAAATCAACTGGCAGAGATACTCAAATACTGCTCTCCCAAAGTGCTGTATGTGATAACCTGGAATAACTTGCTCAAAAGAATCTTATGCCCATTTAAAGTTAGAGTGCTAAACCCAGTCGGTGGACTAAAAATGGGCGAGATTGTTTGGGTAGATGAAGTAAAGGTTACAATGGAATTAAAAACAATATTTATTATAAAAGGTAATGCCTACTATTACTATCACTTTGATATTATTATATAGCTATTTGCTGTATTGGAGTATGCTGAATTTTGATAACCAACTTTTGATACGGTCTCCATTATCAAAAACCACTGAAAAAGTCTTAGCTAAATTTTATTTTCTTGCCACTTGAATAGAAATTTTTGTGGCAAGTTGATTAAAATATTTAAAAAAGGGGTCAAAAACCGACCACAAAAATGATCAATTTAGCTATTATTAAAAGCGAATTTTTTGCGTTTTTTTGCAAATTCACTTGACTTTGGGGGGTCGTTTTTTGTATATTTGTCTAAATCCTCACGAGATAGTTTTCATCTAATTCCATTTAAAATCTTTCCTTTTTTAAATGTTTCTCCCCTTAAAAATTTAAAACATTAATCATTAAAATCATTTTGCCTATGACGTAGAAAAAACGAATTAATATTCCAATTCAACATTGTTATTGGATAACACTAATTGGAGCTCACTGCTATTTGTAAAAGTAGTAAAGTATGGTTAAAACTCTCGACCTGTGGAGCGAATGAAAATGAATAAATGAAATGAGAGATTTTTAGAATTAAAATAGATTAAGAATGTTAGAAGATTATTTGAATAATAAATATGAATTTAGATATGACGAAATTTTAAGCAGAACTTTTTACAAAGAAAAAAATACTGATTCAAATTTTGAATTATTAAGGAGCTATAAGCTCAACTCGATTAAAAGGGAATTGAACAACGGCAATATACCTTCCACCCTTACTGATCTTAAATGCTTATTAGAATCCGATTATGTAAGCATATATAACCCGTTTATAGAATACTTTAAAGGATTACCAAAATGGGATGGCAAAACAGATTATATCCAAATGCTTACTGATACAATTAAAACAACAAATCAAATAGAGTTTAGTTGGGCATTTAAAAAATGGATAGTAGCAGCCGTCAGTTGTGCGATTAATGAAGAGATTACAAATCAAGCGGTTTTAATATTTACTGGTGAACAAGGGCTTGGAAAAACTACTTGGTTAAAACGTATTGTACCAGAACAACTAAAACAGTTCTTTTTTAGTGGGATAATTTCACCAACTAACAAAGACACTACTTTGCTTATGGCTGAAAAATTCATAATCAATATGGACGAAATGGCTTCCTTAAATAAGAAACAAATTGAAGCTTTCAAAGAGATGGTGACAAAAGGAATGATAACTGAAAGAAGAGCATATGCCCATTTTACTGAAAACTACACAAGAAGAGCTTCATTTGTGGGTAGTTCCAATCATAATGAGTTATTAATGGATGTCACAGGAAACAGAAGATTTCTATGCTTTGAGGCCATTGAAATTGATTATGAACATACGATTGATATGGATAAAGTGTATAGCCAAATTATGTACATATTACAGAATGATGATTTTAAATATCACTTTGAAAAAGAGGACATCACACGATTAGAAGAGAATAATAAAATGTTTATTCAATCTTCTGAAGAAAATGATTGGATTGATGAACTATTTTCTATTCCTGACAATGGAGACCTAGATGTTAGTTATTTAAATGCAACAGATGTTAAAAATTATATATGCCAAAAAAAAGGTGTTTATAATAGATTAGATGTACAACTGGTTGGAAAGATTATGAAGTCTAAAGGATTTCAGAGAAAGAAAATCAATGGAATATGGAAATATATAGTAAAAGAGAATAAAGGGTAACAGGGTAAGTTAGGTAGGTAGTTTTTAAAAGTATTTAGTTCATTAATGTTAATGTGGCTAAAATTCTTTTTCAAAATATTAGCTACCCACCTACCCATTTAAATTAAAAGACAATGAAAAATGAAAAGGCAATAATTTATAAAGTTATAAATGATCAAACCAATGAGGTCTATATTGGAGCAACGACTAAATCAATTGAAGATAGAAGACAAGACCATTATCAAAAATCTACAACTGGAAGTGATGTTAAGTTTCATAATGCAATTAATACCCTTGGGATAGATTCATTTCAATGGGAACAAATAGATACAGCTTCTTCAAACGATGAATTAGCTCAAAAAGAAATCAAATATATTGAAGAGTTTGATGCTTTAAACTCTGGTTATAACTCTGATAAAGGCGGTGGATTTAAGAAAACTATTTATAAGTATAATTTAGATGGTTCTTTGAATTCAACTTTTGAAAGCCTTAGCGATGCCGGAGAGAGCATTTACGTTAGGAAACAAGACATCAGTAGAGCCTGTTGGAGTGTGAATCACACTCTAGGCGGTTATATGTGGAGTTATGATTACGTTGAACCCTTTATACCTAAAACTGATAATCGAAAAAAAGAAGTCCTGCAGTATAATATAAATGGCAATCTCTTAGCAAGATATGTTTCAGCTTCAGAAGCATCAAGAAAAACAGGAATATCTAAAACCTGTATAACTAGGTGTTGTAGAGAAGAAAGAGAACATTCAGGAGGTTTCCTTTGGAAATATTCCTAAAAAAAAGAAGAAGGCGGTGTAACAACCGCCTTTTTTGTTTTAAAAACTTTAAATTTTAAACTATGCACGTATCAGAAATAAAAGTTTCCTATTCAAATAAAAACCCTTTAAAAATTAAAATAACTAGTAGTAAAACAACATATGATTTAGTTATTAATCAATGGGATTTTAATATAATTGAATATCAGGAAGAAGTTAAAATAATATTATTAAATAGGAGTAACATAGTACTTGGAATTTATGAAATGTCAAAAGGAGGAATTACTGGATCCGTTGTTGACATTCGTATAATTTTAGGAGTTGCATTAAAATGTGGTGCTTCAAGCATTATAATGATTCATAACCACCCTAGTGGCAAATTAATTGCAAGTGATGCAGACAAGACAATCACAAAAAAACTAAAGAAAGCTTGTGAATTATTAGATATCGATTTGTTAGACCATTTAATAATTTCAAAAGACAGCTATTACAGTTTTGCTGATAATGGCGAACTACTTTAATGAAAATTTATAAAAGAATGATGTTTTCGATGGATAAAGAGATGAAAAAATATTCGCTTTACATAGATACATTTATAAAGTCCTCTTTAATCCTATATTTTTTCAGCAAAAATTCATCAATTTTTTTTGAATCCTCTAGATTCAGAATCATAATTCTCTCTTCATTACTCAAGTTACAAATCCCAAAGTTTTTTATATAGTTTTTTGCGACTGAGAAATAGCTCCCAGAATATGGTTTACTGGTATTTTCAATATAGAACCAAAATATTTTTGACATTAGTATTTTCTGAAGAATGTGCAATTCTTCTATGGAATCAGAAAAAATAGCATACCCATTGTAAAATAATAAATCTTGGTCATTTGTATAAACAAAGCAAGGTGCATTGGTTATATAGGGTAGCAATAATTTATATCCCGATATTAATAAAGCTTGATTTCTACCAAATGCATACCATTTCTCATATTCTCTATTACCCTTATCTCTTTTGGATAGTATTTCTTTTTGTGTTAACAAATAGGCATAAGTATATGGAAAGTTAAGTTTTAAATATTCTTCCTCCATTATTTGAAGGCTTTTTTTATTTTCATTAAATAAATCCGCTCCATTGATAGTTAAATATGGGAAAATTAACTTTTGAGTGTGATTTTCAATTTCTGATTCTAATTTTAACGTATTTGGCTTTATAGCATTTCTGCATATATTTTTTTCAATCTTGTATTCAACATTGTCTTTTTTTAAATAAAAGAAATCATCTGTTTCTCTTGATGGGGAGAATACATATACATTATTTTTTAAAGTTGCAAAGCCATTTCGGATTTCAAATTTCGAACCTAATGGTTGACCTGCCATTTCAATTTTGTTGATAATTTCACTTACTTTATTTTTAATTAAATACCATCCTTCAAAATCATTTAATTCATTGTAAGCGATTTTTAAATATTTTGATTTTTTTAAGGACTTTATATTTACACTTTCAGATTTTACATATTTAACATTTTCTGAAGGAGTTTTAGCGATTAAGCAAATACAAGTATAAGTCGAACGCCCTTTAAATAATTGTTCTCCTCCAAAATCTATAATTGTTAAATCAAATTTATTTTTGGAAAAATAACTTCTAACAGATCTACCGTTTAAACTTTTATAAAATGTGTTGACAGTAATGTATCCTAGAATCCCTTGCTTGTTAAGATTTTCCATTCCTATTTCAAAAAAGGGGATATACAAATCAGATTTACCAGAATCAGACACAGTCCAATTTTTTAGTAATTTTTTGGTTTCGGCATCAATTTTTGATGCACCAACATAAGGTGGATTTCCAACAATAATGTCAAATCCTCCATTTTGCTTTATCTCTTTGATAGAATTCCAATCAAAATTTAGTGAATTTCCTTGATATAAATTAAACTCGTAATCGACTTTATCTTCTTTATTATAAATTGCATGAAGAATTAAGAGAATTTTGGTTCTTTCAATGCTATAATTCTGAATATCTACACCATAAATATTTTGCTTAAAAATATCAAAGTAACTTTTATTTGTTTTTAATTTTATGATGTCTACAATTGTTTTAAAAAAACCACCGCAACCACAAGCTATATCTGCAAATTTTAAATCATTTAAATTTTTGTTTGGATTTATGTACTGATTAATAGATTGTTCTACTATAAATGTTCTAATATAATTGGGGGTAAAGACAGCACCGTTGACTTCTTTATCAGCAGGAGAAATTACAAATTCAAATAACTCTAGTAAATCTTCAATATCAAATTTTACATCTCTTAAAAGCTCAATAAATTCATCTAATTTCTCCACTTCAATTTCATCATTCTTAGAAATTAAATACTGCTTAATAAATTTATTTTTAATATTATTTAAGTTGTTAACTTCTAAAAAAGAAGAAACTAAAAGTCTATTCACGTCGAATGTTTTATATGAGTAGCCCTTGAGAAATTTTAAAATATTTGGGTTCATATTTAATTTATATACAACGGAAACACATTAGCAATCGTGAAATCGTTATGGGTATTTGTAGTGTCAAAAGCCTTAAAATAAGGATTCCATAATCTATCCTGAGCTCTCATAATTATTTGTCTGTAATCATTATCTGCCAACAATGAATCAACAAATGCACAACTTTGATTATTATAAAAGTTAGAGAGAATGAAATGAACTCCTAAAAACAAATCCATAGGAGGATGGGGGATTCTTGGACTTGACAACAATAACATAGTATCGTCTAATAATTCCATTTTTTTACCGCCGTATTGAAAATGATATGAGGGATGTGTATATTTTGCCTTTGGCTTATTTAGATGCCTATCTAGATGCCAACTACTATGATAAACTTTTTTTGTATCTGTCTTATTCTTGTAACCATGCAAGTTAATATCTAAATAATATCCATGCAAAGGGTCATAATTTTCTACTAAAGGATCTTTGACCATCAACATAACATCTAAAAAAATTTGGCAAAAGTGAACTTCATCTGGTTTAGTACCGGCAACCCGTTCGTTTATATGAAAACAAACGTTTTCCAATTTGTATTCTATAAGGCTTTTCGAATCTATTAAACTGACTAAATTTCTTAACTCAGTAAAATCACCCGTTACTTGATGGTCATCTATTAATTTAATAAAAATTGACAAATCATTTCTAAATTGTCGTAAATCCCAACTATTCATTCGTATTTATTTTTTGAGCTAATTCGCGAATAGCTTTTTTGTCAATTTCGCTAATAATATCTTTGTAGGTGTCAATTTCTGTTAAAGCTGAATCAAAAGAAATATACTCTTTATCTTGCCAAGGAAGATATTCTTTTTTTAATAATTCAATACCGTCAAATGGATCAAGTGGATGTTTAGAGTGTTTACATATTGTCCAGAAATTTGAGCTTTTCGAATAGGGAGTCTTTATCACTGGTTCTAAATCAACTAATGATAATTTTTCTTTCAGAACTGCTGTTCTCTCTTCCGCATTTAACCTTCTGAGTGGAACGCCTGCTTTTATAACTTCTTCCCACCAATAGTTTATTTTACCCATCCACCAACGTGAATGAATATCAGAAAAAATCCCTTGATATTTTGCAGGCTCTAAGTGCGATAACAATTTATCCCAATCTTTAGAAGCCTTTGAAACTCCCAACCGTGCCGATAATACATCTTCACCGATTAACAAGCCTATAGAATGAATGATGTAATCATTTATAAACCGTGTAAATTCATAAACGAATCCATCTTTATGTTTTAATTTTAAAATTATATGAGAATGAATTAGTCCTTCGTCACCAGATTTTAACCCTAGTATCTCAGTTAGAATAAACTTGTCAGTTTTGACTTTGTCATAAGCTGTAATAAAAGATACTATACATTGTTTAAACTTTTCTTTGTTTTCCAAAAAGCCCTTTTTTGATACAGCAAAATCAAATAAGTCTTGATTTCTGAAATCTTTATAATAGTCTACAATAATGCTTTCGTTAGACATCAAAATTATAGGTCTTTCTTTAAAATCAGTAGTATGTTTTGAACGTAGTGTTGCCGCTATGGTCGGCGCATCAAAACAGGCTTGATTTTCACCTTGGGTTAATCTGTAATCTAAAATCAAAGCATTCTTATCTCCGACTTTTGATAAAACTTCTTTCATGTCAGATGATGGATCATAACTTTCAACATCAAATCCAAGAGCTATTAAATCTGATTCTCTACTATCTGTTTTTTGATCTTCTATATATAAAATTTTATAACCCATATTTATCTAATTCTTTATCTGTTGCTTTTGGAATCTCAATTCTGATACAAGTATTATATCCTTCTTTAGGAGCAACTACTTTTATATTCCCACGATAACTAGTTATTATATCCTTAACAATCTTTAAACCTAAACCTGTGCCCGTGATTTCGCTGGAGATTTCAATATCATCTAAAGATTTTGGTGAAGTAGTAGTAAAAAATTCATCAAAAATTTTTTCCTCATTTTCCTCAGAAATTCCATCACCACTATCTGAAAATTCTAAATAAATGAAATTCTCATAAAAACCACACTCAATATTGATCTGCCCTGGCAATTGAGTCCTTTTTATTGCTTTTTTTGCATTTGTATAAAAATTAAAAAAAACAGAAGACCATTCTGAGGGATGCATAGGTAGTGTATACATAAAAACTCCCTTTCTTTCAGGCTTATTAAATTTGATGTTACTTTTTTGCGCGTCATTTTTAATAGACTCCCAAAATCTTTCACTAGCTTTTTGTAAATCTATTGGTTTCAAATCTCTGATAACATTTTGTGAAATGACTCCATCGAAATAAGATGTGTAAGTCTGAAAAGTTGCTACATTTTTGTCCAATATTGTTACTCTTTTAAGCAATACTTCATCTGCCTTTAATTTTTCTACTAAAAAACCAATATCAGATTCCATATTAATTAAATAATCTTTCACTTCATGAATAAATTGACCTATTGTTAAACCGACACTACTTAATACCCTTAGCATTGATTTTTCTTTAAGATATTTCCCTTGCTCTTCTTTTTGTAAATCTGCAACTTTTTTAATATCTTTTTTTAGTTTATCTAATCTTTTCTTTCTTCTCTTTTTTACTTGAATATTACCTTCCTCATTTTCTAATTCTCTGTCTAAAGCTTCAATTGTATGGGCAATATCTTTGATTCTAATTTCTATTTTTTCATATAAGCTTCCTTCCTTTCTTTGTCCTGATGCGATTTTCACATTCCTAACTTCAGCAGTCTTTATAACTCCTGTGAGCAATGATCTATAAATAAAATTTTGAAGTTGTACAAACGCTTCGTTTTCCACTAACCCTTCTCTACTTGAAGTCTCATTAAAATTCTTTTCTTTATCAGTCAATTCTACAAAGCCAAAAAAATTAGAATTAGCATGCACAGGAAGAATCGATCTTTTTGCAATAGAAGCGTCTAGTTTTAACCAATCATTCCCCGCTTCGCCATACGGTAGAACTCGAAATCCATTTCTATATAATCTGATTCCGCCAAATTTTCTAGACAAGTTTTTTATATTTGACTCATACATTTTAGGAATTAGATCTAAATTATAAATATAGTAATAAGCCCTAAAATTTATATTTCTCAAAAGACTAAAAGGAGTAGTGTCGTCATCAGGATCGCTTCCAATTGATCGAGTTTCATTTATTCCTAATTTTTTGCTTTCAATCGAAATTTTACCGTGCCCTGACTCATCTATTGACCCCTCAATTACAGTAAGTGCATGTTCATATACCATGCTTTTATCATCTGCAATAATTATTGCCTTGTTATCTTCAAATTTTTTAAAAACTGTTTTAAAACCTGGATCATTAGTTTTTTCTTCTCTTTCAACATCTTCCTTTTCCTTCTCGATTGATAAAGGGAAAGGTTGAATTATGTCGTTTACATAATTGTAAATTCTTTTAATAGATGCCTGAGACCATTTATCTCTTAATTTTTCAATTTTTAAAGTGGTGCCCTCTTCTTTTCTTTTATCAACTTTTATTATTTTATTACTAATATTTAGAAGGTCTTTGTCACCTTTATATTTATCCCATTCAATTGTTAAAACTAAAGCAAATTCATCTTTCAAAGTCTGAGTAGTGATTGTCAATTTTTCACCTAGTCGTTGTACAGCAAATCGACCTATTCCTTTTTGACCCGCTCTATCTCTTTTATAACGTTCAGATATTGGGTTGTGAAGTTTGTCTGTTGAAGATATTCTCATAAATCCATTAACTAGTTGCTCTCTAGTCATACCTAAACCATCATCTTCTATATGTAGTGTTCCGCCAATGGTATCTGTATTCTCAAACTTTAAGGTTACTTTTTTAGCATCCGCATCATAAGAATTTTTTACTAACTCAGAAACAGCCGTTTCTTGACGAGCAACTAATTCTGTACCCAATCTATCAATAACCCCTGCATCAACGCTAAAGCGTACATTATCATTGTCAAAGCTTGCTAGTTTCGATGACAATTCAATAATTTTATTATAATTAGTTGGGTCATCGACCAAAATTTGAGATAATTCATCCCTAATTTTTTTTTCGTCTGCCATAATTATTTCTTTTTATGCTTAGTTAAACAATTGAAATTCTTTAATTTATTTGAAGTTTATCAAAAAATAAAGAACTCTAAGCTATTCGTTTTTTGCAATCAAAATGATGAAGTTAAAGTAATTATTTTAATTAGTCTTTTTGAGATTTTTTTTAGTTTTTTTAATTTATAAAAGAGAGTAATAATCTGTACATTTTTTAGAAGGTCATAAATAATAGTATTGAAAAACAAAAAACAATATATTTGCACTTCTCAAAAGCTCTTAGAAATTACAAATCGGCATACAATCCGACAACATAAATAGAGTTCATTCATGGATGTGAGCTTTTATTGACTTTACCTTCCTTGGTTCGAGCCCAAGAGGGGGAGCAAACGAAAAGCCTGATACGAAAGTATCGGGCTTTTTTGTTTTTATAAAAACTTCCTATGGATTTAGTTTATATTTTACATTCTGTAAAAATCAACCGATTTTATATTGGTTACACTTCTGACATTAAACTTAGGCTTGAGTTTCATGCGAATGCAGAGAGCCATAAGTTCACCTATAATGCCGATGATTGGACTCTATTCCTTACTATTGAGTGTGAATCCAAATCTCAGGCGTTAGCTATTGAAAAACACATCAAGGCAATGAAAAGCAAAGTTTATATTGAAAACTTAAAGAAGTATCCTGAGATAAAAGAAAAACTTCTTGAAAAATACAAATCCGTTGACTGTTAATCATCCCGATAATTATCGGGACCGAATAGCTATCGGGGTTGGTTCGAGCCCAAGAGGGGGAGCAAACGAAAAGCCTGATACGAAAGTATCGGGCTTTTTTATTTAACAATACTACCTTAATAAATAGAATAATAACTCAAAAACCTATTTAAATAACTCAAAAACACACTTTAATAGTTGAGATAAAGAATGTAAGGTAATATGCATATATTTGTTTATCAATTTTTTATCCATGAAAAAATTAGCCTGTGTACTCTTTCTTTTATTATCTATTTCACAGGTGTCCTATGGACAATTATCAAACTTTACACTAACGGTTACCAAAACCGATGAATCCTGTACCGGTAATGGTTCCTTATCGTTTAATGTTTCCAATACAGTCACTGGCTCAACCATTATATACAGAATCTATTTGCTTCCGGATGCCATCAACCCTATTGCAACATTGTCGGCGAATACTTTTGGAGGTTTAGCAGCTGGAACTTACAGGGTAATTGCTACGCAGACTTTGGGCAGCACAAGCGGAACTCAGCAACAGGATATTACAATCCTTGACACACGGACTTATGTTACTTATCAGACTTCAGGTGTAGCGACAAGCTGTAATACCGGTACCATAAACGTAAATGTGCTGACAGGAAACCCAGTTAGTTATGAAATAATAAGCGGTCCTGTAATTGTACCTCCCCAAGCGTCAGGTTCCTTTACTAATCTTCCCGAAGGGACTTATAATGTCAGGGTTAATGATGCCTGCGGTGAAGGTGTGGTACAGACTTATACGCTAACATTTTCAAACCTGCCTAACCTGACGATAAATACTCCTGTAACCGATTGCCCGTTGACATCCTGTACTTCTATCGGGATTTCTTATTCAGTAGTCTCTGACGGTACAGCTGACATTCGGTATCCGCTAAATATTGAAATAACTGTTTTTCCACCTACAGGTGCTGCTATAGTGATAACCCAAACTATAACTTCGGGAGGCTCGGGCAGTCTTTCATTATCGGATATTATTCCTTTTTATTACGATCAGTTGTATTCTTATACTATAAAAATAGTAGATAACTGTGGGAATGTATATATCAAAAATAACATCCCGATTAATCTGAATCTGGCAGTTGGAGCCCGCCAAACCAATACCGGCTGTATTAAAGGAATCCGTGTAGAGTTATGTAATTTTCTTCCGCCTTACAACGTTACTTTCCTGTCAGCTCCTGCAGGATTTAATCCGTCAGCCTACAATAGCATTCATCCGGGTCCTTTTACTGCCGGAGTCATAAATTATGTTTCTACTCCCACAGATGAAATTCCGAATGGAGACTATACCATTCAGGTTACAGACGCCTGTAATCATACCGCAACCTGCCAGGTTACTGTAAAAAAAATTGAACCCCTTTATATAATAGTTGTTGAGCCCACTACCTGTGACATCAACACTTTTATACAAATCCCCCGAGATATCTTTGCCGGACCCTTTATTACAACGGCAATCTTTACAGCAGCATCGGCAAATTTAGGTTCTCCAATTCCTTATGATGTTACCTCTCAAATACAGTCGGGAATCCTGCTCATGCAGCTTCCACCCGGAACCTATACCATTCAGGGAATGGACGTATGCGGGCATCCTTACAGTTATACTTTTACAATGCCTCCAAAAGCTTTTGCGGTAAATGCCGTACCGATTAATATCAACGGTTGTTCTCCTAATGGTAAAGGAAGTATCAGGCTTACTTCGGTGGGTGCCTTAATAACTTCGATAATCATTACACAGGCACCGGCAGCTTTGGCTCAGCCATTACCTTACGATGTTTCTTTTTTAATTCCGCCCGGAGGAAGCAGTTTAATGACCATACCTAATTTACCAGCCGGAGATTATGTCCTGCACATTACGGATAGCTGTGGCAATAATTACATTAAGAATGTTACTATTAGTGTTAACATTTCCATACAGCCCTTAATTTTAATTGAACGAAAAGGATGTGGGGAAAACTATGATTCTATTGCTATGGCGAGTCCAAATGGTGCCTTGCTTATAGTAATCATTACAGCAGCCCCGCCTTCATTCCCTTTTACACTACCTTATGATGTTTCGTTTAATATTGCTACTAATGGTAATTTTTACATGAATTCCTTTCCCGAAGGCAGCTATACTTTTTATACAAAAGATATTTGCGGTATAGAAAGAACATCCACCCACACTTTAACAGGCTATCATAGTGGTGGTACTATTGATATAATCAACAATTGTGGGGCATTCAATGTGAATATGAATTTTACGGATAATGCCGTAAATCAGGCCAATCTTTTTTGGCTGCAGAAGCTCAATACCGCAACAGGGCAATGGACCCATCCGTTAACCGGAGTTGTCTATCCTCCGGGCTCACTTCCAAACGCGGGAAATTCCTATATGCTGACCAATTCAACCATCAACTATAATATTATGGCTACGGGCACATTCAGGATCCTGGCAAGATATAGCTATTACGACAATGACACCCCTTCATTAATTAGTTGTGTCGAAACTATTAAAACATTTGATTACACAGGAGAACTAAAAATCTTATCTGCCTATGCCATTCCCTGCGTAAATGGAGGTTCTCAGGTTTTCATAATCACAAACGGTACACCTCCCTTAAATTATCAGGTGACCACTAAGGACGGCCTGCCCTTTTTAATTGATAACGGATCATCCAATTCCTTTTCGGGTCTTCAGCCAGGGGTATATAATTTCAGGGTAAAGGATTTTTGTGGCAATATAGTTAACCGATTGTTTGACATCAATACCCTGCAGCAGCCGGAAATATCATCGAGTAATTTCTGCGAGGGTTTAAACGGACAGTTGTCGGTGCAGCCTTTTTCTTTTTTATTTTATGAATGGTGGAAAGACGGCAGCCCCGGAACCATTTTAAGTACCACCAATACGCTTACTTTTTCTCCTTATACAAACGCCAATGCCGGTATTTATCATGTGCGTATTTATTCCACTACCTTAAACTCGTGTGTGGACAGAGTGCTGACCTATACCCTGTCTCCGACTTCCATTCCCAATGCCGGATTAGACGGTACAAAAGTTATTTGCGGTGACTCTACAGGCGTAAATTTATTTACACTCTTAAACGGAACTTACGATGTCGGAGGAACCTGGACCGAACTAACCTCAAGTGGAATGTTGATAGGAAATAACTGGATTCCTGCAGGTCTGTCTGCCGGCACTTACGTTTTTAAATATACCGTCAATGGATTTTGCAATGCTACAGACTTTGCCATAGTAACCATAACGCTGAATCCTGCTGTTGAAGACCCTGTTATAAGTGCTAATCCCGATTATTGCACGGGAGATACTATTTCCCTCTCCATCCAGTCTATTCCTAATGCGGTTTATCAATGGAGCGGTCCTAATACTTTTTCATCATCACTGCAAAACCCGACTATACCAAATGCCAATGCTGCCAATGCCGGAACTTACACTGTTACCGCTACAATAGGTGACTGTCATTCGCTGGCTACAGTAGTAATAAACAGTAAGCCTTCACCCGATTATACTTATGAAAGTTCGTGCAACGCCGGTGTTTTTACGGTTACCATAATTCCAGCTCAGGATTCTACATTTGACCCTAATACGGCAACCTATTCGTGGACAGGACCCAATAATTTTACCAGCACCAACAATCCGCTGATTCTTACCAACCAGTTATCGGGGAATTATAATGTTGTGGTTACCAACAACGAGGGCTGCTTTAGTCCGCAAACCATTGCTATAACAACTACTTTTTGTGATTTCCCAAATGTTATAACACCGGGCGTTGATGGTTTTAATGATTCTTTTGACCTGACCAATTATGATGTCGAATGGTTTGAAGTATACAACCGATGGGGTCGATTGGTCTATAAGGAAGCTAATTATATCAGCGGTTGGTACGGACAGAATATGGATGGTGGATTTCTCCCCGATTCTACTTATTATTACATCGTCAGGTTAAGGAACGGAGAAGAAAAACAAGGCTGGATTTTCGTCGGCAGGGGGTAATTATCTATTAAATTGTCCTACTGAACCCTCCTCTTTGTCATACTGATGAAAGAAGTATCTCTTACGCTTCGCAGTAACCACCCCGGCTTTCAGCCACCCCTCAAGAGGGGAATTTCTTAGAAAGCTTTACCGCCCTATTTTTAGCGTCGTGATTAAACATCGTTTTTTTGCGCGTTGGGTGATGGAGAGTGGACCTTTGAAATTAAGAGGAGGACTGCCAGTGGCAGTCAGGCACGCCTGCCTACCGGCAGGCAGGCAAGCTTTAGCTTGCTAAGAACATTTATCTCATCATAGTATTGCTCTTTTTTTACCTCCATAAGATTACCATCGCTTTATCTAAGATTTCGTATTGCAAAGGTAACTATATGGCGAATCAGTCAGTTGTGAAAGCAAAAGCCGAAAGTCATAAGAAAACCCAACTTTTCTAGTATCTTTGCCAATTGATTTTAAACATTTTAAACATTATAATCCATGAAATCTATTAAGTTCTTTTCAAGTCTTTTAGTATTAACTTTCGTATTAGCTTGTAGCAGCTCTAATGACTCCGGTACAGATTGTGACAGTTTAGCCGACGCTACAGATGCAGCCCAAGCGGCCTACCTCACTGCTACACCAGACAATCAAGTAACACGATGCAACGCCTACAAAGCCGCTTTGCAAAATGAAATCGTGAATTGCGGTGACGAGTTCGGCGATTTGCAGGCTATTGTTGATGGTTTGAATTGTACTGCGTCAACAACCACCGGAACATTGTCTATGAGTTTAGGTTCAGCACCTATTTCATTTGACGAGATCACGGTTACTACTACAGGTACCACACGTCACGTTCACGGAGAAAACAGCACTACAACATCATACATAGTTGATTTTGATGTTGAAATAGGCCAAACAGGTGCTAACAAAATCAACAATTTCCAACTTCGTCTTTTGAGCCAGACGTATACGCCTTTGATTCCGGCTGCTTTCGGAAACAACTGGACTAACAACATAACCGTGAATTCTAGCACTTCCATAGTGGGAACTTTTCGCGGTGAGTTGGTGAACGCAGGCCAGACCAGCGTTCAAGATATGCTTGGCGGTGTAGTGGATATCGATTTTTGATTCTTTCCTTATAAAGAAATACCTCTAGATACACCCGACTAAAGTTGGAGTGACTGTACTGTAAATACATTTCCCCCGCTACCACACGAAAGGAGTGACTTTGTCTAATCTTCGATTTTGTGTGGTAGCGGGGGATTTTGTATTGCAACGCTTATAGTGAGGACTCCAAGTCTGAAGACTTTGCGCAGCGGGGGTTATTCAATATTTTTATTAATGTCATCAATAATTATTTCAGAAATGTCAAATTGCTGAAAATCTTGTTCCTTCAACCATTTTAAACATTCACTTTTTGACATTTGTGTATTTGTAATATAATTGGAGAGTTCAATTACTGAACTTCTAGTTAAGCCTATTGATAAAAGAGACAAATGGGTTTTTTGAGAAACTCCAAATTCAAGCCACAGATTTAGTTGAGGAATTTGGTCAAGTAATTCCCTATTATTCTTCGACTCCAAAAAATATCTTAGAATGTCTATATAACATCCAGAATCTCTCGCAAATCTGAATCTAACGAAGCTTTCTATATTTTCCATTACTTCTCTAATAATAGTTTTTAATTTTTTATCACTCCCTTTGTTTTCATAAGATTTTTGACTTCCAGAAATCAGAAAAGACAATGGTCTTCCCTTCATCCAATTAATTAAGAGAATTGCTCTAGAATTATTTAGTGGTTCGGGATAATTTGAGATAGTTGTACCTATCCTGCCTACTAATTTTACATACTCTTCATATGCATTATCGTCTTCTGGATAAACGGGGATAAACTCATCAATCGTATCGATATTTTCATTAAAGTAGTCATATAAAGTTTGCTGTGCAATAGGCGAAATACCCGGGTTTCTTTTAATTATATAATCAGGTATAATGATTGTTTTTTTCAGTTCTTTGAATATATTAAATAATTCACCCTCTAGTTCATTATCAGCCTCTAATTCATTATTTAAGAACTTTATGTAATAATACCCGAAAGCTGACTCTATGTCTTGTTTGCTTTCTGCAACATCCCTAGGACTGTTATTTTTTATAAAGTCAATAAGTTCATCTTTTTTTGCGACTACTTGATCAATTGCTCTTTTAATCTTTTGCCTTGATTTATTTGGATTTGGAGGTATAGTCCAATCTTGAGGATTTATACAGACTATATTTCCACTAAATTCCTTTCCCCATCTTCCTGCTCTACCAGCTAAGTTCCAAAAATCATTTTGATCTAGAGGAGTATTTCGACCTCTAGTAGGTTTTCTAATAAAAATTGACTTTGCAGGCAGATTAATCCCCTCTAATAAAGTAGATGTACATATTAAATATTTGATTTCACCTTCAGCAAATAATTTCTCTATTTCTTGCCTAATTAGCAATGGCATATTTCCATAATGAAATGCAATACCCTTGTCTAGTACCTTAGCCAAAGTGTAGTCCTTATGTATTGTTTTTTTTATTAAACTTATTAATTCTTTAATTTTTGTTGAAGTTGTAAATTCATTTAATAAATCATAAAGGATCATAGCCTTATCTTCTGATTCTGCTGCTCCATTAGAATAAATAATATTACCGCTTTGCGAATTTGAAATTGATTCACTTAAATAAGTTATTTTCTTAGTTTCGGTATTAGGTCTCTGCTTAAGAATAACTTGACCTAAAAGTATTCTTCTATCCGGTAGACTTAAATGAAGATTCCATTTGTCACTTTTTCTAGGATATTGAGTAGCATAGATTAAATTCTGATTTACGGAAATAAATTGTGTATTAACAATTTGCTTACTACTTTCATTATTTACATTTTCTAACAAGATTTCTGGATTTGATGTAAATGGACTGGAAAAGTAGACTCGTATTCCAATATTATTCTTTACTACTTCTTCTAGTTTTTGCTGAAGAAGAATTCCCCTATTCCCATCATCAATTTTATGAGCCTCATCTATTAATATTAAGTCTAACCTTAAATTACTTTCACATAAAAACCAATGTAATCTCTCTTGTGTAAATATAAATATGTTTGAACAATCCTCTTCTAATTCATTTTGAGGAACTGTGGAAATGTTCACATTGTTAATTTCATACTTTTTTACGAGATCTTTTAAATCAGCCTCTACCTGACTTATTAATGCTCTAGTGGGAACTAAGTAAACTATATTTTTTTTGCCTTTAGTTATTTCTTCTATTAAAATATTGCATAAGATAAATGACTTACCAGCAGATGTTGGTGCAGATATACTTATTGTTTCAAAATTCTCGTATGAATCATGAACGTTTTTCTGAAACTTATTCAATGAAAGTAACTTTCCATTAATAAATATAGAGTTATCTATCTCGGTATTTATTGTTTGTAATTTGAAATTAAGAGGAAAGTTGTTTTTGTATTCTTTACCAATATAATTTCTTTTTATTGCTAAATTTAATGATGGTTTATTTGTCAAATTTGAAAGAATAATTGCAGAGGCATTTTTTTGTATTTCATTAGATGATTCTTCAGAAATGCAGGTTTGGGAAATCCTCAAAGCAGCTTCTAAATGTGAGTTTCTATCAGAATAACTCAAAATAGTAGAAATACCTAACAAATTATTCCAATCAATTTTTGAAAGTAAGATTAACTTATTTTCATTCCAAATTAATTTGGGAATTGTATCACATACAGACAAAACAAGTACTGCTTCATATTGTCTCTTGAAACTTTCAAGCTCAAATAATTTATCAGCTATCATACCTTCAATGTTTCAAGATAATATTTTCTAAACTCAGAAACAGAAGGAAAAGGCATTAAAAAAATATGAATTTCTTTGGTATCAAGTGATGGGAATTTTTTAATTCTCTCAGAAATTTTTCCATAATGCGATTGTAACTCATTTAGGATTTCATCTTTAATGTTGTCTATTGTCTTTGTCTTATTAAGTTCTTTATAAGCTTTCATATCATACCCAATAAAACAAATTCCCTTATAAACTAAGCGATTTGACATTTCACTATCCTTATCAAAGTATTCAACTATCAATTCTTCAAACTCAGGATTATTTACATTGTTGTTTATGTTTTGGGTTATCAACAACAAATCTCTTTCTTGAGTAGATGAATAACTAAGTGGATCTAGTAAAAAGCCATTTAAACTTTTAAAGCATTTATTTATAGCTGCGTTAACATCTTCATACATTTTAGACTCTCCCCAATATAAGTCTAATGTTTTATCATTACTATTATACTTAACATGGATTCCATCTGAACCTTGATAGTGTAATTGCCCTGAAGTTTTTAATGACATTTTGCTGATAAGCTGTGGGATTTTTAAAATTTCTAAAGCTAGGATATACAATAAAAGTTCTCCTCCTTCTCCTGTTCTTTCCAATTCCGTAAATAGTGTTTCAGCTTGTCTTCTTAAGTTCAATATTTTTGAGGTTGAACCTGTTTCATTCAAATGCTTTATAGCCTTGTCAATTTCTTTTTTAGGGATAGCATAATCTACAATTTTAGAGTCAATAAACTCAATTAAATCTTCGAGTCTAAGGTTATCATTCCCATCTGTTTTTAATGCATAGCAGTAACCCTTCGAACTTGTTTTTTCAATGTCAAATTCAAAAGATACTTCTTCAATTCTTGAAAAGATTTCTTTTTTCGTATCTACTAATAAACTATTAATAGCTTTTTCAATCCTATCCATTCATTTAATTGTGTCTGTTAAAGTTAAGAAAATACTTTGTAAAACGAGATTTTTAATAGAAAAATCACAAAAGTTTAAACAGACTCACTCTTCCCAAGCCCCCCAAGAATCCCTTCATATGCCACAAACCCAACCCCAGCCTCCAAGCTGGGTTTTCTTTTTCCACTCACCTCTCCCCAAAAAAAATTTTAACCCCTCTGTGTCAAACTTTTCAAAAAATAAAATCTTGCCACAACAAGTGTGGCAAAGTTTTTGATTTGTCAAAACGTGCCACACCAATATTACTTTTTTTGCCATGAGTAAGAAAAAAGAAAGGAAGCCCGGGACCAGCGCTATATTGGGACTTACCCAGAAACAAATGGCGTTGTTGTTGGAAGTAAGCCGCAGTCAATTGTCGATGTACGAATTGGGAAAGCGCGGTTTACCCCTTAGTGCGCGACAACTGTTAGCCGAGATTGTCGAATTTTTACAGTCTGAGGATAAAGACATCAGGCTCTTGCCCTATCTTATCGAACAGGAAGAAGCCCATAAAAAACAAGTGGAGCAAGAGCTTAGGGACAACGAAGACCAACTGTATATGATTGATAAAAAGGTAGCGGCCTTGGCCACAAGATACAAGAGCAACCTCAATATTATAGGGATTGTAGATTATCTGAACACACGTCCGAATATCCATGAAAAGATTGACGAAGAGCTCTTGGGCGCTTTTGCGGTGGATGCCAAGGTCTCTTTACAAAAATCGGGGCTAGCCGAACTGAATGCACTCCGAAGGAAACAGGAACAATTGGAACTGGAAAAAATACTTTTGGGCTCGGCACTCCAAAAAGCGGTCAGAACCCTAGAAGAAATGAGGAATAAACACTTTTCTTCTGATTGTTAATATCGCAATAAAACCGTTAAATAATTCCTAATTTATTATCTTTTTGAGTGTTTTGGCATGTGATTTGTTTTTTGGCTTGGCATTAGTAACCCTAAATTTTTTTATTATGAATTATTCCGTTCAAAATTTAACACAAGTAGTAGACTGCGATGTGTTATTAGCTAGAGCCTTAAAAAGGAAGGCCGATTTGAATCACAAAAGGTACACTGAAGAAAATCTCACCTCACGTTATGGGGAGACTTCGGAAGAAATTGAAGCTTCCCTGCAAATCGTTATTGCGGAGATCGCTGCGGAAACCACGATTATCGCCGGACTTCCGGAGGGTACTGTAAAATCGGGACACATCTACAAGAAAAAACAATTGGAGTACAAACAGTTGGTGCTCGAGCATCGTTTAGAAAGTTATGGTGTGGTGGCCTACCTGGAACAGGAATTAGATTTGGGAACCTTAGACCAGCAAATCGAAGAGGTAGATGCCTTTATTGATCTGGTTACTGCCAGAAAACTAGAATTGGCCGCATAACATTTATAGCTGGCATTTTGAGAAAGCCGCCCTTTGTGGGTGGCTTTTTTTATGGGACTCGCTTTGTAAAGTCTTCAAAGTTTGCTGAGCCGGCTCTCGATACAATTTTTACGAAGTAAAAATTACGCGAACTGACGGACTTCGAACCCGAGCCTCTCCCAAAACCTTTCGTTGGGAAAATGGTATCTATTATTTCCTTATTTTAGAGCCCGATTTCTAACCCAAGTCCGTTTACTATATGATGCATACGACCCGCCTTATTGCTTTACTGGCTTTTTTGTGGATGACTTCGGCTTCCTATGCGCAAAATACCATCATGGATTCGCTGAAAACCGTATTGCGCAATCCAAAGCTTCACGATACGACTCGATTGCAGGTAATCTCGGATGTCATGAACGAAAGCTATACCGATAATGATCGGAATTATTACGTGCTTAATACCATGTTGGGCGCCTTGGCTCAAAAAAAGTATGCCGAAGAACGGAATCCTATCGTACATAAAGTCTACACCGAATGGCTCGCCAGTTACTATTCTACCAAGGCCAGCGAATATTCCCATCAAGCGGATAAATCAAAAGCGGTAGCTTATCACGACAAAGCTATAGCTCTGTTGAAATCAATTGAATCCTATGATGAAATGTATGTAGCTGTCATTGGAAAAGCTTCCTATTACATCAAAACAGAAAAAGATGACAAGGCTATACCGCTAATCTTCTCCGCGCTCAAATATTACGAAAAAGACCAAAAAGCATACAACCGGGAGATGTCGTACGCCTTTCAGATATTAGCCCATGTATATTCGAGGCAAAAGCAGTATCAAAAAGGGATAGCGTATAGTATAAAAGCCATCCGCTGCTTTGATAACACCTATAAAGAGGACCCTTACAATCAAACCCTATATCTCAAAGCCTTGTCGTATGGTACTATTGCCTTTTGCTACAGCAGAATGAAAGCCTATACCAAAACCATTGAGTACAGTAATAAAGCGTTGGACATCACCAAAAAAATAGGGGCCGATGCCGCGACGGGTATCACCTTATCCAGAGCCGGAGAAGCACACTTAAAACTGGGCCATTTTGAGGAAGCTGAAAAGCTTTACACGGAAGTTTTGAACATGAAAACCTTGACACTGGCTACCGATGACGTAGCCATTACTATGGCAACTACAGGTCTCGGGGTTTTGAATTTTAAAAAAGGGAATTATACAAAAGCAAATGATTATGCCAATAAAGGTCTGGCTTTAAGCAAAAAAACAGGCGATATTAACCTTCAGAAAGAGGCCGCCGATTTGATCTACCTCATCAGTCTCAAAACTAAGAATTTTGAGAAAGCACTCGAAATGTATCAGTATACCGAGAAAATTGTCGATTCTAGTCAAATTGAAGCCTCCAAGAATGCGCTTGCCCAACAACTCCTTAAATACAATTTTGAAAAAAAAGAACTCAAACTGAAACTGGATGCCGAAAAGAAAACCGCAGCCAAAAACAATTGGCTTATCGGACTTTCAGGAGTGCTGTTATTGATGGTTCTGGGCGGTTTCTTCTATTACAGAAATAATAAACAGAAACAAGCAATTACCGTTTTAGAGAAAGACCAAATCAAGCAAAAATTGCTGGTTACCCAAATGAATCCGCATTTTATCTTTAATTCAATTGGCAATATTCAAGGCCTAATTTACGACCACAAAAATACCGAAGCGGTCAATTATCTGGATAAATTCTCTGCCCTTACCCGACAGATTCTGGAAAACTCCAACGAGAATTACATATCGCTTTCGGAAGAAGTCGAAATGACCCAAAACTACTTGGCGATTCAGCAACTGCTCTACCACAACAAATTCGATTTTACCTTAACCATCGAGGAGTCGATTGATCCTGAAACCATCTTTTTACCGCCGATGTTGACCCAACCTTTTATCGAAAACGCTATCAAACACGGCTTGAGTACTACCGCTGCGAATGGGATGATCAGCATCTCCTTTTTTCTGAAAGACCAGAAATTATACTTTGAAGTTTCGGATAACGGAAAAGGATTCGATGCCGTCAAAAAAACCAGCAATCACAAGTCGCTCGCTATGACCATCACCAAAGAACGTCTGATTACCTACACCAAAAATCAGGACTTTGTAGTGCATACCGACAACATCATCGATAAAGACACCAAGGTAGTTGGTGCCAAAGTGCGTTTTGAAATTCCCTATATTTACGAAAATTAAATAGCCATGTTAAAAGCCGTTGTCATTGACGATATCGAAGGTATCCGCAAAAGAAACATTACTATCATTCAGGCGAATTGTCCCAATATTTCCATAATTGGTCAGGCTGAGTCAGTAGCCTCGGGAATAACCCTCATTAAGCAATTGTCGCCCGATATTGTTTTTTTAGATGTAGAAATGCCTGATGGAACAGGTTTCGAATTATTACAGAAGCTCAGTCCGTTTACCTTCAAGGTCATCTTCATCACCGGTTATGAAGATTTTGCGATAAAAGCCTTTCGTTTTTCGGCCATTGATTATTTGTTGAAACCGTTAAATGCGCATGATTTGATGGAAGCCGTAAAAAAAGCCGAAGACGCGCTCAACAAAGAAGTTTTTGATACGAAGCTCCAAAATTTATTTGCCAATCTGGAACGCCCGAAGAACCTACAGAAACTCATTCTAAAAACCTCGGATCGGATTTATTCGGTTAACATTCAAGACGTGGTGCACTGCGAATCGGATAAGAACTATACGACCTTCTATTTTATTAATGCCCCGAAACTAGTCGTATCGACGAATCTGAAAGAGTATGAAACCTTGCTAACACCTTATAACTTTTTCAGAACCCATCAATCGCATTTAATCAACATGGCGTACTTTGACCATTTTATCAAAACCGATGGAGGCAATACCATTATGATGAAAAACAAAACGGCCATTCCACTTTCTGTCCGTAAAAAAGAGGAGTTCTTAGTACTGCTCGAAAATCTTCAACTTTAAGAAAAACGAATTTACGGCAAGTTTCAACGAATATAGTCCAAAAGAAACCAAATGTACATTGGTCAAAATTGGCGGCTTTGTTTGCTGTAGTATTGCATAATAAATTCTGTAAAGTCCTAAGAATTAAGCAAAAAATTTCGTTGCTTTACGCTCTTAAAAAAAAATATCCTAAAATAAAATAAAAAACACCAAAATGAAAAAACAACTACTTATTGTAATCGCTGGATTATTTAGCACTATGGCTTCTGCAGCCGATTTGTATGTTAGAAATGCTGGAGCCGGTGGGGCGTATTCCACTGTAGGCGCTGCTATTACTGCGGCATCAAACGGAGACCGCATCATCATTCAGCCTAAAACCAATGGATCTGCTTATGTAGAAAACCTAACGATCAATAAATCATTGACGTTTGTTTCCGAAACCAATTACAACCGATATTTTATTCAAGGGAGTATCAATATTAGTCCAGCAGCTGGAAGAGTGGTTAGTTTTAATGGCTTAAGCTCCGGAAATTTTACAATTTATAACGTTACTGTTACGGCGGCTACCACTGGAGGAAGAACTACCGTTAACTTATACAACTGCTATCTTAATAATGTAGACACCACTCCGGCAAATACTACTCTAAACATGTCAGGATGTATCGTGAGTGGATATGTATTCTTCTCTCATGGAAGAGTTACGGGTAACAGAATGCAGTCAATGAACGCCTATAACACTAGTGTAGATACTTCTCTTTCAACAGATAATGTTGAAATTATAGGAAATGTGACCACTTTTGGAATTACCAATCAGCAATCGAGTTATCCTTTTATGATGTACAATAATTTTACATCAAGCATTAATGTTTACGGATCGAAACCGAACACTACGAATGAAATCATAAACAATACCGTGTATCAGCCTAGCGGCGGAGACGTAGCGCCAATTTATCTCACCGGAAATGGCAATCCGGGCAGTGGTGGAAACGTTTTAATTATGAACAATGCGATTTCATTTACGGTAGCCCAAACTAATGCCTGTATCCAAACCGATGGTATAGCGAATGTAACGGCAAGTTATAATGTAGCTACCAATGCCTTTGTAACCCAAGGGACCATTACGCAAAGCAATAATACTGGTGCCGTGAATATGACCTTTAACGATACTTTTTATACTGTAACAGGGGGGAATGTAAATGCCGGAAATCCTGCGACAGCCTACACCGATTTAGACTTAACCAGAAACGACGCAGGTCACAAGGGTGGCTCGAATAGCTGGGATAACTACTGGCCAGCAGATGGTGGAGCCAAACCACAAGTAAACTATTTAGTTACGCCGAGAAGCATTTCTTCAGGTACCTTAAACGTAACAGGATCAGGTTTTACTAAATAATCCCAAATCATACATCAAGATGAAAAAATATATTTATAGCCTAGTCGCTTTGTTTATGGTTACCTTGTGTTCTGCACAAATGTTCATAAGCCAGGCCGAGTATTTTTGGGATACCGATCCAGGTGTCGGAAACGGAACCGCTATTTTAGCCACCGACGGAACGTTCAACAGTGCCTTTGAGCAATTGACCCGAACAGGCATTACCTTACCCTCCAATGGTTTGCATAAGTTCAATATCCGTGTTAAAGACAATACCGGAGTTTGGGGACCGGTTTTTACCAATGTCATTAATGTACAGCAATCAACAGCCTCTACCATAATGGCCATTGCACAAGCCGAGTATTTTTGGGACACCGATCCCGGAGAAGGAAACGGAACGACTGTTTTGGCTGCCGACGGTAGTTTTAACAGCACGTTTGAACAACTGACTCAAACAGGAATTGCGTTACCCGCTGCCGGTTTGCATGTGTTTAATATCCGTATAAAAGACAATACCGGAGTTTGGGGACCAGTTTTTAGAAATGTTATTAATGTACAAACTACCCCTTCCGGATGTTTTCAGAAAATCGATGCAGGCGGCGCTCACAATTTTGCTATTAAAAGTGATGGTACACTTTGGTCTTGGGGTACAAGTGGCCATTTAGGAAGTGGCTCGGTCTCTAATTATAATGCCCCAACGCAAATTGGGACGGCAAACAACTGGAAAACCGTTTGCGATGCCGGACAGCATGCTGCGGGAATAAGAACAAATGGAACGCTTTGGACATGGGGTTATAATAATTCAGGGCAGTTGGGTCTTGGCACAGTCGGTACCGGTGTTTTTGTACCAATACAAGTGGGCACGGCCACCAATTGGAAAAGTGTAGCGGTTGGATTTGAAATTACGCTAGCTATCAAAACCGATGGGACGTTATGGGCTTGGGGGCGTAATAGTGGTGGCGGATTAGGAGACGGAACCCTAAACAACAGATCGGTTCCTGCACAAGTAGGTACGGCTAACAACTGGGCTGAATTATCGGTATCCAACCACGTGCTTGCTTTAAAAACAGATGGTACCCTTTGGGGATGGGGTACGAATGCTAGCGGACAATTAGGTAATGGAAACACCACTATTGTTACGGTACCAACACAAATTGGCACGGCTACTTGGCAAAAAATAGCGGCCGCTTTATCCCATACGCTGGGGATACAAACGGACGGTTCGCTTTGGGCATGGGGGAATAACATGTATGGCAAATTGGGTGACGGTACAGTTACCAACAGAACTGTACCGACACGCATTGGCACGGCTACCAATTGGCAAAGTATTGATAGTTATGAAAACCATTCCGTAGCTATAAAAACAGATGGCTCACTATATGCCTGGGGACTAAATAATGAAGGTCAGTTAGGCGATGGTACTGCCACGGACAGATCGGTACCGACTCGTATTGGCACAGCCAACAATTGGCAAAGTGTTTCTGGAGGAGGGTATCATTCGATTGCTTTAAAAACAGACGGTTCGCTATACTCTTGGGGCTATAACAGTGCTGGCCAATTAGGAAATGGCACTAGTGGTTTTACGAATGCCTTTACACCAACAAGTGTTGCTTGTCCTACAAGTACTTTAGCTATTGATGAAGTTGAAGTGACCAGTCAAATTAAGATATATCCGAATCCGGTTAAAGACATTTTAACGCTTTCTTTTGATAAAGAAATGGCAACGGTTTCTATGTATAATGTATTAGGGCAAGAGGTTTTTGTAAAAACGGTTAACAGTAACGAAGCTACTTTAGAAGTTTCTCACTTGACTAGAGGTACTTATATCGTAAAAGCATCAACCGCTGATGGACTTACTTTAAATAAAAAATTGCTTAAGGAATAAACTTTTGAATACCTATTAAGTAAAAATCCCGTATTGTTTTGAACAGTACGGGATTTTTAATTAAGAACGTTTTGTGCTACTGGCACTATGTCGCTACTTAAGAGGCTAACGGCATTCGGTAAATCAGCTCAAACAACTGTTGTTGGATATCCAAATTGCGCTCTTGGTAGAGTTGTTTCTTGAGATTAGCAATAATGATTTGCTTCATCTCTTCCTCCAGATTGCTTAAACGGCTGCGTAAAAAGTTCACCGTGGTGTATTTGTAAGGCGTTGTTTTAAGTCGGTTGATAATGTAATTAGAATCCATAATATTAGTATGTATTAGGTTGTTGTTTTAGTAAATTGTTACAGCTAAAGTATCTCCGAAACCGCACAAAGATGTTATAGCATTTTTTGCCGAATTTATAAGATTTTAAGCAAGGTTGGATTATGGAATTGTTAGCTTATCCGATGGTTTATATTATTAGATTGTTAGGTTTTTTATACTTACCGATTTCAAATTATGAAAAAGAATAGAAGCACTAGGGATTATTTTTACTCCTTTAGAAAAAGTAAACCCTTTATGACGAATGTCATAGTTTACGCCCTTCTATCTCATTAGTTTTGCTAAAAATTTTGATATGAAATATTGCACTACTACAGAAGAGGCTGTTAGCGTAATCCAATCCAACAGCCGGGTATATGTTCAGGCTGCTGCTGCCGTTCCTTCCTTATTAACCAAAGCTTTAAGCGATCGTCATTCCGAACTCCGCAACGTGGAACTCTGCCATCTACATACTGAAGGTGAAGCGCCTTACGCCAATCCGGACTATGCCGATGCCTTTCATGTAAACTCTTTTTTTATCGGCAAAAATGTCCGACACACAATTGAGGCTGGAAACGGTTCGTATACTCCGGTATTTTTGAGTGAACTTCCTAATCTTTTCAGAAAGAAAGTCATTGCGCTTGACTATACTTTTATTCATGTTTCGCCACCCGATACGCATGGTTATTGCTCGTTGGGTATTTCTGTTGAGGCAACTGTTGCCGCACTACAGCTTTCCAAAGTGGTCATTGCACAAGTCAATCCGAATATGCCGAGAACTTTTGGCGATAGCATCATCCATGTCTCTGAAATCGATTATTTGGTCAATGTAGACGTGCCCCTTTATGAGCATAAAATTCAGATTCCGACGGCCATCGAAAACAAAATAGGTCAACATATTGCCAGTTTGATTGACGATAAGAGTACCTTACAAATGGGCATCGGGTCTATTCCTAATGCGGCATTGGCCAACTTGGGCAATCATAAAGATTTAGGCCTGCACACCGAAATGTTCTCCGATGGTGTCATCGACTTAATCGAAAGTGGCGTTATCAACTGCAGACACAAAGGGATTGGCAAAGGTCGAGCACTGGCAACTTTTCTAGTAGGTTCGAAACGACTGTATGATTTTGTAGACAACAATCCGTTTATAGAAATGCGCGAGTCGTCCTATGTCAATGACACGGCCATCATCCGAAGAAATCCTAAAATGACCGCTATCAATTCGGCCATAGAAGTAGATGTAACCGGACAAGTTTGTGCCGATTCTATTGGAGCCAAAATGTACTCAGGCGTGGGAGGTCAAATGGACTTCATTCGCGGAGCGGCTTTGAGTGAAGGCGGAAAAGCCATTATTGCCTTACCATCGACTACCAAAAAAGGTGAAAGCCGTATTGTTCCGTTTTTAAAGCAAGGTGCCGGAGTGGTCACTACACGTTCCCATGCGCAGTACATCATCACCGAATATGGAATCGCCGACCTCTACGGCAAATCCCTGAAACAAAGGGTAAAAGCCTTAGTCAATATTGCGCATCCCGACCATCAAGAATGGATTGACAAACAGTATTTTGAAATGCTGCATCAGTCTGTCAACCGAGTGAACTAGGCGTCTTAGTTTTATTTATCTGAAAACCTGATAATTATCAGCTGCATTGCTATTCGTAATGCGTACATTTACTATGTAAATTAGTATCGTAAAAACCACATGAGTAGGAATCCGAAAAAGAGTTATTTGCTGAGAGCGATTGAAATTCTGTTGATTGTAATGGCCATCAGCCTGTTTTTTCTGGATCGGTACACCGCACTTTACATTAACAATATACTGATTCACTTTATAGTGTTTTATGTAACAGTTACAGGTTTGGCATTAATTGGTATGGTTTTTATTTTGGGTTACAAAAGTTCTTACGCGATTCTTGTCGTGTTGTTCACTACGTTACTTCTTTGCTTTGCCGTAGCTTTCTTTAGTTGGGGTGGCGAATGGAAAACGCAAACCGTACTGTATCAACATAAGTTCTATCCGGAGCGCACTATCGAGTTAAGAATGCGTGGCGATCGCTTTTCCTTTGGTTATAAAAAGCAAATTGTAGCACGAGAAAAGATACTGTCTTTTGTAGATAGAATCACAGATGTCGACACTACAGAAATAGATCAGTCCCAATGGAAAAGAGTTACTATTAGGAATAATAACCTGAAATTCGATGACGACTAGCCCATAAAGCCCGCGTAGATTTTGGTTCAATGTAACATAAAACGCTAACAACAATGAAAACATGTCGCTACCTTCTCCTGTTTGCCCTTATCCCTTTATTAATGGCTCAAAAATGCGCCAACGAATCGGAAGAAACTTACGATGAAAGCGATGATGCTACAGAAATCTATTTGGATAAAAACAATGCCATTACCAAAGAGATGGCTATTGAAAATTGGGAGCTTTTTATCAAGCATTCGCAATCGTCAATTGAGTTCACCGAATTAAAAATAGATAAACTACTCCTGCAAATTGAGGAAGCGGATGGCTATCAAAAAAACCAATGGTTAGCAAGTTGTACTAAAGCCAAACAAGCCCTTGCACGCCTTAAAGCAGAGAGACAGAACAGATACAGGGAGTTTGAAAGCGAATTGGCCGAATATGATAAAGCCGTTTACATAATGAACGAAGTCTTTGAAAAACATTTCAATCAAGAATTATCTGCCATCAATAGCGCTCTTGACACTCTTTTTGAAAAAATATACTCAGGAAAATAATACTATTTATCATGAAAAAAAACATAGGTTCAGCCGATCAGTTAATCCGATTCCTCTTAGCCTTTATAACAGTAATGCTGTTTTTAAGCGACTACATTAGTGGCACACTACTAGTAATTCTTTTTATCCTACTGGCAGTCACTTCATTGAGCGGCTTTTGTCCTTTATACCATCTTTTTAAATGGAACACCAACAAAAAGCCGCGGGAAGAAGAATAAACGTAACCTTCTAAAAGACAAAATTCAACCCATGAAAGTTCAAAAAAACTCAGGGATTATTGTCACTTTTGATAGCAACAAACTCCGACAGTCTTTACTCAAATCGGGTGCCGGAAAAAAAACCGTAGAAAGCGTACTGCAAAACATTGAGCACGAACTATATGATGGTATTCCCACCAAAAAAATCTATAAGCTTGCCAGTCAATTGCTCAAAAAAGTAGCGGCTTCTCATGCTGCCAGATACAATTTGCGCAATGCGTTATTGTTGCTAGGTCCGGCTGGGTTTTTCTTTGAGAAATTTATCGCGCGATTGTATGAAAAGGAAGGCTATAAAACGCTGATTAATCTCAATCTAAAAGGCCATTGCGTCAGTCATGAAGTTGATATAGTAGCGCAGAAAGAACTTCGAAATACGATGATTGAATGCAAATTTCACAACAGCAGTACCAATAATTCTGATGTCAAAACACCGATGTACATCTTGTCGCGCTTCAATGACCTCAAAGTGAACCGCCACAAGCTGTTTAAGGAAAATGAAAAGATAGACCGATGCTGTATTGCCACCAACAATAGGTTTACCAGTGATGCGTTGACGTTTGCGCTTTGTTCGGGGTTGGATTTGCTAAGTTGGGATTATCCTTTCAATGACAATTTAAAGATAAAAATCGATGAAAACGCCCTGTATCCTGTGACTTGCCTTACCACTTTGTCGGCGGTTGAAAAAGAGAAACTACTTATTCTTGATGTGATTTTGGCATCAGAACTACTCCAACATTCTGAAAAACTAAACGACATCGGCATCAGCCACAACAGGCAAAAAAATATACTTAAAGAGGCATCAGAACTTTGTAAAAATTAGTACCATGAAAATACAATTCTTAGGAGGTGCCGGCACGGTTACCGGCTCTAAAACGCTAATAGAAAGTAACGGCATTAGAATTTTAATAGACTGCGGACAGTTTCAAGGAATAAAACCGCTGCGAGAACTCAATTGGGAACCCTTACCGATACTCCCGGACAGTATCGATTTTGTACTGCTGACTCACGGTCATCTGGATCACTGTGGTTGGCTTCCCCGACTGGTAGCCCAAGGGTTTAAAGGAAAGATATACTGTACCTCGCCTACAAAAGAGGTGGCAAAACTCATCTTACGGGATAGCGCTAAAATTCAGGAAGAAGAAGCGTCTAAAGCCAATCGAGACAACTATTCAATACATGAAGTGGCGGAACCTTTATATACAGTAGCCCAAGCTGAGGCAGTATTTCCTCTGTTTCGAGTAATCAAAACTAACGAAGATATTGCTTTGGATACTACCATTAGTGCGGTGTTTAAAAATGCGGGGCATATTATTGGTGCCTGCAGCATTGAACTTAGCCTTGAAAATAAACTACTTGTTTTTTCAGGAGATATTGGGCGTGATTCGGATGTCCTGATGTATGCACCGGTCAAACCTCGTAAGGCTGATTATATTTTTCTGGAAAGCACCTACGGTAACCGACTCCATCCGGACAACGATGTTTTATTGGAATTGGAAACCTATATCAATACTACTTTAGATAATAACGGCACTGTAATTATTCCTGGTTTCGCAGTAGAACGGGTACAATCGGTCATGTATTTGATTTGGTTATTGCGAAAAGAGGGACGTATTCCAGACGTCCCTTATATACTGGATACACCCATGGGAATCAGTGTTCTTGAGATATTTCGAAACAATCCACAATGGCACAAGCTCACGCCAGAAGAATGTACCGCTATGTGCTCCATGTTTTCCTTAATCTCCGATTACAAAGAAACCCTTGATATCATTGAAGATAGTCAACCAAAAGTCATTATTGCCGCGAGTGGAATGGTCACCGGAGGTCGAGTGCTATCGTATCTCGAATATTACATTGAGAAAAACAATTCAACAGTACTTTTTGTGGGCTATCAGGCGGAAGGGACCCGAGGTCGCAAAATGCTTGAGGGTGCTCCTGAAATAAAAATACACGGAAAGTACTATCAGGTAAAGGCTAAGATTTTGGAAATACAAGGAATGTCTGCCCATGCCGATCAGGAAGGCTTACTGAATTGGCTTTCCGAACTCGAAAACAAACCCGAAAGAGTCTTCTTAGTTCATGGTGAAAACCAACCTGCGGACGAATTGCGTCTTAAAATAAAGGAACGCTATGGCTATGCTTGTACAGTGCCATTGCTTTTTCAACAAATAGAACTGTAGTTTCTCTTCGCCAAAACAAACGGGATCCCTTTTCTGAAAAATATATAGTAGTATGATAATTATCATTCTATAACTGTATTTCCATAACTAATTTTGTTTCAAATTATAGGTTATGGAAAAAGAACTCATTCAAAAATATAATGTTCCCGGACCACGATATACTAGTTATCCTACTGTACCTTATTGGGATGATACTTTTAATGCAAGAGTATGGGAAAGAACGTTTACAGCGGCTTATGATGAAAACAAAAACGTTGGACTTAGTCTTTATATCCATTTGCCTTTTTGCGAAAGCATGTGTACGTTTTGCGGATGCCATAAAAGAATTACCAAAAATCATCAACTTGAGAATCCCTATATAATGGCTCTACTTAAAGAATGGGATTTGTATTGTACACTATTCGAAGAAAAGCCACTCATTCGAGAAATCCATCTAGGTGGTGGAACGCCTACGTTCTTTTCGGCAGAAAATTTGGAACTACTAATCAACGGCATTCTATCAAAATCAGTAAAAACTCCTGATTGTGAAATGAGTTTTGAAGGACACCCAAACAATACTACTAGAGAACATTTGGAAAAACTTTATGAGCTTGGCTTCAGAAGAGTGAGTTTTGGGGTTCAGGATTACTCCGACAAAGTACAACGAGCTATCAATCGGATTCAACCGTTCAGCCATGTAGCACGAGTGACTATGTGGGCCAGAGATATTGGATATACTTCTATAGGACATGATATTATTTTTGGATTGCCCTTTCAACACGTAGAAGATGTGGTAGATACCATCGAAAAAACCAATACCCTAAAACCGGACCGTATCGCTTTTTACAGTTATGCTCATGTGCCATGGATTAAAGGAAATGGACAGCGTGGATTTAAAGACGAAGATATTCCACAAGATGACGAGAAAAGAATCCTATACGAAATCGGGAAGAAATTATTGCAACTCAACGGCTATGAAGAAATTGGGATGGATCACTTTGCCTTAGTTTCGGACACGCTTCACAAAGCATCCGTTGTTGGTGAATTGCACCGTAATTTTATGGGGTACACTACAACACGTACCAAAATCATGGTAGGTTTAGGTGTTTCTTCGATTGGCGATTGTTGGTATGGCTTTGCTCAGAATGTAAAAAGTATAGAAGAATATTATACGTTATTAGAAAAAAATCAATTACCGCTTGTAAAAGGGCATATTTTAACTCCGGAAGACCTAGTGATCAGACAGCATATTCAGAATTTAATGTGTCGATTTGAAACTTCTTGGAGCGATGATGCGCTTTATTTTGAAGCTATTCCACTAGTGCTTTCGCAACTGGAAGAAATGGAGCATGATGGTCTTTTGACTATTGGAAACTCCTCTATCAAAGTCACTAAAAAAGGAAAGCCCTTTGTACGGAATATTTGTATGGCCTTTGATTTGCGTTTGAAAAGAAGAACCCCTCAGTCCAAACTATTTTCGATGACCGTTTAGCTTTAAAACAAGAGTTAATTACTATAAAAAACCACGTTTCGCAACGTGGTTTTTTCATTAATTTAGACTTAAAAACTATATTAATTACTGGCTAATATGGCAAATATGGCATCTTTGATATGTAATAATTTGGCTTTCTTGGCATGTATAATAGCGTCTGAAGCCAATTCTACTCCGCTGTTAAGACGACGGATTTCGTGCTCTATTTCGTCGTATTCTTCAAATAATTTTTTAAAATGGGAATCCTGTAATTTCAATTCGTGAATTTTACTTTGGTATTCCGGAAACTCGTGTAATAAATCGTGCTTTTCCATAAGGTTATAAATTTTAGTTAGTTAATGACAATTAGGGTCCGCCTGAATAAACAGACTCATGGTACTGGGTGACATATAGGGAATTCCCAATCCCATGCCTCTAAGGATAAAAAGTAGTCCGAGACAAACTACTACAATAGGAATTATTTTCTGAATTTTACTGCGAACGGGAACACTAAAGAGTTGCTGCAGATACACTACACCGCTCAATAACGGCATGGTTCCGATTCCGAAAAGTATCATATACAAAACTGAGAAATGGAGTTTCGGCATTGTCAAAGCCCCAAAAACAGCTGCGTATACCATACCGCAAGGCAGTAATCCGTTTAACATTCCGATAGAAAATATTGAAGAAAACGTCCCTCTAGTAAATTGTTTTCCCAGCTTACTTTTCAATTGCGAGATTATTTTAAACGCTGGCTTTGACAAATTGTATTTGGCAAATACATTCACTGGAAGCAGTATCATCAGAATCATGGCGACTCCGGCAAAGATGGAGAGCTGTTGCTGCACTCCGGCCAGATAAAATCCACGTCCAATAATACCAAAAAACAGTCCAATAGCTGCATACGAAAAAATCCTGCCGAAATGATACGTGATAATCTGCAAGGCTTTTTTCTCCGGATTGTTTTGAGCCACAGGAAGCATCATGGCGATAGGGCCACACATGCCAATGCAGTGCAGACTGCTAATCAATCCCAGTAATAGCGCCGCGTATAACATTACTCAATGAATAATTTCTGTTTGGTAATATAGTCTTTCCCTTTGTAGTTCCATGAGATGGTCATGTCCCACTTGCCGCCTGCAAAATCCGCTTTAGGTATGAGCATTGTGGAATTGGATAATTGAAGGGAATATTCAAAATCCAACAGTTTAGCAGACGGCCTGTAAAGGGACACTTTACCTTTAATATCATTAGCATTAAACTCTTTTGGGAACACAATAGAGACACCTTTGTCTGTCTTGCTTATCAAGGGTTTTTCGCTTAAATCTTCAGCATTTTGAATTTTGGCTAGTTCTTCGCTGTAATGTGCGTCGTGCTTGTAGTATTCTTCCACTACAAGTTCGTTGTCGTATTTGGAATTGCTTTGTACTTTAACAATAAAAAAAAGTATAAAACTGATAAATAATGCAAAAGCCAAAACGATAGAGGTTCCCCAGTTTAATTTCATGATCATCAGTGTTAATTAAAAGTTCTCGGACTTAAAAAATTAGTTGTTGTGGTTTCAATCAGACGTTTACCTTCATAAACGCCAATCTTAATTTTAGTTTTATCGTTATCGAGTAAATATTTGCTCACTTCGATAAAAAGTGTTCCTTGCGACATTTCCTGAGCCTTTATCGAAAAATGACTTTTACCGACTGTGGTAATCGTTCCTTTTTGGGAAATTAGCTCAAAATGGATGTCGTTATAATCCTTCATGGTTTTGTTGACTATTTTGTAGGTATAGACATTACTGATATTGTCTCCTTTATGTTGGAACAATTGTCCTGGCAAACGCAATATGTCAGCCTCAACCTCAGTTCTAAGGAAAAGTAATCCTGTAAGCACTCCTATCAATATTGCTAAAACGGCGGTGTATCCTTTCATTCTAGTTGTAAAACGAAAAGGCTCATTCTTTTCGATTTCGTCTTCCGAAGCATAGCGAATTAATCCTGTTGGCAAACCGACACCTTTCATTATAGTATCACATTCGTCTATGCAGGCCGTACAGTTGGTACATTCTAATTGCGTTCCGTTGCGAATGTCAATTCCCATGGGGCAAACATGTACACATTGCATACAATCAATACAATCGCCTTTTCCTGTTACTGCGCGGTCTTCTTTTTTATTGAATTTGGCTCTACCGATTTCTTTTTCACCGCGAACAAAATCATAGGCCACATTAATCGATTTATTATCTAAAAGTACGCCTTGTAATCGCCCATACGGACAGGCAATAATGCATACTTGTTCGCGAAACCACACAAAGATGAAATAGAAAACACCCGTAAAAATTAACAGTGCTATAAAGTTCCCCAATTGCACCATTGGTCCTACTTCAATCATTTGAAATAAGGCATCGCTACCGATAATGTACGCCAGAAAAACATTAGCAATCAAAAAAGAAATCACGAAAAACACGGTCCATTTCAGCAGTCTCTTTCTGATTTTCTCCCCATTCCACTCTTGTTTTTCTAATCGTATTTGTGCTCCACGGTCGCCATCAATCCAGAATTCTATTCTTCTGAAAACCATTTCTAAGAAAATAGTTTGAGGACAAATCCATCCACAGAATATTCTTCCGAAGACCACCGTAAAAAGTATTACAAATACTACTCCTATAATCATCATCAGAACGAAAAGATAGAAGTCTTGTGGCCAGAATGGAAATCCGAAAATATTGAATCGGCGTTCCAAGACATTAAACATCATAAACTGATTTCCATTTATCTTAATAAAAGGATTGGCTATCAGTATGGCTAGCAAAAGATAACTGACATACTTGCGATAGTCGTAGAACTTTCCGCTGGGCTTTTTAGGAAAAATAAACTTTCTTTTCCCTTCGTCATCCAGTGTTCCGATGGTATCTCTAAAAGCGTCGTCGTTATTATTTTTAAGCATGATTTTGTTTGTTTATTTAGTCACTTCCGCAACTTTGGGTGCTACCTCAGCTTCGGGCGCTAACGTTTTAGCTGCAGCCGGATCAACCCAAAGTTCACCATCTGGCGCTTTAGCATCTTTAGGATTGCTTCCTTGCAAAGACAATATGTAACTAGAAACTTGTTGTATTTCTGTTGGTTTCAATGTGGCTTTCCAAGCTACCATTCCTTTTCCGTCACGACCACCATTTGTAACGGTATGGAATAGATTTTTAATGTCTCCTCCAAAAATCCAGTGCTGGTCTGTTAAGTTTGGCCCGATTTGACCACCACCATCTGTACGGTGACAAGCAGCACAATTAGCATCGAAAATAGTTTTTCCTTTAGCTAAGCTTGGTGCATCGGTTAATTTAGTAACCTTACTTTCATCCATCATATCGGGCGCTGTCAACATGTATTTTGCAATATCTGCTTTGGCTTGAGCCATTTCTTTGCGAAGTTCCGTTTCCTGATTATCGCCACCCATGATTTCAAATCGTACCATATAAACCGCTGCAAAAACAATACAACCATAGAAAAGGTAAAGCCACCACGGCGGTAATTTATTGTCTAACTCTTTAATTCCGTCATAATCATGATCCAACAATAAAGAGGCATTTTCAATAGGTTCTGACTTGGTAAGCATTTTCATTAAATTCTTGTACCATTGTTGGTCAGCGATACTAAAATCTACACTAGTTGTTTCGGCGAGCTTTTGTTTTTGCTCTTCCGTCATCATGTGATAGGTAACATTATCTACGGCTGCCACTACAATTTCTATAGCGATAAGTAAGAATAGAAAAACAAATAAGAATACGGCTACCATCGGATACTTTACAAATGCTGGACGATCACCAGAATCGATAAAATATTCCAACGCAGCAAAAACAGAGAAGAAGATTATTGGTAATCTTACATATACTGGGACTAACTTTTTCATTTTTCTCGATTTAATGGTTCGTCAATTGGGTTTTCGTTCAATGGCATGCTGCTGAACGCAGATAGAGTTTCTTTTTTATAGGTAAACACCCAAACTCCCAATGCCAGGAAAAAGAGGAAAAAGATTAACAGGGATAATATTGGGTAAATAGCTACCCCTGCAATAGTTTCCATATTATGTTTAATGGCTTCAAACATGGCTTTATTTTTTAGCGTTATCTTTTACTTTAATATCGGTTCCAAGTCTTTGTAAGTAGGCTATAAGAGCAACAATTTCACGCTTATGCATTGGTACAAATTCTTCTCCTTTAGCTTGCGCTTTTTTCTTGCTTTCTTCATAACTCTTTACAAAGTCAGGATCAGCATATAAGTTTTTCTCAATTTTTTCTCCCTGAATTTGCATCAGTTTGGCAGCAGATGCTATTTCATAATCGGTATAAGGAACTCCTAGCTCACGCATCACTTTCATTTTCTTTTCGGTCGATGAAATATCTAAAGGTTTGTTGTCAAACATCCATTTATAACCAGGCATTATAGAACCTGAAGAGGTGGATTGTGGATCCCACATGTGATTGAAATGCCAGTTGTCGTTGTATTTTCCTCCAACTCGAAGCAAATCCGGACCTGTTCTTTTAGAACCCCATAAGAATGGATGATCATATACATATTCTCCAGCTTTAGATTGTGGTCCATAACGCTCTACTTCGCTTCGGAAAGGACGTACCATTTGAGAGTGGCAGCCTACACAACCTTCACGAATATAAAGGTCACGACCTTCCAATTCAAGTGGCGTATAGGGTTTTACACTGCTTATGGTTGGTATGTTAGATTTGACCATAATGGTTGGAACTATTTGGATAATACCTCCAATCAAAATAGCTACAGTAGCCAATAAGGTTAATTGAATTGGTCTTCTTTCTAACCAAGGGTGGAATTTTTCTCCTTTGATTCTTGAAGTGCTTATTTTTTCAAGTTCTGGTGCTTCTGCTAATTCATCTGTAATGGCAGCATTAGCTTTAACAGTGCGAATGATATTGTAAACCAAGATAAACATACCAATGATGTACATGGTTCCACCAATAGCACGCATCCAATACATCGGCATAATTTGGTGAACCGTTTCTAGGAAATTACCATAAGTTAATGTTCCATCAGGATTGAATTGTTTCCACATAGATGCCTGAACAAATCCGGCAACATACATGGGAAGGGCGTAAAGGATGATTCCTAATGTTCCTATCCAGAAATGGAAGTTGGCTAATTTTGTAGAAAACAAAGGCCCTTTGGTCATTCTTGGAATCAACCAATAAATCATACCAAATGCCATAAACCCATTCCACGCTAAAGCGCCAACGTGAACGTGTGCAACGATCCAATCGGTAAAGTGTGCAATAGCATTTACATTTTTAAGCGAAAGCATTGGGCCTTCAAAAGTGGCCATACCATAACCCGTAATGGCTACAACGAAAAACTTCAAAACCGGTTCTACACGTACTTTATCCCAAACACCTCTCAGTGTCAATAATCCGTTTATCATACCACCCCAAGATGGCGCAATAAGCATTATTGAAAACACAACTCCTAGGTTTTGTGCCCAGTTTGGCAATGCAGAATACAATAAGTGGTGAGGACCAGCCCAGATGTAGATAAAAATAAGCGACCAGAAATGCACGATAGACAATCGGTAAGAATACACAGGTCTGTTCGCTGCTTTAGGAACAAAGTAGTACATCAACCCTAAAAATGGTGTCGTCAAGAAAAATGCCACCGCGTTATGACCATACCACCATTGTACTAAAGCATCTTGAACACCGGCATAAACAGAATAACTTTTGGTTAACGATACCGGAAGCTCCAAACTATTAAAAATATGCAGTACGGCTACGGTAACAAATGTGGCTAAATAAAACCATATCGCTACATATAAATGGCGTTCCCGTCTTTTCAGAATGGTTCCAATCATATTGATTCCGAATACTACCCAAATTAAAGCGATGGCAATATCGATTGGCCACTCTAATTCGGCATACTCTTTCGAGGATGTGTATCCTAAAGGCAATGTAACTGCAGCTGCAACAATAATCAGCTGCCATCCCCAAAAGTTTAAATTGCTTAAAAAATCGCTGAACATTCTGGCTTTTAAAAGTCGTTGTAGCGAATAATAAATACCTGCGAACATCGCGTTTCCAACAAAGGCGAAAATAACGGCGTTGGTATGTAATGGACGTAATCTTCCGAAGCTAAGCCACGGAATACCATCGGTTAAATTGGGAAAAAGAAAAAAGAAAGCGAGCAATAGCCCGACTGCCATACCTACAACGCCAAAAATAATAGTGGCATAAAGGAACTTTTTTACAATTTTGTTGTCGTAATAAAATTGTTGCATCTCCATAATTAAATTTGTTTTTTACTTGGTTTGTGTATTGGTGTTTCTGTATTATTCGGTTTTAATTCGTCGTCAAAAAGCATGCGCACTGACGGAGTGTAATCATCCTCATACTGACCGCTTTTTACAGCGCGTATGAAGGCAGCAAAAAAGCATATTGCTACGATGATACTGATGGAAATTAAGAGATAAATAACGCTCATACCTTATGTTTGTTGGGTCAAAATTACGTTTGGGTTTTTCTTTAAACTATGATATTTATCATACTCTGTAGGAGTTTTGACGGTTTGAAGTCCACGTGCATAAAAATTACTGGCGAGGGTTACAAAACTGATGATGGTAATGGTGCTCAAAGGCATTATTATAGCAGCTACAAGAGGCAATAAATTACCTGTTAACGCAAAACTCAATCCCACCACATTGTATAGCAATGACAATCCAAAACTTATTTTTATCGTCAGCATGGCTTTTTTGGAGAGAGCCAGATATTTATCTAACTGGTTTAGCACTGATGCATCCAGAATACCATCACAAGCTGGAGAAAAAATATTGACATTTTCAGAAATGGCTATTCCAACGTTAGCTTGTGCAAGGGCTCCGGCATCGTTAAGTCCGTCACCAATCATCATCACGGTATGCCCCTTTTGTTGCAGTTTTTTAATAAACTCGAGTTTTTGTTCCGGTTTTTGATTGAAAACCAATTCGCTTCCTTTAGGCAGCAATTGTTCTAAAACACTTCGTTCTCCTTCGTTGTCACCAGACAACACTTTCATCGTATATCCTTTTTGTAATTTGGATAACAAATCCGAAAGACCAGGACGGTATTCGTTATGAAAAATATATTTACCCAATACTTTTTGATTGATACTGATATAAACCGTTGTTTGGATTTTTTGTGCTACTTCATCGATGCCCATTAATTTTGCCGAACCAATGCGTATTTCATTTTCACCTATTTGCGCTTTGATGCCTTGTCCGTTGATTTCTTCAAAAGCTTCTAGTGCCATCGTTTTGGACATGGGAAGTTCGTCGTAAATCATTCTGCTTAAGGGGTGATTGGAAGCTCTTACGCTATTTTTTATCCACGATAATGCTGTTGCCGAAAGCGCTTCGCCTTCATAGGTAATTCCAGATAACTTTCCTGACGTTATCGTTCCTGTTTTATCAAAAACAATAGTATCTATTTTTGATAATTGTTCTATTACTGTGGCATTCTTTAAATACACCTTTTCTCTTCCGTATATTCTAAGAACATTCCCTAAAGTAAACGGAGCTGTCAATGCCAAGGCGCAAGGACAGGCAACAATCAGCACCGCTGTAAATACATTGAATGCCGTGTTGGTATCGTAAAAAATCCAATATCCAAATCCTATTAACGAAATTAGGAGTAAAATCGGAGTAAAATAATGACTTACTTGGTCAGTAATCGATTCAAATCTACGAGCCGCTTTCTTTTCAAAAACTTCATTGCTCCATAACTGCGTCAGGTAACTTTGGGAAACCGGTTTTAATGCTTCCATTTCGATTATGGTTCCGTTTAGTCTTCCTCCTGCAAATATCTTATCGCCCGAAACTTTGTTAACTGGAATGGATTCTCCTGTTACAAAACTGTAATCGATGGCGGCACTTTTTGACAAAAGAATACCGTCGGCCGGAATAAGTTCCTGATTTCTGATGAGCAATCGGTTGCCTTTGTCTATTTCGTAAATCGGAATATTTTCTTCGAGGTTATCGCCTTTGATTCGGGTTACCGCCACCGGGAAATACGATTTATAATCGCGTTCAAAACTCAGGAAACGATAGGTTTTTATCTGAAACGATTTCCCCAATAACATAAAGAATATCAATCCGGTCAGACTGTCAAAAAATCCGGGGCCGAAATCAAAAATGATATCGACCATACTTCTGACAAACATCACTACAATTCCCAGCGCAATTGGAATTTCAATACTTAGGATTTTAGCTCTGAGACTTTTATAGGCTGCCACATAATAACCACTGGCCGAATAGAAAAAACTGGGCAAAGAGAGCAAGCAAATTAATGTTCTGAAAAAGTTGCGGTATTGATCGAGCCAAAACTCTTTAAGTTCAAAATACTCGGGAAACGACAATAACATGATGTTTCCGAAACAAAAGAAGGCAACACCAAGTTTGTAAGTTAATGTTTTGTCCTGAACTTTTTTCTCGGAATCGTACTGTTCCAATGAAATATAGGGCTCATAACCTATCCGGCATAAAAGCAACACAATTTCCTTTAACGTGATGGCTTCGGAATTATAGGTAATACGGACGGTCTTTTCGTGAAAATTGACCTGTGAAAAACTAATTTCAGGTTGTAGTTTTCGTAAATTTTCTAATATCCAAATACAGGAACTGCAGTGAATATGCGGAATGTGTAACGCCACAATATGTGATTTCCCTTCACTAAATTGCAGTAACTTTTCGGCTATTTTTTCATTATTTAGAAAATCATATTTACTACTACTTTCGAAAGGAGTAGCACCCGGTGCCTTTTCAAAATCGTAATAGGAACTTAATCCATTACTGCTGAAAATCTCGTATACCGTTTTACATCCGACACAACAAAAATTTTTGTCGTCGAAATGAATTTCATCAGCAGGGCTGACCTCTAATCCACAATGGAAACAATTCCCAATATCCATAATATGCTCATTTTACCTGAGGCAAAGTTGCTGCGACATTTCTCTAAAAAAAATGATATTTATCATGTTAATGGTTACCTTTGCGCTACCTAGTAATCTATTTTGGCATGAGTAAATGTGAACAGTGTATCGTTAGAGAATTCAGTTCGTTAAAAGCGCTAAACAAAGACGAGTTGATTAAGTTGGCGCATTGCAAAACCTCTAAAATTGTCCGTAAAGGGGAAACTATCTTTAATGAAGGAGAAACCATCAATGGTGTCTTTTGTGTAAAAGACGGCGTTTGTAAAATGACCAAGCTCAGTGCCAACGGTCGGGATCAAATTGTTCACTTGGTAAAAAGAGGCGAGCTATTGGGACAACGTTCCATGATTAGTGATGAACCTACCAATCTTTCTGCAGTAGCCCTTGAGGACATGCAGATTTGTTTTATTCCGAAAAGTGAAATCCTAGGTTTTTTTAATCAAAACAATCAGTTTTCGATGAACGTAATGAGAACCATCTGTGGTGATCTTAAGGAAGCTGATAATATTATGGTGGATATGGCGCAAAAAACGGTTAAAGCACGTTTGGCTCATACCCTTTTGTATCTCGAAGATAATTTTGGTATCAATACCGATAAATCGCTGAAACTGCAGTTGTCTCGCGAAGAGATTGCTAGTATGATTGGAACCGCGACCGAAAGTTGTATTCGTTTACTCTCGGAGCTGAACAAGGCTGAAGTAATCAAGCTTGACGGAAAGAAAATCACCATTTCCAATCGTAAAGAATTGATGAGAATAACGGAATAGCCCTTATTTTTTGAGTTATTTTATCTAAAATCGTAAACCGATTTTATCACATACGTAACAATTCACCAAACAATCAATTTGTGGTCTTCTTCGACTTTGATAGGTTGAAATTCCTTGTTTTCAGGCATTAGGCAAATACCTTCTTTATCACTTCTAGCGATGATGCAACCGTCATTATTTAACAAAATAACGATGGCTTCCCTACTAATTGTGGCTGAAAAAGAAGCTTACACGCAGCGTAAAAATTAGCACAATCGACTAAAGCATACATGAGATAAAAGTACGAAATCGGTCGCTATTTCGGAAGAACAAAAGTTAATTTTGGAGATTGTTGATCACTAAAAAACCCACCAAGTTTGCTCCTGATGGGTTGGGTGTTTTTGTTCTAGAAACGAATTAAAACTCGTTCAGCATTTTGGAAATCTCATCTAATTTAGGCGTTAAGATGATTTCTATTCTTCTGTTTTTGGCTTTCCCTTCCGGCGAATCATTGCTTAAGATTGGTGCAAATTCACCACGACCTGCAGCCGTTAAATTTTGTTTTTTGATACCCGCGTTTTCTGCTAAAATATTTACTATGGCAGTGGCTCTTTTAGTCGATAAATCCCAGTTGCTTTCGATACCGCCACCAATGTTTCCAAGAATTTTATCGTTGTCTGTATGTCCTTCAATCAAAACGGTAATGTCCGGATTTTGAGCTAATACTTTTCCGACCTCCACAACAGCGCGTCTTCCTTCTGAACCCACAGCCCAACTTCCGGTTTGGAACAGTAATTTGTTTTCCATAGATACATACACTTTTCCGTTCTTTTGCTCAACAGTCAGTCCTTTTCCTTCAAAAGCATTCAGCGCTTTGGACAAGGTGTCTTTTAGTTTTTTCATCGCCGCGTCTTTGGCGGCAATCATGCTTTCCAATTCGTTCAAGCGTTTGGTATTTGAGGCTAATTCGGCATTCAATTTATTCAATCGGTCTTGTTCGGCTGCCAACGATTTTTCTTTAGAATCCAACTGTGTCAAAAGCTCTCGGTTTTTGGCCATATTGTTTTCTAAGGCATCGTTACTATTTCTTTCTAAAGCGGCATACGAATCTTGTAAGGCTTTTAAATTGTTACTCGTAGCAGTGCAATCCGCCTGCAGTTTGGCTCTGTCTGCTTTTACCATATCCAATTCCGCCATCAAGGCTTTGTTAACTGAATCAAATTCGGCATTAGCCTTGTGAAGCTCGTCGTTTTCATCTGCTATTAATCGGTTTTCCTTCTTCAAGTCGGTGTATTTATTTTCCAAATCGTTGTAGATTTTTTTTGACACACACGAAGACAGTAAAGTCAACATAATCATTCCTAATACTATTCTTTTTATCATCCTATATTCTTTTTATCTTGTTTCTTTCTTCTTTTCTCTTGCTTCTTGCTTCTTTTAGTCAATCTCCACCAAAATCGGACAATGGTCAGAATGTTTGGCTTCGGGCAGAATAACGGCTCGACTCATTCGGTCTTTGAGGTTTTCGCTTACTAAATTGTAATCAATACGCCATCCTTTATTGTTTCCTCTGGCTCCGGCGCGATAGCTCCACCAACTGTAATTATGCGGTTCTTTATTGAAATGACGGAAGCTGTCAATGAATCCTGATTTCATAAAATTATCCAACCAAGCACGTTCCTCGGGCAAAAATCCGGAAACTGTTGCATTTCGTATTGGGTCATGAATGTCAATAGCCTGATGACAAATATTATAATCGCCACAAATAATCAAATTCGGAATCTCATTTTTCAATTCATTAATATACCGCTGAAAGTCATCCATGTATTTGAACTTATGGTCCAATCTGTCCAAATTCGTTCCCGATGGCAAGTACAGACTCATGACGGAGATATCATCAAAATCGGCTCTCAGATTTCTTCCTTCAAAATCCATGTGGGTCACTTCGGTTCCTTTAACAACACGGTTTGGTTTTATTTTAGACAAAATAGCGACTCCGCTATAGCCTTTCTTTTGTGCCGAAAAATAATATTGATACGGATATCCTGCCGCTGTGATGGCTTCTGTTGGGATTTGATCTTCGGTTGCTTTGATTTCCTGAAGGCAAATCACATCAGGATTTGCTTGTTGTATCCAGTCTAAAAATCCTTTAGTAATGGCAGCTCTGATGCCGTTAACGTTATAAGAAATGATTCTCATGAGGTCTTCCTTAGCTTTTTTAAGTTCGTTTCGTTCGGCGTAAAGGCCTTGTGTCAAAAGTAAATAAAACAAACATAAATTTATGATTTAAGCGCAACGTTTTTTGTTGAATCAAGCGAATAAACTTCCGCAAGCAAAAATCGTGAATCTACAATCTTCAATTCATTAGAATTGTTATCTTTGTTTCTCGCTCAAAAATCAAATTATAAATGGGTTTAGTTACTGCTAAAGAAGTTGCCAAAGCGATTCACGTCGATAAGTATGGGGTTTTCGGGACTTTTTGTGGTTGGCTATTGATGAAAGCTTTAAAGATTTCAACCTTAAACAAAATCTACGATCGCAATAAACATTTAAGCGAAATTGAGTTCCTGAATGCTATCTTAGATGAGTTTCAAATCAAATTTGAAATTCCCGAAGAAGATTTTAAACGTTTGCCAAAAGACGGCGCTTACATCACTATTTCCAATCATCCTTTGGGTGGCATTGACGGCATATTGTTGTTAAAATTAATGCTCGAAAGAGAACCCGATTTCAAAATTATTGCCAATTTCCTTTTGCATCGTATTGAACCAATGAAACAGTATATCATGCCGGTGAATCCTTTTGAAAATCATAAGGATGCGAAATCGAGCGTCATCGGCATCAAAGAAACGTTACGCCATTTAAGTGATGGCAAACCGTTAGGAATGTTTCCTGCCGGAGAAGTGTCTACCTATAAAGATGGGCAATTGGTGGTCGACAAACAATGGGAAGAAGGCGCCATAAAAGTGATTCGAAAGGCACAAGTACCGGTAATTCCGATTTATTTTCATGCCAAAAACAGTCGCTTTTTTTATTTGTTATCCAAAATAAATCCGACGCTTAGAACAGCCAAACTCCCATCGGAATTGCTGACTCAAAAAGATCGTGTAATCAAGGTTCGTATCGGAAAACCGATTTCGGTAGCCGAGCAAAACGAACACAAAAGCATCGAAGAATACTCCGAGTTTTTGAGAAAGAAAACCTATATGCTTTCCAATTCCTTCAACAAGGAAAACAATATTTTTGACCCAAGAAACCTCAACTTGGATTTAAAGTCACCTAAAAGCCCGAAACAAATTGTAAAACCAGCCAATCACGATAAGATTCTGGAAGAAATCGCTTCCTTGAGAGAGAGCGATTGTCGTTTGCTACAAAGTAAAAACTACATTGTTTTCTTAGTTCCGGCTGATAAGATTCCGAATATCCTTCATGAAATTGGGCGTTTGCGTGAAATCACCTTTAGGTCTGTAGGCGAAGGAACCAACGAGTCTATTGATTTAGATCGATGTGATTCGTATTATCATCACATGTTTTTATGGGATGATGAATCGCAGGTGATTGCCGGTGCGTATCGTATGGGATTGGGTTCAGAAATTTTTCCAAAATATGGTATTGAAGGTTTTTATCTTCAGGATTTATTCCGATTTGAACCCGAGTTGTATGGTATGATGGAACAATCCATTGAAATGGGAAGAGCGTTCATTGTCAATGAATATCAGCAAAAACCGATGCCTTTATTCTTGCTTTGGAAAGGAATTGTACACACGACTTTGCGTTATCCGGAGCATAAATTCTTAATTGGCGGTGTGAGCATCAGCAATCAGTTTACAGAATTTTCAAAATCGCTGATGATTGAGTTTATGAAATCGCATTATTACGACCCTTATGTAGCGCAATATATTCATCCTAAAAAAGAGTTTAAGGTAAAACTAAAAGATGCCGACAAGGATTTTGTATTTAGTGAAACAGAAGCGGATCTGAATAAATTTGATAAAATCATTGACGAAGTAGAACCAGGTTCGTTGCGTTTGCCGGTGTTGATCAAAAAATACATCAAGCAAAATGCTCGCGTGGTAGCGTTTAATGTTGACCCCATGTTTAACAACGCCGTCGATGGCTTAATGTATATCCGAATTGCAGACTTACCTGAAAGCACGGTCAAACCCGTAATGGAGGAGTTTCAAGCGGAACTTGAAAAAAAGGAAAAAAATTATAAATAAAAAAGGCAACTCGTTGAGTTGCCTTTTTTGTTATTCATTACCAACCTTTTCTTGAAAGGCTTTCCAATCTTTTTCAGTCATGGTAGGTTTGCTTTTGATCTTTTTACCTTTGATATAATCCAATATATATTTGGCGCGTTCTTCTGATTCGGGATGATCGGCAATCCAATACATTGCACTACTCATATCGCTATCCTGTGCCATCTGATACATAAAGTCGGCCATAGGTCTTGGGTCGATATCGGCTTCTAGCATATATTTTACACTAGTAATATCCGCTTCTTTTTCCAATTTTCGATCATACGCAGAAGAGCTTAGTGTTTTTAAAAGTTCACGCGCCATTTCGCCTCCTTTGGTTCCTCCAGCAGCGCTTAGTAAAACAGAATATCCAATTTCTTTGGATAGTTTTTTCATAACATGGTTTTTCTCGATGTGAGCAATCTCATGACCTAAAACACCTTGCAACGCTTCCTGCTTTTTACAGTCTTCAATCAATCCTGTATAAACCACTAAATGATTATTAGGTAAAGCAAAAGCATTGATTTCATCTTTTTTAATGATGTGTACTTTCAAAGAATCACGATCAATGTCGTTGGCATCACAAAGGGGTTTCAGCAACGTATCTAATGATTTTATGATGGTATCATTGGTGATTACCTCTTCTGTTTCTTCCACTTGATTCCAAATCATATCGCCCAGTTTCTTCTCCATGTTTTCGGTGTTTTCCTTAACCTTGAAGGCTTTCATAAAATCTACTTGAGAAAAACCAAACCATATCAGCAGAAAACACCCAACTACAATTACTGCTTGTACAAAAATATTTTTCATAATTAACGTCTACAAATTAGGTTAGTAAGATTTCCGAAGAATAAAAACTCGACATGTATTCCTTTACGGACTTGAGTAGCAGCGTAAATAGTGGAGAAAATTTCCAGAAGATTGAATAAAATCACCGTAAAAATATAAGCAAAGTATTGATTGCTCACTTGTTCGTCTGTAAAAAGTATAGAAACCGTCCACCAAAAACTGGCGCTATTGATTCCGAGTAATGCCAATTGTGAAAATAGGGCTTGCGTACAATGCCAACGGACAAAATAGGTCCCTTTTCGGTTGGCCAAATAAAAGAAAAATGTAGCTAATAAATTGATAATGGGTAATGGCAATCCGGCTATCAGTGCCACCAAAGACATCAAGTAACTGTTAGATGCTTTTTCGCGTTCGTGTTCGCCAGGTTTGTAGGCAAAAGTGGTTTCTTGTATCATAATTGTTTGTATAAGTTCCAAATCCAATTGAGCAATACTAACAGAATTAAAATCGTGGCCAGCCATGGCTTTCTGATGATTGCTTCTGTTTTTTTATAGGCTCGATAAAAGTGGTCTTTTTTAAATAATAAATCTGTCAAAATCCAAACAGGAAAGACAAACATCATTATAGCAACAAGTATTCCAAACGGATTCAGAAGTAGTGATGCTACAAAATTACCTTCTAAAAAAAATGAAACAGCTCGAGTTGTACCGCAAGATGGACAAGGATACCCTGTCACATTTTTTATGATGCAAACACGAAATGTTTCATTTCGTAAATGGTGAATACTATAAAAAAGATAAATGAATCCGGCGAAACAAGCTATAAGCACTATAGAATATAACTTATTTCGGGTCATGTATTAATAGAATGAATTTTGGAAGGTTTCCATATTTTTCTCACGAGTAGCTCCCATAATCAGGAACCAGTCGATGATTTGCCAAATTCCTAAACCTCCACAAGTCAACAGTTTCCCGATTCCCATTCCGGTATCGCCTATCATGAAACGGTCAATTCCTAATGCACCTCCTAGTAATGAAACGACTAACGACGTTGTTGGTTCTTTGAATTGCATCGTTTGTACTAGTCCCCATTTTGATTCGTCAAGGGTTAGTAATTTTTCTCTAACAGCATTTAAATGATGGCTTTCGAAATATTTTGCATTCATCATCATAAACATGTCAACTTTTTGTGCGTCCATAATATTTATTGGTTTTTAATGGTTTTGTTATTATTTATTCGACTAAAATATAAAAAATTATAAGAAAGCACTATCAATCGGCTCCCAAAGTTCAATTTTATTTCCTTCTGGGTCCAGAATCCAGCCGAACTTTCCATAGTCATAAGTCTCCATTTCACCAACAATTGTTACACCTTCTTCTTTTAAAACGTTCAGCAGTGCTTCTAAATCATGCACTCTATAGTTCATCATAAAAGGTTTTTCGCTGGGTGAAAAATACTTAGTATTGGCTTCAAATGGCGACCATTGCGTAGAACATTCGTTTCCCTCTTTGTCTTTCCACCAAAAAGTCCAACCATAAGAATCTACCGGAATTCCGAGATGATTTTTGTACCATTCCTTGATAGCGTTTGGGTCTTCACATTTGAAGAAAAAGCCACCCAATCCTGTTACTCTCTTTAAATCTTTATTGTTCATCGATACGTATTATTGGTGTTACATTACACAAATTAAATCAGATTTTAATTATTCCTACTCATACTTAAGGATAATTTTATCTACAATGGTTTGTGCGAGTTTCTGATGACTTTCAAAAGTCCAACCGGCAATGTGCGGCGTTAATAAAACGTTTTCTGCTTGTAGCAGATATTCAAAAGCTTTGGGAAGTTCGGCCGGTTGTTCTTGAGACGATAAAAACAGATTTTCAAACGATAGTTTTTCATATTCCAGAACATCCAAACCGGCACCTAGAATTTTACCGGATTGTAAAGCTTCCACCAAATCATCGGTCACTACGTTTTTCCCGCGTGACGTATTGATTAACCAAAAGGGTTTAGCGAACGCGTTGATGAAATTGGTATTGATCAATTTATCCGTGAGTGTTGTCCATGGAATATGCAGACTCAACACATCAGCTTTAGCTTGTAATTCGGGCAACGAAACCTGTCTGGCATAATCATCACCCACTTGAGAGAGAATATCATAGCACAAAACTTCAACATCAAATCCGCTCAGTTTTTTGGCAAATGATTTTCCCATATTGCCATAACCTATAAGTCCAACTGTTTTGCCTTCCAGTTCATGACCGCGATTCCCTTCTCGAATCCAATGTCCTTCCCGAACCATTTTATCAGCACGGTTTAGTTTGTTCATTAACGACAACAACATTCCCAGAGCGTGTTCGCCAACGGCGTTTCGGTTTCCTTCAGGCGCTGCAATCAGGTGAATGTTTTTGGACTCCGCATATTCGCAATCGATGCTTTCCAAACCAGCACCAACTCGGGCAATAAACTGTAGATTAGTTGCTTTATCTATAAAGTCTTTGTCAATTGTAAAGCGACTGCGGATAACGATGCCGTGATAGTCCTGAATTTTGGCCTCAATTTCAGATTTAGAGGAGGTAAAATCGGCTTCGTTTTGAAAACCTGTCTGTTCCAATTGTTTCCATAAGAGCGGATGATTGCTATCAATATGAAGGATTTTGACGTCTTTGTTGCGCATAGTTTTGGGTTGAAAACGTAAAGATAGTATTTATTGAAACAGCAAAAAAACAGCCCGGAACACTATTCCCAGGCTATTGCTTTTATCCGCTTTATATTAATATCCAGCTCCGGCTCCTGCAATGACTTCAATCGGATGCCAGGTTGTTTTAGTTTCTTGGAAGTCGTAGATTAAATAAGGAGATTCATGTTTATCATCAAAATAATCACTGTCTTCCCGAATCACCACACGTTTCAAATTCTCGATGGCTAAGTCCTGAATTTTGGCAATCATATCAGCATCTTTTCCGCAATACAAAATCGCATTAACATCCTTGTGCGCGGCGAACTGCGTCAATAATTCGGCTTGATTTCCCGTTAGGATATTCACTACACCACCCGGAACATCCGATGTTGCTAACACTTCTGCAAAAGTCACAGCGCATAAGGCTAATTGTTCAGAAGCTAATACTACACAAGTATTTCCACCAGCAATGATGGAAACAATTTGCGTCACTAATCCCAACAAACCGCTTTGCTGTGGCGCGTATACAGATACCACTCCTGTAGGTTCGGGTACTGAAAAGTTAAAGAAACTTCCCGAGACCGGATTCACCGTGCTGTAAAGCTGGGTATATTTATCACACCAACCTGCATAATAAATCAATCGGTCGATACTTAAATCCACTTCATTTGCAGCTTTGGCTTTGGTGATTCCCTGCAGTTCCAATTCGGAGACAAACTGTGCTTTTCTTCCTTCTAGGACTTCGGCGATTCTGTAGAGAATCTGACAACGGTTGTAGGCGGTTTTGTGTGACCATCCACCTTGTGCTCCTCTGGCTGCTACTACGGCATTTCTAAAATCTTTTACCGAGGATAAACACATATTGGCTACCGTTTTTTTGTTGACAATAAGCGGATAATACCGTCCTGATTCGGTTCTTGGAAAACTTCCACCGATGTATATTTTATAGGTTTTCAAAACTTCTATTCTTGACATGATACTTCTTTTTAATCAAATTTTACATAGGCTTCCAATCCATGAACGCCGCCTTCTCTTCCGTGACCGCTTTCTTTGTAACCACCGAATGGCGAGGTTGGATCGAACTTATTAAAGGTGTTAGCCCAAACTACTCCGGCTCGCATTTGCGAGGTCATATTGAAGATTTTGGAACCTTTGTCTGTCCAAACGCCGGCCGACAAACCATAAGGCGTATTATTCGCTTTTTCGATAACCTCATCAACCGTCCTAAAGGTTTGGATGGCTAAAACAGGCCCGAAGATTTCTTCCTGAGAAATTCGGTTAGATTGGCTTACTTTAGTGAACAGCGTTGGTCGGCACCAGTAGCCTTTTGAAGGCAAATCGCAAGCAGGCTGATACATTTCGGCGCCTTCTTGTTTGCCAATTTCGATGTATTTACTAATCGTTTCCAATTGTTTTTTGGAGTTGATTGCACCGATATCAGTATTCTTATCCAATGGATCTCCTACGTGCAGAGAATTCATTCGGTCTTTCAATTTTTGAACCACAACCTCAAACACAGATTCCTGAACATACAAGCGCGAGCCCGCACAGCAAACGTGTCCTTGGTTGAAGAAGATGCCGTTTACGATACCTTCTACGGCTTGGTCTAAAGCGGCATCTTCAAAAATGATGTTGGCTGCTTTTCCACCCAATTCCATGGTAGATTTTTTGGATGTTCCGGCAATAGCTTTCATGATTATTTTACCCACACCTGTAGAACCGGTGAACGCAATTTTATCCACATCGGGATGATTTACAATGAAAGAGCCTGTTTGCCCTGCACCCGATACAATGTTTACTACTCCAGCTGGCAATCCTGCTTCCTGAATTACTTCTGCTAATAAATAAGCTGTTAACGGTGTGGTTTCGGAGGATTTAAGGACTACCGTATTTCCTGCTGCTAAAGCCGGAGCTATTTTCCAAGCCGCCATCAATAGTGGGAAATTCCACGGAATGATTTGTCCCGCCACGCCTATCGCTTTTGGTTTTCTGTTCGGGAACGCGTATTCCAGTTTGTCTGCCCATCCGGCATAATAGAAGAAATGCGCTGCTGCTAACGGAACGTCAACATCGCGTGATTCTCTGATGGGTTTCCCGCCGTTTAAGGTTTCTACCACAGCAAATTCACGGGCACGCTCCTGAAGGATTCGGGCAATTCTGTAGATGTATTTCCCGCGTTCTTTTCCAGATAGTTTCGACCATACGGTGTCGTAGGCTTTTCGGGCTGCTTTTACGGCAGCGTCAATATCGGCTTCATTAGCTTCGGCGACTTTCGCCAAAACTTTCTCGGTAGCCGGATTAATCGTGTCAAAATACTTTCCGGATTTTGGCGCTACAAACTTTCCGTTAATGAATAAATCGTAAGTGTCTTTTATTTTGAAATGACTGGTGCTTTCGGGAGCCGGAGCTAAATTCCAGTCAGAGGTAAAATCGATGGTATGTTTTTTTTTCATGCGGCTTAAACTTTAGAAATATAATCATTCGATTGGTAAATACCCGATTGTTGTTTTGCGATTTGCAGCAACACATCGTTGGCTAAACTACTAGCGCCAAAACGGAAATACTCGTTGGTTAACCATTGGCCACCCAAGGTTTCTTTGACCATTAACAGGTAATGCAGTGCCAATTTAGAAGTCGAAATACCACCTGCAGGTTTCATTCCGATCATGATGCCGGTTTTGTAATAGTAATCGCGAATGGCTTCGAGCATGACCAAAGTAACAGGTAAGGTCGCCGCTGGTTTTATTTTTCCGGTAGAGGTTTTGATAAAATCGGCTCCGGCATACATGGCGATATCACTGGCCTGACGTACTTTATCCAAGGTTCCAATTTCTCCGGTTTCCAAAATCACTTTTAAGCGTACGTTTTTACCGCAGGCTTCTTTGATCATCGCGATTTCATCAAAAACAAAATTGTATTCACCGCTGTGGAATTTTCCACGACTGATGACCATGTCTACCTCATCAGCACCATTATCGACAGCCATTTTGGTATCTAATAATTTGATTTCAGCACTGGATTGTCCACTCGGAAAAGCCGTAGCAACCGCCGCCACTTTTACGCCTGTCCCTTTGAGTTCGTTAACCGCAAGTTTGACAAAATTGGGATACACACAAACCGCTGCAGTCGTTGGCAATCCAGGAATTTCATCGTGTAAATGGTGTGCTTTGAAGCAGAGTTGCTTTACTTTCTCATCGGTATCCGCGCCTTCTAGTGTGGTTAAATCAATCATGTTTAAGGCCATTAACAGACCCTGCATTTTTGATTCTTTCTTGATGCTTCGGGAGGTTATTCGGGCGATTCTGTCCTCAATCCCCACTTGATCTATTCTTGGGGAATTTAAAAAATCAATGTTCTTCATTTATAATTTCAGTTAAAAAGACTAAGGAAATACCGAATGTCCACTGGACATTCTCCTCTTGATATCAAATATTTATATTCAATTAAAAATCCTAGGTGTTTCCTTGATTTTGCCGAAACACCAACAAACAAATATATAAAAGGTTTATGATGTTTATTAGGTTTATGGGATTAAAAGTTTAGAAGGTTATAGAAGTGTATTGGAATTAGGAGCACCACTCCCTGTATTTTTTAGAACGCTCCTCCCGCTATCCGCGCTACATGGTAGCTAGCTCCTATCGGGGCTAAAAAGGAGGTTTAGTTTTCTGGGTAACCCCCGACCCTCAAAATCTTCAGCCTTTGTGGAATACAAATGATTATTATAATTTCTCGCTACGCTTGCGACTTGCTTTAACGGGGATGAATTAAATTTTGTTTGTAAAATATACTATCTATTGGATTGATTGGAAAATCTTTTGGCAACTCTTCTATACTAATTTTTTTGAAATTGTGCTTTTCATAAAACTTTTGTGCCGTTACAAATTGTGTCATAGTACCGAGGTAAATTGTTTTTAAGTTATTACCAAGAGCCCAATTTACAATGTTTTGTAAAAGTAATTCTGCAATCCCTTGTCCACGATAATTCTTATGCAGAAACATTTTTCTTAAAACAGAATTGCTATTTTCAAGTCGTGTAATGCTTATTGTACCAACTACTTTGTTTGCTGCTACTGCTACCAAATATGAGTCAGGAAGAATAAGACTTTTGTCTTTACTAATAGTTGATATAGGTTCTGAAAACTCCTTACTAATAGAATCAAGTAGCAATTCAATTTCTCGCTGATAATCCTCTTTAAATGGAATAATTTGAATATTTGAATTTATCATATGTTTTTATTATTCTTCCAACCCAAATGGCGCGGACTTGCAGTCCGTGCCTGCCTTTTAAAAAGATAAACTAACACTACTTCTATATCGCTTTCTAGTCCAGCATAATTACGTGCAGCACTAAAATAATAATCTTCAGCTAAAGTTACCATTTTATCCTTTACAAGATTATTGTAAATATAATTTACTTTTTCCTTAATAAACTTAGTGCTGTAAAGCAAGTAAGTCAAAGTCTGCTACATTTTTTGTGTATATCTGTTAAAGGAAAGGCCTTGACTGCAAGTCCGCGCCATCGGGTAACTCACTATACCATTAGTGGAAAGTTTACCCCTTTCGATAAATGGATGCCTCTACAACTTCCTCATGACAGCAATGCCAAATAATCTGCATTTTCCTGTAACAAACCCCTACTCCTAATGTCTAACCATCTTGTAACACTAATTTGCTATCGTATATTTTAGTAACTTTGGCAGATTAACCAAACCAAACCACTTCATGAAAAATATTAAAATGTCTCTTCTGGCGGCAGCCGTCCTTATGGTTTCCTGTGCTAAAAAAGAAGAACTTACTTCGGGTATCAACAAGAAAAATATGGATACCACTGTAAAACCAGGAGATAACTTTGCCAACTATGTCAACGGAACCTGGTTGAAAACGATGAAAATTCCAGCCGATAAAGCCTCTTATGGGGCTTTTGATAAGCTGTACGACCAATCGCAAAAAGATGTAAAAGCCATTATTGAAACTGCTGCGAAATCTAATGCTGCTGAAGGTTCAGACGAACAAAAAATTGGGGATTACTATGCATCCTTCATGGACAGAAAAGGTAGAAATGCCAAAGGAATTAGCCCGATAGCACCTGAAATGAAAGCTATTGATGCTATTGCCAATTACAATGATTTGGCTAGCTTTTTTGGAACTGCCAACAGAACGGGCATTAGTATTCCGTTTAATGTTTCGGTCTATACCGATTTTAAAGATCCAACAAAAAACATTCTGATCACTTGGCAAGGAGGATTAGGTCTTCCTGAAAGAGAATACTACACTTCGACCGATGCTAAAATGGCCGACATCCGTAAAAAATATGTGGCCCATGTTGAAAAAATGTTACAGTTAGGAGGTGTTGAAAATGCCGCAGAAAATGCTACAAAAATCATGGCTTTAGAAACTGCTATCGCAACGCAACACATGAAAAAGGAAGATACCCGCGACATGATGAAGTTGTATAACAAATACGCTACAGCCGATTTAAAAACATTACTCCCTGATTTTGATTGGACTGCTATGTTAACTAAAGCCAGTGTTGACAAGGAAAAAAGCATTGTGGTAACACAGGTGGAGTACATGAAAAACCTGAACAACATCATCAAAAATACCCCTATTGATACCTGGAAAACCTATTTAAAATGGGGACTGATTAACAAATCGGCTTCGTTGTTGACCACTGAATTAGACAATCAAAACTTTGCGTTTTACAGCAAAACCTTAAACGGAACGGAGCAACCTGAAGAAGATTGGAAGCGTGCCGTAAACACGGTTAATGGTGGTTTGGGTGAAGTGGTAGGGAAGGTATATGTGGAAAAACATTTTTCTCCGGAAGCCAAAGAGCGTATGGTCTTAATGGTTAAGAATTTATTGAAAGCCTATTCCGAAAGCATCAAGAAATTAGACTGGATGAGTGCTGCTACCAAAAAAGAAGCGCTTAAGAAAGTAGATAAATTCATGATTAAAATTGGTTACCCTGACAAATGGAGAGACTACTCTGCCTTAAAAATAGACAAAAACGACTTGTACGGCAACGCCCAAAGATCAACGGCGTTTGAATACCAAAGAAATCTCGACAAATTAGGAAAACCTGTAGACCGAACCGAATGGGGCATGAATCCTCAAACGGTAAATGCGTATTACAATCCATCGTTTAACGAGATTGTATTTCCAGCCGCTATATTGCAACCGCCTTTCTTTGATTTAAATGCGGATGACGCTGTAAATTATGGTGCTATTGGAGCCGTTATTGGTCACGAAATCGGTCACGGATTTGACGATCAGGGCAGTACTTTTGACGGTGATGGTGTTTTAAAAAACTGGTGGACTGATGCTGATTTAGCAGCATTCAAGGCCAAAACAAACAACCTTGTTGCTCAATACAACAGTTTCAAAGCGTTCCCTGATTTGACCGTTAATGGTGCTTTTACGCTTGGCGAAAATATTGGTGATTTAGGTGGATTGAGTATCGCAATCAAAGCATATAAAGAAAGTCTTGGTGGTAAAGAAGCGCCTGTTATGGACGGTTTTACTGGTATGCAACGTGTATTTTTAGGTTGGGGACAAGTTTGGGGAGAAAAAACACGTGAAGCAGCACTTCGCAGTCAAATTGCTGGTGATCCACACTCGCCTGCCAAATTCCGAATCAACGGCGTAGTGCGTAATATTCCGGAGTTCTATGAAGCTTTCAATATTAAACCAACAGATTCCTTATATCTTGCTCCTGAAAAACGAGTGAAGATCTGGTAATCTTTTACAATACTTTAAACAAAAAGCCCAACTTTAAAAGTTGGGCTTTTTTATTTATGAGTAGTTATGATTCATCTTTGGTAGCTTTGACCAAACCTATTCCGGAGATGAAAAATACCGCTCCCAAAATTCCATAAATAATTAAGCCTCTTATGTCTCTTTCTGCACCAGAAGTAGATGCAAAGATAACCGCGGCATAAATTAATCCTGCAATTCCCAAAACGGTCAAAATCGCTCCAAATGTTCGTTTCATATTCATAATAGTAGTTTTAAGGTATTAAAATTGTATCACGAAGGTGATGATAACAGCTTCGACTATGTTACACAGTTATTACAAAACGTTATAGCATTTGAGTGAATTCAGTATTTTTTCCTAAGTTTGAAGACCCTCTAATAACCCAAAATATGAGACATACGTTCCTTATTCTGAAATTACTTGTTGTAACTTCTGTTTCTACAAATTCCTTTAGTCAGATTGCTATCAGCAATACCTCTGAAATCGAGAAAATTAAAACGGGTACCACTTTCTTTGCGATGAAAGACCCTGATTCTCCCAAAGCTGCTGCTTATGTAGAGGCTATCAAGAAAAGCTGGACTTTATCAAAAGTATCCTTCATAAAATATAGCGATGTGGAGAAAAACATTGCCCCAAACAATTCCTTTGTTACTATTGGTGCCAAGATGACTAGTTCCAACAGTAGTTCGGTTACGGAAACTAATTTTTATCTTGAGTTTTGGACCACCAACGGCAAATTTGTTTACGACCCTAAGAAACGAAAACATTTTAATCAGGATGATAAAATAATTATAGCTACTGTTGCCCTTTTTCCTGATTTTACTACGCAAAATAATCCAAGCAGTCTCTACAAAATGGACTATGATGCTTCGGGGCATCTCAAGAATTGGAGCAGTGCTATTGTGGGCAATTATATCCAGCAAGTAGTCATGTTACTAGAAAAAGGAACAGCCTTAACTTCGAAAACAACATTTTTTAATAAAGAAGAAGTACACCAACTTAGTTCTCAAACCCTCTATATTCCGGATTATGTACTGACTAAATTCGCTAAAAACTCCGCTGATGACAGCAAAAAAATCTCTGAAAAAGAACTTATGGAAAACAGTACTTTATCGTGTAAATTTTTGAGCACTACCGAACTCAACGAGAAAATTATATCCGCGACAGCGCCTTTATATTATCTGCTTTTAATCAAAACCAATACAGATAAATGGATTACAGTAACCAATTCACAAACTGGCGAAATAGTGTATTCAGCTTACTCTAATTCTTCCGGGAATTTCAAACCCAGCGATTTGAAAGAGTTGCAAAAGGCCATTCAAAAGAACTAATTACAATTCTTCTACGAGCATTGCGGCTAATTGCGCATCTTTCTCGTAGATATCTTTGTAAAAATTGATGTCGCCCTCATCATCTACAAAAGCAGTGAAATAACCAATGTATACTGGGATTTTCTCTTTTAGAGTGCACCAGGTTTCTTTCTTTTTGTGCATCGCTTTTTCTATTCTTTCCGGCGTCCAATAAGGATCACTTTCTAAAATCAGATTGGCTAACTCGGTTGGCTTTTCCACACGGATACAACCATGGCTAAAGGCCCGTTTTTCTGAAGTAAACAAACTTTTAGACGGGGTATCGTGTAAATAAATATTATTAGAATTAGGAAAGAGAAACTTAACCAATCCAAGAGAATTTCGAGGTCCGGGTTTTTGTCTCACGTTGCCATTATTCCATTCCATATTGTGATTGGCCAAATAGTTTTTATCTTTTTTAATAGCAGGAAGAATTTCGGTTTTGATGATGTGCGGCGTGACATTCCAATACGGACTAAAAACGATATGACTCATCATGCCACTAAAAATTACCGTTTTATTCATAGTGGTTCCAACAACCACTTTTGAGGTCAAGACCACTTTTCCTTCTTTGAAATAATTCAGTCTGTAAGATGGGATATTGACCACAATAAATTCTTTGGCTTTTCCTAAATCGGTGGCAACCCAACGACAGCGTTCCATATTGACCATAATCGTTCTGATACGCTCGCTAATCGGAACATTCATTTCATTAATATGCTTTGGCAGAATCGTTTTATCCAATGTAAATCCGTTGCGCTTTTTGTATTTTAACACAGCCTGTTGTAGCGCAAAACCATAAAGTTGTCGGCCGGAATCTTCTGCGATGTCACCCGTTTGAAACAAGCGCGTTCTTATTTTGGCTACCACAGTGGAGCTGTCACCAGGTTTAATCGATTTAAAGTCGGAAGGCACGGCAATTGAATCCCAACCTCCTTTTTGCTCTATGTCGCGGTACTTTTGCAAAACGGTTTTGAGTTTGTAATACTGGGCGATATGCTGTTCCTTACTGTCAATTAGTTTTGGGTCAATTAACAAAGAATCCAGATATCCTACATAGGATTGTTTCTTTCGAGGTAAATACCATTCCAATTCTTTCATTTTGGTACTGTCAATGCCCTGAAGCGTTTTATTGACGTAGAAGAAATAATAGTTGGACAGGAATAATTCGGTGTCAATATCCGGTTTCGCTTCATTTTTTTGAAGTAAACGATCCAACGTTTCCTTGTAGGGCAATTTTGTTTGGATTCCCTCCTGATATAAATTGTTGATTTTGTTGTAGATAACGTCCGCGGTTTCTTTTCTGCCTTTTTTGTCGTACCAGACAAAATCGAAACTGTTTTTTTCATACATCGAAACTACTTGCTTTTTGTACAAAATCAGTTTCGGATATTTAGCATAAAAAGAACTAACGAGCGTGCTATCAAAAGAAAGTACAAAACTTTCCACCTTCTTTTTAGGCGTAAGAGCCACGTCCTTTTTCTTATCGCAAAACCAGCTGGTTAAGGAAATTCCCATCACCAAAATGATTACTAAAAAACCATACCCTTTTGCTCTCTTCATTACTTTGTTGTCCATTTATTGTATAAAAATACAAAAACTAACGAGTATATTTACGTAGTTTTAGAATGACTTCTGTAATGTTTAAATTCCGTTTTATGAAAAAAATATTTCTTTCCGTCTTATGTTCTTTTTTTTTAACCACTGTTGTAGCTCAGAACGAACAAAAATCTGAAATCAATACAACTCTTGATGCCTGGCACAAAGCTGCTGCCAACGCTGATTATAAAAAGTACTTTGACCTGATGACAGAGGATGCTATTTTCATCGGAACGGATGCCACTGAAAACTGGACGAAACCAGCCTTTCAAGCGTTTGCCAAACCCTATTTTGATAAAGGAAAAGCATGGAGCTTTACTTGCATGGAACGGAACATCTATTTTAATTCAGATAAAACCCTAGCTTGGTTTGACGAATTACTCGATACCCAAATGAAGATTTGTCGTGGCTCTGGAGTGCTTATTTTGGATAACGGCTCTTGGAAAATAAAACATTATGTTCTTTCGATGACCGTTCCGAATGCTATTTCAGATGATGTTATTAAAATAAAAACTCCGATTGAAGATCAGCTGATACTAACGCTGAAAAACAAAAAAAAATAAATTTTACTTTCCGAAAAACCATCCCCTTTCTTTTTGCGTAAATGAGTCAGAGAACCCAAAATCTACAACTCATGAACATTAACAAAAAGATTAACACCTTATTTGGAACAACAGCTTTCATTGCGATGGTTGCGCTATTGTTTCTGATATTTTACTTAGCCTTTACTGCGTAGGTGTGACCCTGTTTGCTCCATCAAAACAACTAATCTTTGAATTATCACTGACTAGTATGAACCCTAAACTACTTGATGTTTGGTTAGTTTTGTTTAGAGAGAAAAGCGCTGTTTCGTGTCAAAGACAGCGCTTTTTGATTTAAAAATAACTCCATTTATATAAAAAATCTCTTTTAAAAAAACCAAAGCCATTTTTCTACCGTATATCCCTTCAAACAAAAACCTATTATCATGAAAGTGACAAAAAAAATAAGAGTAATTGTATTGAGCATCCTTGGATTTTTCCTTTTGATGTTTGTGATATTAGTATATCACATTGCTACTGCTAAACCGGTTGAAAATGCCACAATTCAAGTAAGCCGAATAGATTTTGATAAACCATTTGATTCGATAGCGGCTCTAGACATCAAGGAAAAACTGCACCGTATTCCTGGCGTAAAAAGTGAAATCATCGTTAAGCGAAATGTTGTTGTTTATTTTCATGACAATCAAATTGCCGATTCCAAAAAAATATACGACCAGTTGATGACTACCGGAAATTATAAGGCACAGCGCTTTCTATTACCTGCGAATCTAGCCAATAAGCAGGTTTGCCCCGTGATGAAAAAAGACGGTGCTCGCTATAAGTTTACCAAGTTTGTACAAGGAATTTTTCATTAATCTTAAATATAATTAACTATGACAAAGTATTCAAAATTGGCACTATGTGCCTTAGTATTTGGAGCATTTACATTTACGTCGTGTAGCAGCGACAATGATGATCCGGCTCAAGAAGCATCCATCTATGAAAGATTGGGTGGCACCACAATGGTTGCAGATCCTGATAATGCAGGACAAATGATTGAACAAGGACGTTTAAGTTACCGCAAAGTGGTGAACACAACTGTTGGACTTATTGTTGCCGATGTACAATCTAACACCACTGGGAATTTAAGCCCACATTTTGCACCACTTTTAACAGAAGTTGGGGCAGGTAACACTACGAATCTAGCGGTGTTGGTAGATAATTTAACCGATTTTTTCTCGTTTAACACAGGAGGAACGAATGCGGTTAATACCTATAGAGGATTAGATATGGTTGCGGCTCATAATCCGGCTGTGAATAACAGAATGGGAAGAACTTCAACGAATGCTGACTATAACAAATTTATTGGATATGTAGGTGCTGCTGCTGTTCAGAATGGTGTTGCTGCTAACACAGAGCTTTACACCGATATCGTAGCCGTGTTGGAATCGTTAAGAGACCCAATCGTACAATAATAATTACGTTTTTGTTTTTGTTTAGAGAAACGCTATCCTGATTTTTTGGGATAGCGTTTTGATTTTAACTTTATTTTAAATTCTCTAACATTTCGTCGGTCATAGAATCTAAATCAAATTTATGTTTCCAATTCCAATCTTTTCGGGCGCTACTATCATCAATAGAAGCTGGCCAACTATCGGCAATTTTCTGGCGAAAATCGGGTTTATACGATATTGTAAAGTTGGGAATGCGTTTTTTGATTTCCTGAGCAATTTCTGCTGGAGTAAAGCTCACTCCGGATAAATTATACGAAGAACGTATTTTAATGGCATCATTTGGAGCCTGCATGATTTCGACTGTAGCGCGAATAGCATCATCCATATACATCATGGGCAACGCCGTATTTTCTGAAAGGAAACATTCATACTTCCCGTCTTTTAATGCTTTGTGATAGATGTCTACGGCATAATCTGTGGTTCCTCCGCCAGGTTCCGTTGACCAGCTGATCAATCCCGGATAACGAATGCTTCGTACATCCACTCCATAAATATTATGGTAATATTCACACCATCTTTCACCGGTTTGCTTACTGATTCCGTAAACGGTTGTGGGTTCCATTATCGTGTATTGTGGTGTATTATCTCTTGGAGTTGTGGGTCCAAAAACAGCAATACTTGAAGGCCAGAATATCTTTTTAATCTTTTTGGCTTTCGCTAAATTTAAAACATGAAAAAGCGAATTCATGTTCAAATCCCAAGCAAATGCCGGATTTTTTTCAGCAGTGGCCGATAGTAAGGCAGCCATCAGATACACATCCGTGATTTGATACTGCTCAATTAAATGCTCAATCTGATTGTAATCTAAAGCATTAACTACTTCAAAAATTCCGTTGTTGACAATATCGTTATTCAGTTTTCTGATATCCGAAGCTATGACATTTTCGTTGCCATAAATGCTTCTTAGTCTTTGGGTAAGTTCTGTACCAATTTGACCACAGGCACCGATGATTAAAATTTTTGTATTCATTAAAGTTGTGTTTGTGGGACAAAGATACGGTTTTTAAAAAAGTGGACTTCTGTAAATAAATCACAAAATGATATAAAAACTTCATTATAGATATGCTTAAATTTATAATTCTTTAACGCTAAGCCAATTATAATGAAATGGTATCAAAAAGTACTTATCGGATTGGGCTTATTCATTGTATTGGCGATAATCATCAACATTAGTCTTAATCTTTGGATACAATTTCAACTGCCGAAAATTATTAATAAAAAAAATGATTCCGCTTACGTTATCACTTATAAAAATCTCAAAGTTTCATTTTGGAGTAGTAATATTATAGCGGACGAAATAGTTTTTGTCCCTAAACATGCTGTAAAAGATACTATTCATAAACAGGGTTTATACGGAAAGATTCGTGGCATTACCATTCATAATTTTAAAACGTGGGCATTCCTTTTCAGTGACAAAATAAAAGCCCAAAGCATTACTATTGAGGCGCCTAAAGTTGTTTTGTATGAAAAGAAAAAAAGAGATAATATTCGGGAATCGGTTGTAAAGCCATTTGAAAAAATCATTACGGTTTCGGACGTCACGGTGCAACAAGGTGATTTAAAAATCATAAGTTTCACCACTCAAAAACCCGTTCTGAGTGTGCAAAATATCAGCGTCCAACTTGATGGTATTGTGGTCAGTGAAGCACTACTAAAGGAAAAAATTCCGTTTGAGTTCCATGATTATTCGGTTACTTGTGACAGTCTTTACTACCTTCCCAATGAATTTTACCATATTTCGACCAAGAAAATAATTGTAAATAAATCCAATTTAGCAGTAACTGATTTCAAAATGATTCCCACACATTCCAGACAAGAATATGTGGCAAAAATGAAGACCGAAAAAGATATTTATACATTGAATTGTCCTTCTATAAAACTCGATAATATGGATTGGGGTTTTCAGCAGGATGACTTTTTTGTTCATTGCAATTCCGTCCGTTTAAATGAGGTATCAGCCAATATTTATCGCTCGAAAGAACCCGCAGATGATTTGACAAAAAAGCATTTGTATAATAAGTTGCTTCGTGATTTGCCTTTTGATTTAAAAGTAGATACGCTCAAAATTAGTCGCTCACTTTTAGAATATGAAGAAGCAAAATCTTTTGATTTGGGTTCCGGAAAACTTCGTTTTAGCCATTTCAATTTGACGGCAACTAACATTTGTAGCGGCTTTAAAAAGACAACGCTTCCTGATCTTGAGATAAAAATTGATTGTCGCTTTATGAATACTTCGCCTTTACATGTAAATTGGAAATTGAATGTATTGGATGCCAGTGACGGATTTGACATCACTGGAACGCTTACCCATTTTGACGCTGAGAAAATAATTCCGTTTACAAAACCCTATTTGAATATAACGACAAAAGGCATTATTGATGAATTACGTTTTGATTTTACGGGAAATGACAAAAGAAATTCGGGTGAATTTAAGGTAGAATACGACGATTTGAAATTTACCGTCTATCAAAAAGACAATCGTAAAAAGAAAAACAAGCTATTGACTTTTGTCTCGAAAATCTTTGTCAAAAAAGACACCAAGGATAAACTGAGAAATGTTTCTATTGAAGTGGAACGCATTCCGGAAAAATCGTTTTACAATTTGCTATGGAGAAGCATAGCCGAAGGTTTGAAGCAGATTTTGGTCTGATTATAAAAACAAAAACCCATCTCAATGAGATGGGTTTTCTATTTTGTGCTATATAAGTCTTAACCTAAAGCAACTCTTCTGAAACCAGTTACAGTCAAACCTGCATCTACAGTTCTGATGTAAGCGGTAACGCTCATAGAACTATCTTTGATATAATCTTGGTTTACTAAAGTATTGTCTTTAAAGAAACGACCTAATTTACCTTTAGCGATGTTTTCAATCATTGCTTCCGGTTTACCTTCTTGACGTAACATATCTTTAGCAATTTCGATTTCTTTAGCGATGGTATCTGCATCAACACCAGCTTCGTCTAAAGCGATTGGGTTCATAGCAGCAGCTTGCATAGCTACGTTTCTTGCTGCTTCTTCAGCACCGTCTACATTAGCAGACAAAGCAACCAAAGTAGCGATTTTATTTCCAGCGTGGATATAAGAACCAACAAAAGCACCTGTCAATCTTTCGAAAGACGCAACTTCAATTTTTTCTCCGATAACACCTGTTTGCTCAATTAATTTTTCAGCTACAGTAATTCCGTTAAAGTCAGAAGCTAAAAATGCTTCTTTAGAATCAAAGTTTAATGCTTGATTAGCTAAATCTGTAGCTAATTTTACGAAACCTTCATTTTTTCCAACGAAATCAGTTTCGCAGTTTAATGTGATAACAACACCTGATGTTTTATCAGCATTAACAACTGCAATTGCAGCTCCTTCAGTAGATTCTCTGTCAGAACGATTAGCAGCAACTTTTTGACCTTTTTTTCTAAGGTTTTCAATTGCTAAATCGAAATCTCCTTCAGATTCAACTAAAGCTTTTTTACAGTCCATCATTCCTGCACCAGTAATAGTTCTTAACTTGTTTACGTCTGCAGCAGTAATTGTGATTGTTGACATACTATTTTATTTTTTAAATTTAAAAATCTCTTTAAAATGAATTACGAATTACGAATTTCAAATTACGAGTTGCAACAATTCGTAATCCTTAATTCATAATTCGTAATTGTTGTTTTACTCTTCAGTCTTAGTTTCAGTAGCTTCTACTTCAGGTGCAACTTCAGCTTCTACGGCCGGAGCCTCAGCAACTGGAGCAGCTTCTACAGCAGCAACCTCTTCTACAGTTTCTTCTGTATCAACTTCAGGAGCACTATCAGAAGCATCAGATGTTCTGTTAGCTAATCCGTCTTTTACAGCGTCAGTAACTAAAGATAAAATTTTATCAATTGATTTTGAAGCATCATCATTGGCTGGGATAACGTAATCTACTTCACGTGGATCAGAGTTAGTATCAACCATTGCGAAAACTGGAATGTTTAATTTTTGTGCTTCTTTTATGGCGATGTGTTCCGCTTTGATATCTACAACAAATAATGCAGCAGGTAATCTTGACATATCAGCAATAGAACCTAAGTTCTTTTCTAATTTAGCACGAAGACGATCTACTTGTAATCTTTCTTTTTTAGATAAGGTCATGAAAGTTCCGTCTTTCTTCATTTTATCAATAGTAGCCATTTTTTTAACAGCTTTACGGATAGTAACGAAGTTAGTTAACATACCACCTGGCCATCTTTCAGTGATGTAAGGCATGTTACACGCTAATGCTTTTTCAGCAACGATATCTTTTGCTTGTTTTTTGGTAGCAACGAAAAGTATTTTTCTACCAGATGCTGCAATTTTTTTCATGGCTTCGTTAGCCTCTTCAATTTTTGCAGCTGTTTTATATAGATTAATAATGTGAATACCATTACGTTCCATATAAATGTAAGGAGCCATGTTTGGATCCCACTTACGAGTCATGTGTCCGAAGTGAACACCTGCCTCTAATAAATCTTTAACTTCAATTTTGTTTGCCATTGTGTAATAGTTTACGTTCCGTTGATTAGCAATGCGTCACCTTTTTCGCTTTAAGACTTTTTGGCTTTAAGACTTTGGACTGCATTTCGATGCTAAACTAATTCCCTTTTTAGAAGGAATATCGACAACTTTGTTTTAAATTCTAATTTAATTGTAAAAAATAATCTGAAAATATATTCTGGTATATCCCGAATATTAACGTTTCGAGAATTGGAATCTCTTTCTCGCTTTTTTCTGACCGAATTTTTTACGTTCTACCATTCTTGGATCTCTTGTTAGTAATCCTTCTGGTTTAAGGATAGCTCTGTTATCAGCTTCCACTTCACACATAGCTCTTGCAATTGCCATTCTCACGGCTTCTGCCTGACCTGTTGAACCACCTCCGTATACATTTACTTTTACGTCAAAGTTTTCTGCATTGTTTGTCATAGACATAGGTTGCATTACTTTGTACTGTAAAGTAGCTGTTGGGAAGTACGTTGCAAATTCTCTTTTGTTTACGGTAATTTTTCCTGTTCCTTCAGAAACGTAAACACGTGCTACTGCACATTTTCTTCTACCGATTTTGTGAATAACTCCCATTACTTAAGATCGTTTAGGTTAACTGTTTTAGGTTTTTGCGCGCCTTGTTTGTGCTCAGTTCCTACAACAACATTTAAATTTCTGAAAAGTTCTGCTCCTAATTTGTTTTTAGGTAACATTCCTTTCACCGCTTTTTCAATTAGCAAAGCAGGGTTTTTTGATTGCAAAACTTTTGCAGTCAAAGTTCTTTGTCCTCCTGGATAACCTGTGTGTCTGATGTACGTTTTGTCATCCAACTTGTTACCTGTTAGGTTGATTTTTTCTGCGTTGATAACGATTACGTTATCTCCACAGTCGACGTGAGGGGAGTAACTTGGCTTGTATTTACCTCTTAAGATCATAGCGACCTTTGAAGCAAAGCGACCTAAGTTATGACCTTCAGCATCCACAATGACCCATTCTTTAGCAGAAGTGGCCTTGGTTGTAGATTGTGTCTTGTAGCTTAATGCGTCCATAATTTTTTTTTAATTAAACATTCCATTCCCAATAAAGGGAGTGCAAAAGTACAATTATTTATTAATAAAGCAAGTAGCATCTTTTAAATATTTTCTCAAACCAAAATTTTTGACTTAAAATCCTTTTAATGAATGGACTTAACCTCCTAAAAAGCAGCTTCACTTTGCTCTAAAACCTATAAAGTTTTTAACACTTTTCGGATAACTTTACTTTTTCGATACCTTAATAGAGTATAAATTTTACTATTTTTACAACTTAAGCGACTTTACTATGAAATCGAAAGCCACATTAAAACAGATTGCAAAAGAGTTGGGTGTTTCTGTCTCTACTGTTTCCAAAGCACTGAATGGAAGCCCGGAAATAAGTGAACCAACCAAGCAACGTGTTCAGGAATATGCCAAACTAAAAAATTATAAGCCTAATGTTATCGGACTTAGCTTAAAAAACAGAAAGACCAAAACTATTGGTGTTATTATCCCTAATATTCTCAACTCTTTCTTCGCCAAAGTCTTTAGCGGAATTGAAAAAGTAGCGGATGAAAAGGGCTATAAAGTGATTACGTGTATTTCAAACGAATCTTCGGAAAAAGAAATCAATGCTCTTGAAATGCTGAGCAACGGAACGATAGACGGCTTTATCCTTTCGATAGCAGAAGAATCTCAAAAACTACAAAAGTTTGATCATTTTACCAGTATTATAAACGAAGGAACTCCGATTGTAATGTTTGACAGGATTGCCAACGAAGTGAATTGTGACAAGGTTATTGTGGACGATTTTGAATCAGCAATCAATGCTACTGAGCATTTAATAAAAACTGGCTGTAAAAAAATTGCCCTGCTTTCTGCTATTGATAATTTAAGTGTGGGTAAACTTCGAGCGCAAGGTTTTTATAAAGCTCTTGAAAACAACGGCATCAAAGTAGATGAAAAACTGGTAATTTTAACGAATGATAATGAAGAATTCAATTCGAAAATCGGTGGCTTTTTTATCAAAAACAAACCTGATGGCGTTTTTGCACTAGACGAGCATGCCTCTGTTACCGGAATGAAACTCGGAATACAAAACGGATACAAAATTCCGCAAGACTTGTCTATTATTGGTTTTGCTGATGGCGTTTGGTCGCGACGAATGACACCAAGTTTATCTACAGTAAGCCAACACGGACCTGAAATAGGCGAAGTTGCTGCGCAATTATTGATAGACAAATTAGAAAGTTCGGAAGAAACTTTTACGTTTACTACAACAACCATTAAAACAGAATTGCGTCAGCGTGATTCTACGAAGAAACTATTCTAAAGATATAATTGGTTTCGACCAATTCCTTTTTTTCTAAAACAAGTTCAAAAGCTATGGCATTTTTAGTTGCGATGGCTTTTATTTTTTCCAAATCACAGTCTTGCGACAAAATCATAAAGCATTGTGTTTCTTTCAAAAAGTGAGGCAACTGGACAAACAGCTTTTCAAAGAACTTAAAGTCTTCTCCACAAAACCACGCTTGTTCCTTAATATTCTTCGGTTCTCTTGGATAATACGGCGGATTGATAACCATACAATCAAATGTTTGACCGTTTAGGTTTTGAAACAAATCAGAGAACACCGTTTGAACTTCTAATTGGTTTTGGGTCGCATTTTTTTCTAAAAAATCTAAAGCTTTTTGATTAATATCTGAAGCGGTAACTTTTGCTTCTTTCTTTGAAGCTAAAAGCGAAATGATGCCACTACCACAGCCCAATTCAAGAAATTTTTTATCCTTCAAGTCAATGGTATTCACAAAATCCAAAAGAATTTTGGTGCTGAAAGTCATTTGGGGCGGAAAAACATCGGGATGGACTTGGATGCAAATATCTTGATAGCAATAGTTTCTTGGCTTGAAATAGTAGTATTGTAAACCAAGTTTTAAAAACGGATGTGTTATTTTTTTAAGGAACAGTCTCATGGTATAGGGATTTATTCCGAGTAAAATCCTTCGATTTCAGGCTGACGGTATTTCCAAAGTTTATGTAGTGCTTTGATTTCGTAGGGATAATGATAAATTCCAGTTTTATATCTTAGACTAGAAACCAACTGTAAAATTGTTTTCTTCAACCCGCGAATCCTAAAATCCGAAACAGTAGGATAATAACCGTTCAAGACGGTTTCAAAATTTTTGATGGTATCAATCATATACGGTTTCAGCCATGGTGTCAGTGGATTTTTCCTCAAATCAAAATTTTCCCAACTGGGCGAAATCCAATCCTCTAATTGCGTTGGAAATGAAAATCCGGCATCCAGAATTTGTTGGTACAACTCAGAACCTTCGGTTGGTACAGGACTAAAAAGGTAGATGATAATCTCCGCATTGGGATTGATTTGTTTGATTTCTTTGATAAAATTGATGTCCCACAAAATCTGATCATAGACTTCTTTTTCGGTTGGAGCGGGCATTCCCAATACAAAAGATAATTCCGGAATAATGTCCACCTTTTTCATTCGGAGTACAAAATCCTTTATCATTTGTCCGGTTTGTGTTCCGCCTTTGTTCATTTGTTTTAAGACAGCATCATTCCCGGTTTCGGCGCCCAGAAAAATCATTTTGCAACCGGCTTTCCGCATTAACTTTAACTCGTCATCGCTATACATATTGATGGTATCTATGCGGCCTTCTCCCCAATAACTAATGTCGTCATTCATGATGAGTTCCGAAAACTCTAACACTCTTTTTTTAGACGTGAAGAAATTATTATCGTGAAACTCGATGGCGTCGATGCTGTAATTGTCTTTGAAATATTTCACATCTTCATAAATTCGGGAAGCCGACATCCCTTTCCATTTAGCATTGTAAATCGGAACCACGGCGCAAAACGAACACGAAAACGGGCAGCCCATACTCGAGTGATAGGACAAGGTTTTATTGCCCATAAAGGTTTTGGCCAAATACTGTTGCACAGGATAAAACGAATTCAAATACTCATACGGAAACTTAGGCAAGGTATCTTGATCAAGCAAAGCTTCGATAGCTGTTTTGATGATTTCACCTTTATCGTTTTTATAAATGAGGTTTTTAATGAAAAAGATTTCTTCTTTTTTATTTGCTTCCAAAGCCGTAATTAATGACGGGAAAGCCACATCGCCCGGACCATTGATAACATAATCAACCACACCTGAATCTAAGGAAACTTTGTATTGATTGGCCGCAAAATAGCCACCCCAAATGGTTATGGTTTTGGGAAATTGCTCCTTTATTTTTTTGGTGAACGGGATTGCCTGATGCAATTGTGGTCCGGGCATGACCGTGGAACCAAAGTATTTAAATTCGCCGGTTTTCAGATAACCCTCAATCGTCTGCCATGGATTTTTCTCCAGATTACCATCTACAAAAACATACTCATACTTTCCGTGAACAGACGCACCGACCTGCAGAATCGAATTGGGGATTCGGTGTTTGCCGTTGGCACTGCGTGGGTTGAAGAGGATGATTTTAGGTAGTGGCATAGCTTTTTACAAAAATATTTCCGTGTAATCTTTTAATGGGGAGTTTTTGAATGATACTCTTCATTTCCTCGCCGGTGCACCACTCTTTTAGCTGAAGTTTCAAATGTTCATTCAAAATATAATTAAAGCGGGCATTTCGTTGGTCTAAAAGGGTAATGATTTTTATGGTTTCAGTTATAAATCCGCCGGTGAATTCAAATTCCAGCATTGGAATTTTACATTTCAAATGAGATAAAATCTCAAATTCATATCCTTCTACATCGATTTTACAATAATTGGGTAAACCATAGGTATCAATTAAAGTCTCTAGTTTTTTTACGATTACCGTTTCTTTTGCTGTCCATTGGATTTCATCACCACTAAAGTAGTCGATAAATGCTGTCGAAAGGGTAGCCACTTCACTATGATTCGCTAAAAATAATTCTTTTTCTTCATTTTCAGCGCCAACAGCTATAGGATAATAGGTAAAGGAAGGATATTCGTTCTTTAATTTTTTTAAGCTTTCATCGCAGGAACTTTGGGGTTCAAAAGCAATTACTTTGGCACCAAGAGATAAAAACAACTTGCTTTTTTTGCCCACATTGGCACCAATATCAAAGCACAAGTCGCCTTCAATAATAAATTGGGCATAAAACTTTTTGCTTCTATATTTTTTTATGAAACTTCTTAATAGCATCTTAATTGTTTTTATCTCTTAAATTCATAATTGGTCTCTCAATGAATTTATAAAAGCCAGTTCCTAAAATATAGGTTAGAATAATAAAAATAAGTATCAAAAATAAAGATTCGATTGCGGTTTGCGGTTTGATATATCTAAAAATTATGTATACAAAAGGTAAATGAACTAAATAAATGGAATAAGAAGCCAAACTTTGATTGGTAAATATCTTTTCAAAAAACACGGGCAATCTAAAGTAAATAAAAAATGGCAGTATAGCGCTGATTACAAAGGTAATAATGGTGTAATAAATGACATCATTATAAAACAACGATATATTACTTTTTAAAATGAGCGTACAAATTGAATATAGTAAAATGCCCAACATTACTAGTAAAACTCTATATTTCTTAATCAAACCGGGAATATTTAGATGGATAAAGTATAGTACTACTCCATAAATAGTGGCGTCCATCCGAGTGAGGATTGTTTTTCTTACTTCGGAGTCCCAGTTTTCAACACCGTTTAAATGTTTAACAACTCTATAAGTTATCGCCATAACAATCCATAAAAACAGCAAGAGGTAAAATGGATTAGTCTTTAATTTTAGCTTTAAAATCCCCAATAAACTCAATGGAAACAAAATGTAAAACCATTCTTCTATGGTAAGCGAATAGGTATGTGGTAAAAAGTTAAAATTGGCTATGCTTATATTTTGAAGAAAAACTAAGAACTTCCACGAGAAATCTTTAGCATAATAAATATCAAAATGTGACAAAAGCAGGCAAATAGCAATTATTAGAAAGTACATCGGAACCGTTTTGTACCATCTTCTTTTGTAGAACCTAAAAATATCATTCAGAGAAATTGCGTTGCTCTCCCGGTATTTTTTTTCAATAATACCTCCTATTAGAAACCCGCTCAAAGTAAAAAACAAATCCAGTGCAGCATGGCTCACAAACCAAAGCATCCTGAATTGTGGGAAAAACGCATCCGTGAGTAAAAATGAGTGTTGCAATACGACCAAAAATAAGCATAAAGAACGCAAAACGTCTAATCCCGGATTCCTGTGTAGTGCCGAATTGCTCATTATTTACGCTTTATTAGGTAGCTTATTAAATTTTTGGTGTTCAGAAAACATCCTTGCAGCAACAAGAAGAATGAAATCTCCTTTTTCAAAAACAGATTCAAAACAGGTTTATAGTAGTTAAAAAAGAAACCCATCACAACTTTTCGGTTTTGATGTGTATTATCTTTGTGAATTCTTATAAATGCAAGTACTTCATGAATAAAATAGAGTTTGTGTTTCGCTGAAATTCCAAACAAAAACTCCTGATGCGAGTCAAACACTTTTTCATTAAATGGTTCTTTCTTTAGCAGTGCTTCTTTTTTAAAAACAAAAACTGAAAAGGGAAGTATTTTAAACTTCAAAACTTTTTCAATTGCATTTTCATAAAAATCTTGTTCGAATTTATAGAACGGATTTCCAACGGTGTTTATATCTTCAAAATAACTAATGTTGTGAGTTATCAATTTTACCTCGCTATTATTTACAAAAACGGAAACAATGGTTTGTAATTTATTATTTTTCCATAAATCATCAGAATCTAAAATAGCAATAATTTCGCCAGTTGTTTGTTGTAATCCAATGTTTAGCAGTTTACTGATATTCCCAATATGATTATGTTTAAAATACTTGATTCGAGTGTCATTAATGCTTTTCACAACTTCTTCGGTAGTATCCGTAGAACCATCATCAACAATAATATGCTCAAAATCTTGATGAGTTTGATTTAGCACGCTTTGAATGGTTTCTCCAATCAAATCAGCTCTGTTATAAGTTATGGTGACAATGCTAACTTTCATAACGGTACTTTTTAAAAATATAAAATCGCATTAAAAGATAGTTAGATAAAACTCCAATTGTATTTGCTAAAAATGCACCAAACAATAGAAACTGCTTGACAAGCAAGAATGAAAAAGTACAGTTGATTATGCCAGAAATAAGTAAGATGAACAAAACAATTTTTTGCTTTTCTAGTTTCGTAAAACGATACATTTCAAAGTTTAACAATGTAAAAAGGAAAAGATTAGTAAAAAACAAAAGAGTAAATTTATAATCAATTGGAATGGTATAAAATAAATTGGCAACGACATAAAATCCAAATGCCGATAACAAGGAAAACAGTAGGCCGAAAGATTTTAAAAAAGTTTCCAGCTTTTGAAACACCTTATGATTAAACCGAAAAATACTGGTTTCAAAGGTGTTGATTAATGTGGCATAAACCACCATGCACATGCTTGACAGACTCGAGATAATGAAATAATGGCTCATAACCTCTTTGTTGATAAGAATTCCAATTACATACAAATCCGATTTAGAAGCGATAAAACCCGCAACCGAAACCCCAAAGAAATAGAACGACTTTTTTAAAATTTCATAACCTTCGATTGCAGAAAAGCGAAACGAAATTTCATTCCAAAACAGCAATATGTAATAAAAAAATTTGACCAACTCAAACCCAATAAAGCAAACTAAAAAAGTAAAAGTGTCAAGTTTATTGCCGTTAACAAAAACTAAAAAAAGAAAAACAGCACTCCATACTATTTCCACACCAAAAACAGCCATGCTCTTTTTTCTAAAGAGAATTAAACTATCAAATACCGGAACTAGTGATTTTAGAAAAAGAAGCACTAATAATAAGATTTTTAACTTAATATCTATGGGTATAAAGGCAATACTAAAGCAAACAAAAAACAATAAAATAAATTTGCTGGAAATTAAATCAGAGATTAGTTTTTTACTGTTTTTAGGGCTTTTACTGATTTCTTTGGTATTGAAAAATTTCCCACCCCAATTAGTAAAATTGAAAAATAACCAAAAAACACTAATAAAATAAACATAAGAAGTTAGCACTCCCTTAGAATTGAAATGAATTAAAATATAATTCAAAAGCAATCCAAACACCCCAGTCAAAAGCCCTCTTCCCACATTGGAAAAAGCTAAAAAGCTTCTTAAGAATACTTTGCTACTTTTTATATGGAACATACAATGCTGTTTTCACAAAATTAACTCATTATCTAATTTGGAAGCTAAAGATAAAGAAACTAAGGTGTAAATTCATATTTGTTCCTACAATTATGGCTATATAATATTATGATAACTTAAACAAAATATATTCAGAGAGTTATTTAATCGATTTGTAGGAATAAAATATGTTAGACTAGAAAAAACATTTAAATTTATAGGAAATTTTATAAACAATCTAAATCCTTATCCTTATGAAAAAAGCATTTTTAATTTTAGCAGTTAATTTTATTGTTTTTACAGGTTTTGCACAGTGGACTACTGGAACGTATATTACCTATACAACCGCACCTGTTGTAAGTATAGGTTCATCCTCAATTCAAGGGCAATATGGAAGTCCTCCAAGTAATAGTGCACTTGAAATAGTATCTCCACAAGGCTCTGGCTCTACTATCAATTTAAAAGCGGGAGCAGAAAGTGCTTTTTTATCTTTCCATTCACTTTATCCGTCTGGATTTTATTTACCTCCTGCAAGAACATTTGGTTTTTTTGTAAACAGTATAAGCATCCCTTCGCTACAATTCCAGCCTAATGGAAATGTTACGATAGGAAAAATCAGCGGTCCAACTGCATATAAATTAGCAGTTGCAGGTAAAATAATCGCCGAAGAACTAAAAGTACAATTACAAGCGCAATGGCCTGATTATGTTTTTACAGAATATTACAAACTGCCTAGTTTAGAGGAAGTAGAACAACAAATAAAAGAGAATGGTCGCTTATCTAAGATGCCGTCTGCAGAGGAAGTAAACTGTGAAGGCTTTGAAGTAGGCGAATTAACCAGACTTCAACAAGAAAAAATAGAAGAATTGACCCTATACATTATTGAGCTAAACAAACAACTACAAGCTCAAGAAAAGAGAATGCAAGCACTGGAAGCAAAGGTTAACAACTAGTTTTTTTTAATTTATAAAACTTATTATAATATGAAAAAACTATTAATAATTTTATTTTTAAGCATAGGTCTTCAAGGGCAATCACAAATCAATCCAACTGGTATTAATACTAATTTAAGTCCCAATGGGGTTTTTGAAACTGTTTTTGACCATTACGGAAATGCTTATAAAATTTCGGATATTATTGTTGGGAAAACGGTTACTGACACCAATGGTCAAATTTTGCGAACAACAAATCCTACCCCCACTACTTGCGGTTATTTTAATTTATATTTTGAGTCAGGTTGCGGAATGGATAACATTTCTATACAGGCTCAGGCCAATCGAAGAAACGTGGTATGTCAGGTTTTTAGTGACTTGTCTGCCTTTATAAATTTACCTCCAAACACCCCAAGTACGTTTAGGGTAAACATTTGGGTTAGAAATATAAATAATGTAATTGTTTCTCCAAATACTCCTAATGGTGTATTGGGATTAGCAAGTTCATTTTACACAATGCCAAGCAATAACACAGCAGGTTTTGGTGGAATTATAGATAGCGAAATATGGAAATCTATTCATACCGGTAAAAATTCTTATGCCAACGTTGCTTCCCCATTAATTACTGACGGTGTCAATGTTGGTCCTTCAGGTAATTTATATCATGGAATGATGGCTTTTAATTTCAATACAAATAATATCCCCGCATTTAGTTGGAATACCAACACGGGTATAGCTAATCCTTCTGGGCTTGTTGATTTGTATAGCGTAGTGCTCCACGAAGTCATTCATGCTTTAGGTTTCGCGAGTTTGATCAATCAAGATGGAGGTTCTCGATTGGGAAATGGGTTTAATTATTTTACACGATATGATAACTTTCTCAGAAACAATGCTAGTTCACAAAAATTAATTACCAATTCCGGAAGTTGTTCTATGTACAACTACAATTTTAACTCAGCGAATTTATTAACGGGAGTTCTCCATCCGAATTGTAATTTACCAAACAATATCAATACAGAAAACTCAGTTGGTACAACGGAATGTAATAATGCCTTGAGATATGTTGGTTTAAGTAATGTGCCTATATATACACCCGTATGCTATGAACCCGGAAGCAGTTTTAGCCATTTTGAAGATGTGTGTATAAGTCCACCCAATCAAAATACAACCAATAGCTATTTTGTAATGACCGACGCTACAGGATTAGGTCAAACAAAGCGGTTTTTAAGACCTGAAGAAAGGAATGTTCTTTGTGATATTGGATATAATGTAAACCCTACTTTTGGTACTGCTTTTAATGGATTCATCAATTATGGTGGCACGAGACCTTGTCAGGGAATTTCTGTGGCCGGTTTGAACGATGGGATAGATGCAAATAATACATATACCTTTATTGGTAATGCAGGTAATACTATCTTGATATCAGGAATTTTAAACAATGATACCGGCGCTACGGGATTTGAATGCTTGGAGGACGTTTATTCATCTTCAACACTATCTCCATCTTCCGGAACCGCTAGTACAACCATTAATTTTACCAATGGTAGTGTCGGTCTGCATCTGTTGCGATATGTTCCGGTTAACGGCGCGCAAAAGGGAAACATTACCTATATTTATGTTTATGTGACTGATCCTGAATCAAATTGTGCTAGTACAAATGCTTGTAACTTAGTTAAAAATGGTGATTTTGAGCAGAATTCTGCAATTCCGTCGGGTTTGGGCCAAATTAGCTTAGCCTGCGGTTGGAGAGCAACTGCATCTACTTCAAGTACAGAATATATTTATGCTACTTCAAATAGCCCTATTAGTAGACAACCTTGTCATCTTGTAGGATATCAAACATCAAATAACCTATCAGGTAATGGTTTCGCTGGGATAGGTTTTATAAAAAACTTTTCTCTTTTAGGTGGTGTCGGTGGTTTGTATTCTGAAACTATCAGCACTAAACTAGCCTCTGCTTTACAGCCAAATTCAAGTTATCAATTGAGTTTTGATGTGTCATTAGCTGAAGGTAGAAGTTCCGCTGCGGTAAAATTTCAAGCCTATTTAGGAACATCGCAAATAGCTATAACGGGATATTCGGCTATCCCAATAAGTAACCCAAACATGCTCAAAGAAAATAATACATTTTCAACAAGCACTGCTAACTGGGAAAAAGTAACTATTAATTTTAGGACTGGTGCAACAGCTGGTGAACAATACTTATGTATAGGGTTACTAAGTAATGACGCTGCATTTCAATCACAAAGCCCTGCTGGTGCTAATGCTTCTTGCCTGTATGATGCTATTACATTTAATACTGGCGTATGGTCAGCAAGCCAAACAACATATTACTATCTTGATAATGTAAGCCTAGTTCCGTTGAATCAGGCATCATTATTATTACCTGATTCAGTCTGTCAAACGCAGATATTCCCTGACTTGCGAGCATTTTTATCGCCTGCACCAATTGGGGGCGTTTTTACAGGGACAGCGGGAGTTACTTTTTCAGGGGGGCTTTATTCCTTTAATGCAGCATTAGCAGGACCGGGGACACATACGATTAAATATAGATATACAAATAATTTGGGATGTTTGATTTCTATATATTCAAATATTACTGTGTCACCTTGTTCGACTGGTTCTTGTCCTGGTAATTTGATTTTCAACACGCAAGAACCTTCAACAACTGCCACGTATCAAGCATCGAACACCATTGTAACCAATACTAATTATTTAGTAAACGCAGGTTCGACTATTACTTTAGTGGCGGGAAACTCGATTACATTCAGTCCAAATTCAGAAGTTAAGTCTAATAGTACGAGTAATTTTACAGCTCGACTGGCTGCTTGTACTCAGACTTCTGCTAAGATGGCACCATCTGAGACCGAAGTTACTGTTAATAAAGAGCTGCTTTTATTCCCAAATCCAGCAAATGATTTTACAACAATTCATTTAAATAATGGAGAATTTAAAAAAGTGATTATCACAACTATTGAGGGTAGGATTGTTTTGAATGAGGCAGTAAAAGAAACTTCCGAGTATCAATACAATACTTCTCCATTGACTAGCGGTATTTATATTGTTTCCATTGAAACGAATGATGGAGAAATTATTTCTAAAAAGTTAATCAAGAGATAAGCTGATTTTCTTTTTATCAAAAGCCGTTTGGATTTGGTTCAAACGGCTTTTTGTTTGTTAATAATTTTAAAATTATGCAGGTTTACGTTCTTTATTGTGGTGCAACTAATAACATTCATTAGTGCAAAGGTAATTTATCACTAGCGCAATCAGGAATCTTCATTGGTGCATAAAAACAAAAATAACAAACGACAATTTTTAAAATAGTACAGCCTTATACAATTATGTATAAAAAAACCGAGCGAATAAATTTGCTCGGTGGTTAGTCTACTAATGGGTATTTAATATTAAATCACTTGTAAAGTTTCCTGCAAACTTCCTGATCGGAGTGTGACTACGGTAGTTCCATACCCTTTTCTTACTTCAAGAGTGTAGTTGCCTACTGCTAAAGTTGTTGGTATACTAAAAACTAATTTACCTTCTGTTCTACTAGCAATAATATCAACTTTTGTTGCAGTTCCGTCTGCAGCAATTAAATAAATACCCTCAGCTATATTTACAGGGTTGAATTTTAATTCTTCACCAACCACCTGACCTATACCGCCGGGTGTTAAAATGCTATTGGTGTTGTTGCTGTTAATATCTGTAAACTGAATCAAAGCTGGTCCAGGAGTGGGTTGTGTTACTTTCTCAACGGCTGCAAATTGCAATTTCTCGTTTAGCAAGAGTCCTACTGAGACACTAGCTTTTTTGACATGTCTTGAAGGATCAAAACTATCGGTAGCATTACTAAAAACACCCCCAATTCCTGGTCTGAAATTGGCGATTGGCAAATTTACATTGTTCCCTTCTGTAATTTCATCGGATACCACCTCAAAAAAAACTTTCAGTACAGCACGTATATCGGCTTCAGTTATAGTACTGCCACGACGAAGCATTTCCTTAGTTATGCTTTCCACATCATGAACTTGATTACTTATTACTCTCGCAGACTGATCATTTGGGTCAGGAGTAATTGGGTTTGGCTGTAAATAATACTTAATTGACATAATAAAAAAGTTTAATGGTTACTATTATCTATCAACGTCAAAAAAATAAGTTTATTATTACATTAACAAAAATTTAACCCTTCATTTTTATTTTACAAATATTTCCCTTAGTGTATAAAACCCAATTCCACGATTGTAATCCGAAAGATAAAGAATGGTATTATTATCAATCAGTATTGGTTTTAGTTTATGGCTCTTGTCAAACGTAAGTTGTTGGTTGTTGTAAAAAATTTGGTTGTCTTTCAAGTTCAATGATTCAGCCGTTTGAATACTTTGTTTCCAAAATAATAATTTGTCTGCTCCGTCCCAAAAATTTGCTGTTAAATACTTGTGCTTGTCTTCAGGACTTGTTTCTATTTTGAAATCATATATCAATATTGGTCCGTTCTTCAGAAGTATAGTTGATTTTACAGGTTCATGCTTTTGAAAAACAAGAACCAAAATCGTCGGTATCAAAGCTAAAACAGCTATATTTTTCCAGTGTGTTTTTTGTCGAAGATGAATCACAAATAAGCCAAAAAACAACAACAGTAAAAACAATCTCAAATACGAAAATGGAAAACTGTTATTGATAAAAACCGATAACTTGAGATTACATATTAAAAATAATAGTAGACAGAAAACACCTTTCTTGATATTTGAAATGTTACTTTTCAGTAAAGCCACAAACGGAAACAGCATCAAAATTAAAGTATACGTGCTACCGTATGGTGATAGTAATATCATGGCCAAAATCCAATAGCATAAAATCAAAAAAGCATTGGATGTTCTTTTAGAAATAAAATAACCAACGCCTACAATTCCGAATTTAAACATCATCATCAAAGCGGAAAATAAAATAGGATAATTGAAAAAAGCACTCGGATTTTCAATAGAATCTTCTACCAAAAGCCGCTTCAAAAACATAAAAACTGACTGGTAATTATCAACATAAGCCGAAGCAATTTCGCCGTTGGAAGCCTTTGGTAAAACCGATTGAATGTAAAAAAACCAAATGTCAAAGCCCGTAAAAAGTGCTGTTATTCCGAAAAACAAAAAGCAAAAAAGAATAGAATAACATAGTGGTTTGAGTTGTTTTTTAAATAGGAAAATCAGTAAAAGTAAAACGGGAAACACTTTCAATAGAATAGCCAAACTTAAAAAAAAAGCTGATTTCAAAAACCGTTCTTTTTGATAGGCCAACCAAAATTCGGTCAAGAAAAAAAACAATATAAAGTATACCTGTCCAAACAGCAATTCGTTTCTTATTGGAACAAAGAAAAGTAATGGGATGGACAAAAGGTAAACCGATTTTATGTTGTAAAATCGTGACAATCGGTAAATGCTTGTCAGAAATAACAACACACTAATTCCATTGAAAATGAGTTTGGCAGTGGCTAAAGAAAGTAGTGAAAACGGCGTAAAAAATAAAGCCAAAAATGGCGTATTCGGGGCATAACTAACAAAGATTCCTCGATAACCTAAATCGGCAATTTGCTTATTGAAAACATACGGAAAGTAAGTGTCAACATTGAATATTCCATCTACTAAAAAATGTCCGCCAAAATAGTAATTCGCAAAATCGTGTATAGGAAAGTCTATCGCTTTGAAAAGGCAAAATGCACAAAACAGCGCAACAGCAATCAAACCATAATGTTGACGAATTATTTTTATCATGCTTTTTTAAATATTGAGAATCGAAACCATGTTGTCTTTTGCAAAAAATAAGAACACGAAACCCTCAAAACACCCAAGCCATAAGTAACGCTTCTGCTGAAATTTATCGAACTTGCTTCTTCAAAATACTTTGCCGGGCATGATATTTCGCCAATTCGCGCTCTTTTGTAACACAGTTGAGCCAAAATTTCATTATCAAATACAAAGTCATCTGAGTTATTTTCAAAATCAATTTGCTTCAAATAGTGAGCATTAAAACACCGAAAACCTGTATGGTACTCGGACAGTTTTTGGTTCATCAAAATATTTTGAATAAAGGTCAGTAAACGGTTGGAAATGTATTTGTACAAAGGCATTCCGCCTTTCAAAGCACCTTTGCTCAAAATACGCGACCCCAAAACCACGTCGTATAAATCATGGGCAACCAGCGAACACATGGCCGGTATTAATTTAGGCGTGTATTGATAGTCCGGATGTAACATGATAATGATACTGGCGTTCAACTCCAATGCTTTTTGGTAACACGATTTTTGGTTGGCACCATAACCTTTGTTTTTATCGTGAGCAATAATATAATGAATTCCTAATTTTTTAGCAATTTCGATGGTGTTATCGTTGCTGTAATCATCCGTTAAAATAATTTCGTCTACCAAATCCAACGGAATTTCACTCACTGTTTTTTCGAGAGTTTTTGCCGCATTGTAAGCAGGAAGCACGACGATTATTTTTTTATTGTTCAACATTAATCCAAATGATTTACTTCGATAGTTGATTGTTCTCTAACACTGTTCGAAACCGCTAACCCATCAAATGGCGCAAAGCTTTCAATGTCGCTTCGGTAGTATAAATTGCCTAAAAACGGAAATTCAGCGTACAGATGTGTTGGCAAACCTGAAAGCAGATTTTGTACTTGGGTCAAAGTCAAGTTCCACTCTAAACTCAATCGCTCTGCCGAAGGTTCCATAAACGAAATGTACAATAGTTCGGTCAACGTATGTTGCTGCGTTTGCGAAAAATCAACGCCATCATTTAATTGTAATTTCAAATTTCTATTAGATTCACGGTAATTGATAAGCGTATTTTGCAATTCCGTAGCCGTTAAATAGCCCGAATAATCATTTTGAGGAGTAAACATTTGATTGATGACCGATTCGTGACACCACATACACTTGGCAGGTTTTCCTGCGTTTGAATGCGATGGATCGGCGTTGTTTTTTCGGTCGCCATTGACATCAAAAATCCCGAAGCGCAACTGACCATTGGACAATAATTCAATAGTTTCATATTCGAAAATCTCGCCGGAAACCGGATCAACTTCTTCCGAAAGAAAGACTTGATTAAAACCATTTTGCTCCGAAAATTCGATAATCCGATGCTCTAAAGAAACACTTGAATTATTCACATACCCTTTCTGTGGAAGTAAGCTGTAATTGCTTAGTAATTCTGACAATGTATTGGGCGTTCCGATGATTTCATAATAATGTTCGGAAGCACCTAAAAGTAGTGTTACAAAGCGACCTAAATCAACCGCTTTACTGTTTTGATACTCGGGTGTCGTTTTGATTTTCTCCACCAATTTTAAAAGATTTTGTTGCGCGAATTCTGCAAAGCCCAACTTTTTTATATCAATGGTTATTGTGGAAGTTGTATTTGAAAAACCACTGTTAGAACGAGGTAATGTGGCTCCAACATAAGATAATGCCCATTTCAATCCTATCAATGATTTGTCGATGGTATCTTCTGGATAGGCTTTATTCCATTTTAAATTAATCTTAGTTTCGGTACGGATTAAATCTGAATACGAATCTCGCTCACAAGAAATGAGTAAAGAGCAACATAACAAGAATAGTAGTTTTTTCATGTTTTATTTACTAATTTTCATTAATCCTGAAGCCAATATCGATTTGGTTTTGTGTTGCAATCGCTGGAAAAGGGATTTATTTCTCCGACTGAATTCCACCTCATTTACGACTTTGGAAACGGCATACTTGTAGTATTTTTTCGAGTAGGTTCGTTTAAAATCAATTTCCCTGTCGGTGGATGTTTCCCAATTGGGACGCACCGTAATTACATCTTCAATCTCATTAAAAAGTGATGTCCCTTTTATCGGGTAAGCCACTGTAATCGTATAATGTGTAGGCTTGGCTTCTTTCAGATATTGTATGGTTTCATGGATGTTTTTCTCGGTTTCTCCTGGATATCCCAACATGATAAAGGTTCCGGTTTCTATTCCGATGGCATTCGTATCCTGAATTATTTTCTTAACATGGTTCACATCCACACGTCTGTCCATGGCATCGATAATATCCTGAGAACCGCTTTCGGCACCTATCCAAATTCGGAAACAACCGGCTTCTTTCAAAAGTCGCAAAATTTCATCGTTTAACCGTTCGGCTCTTGTGATGCATTCAAATCGAATTTGAGCGTTTTGTTTGACCACTTCTTCGTGGAAAGCTGTCAACCATTTATGACTGATTGTAAACACATCATCTACAAACCAAATGGCATCTGGATTGTATTTATCTTTGAGCATTTTCATTTCGGCTGCGACCAAGCTTGCCGGTCTTCTTCGGTAGCTTTGCCCGTAAACCGCAGTGCTACACCATTTGCACGTATACGGACAACCGCGTTGGGTGGAAATCGTCATCGAGCTTTCGCCATGGTTGCGTTTCCAGGTTTCGAGGTATTTTTCATTCGGAATAGCATCGCGGTTGGGCAAAGGCAATTCGTCTAATTCTCTGAATTTGGTTCGCGCTGGAGTTTGAATTACCATCCCATTTTCAAGGAAAGCAATTCCGTTTACTTTCGAGTAATCTTCCTGATTTATAATTGCTTGATGCAATTCAAAAGTCGTTTCTTCTCCTTCACCAATTGCAATAAAATCGGCACCCGAATTCAAGTAATTTTCAATATTGTACGTAACATCAGGTCCACCTAATACAGTTTTTGGAAAACCAAATTCGGATGTTCTTAGTTTTTTCATCAACTGTATGACTTCTATTTTAGTCATCAAATTGGTGTAAATGCAAATGATTTTGGGTTGTTTTTCCTTGATGAACTGCAGTTGATCTTCCTTAGAATAAAAAGTCGAATCAAACACTTCATTGGCCACATTCTTACTCCACAAATAGGCAGAAACATACAGCAAACCTAATGGCGGATAAGGTTTCATTATCTTTTGCTCCTTTGGATCATCCGATAAATAATATGCATGTGTTAAAAGGATACTCATCGTTTTTGTAAAGTTAGGATGTAATGGTCGGCACGTTTTGAAAGGAATGACCTGTTTGAAATTTTGTTTTCTAAACCCAATAAAAACCGTAATATTCCTCCTTTGTTTTTAAAAAAAGACTCTAAATACGATGGTGGCACAAAAAATCCAATGGGTTTATGATCAAGCATTTCAAAATCATTTCCTGCTAAATTTACAATATCTTTTGGGTTGTAATAATAGGTTGGGACTTTTTCCCCGTCAACATCCGCTACAACCACTTCTTTATTTCTCCTGAAGGCGCTGGAAAATTGGGCTTTCGCCAAAAAATAACCTTGTTCCCAAAGCGTATGTTTGGGCATGATGACCAAAACCATTTTACCCTTTTCAGAAAGTAGTGTGTTACTATCTGTAAAAAACTGTGCTAATTCGGGTTTGGAAAGACAATTCAATCCGCCGAAATTGGAAAAAATCAGATCAAACTTTTGTCCGGAAAACTCCATTGCGATTGCTTTTATATCGACCTTATTAAATGTGAGATTTTCATGAACCACCTTGCTTTTGGCCACTTCAATCATTTTAGTCGAAATGTCTGTAGCGGTTACCCTAAAATTTTGTTGGGCTAACCAACGTGCATCTTCGCCTGTGCCGCAATTGATCTCCAGAATATTTTGGACAGAAATCATTTTTTTTTCTAGCTGTTTGTAAACCAATTCTCGTTGTATTTTCCCAATTTTTGAATTGGTAAATGAAGCGTCATAATAAGGTGCTGCTTTGTCAAAACTAGCGTTCATAATGCTCTAGTTTTTTGAGTGAAATAGCATCCAGAAAAGCACTCGGGACATAGTAACCCAATTTCACAATCGATTTTAATTGGGCTACTGAAGTTGATGCCGGTTTTTGAAACAACGCTTTCAAGTTTTGAAAACCCTGCTCTTTTCGGAATTCTTTGTGAACATACCTTTGAAGTTTTCTGTAGTAATTCGACTTGTACGTTCCGTGAAACAGCATTTCAAAATCATCCGAATCCGTCCAATTCGACTTTAATTTCAAGTCGTCTTTTACCTTGTCATAAAAAGGTGTTCCGGGCAATGGATACGAAACTGAAATACCAATATTATCAGGCATTAACTCTTTGATCATGGCTATGGTTTTGGCAATATCTTCCTGATTTTCTTCTAAATATCCGAACTGCAAAAAGAACGCCACTCGTATTTTTTTAGCTTTCAGGAGTTTCGTTGCCTGATAAATTTGGGCTACTGTTGTGCCTTTATCCATGGCATCGAGAATTTTTTGCGAAGCACTTTCGGCGCCGACCCAAACTTCCTCCAAACCTGATTCGGCAAGACAATCGATAGTGTCTTCCTTTAACAATAAATCTACGCGACTCTGAATGTAATAGCTAATTTTGAGGTTTCGCTCCTTTAATTTCGCATTAAAGTCCTGAACCCAATTCGGTTTTAACCCAAAAATATCATCACACATCCAAAATCGGGTTACCCCAAATTTTTGTTGCAAATAAGCTATTTCGTTGACGATATATTCTGGTGAATGGGCGTTGTAGCGATTGCCGTAGATGGGCTTAGCGCACCAATTACATTTGTAGGGACAACCGCGCGTTGTAGCAATGTTTAGTGTAAATTCTTGTCCGCTTTGTTTCCAAATGTGACGGTATTTTTCGATGTCAACCAAATCCCAAGCCGGCATGGGAAACTCGTCTAAATGCTGCTGTACTGCGCGTTTTTTGTTAATTTGAATTTCATCATTCCTTCTAAAAACGATTCCAGCTACCGTATCGATGTTTTGGTTACTTTCTACTGTTTTGATAAGCTCCAAAAGGGTGCATTCTCCTTCGCCCTGCATGACAAAATCGGCTCCTTTTTCGATATATTCCTGATAATGATCGGTCGAATCAGAACTGCAAACAATCACGGTACAATGGAATTTTTTCCCGAGTGCGATCATTTCAAAACAGGCTTCGCGCATGTTAGTGAGACACATTTTGGTCAGATAATTAAATCCATCGTCGTAAATGACCAAGTATTTTGGGTTTTTAAAATGAAGTTTATGAGTGATGTCGTTGGGTGAATCCAATAAATTGGTGTCGAATAAATCGACTTCAAAACCATTTTTCCTGAGTAACGACGCGGCATACAAAGTTCCCAAAGGCGGAAAAGGGGTTTTGTTTTTCCATTGCTTTGGGTCTAATTGATAATAATAGGAATGCGAAAAAAGGATGCTAGACATGCTCTTTGGGTAAAACTACATTATACTTTGACTGCACTTCATCAAGTTTGCTATTCAAAGATAAGATAACTTTTTTTTGAAAATTGGATGGATGATGTTTAGAGATGTTCTTTGTTGTTTTTAATGCAATTTTAAAATCTTCTTGTTGCATATCACGGAACTTTGATTGCCATTTTCGCAGCGTTATCTGTTTGAAAATATAGTCTGTTGCCGTTCCGATTTTGGTATCGCAAATTAGTTCGATTCCTTTTGTGAAGATAGGTTTTGATGTATTTTGTATTTTACTGACTTCGGGTACAAACTTCGAAAAATAGTCATTAATCCACAAATTGCTTTGGTAAAACTGTTCAAAGGCGGCTTTTCCTTGCATTGGGATTAGGGTTTTTAATTCGGTTGCCGTAAAGCGATTTTGTTCTTCGATTTCCAATTGGCTCGAGGACACAAAATAATTGACACAGAAATAGCGTCTGGAATTGAACAAGAATATTTTTTTGTACAACATCAATAAGGTTCGGCAAATCCAAAGTTTATTGGGTTTCGTTATTACAAAGAAGTCGATGTCGCTCAGGTTATCGTAATATCCTTTTGACAGCGAACCTGAAATTCCAACGGCTTCAACATAAGGAAATTTAGCAATGAACTTGGCTTTTTTACCGGCTTTTTTCATTACTTTTTTGGCATACATATTTCCTCTCATGCGTTTAATCACCGAATCCAAATCGCTTCCATAGACATAAAACTCATCCACTTTTCGAAGAATTTTTTCATCGATTAAGTGTTGTAACTCTTTTTCCGTTTTAGCTATAGTTTCATAATTAGTGTAACTATGAATTTCGTCCTTCTTTAGAGGATATCTGAAAATAGAAAAATACAATATGGTTTTAAGTGTTTCCAAAAGTCATAGCATTTTTGACACTCTAAAAGTAAGTAATTAATTGACTCCAAATAACAGATTATGGCTATGTTTACCCTTTGTTTACCTTAAATTTAGGTTGTGCTAATTATACTTTGGTCAACGCACAGCCCGTTCCTCCTTGCTTTAGTGTGAATTTGTTTTCACAAAATACCATTTTAATGCCACTAGCTCTAACCGAAAAATCAGTAGTATTTTCTGCTCTTTAGCGTTTATTTTTTACTAGTAAAATCAATGCGCTTCGAGCCAATCTTTACCAACACCTAATTCGACTTCTAACGGAACGGCCATGGTAAAAGCATGCTCCATTTCGTGCTTGATCATCGGTTTGATTTTTTCTACTTCTGAATTATGAACGTCAAAAACCAATTCGTCATGAACCTGAAGCAACATTTTGGATTTCCAGTTTTCTGAAGTTAATTTTTGATAGATATTAATCATGGCAATTTTGATGATATCTGCGGCTGAACCCTGAATTGGAGCATTCACAGCATTTCGTTCGGCAGCACCACGAACTACAGCGTTGGCCGAATTAATGTCTTTTAAATAACGACGTCTTCCCAAAACCGTTTGCACATAACCATTTTCACGGGCAAAATCAACCTGCTCCGACATATAGGATTTTAGTTTTGGATAGGTTTTGTAATACGCATCAATCAAAGCGGCACTTTCACTTCGAGACAATGACGTCTGATTGCTCAACCCAAAGGCTGAAACACCATAAATGATTCCGAAATTGACCGTTTTCGCATTGCTACGTTGTTCTTTAGTTACTTCTTCTAAAGGCACGTTAAAAACTTTAGCTGCTGTGCTTCGGTGAATGTCTTCGTTATTTTGGAAGGCTTTTAGCATATTTTCCTCTCCCGATAAAGCGGCTATAATTCGAAGTTCTATCTGTGAATAATCGGCAGAAAGCAAGGTGTAATTTTCATCTCGGGCAATAAACGCTTTTCGGATTAATCGTCCGCGTTCGGTTCGTATCGGAATGTTTTGCAAATTAGGATTATTAGAACTCAAACGACCTGTAGCTGCCACGGTTTGCATATAATCGGTATGGACTCTTTGCGTTCTTTTATCGACTTGATTAGGCAAAGCATCGATGTACGTACTTTGTAATTTTACCATCTGACGCCATTCTAAAATATCCTTTACAATTTGATGCTCGTTAGCCAGATACGAAAGGACTTCTTCGCCGGTTGCATATTGACCGGTTTTCGTTTTCTTTTGTTTGGCACCGCCGATTTTTAATTTGTCAAATAAAATATCGCCCAATTGTTTTGGGGAAGCGAGATTGAACTTTTCGCCAGCTGTTTCGTAGATTTTCTGTTCAAACTCGTTGATGTCTTTTTGCATTTCAACCGACATTTTCTTGAGGAAGTCTTCATCCAGATTGATGCCTTCCAATTCCATAGCTGCCAAAACGGGAATCAGCGGAATTTCGATTTCGTCAAACAACTTTTTAGCACCTACTTTTTCTAAAATAGGTTGGAAATGTTCTTTTAATTGTAGTGTAATATCAGCATCTTCGGCAGCGTATTCCTTAATATCTTCTAGAGGAACATCACGCATGGACAATTGGTTTTTGCCTTTTTTCCCGATTAATGTTTCTATGGATTTTGGCGCATATTTCAAATACGTTTCACTCAAAACATCGATATTGTGACGCATATCGGGATTAATCAGATAATGCGCTATCATCGTATCGAATAATTTGCCTTTGATGTGGATGCCGTATTTGGATAATACCTTCAAATCGTATTTGACATTTTGTCCAATCTTTTCGATGGTTTCGCTTTCAAAAAACGGTTTGAATTTTTCGATTAAAAGTTGGGCTTCTTCTCGGTTTTCCGGAAACGGTACATAAAAGGCTTTTGCTTTCTCCCAAGAAAAGGACATACCAACCAATTCGGCGTTCAGCGCATCAATTCCGGTGGTTTCGGTGTCAAAGCAAACCGAAGTTTGGTTCATCAGGTTTTGCAGAAACAATTTGGTTCCTAATTCGCCCTGAACGATTTGGTATAAATGTTCTGTAGTTTCTAATGTTGCATAATAGGAATTTGGTTTGGGCTCATCGCTCTCATCATCTGTAAAACCAAACAAATCGAATTGATTTTCATTTTTTGGAGCGGCTTTTTTGGATGGCTTTGGCGTTTCAGAAGTAACTTCAGCATCGTTGCCGTTCGTTTCAATTTCGTCGTATTCTTTTCCGGTTCCAAAGAACTTGTCGAACTGCGCTTTCATCTGACGGAACTCTAATTCCATGAACAACGCATCGGTTTTTTCCACATCTGGTTTGGACAATTCATAATCCGTTGCGTCAAAAGTCACCGGACAATCCAATAAAATTCGGGCTAATTTTTTGGATAAGATACCAAGTTCTGCATTGGCTTCGATTTTATCTTTCATGGCACCTTTGAGCTTGTCAGTGTTGGCTAAGAGGTTTTCCATCGAACCAAATTCTTTCAATAATTTCTTAGCCGTGACTTCCCCAACGCCGGGCAATCCCGGAATATTATCGGCAGCATCGCCCATCATTCCCAGAAAATCGATTACTTGTTCCGGTCGTTCGATTTCAAATTTGGCTAATACTTCGGGAATACCCCAAATTTCAATATCATTTCCTGAACGTGCGGGTTTGTACATGAATATATTTTCAGAAACCAATTGGGCAAAATCTTTATCCGGCGTTACCATGAATACTTGATAGCCTTCTTTCTCTGCTTGTTTGGCTAACGTTCCAATCAAATCATCAGCCTCGAAACCTGCTTTTTCAATAATCGGAATGTGCATGGCTTGCAACAATTGCTGAATATAGGGCACGGCAATTTTGATCGCTTCGGGCGTTTCGTCGCGGTGTGCTTTGTATTCCTGATACATTTCGTAGCGGTAATCGCTTCCGCCTTTGTCAAAAGCCACCGCCAAATGGTCGGGTTTTTCCCTTTTGATAACGTCCATCAGCGAGTTCATAAAACCGATAATGGCCGAAGTATCTAATCCTTTTGAGTTGATACGAGGATTTTTTATAAAAGCATAATACCCGCGAAAGATTAAGGCATAGGCATCAAGAAGAAAAAGGCGTTTTTGTGACATAAGAAAGGTTATAAAATGTAAAAATAAGAAAGAAAATAGTATTTCGTGAAAGGAAATTGTGGTTTCGTGAAGTTATTTAAGCACTCCCAAAAATTATTGTTTTTTTTGCCAAAAAATCAGAATTTATGTTTGTAAAAACGAGAGTGAAAGATTTGCTGATTGCACTTCTTTTTTTGTTGGTATTTGTGATCTTGGCGCTGAACATTTGTTTGGCTTGCAGTCTCTAATTTTACAATGGAATTCTGATAGTGGTGTTGGTTCCGGTCACTTCATTTTCAGCATCGGTGATGTCCTGATATTCGAGGAGATTTTTTAAATGAAGCTTCGTGTTTAAAAGTTCCAATCGTTGGATAATGGAACCAGTTGAAAATGAAAGGTGACCCGAATTATTTTTGGCTTTAATTTCGGCCGATTTGGCTCTTCCGATACCATTGTCTATAACAGTACAAATAATATGCGTTTCGATAGCGTCAATATCAAAATGTACCTGAATGGTTTTGGCGCCTTTTTTGTGCATGAGTCCGTGTTTCAGACTGTTCTCTACAATCGGCTGAATCAGCATGGGCGGAATCTTATGGTAATCTTCATCGATGTGTTCCGAAACCGAAATCGTATAGCTAAAATCTTTACTGAATCGCAACTGCTCCAATTCGAGGTATTTGGTTAAGATGTCAACCTCATCATTGATTGTAATCTGCTTTTTGCCCGAAACTTCCAGAATTTGTCGGGTCAAGTAGGTAAAATTATTGAGTTGCTCGTTGGCCACCAATTTATCGCCATACATAAACTGCATCTGAATACTGTTCAGCGCATTGAAAATAAAATGCGGATTCATTTGGCTTTTGAGTGCTTTGAGTTCGCTTTCGGTGACTTTTTTCTCCGCTTCGAGTAATTTTTCGGCTTCTCGGAGTTGGTTTTGCAGGATTTCGTTTTTCTTTTTTTCTTTAAATCTCGAAAACAAAACATACGCTGTAGTGGTGATGGCTATAAAAAGTAACACTACCAAATAAAGCATGGCGGTTTTTCTTTTCGATTCTAATTCGGCTATCTGATTCTTCTGATGCAGTGCTTTTATAGAGGCCTCCTTTTTTTCGGATTCGTATTTATAGGTTGCTTTTAGGGCGATGTCTTTACTTTCATCGAAATAAATTTTCTCACTGATTTCGTAGGCCATGGCCTTGTAATCGAAGGCTTTTTTATAATCGTTTTGCTTCGCAAAAATCTGGCTGAGTATTTCAGCGGCATTTCTTTGATCGGATGGAAAATTGGTTTTTAGTGCCAAATGATATCCAGCTAATCCTAACTCTTGTGCTTGTATCAGCTTACTTTGGGTGTAATAAATGGTCGCCAGTTTAATGGCTACTTTCGAATAATTGACATCACTGTTAATTTTTCGGAACAATTCAGCTGCTATGGTGTAATTGGATTGTGCCTTTTCTAGTTGTTGTTGTTTCCAATAAATATCGCCATAGTTTTTGTGTGATGTTGCGATAAAATCGATATTGTGCATCTGCGAAGCCAATTGAAAAGCTTCGGAGTTGCACTTGACTGCTTCACTGATGTTATCCGCATTTATATTGGCTGCAGCCAAACTATTTAGTGTCAAAACCAACCGCTCTTTGTCGTTGTTTTTCCGATTAATTTCGAGGCACTTTAGGTAATAGAGAATGCTTGTTTTATAGTCATTCTGATTATCAAAGATTCGACCCAAAGCAAAATTAGTGCGTTCTAAACCTTCCAAATTCTTTAGTTTTTCGAACAATTGCAATGCTTGAAGATTGTAGCGAATGGCCAAAGAACTATTCCCTAAATTATTATAAATGTACCCCAAATCCGTCAAGACATAAGCCAAACCTTCTTTGTTTTTGGAGAGCAATGCCAAGCGATGCGCTTTTTTCATGTAGACCAAAGTGCTATCAATCTTCCCCAAATAATCAAAGGCTGTCCCGACATTCTGCAAGGCTAAAGCGCTTCCGTAGTGGTAGTTTATTCCGGAAGCCGTATGGAAGGCTTTTTTATACAACCGAATCGCTTTTTCATAGGATTCGTTATACAGATGAAACGCCCCTTGGTTGTTATAGGAAATGGATAAATATTTAGTGTAAACGTTTTTCAAACGCTCGTTTTTTTCTTGTTGAAGTTGGGCAACGGCAATTTCTTGAAGTTCTTGATTGTAGCGTATCCAAACCTTTTGATCCGTTTCGGCTTCAATGATTTCGTTTAACAAAAAGCATCGAAGCGTGTCTTTTTGGGGATGATTTTTTAACTTTTTAGCAATAGCATTGGTGGATTGCGCAAAAAGAACAGGGCACAACATCAAACACAAAGCACTACTAAAGATTCTCAAACTCATTTACAAGATGTTGTTGCGTTGCATAAACTCTTCAAATTCTTCCTTTTTTTCTCGGGAAATGGGCAACAAGGTTTTATCGTCGTATGTTACCGACAAACCGTCTTTTTTGCTGTACTTTTTGATTTGGGAGATATTGATTAGATACGAACGATGAATTCTGAAAAAACGCTTATCCGACGCGAGTAAATCTTCAAAATGCTTGATTTTTTTTACGGTCAAATCACTGCCGTTTTTGTGATGGATGGTCGTGTACGAACCATCGGCTTCAAAATAAAGAATATCGTTCAAGTCCATAAAAACAATACCATCGCCAATCAGAATTCCGATTTTTTTGATTTCCTTTTCGGCTAAATTTTCTTTTAGTGCTGAGATATTTTCGGTGAACGTAGTTTTGGTCAGCAGTTTGTTTTCGACTTTTGCGATTGCTTCTTTGAGTTTGGTTACTCCAATAGGTTTGAGCAGATAATCGATTGCAGAAACTTCAAACGCTTTGATGGCGTATTCGGAATAGGCGGTGCAAAATATAGTTTCGAAACTTGGTTTATTGAAGTAATCAAAGAGGGCAAATCCGTTTTCGTTGGGCATTTCGATATCCAGGAAAACCAAATCCACTTCGTTTTTATTGATGAGTTTTACCGCGGCTTTTACGTCTTCGGCTTCAGCAATAATTTCAACATTAGGACAATACTCAGAGATAAAGTTGTTTAGTATTAAACGTGCATTTTCTTCGTCGTCTACTAGTATGGCTTTGATGGTTTTCATTTTGGACTTTATTTGGGACACAATATACTATTTTTTAAAACGAAAATCCGCTCCAACAAAGAATTGCTGTGAGCGGTATTTTCCAAAAAACTACTTACTTTAAATTTTACTCAAGAGTTGCACTTTGCCGTGCATTTCTTTGGAAGCTACTAGAATGAGGGAACCTTTTTTGCCTTTTTCATAATAGTGCAATTTGTCGCCTTCTTCCATCTTAATAGTCGTGGTTGCATTTTTGGTAAGGCTGTAACTTCCGCCACTTCCGGCATTGATTACTCTGACCTCATCGTTGGTATCGTTTTTAATTTTGATGTCGAATTTTTCGGCAACTACAACTGTTTTGTTGGATGTTTTGGTAACCGATGTTGTATTCATTGCCATTAAACCTAAGGCCAAGAATACTAGGAGTATTGTTTTCTTCATGATTATTTTACAATTAATTTTTGAGTTGAAATAGCATTATTTTCATCTTCTATACGAACCAAGTAAATTCCTTTTGATAAGTGAGAAACATTTATGCCTTTTGAAGTAGAAGTCAGTACTTTTTGCGCTTGAAGCGAATAGATTTCTACTGATTTTACCTCTTTTTCCATCTCGATAGTGAAAGCATCGGTTGTTGGATTTGGGTAAATTTTAAAATTGTTATCAATGTCATTTTCAGTTACACTCAACGGACCAGTCCCAACCACTATTACCTGAAGTGATGGATTACATTGAACACCTGTTGAACAGAAAAATTGCAAAGTAAAAACATTATTACCTTCAACAAGTGGTGGAGAAGTCTCTTGAAATGCTACACCAATAGATTGCGGTCCAAAAAAAGCGGTGCTAGAGCCGCAGTTGCCTCCAGCAGTAATATCTACCCATCTGTAATAATGAGTTGTATTAAATGGAGGAAATACGGTATAAAGCGGCGTTAAAGTTACCGTACTACCAACAGGAGCTGAACTTGCAGAAGGGGATAATGAATTTGGCCAATTTGGTGAGCACTGAGCATTAGTTAAACTAGTCGCAAAAGTGATAAAAAGCAAGGTGCAAATAATTTTTCTCATGATTTTTTACCTAGTTAATTATTAGTTTTTGAGTCGCTACTGCATTATTCTCACCTTCTATACGTACCAAATACATTCCTTTTGATACATCAGAAACATTGATATTTTTTGAAGTAGAAGTCAATACTTTTTGACCTTGAATAGAATAAATTTCAACTGATTTCACTTCATTTTTCATCTCGATAGTGAAAGCATCATTTGTTGGATTGGGATAAAGAGTTGCTTGAAGGTTTTGCGAATTAAACTCTTGTGATGCTAGTGTGTTGTTAGAAAAAAGACTTTGAACATCAGCATCAGAAATAGCATAATTGTATATTTTTAAATCATCAACGGCTCCATTAAAATAAGTAGATGCGCCGTTTTCCGTTAATCCTAGTCGAAAAATATCGCTATTATTTACGGTACTCCAAGTTTTAGTAGATTCGGCCAACAAAGTACCATTACGGTATATTTTAGAACTGATCCCGTCATACACCATTACTATATGGTACCAAACATTGGCGACAGTGTTGACCGTGTTGCTATGTGAACTGTTATTCCCGAAATGATAAGTGGTTGCTCCGTTGACATAAGCACCGTTATAGTTGGTACTGTTGCCATATGTGTATAAAAAATTGAAACCGGAACCGTTTAGAGCATTCAGTTTAAACCATAATGACACTGTCCTTGCGTTTGCTGCATAAGGTAACCCTGAAATGGAAGCTGTGGAACCGCTGTTGTTAATATTAAGAGCTCCGTTAGCGTTACCATTTCGATCGGTAACAAAAGAGGTTCCGGTATTGGAGGCAAAAGGGGCATTACCGTTAGCATTGTTGTAGGTGTTATCAAAATTGTATTGAGCAATTTGAATGGGAATAATGGGACTATTGGTAGTAAAAGTGCCGATAGCGCTTACAGATGTCCCTAATGAATTTGTTGCTTGAATCTGGTAGTAATAAACAGTGCTTGGCGTTAATCCGCCGATTGAGACCGTTCCGGGTGTAGTTGCTATACCAGTAGCTGAAAAACCGGTAACCTGACTTGACAAAGTAGTGTCGGATAACCCGTATTTAACTATAGATGTTGTGGAGCTGGTATTGGCGTTTAATGAATAGGAAACAGCTGCAGCTGTTGAATTTGGCACAGAACTAATTCCGGAAATTGCCGGAATTGCTGCGTTGCTCAATGTGGTAAACGAAAGTACTGCAGAAACATTATTGGCACCATAAATGTTAGAGGCCAAAACTCTCCAGTAATAGGTTGTATTGGGCTGTAAACCTGTAATAGTCCCATTCCGTTGTCCTGCCTGACCCGGCAGTGCTGTTCCGTATACAAATTGTGGACCTACACTTAAAGCAGCGGTGGTATTGGTAGTGTTGTATTGAATACTGATGCTAGTTTGCGCTCCATTGGGGTCCACATAAAATGAGATGCTACAGCCAGAGGTGGTATAGTTTGAAGAACTTTGATTGTTTACAATTGGAATTCCATTAGCCATTGTAATTGCAGAAGTCATAATAAAAATAATAAGTAATAATTTTTTCATAAAGAGTAGATTTAAGATTTCGAGGCAAAAGTCTAGTTTTGATTACAAAATAAAATCCGGCTTTCATGAAAGTCAGAGTTTCTTTCACGAAAGGGCTATTTCTTTTTATAAAGGTTTTTACAAAAAAAGATGCCGCTATTCTGAGGAAAATAGCGGCTTACCGATTTAACAAAACCAAAAATCACAAATTATAAACTACAATTGAAATCAGAAGACTATATACCAATGCCAATGTTATTTCTAATCGATACTTCTCTAATGCTCTCATTTTACAATTAATTTTTGAGTGGCAATAGCGTCATTTTTATCTTCCATTTGAACTAAGTAGATCCCTTTAGACAAACCAGAAACATTGATACTTTTAGAAGTTGAAGTCATTACTTTTTGTCCTTGAAGTGAATAAATTTCTACAGATTTTAATTCATTTTCCATTTCAATTGTAAAATAATCTGATGCTGGATTTGGATGCAAAAGAGCTTTACGTTTTTGCTGATGTTCTGAATTTCTTAAAACAGATGTTGTAAAACTACCTAATATTCTGTTTCCAACAAGAGTCGGTGAATATCCTCCAACACTATAATAATACGTTGTGTTTGGAGTTAAATTTGTGAAATTAAAACTAAATGTTGTAGGTGTATTTGTTGAAGTATTAGCAATCCCATAAAAGGAATTAAAAAAAGTTGGGCTTAATCCATAATCTACAACAATTGAACTTTGTATACCAAATGTGTTTACTTGAAAGTCAATTTGTGCTGAAGTGTTTGTTATATTAGAGATAATTGCATTGGTACTACTTGGCGGAGTTCCTCCAGTTGTAAAACTTCCAGTCATTGTTAAAGCAGCTTGACTGTTTGAGTCATAAACATCAATGGCATAGTAATATAAAGTGTTAGGAATTAAACTTGTAATGTCTTGAAATAAGGCAACAGGCGTATTTCCATTAATCGGACCAATAGGAAGAAAGCTTCCTGACATTGTAGGCGTTGTATTATATTGCACAAAAGCATTTGATGTGCTATTTTGTGGATTAACTGAAAAATTTAACCTTACCGAAGTTGCTGTAATATTGGTAACCGACACAGCCGAAATAATTGGGTTTGAAAATGCTTGTACACATAGCAATAAGGAAACTGTAATCAAAAATGAATGTAAATTTTCTTTCATAAAAGTTGTTTTAAATTAAGGCGCAAATCACTTTAATTCCTATGATTTAAAATGTTCCTTTTCACGAAACACTTGTTATCTTTCTTGAATGCTAGAATATATTGCATTAAGCCAACCCTTAAAAGTGGAAAAGGCTTTATAATGCTGGTGCTTTTATAATTTTTTATGATAGATAGCGCTGAAAAACAATTATTCAACTAACGTTAAATAATAATTAATAATAAAAATTGGAAACGTTTTCTTTGTTAATTTGCGAAAAAAATAAGCTATGGCTTTTCGTTTTATAATACTCTTCATAATCATAGGAATAGTGGAGCTCTACGCCTTTCAAGCCATAAAAACCATAACCAAATCAAAATGGATTTTAATGGCGTATGTCATTGTTTCTGCGGCTGCAATTTTATTTATTGTATACGAATTGATGAAGTTTGACCGCAGTGTGGGACAAACCAAAATGTCATTGATTACTTTGGGTTTATTGCTTTTAGTTTTGTTGCCCAAATTAGTCCTGACCTTTGTGATGCTAATGGAAGATGTCTTAAGGCTGATGATGGGAACCATAACGCATTTTATGGGACACAATTCCGATAGTTTTTTGCCTGCCAGAAGAAGATTTGTCAGTCAGGTCGCAGTCGGATTAGCAGCGGTTCCTTTTCTGTCATTGCTATACGGAATGACTGTTGGTAAATACAATTTCAAGGTTCTGCGCCATACATTATTCTTTCCTGATTTGCCTGATGCTTTTGAAGGATTTAAAGTTACACACATCTCAGACATTCACAGCGGAAGTTTTGATGACCCCGAAAAAATACAATACGCCATCGATTTAATAAACGAACAAGAATCTGATATTTTATTGTTTACGGGAGATATTGTCAATGCCAAAGCCGACGAAATGCATCCTTGGATCGATACTTTCAAAGGATTGAAAAACTTTGAACACGGAAAATATTCTGTTTTGGGCAATCACGATTATGGAGCCTATTTGGACTGGAAATCGGAACAAGCAAAAGCTGACAATTTTGAAGCAATAAAAGACATCCATCGTCAAATTGATTTTAAATTATTGCAGAATGAAAACATCAAAATTACAAAAGGCAATGACGCAATAGCTTTGGTTGGCGTTGAAAATTGGGGGAAACATTTTGGTTCCAATGGCGATATTGATAAAGCTACAGAAAACGTAGCTCCCGAAGATTTTAAAATACTGATGAGCCACGATCCAAGTCATTGGGAATATATTGTCAAGCGTCATCCGAAAAATGTTCAATTAACGCTTTCTGGACATACACACGGAATGCAGTTTGGCATTGAGATTCCGGGCTTTTTTAAATGGAGTTTGGCGCAATATATGTACAAACAATGGGCTGGATTGTATAATGAATTCGGAAGATATATATATGTAAATCGAGGATTCGGTTTTCATGCGTATCCAGGTCGCGTAGGTATTATGCCCGAAATAACGGTTTTTGAACTAAAAAAAGGCAATATTGTAGCATAATTAGTTAAAAGTGCTACATTTGTGAAGTAATAGTACTTTCAAATTGTAATAAGTAAGTAAAAACTTTTTAGTTTTATGTCAAAATTTGGAGAATTAATCAATGCACAAGTTCCGGTATTAATCGACTTTTATACAGAGTGGAACGAATCTTCGGTTTCCATGCATCCTGTAATTAGAGATGTAGCTGCTGCACTTGGCGACAGAGCAAAAGTGATTAAAATTGATGTGGATAAGAATCAAGAATTGGCGGATGCACTCCGCATTAAAGGCTTGCCAACTCTTATGATTTACAAAGAAGGACAAATGGTTTGGCGACAATCTGGTGAACTAGACGCCAACACGATTATCAATCTTGTTCAAGAACAATTATAATAATTTTTATAATGATATAAAAGGCGAACCATATACGGCTCGCCTTTTGTTTTATTTTTCATCTGAAATATTTCTAAACGGATAAAACATAAATCCTATTTATGCCCTAAATTTGACGCTTTATTTCCATTATGAGACGAATACTCTTTTTGCTTTTTTTAATAGCCACTATTAAAGCCTCTGCCCAAAACGATTGTATAGATGCTATAGTAGTTTGTGGTAACACTAGCTTTAACAATGTTCAAGTGAATGGCTTTGGGAACCTTCAGGAAGTCAACAGTTGTGGAAGCCAGGAATATAATAGCATCTGGATAAAATTAAATATCGCCACTTCGGGAATGCTCGAGTTTACGATTACGCCACAAAGTACCGACATCAATGAGGATTTTGATTTTTATCTTTATTCTTATGTGACTTGTGATGACCGCACGATAGTACGTTGTTCTACAACAAATCCTGCTGGGGCTGGATTACCTAATAATGAAACGGGATTGTCAAGCGGAGAAACTGATGCAAGTGAAGGTCCGGGACAAGATGGCAACAGCTTTGTACAATCGTTACCCGTTGTAGCAGGTGAAACCTATATGCTCGCTATTGACCGCGCCTCTGGTACTAGTAATTTTTCTATTGCATGGACAGGAACGGCAACATTTAATCAGCCCCCACAATTTCAATTGCCTGTCGGAGTGACTACTTTGGATATCAGTCAATGTGATTTGGATGGTGTTCCTGATTCCTCTACTCTTTTTGATTTAACTCAAAACACACCACTAATCATTGGGAGTCAAACCAATGTTGTTGTAACTTATCATATCAGCGAAAGTGATGCGCTACTGGGAGTAAACGAAATTGCTACTCCTACTAGTTTCACAAATACTTCAGATCCACAGACACTATTTGCCCGAATAGAAAATACGTTAACGGAATGTTTTAGCACCTCTAGTTTTGACATCAATATTTCGACACAGATTAATTTGGCTGCAACGGCAGCTTCTATTTGTGATGATACTTTGGATGGAAATGAGTTTAACGGTAGGGCACAATTTAATATGCAAAGTGTGAGTGCTGTAATCTTCCCTGATTTTGCCACTCCGGGTTATACTATCAATTATTATAGAAGTCAGTTAGATGCTGACACGAATAACAATCCTATTCCACAATTTTTCAATAATACGACAGCCTTTCAACAACAGGTTTTTGTCAAAATTGAATTCGGAACTTGTACAACTACACAGCCTATTGATTTGATAGTAAATGCTTTTACAAATGTGGTTGGTACTAATCTGGTTCAATGTGATTTCGGACTCAGTCCAGATGGAATTACCTTATTTAATCTTTCGCAGGCTGATGACTTTTTTACAACCACAAATCCGGGATCGATCGTTACTTATTTTTTGGATGCTGCCAGCGTTACAAACAACACGCCATTACCTGTAAACTACACCAACATTTCCAATCCGCAGAACATTATTGCTAAATTGACGGACGCTATCTCAGGCTGTAGCGTTTTGTTTTCGTTGACATTAAACGTCAATACCACTCCTGGACAAACATTGACTGCCTTGGAATTGTGTGATATCCAACGTAATGGCTTTGTCTCCTTTGACCTTTCACAAGCCAATATCGTTTTGACACCCCAACAAACAGCTTCGTTTTATGTGACGTTACAAGAGGCACTACTGCAACAAAACCAGCTTATAGCGCTTTCCAATTATGCCAATACAACAGCTTATAATGACACTATTTTTGTTAGAGTTGACGATGTGCTTAGTGGTTGTGCCGGAGTTAGCGAACTTCCTTTACAGGTTAATAGACTTCCTGAAATTGAACCGGTCGACAATGATTACCTCTGCCTAAACCAACCTGGTTATCAGGTTCCGATTGATGCTGGTTTACTAGACGCACAGCCTTATACTTTTATTTGGTCATTTAATGGTGGTTTACTGCCCGATACCTCTTATTCTATCAATGCTAATCAAGTTGGAACCTATACGGTTGACATCGTTAATGTGGAAGGATGCGTATCAAATCGTTCGATAAATATACTTCCTTCGGATATTCCGACGATAGCCTCTGTGACTTCCGAAGGTTCGTCTGTTTTTGGAAATTCGGCCACGATAAATCTTTTACCAACGAACACGGGAACTTACGGCTTCAGTATTGACAATCCTGATGGACCATTTCAAATCAGCAATCAATTTAACAATGTTGCCTGCGGAATACACACCGCTTATGCCACTGACAATTCGGGTTGTGGTGTTGCTTCGCAAACTTTTGAAATCATAGGCATTCCTATTTATTTTACTCCGAATGGAGATGGTTATGAAGACACGTGGAATGTGCGATGCGCGACGGCTCATCCAAACATTACCATTACGCTTTTTGACCGTTTTGGAAAACTGCTGAAACAAATTGCTGCCGGAGGTTCAGGTTGGGACGGAACAATTAACGGAAAAGGATTGCCAGCGGATGACTATTGGTTTATTGTACAATTTGATGACGGTAGGATTGAGAAAGGTCATTTTGCGTTAAAGCGATAAAGACTCATAGAAAGCGTCTTTACTAGCCCCGATTGCAGTGGAAATCCTTTTTGTATTGCTATTCCATAGCAATTCAAAAATATTGCAACGGAAAGCGGGAGGATTTTTACGTAGAACAGCGGAGTGCTGCTCCTGATAAAAATAAAAAACCCTCGCATTACTGCAAGGGTTTTTATAATTAGATTCCCGCCTTCGCGGGAATGACAGTTAGTATCTGTAATACTCCGGCTTGAATGGTCCTTGAACTTCTACTCCAATGTAAGCGGCTTGCTCATCATTTAAAGTTTCTAGTTCAACACCTAATTTAGCCAAGTGTAAAGCGGCCACTTTTTCATCTAGATGCTTTGGCAACATATACACTTCGTTTTTGTAAGCAGCGCTGTTGGTCCACAACTCTAATTGAGCCAAAGTTTGGTTGGTGAATGAGTTACTCATTACAAAACTTGGGTGACCTGTAGCACATCCAAGGTTTACCAAACGACCTTCTGCTAAGATAAGAATATCTTTTCCAGCGATAGTGTATTTATCAACTTGTGGTTTGATTTCGATTTTAGACGCACCGTGGTTTTTGTTTAACCAAGCCATGTCAATTTCGTTATCAAAGTGACCAATATTACAAACGATCGTTTTGTCTTTCATTTGCTCGAAGTGGCTTCCCATAACGATATCTTTGTTTCCGGTTGTAGTGATGATGATATCAGCATTTCCTACAACCGTGTTTAGTTTTTTCACTTCAAAACCGTCCATAGCTGCCTGTAAAGCACAGATTGGATCGATTTCGGTAACCGTTACGATAGAACCTGCTCCACGGAAAGAAGCCGCAGTTCCTTTACCCACGTCACCGTATCCGCAAACTACTACTCTTTTTCCGGCCAACATAACGTCTGTTGCTCTTCTGATAGCATCTACAGCAGATTCTTTACAACCGTATTTGTTATCAAATTTAGATTTCGTAACCGAATCATTTACGTTGATAGCCGGCATGAATAACGTTCCGTTTTTCATTCTTTCATAAAGTCTGTGAACTCCTGTTGTAGTTTCTTCAGACAATCCTTTGATTCCCGGAATCAATTCAGGGTAACGGTCGAATACCATGTTGGTTAAATCGCCACCATCATCTAAAATCATGTTCAATGGTTTTCTGTCTTCACCAAAGAATAACGTTTGCTCAATACACCAATCAAAAGACTCTTCATCCAAACCTTTCCAAGCATAAACTTGAATTCCGGCAGCAGCAATAGCAGCAGCGGCCTGATCCTGAGTAGAGAAAATGTTACATGATGACCAAGTAACCTCAGCTCCCAGAGCAATTAATGTTTCAATAAGAACCGCCGTTTGAATTGTCATGTGAAGACATCCTGCGATACGGGCACCTTTCAAAGGTTGGCTTGCACCATATTCTGCACGAAGTGCCATTAATCCCGGCATTTCAGCTTCTGCCAATTCAATTTCTTTTCTTCCCCAAGCTGCCAAGTTAATATCTTTAACTTTGTAAGCTACATAAGGTAATGTTTGTGTACTCATCTATTATGTATATTTGTTTTTTTAATTTCGGTGCAAAGCTACATAATAGGATAGAATTAAAAAAAAGTTTTTTGCTTTTTTGTGATTTGTTTATGTACTTAATTTTCTGAAAAACAAATAGATAATTTAAAAACGGAAATGCCGCTACTAAAAATCATAGCATTAAACGATTACACGCAATTGTTCGTTTGGAAAATAACGGAAACATTTGACGAGCTATTTCGGAGTGTGGCGTTAAAAGACGTTTCTTTGGCGCGTTTAGAAGGCATGAAGGCCGAAAGTCATCAAAAAGGTTTTCTGGGTGTTCGAAGATTGTTGATGGAAGCCGGTTATACCGATTTTGATTTGTACTACGATGAGTTTGGGAAACCACATTTAAGGGACGGCAAGCACATTTCTATTTCACATTCCAATGATTTTTCAGTGATTGTATTGAGTGCTGTAAATATTGGTGCCGATTTGGAAATCCTTAAGGAGAAAACCCTCAAACTCGCGCCTCGATTTATGGATATTTCGCATCTGAAAAATCTAAATAAGGAAGACGAACTGTTTAAAGCTACGGTGGTTTGGGGTATCAAAGAGTCTGTTTTCAAAATAAAGAATGAAGTAGGCATCAGTTTTAAAGACCATATCTTCGAGAATGATTTTAACCTTGTAGACAGGAAATGTACTGTTGAATTGCGCTTTAGCAATAAGACCGAATGCTTTGATATTGTTTTTGACCGTATTGAAAACTATGTTTTTGTGTGTGCTTTTAATTCTAAATAACATGAAGAAATTATCAATGCTTATAATTGTTATTATACTAATTTCCTGCAAAAAGGAAGCAACTAATATTGATCAAAACCCAGATAAAGAAGCTGTTGGCATCCATATTAATGAAGTCGCCATCGACACTACAACATCTCTAGGACTGAATTCTTTTGACGAATTTCCGGAAGAAATTGATGGTCCAGGATGTTTCTTTTCCATTGATGAAAAGGACTACAGTGAAAATCATTATGTTTATGCTGATAACGCAGACAGCATTTGCTACATAAAAATGAATGGTAAATTTATCAGGTTTGAACTGCTAGAACGTAATCGAGATACAACCTTTAATTCGTATGTAAGGAAATTCAAAAGCGATGATTATGAATTATCTGTTGATGTAAAAAAAGTTGATGAAATTGATGAAATTAACTTTTATAAAGGCTCGATGTTTATAAAACATAAAAATGAAGCTCCAGAGGAAAAAGAGTTATACGGAGTTTGCGGCTGTTAATGCTTACTAAATAATAAATTTGATGGTAATCGACCAAATTTTATCTTCCCGAAAAAAATCAGAGAAACTTTTAGCCATTTTAATCGATCCCGATAAAGTGACGGTTGAAGATATTCCTGTTTTGGCATCAAAAATAAAACAATCTCCGGCAACTCATATTTTTGTGGGTGGAAGTTCTTTTGACGGTCATCATTTGGATGAAATCATCATTGCTTTAAAAGAGAAGATAACTTTACCTATTTTGCTTTTTCCCGGAAACCCCTCGCAAATATCATCGGAAGCAGACGGAATATTATTCCTGCAATTGCTCTCAGGCAGAAACCCCGATTATCTGATTGAACACCAAATTGAGGCTGTTCCTGTTTTGGAGCAAACGCAGTTGGAAATCATTTCTACAGGGTATCTTTTAATAGAAAGTGGCAGTGAAACTGCGGTAGAAAGGGTGAGTAAAACCAAACCTTTAGCTATTGATAACATACCATATATTGCACAAACCGCCAAAGCCGGCGAATTCATCGGTAACCAATTAATTTACTTGGAAGCCGGAAGTGGCGCACAAAATGCGGTTCCGCTGAACATCATAACATCAGTTTCTAAAAGAATATTTGTCCCGTTGCTGGTTGGTGGCGGCATTCGGTCTAAAAAACAAATTGATGATGCTTATAACGCTGGTGCCGATTTAGTCGTAATTGGAACTGCTTTTGAAAATGATTTAAACTTTTTTGACTGATGTTTGAATTCCTTTTCGACCAATATAAAAACGCAACTATCATCCAGATTGTTTTAGAGTTCATGGCTTTTGCTTTTGGAATAGCAAGTGTTTATTATGCCAGAAAGGAAAATATTTTGGTTTATCCTGTTGGATTGATTGCCACTACAATTACAGTGTATTTAATGTACCAGGCCCAATACTTCGCCGATATGACAATGAATTTCTACTATTCGGTTATGAGTATCTATGGTTGGTATAAATGGAAGAAAAACAAGAGTGAACCGGATTTAGAGATTACAAGAACAACAAAACGTGAAAAAATCATAGGTGTAGGATTGTTTGTGTTAACGATGTGCATCACCTATGCAGTTTACGCTTTTTTCGATTACACCCTTGAAATTCCTAATTATATTGATATTTTTACATCCGGTCTTTTTTTTACGGCAATGTGGTATATGGCATTGAAGAAAATAGAAAACTGGACCCTGTGGATTATTGGGGACTGTATTGTAGTTCCGCTATTTGCGTATCGCGGGTTGGGAATGCTTTCATTACAATATTTAATATTCACAGTTTTAGCAATAATGGCTTATTTAGAATGGAAGAAAACACTACAACAAAAAACAACTTAGTAAAGAAATATGGGTTTACCGAAGCCGATTTTAAACAAATCAGTGCTTTGGGTATTTCTTTGGATAAAATTGAAGGAGAACTTTTGTTGTTCAAATTAGGGATTCCAAAAATAACACTCGAAAAACCTGCAACTATCAACGATGGTATTGTAAAGCTATCTAATGAAGAGTTCCAATCTTATGCCGATTTTTTCGACACTAAAAAAGACCATTTAAAACTCAAGAAATTCGTTCCGGCTTCAGGAGCTGCGAGTAGAATGTTCAAATTTTTAAATGAATTTTTAAATGAATTTGACCATGAAAATGAAACCATAAACGCTTACATCAACAGAAAAAAAGATAAAAATCTCCCTATTTTCTTGGCTGGAATTGAAAAGTTTCCTTTCTATGAAACCATCAAGTCAAAAGTAAAAGAGCTTACTCCGGATTATTATTCGCTAGAAACTCATGAGAAAAGCTATTTGTTTATTAAAACCATGTTGTCAGAGGAATTTTTCGATTTCGCCAACAAGCCCAAAGGCGTTCTCGATTTTCACAAATACGCAACAGAAATTACTACACCGGCTGAAGAGCATTTAAACGAATGTGCTTTTTACGCCAGTTCCAATTCGGTTTCTCATTTGCATTTTACCGTTTCGGATCACCACGAACATTTATTTCAAACGATCATTGATACGGTTAAACAGAAAGTAGAAGATAAGTCCAAAACAAAAGTTCACGTAAGCTATTCCCATCAAGATAAAAGTACGGATACTATTGCGGTAGCACCCAATAATGAACCTTTCCGAACAGAAAATGGCCAATTGGTTTTTCGTCCCGGCGGTCATGGGGCATTAATAAACAATCTGAATAATTTAGATGCTGACGTGCTTTTTATCAAAAATATTGACAACGTCATTCAGAATCATATCAAGGAAATCACTTTGTATAAAAAGGGATTGGCTGGAGTGTTACTCAATTTGCAACAACAAATTTTCAACATTCTGAGAGCCATTGACAACAAAGAAATTTCAGAGGCAACTATTCCAGAAATCATCCAATTTATGGTGCATAAGCTCAATATTGATGTTCTGGAAGATTTTGACAAATACACTTTAGAAAACAAATTAGAGTTTATTGAAAGTAAATTAAATCGTCCGATTCGAGTTTGCGGTATGGTTAAAAATGAGGGCGAACCTGGTGGTGGTCCCTTTTGGGTTCGAAGTTATAAAGGTAATGTCTCGTTACAAATTGTAGAAAGTTCTCAGGTTGAAACCCATAATACAGAACAAGCAGAAATTTTAGCCAAAGCCACCCATTTTAATCCGGTGGATTTGGTTTGTGCGACTAAAAACTATCATGGAGAAAAGTTTGATTTAAACCAATTCATCGATTCTAGTACAGGCTTTATTGTGACTAAAAACCGTAACGGTCAAGAGTTAAAAGGCTACGAACTTCCGGGTTTGTGGAATGGTGCAATGGCTAAATGGATCACCGTTTTTGTAGAAGTGCCGTTGATTACGTTTAATCCGGTAAAAACCGTCAATGATTTACTAAAACCGGCGCATCAACCTCAATATGGAAACTGATACAATCATTGCTGAACTCCAATTCAAAGCAGTTCGTAGTTCTGGTGCTGGGGGACAAAATGTAAATAAAGTTTCATCCAAAGTGCTGCTGACTTTTGATTTGAAAGCTTCTCAGGCATTAGACGAAGAAGAAAAAGCATTAATTGAAACCAAACTGGCTACCAAACTCACTTCCGAAAATCTACTGATTTTAAACTGCGACGAAGACCGAAGCCAACTCAAAAACAAAGCCATAGTAACCAAACGTTTTTTGGAACTAATCGAAAAAGCGTTAATAATTCCAAAAAAACGAAAACCAACCAGGGTTCCAAAATCTGTAGTGGAAAAGAGATTAAAAGATAAATCTTCCGTTGCCGAAATAAAGCAAAATCGAAAGAAGCCAGAATTATAAAAAGAAACCGTTACAATCTAACTGTCAAATAATCTAAAAAGTCAAAAAATCTTTTTTACCTTTGCGCTGTCTCAAAAGGGGTGCTCTAAATAACGAGCTGAGATTATACCCAATGAACCTAGAACAGGTAATGCTGTTTAGGGAAAAGTGACCAACCAGAGTGCACGCTGACTTTGTCACAGGAAACAACATTTTAATTTTTAACCAAGAATAATTACCTCTTTTTATTCGTAAACAATTTTACGAATGGAAATTTTATTCAAACTAAAGTCGAAAGTCGAAAGTCGAAAGTCAAAGGTCAAAAACCTGATTTTCCCTATTGCCTATTGCCTATTGCCTATTGCCTCTTTTTCACAAGAAAAAGTACAAGACACCACCAAAGTAAACCAACTCGATGAAGTATTGGTTTCTGCGATTCGGGTTACTTCAAAAACTCCGGTTTCGTTCAGCAATCTGGACAAAAAGGAAATCAAAAACCGAAATCTCGCGCAGGACATTCCTATTCTGATGAACTACATGCCTTCTGTAGTAACCACTTCTGATGCCGGAAATGGCGTGGGTTATACCGGAATTCGTGTCCGTGGAAGCGATGCTACTCGTGTCAATGTTACGATTAACGGAATTCCCTATAACGATGCTGAAAGCAGTGGAACATTTTGGGTGAATATGCCTGATTTTGCTTCGTCTGTGGAAAGTTTGCAACTGCAGCGCGGCGTCGGAACTTCAACCAATGGTGCCGGAGCTTTTGGCGCCAGTTTAAATTTGCTAACCGATAGTTTTTCCAAAGAAAGTAAAGGCGAAATCTCCAATTCTTTTGGGAGTTTCAACACCCGAAAACACACGGTAAAATTTAGCTCCGGTTTGTTAAGCCCTAAAGGGGAAACCAACTCAGGACAAGGCTTTGAATTGGCGGGAAGACTTTCGAATATTGATTCGCAGGGCTATATTGAGAGAGCATCCTCTGACCTGAAATCGTATTTTTTACAAGGTACTTATGTGGGTAAAACCACTTTAATTAAAGCCTTGGTTTTTGGTGGAACCGAAAAAACGTATCAATCGTGGAACGGCATTGACGGCGAAACGTTGCGTGACAACAGAACGTTCAATTCGGCCGGAATATATACTGATGAACTGGGTAATACGCGCTATTATGACAACGAAGTTGACAACTATCAACAAGATCATTTTCAGTTGCATTGGAATGAAAGAATCTCAGAACATTGGAGCTCCACTTTGGCATTGCATTACACTAAAGGAAAAGGGTTTTATGAAAACTATAAGGAAGACGCTGATTTTGCAGACTATAATCTAACGCCTATCACTATCGATGCTACCACTATAAATACCTCTGATTTGGTGCGCCAAAAGTGGCTTGACAATGATTTTTACGGTACCGTTTATTCTATCAATTACAAAAAAGGGCCCTTGGATTTGATTTTCGGTGGTGGCTGGAATAAATATGAAGGGCAGCATTTTGGGAAAGTCATTTGGGCCAGATTTGCTTCTACTTCTGAATTGGGAGACCATTATTATGATGATAAAGCGACAAAAACGGACTATAATATTTTTGCAAAAGCTAATTATCAACTGACTAAAAAATGGAGTTTGTATGGCGATTTACAGTATCGAAATGTAAGGTACAAAGCCGATGGCGTGCAGGCCGAGATAGTTGATGATAGCTTTAACTTCTTCAATCCAAAAGCAGGATTGAATTGCAGCTTTAATGATAAAAACATCTTCTATTTTTCTTATGCCAAAGCCCATCGCGAACCCAACAGAACCGATTATGAAGGAGGCAATGCAAAACCAGAAAAGTTAGATGATTTAGAATTAGGATGGCGCTACGCTTCAGAAAAAATAAAATTGAATTCGAATATCTACTACATGGCCTATAAAGACCAACTGATTCTGACCGGAAATTTGGATGATGTGGGCAATCCGATTCGTTCCAACAGTGAAAAAAGTTACCGTATTGGACTAGAAGTAGATGCCACTTTCGCCGTATCAAAACAAGTGATTATTCGACCTAATTTTACGCTAAGTCAAAACAAAAATGTCGATTTGAATGTTGCCGGAAGTAATTTTGGCACCAAGGATATTGCTTATTCGCCATCCGTTATCGCTGGGAATATTTTGGTCTATAAACCTTTGAATAACTTACAGATTTCTTGGCTTTCTAAATTTGTTGGCGAACAATATATGAACAATATTGAATTACCGGCAGCGCATCTTCAGGATTATTTTGTAAATGATCTAAACATCACTTATGAAATCCAATCCAAATCGGTTTTCAAGTCTATTGTCCTAACCGGATTAGTCAATAATATTTTAGACAAACAGTATGTTTCTAATGGGTATATGTATGATGTTTATCCCTATTATTATCCGCAAGCCGGAATCAATTTCTTAGCAGGAATGACGCTTCTGTTTTAAAACAAAAGTCCGCTTCTTTTTATGGGAAGCGGACTTATATTAATTGGTAATAACTAAATTATCGCCATTGATTTGAACCCGATAAGGTTTCATAGGATATTGTTGCCCTGCGCTTTGGCCCGAAAATAAACTATAAGGACTCTCGCTCGTATTGCAATTACATCTTGCGTCTATTCCGCTGATAGACATTGGTGTGGAACATGTAGTAAACGCTTCATTGGGACAAGCCAAATCAAAAGCATTGTAGCCGCTTCCGGTATTGAAAATTACAATTCCTCTAGCACCTTGTGAATAGTTGATGATATGATTGCTTGGAAAACGTAAATTACTGTATTGCGGCAAATTCATATTAATCGGCAGATTAACTGGATAATTCGGAATATTAGGATTGTTGTAATTGATAGTGCCACCATCACAACCCAATAGAAAAGGGAAAAATGCCAAAAGGACTAAAATCTTTTTCATAGTAAAATTATTTAAAATACATAGCGAAACAAATTTAAATTAATTAACTTTGACAAGCGTTACCAAACGTAAACAAATTTGAAATAACAGTAAAAATAATATCTTTGCAAAAAGAAATCCCGTTGCGATGGGATTTTTTCTATTTATATAAAAGAGGAAAACATGAGTACAGTATCTTATTACACAGCAGAAGGATTAAAAAAATTAAGAGAGGAATTAGATCAACTTAAAAGTATTGAACGACCAAAAGCTTCACAAGCGATTGCAGAAGCCCGAGATAAAGGCGACTTGTCTGAAAATGCAGAATACGATGCAGCCAAAGAAGCACAGGGAATGTTAGAAATGAGAATTGCTAAATTGGAAGAAGTACATTCCAATGCACGATTGATTGATGAATCGCATTTGGACTTATCAAAGGTTTTGGTGTTGTCAAAAGTAAAAATCAAGAATCAGCAAAATGGCATGGAAATGAACTACACTTTGGTGGCTGAAAGCGAAGCCGACTTAAAAACCGGAAAAATCTCGGTTACTTCCCCAATTGGTAAAGGTTTATTAGGAAAATCAGTAGGTGAGGTTGCTGAAATTACTGTTCCAAATGGAAAATTAAACTTTGAGGTTTTAGAAATCTCAAGAGACTAGTTTTCGATACTTTTTCGATTCGTCACTTCGAATGTCCGCCGAAACAGATGTATCAAGAAGCCAATCAAAAACAGTCGAATTGACACTTACATCACTAAAAAATGAGTTCTATATTCACAAAAATAATCAACGGTGAAATCCCCGGTTACAAAGTTGCCGAGGATGATGATTTTATTGCCATTTTGGATGTAAATCCGAATGCGAAAGGCCATACGCTTTGCATCCCAAAACAGGAAATCAATAAGATATTTGATATGGAGGAAGCCCTTTATACAGACCTGATGAAATTCTCCCGAAAAGTGGCCAAAGCTATAGAAAAAACGGTTGATTGCAAACGAATTGGTGTTGCTGTTGTGGGTCTCGAAGTGCCTCACGTTCACGTGCACTTAATTCCACTTCACGATATGGATGACATGCGTTTTCAAAGAAAAGTTAGTTTTACTAAAGAAGAATTTGAAAGTCTCGCAACTGCCATTAGTGCTAATTTGTAGTTGAGATTTACATAAAAAAAGAAAGCCCTGCAGATTTTTAAATCTTGTCAGGGTTTTTTATTGATAAAAAGTCATGGAAAAAGGCCCAATCCTTACTACTAGTTTTTTACAGTTTACAATTGAGCTACAAAGAATATCGTCTATGCAATATAGCAATAAGCGATAATCTATCCCTTTTTAAAATAAAATTTTTCCTTTCTTTTTAGACTGGCACCCTCTTTTTAAGGCATCTTATAGCCCCATATCCCTTATTGCGCCTAGTGTAAGAATAATTCCATCGGTTTTCCTTCTAAACTACCTATCTCCTTAATCTTAAAATGTATAGTAAAAGTATACCTTACATATTTATATATTTTATATTTTTATCAAGCATAAATAATTGATTATCAAATAATCAAACAATTTCATATAAAAATTGAGATTTGAATTTTGTAAGCGAACACCGAATTTATTAATCAGAATAGAAATCAACTTTATTAATAACCTCACTTTGATTTTAAATAAGTATATGTTTTAAATCTTAGTAAAATACTCCAACAAAATGAAAAAAACTATAATGTTTAATCTATTATTTTACTCCATGTTTGTAATAGCGCAAGATAGTACCGTTGTAAATGTTAAAGGCAAATGGTTTTTTGGAGGCGAGCTAGGAAAGAATACAATTCGTTCCTATGAATTTGGGGAATCTGCGAATTCGTTTCAGGCAGGTTTATTGGCGGAATATTATTTTTCCAAACAATGGAGTGTTGTGGGACGAATAAAATATTTTAAGATTGGAGCATCGTTTAGTGGTGATGACTTTATAATATTTCCCAATAAAGCCGTTTATAATTTTGGACGTTTTAATGGTGAATCGCTTAGCATTCCGGTTACCTTGAAATGGGAATTCAAAATCTATAAAAATTTTAGAGGCTATTTAAAGATTGGCTCAGGAATTAGTATTGAAACTAGAAGTGAGTATAGAGACTATGCTCCTGAAATTACCGACAACTTCAAGAGTTATTACCTAAATTTTAATTTAGGCTACGGAATAACTTATTTTCTTAACAAGAATAATGCATTATATCTTGATACCGAAATATTTGCAGGAGGCTCAAAAGGAAAGCAAGATGGACTGTATATTTTTGGCGATGGAAGCAAAGTATTAGTTAATGAGATGATAAACTTAGGATATAAACACAACTTTTAAAATATAGGAATTAAACAAATTTAGGAACCACTAATCACCAACATTATGAAACAAACATTTACACTAGCTGTACTCCTATTACTTATAGGATGCAGCAGCGACTCCAACCCGGAGGATGGTTTACCAAAAGAAACACAAACTGGCGCCAATACGTTTGGTTGTTTGATTGATGGGAAACTTTACAAACCCCGATGCGAAGAACCCAGTATCGTTTTTCCTCAATGGGGAATGTCTTTATGGGGCGGTATACCAAATGTTTTTGATTATAACGAAATTGAAGTAAGGGATTTAAAAAGTAAAAACTATTTTGAAATGCTAATTCATATTGATAAATTACATGCAAACGGAATTGGAGAGTTTATTATTAATGAATCAAATGGAGAAAGTAATGTAGATGGATTTAACCAAACCTATTTGCATTGTATAGTGTATGACAAAAAAAGTAGTGGCTATAAAAAATATGTTTCCTATGAAAACTCTGGAATTATTACTATCACTAGATATTCACAAGGTTCCAATAGTCCTTTAACTGGCGCTATTTTTAGTGGGGTGTTTTCAGGTAAATTAAAAAATATAAATGACCCTGATGACGAAATAGAAATTACCAAAGGAAGATTTGATATTAACAGTTTAACCTGTTCATACCAAGGATTTCCATAAAAAAATAGGGTTACCTCGGCAAAGGCAACCCTATAACGTCAATAAATTAATATTAACTAAAATCAAACAAATTTATGAAAAAAAATCTTTTCATGGCTATAGTTGCGTTGTTTTTTACCAGCGCCGTAGCACAAAAAAATCCTGATTCAGACTATGATGAATTGGACAAAATGCTGGGTACTATTGATACTTCGAAAATCAATACCGGTATTTTATATGAGCGAACGCTCCAATTGGCCAACTTGTACAACTTTAACTTGTCAGACAGTTTAAATACAGCGGATTACAGTTATTTTAAACAGGCAATTTTGGAACTCTGTAATGCCAGTAAAAGCAAGAAGTTTATTCATTCCAAAAAATTAGAAGAAGATGTAGAAAGCAAACCATATTTTAACCAAAGTAATGCCGTTCAATTTGGTATTATCAATACTGATTTTAATATCCTTGCTTCTTGGGAAGGAAGCGAATATCAAGGAGTTCAATTGGATTCAGTAACACAAAAGTATAGTCAAGTACCTAACAAAGCTCCTTTTTATATGTTGCATACTACTGTAATTGCACCATTAAAAAATGCCATAGAAGGGGAAAGTGCAGAGTTCATTTTTAATAATGATTTTATGTATTCCTATGGTGAAAAGCCCATAAAGTCATTAACCGCATTTTTTGATTACGGAAAAATCCAACCTCTTATCATCGACGGCGTTTTTAGTCCTGTTACGGTTAATATGAATTATGAAACTACTGGGACAAAATTGATAAGATTTGAAATAGTATATAACGATGGTAGTTCAGTAATCACGAATTCATCAATTTATTTCAGAAACTCAAATATGGCAAATAATGTATTGAGCACTTGCAATCCATCAGATGTTTTGAGGGAAGATTTCTCCACAACTTCTTCTAGTGATTTTAAAGGATATAGAACTAATGACCCGAAAATTATACCAAAGTTTGACTACAGAGTATATTACAGCACCGGAAATACACTCAAAAAATTAATGAAGCCTATCGTCATTATTGACGGATTTGATCCTGGAGATAAACGCCGAATTGAAGATTGTGATTGTGAAGAGGACGTCAACTGTGCCGTGAAGTTTCGGGGTGCAGATGGACAGTTTGATCCAGAATTACACCGATCTATAACCGATATGATAGTTTACTATCAGCAGCAAACAAAAACTCCATTACTAGGAATTTTAAGAAATTTAGGTTACGATGTTATGATTGTTAACTTCCCAAAATATACAACAACTAATATAGAAAATGGGCAACAAGTCACTATTGATGGTGGTGCTTATTATATTGAGAGTAATGCCTTAACTTTGATACAATTTATAAATGAAACAAATGCTAAGCTGGCTATCAATGGCAGTACCAACCACATTGCAATAATTGCTCCTAGTATGGCAGGGCAAATTTCAAGATATGCTCTTTCAACGATGGAAAAAAATAATATCCCTCACAATGTGAATTTATGGGTTAGTATTGATAGTCCGCATCTTGGAGCTAACATTCCAATGGGTGACCAAGGGTTAATTTATCGATTCCAAACTAGTTCTGACCAAGCAATAGATTTTTATCAAAAGGAATTAAGTTCGCCTGCATCTCAACAACAATTAATTGAGTTTCACCGCCAAGTTGGAAATAACGCCAATCCAGATTTTCAAGATGCACAAACCATTTCCCAAGGTATGCCACAAAATAGAGGAAATTCATTTTATCAGGAACATTACAATAAACAAAATAATAATGGTTTGCCTAACTCGCACGGATGGCCTCAAAATTTACGAAAAATAGCAATTGTTAATGGGTCTTTAACGGGTTCAAAAGAAGCCCAAAATAGTAATGGTGAACCACTTGCAGATTTTGCATCTGATGGCGAATTGGTTTTAAGTATTAGAGGCTTTCAAAAAATTAGAGTGTTTGGAATTAGCGTAGGAACTGTTCATGTCGCTTCAATTGAATCAAGATTTTTGCCAAACAGCAGCACACCAATAAAAATTTCTAGATTTCACAAAACCGACAAAGACAGACCTGTTTTTGCAGGAAATATTAATAGTAGAGGGAATATGGATAATGTGCCTGGCGGCTATTTTGATGCTCAAGATCAATTACGAAAATCCGTTTTTAAAGTTAATGAGTTTGCCGATTTCAATATCGGTCTCTTGGGAACTAGAGGCTATTGGAGTTTGAGAGAATTCAATCCAATTCACTCCTTTATACCGACTTTTTCAGCAATAGCACATTTAGAACCCAATCAAAACTGGAATAACGCTGTAAACTACAACTTGGTTTGTCCAACAAATAGAAAAACGCCCTTTGACAGTTATTTTGGTGGTGATAAAAATACCCAACATACCTCCTTTACAAAAGAAAGCGTTGATTGGTTACTAAAAGAACTAAGTGGCTTACCGCAATTACCTGTTTATCCATTAGGAGACAATCTGCTATCGGGACCAGAGTCAATTTGTCTTGACGTCAACACAGTATATACATTCAATAATCCTTGCAAATTCCCATCTGTTGTTACAGAGTGGATTGTGAGTCCTAATTTAGAAATTGTTTCGCAATCAAATTACAGTATTAGTGTTAAAGGTATTGAAAATGGGGAAGCCACCATCGTAGCATCTTTTCAAAACGGAATGTCAACTGTCAAAACAATATTTGCTGGCGGTCCAACCTTAAATGAATTTACTTTTGGAAATACAAATACCACACAGAGTTTCTGTCTTGCTCCAGGAGGAAACTTTTCTTATTCTATTCCTGAACTAAATTCAACAGACTTAGTTATTGCAACTTTTAATGGACAAACCCACGAGGAAAGCACAAATACTGCTAATTGGATGTGGCAAACTTCAAATGCTTTAATAACCCTTAGTGGTTCAAAAAACAAACGTAACATTTGTACTTTTGAAAGTGGGCAAACAAGTATTAGTGTTAGAGCGAGAAACGCTTGTGGATGGAGTGATTGGTATGAATTACCATTTGAAATAACTGCTTTACCACCTTCCTACAGCAAGACCTATACTGTTTTCCCAAACCCTTCAAATAATGTAGTTAATATTGATTTAGCTGATGCGACTAGAGCTCCACAAGTCTCTGACGTTATTACTGGAGAACTTTTTGATTTGTTAGGGTTTTCAAAAGGAAGTATTAGTATTTTAAATAACAAAGCTACATTTTCTGTTAGTGGTTTAAATTCAGGAATATATATTGTTAAAATATTTATAAACGGAGTTCCCGAAAGTCATCAAATTGCTGTTCCTTAATTAAAAAACAACCTTTTTATAAAATCCTATCTCGCTCCACAAACACGAGATGGGATTTTTTATGCCTTTTTAAAAGAAACCTGCATAGTCGTGCCTCTTCCCACTTCGGAGTGTGCTACTTTTATTTTCCCTTTATGATATTCTTCTACAATTCGCTTCGTTAGTGAGAGCCCTAAACCCCAACCTCTTTTTTTAGTGGTAAATCCGGGTTCGAAGACGCGTTTGAATTGACTTTTTGGAATGCCGTTTCCGGTATCTGTAACCATGATTTTTACAAAAAAAGAATCGTTTACAATCACCACCGATAACTTTCCTTTTCCCTTCATCGCATCGATGGCATTTTTTACTAAGTTTTCTATAGTCCAGCTGTGGAGTGCCGGATTTAATGAAACCATAATAGGTTTCTTTGGTGCTTTAAACGAAAATTCCACTTGCTTAGAAAATCTTGATCTCAGATAATCAAATGATTTTTCTGTTTCATTAATAATGTTCATGGGTTCTAAAACAGGTTCTGAGCCAATTTTTGAAAATCTATCCGTGATGGTTTGCAATCGGTTAATATCCTTTTCAATTTCCTTTATGGTGGTTTCGTCTACATTATCCGCTTTCATTATTTCGAGCCAACCAATTAAAGAAGATAACGGAGTTCCTATTTGATGCGCCGTTTCTTTTGCCATTCCTGCCCAAAGTTTATTTTGCGTAGCCATTTTGGTGCTTCGATAAAAATTATAAACGACAGCTCCAAAGAGAAAAATAATCAGTAATAATGCTATTGGATAATATTTCAATTTGTTGAGTAATGATGAATCGCCGTAGTAAAGCAAATACTTAAGTTTTCCTGACTCATATTGAATGGCAATAGGTTCGTTTTGTTTTTTTAATTTTTCCAGAAACTGCTGAAGTCTTGCCGGACTTGAAGTATCGCTTTCGTCAATATTATTGTGACTTATGATTTTATTGTTTTCCGTTAAAATAATTGGGATTGTGGTATTGTTTTCCATGATTTGCCTTGGCAATTCAATATCGGTATCCAAATTAGCATTGTTGATCGTTTTTAAACTCTGCGCCCAAAGCTGCATTTTGACACGCTCTTCATTTTTGAAAATTTGAAAAAAAGAATATGTATTCCACAGAATCATGATCACAATGACAAAGGAAGCCATAATAATAATCCAACGGGTTAGGTTTCTTTTCTCGGAAAATTGCATTGTCAAATTTTTTATAAATATAGACAAAAGTGTGAAAGTTTTAAAAGGACAATACAGATAGTACTTTAGCCCTGATGGAAGTGGTTACCATGTAAAAACGGACAGCAGGAACATGGAAGGCAAGAATGCCCAAACCTTTCGCTCCTGAAATCAATTAAAATTGTATTTTTGGAAAAACAAAAACCATGCTCAGTTTCGAACCTCATACGCTTTCCCCGATGCAGCTTCAGGCTTATCTGCAAAGTGCTGTAGCGCCAAGGCCTATTGCTTTTGCAAGTACCATCGATAAAAATGGAAAGCCCAATTTGTCGCCTTTTAGTTTCTTTAATGTGTTTAGTTCCAATCCGCCGATTTTGGTTTTTTCTCCGGCTCGTCGTGTTCGCAACAACACTACAAAACATACGCTTGAAAATTGTGAGGCCACAAAAGAAGTAGTCATCAATGTTGTGAATTATGACATTGTACAGCAAGCCTCATTATCAAGCACAGAATATCCTGATGGTGTCAACGAGTTTGTAAAGTCGGGATTAACGATGTTGCCTTCCGATATGGTAAAGCCTTATCGTGTTGCCGAAAGTCCGGTGCAAATGGAATGTAAAGTCAATGAAATAATTGCTTTGGGAAATCAAGGTGGTGCCGGAAATTTAATTATTTGTGAGGTGATTAAGATTCACATTCACGAAACTATTCTTGATGATAAAAACATGATCGACCAAAGCAAAATTGATTTGGTTTCGCGTTTGGGCGGTAATTGGTATTCGCGTTCCAATCAAGGGCTCTTTGAAGTGGAAAAACCCTTGTCAACATTAGGAATAGGCGTTGATGCCGTTCCCGATTTTGTAAAGAAAAGTACTGTTTTTGACGGCAATGATTTAGGAAAATTAGGGAATGTAGAAGCCTTGCCAACACCAGAAGAAATTACTATATTTGTACAACAAAATTTTGCCGTAAAAGGTGTTTTGAGTTCGGCTGATGATATGAAAATCCACCAAAAAGCAAAAGAATATTTAAATAATAATGATGCGCTTTCAGCTTGGAAAGTGCTTTTAGCAAAACAATAATTATGGAAGTTACCGGAAAAATTAAAGTGGTTAATCCTGAGCAACAAGTGAGTGCCAGTTTTAGAAAAAGAGAATTAGTTGTGGCTACAGAAGAGCAATATCCACAATTTATCAGCATCAATTTTGTACAAGACAAATGCGATTTGTTGAATAGTTATAATGTAGGCGATGCCGTAAAAGTTGCTATCAATTTAAGAGGAAGAGAATGGGTGAATCCACAAGGAGAAACTAAATATTTCAACGACATTCAAGGTTGGAGAATTGAAAAACTACAAACAGAAGCTCCTGCAGCAGGAATGGCTCCGATGCCACCGGCTGAAGCTTTTGCTCCGGCTACCAACTTTAACGAAGAAGAGCACGACGATTTACCTTTCTAAAAAAGAGAAAAGAATAAAGAGTATAGAAAAAAGATTGTCATTTTAAATGTTAAGCCAAAAGGTAAATTTAGAATGACTTTTTTTATTTTGTCTATTCTCTGTATTCTATTTTCTATTCTCTTCAAAAATGTATTTCCTATCCAAAGAACTATACTTTCCCCCTGTAGACGAAGCCTCTTATGAAGGCATTCTTGCCATTGGTGGCGATTTATCTGTGGAACGCTTGCTGCTAGCCTATCGTAATGGTATTTTTCCATGGTTTAATGAAGATGAACCTGTACTATGGTGGTCGCCTCCCGAAAGAATGGTCGTGGCACCTTCTATTTACAAAGTTTCTAAAAGCATGCGAAATCTGCTGAATCAGAATAAATTTAGGGTAACGTTTAATCAAAACTTCCACGAGGTGATTTTGGGTTGTCAGCAAATTGAGCGACCAGGTCAGGATGGCACTTGGCTTTCTGATGACTTTATAGCATCGTATACCCAATTATACGAAATCGGAATTGCAAAATCGGTAGAAGTTTGGCAAAATAACGAATTGGTCGGCGGATTATACGGCGTAGATTTAGGACATGTCTTTTGTGGTGAAAGTATGTTTTCAAAAGTGCCTAATGCCAGTAAAATAGCCTTTGTAACCTTGATTAAACACTTAAAAGAAAAGAATTATAAACTATTGGATTGTCAGGTTCATAACGACCATCTGGAAAAATTGGGTGCTTTCGAAATTTCGAGAGCAACGTTTATGAAAGTCTTACATTCTGAAATCATTACTTTCGCCTCCAACAATCTTCAACGTGATCATTGACCATTCCGGTTGCCTGCATGTGAGCATAAACCACGGTAGATCCCACAAATTTAAAACCGCGTTTTTTTAAATCCTTACTGATTTCATCCGAAAGCTTCGTCGTTGCCGGAACATCACTCATTTTTTTGACGTTGTTTTCGATAGGTTTTCCATCTGTAAAACCCCAAATATATTTGGAAAAACTGCCAAATTCCTCTTGCACTTTCATAAAAGCTACAGCATTAGCGATGGTTCCTTTTATCTTCAATCCGTTACGGATGATTCCGGCATCTTGCATCAAAGCCTCCACTTTTTTATCATCGTACTGTGCAATTTTTTTGTAGTCAAATTGGTCAAAGGCATTCTGAAAGTTCGCTCGCTTTTTCAAAATAGTATACCAACTCAATCCTGCCTGAAACGTTTCTAAAACCAAGAATTCAAATAATTTGTCGTCATCATAAACAGGATTTCCCCATTCGTTATCGTGATAATCGCGGTACATGTCATCTTTCTCGCACCAAGCGCAACGTATTCTATTTTCCATCGGAAACGGATTTTGGTTCGTGTAAATATTTTTCTATGAGATAGTGACCCAGATAAATTAATGGCGTCAATAAGATGGCCAAAATCAATTTAAAAGAATAACCCGTCATCGACATGTTGATGTATTGACTTGTAGTGATTTTTCCGGTGAGCCAAAAAGCAATTCCGGAGACTATAAAGCTATCTATTAATTGGGAAATGATGGTCGAGCCTGTACTTCGGAGCCATATCATCTTTTTTCCGGTCTTTTCTCTTAAAAACCAAAATACTGAAACATCAATCAACTGCGAAACTAAAAAAGCAATAATACTCGCCATCATTATAAAAATACCTTGTCCAAATACGGCATAAAATTGCTCATCATTAACTGTTTCCGGAGTTTGAAATGCGGGTATTTTTGAAGCTACAAATAGTATCAAAATGCAGTATGCTATAAGTCCAGCTGTTATAAAAGAAAGCTTTCTCACGCCATCACGCCCAAAATGTTCGTTGATAATATCAGTAGTGATGAAAACTATCGGCCAAGGTAAAATCCCGACACTCATGATAAACGGACCAATTTCGATTAACTTTCCGCCAATAAGTTCCGCTACAATGGCATTCGTAATAAATAATCCCGCCAAAATAATATAAACAATGTCTTTCTTCGACTGAAACATGGTTCTCCAATTTTTCCAAATTTATAGAAATATCTGTAATGATTCTAATATGATAAGCATGAATTGAATTTTCACTACTTTTGATATATCAAATACAATTACTCATGAAAAAAATATTTTTTACTTTACTTATGATTATTCCAATTATCGCTGTAACGGCTCAAAAAGGTGACGATAATCCACTACTTAAAGAATGGAAAGGCCCTTATGGCGGTGTTCCTGCTTTTCCCGATTATAAACTGAAAGACATAAAACCGGCTATTGAGTTTGCCATTGAGGAAAAATTGTATCAGGTGGAACAAATTGCTAATAATAAAGAAGCGCCAACTTTTGACAATACTATAGTTGCTTTAGAAAAAGCTGGAAAAAAACTGAGCCAAGTCTATGCTGTCTTCGGGATTTTTAGTGCTAACATGAACAGCCCTGAATTTGAGCCTATCGAGACAGAGATGACTCCAAAGTTTTCGGAATTCAACAACAAATACTATCAAAACACCAAATTATTTGATCGTATTTCTAAAGTGTATTCTGCTCCGGAAACCAAAAACTTAACTGCAGAGCAACAACGTTTGGTTTGGTTGTATTATTCTAATTTTGTTCGTGAAGGAGCCAATGCAGCACCTCAAGACAAAGAAAGAATTGCTAAAATTAATGAAGAATTAGCAGGATTGTTTACCAAATTCAGCCAAAACCAATTGGCCGATGAAACTAATTATTATTTAGAGTTGAAAACGGATGCCGACTTTGACGGATTACCAACCGAATTAAAAAATGCAGCCATTGCCGAAGCTAAAGATCGAAAACTAAAAGTCAAAGGATGTATCGCCAATACGCGATCTTCCATGGAACCTTTTTTAACTTTTTCCACTCGAAGAGATTTAAGAGAGAAAGCATTCAAAATTTTTACAAGCCGCGGCGATAATGACAACGCCAATAACAACAATGCAACTTTGGTACAAATTTTAAAGCTTCGTGCCGAAAAAGCAAGTTTGCTCGGATTCAAGACCTTTGCCGACTGGAGTTTGTCCAACACTATGGCACAAAAACCAGAAAAAACATTAGATTTAATGATGTCTGTCTGGACTCCGGCAGTGGAAAAAGTGCATACCGATGTGGCTGAAATGCAAAAAATAGTAACCGCCGAAGATGGAAAATTTAAAATTGCCGCTTGGGATTATCGCTATTATTCTGAAAAAGTCAGAAAAGCTAAATACGATTTAGATCAAAACGATTTAAAACCTTACCTTCAATTGGAGAAACTTCGCGAAGGAATGTTTTGGGTTGCTGGAGAAATTTTCAATTTAGGCTTTAGACAAGTTACCAATGTTCCGGTTTTTCATCCTGATGTAAGAGTTTGGGAAGTATTCAACACCAATACGAATAAAGTGGTAGGGGTTTGGTATTTTGACCCTTATGCTCGCAAAGGAAAACGTTCCGGAGCATGGATGAATGCTACTAGAGAGCAAAGCAGAGTTGATGGCGATGTGATTACGTTGGTATCTAATAACTGTAACTTTATAAAAGGAAAAGAAGGCGAACCTATCTTAATTTCTTGGGATGATGCCAGTACGTTGTTTCACGAATTTGGTCATGCATTGCACGGTTTGAATTCAAATGTTACGTATCCTAGTTTATCGGGAACCAACACACCAAGAGACTATGTAGAGTTTCCTTCTCAAATTTTGGAACGTTGGTTAGCCACTCCAGAAGTATTGAACAAGTTTGCTTTACATTACAAAACCGGTGAACCAATGCCATTATCTTTGGTAGAACGAAATGAAAAAGCGGCTACTTTTAACGAAGCCTTTTCAACCATAGAAACCATTGCCAGTGCTTTAGTAGACATGAAACTTCACTTATTGCAAAATCCAGATATCGATCCCAAAAAGTTTGAGAAGGAGACATTGGACGCCTTACAAATGCCTAAAGAAATTGTGATGCGTCACAGAATTCCACAGTTTGGACATATCTTTTCTGATGATGCCTATGCTGCCGGTTACTACGGTTATTTATGGGCTGATGCCATCAGTGCCGATGCTACAGAAGCTTTTACAGAAACAAAAGCCGGAATGTATAGTAAAGACGCTGCCAAACGATTATATGAAAATGTATTTAGTATCGGAAATACGATTGATCCCGAAATTGCTTATAAAAAATTCCGTGGCAGAGCCATAACCACCGACGCTTTGATGAGAGCCAGAGGCTTTGCTCAAGCTAAAAAGTAAATTCATAAATACTCCTCAAAAAGCTTCCAAAATTTGGAAGCTTTTTTGTTTTCAGCTACCCAAAATTTACCATGCCTTTAACTACATTTACGTTTACCTTTGTACCTTTGTGCCTCTAATTTGTTTCTATGAAAACCTGTTTCTCAGCCTTACTAATACTTCTTTTTCTTTCGTCTTGTCAGGAAGACCCAAAAGTGCGTGCCATGCAACAAGAAAAGGAAGCACAAAAAAGAGAAGTCATTTTCAATACGATAAGTTCCGGATGGAATTTTAACACCAACGCTTCAAGTGAAGTTGCCCGTAATTTGACCAATGTGTGGAATGAATGGCGCATCTTTATAAACGAACTGGAGCAAAAACCCAAGAGCTCAATCTCTGCTTTTCAGCAAAAAGCGAAAACACTTTCCAAAAGAGCCCTCGACCTAAACAATAACATTCCGATAAAATATGATTTACCCGAGATAAAAAGTAGAATTGCCGTTATTACAACCAAAGTCAATGCTATCAATCTCTACATTCATTTGGATCAAATTCCGGATAAAAAGATTGTACAATTAGTTCAGGAAATCAATAGTGAAATTGCTTCTTTACAGGCTCAAATAGAAGAAATCAAACGCAAAAGCGAAATCAAAATAGAAGATGGCGAAGGAGATATGCTCCGAATGTTAGACACTGCAAGAGCAATTCCAAGTAATCCCAATCCAAAAATCACGAAATAAGTTTTGAGTTTAGCTTCTTTATACAACAGTTACCTCCATGCGACGAAAGTCAAACAAATTGCTGATTCCCTTGAAAATCCTTTAATCAAAATACAGTTAAAAGGACTTTTAGGTTCCTCTTTCTCATTCGTTTTCCAAGCTATTTTCAAGCAAAGTGAAAAACCTTATCTGTTAATTTTTAACGAAAAAGAAGAAGCAGCCTATTATTTAAACGATCTGGAGCAAATGATTGGTGCTCAAGATGTGCTGTTTTATCCTAGTTCGTACCGTCGACCGTACCAAATCGAAGAAACGGACAATGCGAATATCCTGTTGCGTTCTGAAGTGTTGAACCGAATCAATTCGCGTAAAAAACCGGCCGTAATTGTAACTTATCCCGAAGCGCTTTTCGAAAAAGTTGTGACCCGAAAAGAGCTTGAAAAAAACACGCTGAAAGTGGCTGTAGGCGACACCGTCTCTATAGATTTCATTAACGAAGTTTTATTTGAATACGAATTCAAACGTGTTGACTTTATAACCGAACCCGGAGAATTTTCGGTTCGTGGCGGAATTTTAGATGTGTTTTCATTTTCTAATGACAATCCGTATCGTATCGAGTTTTTTGGTAACGAAGTGGACAGCATCCGAACCTTCGATGTCGCAACCCAACTTTCGGTTGAAAAACACACCAAGATTACTATTATTCCCAATCTGGAAAATAAATTTATTCAGGAAAATCGAGAAAGTTTCCTAGATTATATCAGCGATAAAACCGTTTTGTGTATTGAAAATACGGAGTTCCTTACGGCGCAATTAGACAAGCTTTTTAACAAAGCCATAGCAACTTTTGACAAACTTTCGAAAGAGGTAAAACACGCTGAACCGAAACACTTGTTCCTGAATCAGGACGTTTTTTTACGCAAAGCTTTGGACTTTCCCATTATCGAATTATCGAATACGCCTCTTTTTAAAACGACCCAATCTTTCGAATTTCATATACAGCCGCAACCTTCGTTCAATAAACAGTTTGATTTGTTATTGAACAATTTGAGCGACAATCATTTTAATGGATACACCAATTATCTGTTTTGTTCCAATGAAGCGCAGGCCAATCGTTTTCACGATATTTTTGAAAGTCTTGATGAAGAGAATCATGAGAACATCCGCAAGCAATACCATACCATAGTTGCTTCTTTGTACCAAGGTTTCATCGACGAAGAAAATCAAATTGCCTGTTATACCGATCATCAGATTTTTGAGCGTTATCATAAATTCAACATCAAAAACGGCTATTCCAAAAAGCAGACGCTTACCTTAAAAGAGCTAAACTCATTGTCGGTTGGAGATTATGTAACCCACATCGATCACGGTATTGGGAAGTTTGGCGGATTGCAAAAAATTCAAGTAGAAGGCAAAACGCAGGAAGCGATAAAATTGGCCTATGCCGACAATGATATCGTGTATGTAAGCATTCATTCGCTACATAAAATCTCAAAATATACCGGAAAAGACGGAACACCACCCAAAATTTACAAACTGGGTTCGAATGCCTGGAAAACCTTAAAACAAAAAACCAAAGCTCGTGTTAAGCATATTGCATTTAACTTAATCCAGCTCTATGCAAAGCGTCGATTGGAAAAAGGGTTTGCTTGTGCTCCGGATAGTTATCTGCAAAAAGAATTAGAAAGTTCCTTCATTTACGAGGATACTCCGGATCAAATAACCGCTACTCAAGATGTCAAAGCGGACATGGAAAAAGACCGTCCAATGGACCGATTGGTGTGTGGCGATGTTGGTTTCGGGAAAACAGAAGTGGCTATTCGGGCGGCTTTTAAGGCTGTAGATAATAGTAAACAGGTAGCAATTTTGGTTCCGACTACGATTTTGGCCTACCAACATTATCGGACTTTTTCGGAACGATTGAAAGATATGCCGGTTACCATTAGTTATCTCAATCGTTTCAGATCGGCAAAACAAAAGGCGCAAACTATCGAAGATTTAAAATCGGGGAAACTCGATATTGTCATTGGCACTCATCAATTGGTGAATAAAAATGTTATTTTTAAAGACCTTGGTTTATTGATTGTAGATGAAGAACAAAAGTTTGGTGTCAATGTAAAGGACAAACTCAAAACCATTGCTGCGAATGTCGATACGCTTACTTTAACTGCAACACCGATTCCGAGAACCTTACAATTCTCTTTGATGGCGGCACGAGATTTATCTGTAATTACTACGGCTCCGCCTAATCGATATCCCATCGAATCCCAAGTGGTTGGTTTTAGCGAAGAATTAATTCGAGATGCCATTTCGTATGAAATACAGCGTAACGGTCAAGTCTTTTTTATCAATAACCGAATTGAAAACATCAAGGAAATTGCCGGAATGATTCAGCGTTTGGTTCCCGATGCTCGAGTGGGTATTGGTCATGGTCAAATGGAAGGCAACAAACTCGAAGAACTGATGCTTGGTTTTATGAATGGTGAATTTGATGTTTTAGTTGCCACAACGATTATCGAAAGTGGTTTGGATGTTCCTAATGCCAATACGATTTTCATTAATAATGCGAATAACTTCGGCCTTTCTGATTTGCACCAAATGCGCGGAAGAGTGGGTCGAAGCAATAAAAAAGCGTTCTGTTATTTTATTTGTCCGCCTTATTCGGTGATGACAGAAGATGCTCGAAAACGTATTCAGGCTTTGGAACAATTCAGTGAATTGGGTAGCGGATTCAACATCGCTATGAAAGATTTAGAGATTCGTGGCGCTGGAGATTTATTAGGTGGTGAACAAAGTGGTTTTATCAACGAAATTGGTTTTGAAACCTATCAAAAAATCATGAACGAAGCCATTGAAGAGTTAAAAGAAAACGAATTCAAAGAGCTTTATGAAACCGATACTGAAGATGAAAATAAAGAATATGTAAAAGAGCTTCAGATTGATACTGATTTCGAATTATTGTTTCCTGATGAATACATCAATAATATTACAGAGCGGTTGAACTTGTATAACGAATTGAGCAACATTAAAGATGACAATGCTTTGTTGGCCTATGAAATTAAACTTATTGATCGTTTTGGACCATTACCAAAAGAAGCTGTGGCTCTCTTAAACAGTATCCGAATAAAATGGATTGCTACCCAAATGGGAATTGAAAAAATCATTATGAAGCAAGGCAAGATGATTGGTTATTTTGTTGGCGATCAACAATCGGAATATTACAATTCGAAGCAATTTAGAAAGGTGTTGCAATTTGTACAACAACACGGCAACATTTGTAAAATGAAAGAGAAAGAAACTAAAAACGGGCTCCGATTGTTACTCACTTTTGAAAATGTAAAGTCGATTAACAGAGCTTTAGAATTTATGTCGTTGTTAAAACAATAATAAAAGTCTCTCATTCAAAAAAACGAGAGACTTTTTATTCATCTATTTTTAAAACTACATTTTTAGGATCTTGAAATTGGCTTCTCTATCGTTTATCTTCATTTTAAAGAAATAAGTTCCATTTGCAAATTGTGAGAGGTCTACATTTGTAGTCAACTCGTTCATTTTTTGGAGGAATAATAATTGTCCTTGAACATTATAAACGGCAAGTTCTGTTATAGCATCTTTAGATTTTATAGCTACCGTTCCGGTAGTTGGATTAGGCGAATAACTGTAATCTAAGAAATCGCCCTCTTCTACTCCCAATGTTCCTGTACAGATTATTAATCCGTTCCAACCTGAAGCAACCAATCCTTGATCAGAGAAAAACTTAACCGTTAAAGAACCATCGGTAGCGGTAGAATTAAACATTCCTGGATTTGAATTTCCGGTTAAACCACCTGTCAATTCAGGATAAAATTCATCAGGTCCATCGTAAATGTACAAATAATCATAATCTTCCTCTAAATCAAAACTTGAGAAGCTAATTCTGATTTTTAAGCCCGGATTATTTGGTGTTAACGTTCTTGTCCAAGATTCCATATTAGTATACTCACCAGATAATCCCCCAGAATCAGTAAAGGGAGTACTTGAGCAAAAATTATTTGCTGCTGTAACCACTACTTTTTCTCTGATAGCTGATTCTAATTCGGCACACAAAGGTCTAACTCTTATTTTATGATAGGCATTAGCATTTAATCCGCTTATTGTAAACGAGTTAGAAGTTACTGTATTCCAGTTAATAGAAGAAGATGCAAATGGAGTTACTGCTACTTGCCATGACGTTGCTGAGCCAATATCGGTCCAAGTGAAACTTACGGATGTTGGAGTAACATTGGTAGTCGTAATATCTGTTACCGTATTAGGACAGCTTGTTAAGCAATCGGAACTTAAACATGGACTGGAATTGACATTATTTAATATGGCTTGAGCTGGTTGGGGACCAAAACCATTACTAAAGCTAATCCCTACACCACTCACTAAATGACAGTAACTCATTATAGTTCCTTTTTCTGTTGTTGATGGAATCGGTCCAACATTACAACTTCCTTCTGAGAATCCTGCTTGTGTTCCACAACCATCGATAGAGGTATTATTACCATTCCACACACAGGCATGCGTATGTCTAGATCCTAAAAGATGTCCGAACTCATGTGTTATTACTTGCACTGTCCAAGAATAGACAGGTACTGTACTAAAATTAAAATTGACATCAGAGTAGCTATAATTATTTTGAGAACAAAGTCCGTCTATTGTAACTGCGACACCTCCAAGTCCTCCTTCATCAATTCCGACCAATTGTCCCAAATCTCCATCAAAAACAGGAGTGGTTTGTGAAAAAGCATTCAAATAAGCAAATGAACTATCACCGATACCTTCGTACGGATCTTGATCTGTCCAAATGTATATTGACTTTAAACTTACTGTTATATTGTCATTAGCATATATGGTTTGTACGTTATTAAAAACCGAAGTCATCCAATTAGTAGTTGTGGTGGTATTACTATTGTTTTCGGTAAACAAATTATAATCTACTTCAAAATAAAGGGAAACACAGCGATCACTGAGGCCATTTCTGTTGTCATTCTTACTGCTAACCGGAAGTGAATCATCTTTAAAATGGCAATCCAAATCGTTTAACACTTTCATTTTGGCATCAGAATAGACAATATAATCGGTTTGGTTATTTTGCTTATTCAATTTGCCTACAACAATATTTCCCAACGCTGCACTTGAAATGATTCCGTTAAATTCTCCATTAAAAAAGTTAAATGACGAAACGGATTGTGTTTGTCCTTCAATAATTCCTCTGTAATAGACTCCTTTTTGATATCCGATATGGCTCTCTTTATTGGTGTCCACGTGAAAACCTTCTGCAAAAGGATTCACTTTATACAAAAGCACTGCAATCGTTTGATTTTGATAAGGAATCTGTAATTTGATAGTTTCATACTGATTTGTAACAACAGTATTTATTTTTCCGAAGTCAAGAGTAGCCAAGGTAGCGCCATCAACAACTTTATTTACTTCGGCATCATTGCTGTTTTGTTTTGGTTGCAATACTGAAATGGATTTAAAATCAGCATTCATTCTTTGCAATTCCTGGACTTTTTCGCCCACTTTATGCTGCGCAAACAATGTTGTTACACAAAACAATAGGATTAAGAGTAGTTTCTTTTTCATAGTTTTCAATTAATTTCTTTATAAAGTTATTGAAATTCAGCGTAAAACAAATTTTTATAACATTTTTTAAGAGTTGTTTATTCAAAAATGATAGAACGCATCCTCAATGTGCTCTATTTTATAATCTTTATCTTCTTTAGCAATGGCAATGATATCAAACCGAACCTCAACGTCTAAGTCATTAGAAATTACATATTCATTTACGGCTTTGACCAGCAGTTGGATTTTCTTAGGTTTGACAAAATCCTGAGGCAATCCAAAATCAATAGAAGAGCGGGTTTTAACTTCTACAATGGCGAGAACGGCTTCTTTTTGAGCAATAATGTCAATTTCCGCCTTTTGAAAAGTCCAATTAGTTTCCAAAATTTCATAGCCGTTTTTTTGCAGATACTCCACCGCCATTTCTTCTCCTAATTTACCAAGTTCATTGTGTTCAGCCATTTTTAGATTGTTAGATTTTTAGAAAGTTAGACTTCTTAGATTTTTTTAATTAGTCTAAGATGTCTAATCAAAAGTCACTTTACTTTCCTTTGCATTCACTTCTATAGCAACTTGTCTTCCAAAAATCAGCGCGCGATTGTCTCTGATGTGTCCAGCCGGAAAATTGTAAATGATAGGAATGTTTAATCCTTTGACGGCATCTTCTATAATTTCTAGGGCATTTCTTCCCCATGGAATATCATTGTCTTTCATTTCGGTCATCGCTCCCACGATAATTCCTTTTAAACTTTGGAGACAACCGTTGCGTTTTAAATTCATCATCATGCGGTCAACATGGTACAAATACTCGTCTAAATCTTCTATAAAAAGGATTTTATCATTACAATCAATCGCTGATGCTGAGCCTAACAAACTGTACAAAATGGAAAGATTGCCTCCAACCAGTTCGCCTTTGGCTTTACCCAAATGATTCAAGGCATCACAGTCTAAAGTATATTGTAACGTATCTCCAAACAAAGCTGCACAAAGCGAATTTTTAGCATCATCTGTTGCTCTTGGAATGGCTACTGGCATTGTCCCGTGAATAGATTCGATACCCATTCGGTTTAAATGACTGTGTAAAACGGTCACATCGCTAAAGCCGATAATCCATTTTGGATGCTGTTGAAATTTAGTAAAATCGAGTTTGTCAATCATTTTTACCGTTCCGTAACCACCGCGAACACACCAAATGGCTTTGATGTTGGGATTGTCCATTTGCTCCTGAAAATCGGCAGCACGTTGGTCGTCGGTTCCGGCCAATTGATAATAATCAAGTCCAATAGTTGATCCGATTTTAACCTTCAAACCCCAACCTTCCAACAAATCTATAGTAGGTTTTAAATTATCATCAATATTTTTTCTTGCTGTGGAAACGATGGCAATCGTGTCGCCTTTCTGTAAATAGGGAGGTGTAATCATCTTCTTTTGGGAATAAAGATTTAAATAGAATAAAGATACTAGAATAAAGAATATGGACTTTTTGTTCATTTTGGAAAATGATATCGACAAATATAATCAAATTGTTGTTTAAGAAAACCAATGCCCTAGCCCAGATAGTAGTGAAAATCCTTTTTTGAAATGCATTACAAGTGTTGGAGTTTAAGAGCTGAAGTGTTGCATTTCAAAAAAGATTGAAACGGATAGCTGGAAATAGCTTCAAATAAAAAAGCGATTGCTTATTTTTGCAAATTATACACTGAATTTATCATGTCAGAAAATCCGAAAAGATATACTATCACAGCCGCATTGCCTTACACCAACGGACCCATCCACATTGGTCATTTAGCAGGCGTTTATGTTCCGTCCGATATTTATGCCCGATATTTAAGATTGCAGGGAAAAGATGTTGCTTTCATTTGCGGAAGCGATGAACACGGCGTAGCCATTTCGATGAAAGCCAAAAAAGAAGGCATCACGCCACAACAGGTTATTGATAAATACGACGGAATTATTCGGCAATCGTTTCTTGATTTCGGAATTTCTTTTGATAATTATTCGAGAACTTCATCCAAAATCCACCACGACACGGCTCAGGAATTTTTCAGAAAATTATACGACAATAACGACTTCATTGAAGAAGTTACCGAGCAATTGTATGATGCCAAAGCCAATCAGTTTTTGGCCGACCGTTTTGTTACTGGAACCTGTCCGAAATGCGACAATCCGGAAGCTTATGGCGACCAATGTGAACGTTGTGGCTCGACTTTAAATGCTACCGATTTAATCAATCCGAAATCCACCATTACCGGTGAAACACCGATTCTGAAATCAACAAAACACTGGTTTTTGCCTTTGGACCGTTATCAGGATTTTTTAACGAAATGGATTTTAGTGGATCATGCAAAAGACTGGAAAGTGAATGTTTTAGGACAAGTTAAATCATGGTTGGATGACGGTTTAAAACCGAGAGCCGTAACCCGTGATTTAGATTGGGGAATTGACGTTCCCGTTGAGGGCGCTGAAGGGAAAAAATTATACGTGTGGTTCGATGCGCCAATTGGTTACATCTCCGCTACCAAAGAATGGGCAGCAAGAGAGGGCAAAAATTGGGAAGATTATTGGAAAAAAGACGACACCAAACTAGTACACTTCATAGGAAAAGACAATATCGTCTTCCATTGCATTATTTTTCCAGCCATGTTAAAAGCCGAAGGTTCTTTTATTTTGCCTGATAATGTTCCGGCCAATGAATTCCTGAATCTGGAAGGAAACAAACTCTCTACTTCAAAAAATTGGGCCGTTTGGTTGCATGAATATTTATTGGATTTTCCGGATAAGCAAGATGCACTGCGTTATGCTTTGACAGCGAATGCTCCGGAAACTAAGGATAATGATTTTACCTGGAAAGATTTTCAGGCTAGAAATAATAACGAATTAGCAGCTGTTTTCGGAAATTTTATTAATCGTGTGGTTGTTTTAACCAACAAATATTATAACGGAATTGTTCCTGCTCCAAACGAATTAACCGAAATTGACGAGCAAACTTTGGTTGAATTAAAAGCGTATCCATCGGTAATTTCGAGTTCAATAGAACGTTACCGATTCCGTGAGGCACAAGGAGAATTAATGAATGTAGCCCGTTTGGGAAATAAATATTTAGCCGACGAAGAACCCTGGAAAATGGTAAAAACTGATCCGGAAAGAGTGCAAACTCAAATGTATGTGGCACTTCAGATAGCATCAGCCTTAGCCATACTATCGGAACCATTCTTGCCTTTCACTTCAAAAAAATTAACGAAAATGCTCAATATTGAAGTTAATAATTGGAATCTGGACTTTGAGCAATGGAATTTGACCAAAGCTGGTCACCAAATTGGCGCTGGAGAAATATTATTTGCCCAAATTGAAGATGCTGAAATCGAAAAACAAATAAATAAATTAGAAGCTACCAAAACGGCCAACGCTATGGAAAACAAAGTTACCGAACCTCAAAAAGCAACAGCAACTTTTGAAGATTTTGCCAAACTAGACTTGCGTGTCGGCACTATTGTTGAGGCCGAAAAAATGCCCAAAGCCAACAAGCTTTTAGTCTTGAAAGTCGATACTGGTTTGGATATTAGAACTATTGTTTCTGGAATTGCGGAACATTTTTCGCCCGAGGAAGTAATCGGTAAACGCGTTACGGTTTTGATTAATTTGGCTCCAAGAGCTTTACGTGGCGTGGAAAGTGAAGGGATGATTTTGATGACCAACAACGCTGAAGGGAAATTGGTTTTTGTAAATCCGGATGCCGATGGTGTGGATAATGGGGCATTGATTAGTTAATTTATATATGAAAAATCCAATTTACTTACTCATCTGTTTAATTTGCTTTAGCTCCTTTTCTCAGGAAATGGTCAAAAGTGTCAATCTGGGAATTAGCAAAAATGCTCAAGTATTTCAGGTTGTACAAGAAGATAAAAAACAAGTTGCTCTCTTTTTTAGTGCTAAGATAAATGCACTTTCTGTCCGTTTTGATGAAAACTTCAATGTGATTGATTCTCTTAAAACCAAGAAGCCTTCATCCAAAGAATATGACGATATTGTTGGCTACAGTCTAACGGGTAATAAGTACTATGCTTATTGGTCGGGATCGGGGAATGTTTTGGCCCAATGTTATGATTTTGATGCTAATCAAGTAACCGAAACCTCAATACCCATAATTCTTGAAAAAGAAAAAATCATTAAAAAGATTACAGTTAACAATGTTTTTTACATAGTCAGTATTATAAAAAATACCGATATTCTAAACTTTTACGTTTTGAAAGATGGTCTTATAGAAAAGAAAAGCATCGACCTGACTTCACAAAGTTTCCTTGGAAGAGATGATAAAACTACCACACTTTGGGATTTGGTTTCAAGTTCAACAAATTTTGAGAAGCCGTATTCTTTCCAAACAATTGCTAATGAAACTCCGCCATCATTAGCCCTAAGCGCAAACAAACATAAAGTATATGTTAAAGGCAATTCGCTGATCTTTACACTAGATGACAACTGTCGGTTCACGCAAACTTTTACTGTTAATTTAACCGATTTTTCGCTTAACATCAAAATGTTTGCACAACCCACTTTTCAAGGAGGTGATGTTTTTTCTTATGACTCCAATTCATTCTTATTAGATGATAAAATAATCTTGATGAAAAACAATTATGATTTTATGAAGATTACAATAAAAGATAGGGAAGATAAGCAAATCAAAGAATTTCTTGTCAATGATCAGGAAATCAGTTTTAAAAACTCTGACATACACCAAGAAAACGGAAGCGCAAAAAGCCTCCGTATATTAGACAAATCGAGCCAATTGCTTAGGAAAATAAACGGTAACAACCCTGCTATCTCACTGTATGAAAACGACGGGAAAATTTATATGATTATAGGCGGTGTTTCGAATATACAGCAAAACAACGGGATGATGTTTGGAGGAGGAATGATTGGAGGATTTTCAGGCGTAATAATCGGTGTTGCCTTAACTTCAAACTACTCCTTAAACAATCTAAATTCATACAAACAAAGAAAAGTAGTATACATTAACTGTCTTTTTGACAAAGATTTTAACCACGTTAATGGTGAGGTCCAGAAAACTGCTTTTGATAAAGTAAGGGCATTTTCGGAAACAAAAGAAAATCTTACGGCTCCTGTTCTTTTCAAATTAAACTCGAATTTATATTATGGTGGCTTTGACAAAGAAGTGGGGAACTATTTATTTTTTAAGTTTAAGGATTAAAACCGAAAAGAGTTTTAAAAATAAACGGTTTATTTTTTAACTTTATGAAAAATTAGAAAATTATGTTATCAAAAAATATTGAAACTGCTTTGAATAAGCAAATCCGCATTGAAGCCGAATCTTCACAAGTATATTTATCCATGGCTTGTTGGGCAGAAATCCAAGGTTTGGAAGGTGTTGCGCAATTTATGTACAAACAATCGGATGAAGAACGCATGCACATGCTGAAACTGGTTAAGTATGTCAACGAACGTGGTGGTCATGCCGTTGTAACCGATTTAAAAGCTCCCAAAACTACTTTTGGAACCATGAAAGAAATGTTTGTGGAATTATACAACCACGAATTGTTTGTTTCGAATTCAATCAACGAACTGGTTCACGTGACTTTTGACGAAAAAGATTATGCGACACATAACTTTTTACAATGGTATGTTGCCGAACAGATTGAAGAAGAAGCTCAGGCAAAAACCATTTTAGATAAAATCAACCTGATTGGAGATGATAAAGGCGGATTGTATTTATTTGACAGAGACATCCAACAAATTGCCGTGACAAGCTCTGTTGGCATAAGTACTAATTAATCCGAATGCACTCGCTTTGAGTAATAAAGAAAAACATAAATCCAAAAAGAAGCAAGAAAAAGTACTTCTTAAACTTCACAAAATGGCCGAAAACTGTAAGTCGGACTGCTGTGAAAAATATAAGAAAAAGGAAAGCAAACGATGCAAACGCTGCCCTATGTTTGACTTGCTTAAAAAATATAAAACTCCTTCTTAGTGATGGAGTTTTTTTTACTAAAACCACTACTATGAATCTAAAAGTAATCGCTTTTGATGCTGATGATACCTTATTTGTAAACGAACCCTATTTTCAGGAAACGGAACAGAAATTTTGTGCCTTGATGAGTAATTACCTGTCGCATCACAGTCTGTCTCAAGAATTATTTAAAACTGAAATTGCCAATTTGAATTTGTATGGCTACGGCATCAAAGGCTATATTCTATCCATGATAGAAGCCGCAATGAAAATTTCAAACAACACCATTTCTATAGAAATTGTTGAGAAAATAATTGAATATGGAAAAGAATTGCTGGATAAACCGATTGAAATTCTCGACGGTGTTGAAGAAACTTTACAAGCCCTAAAAGGAAAATACAAACTCATCGTAGCGACCAAAGGTGATTTGAAAGACCAACAAAGCAAATTGCATCGCTCTGGTTTGGGACATTATTTTCACCACATTGAAGTCATGGCTGACAAACAAGAACTTAATTATCAGAAACTGTTAAACCGATTAGAGATAGAACCTAATGAGTTTTTCATGATCGGAAATTCTTTAAAATCTGATGTCTTACCTGTTTTGGGAGTTGGCGGTTATGCGGTTCATATTCCGTTTCACACTACTTGGGAACATGAAAAAATAAACCATACTGTAGAGCATCCTAACTTTAGAACTTTGGAAAATATTTCAGAAGTTTTGGATATTTTATTGCACTAAAATGAAGCAGTTGTTAGACCTCAACACATGGAACCGCAAGGAACACTTTTTGTTTTTTAAGCAAATGGAGGAACCCTTTTTCGGTGTTACGGTTCCAATAGACTGCACCATAGCATATTCCAAAGCTAAGGAAATGGGAATGTCTTTTTTTGCCTACTATCTACACAAAACTTTGGTCGCTGTAAATAATACAAAGGCTTTTCGTTACCGAATTATTGATGATGACGTTTTTATTTTTGACCAAATTGATGCCTCGGCTACCATCCTTCGCGAGGATAAAACGTTTGGCTTTTCATTGATGGAATATTCTGAAGATATAGATAAATTTGCTAAAATTACTCAAAAAGAAATCGCTCGAATTCAAAACACAACTGGACTCATAACACGAGATTTTTCTGAAAATCTAATTCATTTTTCAGCAGTACCATGGGTAAACTTTACTTCCTATTCTCACGCACGAAGTTTCACTTTCCCTGATAGTTGTCCCAAAATATCGTTTGGCAAAATGATGGAGGAAAATGGTAAAAAAACTATGCAAATGTCCGTTCACGTGCACCACGGGTTAGTTGACGGATTCGATGTTGGTTTATTTATAAGCGCTTTTGAAGAATTGATGAACGCCTAATCAAAAACCGTCCAGTTAGAACCATCACTGATTACCATAAAGGTTCTGTAATGGTTGTTATACATAAAAATAGTGGGTACTCCACCACTTGTTAAAGGTCGGAAGAAAAAATTACCGGCACTTGTAGTCAATTTAGCCGTATAGGTATCATTTATGTTTCTCAAATAATAAATCCTCCCTGGATACGTTACCGGACTCGGTAATTGAAACTCCTGATCTGTATCTAATGGGTTTAAGGAAATATAAACACCATCCGCAATTGGTGTTATTGCCGCACTTCCGTTTAACGTAATTGCTTTTACAGAAAGATTTCCGTTGATGTCCAAGGTGCTCAAAGGATTTGTAGTATTAATGCCCACTTGAGCAAAACCAGTAGTAACAGCACATATAGCTGTAATTAAAATCATCTTTAATTTTAATTTGTTCATGGTTTCGTTTTTATTGACCTTTTAAAAGTAACCAAATTGTTGAACAAATGTTAATCAGTTATTTTAAGATCATCATCGAAAACGTTTTCGTGTTGACAACTTTGTTGTTTTTACGTTAAATTTTTACAATATAAATAAAAAAGCGGCAAAGCTTAAACTTCACCGCTTTTAAGATTTCAGAAATTGATTATCAAAGCGCATTCAAGATTGTTAAAATAGCATCACCATATTTTTCAGTTCTGGATTTTCCAAAACCTGATGCCTCCTCTAATTCTTCCAGTGTTTGAGGATTCGTTTTGGCAATCTGAATTAAATGTGAATTATGACAAATACTATACAACGGTTTATTTACTTTTTGAGCCAAACCCTTTCTCCAATCACGCAAAGCATTGAAAACATTTTGCTCGAAAGGTAGCAAATCTTCTTCTGGAAATTTAGTTCCCTCTTTATGCTTCTTGTCGGATTTCGCAATATAGAAAATTGCTGCAGACCAATAATCAGTCGTGCCACTTGTGACAAAATTAGTAGACGTTAATTTGACTTCTACCGAATCTAAGAATTCATTCATTCTATCCTGATCATACTGACAAAATTCTTTTGCCAAACGGATATTAAAGACTTTGATATTCATTGCTTTAGGAATAGAAATTATTTTCCAATCAGCAGCACATCATTGGCAACCACTTCAGTGATATATCTTTTATTTCCGTCTTTGTCGTCATAACTTCTGTGCGTTAATTTTCCTTCGATAGCTATTTCCTTGCCTTTTTCAACATACTTTTCGATGATGTCGGCTAATTTCCCCCAAGCTGTGACACGATGCCATTCGGTTTGTTCAACTTTTTCACCCTTGTCGTTGGTGTAACTGTCATTAGTAGCGATAGTAATGTTGGCTACTTTTTTGCCTCCGTCAAAGGTTTTGATTTCTGGTTCTTGTCCTACGTGTCCGATTAATTGTACTTTGTTTCTCATTGCATTCATGGCGTTTAAAATTAAAATGTTATTGTTAAAAATAGTTTTGTTGTTTGAGATACTTGTGTCAAATCAACAGTGCAAAGTTGCGGCAGTCAGCAAAAAGTAGTCGGTAGTTATACGTTTACTTTCGGTTGTAATTGCTTGTAAACGTTTGTAAACGGAAATTTATTCTTACATTTGGTTTAAAGAACAAGCTACCTCTAACGATTTAAGTATTATTTTAAAAAAAGTGGAGTTGATGGTTTATGAAGTAAATCAATTATTATAAAAACAAACCTGACCAATCCTATTTAGCCCCGATGGGAGTGGTACCTGCCTGCAAGCAGGCGGAGTAAAGCGGACAGCGGGAACACGGAATCCTAAAATACCCGAACCATTCGCTCCTAAAAAATATATGGCCATGGATAAAACCTGTTTAGAATGTGGTGAAAAAATTGTGGGTCGTGAAGATAAAAAGTTCTGTAGCGATGGCTGCCGCAATGCCTACAATAATAAAATCAACAAAGACAGCACTAATTATATGCGTAACATCAACAACAAGTTACGCAAAAATTACCGTATTTTGTCGGAGTTGAATGTAGATGGAAAATCCAAAACCACGAAATCTAAAATGCTCAGTAAAGGTTTCGACTTTGATTTTATGACCAATGTATTGCATACCAAAACCGGAAATACCTATTATTTTATTTATGATCAAGGCTATATGCTCTTGGATAATGATTTTTATATGTTAGTTAAAAAAGACATTTAAGCCCTACTCCAATGAAAAAAAACTACACTCCCATTTATTCCCTACTAGTGCTCGTGTTGTTGATTTTTGGCGTTTTCTATTTTATGATGCCTCAACACTATGACGAAACCGAAGCGCCGCTTTCAGAATTTTCAACCAAAAGAGCCTTAGAAACCATAAAAGAAATTGCAAAGCAACCGCACTTTGTAGGCTCAAAAAATCACGAAGTTGTTGCGACTTATATTCAGAAAGAACTACAAAACTTAGGTTTGGAAACCTCAATTCAAGAAGGTTTTACCATGACTGAGAAAGGAACCTTGGTCAAATCAAAAAACATTTTAGCCAAAATAAAAGGTGCAAAAAATTCTAAAGCTTTATTGCTGCTTTCCCACTATGATTCGGCACCACATTCCTACTCCAAAGGCGCGAGCGATGACGCCTCTGGTGTAGCAACTATAATGGAGAGTATAAGGGCGTTTTTACACAATAAAACGATTCCTAAAAATGACATCATTATCCTTTTTACCGATGCGGAAGAATTGGGATTGAATGGTGCAGCTCTTTTTGTAACAAAACATCAATGGGCTAAAGAAGTAGGCTTGGCACTGAATTTCGAAGCGCGAGGAAGTTCTGGACCAAGTTATATGTTGATGGAAACCAATGACGGAAACTCGAAAATGGTGGATGCCTTCAAAGCTGGAAATGCAACATATCCTGTGTCGAATTCGTTGATGTACAGTATTTATAAAATGCTTCCGAATGACACCGATTTAACCGTTTTTAGAGAACAAGGAAAAATTCAGGGATTTAATTTTGCTTTTATCGACAGTCATTATAATTATCATACGGCTCAGGATTCTTATGAAAATTTAGACCCAAAAACGTTAGCGCATCAGGGAAGCTATCTGTATCCGTTGCTAAGTTATTTTGCTAACGCCGATTTGACCGATTTAAATTCGACGAACGATGATGTCTATTTCAATGTGCCTTTTGGTTTTGTAAGTTATCCATTTGCTTGGATTCTTCCGATGCTGATTATTGGCTTTGGCTTGTTTTTCATTTTTGTGTTTGTAGGTTTAGGCAAACGGGCACTGCGTTTGGATGAGATGATAAAAGGATTTATTCCGCTTTTTGGAGCATTGCTAACAGCGGGTTTGGTAACTTATGTTGGCTGGAAAATGTTGAAGAGTTTTTATCCGCAGTACAATGATATTCTTCAAGGATTCACCTATAACGGCCATGATTACATTTATGCTTTTGTAAGTTTTACATTGGCGATTTGTTTTTTATTCTATCAAAACAACGGCAAACGAAATCCCGAAATGAGCCAGATGACCGCGCCGCTATTCATTTGGTTGCTTATCAATGTTGGGATTGCCATAAAACTCCAAGGTGCCGGATTTTTAATGCTTCCGGTCATAGCAAGTACTTTGATGCTTGGTTTTTATGTACTGACGCAAAAGTCGGGTTGGATCTTAAATTGTCTTTTAGCGCTTCCGACTTTGATTATTTTGGTGCCGTTTATTCAGATGTTTCCTGTGGGTTTAGGGCTCAATATTTTGATAGGAAGTGCTATCCTTACGGTAGTAAGCTTTACCTTATTACTACCTCTTTTTGGCTCCTTTGCAAAAAAAGGAATCTGGGCAATGGTATTCCTTCTCATCGGAATCGGATTCTTTGTCAAAGCGCATCAGGCTTCGGGTTATACAACTACAAAAGCAAAACCCAACAGTTTGGTTTACCTCTTAAATTCCGACACTAAAAAAGCCCATTGGGCAACCTACGACACGAATCTTGACGAATGGACCAAGACCTATTTAGGTGAAAAACCTAAAGAAGGCTCGGCTTTAAATTCGGTTAAATTATATAGCAAATATGGTTCTCAGTATGCTTTTATGGCCGATGCACCGCTAAAAAATATTCCAAAACCAACTATTGAATTTTTACGCGACACCATCAAAGGCAATCAACATGTATACAAAATCCGAATCACTTCAAACCGACCTGTGAATCGCTATGATATTTTTGTAACCAATGCTGTCCAAATCAATAATTTCAGGGCAAACGGAGTGGAATCCGTAGATTTCGAAAGCAATATTTCTTCCAAAACCACGGGTAAATTAGTGACGTATTATATCGTTGATAATCTTCCTTTAGAAATGGAATTCTCAATCAGTAAAAATAAAAAACTAGATTTGGAATTGTTGGAGAGTTCGTTTGACTTATTTTCCAATCCATTGGTGAAAGTAATCCCACGAAAATCAGGAATGATGCCGATGCCTTTTGTTTTAACGGATGCGGTGATTATCAGGCAGAAAATAAAGCCAACGCCAAAAGTAACAGAAGTTGCACCAACATGGAGACGCTATTCAATACCAAGAGACAGCACCAATGTCGCTGTAGATAGTTTACGATAAGAATTCATTAAATACTAAACCCTAAAAATAATCATGAATTCGTGGCTAATAAAACAATACAAATAAGCATTTTAGGCTGTGGTTGGCTTGGTCTGCCATTGGCAAAGTCCTTATTGAAAAAAGGCTTTTCGATTAAAGGCTCAACAACCACACAAGAGAAAATTTCGATTTTGAAAGATGCCGGAATTCAGGCTTTTCAAATTGCGTTATCTGAAGAAGAAATCTTTGGCGATATGGATTCTTTTCTGAAACATTCTGAAATTTTAATTATTGATATTCCCCCAAAACTGCGTGGCAATTCAAAAGAAAACTTTGTTCAGAAAATTCAAAATCTAATTCCGTTTATAGAAGCATCTTCGGTTCAAAAGGTCATTTTTATTAGTTCGACTTCAGTGTATGCTGATGATAATGCGGTTGTTTCCGAATCGACAAAACCACAGCCTGATTCGGAAAGTGGTCGGCAATTGTTGGAAACGGAGTATCTTTTGCAAAAGCATTCCCATTTCAGAACTACTGTTGTTCGCTTTGGTGGATTGATTGGAGAAAATCGGCATCCGATTCACTTTTTAGCCGGAAGATCATCCATCGAAAATCCGGAAGCACCTATCAATTTAATTCATCTGTTAGATTGTATTGGTATCATCGAAAAAATTATTGATGCCAATTGTTTTGGAGAAACATTCCATGGTGTTGCGCCATTTCACCCAACCCGAAAAGCGTATTATACCCAAAAAGCCATCGAATTACAACTAGCATTACCTCAATTTACTGAAGAAAAACCATCCATTGGAAAAACCATTGTAAGTGATAAAGTCCAAACCGTTTTAAAGTATACTTTCCTAAACACGAACTTATGAATACGACAGATATCATCGGAACCATTGGTGTTGGTTTAATTCTGCTAGCCTACTTTTTGAATATCTTTTCTCTGATTCCAAAAGACGGTCTCTTTTTTTATAGCCTAAATATTGTTGGTGGAGCAATTGCTTGCTATTCCTCTTATCTGATTCGGTTCTGGCCCTTTGTCGTACTTGAGGGAACTTGGGCATTAATTAGTGTCATTGCTTTAGTAAAGAGCATAAAAAAACCTCAAGAATAACTTGAGGTTTTTTATTGGCATGAATTCGATTACCAGATTCTAACTCTCTTGTCCGGTGCAACATACATTCCGTCTCCCGGTTTAATATCAAAAGCGCTATAGAATGTGTCTAAATTTAACAATGGCACATAAGCTCTGTACATTCCGGGTGAATGCGGGTCGGTTTTTACCTGATTTTTCAATGCTTCATCACGCATTTTACTTCTCCAGATAGTTGCCCATGAGATGAACAAGCGTTGTTCCGGAGTGTATCCGTCAATTAGTCCTGGGTTTTTATTTTCTCTCAAATACAATTGCAAACCGTCATATGCAGCGTTGATTCCGCCTAAATCTCCTATGTTTTCACCTAAGGTAAATTTACCATCTACATGAATCCCGGGCAAAGGCTCTAAAGCAGAATATTGATCGGCTAATGCATTTCCTAAGTCGGTGAATTTTTTCAAATCATCCGCAGTCCACCAATCTTTTAAATTTCCTTGAGCATCAAATGTAGCTCCCTGATCATCAAATCCGTGAGAGATTTCGTGACCGATAACTGCTCCGATGCCGCCATAGTTTACCGCTTCGTCAGCTTGGTAATTGTAGAACGGCGGTTGTAAAATAGCTGCTGGGAAAACAATTTCGTTATAAGACGGATTGTAGTAAGCATTTACCGTTTGTGGTGACATTCCCCATTCGGTTTTATCAACCGGTTTTCCAAGTTTGTCTAAATCTTTTTTCCAATCCCATTTCCCTACATTTTTGATGTTATCAAAATAACTTCCTCCGGACTCCGGACTCTTAACGTCCAATGCCGAATAGTCTTTCCATTTATCAGGATATCCAATTTTGATCGTTAGGCTGTTTAATTTTTCAATAGCTTTTTGTTTTGTTTCCTCGGACATCCATTCTAATTTGGTAATTCTCATTTCATAAGCACGCATCACGTTTCTAATCATACGAAAGGCTTTGTCTTTTGCTTCCGCCGGGAACATTTTTTCAACATACAATTTTCCTAAAGCTTCTCCAACCGTTCCGTTAACCACCTGAAGTGCTTTTTCGTGACGTGGTCTTTGTTTTAAAGCACCTGTTAAAGTCTTTCCATAAAACTCCCAGTTCGCTGTTTCAATATCAGTTGATAATTGTCCGGCTGCGCCTCTTAGTAAATTCCAACGCATGTAGGCTTTCCATTCGTCTACTTTGTTTTCAGAAAAAATAGTTTGTAAAGCAGCAAGATATCTTGGTTGAGAAACAATCACGGTGTCAATTTTTGTGATTCCGATACCTTTTATGTAATTGTTCCAATCAATAATTGGGGCCGTTTTTTGCAAATCTTTAATAGCAATTGGATTGTATTGCTTTTTGGGATCCCTTCTTTCTACTCTGTCTAATCTAGGACGTGACATAGCGGTTTCAAGGGCTAACACTTTTTCAGCATCACTTTTTGACTGATTTGCACTCATTCCTAAAAAGCCAAGCATACGTTCAACGTGTTCTTGATATTTTTGTCTTTTCTCTTTAGAGTCTTTGTCTTCGGAGATGTAATAATCTTTGTCTGGTAATCCTAAACCTCCAACTCCAAGCGTCACGGCATTTCGATTACTATTTTTATCATCGGCACCAATTCCGAATCCAAAGAAACCAACGCCACCGCCTTTGGCTTCCTCCTCCATCATTAGTTTTTGCAAATCTTTAATCGTTTTTACGGCATCAATTTTGGCTAAATAAGGTTTAATTGGAGTTATTCCCTGCTTGTTTCTGGCAACAGTATCCATAACTGATTTGTACATACTGATGGCTTTTCCTTGGTCCGTATTTGGAGCATATTTAGGATTTTTGGTCGCTTCATTTAAAATTTTCAAAGCGTCTTTATCTGTGTTTTGACGTAATTCGTCAAAGCTTCCCCAACGGGTTTTGTCTGCAGGAATTTCGGTGTTTTTTAACCATGTACCATTAACAAACTGAAAAAAATTATCTTTTGGACTAACCGATTTGTCCATTAGCCAAACTTTAATACCTGGACTTTTTTCCTGTGCATTGATTTGAAAAGCGTTTATGAGCACAAATGCTGTCAACAATGTTTTTGAGAACGTAATAACCTTCATAATTTGTTACTTTTTTGTTAGTTGATACAAATTTATTGTTTCTGATGAAAGAAACTCTTTTTTAACAAAAATATATGTCTTTATTGCATGGCTAATGTTACAAACAATAACTTCCTTTTGTATTTTTGCATCACTTGTTTAAAACAAATTGTAACAAAATTAAAATGCTACATCTGATCAAAAAATACCGAATTTTCATTGGCACTTTTCTAGTTTTTTCGATTATAACCATATCATTGTTTTACAATGTTTTGAAGCCAGCCAAGAAATTACCAATTTATAATCCTGCTGATGTTAACCCTGAATTAGTCGATTCTACCGTTCAATATATTGCCCGAGAGCACACAATTGGCGACTTCTCTTTTGTCAATCAAAACGGAAAAACAATTACCCAGAAAGAATATGAAGGTAAAATTTATGTAGCCGATTTTTTCTTTACAACCTGTGGTTCCATTTGTCCCATTATGACAACAAATATGGTTGATGTTCAAAAAGCCTTTATCAACAACCCTAAAGTCATGATTTTATCCCATACGGTTACTCCGGAAATTGACAGTGTTCCAGTTTTAAAAAAATATGCCCTAGAAAAAGGTGTGGTTGACTCCAAATGGAATTTGGTTACCGGTGATAAAAAAGACATTTACAGCATGGCACGAAAATCGTACTTAGCCGTTAAACTTGGTAAGCCAAGTGAATTATATGATATGGTTCACACTGAAAATTTTGTTCTGGTTGATGCTGAAAAAAGAGTTCGTGGTTTTTATGACGGCACCAAAAAAGAAGAGGTCCAACGTCTGATTGAAGACATTCAATGGCTATCGGATAACGATAAAAAGTAGTAAACTGATATTTATCATTCAATTTTCTATTTTTATAGCTACTTTTGTAATCTAAATTCAATCTAAATAAGAATTGAAAACCACCGTTGATTTATTACGAATTGGAGACAAGGCAACTATAACCTATGTTGATTTGGACAAAATCCCGCTAAAGCTTTTAGAAATGGGGTGTTTGCCCGATAACGATTTAGAAGTGATACAGATTGCACCATTTGGCGACCCCATTTATCTCAACGTAAATAATGGTTCTCATTTAGCCATCCGAAAAGAAACTGCTCGGGAAATTGAAGTTGAACTCCACGTGAAATAGTCAAAAATGAGCATTCAAAATATTACTGTAGCGCTTATAGGAAACCCCAATACCGGGAAAACTTCGGTATTCAATCAGTTGACCGGTTTGAACCAGCAGGTTGGGAATTATCCTGGAATTACAGTTGAAAAGAAAATAGGCTTCTGTAAATTGACCAATAATATCAAGGCCAATATTCTGGATTTACCCGGAACGTACAGTTTGAATGCCAGTTCTATTGATGAAAATGTGGTCATCGAATTACTGCTCAATAAAAACGACAAACTCTATCCTGATGTTGCTGTTGTAGTGACCGATGTAGAAAATCTGAAACGAAACCTGTTGCTTTTTACCCAAATAAAGGATTTAGAAATTCCAACCCTTTTGGTCATCAACATGACCGACCGAATGAAGGCCAAAGGAATTTCGCTCAATATTACACATCTTGAGGAAAAGCTAAAAACCAAAGTCGTTTTGGTCAGCACACGAAAAGGAATTGGGATTGAGGATTTAAAAATCCAGATTGCTGATTATAAATCGTTGTCAACGGAACCCTGTTTGAATGCTTCGAGTATTGATGTTGATTATTTTGAAAAACTTCGCCAAACTTTTCCGGATCAGTTGCTTTATAAATTGTGGTTGGTGATTACTCAGGATGTGAATTTCCTGAATTTAGAGCGCGTTGAAATTCAAAATGAATTTACCAAATCCCATTCAGAGCTAAAACGCTTACAGCAAAAAGAGACGATCAAACGCTATCAGTTCATCAACGATACCTTAAAAATTGGGCAAACCATAGATAAAGAAAAAGCCACTGATTTGCGTTCGAAATTGGATAAAATCCTAACCCATAAAATATTTGGTTATTTAATTTTCTTTGGAATTTTGCTTCTGATTTTTCAGTCTATTTTTGATTGGTCGAGCGTTCCTATGGATTTTATTGACGCCACTTTTGCCGATTTGGCGGCTTATACTAAAAACCAACTTCCGGCAGGAGAATTTACCAATTTGATTAGTGACGGCATCATACCCGGAATTGGCGGTATTGTCATTTTCATTCCCCAAATTGTATTTCTGTTCCTCTTCATTTCGGTGCTCGAAGAAAGTGGTTATATGAGCCGTGTAGTATTCTTAATGGATAAAATCATGCGTCGTTACGGACTTTCCGGAAAAAGCGTGGTGCCTTTAATTTCGGGTACTGCCTGTGCTATTCCTGCCATCATGAGTGCCCGAAATATCGAAAACTGGAAAGAACGACTCATTACCATTCTAGTAACTCCTTTTATTACGTGCTCAGCGCGCTTACCGGTTTACGCCATCTTAATTTCCTTGATAATTCCAGAAAAAAGAATTTTAGGCATTTTTAGTCTACAAGGCGCAACGCTGATGCTATTATATCTTTTAGGATTTGGAATGGCTATCTTTTCGGCTTCTCTGTTGAATACTATTCTAAAGCTTAAAACCAAATCGTATTTCGTAGTAGAAATGCCTAATTACAAGTTACCTTTATTCAAAAATGTAGCTATTAATGTTATTGAAAAAACAAAATCTTTCGTTTTTGGTGCCGGAAAAATCATTTTAGCCATCTCGATTATCCTTTGGTTTTTAGGGTCTCACGGTCCGGAATCGACTTTTGGTAATGCCGATAAAATTATTAACGAGCAGTATAAAAACACTTCGGATAAAACAACCCTTCAGAATCATCTCGATACGTACAAATTAGAAAACTCTTATATCGGAATCCTCGGAAAATCGATTGAACCTGTTATTACGCCCTTGGGTTACGACTGGAAAATTGGGATTGCTGTGGTGACTTCGTTTGCCGCAAGAGAAGTTTTTGTTGGAACTCTGGCAACTATTTATAGTGTGGGAGATAATGACGACGACAGTACTATAAAAAATAAAATGCGTGCCGATGTGCGCCCGGACGGAAGTAAAATTTTCAACTTCGCAACCGGTGTTTCGCTGTTGCTTTTTTATGCTTTTGCAATGCAGTGCGCTAGTACTGTTGCCATCACCAAAAAGGAAACCAATTCATGGAAATGGCCTTTGATTCAGTTGGTTTTCATGAGTGGCTTTGCCTATCTAACCGCGCTGATTGCGTATCAATTTTTAAAATAAATGGCTATTCAGGAACTATTGGTTTATTTGGCTGTTGCCATCGCTTTGGGTTTTTTAATCCGAAAGTTTTTTTGGAAAAAGAAGTCAAAGAAAAACTGTGGCGATGACGATTGCGGTTGTCACTAAACCATTTTCATAAAAATATTTCCCGCTATCTTATTTGAAATTAGCAAATCGCTACCATTTACCCTGACGTTTAGCGACAAGTCAAAATCCTCAATCGAATTCACTTTGATACTAACACCCAAAGCAATGCTGTTTTTATCCAGATATTTTAAAAATTCCGCAGAAGAATCTTTTACTCCGACACAAATTCCGGTTTGATTTTCCTTTAATTCAGACAGCAGCAATTTGTCTATTTTGACGATTTTTCCTGTGGCATCCGGAATAGGGTCTCCATGAGGATCTTCGGTTGGATTTCCTAAAAAATCATCCAATTTATTGATTAGTTTTTCAGACTTTATATGTTCCAACTGTTCGGCGATATCATGAACCTCATCCCAAGGAAACTGTAAAGTATCGACTAAAAAAACTTCCCATAAACGATGCTTTCTTACTATCATTTTGGCCAAATGACTTCCTTTATCTGTCAATAAAACACCTTGATATTTTTTGTAAACGATTAGTTCCTTTTCAGCGAGTTTCTTCAGCATATCGGTCACCGAAGACGCTTTAGTTTCCATTTTTTCCGCAATAGCATTTGTGCTAACCTCAACCTCTGATAGCGAAGTAAGATGATAAATGGTCTTTAAATAATTTTCTTCTGAAAGCGTCATAAGCTAATTTTTTACGATAAACAAAGGTATATTTATTTTATGACGGACATTATCTACCGTTGTTCCAAAAACCAAATCCTTGAAAGCGGTGTGACCGTGAGTTCCCATGATCAACAAATCATAATCGCCTTCATTAATGATTGCCGGAATCACTTTACCGGGTTTTCCAAAACCTAATTTGACCTCGATATGAAATCCTTTTTCTTCTAAAAGTCTTTTATAATCCAATAATAATTTTTCATCCATTGTCGTTTCGTGGTCACTGATGGTATTGCCATAAAATAATGCTCCTACGGTTTCCACCACGTGAATTAAAGTATATTTCGAATCTTTCTCACCAATGTCAAACGCATGATTTAAGGCTTTTTCATCCGCAGCAGAAAAATCTACCGAAACCGCAATACTTTTTTTAGCATAACTTTTCTGAGTATTCAATTTCACAATCACATTATGAGGCGAATGATTTTCTATCGTTTGTTTTGTAGTAGTAAAAAGCGGTTTGAAAACAATATAAAGCAACAGAACTAAAAACCCAAGTGCCAACGGAACCACCGTAAACCACAACACGATGGGATTGTCTGAAGTCTGAAGCCATTCCTGAATTTGATTTAGAACCAATTTGGCATTCAACGAAACGATAATAGTGGCAATAATCCAAGAGGCTATTTGTGTTGCTCTGCTGATATGAAATCCTTTCATTTTACTTTTATCACTAACAAAATGGATGAGCGGAATAATGGCAAAACCCAATTGCAAACTCAAAATAACCTGACTAAAAATTAGCATTTTTCCAGTGACACTTTCGCCATAAATCATAATGATTACAACCGCAGGGACAATAGCTATTAATCGTGTAATGATACGTCTTACCCATGGTTGAATTCTCAAATTCAAATACCCTTCCATCACAATTTGTCCGGCTAACGTTCCGGTAATAGTGGAACTTTGTCCTGCGGCAATCAACGCAACCGCAAACAAAATCGGAGCCCATTTGTTTCCTAACATTGGTGCCAAAAGTTGGTGTGCATCCTGAATTTCGGCTACTTCAAACAATCCATTTTTATGGAAAGTCGCTGCCGCTAGAATTAAAATCGCAGCATTTACAAAAAAGGCCAGATTTAAGGCTATTGTAGAATCAATAAAATTGTATTTCAATGCCTGTTTGATTCCGGTTTTGCTTCGGTCAAATTTTCGCGTTTGCACTAAAGAAGAATGCAGGTACAAATTGTGTGGCATTACGGTAGCTCCAATGATTCCAATTGCAATATAAAGCGCGGCATCACTTGGCATTGACGGAACCAATCCGGACAAAACTTGTGTTACATCGGGTTGGGCAAATAGCATCTCAAAAACAAACGAAAATCCGATGATAGCAACTAATGCAATAATAAACGCTTCCATTTTTCGCATTCCTTTGTTAATCAAAAACAGCAATAGAAAAGTATCCAGAACAGTGATCATTACCCCTTGTATCAACGAAATATCAAAGAGCAAATTCAGACCGATAGCCATTCCGAGAACTTCGGCCAAATCGCAGGCAGCAATAGCCACTTCCGCCAGAAAATACAGAATATAATTGATAAAAGGAGAATAGGTTTCACGCGATGCTTGAGCCAAATCACGCTGGGTTACAATTCCCAATCGCGCACTCAAACTCTGTAAAAGCAACGCCATAATGTTACTCATCAATAAAACCCAAAGTAAGGCGTAACCAAATTGACTTCCGCCGGCAATATCTGTAGCCCAGTTTCCGGGATCCATATAACCCACACTGATTAAATAAGCCGGACCAAGAAATGCCAAGATTTTTCTAAAACCAGTCTTTTTATTTTCGGTAGCAATCGACTGATTTACTTCTTCTAAAGATTTACTCATTGATTTATCCATTTAAAAAACAAATATATAGAACATTTTTTGTTTTATAAAAACTATTTTTTAGTTTTGTCTAAATTATAATTTTGCCTAATGAAAAATATTTTTGGTTTACTAGCGTTCTTGCTTGTCCTTTGTGCTAACGCGCAACAGAAAGACAGCCTTTCCAGCCCGAAACCGGAAAATACTTTAGATGAAATAGTAATCTCTGGAACACTCAAACCTGTTACTCGATTGGAAACTCCGGTTCCTGTTGAAGTCTACAGTAGTGCCTTTTTGAAAAAAAACCCCACCGCAAATGTGTTTGAAGCCCTACAAAATGTAAACGGTGTAAGACCTCAACTGAATTGTAATATTTGCAACACTGGAGACATTCATATCAATGGATTAGAAGGGCCATATACGATGGTTACAATTGACGGAATGCCAATCGTAAGCGCTTTGTCGACCGTTTATGGCTTGTCGGGAATTCCCAATTCTCTTATCGACCGAATCGAGATTATTAAAGGTCCAGCTTCGAGTTTGTATGGCAGTGAAGCCGTTGGAGGTCTGATTAATATCATTACCAAAAAAACTAAAAACGCCCCATTATTTACTGCTGATTTATTTTCGACTTCTTGGCTCGAGACCAACATCGATTTGGGTTTTAAAGCTTCTGTAGGTAAAAAAGCAACGTCGATTTTGGGCCTGAATTATTTCAATTACAGCAACGCCATCGACAACAACCATGATAATTTTACCGATGTCACCTTACAGGATCGAGTTTCTATTTTTAACAAATGGGATTTTATCCGAAAAGATAAAAAGGAATTTACCGTTGCCGGAAGATTTTTTTATGAAGACCGCTGGGGTGGCGAAATGCAGTGGAATAAGCTTTATCGAGGCGGAAACCAAGTGTATGGTGAAAGTATTTATACCACGCGATTTGAATTGTTAAGTAAGTACCAATTGCCGATAAAGCAAGACATGTTTTTATCTTTCTCGGCCACATCGCATGACCAAAATTCGGTTTACGGAACTATGCTGTATTTGGCACAGCAAAAAATAATCTTCGGACAATATCTTTGGGACAAAAAGCTAAACAGGCACAATCTGTTATTGGGTGCCGCAACCCGATATCAATATTATAACGACAATACTACCGCAACCCTTACTTCAGAAAAAGCAACTATCTACAGCCTTTTTGTTCAGGATGAAATCAAATTAACTGAAAAACAAACGTTGCTATTGGGTTCGCGTTACGATTACAACAACAATCACGGTAGCATTTTTACGCCTAGAATAGCTTATAAATGGAATCCGACTAAAAACGATGTTTTCAGAATTAATGCCGGTACCGGATTTAGAATTGTCAATCTGTTTACCGAAGAGCATGCCGCTTTAAGCGGTTCTAGAGAGGTTATTATTACTGAAAACCTTAAGCCTGAAAAGTCGTATAACATCAATTTGAATTACTTAAAGAAAATCCGATTGGAGGACGCTACTTTTTTGAGTTTTGAATTGTCTTCGTGGTATACCTATTTTACCAATCAAATTATTCCCGATTATGACAGCAATCCGAATCAGATTATTTATCAAAATCTCAAGGGCTATTCCGAAACACTCGGAGTAAGTGGCAATATTGATTTAGTAACTCCGTACGGAATCAAAGTCTTACTCGGTGTAACCTTTATGGATTCCAAAAATGAAAGAGAAGGCATCGTCACAAGACCCGTTTTAACGGAAAAATTCAGTATGAATTGGGCGGTAACGTATGACATTCCCGATTGGTTTCTGTCAGTTGATTACACCGGAAACTTATACGGTTCCATGCGATTGCCCCTTCTTGGACCTCTTGATCCCAGAGATGAATATTCAAAGCCGTGGAGTTTGCAGAATATCCAATTTACTTATAAAAAATTCCGTAATTTTGAACTCTATGGTGGTGTCAAAAACATTTTAAATTGGACACCAAACAAGGGAAATCCGTTTTTAATTGCTCGAGCCAATGATCCGTTTGATCAAAATGTGCAATTTGACATGAATGGAAATGCGGTTCCAACTGCCGAAAATCCGTATGGTTTAACTTTTGACCCAACCTATGCTTATGGTCCAAATCAAGGCACTCGAATTTTCCTGGGTCTACGATTTCATATTGATTAAAATAAAGTAGTTTTGTGAAATGCAACACTACCATTATATTTTTACAGGTTCTGGATTATCCGCTTTAATGACCGTTTATGAAATGATGATTTCGGGGAAATTCCAAAATCACTCTATTTTGCTTATTGACGAGAACCCGAAGAAGACCAATGATAGGACTTGGTGCTTTTGGGATGAAAACGATGCTTTTTCAAAAATTACTACTAAAAAATGGAACTCAGCTTTATTTGCCGATGCGCAGTTTCACCGTGATTTAGAACTGCATCCTTATCATTACAAAATGGTGCGCGGATTGGATTTTTACAGTTTAGTTTTTGATTTGATTTCAAAGCAAAATAACATTCATTTTCTACATCAAAAAGTAATCGATTTTCAAGAAATGGGGAAACATTGTGTCGTAAAAACCGAATCACAAAGTTTTACCTGCAATCAAATTTTAAACTCAATTTACACACCCGAATTGGTCAAAAATCAGTCAAAATATCCCTTATTGCAACAGCATTTTATAGGTTGGTTCATCAAAAGTAAAGAGGCCGTTTTTAATGAAAACCAAGTAACTTTCATGGATTTTTCAGTAGAACAAAGAGGTAATACACGCTTCATGTATGTGTTGCCGACTTCTCCAACAGAAGCTTTGCTGGAATATACACTTTTTTCTGCCGATTTACTTCCGAAAAAAGAATACGAAACTGAAATCAAAAACTATATTCAAAAGCTCGGCATTGCCGAGTATGAAATCGTAGAAAAAGAGCAAGGCAACATTCCTATGACATCGTATCCGTTTTGGAAGCACAATTCGAAAAACATCATCAATATTGGCTCTGTAGGTGGCTGGACGAAAGCAAGTACAGGTTATACATTTAAAAACACGATTAAAAAATCGAAGCAATTGGTTGGATTTTTATCATCAAAAAGTGACTTTAGAAAATTCCACAAAAAAGATAAATTTTGGTTTTACGACTTATTATTTTTAGATGTGTTGTACAAAAGAAATGATCTAGGTTCAAGCGTATTTTCATCCTTGTTCAAAAAAGGAAATCCCACTTTGATTTTTAAATTTTTAGACGAAGAAACGTCGTTTTCAGAAGATTTACAAGTGATGTTGAAATGTCCGAAAAGCTTATTTATTAAGGCCCTATTTGGAAGATTATTCTAATAATTTTTTGCTTCTACAAATGTTAAACTTTATCAAAAGTACTATTTCATACAAAAGTTATGTATAGTTTTGTCCCACCAAAATAAAACAATGAAAACGATTAGTGCACAATTCCATCATCATCATTCTTGCAACCAGGCGAGTTAATGATGTATTGTACCTAATCAAATAACATAATTAAAAACCCGTCTGAGTATATCAAGACGGGTTTTTTGTATTTATACACTTCGTGATATACTCAGATTTTATTCCAAATTAAAAAATGAGTACCTTAAAAATTGCAGTCCAAAAAAGTGGGCGACTGAGTGAAAAATCACTCCAACTTCTTGAAGAATGTGGCATCAAAATTTCTAATGGCGAACGAAAACTGAAAGCCGTCGCCCAAAACTTTCCGATTGAAATTCTCTTCTTGCGCGATGACGATATTCCGCAATACGTTGAACAAGGCGTTGCCGATATCGGAATTCTCGGCGAAAACGAAGTCTGGGAAAAAGACAAAGAAATTACCATCCTCCAACAACTTGGTTTTGCGGGTTGTCGTATGTCGTTAGCCATACCAAAAGACGAAATCTACACCGATTTAAACTATTTTGAAGGCAAACGAATTGCCACGAGTTATCCCAAAATTCTGATTGATTTTTTTGCCAAAAAAAACATTTCTGTATTTGTTGAAGAAATTAGCGGAAGTGTTGAAATTGCAACGAGTATTGGTCTAGCCGATGCCGTTTTTGATATTGTTAGCACCGGAAGTACTTTATTGATGAACGGATTGAAAGAAGTAGCCACCGTTACTAAAAGTGAAGCCGTTCTAGTTTCAAATCCAAATCTATTGCCAGAAAATCAAGTCATTTTAGATAAATTATTGTTCAGAATGCAAGCCGTTCGAGAAGGAAAACAGAACAAATACATTTTGCTCAACGCACCAAACTCAGCCATCGAAAAAATTTGTTCGTTGTTACCCGGAATGAAATCCCCTACCATTTTACCGCTAGTCAACAAAGATTGGAGCAGTTTACACTCGGTCATCAAAGAAGACGATTATTGGGAAATTATTGAACAACTCAAAAATCTTGGTGCCGAAGGAATTTTAATTATTCCGATAGAAAAAATGATTCGATAAAATATTAGAAACTATGAAAACTTATATAAATCCAAATGCAGAACAATGGAACGAATTGGCAAAACGCAAAACCGTTGCCACTGCCGAATTAAACGAAACCGTGAAATCTGTTTTTAACGACATCCAAAAAAACGGAAGCAAAGCGGTAAAAAAATATACCAATTATTTTGATGGTGTGTCAATAGAAAATTTCGCAGTAACGGCATCAGAAATTGAAAATGCGGTTGCCCAAATTCCATCCGAATTGAAAAAGGCCATTCAAGTTGCCGCTTATAATATTTCGAAATTTCACAATTCACAAAAAGAAATTCCGACTAAAATTGAAACTACTTCGGGAGTTTTTTGTTGGAGAGAAAGTCGTGCCATCGATACCATTGGCATTTACATTCCGGGTGGAACGGCACCGCTTTTTTCAACGGTTTTAATGTTGACGATTCCGGCTACAATTGCCGGTTGCAAAAACATCATTTTGTGTTCGCCACCCGACAAAAACGGTAACATCAATCCAGCAATTTTATATGCAGCGCAATTGACAAGCGTAAAGCAAATGTATAAAGTGGGCGGAATCCAAGCCATCGCTGCCATGACTTTTGGAACCGATGAAATTCCGAAAGTTTCTAAGATATTCGGACCAGGAAATCAATACGTAACTGCTGCCAAACAATATGCGCAACAACTAGGAATAGCTATCGATATGCCTGCCGGACCAAGTGAATTATTAGTAATTGCTGACGGAACTTGTGATCCTGATTTCGTGGCTTCCGATTTACTTTCACAAGCGGAACACGGCGGTGATAGTCAAGTAATTTTGGTTACAAATTCAGAAGAAATTGTTGCGAAAGTTATTGAAGCAATCGAAAATCAGAAAGCCATTTTACCACGAGAAGCAACGGTAGAAAAAGCATTAGAAAACAGTCGAGCTTTGATATTTGAAGACATTAAAACAGCAATTGAATTCAGTAATTTTTACGCACCAGAACATTTGATTTTAGCTATTGAAGATGCTGAAAATAAAATTGAATTCATCGAAAATGCAGGCTCCGTTTTCATCGGAAATTACAGTTGTGAAAGTGCCGGAGATTATGCTAGTGGAACCAATCATACCTTACCAACAAATGGTTATGCAAAAAATTACAGTGGCGTTTCATTGGACAGTTTTGTCAAAAAAATCACGTTTCAAAAGCTGACTTCACAAGGCATTCAAAATCTCGGACCAACAATAGAAATTATGGCTGCTGCCGAACAATTAGACGCACATAAAAACGCCGTTTCCATCCGATTAAAAAAAGTACAAAATGGATAATATCACTAATTTAATTCGAAAAAATATTCTCTCGCTGACGCCATATTCGAGTGCGCGCGACGAGTACAAAAGCAATGAAGGCATCTTTTTGGATGCGAATGAAAATCCGTTTGGGAAGTTAAATCGCTATCCTGATCCGTACCAATGGAGATTGAAACAAATTTTAAGCAGTCAGAAAAAAGTCGGAATTGAAAACATATTAATTGGTAACGGAAGTGACGAAATCATTGATTTGGTCCAACGCGTTTTTTGTGAACCCAATGAAGACAAAATCATCATTTGTCCTCCAACGTATGGTATTTATGAAGTGTATGCCAACATCAATAATATTGAAATTATTTCGATTCCATTAACCGAAGATTTTCAATTAAATACCGAAGCGATTTTAGCACAAAATGTCAAAATTTTATACTTGTGTTCGCCAAACAATCCGACAGGAAATTCTTTAGAAAACTTGGAATACATCATTGAAAATTTCAACGGAATTGTGTTTTTAGACGAAGCATACATCGACTTTAGTGAACAACCATCATTGGTTTCTAAAATCAAACAATTTTCGAATTTAATTGTATCACAAACATTCAGTAAAGCGAGAGGCTTGGCAGCAGTTCGCGTTGGAATTGCTTATGCAAATGAAGCCATAATTTCAGTGATGAATAAGGTGAAACCACCTTATAATGTGAGTCAATTGAATCAAGAAGCGACAGTGCAATCATTAGCTAGCGATGACGAATTTAAATCGAATGTACGACTGATAAAATCGGAACGTGAGTTGCTGAAACAATCACTTTTGGCATTAGATTTTGTTACTAAAATTTATCCTTCAGATGCTAATTTTTTATTGGTCGAAATGGAAAATGCAACCGCTATTTACAACAGTTTAATCAAACAACAAATCATTACACGCAACCGAAGTTCGGTCGTTGAAAACACCATTCGAATTACCATTGGAACACCAAGAGAAAACCAACAATTAGTGTATGCTTTAAATTTAGTTATGTCATGAAAAAAGTATTATTTATAGATAGAGACGGCACGCTAATCATTGAGCCACCAATCGATTTTCAAGTGGATAGTTTGGAGAAATTGGAGTTTTATCCACAGGTTTTTCAGTACTTATCACGCATTGCCAAAGAACTGGATTATGAGTTGGTCATGGTAACCAATCAAGACGGAATGGGAACTAATTCGTTTCTAGAAAACACGTTTTGGCCCGCACACAATAAGATGTTACAAGCCTTTGAAAACGAAGGTATTCAATTTTCGGATGTGATTATTGACGTGTCGTTTCCGGAGCAAAATTTGCCAACAAGAAAACCAGGAACTGCTTTGTTGCAACAATATATTAAAGGTAATTATGATTTGAAAAACTCGTTCGTAATTGGAGATAGAATTACCGATATTCAATTAGCAGAAAATTTAGGAAGTCAGGCGATTTTTATTTCGGCTACAGCCAATGAACGAGCTACTTTATCAACGACTTCTTGGGAAACGATTTATCAATTTCTAAAAGAACAACCTCGAGTCGGAAAGCTTATCCGAAATACCAAAGAAACCGAAATTGCGGTTGAAATTAACTTAGATGGTAACGGAAAAAGCAACATCAACAGCGGTTTAGGATTTTTCGATCACATGTTAGACCAAATTGCCAAACACGGAAACATTGATTTGAACATCAATGTAAAAGGCGATTTATATGTGGATGAACACCACACAATCGAAGATGTCGGAATTGCTTTAGGCGACGTTTTTGCACAAGCTTTGGGTTCTAAAAAAGGAATTACTCGTTACGGTTTTTTACTTCCGATGGACGATTGTTTGTCGCAAGTTGCATTGGATTTTGGTGGTCGTTCGTGGTTGGTTTGGGATGCCAAATTCAACAGAGAAAAAATCGGAGAAATGCCAACCGAAATGTTCTCACACTTTTTTAAATCGTTTTGTGATGGTGCCAAATGCAATTTGAACATCAAAAGTGAAGGCGAAAACGAGCACCACAAAATAGAATCCATTTTTAAAGCATTTGCAAAAGCGATAAAAATGGCAGTACAAAAAGACGGAACAAACGGCATACCAAGCACAAAAGGAATTCTATGATAGCACTAGTAAAATTCAACGCAGGCAACATCACTTCGGTGAAAAACGCGGTCGAACGATTGGGTTATTCTTGCATCGTAACCGATGACGAAACGATTTTGAAACAAGCTGCGAAAGTAATTTTTCCTGGTGTTGGCGAAGCAAGTTCGGCGATGAATTATCTCAAAGAAAAAGGTTTGGATGAAGTCATAAAAAACCTAACACAACCAGTTTTAGGAATTTGCCTTGGTCAACAGTTGATGTGCCAATTTTCGGAAGAAGGAAACACAGAATGTTTAGGAATTTTTGAAGCGACAGTAAAGAAATTTGAACCCAAATTAAAAGTACCACACATGGGTTGGAATAACATTTCAAAGATAAATTCTGAATTGTTTAACGGAATATCAGCCGATGAAAATTTCTATTTTGTACACAGTTTTTATGCCGAAATCTGTCAGGAAACCACAGCAATTTGCAATTATATCGTTCCGTTTAGCGCTTCGATGCAAAAGGATAATTTCTATGCTACACAATTTCATCCTGAAAAATCATCTAGCATAGGCGAACAACTTTTAGTAAACTTTTTAAAATTATGAGAATTATTCCAGCTATAGATATCATCAACGGAAAATGCGTCCGATTGACCAAAGGCGATTATGCCACGCAAAAAATATATAACGAAAATCCATTAGAAGTCGCTAAATATTTTGAAGATAATGGCATTCAATACTTGCATTTAGTCGATTTAGACGGCGCAAAATCGAACCAAATTGTCAATCACAAAGTATTATATCAAATTGCGACAAAAACTAATTTAAAAATCGATTTTGGTGGTGGATTGAAACAACGAAATGATTTAGAAATCGCTTTTGAAAACGGAGCCAATCAAATCACTGGTGGAAGCATTGCTGCAAAAAATCCAACTGAGTTTTTAGATTGGTTAACAGAATTTGGAAGTGACAAAATCATTTTGGGTGCAGATTGTTTAAATAGAAAAATTGCCACTCATGGTTGGCTAGAAAGTTCAGAACTTGATGTTGTTGATTACATTTCTGACTACATTTCAAAAGGAATTTCAACAGTTATTTGTACCGATATTTCCAAAGATGGAATGCTTCAAGGAACTTCTAATGAATTGTATTCTAAAATTTTAGAAAAGACAAAAGTCAACTTAATTGCAAGTGGTGGCGTTACAACTATTTCCGATTTAGAACTTTTAAAAACTATAGGTTGCGAAGGCGCAATCATCGGAAAAGCATTATATGAAGGCACAATAAAAATCGAAAATCTACGCGAATTATGTTAAAGAAAAGAATCATTCCGTGTTTAGATATAAAAGACGGACGCGTTGTAAAAGGCGTGCAATTTCTAGAATTAAAAGACGCTGGAAATCCAGTAGAATTAGCTTCGTTTTATTCTAAAAATGGTGCGGACGAATTGGTGTTTTTAGACATCAGTGCGACTTTGGAAAAACGAAAAACATTAGCCGAAATGGTCACGCAATTGTCCAAAGAAATCAATATTCCGTTTACTGTTGGTGGTGGCATTCAGTCGGTTGAAGATGCGCGATTGTTATTGCAATCTGGCGCGGATAAAGTTAGTATCAATTCGGCTGCCGTTTTAAATCCGGATTTGATTACTAAAATTTCAGACCCTTTTGGAAGTCAGAGTTTGGTGGTTGCCATCGACATCAAAAAAGTAGAAAATGAATGGTATGTTTATATCAAAGGCGGAACAGAATCAACAGGAATTTTAGCTATTGATTGGGCGAAAAAAGTGGAAGAATTAGGTGCTGGAGAATTACTAATAACTTCAATGAATAACGATGGTTCCAAAGATGGATTTGCATTAGAAATTACAAATGAAATTAGTAAAGTGGTTTCCATTCCAGTTATCGCTTCTGGTGGCGCAGGAAATTCGCAACATTTTATAGATTTATTTACCAAAACTGAAGTCAGCGCCGGATTAGCGGCAAGTATTTTTCACTTTAATGAAGTGCCGATTTCCGAATTAAAAAACGTTTTAAAAACTCAAAATATTCCCATCCGATGAAGGTAGATTTTTCAAAAAACAACGGATTAATTCCAGTAATTATTCAAAATAACGAAACGCAACAAGTTTTAATGTTGGGTTACATGAACGAAGAAGCCTTGCAAAAAACACAAGAAGAAAAGGTAGTAACTTTTTTTAGTAGAAGTAAAAACAGCCTTTGGACGAAAGGTGAAACGTCTGGAAATTTTCTAAAAGTGATTTCCATACAAGAAGATTGCGATCAAGATGCATTGCTAATTCAAGTAATTCCAAACGGACCAACTTGTCATAACGGGACGACTTCTTGTTTTGCAACAGAACCTCAAATTTCTTTTCTAAAAGAATTGGAAAACGTCATTGAAAATCGAATTTCAAACCCAAATTCAGAATCGTATGTTGCCTCACTTTTTCAGAAAGGAATCAATAAAATGGCACAGAAAGTAGGTGAAGAAGCTGTGGAATTAGTAATTGAAGCCAAAGACGATAATCAAGATTTGTTTATTGGCGAAGCAGCCGATTTGTTGTTTCATTATTTGATTTTGCTTCAAGCTAAAAATCTGAAATTAAATAACATAGAACAAGAATTAAAGCGCAGAATGAAGAAATAACGTCCTATAACAAATGTTAAATTTTAAAAAAGACTACCATTGCAACAAAATAATTCAATACGTTTGTACCATTATGATGAACAAAACACAAAATACAAATTGGTGGCACATTACTAACTCCGTTTTTGGAATTGGTTGGTAACTGCTATTTGTAAATCTCTACAATATCGTCAAACCCGCTTTTCCAAGCGGGTTTTTTTATGTCAAATTTTTTCCTAAAAATCAATTATCATGTTATATAATTTTCAAACCAAAGTAATCAAAACCCTTAGCGATACGCATACGCCAGTGGGTTTGTATTTAAAAATCCGCGATCAATTTTCCAATAGTTTTTTACTGGAAAGCTCCGATTATAAAAGCAAAGAAAACAGCTATTCGTACCTATGTTTTGATCCAATTGCCTCCTTTATTGCTGATGCAAATGAAACTACAATCACTTTTCCTGATAAAAACGTTACAATAAAACCAACCTCAGAAATTGAAATTGCTACTGAACTGAATCAATTTGCCAAATCATTTTCGGTATCAGATTTAAACCTAGGATTTGAAACGATGGGATTGTTCGGTTACACGAGTTACGATGCAATTCCTTTATTTGAAGCCATTACTTTTACCAACAACGATTTCGATTTGCCTTTGATTCAATATCATTTGTTTCGTTATACGATTGTGTTCAATCACTTTAATAACGAACTTTTTTTGTTAGAACATTTGCAAGAAAATGAAATTTCTAATTTGGATAAAATTCAGGAAATCATCAACAATCGTTCGGTTACGCAATTCAAATTTTCACTTCAAAATGAAGAAGAATCTAATTTCACCAACGAAGCTTTTTTAGAAGCAATTAAAAAAGGTCAAGAACATTGTTTTGTTGGCGATGTGTTTCAAATCGTACTTTCTAGAAAATACAAACAACAATTTAAAGGAGACGAATTCAATGTGTACAGAGCGTTGAGATCGATTAATCCGTCACCGTATTTGTTCTATTTTGATTATGGAAATTTCAAATTATTTGGTTCTTCGCCCGAAGCACAACTAACCATAAACGACCAAAAAGCCATCATCAATCCAATTGCTGGAACATTCAAACGAACTGGAAATGATACCGAAGACGCACTTTTAGCCGAAGCACTTTTGGCCGATCCAAAGGAAAATGCCGAACACATTATGTTAGTCGATTTGGCTAGAAACGACTTGAGTAAATCGAGTAAAAAAGTAGTAGTCGAAAGTTTCAAAAAAATCGAATACTACTCACACGTAATTCACATGGTTTCTAAAGTTAGTGCCGAATTACAACCCGAATACAATCCGATTAAAATTCTTGGCGACACTTATCCAGCTGGAACTTTATCGGGTGCGCCAAAACACAAAGCGATGCAATTAATAGATCACTACGAACCACAATCTCGCGGATTTTATGGCGGAACGGTTGGAATAATTGGACTCAATGGCGGATTTAATCATGCGATTTTTATTCGTTCGTTCGTCAGTAGAAACAATCAATTGACGTATCAAGCAGGTTGCGGAATTGTAACAAAATCAGATGTTAACAGCGAATTGAATGAAGTTGAAACTAAACTTTCTGCTCTTCGAAAAGCGATTCAACTTGCGCAAAATATATAATTTATGAAAGTATTAGTAGTAGATAATTACGATTCGTTTGTGTACAACATTGTGCATTTACTTTATGAAATTGGTGTCACAGAAATTGATGTTGTAAAAAACGATCAACTCGATTTTTCGTATATCCATCAGTACGATAAAATTGTGCTTTCGCCTGGACCAGGAATTCCAAAAAATGCTGGAATGATGCCGCAATTATTATCTGAATTTGCTTCCACAAAAAGCATAATCGGAATTTGTTTAGGTCATCAAGCCATTGCAGAACATTTTGGTACCCAATTAATCAATCTAAAAGAACCACTTCACGGAGTTGCTTCAGAAATTGAAATTGTAGAAGAGGATTATTTATTTAAAAATCTTCCGAAAAATTTTAAGATTGGACATTATCATTCGTGGGTTGTTTCGGAAGCGATTTCAGATGATTTAGAAATTCTTGCCAAAGACGAATTGGGAAATATCATGGCAATAAAACATAAAAAATACGATGTCCGCGGATTGCAATTTCATCCTGAATCAATTCTCACAGAAAACGGAAAAACGATACTTACTAATTGGATAAATAATTAAAATGAAAACAATATTAGAACCTTTATTCAAACATAAAACCCTAACGAAAGACGAAGCCAAACAAGTGCTAACCGACATCGCTTTAGGGAAATACAACCCAAGTCAGATTGCTTCTTTTTTGACGGTTTTTATAATGCGAAATATTACGCTGGATGAACTTTTAGGATTCAGAGAAGCATTGTTGAACTTGTGCCATAAAATCGATTTATCGGCTTACAATCCAATGGATGTATGTGGAACTGGTGGCGATGGAAAAAATACGTTTAACATTTCAACTCTAACTTCTTTTGTAGTTGCTGGTGCAGGAATTCCAGTGGCGAAACATGGAAATTATGGCGTTTCTTCCATTTCTGGTTCGTCCAATGTTTTAGAAACTTTGGGAGTTGTTTTTCAAACCGATGAAACTATTTTGAAACAACAAATTGAAGAAACCAACATTTGTTTTTTGCACGCGCCATTGTTTCATCCTGCAATGAAAGCGGTTGGTCCTATTCGTAAAGAATTAGGTATTAAGACTTTCTTTAACATGCTTGGACCATTAGTAAATCCTGCTTTTCCAAAGGTTCAAATGACAGGCGTTTTTAGTTTAGAATTGGCGCGAATGTATCAGTATTTGTTGCAAGAGGAAAACAGCCAATACACCGTAATTTATGGTTTGGATGGTTTTGATGAAGTAACGCTGACCGATAAAACCAAGTTGATTACTAACACAGGTGAACGCTTTATAGAAGCTAAAGATTTTGGTTTCAAAAACATTGCTTTTTCCGAATTGTATGGAGGCGAAACTCTAGAAGAAGCAGCCTCAATTTTTACCACAATTATTGACGGAAAAGGAACTGAATCACAAAACAATGTAGTTTTAGTAAATGCTGCTTTGGCGATTCAAACGTATCATCCAAATCTGAATTTTGAACAAGCCTTTGCTCAAGCTAAGGAATCACTTTTCGGATTGAAAGCTAAGAATTCGTTTAACCGATTAAAAGAAATTCAATGACTATTTTAGATACAATAAAAGCGCAAAAATTAAAAGAAGTTGCCAATTTAAAAGCGCAATTTTCTACTTCATTTTTAGAAGAACAACCGTTGTTTAATTCGGCAACGCATTCTTTGAAAAAAGCTATTGAAAGTTCGGTAACTGGTGGAATTATTTCCGAATTCAAAAGAAAATCTCCTGCTAAAGGCAACATAAATTTGGATGCCAATGTTATTGAAGTTACGCAAGGTTATGCTAACGCAGCAGTTTCTGGATTATCGGTTTTAACGGATTCAGATTTTTTTGGAGCAAGAAAAAATGACTTTGAATTAGCTCGAAAAAACAACACTATTCCGATGTTGCGAAAGGATTTTATAGTCGATGAATACCAAATTATTGAATCGAAAGCGATGGGCGCGGATGTGATTTTGTTGATTGCTAAAATTTTGACCAAAAAACAAATGCAATCTTGTACCAATTTGGCACACGAATTAGGAATGGAAGTGTTTCTAGAAACCCAAAATGAAGCCGAAATTTTGGAAAACATGGATTTGAATTTTGATTTAATCGGGATTAATAATCGCAATCTAAATTCCTTTGAAGTTTCAATTGAGAATAGCATTAGATTGGCGCAATTGTTACCCAAATCCAGTATTAAAATTGCTGAAAGTGGAATCAATTCTTTAGAAACCGTCCAGCTTTTACAAGCCAATGGATTTAATGGATTTTTAATGGGAGAATATTTTATGGTAGCCGAAAATCCAGCAGAAAAATGTAAAAATTTAATACAGCAATTGGTATGCAAATAAAAATCTGCGGCATGAAATTTCCAAAAAATATACTTGAAGTCGGTGCCTTACAACCCGATTATATGGGATTTATTTTCTACCCAAAATCGAAGCGTTATGTTGGTGCAGATTTTTCAAACAAATCATTAGAAAAATTACCTGAAAACATTAAAAAAGTTGCGGTTTTTGTAAATGAAGATGTTAATCGAATTATTGAAATTCAAAAGCAATTTTCGTTTGATTTTATTCAATTACACGGAAATGAATCGGTTGCTGAATGTGAAATTTTAAAAGAAAATAATATTAGTGTTATCAAAGTATTTTTGATAGATGAGTATTTCAATTTTAATGAAGTTGTGGCTTATGAATCGGTTTGCGATTACTTTTTATTCGACACAAAAACACCTAAATATGGTGGAAGTGGGAAAACATTTAATTGGGAACTATTAGAAAATTACAATTCATCAAAACCCTTTTTTTTAAGCGGTGGACTGTGCATTCAAAACATTGGTCAAATTAAATACGCTAATTATCCGATGTTAATGGGATTAGATTTTAATAGCAAATTAGAAGATATCAATACTAAAAAGATTACTGAAGAAGTTAGCGAATTAATAGATAAAATAAGAGGACGATGAAAACGACTTTACAGCCTGATGAAAACGGATTTTATGGCGAATTTGGCGGCGCCTTTGTACCCGAAATGTTGTATCCAAACGTATTGGAACTGCAACAAAATTACTTACAAATCATAACAACAGAAGACTTTCAAAAAGAATTCAAAATATTATTAAAAGATTATGTTGGACGACCAACACCATTGTATTTTTCGAAGAATTTATCGGAACAATTCCAAGCGCAAATTTATCTGAAAAGAGAAGATTTGAATCACACGGGCGCGCACAAAATCAACAATGCCATTGGTCAAGTTTTGTTAGCCAAACGACTCAACAAAAAACGAATTATTGCTGAAACTGGCGCTGGACAACATGGCGTTGCAACTGCGACTGCTTGTGCGTTATTAGGATTGGATTGCACGATTTATATGGGCGAAATCGACATTGAACGCCAAAAACCCAATGTGGAACGTATGCGATTATTAGGTGCAAAAATTCAGCCTGCAACTAGCGGAAGTAAAACGTTAAAAGACGCTACTAACGAAGCCATCAGAGCTTGGATAAACGATCCGGTTGGAACGCATTATATTATTGGTTCGGTTGTTGGTCCGCATCCTTATCCCGATTTGGTGGCGCAATTTCAATCGGTGATTAGTGAAGAAATTAAAATCCAATTGAAGCAAAAAACAGGCGATGAAAACCCTGATTATGTTGTGGCTTGTCTTGGCGGCGGAAGCAATGCGATTGGTGCTTTTTATCATTTTATCGACAACGGAAAAACACAATTAATTGCTGTAGAAGCTGGTGGTTTAGGCGTTCATTCTGGTAAAACTGCAGCGACGATTGCTTTAGGTAAAAAAGGAATCATTCATGGAAGTAAAACCTACTTAATTCAAACCGATGACGGTCAAATTGTTGAGCCGCATTCGATTTCGGCAGGATTGGATTATCCCGGAATTGGTCCGATTCACTCCTATTTGCATGATACGAAAAAAGCTGAAGTAGTTTCGATTACCGATGATGAAGCGATGCAAGCAGCGTATGATTTGTCTCGAAAAGAAGGCATTATTCCAGCAATTGAGTCGGCACACGCATTGGCCTATTTGCATAAAATGACATTTAAAACTACCGATGTTGTGGTCGTAAATTTATCTGGCAGAGGCGACAAAGATTTGGCAACCTTACAAAATTATAGTAGCGATGAAAAATAGAATTCAATCCTTATTTGAAACTAAAAAAGAGAATATTTTGTCGTTGTATTTTACGGCAGGTTTTCCAAATTTGAACGATACGCTTACCATTTTAAAACATTTAGATGAAAGTGATGTTGATATGATAGAAATCGGGTTTCCATATTCCGATCCTTTAGCCGATGGACCAGTTATTCAAGAAAGTAGCGGTACGGCAATTGAAAATGGAATGACTTTACATCTTTTATTTGAACAATTGCAATCGCTTCGAAAGATCACTCAAAAACCAATTGTATTGATGGGTTATTTGAACGTGGTTTTACAATTTGGAGAAAAGGAATTCATAGAAAAATGTGCTGAAGTTGGTGTTGACGGAATTATTATTCCTGACATGCCGTTGCATTACTATCTCTCAAATTTTAAAGAATTATGTGAGCGAAATCAAATTTCAAATGTGTTATTGGTAACACCCGAAACCTCGAAAGAACGCATTAAACAATTGGATAGTTATTCATCGGGATTCATCTATCTGGTTTCGTCCAATAGTATTACCGGAAGCACCAATGCGATTACTTTTCAAACGGATTATTACCAACGCATTCAGAACATGAAGTTGCAAAATCCGCATTTAATAGGTTTTGGCGTTCATGATAAAAAGACTTTTGAAACGGTCTGCAATTATGGCTCGGGTGCGATTATTGGTAGTGCTTTTATAAAACATTTGAAAGAAAATGGAACAAGCAAAGATTCGATTGAACAATTTGTGAATGGAATTCTGAAAATGTAATGCAGTTGCTATAAAACAATAACAAATCTTTATAACACTCTCGATTCTAAAAAACAGAAATCTCCTTACCTTTGCAACAGATTTTTAAATCTAAATCATAAGTCTAAAATATAAAATTATAATTATGTATCCAGAAGAAATGGTAATACCTATGCGTGCTGAACTTTCAGAAGCTGGTTTTCAAGATTTATATAGTGCACAAGCTGTAGAAGAAGCCATAAAAGCGGAAGGCACCACACTTGTGGTTGTGAATTCGGTTTGTGGTTGTGCGGCGAGAAATGCGCGTCCCGGAGCTAAAATGAGTTTAGACGGTACCAAAAAACCCGATCATTTAGTAACCGTTTTTGCCGGAGTTGACAAAGAAGCGGTAGATGCTGCGCGTCAGCACATGTTTCCTTTTCCACCCTCATCACCAAGCATGGCTTTGTTCAAAAACGGTGAATTGGTACACATGTTAGAACGCCATCACATTGAAGGACGTCCTGCAGAAATGATTGCAGAAAATCTAAAAGACGCTTACGCAGAATTCTGTTAAAGAACCTTTACTTTTCAATTTAAAGTCTTCCAAAACGTAATTTTTGGAAGACTTTTCATTTTCAAATCAACACATTTTCAAATTTTCAAATTATATTTGCCCGAATTCTTCCATTTAGAGTTTAAAAACATAATTCTCACTTAAACGTTTATAGCATGCAACTGTATAACACCTTAAGCGCAGAAGAAAGAGCCGAGCTTATTGATCAAGCTGGCAAACAAAGACTTACTTTGTCTTTCTATGCGTATGCCAAAATTGAAGATCCCAAAAAATTTCGCGACGATTTATTTATCCAATGGAACCGTCTTGATGCTCTAGGCCGAACCTATGTCGCCAAAGAAGGTATTAATGCGCAAATGAGTATTCCAGCGGAAAACATGGAAGCCTTTCGTGACACTTTAGAAGCTTACGATTTCATGAAAAACATCCGCTTGAATGTGGCTGTGGAACACGATGACCATTCGTTTTTGAAACTAACCGTAAAAGTTCGGGACAAAATTGTAGCCGACGGTCTAAACGATGCCACTTTTGATGTGACCAACATTGGTGTGCATTTAAAAGCCAAAGAATTCAACCAAATTTTAGAAGACCCAAATACGATTGTGGTTGATTTCAGAAATCATTACGAAAGTGAAATTGGCCACTTCAAAGGCGCTATTACTCCTGATGTAGAAACGTTTAGAGAAAGTTTGCCAATCATCAACGAACAATTAAAAGATTTTAAAGAAGATAAAAACTTGGTGATGTATTGCACCGGAGGCATTCGTTGCGAAAAAGCATCAGCCTATTTCAAACACCAAGGATTCAAAAATGTATTTCAATTGGAAGGCGGAATCATCAATTATGCGAAGCAAATCCAAGAAGAAGGTTTGGAAAGCAAGTTTATTGGAAAAAACTTTGTTTTTGATCACAGATTAGGCGAACGAATTACCGACGATATTGTTTCGCAATGCCATCAATGTGGCAAACCGTGTGATAATCATACGAATTGTTCTAACGACGGTTGCCATTTGTTGTTTATTCAATGTGATGACTGCAAAGCTGCGATGGAAAATTGCTGTTCCACCGAATGTTTAGAAATCACCCATCTTCCCTTGGCAGAACAAGTACAATTGAGAAGCGGCAAACAAGTGGGTAATAAAGTTTTTAGAAAAGGAAAGTCGGAAAATCTCAAATTCAAACATTCGGGTGCATTGTCCGACACGTCCTTGGCAAAAGCCGAGAAATCAACAGATATCCGTCAGAAAATCAAAATCAAAAAAGTCCTGATCGGAAAAGTAGAGCACTACTATGTAAAAGCAGGCGTTGGTCTTTTTATCATTGAAAATCAAGAATTGCATGTGGGCGATAAAATCCTGATTTCAGGACCAACAACCGGAAATGAAGAATTAATTTTAGAAACCATGTTGGTCAACGGAACTGAAAATACTTTTGCAAAACCAGGCGACAAAGTAACTTTTGCAGTACCTTTTAGAGTGCGTTTATCGGATACATTATATAAAATTATCAGCTAATAAATCTTTTCAGGAAGAATTGAATTGTTGGCACCAGCAGGAAACTTCAATTAAAACAACATAAAAAAAGCCGAATTACTTCGGCTTTTTTTATTTAGCTTTTGGTATAAACTTCAACCACGGATTCATCATCCCCATCATCATCAAAATCATAACTTACTTTGACTTTTAAAGTAGTTGCTGAAAGCTCGATAATTCGGGCAGTATCGGATAAGCCATCCGAAGTGACGGTAATGTTATTACCAGATCTCGTGTACGTAAACGATGCTACATCTGGAACACAATCCCAAATATCTACACTAGCGCCCGTCCCATCGGTATTAAATTGAATGTAATCTTTACCACATGCTTCATGATCGTCATAAGGAATTGTTTCTCCGCTTACTTGGTATTCTTTGTAGAACCATCTTCCGGTAAGTTCACCAGAAGTTGTTGCTCCGTCATCGGAAGAGCAAGAAAAAACAAGCCCTGATAATGCCATCAAGGCTACTAATTTTACTTTTTTCATTTTTAGATTTGTTTCATTAAGTAAGCGAATATACCCAAAAAATGGAATAAAAAAACGACTTCAATTAATAGATAAAAGAATTTTTAAAACTTCAAAAAATACTATCTTTACACTTTTAACGTTAATGAGAGTAGCCCGGATGCATATTTAGGGCGATCGACATATCTATATACACATTATGGCTTGTACAAGTTGTTCAACATCTGATGGCGGTGCGCCTAAAGGATGCAAAAATAATGGGACTTGCGGCACCGATAGCTGCAATAAATTAACGGTTTTTGATTGGCTGTCCAATATGAGTCTGCCCAATGGAGAAACTCCGTTTGACTGCGTGGAAGTACGTTTCAAAAATGGTCGCAAAGACTTTTACCGCAATACCGAAAAACTAACCTTAAGCATTGGAGATGTTGTGGCCACAGAGGCTTCACCTGGACATGATGTTGGGATTGTTACGTTAACCGGTGAATTGGTAAAAATCCAAATGAAGAAAAAAGGTGTAAATCACACCAGTCCTGATATCGCTAAAATTTACCGAAAAGCATCTCAAAAAGATATCGATATTTGGAGCGAAGCTCGTGACAAAGAAGGACCAATGCAAGTGAAAGCTCGTGAATTGGCGATTGTTCACAAATTGGAAATGAAAATCTCCGATGTAGAGTTTCAGGGCGATGGTTCTAAAGTAACTTTTTACTACACTGCCAACGACAGGGTCGATTTTAGACTGTTAATCAAAGACTATTCGCGTGTTTTCAATACCCGCATCGAGATGAAACAAGTAGGTTTGCGTCAGGAAGCATCCCGTTTAGGCGGCATCGGTTCTTGCGGAAGAGAACTTTGTTGTTCCACTTGGCTAACCGATTTTAGAAGCGTGAATACCTCAGCAGCCCGTTACCAACAACTTTCTTTAAATCCACAAAAATTAGCCGGACAATGCGGAAAATTAAAATGCTGTCTGAACTATGAGTTAGACACTTATATGGATGCCTTAAAAGGATTTCCGGATTTTGAAACCAAATTGAAAACCGAAAAAGGCGATGCTATTTGTCAAAAACAAGATATTTTTAAAGGGCTAATGTGGTTTGCCTATACCGATAATTTTGCCAACTGGCATGTGTTGAATATAGAGCAAGTCAAAGAAATAGTGGCTGAAAACAAGCAAAGCAGAAAAGTAAGTTCGTTGGAAGATTTTGCACTGGAAATGGTTGCTGAACCTGAAAAAGACTTTAACAATGCTATGGGACAAGAGAGTTTGACCCGATTTGACCAGCCTAAAAAGAGCAAAAACAAAAACCGTAACAAAAACAAAAATAAAGTTGCGATTCAAAGTTCATATCAAAATCAAGGACAACCTCAAAACCAAAATCCAAAACAAGGACAAAATCCAAAACAAGGACAGCCACAAAAACAAAATCAAGCCCAAAATCAAAAACCAAGGCCACAAAACAAAAAACCTGTAATCATAAAAAAGAATGAAAATAAAGAATAGCATCCTTTTTATTTTAGTGTTCCTTTTGGTTATTTCTTGTGATGAAAAAAGAGTTTTTGACCAATATCAATCGGTTGGGAATGCCTGGCATAAAGACAGTGTAGTCACTTTTGAACTGCCAAAATTAGACTCAAAAAAGCACTACAATATGTACGTGAATGTGAGAGATAATGATGCGTATCCTTTCAATAATCTGTTCCTGATTGTATCGCTGGAACACCCAAATCATCAGGTAAAAGTAGATACTTTGGAATATCAAATGACCAATCCCGATGGCACACTTCTTGGAGAAGGCTTCTCGGACATCAAGGAAAACAAGCTTTTTTATAAAGACAAACAAAATTTTACCCAAAAAGGAATTTACAAAATCCATATCCGACATGCTACACGACAAACCGGAAAAATTGAAGGTGTTTCGTCTCTTTCGGGCATTACAGATGTTGGCTTTAGAATAGAATCTACCGAATAAAATTATGGCACAAAAAAACAACAAAGCTACCGTCAAAGACATCAACTACTACAAAAATAAATTTTGGAAATTATTTTTCTATAGTATGGGTGTAATGGCACTCTTTTTTGCGTTGGCATCGTGGGGCTTTTTCGGAAGTATGCCTTCTTTTGAAGACCTGGAAAATCCCGAATCCAATTTGGCTACCGAAGTTATTTCTTCGGATGGTGTTACAATTGGTAAATTTTACAACGAAAACCGAACGCCAATTAAATACCAGGATTTACCACCACACTTGGTTAAGGCACTGGTAGCAACCGAAGACGAACGATTTTATGAGCATTCCGGCATTGACGCCCGAAGAACTTTTGGAGCGGCTTTAAAATTAGGTTCCGATGGAGGTGCAAGTACTATTTCACAGCAGTTAGCCAAACAATTGTTTCATGGTGAAGGTTCCAAATTCTTTCTGTTTCGTGTCATTCAAAAAGTAAAAGAATGGATTATCGCTATCAAGTTAGAACGACAGTATACTAAAGATGAAATCATAGCCATGTATTTCAATGTGTATGATTTTAATAATTACGCCATCGGAATCCGTTCGGCCTCCAAAACGTATTTCTCCAAAGAACCTAAAGATTTAACGATAGACGAATCGGCTATTTTAGTCGGCATGTTTAAAAACTCTTCGTTATACAATCCGGTTAGAAATCCGCAAGGCGTAAAAAACAGAAGAAATGTGGTGCTTTCTCAAATGTTGAAGTCAAAAATCATTACCGAATCTCAAAAAGAAAGTTTAAGTCAACTACCGATAAAACTCGATTTCAAACTACAAACGCACAAAGAAGGAATCGCTACTTACTTCCGAGAGTTTCTGCGCGAGTACATGAAAAACTGGGTCAAAGAAAACAAAAAACCTGATGGCACGGATTATGACATCTACACCGATGGATTGAAAATTTATACTACTATCGATTCCAAAATTCAGGAACACGCCGAAGAAGCCGTTCAGGCACACATGAAAAACCTGCAACAGGAATTCTTCGCACAGCAAAAGGACAATAAAAACGCGCCTTTTATCAACATCACAGCCGAAGAAACTAAAAAAATCATCAACCAAGCCATGCGTCATTCGGAACGGTGGCGCGTGATGAAAGATATGGACAAAACAGAAGACGAAATCATCGCATCTTTTGATATCAAAACGAAAATGAGAATCTTCTCTTGGAAAGGCGAAATTGACACGTTGATGACACCTATGGATTCAATTCGATATTACAAACATTTCCTTCAGGCCGGACTCATGTCTATGGAACCACAAACCGGACATATCAAAGCGTGGGTTGGTGGAATTGATTATAAATATTTCCAATACGACCACGTGGGTCAAGGTGCCCGACAAGTAGGTTCTACGTTCAAACCGTTTGTGTATGCTACCGCAATCGAACAATTAGGAATGTCACCTTGTGATTCTATCATCGACAGTCCATTTATGATACATAAAGGAAGACACAACGTTACTGCCGACTGGGAACCAAAAAATTCTGACCGTCAATACCGCGGCATGGTAACGCTAAAAAGAGCTTTGGCACTTTCTATCAACACCGTTTCGGCTAAACTGATTGACAAAACCGGACCAGAAGCTGTGGCTGCTCTAACTAAAAAACTTGGCGTAAAATCAGAAATTCCGGCACAACCTTCTATTGCGTTAGGTGCTGTCGAAATCACTGTGGAAGATATGGTGGCTGCTTACAGTACTTTTGCCAACCAAGGCGTGTATATTAAACCGCAATTCATCAGCAGAATAGAAGATAAAAATGGCGTCGTCCTTTACGAACCCGTACCGGATACCCACGATGTTTTAAATAAAGATATTGCTTATGCCGTAATTAAATTATTAGAAGGCGTAACCGAAAGTGGCTCAGGTGTTCGTTTGAGAACACAAGGTGGCGGCAGTGGCGACAATCGCTGGACAGGCTATCCGTACATGTTCACGAATCCAATTGCCGGAAAAACAGGAACCTCGCAAAATCAGTCCGACGGTTGGTTTATCGGAATGGTGCCTAATTTAGTAACCGGAGTTTGGGTGGGATGCGAAGACCGTTCGGCGCGTTTCAAAGGCATCACTTACGGACAAGGAGCAACGGCTGCTTTGCCAATTTGGGGGTATATGATGAAAAAGTGCTACGAAGATAAAGATTTGCTCATCTCCAAAGACCCTTTTGAAAGACCCAACAATCTCTCCATAAAAGTGGATTGTTACGAACGTAAAAGAGATACCATTCCCGACTCTACTGCTGTTCCAATCGAAGAAGAACAAAATACAGAAGAATTCGGATTGTAAAATTTAGTAGCTCATCCCGCTTTCCACTATATCTTTTGCTTTTGCAAAAGGATGCCGTTGCAATCGGGGCTAAAAAAACAGAACAAAACTAACCATGATTAACAAAAAAGTAAATTCCGTTCAAGAAGCACTGCAAGGCATTGAAAATAATATGACCATCATGCTCGGTGGCTTTGGCCTTTGCGGTATTCCCGAAAACAGTATTGCCGAATTAGTAAAAAAAGAAACCACAGGTCTAACCTGTATTTCCAACAATGCCGGTGTGGATGATTTCGGATTGGGCTTATTGCTTCAAAAAAGACAAATTAAAAAAATGATTTCTTCCTATGTGGGAGAAAACGCCGAATTCGAACGTCAAATGCTGTCCGGAGAACTCGATGTTGAACTGACACCACAAGGAACCTTAGCCGAAAAATGCCGCGCCGCACAAGCCGGAATTCCAGCTTTCTTTACACCAGCAGGATACGGAACCGAAGTGGCGGAAGGAAAAGAAGTCCGCGAATTCAACGGTAAAATGCACGTAATGGAGTTAGCCTTCAAAGCCGATTTTTCTATAGTCAAAGCTTGGAAAGGCGACGAAGCCGGGAATCTTATTTTTAAAGGTACCGCCAGAAACTTCAACGCTTGTATGGCTGGTGCTGCTAAAATTACGATTGCCGAAGTAGAAGAATTAGTTCCGGTTGGCTCACTTGACCCGAATCAAATACACATTCCCGGAATCATGGTGCAACGCATCTTTAAAGGAGAAAAATTTGAAAAAAGAATCGAGCAACGAACCGTTAGAAAAAGATAATTTGAAAATGTGATAGTTTGAAAATTTGAAGATGCTCGTTTTAGTTTATTTTCAAATTTCCAAATTTCCAAATTGAATCAGTAAGATTATGCTAGGAAAAGAAGAAATTGCAAAACGAATTGCAAAAGAAGTAAAAGATAAATACTTTGTTAACCTTGGTATTGGTATTCCAACCTTGGTAGCCAACTACGTTCGCACCGATATTTCGGTAGAATTCCAGAGTGAAAACGGCGTACTCGGAATGGGACCTTTCCCATTTGAAGGCGAAGAAAATGCTGATATCATCAACGCGGGAAAACAAACCATTACAACGTTGCCTGGCGCGAGTTTCTTTGACTCGGCTTTTAGTTTCGGAATGATTCGCAGTCAAAAGGTCGATTTAACCATTTTAGGAGCTATGGAAGTAGCCGAAAACGGTGATATTGCTAATTGGAAAATTCCGGGAAAAATGGTCAAAGGAATGGGTGGCGCGATGGATTTAGTAGCCTCTGCAGAAAATATTATTGTGGCGATGATGCATGTCAACAAAGCCGGTGAAAGCAAAATTCTGAAAAAATGCACCTTACCTTTAACCGGTGTGGGTTGTGTGAAAAAAGTAGTAACCGAATTAGCCGTTTTAGAAATCACACCCAAAGGATTTAAACTATTGGAACGCGCACCCGGAGTTTCAGTAGAGCACATCATCGCATCCACCGAAGCTGATTTGATTATTGAAGGCGAAATTCCGGAGATGGTTATTGATTAAGATACGCCAACAACACTTCAGAAGCATTGCCAAAAGTATTGGACGATTCTGTGATCGTTACCGCTCTTTTTTTATTCAGTTTGTAGGTCAAATCAAATTCGGTTGTAAACAATATAGCCGACAGAAACGGATTGTTAATATAAGGTATCAAAACATCCCGAGTGGCATCAATGGTGTGGATTTCAATTTGTTCTTCTTGTTGTAACTTGTATTTGAGTTCCATTTTCAGAATCCCTTCCTCAACAATTGGGCGCACATAAATATTCATCAAATCGGTATTTCCGATAGTTTTCGCCATGGTTAATTTGGCAAAAGTACCATCAGCAAAACTGGTTTTTACTTTGTTATAGAAATCGGTGAATGATTCAGAGAATGACATGTTATTTAAATTTTAAAAAAACCAGCTTGCTACAAAAATAGCGGTAATCACGCAGATTAAATCTACTAAAAGCATGGTTCCTAGTGTGTATCGCGTATTTTTAACATTGATGCTTCCAAAATAAACTGCAATTACATAAAACGTGGTTTCGGCACTGCATTGGAAAATACAACTCAGCCTTCCCGTGAAAGAATCGGGACCAAAAGTACGCATCGAATCAATCATAAAGCCACGCGATCCACCAGAACTAAAAGGTCTGAGCATCGCAACTGGTAAAGAATCTGTAATTTGTTTACTGACACCAATATTGGAAAAGGCAAAAGAAATTCCGTCACTAATAATTTCGAATAAACCGCTATTTCTGAAAAACGAAATCGCTACCAACATTCCCATCACATAAGGGAAAATCTTAACTCCGGTTTGTAATCCTTGATTCGCTCCTGTTACAAAAGCATCAAAAATAGTGGTGTCCTTTTCGACAAATTTTTTCTCATGAATAAAAGAAAAAATCAAGGTAAACGCGATTATTACTACCAACATTAAACCAGAAAGATTAGAGGTAAAAGCATTTTTACCAATCAAATCCAACGTGTTTATATAGAACAACAGTCCGATAATGGCCCCAATGATACCCATCAGTGCTGCCAACAACGAAACACTTTTGAAATTGATTTTCTGACGGATTCCCACAATTAAAAACGCTGCAATACTTCCGATAAAGGACGTGATAATGCACGGTAGCATAACGTCGGCCGGATTACTGGCATTTTCTGCGGCTCGATATCCAATGATGGAAGTTGGAATTAAAGTTAATCCTGCAGCATGGAGACACATAAACATGATTTGGGCATCACTGGCTTTATCTTTTTCGGGATTGAGTTCTTGTAGACTCTGCATCGCTTTCAACCCAAACGGTGTGGCAGCCGAATCTAGTCCTAGAAAATTGGCAGCAAAATTAAGGGTCATATAGGATATCGATTCGTGATTTTTAGGAATCGATGGAAATATTTTAGAAAATACCGGACTCAGTCTTTTGGCTAATTTTTCGGAGGCACCAGAGTCTATCAACAGCTGCATCAGTCCACAGAAAAAAGCGAGGTAAGCTATTAAAGGCAGAATTAAATCGAGTAAACTGTTTTTACACGTTGGCAACAATCCATCCGATTTTTGAACTCCGGAATAAATTTTAACAGTCTTTGCTTTATAAACATACGTAGTATCAGCGTTCAGCGTGTCTTTGTTGATAATCATTGTTTGCTCTGGAGCTTTCTTGATACTATCCATTACAAATTTTGGTACTTGCTCTAGATATTTTTCAGAGATTAAGATGCGGTCATCCTTCTTTCCGTTCAAAACATTATCAATAGTATAGCTGTTTCCAACGCTTAAACTGAATACAACAAATACAATTGAAGCAACAAAAATAGCCAGCCAAAATCTACTTAAAACCATAGGTTGTTTTTTGGTAAATATAGCATTTCTCAATTTTGAATAAAACAATTCCAATTTATTTTATTTACGAAGTAGTAAACAATAGATAAAATTTTGTGAATATTTAACAATAAAACCTATGATATATTTGTTGATTATATATATTTGCTCGCTATTATTAACACAACCCATTTCTCTAAAATTATGAAAAAGAAATACTTATTGTTATTTGCTATCCTCTTTGTCTGTGGTTCTCTATTGGGTCAAACCAAAGAAGATATCCAAAAAATCACGGCAGCATATGATATGACTAAGCTTAAAGAAAAAGAAGCTTATTACCTCAAAAAATCCCGTGAAGAAAAACAAAAAGCATTGGCTGTAGCTCGAGCTAAAAACTGGCCAACGTATACTATAAAAGAGGACGGAAGTATTTCTGAATTAATGAAACTGACTCCAACCGGTTTTCCTATTTATTATGCAACTACCAACGTAAATGCTGCAAAAGCCACTAGAGCCAATCATTTAAATACTGGTGGTTCTCTTGGACTAAATTTAAATGGTCAAGGAATGACTGTTAGAGAATGGGATGGCGGGAATGTAAGAGCAACTCACAATGCTTTTGGTGGCAGACTAACGGTTGTTGACGACGCTTCTACAACAACTGCCTTTCACTCCACGCACGTAGCAGGTACTTTGATTGCTGCTGGCTCTCCTGCATCCGTAAAAGGTATGGCGTCACAAGCTAACGCAAGAACTTTCAATTGGACCGATGACGAATCAGAAGCAATAGCTGAAGCACAAGGAGGCATGTTGGTTTCAAATCATTCCTATGGTGTGCCTATTACAAATAATGGGACAACAATTCCGGCATGGCTTATTGGTTCTTATTCTTCTGATGCTGTTGCTTGGGATGATATTGCTTATGATGCTCCTTATTTTTTAGCAGTAATGTCAGCTGGAAACGATGGGCAAAATGAAGATAATACTGAACCTCTTAGTTTTGGTTTTGACAAATTAGTTGCCAACAAAACAGCCAAAAATAATTTAGTCGTAGCTAGTTGTGATGATGTTACTGTAGCAACCGATGGAACCGTGAATCCTGCCAGTATTAATATCAGTGGTTTTAGTAGTGAAGGTCCAACGGATGATTTTAGGGTTAAACCAGACATTACTGGAAATGGATCCAACCTTACCTCAACAAGCAATGTTAGTAATACAGCAACAGGTGCGTCTTCGGGAACCTCAATGGCGTCTCCGAATGTTGCGGGTACTTTACTATTACTTCAACAACATTATAAAAATTTAACTAATAGTTTTATGCGTGCTGCTACCTTAAAAGGTATAGCTTGTCATACTGCTGACGATGCCGGTGAAATAGGTCCAGATCCAGTTTTTGGATGGGGTCTATTAAATGCTAAAAAAGCAGTTGAAACCATTACCAACAATGGTATTACTTCATGGGTTTCCGAAGAAAATTTGAATAGCAACCAAGTATATACTATGACTGTGAATTCTCCTGGAGGAATTCCGTTAATGGCATCTATAACCTGGACAGATGTTCCCGGAGTAGCCAATAATGGTAATTTATCTGCTAATGATGCCACCCCGGCTTTGGTAAACGATTTGGATATTAGAATTACACGCAACAACGCTACTTACTATCCTTGGAAATTATCAGCGGACCCCAATAGTCCTGCCATTAGAACAGAGGGCAATTCGGTTGATAATGTAGAACAAGTAAAAATTGATTCACCAGCTGCTGGTCAATACACTATTACCGTAAATCACAAAGGATCTTTAGTGACTGGAAGTCAAAAATATTCTTTAGTAATTACAGGCTTGTCTTCTGCTTTTGCAATCAATTCTACATCCGATAATTTAACGGTATGTTCTAATCAGAACGCAGTGTATACCTTTAACTATACACAAGCGCCAACAAGTTCAGGAACCACAACTTTTTCCGCTGTAGATTTGCCTGCTGGAGCATCTGCTTCGTTTTCTCCTGCTTCTTTGAATGCAAACGGACTGGTGACTATGACAATTTCAGGTTTATCAAACATAACTCCAAATGAATACTTTGTTGGTATAAAAGGAACGAGTGCTGCGGATACTGAAACAAGATACAAATCTTTAAAAGTGTATAACAGTAATTTTCAGGCGGTGCAGTTACAAAGTCCAACCGAGGGACAACAGGCAATCTCCACTACAGCAAACTTAACATGGGTAACTCAGCCTAATGCTCAAACTTACAATGTTCAAGTCTCTACAAATCCAAATTTTTCAAGTTTTTTAATCAATGAAACTACAACAGATAATGAATTTCAAATCTCTGGACTTAGTGAGGCTACACGTTATTATTGGAGAGTGATTCCCGCTAATTTTTGTGGAAATGCTTTAGATTCAAATGCGACTATAGCTACTTTTGCTACGGGTACATTGGCTTGTAACAACACTTTTACTGCTACTGATTATTCTAATAATTTTATTGATAGTGTTCCGAATTCTGAAGCATTTGTACCTCTAACAATTACAGGCGGATACACTATTGGAGATATTAATGTTATCATGGACATAACGCACACGTGGATTGGAGATATAAAAGTGACACTTGAAGGTCCGGCTTCCATCGGAAGTCCGATTATCACTTTGTTAGATATTCCATGTGGTGATAATCAAAATATCAATTGTACGATGGATGACGACGGAGTTTCTCCGTCTTGTACTGGCATTCCTGCTGTATCCGGAAATATAGCTCCTGTGGATTCTTTGAGTTCGTTAAACACTTTGCCTGCTGATGGAGAATGGATTTTAAGAGTTTTTGATTTTAATAATGAAGATGGTGGAACTATCAACAACTTCAGTATTAATTTGTGCAGAGTGCAAAGTGCCTTGTCTGTTGGTGATAATCCGATTGTGAACAGTAGCGTTTATCCAAATCCATCGCAAGGAATTATCAATGTTGCTATTCCTGCATTAACGGATAAGGCAACCATCAAATTATTCGATTTACAGGGAAGACAAATTTTTTCAAAAGAAACTACTCAGGTAACCACTTCTTTCGGAATTGAAAATCTTCAGGATGGCATTTATATGGTGAATATAGAAAATGAGCAAGCTTCTGTAACCAAAAAAATAATTCTGAAAAGAAACTAAAAAAGTACTAAAAAGGCTTCCCGTTGGGAAGCCTTTTTTTATACATGAATAATTTCATCGTCAATTAATAACTCTTCTCTGCGCAGTCTAAGGAAGATTTGAGCTACAGCAATGACATCCTTTTCACAATAGACAACGATTCTGTCAATATCCTTTTCTACATAATATACATGAGCCACTTGGCTTCCGTCAATATCTCCTTTTGGCGATGGAATTCCTAGGATTTTGGTCAGAAGTTTTAAGGAAGTAAAGTGCTTGTAGTCCCCAAATTTCCATAACTCTAGAGTGTCCAAATGCGGAATTTCCCATGGTTTTTTACCAAATAAATTGAGTTTATGTGGAATGGCGATTTGATTGATGATCATTCGGCGTGCTATAAACGGAATGTCAAATTCTTTAGCATTATGACCGCATAAAACGTGTGCTGCTTGATTAAAATGAGTATCCAATAAACTAGAAAAATCCTTTAAAATCTTTATCTCGTCACCAAAAAATGACGTAACTCTGAAGTTTCGAATGTCTCCTTTATTCACAAAATAACCTACAGAAATGCAAACAATTTTACCGAATTCTGCCCAAATTCCGGCGCGTTCATAAAAATCTTCCGGAGTGAATTCTTCGCGTCTTTGATACTGTGTTTTTTGTTCCCAAAGGTCTTGCATTTCGGTATCCAAGTTTGTAAAATTTTCGCTTTCAGGAACCGTTTCAATGTCGAAGAAGAGAATATTATTGAGGTTTATCTTTTCAATCATCTTATTAAATTTAAGAATTTACCGACTTAAAATTAAACTAATAAATCTAAATATGAAAGAAAAATTTTAAAAAAGTGATTGTTGTTTGGACGAACTCTCGTGTTCCAACAACCATTTTTTGCGCCACAAACCACCGGCATATCCCGTAAGAGAACCATCCGTTCCGATGACGCGATGACACGGAACAACAATCCAAAGTGGGTTTCTACCATTGGCCGAAGCTACGGCTCGAATCGCTTTTACATCGCCTAGTTTTTTGGACAGCTCGAGATACGAAATGGTTTTTCCAAAAGGAATGTTTACTAATTCCTGCCACACTTTTTGCTGAAATTCGGTTCCTTGTGGATTGATTTTAAAATCGAAATGGTGTCGTTGTCCTTCAAAATACTCCTGAAGTTGAGAAACGCAACACTGCAATTCTTTCGGAATTTGGGTAGCTATTTTACCTTCACTTAGAATAGATATTTCGGAAATACCGTTGGCATCGCCAACAATTTTGGTGATTCCGAGTGGTGAATCTATATACGCCGTTTGCATTTGATAAAGTTAGTAATTTAACCACTAAGAACTCGAAGATAGTACGAAGTTTAAGTGGAATTTACTTTGAATAGCTATAGATGTAGTCTTCTAAAGCTTGGAGTTCTTCATCGCTCATTGTTTTGGTTATGGCAAAATTAGTTTTCATAATGTCATACTGACTTGGATCGACGATTGGCTCCGCCTCTTCTTTTAGAAAAGCAACAATACTGCCTTTATTTTCTTTGTAGATTTTGGCAATTTCCGCTATACTCGGACCAATGATTTTTTGGTCTGGCTTGTGGCAGGCAACACAGTTGCCTTTACCTTCAAAAAGTTCTTGTCCTGATATTTTTTTGGTTGTTTCAGTGTCCGTTGATTTTCCGAAATTTTCCTGATTGTCTTTTTTGCAAGACACTAATGTGAACAGTACAATGATTAATAATGAATAGCGATTTTTCATAGTTTACAAAAATTCAATACGTTTTTCTTTTAGCCCCGATTGCAGCAATTACTTTGTAATGCGGAAAGCGGGAACATGGATTGCTGTAAATGCCCGAACCACTCGCTCCTCCTTTTGACTGCACTCAGGATAATACTATTTATTCAGCAAAATTGCTGCTTCTTTGGCAAAATAGGTCGAAATCAAACTGGCTCCAGCGCGCTTGATGCACATCAATTGCTCCATCATAATTTTGTCGTGGTCGAGCCAACCTCTTTCGGAAGCGGCTTTAATCATGGCATATTCACCCGAAACATGAAACACGGTCACCGGAACATTCACGGCATTTTTTACTTCGCGAACGATGTCCAAATAGGCAATTCCGGGTTTTACCATGACCATATCGGCGCCTTCTTCTACGTCCATAAGCGCTTCTTTGATGGCTTCGAGACGGTTCGCATAATCCATTTGATAGGTTTTTTTGTCTTTCGGCACTTCAATATTGGATTCTCTTGGAGCGCTATCTAAAGCATCGCGAAACGGGCCATAAAACGCCGAAGCATATTTCGCTGAATAACTCATGATACCCACATTTTGAAATCCGGCAGCATCCAAACCTTGACGCAAACGCAACACACGTCCGTCCATCATATCGCTTGGTGCCACAAAATCGGCTCCAGCCTGCGCATGAGAAACGGCCATTTTTACTAAGGCTTCATTGGTCGCATCGTTAGCAATATCTCCGTTTTCGATGATACCGTCGTGTCCGTAAATCGAATAAGGATCTAGTGCTACATCAGGCATTACAATCATTTCGGGACAAGCTTTTTTGATGGCTTTGATGGCATTTTGCATTAATCCGTTCGGATTCCATGCTTCTTTTCCGGTGTTGTCTTTTAGGCTTTCATCGACTTTTACGTAAATGTTTACGGCTCTTATTCCGAGCGCGAAAAGTTCTTGGACTTCAGCCACTGTTAAATCGATGGAGCGACGGAAAATTCCGGGCATGGAGGCAATTTCAGATTGATAGTTTTCGCCTTCTGCGATGAACATCGGGAACATAAAATCACTTGGACTTAATGTAGTTTCGCGCACTAACGAACGAATACTTTCGTTAACGCGTAATCTTCTGCCTCTTTGTAGTGGAAACATATTTTGTGTGTGTTAAATTCCTATTTTTTTGTTGGCTTTATCGTAAAGCTGCGTCAATTTTTTGGGTGCCTTGAAGCGATATCCTAGTGTAAATTTAAGCGTATTTATTGCGTCATTCAACCGAATTTGCGTGTTAGTGTTTTGGTTGAATTTTGAAAAATTATAGTTCACAAAGGTAAAAAAAGTGTCCGTATTGTATCCTATTTTGAAATTGGAACTGACTTCTGCAATACCGTATACATCACCATCGACACTATTCAAACCGTATCCTGCCGACAATCCGGCTGAGAGCAGTAGTTTTTCGTGAATCACCCAATTGTAAAAATAAGAAGGAGCCAATGAAAAAATAAAAATATCGCTGTGATTCCCAGCTGATGGACTGTTCAAGTCAATATTGGTGTAATAAATCGAAAAATTAGGGATAAAACTTCCAGCGCTGGTGGTTTGCCATTCCTTTTGATTGGCCAACGTTTTGAACGAAAACTTGTCGTTGAAGATATACGATGTGGTTCCGCCAATCTTTGTGGTACGCATTTTTGGGAAAGCAGTTTCGGTAGCACCATCACTGATGTAAAATCCGGTTTGGTTGATAAAAGTAAACGACTGCATCCATTTTTTGAGATAAAAACGGGTACTGATTGTAAAGTGTTTGGAACCGCTGTTGTCTTTGTTTTCAGTTAAAAAAGAGGGCGAAAAACCATAACTAATATCAATCAATTTATAGCTCACATTGGCTCCGATTTGGGCTCTTTTGTTGGGCTCTAAATTGAGGTAATTTGTAGTATTGTTGGCATTGTAAATGATTTCGAAACTATTAGAAGTATCCAAATAATACAAACTTGAAATAATAGATTCCTCGTAGGTTTTGAAATGGGCAGACTTGATGGTGTCATTTTGTGACCAAGCACTAATGACGGTAAAAAAAGCAATTATATTAGGCCTTTTCACACCCATTCTACCGGATTCATTAATGTCTTGATTAATTTTTCTTCTGCACTTCCCGCTTCCGGATGATGGTCGTATACCCATTGTACGTGTGGTGGTAAACTCATCAAAATCGATTCGATGCGACCGTTGGTTTTTAAGCCGAATAAGGTGCCTTTGTCGTGCACCAAATTGAACTCGACGTAACGACCACGGCGGATTTCTTGCCAGGTTTTTTGAGCTTCGGTATATGTCAGTTCTTTTCTTCTTTCTACGATGGGAACGTAGGCTTCGCAGAAACTGTTGCCGACTTCAGTTACGAAATTGTACCAATCTTCCATTTTTATATCTTCAGACTCCTTGCAATAGTCAAAGAATAATCCGCCAATGCCTCGGGCTTCGTTGCGGTGTGCGTTCCAGAAGTAAGCATCGCATTGTTTTTTATACTTCGGATAAAACTCGAGATTGTGCTTGTCGCAAGCGGTTTTGCAGGTTTGATGAAAATGTTGCGCATCTTCTTCAAACAGATAATACGGCGTTAAATCCTGACCGCCACCAAACCATGAATTAATCACAGTTCCCGCATCGTCGTACATTTCGAAATAGCGCCAATTAGCATGAACCGTTGGCACCATTGGGTTTTTAGGATGAATCACTAAACTTAATCCGCACGCAAAGAAATCAGCTTCGCCTACTCCAAACATTTTTTGCATGGCTTCGGGTAATTTACCGTGAACGGCTGAAATGTTGACGCCACCTTTTTCAAAAACGTTTCCATTTTCTATCACACGTGTTCTTCCGCCTCCGCCCTCGGGACGTTCCCAAATGTCTTCGCGAAATTGGGCCATACCATCTACTGCTTCTAGGGTTGAAGTGATTTGGTCTTGGAGGTTTTGGATATATTGATAGAATTTATCTTTCATTGTATAATTCATATAATTCCATATCTAATGGAGATTCTTCTGGTGGTGTATATTCATTTAGAAGTGTTTTCTGCCATTTGAAATCACTTTTTTGAGCTACTTTACAACTTCCAATATTTGTTTTGTGTGCAATAATTTGAAACTTTTCAAAACCTAAAACTTCAAAACCATATTTTGATGTTAAGGCAATTGCTTTTGACATCCAACCTTTATTTTCATATTCAGAACTGATGCAATAGGCAAACTCACCTTGTTTGGTTTCCCAATTTATTTTTTTTATGATTATTAAACCCGCAATGTTTCCGTTTATAATGTCTTTTATTCCAAAAGTAAATTCTGATTTAGATTTATTTTCGTTTCTTTTTTCTTCAATGTATTTAATACTCTCTTCTAACGATTGATTTTTTGATAGAGTAATTGGAAAATAACGTTTAAAGTTATCAAAATTCATAACCATCATTTCAGATAAACTTTTTGCGTCTTCCGCTTGTAAAGTGATTATATGAAATGAATCTGATTGTATCATCTACTGGTTATATTCCTTAACCGCTTCAATAAAAGCTTTGGCGTGATCAACCGGAATATTGGGTAAAATTCCGTGACCCAAGTTTACGATGTAATTGTCTTTTCCGAATTCATCAATCATTTCGTGCACCATTTTTTTGATGGTTGGGATGGGAGATAATAATCTTGACGGGTCGAAATTTCCTTGTAATGTGATTTTTCCTCCTGATAAATAACGAGCATTTCTGGCGGAACATGTCCAATCTACACCAAGTGCTGAAGCTTTTGATTTGGCCATATCGTTTAAAGCAAACCAGCATCCCTTTCCGAATACGATTACTTTGGTGTCTTCGGCTAAGGCGTCTACAATTTGATTGATGTATTTCCAAGAGAATTCTTTGTAATCTTCGGGAGAAAGCATGCCGCCCCAAGAGTCAAAAATCTGAATGGCGTTGCAACCTGCTTTTACTTTTTCTTTTAGATATAAAATAGTCGTATCGGTGATTTTTTGTAATAATGTATGCGCGGCAACCGGATTGGAGAAACAGAATCCTTTGGCCGTATCGAAGCTTTTAGAACCTTTGCCTTCGACTGCATAACAGAAAATCGTCCATGGCGATCCTGCGAAACCAATTAGCGGCACCTCATCGTTTAGCATTTCTTTGGTTAGTTTGATGGCGTCAAAAACGTAACCTAACGTTTCATGAACATCGGGAACAAAGGTTTTGTTGACATCTTCCATGGAGCGAATCGGATTCGGAATAATAGGTCCTAAGTTGTCTTTCAACTCTACGTGAATTCCCATCGCTCTAGGAACCACCAAAATATCCGAAAACAAAATCGCGGCATCCGGTTTTACAATTCGGATAGGCTGTACCGTGATTTCTGCAGCTAACTCAGGCGTTTCGCAACGGGTAAAGAAATCGTATTTGTCTCGCAAGGCGCGGAATTCGGGTAAATATCTTCCGGCTTGACGCATCATCCAAACGGGTGGACGTTCTACGGTTTCGTTGTTTAAGGCTCTTAAAAAAAGGTCGTTTTTAATCATTGTCTTTTATTGCTTTAGGCTTTAAGCACAAGGCTTTAGGCTTTTTTAAGTTATTTTATTGCTTACAGCCTATAGCTTACTGCTTATAGCTGAAAAATTCTACACATTTCATTACTACACTTTCAACGGTCGGCTGATGGGCAATAATTATATTAGATGTTACTGTTTTTAAAGCTTCGGCTGTTGTGTTTCCGATGCAAAAACAGGCTTCATTTTCAATTTTATTTTCCTGCAAATAACTTTCGACTGCTGACGGACTGAAAAATAATATGCCGTCGGGAATAAAAGCTATTTTATGCGTTTCTGTTAGGGTTTGATAAACTTCAACCTCGTCTAAAACTATTTGGACTAATCGCAATGCATCGGGCAAAACATCTCTGCGGATATTTCCACAGAAAAACGTAAAGCTGTTTTTAGAATATTGGTTACAAATTATCGAAGCCAATTCGGCAGCATAATCGGAATATTCAATAATCTCAAAATCATTTTGTTCTAATAATGCTTTTGTTTTTTCGCCTACACAAAAGCATTTTTTGGTTTTAATTTCTGCTGCTTTAGTATTTCTAAGAACGCTTTCTACTGCATTTTGACTGGTAAAAATAACATACTCATTTATATCATCCACTTCAAAATCCCTAATTTGGATTCGGATAAAGTTTTTATCTAGTACTGAAAAATCCACATTCAACAATTGCTGCTTTTGTTTTTCAGAAAGCTTTTTTGTTGAGACTATGTGAATTGGATGTTGCATTACTTCTTCAACTGCGTTTTAATTTCAGTCATCAACTCAGCACCTCCATTTTCTAAAATTTCTTGGGCCGAATTGAATCCTAATTTTTTCCACTCAGATATATCCACCTTTTTATCAACTTCCAGTTTTTGTTTTCCATCAATGGACAACAAAACTCCTTTGAAATCTATAGTGTCTTCTTCTTCATTATATCGTGCTAAAGCTCCGATTGGCGCTGTACAACCACCTTCTAATGTTCGTAAAAACTGCCTTTCGATATAGGTGCAAATTTCGGTTTCAATATCATTTAATTGAGAAACAGCGTCTATTGTAAAATCGTCATTTTCCATAGCGACAATAACCATTGCGCCTTGTGCCGGTGCCGGAATCATCCAATCTAAATTGATAAAACTATCAGGTTTTAAGTTAATGCGTTCCAAACCAGCTGCCGCAAAAACAGCTCCGTTCCAATCGTTATCCTTTAATTTCTGCATTCGGGTATTGACGTTTCCGCGTAAATCAACGACTTTATGATTTGGGAATTTATGCCACCATTGTGCCTGACGACGCAAACTTCCTGTTGCTATTGTGGCTTCTGAAGTAAGAAAATCGGTGTTCCCTTTGTACACCAAAATATCCAAAACATTGGCGCGTTCTAAAACGGCTGCTTGAACAATTCCATTGGGTAGCGCAGTAGGCACATCTTTCATCGAATGTACCGCAATATCTACTTTGCCACTAATCATAGCAACATCTAAAGTTTTGGTAAAAATTCCGGTAATTCCGAGTTCGTAGAGTGGTTTATCAAGAATGATATCTCCATCTGATTTTACGGCGATGATTTCGGTTGTATAACCTAAATCCTGAAGCTTTTTTTGAACCGTATGTGCCTGCCAAAGTGCCAATTCGCTATCGCGGGTTCCTATACGTATGGTTTTATTTGCCACCTTTTCTGGGTTTATTTTACAGTAATCAATTATGAAAAGAATGATTTTTCTTGTTCTAATTGGAATACTTTTTCGATCCATTCGATTCCTTCATCAATAGAATCGCCATCTTTTAGATGGTTTACAAAATGATTCGTAATTTTTTGGATAATTCTGTTGCTGATTAATTCCGCTTGTTCTTCGTCGAAGTTGGCTAACTTTTTGCGTTGCACATTCAATTCGCCTTCTTTGATGGAGTTTAGTTTTTCTTTCAAAGCCTGAATGGTTGGCGCAAATTTTCTGTTTTTGGTCCATTCCATAAAGTCGGCTACAATTTCTTCAATAATGGCTTCGGCAGCTGGAATGTGTAGTTTTCGGTTTTCTAACGTTTCATCTGTAATCTGAGAAAGGTGATCTAAGTGAATTAAGGTAACGCCTTCAACATCGGTTACATTTTCATGAACGTTTTTCGGAATTGATAAATCTAAAATCAACAACGGTTTTTTCAGATTCAGTATGGCTTTGTCCACCGTTGGATTTTGAGCACCTGTTGCTACTACGACAATGTCCGCTTTTTGTAGTTCCAGTTGCAAATCGGCATAATCTTTTACAATTACGTCTAGCTTTCTGGCTAGTCTCTCGGCTTTATCTTTGGTTCTGTTGATTAACGTAATATGATCGTGTTTGGTATGCTTCACCAGATTTTCGCAAGTGTTTCTACCTATTTTTCCGGTTCCGAAAAGCAATATGTTTTTATGGGCAATGTCTTTTACATTTTTGATAATGTATTGCACAGAAGCAAAGGAAACCGATGTAGCACCTGTAGAAATGTTTGTATCTGTTTTGATTTTTTTACTGGCCTGAATAACCGAGTTGACCAATCTTTCTAAAAAAGCATTGACCAAGCCGTTGGATTTGCTTTCTACAAAGGCTGATTTTATTTGGCTGATGATTTCAAAATCCCCTAAAATCTGACTGTCTAAACCTGTTCCTACACGGAACATATGATTGATAGCTTCCTGATTTTTATAAATGTAAGCCACTTCTTGAAATTCTTCTACAGTTCCCTGACTGTTTTCGCAAAGTAACTTTATTAATTGGTATGGATGATTGGCGAAACCATAAATCTCTGTTCTATTACAGGTTGAAGTAACGATTAAAGATTCGATTCCTTCTGCTTCTGCTTGCATGAGTATCGTTGATTTGGCTTGCGCGTCTAAACTGAATTTTCCACGCATGGTAGCATCTGCTTTTTTATAACTCAACCCTAAGGCGTAAAAAGAAGTATGTTTCGACATATTAAAATTTTCCATAGATACACTTTCCTTAAAAAGTTCAACAAAACTATTACTAACTACTTTATAAAAATAACGCTGTAGGGACTTTTTGTGTCGCTGCGTGATATTTTAATCGCTATTTATCTTTTTAGCGTTATTTATTATAAATTTGCAATGATATCAAGTGTTTCAGAATCGCTTATGTAGATTTATTCTAAATAAGAAATTCACCTGACTTCAAAAACATATACGAAAAAATATCGCTATGGGTTCTCAAGAAATAATAACAATTGAAAATGACTTTACTCTTTTTCGTTTTCAAAACGATGGAAATGAAAATTTTCATGTGAAAAGACCTGTGGCTCAAGGGCTGATTCAATTTCACTTTGGGATTAAAGGGAAGGCAAAATTTGTCTTTAATCAGGGAAATTATGCGTTGGATTTGAATGAAGAGAAGTCGTTGTTGTTTTACAACCCACAAAAAGAGCTGCCGTTGGATTTGGATTTAGGTCCCAATTGCTGGGTTATTTCGGTGATTATCTCTATTCAAAAATTTCACAGCTTGTTTTCTAATGATGCCAATCACATTCCTTTTTTGAGTGAAGAAAATAAGGATCGAAAATACTACAATGAAGGCGACATCAGTCCATCGATGGCGATTGTGTTGAGTCAGTTATTTCACTACAACCTTAATCCACAGATAAAAAATCTTTATTACAAAGGCAAAGGTTACGAATTGCTAAGCTTGTATTTCAACCGTTCTGAGGATCCGAATGCGGAACAATGTCCGTTTCTGATTGATGAGGAAAATGTGTTAAAAATTAGGAAAGCCAAGGAAATTATCATTACCAATATGGCCGAACCGCCGGGCTTGGAAGAACTTTCAGAAAAAGTGGGCCTAAGTCTTAAAAAACTAAAAATGGGTTTCAAGCAGATATATGGCGATACGGTTTATGGGTACTTATTCGATTACAAAATGGATTATGCGCGACAATTATTGGACAGCGGTTCGTATAACGTCAACGAAGTCGGTCTTAAAATTGGATACAGCACCGGAAGTCATTTTATTGCTGCTTTTAAAAAGAAATTTGCGACAACACCAAAAAAATATCTGATGTCCTTAAATCAAAATACATAAACACTACTATTTCGTATATCTATCACAAATAAAAAAATTACTTAAAACATAAAATTGCAAAAATGAAAGGAGTATTATTAGTCAACCTAGGTTCGCCGGAAAGTCCAACCGCGAAAGATGTAAAGCCTTATTTAGATGAATTTTTAATGGATAAATACGTTATCGATGTGCCCTTTCTATTGCGTGCGTTGTTAGTTCGTGGTATCATCCTAAAAACCCGCCCAAAAAAATCGGCAGAAGCTTATGCCAGAATTTGGACCAGTGAAGGTTCTCCTTTGATTGTAATATCGAAAAAAATGCATCAAAAAGTAGCTGCAAAAGTAGCTATTCCTGTAGCTTTAGCCATGCGTTACGGAACGATGACCATTCAAAAAGGATTACAGGAACTCAAAGACAAAGGCGTAACCGAAGTAATGCTTTTGCCTTTGTATCCTCAACACGCTATGGCTTCGACTACAACTATTGTTGTTTTAGCTGAAGAGTTACGTCAAAAGTATTTCCCTGAAATGCGTTTTACCAACGTACCGGCATTTTACAACAAACCCGATTATATTCAGGCATTATCCAATTCCATCAAAAAACATTTAGAAGGATTTGAATATGACCATTTATTGTTTTCATATCACGGTATCCCAAAACGTCATATTCGCAAAACCGATGTAACCAAATCACATTGTAAAATTGATGGTTCTTGTTGCAACACACCGTCGCCGGCACACGAATTTTGCTATCGTCATCAATGTTATGAAACGACCAAACAAGTAGTAAAATTATTGGGGATTCCGGAAGGCAAGTACAGTCAAACTTTTCAATCCCGACTGGCAGGAGATAAATGGTTAACTCCGTATACCGATGTCGAAATCAATAAAATGCCCGAACAAGGCATTAAAAAACTAGCGGTCGTAACTCCGGCTTTCGTTTCTGATTGTTTAGAAACTTTGGAAGAAATCGCGATGGAAGCCAACGAACAGTTTATGCATCATGGTGGTGAGGAGTTTATGGCTGTTCCGTGTATGAATGATGAAGAAGAATGGTGCGGAGTAGTGGCGAATTGGATTAAAAACTGGGCAAAATAATTTTTCGCAGCCAATTCACGAATTGTGTTATTGTTTACTTTTAAATAATATTCGTGTATTTGTGGCTAATTAAATAAAAATGGAATACTACAATTACCTAAAATCATTGCACCTCATCTTCGTAATCACTTGGTTTGCGGGTTTGTTTTATATCGTTCGGTTGTTTGTATACCAAATTGAAGCCAACGAAAAGCCTTCGCCAGAGAGAGAAATCCTGTTGCAACAATACAAAATAATGACCTACCGTTTGTGGTATATCATTACGTGGCCGAGTGCGGTTTTGGCTGTAGTTTTTGCCATTTGGTTATTGCTATTGATGCCAGCATGGTTACAAATGCCGTGGATGCACGTTAAATTAGGATTTGTCGTTTTACTGGTAGCCTACCAAATAAAATGTCATTTGATTTATAAAGAATTACAAAATGATGTCTTCAACTATTCCTCCAATTTTATGCGGTTGTGGAATGAAGGCGCGACCATTATTTTATTTGCCGTAGTTTTTTTGGTAATTTTAAAAAATGCCTTTAATTGGATTTACGGTGTTATCGGAATTGTACTGTTTTCTATTCTGATCATGCTCGGTTTTAAATTTTATAAACGAATACGAGAAAAAAAATAGTTCTCAGTCTCGGTTTACAGAAAAATTGCTGAATACTGTGACTGAATACTGTGACTGAATACTGAACACTATGCTCAAAGGATTCAAAATGTCAATGCTGTCACTTCGAATTAGGATTTTCCTATCAATGATTATATTGATATTAATTGCCTCTGTTTTGATGGCTTCTATTTCGATTATACAGTTTAAAAACGAAGCCAAAGATTACCATCAGGAACGTTTAGATCGAAAGGAATTTGCGATTAAAGAACATATTAACTACTTACTTTCTAATACGACTTATCCGTTGACAGAAAGAAATCTGCCACTGATTTTTAAAGACAAAATTCACGAACTGGCCGACATTCATAATCTCGAAATCAATATATACGGACTAAACGGAAAATTGTTAAAATCGTCTAAAGCTTCCTTTTCCGTGGATAAAGTAGCGCCTCCTATTCCGAATTATGTGCTCAAACTTGTGCAGTCATCCGTAGAAAAAAGATATGTAGACATCAAAAGTGTCAACGGTATCAAGAACCGTTCTTCTTACAGTCAGATTAAGGATGATAAATTTAAGCCATTGGGAATCTTGAACATTCCCTATGTAGAAGACGATGGATTTTATGAAACCGAATTGCGACAGTTTTTACTACGCTTAAGTCAAGTGTATTCTTTCATGCTGATTATTGCTTTTGCTTTGGCCTATTTTCTGTCTAGTTATATCACGAAATCACTGAAAACCATTTCAGACAAAATCAATGAAACCAGCTTGAATCAAAAGAACGAAAAAATCGTTATTGAGGCGAATAGTAGAGAAATCAACTCACTAATAAATGCCTACAACCAAATGGTGGACAAACTGGAAGATAGTGCTACTATGTTGGCGCAAAGCGAAAGAGAACAGGCCTGGCGGGAGATGGCGAAACAAGTAGCTCACGAAATCAAGAATCCGCTGACACCTATGCGTTTGACGGTGCAGAGCTTCCAACGAAAATTTGATGCCAATGACCCGGAACTCAAACAAAAACTGAATGATTATTCGAAAACCTTGATTCAGCAAATTGATACTATGAGTGCTGTAGCTTCAGCATTTTCCAACTTTGCTTCGATGCCTGCCCAACAAAATGAAACTTTAAACGTAGTGCAGGTTGTCGAATTGGCCTTGGATATTTTTAACGAAGATTTCATCGTTTTTGATAGTAATAAGCAATACGTCATCTCCAAAATAGACCGAACGCAATTGATCCGAATTATCACCAATTTGGTAAAAAATGCCATTCAGTCGATTCCCGATGAACAACTGGAAAAACACATTTTAGTTTCGGTAAATGAAGAAGGCGACAATGTAATTATCTCTGTGAAAGATAACGGAATCGGCATTAATGCCGAGAATAGAGAACGCGTTTTCGAACCAAAATTTACTACCAAAACAAGCGGAATGGGACTAGGTTTGGGAATTATCAAAAATATCATCGAAAATTACAAAGGAACTATTACTTTTGAATCAGAACTTGGGAAAGGATCAACTTTTATTGTTTCACTTCCAATTGTTAAATAATTATAACGTATCCATTTACCACGAATTCACGAAGGTTTTTTTGGGCTTTTATTAGACTAAACTCTCTTAAAAGAACATTTCGACTAACCTTTTACTAAAAATTATTCGTGCATTAGTGGCCAAAAAAAACAATATATGACTTTTGAAAACATTCTTGTTACCACAGAAAATAACATCGGACAAATTACCATCAATCGTCCGTCAAAATTAAATGCGCTAAACAAAGCCACGATTCAGGAACTACACGATGCCTTTGAATCACTTGAAAGCAATGAAGAAGTACGCGTTATCATTATTACCGGAGAAGGTGAAAAGGCTTTTGTTGCCGGAGCCGACATTTCGGAATTTGCCAACTATTCGGTTGAGGAAGGAGCGCAATTAGCGGCTCAGGGACAGGAATTGCTGTTTGATTTTGTAGAGAATCTAAGAACTCCCGTTATCGCTGCCGTAAATGGTTTTGCTTTGGGTGGCGGATTAGAATTGGCGATGTCCTGTCATTTCAGAGTGGCTTCTGACAATGCCAAAATGGGATTACCTGAAGTTTCTTTGGGTGTCATTCCGGGTTATGGTGGTACACAGCGTTTACCCCAATTAATTGGGAAAGGTCGCGCCATGGAAATGATTATGACCGCCGGAATGATTTCTGCAGAAGAAGCTTTTCGTTCCGGATTAGTAAATCATGTAGTCCCTCAGGCCGAGCTTTTGGACTTTACCAAAGGCATTGCCACAAAAATAATGAGAAACTCTCCGTTTGCCATTGGCAGAGCGATAAAAGCGGTTAACGCTAACTTCAAAGATGGTATCAATGGTTTTGAAACAGAAATCAGAAATTTTGGTAAATGTTTCGGAACCGAAGATTTCAAGGAAGGGACGACCGCGTTTTTAGAGAAAAGAAAAGCGACGTTTAAAGGGAAATAAAAAAGAGAACCAATTGGTTCTCTTTTTTATTGGGCTCCATCCCACTCTGCATAAAACTGCGCCAGAAAGTGTTCCATGTAGTGGTGCCGTGCTTCGGCTAATTTCTTTCCGGTTGGTGTATTCATTTTATCCTTTAGCAATAATAGTTTCTCATAAAAATGGTTCAGTGTCGGAGATGCTGAATTTTTGTATTCTTCTTTACTCATTTCCAGTTTTGGTGGAATATCAGGATTGTATAAGGCTCTGTTTTTAAATCCACCATAATTGAAACAGCGTGCAATTCCGATAGCGCCAAGAGCATCTAATCGGTCGGCATCCTGAACGATTTCGAGTTCCTTAGAATGGAATTTCTTTTGAAAATTACCGCCTTTAAACGAGATGTTTTCAATAATATGAATCACATGCTGAATCGTAGGCTCGGAAACATGTTCCCTTTCTAAAAAAGCACGAGCAGTTTTGGGTCCAACGGTTTCATCGCCATCGTGAAACTTACTATCGGCAATATCGTGAAGCAAAGCGCCAAGCTGAACAACTGTTATATCACAATCTTCATCTTTGGCAATTAGAAGGGCATTTTTGTATACTCGTTCTATGTGAAACCAATCGTGTCCGCCTTCGGCATCGGCTAGTTTTTCTTTTACAAAGGCAATTGTGGTCTGTATTAATGGAGTGGGATTCATGTTTTTTAACTAAAAATGTTGTCTTGAAAGGAACAAGACAACATCTATTTTTAATTTGTATATAGTGTACTCTGAATTATTTAATTAAAGCCGGTTGCACCCATTTAAATACATAATTCTCATCGGGCAAAATTAATCGTTCTGAGACTTTTGCCATACGTGCCGGTAATTTCATTAGATAATCTCTCGCTTTTTCGGCTTCGTCGGTAAGACTAGACATCTTATCAATTTCCCATTTATCAATCAGTTTTTGAAGAATTTCCACATAGTCATTCGCCGTATAAACACCAAGCTTTTGAGCTGAATTAGAAAACTCTTCGAAAGCTTTACCGATTTTTTCACCTGATTCTCTTAGGAAATGTGCAGGCATCGTAATTTTTTGCTTCATCATATATTGAAACGCCAACATCATTTCTGAAGGATCTACTTTGAAGATTTGTGTTACAAATTCGCTATATGCGGTATGATGACGCATTTCATCACCGGCAATTAATTTGCAGGCTTTTGATAATTTTTTATCGCCATAATCTTTAGCAATCTGAGAGACTCTATTGTGAGAAACATAGGTTGCCAATTCCTGAAAACTAGTGTAAACGAAGTTCTTGTAGGGATCTTTTCCTGTTCCGATATCGAAACCATCATTGATTAAATGCTGTGTTGTGATTTCAACTTCACGCATATTTACTCTTCCTGATAAATAAAGGTATTTGTTGAGCAAATCTCCATGACGGTTTTCTTCACCTGTCCAATGACGAACCCACTTTGACCAGGCATTTCTCCCTTCGTTATCAATTCCTTCCACTTCCATTAACCAAGATTCGTATGTTGGAAGTGCTTCTTCGGTAATCGTGTCACCAACCATAGCTACCCAAAAATCATAAGGCAAGTCTTTGGCGATTTCTTGTAATTCTTTAACCTCTTCAAAGAATGTATCGCTTTGAGCATCTGGAATAAGGTCTGATGGCTGCCAAATTTTTTCAACCGGAATCAAAAACTCATCAATAAACCCCTCGACTTTGTTCTCCAGAAACTGCATTACTTCCAGACGGACATTTTTTATAGACATGGTATCGAAATTAAATTTTAATAGATTGGGTTACTGATCTTTCTGTTTTGTCCATTATTTCTTCAAATGAAAATCCGTTAACCGGAATAGCTTCGTGAATGATAAACTGTAAACGATTTCCCAAACCCATAGGGAAGGCACCAAATTTAACCATTTTCCACGAATTATTAATAGTAATGGGTACAACAAATGCTGACGGTGCGTTTTTACATAAGATTTTTAGTCCGCTTTGGGCAAATTCTTTGGGCTTACCGTCTTTACTTCTTGTGCCTTCCGGGAAAATAACGGCTGAACGTTGGTGCTTTTCAATATAATCAGACAATCCTTTAATCAAGGGAATGGCTTGTTTTGGGTCTTTCCGATCAATTAAAACAGAGCCTCCATGACGGAGATTATACGAAACACTTGGAATGCCTTTGCCCAATTCTTTTTTGCTGACAAATTTGGCATGAAAACGACGTAAATACCAAATGATACCAATAATATCATACATGCTTTGGTGATTGGCCACAAAAATTATCGGGACATTTTTCGGAATGGTATCTCGGTTTTCAAAGGTATAGGTTGTACCTAAAATTCGGGTGCAGAGCGTCAAGCAAAAATTCAGATAATCTACACTCTTTTTGTGAGCCTGATAACCAAAAATATTGAAACAAACCCATTGAATAGGATGAAAAACAACCAAACACAATCCAAAACAAAGATAAAAAACCACCGAAATTGGATACGAAATAAGCTTTTCCATAAAATAAAAATAGACTACAAAAATAACGAAAAATAGAGTTTTGGAATACAAATCAACGTTAAATATCCTTTTTTAATCCAAAGAAAATGTATACTTTTTGTATACCATTTTATTTTCTAATCCTTCTACCTTTAGTCTTATTGATAGGGCTGAAATAATTTGTTCAAAACTCCTCTAATTTGTATCCTATGACATCAAAAAAAGCATTATTTTTATGCCACAAAATTTATAAAAAATGAGTTCAGAAAAAGAAGCGAAATTAAAAGCATTACAATTAACGCTAGATAAATTAGACAAAGCTTACGGAAAAGGAACCGTAATGAAAATGGGGGATAAAGCTGTAGAAGAAGTAGAAGTAATTGCTTCTGGCTCGCTTGGTTTAGACTTAGCTTTAGGTGTAAATGGATATCCAAGAGGAAGAGTTATCGAAATATATGGCCCGGAATCGTCGGGTAAAACAACCCTGACATTACACGCAATTGCTGAAGCCCAAAAGGCGGGTGGAATTGCAGCGTTTATCGATGCTGAGCATGCTTTTGACAGAAATTATGCTGAGAAGTTAGGTGTTGATATTGAAAATCTGATCATTTCGCAACCGGACAATGGTGAACAAGCCTTAGAAATAGCCGAAAACTTAATCCGATCTGGTGCCATTGATATTGTAGTTATTGACTCGGTTGCAGCCTTGACTCCGAAAAGTGAAATTGAAGGAGAAATGGGTGATTCTAAAATGGGATTACATGCCCGTTTAATGTCACAAGCCTTGAGAAAATTAACCGGAACCATTAGTAAGACACATTGTACAGTATTCTTCATCAATCAGTTAAGAGAGAAAATTGGAGTAATGTTTGGTAACCCGGAAACAACAACCGGTGGAAATGCCTTGAAGTTTTATGCTTCGGTGCGTTTAGACATTCGCCGTTCATCACAAATTAAAGATGGCGAGAATGTTATTGGAAATAGAACTAAAGTTAAAGTGGTAAAAAACAAAGTTGCGCCGCCTTTTAAAACAGCAGAATTTGACATCATGTATGGCGAAGGTGTTTCCAAAACTGGTGAAATTCTTGACTTAGCTGTTGAATTTGAAATCATCAAGAAAGCAGGCTCTTGGTTCAGTTATGGCGACACAAAATTGGGACAAGGAAGAGATGCTGTGAAAGTCCTGATAAAAGACAATCCAGAATTGGCCGACGAATTGGAACAAAAAATAAAAGACCTCATCAAAGAGAACAACGCCTAAAAATATAAACCCGAAATTTTTTTCGGGTTTTTTTATTACCTTAACGCAACCCTTTTTATAAACAAACATCATAGCAACAAATCGATTATTATTATGAAAAAAATAGCCTCACTTTTAGTACTTCTTTTTTTATTTAACGCCTGTTCACCAGACGAGGGCATTCAATATCATCTTGAACTCACACCGATAGAAAGTGTTGATATTCCAACAGAATTTACTTTGGGCGAAACCTATCCAATTACCGTTCGCTATACAAAGCCAACTACTTGTTATTATTTCAATAGCCTGTATTATGACAAAGATTTAAACGTAAGAACTATTGCTGTAGAAAGTGCCGTAGAACAAAGCGACAATTGTTTTGATTTGAGTGGCGCTGATGCCGTTGCCGAGTACACTTTTAATTTTTATGTAACGAGCAATGGTTCCTATATTTTTAAGTTTTATCAAGGTAAAAATGAAAGCGGAGAAAATATATTTTTAGAATATGAAGTGCCTGTGTTAGATTAATTTTAATAAATCAATTATTGAAAATTGGATTTAAAACAACTCATAAATGATTGCCAAAACAACGATAGAAAAGCACAAGAACAGTTATACCGATTATACTCGTCAAAACTGTTTGCTGTATGCTTAAAATATTCGCGCAATTATACTGAGGCACAAGACAATTTACAAGATGGGTTTTTATTGATTTTTAACAAAATTGGACTGTATTCGTTTAAAGGTTCTTTTGAGGGTTGGCTGAAACGAGTGATGATTAATCATGTGCTGCAACAGTATAGGACACAAACTTTTTTGAGCTTAGTTAATGAAAATGTTTCTGATGAAGCCGAAATTGAAATTGATGATGAAGATATTTCTCTTGATTATTTGCTGAAATTAATTCAGGAATTACCCGATAGATATCGATTAGTTTTCAACCTGTATGTCATTGATGATTATTCGCATGCTGAAATTGCTGAAATGCTTTCGATAAATATCGGAACGTCTAAATCCAATTTATCGCGGGCACGAATGATTTTAAAAGAAAAAATAGAACAATATCGAAATGAAGAAAACAAAATAGTTCCTTCTGCAAAATGAGTGAAAGAAAAAACATAGATCGACTGTTTCAAGAAAAATTCAAAGACTTCGAAGAAATTCCTTCGGAAGAAGTTTGGGTAAATATTGAAGCACAACTCGATGAAAAAAAGAAAAGAAGAGTAATTCCGTTTTGGTGGAAGTTATCTGGCGTTGCTGCTGTGTTTTTAATTGGATTCTTAGTGTCAAAATCGATTTATGATGACAACGTCACTCCAGTAAATCCAATTGTAAAGGAAAGCAATTCAAATCCAGCAGAAAAGTCAAAAACTGACGACATCAACAAAAAAGATTTGAAAATAAACAGTGGTGTTACAACTGAAGATGCGGTTGTAGATAAAAGCAATTCCACTAAATCAAATCAAAATTCAGCCGATGACACACCTAGAAAAAATCGCTTTAACAATAATGAAGATGCGGTTGTGATCAATCCAAAAGAAACAAAAATCAATACTGCCTCTGGAAAAAATCAAAAAACTCAAAAGACTCACAATGCTTCTATATCAGGTGTGGCTGACAGAAAGCCGACACGTAAACGTTCCTTGAAAAATAGTGGCAGTACTGACCAGAACCAAACTCCACTCACTGAAGCTACATTAGAAAAAACAAATAATTTAACTGCAGAAAATCAGAACAAAAACAGTCAATCTACAGCTAAAAATGATATAGTTCAAAACGATTCTCAAGAGAAAACCAATAAAGAAACATTACCATCTATTGATAAGAAAGCCATCAATTTTGATGACTTAAAAGGGACTACTACTTCAAACATTGCAACGAAAGAAGTAGCCCCAAAAGCAAACGATACTGCTACTGCTATAACCAGTGTCGCGACTAATGAATTGGAAGAATTGCTAAATGAAAAAGAAAGCAAATTGAAAAAGGAATCTAAGAGAAGCAGGTGGCAGCTAGCCTCAAATGTTGCGCCTGTTTTTTTAGGTTCTGTTTCAAACGGTTCGCCAATTGATTCTACACTATCCAAAAACTCAAAATCGTATAACACGAATGTTGGTTTTGGTATTGGTGTAAGCTATGCTGTAAACAACAAATTCTCCATTCGGACAGGATTGAACAAGGTCAATTTGAGTTATGACACTAACGACATTTCCTTTTTTAGGGGAATGCAAGCGAAAACATTATCAGGTGTTCAACACAATGCCGCAAGTGCCATGATACATGTTGAGAGTAATAGTGCTGCCAATACAACTCCGTCTTCAGAAATTGAATTGTTGCCTTTTGAAACTACGTTCGTAAACAAAAGTGTCGGCTCTTTGAAACAAGAAATGGGCTATCTCGAAATGCCTGTTGAAATGACCTACAATGTTTTGGATAAAAAATTTGGGATCAAAATTATTGGCGGTTTCAGTACGCTTTTCCTTCAAGAAAATAGTATTTCCATTATTTCCGAAAACAGAGATACTGCCTTAGGTAAAGCCAATAATTTAAATGATGTTCATTTCAGTACCAATTTCGGGTTAGGTTTCCGATATAGTTTCCTGAAATCTTTTGAGTTTAATGTTGATCCTACCGTAAAATATCAAGTAAATACTTTTAATGGAAATGCTGGTAGTTTCAAGCCCTATCTGTTTGGAATTTACAGCGGTATTAGTTATAAATTTTAGTTTGTTACTTGTTTAAAATTAGTTAAGTGATGTTATTATTTTCGAGTAATAACTGGAAAAGAGTTCCAAATTTTGGGACTCTTTTTTATTTTTCAAAAGCGTGAAGCTGCTTTAAAATAACTTGACGAACGGATTCTTTTAAGGTTTTTTTGTACTCTGGAGTGACATTTTCTGTATCAAAAAAACGATGGATTTTAACACGCATTTCTCCCGGACTTCCACTGAAAAATGTGTATGAAAAACGTTTTTTGTTGTCTGCAAAAGTTAGTGGAACTATCGGAATATGATGCTCTATGGCTAATCGGAAAGCACCGTCTTTAAACTCATCTAGCATTACGGATTCGTCGTCAGGAACACCGCCTTCAGGAAAAATACAAATACTTAAACCCTGATTCAAACGTTGCTGTGCGCTTTCAAAAACGGCCATTCTGCTTTTAGAACTTTTTCGATCCACCAAAATACAAGTGCGTTTGTAGAAAAATCCGAAAAGCGGAATCTTGGCCAATTCTTTTTTACCTACAAAAACAAACGGATTTTTAACTACTGAAAGCATCAGCATAATGTCGGTCATCGAAGTATGATTGGCAACAAACATATAGCTTTTGCCTTCTATGATTTCCTGCTCACTTTCCACTTTCGTAGAAAAACCCATGCCAAAAAGGATCACTTTTGCCCAAATTCGAGCCATCACAAAAAAATAGGGATACCATTTTTCGGAAAGAATCGAAATAAAAAGGAAGGGAAACATGACCAATATCGGAATCGCCATCAAAATGTAAAACCAAATACGATAAAGTGTCCAAAATACAATTTTCAATGCTCTCATGTTGTCAAATATACTGAAAGGTGTGCAATTTTTAATACAAAGGTTTAACTTTGCGGCTAGAAAAAAATTGAAGATGTCAAAAATACTAACCGGAATTCAGAGCACAGGAACACCTCATTTGGGAAACTTATTAGGGGCTATTATTCCAGCTATTGAACTGTCAAAAAATCCTGCAAACGAATCGTTTTTGTTTATAGCTGATTTACATTCTGTTACACAAATAAAAAACGGAGAAGAACTTCGTCAAAATACGTATAGCACTGCTGCTGTTTGGTTAGCTTGCGGATTGGATATTAAAAAAGTAATTTTTTACCGTCAGAGTGATGTGCCTCAAACGGCTGAATTATCTTGGTACTTAAGTTGCTTTTTCCCGTTTCAACGATTGACTTTAGCACATTCTTTCAAGGATAAAGCAGATAGATTAGAAGATGTAAATGCGGGCTTGTTTTCGTATCCGATGTTGATGGCAGCTGATATTTTATTATATGACGCTAATTTTGTTCCTGTTGGAAAAGACCAATTGCAACACATCGAAATTACCCGTGATGTTGCTTCTCGTTTTAACCATCAAATGGGAGAAACTTTTGTGATTCCGGAAGCTAAAGTTCAGGAAGAAACTATGTATATCCCTGGAACAGATGGTCAAAAAATGAGCAAATCGCGTGGCAATATAATCAACATTTTTTTAGATGATAAAGCTTTGCGTAAGCAAATCATGACCATTGAAACCGATAGCACTCCATTGGAAGAACCTAAAAATCCGGATACTTGTAAAATATTTGGACTCTATAAATTATTAGCAAATAGCGAACAAATTGCCCAAATGAGAACGAAATATGCTAATCTCAACCGCGATTTTGGTTATGGTCATGCCAAACAGGAATTGTTTGAGTTAATCATTACCAACTTCAAAACGGAAAGAGAAAAATACAATTACTACATGAGCAATCTTTCAGAAGTGGATGCATTGCTCCAACAAGGGGCTTTAAAAGCCGGAAAAGTAGCGGATGGCGTCTTGCAGAAAGTTAGGATTAAGCTGGGTTTTGAGTAAATTATTCTCTGTTTTGACTTAAAGGATTTATAGTAGCGCCAGGCGACTCAATATCCAAACCATCATTAGAATAAAAGATAACAGCATCGTTTAGGAATCCGTAATCCGTGTGGAGAATTTCTTTGGCAGACGGAACTAATTCGCTGAATCGATATTCAACAATGGAATGATTTCTAATAAAAAGATGATTGCTTTTGGTTTGAAAAGTAGCCCATTTTTTCCCTAAGTAAATATTGAAAATGGTTTGGCTGTAATCACTGTTGAAGTTAATTTCCAGATGCTCTCCAGCTTTAACATAATGGGCGCTTCTCGGCATTTTTATAGAATCATACATTACCGTATTCTCTAGCAAAACCATATCGTATTTAGTTTTATTAGTTACCGTAATAAAGTGATTACTGTCTCCCGTTGGCGGATTCTCATAAAAAGTTTCAAACGGATTTTCACCAGTTTTCAGCGATACATCTTGCGTCATTTGTTTAATATCTGACGCTTTATATTCCGCCAAGAAAACCATAAAACTGTCTATATTAAATTTCATGTTGGTGTAATATCTATCCAGTTGTCGCGGTTCAGGTGTATATTCGATTTCGTCCTCATAAACCACATCATCATTGGTTTCGAAATTATTAAAATTATTAGTGCTGAAAAAAACCACTACTCTTATAAAAACGAAAAGTCCCACTACAATATATACCCAAGTCAGGTTTCGCCTTTTCGGAATATGGGTACCAAAATTAGCATCGGAAATGTTTTTGTTGCTCTTGATTTTTTGTGTAAAATCGGAATCAAAAGCGACATAGTTATTCATGGCAGCAAAGGTTCTGTTAGCCAATTCTGAACTATAATCCATTTTGTATATTGCCGTGACGGTCTCTAATAATTGCTTTACTTTTTGCTCTATCTCTTCATTTTTAATACTGCTTAAAAAAGTGAAAAAGGAGCTATTTTTGATGTAAAGAACCCTAGATAAATTTCCATAAGGTGGTTTTAAAGCAGTGATTGCATCATCTAATTTGTCTAAAACATGTTGTCGTAAAGTGAAAATTAAATGGTCTGGGAAATAGTCTTTGGATTCTACCAAGAGCTCCAGTTCCTCGAATTTATTGGTCTCGAAATTTTGTATAAAAAACGTGTTCAATTCTTCGGTAAAGAAATTTTGGACAAATGCTTTCACCTTCTCTGTCTCAACAGCTGGAATTTCATTGATAAAATAGGATCTAGGATACTCTTTTTTGGCAAAAAAATTAAATAGAATTCTATTGTTTAGAATCACTTGAAATGCCTCTGAATGTGTTTTAAGGATTTTTAGAAGCTGTGTAATATCGGAATCTTCAATTTCCGGATGTGTCTCTTTTTGAGCCACTAATTCTTTTTTAATTTGTGTGTATTCTTCTTTGGAGAAATTTCCAATCTTTGATTTGTCAAGCGCAATCAATTCTAATAAGGCAATACTATTCATCTTCTTAAAGTGTAGCTATAAAAACAAATGTAGTAGATTCTTTTGAATTTAAACGGCTTCAAATAATTTTCCGGGCAACGGTCTAATTACGCCTTTCAATTCCATGTTCAAAAGTAAGGTCGAAATCCTAAAAATTGGAAATTCACATTCGAGAGCTATAATGTCCAAAAGTTGCTTTCCATTTTTAAGAAGATAATCGTAAACTTTTTGCTCATCGGCATCCAATTCGACGAACAACTGCTTTTGAACGGGTTTGACTTCTTTGATTCCGAGTTCCCAACCAAGTACATACACCAAATCGGCAGCTGATGTCATTACATTTGCATTTTGCGTTTTAATCAAAGTATTGCAGCCTTGACTGAATTTATCCGTGGTTCTTCCCGGTACGGCAAAAACATCTCTGTTGTAATCATTGGCCATCGTGGCCGTGATCAAGGAACCTCCTTTTTCAGCACTTTCGATCACAATTGTGGCTTCGCTCATTCCGGCTACTATTCTATTCCGACGTACAAAATTCTCTTTTTCAGGATTGGAATTACTCCAAAATTCGGTTAGAAAACCCCCATTTTCCTCCATTTTAGCAATGTACTTCTTGTGGGTTTTGGGATAAATCTGATTCAATCCATGTGCCAAAACACCAATCGTTTGCAGTTTGTTATCTATTGCGGCTTGATGCGCTACTATATCAACACCGTACGCAAAACCACTGACGATTATCGGATTGAAAACGGCCAAATCTTCTATTAGTTTTTTACAAAACGCAGTTCCGTAAGAAGTGATTTCTCTTGTACCCACTATGCTAATCATCTTTCGATTTTCAAAATTAAAATTTCCCGATGCGAAGAGTACAATAGGTCCGTCAATACAGTGCTTTAATCGTTCTGGATACTGCTCATTTTTATAAAACAAACAATTGATTTTCTCCTTTTCAATAAACTCCAATTCCCGTTCGGCTTTATCGAAAACCGTTTTATCTTTAAGCTTTTTCACCAAAGAATCGCCAATTCCATCTATCGTTTTTAGCGTTTTACTTGTAGTTTTAAATACATTTTCTGCTGAACCGCAATGGTTTATCAATTTTTTAGCGACAATGTCGCCTACGCCTTCTATCTTTAAAAGGGCTAAAATATGGAGAAGCTCAGTTGAATTCATGGTAAGTAATTTACTACGCAAAATACTAATTTTTTCTGCTGATTGTTAATAAATTTTGTGAATAATTTTTTGATAGTGCTATTGTTTCTCTAAATTTGTTCGCATGAAGATTGAGCAATACATTTCCCAGTTATTATACCGATATCAATGTGTTACCGTACCAGGATTTGGTGCGTTTTTAACAGAATTCCAGTCGGCGCAATTGGATGAAAACGCGCATTCTTTTTACCCGCCAAAAAAGATGATTTCGTTTAATCCGTTTATTAAAAATAACGATGGTTTACTGGCAAATCACTTGGCAGAATCGGAAAAAATATCTTATGAAGTTGCTGTGAATGCCATTCAGACTGAAGTGTCGCTTTGGAAAACAAAAATTCAGGAATTCGGTAATTTTTCTATTAAAAACATTGGCGATTTTTCATTGAACTCTGAAAGAAGCATTGTTTTTGTTCCTGTGGATCAAATCAATTATCTCAAAGAATCTTTTGGGTTGAGTTCCTTTGTCTCTCCAGCCGTAAAACGTGAAGTTTATAAAGAGCAGATTGAAGAATTGGAAGAACAAGCACCAATTATTTTTACGCCTGAAAAAAGACGAAATTATTCCGTTTTGAAATACGCTGCTGTTTTCTTGTTGACCGCAGGAATTGCCGGAACTGTAGGCTATAAATTCTACGAAAAGAAAATTGCCGAAGAAACCCTTTTGGTACAAACCAATGTTCAGAAAAAAGTAAATCAAAAAATTCAAGAAGCTACTTTCTATATCTCCAATCCGTTACCGTCAGTAACCCTTACCGTTCCCGCCGAAAAACTACCTTATTGTGTAGTAGCCGGAGCCTTTAGGATTGAAAGCAACGCAGAAGAGCAATACCAAAGACTACTAAAATTAGGCTTTCAAAAGGCCAAACGATTGGCGCCAAACAAACACGGATTGTTTCCTGTACTCTACGGAAGCTATTCCTCTTATAAAGAAGCACACCAAGCTATGAAAGATATTCAGAAACTGGACAACAAAGATGCTTGGCTTTTAATTGAAGCATTATAAAAATAGTCCCTTCTTGTTTTTTTGTTAACGAGAAGGGATTTTTTAGTTACTGTCATTACCTTTGCCAAAAAAAGTATGAGCCCAAAATTTCCCTCTGAATCGCTGACCATTTTAACCGATTTGGTTTTACCAAGCGAAACAAATCCCTTGAATAATCTTTTTGGTGGCGAATTATTAGCCAGAATGGACAGAGCCGCAAGTATTGCCGCCCGAAGACATTCGCGCAGAATTACTGTTACTGCTTCTGTAAACCACGTTGCTTTTAATCGTGCCATTCCTCTTGGAAGTGTCGTAACGGTAGAAGCCAAAGTATCACGTGCTTTTACTTCCTCTATGGAAATCTTTTTGGATGTATGGATTGAAGACCGCGAATCCGGAGTAAGATCAAAAGCCAATGAGGCGATTTATACTTTTGTTGCCGTAAACGAAATGGGGAATCCAGTTCCGGTTCCGCAAATTGAACCACAAACCGATGAGGAAAAATTGAGGTACGACGCCGCTTTACGCAGAAAACAACTGAGTTTAGTACTCGCCGGGAAAATGAACCCTCACGATGCTACTGAATTGAAAGCTTTGTTTGTCTGATAATTTCTTTATTTTCAAAAAAGTAGTATATTCCCAAAAAATATAACCCATGAAAACCACTTTGAAGTGGATTGGTTTGTTATGCTTTTTGGGGAATACCGTTTTTTCTCAAAAGAACATAGATCCAACTCCTGAAGATGTTTCTCTTGCTAAAAAATTAAGAGAAAAGTATTCAAAAGATGATATTGCCATTTTAGAAAGTACGGACAACATCAGTTTCGATTTCAATAAAAAAGAAGGCAAAGTTACCGTGTTTCATAACGCCAAAGAACATTTAATGAACATCAATCACAGGGCTGATATTCATAAATATGAATTCTATGATAGTGAAACCCAAATCGAAACCTTTTCGATGAAGTACCGCAATGATAAATCCACATCGTTTTTTGTTAAAGACGAATTTTACAAGGACAAGGATTTGTTTTATAATGATGCTCGAGTGAAATATATGACGGTCGATTTTCCGGTTCAAGGATATACGTACCGTTATGAAATGGAGAAAAAATATAAGGATGTAAAGTATTTTATATCACTTTATTTTAATGATGAATATCCAGTTCTCAAAAAAACCATCTCCTTCAGCATTCCAAACTGGTTGGAAGTGGAATTAAAGGAATTTAATTTTGAAGGCTATCAAATCAAGAAAACATCGCGTCAGGAAAACAACATGACCTATGTTACCTACACTTTAGAAGACGTTCCAGCGGTGTATAAAGAGGAGGATGCTCCGGGCAGAAGTTATACGTATCCGCATGTTTTGGTGCTGGCAAAATCGTTTACAGATAACGGAAAACAGACTACTTTATTCAAAACTAGCGACGATTTGTACAAATGGTATAAATCATTGTTGGCCATGATGAAGGATGACACCAATGTAATGAAAGCGAAGGTTGCCGAACTTACAGCCAATGCCAAAACAGACGATGAAAAAATCAAAAACATCTATTATTGGGTTCAGGACAACATCCGTTATATCGCCTTCGAAGACGGAATCGCCGGTTTTAAACCTGACGAGTCCAACAACGTATTTGAAAAACGATACGGCGATTGCAAAGGAATGGCCAATCTTATAAAACAGATGTTGAAAATGGCTGGCTTTGATGCTCGTCTTTCATGGATTGGAACCAAGCATATTGCCTATGATTACAAAACTCCTTCCTTAGCTGTAGACAATCACATGATTTGTACGCTCATTCATAAAGGTAAAAAGTATTATCTAGACGGAACGGAAAAATTCAATTCTCTTGGCGAATATGCAGAGCGCATTCAAAGCAAGGAAGTGATGATTGAAGATGGTGACAAATGCCTCATTGAAAAAATTCCGGCGGTTACTAATGAAGCTAACAAAGAGCAGTTTAAAGCCACCTTATCCATACAAGATGAACGATTAACCGGTAATTGCAACCACAACTACAGTGGTGAAAGTCGTGCTCAATTTTTGAATATCTATAACAATTTTGAAACCAACAAAAAGAAAGAACGTTTGGACGGTTATATCTCAAAACAAGATAAAAACATTACAACTTCAGATCTAAAAACCACCGATTTTCAAAACAGAGACGGGAAACTGAATCTCGATTACAAAATCAATATTGCTAATAAAGTTTCTTCTTTTGACAACGAAATGTATATCGACTTAGAATTCATGAACGAATACAAAGGTTTTGTACTGAAAGATAGAAAAGTGGATTATGAAATGGATTATAAAACCCACTACGAATCCCAAATTAATCTGATTATTCCCGATGGTTATAAAGTAACCCGACTTCCTTCCAATCTTTCCATCAAGGAAAACGATTTTGACATCAACATCACTTTTGACAAAACCGAAAAGGAAATCATTTACAAAAAATCATTCATCTTCAAAAACGGACGAATCAAAGCCAGTGAAATGGATAAATGGAACGATTTTATCAAAAAAATGATTGAAAACTATAACCAACAAATAACCATCAGTAAGTAATGAAAACCAAACTACTAGTACTATTGCTTTTTGTTTTACAATTTGCAGCAGCTCAAGAAAAAAATGAAGTGAAAGATTTTTTCTGGGGAAAGAATGATGCCTTCCAAAAAGCAAACACCATTCCGGATAAATGGAAAAATGAATCGGCCGTAATTCTTCATAAATATGAATATTATGATTATCATAAGTTTGGTGTGAATGTAACGTATACATCAGGCATCAGAAAAAGAATAAAGTTATTGGATCAGGCTTCGGTGACCGAGTTTTCACAATTCTCTTATAAAAGCAAATTCTACTCCAACAAAGCCATGGGGAATTTTTGGCGCAGAGGAACCACATTTGTTGGCATAAAAGTGGTGAAACCGGATGGAAAAGAAGTAGAAATTAATGTTGAAAAAGAAGCCAAAGAAGTTGATGGCGAGCAAAAAATAGCGATTCCAAACCTTGAAATTGGAGATGTCATCGATTATTATTTCTATAGTGTCGAACCCTTTAAATCGGCTTTAGATTACAGTTTCGATCCTGTGGAAACACCACTTGGCGATGTGTATCCCACAATGGATTTAAAAATTGTACTGGAAACGGAAAATGACTTCTTTGTTAATTTCAACACCTATAATAGCGCTCCTGGATTGAAGGAAATTCCAACGAACAAAGGTGGTCAAAGACGTTACGAATTATCTGAAAAAGACATCAACAAGAACGAGTTTCCCCGATGGTTCTCGCCTTTGGCAGAAATGCCTTGCTATAAGTTTCAGGTAATCTTTGCGCGTTCCGGAAAGTTCGAAAAGCTTGCGGATGGATTTTTGTCTAAATCAGAAAAAGAGGTAAAGAAAACCGTTTCTAAGGATGATATTTTTGATTATTATAACACTAAATTCGTTCCCGGTGGCAACTTAGATCCAATAAAAGAGTTCCTAAAAGGCAAAACCTTTGCCAATGATGAAGAAAAAATCAGAGAAGTATATTACTTCTGTCGTCATGACTTTTTTACCAAATATATCGAAGCATTTGTAGCCAATGACGCCAAGATTTTTTATCCGTTTGAGTATTATGAAAGAGCCGTCTTTCTGAGAGATGAAGTATCGTTTATCAATTATTTTATGTACTTCCTTAAAAAGAACGACATCAACTACGACATTATAGTAGCAACTGAAAGATATAATGGCTCTATTGACGATTTGCTTATACAATCTAATGTGAAAAAACTATTGCGGGTAAACACGCCAAACCCCGTTTATCTTGAATACTTTTCTCCTTTTACAAGTGCGGATCAATTTGATTATTACGTAGAGAATTCTAAAGCGTATGTTCTTGAGGTTTCAAAAGGGAAGCGAGTGACAGATGCTTCAGTTGTAATGCTACCACCGAGTACTTATCAAGAGAATTGCACCAAAACCAAAACGACCATACAACTGGATGATTTTGCAGGATACAAAGTGAAACGACATTCTTCCTTTTTGGGTCATTTAAAAGAAAGTGAGCAAAGAGAAAAGCTCAATTTTTATGATTATGTCTATGAAGATTATACAAAATATGGCTCCACTCCGCTAATGGATTATGTAAAAAACAAGAAGAAAAAGGAGCAATATACCAATGAAATGAATGCTATAATCAACAAGCAGAAAGACAAACAAAAGGATGAATTTAAAGATACAACCTCAAAAGAATATGAAGTAGAGATTGATGAGTATAAATTTGATATTCAAAGCACAGGTCGCTATGGCAAAAAATCGGCTTTGGAATTTAATGAAGAATTTTTGATAAAAAACAATTGGATCAAAAAAGCCGGAGATAAATATTTGATGGAATTGGGTAAGTTTCTAACTTCTCAAATCGAGATTACCCAAAAAGAAAAAGACAGAAAGAACAATATTTATATGACGTATCCACGTTCATTTGACAATGAAATTATTTTCGAAATTCCGGCAGGTTACACGGTTTCCGGTTTGGAAAAGTTTAATAAGAAAGTAGAAAATGAAACGGGTGGATTTACGTCAACGGCTGAAGTGAAAGGCAATACACTAGTTATCAAAACCTATAAATACTATAAAAACTATAATGAGCCCAATGCGAATTGGAATAAAATGATTCAGTTTTTGGATGCTGCTTACCAATTTACTCAGGAAAAAGTACTGTTGAAGAAAGCGTAATTTCATCTTTCTATATATTAAAAAGCCCCGAATTATCGGGGCTTTTTATTTTATCTTCCAGACAACCATGAAGTTGGATTAAAGTATACGGAGTTTTGAGAGACTAAAAACTTAAGAATGGTTTGTCCATCAGGATCGGTTCTGATTTTACCTAAGGTTTCTTTGGCCGATACTTTATCTCCCACCTGAACGTTCACAGAGCTTAGGTTTTGATAAATAGTGAAAAAGTCTCCATGTTTGATTAACACTGCCTTTTTAAGCGGCGTTATTTGTTGTACTTGAGCTACTTCTCCCGAAAAAACGGCTCTGGCCGTGGCGCCACTTTCGGTAGAAATTTCGATACCACTGTTGTGTACCATCAACGATTTGAAAACAGGATGCGGTTGATCACCATATCCAAGTGAAATAGCTCCTTTTTCTACCGGCCATGGCAGTCTGCCTTTGTTAGACTTGAAATTATCGGAAACTATTTTTCCTTCTGGTGTTAAAACAATTTTTGTAGAAGATTCGATAGCTTTCTTTTCAGCGGCAGTCGTTTTTGGATTTGATTTTACACTTGCAGCAGCTGTCTTTTTGTTAGCCGCAGCAATGGCTTGGCGAACAAGTTTTTGGATTTGTTGGTCAATTTTTCTAGTTTCCTGTTGCTTTTTCTTGATTTCAGCCGTGATTTTCCCTTTCTCCTTCTGAATCTGAGCGGCTATTTTTTCTTGCTCTTTTCGTTCTATTTCAAGAGCTTCTTTTTCTTTTTCATTCTCAACAATCAGTTTTTCCTTTTCTTTTTTCTGAACTACAATTTGATTGGTGTAACCAGTTAACTGCTTGGTTTTATCTTCTATTTCGCGCCCTTGCATTTTACGGTAACTTGCGTACTGTTTCATGTACTGCGCTCGTTTATACGCTTGCAAAAAATTCTCCGAGGATAATAAAAACATGGCCTTGCTCTGATCAGAACGGCTTTTGTATGACTTTAAAATCATAGCCGCATAATCTTTGCGCAGCTGCTCTAAATCTTTATTGAGTTGATTGATTTTTAACTGATTGATATAAATATCATTATTGAGTAATTTGGTTTGCTTTTCGGTGGTTTTGATTAGTTTTTCTTTCAACCCGATTTTCTCCTTCTGAATCAACAATTGCCCTATAACTGATTTTTCTTTGGTCTTAACAGACTTTAACAGTTGCTCTTTTTCCTGAATTTCCAACTGAATTTTGGCTTTGCGGTCCTCAAGTTGTTGTTGCGTTGGCGGTTGACTCCGCATTTTTAATGTGAGGCAAAAAAATACTGCTATTGATAAAAGAAATTTTGGCATGTGCTGATTATTTGGTCTTTGCTATTCTATAAAAATTCGGTCATATCCCTCAGGAACACTATAAGGAAACGATAATTCTTCATTAAATGTGGCCGAGTTATAGTCGATGTTGATAGTTGTTTTTCCTTTCTTCTGAAACGCATTAATATTGAGCTTAGCCGGCAAAAAGAGGGAAGCTAATTCTTGAAAGTTGGGATAATTAACTTCAAAAGTACGTTCCTTTTCGGGCTGCATAATTTCCTGCTTTTTCAGTAAAAAATGCTCTGCTTCAAAGAAAAAAGATTTCTCATCTGTTCCTTCCTTAGCATTTAACTTATAGAATTTATCCGTTTCCGCAAACGAATAGTTTCCTTTTGATAAATCGTCAATCGGGTTTCCGGTAAGCATATTTTGAACTTTTTGATAATCTAAATCGGTTCCGAGCCATTGACTCAATTTAAAATAATCGCCTTCAAAATACGTTCCGTTTAGTTTTTCATAATACTTTACTTCTTTGGGTGTGATTAAAGCCTTGGCCATCGTAATCCCGAGAACGCGAATGCTTACTAAAATCTGTTCGTCTTTTTTTATTTTAATTTCTGCAGAAACACTCTGTGAATCATCATCGTGTTTGTATTTGGCACTGGCTCTAATGTATAACGTTGTATAATCACTTTTATTACTGTAGTGTTTCTGAATTACTTTTCCCGAAGTTATTGCTGTGTCAGCCACTGAAGCGTTCGTGGGCGTTTTAGTATCCACAAAAACCTGCTTCGGTTTACACGATGCAAAAAATACAACCAACAGCATCAATATTCCCTTTTTCATTATTTCTTTTGCTTTTTAATAAGTTCATTGGCCTTGATAAAATATTTCTCTTTCTTGGTTGCATCACCCAAACCATTATAGGCTTCCCCTAATTGAATATTGAAATTAATTTCTAAAGCGTCATCATCCACCACAAAATCCAAGCCTGATTCTAAAAAACTTATGCCTTTTTTAAAGTTCTTCATCTGATTGTTTGCCAATCCGGCGTAATAGTAAAACTGTGGCTGTGTCGGAAAGAGTTGTGTGAGTGTATCGGCTTTTTGGGCCAAAACATCAAACTGCTGATTTTCGGTGTAGGCCTGCATCAATAAAAGCTGTGTCTCCACATCATCTTCGGCATTTTTCAGATGCATTTCAAAATACTTTATCGCTTGAAGCCAATTGGATTTGGAATAATGAAACTTCCCTATTTCTTTGGCAACTCGCACCTCTTTGTCGTTATCAAAATAGGAAATCGCTTTGTCTAAATCGGTTTCGTATTTTGGATTGTTTTTAGCAAATATCAAAAACTCATTCAGCATTCTGTGTTTGATTTTAGAGTCTATTTTTTTACTCGGAAATACGATATTCATGGCTTTTACAGCATTATCACCGTCATTATTATTGAGATGAAATTTGAATAAACTCACTTGAGCCCAATCGGAAGTTGGAATTTCCTTTTCTAATTTTTGCGCTATCTCCAAAGCCTTTTCTTCCTGATTGCTCTGCGAATACATATAAATCAAGGCAATGTAATTAGACTCTTCCTTAGGAAACTTTTTGATTTGATCTAGCAAATTGAATTTTTCTGAAGATTGGTATCTTGAGTCCTTAAGAATATCGGCTTTGTACAATTCGCGTTTGTCCGATTTCCCGAACTTATCGTTCAATTCGTTGATTAAAGTCAGAGCTTTATCAAATTGCTGCGTATTCATATACAACGAAGTCAAATCCTCTTTGTAATCTTCTTTGAAGGTTACCAACTTCTCTACAATAGGAATGGCTGCATTATAATCGCGTGTTTGATAGTAGACATCATATATTCCGACCCAAGCCCAACGGTTGTTGGGTTCCATTTTACTGGCTTTTTCAAAGTTACTCAACGCCTCTTTATACTTTTTTTGAGCGAAATAATTCTTGCCTAATTCGAAATATATGATGGGATTGTCAGGCTGAATAACCTTGCCTTTTTCTAGTGCATCAATAGCTTTGTCATAGTTTTCGATGCTTTTTTGCTTGATAGCTTCAAAGAAAATATCTTGGAAACCGTCGTCTATTGTAACTACATCGTTGTTAGGCTCGGTTTGAGCTACAACACTATTGGGAACGCATAACATTCCGAGAAACAATACATAAACAATTCCTAATTTTTTCATTTTTGGCTGAATATGATTCAGTAACTAATTATTCTAAAGTAGAGTAATCTCCGATACTGATACTCGTGAAATTACCATCAAAATTGACATGATTTCCAATCATCGCGTTGTCTAAGTTAGCATTTTTGATGTGTACATGCGTCTGAACTAAACTGTTTTTGATGGTTGAATCTACAATATGCGTTCCTTTTCCAAGAGAAACATTGGGACCAACAGTAGCATTAATCAAAACTACATCTTCGCCAATATAGCACGGTGGAATGATGGTGGAATTTTCCTGTTTTACATCATAATCAATCAAATGTTCGCCATCATTGTGCAAAAAGCCTAACATTCTCGAATTCGTATCCACAGTCACATCCTTGTTCCCGCAATCCATCCACTCATCTACTTTGCCTGGTACAAATTTCATGCCCTTTGCCATCATTTGTTTGATACCGTCATTAATTTGGTATTCGCCACCATGAATGATGTTGTTGTCCAAAACAGACTGCAGCTCATTTCTTAGAACGGAAATTTCCTTGAAATAGTATATTCCGATAACGGCCAGATCCGAAACAAACTCTTTTGGTTTTTCTACCAATTCCACTATTTCGTTCGCTTCATTTAGGTTAATCACCCCAAAAGCTTCAGGTTGATCCACTTGTTTTACCCAAATCACACTGTCGGCTGTGGTATCTAAATCGAAATCGGCACGAATCAAAGTGTCGGCATACGCAATCACTGCCGGACCACTTAACGAATCTTTGGCACACATAATCGCATGACCCGTTCCGAGTGCTTCGTTTTGATAATAAATGGTTCCTTTTGCGCCTAATTTCTCGGCGATAGCGATTAAATCTTCCTCTACTTTTTTGCCAAAACTTTCATGAATGATGAAAGCAACCTCGTCGATAGGCTGATTCAAAACACTGGCTATATCTTCTACCAAACGGTGCACAATTGGTTTTCCTGCAATTGGGATTAATGGTTTTGGAATGGTTAAGGTATGTGGGCGAAGACGTGAACCACGACCTGCCATAGGTACTATTATTTTCATATTCATTGCCCGCGTATGCGGGTATCTTTTACATACCTGCTTCTCAGGTATCTTGGTTACTATTTATTATTTTCCTCTTATTATATTAAAATTGAAATTCCAATTTACACTAACATCCATCCAAGTTGGATTCATAGCATCAATTAAAGTTACTTTCCAATCTCTTTTCCATTTTTTTAGTTGCCTTTCACGTTTTGTGGCATCTAATCCGTTTTCCCATTCCTCAAAATACATCAACTTGTCACAATTATATTTAGCTGTAAATGAATTTGGGTAGACTTTTAGTTTGTGTTCTTTTACTCGTTCCATTAAATTATCAGTAACTCCTACATAAATAACACCTTGAGGTTTATTTGACATTATATAGACATACCTTAATTTCATTTTATTTGTCGTCAGATTCCTGCCTTCGCAGGAATTACTTCACCCCAGTGCTCCCAAATCCGCCTTCGCCTCTTGCTGTTTCAGATAAGACATCCACTGAAATCCATTCGGCGCGTTCGTGTTTGGCAATAACCAATTGGGCTATTCTTTCGCCGTTTTCTATGACAAAATTTTCATTGGATAAATTTACTAAAATCACACCAATCTCACCACGATAATCCGCATCAACTGTTCCGGGAGAATTCAACACCGTAATTCCCTTTTTGGCAGCCAATCCGCTTCTTGGACGAACTTGTGCTTCATAACCGATGGGAAGCTCCATAAAAAGACCCGTTTTAACAATGGCTCTTTCTAAGGGTTTTAGTTCTATTGGCGAGGTTATATGGGCTCTTAAATCCATTCCGGCTGAGGCAATGGTTTCGTAATTGGGTAATTCGTGTTCCGATGTATTGATGATTTTTATGGTCATTTCTAATTGGTTTTTCTTTTAAGGATTCGGACTAAGGTCTCTTTTTCACTGTAATAAATGAAATATAAAAATACGGCTAACAGCACAAATTTCACAGGATAATTTTCTCTTACAATCGGAATGTAAAACGATAACGCCGAGAATACAATCGTTAATCCCAAATAACTGAAGATTTTAGTAAAGTCATACGGAATCGGATACTGTTTTTGTCCCAATTTATAAGAGATAACCATCATGCTTCCATAAGCCGCAAGGGTTGCAATAGCAGAACCATAGTAGCTCATGGTCGGAATCAGAAGCCAGTTCAAGAGCAAAGTAATAATAGCACCTACAATCGAAATATACGCGCCAACTTTTGTTTTGTCAATCAGTTTGTACCAAACCGAAAGATTCGTGTAGATACCAAGGAAGAAATTAGCCAAAACAATCAAAGGCACTACATCTATAGCGTCCCAATACGCTTCATCGGGAACCAAAGGACGTTTTAACAAATCGATAAATACAATGACGAACAGACAGATAAACGACCCGAAAATCACAAAGTACTTAGTAATGGTAGCATAGGTTTGTGGTGCGTTTTCATCGCTGGCATGGCTGAAGAAAAAGGGTTCAATCCCCAAAGTATACGCCGTTCTAAACAACACCATAAACATTCCAATCTTGTAACAAGCAGCATACGCTCCGATATCTGACAAAGGAACGTGCATCCAGTCTAACAGAATTTTATCAAAATGCTCGTTGACTGCAAATGCTATTCCGGCAATTAAAATCGGTAGTCCGTAGGTAATCATCTTTTTCCACAAGACTTTATCAAACGTCCAGGATATTTTGGTGTAATTCGGAATCAGAACGACAAAAGTTGCCAAACTTGCCACTAACAGCGCGATGAAAATATACCCAATTTGATAGTTTTCGAAATAAAGAGTGCTTAGAAATCCGTTCGGGTTTTGGGCAGCTAATTGGGGTAAAAAGGCCAGAAAGAAAATGGTCAGTAATAAATTGATGGAAACATTTCCCATTTTTATGGCGGCGTATTTCATTGGCTTTTTCTCGGCTCGCAGCTTTGAAAAGGGTATTATGGCTAAAGCATCCAATACTAAAATCCAAATGGTATACGTGATATATTCTACATTAATTCCGGACCAATGAGACAACGTATTTCGGAGCAATAATCCTAGAACTAAAAACCCTATTGAAGTCCAAAAGAGCGAAATTGTAGCCGTAGAAATAACCCTTTTCTTGTTTTCCTGTGTGTTATAAAATCGGAAGAAAGCGGTTTCCATGCCGTAGGACAAGACCACATTGAAAAAAACCAAATACGCAAAAATCACCGAAACCTCACCCATTTTGCTTTTATCGGGTAAATACATCACATACACCGGATTCAGAATAAAGCTGATTATTCTGGGAAAAACTGTTGCCAGTCCGTAAATGAGTGTTTGTTTAAAGAGGTTTTTATATAAACTCAAAGTGTTAACTATTGCTTAGGAATTGTAGCAAAAGTAACTAATTCTTTGGTTTATGATAGGCCGTTTTCGTCTAAAATTTTTACGAAATGAAACCCTTTGGGTCCAAATCCCTGATTATATTAAAATCGATGCGCAGGAAAGTTTGTCGTATAGGCATCAAGAACAATATTGGTACATCCTAATGATTTGGCTTTAGCCTCTACAAAGTCGCAAATCATACTGAGGAAGCATGTCGTCCAGAGAAGTGAGTTCTTTGATTTCTATTTAATTCTTATTCTTTATCTACTGAAAAAGTTACTTGTTCTTGAGTGTCTTTTGGTTCTGGTATATCTTCCTCAGTAATTGTTTTTAATGTTTTCTTTGAAATTTTTGAGAGTTTAATTATTCTGTTGGCCTGATTTTGCACACATTTTTCAAACAAATTTCTAACTACTCTTGCGTTTCCGAAGCTGTCATCTTTTTTATCAACCAAAAGATCGAAAGTATCTGTTAGTTTTTCCTGAGCATTTGTATCAAGTATAAAATCGGCTTGTTTACAGAACCCTTCGAAAATCTGAAATAATTGCTCGGCTGTAAAATGATCAAAATAAAAATATCGGTTAAAACGAGAGCGTAATCCCGGATTAGACTCGATAAATGCTTTCATGGGTTCTGTGTAACCAGCAACAACCACTGACAAATCTTCGCGGTGGTCTTCCATTCTTTTAAGTAAAGTATTGACTGCTTCCGAGCCATAATCATTACCCATAATGTGCTGGGTCAAAGCATAGGCTTCATCAATAAAAAGAACGCCTCCCAGACTTTCCTGAACTACTTTATCAACCTTAGTCGCCGTTTGTCCAACAAATCCAGCAATCATTCCTTCCCGATCGGTTTCATACAATTGGCCTTGAGATAAAAACCCCAAATGCTTGTAAATTCTGCTTAACAATCTTGCTACCGAGGTTTTTCCGGTTCCCGGTGGCCCTAAAAAAACAGTATGTAATGTGATGTCAATATTTTTGAGCCCTTCTTTGTCTCTCTTTTTTTGGACTTCTAAAAGATTAATAAGTTCTTTAACATCATTTTTTACTTTTTCCAATCCAACCAGTTGGTGAAGTTCTTTCAATACTTTTTCAAGTGAATCATTATCTGGAACTGTATTTATAGCACTGTTTTCTTTAGAAAATGTGGTCGATGCTAGCATTTGATCCATCGCTTCTTTTTCAAAACTTAGGTTAAATGCCAGTTTCGCAAAACTATTAATGGCATTAAGTACTTGCTGAAGTTTATCGCTTTTGGTTTGTGATAGCGTTGTCACTAAAAAACTTTGGTTAGCTTTGTTATCTGAAGTAATTAAAATATTTCGCTTTCTAATTGCTTCCAGATTATTTATGAAATCAGGATTCGTAACTAATCTATTTAATGTCTGTAAGGCATTGGCATCAGCAAACTGACGATTTCTTAAAACATCAAAATAATAGGCCAGTACAAAACGGGATTTTTCATCTTCTCTTGGTAACTCTTGGCTATACAGTGATAGTAGATCTGACAGGAAAAAATCTTCTGCTTTATATTGATTTTTGGCAGCACTCCTAGCATTAACCAATGCATTCAAATTCCTGAGCGTCTTTTCGTCTGCATTTAATTGATCGCATAGAGATAGAAGTAAAGTGTTTTCTTCCATCAGAAGCTGAACAAATTTTTCGTCAAAAAAGGCTTTCTTTGGACTAATTTCTGCTTCAAGATATTCTTTTATAAGTAAAAAGGAATCTTCTAGAAATGACATTGGATTTCTCTTTTTCAAATGTATTATGCTTTGGTTTTAAGTTTAGGAATTCATCATTTGACGAACAATTTCATCGTACAATTTGTCATGCTTTTCACCGTAGTCTTTCCAAGCTATGCCCATTTCCCTTAAGTCATATTGAGCCACAACGGTTCCATACTCTTTTTTGTCTCCATTAATCGTTGGGTGTCCTATAACATAAATAGATTGAGCCAATTGTAAGGCCAGTTCTATATCATGTGTAGAAAAAATTACTGTATTGTATTCTGAAAGACTGCACAATAGGTCAAAGGATTGCTTTACTTCTTCAATATTTCCTACATCGAGACCTGAAAAAGGCTCGTCTAGAACAATAAATTTGTCTGATGAAAATAACTGTTCAATAATGGCTGTTCTTTGTCTTTGCCCACCGGAGAGTTCGTTTGGATATTTCTCTGCACAATTCTCTAATCCCCATTTGTGGATGTAGTCTTTGATTTTTTTATCCTTTTCTGATTCAGATAACGGGCTCTTTCTTAGAGCATAATTGAGCGTTTGAAGAACCGTTTTATGTCTGAAAAGAGTGTATTTTTGATTCACAAATCCGATATCACCTTCTTTGGCCATTTTAGCTGCTGTGGGATCAGTACTTTCGAAATCCTTAATTAAAATTTTTCCTGTATGTAAGGGCGTTAATCCGGTAAGAGCTCTAAAAAAAGTTGATTTTCCTCTGCCTGATCTTCCAACAAATGCTATTATCTGACCTGTTGCGGCAATACCGGTCCTTACAACATCTTTCTCCGTGATATTAATATCTTTGATGATTACATGGTCATCATAAGCCACGCTCAGATTTTCAACATATAATATTGTTTCTTTAAATGAAAAATCCATGGTTATATTTTTGAATATCTAAAAATTGCTTTTCTTAAAAAGTTGATACTCCAGTCGAGGAACAATCCAATTAGAAGAATAATTATCTGCAATGCAATGATTCTTCCATGATTCATGAATTTATCGGAATTCTTTATCAAAAACCCTAAACCTCCGGAAGCCACCACAATAGATTCTACTGTAACCAACATCATCCAAGTAATAGCTAAATTTTGTCGGATGGCGTCAATTACATAATCAATTCTTCCTAAAACAATGACTTGCCAAAGAACTTCCCATCGGTTACACTTAAGTGTTTTGGCATGGTCAAACTCTTCTTCAGGAATGTCTTTAATTACTGCTATAAGTGATGTTGTTAAGAATGTCGTTAAAAAAATAACCATGATCCATATCTGCATATTTCTCGCATCATGAATAACTAGCGTGATGTAAAATGACAAACCTGTAAAAGGTAGGAATCTGAATTTTGTTACAAACTCTGACACTGGTTTTAATAGTGGAATGGGCCAAGAGTAAGCGAATAGCAAGGCAATTGTTGTAGCCAAAAATATTGAAATGAAACAAAGTATCAATGAATTCCATATATGCACTACCAATCCTTCTTTGTACAATCCGCTGAATCCATCAAAAACTTGTGCCGGAGAAGGGAAGAGATGTTTTTGTCCTGAGGTTCCTACGAACCAAATTAGAAAGATAAGAGCAACCCAAGCAGCTAAAATTATAGTAGTTTGGGATTTACTTATTTTTTCAAACGGGGTTACAATTTTTATCATATCAGAGATAAAAAAGCTGTCATTACTGACAGCTTTTTTGTTTTATATTATTTTAAGAAAGTAATTACTACTCTTCTGTTTTTAGCTTTTCCTGTTTCCGAAGAGTTATCAGCTATTGGCTCGCTGGCTCCTTTTCCGTCGATTAATTGAAAACGACTTTCAGGAATTCCTTTTTGTTTCAAATAATCTACTACGGCTTGTGCTCTGTTTCTTGATAGAGGAACGTTTGCAGCATCACCTCCAACGTTATCCGTATGACCCACAATCGTTAATTTAGAGTTTTCAGCTTGTATTAAAAGGTTATAAATTCTTTCCAAATCCTTATTAGAATTGCTTTGAATAGAAGCGCTTCCTGAAGCAAAATTGATTTTCCATTCTCCCGAAGCCATTACTTCAGTCGCTTGTGAAGTATAATCTGCTTTGTCAGCAGCTGTCGATTCGATGTCATTGATGTTTTTCATGAAGAAAAGATTCACTGCTTCATCATAAGGAACCACTCTTCCTACGTTTTCATTAAATCCGAATGGGTTCAACTCGGTCAGATATGTTCCAACTTGGTTATAAACAGATTTGTATCGGTTAACGCCATCGGTCATTCCAAAGTATTGCATTCCGTCTGCATAGTTAAATACTTTTGAACCACCCATATTATAAGTTAAACCATTCTTAGTTCCTTGTTGTCCTTGGAACATTTTATACCAATATTCTGGTGTTTCCATCTTGTAAGTATCCGTAATGGCTTGTGACGCTCTAACCCTCCACTCGTCATAATTTTTCATTTGATTAGAGGCAGTCAAAGCAGATTTCAAGATATTAGAAACTATTTCAGGGTTTTTGGTAGCCCATTCTTTCACTCCGATTAACACCGTTGGCATTTGGTTGTTGAACTCTTTTGTTGATACAATGTCGATAAATCCAGATAGCTTATCAAAAACTAATTTATCACCAGGTGTCCAAGTCGCACATCCATCGATTTTTCTATTTACTGATTTACCGGTTAATTTACCGTTAGACACTTCTTTTAAAGAAACGGACCAACCAGTTGTCTGAGATTTAATCAACTCTTCTGCTGACTTAATGTAATCATCATTTTCTGAAGGATAAATATTTACAGCATCTGCATCATAAGTAGTTGGATCTGGGTTTACTTTTAAACCGTTAGCAAAACAGTAATTTACGGTTGTTACCCAATCCCCATCTCCCAATACTGCAGATATAACAGCTCCTTTCATGCTTTTTGGATTTGATTTCCAGCTTGGAGGCCCAATCAATTTGTCTTCTCCATAACTCATTCCTACGGCACCCATCACTTGCAAATGGTATTTGTCTTTTCCGTATTTTTCATCCAAAGCCTTTTGTACCGAGCTGATATAAAATGGTGCTCCATCACCCATAATCATTACCGCGAAAGCACTTTTGTCAGATGTTGGAAATGCTTCTCCTCCATCAAATTCTTCAATAAATTTCATTTGCATATTGCGCAACTCCGACAACCAATCCTGACGGATTATTTCAAGATTAACTCCATTTTTCTCCATCAGAGAACCTTTGGTTGTTTTTGGACCACCATTGGAAACAATCATTCCAGACTGAGCATTCCAAGCATATCCGGCAATTCTAACTAATGGCTTGTCGGCAACTTCTGTTGATATTTCTTTTGATGGTAACGCAATTTTTGCTGCGTTGGTTACATTATTTACATCCGTATTGTTGAGTTCAATTCCGGTAAGCTGTTTCGATACCGCTGTTCTCAAACCCGGAGACAAAGCATAGATTGCTCCTAAAATTCCCCCAATCCCAATAATAACGATAAGTAATTCCGATAAAGTGGTTAATTTGGTTGTTCTTAAAATTTTTCCCATTGTATATGTATTAGTTTGATTTTATTAAAAAATATCTCCAAAACCACCCGCATTCTGTTTGTCTTCCTTAGACATTTTGTAATTTGGACTGGTGTACTTTGTTGAGTCTGGAATAGTATTCTCACCTGTTTTTATTTCGTCTGCTAATGAATCTAAACGAGAGTATAGCTCATCATTATCAACAGAATATTTAGAAGTCAGTGCATCGATGTCAATTAAATTTTCAGAAGTTCTGGCAATATCCTGAGCTATGGTTGAGGTAACCACTTCTAAAGCATACTCCAATTCCCAGTCCTTCGTAAACATCATGGCGCTTTTTGCGCTTTCTGTAGCCGCTTTTGCATTTTTAGCAAACTCATATTCTTTGCGTAACATAGTAATGGTAGTATCAAAATCAGATATTTTGATGTCAATAGCGGTACCGGCAAGAGTCAGTTTTCGGTCCATTTTCCCCAATACATTAGCTCTAACTCCATACTTTTGGATAAAGCTTTTGCTTTGTTCGTATTGATTGGAGATACGCTGAGAATCGCTTAGTTTTTTTGCCAATTCACTTTGCAAAGCAACATATTCATCGGTGTCTTTAGCGCCAATTCCGTTTATTTTTACCATTTCATCCATAGCCGATTTTAGCTTTTCTGATTGGCGTTGCAAACTCAATACATCTTCTTGAAACTCTTTAGCTTCTTTTTCAGATTTAGAAGCTTCTATTTCCATTTCATTTTTAAGACCTTTTAATTTTGCTTTGGTGTTTTTAAAAACATCACGATTCTTCAACATTTTATTTTTCTGCTCTTCTAATTCATTGAATGGATTACTTTGAATAAGAGCTTTGTGAAGATTTTTGGTGGCAAAACGCAGCCCTTTCATGATTACCGGAAACATCATTACCAAAAACACAAGGAAGATGGCTGTAGCTGACAAAGCAACAACTTGACCTAACATAGTGAACAGTGGCGGAATGATGTAAGTCCATATTAAATAGCCTCCGGCGCCTAGGAGCCCAAGAGCTAAAGCCCAAAAAAGACCCTTTTCTCCTTTTTTCAGCTGATTGGCATTTAAAGCAATTTCTCCTTTGGATTCGTCAAAGTGCTTTAATATGGGTAATTCTAATAAGGTACTTTTTTCTTGTTCGTATTTATTCATATTACAAGTATTGATTAATTCCTGTTACAACTATATTAATGGACTCTTGAATTTTTTGCTTAGCCATATTATTGGCCTCTATTTTTAATTGCAATTCCAAAAACTCTTGTGCATTATCGTTATCGATTCTGCTAAGTTCCATTTTTTTGGATTCAAATTCCTTTTGAAGGTTTATAATTTGTGTTTCCAAATCCGTTATTTCTTTTGACAACTTTTTTTTATCCTCAGTGATTTTCAGATTTAAATCCGATTTTTTTGAATTTCCAATTATATTATACTTCTCATATACCTTTTCAATCTCAGTCAAATAGTATTTAGCTTTGTCTAACAGAAACTCTTTAGTTAAGTCAGGATTAATAGTCTTTCCCATGGTAAACGCCATCTGATAACTCTGCGGATTCGTAACGCCAACAGCATTAACCGATTTGTACATTTCAAAAAAGTCAAACCCTTGCGAATTTAATCCTTCAAATCCTTTCTGATAAACCTCTAGAACCTCAGGTAAAAAAACATTTGAGGAAGTGTTTACAGCAATAGGATTGTTAACTGAGTCAGGAAACTTATTGGTTTGAGGAAAAGAAGCTGATGCTTCTACATTTTTTGGCTGGTTGTGGTCTTCTTCATTTATAAAAAGACTTTTCCAGTTAAAACTATCTTTACTCATAGGGTTGAATTTTATTTGCTTGAATTGTACGTAGGAATTATCAAAAAGTTACTATTAAGCTATAAAAATATAAAAATTCCCCTAGTAAAAAAGTTTTAAATTTATATTATTACAAATAAAAAAAAGAGCCAACAATTGTTGACTCTTTTTTAGAATATGTTGAATTAAATATTATCCTTTCAAAGCTTCTGCACCACCAACAATCTCTAAGATTTCGTTAGTAATTGCAGCCTGACGGGCTTTGTTATACGTCAGTTTTAATTGATTTCTCAATTCGGTGGCGTTGTCTGTAGCTTTATGCATTGCAGTCATACGCGCTCCGTGTTCTGAAGCAAACGAATCTCTGATAGCTTTGTATAATTGCGTTTTCAATGATTTCGGAATCAAAGTCAATACAATTTCTTCTTTGGAAGGTTCAAAAATATAATCTCCAGTTGAAACCGGTACATCTGATTTAATCGGTGCTAACGGTAAAAACTGTTCTACTTGAACAATTTGAGTCGCCGCATTTTTAAACTGATTGTATACCAATTCAATTTTATCGTAATCACCCGAAGTAAATTTATCAGTCAAAAGCTGCGCAATATCCGCTACGTTTTCAAACGTTAATTGGTCAAAAACCTCGCTTCTGTTGTCAATAACGTTTGCCGTCTTTTTGAAGATGTCGTTTCCTTTTTTACCTATAGCAAAAATATCCACTTGTTTTCCGGCATAGCTGTCCGCAAGTTCTTTGGCTTGTTTGATGACATTGGTATTAAAAGCTCCAGCCAAACCTCTGTTTGAAGTGATAACAACGATTAAAACCTTGTTTACTTCACGTTGTGCAGTGAACTCGCCTCCCGCATCACCATCAAGTGTAGCGCTGACATTTTGCAAAAGCTCCGTTAATTTTTCGGCATAAGGGCGCATCGCTGTAATAGCATCTTGAGCTTTTTTCAACTTTGCAGCAGAAACCATTTTCATCGCCGATGTAATCTGCATCGTAGATGAAACGGAACTTATTCGATTACGTATTTCCTTTAAGTTTGCCATTTTATTTTAGTCTAAAGTCGCAAGTCATAAAGTCAAAAGTTTGATAGTACCAGATAAACAGGCTTTAGACTTTTGACTTTAGTCTTTTGACAGATTTTAGTTATATTGAGCCGAAAGTTCCTTAGCTACTTTCTCTAAAACATCCGTGATATTGTCATCCAATTTACCGGCTTTTAAAGCGTCTAAGATATCTCTGTGCTTGTTGTTTAAGTAATCAATGAAACTTCTTTCGAATTCTTTTACTTTGTTTACAGGAACATTTCGCAACAAGTTTTTAGAACCTGCATAGATGATAGCTACCTGATCTTCTACAGTATACGGATCGTTTACCGCTTGTTTCAAGATTTCAACGTTTCTTCTTCCTTTTTCGATTACGTTCAAAGTAACCGCATCAAGGTCAGAACCAAATTTGGCAAACGCTTCCAATTCACGGAATTGTGCTTGATCTAGTTTTAACGTACCCGCTACTTTTTTCATCGATTTAATCTGAGCATTACCTCCAACACGCGATACCGAAATACCTACGTTAATTGCCGGACGAACTCCCGAGTTAAATAAATCACCATCCAAGAAAATCTGTCCATCTGTAATCGAGATTACGTTGGTTGGGATATACGCAGAAACGTCACCCGCTTGTGTTTCAATGATTGGTAAAGCCGTTAACGAACCTCCACCTTTTACGATTCCTTTTAATGAATCCGGTAAATCGTTCATGTCTTTAGCAATTCCGTCATCCGCAATTACTTTACAAGCTCTTTCTAACAAACGAGAGTGTAAGTAAAATACGTCTCCAGGATAAGCCTCACGACCCGGTGGTCTTCTTAACAAAAGAGACACCTCACGATAGGCCACCGCTTGTTTTGATAAATCATCATAGATAATCAAAGCAGGACGACCTGAATCACGGAAATATTCTCCGATAGCAGCTCCGGCCATTGGAGCATATACCTGCATTGGAGCAGGGTCAGAAGCATTAGCAGCAACGATAACCGTATAGGCCATAGCTCCTTTTTCTTCTAATGTTTTAGCAATACCTGCTACTGTCGAAGCTTTTTGCCCGATAGCAACGTATATACAAAATACTGGTTGACCAGCATCGTAGAATTCTTTTTGATTCAAAATAGTATCGATACAAACCGTAGTTTTACCAGTTTGACGGTCACCAATTACAAGCTCACGTTGTCCTCTTCCTACTGGGATCATAGCATCAATAGATTTGATACCTGTTTGCAATGGCTCAGTTACCGGCTGACGGAAGATAACTCCAGGAGCTTTTCTTTCCAATGGCATTTCGTATAGTTCACCTCCGATTGGTCCTTTACCATCGATTGGCTCTCCAAGTGTATTTACTACACGTCCTACGATTTGCTCACCTACTTTAAGAGAGGCAATACGTTGTGTTCTTTTTACGGTAGACCCTTCGCTGATTCCTGTTGATGGTCCTAAAAGTACCACCCCAACATTGTCTTCTTCTAAGTTCAAAACGATAGCTTCCAATCCGTTGTCGAATTGCACTAACTCACCGTATTGCGCATTTGATAAGCCGTAAACACGGGCAATACCATCACCTACCTGAAGAACAGTTCCAACTTCCTCTAATGTTGCGCCTGATTCAAAACCAGATAATTGTTTCTTTAATATTGCTGAAATTTCAGCTGCTTTAATTTCTGCCATTGTGATATCTCTTTAATGGTACCTATTAATTACTAAATTCTCTTTTTAACTCCTGAAGTCTGTTGGCCACAGAAGCATTGTATTGTTTGTCTCCAATTCTCAAAATAAATCCACCAATAATGGCCGGATCTACTAGGTTTTCAATGGTTATTTTTTTGTCTGAAATCAAGGCTATTTTGTCCAATACTTTCGCTTCTAATTCAGCGGTCATTGGAATAGCTGTGGTCACTTTAGCAACTTCTACACCTTGCATTTCGTCATACAAAGCATTGAATTGTTCAGCAATAGCACCTAAGATTTCAAATCTTTTGTTTTCTTGAAGCAATCTGAAAAGCGACTTTGTTTCGGACTCGACTGAAGCAAAAACTTCTGACAAGGCATTCATCTTCATTTCTGAGGTAATGATTGGGCTTGCTAAAAATTCTTTCAAGTCAGCACTCGAATGTACCGAAGCAACGATAGATTTCATATCCTCGTTTACCTTTTCAGTTTTTCCGCTTGAAACCGTAGTTTCTAAAATTGCTTTCGCGTATCTAATCGCAGCTCTTGACATAACGATTAATTTAATTTTACGTCACCTAACATTTTCTCTACCATTTTGGTTTGAGCCTCTTTGTTAGATAATTCCTCTTTTAATAATTTTTCAGCAATGTCAATTGACAAAGTAGAAACCTGAGCTTTTAATTCAGCTAATGCTGCATTTTTCTCACTTTCGATAGAAGCTTTTGCTTGCTCAATCATTTTTTGACCAGCAACCTGAGCTTCAGCTTTGGCATCGCTAATCATTTTTTCTTTGATTTCGCGAGCATCTTTCATCATTAAGTCACGCTCTACTCTGGCATCAGCTAATAATTTCTCATTATCTGATTTCAGGTTTTGCATTTCCTTTTTTGCATTTTCAGCAGAAAGCAAAGCATTTTTAATTCCTTCTTCTCTTTCATTAACGGCATCAAGAATAGGTTTCCAAGCAAATTTTTTCAAAAGGAAAACAAGTGCAAGAAACAATACTGTTTGCATGATAAACAAACCTAATGAAAACTGTCCTAATAATTCTTCCATTATATTATATCTTAAGTTTTAATGTGTGTTTAATAGTAAACAAAAGCTACAACCAACCGTTATAGCTTTTGTTTTGTTTTTTTGACTATGTTGCGAAAATTGCAGCAAAACCAATACCTTCTACAAGAGCAGCTGCAATAAGCATAGCTGTTTGGATTTTACCAGTAGCTTCTGGTTGACGAGCAATAGCATCCATTGCTGATCCACCGATTTTTCCGATACCAATACCAGCTCCGATTACTACTAATCCAGCTCCAACGATTCTAGGAATTTCCATGTTATATATATATTTAATTAAACATTCAATTTATTGCAGATTAATGATTTTTGATTTCTGAATTATTCTTTCTGCATTCAAAAATCTGAAATCAAAAAATCTTAATGATGTGCTTCTTCGTGGTGGTGCTCTTCAACAGCTGAACCGAAATACAAAGCAGCTAACATCGTGAAAATATAAGCCTGTAGCAAGGCCACCAATACTTCAAGCAATGATAATACAAAAGCAAGAAGGAATGATAATGGGCTTCCTATTGGGCTATCAAACTTATACATCAATGAGATAAGGGTCATCAATACCACGTGTCCGGCTAACATATTCGCATACAAACGAATTGTTAATGAAAATGGTTTGATAATAGTTCCTAATAATTCTATTGGAGCTAAAATAAACTTCATTGGAACTGGTACTCCTGGCATCCAGAAAATATGTTTCCAATAATCTTTTTTAGCGGTAAATGTTGTGATTAGGTAAGTTAGTATAGCCAATGAAGCTGTAATGGCAATATTACCAGTAATATTTACTCCCAGCGGCGTCAATCCGAACATATTTAAAAACCAAATAAAGAAAAATATGGTCAATAAAAAGCTCATGTATTTTTTATAATGCTTTTCACCAATGTTTGGGATAGCAATATCGTCTCTAACGTATAAAATGATAGGTTCAAAGAATCGTCCGGCGCCTTTGGCGATAGAACCATTTTTCTTATACGATTTTCCTAATCCTGCAAACAACAAGAACATTAGTAAACCAACAACAAGAATCATAAATACGTTCTTTGTGATTGAAAAATCAATAGGTTGTGCATTATTTACATGTCCTTTTTCATCTTCGGTAAAAGTTCCTTCAGCATCTGTTTTATAAATCTTACCATTGTGGTGGTCTATTTTATAATAGTTACCATTGGATTCTGCAACCGCTTCTCCATGCTCAAATTTAGAAGAGGAGAAGAAATGAATTCCATTGTCCCATAAAATCACAGGTAATGGAAAACCGAAATGTTTCTCACCGTCTTTCCCATATGAAAAAAGAGTAAAGTCGTGCGAATCTAACAAGTGGTGTTTAACATAAGCTTTTCTTTCTAATTCAGCTTTTTCATCTTCTGTTAGGTTAGCAGTATCAGCATGAGCATCATGAGATTTTGCCTCGGCATGAGTCGCTTCTGTTGCAGCACTCTTTACGGTATCATTCGTAGGATTTGCTGAACTTACTAACGGAAGAAATGCCACTAAAGCGGCTATAAAGAAGTGGAGTGGTTTTTTTGAAAGCACCATAACGGATAATTAACTTATATTAACGTTTTTCAAATTTGGTGCAAAAGTACAATATTAATTAATATTAAAAAGTAATAGTTTTGATTTTTTTGATTGAATTGTCAATTCTGAAACAATTTATTGCTTATTATTTAAAATTCTGATGGTTACAACGGTTTCTATTGTCAAAAAGTAAATGAAAATAATAAAAAAGTTGATTTTTTCTGTCGGTGTTTTAGGTAGTGTAACTTCAAGGATTGGATGCAGCAATGCATACGCAACAATCATCTTAAAACACGTTAAAATCAAAAAAGTATAACCTACATAATCTATATTGATTTCTTTGATTTTAATCAGTGTTAATACAATGATTAATGAAAATACAGCAAAGTACCCATACAGTTCGGGTGTGGAATGGATAAAAGTCTCTTCGAAAATATTAGGAATGAAGCAATAGGAGATGATTTTATGAACAATAAACCCTATAAGTGCCAAAATGATTATGGTGAAAAGCGGCTTGAACTTCATATATTCTCGTCCATTTTATTAATCTCTTTTAATTGGCGATGGATATTGTAAAAGGCTAATAAAACACCTATCATCGTGAAGATTTTTACATACAATCGGTGTGGATTGGTGTATTTTTCATCCAGCCACTTCCCTAAATAGGCAAACAAAAAAACAATGACTCCCATTTGAATAGGAATATTGATTAAGGCCAACCACTTGTTACGCTGTTTTTTCTTCTGTGGATTTTCCATCGGTAATCATGCTTTTCACATGAGGTTTCATTACGCAAGTTGCACTAAATTCGGCTCCCGGTTCTACAGATAGTTTGCCACATACAACTTCACCCTGAATGTGCGCTTTTGATTTTATATTTAGGATTTCTTGAACTTGTATTTTACCTTCGAAATGACCTTCTATATCGGCATTTTTACAAATGATATCACCTTTAACACTTCCGGCTGGACCAATGACTATTTTGCCTTTTGAGTGAAAATTCCCCACCAAATGGCCGTCCAAACGGAAATCTGCTGGCGAATTTATAGTGCCTTGAATAGTAGTTCCTTCAACGATTCTATTCGTTTTTCCTAAAAGATCGGTGTATGATTTTTGACTTTTTTCAAACATGATTATCCTTTTTTACCCGATTTTCCTCCTCCCATTTGCGGAGATGGCGGTGGTCCGTATTCGCCTCCCGGTTCATTATCCTTAGCGCCACTAGGGTCTTTTGGCTGCTGCGACTGACCTCCTTGTGGTTGCTGATTCGAATTTACAGGCTGTTGTGGCTGTTGTGGCTCAGGAATGACAATTCTTTCTATAGTGCCGTCCCAGTTAGGTTGCGGAGCAGTCTCCGGAAGGTCTCCTGCCAAGTATTCATTCAAATTCTTTTTGATATGAACAATGGTATAGTTTTCTGCCGAAATGATAATCGGTGTTTCTACAACTTTATATTCTTTAAATTCTTTTAAAACAGAAGCTACGCCTTTTGCTAAATCTTCCGAAGTCAAGCCATGTATCACCACAAAATTATCCGTTGTAGTATAAATATCTAACGAAACGGCCAATTTATTCAGACTTCTATCGGCAATAAACTTTTTGATTTTTTCACGAAGTGCTTTGGTTGGCTTGTCTTCAAAATCTTTGGTAGCATATAAAATTTTCCAGCTTTTAGAAGGTGCTCTTGACAACTGTAGTGCTTCTAATTTTGGCAAATCGACTGCAATTAATTTTTCGGCTTTTTTTCCTTCTTCACTGTTTGGATAATTAAGGGCAACATAGTTCAATGCATTTTTGAACTCGCCAAGTCCACTAAGTTTTCCAGTAATTTGTGCTTTTAGCAATTCTAACTTCGGAACAATTTCATCGCCGTTAAATCGATTAATCGCATCTTCAGTTCCTGCTAATGCTTCCTTGTAGCCACCTTCTTTATTTTGCTTGTACAATTTTTGATAAATGGCATTCGGAGAATCACTAGATTCTTCTATTTCGATGGATGGATTCAATAAAATTTGTGCATAACGCGAATTTGGATATTGCGTTACTATGCTCGATTTGATTGCTTCTGCTTTTTGCTTGTCCATGATCTCATATAATTTATACAAATTATACAAGGCTGGTAAAACCAATCGTTCTTCCGGTTCGTCTCCAAGCAATTTTTCTAATCGATTAATGGCTAGCGGATATTCCTTGAATTTTTCCTTGTAAATTAATCCCAATTGATAATTAGCAAAGTTTCGGTCTCTGCTCAAGCTGTCAATAAGCTGCTGTGAATCGGGGATTTGCTTGATGTAGAACTCTGGAGTGTATCTCTCGTCAACCTTTGCAACATCTTTAGAAGTATTGCCGCTATCAGAATCGATACTGTCAGTATCCTCCGTAGAACCTTTCTCGGTAAGCGAAGACACGCGCCAATTGTCTTTTAATGTTCGTTTACCCCAGTTTTTAGCAAATTCAACTTTGCCGTAAGCTACGGTTGTTGGATTGTAAAAGTAAAAAACACTTCCGGTTCCGGAAACTGATGAACTTGAAGCACTCTTTTCTTTGGTTGCGACCGCTTTTTCTTTTTTAGGACTCGAATCCGTGATATCTCCTTTTGAAGAAGAACCTCCACCACTATTTCTTTCCTGGTTTTCTTTGATTTTCGCTAATTTCTCCGCTAATTTTTTCTTAGCTTCTTCTTCTTTTTTTAGCTTGGTAATATACGTTTCAAAATAAGCGGTTCTATCAGTACCCGACATTTTATATAGCGAAATGATACTATCGTTTCCTTGCGCAATAGTCTCATATTTAATAACATCTTCAAGATTTTCTCTTTTCTTTTTAATCAAATTATACTCGCGTGTTCTTGGTTTTAGATTCACTATAGTGCTGTCATAGTATTTCCCTGCGGTGATGAATTTCGATTCGATAAAATGGATATCTGCAAGGTTTCTGTAATTGGAAGCCGCGAGGTAGGTGTCTGTTGATTTCTTTTTTAACGAAAGATTATACTCTTTTTTAGCAAGCTCTCTGTTGTTTGTTTTTTCTCTGAAAAGTGCCAATTGATGGTGAAGCACATCCAAATAAGGTCTGTTTTCGCGGTCTTCCAAAAGATCTTTGTATTTTTTTAGAAAAGCAGTGGTATCCCCTTTGGTGTAATCAAATTGTGCCGCTTGTCTGGCATGTGCATGAATGACATACGCTTTTGCTGCTTTTCTGCGCATATCGATTACGGCTTGGTAACTGGTATAAGCACTATCTTTGTGTCCCATTTGTTCATAGAGCTGACCTAAAATATAATGGTATCGCGATACTTCTTCGTTAGACTTCGTGAATTCTTTGGCTATTTTAAGTTTAGCAATCGCGCTGTCTTTTTCCTGCAGATTGATGAATGCCTGCGCTAAAGTTGCATTAGCATCTGCAAATATCTGGTCTTTAAATTTTCTTTCTTTTAATAGTTTTCTCAGATTGTTCACTGCCAATGCATCGTTGTCAAGACGCATATTTGTTTTTTCTCTCCAGATTTTTACGATGTAGATTTTATCGCTATTCGGTGATTTGTTCAAAACGTAATTAAAGGCATCCAAAGCTGGGACAAATCTTTGGTCGTAGTATCGTGCTTTACCAAGCATCAGATAAGCTTCGTCCATCTGCGGGTTTTTTTCAGAGCCACCAATATTCATCGAGTGCTTCTGAATGGCTTTGGTCGCTTTGGTTTCGGCTTTGTCAAAATTGGCGTTTTTGGCTTGACCCGGCATCATCGTTTGCTCTAAAATTTGCATACGCTCCACCGGAAGCAATTCCCAAAAATTGTCTTGATACTGAAGTTTAACTTCTTGAATTCCTTTGTCTAAAGCAATTCCACCGTTATATAAAATATTGTCTTTGGTACTAAGTGCGTGTGAATTTCTGGAAAGCCATGTGTTTTTTTTGGTAGAACAGGCTATCAAAAAAATGAGTAATCCCGAAAAAAGGAAGAATTTAATGGTATTGGTTTTCAAAGCGAAACGTTTAATGGTATAACGTAAAATTGTCATAATTAGTATAACTGACTGGTAAAAATACATTTCTTTTTGATACAGCAAAAAATAAGCGGTAAGTTTTTACCATTATTGATAAATACCTACCGCTATTCTTAGTGTTTTGGCGCTTTTATATCGCAAAAAAGGCTTCCAGTTCTTTCAGCGTTTCTGGTGATGTCTGAATATCTTTTACGACTTCGCCCAAATGAAGCGCTACAATCCTGTTGCAAACCTCAACGGTATGCACCAAATCGTGTGAAGAAACTAAAACCGTTACGTTAGGGTCATCTGCCAATTCCTTAATGATGATTTTTAGTCGGTTTACCGTTGTGGGGTCTAAATTAGCAAAAGGTTCGTCTAAAATAACGACTTCCGGACTTCCAATCAAAGTGGCTATAATGCCGACTTTCTTCATGTTCCCTTTTGATAAATCTCGCAAGTATTTTTTATTGTTAAGAATTTCTCCGTTGAAAAATACTTCGTGCTTTTTTAATAGCGCATCTACATCGGCTTTGTTTTGACCGCGTAAATCGCCTATGAAATAGAAATATTCTTCAGCAGTTAGATAACCAATCAAAAAGCTTTCGTCTAAAAACGCCGAGGTAAAAGGCTTCCATGCTTCACTGCTGTCTACTCTGACATTATTGTTGATGATATGCCCTGAACTAGGTTGGATTAAGTCTAACAGCAAGCTGAAAAAGGTCGTTTTCCCAGCACCGTTATTTCCTACCAAACCGAAACTTTCTCCTTTAGGAATGTCTAGATTATGTATGTTTAGAACCGTTTTTTCTAAGCTATATCTTTTCGTTAAATTTTTTACTTGTATCATTTCTTTGAGGTTATGAGTTTATAAGGTTTACTATGTTTATGAGTTACTCCAAATCTATTTTTAGAAAAACACTAATTCTTTTGTTTGTAAGCAGCAATCGTCGAATATTTTTCTCTTTTATATATATTCTCAATTTGTTTGAAAACATAATTTCTGAAAGCAAATCCCAAAACTCCGGCTCCGGCGACCATAATCAATCCTACATTAGGTGAAAAAAGATAATAACCCAACGTATATAACCCCATTGGAATTAACATTTTTGGTAGCGAAATTAACATAGTCTTCATATTAAAAGCTTGTTTATCGCCAAAGGCTTGTTTGGATGACGATAAGTCAATAGGTGTTTTTACAAAAGCACCACCAAGCATTACTAAATGAGAGTTTACGCCAATATTAAAAATAGCTCCAGCCACTATGATAAGATAGGTGTGCAATCCGAAGTATAGATAGAAAGAAGCTACTAATGTTGAAATTACAGTCCCAATAACCATCAACCACCATTTAGAACTGATGTACTCGCGGTATTGAATGTTTTGACTCATCATCAATTGATAATAAGCACTATCCCAACTGGGCACAAACTGTCCGAAGGTGAATAAAAAGCCACCCGAAACAAAGATGCCTGCAAAAACTTTCATCCAAGGGTTGTCATAAGATTCAATCGCCTGCGTAAAAAATAACAATCCATAAAAAACGAAAACAAAACTCATAATCAAGGTAGTTCTTGACCGTTTATTACGCTTTAATAATTTGATGTCATTTTTAAGGAAAGTGCCAAGAGTTCCAAACTGATCTAGCCAAGTTAAATTCTCGGTTTTAGCCTCTTCACTTTTTTTAGCCAAACCGGTGTCCAGATTGAGGTTCTTTTTGAAATAGTCAAAAGAAAAATAATAGGTAACGGCCACTAGTAGAATCGGAATCAAAAATAAATACGATGTGGTATACATTCCGTGAAAGAACGGCTGCGTATAATTCGTTACATCAAAATAATTATAATACTGTGCCAACCCTAAACCTCCAACTACAAGTACTAAAGGATAAAAAATACTATTTTTATTATTGATTAAAACATTGATAAAATTATTAGAATAAATCATGGCCCACATTGCAAGACTCCATAAAACCGCATGAAAACCGTAGCCTTTTAACATTAAGACCACCGTGAACGGAATAAAGAAAAAAGCATGCAAAATATTGAAAAATGATATGACCGTTTTGCCCAATGAGAAATGAACAATAATATTTCGTTTAATGGGAAGATTCAACAATGGCTTGATATTGGTAACTGGCATTTTCTGAAAGAAATACCGAATGACTAAATCGAAAACGAAATAATAAATCAGGTATTTACTGACCGTCGCTAAGGGTTCCATCCCTTGATCCTTGAGAATAAAGAAAACCGCTGTTCCTAATATCGCAAAACAGACGATAAAATACAAAGCACCCAAACCCATTATAATTTTGAGGGCTAAATTGGCTCCAAAGGAAGCCGAACGAGCAAAAGCTTTCCATTCGAGTTTAATGAAATGTTTGAACATAGTTGATTGTTTAGGTTTCGAAATTAGTTTCTAAATATAAATATTTGTTACACACTTTCAAAGTTTCTTTACTTTTCTAATCATTGCTATTTCTTACCTTTGCCAAAAATATAACCTTCATGTCATCCTTTTATAAATTACAGATTAAAGAAGTTAAACACGAAACAGCTAGTGCTATCGCAGTTACTTTTAATATACCAAGCGAATTACAATCGGCTTACCAATTTATTGCCGGTCAATATGTCAATCTTAAACTGACGTTGGACGGAGAGGAAATCCGTCGTGCCTATTCTATTTGTTCCTCTCCCAACAGTGGCGATTTACGCATTGCCATCAAGTCGGTTAAACACGGTCACTTTTCAAAATTTGCCAATGAAAATCTCAAAGTAGGCGACATTCTGGAAGTAGGTCAACCCGAAGGAAAGTTTACTTTTGAACCCAATGCCGAACGTCAAAAAAACTATGCAGGATTTGCAGCCGGAAGTGGCATTACACCAGTCATGTCTATTCTGAAATCGGTTTTGGAAAGCGAACCCAACAGTACTTTTGTATTGGTCTATGGCAATAAAACGCCCGAAGAGACTATTTTTCATAACGAATTACACGAACTTCAATTGAAGTATGTAGGCCGCTTTTTTGTACATTATGTCTTCAGTCAAGCGAAACCGGAAGGGGAACTTTTTGGCCGCATTGAGAAGTCGACGGTTAATTTTGTACTGAACAACAAACACAAAGAAAAAGAGTTTGACAAATTCTATTTATGTGGCCCCGAAGAGATGATTAACATCGTTTCTATTGTTTTGAAAGAACATAATATCGCCGATAAGAATATCAAATTTGAATTGTTTTCTACTGCTACAGCCAACGAAAATACCGCAGCAGGAGCGCACTCTGGACATACTAAAATTACTGTTTTGGTAGATGATGAAGAAACTACTTTTGAAATGTCTCAGAAACAAACCGTTCTCGAAGCTGCATTAAAGCAAGGATTAGATGCTCCGTATTCTTGTCAAGGCGGTATTTGCAGCTCTTGCTTGGCTCGAATTACTCATGGAACTGCTGAGATGAAAAAGAATTCTATTTTAACTGATGGTGAAATTGCCGAAGGCTTGATTTTAACTTGCCAAGCACATCCCACTTCTGCGGAACTTTATGTGGATTATGACGATGTTTAAACACCGAAAGTGGCTTGGAATACTGGTATTGATGACCGGATTACTCACGAGTTGTAAAAAGCAGACCGAACAATTTATCCTATGCTCAGATGAAGAGGGTGTCATTTGCTCTGCCAAAAGCTCGTTTAACGATACTATTTTTTACGAAAATCGATTTCCGGATACGACAATATATTATTATGCAGCACTGTCAAAGCAACAAAATGAGGAACTAAAACGATTAATCCAAGTCCTCAAGACTGAAAAAAGCATTCCTGATTTTAAGTTGATGCCAAGTAGCGGCACTTTTATAGTGGCTTCGGATGGAGTACGGTTTTATGAAGCCGATTATTTCTTACCCTCAAGCAATACCAAAAAAATCTTGAGCCTTTTCCAGGCTAAAGCTTCCGCCATGAAAACAAGCAAAAAGTTAGAAGATTTCTGGAATATCGAAGGTGTTACGCCTCCGGAAAATCCTGAGCCTTAAAATTAGACGTGTTTTTGAGTTTATATTTCTTTACGTCCTAAAACTTTTTCAATAACATCTTGAGGAGCAATGGTACGCATAGCATCTTGATACCCTTCTACTTTCTTATTACCGTAAACGGATGTGGGCAGCAAAGGATATTTTTCTCTATCCGAAACTAAGCAGTTTTCGAGAGGTTGGTTGAATGGTGCAAATCCGGCATAAGGATGTGTAGCGCCCCAAAGCGTTATTACTTTTGTCCCGAGCATCGCGGCAATATGGGCATTCCCAGAATCCATCGAAAGCATGACGTTGAGATGGGATATCAAGTCCAATTCCTGAGGCAGTTTTAGTTTTCCAGCGATATTGATTACGTTTTGCTTACCGTTGGCAAATGCATTTAGAATTGCTATTTCCTTATTTCCGCCTCCAAAAAGAAAAATTTTATTGTCAGAATCTGACGCAAGAGCATCAATAACTTGCTGCATCAAATCGGGTGGATACACTTTGCTTTCGTATTGGGCAAAAGGTGCAATTCCAATCCAGCTTTGATTATTTTTTTCGCCCGATATTTTTAAAATTTCTGATGACAACAGGGCTTTTTGGGGAAATTTAGGTTGAGATAGATCAACCGTAAAACCTAGCTTTTTGAACGTATCTACATGTCTTTGGACCATCGTTTTGACGGGTTGAAAAACTTTATTCTCAGCTCTGGTTAAGGCTTTTTTATCGGCTCTTCCTTTGTCGGTAAAGGCCACTTTCTTTCCGCTTAAAGCGAATAACATTCGGATGATTTGGGAACGCAATACGTTGTGCAAATCAGCAACAGCATCAATATCCAGCTGCTTTAAATCGGAGTATAATTTTAACAATCCTAAAAAACCTTTATGCCTTTCTTTTAGATCGACTGCAAAGAAATCGACATTCGGAATACCCTCAAAAAAAGGTTTGAAAAAAGGGCGTGAAACGATTGTGATTTTTACGTTCGGATATTGTTCAACCAAAGCGCTGATAACAGGAACGGTCATCGCAACATCGCCCATGGCAGACATTCGAATGACAGCTATATGTTGGATTGGGTTTGACAATAGTTTGTCTATTTTTTGTTTTGGTACAATACCGGATTTAAATCGTCGTCGTTGTACATTTTCATCTGTTTGTATACTTTCATGAATTTGTCTCCGTTTTCAATATCGGTTAACAAATCATCAATGGCGGTGGACAAGTCGGTTCTTTGCTCTAATAGTACATTTAATTTGGCCTGACATTTATCTCGGTGTTCCTGAGAAGCTTCGCTACGGTTGGCTTCCTCGGTCATGTGATAAATTTTGAGGGCTAAAATGGATAATCGGTCAATCGTCCAAGCCGGACTTTCGGAATTGATTTTGGCATTCTCTTTTACTGTAACTTCTTTGTATTTTTGAAGAAAATAACTGTCGATATACTCTACCATATCCGTTCTTTCCTGATTGGATGCATCAATTCTTCTTTTCAAAACCAAAGCAGCCACAGGGTCAATATTAGGGTCTCTGATGATGTCTTCAAAATGCCACTGAACGGTATCAATCCAATTCTTAAAATAGAGTAAATGCTCTATCTTTTCTTTTGGATACGGATTGCTGATAGGTTGATCTACATTGTCATGAATGTGATAATCCCGGATACTTTGTTCAAATATGGAATAGGCAAATTTCGAAAACATATTTTTTATTTTTATTTTATTTAACTTTGTTCCGTTCGCCGCCTTGACGGCTCGGGTTCTATAATTCGACCCAAAGATCTCGACTGCAAAGATAGTTTTTTATACATTTACCTAAACATACAAATTCCCACATTCATGCATCTTCACAATATTTCGGAAAACAACAGTATTCTCAATCATTTTTTGGCTCAAATTCGCGATGTTACCATTCAAAAAGACAGTATGCGTTTCCGAAAAAACATAGAGCGTATAGGTGAAATTATGGCGTATGAATTGAGTAAAACACTAGAGTATAAGGATGTAGATGTTCAAACACCACTGGGAATAAAACACACTACCACAATAGCAGATCATGTAGTTTTATGTTCAATTCTTCGTGCCGGATTGGCTTTGCATACCGGTTTTATGAATATTTTTGACAATGCAGAAAACGGCTTTGTTTCGGCCTACCGCCATCATTATGACAACGATGATAAATTTGATATTTTAGTAGAATATCAGGCCGCACCTTCCTTTGAGAATAAAAATCTGATTTTAATTGACCCTATGCTTGCCACAGGACAGTCGATTGTAGCGGTTTTGCATAAATTGCATTTAGAACAAAAACCAAAAGAAATCCATATTGCTGTTGTTATTGCCGCGCCGGAAGGCATTGATTTCCTTAAAAAAAATCTGCCGGACAACTGTCATCTTTGGATTGCTGCCATTGATGAAAAGCTCAACGAAAAAAATTACATCGTTCCTGGTCTTGGTGATGCGGGCGATTTGGCTTATGGAAGTAAATTATAGTTGTGTAAAGAAGCAAAGAAAACAGCCTACAATCAATAACAACAAAACAATTTCCTGATACATTCGGTTTTGGGAGTATTCGATATTATTTGTACACATTACCGATAGCGGCATAAACGTAAAAATCAATGTAGTGTTATTCTTCTCAGGCGAAATCAGAAAAATGGTGGCTCCAATTAGAAATCCGAAAATCATTTTCTTATAAGATGCCTGTAAAATCAATGGTTTGTGCGTAAGCGACATCATCATTGACAGCAGAAAATACAGTGCAATCACAACAAAAAAGGAGAGTGCTATGTTTTGGTAATTATTGGTAAAATAATCAAGTTCGAAATTGGTTTGCGTTTGATTTATTATATGAGTAATCCAAGTTGGGTCCAACACTAACGCAGCAACCAAAAAAATTACCGCTGTGGCGAAAAAAGCAACGAAAGGTAAAAGCCAGTTTCTATAATCTCTTGATACGTGAAAAAAGATAGAAATGTAGACCAGCAAAATAAATAAGACGCACCAAAAGTGGAATAGACTTGCAATAAAAATCCACATCGAAGCATCAAAAATCTTTTCCTTTGGTGCTTTTAATGTTTGCAACGAAATCAATCTTCTGATGGCCAACAGCAGAAAAAAGTTGGCGAACAATAAGCTCATATTTCCAAAAACAGATGGGAAAATGAGTAAAAACAATAAGAAAAAGAAAATAGTATAACTACTATCTTTGGTGAGATTATTCTTTTTTACCGTAAAATTTATAAGGAAAAAGGATGAAATTAATAATACCAAAAGCGTTGCTGTTTTTAAAATTCCTTTTACATCATTAGCAGTGAGAGCATCGCTGGTTTGATACAAAAAAAAGAAAAGCACTAATAAAACCACAATAAGAGAATAATTAACTACTGTAGATTTTTTAAAAACACTTGTTATCATAAGTATATTTTATACATTTGTGCTTGTAAATATAACATTTTATAAAATGAAAGCATTTTTTGAAGGCATTCAAACTTTATTTGTAGATTTTTTGTTCAAGCCATTGGATTGGTTGCGTAGTTTAGAGCTAAGTAATTGGTGGTTGGCTAATATTTTTAGCTGGGCTGCAATATTTATTTGTGCTTATTATCTAGTTTACTGGTGTAAACAATTAAAAATACATCAAGAGAACAACGAAGAAAACCAAGATACAACGGCTCACTCTTTTTTAAAATAAAAGTTCCTTAATCTGCCAAGGGAGAGCTTAGGAATTATTTTAAATCCTTGCCAATATCTTTTCTAAAATACATCTTATCAAAATGTAGCTTGTCTATATTTTGGTAAGATTTTTTTTTGGCCTCTTCAAAATCAGCTCCAAAAGAAGTTATCGCTAAAACCCTTCCGCCATTGGTTACCACTTTTCCGTTTTCGATGCTGGTTCCGGCATGAAAAACCATTGAATCCTCAATATTGTCTAGGCCTGAAATTTCAAAACCTTTTTCGTAATCTTCGGGATAACCGCCAGACACTATCATTATGGTTGTAGCACTTCTTGGGTCAATTTTCAGAGTAACTTCATCCAGTTTTTGATTCGCCACAGCCTGAAACAACGCTACTAGATCCGATTGGATTCTTGGCATGACTACTTCGGTTTCTGGATCTCCCATTCTTACGTTGTACTCAATAACTATCGGTTCGCCTTTGACAATGATTAACCCGATAAAAATAAACCCTTTGTATTCGATTTGGTCTTTTTGCAAACCGTCTACTGTTGGCTTTATGATTCGAGTTTCTATTTTTTCCAACAAAAGGGCATCTGCAAAAGGGACAGGAGAAACCGCTCCCATTCCACCCGTATTTAAACCTGTATCGCCTTCTCCAATTCGTTTATAATCCTTAGCCGTTGGCAAAACTTTATAGTTTTTACCATCTGTTAAGACAAAGCAACTTAGCTCAATACCATCTAGAAATTCTTCAATAACAACCTTTTCGCTAGCAGTCCCAAATTTAGCTCCCACAAGCATATTTCTTAATTCGGTTTTGGCTTCTTCTAAATCGTTAAGTATTAGTACACCTTTTCCTGCGGCAAGACCATCTGCTTTTAAAACGTACGGAGGTTGCAGGGTTTCTAAAAAAGCACAGCCCTTTTCAACTGTAGCTACTGTAAAACTATCATAAGCGGCGGTTGGAATGTTGTGTTTTACTAAAAACTCTTTAGCAAATTCTTTACTGCCTTCTAATTGTGCGCCTAGTTTTGATGGTCCTATAACAGGGATATGATTTATAGCATTATCATTTTTGAAAAAATCATAAATTCCAAGCACCAAGGGGTCTTCCGGACCTACTACTACCATATCAATTTTCTCCTGAATTACAAAAGTTTTCAGGGCTTCGAAATCCGTTGGACTGATAGAGATGTTAGTTGCTATTGAGGCAGTTCCGGCGTTTCCTGGAGCCACAAAAAGCTGGCTACATTTGGAGCTTTGAATTAGTTTATAGGCCAAAGCATGCTCTCTGCCACCTGATCCAAGTAGTAAAATTGTCATGGTGTTGTTGTTTGTTTTGAATTCATTTCAGAATCTATTGTGGCGCAAAAATAAGCTGTTTATTTTTTAGTTTGAAATAAATAAGCGATTAATGTCTTATATGAAAGCTATCATAAACTTCAGATTAAGTCTAAAATAATAATGACTTATTAACAATTTTAAAACGTAAGAAAACCTCTTGTTCATTGAATATAGTGACAATTTGTTATGCTTTAGTTATCAAACAATTAACTTATTAACAGTTGTATTTTCCTTCAAAATAAAGTTTGTAAATTTATAAGATAACTTTTAATCTTTTTTATTATGAAAACAAGACAATTTTTCTTTTCGGCTTTTGTAATTATCCTTTTAGGAACTACAACTTTGGTTAATGCGCAAGCAACGCAAGCTAATAATGCAATTTTAGCGACGGATTATTTAGGTTCTTCAAATAATGTTGATGTTCTTTTCAAAAGAAACGCTGTTTCAGCTGGAAAGATCAGTACAAACATAATGCACTTAGGTCTTAACTCATTTGCAGGGAATAACTCTACATCTATAGGCTCTTTAGCAGGACAATATTGTACAACTGGCATCTTAAATAGTGTCTATGTTGGGCATAGTGCCGGTCAAGGATCAACAACAACGGCAAACTCGGGTTATTTAAATACATATATTGGTAATAGTGCTGGGAACCGTAACACAACCGGAGGCTATAATGCATTTTTTGGAGGTAGTGCTGGTTTTCAAAATTCCTCAGGTAGTAGTAATACATATATCGGTGTTAACTCTGGTTCTCAGAACACAACAGGAAGTAATAATACTTTTATAGGAAGATATAGTGGGCAAAATAATGTAGGTTCAAGTAATGTTTTTGTTGGTTACTCATCAGGTTACAACGAGACTGGCTCTAACAAACTTTATATAGATAATTCCAACACTGCAACACCTCTGGTTTGGGGTGATTTTGCAAACGATGAGGTAAAACTAAACGGTAAAGTAGGTATTGGAGCTGTTACTACCTTTCCTACAAATGCCGGAGGTGTAAGTGTCGCTAATTATAAGTTATTTGTAACGGGAGGGATTCTTACTGATGAAGTTAGAGTAAATCTAAGCGCTGGTGGCACCTGGGCAGACTATGTTTTCCACAAAGATTATAATCTAAAATCATTGTCTGAAGTTGAAAGTTTCATCAAAGAAAATGGTCATTTACCTAATGTTCCTTCGGCAGCACAAGTTAAAGAGGAAGGAATTGCGTTAGGGGAAATGTCAAAACTCCAACAGGAGAAAATTGAGGAATTGACGCTATATGTAATTGCCCAAAACAAAGAAATTGAACTACTTAAAACTCAAGTAAAGGAAATTGAGGCGCTTAAAAAAATGATGACAGAGTTAATCAATAAAAAATAAAGCATCATGAAAAAAATACTAATTTACATAATGGTAGTTTGGGTAAATTTCGCATTTGCACAATATACCGAATGGCACGTCCAGACAATTCCCAACGGCGGTAGCCCCACAAATCAGGGAACAGAAAGTAGTCCTTGGGACTTACAGACCGCATTAAATAATCCGAGTAATAAAATTAAACCAGGAGATGTAGTGTGGCTTCATAATGGCGTTTACACAGGACATTACACGAGTAGCGCGGCACTAAGTGGTACAGCAACACAGTATATAACTGTTGCTTCATATCCCGGTGAATGGGCTGTGTTGAATGGAAATATTTATTCCTATGTTGAGCCTCCTCAGGGCCTGCCAAATGTAGAGGAAGATCCTAATGCTTTACCTGCTACAATTGATCAGGAAATGAGCACTTATTTGGCTACAGAGGAAGAAGATACATTTGCCGTTTTGTTAGTCGAAGGTGGATACGTACAATTTAAAAATTTTGAAATATCTTGTTTAGGTAATTTAAACAGACTTTTTGTCTCAGATAGTGCCGGAAATAATTGTGATACCTCTAACGGATTCCATAAAATAGTAGGTATAAGTCATAGTGTTGCAACGGCAAATAAATTTACCAATTTGGTAATAAGAAATATACCTGGTGAAGGGATTGGTTCTTGGAAGTATACCGATAATACTGAGATTTATGGTTGTATAATTTACTATAACGGCTATATTCTAAACAGTAAATCAACGTGTGCTTCAACTTCATTCAGTGTTGTGGGCAAAGGGCCGGGTATCTATAGTCAAAATGAAGATGCTACCTTAAAAAGAATCATTAAAAACAATATTATTCTAAACAATTATGATAGTGGCTTTTTCATCTGGTCGGCAACGAGTAACCCTGGCTTTGACTATTTGCGCAGCTATGATGTTACAAGGAATGTATTTATTAACAATGGTAGTCCTCAGCGCGATGAAACCGCTAATATTATTATAAAATCCAATAGTGGAAACAGCTTTAATCATCCATACAATATTAATGTAGATAATAATATTTTCTATTTTAACAGTAGAACGAGCAATGTATCTGGTATTGATTTACAAAATTCATCAGGTGTTACCATGACTGATAATTCCATATTCAAAGGTACAGCTGGAGTAAAATTTACATCAAACAATACAAATCTTGACTTTCAGCACAACATGTATTTTGGAAAAAGATTGCAGACAATCATAGACCCCACTACTTATGCTGCGAACAATTGGACTATGGATAATAATAGTTACTTTACAAGATCCGATTCATTTAATATGTTTGAAATAGCTGTAGGAACGCTAAGATACAGTTTGCCTACTTTTCAATCTTTATATGCTGATGAATTGAACTCGACAAGGCTTGCAAATACGGATATATCTACACCAATTGTCGGTATGATTAATGCTGCCGCTCCACAAAAAACACTGGTCACACAAAATCAATATAATCCTAACCTGTTTTATGTGACTATTTTTAATCCGCGTGCAGATTTGGCTTCAACTAATACTATAAATGTAGATTTCTCTTCCTATGGCATCCCGAATGGTAAAGTTTACAGAATAACAGATGCTGAAAATTATTTCGGTGCTCAAACAATTGGAACTGTATCCTCCGGTATTGTCCCTTTCCCAATGACCTTAACCACAATAGAGCCTATTACGGGAGTATTGGGGAGAGATTATATAACAAACATTGAACATACTTTAAAAGACCTACATGTCTTTACTGTTTATTTTGGCTGTGACATCAATTTTGATGAGTACAGACAAAATATAAACGAAAGTTCAACTGTAACTATATTAGCAAAAAACCGGATTACTCTGGGAACAAATTACATTGCTAATAATGGTTCAGATATAACGGCTAAAGCAAGTAGAGATATCAAAATAATAGGAAGTTCCCATCTAAAATCTGGTAGTAAAGTACACTTAAAAATAGAAGATCCTTGTCCGGATTTAAACTATGTAGGAGAAGGTAGCTCTTCTAAAATGAGCTCTGTTTCAGACGAAGTAAAAACAACCAAGGAAACTTCCGGCAACTTAATCATTTATCCTAACCCCAATTCCGGTATTTTTAATGTCGAAAATGGTAAAGGGTTGAAAATACAACAAGTTATCGCAAGCGATATCAACAAAGCTGAAGTGGTGTTTGACCAAAAATACCATAATGAGCCCCATGTTGAAGTCGACATTTCCTCCAAACCTTCTGGTATTTATGTAATAGATGTTTTCTTTGAAGATGGCACTAAAGAAACACAGAAAATCATTAAAAAATAATTATTATCTCAATTCATAAAAACCCCGAAGCCTTAGCTTCGGGGTTTTATTGTAAAAATTTTCATTACCCTTTTTATCACTCCATTTTAAACGTAAACGTGTTGCTTTTGAAGTTGTTTACAGTCCAAAGCATGCGCTCTGCTACCAGAGCCCAGTAATAAAATTGTTATGGTGATGATGTTAATTTTTTTGCAAAAACATAGAGTTTATTTTTTTATTACTCATTTTTTACTAATTTAGTGCTCTTAAAATAAATTAAAACGAAAAACTATGAAAAAATCATTACTTTTTTTATCCTTAGTCGCTTCATTATCTATAAATGCACAATGGACATCTCAAGCAACGGGATTTACAGATGCAGCTAGAGGATTAGGCGAAATTAGAATTGTGGATGCAAACACAGTATGGGCTGTTGCTTATGACGGTTCTGGACTTGGTGCTGACATTCAGGAATATACAAGAACTACCAATGGTGGCGCCTCTTGGACAACAGGTTTGTTTGAGGTAGGAGATCCTAACCTTAGAATAACCAATGTTTCCCCTGTTAGCGGAGATACGGCTTGGGTAGGAGTTTTTGATGAAGCTAATGGCCTTGGCGGCGTTTTTAAAACTGAAAACGGAACTGACTGGGTACAACAAAATTCAGGAGCTTACACAACTCCTGGAGAATCTTGGTTTAACTGTGTACACTTTTTTGATGCGAACGTTGGTATAACAATGGGGGACCCAGAAGCCGGAGAATATGAAATTTACAGAACTACTGATGGTGGTGATTCTTGGACTCGTGTTCCAGGTCCAGCCTTGCCAAACCCATTAAGTGGAGAATACGGATACAATGGAGGATACGCTTACAGCGGAGATACGCTTTGGTTTACCACTAACAAAGGTCGTTTATACAGAACAAATGATAGAGGAGTAACTTGGAATGCTTACCAAGCGCCTTTAACTGATTTTGGTAGTGCCGCACAAAGTGGTTCAGTAGATTTTAGTTCTACAACTAATGGTTGTTTACTTAAAACAGCTGGTACGGTTTACACTTTCTATACTACAACAAACGGTGGTCAAACTTGGTCTGCTGGTGTTCCTTTTACCGGAACACGTCGTTTGCTTTCTTACATTCCTGGAACTAACATAATCGTTGGAACTTCTGCAGCTGCTCCAGTTGGAACTTCTGTGAGTGTTGACAATGGTACTACATGGACTGAAGTTGAAGCGGCTGAACAAAGAGGAGTTTCTGCTTTCTTAAACGAAACTACAGGATGGTGTGCAGGATTTAGTACTGACGAATTAACAGACGGTATCTTCAAATTAACAGGTACTTTAGGAAATTCAGATTTTACTACTGCTACTAAATTTAAAGTATATCCTAACCCAGCAACTTCTACTATTTCTATAGCTTCTGCTGAAGTAGATACATACAACTTATCAGTAACTGATTTGTCAGGAAAAGTTGTTATGACTAGAACATTAAACGGAATGGAAAACACTTTAGATATTTCTACTCTTGCTACTGGTGCTTATTTCTTTGAATTAAACGCTGATAACAAAAAAGAAGTAGTTAAAATTCTTAAAAATTAATTCCAAATAAAATACTATTTTTAAGGGCTAACAAATGTTAGCCCTTTTTTTATTTTACTATGTTCCATCTTTTCAATTTATCGCTTCGGTTTAATGGCTTTCCTATGAAGGAAGCTACTGCTGTATTAGAGAAAATCAGTTTCATTAGCGATTCTGGCTTTGAGAATTATGTTGTTGAAAAGAAAAAAGAAATTGTATCATATCATATAAAAAATAACACCTCTTATCGGGAGTTTTTCGAAAAGGTGGATTTTACCCGTTGGGAAGAAGTTCCGATAATGACCAAAAAAGAATTTCAAAAACCATTGGGACAAAGACTATCGAATGGATTTACATCAAAGAATGTGTATGTCAACAAAACTTCAGGCTCTAGTGGTGATCCCTTTATTTTTGCGAAAGATAAATTTTGTCATGCCTTGACTTGGGCCAATATCATTCATCGCTTTGGATGGTTTGACATTGATTTTAATACTTCGCTACAAGCACGCTTTTATGGAATTCCCCTAGACTTTATTGGAAACAAAAAAGAACGTCTAAAAGATTTTTTGAGCAACCGTTATCGATTTACCATTTTTGATTTATCAGATGCTGTGTTAGAAAAAGTACTTTTAAAATTCAGGCATAAACGATTTGACTACATCAATGGTTATACTTCGTCAATTGTGCTGTTTGCGAAATTTTTACAACAAAAAAACATCATACTGAAGGAGGTTTGTACAAGCTTGAAATGTTGTGTCGTTACTTCCGAAATGCTGTTTGAAGACGATAAAGTTTTACTGGAAACACAATTTGGAGTTCCTGTTGTAAACGAATACGGTGCTTCTGAATTGGATTTAATCGCTTTTCAAAATGTAGCCGGCGAATGGCAAGTCAACTCAGAAACATTGTTCGTAGAAATTTTGGACGATAACAATACTGTTTTACCCAACGGAAAAGAAGGTCGCATTGTAATAACTTCGCTTTATAACAAAGCCCATCCTTTTATCCGTTACGATATTGGTGATGTTGGCATCTTAGACGAAAAAAGCACCTTGAAAAAACCTATCCTGAAAAAGTTAATCGGCAGAACGAATGACATTGCTGTTTTACCTAGTGGAAAAAAATCGCCAGGCTTGACTTTTTATTATGTGACTAAAAGCATTATTCAAGATGACGGAAATGTAAAAGAATTTGTGATAAAACAAACCAAAATTGATACTTTTGACATCGAATATGTTAGCTCTGTAGCATTGTCAGAAATACAAATTCAACAAATTGAAAAAGCCATCACCACTTATTTGGAAAAAGGATTGTCTTTCTCATTTACTCGAAAAGAAAAATTAGAACGTAGTACAAGCGGCAAATTGAAACAGTTTGTCTCTTTAGTAAAATAGAATCCTGAAAATAAATTCAGCACAAACCATGAAAATTACCATCGTAGCTGGCGCAAGACCCAATTTTATCAAAATAGCACCCATTATCAAAGCCATCGAAAAAAGGCAAAATGAAGGGTCAAACATTTCCTATCGTTTGGTTCATACCGGACAACATTATGATAAAAATCTGAGCGATACTTTTTTTGAAGAACTCAACATTCCACATCCCAATGCGAATTTGGAAGTAAAAAGCGGTTCGCAATCAGTCCAAACTGCCGCTATCATGATTGCATTTGAGCAAGAATTATTGCAAAATCCTTGTGATTTAGTTTTGGTGGTTGGCGATGTTAATTCGACCATGGCCTGTGCTATTGTTGCTAAAAAATTAAATATTAAAGTAACTCATGTTGAAGCCGGAATCCGTTCTGGAGACATGACTATGCCCGAGGAAATCAACCGAATTGTAACGGATAGTATCACCGATTATTTCTTTACCACCTCCACTTGGGCTGGAGAAAATCTGTTAAAATATGGTGCTGATCCCAATACTATTCACTTTGTGGGCAATGTAATGATTGACACGTTATATCAAAATATAAATCGCAGTTCGGCTCCGTCTTTTTGGGAGGAATTTAAGCTTGAAACCGGAAACTATATTATCCTAACGTTACATCGTCCGGCAAATGTAGATGAAGAAAAATCATTGATTCATTTGTTAGAAGGCATTGATAGAATGGTTGGTACTAAAAAAATCATTTTCCCTATCCACCCTAGAACCAAAGCTATCCTTGGAGAAATCAATTTAGAACTAAAAAATATACTATTTGTGGAGCCACAAGGCTATCTTAATTTTATGTTTCTGATAAAAAACAGTTTTGCCGTAATCACCGATTCGGGTGGTATTTCTGAAGAAACTACCGTTTTAGGAATTCCGTGTTTCACGATGCGTAATAATACGGAAAGACCAGAAACACAGACTATCGGAACCAACACTTTGGTCGGAACCTCAATTGAAAATCTTGAGAAAGTATTTGGAGAATTTTTGACAAACGGTCCAAGAAAAGCGGGAATTCCGGAACTTTGGGACGGAAAAGCTTCTGAACGAATCATTGATATTCTGCTAAAGACCCAAAGTCTGTAGCTGCTGAAATAAATGCAGCCTTTATGGAAGAAATCCTTATCATATCTAATTATTATCCACCCGAAAAAGGTGCAGCTGCCAACAGGATTGAGCAGTTAGCTTTAAAATTAGATCAAAACAAGTATATGGTTACTGTGATTTGTCCGTTGGGAAATTACCCTAAAGGAGAACTTTTCCCAGAATATAAAGGAAAATTTTCTGTGAACGAAAAACTTCAAAATATTAATGTGAAACGACTTTGGATTTATCCAAGTGTCAGTAAAAATATATTGATTCGAATTCTTTCGGTTTTATCTTTCTCTTCATGTTTATTTTTCTATTTATTGTTTAATAAAACGCCAAAAAAAGTCGTTGTTCAGTCACCGCCATTATTGCTTTCTTTTATTGCTGTTTTGGTGCTGTCGCAGAAGAACAAAAAAATTATTCTCAACATTTCGGATTTGTGGCCTTTAGCTGCTATCGAATTAAAGGCTTTGAAAAAAGAGTCTTTTTCGCATAAGTTTTCGCTATTTCTGGAGCGTTTTATTTATAAAAAATCGACTTTAATTTTAGGACAATCCAATGAAATTATTACACATGTTCGTTCCCTTTTTCCTGATAAAGAGTGTTTTTTATATCGCAATTTTCCCGATCATAAAATTTCCGAAATAGAATTAACTACCAAACATCGCGAACCTATCAAAATTTTCTACGCTGGACTTCTTGGAATCGCGCAAGGTGTCTTCGAATTATGTCAAAAAATCGATTTAAACGGATTAAACATAGAACTACATCTGTTTGGAGATGGCGCCGAAAAAAGTCAAATAGAGAGCTTTGTTTCATCTTCAAAAAATGCTCAGATTTACTTTCATGGTATGTTAGATAGAAAAGAACTTCATACTCGATTACAATCTTTTGATATTGCTATCATTCCGTTAAAAACTAGGATTTATGGCTCTGTACCTTCTAAAATTTTTGAATATGGTGCTATGGGTTTTCCGATGCTTTATTTTGGTGGAGGTGAAGGCGAAACTATCGTAAATAACAACAATCTGGGTTGGGTTGTTCCCGTTGAAAATTATGGTGCTTTAAATCAACTACTGCAGGTTATTTCGACTATGCCAAAATCTGAATTAGAGGTTATGAAAAAGCAGATTTTTACAAGAGCCCAAAAAGAATTTGATTTAGATTTCCAAATAAAATCTCTGATTGCAAAAGGCGTTTTCTAATAGGCTTTATCCTCGCCTTTAAAGATATTAAAAACGGTTTGGAAGATAATTTTTATGTCCATAATTAGCGACCAATTTTCTATATAAAACACATCAAGCTTGATACGGTTTATCATATCTTCTTCTGTTTCAATTTCTCCTCTAAATCCTTTTACCTGAGCTAAACCCGTAATACCCGGCTTTACATAATGGCGAACCATGTATTTCTTTATTTTGCTGGCATACGCTTTATTTTGCGACCATAAATGCGGTCTTGGACCAACAACAGACATATCACCAAGCAATACATTGAAAAACTGTGGCAATTCGTCCATACTTGTTTTTCGCATAAACCTTCCCATTTTGGTTACTCTTGGGTCGTTTTTTGAGGCTTCTTTTTCAGTAAAGCCGTTTACTTGCATGGAACGAAATTTATAACAGAAGAATTCTTCCTCATCCAATCCTGGTCTGCCTTGTTTGAAAAAAACTGGGCCTTTAGATTCAAGCTTAATCAGTAATGCCAACAACGGAATCAACCAAGAAAGCAATAAAATAATCACTAATAAAGAAAAAAAGATGTCGAAAATTCTTTTTACACCTTTTATAAAGGGATTGTGTAGTTGTGTTTTTTGAAGTGATAATACTGGAAATAGTTCATAATAATCTATTTTCAGGTTCTTAGAAAAAATTTCTTTGGTGTCTGGAATAAATTTGATGGCTTTTTTATTGTCGTCTGCAAATTCAACCAACTCTTTTAATTTCTCGTTGGAGATTTCGTTTAAGGAACAATAAATTTCGTCAACTTTATTAATCAATACAAATTCCTTTAAATCTTCAATTTTCCCTCTAACATCATGATTTTGCTTTTTATCTGAAAAATATCCCAAGAATCTGTAGCCATAATCTTTTCTGGTTTCGAAGACTTCTTTTAGTCGAATAGCTTCAGCTGTATATCCTATGATAACTGCATTTCTAAAGTTACTGCCCGTTACTATTCTGTATTTTTTTAAATAAAAAAACCAAAAATATTTAAACGTTACAATAATGCAAAAACTGACTGTAATGAAAATGGCGATAGCTTTTCCGCTAAAAATAACCGTCTTAGCAAAAGGGAAGAAAGCTATTACAACCAGTAAAAAAACGCTGAACTGTTTTACCAATTTAGTGATTATTTCAACAGGAGTTGTGAATCGATAAACCTCGTAATACTTTACCAGAATGGCAATCAAAATCCAGGTAAATGTTTGATATGTCAAATAGTACAACGCATTAATATTTAATTCTCTAAAGAAAAAAATACTTAATGCCGTGATAACCACTAGATCGAAAAGAACATTTATCGGTCTAATATATTTAGAATACCTACCTGTTTGTTGTGCAACCATATAGTATTTTAATGGATATATCCTTTAAAGTCTTTGTGCTCTTCTTTTAAAAGTTCTTCTGATGAAAGCGATTTAAAGTAATCATAGGTTAATTTCATTCCTTCTTCTCGAGATACTTTGGCTTCCCAACCTAAGATTTCTTTGGCGCGTGTTGTATCTGGTTGCCGTTGCATTGGGTCGTTAATTGGCAGTGGATGATAGACTACTTTTTGACTAGTACCTGTTAACTTTATAATCTCATCCGCAAAATCCTTGATAGTGATTTCGTTTGGGTTACCAATATTAACTGGTTGGGAATAGTCTGAATGCAATAATCTGAATATCCCTTCCACTTGGTCTGTCACATAACAGAAAGAACGGGTTTGGCTACCATCACCAAAAATGGTTAAATCTTCGCCTCGTAATGCCTGACCGATGAAAGCCGGAATAACACGACCGTCATTGAGTCGCATTCTTGGTCCATAGGTATTGAATATTCTAACTATTCTGGTTTCTACGCCGTGAAAGGTGTGATAAGCCATCGTTATGGATTCCTGAAAACGTTTGGCTTCGTCATAAACGCCTCTTGGACCTATGGTATTTACGTTTCCGTAATAGTCTTCTGTTTGCGGATGAACCAAAGGATCACCATAAATTTCTGAAGTAGAGGCAATAAGGATTCTTGCTTTTTTAACGCGAGCCAAGCCAAGAAGATTATGGGTTCCAAGTGAACCGACTTTTAGTGTCTGAATAGGGATTTTTAAATAATCTATCGGACTTGCCGGTGATGCAAAATGTAGAATATAATCAAGGTTTCCGGGAACGTGAACGAACTTAGTAACATCGTGATGATAAAATTCAAAGTTTTTATCTTTAAACAGATGTTCAATATTTTTTAAATCGCCCGTAATTAAATTATCCATTCCGATAACAAAATAACCTTCGGATATAAAACGGTCACAAAGATGCGAGCCTAAAAACCCAGCTGCACCTGTAATTAGTATTCTTTTCATATAATTTTTTTATTCTGATTTGGAACTTTTAGCAACAATTCCGGTATTAAAAAGACAATACATCATTGTGAAAAACACGACGCCTCTTTGTCTCCATAAAAATGATTCTGTCAAAAATAAACTTATCATTAGAAATGCGAAAGCAAAATGCACAAAATCTTTCGATTTAATTGCATTTTTAACGTTCATTAGTAACATTAGTAACAATAACATAAAACCAAAAATCCCCAATTCAGCAAAATTTTGGACATATTGATTGTGAAAATTCTTCGATTGATAGCCCGTGTCTGTATTATCGCCAGTGCCCATGTAAAGATTGTACTGAAGGGCTTTTTCCTTAATTTTAGGATAGGATGCATTCAATCCGAAACCGGTAAAAAAGATGTTGTTTTCCTGTAGCATCTCTGTAAAAATCCTAAATTGATACACTCTGAAAGCCGTTCCGTTAAAATAATCATTTGGCGAGAACGTTGGATTCGTCCATGCTTCCTTTATACTCACAAAGTGCACTCCCGCCGGAACTCCTTCAATCACTGCTGTACTTAAGCTTTTGTCGGTATTGGTTTGGAATTCGACTTTAAACCTTTCTTTAATTCTGCCCAATGAAAAAATGATGCCGATTAGTAATCCAAAAACAATTAAGTTTCTTAATCTTAATTTTTGTGCTGTTTTTGAAAAAAAGAAAATATGTATCAAGCACAGAAGCAGGACAACAAGAATAATATTTTTGGAGGACAATAGTAATATAAATCCGAAAAGCAACAGCGAAAAAAAACTATCTGCTTTCGATTTTAGCTCTTTTGTGAAAAAATGGAAGAATGCTACGGCTACAAAGACCGACATGTGAATGGCATTTAATAATTTGGGGACTAATCCATAATCTTTGTCATTTTCCCCATGGTAAAACAACATTCTAGCATCTTGGTAAATACTATAGCGGATGATCGCTCTGATACAATAGAACAATACAAAAGCTACCATCACATAACTGTAATATGCAATGATTTTTTGTTTTTGCTCGGAGGTATTTGTTTTAGAAATTATAAATCCTAGCGGGATAAGGAGTAACGGAATTTCTTTAGATAAACTCGATAGTGTTTCTTTGGAATCTATAGACCAGAAATACGAGAGAACCATTAAAAAATAGAGCAACAATGGCACTAGCAACTCTGTACGAATCGTAGTGTTTTCTTTTTTTAACGTAAAAAAACAGGATACTAGAAAAATTCCTAATGCTATATTGTTAATGGCAAAGGATAGCGGTATTGTAGCAAGGACTAAAAGTATTGGAATGAAAGAACTGTTATTTTTATTTTCTTTTGTTAGATTTTGAATAGCATTCTTCGAAAAGTTGTAAATATTCACCATTTATTTTTCCCCAATTAAATTCATTTACAATCGCATCATAATTGTTTTGAACCATGTGCAAGTTATCATTTTTTTTGATTGTATTCAGAATATTTTTCACTTCGGCTGGATTGGAAAAATAATAGCTATTTTCTTTTAAAATCCCTTTGTTAAAATCATTATTGTGGGCAATAACTAAAGCTCTTGAAGCCATAGCTTCTAATAGTGAAGGGTTGGTTCCTCCTACTGAATGTCCGTGAAAATACAAATTAGAATAATAGCGAAGATTATTCAAATGTTCTAAATTATAAATGCCGCCCATAAACCTTATTTGGACATGGTCTTTGAATTTGTTTTTCAGATACGTGCCATATTTTGTCATGTGTTTTCCAACGACCAAAATCGGTATTTTATCCTCATTCATGGCCACGCCTTCAAGAACCATATCTAGATTATTCTCAGGCTCAAAGCGCGCCATAATCATATTATAGTGTCCCTTTTCAACCTTGTACTCTTTTAAAACTTCTTCATTTGGATTGGAAAAAGGATAAGCACCATAGGCTATGTAAGTGGAATCTTTTTTATATTTTTCTTTGAGGAATTTTTGAATTCCCAACGAATCTGAAACCAAAAAATCACTGCTATTTGCTGCTAAACGCTCCGCAAATTTGAGAAACTGTTGCACTGGTTTGGAATATTTTGTTCTTTTCCATTCCAATCCGTCCATATTTGTGATGATAATTGACTTTTTAGGTAAAAGGAAATACCAAATAGAATTGCTAGTGTATCCTAACTGTAAAATGATGTCAAAATCCCGCTTACGGGAATCCATAATACAATTGTAATCATAAACAAACTGGCCAAATGTCCCCATTTTATATTCGGGATCGTATTGGTGAATAATATTTACACCATGAAAAGTCTTTTCCTGATAAGGATGATCGTGTGAGTTATAGCAATATACTTCGTGTCCTTTTTGGGCAAGATAAACGGTAAAGAATTCTGCAAATTGTTCAAAACCTCCGTAATAATTTGGGACACCACGAGTTCCTAGTATAGCTATTTTCATGAAATTCGTTCTTTTTCAGGTGGCAAAAATAGGCGTTTATAATGAACTACAAAAATGTTTGGAAATGTAACTGTAATGATGCGTTATGGTGTTTACACTAGATAAGCATATTTGTTGCGATTAATACTAAAATAACATCAAATAAGCTCTTCAAAAATCTTCTCAAAATGAGATACATGGCTTTTTAACGAAAACGTATCTACTACTCTTTCAAATCCTTTTTCCCCGAAAGTTGCTCGTAATTGTTTGTCTTGAATCAGTTTTTCTAATGCTTGGGCTAAACTCTCATGATTATTAGGCTCAAACAAAAATCCTGTGCCACCGTTAACTACAATTTCGGTTGGTCCGCCATGATTGGAAGCCACTACTGGTTTTTTGGCTAACATTGCTTCAATAACGACCATTCCGAAAGGTTCTGGCTCAGTAGATGGCACCACAGCAATGTCAATGGAATTCCAAAATTTAGTTATCTCTTTTTGGAACGGAATTATTACAACGCGGTCTTCAAGATGAAACTCTCGTATCTTATTTTTTAAATCAATTTCAAATACTTCCTGATTTGGTGGCGCTGAACCCAAATAAACGAGTTTTATATTTTTATGCGTTTTTGCAAGAAGTGCAAATGCATGTAAGAGTAATTGTTGTCCTTTCCAGCTATTAATTCTTCCCACCAAAGCAATTACAATTTCATCATTTTGGCATAAAAAAAAGTCTTTGCGAACTACGCCTTTCTCCTCATTTGAAAAAGTGGGAAGGTTGTTCGTTTCTATTCCGTTCCAAACCGCTTCTGATTTAACGGTCAGATTCATGTTGCCATTTATCCAGAAATTCATGGTTGCAATAGAATCGTAAACTACTTTATGATTCGACTTTAATGAAAGTAATCTTTTAAACGCCAAATTAAAAATCTTTGGTTTTGCTATGATTTCCTGAACATGCCAGAGGTGTTTTATACTTCTTTTTTGAGCAAAGATAATTCCGATTAATGCTGCCAAAGTATGAGAATAGACTAATTTGAAATCATATTCTTTATTAAGTTCATCTAAGGTATTCACTCCTTCTTTATATTCTTTGAAGAATTTTATCAGGTTTTTGGGCGTGAACATTTTTCTATATAATTTCAAAACCGGAGCAATAACAACTTTAATGTTGTTTTTTTCCAATTCTGTTTTCAGCGGTCCATCAAAAGGTAAAACAATAACCGGTAAATATTTCGTTTTATCTAACTCCGAAAGAAAGTATAACATAGTTTTATCGGAACCATAAAGTTCGGCCGATTGGTGTATAAAAAGAATGCTTTTCATAGATTGTTTATTTTCTCTCTATAGGCGATTAAAAAGCCTATTAGTATTGATTTGGTTTCTGTTAAATTGTAAAATCCTAAAAACACCCAGTTAGAGACAAAAAGGAAAACTCCAGTTCCAATAAAGAGTAGGTTTATTGTATTTACAATGGGTTTGTCGGTTTTAAACTTTCTGAAAAAATAGGTAATGGTAAACAAATAGATAAGAATACCGAGTAAGCCCGTTTTTAAAAATACGATCATAAATCCGTTGTGCAGAATGGAGATATACCTAAGTTCCATATCGCCCAGCCATACTTTTTGCTTTAAATCAATTTGAGAGCCTACTCCTTTACCAAAAACTGTCGGAGTCGCACCGTCTCTTGTAACTTGACGTAGGGTCATGATGTTTTCGTGCGAACGGTAATTGTCGTTAAAATCTTTATAGTCGTCCCGATTAATTTTGCTTTTAAACGGCTCCATGGGTGCCACTTTTATTTTATATAAAAATCCTTCAAGTCCTTCGGCATTTCTTCTTGGATTTGTGGAAACTATGATAGAATACGCTACTATCGAAGTAAGGATGATGCTTACAATAATCGTCAACGATTTCTTGTTGATCACCATATAGCCCTTTATTGCCAAAAAGAGTATTACAAACTGAATGAAATTTGTTCTCGCCAAATACATAAGAGCTGAAAACCCAACTATTATGGTAAATATTCGTAAGGTTTTCTTTGAGAAGTTGAGCTGAAATTCTTTGTGAAATAATAGAATGATAAACGTATAAATTTCGTAATCACTGAAATACCCTGAATAAAATCTAAATTCAGCAACTGTTCTTGCCCCAAAAATAAAAATCGCATTCAGTATAATTAGCAAGTGACATATTGCAATGAAAACACCTGTCTTAACAATCAATCTGAAGGCGTTCTGAAGATTGTATCGGCATAATTGGTACCCAACAAGGAAACCTATTATGGGTTTACATAAATAGGTAATATCCCTAATGATTAAGTATTTCTGATAATCAAAATTGAATGAAACGACGATTGCCAGAATCAGAATTATAGCATAAGGAATAATTAATTTAAAAAGAGAAAAAGAATATTTTGCTTGAATAGTTAGCATAAATGCCAAACTCCAAACCGAAATGGTCAGCTCAAAAATGTCCAAATATGGTATCGCAATACAAAGTATGAATAGTAATTGGTGAAACCAATTATTTGGAATGATGATCTTCATTATACTATTGTTTTAATGACTTTGGCTGGAATTCCACCAATAACCGAATTATCTGGATATATGCCATTCACCACTGCTCCTGCTGCAACAACTGAATTATCTCCGACGACACAACCGTCTAAAAAAGTTACTTTGGCACCTACCCAAATATTATTTCCCAACTTTATTCCTTTTGAAGTTACGCCTTGTTCACGGATTAGTTTAGTAGTGTCTGCGAAATTATGATTTTCAGAATGGAAGGAAATATAAGAACCCATGATGACATCATTCCCTATTTCAATTCCACCAGGTGCGCCAAAATGAGTAAAATCGCCTATAGCCGAATTGCTTCCCATCACTAGGCCTTTTCCAAATTTTGAAAAATGACTGGTGGACAGTAATTTGGAGTAACATCCTATTTTTACGCAATCGCCTAAAATAATTTTTTCGGAGGCATAACCATCAATTTCACAATGACTTCCAATTGTTACGCTTTTACCAAAAATGATGTTTCCCGAGTTTAAAATTCGTGTATTACTGCCAACAAATACTTTTTTGCCGGTTTTTAAATACCCTCGGACCAACATGATTAATCGATTATAAAGTACTGTATAAATGAGTTTAGTCGGAATCCGGTCATCTATCTGATACCTTTTTCCTGATTTTAACAGCATTTTTTGAAATAGTCTTTTAATCATTGAAGCGCAATTTTACTAGAGTTTTCAAAAATACAATAGTTTTTAACTTGTGCGAAGAAATAAGCTGTTTTTAATCGTTTTGAAAAAAACAATAGCCGTGATACATTCGGTTACTATTAAAGCAATAATAACCCCTAAAACATGATAGATAGGAGTAATGATCATGATTATACATAAACTTATAATTGTAATAATCATCGTTATTTTAACATATTCACGCTGCTTGTTGGAACCCAAAACTAATTGTTTCAATGGTATAGCAATACTTTGAAGAATTGGAATAATTATAGCAATCTTGAGTAGGCTACTAATAGTGGTTATTTCTTTCGGATTAAAATAGGATACAATTTCTTTTGAAAAATATAAAATGCCAACCATTGACATTGCAACAAAAATAAAATTCAAACCGTTGTAAAGTCGCCAGAAACGCAATGCTTCCTTTGTACTTTTGTCCAATAAATAACAAACTCTTGGATAAACGAAATTGAAGAAAAGTAGAATGTAGGTTTTGAAAATCACGATGATTTGATCAATGATTTTATATTGACCTGCCATCACATTACCTCCAAAAAAACTAATCAGAACGATGGGAGAATACATTTGTAGCGATACGAAAATCTGTGAAAAAAAGATTGAAAAATTCGCTCTAATCATTTTTATTACTTCGGCTTTTTGGAGGTTAGCAAAAGAAAAAGAATGATGAAAAACAATGTAAAACCATGTGATTCCATAAGCGACAATCATTCCGATTCCCCAGATAAGATTGTTGTATATATAATCCTCTGGTTTTTTTATAAAGAGAAGTACACCGACTAAATAGATTATTTTAGAAAGAATGTTGAGAATGGTTATCCATTTGAAGTTTTCTATGCCTTGTAAAAACCAAGTTGGATTAACATATTGCCCAATAACCATAGACAAACTTAAAAAGAAAAGTGCTTTTTCTTTGTTAAAATAAGGAATGAAGTAAAAAAGTAGTGATGCCAAAAGCAACATTACCAGTAACAAAATTAATTTTGCGGCATAGGTGGTGATAAAAATCTGTTCTAATTCTGATTGCTTTTCGCGATTGATGGCTACAGCTTTAACTCCTACAATTTCGGAACCATAATCCACAAAAACCATAATAAAAAAGGACAACGCCATGCCAACTCCTATTTTCCCATAGCCTTCTTCGCCGCAAATAGCAACGATATAGGGAATCACCAATAGTGGTGTTATTAAATTAAAACCTTGGCCAAAACCATACACAATAAGATTGCTGAGTTGTTTTTGGTTTTTCATAGGGTTAAAAGGTTATCTAATTATAAAAAAAGCTACAATATGAATCTTGAATCAAATTGTAGCTTTAATATTTATAGTCTCATCTTTTTTACTCTGAACCGCCTCCAGAAGTAACTCGTTTAATGATTTCTGGCAAGGCTAATTGAGGGTATAAAATTGGACCTATAGCCTGATCTTTTTTAAGCCTTTGCAAAATTGTAGTTCCCGGCTTTACAACTGTACAAGCTTCAAATGGAGTAAAATATTTAAAAATTTCCTGTCCTTTTACAGCTTCATCTTTACCCATATAAGAAAGATTAAATGATTGTAACTCTACATCAGATTGTGCTTCATTTTTACCAAAACCAAAATCAACCCTGATTTTTGAAGGGATTATTCCGTCAGGTATGGCAAAAACAACATCCTGAGCCTGTTCATTCCCTTTTACCGGCATCCATACAGAGTTTGCTTCTTCAAAATTAATACTGCCATCAACAGTATAGTATAAGTGCATATTGTCGTCTTTTTTGACTATCAGGTTAAACCCAACGCGGAACAAATTGTCCGTAACTTCCTTTTCAACTTTCTTCTCTGGTTCTTTAGCTTCTACTTCTTTTTTACAAGAAATTAATGAAAGTGTAAGCGCTATAATTACTGCAATTTTAAATTTCATTTTGTTTAATTTTTATTTTTTTCAAATCTAGATATTTTTATTATATCAAGTAAATTATTTGGTAATAATTTTATCTGTTAAATTGAGCCCCGATTTGTTAGTTGATTTGTCTTCAATTAAAACCCCTAACTTATAAGTTCCGGCTGGTAGGTCTTTTAAGTTAAAAGTTGCTTTGAACCCTGAATTAGACAAATCAAATGAGCTTTTAAAATAACTTGTTACGTCTGGCCTGTTTACCTTTTGAGAAGGTACTATCTTAGCTTTCCCGTCTTTTATTAAAACTAGCTCAATTTTACTATTTTTTGCATCCTGACCATCAAAATATGCCCAACCAGACGCAGTCATTAATTCACCTGTATTTTCAAAAACTTCAAGACTAAATTGGAATGGCGTTCCGTTATACTGTTTTAATTCTCCAAACTTAGAAACATCAACATCAAGTTTTACGTCTTTTAATAAAATGAAGTGTTTGGTCCACGCATCAAGGCCGTCAAAATTTTCATCCACATAAAGATTGTTGTTAACAAAATTTTGTGCGCTTTCAGACAATTTATAAGGTCTTCCATGTGCATCGGTATACCAAAAAGGTTTAATGCTTTGCGGATTTGCCATCATTTCGTTTATTACGGTTTCCAAATTTGGTTTCTCGATGACGTTAAATTTTACTCCATTGCTATTCAAAAAGTAATCATACCAGTATTTTAAACTTGTATAAACGGTTTCATTTGTTTTGTTCTTATCAATAATTAGTTGAGTTGCTTCCCTGTATTGTGTTTTTGTGGCGTAGAGGCCATAATACTTTGTTACAACAATTAAATCAAAAGCTATAAAAAAGAACAATAAAGCAAATACAGACGATCTAATCTGAATATTTTTAATGCTTTCCAAAGCTATTGAAATAATTAAAATGAAGGCCGGCACTATGCTCATAAAATACCTTGAAAGGAATATGGAAGAGCCTGTATAGGATTTAACAACTATTATTACCAACACAATGCTGATCCATGTGAAAACTAATAAATAACTAAAGACCAATTTATTAGACAAAATATCTTTTAGTGTTTTAGTCTTCTTTTGGCTAAAAACCTTAATCATAAAAAAGGTAAAAAGACTACTATAAATAAAAATTACATAAGCTGAGCTACTTATAATTTCTTTTAAAATGTTGACTAGTACTTCATCAGATGCTTTGGGTATAAAGTCAGCTATTAATCCTGTTAATAAATAAAATTTGTAGGCATTTGGTATAAAGAAAAGCAATGCAATCCCTGCCATAATCAACATTTTTTTAAAGAAAGCTTTTCGCTCCTCTTTATCCAATGACATCAATACAAAAACCATAAAAATCCCTTGAGATAAAACATTTAATACGCTGAAGAAATTAGTATTCAGCAGTAAGCCTGTACTGAGTGCGTATAACAAGAGGTTTCTTTTATTGCTTTCTTTAATGAATTTGATAAAATAGTAATAGGAGACCAATAGGCCAAACAAATAAAAGGTATACGCTCTTGCTTCTTGAGAATAATAAAGCTCGTATCGATTAAGCGTGAGTAATATTGCTGCTATTAAACCAACATTTTTTGAAATAAGCTCCTTTCCTATTTTATAGATCATAAAGACAGCCAATATTCCAAAAATTGCCGAAGGAATCCTCGCTACTATTGAATTATCTCCAAACAAGGTAAATAAGGTATTCATCATGAAAAAATACAAATAAGGATAGCTTTCCCTCAAATTAACTTCAGAAATAATTTGAGAAAACGAATGTTTTGAACTCGCTACATTCATTGTGTATAGTTCGTCCATCCATAAACTTTGATAATCTATTTTAAAAAACCTTAAAAAGGTTGCCACCAATAAAATTAGGGTCAATGCTTTATTCTCGGTTATTATGTTTATAGCTTTATTAATCATTTTGTTTTTTTTAAAGTTATCCTTGAATTTGAATTATAATTTTGAGACACCTCAATCAGCCTTTTTTTCTACAAAAACACCAAACCCAGATGCCATGATTTTACTCATGGGATGATACTGAAGAATAACATCTAGAAACTTAATAGGAAAAGTAACAACCATAAAAACCAAATACAGCAAGGTGTAAAGTGGTTTTATACCAAAAGAAAAAATCAAGGCAAACCATTCCTGAACAACCCAAAGCATTCCGGATGTGGGTCCAATAGATTTAATATTTATAATTTTAAAGTCTTTAAATTGATATTTCATGCCCTCATAAGTAAATCTTTGAAAATCATATGGTGATGCATGAAAGGGTTGCATAAACGGAATAAAACAATACATTTTACCTCCGGGTTTTAAAATTCGATTCATTTCTGCAATAACCCTTTGAGGATTAGGAACATGTTCCAAAACAGCAATGTTAATAATGTAATCAATCGAATTATCTTTAAATGGAATATTTTCGATATCACAAATTACATCTACATTCTGATAAGGAAGCAAATCTACATTTATTAAATCATTTCCAAAATCTGAATTTCCGCTTCCTAAGTTTAAGGCTATAACTTTTTTGCCTTTGATTTCATTACGGATAATTCTTCTTGCATCGAAGAATGGCTGTGGATAAACCGGACTTATAATTTCTATTAGAGCACTATATATCTTATTGAACTTCTTTATTTTGTACTTAATCTTGTCGAGAAAATCGGTCACAATTTCTTCTTGAACAGGAATAAAAATATACTTTCCATTTTTGATTTGGGCTTCCTCTTTGAATATTTCAGGATTTATTTTTTTCATAAAAATGGATTAAAATTTGTTGATTAGATCGATGATTTTTTGTTGCTGCTCATCAGTCAATTCATAAAACAATGGTAACCGCAACAGGCAGTCTTCAAATCTATCGGAATTTGGAAGGTCCCTATCATCATGATTTTGGGTATAAAAATCGCTTTTATGTAAAGACAAATAGTGGAAGACCGCCAAAATATCATTTTCCTTTAGTTTAGCTATCAATTTGCTTCTGAAATCTAAATCCTTACAAACAATGTAAAACATATGAGCATTATTGGTTGCGTATTCGGGAATAATTGGCAATGTAATCTTATCATTGCATTTTAGTCCTTCGTAATATTTATTCCAGATTCCCAATCTTTTCTCTTGAATGTCTTCAATGTTTTCTAATTGTGCCCAAAGAAAAGCGGAAATGATTTCACTTGGTAAAAACGAAGAACCGGTATCAACCCAACCATATTTATTTATTTCTCCACGAAAAAAAGAAGAGCGATTGGTTCCTTTTTCCCAAATAATTTCTGCTCTGTCTGCAAAACGACTGTCATTTATTGTGAGCATTCCTCCTTCTCCTGATATTATATTTTTGGTTTCGTGAAAAGAGAATGCGCCAAAATGTCCAATTCCTCCTAAAGGTTTTCTAGTTCCATCACTAAAAGTGTAGTAACTGTCAATAGCCTGGGCTGCGTCCTCAATTACAATAAGGTTATACTTTTCAGCGATTTGCATAATTTTTTCCATATCACACGCAATTCCCGCATAATGAACCACTACGATTGCTTTGGTTTTGATTGTAATCAGGTTTTCAATTTTGTCGGCATCAACATTCGGATTGTCTTGATATGAGTCAGCAAAAACGATATGGGCATTCTGCCTCACAAAAGCCAATGCGGAAGATACAAACGTATAACTTGGAACAATTACTTCATCGTCCGCTTTTATATCGGCAAGTATGGCACACATTTCCAAAGCGTCTGTGCATGAGGTTGTAAGTAGTGTTTTTTTAAAACCATAAGTTTCTTCAAAAAACTTTTGACATAACTGTGTATACTTACCATTACCAGATATTTTACCCGACTTGACAGCATCTTCTATGTACTTTGTTTCGTTTCCCGACAGGTAAGGCTTATTAAAAGGGATTTTCATTATAATCGTATTCTTAATTTGTTAAAGTTAACCTTTGTTCCATCATCTTCATAAATCGCTTCTGTGATTTTCAACAATCCTTTTCCGCAGACAACAACAGGATTCTGATTATCCAAAAAGAGTAATTTACCCGGTGTCCTATTTATAATTTCAAGTTCATCAACCAGCACCGCCTCTTTAATTCTAACGGTTCTGCCATCAAATTTAATGCTGGCGCCTTTGTAGGGAAAGCCCAAGGCATCAATAGTCCTGACAATTCTATCTGCAGATTGATTCCAATCTATTTCATAATCTGTTTCATCACGCCATAAACTATAACTAGCCTGATTTTCGTCTTGTGCTATTTCGTGCAATGAATTATTGGCTTTTTTTAATAAAATCGATACTATTAGCTCAGCATAAAGTTCACTTACAATTTCTGTAGCTTTTTCTATTTTTATAGGATAAGAAATTTTTGTTTTACATGTGCCTAAAATATTGCCTTTATCGAATTCTTTATTCGCTTTTATTGCAGTAACCCCAATTTCATTGTAGCCTTCTATTAACGATGTTACCAATGGATTAAATCCTCTAAGTTGTGGAAGAATTGAGTCGTGGAAAACGATTAATTTTTCGATGTTTTGTTGTATTATCCATCGCCAACTAATAGCAAAGATTACATCAGCCTCAGCGGTAATTTTCAATTCACTTGTTCTTTCAAAAAAGAGATAATTATTATGATCACATAGAGCTTTTATCTCTTCAAAATAATCATTAACTACATTCTTATCTCTTGCAGCAACCACATAATTTAAAAAGAAATTAGGTTTTGTATTGCATAAATCTGAAACAGCATTTAAACAATTCACTCCTTTTTTTCCTGCAACAAATAATCCTATAGCAATCATATTACTGGACATTTATGGTTTCATCAATAATAAAAACCGGTCTGCTTTTTGTTTGATCAAAAATCTTTCCAACATATATACCTGTAATACCAATAGTTGTAATTATTACTCCTGATAAAAACCATATCGAAACTATGATGGAAGTATAGCCTATAACTTCAATTCTGTTGGTAAAAGCTTCGTAAAGATAATAAGCGCCTACAATAAAGGAAAGCAAGGAAATTATAATTCCAAATTTAACTACTATTTTTAAAGGCTTATTTGAAAATGAAATAATCGAGTTTAAAGCTAAACTTATCAACTTGGAGATACTATAACTTGTCTTGCCAGAATCTCTTGAGGAATGTTCAACTGTAATTGATGTGGTATTAAACCCAACAAAACTCACAAAAAGCGGAAAAAATTTAATGTAATCCGGAATTTTTAAAATTGACTGTATCACTTTTTTATTATATACTCCGAAGTTGGCAATTTCATTATCATATTTTGTGTCTGTAAAAAAGCCATATGCTTTTGAAAAGAGTCTAGAGGACAGTTTTTTAAAAAACCCATCTTTTCGCTTAGTTCTTCTAGCTAAAACTGCATCAAATCCTTCTTTAGCTTTGTCGTATAATTTTAAAATTTCCTTTGGCTGATCTTGTAAATCACAATCCATTACCACTATCCATTCTCCTTTGGCCTGATGTAATCCTGCTATAATTGCCGGGTGTTGACCAAAGTTTTTACTCAAACGAATACTAACAACATTTTGATACTTTAGGGATAAGTCTTTCATTTTTTCCCAGGAGTTATCCGGACTTCTATCGTCTACCAATATTATTTCGTAGGATACGTTCAATTGTTGCATTACTAACTGAATTTCAGTTACTAAATTACCAACTATTTTTTCAGCTTTGTATACAGGACTTACTATGGATATTATTGGTTCTTGATTCATAATCTAGCCTTTGGCAAGTTTTGATTAAACTTTAAAATGAAAATATTTAAAATTATAAAATCTGATTTTTAGCTAATGATTGTTCCCAGTTTTTTATTTCTATTCCAAACACGGCTTTAATCTTCGCTTTATCCAAAACACTGTACTTAGGCCTTTTCGCCGGTGTTGGAAAACTAGTGGTTGGTATGGGATGTAAATTTATTCTAATATTGTTAATTTCAAATATCATTTTAGCAAAATCATACCAACTGCAACTTCCTTCGTTACTAAAATGATAGATTCCGAAGTGATTGGTGGTCGATTGTCGGTTGTCGGTTAAAATGATTTTTATTAAAGCTTCTGCTAAATCTAGGGCGTTTGTTGGAGTTCCGATTTGGTCATTTACTACCGAAATAGAATCTCTTTCATCAGCCAATCGCAACATCGTTTTCATAAAATTACTGCCAAATTGAGAATACACCCAAGATGTTCTAATAATATAGTATGCCTCTAAAACCGATTGGATAGCTCTTTCTCCCTCTAATTTTGTATGACCATAGATTCCCGTTGGATTGGGTAAGTCTTCTTCATTATAAGGAGCATTTTTGTCTCCATCAAAAACAAAATCAGTAGAAAGGTGTAGCAAGATTGTCTTATGTCTTTTACAAACCTCAGCAAGGTTTTGGGCTCCAACAACATTGATTAAATGGGCTTTTTGGGGTTCACTTTCGGCTTTGTCAACTGCAGTATAGGCTGCGGTGTTGATGCAATAGTTGGGCTGTATTTTAGAAAAAACAGAGACACAATGATCTAAATTAGTTATATCTAAATCTGTCGAGGAACAAAAAACAAAATGAACTTCAGGATACTTTGATGCCATCCATTGCAGACTTTGTCCTAATTGCCCGTTGGCACCAGTTACTAAAATTACCATACTTTTTTGGCGTTCTCTAGTGTTGGCTGAACTTTATCTTTCTCAGAGATAATTAAATCGGAAATTGGATAATTCCAGTCAATGTTAATCAAACTATCATTAAAAATGATGCCCCCTTCAGACTCTTTATTGTAAAAATTATCACATTTATAAAAGAAGGTAGCCGTTTCACTTAAAACCAGAAAACCATGAGCAAATCCTCTAGGTATAAAGAATTGCTTTCTGTTTTCATCGGATAAAATTATGGCTTCAAATTCTCCATATGTAGCAGATTCTGGTCTAATATCTACAGCAACATCAAGTACTTCTCCTTGCAAAACACGTACTAGTTTTGCTTGCGCATATGCGCCCGTTTGATAATGTAATCCTCTTAAAACGCCTTTTGAAGAAAACGATTGATTGTCCTGGACAAAATGCACCGGTTGATCTACGCCTTTTTGAAATAGGGTTTCGTTGAAACTTTCCATAAAATAACCTCTTTCATCAAGAATTACTCTTGGTTCAATAATAAAACAGCCTTCTAGCTTGGTTGCAATAAAATTCATGTCTTAAATCAAACTAAGTAAGTGTGTACCATAACCACTTTTCAATAAAGGTTGGGCTAATTTTTCTAATTGTTTAGCATCTATGAAACCCATTCGGTATGCAGCTTCTTCGATAGCACCAATTTTTAATCCTTGACGCTCTTCTATGACTTGTACAAATTGTCCGGCTTGCATCAAAGACTGAAATGTTCCTGTGTCTAACCATGCCGTTCCTCTGTCTAGAATGCTTACTTTAAGTTTTCCTCTTCTTAAATATTCTTTATTAACGTCTGTAATTTCTATTTCACCTCTGTGACTTGGTTTAATATTGGAGGCAATTTCAACCACATCATTATCATAAAAATAGATTCCGGGAACCGCAAAATTTGATTTTGGGTGTAATGGTTTTTCTTCTATCGAAAGTACTTTACCGTCTTTATCAAAGTCTACTACACCGTATCTTTCGGGATCGTGAACGTGATACGCATAAATAATTCCACCATCCGGATCGTTGTTAGCCAACAATAAATCAGACAATCCTGTTCCGTAAAAAATATTATCGCCAAGAACCAAGGCTACTTTATCGTTTCCAATAAACTCTTTTCCAATAATAAATGCTTCTGCAAGTCCGTTAGGATGTTCTTGAACGGCATATTCAAAACGACATCCTAAACTTGTCCCATCGCCTAGCAGTTGTCTGAATAATGGTAAATCATGAGGTGTTGAAATAATTAATATTTCGTTGATTCCAGACCATATCAAGGTTGATAACGGGTAGTAAATCATTGGTTTATCGTAAATAGGCATTAACTGTTTGCTAACGGCTAAAGTCAATGGATGTAATCGTGTTCCCGAGCCTCCGGCTAAAATAATTCCTTTCATAAACTATAAATTCAATTTTGACATTTGATTTTTGTAGAAAGATTTCATATAACCTAGTACTACAAACAAAAACAAAAATAATAAAGGCAATACCAATTTCATTTTGCCATTGACTGCTTTGTTGCTTTTAACGTTTAATGTGGTACTGCTATCTTTTACAATTTTGTCAAGGTTTACCAGTTCAACTCTATGAACTCCTTGTTCATAAACTAGTAAATCTTTAGTTTTAATCACCTCGTTTAACTGAGAGTTTTCATTATAATAAACTAGTTTGTCACTTTTTTGAGAACCATTTACTGTGGTTTTGAATGCATTTAGAAAACCATTAATCTGACTAATAATCGAATCGTTTTCAGACATTTTAACTTTTACATTGTTTAAATATTCTTTTTGTATTTTCTTATAATACTCCGAATCGTTTAAGTAGTTCAAAATAGGCTGAACCGTTTTTTCATTCGAGGTTTGTCCAACAGTTGAAAACGCAATCATGTGGTACGGATAGTTTTTACTCGTCACCGTTTCATTAATAACTTTCTTGATATCACCGTCTTCCGACATTAACTTGATTAATTCGAAATTTTGAGGTTTATTATCTATAAATTTATAAACATCCGTAATGGGTGTTACAGCAATTCCTTTAAGGTTTTTAGAGTTTTTGATTCCGATAACATCTCTCAAGAAAACGGTGTCACCGTCTTCAATTTTAGAATCAATCAATTGTACTTTTGAGTACATATAGTCTCCCGAAGCAAAATTGGGCGATACAATGATTTCATTATCGTATACTTTTTGGGTTTTATCAAGATAAAACCCTAATCCCGCTCCAACTATTACTAATACTCCGACCCAAAGGATGTTTCTTTTAAAAAATAAAAACATCCTGAAAATTTTGGTTGAAATATTTTCGAAAAAAATTCCAATTTTCTTTGAAATCTGTGACAAGTCTATTTCCTGATTGTCATTGTTTTGAGATGATGCACTCATAAAAAGATAATTATTTTATGTTAAAAATTTGTTCTAGTATTTTAATGGTAATCAAATACGTTGGCTTAACTCCCGTAGTTCCCAAACCTCCTGAGGCCAAAGTACTTCCTGTTTCTAACGGATTATCGGAAGCATAATAAGCATATCGTACTTTGACATTCTGTGGGATGCTTTTTCTGATTTTTGATGCCGATTGTATCGCTTTCTGATAATAAGCTCCTTCCATTTCCAGCCCGATTACTTCCCATGTAGATTCGTGGAAAAATCGCAATAAATCCTTATTTTGAAGTGAAGTTCCTAAGACCGTAACCATTGGTCCTGAAAATACTGGAATACCGTTTCCTTCAAACATTTCGGTAGTTAATTCATTTTCAAAAGGATAATTGTCGGCCGTTCCTTCGTTGATGTGCGCAGATGGAATCATAATATCTCCCTTTCCGCCTTCCAAAATTCCGGCTTTACCCATGATAGAGACAGATTCTACGTTTAGGAATGTTCTACTTTTTCCTTCTTTGTAAGGTTTCAGTAATTCGTCAATTGTTTCAAAAGCTTGTTCACCAAAAGCATAATCCATGACTATAAGTACGGGTCCCTCTTTGCCAATTACCGCTTTAGGGAAACTGGTTTTTGCCCAATCAATTTTGGCAGTATCAAATAACTGCACATCAATATTAGTACCCGAAAAAACATCGGGAAGCGAGATCATTCCTTGCTTTACAGCCACTTCCTCTACTTTATTCCGAACCTCATTGGCACCCGATTTACTCAACTCTTCATAAATAAAGAAATCCGATTTGTCTTTAAATTTGGTTTTTAAAACCGTTGTCGCAAAAATAGAGTTCATCACGCTGTGCATATTCGCACTGATAATGTGAATAGGCCTTTCCAAAAGATTGTTGGCCTTTAGAGCTTCCTTGATATTGTTAGCCCAAATCTCTCCGTGAATATGATGTCCTAATCGTTCTCGTAATATCGGACTAAATGTAATAGTTCTTTTATTGTTATTAATTACCTCATCTATGGCCAATTTTCCTAGCCAATAAATAACATGTAAAAAGCGGTCCGGTTTTTCTTTGGTTCCAAAATCATCATAAATGTCTAACACTTCTGAAAAACTTCTGCCCAAAACATTGGCAGCATGCGAAATCGCAATTTCCTTTTCTTTGAGCGTCATTTTTTTGTTTTGCAAAACGGCTTGCTCCAATTTTTCCCAATCTCTGGTTAACTCAAGCTCCATTTCATCTAGTAAAACTTTATCTTTAATTTTATGAGATTCGATAAAAATAAAGGTCAAATGGGTCAAAATATCATAGATGTCGGAACGTCCACGAGTGATTTCCACATTCATTTGTTCGTCATCAATTCGATAGCAATTTCTTCTTCTTTTTGGCGGAACAATGGCCTGAAAATGGGATTTAGAATAACCTTCGTCTGAAGTCAAATTTATAAATCGGCATTCCTCAATGCCTACTGGTAGTCGTTCTATCACATAAAGTAAACCGCTAAGTTCTACTTTTTCTTCTGCTATACTTCCGTAAATTTCTGGTCTAAGAGATAGTAACGCTTCTCTTAAGGTTTCTCCTGAAATACCCATCGGTTTATAGAAACCTCTGTTAAATAAATGCCTCATCGTAATGTACAATCGTTCGATAGCTGCCGACGATTCTTGCGCTCTGGAGCGCGAAATGTTTTTAATTTCCTTCATTAAATTTTATTTTCTAACCCGCAAAGATAGGGTTTTTATGGATTAGTTGGTTAGGATAAGGTTAATTGCAGGTTCATACACCCTCATTTTTTCAGAAGGATTTGCTATGTCATCTCTAGTTTGTTTGCTCCATTTTCCTTTAGAGAAAATATAGATAAAGTCTCTTTCTACATAATTATACAATACAAATGGGAAATAGATGTTTTGAATTTTCTTCAATTTCGTATTCGAATCTACAACTTCTCTTTCGAGCTTATTTTTTTCGATGATCAACTTTTCAAAACCCACAAAAATTCCATTTTTAGGCATTCTAAGATTGAAATCAACTACATTGAAAAATGACTTTTTAACGCCTTTTTTTACCGAAACCAAATAGTCTTTTTGAAGCATTGGCTCTCCGGGTGAGCCATCTGGATTTACAGCATAAAAGTGAATTTTAAAACTGCTGCTTTCCAGTTGACTATCTGTAATTATCGCAACCTGCTTTAGGTATTTTGTCTTTTTATATTTCGGATTGTAAGGGAAAAATTTAGCATCTATAAGTGGTCCATTATCAAAGGCTTGATAACTCTCATTTTTTACTTTCCCGATTTCGATTTCCTTGGTTTCAAATCGTTTAGCAATAACAATTTCGTTAAGCTCTAGTGCATTGATTTTTAGAACTACTTTTTCAGATTCTGATGCTTTGACTATCTTTTTTTCAAAACCTAAAGCTGAAAAAATAAGGTTTTTATCGGGTTGGCAATTAATCGTAAACACTCCATTTTCCTCAGATGTTGTACTGTTATTTTCATTTTCAACCCAAATGTTGACATACGAAATCGGCTTGTCCAACTCGTCTACTACACTTCCTTTAATATGTGCTGAAACCGAAAAACTGAGTAAAAACAATACTAGCCAATATCTTATTTTGTGCATCTTTTTTCTATTCTGTTTTAAGTAAATTGGCGATTTTCCTGTCGTTGCTCAATCTCGGGATTTTATTTTGTCCACCTAATTTACCGATTGATTTCATATAGTCTTGGAATCCATTCTTCACCACTTTGGTGACCTTCAGTGTTCTTAGAACTTTTCCAACGATCAAATCATCATAGTATACATTTTGGCGGCGCATGGCTCGGTCAATCTTCAAAGCAAATTCCTCCAAGTTTTCCGACTCATTTTCAAATTCGATAAACCATTCGTGATAAGGTAATCCATCGGTTGGGTTGATTTGCGGAGCCACTGTAAATTCATTTACTCGAATATTAGAATCGGTCATAGCTTCCTTCAAAGCATGCTCCACCTCTTTACCAATTACGTGTTCTCCGAATGCAGAAATGTAGTGTTTGATTCGGCCCGAGACAATAACTCGATACGGTTTTAAACTGGTAAACTGAATGGTATCACCAATGTTGTAGGCCCATAGTCCGGCATTGGTAGAAATAATCAGTACATAATTAACATACAATTCAACTTCGCCAATGGTATATCTTTTTGGATTTTCGGTAAAAAACTCCTCTGATTTTATAAACTCATAGAAAATGCCAGAGTTTAACAACAATAACATTCCTTTGTCTTGCTGCGAATCCTGATACGCAAAAAAGCCTTCTGAAGCTGGAAAAAGTTCAATAGCATCAACTTTCCTTCCGATAAGGTTTTCAAATTTGGCTCGATACGGTTCATAATTTACCCCGCCATAAATAAATAGGTTGAAGTTTTTGAAAATATCACCCACAGGCTTTCCTCCTTTTTGCTGCAATTTTTCAAAATACATTTGAACCCAAGACGGAATTCCTGAGATTACCGACATGTTTTCGTTAAAAGTTTCTTCTACAATAGCCTCTACTTTGGTTTCCCAATCTTCGATACAATTGGTTTCCCAACTGGGCATTCGGTTTTTCTGTAAATACTTCGGTACAAAATGGGCTACAATTCCGGAAAGTCTTCCTAATTTGATTCCGTTTTTTTCTTCCAATAATGGACTTCCTTGAAGGAAAATCATTTTACCATCTACAAACTCGGCTTTTCCGGTTTCATGAATATAACTCAGAATAGCATTGCGCGCTGCTTCAATATGAAAAGGCATCGACTCTTTGGTTAATGGAATGTATTTCGCTCCCGAAGTTGTACCTGATGTTTTAGCAAAATATAGTGGTTTTCCATTCCACAAAATATTTTCTTCGCCTTTTACAACACGGTCTACATAGGGTCGCAAGGCTTCATAATCTCTAACAGGAACTTGTCTGGCAAAGGCTTCATAGGATTTGATTTCCGAAAAATGGTGGTCTTTCCCAAACTGCGTTTCTTTGGCGGAAGCCAAAAGATTTTGAAAAACCTTTTGCTGGGTTGCTACAGGGTTCTGAACCCACTTTTGCGTTTTTTGATGCACTATTTGAGCAAATAGTTTGGCCGCTATCGATTTTACAGACATATTCTTAAACGTTTGGAAATTTTTTCTTGATGCCTTTTTCGGTACTCCAAAATAAATAAATGCAAGGGATTATTACTAAGGGCAAGCCAAAAATTACTTGCTGATTTTCGTTAAAATCGAAAAATACGTTTGTAAAAGATAATGTCATTATCAAGAATCCGCTCTGAAGCATTTTTATTCCCGAATACCGTTGCGCAAAATCCCAAACCTGTTGACTTTTCATAGAAGTTATGGTTCTGTAACCGTACAAATAATTTATCTTTTTGGGAGGAAAACATAACGTTACTAAAGCCGCGGCAACAAAAATTATTCCCGTTAGAAACGGAATTATCAATGTTCTTTCGAAAAGGTAATTTAAAGTTTCATCCATAATTATTCAAAAGCTATAAATATGCTGGGATCAATTGAGTAACCGTCTTTCCACAATTCAAAGTGCAAATGCACACCTGTAGATTCTCGTCCTGTAGAACCTGCCAAGGCAATCACTTCGCCTGTTTTAACCGCATCTCCCTGAACAACCGTAACAGAAGCAGCATGTTTATACACCGAAATGAATCCGTTGTTGTGTCTTATGATAACCACGTTTCCGGTATTGGGTGTCCAGTCGGCAAAAATTACTTTTCCGCTTAAGATGGATTTGATAGGGGTGTTTTTTGCCAGAGCAACATCAACGGCATAATGTTTCTTTTGCGGATTGAATTTTTCTGTAATCATTCCCTTAACAGGTGGAAACAAAACGGTGCTGACTTTTGGTTTTGCTTTTTCAAAAAGATTGTATTTGTCTTCCCGTTCTACTTCTTCTCTAAGTTTTAAGTCGGCTTTTGAAGCCTGTAAATCTTCCTCAGAAAGTGTTTCAGTAGCAGAAGCCGTGATAGAATCTTTGTTAAATTTGGCATAATCCAAATCACCTGTCAATATTTTTTTTATGGATTGAATATACGCTTCGTTTTTCTTTAAAGCCTGACTCAGAGAATCTGATTTCAAAGCTAACTCGGTGGCATCTTTTTTCAATTGTGTAGAAGCATAACCTGGTATAAATTCTCTTAAAGGTGTAAAGGCAATGATAAAAGTGGTAATAAAAATAATCAGCAATGCTCCAAGTGTAGCAACTACAAAGACATTCATCAGTGTTAATCTAAGCGAAAATATTTCTTCAAATGTGTCTTCGTTCAAAATAACCAATCGGTTTTTGGTGAAGAGTTTTTTCTTGATTATTTTTCGTTTGAGTCGTTTTTCAGACATGGTTTTTTTGAATGTGTTACAAATATAGAAAATTAGTTGGGTAAGTCTTTTTATGGCCAATGATGTTTAACGTATATTTATTAACGTGAAATTCAAAAGAATGTTATTTTCTTTTTACCTTTGTCGGACTTAAAAATATGAAATCTGCGAAAGCATAATAATTATAGATCATGGGAAGATTTGGAATGACAGAAATATTGGTAATACTAGCTATTGTTTTATTACTTTTTGGAGGTAAAAAAATTCCGGAATTAATGAAAGGATTAGGTTCGGGTGTTAGTGAATTCAAGAAAGCTGCCAAAGGAGAAGATGAAGCAAACGCTGTCTCTAAAAAAGAAGAAGAAGCTAAAAAATAAACTTTAGAACGTACAATCTTTAAATCCCCAATTCCAACTAAATTTAGTTGGAATTGGGGATTTTTTATATTCCTAATAATTAGTTTTTGTTATTATTACAAGATTTTATTCATTTATTGTAATTTATTTTTTAATTTTGTTAAAAACAATTTTAACTTTATTGAAAATGAGACTTCCTGTTATTTGTCCTAGCTGCGAAAATGCTCTTCGGGTCAGTCAGATGAAATGTGACCATTGTCAAACGGATGTGAACGGAAACTATGAGTTACCGCTTTATTTTAAACTTTCTCGAGAAGAGCAGGATTTCATTTTAGATTTCTTTCTTTCCAGTGGAAGCATTAAAGAAATGGCAAAGCAAGCCGGTAATTCTTATCCTACGATGCGAAACAAAATGGACGATCTTATCGAAAAAATTAATCAACTTAAATCCCTGTCTTAATATGAACTGGCAAATTATTTGGAATCCGTTTATAAAATTTTCAGAGAAGCAACTGCTGCTGATTGGATTGGCATCGATGCTTATAGGAAGCTATCTGGCTACTATTTTTGGTGTTACTTATGATGGTGTTATTGATGTTCATCTGAATCAGGAAATGTCTTTTATTCATTCGATGAAAGAAAACATTATTATTGTTCTTTTAATCACATTTTTACTTTTTGGTTTAGGAAAAATTATCAATCCAAAAACCCGTTTTATCGATATTGTAAACGCAAGTCTTATTTATAGAATTCCGTTTTATGTATCGGCAGTATTAGTTTCCATTCCAGCTGTAAAAAAAATAGAAGAGGCAATGCTGAAAGAATCTGGCAATTTTGCAAAAATAAAGTTTGAAACACTGGATTTAGCTTTGCTTCTTGTTATGTCATTATTGCTGATTATTCTCCTAATTTATGCCCTAGCACTGCTCTATCACGGTTTTAAAACTGCCTCTAATGCCAAACAATTAAAACACATTGTTTTCTTTTGCATCACTATTCTTATAGCCGAAATTCTCTCTAAAATACTAATACCAACACTTTAAATAATAACAATATGAAAACTACCGTATTTACCATTATCTGTTTTTTTTGCCTCTCTTTTGTTTTCAGCCAAGAAATTGGCGGTTCTTGGGGAGGTGCATTAGACGTTCCAGGAATGAAACTTCCTTTGGTTTTTAACATCAAACAAAACGGAAGCCAATTCACCTCAACCATGGATAGTCCTATGCAAAGTGTAAAAGACATTCCGATAACGCAAACTACTTTTGAAAAAAATGAATTGACTTTAACTTCTGCTAATATGCAGTTTCAATTCAAAGGTACTTTAAACGTAGACCAGATTAAAGGCACTTTTACTCAAGGCCAAATGAGTTTGCCATTCGTATTAAGTAGAAAAAAAGAAGGCGAATCGATACTAAAAAGACCTCAAACGCCACAACCTCCTTTTAACTATAAAATAGAAGACGTTACGTTTACCAATCCAATTGACAAAAACACGTTAGCCGGAACCTTAACTACACCTTCAAACGCTAATACTTTCCCTGTTGTTGTTTTGATTTCGGGTTCTGGACAGCAAAATAGAGATTCTGAAATTTTCGGACATAAATCTTTTTGGATAATTGCAGATGATTTTGCTAAAAAAGGAATAGGTGTTTTGCGTGTAGATGACCGAGGAACAGGAAGCTCAAATGGTGCTACCATGACCATGACAACTCAAAATTTTGCAGAAGATACCAATGCTGCTGTAGAATTTTTAACTAAAAAAGGCTTTACAAATATTGGATTAATTGGTCATAGCGAAGGCGGAATTATTGCGCCTATGGTTGCCTCCAAAAACCCAAATGTAAAATTTATCATCTCGATGGCTGGTCCCGGAATTCCAATAGATGAACTTCTGGTATTACAGACTAACGCCATAGCTAAGGTCTCCGGAGCAACAGAAGAGGAACTAAAATCAAGTGAAGCAACCAACCGAAAAATCTATTCTTTAGTGAAAAATTACAACGGAACCGATTTACAAACCGAGGTCAAAAATATCTATATGGCCGATATGCAAAAACTACCTAAAGAACAACAACCTTCTGCAGAAGAGATGGCAAAAACTGCCGAGCAGGAAAGCCAAAAAATAACGATTCCCTGGTTTACTTATTTCATCAAAATCAATCCTGATGTGTATTGGAGCAAACTAAAAATCCCGGTTTTAGCGCTAAATGGCTCTAAAGATTTACAGGTAATCTCAAAAGAGAATCTAGCCGGAATCAAAGCTTCCTTGGATAAAGCTAAGAACAAAAAAATAGAAGTGGTCGAATTCCCAAATTTGAACCATCTTTTTCAGGAAGCCGCAACTGGATCAGTAGCAGAATATGGACAACTCGAACAAACTATTGCACCAGCAGTTTTAGAAAAAATGAGTTCGTGGATTCTAAGTAGATAAAAACGATTCCAACTAAAAAGCCCTAATTCGTCATTGAATTAGGGCTTTTTGGTTTATAAAATCATCGTCAGTTGAATTCTTTTACGCTCTTCATCAACTTCAACCACTTTTACTTGAACGTGTTGGTGTAATTTTACCACTTCATTGACATCGGAAACAAAACCCTCCTTAAGTTGAGAAATATGGACTAAGCCGCTTTCTTTAATTCCGATATCTACAAAACAACCAAAAGCGGTAATGTTATTTACGATTCCCGGTAAAATCATTCCGGAACGAACATTTTTAATAGAAGTTACCGAGGGATCAAATTCGAAAACCTTGGCTGCTTTTCTGGGGTCAAGTCCCGGTTTTTCTAATTCTTTGACAATGTCTTTCAATCCAAGTATTCCTATTTCCGGAGTAATATAACTATCTAATTTTATTTGGGAAATCTTTTCTTTATTGGCAATCAAATCATTGGTTTTTAATCCCAAATCTTTGGCCATTTTTTCAACTATGGGATACGCTTCAGGATGCACGGCCGAATTGTCTAACGGATTTTTTCCGTTGTGGATTCTGATAAATGCTGCTGCTTGCTGATAGGCTTTATCACCGAGGCGCGGCACTTTTTTGAGCTGCTTTCTATCTTCAAAAGCTCCATTTTCTGAACGATAAGCCACAATGTTCTCGGCCATTTTTTCGCCAATTCCGGAAACATAACTCAAAAGTGATTTGCTGGCCGTGTTGATATTGATGCCCA